>CAVPMN010000020.1:0-2211040 GCA_963706425.1 uncultured Iamiaceae bacterium
CTGGTGCCCGCGCCGGCGTCGCTGATCGCCCTGCACCCGGTGAGCACCGACGTCAACAGCGTGCGCAACCGGGGCAGTCACCTGGTCGACGAGGTCGACCCCGCCGGTCCCCAAGGCACGCTCCTTTGACCGCGACTCTCCGGCGGCGCGTCGACAACGTCGTGCTCCGCTGGCAGGCCCGCCTCGACAGCGAGTGGGTCGACCGCGTGCTGCCCTGGCTCATCGCCGCAGGCCTGTTCGTGTGGCTGGCGGCGCTGTCGCTCGCCACGGCCCGTTCCTTGGAAGGCACGGTGGACCTGACCGCCTACACGCAGGCGGCCTGGAACATCCGAGAGGGCAACTCGCCCGTGCTCACGGTCACCGACGGCGTGCACCTGCTCGCCCAGCAGGCCGCGTTCGCGTTCTACCCGATGGTGGGTGTCACCTTCGTGCTGCCGATCATCCCGGGGCTGCTGGTGCTGCAGTCGGCCATCCTGGCGGTGGCCGTGGTGCCGTTGTGGCGGATCGCACGCCGGCTGGCCAACCTGCACGTCGGCGCGGCGGGCACGCTCGTGTTCGTCTACGCGCTCTATCCGGTGATGCACAACCTCAACCTCGACGGGTTCCACCCGGAGGTCATCGGGGTGCCAGGCCTCTTGGCGGCGTCCTACTTCGCGCTCAACGGGCGCTGGCGTTGGTTCGCCCTCTGCGCGGTGGTGGTCATGGCGTCGCGAGCCGACTTCGGTCTGGCCATCGCCGGCATCGGCGGTCTCCTGATCGTCGAAGGTCGTCGCCGGGCGGGCCTGGCCACCATCGTCGCCGGTCTCGGGTGGACCCTCGTCGCTGCTCTGTTCGTCCAGCCGCACTTCGGCGATGGCAGCTTCCCGCACCTCGAGGCGTTCGACGCGTTCGGCAGCTCACCTGCGGGCGTCGCCTGGGGCATGGTGAGCCATCCCGTCGACGTCCTCAGCCGGTTGTTCAGCGAGCAGAACTTCAGCCTGTTCGTCACCCTCTTCGCGCCCGTGGTGTTCCTGCCAGTGCTCGCCCCGCGCTACCTCCTGCCGGTGTTGCCGTTGCAGCTGCTCTATCTGGTGGCCGACGTCCCTGAGGAGGCGGTGTTCGGTCAGCAGACGGTCGCCATCACCGCGTTCGTGTTCCTCGCCACGGCCATGGCGCTCAGTCGCATCGGGCGGCTGGGCGTGGAGAAGATCACGGTCGATCGCCGGCTGCTCGGTGCGCTGCTGCTGGCCGGCACGGTGTTCTTCGTGCGGGATGCCGCCAGCTCGCCCTATCGAGAGCCCTGGGACTGGGGGAGTCAGGACGACGTCGATGCCGCCAGGCTCGAGGCCCGCGATCTCATCGCCGATGGAGCGTCGGTGCGAGCCTCCGAGTCGATGCTCCAGGTGCTCGCCGAGCGGCAGGACCTCTATCCGCTCGAGCTCGGCGACCGACCCGATGTGGCGGGGGCGGCGAGCGGCGTCGACGTCGTGGTGCTCGACGAGCAGGAGACCGCCGCGTGGGACGACATCGACCGACGGGTCTTCCGACTGGGCATGGAGACCCTGGGCTACTCCGTGGTGCTCGATCGGGAAGGCATCGTCGTGTTCGCCCGGCCCCCGGACGACGGGGGGCAGACCGACGGCTGATCAGGCGAGGTCGGTGGTGCCGAGCGCCTCGCGCAGGAGCTCAGCGGCCCGATCGAGCTCGGCCGGGTCGGGATCGGCAGCTGCGTTGGAGAAGTCGAGATCGTGCACGCCCCGGATCGGCACCACGTGCAGATGGGTGTGCGGCACCTCGAGCCCGGCGATCATGAGCCCCACTCGCACGGGCTCGAAGACCGCCTGCTGGGCGGCGGCGACGCGTCGCGACACCTGCATGAGGTGACCGACCAGCTCGTCGTCGAGGTCGATCCAGTGGTCGACCTCGACGATCGGCACCACCAGGGTGTGGCCCGGTTGCAGCGGGTTGATCGACAGGAAGGCCACCGCCTGCTCGTCTCGCCAGACGAACCGACCGGGCAGTTCCCCGTTGATGATGCGGGTGAAGATGGTGGCCATCGTGGGTCGGACCTCGGGGGAGATGGAACGAGCGCGTCGCCGAGGATCGTAGGCTGGCCGACGTGGCGACGCCCGACCCAGCGTTCGGCGACGAGGAATCGGGGCCCTCGTCCGAACCCGATCCGCCGAGCGACCACACGGGCGCCCGCGCCGATCGCATCGCCACCGTCCCCAATGCCGTCACGCTCGTGCGGCTGCTCTGCCTGCCCGTCTATCTGTGGCTGCTCCTCGGGATCGACGACCGGCTGGCCGCAGCCGGCCTGCTCGCCGTGCTCGGGGCCACCGACTTCGTCGACGGCTACATCGCCCGACGCTTCGACCAGGCGTCTGACCTCGGACGCATCCTCGACCCGGTCGCCGACCGCCTGCTCTTCTTCGTCGGCATCGGGGGCATCCTCGTGGTCGACGGCGCGCCCCGCTGGTTCTCGATCGTGGTGCTGGTCCGCGAGGCGTTGGTGGGAGGCACGGCGGTGCTGCTCGCCCTCCTGGGGGCCAAGCGCATCGATGTCACCTGGTTCGGCAAGGCGGGCACCTTCGGGCTGATGGTGGCGTTCCCCCTCTTCCTCGCCGGCTCGAGCGATGCCGAGTTCGCCCCGCTGCTCGAGGTGCTGGCGTGGCTGGCCGCCATCCCCGGACTGATGTTCTCGCTCTACGCAGCGGGTCTCTACGTGCCGCTGGCCCGGCGGGCGCTGCGCGAGGGTCGAGCCGAGCGTGCGGTGTCGGCCGGCGGAGCGAACGGGTAGGTTGCAGGGACGATGAAGGCAGTGATCATGGCCGGAGGTGAGGGCACGCGGCTGCGCCCCCTCACCTCCAACGCACCCAAGCCGATGCTCCCGCTCGTGAACCGGCCGATGATGGAACACGTCATCCGGTTGCTCGACGAGCACGGCATCAACGAGATCGTCGTCACGGTGGCGTTCCTCGCCAACTCGATCCGCAACTACTTCGGCGATGGCAGCGAGTTCGGTGTCGACATCGTCTACGCCACCGAGGAGACCCCGCTCGGCACCGCCGGCTCGGTGCGCAACGCCATGGAGTTCCTCGACGAGCGATTCCTCGTCATCTCGGGCGACGTGCTCACCGACATCGACCTCGGCGCGATCGTGCGCTTCCACGAGGAGAAGAAGGCGCTGGCCACCATCGGGCTGGCGCACGTCGAGAACCCCCTCGAGTTCGGCATCGTGATCACCGAGGACGACGGCTCCATCGAGCGCTTCCTCGAGAAGCCCACCTGGGGCCAGGTGTTCAGCGACACCATCAACACCGGCATCTTCGTGCTCGAACCCGAGATCTTCGACTACATCGAGCCCGATCGATCCGTCGACTTCTCGGGCGAAGTGTTCCCCAAGCTGCTCGAGGAGAAGCGGCCCCTCTACGGGGCGGTCATCGAGGGCTACTGGGAGGACGTGGGCACCCTCGAGGCCTACGTGAGCGCCCACAAGGACATCCTCGACGGCAAGGTGAAGGTCGACGTTCCCGGATTCGAGATGACCCCCGGCGTGTGGATCGGCGAGGGCGCCGACGTGCACCCCGACGCCAAGATCACCGGACCGGCCGTGGTGGGGGAGAACTGCCGCCTCGAGGCCGGCGCCGCGCTCGGGCAGTACAGCGTGCTCGGCACCAACGTGCGCATGCGCAGCGAGGCTTCGCTCGAGCGATCGGTGGTGCACGACAACGCCTACCTCGGCGAGAGCGTGCGCCTGCGAGGAACCGTCGTCGGCCGCTCGTGCGACATCCGCAACGGTGTGCGCACCGAGGAAGGCGTGGTGCTCGGCGACGAGTGCTTCGTCGGCGACGACGCGTTGCTGGCCTCGGGCGTGAAGGTTTATCCCTTCAAGACCATCGAAGCCGGCGCGGTCGTCAACAGCTCGATCGTGTGGGAGTCGAGAGGGGCGCGCAGCCTGTTCGGCAAGGGCGGCATCTCCGGGCTCTCCAACGTCGACATCACTCCCGAGTTCGCCACCCGGGTGGCCATGGCCTACGGCAGCACCCTCAAGAAGGGCCAGCGGGTCATCACCTCGCGCGACTCGAGCCGGTCGGCGCGCATGCTCAAGCGCTCGATGATGGCCGGTCTCAACGCGGTGGGTGTGTCGGTGGAAGACCTCGAGGTGGCATCGATCCCCGTCGGGCGCTTCATCATCCGGCGCCCCTCCGATGTGGGCGGTTTCACGATCCGGCTGAAGAACGACGACTTCCAGTCGGTCATCATCCGGTTCTTCGACTCCGACGGGCTCGACATCACCGAAGACACCCAACGCAAGATCGAGCGGCTGTTCAATCGGGAGGACTTCCGCCGGGTGTTCCCGGGCGAGATCGGCGACATCGGGTTCGCGCCGAGGGCGCTCGAGCACTACGCCACCGCCCTCGAGTCGACCGTCGACATCGACACCATCCGATCCCGCAACTTCAAGGTGGTCATCGACTACGCCTACGGGTCGACCTCGTTCGCCATGCCCAACGTGCTCGCCAAGCTCGGGCTCGACGTGCTGGCCGTGAACCCGTTCGTGTCGACCGCGGGCGTGCTCAGGGACAACCTGCACGGCCATGCAGAGGCAGTCGGCAACCTGGTGCGTACCTCCGGGTCGCAGCTGGGTGGAGTGATCGACCCCGACGGTGAGCGCCTCATTCTCATCGACGACAGCGGCCACGTCCTCACCGACGAGGAGGCGCTGCTGTCGATCCTGCGCCTGTTGCGGGGCAAGCTCCACGGCGACCGGGTGGCGCTGCCGGTGTCGGTCACCACGCAGGCCGAGCAGATCGTCGCCGAGGGCGGCGCGGCGGTGCGCTGGACGAAGCTGTCGACCTCCGCGCTGATGGATGCCTCCACCGAGCCCGGCGTGGGCTTCGCCGGCAACGAGCACGGCAACTTCATCCTGCCCGGGTTCCTGCCTGGCTTCGACGCGTCGGCCACCTTCGTGAAGGTGCTCGACCTGCTCGCCCACCAGCAGGTGCAGCTGTCCGCGGTGGTCGCCGACCTGCCACGCGTGCACGTGGTGCACGAGACCGTGGTGACGCCGTGGGACCAGAAGGGCACCGTCATGCGCTCGTTGATGGAGCAGAGCAAGGATCGCGAGGTGCTGCTCGTCGACGGGGTGAAGGTGATGCACGACGGCGGCTGGGCGCTGGCGCTACCCGACCCCGAGGATCCGGTGACCCATGTGTGGGCGGAGGGCTCGAGCGACGCCGAGGCCCGCCGGCTGGCGGAGGAGTACAGCCGCCGCATCCGCCAGATGGTCCGCTGACGGCGGGAGGCACGCCGGCAGAGAAGGGACTGACGGCGGGGGGCACGCCGGCAGAGACGACGGCGGGGGCACGCCGCAGGAGGCTGACGGCGGGCGAACCCTCTCGCAGATGTTGAGGGTTGGCCTGATCGGGTAGCGTGCGGGGCCATGGAGTTCCCCGACGACCTGCGCTACTCGACGGACCACGAGTGGGTTCGTGCCGAAGGCGGCATGGCGCGGGTCGGCATCACCGATTACGCGCAGGACGCGCTGGGCGACGTGGTCTACGTCGAGGTGCCCGAGGTCGGGGCCACGGTGACCGCGGGCGACAAGATCAGCGAGGTCGAGTCGACCAAATCGGTGAGCGACATCTACGCGCCGGTGTCGGGCACGGTGGTCGAGGTCAACGGCGAGCTGGGCGACGCACCCGAGCAGCTCAACAGCGATCCCTATGGTGAAGGCTGGATCTGTGTGATCCGCCCCGACGACCCCGCCCAGGTCGAGGCGCTCCTGGCCGCCGAGGCCTATCAATCGCTCATCGAGGGCTGAGGACGGCGACGTGGCCGAGATCTTCTGCAACAACTGCGGGCACCGCAATCCGCTCGGGTCGAACTTCTGCTCGTCGTGCGGCGCGGTCCTCGAGACGCAAGATCCTGAGCACACCACCATCACCTTCCATCCCACCCTGCCGTCCGACCCGGTCGACGACGAGATGGCGGTCGAGATCGGCGAGGTGCCCGACGACATGGGCGTACTGGTTGTGAAGCGGGGCCCGGCCGCCGGCTCGCGCTTCGCCCTCGACGCCCCGGTCACCACGGCCGGACGGCACCCCGACAGCGACATCTTCCTCGACGACATCACGGTGTCGCGGCGCCATGCCGAGATCGTGCGGTCGGCCGACGGCTACCTCGCTCGCGACGCGGGTTCGCTCAACGGCACCTACGTCAACCGCGAGCGCATCGAAGAGCGGGCCCTCGACAACGGCGACGAGCTGCAGATCGGCAAGTTCAAGCTGGTGTTCTTCCTCGGAGCGGGGCCCGCAGAGTGAGCACGGTGAACGATCGCAGCCATCTCTCGATCGGTGAGGTGCTCAGCCTCCTCCAAGACGAGTTCCCCGACATCACCATCTCGAAGATCCGCTTCCTCGAGAGCCAGGGGCTGCTCGATCCCGAGCGCACACCCTCGGGCTATCGCAAGTTCTACGAGCCCGACATCGAGCGACTGCGCTGGATCCTGCGCCAGCAGAAGGAGAACTTCCTCCCGCTCAAGGTCATCAAGGACCGGCTGGCCTCCGGCGAGCTCGACGATCCGACTCAGGTCGCGCCCGCCTTGTTCGACGACGACCTCGCACCGAGCGCGGCGGCCACCGGGGCCGACACGAGCGACGACGGCAACACCGCTGCGCCCGTCGCCGAGCCGGCACCCAGCAAGTCGGCAGGCAAGGCCACCGCCAAGGCGAGCCCGGCCGCCGCCGCCGTGCCGAGCGAGGCGAAGCCGAGCGAGGGCGCCACCCGAAAGAGGAGCAGCCGCGCCCGTCAGGCCAACTCGCTGCTCGACCCCGGAGAGACCTCGGTGAGCCTGTCGGTCGACGAGCTGGTGGCGGCGACCGGCCTCACCGCCCGTGCGGTCGGTGAGCTCGAGCGTTTCGGTCTCATCACGAGCCGCGAGCTCGGCAGCACCAGCTACTACGACGAGGACGCCCTGGTGGTGGCCCGTCTGGCGGCCGCGTTCCTGCGCCACGGCGTCGAGCCCCGGCACCTCCGCATGTACAAGGTGGCCGCCGAGCGCGAGGGTGGCGTGTTCGAGCAGCTCATCATGCCGCTGCTCAAGCAGCGCAACCCGGCCGCTCGCAGCCAGGCCCTCGATGTCCTGCAGGAGCTCGCCGGCCTCGGCGACCAGCTGCGCGGGGCCATGCTGCGCCAGGTGCTGCGGGAGTACCTCAACCAGGGTTGAGGGCCCGACTCCGGTGGCGTCCGAGCCGGCAGTCCCCGAGGTGTTGGTCGATCAGGCCGGCTTGGTCGACGCGGTGGCCCGTCTGGCCCGCGACATCTCCGCGGAGCACGGCGACGACCTGGTGCTGGTGGCGGTGCTCAAGGGCAGTGTGCTTTTCCTGGCCGACTTGGTGCGCCGGCTCACCATCCGGCCCGCCATCGACTTCCTCGCCATCTCCTCGTACGCGCCCGACTCCGGACGGGTGCGCATGGTCAAGGACCTCGACCTCGACATCGCCGGGCGTCCGGTGCTGCTGGTGGAGGACATCGTCGATACCGGCCTGACCCTCGGCTACCTGCTGGGCGAGCTGGGACGACGCCAGCCTGCCTCTCTCGAGGTGTGCACGCTGCTCGACAAGCGGGTCCGCCGGATCCTGCCCACGCCGCTGCGTCATGTGGGCTTCGAGGTGCCCGACGTGTTCGTGCTCGGCTACGGGCTCGACTTCGCCGGCCGCTACCGCAACCTCGACCTGCTGGTGGCGGGCGATCCCCAGGCGCTGGCCGCCGATCCCGATGTCTACGTGCCCGCCCTCTACGGCCACCGGGCGGGCGACCGGTAGGCAACGGGTAGGCGACGCACACCCTGAGGTGGTCACGGTAGGGTGCTCGCGATGGTGGAGATGGAACTCGTCGCCGTGCGCATCGAGCTCCCTGGCAACACGCCCGTCGTGCTGTTGCGAGAGATGAGCGACGATCACCGGCTGCTGCCGATCTTCATCGGCCAGCCCGAAGCGACCGCCATCGCGTTCGCCATCGACGGAGTGGTCACGCCCCGGCCGATGACCCACGACCTGATGAAGGACCTGCTCGACGAGGTCGGGGCGTCGGTCGAGAAGGTGGTGGTGACCGACCTGTCCGACGGCACCTTCTACGCCGAGATCGAGGTGAAGCTCGCCGACGCCACCCACCGGGTGTCGAGTCGCCCATCCGATGCCCTCGCCCTGGCATTGCGGGCGGGCTGTGCGATCTTCGCCGAGGAGAGCGTGCTCGACGAAGCCGGGCTGGTCGAGGAGTCGGCCGAGGAGAGCGAAGAGGTGGTCGAGAAGTTCCGCGAGTTCATCGACTCGGTGAACCCGGACGATTTCGCCTCCTGACCTGCACCTTTGCAGTCTCGACCTCGACGTGAGCCTGAGGTTCCGAGGTCACCTCGACGTGACATCGAGGTGGGGTCGACCCCAGATCGAGCGCCTGTCTGCGACCCTCGCCTTGGGGGAGATGTTGCTGATGTGGCCCATGATCGTTGACTGCCCGGGCCCGCGTGCGTACGCTGATCCCACTCACACGCCCGTAATTCCCTCGATGTGAGGTCGGGGTCGGGTGAGCGTCCACCGCACGTCGAGCACACCCGACGGTCGAGTGGAGGGTGACCAAGGATCGAACAACCGGGCACTGGCGCCGAGCGCCACCGACGTCGGGGGCAACCACCACATGGTCAGCGCAAGCGCACAACAGGGGTTCAGCGGGGCCAAGGCCGCCGAGATCGTGGGCATCACCTATCGCCAGCTCGACTACTGGGCGCGTACCGATCTGGTGCGCCCGTCGCTCGAGGACGCCAAGGGCAGCGGCAGCCGGCGCAAGTACAGCTATCGCGATCTGCTCGAGCTGAAGGTCATCAAGACCCTGCTCGATGCCGGCATCAAGCTCGAGAGCGTCCGCGACATCTTCACCTACCTTCGCGATCAGCTCGGCGAGGACGTCACCAAGGCCAACCTCGTCATCCAGGGCAGCCGGTCGGTGCTCATCCAGAACGACGGAGAGCTCATCGACCTGGTCAAGCAAGGCCAAGGCGTGCTCAACATCCTGCCGCTCGGCGGAGTGAAGGACGAGGTCGACGCCAAGATCGTCGAGCTGCGCCCGATGGTGGCCGGTGAGGCGTCGGTCACCCGGCTGGCCAGCGGAGACTGACCTGGCCGTCGACCCGCTCCCACACGTTGGCGTCGACTTCGCTCACAACTCCGAGCGCCAGTTCGCCAAGCTGCTCGACTTCTACGGCATCGCCTGGCAGTACGAGCCGCGCACCTTCGTGCTCGAGCGCGATCGGCAGGGCAACCCTCTCGAGGCGTTCAGCCCCGACTTCTACCTGCCCGCCTACGACCTCTACATCGAGATCACCACGCTCAAGCAGAAGTTGGTGACCAAGAAGAACCGCAAGGCGCGCAAGCTCCAGGAGCGCTACCCGGGCACCAACATCAAGGTGCTCTACCAGCGCGACTACGTGAACCTGCTCGTGAAGTACGGGCTCGAGTCGCCCGATCAGATGCCGGACGACTCGTGGGGCACGGCGGCGGGGGAGCCGGGCGACAGCCTCCTGGCCCTCGGCCTGCTCGACCCACCCTCCGTCGCCTCCTGACGCCCAGGCCGGGTGGGAACGGGACCATCCGCGCCCCTGAACTGAACGTGGTTCATACTCTGAACGTGGTTCAACTGAAGCTGGTGCCGGATGACCGGCGAGAGCGGGCCCGCGACAAGAAGCGCCGCCGGTTCCTCGTGGCGGCCAGCGAGGTGATCGACCGGGAGGGCCTCGGTGGGCTCACCATGCAGGGGGTGGCCGATCAACTCGACTGCGCGGTGGGCACGATCTACGGCTACTTCCCGGGCAAGGCCGCGCTGCTCGCTGCTCTGCAGGCCGAGGCGGTCGAGACCCTGCTGGCGTCCTACCGCACAGCTGCTGCGACCTGGCAGGCCTTCCTCGATTCGGAGGGTCTCGACCCGGTGCTCGAATCGCTCGTGCGGCTGCAGGCCTTCGGTGGCTTCTTCTGCGCCGCGTCGGTGGTGCTGGCCGACGAGTTCGCCCTGCAGCGCTCGCTGCTCACCGAACGTCCGCCCGGCCTGACCCCCGACGACCAGCGCCAGACCCTGCCGGTGGTCCAGCGGCTCTGCGAGGAGCCCTGCGCCCTGCTCGACCAGGCGGTGGCGGTCGAGGCCCTCGAGCAGGCCGACTCGCTCGACCGGGCCATCCGCTGGCTGGCCGGACTCGACGGGGTGTTGCTGCTCGACGCCCTCGCCGGGGTCGACCGCTATCGGTTCCGGGCCCAACACCACGGCCGCGCCCTCACCGGAGACCTGCTCACGGGGTGGGGCGCCGACCGAGCCGATGTGGAGGTGGCGGCCAGCCACGTCGAACGCCTCACCGCCCTCGGCCCGTTGGCTCCTCCCCCCGAGGACGCCGACTGACAGTGAGAATGGCGAGTGGGGCCCACTCATCGGCCGGATCGGCCGCCCGTCGGTCGCCACTAGTGTCCGGCCGATGACCGATCGCCGATCGCCGCTCGACGACGCCCACCGCGCCCTGCACGCCAAGATGGTGCCCTTCGGTGGTTGGGAGATGCCCCTGCAGTACCCCGACGGCACCATTGCCGAGCATCGGGCGTGCCGGCACGGTGCGGTGGCGTTCGACGTCAGCCATCTCGGCACCGTGCGGGTCGAGGGACCCGAGGCTCACGTGGCCCTCCAGGCCACGCTCACCAACGACCTGCGCAAGGTGGCGCCCGGCAAGGCGCAGTACACCCATCTGCTCGATGCCGACGACGCGTCGGTGCTCGACGACATCATCATCTGGTGGGTCGACGACGAGCGTTTCGACGTGATGCCCAACGCGTCGAACACCGACCGGGTCGTCGGTGCGTTGCAGGGTGCGGGCAACGTGCGCGACGTCACCGACGAACGGGCCGTGATCGCCGTGCAGGGCCCCGACGCGAGGCGCCACCTCGCCACCGTCAGCCCCAACGCCGCCGAGGTCGGTCGCTTCCGGGTGGCCGTGGTCGATTGGCGCGGCGTCGAGCTGGTGGTGGCCGGCACCGGCTACACGGGCGAGGACGGCGTCGAGATCGCCGTGCCAACCGACGAGGCCACCGGCTTCTGGATCGCGCTACTGCAAGCCGGCATCCTCCCGGCTGGGTTGGGCGCCCGCGACACGCTGCGCCTCGAGGCGGGCCTGCCGCTGCACGGTCACGAGCTCGGCGCCGGCATCACGCCGCTGCAGGCCGGGCTCGGCTGGGTGGTCGGGTGGGACAAGCCTCAGTTCCAGGGCCGGGCTGCCTTGCTGGCCGAGAAGGAGCAGGGCCCCAGCCGACTGTTGCGGGGTCTGGCCACCGAGGGTCGTCGCCCGCCGCGAGCCGACCAGCCGGTGCTGCGCGACGGCGAAGCGATCGGGCTGGTCACCAGCGGCAACTTCTCGCCCGAGCTCGAACACGGCATCGCGCTGGCCTTCCTGCCGCCCGATGTCGACGAAGGAGCCGAGGTGGTGATCGACGCCCGGGGCAGCGAGCTGCCGGCTCGAGTGGTGCCGACCCCGTTCGTGTCGCGCTGAGCGGTGCCTACGTGAGTGCGGGTGGGCGTCAGTCCTGATAGGCCTCGAGCGGCGGGCACGAGCACACCACGTTGCGGTCGCCGAAGGCGCCGTCGATGCGGCTCACCGGCGGCCAGTACTTGGCGGTGCGCAGCTCGGCCACCGGATAGGCGGCCAGCTCTCGACCATAGGCGTGATCCCACTGATCGGCGGTGACGTCGTCGGCCGGATGTGGAGCGTCGTGCAGCGGGTTGTCGTCGGCCGGCCAGTCGCCCGCCGCCACCCGATCGATCTCGCCCTTGATGGCGATCATGGCGTCGCAGAAGCGGTTGATCTCGGCCAGGCTCTCTGACTCGGTGGGCTCGACCATGAGGGTGCCGGCGACGGGAAACGACATGGTCGGAGCGTGGAACCCGTAGTCGATGAGGCGCTTGGCGATGTCGTCGACCGACACGCCGGTGTCCTTGGTGATGGGGCGGATGTCGAGGATGCACTCGTGCGCGACGGTGTCGTTCTGGCCGGTGTAGAGGATCGGGTAGTGCGGTGCCAGCCGTCGGGCGATGTAGTTGGCGGCCAGGATGGCGTGCTGGGTGGCGGCCAGCAGACCCTGGGCGCCCATCATGGTGACGTAGGCCCACGAGATCGGCAGGATGCCGGCCGATCCCCAGGGTGCCGCGGCGATCGGGCCCACGCCCGTGGTCGGGCCGGCGTCGGCGACCACGGGGTGGTTGGGGAGGAACGGCGCCAGATGGGCCTTGACCGCCACCGGACCCACGCCCGGGCCACCGCCGCCGTGGGGGATGCAGAACGTCTTGTGCAGGTTGAGGTGCGAGACGTCGGCGCCGAACTGGCCGGGCTTGGCCACACCGACAAGGGCGTTGAGGTTGGCGCCGTCGAGGTAGACCTGCCCGCCGTGCTCGTGCACCACGTCGCACACCTCGCCGATGGCCGCCTCGAACACGCCGTGGGTCGACGGATAGGTCACCATGAGGCACGACAGCTCGGCGGCATGCTCGGCCGCCTTGGCCCGCAGGTCGTCGACGTCGACGTTGCCGTCGTCGTCGCAGCGCACCACCACCACGCGCAGGCCGGCCATGGAGGCGCTCGCCGCGTTGGTGCCGTGTGCCGATGCCGGGATGAGGCACACGTCGCGTCCGCCCTCGCCGCGGCTGCGGTGATAGGCGCGGATCGCGAGCAGGCCGGCGAACTCGCCCTGTGAGCCGGCGTTGGGCTGCAGCGACACCGAGTCGTAGCCGGTGACCTCGACGAGCATGCGCTCGAGCTCGGCGATCAGCTCTCGGTAGCCCTCGGTGTGCTCCGCTGGTGCGAACGGATGGATCGACGCGAACTCGGGCCACGTCACGGGCAGCATCTCGGTGGTGGCGTTGAGCTTCATCGTGCACGACCCGAGCGGGATCATGGCCCGGTCGAGGGCGATGTCGCGGTCGGCGAGTCGGCGCAGGTAGCGCAGCATCTCGGTCTCGGAGTGATGGGTGTTGAACACCGGATGGGTGAGGAACGCCGACTGCCGCCGCAGTGCGTCGGGGATGGCTGGCGCGCCGGTGGTGGTGCTCGTGCGGTCGAGGTCGTCGACCGACTGGTCAACGGCGAAGGCCTGCCAGATCGTCTCGACGGTGGCTCGGGTGGTGGTCTCGTCGAGGCTGATGCCGACCTGTCCTACCGGTAGCCCGAAGGTGCGCAGGTTGAGCCCGAGCGCCTGCGCTCGCGCCACCACCTCGTCCGCGGCCGCGCCATCGCCCACGCGCACGACCACCGTGTCGAAGAAGTGGTCGTGCACGACGTCGATGCCGGCGGCGCGCAGCCCTTCGGCGAACACCTCGGCGAGCCGGTTGACCCGCAGGGCGATACGGCGCAGACCATCGGGGCCGTGATAGGCCGCGTAGAGCCCGGCCATCACCGCCAGCAGCACCTGCGCGGTGCAGATGTTGCTGGTGGCCTTCTCACGGCGGATGTGCTGCTCGCGGGTCTGGAGGGCCAGGCGATAGGCGGGCCGCCCCTTCGAGTCGACCGATACGCCCACCAGGCGGCCGGGCAGCGTGCGCTTGGCCGCATCGCGCACGGCCATGAATCCCGCATGCGGGCCGCCGAAGCCGAGCGGCACGCCGAACCGCTGCGTCGAGCCGACCACCATGTCGGCCCCGACCTCGCCCGGCGGGCGCAGCAGCACCAGGGAGAGCAGATCGGCGGCGACCGCCACGAGTGCGCCCGACTCGTGGGCGGCGTCGATGACCGGGGCGTGGTCGCGCACCACACCACTCGAGCCCGGGTATTGCAGCAGCACGCCGAAGACGCCGGTGGGGAGCGGACCGGCCCAGGCGTCGCCGACGTGCACCTCGAGGCCCAACGCCTCGGCCCGCGTGGTCACCACGGCGATGGTCTGCGGATGGCAGTCGTGGTCGACGAAGAACGTCGGGCCGGCTTTGTCGTTGAGGCGATGGCACATGGCCATGGCCTCCGCCGCGGCGGTGCCCTCGTCGAGCAGCGATGCGTTCGACAGCTCCATGCCGGTGAGGTCCGTGACCATGGTCTGGAAGTTGAGGAGCGCTTCGAGCCGACCCTGGGAGATCTCGGGTTGGTAGGGCGTGTAGGCCGTGTACCACGCCGGGTTCTCGAGCACGTTGCGGGCGATCACCGGCGGCGTGATGGTGTCGGCATAGCCCATGCCGATGAGCGACGTCGCCACCGTGTTGCGCGCGGCCAGCCCTCGCAGCCGTTCGATCGTCTCGGTCTCGGTGAGCGGGGGCGCCAGCTCGAGCGGCTTGTCCCACCGGATCGAAGCCGGCACCACCTGGTCGATCAGCTCGTCGAGCGACGCCAGCCCGAGGGTGGCGAGCATGGTGGCCCGCTCGTCGTCGTCGGGGCCGATGTGCCTGCGGGCGAACCCGTCGCGGTCTTCGAGCTCATGGAGGGACCGGGACTGGCTCGACATGTGGGACTCCTGACTCCACGCTCTTCTCCTCGGAAATTGGTGCGTGAAACACCCGTGGTGGATGTTTCACGCACCGATTTCGAGAAGGGCGAGGGCGACGATGGTGCGCGGGTGGGCAAGCGGTGCCCCACGCTGTCGTCGGTGCCTGAGAGTTTGAGCCCCTTCGGCGAGCGATGGACCAGGGCCATCACTGCTCTCCAGCGTTGCCTACACCTGCGGTACGGGAGCCTGAGAGATTCCGGGGTGGTTGCTCCTTCGGCGCCCCGCCACCAGGGTGGCGAGATCTCTCCCACAAGCGATGATCGGCCTCGGTTGTGGGGTCGATGCTAGCCCTGCGCGAGCGTCAGTCGGTGGCCGGCTCGACGATCTGGTCGACGGACGGCTCGGCTGTGCCGCCTGCCTTGGCCGCCTTCTCCTCGGCGTGCTGCTGGATGGCCGACATGATGGCGCCGCCGGCTGCGCCGATGAACTCGGCTCGGTGGGCCGCCACGTAGGCCTTCGACTCTGCCGGTCGCCGGGCCGAGCCCTGGAAGTGCGGCATCACGTACTGCGAGATGAGCTCGTAGGAGCGCCGGGTGGCTTCGGGGTTGGCCCACTCGTGGGCCTGGATCAGGAAGGTGCCGAAGCCGCCGTTGCTGAGATCGTCGAGGCTCTCGATGAAGGCGATGAGATCGTCGGGGGTGCCCACCACGCCGGCGCCGCTGTCGTTCATCTGATCGGCCAGATCGTCGGGTGAGCCCTCGGGCACCATCGGCAGGGCGGCCACCTTGCGGAAGTAGTCGTAGTACTGGTCGAGGCCGTACTCGACGTCGCGATAGGCCTGCTCCTTCGTCTCGGCCACATGGACCTGGCTGACCACACGCCACGAGCGGCGGTCGGCGCGCTGGTCGAACTCGTCGGCACGCTCCTCGCACACCTGCCAGTGATGGCCGAGCAGGTCGATGCCGGCGCGCTGAGTGGCGCCGATCGACAGCAGGGAGCAGCCGTGCTTGCCCGCGGCGCGGGGGCCCGACGGCGAGATCATGGCCGCGACCGCGACCTCGGGATGGGGCTGCGTGAAAGGGGCGAGGTGCAGCCGAGCGTTGCGCAGGGTGAACCAGTCGGACTCGTGGGTGACGGGCTCGTCGCTGCGCAGCAGTTGCAGGATGACCGACAGCGACTCTTCCATGCGGTCGCGCTGCACGGCCGGGTCGATGCCGAGCATGAACGCGTCGGACGGCAGTGCGCCGGGGCCGACCCCGAGCATCACCCGACCGCGGGTGAGGTGATCGAGCTGCACGATGCGCTGGGCGACCATGAACGGGTGGTGATAGGGGAGCGACACCACACCGGTGCCGAGCTTGATGTGCTGGGTGCGCTCGGCGGCGGTGGCGATGAACAGCTCGGGCGAGGCGATGAGCTCGTAGCCGCCGGAGTGGTGCTCGCCGATCCACGCCTCGTCGTAGCCCAACCGGTCGAGATGCGTGATCAGGTCGAGGTCGCGCGCCAGCGCGAGGGTGGGGTTCTGGCCCGTGGGGTGGAACGGAGCCATGAAGATGCCGAACTGCAGGGGCCAATCCATCAAGCCATTCGACTCGAACTTGACCGGGCGGTCAAGGATGGCCGGCCCGACGGTCGGACATGCGCCAGACTGCGACCGTGGCGAGCGAGCGATGCGGGACATGCGGCTTCAGCGACGGCGACTGGACCGCCGCCGATGTCGCCACCACGACCGTTGCGCTGGGCGCACTGTGGGACCTCTACACCGACGGTTTGCCCGACGACGTGTGGGACCCGCAGGCCCGGTGGCGCGGAAACGGCGCTGGAGGGGGCGAGCCGGTCGACCTGTCGGTGCTGCACGAGCAGCGGCACCAGCTTCACCTCATCGGTCGGGCGCGCCGCCGTCTCCTCGGGGAGCGGCTGCCGTCGTCGGGCACGGTCGTGGGCCTGCACGTCTCCGACGGTGGCGTGCCCAAGCGGGCGGTGCCCCAGGCCGAGGTCGGCTGGCTGGGCGTCGTCGGCGATCGTCAGGCCGACCGCCGCAACCACGGGAGACCGTTCCAGGCGGTCTGCCTCTGGAGTGCGGAGGTGATCGACTCGCTGCGGGCCGAGGGCCATCCGATCGAGCGCGGGTCGGCGGGGGAGAACGTCACCGTGGCCGGCCTCGCCTGGGCCGAGCTGGTGCCGGGCACGATCGTGCAGGTCGGCTCGGCGCAGCTCGAGATCTCTTCGTACGCCGTCCCCTGCGCCAAGAACGCGGGCTGGTTCAGCGACGGCGACTTCGGCCGGCTGCATCACGAGCGCTCGCCTGGCCGGAGTCGCGTGTACGCGTGGGTGCTCGCGCCCGGCGAGGTACGACCCGGCGACGCCGTGCTCGTCGAGCCCTGACCACGCGCTCAGACGTCTGGTTCAGAGGCGTCGCTCGAGGATGAGCTCGTCGTGCAGTTCGATGCCGCCCGCGCCGGTGCGCGGGATGGCCGGCTTGAGCTGGCGGGCCCGATCGACACCACCTACCTCCACGCCGACGATGCGAAAGCCCCGTCGTTGATAGAAGCGCAGAGCTCGCAGGTTGTCGTTGGTGGTCACCAGCCAGAGTCGTGAGGTGCCTGCGATCGAGTCGACCAACGCGTCGACGAGCTGGGTTCCCAACCCGTTTCCCGATGGCTCAGCCACCATCGCTACCAGCTCGGTGGCGGTGCCCATACGCCGATAGGTGGCGAGGCCGGTGAGCGCGCCGTCGCGCTCGGTCACGAAGCCGGGGAGATCGAGCGCATCGACCAGCTCGCCGAGGCGGGCCTGTTTGCGCCCGCCGAGCGCGCGGTCGAGCAGTGCCTCAGCCGCCGGAACATCACTGGCGTCGAAGCGCCGGATGGCGGTGCTCACGCCAGCTGGCGGGCGATGGTGGCGTGGTCGAAGTAGTTGCGGAAGCAGGTGAGGGTGTCGCCGTCGAACAGGAAGAACGCGGCCGCGCGGAAGCGGAAGCCCTTGCCGGACCCTTCAATGCCTTCGATCGAACCGAGGTGGGTGCCCGACACCCACGCCTCCGCGATGACGGCGTCGTCGGCGTGGTAGAGCGCGATGACCTCGGCGCGGTAGTCGGGGAACGCGTTGCGCCGCTCCTTCAGGTACGCGGCGCAGGTGTCGACCCCGTCGTAGACACGGTTGTTGCCGATGAGCTCGTAGCGCGGGTGAGGGAACACCTCGGCCAGCCGCTCGAGATCGCCGGTACGTTCGGCGTCGAGCAGCGCCGTGATGGCGGCTTCGCGTCGGCGGCGGAGATCGGCGTCGGGCATGTCAGTCGAGCAGGTCGGGCTGCTCGCGGACGATGACGTCGTAGAGGGGTTGGAAGCTCAGCCAGCCCGCCATGTGGTTGCCGACCTGCTTCGACGTGAGCACCGCCTGGTCGGGGTCGATGTGCACCAGCGGGCCCGCCGCCTGGGCGAGCAGCTGTGCCTGGCAGCTGCGCTCCATGGTGATGAACCACCACACCGCCTCGTCGACCGAGTGGCCGACGGTGAGCAGGCCGTGGTTGCGCAGGATGGCGGCCTTGTTGTCGTCGAGCGCGTGGGCGATGCGCTTGCCCTCCTCGACGTCGAGCACCACGCCCGTGTAGTCGTCGAACAGGGCGTGGTCGCCGTGGAACGCGCACACGTCTTGGGTGATCGGATCGAGCAGCTGGCCGAGCGCCGAGAACGCCTTGCCGTAGACGGAGTGGGAGTGGGCCGCGGCGATGACGTCGGGTCGGGCTGCGTGCACCTGCGAGTGGATGGCGAAGGCGGCGCGGTTGACGTCGTAGTCGCCTTCGACCACGTCGCCCTGTTCGTTGCAGAGGATGAGGTCGCGCACGCTGATGTGCTGGAACGGCATGCCGAACGGGTTGACCCAGAAGTGGTCGAGCAACTCGGGGTCGCGAGCGGTGATGTGTCCAGCCACGCCCTCGCTGAAGCCGAACTTGCCGAAGAGGCGGAAGCCAGCGGCCAGGCGTTGCTTGCGGTGAAGTCGCTCGTCCTCGACGGAGTCGAAGGTGGGCATCGAGTAGAGGATGGGCTTGGACACCGGGGCCTCCTGGCACGTCGCGCATCGCTGGTGGCGGTGGGCGAGGATCGACTGGGGCCAGTCTACGAAGCGGGGCCGGTGGCCGGGGCGGGATGGTTGACGGGTGTGGTCGGGCGTGGTTGGCTCGCGGCCGACAACCGAGATTCACACCCGTGTCGGGGAAGCCGGTCGAAGTCCGGCGCTGACCCGCAACCGTAGGTCGGGCGACGAGCCACTCAGGTGGGGCGTTGCTCGGCGAGCCGGAATGCCGGCCCGGTGGTGAGGCTCCCAACAAGCACCGTCGTGGACCTACGGGGCTGAGCCTGAGGCCGTTCTGCTCAGCGTCCCCTGCCGATCAGCAGGGGCGTTTCGCGTCTTGCCTCTCGCCCGCCTGTTGCTGCGGCGCACGAGAGGACCGAACGTGAACGTCAGACGAGCAGTGAGTGCGGCCGTGGTCGCCGGGGTGGTCGCGGTTGCCACCTGGGCGCCGGTGTCCGCCGACCCGCCCACCAACGATCCGCCGACCGCCGCGGCCTACGGGGCCGCGTGGCTCGCCACCACCGTGACCGCCGACGGCTACGTGGAGGACTCCAACGGCGACCCAGCCCCGGGCGCAACCGTGGGCACCGCGCTCGCCCTCGCCACCGCCGGGGTCGAGCAGGACACCTTCGATCGGATCGTGGCCTGGGTCGAGGACAACGTCGACACCTACGTCGTGACGGATGGCGCCGACAACGCCGGTCGGCTCGGCTACCTCCTGCTGCTCACTGACGCCGCCGGCCTCGACCCCACGACGTTCGGCGGCACCAACCTGGTGGCCCGACTCGAAGCGACGCTTGGCGCGCTCGAGCCTGGTCTCTACGGGGTGGCGTCGCCCACGTTCGACGGGGTGTTCCGCCAAGGGGTGGCCCTGCTCGGGCTCGCTTCCGCAGGCGTGACGCCGGCCGCCTCCGCGGTCGACTGGATCGTCGACCAGCAGTGCGACGGCACCTCGCCCGCGACCGCGGCCGGGGGATGGGAGGCCTATCGGGGCGACACGGCCGTGGCCTGCTCGGCTCCCGATCCCGGTTTGTTTGTGGGGCCCGACACCAACTCGAGCTCGCTGGCCACCCAGGCGCTCGCTGCGTTGGGCGTGACACCCGACAGCGATCCGCTCGGGTTCTTCGAGACGTCGCAGAACGACGACGGCGGCTTCGCCTACATCCCCGGTGACGTGAGCGACCCCAACTCCACCGGGCTCGTCATCCAGGCGATCATCGCCGGGGGAGAGGACCCGGCTACGGCTCCCTGGCTCGACGGTGAGGTGTCGCCCTACACGTCGCTGCTGTCGTGGCAGCTCGGTTGCGACGAGGTCGTCGCGGACAGGGGAGCGTTCGCGTCACCGTTCAGCGATGGCGCGCCCGACGCGTTCGCCACGTCGCAGGCGGTGCTCGGCGCGGCAGAGCGGGCGTTCCCACTCGGTGAGGTGACCTTCACCGAGGCGCCGGTGCCGTGCGAGGTGGCAGGGCCGACCACCACGACCACGGTGGCGCCGGGCGGTGGCTCGGGTGGCGTCGCCAGCGCGGCGGCGGTCACGCCGAGGTTCACCGGCTGACGATCCCATCCGCCGGCCCGACCCTCGTCTACCTTTTGTCACGTGACGAAACAAAGCGAGGGTCGGGTGGCGGTGGATCGGACAGTGGGAGGCGGGCAAACCGAGGTGCCGGTGGTGCGGTCGGCCGCTTGCCTCGGTTGGTCGTGGTCGGCCGCGGGTGTACTGCCGGCAGGGCTGTCGGCAACAGGCGCACATGGCGCGCAAGCTGGCCGCGTCGTACGGCCTAGGTGACGACGACGTGATCGTGCCGCGGGACGATCTCGAGGAGCTGCAGAGCCTGCTCTACTGCCTGCAGGCGTCGATCGAGGATGTCGATCGCGATCTGGCCGAGTCGAATCGGGCCGACGATGTGCGCCAGGCGTTGCGGTGGCTGCTCGAGAACGCACGACCGCTCGCCGACGTGTGGATCGAGCCTCGCACGGCGGCCGAGCTCGGACCTCCGGTATCGACCTGACCTCGCCCGATCATCTCGCGAGCAGGCAATCTCGGCCGACCAGCTACTCAGTGCTGGCAGTTCCAGACACCGTTGTCCTCGAGATGGGGCTCGCGACACCCGGGCGGGATCGGTGGCAAGGGTTTGCCGGCCGGCCAGTCCTCCGGCACCTCGGGTGGTCGGGTGGTGACGGGGACCGGCGCGGCGGTCGTGGTCGTGACGGGCTCGACCGTGGGGCTGATCGGCGGTGCAGGTGTGCGGGGGGCCGATGGGGACGCCGCCGCCGATCCAGCGATGAATGGGATCGGGTCAGAGGTGCCAGGGGACCCGTCGCCGGCGGCGAGGGGCTGTGGGGCGGGGTTCGCACTCGGGAGGAACTCGTAGACATCCTCGACCACGGTGACCGGCTCGGGCGCCGTCGTGGTGGTCGGGACGTCGACGCCTGTAGCCGAAGCGGCGTCGAAGTCCACCGGATCGTCCGGCAGTCCGCTGCCGTTCATCCGGACGAGGGCGACAGCCAACACCGCCACGGCGACCAGCAACCCCGCACCGACCAGCGAGACCCACACTGCCTGACGGCGTTCCATGTCGCGACCTCCGAACCATCTCGAGCTTTCGACACTCTCGGCGGTCGCGAGGGGTCCGCTGAAGCGTTCCGGCCCAGGCTTTACCAATTCTTGGTGTGTTCCCGGCTTCCCTTCACCCCGGCTGATTTACGTCACGTGACGCAATGGAGGATCGAGGCCGTAGCGGGAAGGCTCGCTCGAGGTGTCGCGTGAGGACGCTCGAGCAGTCGTGGCCCGGTTCGCCGCTCGCCGCTCACCACGGGCTCATCGGCGCCGGCGTCGAGCCACGGCGGTGCGCCCGCGTCGAACCTGTGGCCAATCCGGGACCCAGACGTCCCGTTTGGGCCACAGGAATCGCAAGTTGACGTAACGAGGATTATCGGCGGTGTGGTCGGAGATCAGGTGGGCGGCTCGGGCACGGCGGAGAGCTCCCCGGCCAGGTGGCCGGTGTCGTTGAACCGGCGCAGCACCCAGCGGTCGCCGATGGCCACGACATGGCTGATGGATCCGTTGTCGTTGCCGGCGAAGGCGAACGGGCGGCTCGAGGTGATGTGGGCCAGGATGCAGCCGATCACGCCGCCGTGGGCGACCACCACGACCCGCTGGTCACGATGGCGCTCCACGATCGCTCCAAGCGCCGGCAGCACCCTCGCCGCCAGCTGCTCGTTGCTCTCCGCGCCGGGTATGTGGCCCCAGTCCTCTTGCTCCATGGCGGCGATGAAGCTCGGGTCTCCCTCCGCCGCCTTGAATCGGAACAGGCCGCCTTCCCAGTCGCCGAGGAACACCTCACGGAGATCCCGCTCGACCACCGGGTCGATCCCGAGCAACCGGGCCAGCGGTGCGGCGGTCTCGTGCGTACGTCGCAGCGATGTGACGTAGATCGCGTCGATCCCCTCACCCGCCAATCGCAGCCCGAGCTGCTCGGCCTGCCAGCGGCCCTGCGGGGCGAGCGGCGGGTCGCCGTGACCGTCGACCAGCTCGAACGCGCCGTCGGCGCGGGCGGGTGCGGACTCGCCGTGGCGCACGAGCAACACCTCGGTGGATCCGGCCGGTGGCTCGAAGCGGAACTGCCGGATCTCGGTTCGATCGCTCTCGTCGGACACGCAGGTGCTCCCTCGTCGTTCAGCGTGCGCAGGCTAGCCAGCCCGACAAGGGCATTCGCCCGGGAGTTCCCGCACCGATAGCGTGTTTGACCTATGCCCCGCAGGATCGAAGTGGAGCTCACCAGCTCCAAGGACGACGGCACGTGGACGTGGCGCGCCGCGGGAGCCAAGCAGCCGAAGGGCGAGCTCGACGGCACGCTGCTCTATCCGGGGGTCAAGGTCGGCGATGTGGTGCGCGCCGACGCCGAGTTCTTCGTCGACGGCATCACCGTCGTCGCCGTGCTCCCACCGAAGACCCGCCAGCGCCAAGAACCCGAGCGCATCGAGGTGCTCGGCACGCCGCGGCGAGACGAGCAGCTGGTGACCACCACGCTCGTGGGCAAGGGCGGACGTGACCGGGGCGACCGTGGGGATCGAGGCGACCGCAGGGATCGTGGCGACCGCGGTGATCGCAAGGGACGTCCGGGTGGTGAGCGCCGTGAGCGCCGAGGCGGCGAACGCAGCGGTGGCGACAACGGCCGTGGGGCCGGCGCTGGTCGGTCCGGCACCGACACCCGGCGCGAGCCACGCCGCGAGCAAAAGCCCAGACCAACCCGTCCCGCACCGCCAGCGCGGCCCAAGGCGCCGCGTCTGCGCGCCGGGCGCACGCATCGCAACGAGGTGCTGGGCGCACTGCCCGAGGAGCACAAGCCGATCGCCGAGCAGATCCTGCGCGGCGGCATCCCTGCGGTGCGCCAGGCGGTCGACAAGCAGAACGACGCCAACAAGGCGGCCGGGCAACCGACCATCAACCCCGCACCGCTCATCGCCATCGCCGAGCAGCTGCTCCCCTCGCTGCGCTCGGCCGAGTGGCATGACCGCGCCGACGCGGCCCTCGCCGGCGCAGACGACATCGACCTGCGCGATCTGCGCTCGGTGGTCGTGGCCGCCGAGCAAGGTGCACGCGACGACGAGACCCGCGAGTTGGCCGACCAGATCCGGGCCGCGCTCAACCGGCGCGTCGAGGCCGAGCACAACGAGTGGCTCGCCGAGATCGACCAGACGCTGCGCGACAACCGGGTGGTGCGGGCCCTGCGGCTGAGCTCCCGGCCACCGAAGGCAGGCGCTCCGCTGCCCGCCGACCTGGCCAAGCGGCTCGCCGACGCCACGTCGGCCAGCCTCACCGCCGAGACCGGACAGGACCGCTTCGCCACCGTGCTCGATGCCTTGGCGTTCGCGCCGGTGCGCACGCAGGTCACCGCCCAGAGCGTGCCGGCCCAGCCCAACGACGAGCTCGTCGCGGCGGTGCGCAAGGCTGGCGCCCGTCTCCCCCAGATCGCCCAGCAGTTCGGCATCGAGCCGACCGAGATCTCGCGGCGCCGCCCCAAGCGGTCACGCCCCGCTCCCCCACCACCGCCACCGGTGCAGGCCGACAGCCCGGCCCCCGCGACCGCCGTGCTGAGCCGGCCGAGACGGCCGCTGCTGAGCCGGCCGAGACGGCCGCTGCTGAGCCGGCCGAGACGGCGGCGCTGCCCGACGAGACCTCCCCGGCCGACCAGCCTGCCGCGGAAGCAGCGGGAGTGGCCTCAGATCCGGAGGCCACCGAGGGGCCTGCCCAGTAGGTCGGGCTAACCCTCGAGCAGATCGACCAGGGCGGCGGGCTCGCTCAGCACCACGTCGCCCGGCGCCGCCGCGGCACGAGGGTTCCAGCCGGCCAGCGCGAACGTCGCCCCCACGGCCTGGGCGATCACGCGGTCGTGCGCGGTGTCGCCCACGAACACCACGTCGGTGGCGTCGAGCCCGAGCGCGGCCAGCACCGGGCCCAGCTGCTTCGGGCCGTCGAACGAGTCGGTGAAGAACGCGACTTCGGGCTTCCAGCCCAGCCGGGTGAGCTCGTGATGGCCGGCGACGGGCAGCTTGTTCGAGCACACCGCCCACCGGTCGAGCTGCGCCAACAGCTCGTCGACACCAGCGAACGGCTGCGCCGACTCGAGGTCGTAGTGCCGCACGTAGTCGTCGATGGTGATGCCCAACCGCTCGCACTCGTCTTCGAGCACGTGTCCGAAGGTGATCTCGTGCTCGGGCACACCGAGGGCGAGGAACGGCGCCACCAGCGCGGCGTCGGAGTCGACGAGGGTGCCGTCGAGGTCGAAGATCGCGATGCGTCGTCGGGCCAAGGTCGGGTCAGGTCTCGCGAGGTGACAGGACCGACGAGCGGCTGGCCCGACCGCGGTACATCCCGCTTCCGACCTCTTCGTCCCAGCGGGCACCGCACGACCGACACTCGCACGAGTCGAGCCGCAGCGAGCCCAGGTAGAGGCGCTCGACTTCGTAGTCGTCGCAGAAGGGGCAGCGCAGGTGCCCCTCGGGCCCGTCGTCCGGATCCGTCGCCATTGGTCGACCAGGGTACCGAACCGGACTCGCTGCGTCGTGGGATCTCGCCGACTCCGTCACGTGGCTTGCGTCCGGGCCCAACCGGTAGGGTGCTGCGCCATGGTCGACTACGAAGTACGCGGACGCACCGCCGTCCTCAAGATCAATCGCCCCGAGAAGAAGAACGCGGTCAACGGCGACGTGGCCCGCGGCATGGAGGCGGCCATCGACCGCCTGGAGGACGACCCCGAGGTCTGGGTCGGTGTCCTCACCGGCGAGGGCACGGTGTTCTGCGCCGGTGCCGACCTCAAGGCCATCAACGAGGGCAAGGCGGGCGAGCTCGCCACCGAGAAGGGTGGCTTCGCCGGCATCGCAGCCCGCGCCCGCACCAAGCCCATCATCGCCGCGGTCGACGGCCCCGCCCTCGCCGGTGGCACCGAGATCGTGCTGTCGTGCGACATGGTGGTCGCCTCCAGCGCGGCCAGCTTCGGCATCCCCGAGGTCAAGCGCTCGCTGGTGGCCGCCGCTGGTGGCCTCTTCCGTCTCCCCCGCCTGCTGCCCCGCAACATCGCCCTCGAGCTGGGCCTCACCGGCGACCCCCTGTCGGCCGAGCGGGCCTATCACTTCGGCATGGTCAACGAGCTCTGCGAGCCGGGCGCGGCGCTCGACACCGCGCTCGCCCTGGCCGATCGCATCGCCAAGAACGCGCCGCTCGCCGTGCGCGAGACGCTGCGCCTCATGATCGAGCTGAAAGACGCCGACGACGAGACGGCATTCCGCGAGTCGGGCAAGTCGATGATGAGCCTGGCCAGCACCGAAGACTTCTGGGAGGGCCCCAAGGCGTTCCTCGAGAAGCGCGAGCCCGAGTGGAAAGGCCGCTGATCCGGCCCTGAGCAAACCGGTCGTCACGCCCGGAGGGCTGCCCATGATCTGGGGGTGTCGACTCAGGTGAACGTGTCGATGACGCCGTGCTCGTGCAGGAACTCGGCCAGCCCGTCGACCAGACGCCGCTCGACCACCTGATCGAGCGGCACCCACGCGGCTTCGGCGGCGTCGTCGCCCGCCACCGGCGGGGCGTCGTCGAGCACGGTCACCTCGAAGTCGGCGATCACGAAGTGGTGGTCGTCGTCGATGCGTTCCACCCATCCGAGCATCGGGCCGCACACCGCCTCGAGGCCGGTCTCCTCGCGCACCTCACGAACGACGGCCTCGGCCAGCAGCTCACCCCGCTCGACCCGGCCGCCCGGCACCGACCACTCCCCCGCGGCCGGGCCGTGTCCTCGCCGGATCAACAGGAGCGCACCATCGAGCACGCACACCGCCCCGACGCACACGAGTGGCCGGTCGGGTGAGGGCCGGTCGGTCGCAAGCGAATCGGTCATGAGGGTGGATCGTCGAGCGAGCGGTGCACGACGATGGCTCGGGCGGTGAGCCCGAACCGCTCGAAGAAGTTCTTCGACGCCCGATTGCCGGGCAGCACCAGCGCGTCGATGCCGAAGCACGATCGTGATCGGGCCCAGGTGACGAGCTCGTCCATGAGCGCCTCGCCCACCCCGACGCCCCTGGCCTCGGCTTCGACGTAGAGGTCGTCGATCACCGCGAGCGCCCCCTGCGGATAGACCTCCTCACGCCGCACGGCGGCGTAGCCCACGATCACCTCGTCGATGGTGCCCACGAACAGAGCGTGTTCTGGATCGTCGAGCAGACGTCGAAAGGTGGGGTCGAGGGGCTCTCGCCGGGCCTCGCGTCGCACCCAGACCGCTCCGCCCCGCTGGGGCTCGAGCTCGAGGATGGCCGAGCGGGCCAGGTCGACCACGGTGTCCAGGTCGGCGGGCGTGGCAGGCCGGGCGGCTTCCACGTCGGGTCAGGCGGCCTGGAGCTGGGCGATCTTGCTGAGGATGGTCTTGCGGCCCCGGGTGGCCTCCTCGTAGCGGCGCACCGCCTCGAGCTCGTCCTGCTCGAGGCCCTCGAGCCGGGGCACCACCTGGGATGCCGACAGGCTGTCGTAGCCCGGGATGGCGAGCGTGTCCGGATCGAACGGTGGCTCCGAGCGGGCCACGCGGGTCGGCGCAGCTCGCTCGGCCGGCGCCGCCGGCTCGCTCAGGTCGGGCTCGGAGCCCTGGCCGTTGCCGTTGCGGTTCGCAGACTCGGCCGTGGGGGCATGCGGCGCACCGGGAACCGTCGGCGCCGCCTGCTCGGGCACCAGGCCGGCCACCCGCAACAGCCCGACGGCGGGCGTGCCCACCGGGCCCAAGGCCATCTCTGCGGCCGCGGCGCCCTTGCGCAGGGCGTACTTGCCCACCACCCGGGCCAGCATGATCTGGCTGCGACCGCGGGCGACGAACCGGGGCACGAGCGAGCGGGCCTCGAGGCCGAATCCCAGCGGGGCGTACACGCAGTACTCCAGCGCCACCTCGAGGGGCGACTTGGTGTGGTCGGTATCGGTCACTGCGACGATGATGGCCCAGTTGGGCGCTCCGGGCCTACTTCTTGGCCCGGGCGTACTGCCGCTTCAGCTTGTCGATCGCCGGGCAGACGCTCTCAC
Organism: uncultured Iamiaceae bacterium; assembly: GCA_963706425.1. GTDB lineage: Bacteria > Actinomycetota > Acidimicrobiia > Acidimicrobiales > Acidimicrobilacustridaceae > CAVPMN01. The sequence goes on from CAVPMN010000020.1 coordinate 27,094, forward strand.
CGACCGGGCACTCCATGGCGTCGGGCGGGCCGAACTGGCCGGGGTGCACCAGTAGGAAGCAACCGGTGCACGTGAACTCGTTGGCCTTCTTCGGCTGCACGCCGTCGACGGCCTCGCCGGTGGCCCGCACCGGTTGCTCCTCGAGCTCCTCTTCCTCTTCCTCGTCCTCGTTGGCCGCGATGCGGTCCTTGAGGATGGTGTCGAGATCGGCCTCGACGTCGTCGGGGTCGAGCTCGTCTTCGTCGTCTTCTTCCTCGGCCACCTTCTTGCGGGCCCGAGGGGTGTCCTCGGCCACCGCCTCGGCCTCTTCCTCTTCGTCTTCCTCGACGACGTCCTCGTCGTCGACGACGAGGACGTCGTCGTCACCGAGCTCCTCCTCGTCGAGCTCCTCCACATCGAGGCTCTCGAGGTCTTCGTCATCGATCAGGTCGTCGTCAGCCATGGTTTCCTTCGTGCTCGCCCGGGTGGAGTGGCTCACTCGCGGGGCGGATGATAGGGCGTTCGCGCAACGAAACGCGCACCTCGCGCGGATTTCTTCGTCGAATCGAGCTCGGACCTTCAGGCCTCGTTCCGGCGGGCCTCGGCCCGTCGTTCGGCGTCGAGGCGCTCGAGCTCGGGCTCGGGCGAGTGATCGACATAGCTCATGGCCTCGGCGATGGCCCGATGGCCGGCCTGCTCGGCCAGCAGCCGGTGCATCTCCTGGGCCACGACCCGGTAGGCCGGATGGCCTTGCGGCCCGGATCGCAGCTCGATGAGGTGCATGGCCTCGCGAGCGTTGAGCTGGATCGAGAAGCGGACCTTGTAGGCCAGCGAGACGGCGTAGGACGCCTGGGCCGGGAAACGCTCGGCCAGGTCGTCGTAGAGGTCGGCACTGCGCTCCATCGAGGCATCGAAGGCATCCGCCACCCCTGCCAGGTCGACGGCCTCGGGGCGGGTGTAGCCGTGCCGGGGCGTGAGCGTCTGCCAGTCGATGGTGAGCATGCGGTGGCGTTGCAGGTCGCGAAAGGCGCCGTAGTCGGTGAGGATGTCGAAGCGATAGGTGGGTCGCTCGAAGGCACGGCCCGGCTTGTGGCGGCGGTTCGTGCGGTCGCCGTTGTAGGCCCGGATCACCGCCAGGCGGTCGTCGACGCCCATCTGGCGCACCCGTTGCTCGATCTGGTGCTCCGGCAGGCGCGAGTAGGGGTAGAGCATGGCGGCGACGAGCTTCACCTCGGCGTCGGGATCGAACTCGACGAGCTGTACGGCGGGCACGTGCTCAGCCGTCGTGTCGGCCGGGAGCAGGTCGGCCGCGAGCTCTTCCATGCGCTCGCGGTTGCTCTCGAAGTAGCGGCTCCACGCCACGCCCCGGTCGTCGAGGTCGACCCGCTTGAGGAACGACGGGATCACCTTGCGCAGCTCGGTGAGCATGAGGTCGGCGTAGTCGCGAGCCTCGGGCAGCGGGTGCGAGCGCATGCGGAGCAGGAGCATCTCGTAGCCCTGGCCCGTGCCGTAGATGCCGACGTTCGACAGCGACGCCGCCGGCAGGATGCCCCGCAGCGAGTCGAACGCCTTGGCCCGGATGGCCTGGCGGTAGATGAAGTCGGAGTCGCCGTCCTGTTTCGGGAATCGCTCTCGGAAGAACTCCTGCAGCTCGGGCACCAGCTCGGCATAGGTGTCGAAGAGCCGGTCCATGTCGCCCACGTAGCGGGTGCCGAGGGACGACATGAGGATCTCGGGCGGCCGGTAGAAGCGGTAGCGACCGCCGATGCGGGCGTCGTAGGCGATGTAGCGGGTCGACTGCTCGAGGTAGGACATGAGCCGACCCCACTCGAGCACCTTGGTGAGCAGGTTCGATGCCTGCTCACAGGCGAGGTGCACGCCACCGAGCTGGGCGACCGAGTCGTCGCCGTACTCGAAGAACACCCGGTCGTAGAGCTCCTCGGCCCGCCGCAGGCCGACGGTGGCGTCGATGCTGATGTCGCCGCTGATGTCGAGCTCGTTGACGAACTCGTCGAGGAACAGCCGGCGCAGGCTCTTGGGCGATCGGGAGTAGCGGGCGAAGAGCGCGCCCTTCACCACCTCAGGGAGGTTGACCAGGGCGAACACCGGCCCGTCGAGGTTGGTGAAGTATCGCCGGAGGATGTCGGCTTCGTCCGACGTGAATTCCTCGGCGACGTAGACAGTCACGGTCGGGCAGCGTAGGGCATTCCGGGTCGGCCCCCGCGCACCCCGCCGAGGGCGCCGATCAGCGTGCGTCGGCGGCCGCGAACGCGTCCCGGGCCTGGTCGAGGGCGCCCGGGCGCAGCCACAGATCGGCGATGGTCATGGCCATGGCCTTGGCGCCGTCGAGCACCGCCCGATCGCCGTCCTCGCCCCCGGCGTAGCCGGCGAACTCCGGGGTGTGGATGCCGATGTGCGGCGGCGACACCGCGATCATCGGGTGGATGCTCGGCACGAGGTAGCTGACGTTGCCCATGTCGGTGCTGCCGACCACCGGCGCGCCGAGGTCGTCGGGATCCTGCACCTCGCGTCCGAGCGCCGCGGCGTTGGCCGCGTAGAGGTCGACCATCGGACCGTTGTCGATCATGTCGGCGTAGACCGGCTCGCGCCACGTCCACTCCATGCGACAGCCCGCCGCGTCGGCACCGGCTTGCAGGCACGCGAACACCCGCTCGCGCGAGCGGCTCGAGTCGTCTGAGCGTGGCGGCGCGCACGTACCACTGGGCGGACGTGAACGCCGGCACGATGTTGGGCTTGTCGCCCGCGTTGGTGAAGATGCCGTGGATGCGCTCCTCGGGCCGGATGTGCTGGCGCAGCGCGGCCACGTTCATGTAGCCGAGCACCGCGGCGTCGAGAGCGTTGCGGCCACGGTGCGGGAACGCCGCCGCGTGCGCAGGCTCGCCGTGGTACTCCACCCAGATCTGCTGCACGGCGATGGCGTGCATGCGCCGCAGGTCGAGGCCGGCGGGGTGCACCATCATGGCGGCGTCGACGCCTTCGAGCGCCCCGGCGTCGGCGAGCCGCACCTTGCCGCCCCCGCCTTCCTCGGCCGGTGTGCCGAGGATGAGCACGGATCCTCCGGCTTCTTCGGCCAGCGCCGCTGCGGCCAGCCCGGCGCCGAGCCCGGCGGCCGCGATGATGTTGTGCCCGCACGCATGGCCGATGCCGGGGAGCGCGTCGTACTCGCACATCACGGCGATCGTCGGCCCCGACGTGCCGGCGCGGGCCGCGAACGCCGTCGGCACACCGAAGGCGCCGCGCTGCACGTCGAGTTGCTCGTCGGCGATGATGCCGGTGAGCGTCTCGTGCGCGAACTCCTCGGCGTAGCCGAGCTCAGGGTGGGCGTGGATGGCATGGGACGCCTCGATCAACAGGTCGGCTCGTCGATCGACCTCGTCGCACAGGCGTTGTTTGGCAGCGTCGAGGTCCATGGCGGCAGGCTACCCGGACGTGGTTCGCCGATCCCGCTTGCGCTCGCCGATCGGCGAGCGATCACACCACCACGGAGCCTCAAACCACCACGGAGATCGCGTCGGGCTCGACCCGGATCGACAGCTTCGTCGCCTTCCCGAGGGACACGCCGTCGAGCCACACGTCGAGCGCCGGGGCCAGATCGGTCTGCCAGGCCGCGACTCGGCGCACGTCGATGTCGGGATGCGGCAGGTGCGTGCCCGTGGGTAGCCGCCGGCGGGCCTTCACCCGGTCGGAGACGGAGAGGTCGGCATCGGAGATGTCGAGCAGACCGTCGCCCGGATGGGCGCGAGGGCCGAGATCCCACCGACCGAGCCATTGTGCGTTCATGGCGGCGATGATCCGACCCCGCCACCACGACCGCCGCGCCACCAGGTGAGCCACGAACCAGTGCAGGCGACCGTCGACCAGCACCGCGCCGATGTCGACCGGGAAGGTCATGGCGTCGGACGACCGGAGGCGACGCTCGTCGCCCTGGCCGCCGAGGGTGCGGCAGAGGTCGCCCCCGAGCAGCCCGATCACCGGCACGGGCTGCTCGCGACGGCGGGCCTGCTCGATCACCTGCCTCGCCTCGGCGTCGGAGCGCACGACCACCCCGTCGGCGGGCAGGGCTCCGGGCGCGCCCCAGGCGTGGCCGCGCTCGACGGTCATGGTGCGGTGCCTGACGGCGGTTCGTCGGGTGCGATCGCCGTGGAGGCCGCCACCACCCCTCGGAAGAGTCGTTCGGCGGCCTCGCGGGCCGAGCGTGCGGTGTCGGGTGACTCGGCGGTGTCGCCCACCTGACGGATCAGGTCGAGCAGCTGCTTGATGTTGCGCACGAAGTCGCCGGCCGAGAGCTCGTCGTCGCCGAGCACGTCGTCGAGCCCCTGCCCCGCCGCCCATGCGTAGGCCGAGGCGATGAACCCCGGGTCGGGCCCACGGGTCAGGGACAGGCCCAGCCGACGCTCGTCGGCGTTGAGATCTCCGACCACCTGCTCGACCTGGCGCAGCCGGTGTTGCAGCGTGGCGTTGGGGAACCAGGGCTCGACCGGTGGGGTGCTCGATCGGTGCTCGTAGGTGAACACCGACAGCAAGGCGGCCAGCTCGTCGGGCTGGAGCCCGTCGAACACACCGGCGTCGAGGCACTCGGCGACCACCAGGTCGCATTCATGGAAGACCCGGCCGAGCACCTCGCCCTTGCGGGTGAGCGACCATCCGTCGAGGAAGCCCCAGGTCTCGAGCAGTTGCAGGACCCGGTCGAAGGTGCGGGCCAGCGATTCGGTGTGGCCCCGGATCTGTCGCCCCAGGTCGTCGACCTCGCGACCGACGCGCGCCGCCTGGCGGAGCGCCCGCAGATGGTCGTCGCGGTCGGGACACCGGTCGACGGGATGGTCGGCGATCCCATCGACGACGGATGGGCCTCCGTCGTCACCAGGCGAACCATCCGGGACGATGTCGGTATCGAGCTCGACGCGGGTCAGCTCACGGCTGACCGCCTTCTGGAACCCGGCGTTCTGGGGAGCGAACGGTCTCGGCAGGGCCACCGTGGCCAGCACGCGCGGTGGCTCGTCGAAGTCGGCCGCGCCGAGGCTCACCACCCGTCGCCCTGGCGTGATGGCCCGGAGGCGGACCGCGCCCCCCTTGCGTTGCGACACCGAGAGCACCGCCACCTTGCCGCCCGACTTGCCTCCCCTGATTCGCAGAACGTCGCCGGGCTTGATGGCCCGCAGGGCCACATCGACGGCATTGGCCGACGGCCCCGTGCTCGGCTGGCGCCGCTGGGCCTCGACCAGCGCGGCGTACGCCTCGACGTCGCCCAGGTCGCAGCGCGCCGTCTCGCGCAGGTCGGACAGGTACTGCTTGCGCTTGGCGAGGCGGGCCTCGAGCCGCACCACGGCGTGATCGGCCTGGAACTGCGCGAACGACAGGTTGAGCAGTTGGTGGGCCCGATCGGCCGGATAGCGGCGCACCAGGTTGACCGCCATGTTGTAGGTGGGGCGGAACGACGACGTCAGCCGGAACGTGCGGCTCGACGCCAGGGTGGCCACCTCGTCGAAGGGCACGAACGGCGACCACAGCACCACCGCCGTGCCCGAGTCGTCGATGCCGCGGCGGCCGGCGCGTCCGGTGAGCTGGGTGTATTGCCCGGGCGTGAGGAACTCGTGGCGCTCGCCGGTGAACTTGGTGAGCTTCTCGATGACCACCGATCGAGCGGGCATGTTGATGCCGAGCGCGAGCGTCTCGGTGGCGAACACCACCTTCACCAGGCCCTCCGAGAAGCACGCCTCGACGGCTTCCTTGAAGGGCGGCACCAGCCCGGCGTGGTGCGCGGCCACGCCGGCCTCGAGCGCCACCAGCCATTGCGCATGACCGAGCACGGCCAGGTCGTCGTCACCGAGGCCGGCGAGGTGGTGATCGGCCAACTCACGCAGGCGAGTGCGCTCGGCCGGGCTCGTGAGCCGGATGCCGGCGTTGACACAGGCGGTGACGGCATCGTCACACGCGGCCCGGCTGAAGATGAAGGCGATCGCCGGCAGCAGCGACCGCTCGCGGAGCAGGTCGACGACCTCGACGCGATTCGGGGTGGCGTAGCGGCGGCGGGTGCGCGACCGCCATCCGAGCCGAGGGTCGACATCGAATCGCCGGCCCGCCGGGTTGGCCTGACCGTCGCGCAGGGTGGGCACCACCACCACGTCGCCACTCTCGCGGTCGTCGACGGCGAAGAGGTTCTCGAGCTCGACCGGCCGCTTCTCCTCGACCACCGCAGCCGTGGGTCCCCGCACCGTGGTGATCCACTCGGTGAGCTCGGCGGCGTTCGAGACGGTGGCCGACAGGCACACCAGGCGCACCTCGACGGGCAGGTGGATGATGACCTCTTCCCAGACCGGGCCGCGATAGGCGTCCTGCAGGTAGTGCACTTCGTCGAGCACGACGAAGCGCAGCCGGTCGAGTGCGCCTGATCGGGCGTAGATCATGTTGCGCAGCACCTCGGTGGTCATCACCACGATCGGTGCGTCGCCGTTGATGGTGTTGTCGCCGGTGAGCAGGCCCACGCGCTCACGGCCGTGACGACCCACGAGATCGTGGTACTTCTGGTTCGACAGCGCCTTGATCGGCGTCGTGTAGAACGCCTTGCCGTCGTCCTCGAGGGCGATCTCGATGGCCCGTTCGGCCACCACCGTCTTGCCCGAGCCCGTCGGCGCGGCGACCAGCACCGATCGGCCCTGCTCGAGGGCCGCGATGGCCTCGATCTGGAACGGGTCCAGCTCGAAGTCGTAGGTGGCCTGCCCGGTCACCGGGTCAGCTGGCGCTCGAGGCGGGCTCGGTCGTCTGCTTGCGCGCGCGTCGCCAGCTGACCAGGGCGCCGATGGCGATGGCGCCGAAGTACAGCAGGGTCATGGGCACGACGAGGGCGAGCATGGTGACCGGATCGCCGCTCGGGGTGATGACCGCCGCGGTGACCGCGATGATGACGATGGCCATGCGCCAGAAGCCGAGCAGCTGACGCGGGTTGAGCACGCCGATGAGTTGGAGCGCGACGAGCAGGACGGGCACCTCGAAGCCGGCGCCGAACGCCAGCATCATGTAGGTGGTGAGGGCGAGATAGCGCTCCTGCGGAAAAGATCGCCTCGATGTTGTCGCCGCCGAGGCCGAGCAGGAACTCGAGGGCCGGGGTGAGCGCCCAGTAGGCCAGCGCGGCGCCGAAGACGAACAGCACCAGCGACGACGCCACGAACGGCATCGCGTACTTCTTCTCGTGCGGATAGAGGCCCGGGGTGACGAACCGCCAGACCTGCCAGAGGATGATCGGCATGGCGAGGGCGATGCCGATGTAGGCCGCGATCTGCAGCCGCACGGTGAAGAACTCGAGCGGATCGGTGACGTAGAGCTGCGCCTCGGGATTGATGTCGCGATACGGGCGCCAGCAGGATGTCGAGCACGTAGGGGTAGACGAACCAGCCCGACGACCGCCCCGAACATCACGGCCAGGATCGTCTTGATGAGGCGCGAGCGCAGCTCGGCCAGGTGCTCCCACACCGTCATGCGACCGTCGGCGGTCGCCTCCTGGGGCTCCGGTGCTGCAGTCATGGCGAGCTTCCGCTACGCGGCGCTCGAGCCACCGGCAGCGGTCTCGTCCGGCTCATCGGCCGCGGCCTGGGCCGGCGTGGGTGCATCGCCCTTGGGTACCTCGGTGGCCGCGGCGGCGTCGCTGGTGGCCGACGGGTCTGCGGCCGGGGCCGACGTGGACGGTGGATCGAGCAGCCGAGGACCGGCGCTGGTCGACGCGGTGTCGTCACCGGAGAGGTTCATCGCCTGTTTCATCTCGTTCTGGAAGCCCTGCGACATGCGGCGCAGCTCGCCGAGCACCTTCGCCGTCTTGCGGGTGTACTCGGGCAGCTTGTCGGGCCCGAGCACCACCAGGGCGATCAGGAGGATGACGAGGATCTCGCCACCACCGACGTTGAACATGCCGGGGAGTCTACCGGCGAGGGATACGGCCCAGGGATTCGGCCACCTGTCGGCGGCGGCGCTGTGCCTCGGCGGCTTCGAGGGCCAGACGTTGCGCCCCGGTGCGGGTGTCACGCAGGGCGATGGTGGAGGCACGGAGGGCCTCGACCTCACGCTGGATGGCGCGGGCCACCACCATCACGGAAATGCTGCCGACGGCGAGGATCAGCACCGCCACGATCCAGGAGAGGCTCATGGTCGACAGCCTACGGCTCGATCGTCTCTGGTACTCGTCGGGCCTGGCCTCGTGAGCACTGGCTCGTCGGCACTCGGCTCGTCAGCGCTCGTCGAGCGCCGAGAGTGCTTCCCAGAGCAGGGTGTCGTCCTCGAGGAGGTGATGGAAGTCGATGAGGTCGTCGTGGCAGATCACCGCGCCGAGCCCACGGGGCTCGGACAGCTCGAGCGGCGGCTCCCAGGTCTCGTAGGACACGCCGGACGCCACGAGCAGGTCGATGGTCCGCGACTCGGCGGGCTTCACCACCGTCATCTCGCAGAGCGGGCACCGGAACAGATAGGTGCCTTGGTTGTCGAGGCTGCACACCCGGACTCTCACATCGCCGGTCGTCAGCTCGACGTCGCCACACTCGCTGCAGCTTGCTCGGATCGTCGCCATCTTCGTGGGCCCCTCTTCTCACGCTTAGTGGGTGGCATCGGCACCCCTCGACGGGCGCTTGAGGGGGAAGGGCTGGGCCGTTCGGACCATTTCGCCCCGAATCCCACGCACCGTGGCCGGTTGCCGCCAACTGACCACGCAGGCGAGGATGTGGGTCGTGCCGACCCGCCTGCCTTCGCTCCGCCGGCCACCGATCGGCTTCGCCCACCGTGGGGCACGCGCCCACGCCCGCGAGAACACGCATCGAAGCGTTCGAGCTGGCCTTGCGACTGGGCGCCACCGGCCTCGAGAGCGACGTGTGGCTGACGCGCGACGGCCAGGCCGTGCTCGACCACGACGGTGTGGTCGGCCGACTCGTGCGGCGGCGACCCATCGGCGAGCGTCGACCGCGACGAGCTGCCCTCGCACATCCCCACCCTCGCCGAGCTCTACCTGGCGTGCGGCACCGACTTCGAGCTGTCGCTCGACGTGAAGGACGACCAGGCGGCCGGGGCGATCATCGAGACGGCGCGCGACGCCGGCGCCGAGGCTCGCCTCTGGTTGTGCAGCGGCGACTGGCGCACCGCGGCCTCGTGGCGCACGTTGTCAACCGAGGCCAAGTTGGTCGACTCGACGAGTGTGCGCCGCTTCAAGGACGGCCCCGAGCGGCGCGCCGCCGAGCTGGCCGACGCCGGCATCGACGCCGTCAACCTGCATCACAGCGAGTGGACCGGTGGCCTGGCGGCCCTGTTCCACCGGTTCGGTCGGCTGGCCTTCGGTTGGGACTGCCAGCACGAGCGCATCCTCGACGAGCTGCTCGACGCAGGGGTCGACGCGGTCTACAGCGACCACGTCGACCGCATGATGGCGGCGTTGGTCAAAGCGGCGTGACGCGGGATTCGCTCAGAGGACGCCGACGCGGTTGAGCGGCCAGATCCGGAAGAAGGCGCGGCCGATCACGTCGTCTTCGGGGATGGGACCGAACCAGCGGCTGTCGCGCGACGAGCCGCGGTTGTCGCCCATCACCCACACCATGTCCTCGGGGATGACGCAGGGATCGGCCTCGGCGCAGGCGATCGGGCCCGCCTGCGTGGTGACGCCCTGGTCGAGGTAGGGCTCCTCGAGCAACTGCCCGTTGATCAGGATGCGACCGTCTTTGATCACGAGTGAGTCACCGGGCAGACCGATCACCCGCTTGATCAGATCCTCGATGCCGTCGTTGCTCTGGTCGGCATCGGGTCGCTCGAACACGACGATGTCGCCGCGATTGATGTCGTGCAGGCGATAGCTGAGCTTGTTGACCAGCACCCGGTCGCCCACCTCGAGGGTGGACACCATCGACTCCGACGGGATGTAGAAGGCCTGGAAGAGGAACGTCTTGATGACGAGCGCGAGGACGACGGCACCGACGATGACCGCGACCCACTCGACGATGGTGCGCACCGCGCTCGGGCGCTTCTCGGTCGTGAGCACCTCGGTGCTGGGGAACTCGAAGTTGGACGTCGACGGTGTCGGCGAAACGGGTGGCTCGGACTCGGACACCGGCGGCTGCTCAGGGAGAGATGACGTGGACAGGTGGCCGAGGCTACCCGACCACTCCTGTCTCCACGACGCGCTCGGGGCGATTCTCGCGGCGGGTGGTCACCCGCCACGATCTCAGGTGTCGACGTAGACGGCCAGGGTGCGCGCCGCCGCCTCGCGGCCGGCATCGACCAGATCCGGTGGGGCCTGAACCACCCGGGCGTCGGGGCCGAGCCGCAGGAGCAGCCGCTCGAACCACGGTCGGGCGGTGACGGCCAGCGTGACCTCGAGCCGACCGTCGTCGAGCTCGCGAAGCGAATCGACCGGGTAGCTGTCGGCCACCCATCGGGCCGAGCGGTCGAGCGACAGCGTCACGCGGGGATCGTCGTCGTCGGCCCGAAAGGCGCCGGCAGGTGGCGACGCCGGTGGGGCCGCGAAGGTCTCGTCGTCGTGCACCACGACCTCGCCGATGCGGTCGACCCGGAAGGTGCGCCGCCCTTCGCTCGTGCGGCAGTAGGCCTCGAGGTACCACTGACCGGCATCGCCGAAGACCCGCCAGGGCTCCACCACGCGACGGGTGTGCTGGTCGCGCCCATAGGTGTAGTAGGTGAGCTCGACCGGATGGTGGGCGTCGATGGCGGCGCGCAGGGTGGCCAACAGGTCGGCTTCGATGGCGCCGAGATCGACCTCGACCGACGCCGGGTCGAGCCCGAGCACGTCGGCGACCTTGGCCAGGCCGCGAGCGAGCGGCCCCTGCGGGTCGGTGCCCGGGAACGCCGCCATGCTGCGCCCGGTGACGAGGAGGGTCAGGGCCTGGTCGGGCGTCAGCCGGAGCGGCCGCACGAACCAGTCGGCCAGGCGGATCGTGAGGCGATCGTCGTCGTCGATGTCCCAGTCGATCAGCTCGTGGGGCGTGTAGGGGTGCACGCCGACCATCCACAACAGGTCGAGCTCGGTCATCAACTGCTTGCGGTCGATGGCGAACCGGCGGCACACCTCGTCGACCGGCGCGCCGCCGGGCTGGGCGAGCACCCACGGCACCATGGCGAGGATGCGACGCAGACGTGAGCCCGCCGACGTGCGGCTCACGACGTCGCTCCGGCTGGATCGTCGGCCATGGCGCGCAGCCACTCGACCACGTCGGCGCGCCACTCGGCGGGCTCGATCAACTCGGCGTGCTCGAGCAGGCTCAGCAGGAAGCCACGGAACGCGGGCCAGTTCCGAACCTCGATGGCGAACTCGGTGGAGCCGTCGGGAGCATCGCGGAAGGTGGCGTCGTCGCCGAGGTACCGGCGGCACCACGTCGCCTGCTCGGCGTCGACCACCACCCGCGCCGTGGTGGCAGGGCCGTCGCCGAACGTCCAAGGTCGCCCGAGCGGCTCGTCGTCGCCCAACTCCGGTCGGGGGAAGCCGTCCCCCGGCCCGAGCTCGACGTCACCCTCGATGCGGTCGAGTCGGAATCGCCGCTCCTCACCGCTGAGGTGGTCGTAGCCGATCACGTACCAGTGCCCGAGCTGGAAGTCGAGACGATGCGGATCGACCGACCGGCTGACCGTGCGCTCGGCGCCCCGGTAGACGAACGTGGCCGTGCGGCACTCGACCACCGCGCTGAACATCGGCACGAGGGTGGGGACCGACGGCAGGGCGACCAGCTGGTCGGCGTCGTCGGTGACGGTGCCACCCAGCTTCCACAGCGCTTCCACCCCCGCGACCCCTTCGAGCTCGACCGCGGACAACGCCAGATTGATCGCAGCCAGCTCGTCGGGCTCGAGGTCGGGGTCGACCTGGCGGTAGTCGCTCGGATGGATCCGGTAGCCGTCGGCGGGCCGTTCGAGGAAGTCGATGGGCTCGACGGCGATCGGGATGCCCATCTCCCGGAGGTCGTCCTTGTCGCGTTCGAAGGCTCGCCGGAACGACGCGTCGTTGTCGGGGTACCCGGGCACGCGGGAGCGGATCTCGTCGGCCGTGAGGGGCCGGGCCGTGTGGAGCAGCGTGGCCGTGAGGTTCATGAGCCGCTCGACCTTGTCCATGGCGGCGAGACTACCGAGAAGGGTCGGATGCCCTGCGGACGCCGGTGCTCGCTCGGCTCACAGTGAGGCGATGAGCTTCTCGACCCGCTCGTCGCGAGCCTTGAAGGGGTCTTTGCAGAGCACGGTGCGTTGCGCCTGGTCGTTGAGCTTCAGGTGCACCCAGTCGACCGTGTAGTCGCGCTTGCGCTCCTTGGCCCGCCGGATGAACTCGCCCCGCAGCCTGGCCCGGGTGGTCTGCGGGGGCGTCTCGACCGCGGTGGCGATCTCGTCGTCGGTGCAGATGCGCTCGACCAGATCGCGCTGCTGCATCTTGTAGAAGAGGCCGCGGTCGCGATTGACGTCGTGGTACTGGAGGTCGAGCAGCGCGACCTTCGGGTGGTTGAGCGGCAGATCGTTCTTCTCGCGGTAGCTCTCGATGAGCTTGTGCTTGATGACCCAGTCGACCTCGCGGTCGAGGGTGAACGGGTCGGTCTCGAGCTGGGTGAGGCAGTGCTCCCACATCATGAGCGCCTGCTTCTCCCAGGTGTTGAGCTCGCGTCGCTCGGCGAACTTGAGGGCCCGGCTCAGGTATTCGCCCTGGATGTCGAGGGCGCTCGCCTCGCGCCCGTTCGCCAGCCGCACGCGACGGGTGCAGGTGACGTCGTGGCTGATCTCGCGAATGGCCCGGATGGGGTTCTCGAGGGTCATGTCGCGCAGCACGATCGACGGCTCCTCGAGCATGCGCAGGAGGATGCTGCAGGCGCCCACCTTGAGGAACGTGGAGTACTCGCTCATGTTCGAATCGCCCACGATGACGTGCAGCCGGCGATAGCGCTCGGCGTCGGCGTGGGGCTCGTCGCGGGTGTTGATGATGGGCCGAGAGCGGGTGGTGGCACTCGACACGCCCTCCCAGATGTGCTCGGCTCGCTGGCTGATGCAGTACATCGCGCCGCGTGCCGTCTGCAGGACCTTGCCGGCTCCGGCATAGATCTGGCGGCTGACGAGGAACGGGATGAGCACCTCGGCGTAGTGACCGAAGTCGTCGCGCCGGCTGGTGAGGTAGTTCTCGTGGCAGCCATAGGAGTTGCCGGCCGAGTCGGTGTTGTTCTTGAAGAGGTAGATGACCCCGCGGATGCCCTCTTCGCGGAGTCGCTGCTCGGCGCTGGCCAGGAGCTGCTCGAGGATGCGCTCCCCCGCCTTGTCGTGCACCACCAGGTCGTAGATCGAGTCGCACTCGGGCGTGGCGTACTCAGGGTGCGAACCGACGTCGAGATAGAGGCGGGCGCCGTTGGCGAGGAACACGTTGCTGCTGCGTCCCCACGACACCACCCGGCGGAACAGGTAGCGGGCCACCTCGTCGGGGCTCAGCCGGCGCTGGCCCCGCAACGTGCAGGTGACGCCGTATTCGTTCTCGAGCCCGAAGATCCGACGGTCCACCGCGTCAACCTATCGGCCGATCGGCGTGCCGAACGGTATGGCGCGGGACGCGGCCCGGCGGGGACGGGCCGGCAGAGGCAACCGTGCCCGGCGGGGACGGGCCGACCAGAGGTAACCGCCCCTGTCGCAGCGAGTGGGTCACGGGTGGGTTGCGCCGACCACGTGACGCACCTGGCGGGCGATCTCCAGGTCCTCCCGGGCATGCACGAGCAGGGTTCGCGCCGCGGAACCGGGGGCGCTCAGCTCACGGTCGTGGTGGCCGTCGACCTGGTTGAGCTCGTCGTCGAGGGAGACCCCGAGGAACGACAGCCGGGCACCCACCGCCCGGCGGATAGGGGCGGATCGCTCCCCCACCCCTCCGGTGAACACCAGCAGGTCGATGCCGCCGGCGGAGGCCGCCATGGCCGCCACCCCCTTGACCAGGCGGTGGAGGTAGACGTCGATCGCGAGCGCGGCATCGGCGTGGCCCGCGCCCGCCAGGTCGAGCAGCTCTTTGAGGTCGCCGCTCATCCCCGACAGGCCGAGCAGGCCCGACTGGTGGTTGAGCGCGTCGGCCATCTGAGCCGGTGACCACCCCAGCCGTTCCTGGACCCAGAACAGCGCGCCGGGGTCGACGTCGCCCGAGCGGGTGGCCATGACCAGCCCTTCGACCGGCGTGAAGCCCATGGTGGTGTCGACGCAGGCCCCGTCGACCACGGCGGCGAGCGACGCGCCCGCTCCCAGGTGACACACCACGATCCGGGTGCCCTCACGAGGTCGCCCGCTCAGCATCAGGGCCTGTTCGGTGGCCCACGCGTGGCTCAAGCCGTGAAAGCCGTATCGGCGCACCCCGAGGTCGTCGCGCCATCGGCTGGGAACCGCGTAGTGCACGGCCTCGGCGGGCATGGTGGCGTGGAAGGCAGTGTCGAAGCAGCAGACGTGCGCCACGTCGGGCAGCAGCTCGCGCAGCTGGTCGAGCAGCGCGAGCGCAGGTGGGTTGTGCAGCGGGGCCAGGTCGCAGAGCTGCTCGAGGCCGGCGATCACCTGGTCGTCGACCAGCACCGGTGCCGTGTAGTGCGAGCCACCGTGCACGATGCGGTGGCCGACTGCGTCGACGGGCCCGGCGTGCGCGACGAACCGGGCGATCTCGCCGGGCTCGGGCTCGGCCGTCAAGTCGGCGGTGGCCTCGATGTGATCGCCATCGCCCAGGACGCGCAGCTTGAGGCTGCTCGACCCGAGGTTCGCGACCAGCACCCTCACGCGGTGTTCATCCGCCGGTCCATCTCCAGTCGCGGATCTCCGGCATGTCCTCGAGATGCTCGGTGACGTAGAGCTCGTGGTGGGCGAGCATCTCGCGGCAGTGCTCGATCAACTCGTCCGAGCCCTCCGGTCGCCTCCTCGAGCGACGCAGTGCTTCTCGTGCCAGGTGGAAGCGGCTGACGTGGTTGAGCACCACCATGTCGAACGGCGTGGTCGTGGTGCCCTCCTCCCGATAGCCGCGAACGTGGAAGCGGTCGGTGTCACCTTGTCCGTGGATCAGTTCGTGCACGCCTCGTGCGTAGCCGTGGAACGCGAACACCACGTGGCGTTCTGGCGTGAACAGGTCGTTGAACTGGAGCAGGTCCATGCCGTGGGGGTGGTCGTTGGCGGGCAGCAGGGTCATGAGGTCGACCACGTTGACCACGCGGACACGCAGGTCGGGCACGAAGTGACGGAGCAGCTCCGCCGCGGCGAGGGTCTCCATGGTGACGATGTCGCCAGCGCAGGCCAGCACGATGTCGGGATCGTCGCCGTCGGCGGTGCAGGCCCAGCGCCAGATGCCGGCCCCGCGCGAGCAGTGCTCCCGGGCGGCCTCCATGTCGAGCCACTGCAGCTGAGGTTGCTTGTCGATCACGATGAGGTTGACGTAGTTGCGCGATCGCAGGCAGTGGTCGGCCACCGACAGCAGGCAGTTGGCGTCCGGTGGCAGGTAGACCCGCGAGACCGCGGGGCTCTTCGAGACGACGATGTCGATGAGGCCCGGACCCTGGTGGCTGAACCCGTTGTGGTCGTTGCGCCAGCAGGTCGAGGTCAGCAGCACGTTGAGCGAGGCCACGCTGCGGCGCCAGCCCAGGTTTCGCGCGTGGTCGAGCCACTTCGCGTGTTGCACCAGCATCGATGCCGACACCATGGCGAAGGCTTCGTACGACGCGAACAGGCCATGGCGTCCGCTGAGGAGATAGCCCTCGAGCCAGCCCTCGCAGAGGTGCTCGCTCAGCACCTCCATGACCCGACCGTCCGGGGCGAGGTCGTCGTCGGTGCCGATGATCGGTTCGAGCCAGCAGCGGTTCTCCACCTCGAACACGGCACCGAGCCGGTTCGAGCGCATCTCGTCGGGGCAGAAGAGCCGGAAGTTCCGCGTGTCTGCGTTCTTGGTGAACACGTCGCGGAGCAGCTCTCCGAGGCGGCGGGTGCTCTCGGCGACGGTCGCGCCGGGGCCCGGCACGTCGAGCGCGTAGTCGGTGAAGTCGGGCAGGTCGAGATCGATCAGCACCCGGCCACCGTTCGCGACCGGATTGGCGCCCATCCTCCGGTCGCCTTGCGGGGCCAACGCAGTGAGCTCGGCCATCGGCGCGCCGTCGGCGTCGAACAGCTCCTCGGGCCGGTAGCCGCGCAACCACTCCTCGAGGATGGCGAGGTGCTCGGGGTTCGTGCGCACCTCGTTCACCGGCACCTGATGCGAGCGGAAGGTGCCCTCGACCTGCTGCCCGTCGACCACGCCCGGACCGGTCCATCCCTTGGGCGTACGCAGCACGAGCGCCGGCCACCGGGGGCGACCGCTCACCCCGTTGGTGCGCGCGTCGGACTGGATGGCGTCGATGGAGGCGAAGCACTCGTCGAAGGCGGACGCCAGTGCCTCGTGCACCTCGGCCGGCTGGTCGCCCTCGACGAACACCGGCGCATAGCCGTGACCCGACAGCATCGCGGTGATCTCCGCGTCGTCGGCCCGCCCGAGCACCGTGGCGCTGGCGATCTTGTAGCCGTTGAGGTGCAGGATCGGCAGCACCGCGCCGTCGGTGGCCGGGTTGAGGAAGCTGATGCCCTTCCACGAGCCCTCGAGCGGCGCGGTCTCGGCCTCGCCGTCGCCGATCACACAGGCGACCACCAGGTCAGGGTGGTCGAACGCGGCGCCGAACGCGTGCACCAGGGCATAGCCGAGCTCACCCCCCTCGTGGATCGAGCCAGGGGTCGGCACCGAGACGTGGCTGGGGATGCCGCCGGGTGTGGAGAACTGCCGGAACAGTCGCTGCAGTCCTCGCTCGTCCATGGAGACATCGGGATAGATCTCGGAGTAGGTGCCCTCGAGGTAGACGTTGGCCACGATGGCCGGCCCGCCGTGGCCGGGGCCGGTGATGTGGAGCACCTCTCGGTCGGTCTCGCGGATCACCCGGTTCAGGTGGGCGTAGATCAGGTTCAAGCCGGGCGACGTGCCCCAGTGGCCGAGCAGTCGGGGCTTGATGTGCTCGGGCCGCAGCGGCTCACGCAGCAGCGGGTTGTCGCACAGGTAGATCTGGCCGACCGAGAGATAGTTGGCCGCCCGCCAGTAGGCATCGATCAAGCGGAGGTCGTCGTCGCCCAGTGTGGCCATGCCGCGCTGCTCCTGATGGGTACCGGAGGTCGGGGTGCAAGACCCGCGAACCGTACCCCCGACTACCCGCCGTCATGTCCTTGCGGGTGCAGGGTTCAACAGGTGTTCACCCTGCGAGCAGGGCGCTCAGCTCGTCACGCTCGATGCGCTGGAAGGAGCGGCGTCCGCCGTCACGGGCCAGCACCGCGGCCTCGAGCTCTTCGCCGCCGATGGTGCGATCGGGCCCGGCCAACGCGTCGACCGTGACCCGCAGGGCACCGGCCAGGTCGAGCCCGTCCTGCCAGCTCTCGCGGAGGCGACCGGTGATGGCCTCGGCCTCACCTCCGAGCACGGTGAGGTTCTTCTCGTCCATGACGGTGCCGTCGTAGAGGATGTGGAAGAGCTGGTCGTCGGCGGGGCTGGCCCCCACCTCGGCCACCAGGATCTCGACCTCCATGGGCTTCATCTCGTGGGTGAAGACCTGGCCGAGGATCTGGGCGTAGTTGTTGGCCAAGCTGCGCGCGTCGACGTCTTCTCGGCTGTACGCGAAGCCCTTGAGATCGGCAGCCCGCACCCCGGCGATGCGCAACTGGTCGAACTCGTTGTACTTGCCGACGCCGGCGAACGCGATGCGGTCGTAGATCTCACTGATCTTGCGCAGCGTCGACGACGGGTTCTCGGCGCAGATGAGGATGCCGCCCTCGAACACCACGGCGGCCAGGCTGCGCCCACGGGCGATGCCCTTGCGTGCGTAGTCGGCCCGGTCCTTCATGACCTGCTCGGGGGCGACGTAGAAGGGCATGCTCATGACTCGTCACCTCCGTGGTCGGTCGTGGTCTCGGGTAGGCGGGGCTGGGCCACCGCCTCGCGCTCGGCCAACAGGTCGAGCAGGTCTCGGAAGCGCTGCTCGATCTCGGGCTCCTCGACGCGCTGGAAGCCGCCCGCCGTGATGGTGGCGATGATCGGGTAGATGCCCCGCACCAGGTCGGGGCCGCCGGTGGCCGAGTCTTCGTCGGCCGCTTCGAACAGCGCCATGATCGCCAGGTCGACCGTGGCCTCACGACTCATGCCGTCGCGATGGCCGAGCTTGATGACCGTGCTGGCATGGAGGCTGCCCGAGCCGCTCGCCGCGAACCGGGTCTCCTCGTAGCGCCCGCCGGTGACGTCGTACTCGAAGAGGCGACCTTCGCCCCGACGCACGTCGTAGCCGGCGAACAACGGCACCACCGCGAGGCCCTGCATTGCCGCAGGCAGGTTCGAGCGCACCATCTGGCCGAGGGTGTTGGCCTTGCCCTCGAGGCTCAGCGCCGAACCCTCGACCTTCTCGTAGTGCTCGAGCTGCAGCTGGAACAGCTTCACCATCTCCATGGCCGGCCCGGCCGCACCTGCGATGGCCACCCCCGAGTGGCGATCGGCGGGGAACACCTTCTCGATGGCCCGGTGCGAGATGAAGTTGCCGGCGGTGGCCCGGCGGTCGCCGGCCATCACCACGCCGTCGGCGTAGCGGATCGCCACGACGGTGGTGCCGTGGGTGATCTCGAGGCGTTCGGACGGGGCCAGCTCGCTCACGGTAGGCCCGAGGCCCACTCGCCTGAGCAGGTCGGTGAAGCCGGGGCCGGGATCGTCGCTCGGTTTGAAGAAGGGCATGCTCACGCCGGGCAGGCTACCGGGTGAGGCCAGGCTCGCCCTTCAAGCGCTCGACCCGCCAGTGGACCGCGACGTACTCGAGGGCCCGCCCGATCACCTCGGGATCGTGGCGCAGGTTGCCGAGCGCGCTGTTGCAGCGAAAGCACAACAGCCCCCGGATGCGTCCGGTGTCGTGGCAGTGGTCGACGTGCAGGGCGGTGTCGCCGGGCGGCTCGTCGCAGATCGCACACCCGCCGCCCTGGCGGTCGAGCATGTCGTCGTACTGCTCGAGCGTCAGCCCGTACTTCGCCTTCAGGTGGCTTCTGCGAAACGAGCGCTTGTAGCTGTCCGTCTGCTGGTACTCCCGTTTGCGCTCCCGGTAGTACTCGTCGTTGTCGACACGCCACGTCTGGACACGGCTCGCGATTCGCCTCGAGACGGGAGGGGTCGTCTCGTTCGCGCTGATGGCGCAGTTCGCGAAAGCAGTCCCGACACTCACCTCGGCGTCCGTCGACACAACCCGCTGCTCGGTAGAACTGCTCAACCGGCAGGAGTCGTCGGCAGAGACGACAAGTCTTCTGATCCATGCCGCGCAGCTTGTCAGCCTGCGGTGACAGGAACCTGCTTGTCGCTGGACTACTGCCCTCCTTTCTGAACGTAGGATTTTACGAACTCCTCGGCGTTGGTCTCGAGGACGTCGTCGATCTCGTCGAGGAGATCGTCGAGCTCCGCCTTGAGCTTGTCGCCGCGTTCGGTCGAGGCCGGGGTCTCGTCGACCTCGACCTCTTCTCGTTCCTTTGCCGGCTTCTTGATCTGCTCTCGTTCAGCCATCCACCACGCTCACTGGTCGCAGCTCTCGGTCGTCCTGGCCCTCACCTCAGGATCCGAGCCGTTCGAGCAACTCGGCCGGGGTGGAGCACGATGCCAACAAGCTACCCACGTGAGCCTCCGTTCCGCGCGACGGTTCCATCATCGGCACCCGTCGCAAGGGATCACGGCCCACGTCGAACACCAACGAGTCCCAGTTGGCGGCCACGATGTCGTCGGCCCACTTCTGCAGGCACTTGCCCCGGAAGTAGGCCCGGGTGTCGCTCGGGGGCTCGCTCATCGCCCGTTCGACCTCGGCGTCGTCGGTGAGCCGCTCGAGCCCCACCCGTGAGGCCAGCGATCGCTCGGGCCGCAGGTCGTGGTACTGCAGGTCCATGGCGGCCAGCCGGGCGTCGTCCCAGCGCAGTCCGTGGCGTTCGCGGTAGCCGTCGATGAGGCGGTACTTGGCCACCCAGTCGAGCTCGTTCGACAGCGACATCGGATCGGTCTCGAGGCGGCTGAGCACCGACTCCCATCGGCGGAGCACCTCGGCGCCCGCGTCGGCACCCACGCAGTCGAGGCCGAACTCGTCGGCGTACTTGCGCGCCCGGTCGTAGAGCTCCCACTGGACGTCGAGCGCCGTGACGGTGCTGCCGTCGACCAGCTCGAGCGGCTCACGCAACGACAGGTCGTAGCTGACCTGTCGTATGGCGCGTACCGGGGCGTTGAAGACGAAGTCGCGGGTGAGGAAGTCGTCTTCGACCATGGAGAGGACGAGCGCCGCGGTGCCGACCTTCAAGAAGGTGGCGACCTCCGAGAGATTGGCGTCACCCACGATGACATGGAGCCGGCGGTACTTCTGGGCGTCGGAGTGCGGCTCGTCGCGCGTGTTGACGATCGGTCGCTTCAACGTGGTCTCGAGACCGACCTCCTCCTCGAAGAAGTCGGCCCGCTGGGTGATCTGGAACGGCACCTGCTCGCTCGACATGCCCGCCGCCTCGCTGCCCACCTTTCCCGCGCCGGTGAAGATCTGGCGGGTGATGAAGTGCGCCATGGCGTGGGTGACGATGCGACCGAAGGGCACCTGGCGGTCCATGAGGTAGTTCTCGTGGCAGCCGTAGGAGTTGCCCTTGCGATCGGAGTTGTTCTTGTAGACGACGATCTCCTGGCCCTCGGGCAGGAGTCGGCGGGCGGCGTCCATCGAGTGGCGCAGGATCAGCTCGGCCGCCCGGTCGTAGACGACGATCGATCGGGCGTCGGCGCACTCGGGCGTGGACAGCTCGGGATGGGCGTGGTCGACGTAGTAGCGCGCCCCGTTGGTGAGCACCGCGTTGACGAGATGGGTCTCGACCTCGGGCGCCATGGTGCCGGGCGTGGGCAGGCCCCGGGCGTCGTTGCCCGGTGACTCGTCCTCGAAGTCCCAGCCCACCTTGGGCGCGACCGGCCCGCCCTCTCGCGTGCGGGTCAGCTCGTTGACGTAGGCGTTGATGAGCATCGACGACGCGGCGATCGGGTTGGAGTCACCCGCCCCGCGCAGGACGATGCCGTACTCGGTCTCGACACCACAGATCTTCTGGATGGCCACGGTCTCAGCCCGGTTGTCGGTTCAGAGGTACTGCCCGGTGGCCACTCGTTCGATGGAGCGGCCCCCTTCGGTGGCCTCGTCCTCGTGGCGCTTGATAAGCGTGCGCACGTAGATGATGCGCTCGCCCTTCTTGCCGGAGATCTTGGCCCAGTCGTCGGGGTTGGTCGTGTTGGGCAGATCCTCGTGCTCTTTGTACTCCTGGTGGATCGACTCGATCATGTCCGAGGTGCGGATGCCCTTGGTGCCGTCGTCGATGAAGCGCTTGATGGCGAGCTTCTTGGCCCGGCGCACGATGTTCTCGATCATGGCGCCCGACGAGAAGTCCTTGAAGTACATGACCTCTTTGTCACCGTTCTGATAGGTGACCTCGAGGAACTGGTTGGTCTCGTCGGTCTGGTACATCTCGTCGACGGTCACCTCGATCATCGCCCGCACCGCCTTCTCGCGGTCGCCGCCGCCGAGGCGGTTGACCTCGCCTTCGTCGAGGGGCAGGTCGGTGGTGAGGTAGCGGGCGAAGATCTGCGCAGCAGACGACTCGTCGGGCCGCTCGATCTTGATCTTCACGTCGAGCCGACCAGGCCGCAGGATCGCCGGGTCGATCAGGTCTTCGCGGTTCGACGCGCCGATCACGATCACGTTCTTCAGCGCTTCGACGCCGTCGATCTCGGCGAGCAGCTGAGGGACGATGGTCGACTCCATGTCGGAGCTGATGCCCGTGCCGCGGGTGCGGAACAGCGAGTCCATCTCGTCGAAGAAGACGATGACCGGCCAGCCCTCCTCGCTCTTCTCGCGTGCCCGCTGGAACACCAGGCGGATCTGGCGCTCGGTCTCACCCACGTACTTGTTGAGCAGCTCCGGACCCTTGATGTTGAGGAAGTAGCTGCGGGCTTCCTTGTCGCCGCTGACCTCGGCCACCTTCTTGGCGAGCGAGTTGGCGACCGCCTTGGCGATGAGGGTCTTGCCACAGCCTGGCGGGCCGTAGAGCAAGATGCCCTTCGGCGCCGGCAGCTTGTGCTCCTTGAAGAGCTCGTGGTGGACGAACGGCAGCTCGACCGCGTCGGTGATCTGCTCGATCTGCGAGTCGAGGCCACCGACGTCGTCGTAGGTGATGTCGGGCACCTCCTCGAGCACCAGCTCTTCGACCTCGGGGCGGGGTAGGCGCTCGAGCAACAGCCCGCTGCGCGTGTCGAGCATCACCGAGTCGCCGGCACGCAGCCGTTGGCCCATCAGGTTCTCGGACAGCTCGACCACCCGCTCGTCGTCGGCCCGACCCACGATCATCGCCCGCCGACCGTCGTCGAGGGACTCCTTGAACGTGACCACCTCGCCGGTGACCTCGGGACCCCGGGCCATCACGACGTTGAGCGACTCGTTCAGCACCACCTCGGCGCCGCGCACGAGATCGTCGGCACCCAGATCGGGATGCACCGACACCCGCATCTTGCGCCCGCCGCTGAAGACGTCGACGGTGCCGTCGTCGTTGACGCCGAGCAAGGTGCCGTAGGCGGACGGAGGTTGGGTGAGCTTGTCGACCTCGTCGCGCAGCGCGGCGATGTGCTCGCGCGCCTCGCGCAGGGTGTAGGTGAGCTTCTCGTTCTGGGACACCGCCTGGGCGAGCTGGCCCTTGGTCTCGAGCAGCCGCTCCTCGAGCGTGCGGACTCGCTTGGGGGCGTCCTGGAGCCGCCGACGAAGGGAGATGACCTCCTCTTCGAGGGCCTTCGACTGCTCGCGCAGCTCGGCCATCTCCGCGTCGTAGGCAGCCAGTCGATGCTCGTACTCGGCCTCGTTGACGGGACCCACCTCCCTCGTGAGTGGACAACTCGGACCCTACACCGGCGATTCTGGAAATCGGCGGAGTTGGGCCCCGCCGATTTGCCCACCACCGTCGGCCGGTAGCACGCTCCGACATGCCCGGTGAAGGCGGGTCGCGATCCCCTCCGAATTTCCCCGCCGATTCCCGGCTTTATTGCCCGGGATGGCTACACTGCCCAGGAGAAACGGCCGATGGGAGAGCCTCCGCCTCCGAGCGGCCACCCCCGATGGTTCTGAACAAGCGAAGCCGAGACCAAGCCACGAGGCTCCAGAAAGGTACAGGCGAACGATGAAGGTCTGGATCGACCAGGATCTGTGCACCGGAGACGGCCTCTGCGAAGAGATCGCCCCCGACGTCTTCACCCTCCTCGACGACGGGCTGGCCTACGTCAAGGAAGGCGACAAGGTCTTCAGCGACCCCGGTGGCGCCGAAGGACTCGCCAACGTCCCAGCCGGCCAGGAAGAGGCCACCATCGAGTCCGCCGAGGAATGCCCCGGCGAGTGCATCTTCATCGAGATCGAGTAGCGCACCCGCCCGAGCCCGAGGTTCCGGTCACCGGAACCGCCAGCTGACAGAGGCCCCCGCAAGGGGGCCTCGTCGCGTCAGCCCAACAGTCGGGCGTGGGTGAGAAAGCCGGTGTGGGCCACCATCCGGTGGTCGGGCCGCACCGCCTGTCCCTCGATGTGCCACGTGCGGTGCAGCACCTCGAGTGTCTCGGCCAGGTCGAAGCGACTCGTGGTGAGCGTCTCGCGCAGCTGCATCGCCTGCACGATCGAGGGCGTGTAGGCGACGAGCAGTCCGCCGGGCCGTAGCGCCTGCTCGGCGTGCTTCACCACCTGCCACGGCTCGGGCAGGTCGAGCACCACCCGGTCGAGCTCGGTGGCGTCGATCCCCTCGTAGCAGTCGCGGAACTCGACCCGATAGCGCGACACGGCCTCGTCACCGAGGAAGTCAGCGACGTTGCTCTGGGCTCGGGTGGCGAAGTCGTCACGCAACTCGTAGCCGGTGACGTCCGCGCCGGCACGCAGCAGGGCCATCGACAGCGCACCCGACCCGACGCCCGACTCGAGCACCCGCGCCCCGGGAAGATGTCGGCCAGCATGAGGATCGGGCCCAGGTCCTTCGGGTAGATCACCTGCGCGCCACGCGGCATCTTGAGCACGAAGTCGGCGAGCGTCGGACGAAGGGCGAGGTAGGTGGCGCCCTTGGTGGACCGCACGGTGGTCCCCTCCGGGGTGCCGATGATGGCGTCGTGCTCGATGAAGCCGGCGTGCGAGTGGAACTGCGTGCCGTCGCGCGAACGTCACCAGGTAGCGGCGCTTCTTCTGGTCGATCAACAGCGCTCGGTCACCGGCTGGAGAAGTTGCGATCCAAGGTCAGTCGCCTGCCGATCGGGTCGGTCCGAGCGCGACCGGCACCGGCGCCTCGGGGAGCCGGCCGCCGGCCCGCTCGACCAGCCGGCAGAACGCGCACACGTCGGCGGTGGTGGGCGCCCCACATGACGGCGCACGGGCGCAGGTCGACCTGCTCGGCCTCCGCTTCGGGCCGGAAGCGGTCGGAGGCTCGGGCGAGGTACCCGAAGTAGAAGTCGTGCTTGCTGCCGGGTGACTGCACCTCGATGGCGTTGAGGGCTTCCTTGTAGCCGAGGTGCTTGTTGCCCACGGCCATCGGGCACTCCTCGACGATGTAGTCGATGCGGCGCAGCACGCAGTAGGCGGCCATCTCGCGCTCGGTGAGGCGTACCAGCGGCTTGACCTTGCGCGGGAAGCCGTGACGCGCCGGGAGCACGGGAAGCTGACGGCCGAGGTAGTCGGTCTGCCAGTGCAAGACGTTGCCGAACAGCACGGCCGCCTCGTCGTCGAGGTTGTGGCCGGTGGCCACCACGTCGAAGCCGCCGTCGAGCGCGGCCTTGTCGAAGAGATGTCGCTTCGACAGCCCGCAGGCCGAGCACGGCACCCGTCGCGCCGCCTTGGCGCCGGTGGGCACGTCGTAGCCGTAGTCGTCGCGTAGATCGACCTCGTGGAGGCGCAGGCCGCGATCGGTGGCGAACGCCCTCGTCATCTCGCCGGAGCGGTCGCTGTAGTCGCCGATGCCCAGCCCGAGATAGAGCCCCTCGACGTCGTAGCCCAGCTCCACGAGGAGATCCCAGAGCGCCAGCGAGTCCTTGCCGCCCGAGACCGCGACGAGCACCCGCTCGCCCGGGGCGATCATCTGGTGATCCTTGATGGCCTTCTCGACCTGGTCCCGACACAGCCGGAGGAAGTGCTCGCTGCAGAAGCCGGCGTTGTGGCGACGGATGTCGATCACCGCCGGACCCCGGCACACGCGGCACTTCATCAGCCGGCCCCGCCGGAGATCACCGGTCGGATCTCGACCACCTCGGTGTCGGCGAGCACGGTGTCGCCGGTGACCAGCGTGTCGCCCACGATCACCAGCACCGACTCTCGATTGAGCTCGAGCCGGCTGAGGAGGGTGTGGACGTTGATCGGCCCGTCGATCTCGAGCTCACGCGTCGGGTTGCGCAGACTGACCTTCATCGGGCCCATGATGGCCCGGAACCGGGCCGGCGCGACAACGTGGCCTCAGCGCCGACGCCTGCGCTTCTTGCCGGCCGGTGTCCGCGTGGAGATGACGAGTTGCTCGCCGGGACGGAGGACCTCCTGGAAGAGCACCTGCTCGTCGCGCCGCAGCGCCCATCGCAGGCCACGCAGGCCCCAGGCGACGGTACCGAGCACGATCCACGTGCGGCTCCCTCCGAGGATGCCCCGCTCGATGCCCTGGGTGCGCAGGCGGCGAAGGAGCACCGAGGCCATCAGACCCGCCTGATCTCGACGACCGTGCGCCCCGAGCGACCTCGTCGCCGGCCGAGCACGAACGCCACCGCGACGACGGACACCACCACGACGATGGCGGCGATGCCGAGGTAGTTGCGGGCGTCGTCTTCGATGATGTCGACCTCGCCCTGGACCTCGCGGAACTTGGCCTCGATGTCGTCGCGGCTGATCCGGCCCGCCGTGCCTCTCGTGCTCGTCACCTGGCCGCCTCCTGCCGGGCGAGCGCAGCCTCACGGGCCTCGACCGAGTGCGGGCCACGGTTGATCCGGCTGGCGGCGAACGCCGCGATGGCGATCAGGACGACGGCCACGATGGCGTAGGGCGCCGCCGACCAGGCCCCCGTGAAGACGTCTCCGGTCTCGGTCTGCAGGGCCCGCAGGCCCGACAGAGCCAGGAAGAACAGCCCGAGCGCCATGAGCGCGGCCCCACCGAGGCCGAAGCCGAGGTAGCGGCCGAGACTGCGCAGCGGGTCGACGGTCTCCTGCTTGGCGTAGGCCGTGAGCAGCGCCCAGAGCTCCTGGAGGATCTCGGCGATGGATTTCGGCTGGGCCACAGATTCCTCGGTGATGGTGGGTCGGTGTGGCCGGCCAGTGGGCCGGACCATCAGAGGGCCGGCCTGGGCCGGTTGATCAAATGCGCCGGCCAGACGGCCGGTCAACCAGATGTTCCTATCCCGCAGGCTCACAACACGCAAGCGTCCCGCCGATGAGAACAGGGGTTCTGCTCCGGGCGCCACCGCGCCCGTCCAGCGGCCCGCGCCCGACGCCGACTGCCGATCCGAGACGGAGGACGACCTGATGCAATGCTGGCGGTGCCACTCCGAGGTCGACCCGAACGCGTCGCACTGCGGCCACTGCGGATGGCGAATCTCGGCCGACCCCACCCCTGCCTCGCCACCGCCAGTCGCACCCGACGGGGGCAGCATCGGACCCGACCTCTCGGCCCCCGCGGGGCCCCCTGGAGCCTCGGCGACCGCGCCCCCGCCGCCGCCGCCACCACCTCCACCACCGCCCCCACCGCCGTCGGCGGCACCGCCGCCCAACCCGCCAGGCGGCGGGGACGAACCGGTCTGGTCGCCACCACGACCCGCCGCTCCTCCCCCGCCCCCATCATCGGGGCCCGCCGTGCGGCCCGGCCCTCGTCCCCCGAGGGCGCAGCCCAATCTGGTGCTCATCGGCGGCATCGTCGTGTTGGCGTTCATCTTCATCGCCGGCTTCGTGTTCATCGGGGGTGGCGGCGACGACACCGATGAGGTCGAAGCCGGTGCCGCGTCGTCGACCACCACCGCCGCGACCATCCCGACGTCGTACCCACCGCCACCGCCGGTGGAGATCCCCGAGGGCGGCTTCACGACCGACCAGGTCGCCGCCACGTTCGGCGACGCCGTCTGGCGAATCGACACAACCGGATGCGGTGTCGAGAGCGGGGGCACCGGTTTCGCGATCAGCCCGCATCACATCGTGACGAACTGGCACGTCGTGGTCATCGATCCTCTGCCGGAGCTCGTGTCCCGCGATGGATCCCGTCGGATCGACGGCCGGGTCATCGGCATGAGCGACACCCCGGACGTGGCGGTCATCGAGGTCGCCGAGCCGCTCACCTCGTACCTCGAGTGGGCCCCCACCGAGTCGCTGACCGAGGGCCAGGCGCTCGTCGCCCTCGGCTACCCCCGTCCGCAGCAGAACTTCACCGTGAACCCGATCGCCATCGCCAGCTTCGAGTCGGAAGGGCCGCGACGCACGGGCATCCTCGCCGACGGGCGCATCGACCGGGGCAACAGCGGTGGACCCTCGCTCACCACCGAGGGCAAGGTCGCCGGAGTCAACACCGCGGTCAACATCAACCAGGGCGCGTCACTGGGCGCGCTGAGCGGGGGCGGCTTCCAGGTCGTCCCCTACCTCGGCACCTACGAGGGTCTACGAGCGAGCGTCGAGGCGTTCATGGCCAACACGGGCGGTGACATCGTCGAGGCAGACTGCGGCGCCATCGACCCGAGCAAGGCGATGACCTACGGCGACAACGAGGATCTCGACTTCCTCTGGGAGTTCTGCGACGGCGGCGACAGCGCCGCGTGCGATCAGCTGGCCGCGGTGGCGAGCGCCACGTCGGAGTACTACCTGTTCGGTGTGACGTGCGGCGCCCGTATGGACCGCGCGGGCTACTGCTACGTGCGCTGGGGACCGGTGCTGCCGCCTAGAGGCTGACTCCGGGGTCAGTCGCCCGCGTCGAGCTCGAGGCGGCGGGCCGTGTCGTCGAGCTGTTCGTCCACCAGCGCGGCCACCAGCTGAACCCGTTCGGTCATCGTCGGCGCGGTGAGCAGGCGTTGGCGGTCGGCCGGCCCCACCGGCGCGAGGGCTGCCAGCTGGAAGCCGGCGACATGGGGATCGTCGTCGATGTCGACCGTGGCCGGGGCGGCCGGCTCGCCCATCTCGGCGCGCAACGCCAGCAGGCGGCGCAGCGGCCCGATCGTGGCGTCGACGGCGACGGCGAGGTCGCCCTCGACGTCGGGGCCGTCGGGGAACTCGTCCACCTCGGCCAGCGGATAGGGATCGTCGGCCAACCAGCGGACCACCTTGATGCGGCGCACACCCACGGCGATCAGGGCGAAACGGCCGTCTTCCATCTCGGCGGACTCGACGATCTTGGCCACCGTGCCCACGTCGCCGCGCACGTCACCGCCGCCGACCTCGCTCCCCCGTTCGATGAGCACCACACCGAACTCGCCGTCGCCGGCCAGGCAGTCCTTCGTGAGCTGTCGATAGCGAGGCTCGAAGACATGCAGCGGAAGCACCGCCGTGGGCACCAGGACGCTCCCGAGCGGGAACATGGGGAGAGTCGCCACGACCGCTCACGCTATCGGCGCCTGCCCTCGCCTCGTCGACGCCTTGTCGACGCCTTGTCGACGAAATCGGTGCGTGAAACCACCTATGCGGTGGTTTCACGCACCGATTTCGGGGTTTGGTTGGGTGTCAACCGGGTTCGCCGAGCGGCGCCAGGTCGGCCACGGGCGGGCCGTCGGGCACCGCCACCAACGCCGCCATCAGCTCGTCGATCGGTGCATAGCCGCGCGGCTGGTTCGGACCGTTCACCAGATAGGCGAACGACAGCGTGGCGCCGGCCTCGGTGTCGACGTAGCCGGCCAGCGCGTTGACGGTGTCGAGGGTGCCGGTCTTCGCCCGCACCTGGCCGGCGGCGGCCGTGCGGCGCATCCGGTTGTAGAGCGTGCCGTTGTCGGCCGAGATCGGCATCGCCTGGGCGAGCACCGAGTCGGGACCGACCTGGTCGAGCAGGGAGACCAGCAGGTCACAGGTGACCCGGCTCTCCGGGTCGAGGCCGGAGCCGTCGAGCAGGCGCACACCTTCGGTGGGCAGCCCCCGACGTTCGAGCATGGCCGTGACCGCCGCCAGGCCGTCGGCCGTGGTGCCTCGACCGCTCGTCGCCAGGCCGAGCTCCTTCAGCAACAGCTCGGCGGTGGTGTTGTCGCTGACCAGCACCATCTCGCTCACGATCTCGGCGATGGTGAACGACTCGAGCGACGCGATGGTCTCCGTGTCGTCGGGTGCCTCACCGGCCCTTGCCTCGCCTCCGACCTCGACGCCGCGCTGCTCGAGCAGGGTGGCAAGGGTGGCCGCCGCCAGCGTGGGCGGATCGCCAGGCTGGCGCGAGGTCGCCGGCTCGTCGGGGTTCTCGACCAGGCCGGTCGAACCGTCGTTGACCATCAGCGCGCTGAGGGGCCCGACCGTGTCCTGCCGCTGGTAGCGCTCGGGCCAGCTGTCGATCCAGCGCTGCTGGTCGTAGCGTGAGTCGTCGCCCACGATGCCCCCTCGGATCTCCTCGACCCCTGCGGCGACGATGCGATCAGCGAGATCGCTGAACGACAGCGTGATCTGACCGGGATAGGGGAAGGTCACCTTGTAGCCGGCCGTGGTGAGCAGCGGGTCACCCCCGCCGACGAGGTAGAGGTCGCCGTCGATCACACCTTCGTTCGGGCCGGATTCGGCCACCACGTCGGTGGTGAGCCGGCTCTGCGGATCGAGGGCGTCGAGCACGGCCAGCCCGGTGACGAGCTTCGCGGTGGAGCCCGGCACCATCGACGCGCTGGGGTCGCGCACGATCGCCCGCTGTCCGCTCGCGCTCACGACGATGCAGCTCTGCGGTGGGGCCTGCTCGATCAGCGGCGCCACCGCGTCGCGGATACGGCTGCCGGTGATCGTCGACCGGATGAGCTCGGGGACCCGGCGGGCCGAGAGCACCGGGGTGGCGAGCGCCGTGGCATCGGGCTCGGCGGGGGGCGCCTGGGCGTCGGCCAGCCCACTGATGCCCAAGGGCCAGGCCAGGGCGAAACAGCAGACGCTCGCCAGGCAGAGCCGGCCCACCCGCTTGCGCATCCGGGCGATCTTATGGGTTCGCAGGCCTGGGGTCAGGGCATGCGCACCGGTTCAGCGGAGGCCTCGGCGGGACCGCCAGCGGGCATGGTCCCAGAGGCGGGCCAACGCTCCCACGGCCCGGTTCGACGACGGGTAGCAGTACTTGCCGCTCTCGACCACGCCCCGCACCGCCGCGTTGTCGGGGGCGCTCACCGCCAGCTCGGTGGCGGTGAGGATCGGTTTGCCCAGCTCGTCGGCCAGGTCCGAGGCCGCCGTGGTGTACCGACGGTCCTGGCGTTCGTGGAAGGCCACGATGCGGTCGAGGCCGTGCTCGGGGAAGAACGGCCCCTCACGCTCGAGGCTGCCCTGGTTGCCCTGGATGCCCATGCCGAGGAACACGATGGCGTCGATCTGCGGATGGCGGGCCACCGTCTCGAGCACTGCCGGGATGGTGTCCTTGGTCTCGCCGCCGGCCAGGTCGATCGGGTTGTTTCGGCTCCATCTCGGGGGCAGGTGGTCGTCGAGGGCGACCAACAGGTCGTCGGGCAGGCTGATCAGGTCGAGGTCGGTGCGGGCGATGGCGTCGGCGGTGACCACCCCCCAGCCGCCCGCCGTCGACACGACGGCCACCCCAGGGCCCGCCGGCAACGGCTGGGTGGCGAAGGTGGCGGCGATCTCGTAGGCCTCCTCGATGGTGGCGGCCCGGATGGCTCCTGCCTGGCGGCACATGCCGTCGAACACCCGGTCGTCGGTGGCCAACGAGCCGGTGTGGCTGGCCGCCGCCCGCGCTCCGCCCGCCGTGGCGCCGCCCTTCACCAGCACGACCGGCAGGCGTTCGCACACGGCGCGCAACCGCTCGTAGAACGCTCGCCCGTCGAGCACGCCCTCGACGTAGGCCAGGGCCACGTCGGTCTGCGGGTCGTCGGCGTAGAACTCGAGGAAGTCGACCACCCCCACCTGGGCGGCGTTGCCGGCGGAGACCGCACGGCTCACGCCGACGCCGCTCAGACGCGCGTAGTTCATGAACGACGACACGAAGTTGCCCGACTGGCTCACGATGCCGATGCGGCCCGCTGGGGGGTAGGGGGCCACGATCTGCGCGCACATCGAGACCGGCGTCGAGATCACGCCTTGCCCGTTCGGCCCCACGATGAGCATGCCCAGGTCGTCGGCCAGCGCAACCAGCTCGTCCTGGCGGCGACGGCCGTCGTCGCCCGCCTCGCCATAGCCCGCCGACGCTATGA
Organism: uncultured Iamiaceae bacterium; assembly: GCA_963706425.1. GTDB lineage: Bacteria > Actinomycetota > Acidimicrobiia > Acidimicrobiales > Acidimicrobilacustridaceae > CAVPMN01. The sequence continues at coordinate 58,453 of CAVPMN010000020.1, forward strand.
ACGCGGCGGTGATCCCCTTCGCCGCGGCTGACTTCAACAGCTCCTGGTTGGTGGCTGCCGGGGTGCACACGAAGACCAGATCGGCCTCACCCGCGGGCACGTCGTCGAGCGAGGGAAGCGTCGGCCGGTCGAGCACGTCGACCGCCTCACGGTTCGTGGCGAAGACCTTTCCCTCGTAGCCGCAGGCCAGCAGGTTGTGCAGGGCCACGAAGCCGAACTTGCCGGGGTGGGTCGACGCGCCCGCCACGACCACGCCGCGGGGCTCGAAGAGGGCACGGAACTGCTCGGAGGTCGCCATCAGCCCGTCACCTCGACCAGCGCGTCGACCGCCACCGGGCGGCCGTCGGCTATCAGCAGCGGATTGACGTCGACCGACACCACGTCGGGCCGCTCGGTCGCCAGCTGCGAGAGGCCGAGCAGGACGTCGACGACCGCATCGCGATCGACGGCGGGCTCCCCTCGGAAGGCACCCAGCAGCGCCTGCGTGCGCAGGTCGTCGAGCATGTCCTCGGCATCGACCCGCTCGATCGGCACGAGCCGCACGCTCACGTCGGCCAGCGCCTCGGCGAGGATGCCGCCCACGCCGACCATCACCGTCATCCCGAACTGTGGGTCGCTCGACAGGCCGGCGATGAGCTCGCGGGTGGCCCGCAGCATCGGCGCCACGAGCACGGTGACCTCGCCGTCGGCCGGCGTGGCCGCCGCCAGCAGCTCGGTGGCCGCCTGGCGCACGGCCGCCGCATCGTTGAGGCCCAGCCGCACCAGCCCGCGTTCGGTCTTGTGCGCGATGCCGTCGCCGTTCAACTTGGCCACCACCGGGAACCCGATCGCCTCGGCTGCGGTGACCGCCTCGTCGACGTCGCGTGCGCTGCGCTCCTCGGGGAACGGGACGCCGACGGTCGCCAGCAGCTCCTTCGATTGCTTCTCTGACAACGTGCGTGCGTCGGCCGCACCGGCGGGCGTCGTCGCGTCGGTACCTGGTTCGGGCATGAGTGCGTACCCTAGCGAGCCATGGCGTGGGCGGTCCGAGGGGTGATCGAGGGGTTCTACGGCCCGCCGTGGTCGTGGGAGCGCCGTGCCCAGGTCATGCGGTGGTGCGCCGATCGGGGCATGACCCACTACCTCTACGCGCCGAAGGACGACCCGCTGCACCGGGATCGTTGGCGCGAGCCCTATCCCGACGAGGACTGCCAGCGGTTCCGCGCCCTTGTCGAGGCCGACACGCTGACCGTCGGCTTCGCCGTGAGCCCCGGCTTGAGCATCGACTACCGGTCGCCCGACGATCGGCGGCTGTTGCTCCAGAAGCTGCTGCAGATGACCGAGCTCGGCGTCCGGTTGGTGTGCCTCGCGCTCGACGACATCCCGCCCCGGCCAGGCCTCGGTCGCGACCACGCCGAGCTCACGACGTGGCTGCGCGACCAGCTCGATGACGACGTCGACCTGGTGCTGGTGCCCACCGAGTACGCCGGCACGGCCTCGAGCCCCTATCTCGACGCGCTGGCCGCGGGTGTGCCGACCGACGTGCCCATCGCCTGGACCGGGCGCACGGTCGTCTGCGACACCATCACCGCAGCCGACGCCAAGGCGCGAGCCGCGGCGGTGGGCGATCGGGCCCCGCTCGTGTGGGACAACTACCCGGTCAACGACGCCATGATGGCCGATCGGATGTTTCTCGGGCCTCTGCGGGGTCGGGCGCCGGGTCTGGCCGACATCTGCTCGGGCTATGTGGCCAATCCGATGGTGCAGCCGCTCGCGTCGCGCCTGCCGCTGAGCTCGGTGGCTGCGTTTCTCCGTGGCGAGGATCCGTTCGACGCCTGGCGCTCCGAAGCCGACGAGCTCGGCATGACGGCGTTCGCGGCAGGCGTGCGACGGTGAGCATCCCCGTGACCTGGTGCGCGCCGTCGTGCGGACATCCGGTGCCGCCCGCCTCGACGCGCTGGCCGAGCTGCGCACGTGGATCCACGCGGCCGACCAGCCGCTGGCGCTCGACGAGGGCGCGGCCGACGAGCTCGCGCCGTGGGTCGAGCAACTCCACCGCGAGTTGGCCGTCGCCCGCGTGGCGGTGCGCACGCTGCGGCTGCTCGCCGAGGGTGACCTGGCCGGGGCGACCGAGCAGGGCCTGGCCCTCACCATGACGTGGCCACCGGTGACGCGGAGCGATCGATCGGTGATGGGGCCTCGCCGCAGCGTGCGTCCGGTGTTCGGCCAGTGGCCCGACGGCACGCTGGCGCTACGAGATGGCCACGCTGACCGAAGACCAGAACGCGACCGACGCGCTGGTCCGCCTGGCACTGCACGAGCTGGCGGCTGCCAGCCTCGCGTGAGGGCGCCGACGCACGCCCCGACCGGATGGTTCAGGGCGCAGGTTCGAGTGCGGCACGGATGAACGCCCGCAACTGCTCGAGGCGCGCGTCGAGCACCTCGGGGTCCATGGGGTCGCGGTTGAGCAGGCCCTCGATGAAGGGGCGGTCGCCGAAGTAGGTCAGCAGCGCGCCGTAGAGCGTGAGGAGCAGCTGCTCGGGATCGAATCGACGGAAGGTGCCGGCATCCATCTCTCGCTCGAAGTAGCCGACCGCCCGCTCGAACAGCGGCCGCAACATCACGCCCAGATCGACACCCAGCCGCTCGCCCGCGTCGAGGGCCTCGCGGCGGACGATGCGCACGAACTCGGGGTTGGCGACGAAGAAGCGGAATCCGGCGGTGAGCACCAGATCGACGCGCGCCCAACCGAGCAGATCGTCGTGGTTGGGCCCGGTCGCGTCGTTGACCCGCGCCATCCACTCGGCCAGGGCGTCGGCGAAGACCTCTTGATAGATCGCGTCTTTCGAGGGGAAGTGGTGCAGGACACTCGATCGACGGATGCCCACGGCTTCGGCGATGTCGTTGAGCGAGGTGCCGTCGTAGCCGTGCTCGGCGAAGCAATGACGCGCCGCGACCAGGATCGCCTCACGCGTCGAAGTCGTTTCCTCCACGGCCACGGGGCCAGGGTACTGACCCGCATGGGCCGCCGCCGTTCCTGCGATCGCCGGTCGGCTTGTACCGTCGTCTCGTGAACATCCTTGCCGCCCTCTTCATCGACAACATCGACGTTCGTCAGGTGGCCGGCCCGTCGACCCGGATCGACCTCACCGGCATCGGGTTCTCGACGGCCGCGCCCGACCCGCCCCCGGTGACCATCGAGCCCCATCTGGTGGTGATCGTGCACTGCCCGGAGAACCACAAGGGCACGGCTGCGCTCGAGGTGGTGTATCGCCGCGGTGACGACGAGGTGGCCCGCAACGTCCAGCCCCTCGAGGTCGAGCCCGGTCGGTTCACCTACCGTCTCGTGCGCGCCGAGCTCGAGTTCGACGACTACCAGACGATCGAGGCGTGGTGCCGCATCGATCTCGGTGAGCCCGTCGTCGTGCCCTTCACCCTGCTGCCTCCCGTCGGCTGAGCCCATGGAGCTGGCGGCCGCCATCTCGGAGCATCCGGTGCCGGCGCTCGCCACCGGCGAGGTCATCGGTCAGGTGCTCGAAGAGATCGGCCCGGCCCCAGACCTGGTCATCCTGTTCGTCACGACACCACACGCCGGCGCATTGGAGGACATCGTGTCGACCGTCGACCGCCTGGTCGAGCCCGGCGCGATGATCGGCTGTGTCACCGACTCGGTGCTCGCGGGCGACCGTGAGGTCGAGGGCCAGGCGGCGATCGTGTTGTGGGCCGGCCGCATGGGCCCCGTCGAGGCTCGCCATCTGGAGGTGCAGCGGCGTCCGTCGGGAGACAGCGCCAGCCTCATCGGACTTCCCGAGGCGGGCACGGCCGGCACCCTCGTGCTGATCGCCGATCCGCACACCTTCCCGACGAGTCGGGTGCTCGACGTGGTGGCCGAGCATCATCCCGACCTCACCGTGGTGGGCGGCATGGTGTCGTCCGGGCCGGTCGCGGGCTCGAACCGACTCGTACTCGACGGGGCCATTCGCACATCGGGGGCCGTGGCCGCCCTCCTCCCGCCCTCCGTCGCTGTCGCGCCCGTGGTGTCCCAGGGATGCCGGCCGGTCGGCGAGCCCTTCACGGTGACTGCGGCCGAGGGCAACGTCGTGCACGCCATCGCCGGCGAGCAGGCGACGGTCAGGTTGCGACAGGCGCTCGCCACCGCGCCCGCGATCGAGTTGCACGAGGCGCGCAACGGCCTGCACCTCGGGCGGGTGGTCGACCAGCACCAGATCGACATCGGCCGGGGCGACTTCCTCGTGCGAGCGGTACTCGCCGTCGATCCATCGACGGGCTCGATCACGGTCGCCGACCAGGTCGGCATCGGCGACACGGTGCAGTTCCAGCTGCGCGACTCCGACACGGCCGATGAGGACCTGCGCGTCATGCTCGGCGACCGCTCCGGCATGGGCGCCCTCCTCTTCACCTGCAACGGACGGGGCCTGCGGCTGTTCGGCACACCCGACCACGACGCCGAGCTGGTGAGCAGCTCGCTCGGCACGCTGGCGTTGGCCGGCATGTTCTGCGCCGGCGAGATCGGGCCCGTCGGCGATCGCAGCTTCGTCCACGGCTACTCCGCTTCGATCCTGGTGTTCGACCCGGACTGATCGCCCCGCCGTGATGCCGGCGGTCGCGGCGGGGTTAGTGCGGACGGCGGGCGCGGTGCGCTTCGCTAGGGTGGCGCGCATCACCGCGCAGGAGGGGCACGTGGCCGAAGCCGAGCTCGAGCAACGCACGATCGACGTCATCCGGGGCTTGGCCATGGATGCCCCCCAGGCGGCGAACTCCGGGCATCCCGGGACGGCGATGGCCCTCGCGCCGCTCGCCTACGCCCTGTTCGGACGGGTCATGCGCTACGACGCCAGCGCCCCCGACTGGCCCGACCGCGACCGCTTCGTGCTCTCGGCCGGCCACGCGTCGATCCTGCTCTACTCGATGCTCTACCTCACGGGCTACGGGCTCACCCTCGACGACATCAAGGCGTTCCGGCAGTGGGGCTCGCGTACGCCCGGTCACCCCGAGGTGCACCACACCAAGGGCGTCGAGGTCACCACCGGCCCGCTCGGCCAGGGCTTCGCCAACGCCGTGGGCATGGCCATCGCCGAGCAGTCGCTGCGCGCCCGCTTCGGCGAGCAGCTCTTCGACCACCACACCTTCGCCATCGCCAGCGACGGCGACCTGGAGGAGGGCATCAGCCACGAGGCCGCGTCGCTGGCCGGGCACCTCGGCCTCGGCAAGCTGGTGGTCGTCTACGACGACAACCACATCAGCATCGACGGGCCGACCGAGCTGGCGCTGTCCGACGACGCCGCGAAGCGATTCGAGGCCTACGGATGGCACGTCGAGCGGATCGGCGAGGTGGCCAACGACGTCGACGCCCTCGAGGCCGCACTGCGAGGCGGGATGGTCGTCGAGGATCGACCCACGCTGCTCATCCTGCGCAGCCACATCGGCTATCCGTCACCGAGCTACACCGACACCGCCCACGCCCACGGCAACCCCTTGGGCGCCGACGAGGTCCGGGCCACCAAGGAGCTGCTCGGCCTGCCACCGGACGAGAGCTTCTGGGTGCCCGACGAGGTCGTCGTCCATGGCCGCGAGCTCGGTGAGCGCGGTGCCGAAGCCAGGATGTCCTGGGAGCGCACGTGGTCGGGATGGACCGAGCACCGAGCCGAGATCGAGGCCTGCCTCGAGGGCCGGGGCCTGGCCGGTTGGGAGACCAAGCTGCCGGTGTGGGAGCCGGGCGAGAAGGTCGCCACCCGCAACGCAGGCAAGGCCTGTGTCGACGCGGTGCTCGACGTGGTGCCCGGGCTGATCGGCGGAGGTGCCGATCTCACCGGCAACACGGGCACCGAGATGCCGGCCGAGGCCGGCACCTTCTCGAAGACCAACCGAGCCGGTCGCCAGATCCACTTCGGCATCCGCGAGCACGCCATGGGCGGGATCATGAACGGCATGGCGCTGCACGGTGGCGTGCTGCCCATCGGGGGCACCTTCTTCGTCTTCAGCGACTACATGCGCGGCTCGGTGCGCCTCGCGGCGATCTCCGAGGCGAAGGTCATCTACTCCTGGACCCACGACTCGGTGGGCCTCGGCGAGGACGGTCCGACCCACCAGCCGATCGAGCACCTCGCGTCGATCCGGGCCATGCCCGGCCTGCGGGTGATCCGGCCGGCTGACGCCAACGAGACCGCAGCGGCCTACCGGGTGGCCATCGATGGCACCGGCCCGACCGCGCTCGTGCTCAGCCGACAGAATCTGCTGGTGCTCGACGGCACCGCCGGCCACGAGGGTGTCGCGCACGGTGCGTACGTGCTGCGCGACGTCGACGACCCCCAGGTGGTGCTCATCGGCACCGGCAGCGAGGTGGCCGTGGCCGTCGGCGCAGCCGACCTGCTCGCCGAGGGCGACGCCATCCGGCTCGGGTGGTCTCGATGCCCAGCTGGGAGCTGTTCGAGGCGCAGCCGGCGTCCTATCGCGACCAGGTGCTGCCTGCGGGTGTGCCCACGGTGTCGGTGGAGGCCGCGTCGACGTTCGGCTGGGCCCGCTGGGCGGACCGGTCGGTCGGCATCGACCGCTTCGGCGCCAGCGCTCCCGGCTCGACCGTGCTGGCGGAGCTCGGCATCACGCCCGAGCACGTCGCCGAGACCGCCCGCCAGCTCCTGGCCACCACCTGAACGGCTCCTTTCGGGCCCATCACGACCGGCCCGCCGGGAAGCGGCAGGCCGGCGCATCAGCGGGCAGACTGGCAGGCAGGACCGGCCCGACCGCCGCCGCACTGCCCGGTAGCCCCGCACCGAACGCCCACGGGAGAAGGCAACGACGTGACCACCAGATTGCAGGACCTCCACGAGCAGCAGGATCAGAGCCCCTGGCTCGACAACCTCCGGCGCGGTTGGATCACGAGCGGCGAGCTCGAACGGTGGGTCGAGCGGGGTGTGCGAGGCATCACCTCGAACCCCACCATCTTCCAGAAGGCCATCGAGGCGTCGGCCGACTACGACGAGCAGTTCCAATCGCTGGTCTCGAAGGGTGAGTCGATCGAGGCGAGCTACTGGGACCTGGTGACCGCCGACATCCGCCAGCCGCTCGGCATCCTGCGGCCGGTCTACGACGCCAGCGACGGCATCGACGGTTTCGTGTCGGTCGAGGTGGCCCCCGGCCTGGCCCGCGACACCGCCGGCACCATCGACGCGGCCCGCCACCTGCACGACACGATCGACGAGCCCAACCTCTACGTGAAGATCCCCGGCACCGCCGAGGGGCTGCCCGCGATCCAGCAGATGATCTCCGAGGGTCGCAGCATCAACGTCACGCTGCTCTTCTCGCTCGACCGCTACGCCGAGGTCATCGAGGCCTACCTCAGCGGCCTCGAGGCGCACGAGGGCGACCTGTCGACGATCTCGTCGGTGGCGTCGTTCTTCGTCAGCCGGGTCGACACCGAGGTCGACCGCCGACTCGAGGCCATCGGCACGCCCGAGGCGCTGGCGCTGCGTGGCCAGGTCGCGGTGGCCAACGCCAAGCTGGCCTACCAGCTCTTCCTCGAGCGCTTCAGCGGACCTCGCTGGGAGGCGCTGGTCGCTCGGGGTGCCCGGGCGCAGCGCCCGCTGTGGGCGTCGACGTCCACCAAGAACCCCGACTACTCCGACATGCTCTACGTCGACACGCTGATCGGGCCGCACACCGTGAACACCATGCCCGACTCCACGCTCGAGGCGTTCGACGACCACGGCACCGTCGCCCGCACCATCGACGTCGGGGTCGACGAGGCTCGCGCCGTGATCCACTCGCTCGGCGAGGTCGGTGTCGACCTGGCCGACGTCACCCGGGTGCTCGAGGACGAGGGCGTGGCCTCGTTCAGCAAGTCGTTCGACGAGCTACTGGCCAGCCTCGGCTCGAAGGCGCAGGACCTCCGCCCAGGGGGATCCGCTCGCTGAGCGGGTCGTCAGGGAACGCTTTTCGAATGCAGAACGGTTCGCTCTACGTCGTGGACGACCTGGCCGGCGAGTTCGCCGAGCGGGTGATCGAGGCGTTCCACACCCGGCCCAACGACACCTTCTCGCTCGCGTTGTCGGGCGGCGACACCGCGCGCCGGTGCTACGAGCGACTCGCCTCCGAGGGCGACACCCAGATCGACTGGTGGAAGGTCGACGTCTACTGGGGCGACGAGCGGTGTGTCCCCATCGACGATCCCGCGTCCAACTACCGCCTCGGTCGCGAGGCGCTGCTCGAGAAGGTGGGCGCCGCCAACGCCACCTACCCGATGCGGTGCGACGAGGGCCCCGATCCCTACCAGCTGCGCGTCGGCGAGCTCGGCCGGTTCGATCTGGTGCACCTGGGCCTCGGCGCCGACGGCCACACCGCCTCGCTCTTCCCCGGGTCGGCCGCCCTCGACGCCGACCCCGGCCGTCTCGTCGTGATGAACGAGGATCCGGCGCAACGCAATCCCCATCGCCGCATGACCCTCACCTACTCCGGCATCGCGCGGGCGCATCTGGTGATCGTCACCGTGTCGGGCGAGGAGAAGCGCGAGGCGTTGGCGAAGGTGGCGGCCGGCGATCCGACGATGCCCGCCAGCGCCATCCACGCCGAACGGGTCGTGTGGCTGGCCGACCCCTCGGCGGCCGGAGACCTGGTGGGCGAATGAGCGACGCGCCGCCGGCGTGTCTCGTTGCCGCGCGGCGGCCGGTAGTGTCCCCACCCATGAACGGGGACCTGCTCGACCTTCCGCTCCCCGAGCTGATGGCGAGAGCGCGCGAACGGCGCGACGAGCTGTTCGGACGGCGCGTCACCTACTCGCCGAAGGTCTTCATCCCCCTCACGATGCTCTGTCGCGACCGGTGCGGCTACTGCACGTTCGCCCAGCCACCGGCCCGACTCGACGACGCTACCTCTCCCCCGACCAGGTGCTGGCGATCGCCCGGGCCGGCGCCAAGGTCGGCTGCCACGAGGCGCTGTTCACGCTCGGCGAGCGCCCCGAGGAGCGCTATCCCGCCGCCCAGCAGTGGCTGGCCGACCACGGCTACTCGTCCACGGTCGAGTACCTCGCCGCCATGTGTCGGCTGGTCGTCGACGAGATCGGGCTGCTCCCCCACGCCAACGCCGGCGCACTCTACGACGACGAGTTGGCCACGCTTCGTCGCGCCGCTCCCTCCCAGGGGATGATGATCGAGTCGCTCGTCGCCGATCTCGACTGCCATCGCGGCTCACCCGACAAGACGCCCGAACGGCGCCTCGCCACCCTCGACGCCGCCGGGCGGCTGGCGATCCCCTTCACGACGGGCATCCTGGTCGGCATCGGTGACGGGCCGGCCGATCGGCTGGCGGCGCTCGAAGCCATCGCCCGATCCCATCGCGAGCACGGCCACGTGCAGGAGGTGATCGTCCAGAACTTCCTGCCCAAGGCGGGCACGGCGATGCACCTCGCGCCTCCATGCCCGCCCGACGACTACCTGGAGGCCATCGCTCTGGCCCGCCTGATCCTGCCCGACGATGTGCACGTGCAGGCACCGCCCAACCTGTCCGACGACTTCGGCGTGCTGCTCGATGCGGGCATCGACGACTGGGGTGGCGTGTCGCCGGTGACCGCCGATCACGTCAACCCCGAGCGGCCGTGGCCAGCGCTCGACCGGCTGCGAGCGGTCACCGGAGAGCGGGGCCACGAGCTGGCGCCGCGGCTCACGGTCTATCCGGAGTTCGCGCTCGATCCCGACCGCTGGCTCGACGACAGCTTGCGCTTCGCGGTGCTCGATCGCTCCGACGCCGAAGGGCTCGGGCGAGACGACCCGGGCGCCGTGCTCGTGCAGCGGATCAAGCCCGCCAGTGCCGAGCAGGTCGACGACGGCGTCGAGGTGCTCCACCTCGGGGTGCGTAGCACGGCTTGGTACTCGGGCGCCGAGAACCCGCCACCCACGCTCGTGCCAGGCACGCCCCGGGCGGGCGGTGCAGTCGGCGAGGTGCTCGCCGGCGTGCTCCTCGGTCACGAAGTCGGCGTCGACGAGATCGTCACGTTGTTCTCGGCACGGGGCGCCGAGGTCGCCGCGGTGTGCGAGGTCGCCGACGACCTGCGCCGCCGCACTGTCGGCGACACGGTGACGTTCGTGCACAACCGCAACATCAACTACACCAACGTGTGCACCTTCAAGTGCAGGTTCTGCGGCTTCTCGAAGGGGCCGTTGTCGCTCAACCTGCGCGGCACGCCCTATCTCCTCACCCTCGACGACATCGCGGCGCGCACGGCCGAGGCGGCGGCACTCGGCGCCACCGAGGTGTGCCTGCAGGGCGGCATCCACCCGGACTTCGACGGCGACTACTACCTCGACGTCACCCGCGCCGTGAAGGCGGCCGCACCCGACATCCACGTGCACGGCTTCACCGCCCTCGAGGTCACCGAAGGCGCCAAGCGATCGGGCGAGCCGCTGGCCGCCTACCTGATGCGGCTGAAGGAAGCGGGCCTGCGCACGCTGCCCGGCACCGCCGCAGAGATCCTCGACGACGAGGTCCGGGCCGTGCTCTGCCCCGACAAGATCACCACCGACGAGTGGCTCTTCGCCCACCGCACCGCCCACGAGGTCGGCCTGCAGTCGAACATCACCATCATGTTCGGCGCCGTCGAGCAGCCGGTGCACTGGGCCCGACACATGGTGCGCACCCGCGACCTGCAGAAGGAGACCGGCGGGTTCACCGAGTTCGTGCCCTTGCCCTTCGTGCACATGGCGGCTCCGATCTACCTGCAGAAGCGGTCGAGGCGAGGCCCGACCTTCCGCGAGACGCTGCTGATGCATGCCGTCGGCCGCATCGCCTATCAGGGCGTCATCCCGAACATCCAGGTGTCGTGGGTGAAGATGGGCGCGGCCGGGGCGGCCCAGGTGCTCAAGGCTGGCGCCAACGACCTCGGCGGCACGCTGATGGACGAGAACATCTCGCGAGCCGCAGGCGCCAGCCACGGCCAGGGCATGGAAGAAGCCGACTTCAGGGCGCTGGTCGAGCCACTCGGTCGCACGCTCGAGCAGCGCACCACCCTCTACGGACGCGTGGCGGTCGCCTGAGTGGCCCGACGGGCCAGGTACCGCACGGGCGACGACGACCTCGACGACCGCATCGAGGAGCTGATCCGCGCCGCCGGGATCCAGCGCGACGACGACCTCGTGTTCGAGATCCTGGTGTCGGCGGTGCGCATGGGTCGCGAGTCGAACGATCGCGGCCACCTCAAGCTGGTGAACTCGGCGCTCAAGGAGATGCGCTACTCGTTCCTCGTCTTCGAGCCCTATCTGAAGGTGCCGAAGGTGTCGATCTTCGGATCGGCACGCATCACTCGGGACGACCCCGCCTACGAGGTGGCCCGCGACTTCGGGCGGCAGATGGCTGCGCAGGACTGGATGGTCATCACCGGTGCGGGGCCGGGGATCATGGAGGCCGGCATCGATGGAGCGGGCGCCGACCGTTCGTTCGGTGTGAACATCATGCTGCCGTTCGAGCAGGAGGCCTCTCCGCTCATCGCGGGCGATCCGAAGCTCATCAACTACCGCTACTTCTTCACCCGCAAGCTCACCTTCATGAAGGAGTCGAAAGCCTTCGCCCTGCTGCCCGGCGGCTTCGGCACCATGGACGAGACGTTCGAGCTGCTCACGCTGATGCAGACCGGTCGGTCACCGATCTGCCCGGTCGTGCTGATCGAGCCGGCGGGCACCACCTATTGGGAGGCATGGGAGCACTTCGTCGAGGCGGAGCTCATCGCCAACCGGGGGCTCATCGGGCCAGACGACCTCTGTCTGGTGCGTCGCTGCGACACGGTCGACGAGGCCGTCGATGAGATCGTCCACTTCTACCGCCGGTTCCACTCGATGCGCACCGTGGGTCGCAACCTGGTGGTGCGCATGCTCGAACCGATCAGCGACGCTGCACTCTCGGATCTCAACACCGAGTTCGCCGACATCGTCGAGGCTGGGCGCATCGAGCGGGTGCCCGCGTCCCCCGCCGAGCTCGACGACCGCGACGTGCCCGACCTCCCTCGGCTGTCGCTTCGGTTCGACCGCGTGCACTTCGCGCGCCTGCGCCGCCTGATCGACCGCATCAACGCCCTCGACCCCTGAACTGGTCACCGAAAACGCCGGAAAACGTCGTTCTCGGTGACCAGTTCGCAGGGTGCGGGGGGTCAGAAGGGGTCGTCGTCGGGCTCGCGCAGGATGTCGGCCGCCTTCTGCACGGCTCGGCGAGCGCGGGTGAGCCGGCGCTCGTCGACGGGCAGCTCGTCGCCACCCGCGTCGATCGATTCGCGCAGCCGGATGATGGCCAGGTCGGCCAGCTCCTCGGCGATCGCTTCGAGGCGTCCCCGGATGTCGTCGAACTCTCCTGCCACGACCTGCTTCCTATCGCATCGCGCTCACCTCGGCGAGCGCCCGGTCGCATCGCAGTCGCTGAGGCGAGGACTAGCCTCGGCTCATCCCCCCGTCGGCCGGCGCTGCCGGCCTGAGCAGTGAGAACGGAGCTCGATGACCGACGACACCCACCAGTGGCTGTCCTTCGACCACGACGACGAGACCTTTCTCTTCGACCTCACCTTCCTCGGCAGCCGCTGGTCGTGCATCTACGGCCAGGGATGCCCGGGCATCGACGAGGCACCGGCGCCCGAGCTCGAGCTCGGCTGTTGCTCGCACGGCGCTCACTTCACCGACAAGCCCGATCGCAAGCGCACGCGCAAGCTCATCGCGCTGCTCGGCGACGACGAGTGGCAGTACAAGGCCGAGGCCGAGGAGTTGGGCGGCGCCATCTACAAGAACGAGTACGGCGAGTGGGTGACCCACGTGGTCGACGGCGCGTGCATCATGCAGAACCGTCCCGACTTCGAAGCCGGCGCCGGCTGCGCCCTGCATCTGGCCGCCCTCAATCGCAACGAGCGCTTCATCGACTGGAAGCCCACCGTGTGCTGGCAGGCGCCGTTGCGGCTCGACTACCACATCGACGACAACGAGCACATGACCAAGATCCTGCGCGAGTGGAAGCGGAGAGACTGGGGCGAGGGCGGCGCCGACTTCCACTGGTGGTGCACCGACGACCCCCTCGCCTTCGGTGGCAGCCAGGCCGTCTACGTCACGCTGCGTGACGAGATCATCGAGATGGTGGGCGACGAGCCCTACAAACACCTCGCGGCGCACTTCGAGGACAACCGCAACGAGCAGCTGCTCCCCCACCCCGCCCTTAAGAAAAGGCCCGCTGCGGCCGACAGGTGAGCACAATGCGGCAATTCACCTCTGAAGAGCTGGAAGATGCCGCCGTCGAGGCGGGGATGATCTTCCCGCCGTACGTGCTCGATCAGTTGGTGGCCGCCATCGACGCCGGCAAGCACGTGATCCTCACCGGGCCGCCCGGCACCGGCAAGACCACCCTCGCCTACCTGGCCGCCGACGTCGCCCGCCAGGCGATGTTCTGCACGGGCTACCTGCCCACCACCGCCACGAGCGAGTGGACCACCTTCGAGACCATCGGTGGCCTCCAGCCCACGCCCGACGGTCTCATCTACCGGCCGGGCCTGTTCGTCGACGCCATCGAGAGCGGTCGCTGGCTCGTCATCGACGAGCTCAACCGGTCGAACTTCGACCGTGCCTTCGGCCAGCTGTTCACCGTGCTGTCGGGGTCGGCCGTGGTGCTGCCGTTCAAGCGCAAGGGCCAACCCAACCCCATCTCGCTCGTGCCGAGCGGCGAGGACCCACCCGAGAAGACCGACATGATCCGGGTGCCGGCCAACTGGCGCATCATCGCCACCATGAACGTGTTCGACAAGAACCTGCTCTTCGACATGTCCTACGCGCTCATGCGCCGCTTCGCCTTCATCGAGGTGGGCACGCCGAGTGACGAGGCTTACGAGAAGCTCTTGCAGGGGCCGGGTGAGATCGTCACCAAGCTGCTCACCCTTCGCCGCTTCCACGACCTCGGTCCGGCCGTCTACCTCGACGCCGCCAAGTACGCGGCGCGCCGGGCGAAGGACGGGCCCACCGAATCACGCCTCATCTACGAGGTGTTCTACGCCTACTTCCTGCCCCAGTTCGAGGGCATGGAGGATCGCCGGGCGACCACGCTCTACCGCACCGTGGCGCAGTACCTCGACCCACCCGAGCAGGCGGAGGCGCAGCGCACCATCGGCGAGGTGCTGGGCGTCGAGCTCGCCGTCTAGGACCCGTGCCTGCCGACCCCGTGCTCACCGGTGCGAAGAGCCTCGACGGCGCGTTCGACGAGCTCTGGGGACGGCTGGCCCGCCCGTTCGATGTGGTGTCGACGGTCGCCGCGCTCGTCGGTCTGTCCCCGGCCGTCGTAGCCCAGCTCGTCGGCACCGTCATCGCCACGTCGGCCGAGGCGGAGCTGCTGCTCGACGAGTTCCCCGACACGATGCGCTCGCTGGCCACCTCGATCCACACGCATGCCGAGCGCTGCATCGGTCAGCTGCGCGGACCGGTGCTGTGGAGCGAGACCATGTCGGCACGAGCGTCGAGCTTCGGCGACGAGGCGCTGTTCGTGTGCTCGGCCCCCTCGCGTGCCTACGACATCGACGAGAACCAGGTGCTGGTCACCGCGCTCGTGCACGTGCGCGACGCCGGCAAGCTCGCCTCGGAGGCGGCCGGCGAGCGGGGCTACGACGATCCCCTGGTGCGGGCCGCCCGCCGCAACGGCGCCGACGCCGGCCGCTACGTGGAGCACCCGTCACTGCAACGCGTCAGCCGGTCTCGTCCGAAGCCACGGGCCATCAAGCGCACCCGGTCCGGCAAGCACCGCAAGAGCTACGCGCCGGCGCTGGCCATGCTCGAGCGGGTGGCGAACCCGCTCGGTCGCGACGACGTGCGGCGCTGGTGCGATCAGCGCACCCTGGCGCAGCACTACGTGCTGGTCGGGCTGGTCGAGCGCCTCGAGCGCAACGGCGGCCGGCTGCCCGACTTCCGGGCCGAGCGGGGCGCCCTCTACTCCGGCCCGGTGCAGTACTACCACCCTCGCCAACTCGGCGATCCCCACAGCCTCTCCGGTGTGGTGATCGGCCAACTGCTGGTCGACGTGCCGACCCGTCTGCACGACCCGGACCGGTCGCGCGCCGAGGCGGAGCTGGCGGGCCGGTCCGGTGGCCGCGAGACGATGGTGGTGATGGACGACGACGACCTCGATCGGGCCGTCGACCGAGCCATCGCGATGGCCAAGTCCGATCGCTGAGACCCGACCCCGTCACCCGCTCCCCGTGGGCCTCTGCCGTTGGGTGGGCCTCAGCCCTTCTTGCGGCGCCGCTCCGATTCCTTGAGCAGGCGCTTGCGGATGCGAATGGAGCTCGGCGTGACCTCGACCAGCTCGTCGTCGGCGATGAACTCGATGGCGGTCTCGAGGGTGATCTCCCGCGGCGGGCTGAGCTTGATGGCCTCGTCGTGAGAGTGGGTGCGGATGTTGGTCTTCTGCTTGTCGCGGGTGGCGTTGACCACCATCTCGCCTGATCGAGCACCCTCGCCCACGACCATGCCCTCGTAGACGCGCTCGCCCGGTCGGATGAACAGCTCGCCCCGCTGCTGCAGGTTGTCGAGCGCGAACCCGGTCGCGTCGCCGTCGCGGTCAGAGATGAGCGCGCCGCCGGCACGGGTGGGCAGATCGCCCGACCATGGCATCCAGCCGGCGTTGTGCTGGTGGAGCAGCGCCGTGCCACGGGTGGCGGTGAGCAACTCGCTGCGAAAGCCGATGAGCCCCCTCGCAGGTGCCTCGAAGGTGATGATCGTGCGCCCGATGTCGCCGGGCTGCACCTCGGTGACCCGACCCTTGCGTGGTGCCAGCGCCTGGGTGACGGTGCCCACGTGCTCGTCGGGCACGTCGACGACACCGCGTTCGAGCGGCTCGTGGCGATGCCCGTCGATCTCGCGGACCACCACCTCGGGCCGGCTCACCTGCAACTCGTAGCCCTCACGACGCATCGACTCGATGAGCACGGCGAGCTGTAGCTCGCCCCGGCCGGCGACCTCGATGACGTCGGGCGAGTCGGTGGCGGCGATACGGATCGACACGTTGCCGAGCACCTCACGGTCGAGACGCTCGCGCAGGTGACGCGACGTGAGGTAGCGGCCCTCCTTGCCCGCCAGGGGCGAGGTGTTCACACCGAAGGTCATCCGCAGCACGGGCTCGTCGACGGTGAGCCGGGGCAGCGGCTTCGGGTCGGCGCCGTCGGCGATGGTGTCGCCGATCTCGACCTCGGGGAACCCGGCGATCACGAAGAGGTCGCCGGCCTGCACCACGTCGGCCTCGAGGCGGCCGATGCCGCTGAAGGTCATGAGCTGGGTGAGCTTGCGCCGCAGGGGGGCCTGACCCTCGTCCTCCTCGCAGAGCGCGACCTGCTCGCCTCGCCGCAGCGATCCCTGCACGACCCGTCCGATCGCCAGCCGACCGAGGTAGTCGGACGCATCGAGGTTGGTCACCAGGGCCTGCAGCGGTGCCTCGGGATCACCCTCGGGCGGCGGCACCGTCTCGATGATGGCGTCGAGCAGCGGGCTCAGATCGGCGTCGTCGCCCGGCAGGCCCACCCCGATGACGGCCCGGGCCTCCTTTGCGACCGCGGACACGACCGGGAAGTCGATGTGCTTCTCGTCGGCGTCGAGGTCGAGGAAGAGCTGGTAGATCTCGTCGAGCACCTCGTCGGTGCGGGCATCGGAGCGGTCGACCTTGTTGAGCACCACGATGGCGGGCAGGTCGGCGGCCAAGGCCTTCGACAGCACGTATCGGGTCTGGGGTAGCGGGCCCTCGGCCGCATCGACCAGCAGCACCACACCGTCGACCATGGCCAGCGCCCGCTCGACCTCGCCGCCGAAGTCCGCGTGACCGGGCGTATCGACCAGGTTGATGCGCACCCCGTGCCAGGTGACCGAGGCCGCCTTGGCCAGGATGGTGATGCCCCGCTCTCGCTCCTGGTCGTTCGAGTCCATGACGCGATCGACCGCCTCGCGATGCACGGGCAGCTCGTCGGTCGCGCGCAGCATGGCGTCGACCAGGGTGGTCTTCCCGTGATCGACGTGAGCGACGAGTGCGACGTTGCGGAGTGAGGGTGGGGGGTTCAGGAGTTCCTAGGCCTCAACTGGGCCAGCTGTCGTCGCGTTCTGCATCCTCATAGAGGCACCACGACGCGTGATCGTGACCCGGGTCGGCGCCACATTCGGGGCAGGGTTCGGCATCACGCTTGTCGAGGAGCGCGTCGAGATCGTTCTCGTTGTTGCGTTTGAGTGCACGGGCTTCTTCGAAGCGCCGATGTCGCCCCTTCTTCACGGGCCAACTCCCGATCTGGTGCCGACAGTCGTGGCGCAGTGTAGCGCCCGCCCATCGCATCCCGGCGAACTCCACATCTCACCGTAGTTCTCATGCCAGTTCGATGTCTGTCGATGCTCCTGGCTACGCGCCGAGCCGGCCCTAGGATACGGCCGTGCCTGCCCAACCCTGGTGGAAGACCGCCGTCGTCTACCAGATCTATCCCCGCTCCTTCTGCGACACCGACGGCGACGGCGTCGGTGATCTCGAGGGTGTGCGCCGCCACGTCGACCACCTGGTCGCACTGGGCGTCGATGCCATCTGGCTCTCGCCCATCTTCCCCTCCCCGATGGCCGACTTCGGTTACGACGTCAGCGACTACTGCGGGGTCGATCCCGTCTTCGGCACGCTCGAGACCCTCGATCTGCTGATCGACCAGGCCCATGCGGCCGACCTCAAGGTCATCCTCGACCTGGTCCCGAACCACACGTCCGATCAGCACCCCTGGTTCGTCGAATCGCGATCGTCGCGCACCAACCCGAAGCGTGACTGGTACGTGTGGCGCGATCCAGCGCCCGACGGAGGGCCGCCCAACAACTGGGTGGCGTCGTTCACCGACTCGCCCGCATGGACGCTCGACCCGGTCACCGGCCAGTACTACCTGCATTGCTTTCTCGCCGAGCAACCCGACCTCGATTGGAGCAATCCGCAGGTCGAGGCGGCCATGCACGACGTGGTGCGCTTCTGGCTCGACCGCGGCATCGACGGGTTCCGCGTCGATGTCGTGCACCTCATAGGCAAGGACCCCGACCTGGCCGACGACCCGGCTGATCTGCTGCCCATCCCGCATGTGGCGCTCAACCACCGCGACGAGGCCCACGCGTTGCTGCGTCGCCTGCGCAAGGTGTTCGACGAGTATCCGGGTGACCGCATGATGGTGGGCGAGGTCTACCTGCTCGACACCGCCATGGTGGCCACCTACTACGGCGACGGCGACGAGCTGCACCTGTCGTTCAACTTCCCACCCCTCTACACGCCTTGGGATGCCGAGCGGTGGCGACGTCAGATCGAGACCACCTCGAGCGAGCTCGACCCGATCGGCGCGTGGCCCACGTGGGTGCTCTCCAACCACGACAACCGTCGCCATCGCACCCGCTACGGCGACAGCGAGGCCCGCGCCCGTGCCGCCGCCGTGCTCGTGCTCACCTTGCGAGGCACGCCGTTCCTCTATGCGGGTGAGGAGCTGGGCCTCACCGACGCCGACATCCCGCCCGAGCGCGTGGTCGACCCGGGTGGTCGCGACGGCTGTCGCGCGCCCATCCCCTGGGATGACACGCCGGCCCACGGATGGGCGAGCGCCACGCCATGGCTCCCCTGGCCACCTGCCGCCGAGCAGCGCAACGCGGCCACCTTGCTCGACGATCCCGACTCGATCCTTCACCTCTATCGACGAGTCCTCGATCTCCGCCGTCGCACCCCGGCGTTGCACTCGGGTGATCAGGTGCTCCTCGGCGATTCCTACGGCGACTCGGTGCTCGCCTGGGAACGGCACACAGCCGATGCGCGCCGGATCGTGCTCGTGAACATGAGCGACGCGGCGGTGACGATCGCGGGACTCCGCGGCCTCGTCGAGCTGGCCAGCGACGGCATCGGGGAGGGCGCGGCCTTCGCCGGAACGCTGTCCCCTGACCAGGCCGTCGTCATCGATCCGTCCAGGCCCAGCTGAACCATGCCTCCTCTGCTCGTCATGCTGGGGCTCAGCCTGGTCACCGCGATGGTCGGCACGCTCGGCGGCATCGGTGGCGCCATCATGCTCGTGCCCGTGCTCGTGCTCATCGGTGTCGAGCCGCAGATCGCCGCCCCACTCGGACTGCTCTCGGTGGGTGCCGCGTCGCTGGCAGCCGCGCCGGCTCAGCTCGCCGACGGCGTGGTGCACCACCGGCTGGGCGTCACCCTCGAGATCACCGCCAGCGCGGGGGCCATCGCGGGCGCGCTGTTCGCGGATGCGATTCCCGAGTCGGTGCTCGCCCGCCTCCTTGCCGTGGTGGCGATCGTGGCCGCCGTGATCGGCGCCCGACGCAAGAGCCTGCGGAACCCACCCCGGGCCGAGTTCGCACTCGAGAATCCCGGCGAGTGGCCGGGGACGCTGGGCGGCACCTACCGCCTCGGCGACGACGTGGTGCCCTACACCGCGAGCAACGTGCCCCAAGGCCTCACGGGGATGGTGGGCGCCGGCTTCATTTCTGGCATGGCCGGCATCGGCGGCGGCTTCATCAAGACACCGATCATGAGCGAGCTCATGCACGTTCCGGTGAAGGTGGCCGCGGCCACCAGCACCTTCACCGTGGGCATCACCTCGGCCACCGCGCTCGTGGTGTTCGCCGGTCAGGGGCGCATCGACTACCGCGCCGGCGCCGCGGTCGTCGTCGGTGGTCTGCTGGGGGGCACCGCCGGCGGCGGCCTCCAGCGGCGCCTGCACCCGCGGCACGTCCGCATGGCCGTGTCGGTGATCCTGGTGGTCATCGGCCTCGTCCTGCTGGTGCGCGGCTGATGGAGACCTCCGGGCCACCACCGAACCCACGGGTCGGCCGGCAGCGCTTCCTCGTCGGCTACCTGCGCATCGCGGTGCTCGCCGTGTTCGTGCTGGGCGTGGTCGCCCTGGTGCTCCCGGACGACGCCTATCGACCGTTCGCAGTCACGATGGCCATCGCCATCATCGTGGTGCCGGTCACCCGCGTCGCATGGCTGGTGGTGCGCTGGCTGCGACTCGGCGACATCCGCTTCGCCCTCGTCGGCGTGGCGCTGCTCACGGTGATGGGCAGCGCGCTGGTGCTGGCCCACTGATCGCCACGGGCCGGACCGTGGCGATCAAGTGACGTCGCGGTGCGAGCGTTCCTCGAGCACCAGCTCGCCCTTGCCACTGAACGCCAACGCCGCCTCACCGTCGACCAACCGCCGGATCGGCTCGCCCGCCAGCTCGGCTCGCCAGCCACTGGCCAGGCGGGCGTCGTCGTCGCGCCGTAGGAAGGCCTCGAGATCGGCACGCGTGGCCAGCAGCGCCGTCTCGATCTCGAGGTTCTTCGAGAGCTGGCTGACCCATGCCGACACCAGGCTCACCGCGGGGCGCAGCTCGCGGTCGAGGTCGCGACTGGGCGCCTCCTCGGTGCGCGCCACGGGTGCCGCGCTGGGTGGCGGCCAGCAGATCGAGCAGGCGGTCGACCTGGTCACCCTTCAGATGACGCTGATCGAGGCCCCGGATCGCGAAGAGCTCCTTCGGCGTGCGCGGAGGCCGCTGCGCGATGCCGACCACGGCCAGGTCGGGCATCACGAACCGGCAGGGCACGTCGACCGCCGCCGCCCGCTCCTCGCGCCACGCGGCCACCGCCTGGGCCAGCTGGCGGGCCTTGCCCTTCAGCTGGCGCGCCTCTTTGATCCGCCGCCAGGCCTGCTCGGGATCGCGCGCTCCCCGGGCCCTCAGGCGCAGCTGCTCGCACTCGTCGAGCGCCCATTGCAGACGCCCCCGCTCTTCCAGTCGACCCACCAGGACGTCATAGGCGTCGAGCAGGTGTTCGACGTCGGACGCCGCGTAGTCGAGCTGGTTCGGTTGCAGGGGCCGGGCCAGCCAATCGGACAGGCGGTCGGCTTTCGGCACCCGGATGCCGAGGAGGTGCTCGTAGAGCGCGGCCAACGACGGGGAGCTCATGCCCACGAAGCCCGCGGCCACCTGGGTATCGAAGAGCCGGCGAGGGCACGGTGCCGCACGCCAGCTCGAGCACCTCGAGATCTTGGTCGGACGCGTGGAGCACGGCGGTTCCCGGCCCGTCGAGGATCTCGATGAGCGGCGCCAAGTCGACGGCCAACGGATCGATCAGGGCCAACCCGTCACGCCAGGCCAGCTGCATGAGGGCCAACTTCGGGAAGTAGGTGCGCTCGCGGTGGAACTCGGTGTCGAGGGCGTAGAGCGGCGCATCGCGTAGGTGGGCGATGACCTCGGCGAAGCCGCTCTGCGTGTCGATCAACCGGTGTCCCGCCACGCGACGCTGTCCGCCGCTCAGCCCGGCTCGTCGCCGGTGACGACCGGCTTGCCGGCTTCGATCCACGCCGCAGTTCCGCCGGCCACGTTGGTGGCGTCGAAGCCACCCTGGATGAGGAACTCGGCTGCACGGTGACTGCGGCCGCCGCTGCGGCAGATGATGTAGACGGGGAGATCGGCCGGGATCTCCTCGAGCCGATCGGGCAGCGTGGCGAGAGGGATGAGCAACGCGCCCGGCACGTGCGCCTCCTGGTACTCGTCGGGCTGGCGCACGTCGATCAGTGGCGCACCACCTGCGCGGTGACGCTCGAGGGTGTCGACATCGATCTCGGGTACGTCCACGGGACTCCTCTGGTAGCCGATGCTGGGGGCCGCGCCGCCGATCACGGTGAAGCCTCGCCCGCAGCGTAGCGGCGCACATCGGCCGGCTCGTCGAGGTCGGCCAGCAGCGTGGTCGTATCGACATCGATTTCGTGCACGCGCAGGCTGCGCATCGCGCCGACCAGGGACCGCTCACCCGACTCGAACAACGACGAGAGCGCGGCGCGCGTGGTGCTGCGGAACGCGGCCGGAAGCGGTTGTCGCCGCTGGCGGTCGTGCGCGACCGCGACGTCGCAGGCGGTGGTCGCGCACGCGTCGACGAGCCGGCGCACCAACACGACGTCGACATCAGGCTGGTCGCACGCCAACACCACCACCACCTGGTGGGTCGAGGCCGCCAGCGCAGTGAGCACGCCCCCGAGCGGGCCTGCGTGCGGATGCTGATCGGGCACGACCTCGAAGCCCAAGCCGGCGAGAGCGACGCCGTCACCCCCCACCGCCAGCACCTGCTGCGCGCCGGCGCCTCGGAGCGCGTCACGGCCGTAGGTCGCGAGAGGCCGACCAGCGACCTCGAGCAGCGCCTTGTCGGTGCCCATCCGACTCGAGCGTCCCCCGGTGAGCACCGCACCGGTGAACGGCGATCGCTCGGTGCGCACGTTCACGAGTCAGCGCTCGAGTCGATCTCCTCGCAGACGCAGAACTCGTTGCCTTCCGGATCGCGCATCAGCACCCATCGTTCGCCCGCCTCCCGATGCTCACTGACGGGTACGGCGCCGAGCGCAGCCAGACGGATCACCTCGAGGCGCACAGCGGCTCCCGCGTCAGGCGAGCTCGTCGGGTGGCCAGCCGGGATCGAGCTGACGGAGGAACAGCGCACAGCGCTCCTGCTCGTCGGCCTCGCCGATGGCCGCGGCCATGGCCCGCAACCCGTCGAGCGCTCGGAGGAACCCGCGATTGGTCTCGTGGGACCACCGGACGAAGCCGGAGCCGCGCCACCCGTTGGCGCGCAACGTGTCGAGGCCGCGGTGATAACCGATGCGGTAGTACGCGTAGCGCTCGATGTCGTCGCGCCCGAGCGCACCCAGCTCGGCCCAGCCGTCGACGTACCGGGGGTAGCGGGCGACCACGCCCGCGACCGCATCACGGCGCCCCGCCGTCGGCTCGGCGAGCGCGTCGCGGAGCGCAGCGGCTGCGTCGGCCGGCGCAGGAGGGAGCACGGTCTCAGGGGGGCCGGTGGGCGTGAGGTTCACCGGGCTGTGGTCGGACATGTGCCTCACGCTAGACCGCGATGCCGTCCGAGCTGCCCGCAGCTGTGCCCATCTCGACCGCGCGCCGAACGAAATGGGCGAACTCGTCCGGGTGGGACGCGTGGGCACCGTGCCCGGCACCGGCGACGACGACCAGCGTCGCGCCGACGACATCCTGGCTGAGCTCGGTCGCGGCTCGCCGATGTCGCTCGTCCGACAGATCGCCGTAGCCGCTGACGACCGGCGCCACGATGCCGCTCGGGTCGTAGGCCTCACCGAGGCGGATGCTGTCGAGGTCGGCGAGCAGCGCGTCGCCCTCGGATCGCCGCTGGGCGCGTGTGCGTGGCGGGAGTCGCTCCCACACCCGGTCGCCGACGATGCGGCGCATGAACAACTCGGCGGCGTCCGCCGGATCGCGTCGGGCCGCTGCGCCGATCGCCTGGTTGCCGGCCGACGTCGAGGGCCACCAGGGCTTCCAGGGCATCGGGGCCTCGAACGCCGCCACTGCCTCGACGAGCTGGGGTGCCCGTGCGGCGGCCGCCAGGGCGACGACCCCGCCGAGGCTGTGACCCACCACCGTCGACTCCTGGTCGTCGATCACGATCATCAGGTCGTCGACCAGTTCGTCGATGCCGGTGGCCACGCCGGCCGTCGACCGGCCATAGCCACGCCGGTCGTAGCGCACCACCTCGAGATCGGGGAGGCGACGGCTCACCTTCCCGAACGACGAGGCGCGGTCCATCGTGCCGTGCACGAACACGACCCGGCGTGTTCCCGCAGGCAACTGGGCATCGTCGGCTCGCCGGTAGATCGCCAGGCCGTCGCGGTGCTCGACGCCGGCGCCCGTCACGGGATGCGGACGAGACGCAGACTGTCGGTGGCCCGGCCGGAGAACTCGCCCGAGCCGAACAAGAGCGCCACCAGGTCGCCCGACGCCACCTCACCCAGGCGCAGGGCCTCGGCGATGGCCGCCGGCACCAGGGTGTCGGGGTGGTCCTCGCCTTCGAGGAGGTGGGGCACCGCGCCCCAACTCATGCTGAGCTGGTGCACCGTGCGGGGGTGGGTGCTGAAGGCCAGGATGTTGGCCCGCGGACGGAACCTGGCGATCGACCGCACGGTGAAACCGGTGCGCGAGAGGCAGATGATGGCGGAGGCTCTGGTGGCCGCCGCGGCTCGGTGGCCGGCGCTCGTCATGGCGTCGGTGATGGCGTCGCCCGGTTCACTCACCGGGCGGTCGGCGTGCAGGTGCTGGGCCCAGCCCTCGTAGTCGAACTCGTCGTCGGCCCGCTCGGCGATGCGGGCCATCGTGGCCACCGTGCGGACCGGATCGACGCCGATCGCCGTCTCGCCAGAGAGCATCACGGCGCTCGAGCCGTCGAACACGGCGTTGGCCACGTCGGACGCCTCGGCACGGGTGGGGATCGGAGCCTGGATCATCGACTCGAGCATCTGGGTGGCGGTGATGGCCGGCCGACCCAGGGCGACGCATCGATGGATGATCTGCTTCTGGAGGTGGGGCAGTTCCTCGATGGGGAACTCGGACCCGAGGTCGCCTCGGGCCACCATCACTGCGCCCGACGCCTCGATGATGCCGTCGAGGTTCTCGACCGCGGCACGGGTCTCGACCTTGGCCACGACGAGCGGGCCGTTGGGATAGGGCTCGGTGCCGATGCGGCGCACGTCGTGGGCGGAGCGGACGAACGACAGCGCCACCATGTCGATCCCCACGTCGATGAACGCGTCGAGCAGCCGGAGATCTTCTTGGGTGGGGGTGGTGAGCTGCAGCCGATCGGACGGGATGTGGATGCCGGGTCGGCCCTTGAGGATCCCTCCATGGATGACGCACACCTCGATGTGGTCGCCGGCTCGGCCGAGCGACTCGACCACGACCGCGCCGTCGCCGAAGGCGATCGTGTCGCCGGCCCGCACATCGGTGAGCAGCCGCTCGTAGTCGACCTCGATGACCTCGGCGGTGCTGGCCTGATGGCCGGGGGTGAGGCGGATCCGTTGCCCCTCGGTGAGCACCAGGCCCTCGTCGGGCACGGTGCCGGCGCGGATCTTCGGTCCGGGAAGGTCTGCCAGGATGCCGACCACCCGCCCGTAGTCGGCCGCCACCTTGCGGATGCGGTGGTAGCGGGCGAGCGCCTGGTCGAGCGACTCGTGCGCGAGACCCATGCGAGCGACGTCCATACCTGCTGCGATCATGCCCTTGAGCACCGGCTCGGAATCGGACGCCGGGCCGATCGTGGCGATGATCTTGGTGCGACGTGGCATGGTCCAACGCTAGCGGCCCCTAGGCTCTGCCCCCGCCATGGAACTGCTGCTCATCCGCCACGCGCGACCGTTGCGACTCGAAGTCGACGACGGCCCGGCCGATCCCGCCCTCGACGAGCTCGGCCGACGGCAGGCCGATGCGCTGGCCGAGTGGCTGACCGAGCCGCTCTCGGCCATCTACACCAGTCCGCTCCAGCGGGCGATCGAGACCGCCGCTCCCCTCGCCCACCGCACCGGCCTCAGTCCGGTCGTGGTCGACGAGGTGGCCGAGTGGGACCGTGACGCATCTGCCTACATTCCGATCGAAGAGCTGAAGGCCACCGGCCATCCCTGGTGGGATGCGATGGCCGACAATCGTCTCGACGAGTTGGGCATCGACGTGCGGGGCTTCACCGGCCGAGTGGTTTCCGCGCTCACTGACATCGCCGCGCGTCACCGCTCGGAGAGGGTTGCCGTGGTCTGCCACGGCGGCGTCATCAACGTCTTCGCCGCCACAGTCCTCGCGGTTCCCGACCTGCTCTTCTTCGAGCCCGCCTACGCGTCGATCAGCCGCGTGCTCGTCTCCGGCGACGGTGTCCGGTCGATCCGCTCGCTCAACGAGACGGCGCACGTCCGCCATCTGTTGACCTAGTCCGGAACTTGTCGCGTGTCCCGGGCCGGCAGACCCCGGATACGCGACAGGGAACGGAGGATCGGTCGCTAGTTGCGCGGAACGTCTCGCCACGGGAGGTCCTTGTCGACACGGATGTCGCCAGGCAGGCCGAGCATCCGCTCGCCGAGGATGTTCTTCATCACCTCGGTGGTGCCGCCCTCGATCGAGTTGGCCCGCATGCGCAGGAACGCCTTTTGCGGACAGTCCCAGTGCAGCACGGTGTCGGGCCGGGTCTGGGCGTAGCTCGTGTAGAGCATGCCGTCGGCACCCAACACGTCGACTGCGAACTCGACGATGCGCTTGTTGAGCTCGGCCGCGAACAGCTTGCCCACCGATCCTTCAGGGCCGGGCGTGCCCTTCGACCGCAGTTGGCTGGCGCGGATGTTGGTGAGGCGCAACACCTCGGCATCGATCCAGAGACGGGCCAACCGATCGCGATCGACGCTGCGCCGGTGGTCGGTCTGCTCCCACGCCCGGAGCGCCTCGTTGATGAGGCCCGAGCCCTTCTGGGGGATCGCCCCACCGATCGCGACGCGCTCGTTCATGAGCGTCGTCAGGGCCACGTGCCAACCCTCGCCGACGTCGCCCAGCCTCTCGCCGTCGGGGATGCGCACATCCGAGAAGAACACCTCGTTGAACTCGGCTTCCCCCGTCATCTGGCGCAGTGGACGCACCTCGACCCCGGGCGCGTGCATGTCGACCACGAAGTAGGTGAGCCCCTTGTGCTTGGGGGCGTCGGGGTTGGTGCGGGCGACGATCATCCCCCAACGGGCCAGGTGGGCCAGCGTGGTCCACACCTTCTGACCGTTGAGCACCCATTCGTCGCCGTCGCGCTCGGCCATGGTGGCGAGCGACGCCACGTCGGAGCCGGCCCCCGGCTCGCTGAAGAGCTGGCACCACACCTCCTCACCCGTGAACAGCGGTCTCAGATAGCGATCCCGCTGCGCGTCGGTGCCGTGGGTGACGATGGTGGGCGCACCCATGCCGTGCCCGATCGGATTGCGCGCATACGCGTTCGGAGCGCCGGCGCCGATGAGCAGCTTGTCGACGATCTGCTGGAGGCGGCGGCTGGCCGCCAGCCCGCCTTGGCCCTCGGGAAAGTGCACCCAACCGAGACCGGCGTCGTACTGCGCACCGAGGAACGTGGCCGGGTCGGTGCTCATCGGGGGGTGGGCCGCCAACAGCTCCGCGCACAGCTCGCGCACACGGGTCTCGTCGTGATCGACGGTGATCGTGTCGCGGGTGGTCTCGGTCACGCTTGCTCTCCTTCATCGGCCTGCTGGTGAGGGGCGGTCCACACGGTCACCCGACTCGGCGCGCGAGCGCCGAGCGCCTCGACGAACGCGTCGAGCGGGAACGCCGGCAACCGTTGCAGATGGTCGACCAGTCCGCACGCGTCGATGCGATCGATGGGCACGAGGCACCCCCGGGTCTCGTTGCCGCCGAGCACGACGACGCCGCCGGACGCCGCATGCACGCCGGACTTGGCGGTGACCACCTCGACCTCGGTGACCTCCGTCCAGTCGACCTCCTCGCAGCGCCCGTCGGCCAGCTCGCGCCGGGCGCCGAACTCGTCGAGACGCAGATCGACCGTCGCGGCGCGCAGCACGTCGCGCCGACCCTGGTTGCGCGAGATGGCGATGCACACGACCACCGGCGCCATGATCAACAAGACGACGAGCCATTGGGTCATGACCGGGGCCGATTCGCTGTCGAGCGCAGCCGGATCGGCGCCATCCGCCTCGGCCAACCTCGCGAGCAGGCGGTCGCGTATCGAGTCGCCGGGCTCCCGGGCTCGCTCACCGGTCACCCGCCAGCCGAGCCGGGACGAGTACAGCAGCGGTGGCTCACCGAGCCGACCCTCTCCGCTGGCCTCCACCCGACCGAAGAACAGGTCGTGGTCGATGGAGAGTGGCGGGAAGCCGTGGTGACCGCCCAGGGCTGTCTGGTGGTCGAGCACCCGGCACGCGAGCCACGCGATCGAGTCGCGAACGACGACATGGCCGTCGACCACGTGGAGGTACTCGTCGGCGATCTGATGGAACCGGCGACCGGGATAGGAGAAGTACTGCGCAGCGTCCACCTGATCAGCCGCCATGATCGACACGCTGAAGTTGCCGGACGCGACGATGAGGGGGTGCGTATCGTGCTTCGGTGACACCGAGGCCATGACGATGGGCTCCTCGAACGACACCTGGCAGACCCAGTGCGAGCAGTAGGCACGGGTGATGCCGTCATGGGTCGCAGCCACCACCTGCACCCCCTTCATCATCTGCCCGAGGCACCGCTTCGTCTCGCGATCGATCATGCCCGGGCAGCCTAGGAGCCGTCAGACGTCAGGCGGACGGCTCAGTTGAGTCGGGCGCGCAGCTGTGAGGCGTGCCGCAGGTACTCGTCGCCCACCTCGCCCCCGAGGGCGTCGGCGAGCGCCTCGAACTCGTGAGCCGCGGCTGAGAAGTCGCCGGTTGCCGCAAGGGCGCCGGCCAACTCTCCCCGCTCCTCGGGCGCGACACCCGGTATGGCGAGCCTAAGGCGCATCACCCACAGCAGGGAGCGATGGTCGCTCGTGGCCGCGAACACTGCCCGGAGGTTGGCCAGCATGCGGGCGAGGATGGCGAACGTGCCGACCGGCTGCAGATAGCCACGGTCGAACGGGAGCTTCGTCGCCCTGCACCTGGTGGAACGTCTCGGCGCACCCGGAGACGTCGAGGACTCGTCCCCCTTCGAAGGCGTCGACGTATACCGACTGATCGACCTGATCCCTGACGAGGAAGTGTCCCGGCATGCCGATGCCCACCAGCGGCACCCCGAGGCGGCGGCCGACCGAGATCATCATCACGGAGAGACTGATCGGGATCCCTCGACGGTTCTCGATGACCGTGTGGAGATAGCTGTTGGCCGGGTCGTAGTAGCGATCGCGGTTGCCTCGGAACCCGAGGTCGCCGAACAGATGGGCCACCAGGCCGTCGAGCGTGGGCGAAGGGCAGCCGGATGCGAAGCGATCGAGCTGATCCAGATAGCGCTCGACCACCACACCCGGGTGCGCGTGCCGGGCGATGAGCAACGCCGCCTCGTCGAGTGGCACCTGCGGTTCGGGTCGCGTCATCAGCTCCCGGAACAGATTGGTGGCCTCCACTCAGCGGAGGGTACCGGCTCGATTCGGCGACAGACGCGGCACGACCCGCCCGGTTCGGGCGGGTCGTGCCTCACTTCTGGACAATGCCTGCTCGGCGGAACCCGTCAGCCGGTGAAACGAGGCGTGGCCGCTGCGGCGGCCGCAGCTGCCGTGGTGGTGGTGGCGCCGCGGTCGTGGTGGTGGTGACCACGTCGGAGAACACGTTGGTGATCTCTGCCTCGTAGAGGGTGGGGTCCTCGATGGCGACCTCGCTCTCGCCGTTGATCACCTCGTCGGCGCCACCGTCGTCGGTCTCGGTGATCGTGCACTCGGCCGGGCCGAAGAACACGAACTCTTCCTCGCCGCCCTCGGGACCGAAGGTGATGTCCTCGTCGTAGACGATCTCCTGGAGGCCGGCAGGGGTGAGCTCCAGATCGACGGGGATGGTGCCGTTCGGGCCGTCTGCGTCGACGCAGAAGACGTTGATGACGAACTCGGCGTCGGCCGGCGGGGTGCCCTCGACCGTCTTGATGACGGTGAGCGTGGCGGTCTCCCCAACCTCGCCTGCCGAGACCGGCGATGCGGTGATGACGAACGCGGTGCCGACCAACAAGGTCGCCGCAAGTGCGAGCGAACGGAGCTTCACGAACCAACCTCCAGCTAGGTGTTGCCCGACGTCGACCGCCGCAGCACGTCGAGAGTAGCGTCACCGCGACCCCTGCTCACGAATCCCCCGCCCGTACGCACATCCCCGAGGAGCGCGATGTATCCGGGAACGTTCGCCGCCAGCCATCCCGACAAGCCCGCCTACATCATGGCGAGCACGGGCGAGGCGATCACCTATGCCGAGCTCGACGCCGAGGCCAACCGGCTCTCGCACCTCCTGCGCGATGCAGGGCTGCAGCCCGGCGATCACATGGCCTTCTGCCTCGAGAACCACCCCCACTTCCTGGCCATCGCCTGGGGCGCCCACTATGCCGGGCTCTACTACACGGCCATCAGCTCGCGACTCACCGCCGAGGAGATGGAATACGTCATCAACGACTGCGGAGCGGAGGTCTTCATCACCTCGCAGTACAAGGCCGACGTCGCGGTCGAGATCGCCGATCGCATCCCGAACGTGCGAGTGCGCCTGGTCCTCGACGGTCCTCTCGAGGGCTACGACCCCTATGAGGACACGCTGGCCCGCTACCCCGCCGAGCCCCTGCCCGATCGGGTCGCCGGCAAGGACATGCTCTACTCGTCGGGCACCACGGGCCGGCCCAAAGGCGTCAAGCCGCCCACACCGAGCGAGCCGCTCGAATCGCTCACCTCGGTGGCCGTGCTCGGCCAGATGCTCTTCTCAGCCGACGAGTCGATGGTCTACCTCTCCCCCGCGCCGCTCTATCACGCGGCACCGCTGCGGTTCACGATGGCCGTGCACCAGGCGGGCGGCACCGCGGTGGTGATGGAGCACTTCGACCCAGAAGAGGCCCTCGCCCTGATCGAGCGCTACCACGTCACCCACAGCCAGTGGGTGCCCACCATGTTCGTACGCATGCTGAAGCTCCCCGACGAGGTTCGAGCGCGCTACGACGTATCGAGCATGAGGGTCGCCA
The DNA here is from genome assembly GCA_963706425.1 of uncultured Iamiaceae bacterium. GTDB lineage: Bacteria > Actinomycetota > Acidimicrobiia > Acidimicrobiales > Acidimicrobilacustridaceae > CAVPMN01. Next base: position 88,916 of record CAVPMN010000020.1, read on the forward strand.
TCCACGCCGCCGCTCCCTGCCCGGTGCCGGTGAAGGAGCAGATGATCGAGTGGTGGGGACCCGTCATCCACGAGTACTACGCGGGCACCGAGGGCAACGGGTTCGTCTACTGCAACAGCGAGGACTGGCTGGCCCACAAGGGCTCGGTCGGGCGCCCGCTGCTCGGCGAGGCCCACATCGTGGGTGAGGACGGCGAGGAGGTGCCCGTCGGCGAGGAGGGCACGATCTACTTCGGCGGCGGCAGCGAGTTCGAGTACCACAACGACCCGGAGAAGACCGCGTCGTCGCGCGACCCGCGCGGCTGGTCGACGCTGGGCGATGTCGGCCGCCTCGACGAGGACGGCTTCCTCTATCTCACCGATCGCAAGAGCTACATGATCATCACCGGTGGCGTGAACGTCTATCCGCAGGAGACCGAGAACCTCCTCGTGACCCATCCCAAGGTGCTCGACTGCGCGGTCATCGGCGTGCCCAACGAGGACTTCGGTGAAGAGGTGAAGGCGGTGGTGCAGGTGTCCGACGATGTCGAAGCCGGCCCTGAGCTCGAGCGTGAGCTCATCGCCTTCTGCCGCGGGCATCTGGCCGACGTGAAGTGCCCCCGCTCAGTCGATTTCGTCGAGGAGTTGCCCCGGCATCCCACCGGCAAGCTCTACAAGCGCCTGCTGCGCGACGAGTACTGGAAGGGCCACGAGAGTCGCATCATCTGACTGCGCCACCTGACCGGCGCAGTCGAGCGCGGCCCATCACGATCGCCTGGGCCGCGACGAGTGCGATCGCCGCAGTGGCCAGCCAGCCCCACCCGTAGCCGACCCGGCCGGCGATGACACCGAACGCCAACGGTCCGAGACCGGCACCGAGGTAGGTGCCGGTCTGGGTGATCGAGGTGGCGATGCCGGGTGCGTGCGGGTTGGCCCGCACGATCGCCAGGTTGAACAACCCCGGCCACGCCCAGCCCGCCGCGAACGCAAGGGGCGTGGCGAGCACGTAGCTGGCGGGCGTGCCGAGCGCCATGGCCAGATAGGCGACGGCACCGCCGATGAGCATCCAGGCGACCACCCGCAGGTGACCGCCGGTGCGCGTATCAGCGCGGGCGCCGGCCAGCAGCCGTGACGTGATGCCGATGGCCGAGCCGATCGTCAACAACAGCCCGGCCACCCCCTCGCCGAGCCCCGCCTCCACCGCGCCACTCACCAGGAACGCGGTGAGCGCGCCTGCAGCCGCCGCACCCAGGCCGATTCCGATCGCCAGGCCGGCGAGCACGGTCACCGGCGAGTCGAGCCGAGCCTTGGCGACCGGCGGCCGGTCATCGTCGGACACGACTCGCAACCGATCGAGTCCGGGCGGGATCGCCCAGGCCACCATCGCCGCGGCGGCCGCGCCGAGCGCATAGGCGTAGCGCCAACCGACGGTGAGCGTCACCGTGGGCACGACCAGCCCGCCGAGCAGGGTGGCGAACGGGATGGCCGATTGCTTCACCGCGAACGCGAACCCGTGGCGCTCCGGCGGGATGGTGCGCACCATCACCAGATTGGCCGCAGGCTGGGCGAGGGCGTTGCCCATACCGCCGAACGCGAGCAGCAGGGCCAGGATCAACCAGTTGTGCGCGAACAGCGCGACCGCAGCCATGACCGACGCGTTGAGCAGCACGGCCAGACGAAGGGCCCGACCGCCACCGATGCGCTCGCTGAAGCGCCCCGCCGGCGTGGAGGCCGCAGCCGCGGTGAGCCAACTGATCGCCACGGCGGCACCGAGCAGCGCGTCCCCGAAGTCGAGGTCTCGCGTGATCTGCACCGCCTGGGCCCCGAGCAGGAACGCAGGGAGTGCGCCGGCGGTGGCGGAGCAGGCGGTGAGCACGAGGATGCGCCGCGTGCCGACGGGCTCAGCGTCGTCACTGTGGCCGTCGGGCCCGGGTGCGGACGTCATTCGGGCCACACCGTACCGGGCATAGAGTGTCGTCTCGATGGCCGGGCATCCGTTCCTCGACCACCCCGCACCCATCGCGTTTGCGCATCGTGGAGGGGCCGGCGACTGGCCGGAGAACACCTGGCCGGCGTTCGAGGGTGCCGTCGCCCTCGGCTACCGCTACGTCGAGACCGATGTGCACGTGACCGCAGACGGCATCCTGGTCGCATTCCACGACGATCGCCTCGACCGGGTCACCGACCGCGTCGGGCTGATCCGCGACCTGCCCTGGGCCGAGGTGCGCGAGGCCCGGGTCGACGGCCGCGAGCCGATCGTGCTGCTGGAGGACCTCCTGGGCGCATGGCCGGACCTCCGGGTGAACATCGACCCGAAGCACGACTCGGCGGTCGACGCGCTGGGCGACACGCTCGAACGGGTCGATGCCCTCGACCGGGTCTGCATCGGTTCGTTCTCCGATCGGCGACTGGCTCGCCTGCGCACCCGGTTCGGTCGACAGCTGTGCACGTCGATGGGGCCGCTCGGAGTTGCTCGCGTGCGGGCAGCAAGCCTGCACATCCCCAACGGTCTCCCTGCCGGGCAGTGCGTGCAGGTGCCGACATCGGCCGGTCGGTTCGTGCTGGTCGACCATCGTTTCGTAGCCGCCGCCCATCGCCTCGGGTTGGCGGTGCACGTCTGGACGATCGACGACCCAGCCGAGATGGAGCGCCTCCTCGACCTGGGGGTCGACGGCCTCATGACCGATCGGCCGGTGGCGCTCAGAGACGTGCTGCTGCGCCGTGGCCAGTGGCCGGTCAGCTCGGGAGCAACACGTTCGGATTGAGGATCCCGTGGGGGTCGAGGGCGTGCTTGATCGCCGCGAACGCAGCCAGCTCGACGGGTGATCGGTTGAGCGACAGCCAGGGCTTCTTCGCGGTGCCGATGCCGTGCTCGGCCGAGATCGACCCACCGAGTGACGCGACCAGGCGGAGCACGACGTCGTCGACGCGCTGGTCGTAGGGCGCGAGCCCGGTCACGTTCACATGGAGGTTGCCGTCGGCGATGTGGCCGAACAGCCAGGTGCGGGCCGCCGGGTCGAGCGCGGCCACGTCGCGCCGCACCTCGTCGGCGAACGGGGCGAGCTGGTCGGCCGGCAGCGTCACGTCGAACTTGTGGGGTGGGCCCAGGGTGTTGATGGCGGTGGTGTGCAGCTCGCGATAGGCCCACAACTGGTTGCTCGACCGCTCGTCGGGGGCGACGGCGACGTCGGCGACCGCCGCCGTGCGCCCGATGACCTCGGCCAGCTCCGCCGTCGGATCGGCCCGAGCCGCGGCTTCGACCAAGAGGTAGACCGGGTGCGACCGAGAGAAGGGCCGGGGCAGCCGCTCGGCCTCACAGACGAGGTCGAGGCCGTCGTCGAAGATGACCTCGAGCGCCACGATCGAGTCGCTGTCGTGCAGCCATCGCGCGGCTGCATCGCGAGCCGCCCCCACCGACGGGAAGGCGACGAGCGCGACGACCCGCTCGGGCAGTCGTGGGTGCAGACGCAGACGGGCGGCCGTGACCACGGCCAGGGTGCCCTCGCTGCCGCAGAGCAGACCGGCGAGGTCGTAGCCGGTGTTGTCCTTCGTGAGTCCGCCGAGATGGCGGATGACCGAGCCGTCTGCGAGGACGGCTTCGACCCCCAGCAGTTGCCGCCTCGTGCCGCCCCATCGCAGGACGTGCACGCCGCCCGCATTGGTGGCCACCATGCCCCCGACGGTCGCGCTGTCGCGAGCGGCCAGGTCGACGCCGTACCCCAGGCCGGCTGCGGCGGCGGCCTGGTGCACCGAGGCGAGGGTGGCCCCCGCCGACGCCGTCAGCTGCGCCGAGACCGGGTCGGCCGGCTCGACCTGGTGCAGTCGGCGAAGGCTCATCACCACCTCCCCGCGTAGCGGAACGCTCCCGCCGACCAGTCCGGTGTTGCCCCCCTGGGGCACGACCGCGATGCGGTGCTCGTTGCACAACCGCACCACGGCCGACACCTCTTCGACCGACCCGGGTCGCACCACCGCCGGGGTCTGCCCGACGAACCGTCCGGTCCAGTCGGTGCGGTAGGACGTGAGCAGGTCGGGGTCGGTGATCACCTGCGACGCACCGACGATCGCCTCCAGCCGGGAGATCGTCTGGTCGAGCGTGGTGGACATCCCGTCATGGTGACACCTGAACGACACCACCCGGCCCGCTCACCGGCATCGGCCCTGCGACCGGCCGGTAACGTCGCCGCCGTGCACGAGCTCGGTCCCTTCGAGACGCACTATGCGACCAACGGCATGGTGTGCTCCGTCGATCACGTGGCCTCGGCGGCCGGCGTGGCGATGTTGCGCGCCGGTGGCTCCGCGGCCGACGCAGCCGTCGCCACCAGTGCCGTCCTGGCGGTCACCGCGCCGCACATGTGTGGCCTCGGCGGCGATCTGTTCGCGCTGGTCTTCGACTCGACCGGCCCGCCCGTGGCCCTGAACGCGTCGGGCAGGGCCGGATCAGGCGCCGACGCGGCGCGCCTGCGCGCCGATGGCCACCAACGCATGCCTCGCCGGGGCGACATCCGCAGCGTGCCCGTGCCGGGATGCGTCGACGGCTGGTTGGCGCTGCACGATCGCTTCGGGCGTCTCCCCCTCGTCGATGTCCTCGAGCCCGCCCGCCGGTTGGCCGACGACGGCTTCGCCGTCTCTCCGTTGCTGTCGCTCGCCGCCCTGCTCGTCGAGGGAGGTGCGGGTGAGGGCACCGACCTGCTGCTGGGCGGACGGCCGGACGCCGGCGCGATCAGGCGACGGCCGGGCACCGCGCGCGCCCTGGCCGACATCGCCCGCTCGGGTCGGGCCGGCTTCTACGAGGGCGCTTTCGGCGAGGGCCTGTTGGCGCTGGGCGACGGGGAGTACGTCACCGACGACCTCGGCACCCCCTTGGCCGACTGGGTCACCCCGATCTCGGCCCGGGCGTGGGAGCACGACGTGTGGACCGTGCCCCCGAACTCGCAGGGCTATCTGGCCTTGTCGGCCTCGGCGATCGCCGCCGGGCTCGACCTCCCCGACGACCCCGACGATCCCGACTGGGCACACCTGCTCGTCGAGTCGGCCAAGCAGGCCAGCTTCGATCGCAACTCGCGCCTCTGGGAGCACGCCGACGGCGCCGCGCTGCTCGATCCGGCCGACCTGGCGGCGCGTCGGGCCGCGATCGACCCCCGCCGGGCATCGGACCTGACCGCGCCCACCGACGACGGTGGAACCATCTTCCTGTGCGCGGCCGATGCGTCGGGCATGGGCGTGTCGCTCATCCAGTCGAACGCGGCCGACTTCGGGGCCCACCTCGTCGAACCGAACACGGGCACCTTCCTGCACAACCGAGGCATCGGGTTCAGCCTGCTGCCCGGCCATCCCGCCGAGTACGGACCCGGCCGCCGGCCGCCCTCGACGCTGTCGCCCACGTTGGTCACCGATCCGCGGGGTCGTTGCGAGCCCTGGTGGGCACCATGGGTGGCGACTCCCAACCACAGGTGGTGCTCCAGCTGCTGGCCCGCCTGCTGGCGGCCGGCCAGCCGCCGGGCACGGTGGTGAGCGCGTCCCGGTTCGTACTGGCCAACCACGGCCCGTCGATCGGCTTCGACACGTGGGACGACCTGGCCGTGCTCGGCGTCGATGTCGAGACCGGAGCTCCCGAGGCGTGGCTCACGACGCTGACCGACCGAGGACATCGCGTGCGCCTGCGTCCCCGCTTCGACACCGGCATGGGTCACGCGCACGTCATCGACGTGGGTGGGGGCTCGTTCGCAGGCATGTCCGACCCGCGGGCCGGTGCCGGCGCGGCCAGCGGTTGGTGAGCCGCATGGCGGCGGCTCAGTAGGGCCAGGTGCCGTCGCTGCCGAGCAGGTGGTAGAGCCGCTTGAGCTTCAACATGATGAGCGCCTTGACCACCACGTTGCGCACGAACCACGGCAGCTGGGCCGCCTGACGCAAGGCGTTGGTGACGCGGGCCATCGGCGACAGCCGGATGCGGCGGTACTCCGCCATCGACCCCGATCGACCCTGGTAGCGGAACCGGTCCCCGAAGAACGTGGTGACGAGCAGCGCCAGGGTCACCCCGACCGAGCTGAACGAGTCGTGGATCAGCATGGTGCCGCCCGGTGCGACCTTCGCCCCCCATCGGCGGATGTCGTTCGACGCCGGCCCGAAACGATGGGCGCCGTCGATGTAGAGCAGGTCGATCTGGCCCGGCACGTGGGGCAGCGCGGCATCGGAGAACTCGCGCACGTGCTCGATGCGGTCTCGCACGCCGGCCCGCTCGAGGTTGGCGAGGAACGTCTGGTGGTCCTGTTCGGCCTCGTCGGCGTAGCCCGCGATCTCATTGGGCCCTCGATCGTTGCCGCCGTGGGGATCGATGGTGGTCATGGCCACGCCGTCGGGGGCGGCGCTCGCCAGCACGATGGCCGATCGGCCCTGGAAGCTGCCGATCTCGACGATGCGGGCACTCGCCTCGAGCTCGGACGAGCGGTCCCACAGGCGCTGGGCTTGGGCCCTCGTCATCCAGCCGGCGACGTCGGCGACGGATTCGAAGACCTCGTCGAAGGTGAGGGAACGGGACTCGGTCATGGCGGCCCGCAGTCTATGGCGGTGCCACGTATACGGCCGTGCCACCGCGGCTCCGGTGAGCCGCGCCACACTGGTCGACCGTGCCGCGACGCGCCCCGCTCGCCCTCCTCGTCCTCGTCGTGACGGCCTTCGCAGGGCCGGTGCTCGCCCCTGCGGTGGCCCAGGATGCCGGGTCGCGCCGGCGCCGATCGACGCGCCACCCGTCGTCGCCGATCCCCGCGTGTCGCCGAACCTCGCTGCCGTCGCGGTCGACAGTCCGGCCTATCGCGTGGCGGCCGATCGCTACCGCGAGGCCGAACAGCAGGTCGCCGACGCGCGCCAGCGGTTCACCTCGGAACAGACGCTGCTCGGCGAGCTCCACCAGGCCGAGGCCCGCCTGATCGGTGAGGTCAACGAGGCCAGCCGGCGCCGTGCGAAATCGGCCCGGCGAGCCGAGGAGCTGAGCGGGGCGGTGCACGACCTGGCGGTGGCGACCTATGTCGCCGGGGGGATGGGTACGGGTGGCGGGACGGGCAGCGACGCCGGGGCAACCGACCTGTTCGATCAGGGCCTCGACCTCGAGTCGATCACCGCCGGGCAACGCCACCGGGTGCTGGTAGAGGCGGTCAGCCGAGACCAGTTGACCGAGTACCGGGCCCACCTCGATGTGGTCGAGCAGGCCGATCAAGCCATCGTGGCGGGCATGGCGGCCACCGACGAGGTGAGACGGAGGCTCGTCACCACCGCGGCGGCCCGAGACCAGGCGCAGGCCGACGCCGCCCGGTCCGCCGACGACCTCATCCGCCGCTCGGCCGATCTGGCCGACGCACGCCTGGGCGCACAGGTGGTCGGTCTCGACTTCCCACTGGTGGTGCTCGACGCGTACGTCCGGGCCGCCCTGACGCTGGCGTTCGAGAACCCGTCGTGTGGCTTGCGCTGGCAGGCCCTCGCCGGCATCGGCCGCACCGAGAGCGGCCACGGTACGTTCGGCGGGGCGGTGGTCGGCCCCTCGGGCCAGGTGTCACGGCCGATCATCGGGATCCCGCTCGACGGCAACAACGGCACCCAGGCGATCGGTGACACCGACGGCGGCGAGCTCGACGGTGACCCGACGGTCGACCGGGCGGTAGGGCCGATGCAATTCATCCCGACGAGCTGGCGGGCATTCGGACGCGACGGCAACGGCGACGGCCAGCGCGATCCGCAGAACCTCTACGACGCGGCGACGGCCGCAGGGGTGCTGCTGTGCCGGGGCGCCCCGCTCGACTCCGACGGTCGGCTGCGGGCGTCGTTCCTCCGCTACAACAACTCCGGCGTGTACGCCGACACCGTGCTCGGCCGCACCCGGGGCTACGACCGCTTCGTCATCCCGCCGGTGCCCGGAGCCTGATCGCGGCCGGGTCCGCTGTGGAGATCATGTCGATAACTCGGGCCGGTTTGGGGATTCCCGGGAAATGCTCGGGATAAGCCTGGGGATTGAGAAAAAGCCCTTGACCAGCGCATTTGCCAGGGCGCACAGTGCTCTCAAGCCAGGCAAGAACGAGTCGATCAGCCTGCTACCGAAGCCCGGCACTCCTACGGGAGGGCCGCAGCCGAGGTCAGCGGACGGACCGGATCGGGGCACCTGGTCAGGTGTACCGGCTCCTCGACACCACCTTCGCAAGAGGGCGACACGAGGGGCGGTGTGCAGCGGGGCCAGCCCGGGCCCGGTGCAGACGACGGTGCGCCGCACGGGTCGGCCCCGAGGAGCTGACCGGCTTCGGCCGGGAGGCTACTCGGGGTCCTCGTGCGTTTTGGCTCCCGAGTCGTGGCGCGCAGGAATTCGTTTGCATCCAGGGCGCAGAGGTTATTGACACCGCGGCAATGAGCGCCCTAGCGTCAGGCCACCTTGTGTGCCCGCAGTCACACCGCGGCGCGCGAGGTGGGGGTCGGTCGGCTTGGGCCACCACCCCGGGGCACACGAACCGGGCACTCGCCCGCCATGGAGGGGGATTCCACGTGACCGAATGGTCTGTACGACGCCGGACACGGGTGATGCTGGTCGGCGTCACCTGCGCGCTCGCCATCTTCGCCGCGTCATGCGGCGGCTCGGGAGACGACAGCGGAGGGTCCGACGGCACCACCTCCGACACCGCCGCACCACGCGGTAGCGACGTCACCATCGCATCCGAAGGCGAGCCGCAGGTCGGCGGCACCCTCGTCTACGGCGTCGAAGCCGAGTCCGACGGCTTCGATCCCACCAGCAACCGCTTCGCCGCGTCGGGCACCGAGATCGGCCTGGCGGTCTACGACCCCCTCGCCGCCTTCGACATCGACAACCAGCCGCAGCCCTACCTGGCCGAGTCGATGACGCCCTCGGCCGACAACCTCACGTGGACCATCACCGCTCGACCGGACGTCACCTTCCACAACGGCGAGGCCCTCGACGGCGAGGCCATGCGCGTCTTCTTCGAGGCGCTGCGCGCCGACGTGCTCGTGGGCATCGCCTTCAAGAACATCGAGAGCGTGGCGGTCGATCCCACCAACCCGCTCGCCGTGGTGCTCACCATGATCGAGCCCTGGGCCACCTTCCCGGTGTTCATGACCGGCCAGGGCGGCATGGTCACCGCGCCGGCCATGGCCGACGATCCAGAAGCCGGCCGCAACCCGGTCGGCACCGGCCCGTTCATGCTCGACAGCTGGGTGCCGGACAGTTCGTTCACCGCGGTCAAGAACCCCGACTACTGGCGCACCGACGAGAACGGCGTGCAGCTCCCCTACCTCGACTCGGTCGAGTTCGTCCCGCTTCCGGATCGCACCACCCGGGCCGCCTCGCTCGAGGCCGGCGACGTCGACATGATCCACAACACCGATGTGGAGGTCACCAAGAAGTTCGAGGACCAGGCCGCCGAAGGCAAGGTGCAGATCATCTACGACCGGGGTGAGCGCGAGGAAGAGTTCTTCATGCTCAACACGTCGGTGGCCCCGCTCGACGACATCCGGGTGCGCCAGGCGCTGGCCTACGCCACCAACCGCGACCAGTTCAACCAGGTCATCTACGACGGTCGAGCCGAAGTGGGCGACGGCATCTTCAGCCAGGACTCCGACTGGCGAGGCGAGGGCGCTCCCTATCCCGAGTACGACCCGGCCAAGGCGCAGGCAGCTCGTCGAGGAGTACGAGGCCGAGGTGGGCCCGATCAGCTTCACGCTCATCAACAGCGGCACCGACTCGCGGGCGATCGACCTGGCCAAAGAGCAGTGGGCCGCGGTCGGCATCGACGTCGACGTCAGCCTGATGGAGCAGAGCCAGTTCATCGCCAACGCGGTCACCGGCGACTACCAGGCCCACGACTGGCGCCAGTTCGGTGCCCTCGATCCCGACTACGACTACATCTGGTGGATCGGTGGCAACGCCGAGGACGCAGGCATCTCGCTCAACTTCGCCCGCAACCGCAACCCGGAGATCGACGAGGCGCTCACCGCGGCCCGGGCCACCACCGACGTCGCCGAGCGCCAGGCCGCCTACGACGATGTGCAGCGCCTGATCAACGAGGACCTGCCCTACATCTGGTACGCCCGCTCGCAGTGGGTGATCGTGGCCAACAACCAGGTGCGCAACATCACCAACGGGCCGCTGCCCGACGGCCAGGAGTCGAACGCCCTCGGCGGGCCCGGCGGCTTCGGTGGCGTCACCCGCCTGACCCAGACGTGGCTCCAGCCATGACCGATCGCACCTCTGGCCGCACGCGGCCGAGAAGGGAGTCACCGCTGCGATGAGGTTCGTCCGCAAGAAAGTCGTGCAGCTGCTGTTGGTGCTGCTCGCGGTCACGTTCCTTTCCTTCTTCTTCCTCAACCTCCTCCCCGGTGACACCGCGCAGGTGCTGTGCGGTGTCGGCGGTGGCCAGGAGTGCGTCGATCAGAAGACGGAGGAGCTGGGCCTCGACAAGCCGCTGCCCGTTCGCTACGTGCAGTGGCTCGGCGACGCCCTCACCGGCGACCTCGGGACATCGGCCCGTAACCAGCAGCCGGTGTGGGAGGCGATCCAACAGCGCCTGCCGGTCACGATCGAGCTGCTGATCTACTCGCAGGTCATCGCCCTCGTGGTGTCGATCCCCCTGGCGGTCATCGCCGCTCAGCGCGCCGGGGGGATCTTCGACCGCATGTCGACGAGCGTGGCGTTCGCCTTGCTCTCTGTGCCGAACTTCATCTTGGCGATCGTGCTGATCCTCATCTTCGCCGTGAACCTGCAGTGGTTCCCGGCCACCGGCTACGTCGACTTCATGGACGATCCCGCCCAGAACCTGAAAGACCTCTTCCTGCCGGCGCTCACCTTGGCCGTGGCCGAGATGGCGGTCTACCTGCGTCTGTTGCGCACCGACCTCATCGCCACGCTGCAGGAGGACTACATCATGATGGCCAAGGCCAAGGGCCTGCCGTCGCGACGCATCCTGCTGCGCCACGCGTTCCGCCCGTCGACCTTCTCGCTCGTCACGGTGGCCGGCCTCAACATGGGCCGACTGATCGGCGGCACGTTCATCGTCGAGGTGATCTTCGCCCTCAACGGCCTCGGCAACTACGTCGTGGTCGGCATCCTCGGCCGCGACTACATCCCGGTGCAGGGCGGGGTGGTCGTCATCGCCGTCGGCTACGTGCTCATCAACTTCGCTGTCGACATGTTCTACGCCGTTCTCGACCCGAGGATCCGCCATGCCCGCGCGCTCGCCTAACCCCGGCTCCGAGCCCCTCCCCACGGGCGACTCGCTCTTCGGGGGTGGCGGCAGTGCCAACCTGGCCACCGAGATCACCGGCATGGCCGATGGCGACGTGCACGTGCTCGAGGAGCTCCACAACCTCGACCCCGATCAGGTCACCGCCGACGAGGTGGTCAAGCGTCGTCTCGGTCCGCTCTTCTGGATCGCGATGGGCTGGTTCGCCTTGGTCGCCATCCTCGCCCTGCTGGCGCCCTGGCTGCAGAGCACCGGGGCCATCGACGACTACCGAACGCCGAGCTCGTGCGTGCGCTGCGGTCCGAGCTCCGAGCACTGGTTCGGCACCGACACCCTCGGTCGAGACATCTTCTCGCGAGTGATCTGGGGTGGCCGGGTGTCGCTGGCGGTCGGCTTCGCCTCGGTCGCGTTCGGGGTGCTCATCGGCGGCACCCTCGGGGTGATCGCCGGCTACTTCAAGGGCAAGCTCGAGAGCACGATCATGTGGGGCATGGACGTGCTGCTGGCGTTCCCCGCGCTGCTGCTCGCCCTCGTCATCGTGACCTTCCGTGAGAGCCGCGACGTCGGCAACATCATCCTCGCCATCGGCATCGTCGCCATCCCACCAATCGCCCGGCTGGTGCGCGCCTCCACGCTGGTGCACAGCCAGCGTGAGTACGTCACTGCGGCACGCGCCCTCGGCGCCAAGAACATGCGCATCATCTGGCGCGAGGTGGTGCCCAACGTGTCGCTGCCGGTGCTGTCGTTCAGCATCATCGGTGTGGCCGTGGCCATCGTGGCCGAAGGCGGCCTCGCCTTCCTCGGCCTGTCGGTGCCGCCTCCGACCCCAACCTGGGGCGGGATGATCAACGACGGTCGGCAGGCCCTCGAGACCGATCCCTACATCAGCCTGATCCCGTGTGCGGTCATGTTCCTCACGGTGCTCGTCGCTCAACCTGGCCGGCGACCGCTTCCGGGAGTACTTCGACGTGAAGGAGGGTGGCCTGTGAGCCGCAAGGTCATCAGCAGCTCGGCGTCGGGCACGCCCGCCGATCCGGGCACCAAGCTGCTCCGGGTGGTCGACCTCAAGACCCACTTCCGCACCGAGCGGGGCACGGTCAAGGCCGTCGACGGCGTGAGCCTCACCCTCGAGCGGGGCAAGACCCTCGGTGTGGTGGGCGAGTCGGGATCGGGCAAGACGATCCTCTCGCGTTCGATCATGGGCCTGTTGCCCAAGCGCAACGTCATCCGCGAGGGGCACATCTTCTACGAGGGCAACGACATCATCGGCTACTCCCAGGACGACATGCGCGCCGTGTGGGGCGCCGAGATGTCGATGGTCTTCCAGGATCCGATGACCTCGCTCAACCCGGTGATGAAGATCGGCAAGCAGATCACCGAGTCGCTCATCCATCACCTCGGCATGGACAAGGGCGAAGCCAACGAGACCGCCCTGTCGCTGCTCAGCTCGGTGGGCATCCCCGAGCCCGCGCAGCGCCTCGAGGAGTATCCCCATCAGCTCTCCGGTGGCATGCGCCAGCGCGTCACCATCGCGATCGCCCTCGCCTGCGGCCCGAAGCTGCTGTTCGCCGACGAGCCCACCACCGCGCTCGACGTCACGGTGCAGGCCCAGATCCTCAACCTGCTCCAACAGCAGCAGCGCGAGCGTCACATGGCGATGATCCTCGTCACCCACGACCTCGGCGTGGTGGCCGGGCGCAGCGACGAGATCGCCGTCATGTACGGCGGGCGCATCGTCGAGCACGCCCCGACGAGCGTGCTCTTCGCCGACATGAAGATGCCCTACACCGAGGCGCTGGTCGACTCGATCCCGAAGATCGACTATCCGAGCCACACCCGCCTCGAGGCCATCCCCGGGCGCCCACCCGATCTGGTCAACCCGCCCAAGGGCTGCAACTTCTCGCCCCGCTGCAAGTACGTGCAGCCGAAGTGCGTCGAGGAAGACCCACCGCTGGTCGAGGCCACCCCCGGCCACCTCTACCGGTGTTGGTTCCCGGTGGGCACGCCCGAGGGCCAAGAGGCCTTGGCGGCCAACCAGGCAGCCAACGCCGGTGCGGCAGCCACCCCGGTGTCCATCTCCCCCACCACCCCTCAGGAGCTCTGACCGATGGCCGGCAGCGGTACCGCGCATCTGCGCCCCACCGACGACACCCTCCTTCGCGCCGAGAACATGGTGGTCGAGTTCCCGATCGGCTCCACCGGCCTGAAGGTGCACGCCGTGTCCGACGTGAGTCTCGACATCAAAGAGGGCGAGACCCTCGGGCTGGTCGGCGAATCGGGCTGTGGCAAGTCGACCACCGGTCGGGCCCTCATGCAGATGCCCAAGCCCAACAGCGGCAGCGTGCAGTTCGACGGCACCGACATCACCCAGCTGGCCGGGGAAGACCTGCGCAAGGTCCGCCCGCACATGCAGATGATCTTCCAGGACCCGATCTCGTCGCTCAACCCGCGGCGCCGGGTGCTCGACATCGTCGGCGAGCCGCTCAAGATCTGGAACAAGGGCACCAAAGAAGAGCAGCACAAGGTCGTCAACGACACGCTCGAGGCCGTCGGCATCCCGCCCGATTCGGCCAACCGCCGGCCCCACCAGTTCTCCGGTGGCCAGTGCCAGCGCATCTCGATCGCCCGCGCCCTGGTGCTCGACCCGAAGCTCATCATCTGCGACGAGCCCGTCTCGGCACTCGACGTGTCGGTGCAGGCGCAGATCCTCAACCTGCTCCAGGACATGAAGGAGCGCTACGGGCTCACGCTGGTGTTCATCGCCCACGATCTGGCGGTGGTGAAGAACGTGAGCGACCGGGTGGCCGTGATGTACCTGGGCAAGCTCTGTGAGGTGGCGCCTCCCGACGAGCTCTACGCCAAGCCAGCGCATCCCTACACGGCGGCCCTGCTGAGCGCGATCCCCGTACCCGACCCCACGATTCGCCCTCGTGAGGACCTCACCCTCGGCGGTGAGATCCCCTCGCCGGTGGCGCCCCCCAGTGGCTGCCGCTTCCGCACGCGCTGCCCGAAGGCGCAGGACATGTGCGCCCAGGTCGAGCCGAAGATGCGACAGATCGGGCTGGGTCACTACGTGGCCTGCCACTTCCCGCTCGACGTCGGCGATGGCGGCTCCGGCGGCGACAAGCAGTCTGGCTGAACGACTCCCATAGGGGTGGGTGACGGCGTGACACGGGTAGCCAAGGGGGAGCGCACCCGGACGAGGCTCGATCCGGAGGTGCGGCGCGAGCAGATCATCGACGCGGCCGAGGCCGTGTTCGCCGGACGCGAGGCCAACGAGGTCACCCTCGAGGAGATCGCCGAGGCGGCGGGCGTCTCGAGGGCACTGGTCTACAACTACTTCGGCGACAAGTCGGGCGTCATCGCCGCGGTCTACCTTCGCAGCTTCGACCGCCTCGACGCCCAGCTGGCCACGGCACTCGACCGCACCGACCCGTGAGCGCCGCCGACCGGCTGGCTGCGATCGTCGAGATCTACCTGTGCTTCGCCAGCGACAACGCCGCCGCCTGGAAGCTCATGGGCACCGCGGAGGCCACCGTGCACCCGATGGTGCAGCAGGCCCGACGCGATCGTTACGAGCACCTGGCCGAGTCGTGGGGCGGCACACCGGAGGCCCGCTTGCTCGCTCGCGGGGTGGTCGGCTTCCTCGACGCCGCGACCCTCGACTGGCTCGAGTCGCGCGATCTCGACCGGCCGCACGCGTCCGCGCTGATCCACGCCATGCTCTGGGCCGGCCTCGGCGGGCTCGACTCGCCCGCGGTGGCCGTGCCGGGCGCCGAGGCACTCGCCTCCGGCCACGGCGTGAGCGCCAGCTGATCAGGGCGAGATGGGCGCAGGTGTGTCCGCCGCTCGCCAGCAGTACCAGGCCACCACGCTGCGATAGGGCCGGAACCGGTCGCCCAGCACGTCGAGCTGGCGAGGGGTGGGCATCTCGCTGAGCGACCAGGCCTTGGTGTAGCCCGCCCTCACCCCGAAGTCGCCGACCGGCCAGACATCGAGGCGGTGCAGCGAGAAGAGCAGGAACATGTGGGCGGTCCACGGCCCGACGCCTCGCACCTGGGTGAGCATCTCGACCACTTCGTCGTCGGTCATGCGGCCCGCCCGGTCGAAGCGGATCGCCCCAGCGAGCGAGAGGGTGGCCATGTTGCGGATGGCGTCGGCCTTGCTGCGGGAGAGGCCGGCACCCTCGAGCACCCCCGGATCGAGGGCCAGCACCGCCTCGGGCGTGAAGGGGCCGTCGACGCTGGCCCGCACCCGGCCCCAGATGGCGATCGCCGCCTTGCCGGCCAGTTGCTGATGGGCGACCGATTCGGCCAACCAGGCGAAGCGCTCGTCGACCTTGGGACGCGCCGACAGTCGCATCGGCCCGTGGTCGGCCACCAGACCGGCGAACACGGGATCTCGGGTGACGAGATCGGCAACGGCGAGCGAGTGCGGCGATGGCATCGGCGTGCAGGCTAGAGCGACACCGGGGTCACCGGGGCTTGGAATGACGTGCCAGGATGGAACCCATGGCGACACCTCCAGAGATGCAGATCGACGAGAGCACCATCTATCGGGTGACCATCAGCACCGAGCGGGGTGACATCGTGATGGACCTCGACCCGCGGATCGCTCCGAAGTCGGTGAACAACTTCATATCGCTCGCTCGGGGCGGCTACTACGACGGGCTCACCTTCCACCGGGTCGAGCCCGGGTTCGTGATCCAGGGCGGCTGCCCGGAGGGCTCGGGGCGGGGCGGCCCCGGCTATCGGTTCGAGGACGAGCCGGTGCAGGGTGACTACGTCCTCGGCGCGGTGGCCATGGCCAACGCCGGCCCCGACACCAACGGCTCGCAGTTCTTCATCTGCACCGACGACCTCGTCGGTCGGCTGCCCAAGCAGTACAACCTGTTCGGCCAGGTGGTCGAGGGCATGGACGCGGTGCTCGCCACCAAGAAGGGCGATGTCATGCGTTCGGTCACCATCGAAGAGCGTCCCGCGGCCTAGCACTAGCGGTTGCGATAGCTCGGCGGCCGCTTCTCGAGGAACGCCATCACCGCCTCGCCCATGTCGTCGGTGAGGCTGGCGAGGATCTGCGTGCGGTTCTCGAGGTCGATGCCTGCGTGCAGGCTCGCCGTCTCCAGGTTCGACCACATCACCTCCTTGGTCATCCACACGCCGAAGGGGCTGTTCGCCGCGATCTGATCAGCCACCTCGAGCGCGGCGTCGAGCACCGCGCCGTCGGGCACCACCCGGCTGACGAGCCCCATCTGCTCAGCCTCCTCTGCGTCGACGAAACGGCCGGTGAGCATCAGCTCGAACGCCTTCGACGCGCCCACCAGCCGGGGCAGCAGCCAGCTCACCCCGATGTCGCACCCCGACAGGCCGATCTTGACGAAGGCCACGTTGAACCGGGCTGACTGCGAGGCCACTCGCACGTCGCTCGCCAGGGCGAGGGCCAGGCCCCCGCCGGCGGCAGCCCCGTTCACTGCGGCGATCACCGGCTGGCGCAGACCCCGCAACTTGGGCACCAGGGTGGCGATCCGTTGTTGCCACTCGAGCCCCGCCTGCACCCGGCCCCGCTCCTCGCTCCCCTGTGCGGCCGAGGAGTCTCGCAGGTCGAGTCCGGCGCAGAACGCCCGGCCTGCGCCAGTGAGCACCACCACGCGGCAGTCGCGATCGGCCGACACGTCGTCGAGCGCGGCGTGCAGCTCGTCGATGAGCTCGCCGTTCATGGCGTTGAGCCGCTCGGGGCGGTCGAGGGTGATCTGGGTGATGCCGGCGCGGACCTGCTCGACGGTGACGGTGTTCATGCTGGGCAGCCTCGCGCAGCGGCGGTCAGGCCCGCAGTGGGGCCTGCCGTCGGCACATGGAGGGCACCCCCTCCGCCGAACCTGTCGCGTACTCGGGGGCCCCACGCCCCGGATCCGCGACAGGAACGCTCCCTTCGCCGAACCTGTCGCGTACTTAAGGCCCCCACGCCCCGGATCCGCGACAGGAACGGACGGAAGCGACCTGCCCCAAAACGCAGTCCGCCGCGAACGACAGGCACCGACTACTACGATCCCCCCGTCGACCAAGGCGGTGAAGCTGCGTGGCCTGTCTCTTCGGACTTCTGGCGATCCTCTCCCCTCGCATCGCGTTCGGCCTGGTGTGGCTGCTCACCGATCGGGTCGACCTGGCCTTCGAACGGCTCTGGGTGGCGCTGCTGGGCCTCCTCTTCCTGCCCTGGACGGCGCTCATCTACACGCTCGCCTACGACCCCGTCCGCGGCGTGAGCAACCAGGGCTGGGCGATGGTCTTCCTCGCGTTTCTCGTCGACATCTACTCCTATGCGCGCGGCGCCGGTGAGCGCTCGCGATACGTCCGGACCTACTGAGTGAGCGAATCCCCGCCCAACGTCGCACCTCTTGGCGCGGCGACGGTCGAGTTGCTGTGGATCCCGCTCGGTGCGGGTGCGAGCGTCGTCCGCCTGAGCGGTCGCACCTTCGAGGCGATCTCGGCGCTGGCCCAACGGCGACCTCGGTGCGCGCTCTATCACTCCGCGCTCGTCGTCGGGTTACCGGCCGGTCGGTTCACGATCGAGATGACGCCCGTGCCCGATCATCACGGGGATCGGCGAGGCGTCGTCGGCGAGGGACCCGTCGGGCTGCAAGGGGCCGGTCGCTTGCGGATCTTCCGCTACGAGATCCGCTGTTGGCGCAACGGCGTCATCCCCGATGCCCATCTCGCCCGGGCAACCGTCCGATTGCCGGTCGCCCTCGCCGATGCGGAGCGACTCGTCGCCCTCGCTCCGTCGGTGCCCACGCCGGTGTGGGGCCGCGACGAGCTGGGCGCCGGCGAGATGTGGAACTCCAACTCGGTGACCTCGTGGCTACTGGCCAGAGCCGGAGTCGACACGCAGACCCTCGTCCCGCCCGACCAGGGTCGAGCACCGGGCTGGTGGGCCGGTGTGGTGGTGGCCGACTCCAGGTCAGCCTCAGCGCGGTAGGGCGATTCCCTAACCCCCAGCACTGCGACTCAACGCGCGAGGCTGGGCCGGATGACCGACCGACCGCTCGAGCTGCTGGTGCGCCCGAGCCAGCCGGTCGACCTGGTCCGCACGCTCGGCGCCTTTCGGTTGGTCGCCGGCGATCCCGCCTTTCGGGTGGCGGCCGACGGCGTGTGGCGAGCCACCAACACCCCCCACGGACCGGCCACCATGCGGGCCGCCGGCACGGCCGCCGCCGAGGACGCGATCCATTTCAGCATCTGGGGCCCGGGGGCCGAGTGGCTGGGCGCGCTCGCCCCGCTCCTGATCGGCGAGGCCGACCAGCCCCCTGACTTGGCCGACCACCACCCGCTCGTGTCCGAGCTGCACCGGCGCCACCCGCACCTCCGGATGGGGCGGTCGAACGCGATCGTCGAGTCGCTGGTGCCCGTCATCCTCGGGCAGAAGGTCACCACCATCGAGGCCAGCCGTGGCTATGCCGCGCTGGTGCGGCGCTTCGGCGAACCGGCGCCGGGCCCCGGCGACCTCCGCATGCCACCCACCCCGGCGCGCCTGGCGACGCTGGGATACGCCGACCTGCATCCGTGTGGCATCGAACGCCGCCGAGCCGAGACGATCTTTCGTGTCTGCCGGCGGGCCGACCGCCTCGAGGCATTGAGCGTGGAGCCGCCGGCCGAGGCTCGCCGGGTGCTCGAGTGCTTCACCGGCATCGGCCCGTGGACATCAGCCAACGTCACGCTGGTCAGCCACGGCGATCCCGATGCGGTGATCGTGGGCGACTATCACCTGCCCCATCTGGTGGCCTACGCCCTGGCCGGCGAGCGGCGCGCCACCGATGCACGGATGCTCGAGTTGCTCGAGCCCTATCGCGGACAGCGGGCCCGGGTGACCAAGCTGCTGATGCTCAGTGGCCGAAAGCCCGAGCGGCGAGCTCCGAAGCGACCTCTGCGGCACCTCGCCCGCCTGTAGGGCATCTGGGCCACGACACCATCACTCCTTGAGCGCCACCGCGTTCGGCGTGACGTTCATCTTCGGCTCGTAGGCCTCGGCCTCGACCGCGTGCGCCTCGCCCGCCACCTCGACCCGCAGCGTTCTGGCGGCAGGTGTCGCACGGTCCGTAGAACCGGGCGGTCACGGGTTGCGAGCAGCGGGGGCAGTCGAAGGCGAGGGACTCGTCGGGCACGCTTCGCACTCTCGCGCCGCGGCCCGATGAGGGCGCGGATACCCGCTCGTCGCTGCGAGGTTGTCCCCAGGTCGACCCTGCTTGTCCCCAACGCGTCCCCAGGCCGCACCCCGGAATCCCCAGGGTTCCTCCTCTTCCTTCACACAGGGTGGTCGCCGTACCGTCCCTAGCGAGCGACGGAGGGACCGATGAGCACGAACGCCGCCTACCAGGTGACCCTGAAGGATCAGACGACCGAGATCATCGATGGGGCCGACGCCTACCAGCAGGAAGGCCAGATGACCACCTTCTTCTGCACCGCCAGTGGCCGCCAGGTGGTCGACTGCTGGAGCACCCGGTTGGCCAGCTTCCGCACCAGCGAGATCCTCATCATCCGCCGCCTCGATCGCACCCTCACGGCCGGCCCCGACCCGCAACTGGCTGGTCAAACCCGCACTGGGATGCGGGTTTGACCAGCCAGAACGCAAGGTTGGTTCAGGGGACGTAGGCGCCGGTCCACGCGAGGGTGGCGAGCAACACGAAGCCCGCCGCGCTCACCGTGAACGCCGGACGCTCCACCCGCTCGTCGGCGCAGTAGAGCGCCGCGGTGAGCACCAGCGGGAAGGCGTTGAGCCCGTAGCGCTCGAGCGAGTTGAGGTTGTCGGCGCTGAGCGCCAGCACCAGCACACCGGTGGCGAACGCCCCGTACGACACCGGCCACCGCCGGAAGGTGAGCACCAGCAGCACGAGGAACGCGAGCGCGAACGGCAGGTGCAGCCCATCGCCGAACCGCTCGGGACCGAACAGATCGGCCAGCCCGTCCCACACCCGGCCGAGCGGGTTCACCGGTTCGCCCCGCAGCTCCTCCTGCACGTTGAACGGCAGGAACGCATCGCCGAACGTGGCGCCCACCCACCACAGGTAGGCGCCGGCACCGACGACCGGACCCAGCACGGCGGCGGCCCGCCCGACCCGATCACGTCCCGATGCCCCCGACCACGTGCGGGCCACCTCGATGACCGCCGGCAGCACCAGCACCAGGCCCACGGGCCGACAGCTGGCCGCCAGCAGGCCGGCCGCCGCCGCCCACCACCAGTGCCCCCGCCGCAGGGCCAGGAAGGCGCCCACCGCGCCCACCAGCATCAGTGCCTCGGCGTAGCCCCACACCAGCACGAACGCCGACGGGAAGATCATCATCAGCCACACGGCCCGTAGGGCCGCACCGTGCCCACGGCCTTCGGCCCGCACCAGTCGCAGCACCAACACGCCCACGGCGAGGGCGGCCACGTTGGCCACCACCACCAGCGCCGCTCCTTCGGCACCGAACGCACCGCCGAGCAGCCGGCCGACCAAGGGGAAGCCCGGGAAGAAGCGCACGCCTTCGAGGTCGATGGCCTCGTAGCCGCGCTGGGCGATGTCGCGATACCAGGTGCCGTCCCACGCCAGCAGACCTTCGTCGAGGGCCGGGCCGTTCTCGCCCAGCCGGTCGGTGAGCACCCGTGCGCCCACGTAGGCCGCGCCCACGAGGACGCGCGCCACGATCCACGCCGGCAGCACCACGACGAGGTCGTCGGCCAGGGCGCGCCAACGCGACGTGCTCGCGCTCGATGGGCTCGTCGACCGCGCTCACGGCCGGGCCGGGAACACGGTGAGCTCGGCGTGCTCGTAGTAGTCGGTGCCGTTCTCGGTCACCAGCGTGGTCGACCCGGGTCGCAACGTGCCCAGCGTGGCGACCACGGCCTCGCACTGGCCCTCGAACGTCGCATAGCTCGGGCTCCAGACGACGAACACCCGTCCGCCGGCGGCCAGGGCGTCGACCTCTGCGGCGAACGCCGCGGGATCGGCCGCCGCGTTTCGTTCCTCGTAGTCGCGCCAGTCGACTCGCTCGGGACCGTCGAGGGTCGGGTAGACCACCTGGCGGACGTCGGCGGGCATCTCGCGCGCCCCGCCGGCCCGAGCTGGTCGGGGCAGTAGACGACCACGTCACCGGGTGCGGCTTCGGCACTCACCGCGTCGCCGATGACGCGCGCCTGGCTGCGCTGGCCCGACGACCTGATAGGCCGCGCCGATGACGCACAGACCGACGAGCACCACCGCGGCCGCGTCACGAGCCCAGCGCCCCACGAATCGGCTGAGGCCAGCGGCCACCAGCAGGGCGATGAGCGGGAACACGATCGCCGCGTAGCGGGTGGCATACGCGCTCCAGGTGGCGTAGCTCACGAACGCGCCGAGACCAAGCGCGAGCGCGATCACGGTTGCCTCACCGCGGAACTGCGGCTGGGTGCCCAGGTCGAGCTCGATGCGGCGGCGATCGATCGCCCTGCCGAACACGCCGAGCAGGGCCAGCACCAACAGGACGGCACCCACCAGCTCGGCGTCCTTGAAGTCGCCGCCGCCGAAGTCGGTGAGGGTGCTGGCCACGATGCTGGTGGGCCGCTGCGGGCCGGCCCAGGGCGTGCCGGTGCTGCGCGCCTGGTCGATCAACACTGGGAGCCACGGGAGGAAGGCCAGCCCGCCCACCACGACGGCCACCAGCACACGCCGGGCGCGTCGCCGCCGATCGGCATCGACGCTGCGCCAGGCGACCCATCCGACGACGAGGAACGTGGCGCCGACCAACCACATGGCCCAGTAGTGCGTGTAGAGCAGCGCCGCGGTGACACCACCGACGCCGACCAGCGCGGCCAGGCTGTCGGGCCCGCGCAGGCTGCGATCGACCAGCAGCCAGCCGGCGAAGGTCAGGAACATGACCAGCGAGTACATGCGGGTCTCGGTGGCGTACCGCAGCGCGAACGGGGCGATGGCCACGACGAGCAGCGCCAACCAGGCGAGCACCGGACCACCCCGCCGGCGGCCCGCCCACCACGCCAGTGGCAGCGTGGCCACCGCGAACACGCCTGAGAGCGCGCGCACGGCCGCGTCACCCTCACCGAACCAGTCGATCCAGACGTGAAGAAGCACGTAGTAGAGCGGTGGATGTCCGTCGCGACGAAGGGCGTCGGTGATCTGGTCGAGCGGCAGTGCCGCGATGTTGACCGAGAGGGCTTCGTCGAGCCAGAGCGGACTGGTGGTGACGAACCGCAGCACCACCCCTGCGGCCGCCGTGACCAGCGCGAGGGCGATCAGCTCGGGTGGGCTGGCCGTGGGTGCATCGGCGTCATCGG
Source organism: uncultured Iamiaceae bacterium (assembly GCA_963706425.1). Classification (GTDB taxonomy): domain Bacteria; phylum Actinomycetota; class Acidimicrobiia; order Acidimicrobiales; family Acidimicrobilacustridaceae; genus CAVPMN01. The sequence goes on from CAVPMN010000020.1 coordinate 111,423, forward strand.
CCCCCGGGGCGCGCTGCACCGCACGGTCGGTCAGGCTCATCGCGGCGATCGTAGTTCCGGCCCGCCTGGCCTCCCCGCCACTAGTGTCCGGCCCCGATGGTGAGGGGACTCGATCGACGGTTCGCGCTCGCGCTTGCCGCGATCGTCGTGGTCGGGCTGGTGATCCGCCTCGCGTACACGTTGGCGGTGTCGACCGATCTCGACACCGTGGGCGATGCGGAGACCTATCACCTGCTCGCCAACCAGCTGGCCGACGGTGAGGGCTACGTGCGCCCGCGTGTCGAACCACCGATGGCCACGGCCGAGTTCCCGCCTCTCTTCCCCGTGGTCGTTGCCGTGGCGTCCGTGTTCGGCGCCGACTCGGTCGACGCCCAGAAGCTCTTCACCAGCTTCTTCGGGTGCGCCACCATCGCGCTGGTAGGGCTGCTCGGCCGGCGCGCTGCGAGCGACACGCGCCCCTTCTCGAAGCAGGCGTCGATGACCGGCCTGGTCGCAGCCGCGCTGGCTGCGACCTATCCCATGCTCATCCAGGTCGACGGCGCGCTCATGGCCGAGGCGCTCTACGTGCCGCTCGTGACCGGCACCCTGTTGGCCACCTACGCCGCCATCGATCGCCCCTCCCTGTCGAGATGGGCCCTCGCCGGTGGTCTGGCCGGGCTGGCCGCGCTCACCCGCGCCGAGGCGTTGCTGCTGATCCCGTTGCTGTTCGTACCCGAGGCCTTTCGCCACGCGGGCTCGACGTGGCGCGCGCGCCTGGCGGCGGCCGGCGTGGCAACCGGCGCGCTCCTCCTCGTGATCTCGCCGTGGCTCATCCGCAACGCGGTGGTCTTCGAACGCTTTGTGCCGATCTCGAACAACAGCGCCACCCTCATCGCCGGCAGCAACTGCGATCTCACCTATTCGGGTCAGTACCGCGGGCTGTGGCGCTTCGAGTGCGTGCGCGACGTCGACATCAGCGGCGTCGACGAAGCCGAGGGCTTCGACCGCCTGCGCGAACGGGGCACCGACTACATCGCCGACCACCTCGACGAGCTGCCCCGCGTGGCGGCGATCCGCCTCGCGCGCACCTTCGGCCTCTACGACCCCCAGGGGCAGATCAACTGGGAGTACTTCGAAGGCCGGCCCACCCAGTGGCAGACCGCCGGCCATCGCATCTTCCTCGTGCTCCTCCCGTTCGGCGCTGCAGGCGCGGTGCTGCTCTGGCGCCGAAAGGTGCCCGTCTGGCCGCTGCTGGCACCGTTCGCGCTGGTGGCCTTCACCACTGCGATCTCCTACGGCAACCAGCGTTTCCGCATCGCCGCCGAGCCCGGCCTGCTGGTGCTGGCCGCCGTGACGGTGACCTGGGGGGCCACGCGGGTGCTTCACTACACTGCCCGAGGCCCCGACGGAGAGTGAACGAGTGACCCCAACCGACCCCGCCACCCCAACGCCCCAGCCCAACATCGTCATCATCGGCGCCGGTCCGGCGGGGCTCACCGCCGCCTACGAGCTGGCGAAGCGGGGCGTGACCGCCACCATCCTCGAAGCCGACACGGTCGTGGGCGGCATCAGCCGCACGGTCGAACGCGACGGCTGGCGCTTCGACATCGGCGGTCACCGCTTCTTCACCAAGGTCCCCGAGGTCGAAGCGTTCTGGCACGAGATCCTGCCCGACGAGGACTTCATGATGCGACCACGCATGAGCCGCATCTTCTACCAGGGCAAGTACTACGACTATCCGCTCAGGGCGGTCAACGCGCTGCGCAACCTCGGCATCTGGGAGGCGATCCTCTGCGTGCAGTCCTACGTGTGGGCGCGCATCCGCCCGCCGAAGGACCAGACCAACTACGAGGGCTGGCTGGTTGCTCGCTTCGGCTGGCGGCTCTACCGCACCTTCTTCAAGTCCTACACCGAGAAGGTGTGGGGCGTGCCGGTGAGCAGCATGCCTGCCGACTGGGCCGCCCAACGGGTCAAGAACCTCTCGCTGTTCAGCGCGGTGCTCAACGCGCTGCTCCCCAAACGCAACCAGAAGGACATCACCTCGCTCATCGAGGAGTTCCAGTACCCGAAGTACGGCCCGGGGATGATGTGGGAGCGCTGCCGCGACCTGGTCGAGACGCAGGGCTGCAAGATCCTCATGGGCACCAAGGTCGTGGGCATCCGCCACGAGAACGATCGGGCCGTTGCGGTCGTCGGCGAGACCGCCGACGGGGCCCGCACCGACTACCCCTGCGACCACGTCATCTCGACCATGCCGATCTCGCAGCTGCTCGAGGCCATGGACCCTTCGCCTGCACCCTCGGCCGTGGCCGCCGCCGCCGACCTGCGCTACCGCGACTTCCTCACCGTGGCCCTCGTCGTGCCCGAGGCCTACAGCTTCCCCGACAACTGGATCTACGTGCACTCCACCGACGTGCAGGTGGGCCGCATCCAGAACTACGGGTCGTGGTCGCCCTATCTGGTCAAGGAGGGGCGCACCTGCCTCGGCCTCGAGTTCTTCGTGTTCGAGGGCGACGACATGTGGAACAAGCCCGACGACGAGCTGATCGAGCAGGGCAAGCGCGAGCTCGAGATCCTCGGCCTGGTCGATCCGACCAAGGTCGAGTCCGGCTACGTGGTGCGCATGCCCAAGGCCTATCCGTTCTACGACGAGCACTACCGCGCCAACGTGGCCCGCATCGTCGACTGGCTCGACGACTGCGCGCCCAACGTGCACCCCGTGGGCCGCAACGGCATGCATCGCTACAACAACCAGGACCATTCGATGTACACCGCGATGCTCACGGTCGAGAACATCCTCGACGACGCCGGCCACGACATCTGGGCGGTCAACGTCGAAGAGGAGTATCACGAGACCAAAGCCGCCCCGGCGGCCTCGACAGCCGATCGTGTGGGTCAGGCGGGAGGCACCGGTCGCGACGCTCCGGTGGTGTCGCGCACCGCCTACGGCGACGACCACCCCGTGAACCGCCCACCGTCCTGAGGGTGGGTTTAGGCTCGACACGATGACCCAGGAGGGCGCGAACGAGCAGGGTGCGGGGCGCACCCTCGTCATCATCCCCGCCTTCAACGAAGAAGCGGCGCTGCCCGCCGTGCTCGATGACCTGCGCCTCACCCGTCCCGACCTCGACGTGGTGGTGGTCGACGACGGCTCGGCCGACAGCACCTCGCTTGTCGCCGCCGAACACGGAGCGACGGTGCTGACGCTGCCGTTCAACCTCGGTGTGGGTGGCGCGCTACGCACCGGCTTTCGCTACGCCGCACGTCACGGCTACAACGCCGCTCTCCAGTTCGACGCCGATGGACAGCACGACGCCTCGGAGATCGCGACGTTGCTCGCAGTGATCAACGATGGGGTCGACATGGTGATCGGCAGCCGCTTCGGAGACGAGCGCAAGGCCTATGACGTGGGCCGCGTGCGGGCCGGCGCCATGGCCGTCATGCGGGTGGCAGTGCGTCAGCTCTCCGGACGGAGATTCACCGACACCACCAGCGGATTCCGAGCCTTCTCCCGCCCGGTGGTCGAGCTCTTCGCCCAGCGCTATCCCGACGAGTACCTCGAGACCGTCGAATCGCTGTTGCTCGCCTGTGCGCACGGTTTCACCGTGGAGGAGGTGCCCGTGCAGATGCACGCCCGACAAGCCGGCCAACCGTCGACGCGGCACATCCGCCTGCTCTACCACTACGTGCGGGTGCTCTTCGTGGTGGGAGCCAAGACACCCCGTCGGCGTCCCGGCCGCACGATCAACCACCCTGCAGGGGCGTCGTCATGAACGCGCCCGTGACCTTGCTAGCCCAGTCGTCCGAGCCCGGCGGGCTCAGCACCTCGGCGCACATCTTCATCGGCGTGGTCGCGTTGGCCACGGTGCTGTTCATCGTCGCGCTCTTGCGCCGTCGGCAACTTCGCTCGAAGTACGCACTGCTCTGGACGGTGTCGGGCATGGCCTTGGCGGTGCTCGCGCTGTTCCCGGGGATGCTCGACTCGGTGTCGACCTGGGTAGGCATCGACTATCCACCGGCGCTGCTCCTGCTGTTGGCCACCGGCTTCCTGCTGCTGGTCGTCATCGAGTTCTCGCGCGACATCAGCCGGCTCGACGAGCGCACGCGGGTCCTCGCCGAAGAGCTCGCCATGCTGCGCGCCGAGCGCGACCAGCAGGAGCACCAGGCCTGACCGAGCGCCGGATCGGCTGCCCCGGCTGACAGGGGGCGCTCCACTACGATCGGGCGCCGGCCCGAGGGCCCCGTCGGCGGGGCACTGTGAGGGTCCCGTCCAGACGGAGCACCACCATCTCGCCAACCAATCCCTCGCCCGAAACGACCGGGTTCGCCGCCTCTGCCGAGCTGGCCGCCCTGGCCGAGCAGGCCGGGCTTCGGCGCGTGCACATCCTGGCCTGGCGCGACCTGGCCGACGTCGAGGCGGGTGGATCCGAGCTGCACGCGGCCGAGGTGGCCAAGCGCTGGGCAGCCGCGGGCATCGACGTCACCATGCGCACGTCCTACGCCCAGGGCAGCGCACCCACCGGCACTCGCGACGGCTATCGCGTGGTGCGCCGACGAGGCCGCTACATGATCTTCCCGGCCGCGGTCATCGCCGAGCTGCGCGGCCTGCACGGCCCACGTGACGGTCTGGTCGAGATCTGGAACGGTGTGCCGTTCCTCAGCCCGCTCTGGGCGAGAGGCCCGCGCATCTGCCTCATCCATCACGTGCACCGAAACATGTGGCGCATGGTGCTCGAGGAGCGCCTGGCCCGGGTGGGCGAGACACTCGAGCTGCGCGTCATGCCCCCCATCTATCGCCGCACCCCCATCGTCACCCTGTCGCAGTCGTCGCGACAGGAGCTGGTCGAGCTCATGCACTTCAAGCCCGACCACGTGCGGGTGGTGCCGCCGGGGATCGACGCCCGGTTCAGCCCGGGCGGCGAGAAGAGCCCAACGCCGCTCGTCGTCAGCATCGGTCGACTCATGCCCTCGAAGGGCTTTGCCGAGCTGATCCGCGTTGCCTCCGAGGTGCGCGAGCGGGTACACGGCCTCGAGCTCGTCATCGTGGGCGACGGCTACGAGCGCGACAACCTCGAGCAGCTCGTGAGCGACCTCGACGCCGAGCAGTGGGTGCACCTGGTCGGCCACATCAGCGACGACGAGTTGGTCGACCTCTACCGCCGGGCATGGGCGGTGGCCTCCGCGTCGATCGCCGAAGGCTGGGGCATGACACTCACCGAGGCCGCTGCCTGCGGCACTCCCGCCGTCGCCACGCGAATCGCTGGTCACCTCGACGCCGTGCAGGAAGATCGCAGCGGGCTCCTGGCAGGCTCGTCACGTGAGTTGGCCGAGAAGCTCACCGCGGTACTCACCGATGACGAGCTGCGTTCGCGCCTTTCGGAGGGCGCGCTCAAGTACGCCTCGTCGCTCACCTGGGACGCCACCGCGGTGGGCGTGTTCCGGCCGCTCGCCGAAGACGCGCTTCGCCGCCGATCACGCCGACGCGCCCCGGCCAGGTGACCACCACCGCCACCACCGGTTCCGACCAACCGACCCGCAGCCCAGATCAGGCGTCGGAGGAGCGGCCGCCCCGCGACTGGCTGGGCATCGTCATCCCGGCGCTCATCGCCTACGTGCCGCTGCTGCTCACCAGCCCGGGACAGGTGGGTGCCGACACCAAGACCTACCTCTACCTCGATCCGACCAAGCTCATCGGCGACGCCCTCTACGTCTGGGACTCGCAGATCGGGCTGGGCACGGTCACCCATCAGAACATCGGCTACCTCTGGCCGATGGGCCCCTTCTACTGGGTCCTGGAGACGATCGGGCTGCCCGACTGGGTGGCCCAGCGACTGTGGCTCGGCACCGTGCTGTTCGCCGCCGGTATGGGCGTGCGCTACCTGGTGCGCACGCTCGGCCTGCACGGCTTCGCCGACCGCAAGGGCGGGGTGTTGGTGGCGTCGCTCGCCTACATGCTCAGTCCCTACCTGCTCGAGTACTCGGCGCGCATCTCGGTCATCCTCCTGCCGTGGGCCGCATTGCCGTGGCTCATCGCGCTCACCGCCAAATCGCTGCGCCACCGCGGCTGGCGCTATCCCGCATTGTTCGCGCTGGTCGTGCTCACCGTGGGTGGCATCAACGCGACCGCGCTCATCCTGGTGGGCGTCGGCCCGCTGCTCTGGATCGTGCACGCGGTGTGGGTCGAGCGAGAGGTGCCGTGGCGCGACGCACTTGCCGCGGTGGCGCGCATCGGCGGGCTCACGGTGCTCACCTCGCTGTGGTGGATGGCGGGACTGCTGGCGCAGGGTCGCTACGGCCTGCCCGTGCTGCGCTTCACCGAGACCTACAAGACGGTCGCCGAGATCTCCACCGCACCCGAGGTGCTGCGCGGCCTCGGCTACTGGTTCTTCTACGGCAACGACAAGCTCGGCCCGTGGATCGAGCCGAGCGCCACGTTCACGCAGGACATCCCCACCCTGGTCCTCAGCTACGTGCTGCCCCTGCTGGCCCTCACCAGCGCGGCGCTGATCCGCTGGCGCTACCGCGCCTACTTCCTGGTGCTGCTCGTGGTGGGCACGCTGATCGCGGTCGGCAGCCACCCCTGGGACGAGTCGTCGCCGCTCGGAGCGGTGTTCAAGGCGGTCACCCGCACCGACACCGGGCTCGGCATGCGCAGCACCCCACGGGCCGTGCCCCTGGTGATCCTGGCCACGGCTCTGTTCCTCGGTGCAGGTGTGGCTGCCATCGGTCGTCGGCTCCCCCGCCTGGCCGTGCCCGCGGCCGCCTTGGTGGCCGTGCTGGTGCTCGCCAACCTGCCCACGTTGTGGACCGGCGAGATGGTGGCGGCCAACCTCAAGCGACCCGAGGAGCTGCCCGACTACTGGCTCGACGCCATCGCCGAGGTGGACGCCGCGGGCTACGACACGCGCCTGCTCGAGCTGCCCGGCGCCGACTTCGCCAGCTACCGGTGGGGCAACACCGTCGATCCGATCACGCCGGGGCTCACCGAGCGGGGCTACGTGGCGCGCGAGCTGTTCCAGTGGGGGTCGCCGCCGTCGGCCAACCTGATGAACGCCTTCGACCGCCGGCTGCACGAGAACGATCTCGATCCCGAGGCGGTGGCCCCGTTCTCGCGCCTCATCGGGGCCGGCGACGTCCTGTTGCGTTCCGACCTGCAGTACGAGCGCTACCGGGTGGCCCGCCCCCGCCAGAGCTGGGCGCTGCTCCGAGAGGCGCCCGGCCTCGACCCGCCCATCACGTTCGGTGCCCCGGTGCCCAACCTGGCGGGTCCCGAGCACCCGATGCTCGACGAGGTCGAGCTCGACGCCATCGAAGACCTCGAGTGGCCGCCACCGGTGTCGATCTTCCCTGTGCAGGACCCGTTGCCCATCGTGCGCTCGCACACGGCGAGCGGCCCGCTGCTCATCGCGGGCGACGGCGACGGCATCGTCGACGCGGCGAGCATCGGCCTGCTCGATCCTGTGCAGGCCAACTTCTACAGCGCGTCCTATGCCGGCGACGATGCCGGTTTCGACCGGATCTACGACGAAGGGGCCGACCTCCTCGTCACCGACACGAACCGCAAGCGGGCTCGCCGATGGGGCACCCTGCGCGAGACCACGGGCTACACCGAGCGGGCGGGCGAGACGCCGCCGAGCTACGACCCCGGCGACCAGCGCCTCGAGCTGTTCCCCGATGCGGGCGACGACGCCTACACCGTCACCGAGCAGCGAGGCGGTGTGGTCGTCACCGCCAGCGACTACGGCAACCCGATCACCTACACGCCGAACGATCGAGCCGCCAACGCGCTCGACGGCGATCCGCTCACCGCGTGGCGCGTCGGAGCGGTCGACGATCCGATCGGCGAACACCTCGACATCCGCCTCGACGAGCCCGTCACCACCGATCGCATCGGCGTGCTGCAGCCGGTCAACCTGGTGCGCAACCGATGGATCACCCGCGCCCGGCTCACGTTCGACGGCGACGAACAGGTCGAGGTCGATCTCGACGACAGCTCGAGGATCGCGCCGGGGCAGGTGCTCGAGTTCCCGGAGCGCACCTTCGAGCATCTCCGCATCGAAGTGCTCGACACCAACATCCCGGAGCGGCCGCGCTACGACGGCATCAGCGGTGTCGGCTTCGCCGAGGTCGACATCGACGGCATCCGCGTCGACGAGATCGTGCGCCCGCCGGTCGACCTGCTGCGCCGCGCCGGCACCTCGTCGCTCGACCATCGACTGACGCTGCTCTTCACCCGCCTGCGGTCCAATCCCTCCGAGCCGGTGCGCACCGACGAGGAGAACTCCATGGCTCGCCTGATCGAACTGCCCACGGCCCGTGCCTTCGGCGTCGACGTGCAGGCCCGGCTCTCGGCCTACCTGGCCGACGAGGAGGTCGACCGCATCCTCGGGCTGCCCGACGCCACGCAGGGCGGCATCACGGCCTCGTCCGAGGAGCGGCTGTCGGGCAGCCTGGCCCGCCGCGGCATCGGCGGCCATCGACGGCGACCCCACCACCCACTGGAGCGGCCGGTTCCTCCAGCAGCAGGGCCAGCGCATCAACCTCACCCTCGCCGAGCCGGTCACCTTCGATCACCTCGATCTCCAAGTGGTCGCCGACGGACGCCACTCGGTGCCCACCCGGCTGCAGCTGATCGTCGACGGCGACGTCGACGGCGCGACCTTCGTCGATGTGCCGCCGATCGACGACCTCGACGAGACAAGTGCCACCGTGCCGGTGCGGGTCGATCTGCCCCGACCGCTCACCGGCTCACGCATCGATGTGGTCATCGACGACGTCCGTCCCACCGAGACGATCGACTGGTACTCGAACAACCCGGTCACCATGCCGGTGGCCATCGCCGAGCTGGGCATCCCGGGTGTGCAGATGCCACCGCTGCCCGACACGTTCGACAGCGGATGCCGCACCGATCTGCTGATCGTCGATGACGTGCCCGTGCCCATGCGCATCTCCGGTGACACCGACCTCGCGGTCGAGCGGGGCCGGCTCGACGTGACGGCGTGCGCCGGAGCGCCGCTCTCTGTCGATCTCGATGCGGGCGAGCACCTGTTGCGCACCGGCGTGGGCCGCGACACCGGGTTCGATCTCGACCGGCTGGCCCTGTCGTCGGCCGCTGGTGGTGCCGAGGCAGTTGCACCGCTCGCGGCCGACGACACCGTCGAGCCCGGCCCCCCGACCCGCGTGATCGATCGTGGACCGGTCTCGTTCGACATCGAGGTCGACACCTCCGGTGAGCCCTTCTGGCTGTCGGTGGGCCAGTCGTGGAACGAGGGCTGGCAGGCCACCATCGATGGTGAAGACCTCGGGGCGCCACAGGTGATCAACGGCTACGGCAACGGCTGGCTGATCGAGCCCGACCAAGCAGGCACGCTGGCCGTCTCGGTGGAGTGGACGCCGCAACGGACCGTGTGGGCCTTCGTCGCCGTGTCGGCCCTCGGCGTGCTCGTCTGTCTCGCGCTGGCCCTCTTCGCCCGCCGTCCCCCGCCCGGCCGGCGCTCGGTGGCCGACCCCGACCCGTCGCTCGACCCCGAGCTGGTCCTGCCGTGGGAGCAGACCGGACCGACGGCCGGTCGGCGTCCGGCCCTGCTCGCCGCGGCCGGCCTCACGGTGTTCGCCTTCCTCAACCTGTCGTTCGCGGGCTGGCTGCCCGGGTTGGCGCTGGTGGTGGGTGCTCTGTCGTTCGCGGCCTTCCGATCGCCGCGGGGTCGCTCGCTGCTGGCGCTCGCCGCCGTGGGGGCGCTGGGCCTCAGCTACGCCTACGTCGTGTTCAGCCAGATCCGCCACGAGCACGTGCCCGACTTCATCTGGCCCCGGCAGTTCGAGCGGGTCCACGTGTTGGCCATCGTTGCCGTGCTGCTGCTGCTCGGCGAGGCCATCCGTGAGCTGCTCGTCCACGGACGACGACGCCCCGCCGGAGACCCCACCGATGCGCCCTGCCGATGCGCCCGCTGGGGCCGAACCGCCGCCACCGCCTACGATTTGACCCGCCATGGCTGACAGCTCGCCCACGCCCGATCTCACTGGCGCCCCCTTCGCCACTCCACCGGCGCACGAGCCGTGCCTGTCCGTGGTGATGCCCTGCTACAACGAGATCGCCACCGTCGAGGAGGTGGTCGAGCGGGTGCTGGCGTCGCCCTACACCACTGAGCTGCTGATCGTCGACGACGGCTCCACCGACGGCACTCGCGAGGTGCTCGAGAAGCTCGACGACCCGCGGATCAGGGTGCTGCTCCAGCCGCACAACATGGGCAAGGGGGCCGCCCTTCGACGCGGCTTCGCCGAGGCCACGGCGCCGTACGTGATCGTGCAGGACGCCGACCTCGAGTACGACCCCGAGGAGTACGGCGACCTGTTGGCTCCACTCCTGGCCGACAAGGCCGATGTGGTCTACGGCTCGCGTTTCTTGTCCGGCCGGCCGCACCGGGTGCTCTACTTCTGGCACTCCGTCGGCAACCGTGGCCTCACCATGGCGTCGAACATGTTCACCAACCTCAACCTCAGCGACATGGAGACCTGCTACAAGGTGTTTCGCCGCGAGGTCCTCGACAGCTTCACCCTCGAGGAGGACCGCTTCGGCATCGAGCCGGAGATGACGGCCAAGATCGCCGCCGGCCAGTGGCGGGTCTACGAGATCGGCATCTCCTACAGCGGGCGCACCTACGCCGAGGGCAAGAAGATCGGCTGGAGAGACGGGATGCGCGCCATCTACTGCATCGTGCGCTACTCCCCACTCGGTCAGCGGTTCGCCGGTCACCGGCCCGACGGCACCAGCTCCGGGTAGTCCCGGTGGCCCGCACCCTCGAACATCGGCCGGCCCTCGACGGGCTGCGCGGCCTGGCCGTGGCCGCGGTGGTCGTCTACCACCTCGAGCCCGATCTGCTCCCTGGCGGCTTCCTCGGCGTCTCGCTCTTCTTCACGCTGTCGGGGTTCCTCATCGGCAACCTCCTCCTCGCCGAGTGGCAGGCGGACGGGCGCGTCGACCTGGGCCGCTTCTGGGGCCGCCGCTTCCGGCGTCTGCTCCCGGCTGCGCTCATCACCCTGGTGCTCGTGGTGGTGCTCGCCATCTCGAGCAGTGAGCAGTCGCTCCTCGAGAACCTCCGCGGCGACATCCTGGCCTCGCTCGGCTACGTGGCCAACTGGCGCTTCGTGCTCAACGGCGATCTCTACGGTGCGGGCTTCGAACAGCCGTCGCCCGTGCTGCACTTCTGGTCGCTGGCCATCGAAGAGCAGTTCTACATCGTGGTGGCCATCGTGGCCGTGCTGCTGGCGCGCCACAGCACCCGGCGGCGCACGTGGGGCATCGTGTTCGGTGCGGCCGCCCTCGCGTCGATGGTGGCCACCCTCGTGCTGTTCGACCCGCGCGACACCAATCGCATCTACTTCGGCAGCGACACCCGCGCCCTCGAGCTGTTGGCCGGCGTGCTGCTCGCCATCGTCGCCGGGTTCGCCGTGCCCCGCTGGTTGGCCGGACGACCGTGGCGTCACGCGGTCGGTGGCTTCACGCTCACCCTGCTGGTGGCCGCCTTCGTGCTGGTCGAGACCGGGCACACGTGGCTCTACCGGGGTGGCTTCTGGCTGGTCGCCCTCGGGTCGGTCGCGCTCATCGTCGCCGCGGTCGACGACGGCCCACTCGCCCGCGGGTTGTCGTGGCGGCCGCTGGCCGCGCTCGGCCTCATCAGCTACGGCGTCTACCTCTACCACTGGCCCTTGTTCGCCTGGCTCTCGCCCGAGCGCACCGGTCTCGACGGTGTGCCGCTCGCGGCGGTGCGCATCGGCGCCACGCTCGCGCTCGCCATCGCCTCGTTCGTCCTCGTCGAACGCCCGATCCGGCAGGGCACCTTCGCCATCCCGGCCCGGCCGGTGATCGCCACGGCCACGGCCGTCGCCCTCGCGGCGGTGGCCGTCGCCGGCGCCTCGTGGCTCGGAGGCCAGGCCGACACCCGCGCCGTGGCCGCGTCGAGCCCGTCGTTGCAGCTCAACACGGCCATCACCGCACCACCCGTCAGCCCGCCACCGGGCGTCGGCGCGGCGTCCGACGCCGGCGAGATGGCCGCCGCGGTCGGGCCCGACACCGCCGCGAGCGCCACCGCCTCGACCGAGCCCGACGCGCCACCCCGACCGCCCCTGCAGCGAGTGCTGTTCCTCGGCGACTCGCTGATGCACCAGAGCTTCCCCACCATCCGCGACCGGCTGGCCGCCGTCGATGTCGACGCCCGGGCCATCGGTGGGCCTGGCCAGCACCTCATGACCGACGACGGCGCGTGGCTCGGCGAGCTCGAGGTGGCCCTACGCGACTACGAGCCCGATCTGGTCGTGCTCGAGGCCTGCTGTGGTTGGGGCTCGCCGTGGATGACCGAGAGCTATCGGGCGCCCGACGGCCGCACGATCAAGCCCGACACCCCCGACTCGTGGCAGGAGTGGGAGCGTCTGGCGGCGGCCGCCACCGACCTGGCGCGGGCCGACGGCCGCCCGGTCGCCTGGGTGTTGGCACCACCGGCGCAGACCAACGGCTACTACGGGCCCATCGAGGGTCGCATCGGCCTGGTCAACTCGCTCTACCAGCGACTCGTGTCGTGCCGCCCGGGCACGGGTGTCATCGACTGGCGGGTCATGTCCGGCCCCGACGGCGGGTTCGCGCTGGGACCTGCGCGACTCCGAAGGCTCACCGGTGCGCATCCGCTCCGACGACGGGTTGCACTTCACCCCACCGGGTCAGGCCGCGGTGGCCGATCTCACCCGCGACGCCGTGCTCGCGCTGTGGCAGCGGCCCCAGCGAGCCACCTCCGAGGCCCCCCCGATCTGCTGACCCCGCTGCCTGCCCGACCCTTTCGCCAGGGCTGAGAGGCGGGAGGCCGGCCAGATCTTGACCGTCAGGCTTCGTCGCCGGGGCGGCGACGGGCGTGCTTGATCTCGGCCCGCTTGCGCTTGTCGTCGAGCCGGCGCTGCTTGGCCGCCCGACTCGGCTTGGTCGGTCGACGCGGCTTCTCCACCACGAGCGCCGACGCCAGCCGGGCGCCCAGGCGCTCGAGCGCGAGGGCCCGGTTGCGCACCTGTGAGCGTTCCTCGTCAGCCACCGAGCGCACCTCGGCACCGAGGCGTTCGAGCAGCCGCTCACGATCGCGCTCGTCGAGCGAGGGCGAGCCGGCCACGTCGAAGCGGGCCTCGGCGCGCGTGTTGGCCTTGTTGGCGTGCTGCCCGCCGGGCCCGCCGCTCGGGCCGAACCGCCACTCGATCTCACCGAGCGGGATGGCCACCCGGGCGTTCACCCGCAGCACCTTGTCGGACGCGCCGGTATCGGCTGGTCGGTGGCTGTCGTCGGACGGACCCATGGCCCGACTCTAGGCACCGCTAACCTGCGGCCGTGCCCGACTCTGTGCCCGTGGTGCTCGTCCACGGCTTCGCCACCTCTGCCGACCGCACCTGGCGTGACAACGGCTGGATCGACCTGCTCACCGATGCCGGCCGCACGGTCGTCGCCCCCGATCTCCTCGGCCACGGTCAGGCACCCAAGCCCCACGATCCGGCGGCCTACGACGAGCTCGAGGACCTGCTGGTCGCCGCCTTGCCCGAGGGCGCCGTCGACGCCATCGGCTTCTCGCTCGGGGCGCGCACCCTGCTCAGCATCGCCTCCGACGAGCCCGAGCGCTTCTCGCATCTGGTGCTGGCGGGTGTCGGCGCCAACCTCTTTCGCAACGACGACAGCGATCTCATCGTGCGGGCCCTCCGTGGCGAGGGCGACTCGTCCAACCCGACTGCGCAGTACTTCCGCGGCCTGGCCGCATCACCCGAAGCCGACCCCGAGGCCCTCGTCGCCTATCTGCAGCGCCCCACCCACCGCCCGCTCACCGACGAGGGCCTGGCCCGCATCACCTGTCCGGTGCTCGTGGTGCTCGGCGACCGCGACTTCGCCGGCCCGGCCGACCCGCTGCTCGAACGGCTCCCCAACGCCGAGCTGGTCACCCTGAAGGGCGTCGATCACTTCGCCACGCCGAAGAGCTTCGCCTTCATCGACGCCGCCCTCGAGTTCCTCGGCGCGCTTCCGGGCTGATGGCGAGCACGGCGTGACCCGGGGCGAGGCGTGACCCGGGAGTTCGTGCTCGGGGTCGACCTCGACGGGGTCTGCGGCGATCACACGGCCGCCTTTCGCGAGGTCGTCGCGAGGGAACGGGGCATCGAGCCCGCATCACTGCCCGAGCAGCGATCGTGGAACTTCTACGAGTGGGGCCTCGACGACGAGCAGTTCGACGCCCTGCACCGGCGCGGCATCCTCGAGCACCGCATGTTCCGCACGATGCCCGTCATCGACGGATGCGCCGAAGCCCTGTGGCGCCTGTCCGACGCCGGCGTGTGGATCCGGCTCATCACCCACCGGCTCTACACGAACTGGGGCCACGCCGTGGCCGTCGCCGACACGGTGGCCTGGCTCGACGAGCACGGCATCCCCTACCGAGACCTCTGCTTCCTCGGTCAGAAGCCGCAGGTCGAAGCCGATGTCTACATCGACGACGCGCCCCACAACATCGCCGCGCTGCGCGACAGCGACAGCCCGGTCATCGTCTTCGACCAGCCCTACAACCGCGACGTCGACGGGCCCCGGGCCCGGTCGTGGGCCGAGGCCGAGCAGCTCGTCACCGAGGCGATGACCCTCGCCGGCCTGCCGGTCCAGGCGCCGCTACCCCTCCCCGACGACGCTCGCGGACGGTTGCGCGGGCGCATTACCCCACACTGATACGGCGCCGTCGCTCAAGGGTGGGCGATGTGGGGCCGATGAGTCAGGTGACTGCGCCGCGCCCTCACAGAGGGGATGGGCGTCGCCCGGCGATGGAGCACGGATGGTCGACAGGGAACAGGAGCAGGCCCGTCTGCTGGCCGAGTCACTCGGCCCGAACGGCCGCGCCGGGCGCGACCTCGGTTGGATCGTGTCGATCGGTGTCCTGGTCGCGATGGTGGCCGTGCTCACCGATCAGGCCAACCCCCTCGTCGACCGGGTCGACGAGCTCTCCGGTGCCAACCTCTCCGGCCTGATCGCCCTGTTGGTCGTGGTGCCGATCGGAGCGACGATCTACGCCGTGCGCCGCTACCGCGATGCGGGGCGGGCTGCGACCCAGCTCAAGCACCTGGCGACGCACGACACGCTCACCGGTTTCCCCAATCGACGCTTCCTGGGCGAGCCCTTCGACGAGATGATGGCCACCACCCGACGCCAGAGCGGTCGCATCGCGGTGCTGTTCGTCGATCTCGAGGGCGTCAAGAAGGTCAACTCCACCTACGGCCACGAGATCGGCGACCAGCTGCTCGCCTCGCTGGCCGAGCGCTTCCGCGAGGTGAAGGGCCCCGAAGACGTGATCGTCCGCTACGCCGGCGACGAGTTCGTGTTCCTCTGCACCCAGGTCACCAACGTCAACTCCGCCGAGCGCATCGCCAAGCGCATCATCCAGGCCACCGAGGCCCCGTTCGAGCTCGGCGAGGACCGCCTGCGCCTGTCGGCCTGCATCGGCGTGGCCCTCACGGAGGAACGCCCCAACCACGCCGACGACGTGCTGGCCGACGCTGATGCCGCCATGCACCAGGCCCGCTCGCGAGGGCCGGGCACCTATGCGCTGTTCGATCGCTCGATGCGCGACAAGCTCACGCCGGCCACCGCCGAGCGCCGCCTGCGCAAGGCGATCGAGAACGGTGAGTTCCGCCTCTACTACCAGCCGATGGTGTCGCTCTGGACCAAGCGCATGGTGGGCGCCGAGGCGCTGCTGCGCTGGCACGATCCCAACCGCGGCATCGTCGGCCCGGAAGAGTTCATGCCCGCCCTCGAAGAGACCGGACTCATCGTGCCGGTCGGCAACTGGGTGCTCGAAGAGGTCTGTCGCCAGTCGCACCAGTGGCAGACGGACTATCCCGATCGCCCCGCGCTCAACGTCAAGACCAACGTGTCGCCGCGCCAGCTGGCCCAGGCCAACTTCGTGGCCCACCTGCGGTCGTGTCTCGAGACGACCGGGGCCACCGCCGATCGCATCTGCCTCGAGGTCAACGAGAACGGGCTGCTCTACGACGTGGAGGCCGCCTGGTCGACGCTGCGCGAGGCCAAGGCACTCGGCGTCAGCCTGGCCCTCGACGACTTCGGCACGGGCTACTCGTCGCTCAGCTTCCTGCGTCGTTTCAGCCTCGACCTGCTGAGCATCGACCGCTCGTTCGTCGAGGGCATCGGCCATTCGCGCGAGGACACCACCATCGTCGAGCACGTCATCGGCATGGCCAAGGCTCTCGGCATCGTGACGGTGGCCGAGGGCGTGCAGAACGAGGAGCAGGTCGAGCACCTGCGCTCGCTGAACTGCGACCTGGCCCAGGGCTGGTACTTCAGCCATCCCCAGCCGCCGACGGTCATCGCGCAGCTGCTCGAAGAGAGCGGGAACCGCCACGAATGGCGACCTCCAGCGCGCGAGGACGACATCGTCGAGGAGAAGGTCGACGCGCCCGTTGTGCAGGTCGACCGCTTCGAGACGGCCAAAGCGCCCTGACGACCCCGCCCGTGGCACGATGCGGCCATGCCGCTCTCGTCCGCAGTAGTGGGGCTCTCGACCGAACCGATCGGGCACGAGGTCGACGCCCGCTGGACGATGGCCTACGCGGCCGCCCTCGATGACCTGGCCCCCTGCTACCTCGACACCACCGCACCCGAGCCGGTGGTGGCCCATCCTCTGTTCCCGGTGTGTGTCGAGTGGCCCTCGGTGCTTGCCTGGCGCCGGCGATCACCGGACCACGGGCTGAGTCGCGACGAAGCGGTGCGCGGGGTGCACGCCGACCACGACCTGACGATCCACCGCCTCGTGCGCGCCGGCGACCGGCTGTCGACCACGGCCACCATCGAGCGGGTGGAGCGTCGCTCGCCCGGCGCGTACCAGGTGCTGAGGCTCGACACGGTCGACGAGCGCGACGAGCCGGTGGCCACCACCCGGATGGGCTCGCTCTTCCTCGGCGTCGAGGTCGAGGGGCCCGACGCCGCCCTGCCGTCGAGCCCTGAGACCGACCACCGGCTCGCCGCTGATGCCCCGCACGACCGCCACGAGATCACGCGCGAGGTGGCCGCCAACGCCGCCCACGTCTACACGGAGTGCAGCCGCATCTGGAACCCGATCCACACCGACCGGGCGGTCGCCGTCGCTGCGGGCCTGCCGGCTCCCATCCTCCACGGCACGGCCACCATGGCGATGGCGGTGAGCGAGGTCGTCGCTCGGATCGCCCCCGGCGAGCCCGAACGGGTGCGTCGCATCAGCGGACGGTTCGCGGCCATGGTGCTGATGCCCAGTGCCATCACCATCACCCTGTCGACCCACCACAGCACCGAGCACGACACCGAGCAGGGCGAGCACGTGGCGTTCACGGTGACGAACGCCGACGGGGCCACCGCGATCAGAGACGGCCTGGTGGTCGTCGCACTCTAGGATCGGCGGGTGCTCACACCCCACGACGACTACCCCGTGCATCAGACGTCGAAGCCGCTCGCCCATCCCGCCTCGGGCGACCGCAACGCCTACGACCGCTACTTCTTCAACGGCTACGACCGCGACGGCGAGATCTTCTTCGGTGTCGCCCTCGGCCTCTATCCGAACCGTCAGGTGATCGACGGCGCGTTCAGCGTGCTGCGCGACGGCAAGCAGCGTTCCGTCTACGGCTCGGGTCGCATCCCGCGAGATCGCACCCAGACCCAGGTGGGCCCGCTGCGCGTCGAGGTCATCGAGCCCATGCGCCGACTCCGCGTCGTCGTCGACGCGGCCGACCTGGGCGTGGCGGCCGAGCTCGAGTTCTCGGCCCGCACGGTCGCCGTCGAGGAGCCCCCGTTCCACCTGACCTCCGGGTCGACGCTCGTGTTCGACTACACCCGTCTCACCCAGTTCGGCACCTGGTCAGGGCAGCTGACCGTCGACGGCGACACCGTCCATCTCGATCCTTCCCGCCATCTCGGTTGCCGCGACCGCTCGTGGGGGGTGCGACCGGTCGGCGAGTCACCAGGCGGCGCGCCCTCCCACACGCTCCCCCAGTTCTTCTGGCTCTGGGCGCCGCTCAACTTCGACGACTGCGCCACCCACTTCGACGTGAACGAGCGCGCCGACGGCAGCCGATGGCACCAGACCGCCGTCGTCGTGCCGCTGCTCGACGACGACCACGACGCCGACCCGTGCGACGAGTCGCAGGTGGAGCCCATGCGATCGGTCGACTGGTCGATCGACTGGCAACCCGGCACCCGGCGGGCCCGCCACGCCTCGCTCACCCTGCAGCCCTGGCGTGACCAGCCCCACACCATCGAGCTCGAGCCGATCACCACGTTCCAGATGCGGGGCCTCGGTTACCTCAGCACCGACTGGGGTCAGGGCACCTGGAAGGGCGAGCAGGCGGTCGGTGGCGAATCGTGGGTGGTCGACGACCTCGACCCGCTCGACCACCGCCACATCCACGTGCAGCAACTGGTGCGGGCCACCTGGGGCGATCGAGTCGGGGTCGGCGTGCTCGAGCAGCTGGCCATCAACGAGCACCAGCCATCGGGCCTCACCGGCTTGCTCGACGGAGCCGCAGGCTGACATGCGGGCCTGGCAGGTGGCCGCGCACGGCGACCCTTCCGAGGTGCTGAGCCTCGCCGACCTGCCCGAGCCCGAGCCGCAGGGTGACGAGGTGGCCATCGAGGTCGGGGCGTGCGCCCTCAACTTCGCCGACTCCCTCCTGTGCACGGGCACCTACCAGGACACGCCACCGCTGCCCTTCACGCCCGGCCTCGAGGTGGCCGGCCGGGTCGTGGCGGTCGGACCCGCCGCCAGCCACGCACTCGGCGACCGGGTGGTCGGGTCGCCGATGCTCCCCCACGGCGGGCTGGCCACTCGCTGCCTGGCCCGGTCGAAAGACGTGTACTCGTTGCCCGCCCGTGTGCCCGACGTCGACGCGGCGGCCATGCACATCACCTATCAGACGGGTTGGTTCGCCCTCTACCGGCGCGCCCGCCTGCGCAAGGATCAGACCGTGCTGGTGCACGCCGGCGCGGGTGGTGTCGGCTCGGCCGCCATCCAGCTGGCGCAAGGCCGTCGGCGCAAGGGTGGTGGCCACCGCGGGTGGACCCACCAAGGTCGCGCTGTGCCGTGAGCTCGGCGCCGATCTGGCCGTCGACTATCGCGCCGACGACTTCGTCGAGCAGGTCAACGCAGCCACCGATGGTCGCGGCGCCGACGTCGTCTTCGACCCGGTCGGGGGCGACACGTTCACCCGCTCGACGAAGTGCATCGCGTGGGAGGGCCACCTCCTCGTCATCGGCGCGGCGGCCGGCCGTTACGCCGAGGCGCGCACCAACCACGTGATGGTCAAGAACTACAGCGTCACCGGCCTCAATTGGGGCGGCTACCGCACCAGGCGACCCGATCTGGTGCGCGCCGCCCACGACGACCTGATGCGCCTGCATGCCGAAGGCGCCATCTCACCGATGATCTCCGCAGTGGTCGGCCTCGACGACGTGCCCGCCGCGCTGTTGTCGCTCACCGACGGCCGCACGACCGGCAAGGTCGTGGTGGCGCCCGACATGGCTCACGACGGTGGGAGCAGACCCTCCGGCACCGAGACCGACGCGCCGCCCTCCACACACGACCGGTAGATCGCCTCGGTCACCAGGTGGGCGCGCAGCGCCGCCGAGAACGACGGGTCGGCGGGCTCGCCGGCGGCGACTGATCGTACGAACGCGCCGGACGGGTTGCGCGCCGTGATGTCGAAGCCGGCCAGGTGCTCGATCAGTTCGTCGTCGGCCAAGCTGCCCGACTCGCCCGCCGGTCCCGTCCAGCGCACCGGCCCGAAGATGTCGCCGTCCATGGCGCAGTAGGAGCCCTCGGTGAAGATCTCGACATGGCGCAGGCTCGGGCGCTCGAGCACGTCGTGCCACACCGAGGTGAGCGATCCGAGCAGGCCGCTCTCGAAGGCCAGGGACACCACGATGCTGTCCTCGATGCCGGCGATGCCGTGGAACTCGGCCGAACGGGCGTTGACCGTGGCGATCGGGCCGAAGAGCCACTCGAGGATGTCGATGTCGTGGATGGAATGCTCGATCAACACACCGGCGCCGGACTTGGCGGGATCACCCCGCCACGTCGAGTCGTACATGCCCTGGGTCGGGATGTACTGGTCGTCGCGGAACACCACTGCCATCGGTCGGCCGACCTCGGGCCTGGCGAGCAGGCGCTTCACCTGTAGGAACCCGGGGTAGTCGCGCATCACCAGGCCGACCTGGTTGGTCACCCCGGCCTGCTCGACCAGACGCACCATCTCGAACGCCTCGCGGTAGCTCGTGGCCAGCGGCTTCTCGCAGAACACCGGCAGGCCCCGAGCAGCGATCTCCCGGACGAGCCGAGGGTGCTCGGCGGTCCAGGTGCAGACGAACACGGCGTCGGCCGAGTCGAGCACGGCCGCCTCGTCGTCGACCACCGTGGCTCCGGTCTCCGACGCGAAGCGCGCTGCCTTGGTGGTGTCGGGGTCGTGCACGGCCGCGATGGTGGCCTCGACGTCGGCCTGGCCCGGCGTGAGCACGCCCGACATGGCGAGCATCGCCGCGTGGTAGCGCGCGATCAGCCCACCGCCGAGGAAGCCCGAGCCGGATCACCCGGAGTGCTCATCGGAGCAAGACGGCGGAGATCTCGTCGGCCCGCTCGCCGAGCAGCTGCATGCGATCGTCGTAGGGCAACGGGAGGTATTCGATGAAGAAGCCGTAGACGAGGCCGCGCACCACGCGGGCCATGGCCGGGGTGTCGTGCACCTCGGGCACCAACTCGTCGATCCAGCGGTTCAGGGCCCGTTCGAAGGTGACGCGTGAGATCGGCCGCCGCGCCCATGACGTCGACGTCGCCGCGCAGGCTCTCGCCGAGCAGCAGACGCCACATGTCGTCCTGGGTGGCCATCTCCCGCCAGATCCAACGGAGCAGCTCGGCCAAGCGAGCAGACGCACCCAGGTCGGTGCCGATCGGTGGGGTGGCCGCCAACAGCTCGTCGTAGTTCTGCTGGGCCACCACCTCGTGCAGCAGATCGGCCTTGGAGGGGAAGTAGTGGTAGAGCGTGGCCACGTTGAGATCGCACTCGGACGCCAGCCGGCGCATGCTCATGGCATGGACACCGCTGGCGGCCATCAGCCGCAGCGCCGCTTCGAGGATGCGGGACCGCTGGTCGTGCGGCGCAGAGGCGAGGGCCACGAACGGACCCTAGTGGAGCACTGGACGGAGGCCGGCGCCCGGACCGGGGCCGGTGAACCCGAGCGGACAAGTCCGCTCAAAGGCACGAAGCCAGTCAGTCCGAGGGCCACGCTCGGATCACCGACCTACAGCCCAGCACGACAGGCGAACCGCTGCTCAGAACTTCACCGTCAGTCGTCGTTCAGGATGCGGATGAGGCCGCTGGCATCGCCGAGCGGGGCCCCCACCGGGTCGCTCAGCACCAGCTCGAAGGGCTCGTCGAGCTCGAGGTCGGCATCGGGCACGATCGGCACGACCACCTGGGCCGTCGAGCTGCCAGGAGCGAAGGTCACCACACCCTGGCGACCGCGGAAGTCACCCGGCGGCACGGCGAGGCCCCGCTTGGTGCGATAGGACACCGACACCGACTCGGTCGACACGGGACTCAGGTTGAGGGTGATCGACACCCAACGGGCACCGGCGTCTCCCTCGGCGATGCTCACGTCGTTGACGGTGATGCCGGGCACGGAGTCGCGGATCTGCACCACGCCCTCGTGGTCGACCGCCACCACATCTGGATCGTCGACCGTGGCGCGCAGCAGGAACTCCTCGAACACGATCTGAAGCGGGGGGTTGCCGATCACCTGGCGGCGGCGGTCCTCCGGGAGGTTGTCGGCCACGATGCCGATGGGCACGTGCCGGGTGACGACCCCGGCGGGGATGAGCACCGAGTCGTTGTGCAGCCGGTAGTCGCCCTTCAGTGAGCAGAGGCCGTCGCCTGCCCCGGGGCACTTCGGCGTGGCCGAGCTCGACACCGCCTCGAGCGACACCGTCACGTCGTGGTCGAGCGGGCGGTCGAGGGTGATCGGCACGAGGGCCCGGCCTGGGAGGCCCTGCAGCTCCCACGCCAGCACGTCGCCGACACGCAGCTCGGCCGGGGGCGGTGCCTCCTCGGCCCCCACCGGGAGCCCGCTGGCGCCCAGGGCGAGCAGGCCCGTCGCCACCACGCCCACCACGGTCGTCCATCGCCACGTCGCCACGTCGTCCTCCTCGTCTGGCTGGGCGTCAGGGTAGGGCCTGGGCCGCACGGCCTGCGGAGCCCGGGATGGTCCGCCGGTGACCCTCGCCCCCTCGCCTGGCCGGAATACCGCCGGTGGGACGCTCGTTACACCCCGTAATCCTGTAATTCCCGTGTACAGGCCTGCCGCCAAGGAGCCCATGTGGCCGAGCTCGTCACCTCCACCCTCCCTGTCCTCCCCCTGTCGTCGGGTGCCGTGCTACCCGGCATGGTCGTCACCATTGCGGTCGAGACCGACGAGGCCCGCGCCGCCCTCGACGCCGTCGGGCCCGATGGCACCGTCCTGCTCGTGCCCCGCGTCGAAGGCCGCTACGCCCGTGTCGGCGCCATCGCCCACATCGAAGATCGGGGCACCCTCCCCAACGGCACCGCCGCCCTGGTCGTGCGGGCCGAGCAACGGGCCCGCCTGGGCTCGGGCGTGCTCGGCACAGGCCAGGCCCTCTGGGTCGAGGTCGAGCCCGTCGACGACGCCCCGGCGACGCCCCGGGCCGACGAGCTCGGGCGCGAGTACCGGGCCGCGGCTCGCAACCTGCTCGAGCGGGTCGGTGGCCGCGGCTTCGCCGGACTGCTGCGCGACGTGGAGGGCCCCGGCGCGCTGGCCGACACGCTCGGGTGGTGGCCGGAGCTGAGCGTCGAGCGCAAGGTCGAACTGCTCGAGACCGTCGACGTCGAACCCCGCATCGAGAAGGCCGTCGCCTGGATCAAGGAGGCGCTGGCCGAGGTGGAGCTGGCCGACCAGATCCGCCACGACGTCACCGACGGGATGGAGAAGACGCAGCGTGAGTTCCTCCTGCGCCAACAGCTCGCGGCCATCCGCAAGGAGCTGGGCGACACCGGCGACGACGAGGACCTGGCCGAGACCTACCGCGCCCGCCTGGCCGAGCTCGAGCTCACCGACGCGACCCGCACCGCGATCGAGCGCGAGATCGACCGCCTCGAGCGCACCAGCCCGCAGAACACCGAGCACGGCTGGATCCGCACCTGGCTCGACACGGTGACCGAGCTGCCGTGGGGTGAGCGCACCGACGACCACCTCGACCTCGACGACGCCCGCGCCGTGCTCGACGCCGACCACACCGGCCTCGACGAGGTGAAGGACCGCATCGTCGAGTTCCTCGCGGTGCGCAAGCTGCGCGAGGAACGAGGCCTGGGCCCCGACACCGGGCCGCAAGGCCGGCGCCATCGTGGCGCTGGTCGGTCCGCCGGGCGTGGGTAAGACCTCGCTCGGCGAGTCGGTGGCGCGCGCCCTCGGCCGCAAGTTCGTGCGAGTCGCACTCGGTGGGGTGCGCGACGAAGCCGAGATCCGCGGCCACCGACGCACCTACGTCGGTGCAGTGCCCGGGCGCATCGTGCGGGCCATGACCGAGGCCGGGAGCATGAACCCGGTCTTCCTCCTGGACGAGATCGACAAGGTCGGATCCGACTGGCGAGGCGATCCCTCGTCCGCGCTGCTCGAGGTGCTCGACCCGGCCCAGAACCACTCGTTCCGCGACCACTACCTCGAGGTCGACCTCGACCTGTCCGACGTGTTGTTCATCGCCACCGCCAACGTGCTCGAGACCATTCCCGGTCCGCTGCTCGACCGCATGGAGGTGATCAGGCTCGACGGTTACACCGACGACGAGAAGGTCGCCATCGCTCGCGATCACCTGCTGGCGCGCCAGCTCGAGCGCAACGGCCTGCGCACCGACGAGGTCGTGGTCGACGACGACGTGCTGCGCCACGTGGCCGAGGACCACACGCGCGAGGCCGGCGTGCGCAACCTCGAACGACAGCTGGGCAAGGTGCTGCGCAAGACCGCCACGCGGGTGGCGGCAGGCGAGCCCACACCCATCACCCTCGGGCCCGACGACGTGCGCAGCGCGCTCGGCCGACCGCGCTTCACCCGCGACGAGGCCAACCAGATCGCCGTGCCCGGCGTGGCCAACGGGCTGGCCGTCACCGGCGCGGGCGGCGACGTGCTCGTCGTGGAGGCCACGTCGATGGACGGCGAGGCGGGGCTCACGCTCACCGGGCAGCTCGGCGAGGTGATGAACGAGTCGGGCCAGATCGCCCTCTCCTACATCCGCTCGCGGCGCGAGCCGCTCGGCATCGGTGCCGATGCACTGCAGCGCCGGTTCCACGTGCACTTCCCCGCCGGGGCGGTGCCCAAGGACGGCCCCTCCGCCGGCATCACCATGACCACCGCGCTGGTGAGCCTGCTCACCGACCGTCCGGTGCGATCCGACGTCGGCATGACCGGCGAGATCACGCTGCAGGGCAAGGTGCTGCCCATCGGCGGGCTCAAGCAGAAGCTGCTGGCCGCCCACCGCGCCGGGCTCACCGACGTGATCGTGCCGGCCAAGAACGAGCCCGATCTCGACGACGTGCCCGACAAGGTGCTCGCCGAGCTGCGGGTGCACCTGGCCCACGACATCGGCGACGTGCTCGATGTCGCCCTGGTGGCCCCCGAGGCAGCCGCCGCCTAACGCCGAAATCGGTGCGTGAAACACCCATATGGGTTGTTTCACGCACCGATTTCGCTCAGGGGTGGATGCGGCGGGTGAGCCAGTCGACGAGGATGCGGTTGACCTCGTCGGGGTGCTCCTGTTGCACCCAGTGGCCCGCCTTCGCCACCTCGTGCATCTCGAGGTCGTCGATCACCGAGGGCATGCCCTGGGCCATCGCCGGCACGAGCACCGGGTCCCACTCGGCGGTGATCATCAGACACGGCAGGCCGTCGATGCGAGCCCCGTCGAGCTGCGGCGTGGCCTCCCAGTTGTGGTCGAAGTTGCGATACCAGTTGAGCCCGCCGGTGAAGCCGGTGGCGGTGAAGCTGTCGACGAACACGGCCAGCTCCGCGTCGGTGAGCAGGCGATCACCCACGATCGGCGCGTTGACGATGCCGGTGACGAAGTCGGCCGCCGCCCGCTCACCCATGGCCGCGCGCAGGTCGGCCGGGTCGACGGCGCGACGCATCATGTGGTCGAACAGCGCTGCCACGTTGTCGGCCAAGGCGGTGTCGGCCGGTCCTGGCTCCTGGAACCACAGGATGTAGTGGTCGTCGCCGCCCATCATGCGAAACACCTCGGTGGGCGCGATGGGCAGCCGAGGCACGTAGGGCGTGGTGAGGGCGGCCACGCCGGCGACACGTTCGCGATGCAGCAACGGCATCTGCCAGACGACGAAGCCGCCCCAGTCGTGGCCGACGAACACGGCGCGATCGAGGTCGAGCGCGTCGAGCACCGCCACGAGATCGCCGGTGAGGTGGAAGATGTCGTAGTCGCCGATGGCCGAGGGTTGTGAGCTGCCGCCGTAGCCCCGTTGATCGGGCGCGATGGCTCGGAAGCCGGCGCGTGCGAGCGCCGGGAGCTGATGACGCCACGAGAAGGCCAGCTCGGGGAAGCCGTGCGAGAACACCACCGCCGGCGCGTTCGGGTCGCCGGCTTCGTAGACACTGAGCTCCACGCCGTCGGCCTCGACGACCCGGTGGGTGGCACCGGGGATCTCGTAGGGCGTCACGATCCCAACCTGAACGCACCCGAGTCGACGATGGCGCGACTCATCGGGCGGACCAGCTCGCGCAAGCGCAGGCTGCGGGACTCGCCGAGAGCTCGCCACGGCGGCATGGCCAGCTGATCGGTGCGCGCCTCGATGTCCTCCCGAAGCTCGCGACCGGCGATGGTGAGGGCGCCGCTGCTGTCGACCAGGCCGCGCTCGGCCAGGCCCTCGATCGCGGCGCGCCACTCGACATCGGTCCATTGGCGCGTGGCCTGCAGGACCGACGGCGGCACCTGGCCCATGCCGCCGTGCAGCACCAGTGCTTCGCATCCCCCGATGTCGGCCTCGACCAGGCAGGCGATGTGGCCGTCACCGCGGTGCTCCCTGAGCAGGGTGAGCGCGTGCCACAGCGCGACGTGGGGCTCGTGCGGCCAGTCGAGCGAGCGATGGGCGGCGAAGAGCGGGCGGCCGGGCGTCGTGCAGGCGCTAGCGGCCTCGGTGGCCAGGGCCAACGCCTCGTCGAGCTCAGGCTCCCGGATGCGCTCGCCGAGGATGCGCTCGAGGGCCGCAGCGATGCCGGCCCGACGGGCCTCGATCCACGCGGCCGGTCGGGCCAGCTGCCAGGCCGCGGGGATGGCCGCTTCGACGACGACCGGGTTGAAGTTGAAGAACGTGGCGATCACCACGTCGGCGGGCACCGGCCCGAAGGCGGCCGCACGCGACCCGAAGTAGCCCACGTCGTGGTTCTCGGCCCCGAGCCGCCCGTAGGCGGCCATGGCTTCTGGGGCGAAGTAGACCAACCCGTGATACGGCTCGAGCGTGCGGTGCATGCGCCGAGCGAGTGCGGCATCAGGCATCGCCGCACGCTACCCCGGGCGTCGGCGCGACCCGGGAGTGCCGGCCGTTACGGTGACACCGTGGACGGCGTCGGCGAGCTCTTCGAGGCCATCGTGGTCACCGCGCTGCTCAGCCTGCCGCTCGCCTTGTCGCTGTGGGCCCTGCTCGACTGTGCCCGCCGGCCGGGATGGGCGTGGGCGCTCACCGACCGGCGACAGGTGGTGTGGATGGCCGCCATCCTCTTCGGCTTCCTCACCGTGATCGGTGGCGTGATCATCTCGAGCATCTACCTGCTGCGCATCCGCCCCCAGGTGGCCGCCGCCGAAGACGGCCGCTTCCCCGGCGCCGGCTGAGGCTCAGCGGACGAGCGGCTCGCAGACGGTGGGTGCCGGCTCGCCGGCCTCGGAGAACATCGACGGCGGGGGCGGTCCGTAGCGTCCGCGCACGAAGTCGACCATGCCGAGCGCACGGCCCTTCGCCGAGAAGATGAACGTGCGCGACGACGGCTGCACCACTCCCCGGGCCAGCTGCATGCCCGCGATGCCGAAGCGGATGAACGAGTGATAGGCGCCCGAGTGCTCGCGCACGAGCAACAACGTGTTGCGGTGCATCAGGTAGTCGACCGCGGGGCTGCCCGATCGCATCGTGGGGTTGGTGACCCGCACGCCCCGCACGAGGCCGACCTCCCAGCCCGCCGCCGTCGCCCGCAGGCCCAGATCGGCCTCCTCGCAGTAGGCGAAGTAGCGCTCGTCGAACAGCCCGATCTCGGCGAGGCAGGCCCGCCGGGCCAGCAGCAGCGTGCCGTGGGGGTAGTCGACCGGCACCCAGCCCTCGGCCGGAGTGCCCGGTGGCGCCTCGACGGTCATGCCCCCGAAGTACGGATCGACCACGGGCAGGTGACCGTCGCCCACGTCGGCGCAGGCCAGGCCGGCGCGGGGCCTCGCCTCGGCGGCCTCGATCAGCCGGCGCAGCGTGTCGTCGTGGGGCAGGGCGTCGTGGGGCGCCACCACCGCCCACTCCCCCTCACCGCCGTCGAGCCACCGCCGTAGACCGGCGTTGGCTCCGGGCCCGAACCCGGCGTTGTGCCCGAGCTCGATCAGCTCGACCTCGCCCGGCGCGGCCGTGACCACCTCGCGAAGACGGGCCCGGGCATCAGCCTCGGACCCGTTGTCGACCACCAGCACGCGAACGTCGACGCCCTGGTGCTGGAAGCGCTCGATCGTGGTGGCGCAACGCTCGGGCTGGTTCCAGTGGACGATGACGACCGTGACCGACACGCGGCCACGGTAGTCGGGCTACGCCTGTGCGGACGCTTCGCTGGCGTCGCCCCGAGCCGGCTACGCCTGGGCGGACGCCTTGATCAGCGCGTGCTGCACGAGCTCGAGCAGCGCCATCTTGGTCTGGGCCCGATCGCGGGCATCGGTGGTGATCATCGGCACGTCCTCGGGCACGGCGAGCGCCTCGCGCACGTCGTCGAGGGAGTGGTGCTGCTTGCCGTGGAAGAGGTTGACCCCCACGATGAACGGCACGCCGTTGGTCTCCATGTAGTCGACCGCCGGGAAGCAGTCGGCCAGCCGATTGGTGTCGACCAGCACGACGGCGCCGATGGCACCTCGCACCAGGTCGTCCCACATGAACTTGAAGCGGTCCTGGCCGGGCGTGCCGAACAGGTACAGGATCAGGTCCTCGCCGAGGGTGATCCGGCCGAAGTCCATGGCCACGGTGGTCGACGTCTTGCCGGTGTTCACGCCACCGGTCTCGTCGATCCCCTCCGCGACCTTGGTCATGGCCGCCTCGGTCGTGAGCGGAGCGATCTCGGAGATCGAGCCCACGAACGTGGTCTTGCCGACCGCGAAGCCACCGGCTACGACGATCTTGACGGGAAGAGGAGCGCTGTCGCCCCCGCTGGTATCTCCAGAGGCTGGCGCCTCAGAGCGCTTGAAGGCCATCGAGCACCCTTTCGAGCAGTTTGAGGTCGGGACGTTCGCCGGTCGTGGCGTGTTGTGGCTTGTAGCTGGTCAGGAAGCCCTCCTCGGCCATGTCACCCACGAGAACGCGGGCGACGCCGAGAGGAATGCTCAGGTGGGCCGACACCTCGGCGATCGAGATCGGCGTGGTGCACAGAGCCACGATCTGCTTGCGTTCGAGCGCAAGTCGTGGCGCCGCCGAGACTCCCTGAGGGCTCACCTTCACGAGGGTCTCGAGCGGAAGATCGGCGTTCGAGCGCGTGCGACCGCCCGTGAGCACGTACGAACGTACGCGCAGCACGGGACCGTCGTCGTGCTCGTCGCCGGACATGGTCATCGCGGAAGCGCCGACTGCAGCTCTGCCCGAATCTCGGGCGTGAGGACGGTGCCTGCCTTCTCGACCAGGACGGCCATCTCGTAGGCGACGAGGCCGATGTCGCAGTCCGCGGTCGACACGACGGCCAGGCAAGAACCGTCGCTGATGCCGGTGACGAAGATGATGGCGTTCTCCATCTCGATCATCACCTGGTTCACGGCGCCGCCCCCGAAGCGGCCAGCCGCTCCGAACGCCAGGCCGATGAGCCCGGACGACATGGCGGCGAACCGATCGGCGGCATCGCGGTCGAGACCGGCGGAGGTGGCGATCGGCAGACCATCGGCCGACACGACCACTGCCTCACTGACGCCGGGCACCTTCTCCGCGAAGCTCTGCACGAGCCAGTTGAGGTTTCTGGCCTCTGAGCTCAGTTCCATCATCGTTCCTGCATCCTCCGGGCTCGACGAACGGATGAATCGCCGTCAGTCAGTGGTTGTATCCGAATCGGCAGCACCACGGCCTTTGTTGAGGCCTGAGCGGTACCGGGACAGCATCTTTCGCACCTCTTCGGGCGAACGCTGGGTCTGGCCGGTCGAGCGGCTGGCGCTGCCGGCGGCCATGACGGCCCCGCTCGAGTCGGTGCCCCGCTTCTTCGGGGTGCGCTTCACCAGGCCGGCGGCGGTGAGCGGGTCGGGCTTGGCCGGGGCCTCGTCCTCTTCGTCCACCTCGGCCGAGAGGGTGTCGGCCGCCGCTGCGGGCTCACGCTCCGGCAGCGAGGGGAAGGTGCTGGGCTCAGGCGCCGGCGGCTCGACCGGCCCCGGAGCGAGCTCCTCGTCGACCAGCGACTGCAGGCCACGGTCGAAGTCGTCACCTTCGGGCACCACCTCGTCGACCAGGTCGTCGAGCAGGTCGTCGGCGGACGAGGCGACCGGTTCGGGGGCGAACGCCACCGGCTCGGGCTCGGGCTCGACCACGGGCTCGTCGACCGGCGCGAAGGTCTCCTCGTCGACGGTGGCCTCGGCCACCACGATCTCCTCCACCGGCGAGTCGGTGTCGTCGACCTCTTCGACCTCGGTGAAGGTCGCGACGGTGGTGACCTCGTCGACCACCGGCTCGGCCTCGAGCACGGAGGCCGACGGGCGACCGGTGAGCGGCTCGGCCGGCTCGGTGTCGGATCCCTCGAGATGCTCCTCGCCGGGGTAGGTCACCAGCTCCGTGGGCAGCGTGACCAGCGCGGTCACTCCACCCGACGGCGACGCGGTGAGCTTCACCGAGATGCCGAAGCGCTGCGCCAGACGGCCGATGACGATGAAGCCGAGCGAGCGGGACAGGGCCAGGCCGACGAGCGGCGGGCGGGACAGCTGCACGTTGGCGTCGCCGAGCTGGTCGGCGCTCATGCCGATGCCCTGGTCGGACACCGAGATGATGTAGCCCTCGGGGCCGGCGCGATGGCCGACGATCTCGACCATGGTGTCGGGCGGCGAGAAGTGGGTGGCGTTCTCCATGAGCTCGGAGAGCAGGTGAGCGAGGTCGACCGCCACGTTGCCGCCGACGGTTGCCTCATCGAGGGCCAGCAGCTGGATGCGGGCGAAGTCCTCGACCTCGCCGATGGCGACCCGGACGACGTCGGCCAGCGAGACCGGGCGACCGCGTCGGCGTGGGGGCTCGGCGCCCGCGAGCACCAGCAGCGACTCTGCGTTGCGTCGCATGCGGGTGGCGAGGTGGTCGAGCTTGAAGAGGTTGTCGAGCTGGTCGGGGTCTTCCTCGTTCGCCTCGAGCTGATCGATGAACTCGATCTGGCGGTCGAGCAGCGTCTGGTTGCGGCGGGCCAGGTTGATGAAGATGTCGCCGATGCCCTTGCGGAGCAGTTGGGCCTGCTCCTCGGCCACCTCGACGGTCACCTGCTGGATCGAGTTGAACGCATCGGCGAGCTGGCCGATCTCGTCCTTCGAGTTGATGTCGATGGGCGTGAGCGAGGCGCTGAGCGGCTCGTCGGCCTCTTCCGGGTTCCGCAGGCGCTCGACCAGGCCGGGCAGCTTGTCGGTCGACAGCGTGTAGGCGGCGCTGGTGAGCTTGCGCAGCGGCACCGTGGTGGCCCGGGCCACCAGGTAGGCGACCGCGCAGGGCGAGGGCGATGGCGATCACCGCACCGAGGATGTAGAGGCGAGCGGCGGCCTCGGCCGAGCTGGCCAGGTCGTTGGCGGTGTCGATGACGTTCTGGATGAAGCCCTGCTCGACGGCGAAGAGCGCCTCGTTCGCCGCCAGGCTCGATGCGATGACCTCGGACGCCGGCACGGTGATGACGTTGTTGTCCTGGCCTTGCTCGATGACGTCCTGCTTGTAGTCATCGAAGTCAAGGGCGGCTTCGGCGTCGCGCTTGACGAGCTTGTCGCTCGCTGATGCGAACTGGTCGAAGCTGTCGCTGGCCTGGGCCTCGTCGTTGCTGGCCGCCAGCGTGCGCTGGTAGGAGACGCAGCCGTCGTCTTCGACGGTGGCGCAAGGCAGGCCTTCCTGGTTGGTGAAGGCACCCTCGACCGCGGCGGCGCTCAGCAGAGCTCCCTCCTCGGCGCGGTAGTTCTTCACCCGTTCGAAGTTGGCGACCGTGTTGAGGCCCAGCAGCAGCTCGGCGTCGGACGCCTCCTGCACCAGGCGGGCGTTGATCGTGATCAGGTCGCCGGTGGTGTTCGAGAACTGGTCGACGGCACCGGACGGCACGGTCTGGAGCAGGTCGACGGAGTTGCGGTTGGTGTTGAGGCTGCGCAGGCGGATCTCGGCCTGCTCGATGGCGTCGCGCACCGCTTCGTTGTCGCGACCCGGCTGGATGTCGACGAGCGCCTTGTTGTACTGCTCGAGCGCCGTGTCGGTGACGCCGCGCTGGGCGTCGAGCTCGGAGCGGAACTGCTGGCCGTCGCTCGCCATGTACGACGCCGACCAGATCGACTCACGTTCGAGCTGGTTGATCAGGTTCGAGTTCACCGAGACGAACTCGGTGAGCTGCTCGACCCTGGTGGCGTCGGCGGCCTCTGCCTGGCGTTGGGTCACACCGATCGTGGCGAGCACGACCAGCACGATCACCGGTGCGGCAAGGACCGTGACGAGTTTGGTGCCGACCTTCATGTTTCTCAGCATCAGAAGCCTCGGTGTCTCGGATCAACACTCTCTGCGGTCTTTCCGGTCGCCCCAGACAGGCCCCCGGGCCCCAGCGGAGCCTCGGCTGCGATCGCCTGGCCCGCCGGTAACGACCTCCAATCGACAAGCTGGCCGGGTTCTTGAGCATCCGGGCCCCCGAATTCCCCACCCAGCGCGCAAGCTAGCGTCGCGCGGATGAGCGCCCGTGGCCCGAATCTCGAAGGAACCCTGGCCGACCTGCCCTTGCCGGAGCTGTTGGCCCTCCTGACCAGCACGAACAAGTCCGGCACCATCGAGGTCCAGGGCTCTACGGCCGGCATCATCGTCCTCGACCAGGGCCAGGTCACCGTGGCCGAGTCCGATGCCGGCCCCACCATCCGCCAGGCCCTCATCAACTCCGGGCTGATCACCCCCGACGACTGGGAGAAGGCCGACGACGCCGCGCTGCGGGGCACTCCCCTCGTCGACACCTTCGCCGACATGGGCATCGACTCCACCGCGCTGCAGACCCTGCTCTACGACCAGACCGTGGGCGCGGTGTTCGAGCTCATGCTCCCGAGCAGCGACGCGTTCGGCTTCTTCGACGGGGCCTCCCACCCGGTCGGCAACCGCTACCGCTATCCGGTCGACCAGGTGATCGCCGACGCCGAGCAGCGGGTCGAGGTGTGGAAGGCCATCGCCGAGGCGGTGCCCTCCACTGCGTTGGTGATGCGACCCCGCCGCACCGCACCTGAACCCGAGATCATCCTGCTCGCCGAGCAGTGGCAGGTGCTGGCCCTCCTCGACGGACGAGCCCCGATCGCCGATGTCATCCGCAACCTCGGCATGAGCGCCTTCGACGTGTGCTCGGTGTTGCGCGACCTGCTCGAAGCCGAGCTGGTCGAGATCGTCGACGAGACATCTTGACCCTGTTCCCGCGCCCCGAGCGTCGAGGCAGGATGACGGCTGGCTGAGCCGCGGAGCGGAGGAATCCCGCGCCGCCGGGATCACGCTCGCTAAAGTGCGCGTCGTCCGGGTTTACCGGCACGTGTCGCATCGGGACTCGTGAGCAACAGCCGACTTCTACGCCCGATCGACTCCTAGGGAGGAGAACACCGTGAGCGATACCCCTCAAGGCTCTGACTGGTGGCAGGCCTCGGACGGCAAGTGGTACCCGCCGGAGCAGGCACCAGGCGGTGGTGCCTCCCCGAGCGGCGGAGGTGGCGGCGCCGTCACCCTCGACGTCGGAGCGGCCCTCAGCTACGGATGGAACAAGTTCATCCAGTACATCGGCCAGATCCTCATCATCTTCCTGGTGATCGTCGGCGTGCAGGTGGTGCTGAGCGTCATCGGCCAGACCGTCAACAACTTCTTCATCAGCCTGGTGTTCTCGGTGGCCTCATGGATCATCTCCATGATCCTGTCGGTCGGGCTCGTGCGGGCCGCACTCGCCATCACCGAGGGCCGAACGCCCGAACCGTCGATGCTGTTCTCCACCGACAACCTCGGTCCCTACATCATCGCCAGCATCCTCTACGGCCTCATGATGTTCGTCGGGTTGCTGGCGCTGTGCATCGGCGCTCTTGCCGTGATCTTCTTCTTCTGGTTCTTCGGCTTCTACATCGTCGACCAGAACCAGGGCCCCACCGAGGCGCTCGCCAGCAGCTTCAACCTGGTGAAGAACAACCTCGGCTCGGTGGCGCTGTTCATGCTCGTGGCGATCGTGCTGTCGGTGTGCACCTGCGGCCTGGCCTGGCCGATCCTGTTCATCGCCGGCGCCTACGTCTACAAGACGCTCAACGGTCAACCTGTCGCCGCCTGACGGCAACAACCGAACCGAACTCGATGTGAGGGGCGGCCTACGGGCCGCCCCTCGGCGTTCGTTCGCTCCGCTGTGACAGGCTGGCCGACGTGCAAGCCCCCGAGACCCACTACGCCCGCACCGGCGACCTGCGCTTGGCGTATCAGAAATGGGGAGACGGTCCCCCGTTGCTGATCGTTCCCGCGCTGGTCTCGAACGCCGAGATCTCGTGGGAGCACGAGCTGTACCGCCGGACCCTCGAGCATCTCGGGCGGCACATGACCTGCGTACATTTCGACAAGCGAGGCATCGGGCTCTCCGACCGCTTCGAGGCTGCCCCGACGCTCGAGCAGCGAAATGACGACATTCACGCTGTCCTCGATGCCGTCGGCTGGGATCGGGCCCACCTGGTCGGCGTGTCAGAAGGCGGCGTCATGTCACAGCTGTTCGCAGCCGACTTCCCCGAACGAGTCGATCGCCTCGTGCTGCTCAACACCTTCGTGTCGCCCCGCTACCGACCTCGCGTGCTCGACTACATCGAGGACGGCGACCCGCCCCTTCAGACGCCAGAGCAGCTCTACGAACGCTTTCTCCACGTCGTCGAGACCTGGTCGGAGGATCCGGGCTACATGGTCGACTGGGAGATGCCGAGCCAGAGCGCCAACGAGTCATTCGTGCGCTGGATCGGCCGGCTGCAACGGCTCTCGTCCAGCCCGAAGGACTTCCACCGCCAGCTCGACAGCGTCTTCACCCTGGACGCCGGCGACGCGCCCGAGCGCATCAGCGCGCCCACCCTGGTCATGCACGTGAAGGGCGACGCCGTGCTGACGGTGGCGATGGGGCGGCTGCTTGCCGAGCTCATACCGCAAGCGCGCTACGTCGAGATCACGGGCGCCGACCACTTCTCATGGATCATGCCCAACTGGCGCGACCAGTCCGACTGCATGATCGAGTTCCTCACCGGCAGCCCGGTCCCCCGCACCACCACCCGTCGCTTCGGCGCGGTGTTGTTCACCGACATCGTCGACTCCACCAAGCAGTCGAACGCGCTGGGCGACGCTGGTTGGCGCGGGATCCTCGACGGCCACGACCGCGTGGCCCGACGGCTCATCGACCACCATGGTGGACGCGTGGTGAAGAGCACCGGCGATGGGCTACTCGTTGTGTTCGACGCGCCCGGGTCAGGCGTCGACTGCGGCCTCGAGCTGACCGACGCGCTCAAGGAGATCGGGGTACAGATCCGGGCCGGCCTCCACTGCGGCGAGATCGAGGTCCATGACGACGGTGACATCTCCGGCATCGCCGTGAACCTGGCGGCTCGGGTCGAACAACAGGCGGCCGATGGCGAGCTGTGGACCTCGTCGACCGTGCGCGACCTGATGCTCGGCGGCCCGGTGACGTTCTCCGATCAGGGCGAACATGAACTCAAAGGCATGGACGGGTCCTGGCGCCTCTTTGCGGCGAGCAGAGCCTGAGCAAGTGAGCACCGCCACTTCTCAGCCCCGGCGCCCAGGCACGACGTAACCTCTCCGTGTGCAGGGCGACGGGGCGGGAACAGCGACGATCCTCTACACCGACGTCGTCGGCAGCACCGAGCTGCGGGTGCGCCTGGGCGACGTCGAGGCCGATCTGCTCCGCCGGCGACACGACGACGCCCTTCGCGCCGCGGTGTCGAAGCACGGCGGCACGGTCGTCAAGGGGCTCGGCGACGGCATCCTCGCCGCGTTCCGTGCGTCGGCCGAGGCGGCCACGGCGGCGCACGACATCCAGTGCGAGATCGATCGACTCAACCGCCAGGCTCGCGACGACCAGCGCATCGAGGTGCGCATCGGCATCAGCGCGGGCGACGTCTCGTGGGAGGACGGCGACTGCCACGGCACGCCCGTGGTCACCGCGGCCCGACTGTGCGATGCGGCCGAGGGCGGGCAGATCCTCTGCGACGACCTGGTGCGGGGCCTGGTCCGCGGCCACACCGAGCTCAGTTTCTCGCTCGTGGGCGAGGTCGAGCTCAAAGGGCTGCCCGAGCCCGTCGTCACCTACGAGCTCCCCTGGTCACTAGCGGTGGCAGCCACCTCGGCGCTGCCTGCACCCCTGCGTCATCACGCGGGCGAGTTGCCCTTTGCCGCGCGCGACGAGGAGCGTGTTCGTCTGGGCGAAGCGTGGAAGCGCGCCCAGGTCGAGCGGGCCACCACGGTGCTACTCGCCGGCGAGCCCGGCATCGGCAAGACCCGCATCGCCTCGGAGGTGGCCCGACAGGCCCACGATGAGGGGGCCATCGTCGTGCTCGGCCGCTGCGACGAGCATCTCGCCGCCGCGCACGCCCCCTGGACGGAGTTGCTGCGCCAGGTCGTCGCCGACGTCAGTGACGAGGTGATCATCGAGCACGTGGCCCGCCACGGCGGCGAGATCGCCCGGCTCGTGCCCGACCTGTCGCGCCGCGCTCCCGATGCACCGCCACCGACCCAATCCGATCCCGACACCGAGCGCCTGCTGCTCTTCGACGCAGTCGTACGTCTGCTCGAAGGAGCCGCCGCAGACGCTCCCCTGGTCGTCGTGCTCGATGATGCGCACTGGGCCGACGCCGGCAGCTTGCACCTGCTCCGCCATGTGGTCGGCCACATCGACCCCGACACGCATCTGCTCCTGCTCGTGACCTACCGCGACACCGACGTCGACCGGGGCCACCCTCTGTCCGGTGCGCTCGCCGATCTCCACCGCGCCGCCGGCACTGAGCGCATCTCGCTGCGGGGCCTCGACGAGGCGGGCATGCGAGCCTTCCTCGAGGCGGCGGGCGGTCACCCCCTCGCCGACGAAGGCATCGTGCTCGCCCAACGATTGGCCGCGGAGACCGACGGCAACCCGTTCTTCGTCACCGAGGTGCTCCGTCACCTCGTCGAGACGGGCGCCATCGTGCAACACGACGGCCAATGGGTCGGCACCACCGACACCGGCCAGGCCGGGCTGCCCGAGGGCGTTCGGGACGTCGTCGGCCAGCGCCTTTCCCGACTGTCCACCGAGGCCAACGATCTCCTCCGCACGGCCGCGGTCGTCGGACGCGAGTTCACCGTCGACGTGGTGGCGGCCGTGAACGATGCCGACGAAGACCGGGCAGGCGACGCACTCGACGAGGCCGTCGCCGCCCGGTTGGTCGACGAGGTCGAAGGCAGTCCCGGACGACTCAGCTTCTCGCACGCACTGGTGCGCCAGACCCTGCTCGAGGAGCTCACGACCAACAAGCGGTTGCGACTGCACCGTCGCATCGCCGAGCTGCTCGACGCCAAGCGCGGCACGCCGATCGAGCTGCTCGCCTATCACTACCTCGAGGCCGCCGTAGCCGGCGTGGCCGCCCGTGCCATCGAGTGCGCGTGCGAGGCGGCGCGAGGCGCGGTGAGCCGCATGGCCTGGGAGGACGCGCTCGATCTCTACGAACGGGCCCTCGAGGTGGTCGACCTGCTCGACGAGGACGATCCGGGCACCCGAGCCGACATCCTCTCGCACATGGCCCACGCCCACCATGGCCTCGGCGAGAGCGATGCCGCCCGCACGCGGGCACTTTCAGCCGCCGGGTTGGCCCGAGGCGCCCATGACGGGGCGCGGCTGGCCGAGGCAGGTGTGGCCTACCAGGGTGAGCTCGGGGTCTGGGCCACACCCAGCGATCCGGTCGGCGTCGAGATCATGCGTGAGGGCCTCGCCTCGCTCGGCTCGGATCGGGGAGACGTGCGAGCGCGTGCGCAGGCGGCGTTGGCCCACGCGCTGCTCCTGTCCCCCGGCGGGGCCCTCGCCGAAGCCGACGCCGCCGTGGCCGCCGCGACGCAGGCCGGCGACGACCCCGTGCTCGCCGAGGCGCTGCTCGTGCGGGCTTGGGCCGTTCGGGGAGCCTTGCCGGTAGCTGACCGACTGCGGGCCGCCGAGGAGGCCTCCGCCTTCGCCGCCGCCCGCAACGATCGCCGTCTCGAGCTCTCGGCCAGCTACCAACTCGGCAATGCCCAGCTGCAGAGCGGAGACCTCGCCGGAGCGGCGGCGACTTTTGCCCGAGGGTCGGACTATCCGGGCGCGATGGAGGGGTGGAGCCTCGCCGACTTCGAGGCGTCGCTCGCCGTCGCGGAGGGCCGCTTCGCGGAAGCTGCCGTGCTCTCGGATCGGGCCCACGCCATCGGCGAGGCCCTCGGCGACACGAACGAGTTCATCCATGCCTTTCAGCACTGGACCCTCGCTCTGGCCGTCGGCGATCTCGAGAAGGCGAAAGGCTGCCACGAGCGTGGCTCCCTCACCGTCGCCGGATCAATCCTCCCATCAGCCGCAGTCACCGCACTCGCTGTGGGCGACGAGGGCGCAGCCCGCGAACTGCTCGCGTCGTGGGTCGACGACATCCAGCCGCTGCTGCCCCAGATCATGCGCTACGTGATGCCGCATTACCTCTCGATCCTGGCCTTGCGGCTCGGCACCGTCGCCGGTCTCGACGACCTCATCGACTACACCGACCGATTCGCGGGCGAGCTCCTCGGCTCCGATGCAGGCCTCCTCGGCGCCGCCGACGCCGCCCGAGGGCGTTTTGCGGCCGTCCGCGGCGACCTCGACACCGCCGTCGCCCTGCTCGAGGCGGGCCACGCCCTGCATCAAGGTCTCGAACTGCACCAGCTCGTCGTCGACAGCGGGCTCGACCTCGGTCGGGTCCTGCTCCGCCGCGACGGGCCTGGTGATCGAGAAGCTGCGCAGCTCGTCCTCGGCGAGACCGTGCGGACCGCCGACCGCTTGGGCATGGCCCCCGCCCTCGCCGAGGCGCGAGCACTGATCGCCTGATCGTCCCGCGCCGCGACCAACCCCAACGTTCTGGCAGCCGATCTGCACACCCTGGTGCGCGTTCCGGCGGCCGGAACGCCCTGAGGGTCAGCGCAGCGGGGCGGCGGCGGGGTGGATCGGCTCGGGCAGCAGGGTGTCGCCGCCCAGATGGCGACCGACCGCAGCCGCACAGGCCCGACCCTCGGCGATGGCCCACACGATGAGGCTCTGGCCCCGGCCCATGTCGCCACAGACGAAGACGCCGTCGACGTTGGTGGCCCAGTCGCCGGAGCGGGCCACGTTGCCCCGCCCGTCGAGCTCGACCCCGAACTGCTCGAGCATGCCGGCCCGCTCGGGTCCGACGAAGCCCATGGCCAGCAGCACCAGCTCGCACTCGAGCTCGAACTCGCTGCCCTCGACCGGCTCGAACGTGGGTCGGCCGTCGACCATGCGACTCTCGACCTCGACGGCGCGCAAGGCCCGCACCCGGCCCCGGTCGTCGCCCACGAACTCCTGGGTGTTGACCGAGAACACCCGCTCGCCGCCCTCTTCGTGGGCCGACGAGCTGCGCATCATGAGCGGCCAGGTCGGCCACGGCGTGCTGTCGGCCCGCCCGTCGGGCGGACGGGGCATGATCTCGAACTGGTGCACGATGGTGGCGCCCTGGCGATGAGCGGTGCCCAGGCAGTCGGCACCGGTATCGCCACCACCGATGATGACCACCCGCTTGCCCTCGGCGGTGATGGGCGGCTCGTCGAGGTCGCCCTGCTGCACCCGGTTGGCGAGCGGCAGGTACTCCATGGCCTGGTAGATGCCTTCGAGCTCACGGCCGGGCACAGGCAGGTCGCGCCACGCCGTGGCGCCGCCCGCCAGCACGACCGCGTCGAACTCGGCTCGCAACTCGTCGGCCGTGATGTCGACGCCGACGTTGACCCCGCAGCGGAACTCGGTGCCCTCGGCCTCCATCTGAGCCAGACGCCGATCGATGTGGCGCTTCTCCATCTTGAACTCGGGGATGCCGTAGCGCATCAGTCCACCGGCCCGATCGGCGCGTTCGAACACCACCACGTCGTGGCCGGCCCGGGTGAGCTGCTGGGCGGCAGCCAGCCCGGCCGGGCCCGAGCCCACCACCGCCACCCGCTTGCCCGACTTGACCGCCGGCGGCATGGGCGTGACCCAACCTTCGGACCAGGCGCGCTCGATGATCTCGACCTCGACCTGCTTGATCGTGACCGGGTCCTGGTTGATACCGAGCACGCACGCCGCCTCGCACGGTGCCGGGCACAGCCGGCCGGTGAACTCGGGGAAGTTGTTGGTGGCGTGCAGGCGATCGATGGCCTCCCGCCAGTGGTCGCGATAGACGAGGTCGTTCCAGTCGGGGATGAGGTTGCCGAGCGGGCAGCCGTTGTTGCAGAACGGGATGCCGCAATCCATGCACCGGCTCGCCTGGGTGCGCACCTTGGTGATCGGGAACGGCTCATAGACCTCGCGCCAGTCCTTCAACCGCACCGGCACCTCGCGCCGCGGCGGCAGCTCGCGCCCGTGCTTCAAGAACCCGCTGGCATCACCCACGGCTCGCCGCCAGTCACCATGCCTCGATCACGTCTTCTCCACGCTCCTCAGCCACGCGCTGTGCCTCGAGCACACGCTTGTAGTCCTTCGGCATCACCTTGCGGAACTGCTCGACCCACGTGCCCCACCGGTCGAGCAGCCTGGCCGCCACCACCGACTCGGTCTCGTCGAAGTGTCGCTGCACCCGATCGCGCAGCCATTCACGATCGGTGTCGTCGAGCGGATCGAGGTCGACCATCTCGTAGTTGACCCGCTCGGCGAAGGTGCCCTCGGCGTCGTGCACGAACGCCACGCCACCCGACATGCCCGCACCGAAGTTGCGGCCCGTCGGACCGAGCACCACCACTCGCCCACCGGTCATGTACTCGCACGCGTGGTCGCCCACGCCCTCGACCACCGCGACGGCGCCCGAGTTGCGCACCGCGAAGCGCTCGCCGACGATGCCCCGCAGGAACAGCTCGCCGGCGGTGGCGCCGTAGAGGATGACATTGCCGGCGATGATGTTCTCCTCCGCCGGGAACGGGCTCTCGCGAGGCGGTCGCACGATGATGCGGCCCCCCGACAGCCCTTTGCCGACGTAGTCGTTGGCGTCGCCGTCGAGCCGCAGCGTGATGCCGCGCGGCACGAACGCACCGAAGCTCTGCCCTGCCGAGCCGTTGAACTGCACGGTGATCGTGTCGTCGGGCAGTCCCGCCCCGCCGTGCCGTTTGGTGAGCTCGTGGCCGAGCATCGTGCCGACGGTGCGGTTCACGTTGCGGATCGGCAACTCGATGCGCACCGGATCGCCCCGTTCGAGCGCAGGTGCGGCGAGCTCGATGAGCTCGTTGTCGAGGGCGTGCTCGAGGCCGTGATCCTGTTCGCGCACCTGGAACCGATGGGCGTCGTCGCTCAGTGCCGGCATGGTGAGGATCGGACGCAGGTCGAGGCCGGCCGCCTTCCAGTGGTCGATCGCCTGGCGCGTGTCGAGCACCTCGGAGTGGCCGATGGCCTCGTCGATGCTGCGGAAGCCCAGCTCGGCGAGCAGCTCGCGCACCTCCTCGGCGATGAACTCGAAGAAGTTGACCACGAACTCGGGCTTGCCGGTGAAGCGCGAGCGCAGCTCGGGGTTCTGGGTGGCCACCCCCACCGGGCAGGTGTCGAGGTGGCACACGCGCATCATGATGCAGCCCGACACCACCAGCGGTGCGGTGGCGAAGCCGAACTCCTCGGCGCCCAGCAGCGCGCCGATCACCACATCGCGACCGGTCTTCATCTGGCCGTCGACCTGCACCACGATGCGATCGCGCAGGTTGTTGAGC
Source organism: uncultured Iamiaceae bacterium (assembly GCA_963706425.1). GTDB lineage: Bacteria > Actinomycetota > Acidimicrobiia > Acidimicrobiales > Acidimicrobilacustridaceae > CAVPMN01. The sequence goes on from CAVPMN010000020.1 coordinate 152,820, forward strand.
AGCAGCGTCTGCTGGGTCTCGGCCAAGCCGAGCTCCCACGGAGCACCGGCGTGCTTGAGCGACGTGAGCGGCGCCGCGCCCGTGCCGCCGTCGTGGCCCGAGATGAGCACCACGTCGGCGTGTGCCTTCGACACGCCGGCGGCCACCGTGCCCACACCCACCTCGGCCACCAGCTTCACGTGCACCCGTGCGCTGGGGTTCGAGTTCTTCAGGTCGTGGATGAGCTGGGCCAGATCCTCGATCGAGTAGATGTCGTGGTGCGGAGGCGGGCTGATGAGCCCGACGCCCGGCGTGGAGTGCCGGGTGGCTGCGATCCACGGATAGACCTTGTGGCCGGGCAGCTGGCCGCCCTCGCCCGGCTTGGCCCCCTGCGCCATCTTGATCTGGATGTCGTCGGCGTTGGTGAGGTAGTCGCTGGTGACCCCGAAGCGGCCCGACGCCACCTGCTTGATGGCGCTGCGCTTGGAATCGCCGTTGGGCATGGGCACGAAGCGCTCGGGATCTTCGCCGCCCTCACCGGTGTTCGACCGCGCGCCCAGCCGGTTCATGGCGATGGCGAGGGTCTCGTGAGCCTCAGCGGAGATCGATCCGTACGACATGGCGCCCGTGCTGAATCGGCGCACGATCGCCTCGACCGACTCGACCTCGTCGAGCGGCACCGGCGGACGGGCACCCGTGCGGAACTCGAAGAGGCCCCGCAGGGTGGCCAGCTGGCGCGACTGGTCGTCGACGAGCTGCGTGTACTCCTTGAACACCTCGTAGCGCTTCGAGCGGGTGGCGTGCTGCAGCTTGAACACCGTCTCGGGGTTGAAGAGGTGATATTCGCCCTCGCGTCGCCACTGGTAGTCGCCCCCGACCTCGAGCGTGCGATGGGCCCGCTCGGTGGGGTTGGCCGGATAGGCCAGCCGGTGCCGGCCGGCCACCTCGTCGGCCAGCTCGTCGAGCCCGACCCCGCCGAGGCGGCTGACCGTGCCGGTGAAGTACTCGTCGACCAGGTCGCGCGACAGGCCGATGGCCTCGAAGATCTGGGCGCCCGTGTAGGAGGCCACCGTCGAGATGCCCATTTTCGACATCACCTTCAGCACGCCCTTGCTGGCCGCCTTGACGTAGTTGGACACCGCCTTCTGCGGATCCTTGAGATCGCTGCGACCCTCGGCGATGAGGTCTTCGACGGTCTCGAAGGCGACGTAGGGGTTGATGGCCGCGGCGCCGTAGCCGAGGAGGAGGCACATGTGATGCACCTCGCGTGCCTCGCCCGTCTCGACGACCAGGCCCACCTTGGTGCGCGACTTCTCGCGGATGAGGTGGTGGTGCACCGCGCTGGTGAACAGCAATGCCGGGATCGGAGCCAGCTCCTCGGTGGCGCCCCGGTCGGTGAGCACCAGGATGGTGGCGCCCGCCTCGATGGCCTCGCTGGCCCGGCGGCGCACGTCGTCGAGCGCGGCCCGCAGGCCTGCTCCGCCCTCGGCCACCGGGAACAGGCACGGGATCTCGACCGTGCTCAGGTAGTCGAGCCCGGCGTAGGTGTCGATGGCCTTGATCTTGGCCAGCTCGTCGTTGTCGATGACCGGGCGGGGCACGAACACCTGCCGGCACGACTTGGGGCCGGGGTCGAGCAGGTTCTGCTCGGGTCCGATGGTGCCGCCGATGGCGGTGACCAGCTCCTCACGGATGGCGTCGAGCGGCGGGTTGGTCACCTGCGCGAAGAGCTGTTGGAAGTAGTCGTAGAGCAGGCGCGACCGGGTCGACAGCACGGCTATGGGGGTGTCGGTGCCCATCGACCCGATGGGCTCGATGCCCAGGCGCGCCATCGGCTCGATGATGAGCTTGAGCTCCTCGCTCGTGTAGCCGAACGTCTGCTGGCGCTGCACCACCGAACCGTGGGGCGGCAGTTCGTGGGGCCGGTGGGGCAGCAGCTCGAGATCGACCAGGTTCTGCGCGATCCAGTCGCCATAGGGACGCGCTGCGGCCAGCTCCGACTTGATCTCGTCGTCACCGACGATGCGGCCCTTGGTGGTGTCGACGAGGAACATCCGCCCGGGCTGCAGCCGGCCCTTCTTCACGACCTTGGCCGGGGGCACGTCGAGCACGCCGACCTCGGACGCCATGATGACGAGGTCGTCGCTGGTGACCCAGTAGCGCGAGGGTCGCAGGCCGTTGCGATCGAGGACCGCACCCATCACCGTGCCGTCGGTGAACGCAATGGACGCCGGGCCGTCCCACGGCTCCATCAGCGAGGAGTGGAACTGGTAGAACGCCTTCTTGTCGGGCGCCATCGACTCGTGCTTCTCCCACGCCTCGGGAATCATCATGAGCACGGCGTGGGGCAAGGAGTAGCCGCCCATGTGCAGCAGCTCGAGCGCCTCGTCGAAGGTGGCCGAGTCGCTGGCCTCGGGCGTGCAGATCGGGAAGATGCGCTCGAGATCACCCGGGAGCAGATCGGTGGCGAGCAGCGCCTCGCGAGCCCGCATCCAGTTGCGGTTGCCCTGCACGGTGTTGATCTCGCCGTTGTGGGCGATGTAGCGGAACGGATGGGCGAGCGGCCACGACGGGAACGTGTTGGTGGAGAACCGTGAGTGCACCAGGGCCAGCGCCGACTCGACCCGCTCGTCGTTGAGATCGAGGAAGAACTCCGAGAGCTGGGGCGTGGTGAGCATGCCCTTGTAGACGAGGGTGCGCGTGGACAGGCTCGGGAAGTAGGCACCGCTCACACCGTTGACGGGGCCGAGCTCGTGCTCGACGCGCTTGCGCACGATGTAGACCCGGCGCTCGAGCGCCAGATCGATGAGCCCGTCGCCGGCCAGGAACACCTGGCGGAACGTCGGCTGCACGGCCTGGGCCGACTCGCCGATCATCGAGTCGTCGATGGGCACCTCGCGCCACCCGAGCACCCGCAGGCCCTCGCTGGCGGCGATCTTGCCGATGTGGGCGGCGACCTCGTCGGCCTTTTCGGGATCGCGGGGCAGGAAGCCGACACCGGTGGCGTACTGACCTTCGGCCGGCAGGTCGAAGTCGACCACATCACGCAGGAAGCGATCGGGAACCTGCAACAAGATGCCGGCCCCGTCACCGGTGTTGACCTCGGCGCCGAGGGCACCACGATGCTGCATGTTGCAGAGGGCGCCGATGCCCATCTGCACCAGGTCGTGGCTGCGCAGGCCTTTCATGTGCACGATGAAGTTGACGCCGCACGCATCGTGTTCGAAGCGCGGGTCGTAGAGGCCCTGGGCGGGCGGGAGATCGGGGCGCCCGACGGGCGGGCTCGGCTGGTGATCGTCTGGTGAACGCATACGTCTTCCGGACTCGGGGCGTGGGGTGCACGCACTGGGAGCGGGTCGTTGCATCCACCCGGACGACGCTGGCCAGGCAGAAAGGGTCCCGCATACTACCTGTGCCCCTCCGATCCCGCCCATTCGGAACCGGTAGCCTCCGGCGGTGTCCGACCAGTCGCCCCAACCGGCCTCCGACCAGTGGGCGGAGGCTCGCGGTCTCGTCGACTTCATCGACGCCGCCCCGTCGCCGTTCCACGCCGTCGCCGAGGCCACCACCAGGCTCAACGCGGCGGGCTTCTCGGTGCTCGCCGAGACGCGACCCCTGGCCTGACGCCCCGGGCCGCTACCTGGTGGTGCGAGGCGGTTCGCTGGTGGCCTGGACCACCGAGGGAGATCGCCGACCCGAGCACGGGTTCCGCGTGCTCGGGGCCCACACCGACAGCCCCAACCTGCGGGTCAAGCCCCGACCCGACACGGGCGCCGCGGGCCTGCGCCAGCTCGGCGTCGAGGTCTACGGCGGGGCGCTGCTCAACTCGTGGCTCGATCGCGATCTGGGCCTGTCGGGCCGCGTGGCGGTGCGGGTGGGCGACACGGTCGAGCTGCGGCTGTTCCGCATCGATCGGCCGCTGCTGCGCATCCCGCAACTCGCCATCCACCTCGACCGCGGCGTCAACGAGAACGGCCTCAAGCTCAACCCGCAGCAGCACCTCGCTCCCCTGTGGGCCACCGGGCCGGTCGACCACGGAGGCTTCCGTCGTTTCCTCGCCGACGAGCTCGCCGTGGGGCCCGACGACATCGTGGCCTGGGATGCGATGGCGCACGACGTGATGCCGGCCGCGCTGCTCGGTGTCGACGACGAGTTCGTCAGCGCGCCGCGCATCGACAACCTGGCGTCGTGCTTCACCGCCCTCCGCGCCCTCGAACGCTCGCTCGACCACGATCACCGCGCCATACCGGTGGTCTGCCTCTTCGACCACGAAGAGGTGGGCAGCCAATCCGCCCAGGGGGCCGACAGCACCATGTTGCCCACGGTGCTCGAACGGGTGGCGGCCACGTGCGGCGCCGGCCGCGACGGCTTCCACCGGGCGCTGGCTGCATCGCTGTGCCTCTCCGCCGACGGCGCCCATGCCACGAACCCCAACTACGCGGAGCGGCACGAGCCTGCTCATCAGATCGCGCTCAACGGGGGCCCGGTGCTCAAGCTCAACAGCAACGTGCGCTACGCCACCGATGCCGGCACCGGCGCGATCGTGGCGTTGGCGGCACGAACGGGCGCAGGTGCCGCTGCAACAGTTCGTGGTGCGCACCGACATGCCCTGCGGCTCGACCATCGGGCCGATCACCGCCGCCCGCCTCGGCATCCCCACCGTCGATGTGGGCATCCCCCAGCTGGCGATGCACTCGGCCCGCGAGCTGTGCGGAGCGCACGACCCGGGCCGGTTCGTCGACCTGCTCGTCGCCGTGCTCGGCCTGGACCTGCCGTGAGCCATCCGCTCGACGCCCTCAGCGCGGCCGAGATCCGGCTGGCCGCCGACCTCTATCGCCAGGCGAAAGGCGATGCCGACCCGCTGTTCGTCTCGGTGAGGCTGGTCGAACCCACACGCGACGAGCTCGCCACGCTGGCCGCCGGCGGCGCCGTGCCCAAACGGGCCCGGGTGGTCGCCATCGCCGGGCCCTGCGCCTTGGGTGAGGCGGTCGTCTCCCTCGACGACGAGCGGGTCGAGTCGCTCGAGGTGGTCGAGCCGGCCCGTCCCCCGGTGCTCTTCGAGGAGGCGATCATCGCCATCGCGGCCGTCAAGGAGCACGCCGACTGGCAGGCCGCCATGCGCCGCCGAGGCATCGACGACTTCGATCTCGTGCAGCTCGACCCGTGGCCGCCGGGCACCTTCGGCGAACCGCACGAGGAAGGCCGACGCCTCACCAAGGTGCTCTCCTACCTGCGCACCGCCCCCGACGACAACGGCTACGCGCGTCCGATCGAAGGCGTGCTCGTCCACGTCGACCTCGGCACGGGCGAGGTGCTCTTCGTCGAAGATCGTGGGGTCGTGCCCATCCCGCCCGAGAGCGGCAGCTACTACCCCGAGCACCACGAGCCGCTCCGCGACGACCTCAAGCCGCTCGACATCACCCAGCCCGACGGACCGAGCTTCACGGTCGAGGGCAACCTGGTGCGTTGGCAACGCTGGCAGCTGCGGGTCACGCTCGACCCGATCGAAGGCCTGGTGCTGCACCAGGTCGGCTACGAGGACGACGGCAGGGTCCGGCCGATCATGCATCGGGCGTCGCTCTCCGAGATGGTGGTCCCCTACGGCGCCACCGACCCGATGCATCGATGGAAGAACGCGTTCGATGCCGGCGAGTGGGGCATGGGCCGCATGACCAACTCGCTCGAGCTCGGGTGCGACTGCCTCGGCGAGATCTACTACTTCGATGCCGCGCTGGTCACCGAGCACGGCGACGCCAACGTCATCAACAACGCGATCTGCATGCACGAGGAGGACTTCGGCATCGTCTGGAAGCACCTCGACATGCACTCGTTCCGCACCGAGGTGCGCCGCCAGCGTCGGCTGGTCGTCAGCTCGATCTACACGGTCGGCAACTACGAGTACGGCTTCTACTGGTACTTCTACCTCGACGGCTCGATCCAGCTCGAGGTGAAGCTCACCGGCATCATCCAGCCGATCGCGTTCGACCCCGAGGTCGGCCCGCCAGCCAACGCCAACGTGATCGCGCCCGGGTTCGCTGCACCCCATCACCAGCATCTGTTCTGCATGCGCCTCGACATGGCGGTCGACGGTTTCGAGAACTCCGTGGTCGAGGTGAACACCGCACCGCAGGCTCCGGGCCCCGACAACGAATGGCTCAACGGCATCGAGGCCGACCGCCACCCTGCTCGAGAGCGAGCTGCGAGCGCAGCGCGACGTCGACGCGGCCAGCAGTCGCACCTGGCGAGTCGTCAACCGCGGCGCACCGAACCGGCTGGGCGAGCCGGTCGCCTACAAGCTGATCCCGCAGTCGTCGCCCACCCTGCTGGCCGATCCCCGATCGTGGGTCGGCCGCCGGGCCGCCTTCGCCCGCCACAACCTGTGGGTCACGCCGTTCCGTGACGACGAGCGCCACGCCGCCGGCGAGCACCCCAACCAGTCCGCCGGCGGCGACGGCCTGCCCGCCTGGACCGCCGCCGACCGCTCGATCGTCGACACCGACCTGGTGGTCTGGCACACCTTCGGCGTCACCCACCTCGTGCGCCCGGAGGACTGGCCGGTGATGCCGGTGGAGTACACCGGGTTCCTCATGGTTCCCGTCGGGTTCTTCGACCGGAACCCCACGCTCGACGTGCCCCCCTCCGCGAACGGCCACTGCCACACGTGACGTCGCATCCCGCGCTCGATCCGGCACCGCTGCTCACCGGGCGCGTCGCGGTGGTGACCGGCGGCGGCACGGGAATCGGGCGCGCCATCGCCACCGCGTTCCTCGCCCACGGTGCCCAGGTGGTCAACGTCGAGGTCGACGAGGCTCTCGCCGCAGAGGCACCGGGCGATGTGCTCGTTGCCGACGTGCGCGAGCCCGGCACCGCCGCCCTCGCAATCAGCACCGCCACCGAGCGGTACGGATCGCTCGACGTGCTGGTGAACAACGTGGGCCACTACGTCGGGGGCAAGGCGTTCGTCGACTCCGACGACGACGACTGGGCGGCCGTCCGCGACGTGAACCTCGATCACGTGCTGCGCATGACCAAGGCCGCCCTACCCGTCATGATCGATCAGGGGCGGGGCGGCAGCATCATCAACCTCACCACGGTCGAGGCGTTCCGCGGCATGCCCCACCTGCCGGTCTACGGCGCCTACAAAGCAGCCGTCACCCAGTTCTCGAAGAGCCTGGCCCTCGACGTCGGCCGCCACGGCATTCGCGTCAACGACATCGCACCCGACGTCACCCGCTCGGCCCAGCTGCCCTACGAGCGCTGGCTCTCGCCCGAGGAGGAGCAACGGATCCCGCAGTGGGTGCCGCTCGGTCGTCTCGGCGAACCGATCGATGTAGCCGGCGTCGCGCTGTTCCTCGCCAGCGACCTGTCGTCGTTCGTCACCGGCACCACCATCCACTGCGACGGTGGCACCTACGCGGCTGGCGGTTGGTATCGCACCGAGCACGGCCCACGCCCGTGGACCAACCGCCCCTTCGACCCCTGAGCGTCAGATGGAGCGCTCCTGGTCCTGCCAGTAGCGGTCGCGCAGCAGCCGCGTGTAGAGCTTGCCCGTCGGGTAACGCGGCAACGCCTCTTCGAAGTCGATCGACCTCGGCACCTTGAAGCCGGCGAGCCGGGTGCGGGCGAAGTCGAGCAGCTCGCCTGCGAGCTCGTCGCTGGGCTCCACACCGTCGACCAGTTCGACGGCCGCCTTCACCGCCTCGCCCCACTCGTCGTCGGGGATGCCGAACACGCCCACGTCGGCCACTGCAGGGTGTTCGATGAGCACCCCTTCGATCTCGGCCGGGTAGATGTTCACGCCTCCGGAGATGATCGTGTGCGCGGCCCGATCCGACAGGTAGACCCAACCTTCGTCGTCGACATAGCCGATGTCGCCGATCGAGTAGGTGCCCGGCTCCAGGAACGCCTCGGCCGTCTTCTCGGGTGCGTTGTGGTACTCGAAGACCCGATCGGCGATCTTGTTGCGACACCACAGCGTGCCCACCTCGCCGGGCGGCAGTCGCCTGCCCTCGGGGTCGCCGGCGAAGATCTCGTAGGTGGGCACCGCCCGTCCGACCGTGCCGGGATGGGCCAGCCAGTCTTCGGAGCCAGCGAGGGTGACCACGCCGCCTTCGCTGGCGCCCCAGTACTCGAGCAGCACCGGGCCCCACCACTCGATCATGTCCCGCTTGACCGACGGCGCGATGGGGGCGGCACCGTGCAAGACGACGGAGAGCGACGATCCGTCGAACGCGTTGCGCACGGCATCCGGCAGGCGCAGCAGGCGGACGAACATCGTGGGCACGAAGTGCGTGTCGCGCACGCCGCGCTCGTCGATGAGTCGCAACGCGGTGGCGGGATCCCAACGGGGCATGACCACGAGCGGGGTCCCCAGCAGCAGATCCATCACCGCGAAACCGACGGGTGCGGCGTGGTAGAGCGGGCCGGTCACCAGGTGCGGGCCACCGTGGTCGAGGCCGAGCACCTTGCCGGCCGCGGCGTGGGCCCGCAGCTGGGCCGCCACCGACGACTGCGTGGCCCGCTTGACGCCCTTGGGTCGCCCCGTGGTGCCCGATGTGTAGAACATGTTCCCGCCCGCCTGCCCATCGAGATCGAACGGGGAGGCGTCGGCGCCGGCCAGCGCTCGGTCGAGCTCGTCGCCCGCCACCACCACCGAGCGAGCTCCGGCCGCGGCCCGGCCCAGCTCCTCGTACTGGGGATCGACGACGAGCAGGTCGGCCTTCGCATCGTCGAGGATGAACTCGACCTCAGACGAGGTCAGGTGCCAGTTGATCGGTGTGATCCACACGCCCGACAGCAGCGCGCCGAGCACGAGCTCGATGAACTCGACCCGATTGCCCATCAGCATGGCGGCGTGATCACCGGGGGCCAGGCCGTGCTCGTCCCGGAGCCAGTGAGCGGCGCGGCTGGCTCGATCGGCGAGCTCCGCCCACGTGCGTGTAGCGGTGAGATCGTCGAGCGCAAGGTCGTGAGGCCGGTCGGTGGCCAGGTCGAAGAGCACCGCGGCGGACACTACCGGCCTGCGCCCTAACCTGAGCGGGTCATGCCTCGTCCCCACTTGCGTTTCGCCGTCGTGGCCATGGTGGCCGTGCTGTCGGTGGCAGCCCTCGGTGCGTGCAGCAGCGACGACACCTCCGACGGGTCGACCGACTCACAGGTCAGCATCGACCCGCCCACCACCGCGCCGATCGAGTCGATCGTGCCCCCCACGTCCGCGGCCGACGGGTCGACCGGCGAGACGGGCGACGACAACGACGCCGACGACGCCGACGACGACCAGACCTCGTCGACGACGGCCGGCAACCTCGAGGTGGTGCGCTTCGAGCTGCCCGCCCGGGTGCCGTGTGTCGACGGCACAGCCACCGCGATCGCCGACTACACGACCACCGGCGCCGAGACGGTGGCGTTCCTGGTCGACCAGGCGTCGGTGGCCGGCGGCCCGAACCCGCCGGTGTCGGGCCGCCACGTGCTCGATCTCACGTGTGGGGCCACCCACACCGTCGTGTTGATCGCCGTGGGCGGCGGAGGTCAGGTGCTCGCGTCGCGTGCCGTCACCGCCGACGCCCCCGCCGGCGCACCCCAGGGCTGACCCACTCCCCCCTTCCGAAATCGGTGCGTGAAACACCCGTATGGGGTGTTTCACGCACCAATTTGGCTGGTGGGAGACGGATCCCGGCCCGAGTGCCGTTGAGGGGATGCGTAGGGTGAGCGGGTGGACACCCGTGAGGCGTTGGCGGTGCTCGGGCTCGCGCCCGGAGTGACCCTCGCCGACGCCCGCCGTGCGTACCGCCAACTGGTGCGCACGCAGCACCCCGACGTGGTCGGACCTTCCGGCACCGCGGCCACCGCGCGCCTCACGGCGGCCTTCGCGTTCCTGCGGGCGTCATCGTCGAGCGACGACCAGCCGATCGTGGTGGCTCCCCCGCCGCCGACCGCGGCGCCGCCACCACCTCCTCCTCCATCGCCCGAGCGCAGTGCCTACGACGAGGCGGTCGACGCCGAGTTGGCTGCCGGCGACACCCTGCTCGTGCATGCCCCAGCCGACGAGACGTTCGCGGTGCTCTTCGACGCAGCCTCGCGTGTCGGCCACATCGGCTACTTCGATCGCCAGCTCGGCATCCTCGAGACGATCGTGCGCTTCGAAGGTGGCCCCACCTGCTCGCTGCTCATCACCTTGCAGGGTCGGGCCCACGGCACCGAGGCGTTCTGCACGCTCGAGTCGATCGAAGCCGACCCGACCCCGCCGCTTCGTCCGGTGATCGACGTGCTCCTCACGGAGCTGTCGACCGGCTGACCCGCGCGGGTCGGCGCCGAGTCGGCCGCGCGCCCGACGAGAACGCCGAGGATCCCCCGCTCGGCCCGTGAGCGGAGCCAACATCTGGGGGTGCACTTCGGCAGCAGGGCATGGATGCTCGATGTGGTCGAGTTCCACCATCGTCTCGACCTCATCGTCGGCGAGCGCCAGCCGTTCGACGTGCACGATCTCGAACCTCTCGTCCGGCTCGAGAGCGAGGCCCGGCGGGTCTGGTGCGCGAACGATCCCATCGAGCGGGGCTACGTCGACGCGCTGCGATTCGGAGGGCCCGACGAGTGGGCCACGGGCGACCCCGACCACCATGTCGGCGAGTGGTACCGCCTGGCGATGGCCCCCTACCTCACGCCGACCCGCGCCTTTCGCGCCCCCGACCTGTTGCGTCGGCGGCTGCCCGATCTCGGGTGGTCACCTCCCGAGGCCCGACGACTGGCCCTCGGCCGCGAGCTGCACAGCCTGATCGAGCGGCACGCCTGCCCGGCCTCGCTGGCGGCCCTCGGTCCCAAGGTGGCACTGGGCCAGCGTGGCTGGCTGGCCCAGGAAGACGTCGACCTGGCGCTCGACCGCTGTCGATCGCTGCACCGCGAATCGTTCCGCCATCATCAGGACCTGGTGCCTGTGGTCGAGAACGCCTACGAGGTGCTCGAGGCGGCGGCCACCAAGCCCGACCACGTGCTCATCCTGCTGGCCGGCTGACAGGCTCATCCGCGCCCTGAGGTCGTGCCGTAGACCGGCCATGACGCTGCTCTCACGACTCGATCCCACGGCCGCGCTCCCCCGTGTTTCCTCCACGCCGCCGCTGCCGCCCGACATCGAGACGTTGCGGGCCGTGTTGCGCAACTATCCCGACGGCGCCCATCTGCATTTCGGCGCTCCCACCCGCTGCCCCATCTGTGGCGACTTCGGATTGGTCGACGACGTCGACCTGGTCGAGGGCGTCTGCAGCAACCAGTGCGCGTCGTGCCAGGTCGAGTGGCATCTCACGATCCGCGCCCTCTCGACCCAGGCGCTGTCGTTACAGGCGTCGGGGCCGAATCAGCCCTTGGCACCACCGGTGATCGGCAGCACGTCGCCGAAGCAGTACGACGCGCGGTCGCTGGCCAGGTAGGCGACCATCTCGGCCACCTCCTCGGCCCGGCCCATGCGCGCCGCGGGGATGCCCTGCATGACGACACCGCGCGCCAACTCGTGCATCGGGGCGAGCAACGGGGTGTCGATGAACCCGGGGGCGACGGCGTTGACCCGGATGCCGAGCGGCGCCACCTCGGCACCTACGGAGCGAGTGAGCCCCACGATGGCGTGCTTGGCCGCTGCGTATTCGGGCACGACCGTGGCGCCATAGAGCCCGTAGATCGACGCCAGGTTGACGATGGCACCCGAGCGGGCGACCTCCATGTGCACCAGCGCCGCCCGCGTGCCGTGGAAGGTGCCGTACACGTGCACCTTCATCATGCGGTCGAAGTCGGCGTCGGAGAGCGTCGACAACGCCGACATCGGCGGCGTCGGCTCGCCGGCCATGCCCGCCATCGCGGCGGCGATGGCCCGCTCGGTGACCTCCTCACGAAACGCGATGATGCCCGCGTTGTTGACGAGCACGTCGATGCGTCCGTGCCGCTCGACCACACCGTCGACCGCAGCCGTGAACGCGCTCGAATCGGCCACGTCGAACGGTGCCGCCTCGCCGCCGACCTCGGCCGCCACCTTCTCGGCCGCGTCGGCGTCGAGGTCGTTGGCGATCACCAGGTGGCCGTCGGCGGCCAGTCGAGCGGCGATCGCTGCTCCGAGGCCCGATCCGGCGCCGGTCACCATGCTGATGCTTGTGGTCTGGTCGGTCATGGGCGGCGACCTTACCGACCGAGAACTTGACCGTTCGGTCAAGTGCGACTGGAATGACCGCATCGCGCACACAGCAGGGGGACCGACGTGACCGTCACCGCACCCGAATCGACCGACACCTATGGAGAGCTGCGCGCCGAGCTACGCGCCTGGCTCGACCAGAACTGGGATGCCGAGCTCACCGTCGGCGAGTGGTGGGAGCGCCTGGGCCAGTCGGGCTGGGCCGCTCCGACGTGGCCGACCGAGTGGTTCGGACGGGGCCTCAGCCGAGACGAGGCCAACGTCGTCGGCAAGGAGTTGGCCGACTATGGCGCGGTGGCCGGCCCCGCCGGGCTCGGCCTGTTGCTGGCCGGCCCCACCATCCTCACGCACGGCACCGATGAGCAGAAGCAGAAGTTCCTGCCCGACATCGTGATGGGCCGCAAGATGTGGTGCCAGCTGTTCAGCGAGCCCGCCGCCGGGTCCGACCTGGCCGGCCTGCAGGCCAAGGCCATCCGCGACGGCGACGAGTGGATCGTCAACGGGCAGAAGGTGTGGACGTCCGGCGCCCAGTGGGCCGACCTCGGCATGCTGCTGACGCGCACCGACCCCGACGTGCCCAAGCATCGCGGCATCAGCTACTTCTGCATCGAGATGGACCAGCCCGGCATGGACATCCGCCCGCTGCGCGAGATGACCGGCCGAGCGCTGTTCAACGAGGTCTTCATGACCGACGTGCGCGTGGCCGACGCCGATCTGCTGGGCGGGCTCAACAACGGCTGGGCGGTGGCCAACACCACCCTCGCCAACGAGCGCGCCGGCCTCGGTGCGGGCGGTGGCGGCGCGGCCGGTGGCGCCGTGCCCGGCACGAAAGCCGGCGACCTCGAGAAGCGGGTCGGCGACTTCGCCAGCGCTCCCCGACGGGGCGGTGGCGCCATCTCAGCCGGCAGCGGGCTCATGGTCGAGCTGGCCAAGGGATCGGGCGTCATCGACGACCCGTCCATCCGCCAAGACCTCATGCGGCTCTACACGATGAACGAGATCGCCCGTTACACCAACCTGCGGGCCAAGGCGGCCAAAGCGGCCGGCAAGGCACCCGGCCCGGCGGCCAACACCGCCAAGCTCTCGATGAGCCGCATCACCAAGCTCTCCCGCGATCTCGGCCTGCGCATCGTCGGTGCGGGCGGCATGCTCTCGGGGTCCGATGCACCGCTCAACGGCATGATGACCGAGATGGCGCTGTTCGCCCCGGCCGTGTCGATCTACGGCGGCAGCGACGAGATCCAGAAGAACATCATCGGCGAGCGGGTGCTCGGTCTGCCATCCGAGCCGCGCCTCGACAAGGACCAGCCCTTCAAGGACCTGCCCTCGGGCGTCTGACCCGTTCTGGCGTCCGTCAGGTGCGCCAGACGCGAACATCGGACGCCAGAACGAGGTGATCGGTTCGGAGCGAACCGGTTTCGCCTGATCGAGCGAGACCTGTCATGGTCATCGCATGGCGACCATCGAGGTGAACGGCATCGCGTACGCCCACCCGGGTGGCGACGAGCTGTTCTCCGACGTCAGCTTCCGTGTGCCCAACGGCCGCAAGGTCGCCATCGTGGGTGCCAACGGCGTGGGCAAGACCACGCTGTTCGGACTGCTCGTGGGCGACCTGTCGCCCACCGAGGGATCGGTGCGGGTCGAAGGATCGCTGCGACTCATGCCCCAGGCCATCGGCGCCGAGCACGGCACGGTGCGCGATCTGCTCGCCGCGTTCGCCACGCCCGCAGGTGGCCGAGGCCGCCCGCCGCTTGCACCTGGCCGAGGCGCGCAACGACGCCGAGCACACCGAGGCCAGCGGCATCGCCCTGGCCGAGGCGGTCGGCGAGTGGGGCGAGGTCGGCGGCTACCAGGAGGAGGCCCGGTGGGACTCGTGTTGCCAGCGGGTGCTGCGCCAGGATCTCGATCAGGCCGCCGGCCGCCCGGTGACCCAACTCTCTGGCGGTGAGCGCAAGCGCCTCGTGCTCGAGTCGTTGTTCGTGTCCGAGGTCGACATCCTGTTGCTCGACGAGCCCGACAACTTCCTCGACCTGTCGGGCAAGCGCTGGCTCGAGGCGCAGATCCGCAGCTCGGCCAAGACCATCGTGCTCATCAGCCACGATCGCGAGCTGCTCGCCGCCGCGCCCGACTCGCTGGTGACGCTCGAGGGGTTCGGCGCGTGGACCCATCCGGGCACGTTCGCGACCTACGAGGCGGCGCGCACGGCGCGCCACGCCAGCCTGGCCGACGCCCTCGACCGCTGGAACGCGGAGGAGCGCCGGCTCTACCAGAACTACCGCACCATGAAGCAGCGGGCCGCCAGCAACGACGGCAACGCCCGGCGAGCCGACGCCGCCGAGTCGCGCTGGCGCCGCTTCGTGAAGATCGGCCCACCGCCGCCCCCGCCCACCGACCGCGACGTGCGCATGAACCTCACCGGCGCGCGCTCGGGCGAGCGGGTGCTCCGTGTCGACGCCCTCGAGATCATCGGGCTCACCGAGCCCTTCGACGTCGAGATCTTCTACGGCGACCGGGTCGCGGTGCTCGGTCCGAACGGCACGGGCAAGTCGCACTTCCTCCGCCTGCTGGGCGGCGACGACGAGGTGTTGGCCGAGGGCTCGTGGCGGCTCGGCGCCAACGTGAAGGCGGGGCTGTTCCACCAGACCGACGACGTCGCCTGGCTCGCCGGGCGCACACCCCTCGAGAGCCTGGCCACGCTCGACCTCAACGAGCACGCGGCCATGGGCGCGCTCGGACGCTACGGCATCGCCGACGGTGCCGAGCGACCCTACGAGACGCTGTCGGGCGGCCAGAAGGCTCGCCTCCAGGTGCTGGGCCTCGAGCTGCGCGGCGTCAACCTGTTGCTGCTCGACGAGCCCACCGACAACCTCGACCTGGCCTCGGCCGACGCGCTCCAGTCCGCGCTCGGCGACTTCAAGGGCACGGTGCTCACCGTCACCCACGATCGCTGGTTCATGCGCGCCTTCGACCGCTACCTCGTGTTCGACCACGACTGCACGGTGAAGGAGTCGTTCGACCTCGACTCGGCCCTCCGGCTGGTGACCCGGGACGAGAGCTACCCGTTCCGGCGTTCGGCCGTGAAGGACCTGCGCAGCGAGCTCGTGTAACCCGACGCACGCCTCCCCGACGGCCAGTAGGTTTCGGGCCATGCAGCAGGGGGGACTTTCGCGACGCGCCTTTCTCGGCGTGCTGGTGGCCGGCGCGGTGGCCGCGTGCACCGATGGCGGCTCGGGCGACACGAGCGGATCAGCATCGACCACTGGCGCGCCAGGTGACCGGCCGGCCGTGCCACCGGCCCCGGCCGAGCTGACCTCGGAGCCCTTCACGCTCGGCGTGGCGTCGGGTGACCCCCTGGCCGACTCGGTCATCCTGTGGACCCGTCTTGCACCCCGACCCCTCGACGGGGGCGGCATGCCCGACACGCCCGTCGACGTGCTGTGGGAGATCGCCAACGACGAGGCGTTCGCCGACGTGGTCACCAGCGGGGTCACGACCGCCCTGCCGACGCTGGGCCATAGCGTGCACGTCGACGCCGCCGGCCTCGACGCCGACACCTGGTACTGGTACCGCTTCCGCATCGGCGACTTCACCAGCGCCGTCGGGCGCACACGCACCACCCCCGCCTCGGGTCAGCTCCCCGCGGGCGGCTCGGCTCGGGTGGGCTTCGCGTCGTGCCAGAACTGGCAGGCGGGCTACTACTCGGCCTATCCGCACGTGGTGGCCGAAGACCTCGATCTCATGCTGTTCCTCGGCGACTACATCTACGAGGGCGGGGCCAACGAGTCGGCGATCCGCCAGCACAACAGCCCCGAGATCATCACGCTCGACGACTACCGCAACCGCTACGCGCTCTACAAGGGCGACGCCGCGCTGCAGGCGGCACACGCGTCGTGCCCATGGGTGGCGACGTGGGACGACCACGAGGTCGAGAACGACTACGCCGGCGACACCAGCGAGAACGGCGACCCGGTCGATGCGTTCCGCGAGCGGCGCGCCGCCGGCTACCAGGCGTTCTACGAGCACAACGCCATCCGGCTCGAAGCCCCGGACGGGCCCGACTACGAGATCTACCGCGAGGTGCCGTGGGGATCGTTGGCCACCTTCTTCGTGCTCGACGGGCGGCAGTACCGCAGCGATCAGGCCTGCACCGAACCGGGCGGCATCTCGTTCGGCGCATCGTGCGGTGAGGAGACCTCACCCGACCAGACGATGCTCGGCGAACCACAGAAGCAGTGGCTGATCGAAGGCCTCGAGTCGTCGGATGCGGTCTGGGACGTGCTGGCCAACCAGACCGTCATGACCCGCCTTCCCATCGCCGGCGCGGTGTTCAACTTCGACCAGTGGGACGGCTACGACGCGGAGCGGCGCGAGATCCTCGAAGCCGCTGCAGCGCGCGACGACGGCAACCTCGTCGTGGTCACCGGCGACATCCACGCGTTCGGCGTGGGCGAGCTGCAGGCCGAGGCCGACGGCGAACCGCTCGGCGTCGAGTTCGTGGGCGGCTCCATCTCGTCGACCTTCCCCGACCAGTTCGCCAGCGTGGTGCAGGAGTCGGTGTCGGGCCTGCCGCAGATCCGCTTCGCCGACACCGCTGCCAACGGCTACGGCGTGCTCGAGCTCACCGCGGACGAGTGCCGCTGCCGGCTGCGCAGCGTGAGCACCACCCAGGCCGAGACCGCCGAGATCGCGACCCTCTCGGCGTGGACGGTCACCGCCGGCGATCCCAGCCCGACGCCGGCCTGACGACGCCGCAGCCCCAGATCACTACCGAACGACGCCGGCACGCTCTGACCCGCTCCGGGGGGTCAGGCGGGCGGACCCTCGAGTTGCACGTATCGACCGAGCTCCCTGAATCCCAGTGCTTCGTAGACGGGTCGCCCCGCCGGCGACGACTGGAGGACCGCGTGGTCGCAGCCCCGTCGGACCGCTTCATCGACCGCCGCGCAGGTGAGGGCCCGGCCGTAACCGTGGCGCTGGTGCTCGGGAGGGGTGGCGACGTTGTAGATGCCCCCGGTCGTCCCGGTCACCGACAGGACCGCGGTCGACACCGGCTCGCCGTCGACCCGCCCGACGAGGAGCGCAAACGAGGGATCGGCCAAGGTTGCTTGGGTCACGAGCCGTTGGAAGATGTCGGGTGGTGCGTCGAACCCGCGGGCCGCAAGGTCGTGGTGCACCTCGATGCCGGCCCGGTCGCGGACGACCGAGATCTCCAGGTCGGGTCGCAGATCGGCCGGCAGATCGATCGGTGACCAAGCCATCACCGGGGGCCCGCCCGCGTCGCGCAGGCCTGCGGCGCGCCCGGCGTCGAGCAGCGCTTCGTCGACCCCGGCGCGCACCCAGAGCAACCATGGGACGTCATTGCTGGTCATGAACGCGAGCGCAGCGGCAACGGCTGCGTCGGCGTCGTCGACGGGGCCGGTCGCGATCGCGCCGTTGAAGAACGCCATCGGCAGGCCAGAAGCATAGAGCTGCAGCGCGCCGACCCGCTCGGTCGGGCAACCCGCCAGCCGACTCATGGCCTCCCAGGTGTTGGCCATGTTGATGTCGGCCAGACGGGCGAGCGCGTCATCGGTCAGTCGCTCGTCCACGGCGTCCGAACGTAGCCGACCTGCCCTGCGGGCCGGTTGCTCCTCACCGCTCCGAACAGTGCTCCCGGTGATCAGGCCGCCGGCTCGGGACTAGCGTGACCGCCGAGTGGAGAGCCAGACGGGATACGCGAGCAACAGCGGCGTGCACCTGGCCTACCGCGTCGAGGGAACGGGTCCCGACCTGCTGGTGATCCCCGGCACGCTCATCTCACTCGACGTGCTCGACGAGCAACCCCGCGCTGCGGCCTACCTGCGACGGCTCACCTCGTTTTGTCGAACCATCCGCTACGACCTCCGCGGAGTGGGACGCTCCGACCCGGTGTCGCTCGGGACGGACCTCGACGTCGACGACATGGTCGCGGACGCCCGTGCCGTGCTCGACGCAGTCGGCACCGAGCAGGTAGCGGTGCTCGCCGAGGGCGGTGGGCTGTCCGCCGTCGCACTCCGCCTGGCGGCGAGCGAACCGGCGCGAGTCCGTGCGCTGGTGCTGGTGAACACGACGGCCCGTCTCCTCGAGGACAACGACTACCCGGGGATGCCGGCGAGCCTCGTCGACGACTACCTCCAGGACAACATCGATCCGGCAAACGACTGGCGACACCCCGACGCAGACGACGAGGACGGCGGCGATGTCGCCACGCTGCTCCCCAGCCTGGCCGACGACAAGGCGTTCCGGACCTGGTGGGACCAGGCGGGCCAGCGCAGCGCCAGCCCAGGCACCGCTCGCGCCGTGCTCGGTGCCGTGCTCCGCGGTGACAGCCGCGTCGTGCTGTCGGAGATCTCCGCGCCGGCCCTGGTGCTCCACGCACGAGAGGGTCGGATCACTCCCGTGGAGCAGGGTCGCTACGTGGCCGACCACATCGCCGGGGCTCGGTTCGCGGAGCTGCCGGGTGGCGATCAGGTGGTGTGGGCGACCGACGCCGACGCGCTGCTCGATCAGGTCGAGGAGTTCCTGACCGGTCGGCGTACCGGCCGGGTCGAGCGTGTGCTGACCACCGTGCTGTTCACCGACATCGTCGACTCCACGCAGACCGCGGCCGCCCTGGGTGATCGAGCGTGGCGCGATCGGCTCGAGATCCATGACGCCCTGGTGCGACGCGAGCTCGGTCGGTTCGGCGGTCGCGAGGTCAACACCACCGGCGACGGCTTCCTCGCCTCGTTCGACAGCCCGACCCAAGCCGTGCTGGCCGCCGCGTCGATCTCGCGCGCGGCGGTTGAAGCGGGAATCGACATACGGGCGGGGCTGCACACCGGTGAGTGCGAACGGCGAGGCGACGACCTGGCCGGAATCGCAGTCCACCTGGCCAGCCGGGTCGCAGCCGCCGCCGGCGCACGCGAGGTGCTGGTGTCGCGCACGGTGCGCGACCTGGTGAGCGGTTCGGACCTGGGGTTCGAAGACCGCGGTGAGCACCACCTGAAGGGCGTGCCCGAGCGTTGGCATCTGTTCGCCCTGATCGACTGAATCGTCCGCCCGCGTGGTTGCCCACCCGCGGGCCTGGCGACGACCGTAGGCTGCCGGCATGTCCGACACCATGCGCCAGATCGTCCTTCGCA
The DNA here is from genome assembly GCA_963706425.1 of uncultured Iamiaceae bacterium. Classification (GTDB taxonomy): domain Bacteria; phylum Actinomycetota; class Acidimicrobiia; order Acidimicrobiales; family Acidimicrobilacustridaceae; genus CAVPMN01. Next base: position 172,110 of record CAVPMN010000020.1, read on the forward strand.
AACGCCCCGAGGGCATGATCACACCCGACTGCTTCGAGCTGGTGACCGTCCCCGTGCCCGAGATCGGCGAGGGCGAGGCCCTGATCGAGATCGACTACCTGTCGCTCGACCCCACCATCCGTGGATGGATCTCGCACGACACCTATCTCCCCGCCGTCGCCATCGGCGATCCGGTGCGCAGCGCTGGTGCCGGTCACATCGTGCAGTCGAACAACCCGGCGCTGCCCGTCGGAGCCAACGTGCTCGGGCTCACCGGCTGGCAGGACCACGCGGTGGCCAGTCCCGAGGCGATGATGCAGGTGCTGCCCGAGGGCATCGAGCTCACCGACGCCCTCAGCATCTACGGCGCTACCGGCATCACCGCGTACTTCGGCCTGCTCGACGTGGGCCAGCCACAGCCGGGCGACACGGTCTTGGTGTCGGGTGCAGCGGGCGCCACCGGGTCGATCGTCGGACAGATCGCCAAGATCAAGGGCTGCCGGGCGGTCGGCATCGCCGGCACCGACGAGAAGTGCCGCTGGCTGGTCGACGACCTCGGGTTCGACGCGGCCATCAACTACCGCACCGACGACGTGGCCGCGCGGGTTGCGGCCGAGTGCCCCGACGGCATCGACGTCTTCTTCGACAACGTGGGCGGCGAGCTGCTGCAGATCGCGCTCGACCACCTGGCGCTGCGGGGGCGCGTCGTGTTGTGCGGTTCGATCTCGCAGTACAACGCCATCGATCCCGAGCCGGGGCCGAACAACCTGTTCAACCTCACCGTGCAGCGGGGCCGCATGGAGGGCTTCATCGTGCTCGACTACCTCGACCGCTTCGCCGAAGCCGCGCTGCAACTCGGCATGTGGGTGGCCGAAGGCCTCATTCAGCACCGGGTGCACGTGGTCGACGGATTCGAGCAGACGCCCGCGGCGTTGAACATGCTGTTCACCGGTGAGAACGTCGGCAAGCTGATGGTGCGGGTCAACCCGGCCTGAGGTTCACGACCTCGGGATGAGCTGCCGATAGGTAGGGGCCAGGTATCTCTACCGTCGCCGCACCTACCTCGCCTCAGGCGGCTCGATCGAGGAGCAACAAGCGTGTTGGAGCGCCTGGGCCGGTCCGCGGCGAAACATCATCGGTGGGTCCTCATCGCCTGGGTGCTGGTGGCGGTGGTGCTCGGCACGCTGGCCAGTCGCGACGGGGGCACCACCCGCGACAGCTTCGCCATCCCCGGCACCGACGCCCAACGGGCCATCGACCTGCTCGAGCAGCAGTTCCCGGCAGCCACCGGCGGCTCAGCCATCGCGGTGTTCCGCACCAGCGACGGCGCCAAGGTGACCGACGCCGCTCCCCAGGCAGCCATCGAGCAGTCGTTCAAGAACCTCGGTGCCATCTCGGGCGTGTCGCCCATCGTGAGCCCGTTCGCCTCCGGCTCGCCTACCGCCGGCAACATCTCGTCGGACCAGACCGTGGTGTACGTCTCGGTGCAGTTCGCCGACCCGGTGACCGAGCTGCCGAAGGACATCGTGCGCCAGATGCAGTCGGCCGTCGCACCGGCCGACACCGCGGGGGTCGAGACCCAGTTCGGTGGTGCGGTGGTCGATGCGTTCGACGCGCCCACCTCGGCCATCTCTGAGCACGCCGACGACATCGGCCTCGCCATCGCCGTCGTGATCCTGCTCATCTCGCTCGGTTCAGGCGTGGCGATGCTCGTGCCCATCGGCACCGCCCTGTTCGCGCTCGCCATCTCCACCTCGCTCATCGTGCTGATCGAGCGTTGGGCCACCGTCGGCAGCATCGCTCCCCTGCTCGGCACGATGATCGGCCTGGGTGTGGGCATCGACTACTCGCTGTTCATCGTCAGCCGCTACCGCCAGAACCTCGCCGATGGCGCCGAGCCCCACGACGCCGTGGGACGGGCCCTCGGCACCGCGGGATCGGCGGTGCTGTTCGCCGGCCTCACCGTGTGCCTCGCCATGGTCGCCCTGGGCCTGATGGGCGTGCCCTACGTGCGCACGCTCGGGCTCACCGCGGCGCTCTATGTCGTGGTCACCGTGTTGGTCGCGCTCACCTTCCTGCCTGCCCTGCTCGGCGTGCTCGGCCACCGCATCGACCGCCTGAAGCTGCCGTGGGCGCGCTCCGCCGGCGCTCCGTCGGCCGCCGAGTCCACGGGCACCTTCTCGGCCAGGTGGGCCCACCAGGTCGGCCGTCGAGCCTGGGTGTTCGCCCCCCTGAGCCTGGTCGTGCTGCTGCTGCTGGCGGCGCCCCTACTGAGGATCGACCTGGGCTTCCCGACCGATGGCGACGCCCCGACCGACACGACGCAGCGCAAGGCCTACGACATCATCAGCGACGCGTTCGGCCCTGGCGCCAACGGGCCGCTGGTCATCGTCGGATCGCTGCCACCGGTGACTCCGCAGAACGAGCAACAGGTGCTCGAGCACGATCGGCAGCTTCGTCAAGACACTCGAGCAGACGCCGGGTGTGCAGCGGGTGGTGCCGGGTGCGAACAGCCTCACCGATCCGACGATCGCGTTCATCGAGGTGATCCCCACCACCGGCGCGAACGACAAAGCCACTGCCGATCTGGTCCGCACCTTGCGCAGCGACACCATCCCGCAGGCGCTGGCGGGCACCGACATCGACGCGTCCGATGTGTTCGTCGGCGGCACCACCGCCGAGCTGATCGATCTCACCGACCGCATCAAGAGCCGGATGGCGGTGCTCATCGCCGTGGTGCTCGGGGGCTCGTTCCTGCTCCTGATGATGGTGTTCCGTTCGCTACTCGTGCCCTTCACCGCCGCCGTCATGAACCTGCTCTCGATCGGTGCCGCCTACGGCGTGCTGGTGGTCATGTTCGAGTGGGGTTGGGGACGGGGTGCGATCGGTCTCGAGGAAACGGTCGTGATCGCCGCGTTCGTGCCGGTGATGATGTTCGCCATCCTCTTCGGCCTGTCGATGGACTACGAGGTGTTCCTCCTGTCGCGCATCCGTGAGGAGTACCTGCAGAGCGGCGACAGCCACAGCAGCGTGGTGGCGGGGCTCTCGAACACGGCGCGGGTGATCACCTCGGCCGCGCTGATCATGATCGGTGTGTTCCTCGCGTTCGTCACCAACCCCGACCCGACCGTGAAGATGATCGGCATCGGTCTGGCGGTGGCGGTCTTCGTCGACGCCACCGTGGTGCGCATGGTGCTGGTGCCGTCGACCATGGAGCTGCTCGGGAAGGGGAACTGGTGGCTCCCCCACTGGCTCGATCGCATCCTGCCGCGCATCGCCCTCGAGCAGTCGCCGGACTCGTCCAAAGGGGCTGGCCCGCCTGATGTGCCCGCTCCGCCTGACGCTTCTGACGCACCTGATGCGGCCCAGGCGGTGCCGGCCACCACCAACGCCTGACCGAACGGCTACGCGGGGCCGAGCAGCTCGTCGAGCTTCTGCTCCGGCGGGCGCGCGATGACCGCTCGGCCGTCGGCGACGACGACGGGTCGCTGCATCAGCTCGGGGTGCTCGGCCAGCAGGTCGACCACCGCTGCGGTGTCGGCGTAGGCGTCGGCATCGAGGCCCAACTCGCCGAAGCGCTTGTCGTGACGGACCAGGTCGGCAGGCGGATCAACCAGTTGGCCGACGAGGGCCTCGAGGCCGCCGCGGTCGAGCGGTGTCTTCAGGTACTGCACGATCTCGAGGTCGATGTTGCGCCCTTCGAGCGCCTCGAGGGCGCGACGCGAGTTGCTGCACTTGGGGTTGTGGTAGATCACGACGCTCGCCATGGGCGGTGACGCTAGTGCTCGGCGCTGCGCCGCGAGGCGAGCAGGACGGCCAGGCCGCAGATGCCGCCGTAGACCACGACCACACCCCAGAAGAGCAGGCTGCCGGGCTCGCGCACGTAGATAGCGAAGCCTCGGCCGAGGGCGACCGCGAGCGGGATGGTGAGCACGACCTGGCGCACCGGACGGTGGCGCAACCAGCCCGCGTGCTCGCCGACGAACTCGATCACCGACGGCAGGGGTAGCAGCCAGAGCAGCCACGGATCGGCCGATTCGGGCCAGTGCCAGCCCGCCAAGGAGATGACCATGACCGCCAGGGCCACCGGGTAGAGCACCGCGCAACGCCGGCACACGTGACGCCCGGCGATGACGACGCAACGGTCGTAGTCGTCGGGGAAGTGATGGGCCAGCCACATGGGCGTGACCTCGTCGACCTTCCGGCGCGGGCTCACGCCGGCCGATGGTAGGTGGCCGACGCGGTGTATCCGGCGACCGTCGTAGCCGGCGGTAGTGTCGACCGTGTCGTCCGCTCGTGACCGAAGGGAGTGCCAGTCGTGTCGATCCCGTTGAAGCGTGTGTCGAAGGTGGTGATCGGCGGCGAGTGGTACTCGGTCGAGCTCGGCACCTTCGAGGTGGTGCCGATGGAGTTCACCGGCGAGGACGGCGCCATCGCCCACGATCCCCTCGACACCATGGCCTACCGGTTCGAGACCGACAACGCCGACGTCTACTACGGCCCGCTCTCGGCCATCTCGCTCATCAAGCTCTTGGACATCTAGCTCAGCGCAGACAATCGGAGCCCCGCCCTACCGGCACAAGGAGGGCATCCCTTCCACCGAACCTGTCGCGTACTCGGGGGCCCCACACCCCGGATCCGCGACCGGAGCGGACGGAAGCGACGTCAGCAGCAAGACCTCTGCGGCGACTCCCGGGCGTTGACGGCGTTCGCCTGACGGACCTGTGCGCTCAGACAGTGACGACGATCTTGCCGGCGGTGCGACCCTCCTCGACGTAGCGCATGGCGTCGGCCGCCTCGGCCAGGGTGAAGCGGCGGTCGATCGTTGGGCGCAGTGATCCGGCTTCGACGAGCTCGGCCAAAGCTCGGAGGTCGTCGGCGTTCTCGACGGCCCGGACGACTCGGACCCGTCGGTCGAAGCGGCCTCGCGCCATGAGGCGCAGGAAGGGCAGCATCGGGCCGAGGATGCGGCCGTCGGCGTTGACGCCGGCCATCACGTAGCGCCCGTCGGCCGCCAACACCCTCCGGGCCCGGGGGTAGCCGACGTCGCCGGTGACCTGGAGGACGACGTCCCATGTGCGGTCCATGGCACTCCAGTCGTCGACGCTGCGGTCGATGACCTCGTCGGCCCCGACGGCGCGGACCAGGTCGACGTTGCGGGTGCTGCACACGCCGGTCACGTGGGCGCCGGCCGCCTTGCACAGCTGCACGGCGAAGTGCCCGACCCCGCTGGACGCGCCGACCACGAGGACCCGGTCGCGTTCGCGCACGTCGGCTTGGTCACGCACCATCTGCAGCGCAGTGAACGCGGCGACCCCGATGGTGGCAGCCTCCTCGAGCGTCAGGTTCTCTGGTCGGGGGCGGACGTGGTCGCGGGGCAGCGCGACGTACTCGGCCAGTCCCCCGCCGTGGTCACTCCAACCGAAGACCTCGTCGCCGAGTTCGAGGTCGTCGACGCCGGGGCCGACCGCCTCGACCACTCCGGCGATGTCGACGCCGTGAATCGTGCGCTTCGGTCGGAACAGCCCTTGGCCGAGCCGGACGATGGCCGGATCGGCCCGGAGCAGGTGCCAGTCGAGTGCCTGCAACGAGGTGGCCCGCACGGCGACCAACACCTCGTCGTCGCCGATGGTGGGGGTCGGTACCTCCTGGAGCTGCATCGTCTCGGGTCCGCCGTAGCGGGCTGCGATCATCGCCTTCATGCTGGCTCCAGTTCGGTGTCGAGGGCGGGAGCGGCGGGGGTCGCCGATTCGATCGAGAGACGCGGGACGAGTCGGTCGAGCCAGGGCGGCATCCACCAGTTCCGGTCGCCGAGCAGCGCCATCGTGGCCGGCACGAGGACCATGCGCACGAGGGTGGCGTCGAGGAACACGGCGAGCCCGAGCCCGAGACCGAAGACCTTGATCTCGCGGATGTCCTCGAACACGAACGAGCCGAAGACCACGACCATGATGGCGGCGGCGGCGGTGATGACCCGGGCGGTCGACGCCAGCCCGTCGGCCACCGAGGTCGATGCATCGCCGGTGCGGTCGTACTCCTCACGGATGCGGGAGAGCATGAACACCTCGTAGTCCATCGACAGCCCGAACACGATGGCGAACAGCATGAGGGGGATGAACGGGTTGATCGGCCCTGCCTCGATGCCGAGGAGCGCGTCGCCCCATCCCCACTGGAAGACGGCCACGATCACGCCGTAGGTGGCGGCGATCGAGAGCATGTTCATCACCACGGCCTTGAGCGGAACGAGCACCGAGCGGAACACCATCATGAGGACGAGGAACGACATGCCGAGGACAGCGGCGAAGAACAGCGGCATGCGCTCACGCAGGTAGTCGGTGACGTCGATGTTGGTGGCGGCGCTTCCGGTGACGTGGACGTCGAGCCCGGCTGCGGCCGCGGCGGGCACGGCGTCGTCGCGCAGGGCGCGGACGAGCTCGGTCGTGGCCTCGTCCTGCGGGGCCGACGTCGGGATGAGGGTCATCACGTACGCAGCCGGGTTCGACGGGTCGTCGGCGACCGGCGGCGTGACGGCGGCAACGCCCGGGGTGTCGGCGAGCGCGGCGTGAGCGCGTCGATGGCGCCGGCGACGGGGGCGTCGGCGCCGGGTGTACGGGTGGCGGTGACGACGAAGGGCCCGTTGAACCCCTCGCCGAAACCTTCGGCCAGCAGGTCGTAGGCCTGGTGGGTGTCGGAGTCCTCGGGGAAGTTGCCCTCGTCGGCCCAGCCGAGGCGGAGGCCGAGGACCGGCGCGGCCAGGACGACGAGGGTGACCGCAGCCGCCCCGCCCCAGAGCAGCGGTCGCCGCTGGATGGTCCGGCTCCACCGGTGCGACAACGTCGTCTCCACCGGCTTGGCCGCTCGGTGGGGCACCTCGTCGCGCAGCTTCGGGACGAAGCGGCTCAGTCACCAGGGCGGTGATGGCGGCCACCGCGCCCCCGATGGCCAGCGGGGTGGAGCCGATGCCGACCCCGAGGATGGCGGCCGCCGTGGCACCGGCGGCGAGCAGGCCACGCCAGCGGGTGACCTCGAGCCGCGGCCCGGCCATGGCGAGCAGGGCCGGCAGCAGCGTCATCGACGTGAACATCGTCGCGAGCACGGTGGCCGAGACGCCGAGTCCCATGCCCGAGAGCATCCCGATGCCGACCAGCAGCAGACCGAGCATCGAGACGACGACCGTGGCCCCGGCGAAGGCGACGGCCCGCCCGGCGGTGCTCATGGCGACCACGATGGCATCCCTCGGCGGATGCCCGGCGTGGACCGCTTCGCGGGTGCGGGTGACGATGAAGAGCGCGTAGTCGATGCCGACACCGAGGCCGACCATCATCCCGAGCAGCATCGTGTCCTCGGGGACGGTCGCCACCCGGGTGAGCAGGACGATGGTTCCGAGGCCGATGCTCACGCCGCCGAGGGCGACGGCGATGGGCAGGCCCATGGCCAGCACCGAGCCGAAGGCGACGATGAGCACCACGACGGCGAAGGCGATGCCGATCAGCTCGGTCTGGGGCGGCTCGACCGCGGTCAGGTACTGGCCACCGACCAGGACCTCGAGCCCCTCGATCGACGGGGCCTCCTCGGTGATCAACTGGCCGATGCGGCCCGACTCGGTGTCGTCGACGTCGGCCGACAGGTTCACCTGGGCGAACGCCAACTGGCCGGCCAGCGGTCCGGTCGAGGCGATCTGACCGGCGCTCTGGGCGGAGTAGGGCGAGACGACGGTCGCACCCGGCGCTCTCGGGGTCCCGGCCTCGTCGGGGAAGCCGGCATCGACGGTGGCGAAGAGGTTCTCCATGGCGGCGGCGACCACCGGATCGTCGACGCCTTGGTCGGCGCGGAACACGATCATGCCCGACTGACCACCGGTGCCGAGCTCGGGGAAGTGCTCCTCGAGGACGGCGAATCCGGCGGTGCTGTCGGAGTCGGGCACCATCGACCCGCTTCCGAACGCAGGCCCCACCGCACCGGCGGCCGCGAGGACGACCACGAGGACCGCAGCCCAGAGTCCGACGGTCGCTCGCCGGTGGTCGAAGCACCAACCGCCGAGACGTCCGAGCAGCGAGTCGCTCCCCGGCGGCGGGGCGCCACCGCGCCGATCGGTGACCGGGGGTGGCGTGACGGGAGGGCGCTCGAGCTGCGACGTGGGCATGGCTCCCATCCTCGGGATCTCCGATCGGGCCCACATCGGGAGTCCGGCCACTTCCGCACCGGCTGATCGGCCGGTTCGCGGATCGTCCTTTCGGCCGATCCGCCCGACGCTCGGGCCTCGTACGCTTGCGCCGTGGTGTTGGACAAGAGCCGTCCCTACTGGGCGGAACCGCGAGCGGCCGACCCGCCAGGGCCGGCACGGCGCGACTGGGCGCTCGTGGCGGTGCTGGTCGTGGCGGCGACGGTCGAGACGTTCGCCCGCGACGACCTGACGTGGAGCGGCGTGTCGCTGGCCGTGACCATCGGCGTCGCGTTCCTGTTGCCCTGGCGGCGGGTGCACCCGCTGCTGGTGGTCGCCCTCGCCTTCGGGACGATGAGCGCGGTCGAGACCGCATCGCTCGTCCAGGACGTCGAGTGGGAGGGGCTCAACACCGCGGTCTTCCTGCTCGTGCTGCCCTACGCGCTCACGCGGTGGGCCTCCGGACGAGAGGTCGGCGCTGGTCTCCTCGTCATGTCGGTGCCGGTGGTCCTGACCGCGGTCGCCGGCGACCCGATCGGCGACATCGTCGGCGGCACCGTCGTGCTCCTGCTCGCCTGCGCGGTCGGCTTCGCCGTGCGCTACGCCGGCGAGCTGCAAGCCGAGGAGATCGCCGGGCTGCGATCGCGTGAACGAGAGGAGCTGGCCCGTGAGCTGCACGACACGGTCGCCCACCACGTCTCCGCCATCGCGGTGCGGGCCCAGGCCGGTCGGGTCGTGGCCGCCACCCAGCCCGAGGCCGCCGCCGAGGCGCTGTCGGTGATCGAAGAGGAGGCGACCCGGGCGCTCGAGGAGATGCGATCGATGGTCGGCACGCTGCGCGAAGGCGACGGGGTCGACCTGCGGCCGCAACAGGGCGTCCGCGATCTGCGCCGTCTCGAGGGGAACGGCGCAGGCGGAGGCCCCCGGGTGGTGGTGACGGTCGAGGTCGACGAGCTCCGCCCGTCGGTCGATGCCGCTTGCTTTCGCCTCGCGCAGGAAGCGGTCACCAACGCCCTGCGCCACGCTCGCCACGCGTCCGAGGTGCAGGTGCGCGTCGACGGAGACGACGACCACGTGCGGGTCACCGTCGTCGACGACGGACGAGGCGGCGCGGCACTGACCACTTCGACACCGGGCTTCGGGCTGGTCGGCATGGCCGAGCGGGCCAAGCTCCTCGGCGGCACGTTCGCAGCCGGCCCCCGTCCCGGTGGCGGCTGGACCGTCGAAGCCACGCTCCCCCGCCGAGCGGCGACGACATGACCATCCGCGTGCTGATCGCCGACGATCAGGACATCGTGCGCACCGGCCTGCGCATGATCCTCGACGCCCAGCCCGACATCGAGGTGGTGGGCGAGGCGGTCGATGGGCGCGACGCCCTCGAGCTCGCTCGCAGGCTGCGACCCGATGTGTGCCTCTTCGACATCCGCATGCCCGAGCTCGACGGCATCGAGCTCACGCGCCAACTGGCCGGACCCGATGTGGCCGACCCGCTCGCCATCGTCGTCATCACCACGTTCGACCTCGACGAGTACGTCCACGGGGCGCTCAAGGCGGGCGCGCGCGGGTTCCTGTTGAAGGATGCCGGCCCGGAACTGCTCGCCCAGGCCGTGCGCTCGGCGGCCAGCGGTGACGCACTCATCGCTCCGAGCGTCACGGCGCGGCTGCTGTCGTCGTTCTCGGATCTCGGAGCGTCGGCGAGCGAGCCGGCGGCCCAGCCGCTCGATCCGCTCACCGAGCGCGAGGAGGAGGTGTTGGTGACCGTCGCCCGTGGCCGCACCAACGCCGAGATCGCCGATGATCTCTGCATCAGCCTCAGCACCGTGAAGTCGCACCTCGCCAGCCTCATGAGCAAGCTCGGGGCCCGCAACCGGGTCGAGCTCGCCATGTGGGCCTACGAGACCGACCGCATGACCTGACGTACTCGCATCCGTTGGAGCCACAGGTCGGCCCCGGCGAGCAGGCACCTCCAGCAGATGGGCCGGGCGACCGATGTTCCGGGGAGAGGCCGAACCGGTACTCTCGCCACCAACCGGGAGGTAGGCGCGAGGTGGGAACCAGGCACGCGAGCGGGGCGGGTCGCCGTCGGCGGCTGGCCGCGGTCGGCGGCGCACTCGCCCTCGTGGTCCCGATGCTGGCGCTCATCGCGCCGGTGGCCCACGCCGCACCGGCAGGCCCTCCTCGCGCAGCCACCACCACCGCCCTGGCGACAGGCGGACCCCCGCCCGACCCGGCCAGCGGACCTGCCGTCTGGCCGGCCCCGTCGAAGGCGAACGCCCCTGCAGAGAGCCTGGGCGCCGGAGGTGGTGCCGCCCGCGGTGGCGAGGACCCGGTGGCGCACCTGGTGCGCTTCGCGGAGGGCCGCGACCCGGAGACCGAGGCGACCCGACTCACGGCGGCGGGGGTCGAGGTGCGCGGCCTCTACCACGACATCTTCCCCGGCGCCGCGGTCGACGTCACCGAAGCCCAGCTGGCTGCGCTCCGCGACGACCCGGCGGTCGCCGACGTCACCGTCGACCGGCCCATCAGCGTCACCGAGGAGGCCGGCCTCTCGCCAGCGGCGGTGCAGACCAGCGCCCCGTGGGGCCTCGACCGCAGCGATCAGCGCAACCGCCCCCTGTCGGGTTCCTACACGTATCCGAACACGGGGGCCGGCGTCACCGCGTACGTGGTCGATGGCGGGGTGCGGGCCGACCACGTGGCCTTCGGCGGTCGGGTGCGCTCCGGGTTCACCACGGTGCTCGACGGTCAAGGCACCAACGACTGCTTCGGGCACGGCACCCACGTGGCCGGCATCCTCGGCTCGTCCTCGCATGGCATGGCCAAGGGCGTGTCGTTGGTCGCGGTGCGGGTGCTCGACTGCGAGGGGTACGGCGACTACGGCGGCCTCCTCGCTGCGGCGGACTGGATCATCCGCGACCACCAACCGAACGTGCCTGCGGTGGCCAACCTGAGCCTGGGCGGGCCGGCCGACAGCTTCGTCGACCTCGCGGTCGACGCGATGGTGGACGACGGGGTGACGGTCGTGGTGGCGGCGGGGAACGACAACCAGCCTGCTTGTGGGTACTCGCCCGCTCGTGTGTCGGAGGCCATCACGGTGGCTTCCACCACCAGCGTCGACACCCGAGCCTCCACCTCGAACTACGGGAGCTGCGTCGATCTCTTCGCACCGGGCGAGAACATCACGTCGACCTTCAACAGCTCGAGCGTCGCCACCCGTTCGATCTCGGGCACCTCGATGGCCAGCCCGCATGTCGCCGGCGCGGCGGCGGTGCTGCTGGCTCAGCGTCCCCTGTTCACACCCAGCCAAGTGGCCGCCAAGCTCATCGCCGACACCACCACAGGCGTGGTCGGCTCGCCCGGCGCCGGTTCACCCAACCGACTGCTCTACTCCCCGCCGACCGCACTCGGCGCCCCGGCGCCGCCGGCCAACGACACGTTTCCGGGCCTCATCGTCGACGGCGCGCTGCCCATGGGAGTCGGCGGCACAAACGTCTCGGCCACCGTCGAGAGCGGCGAGCCCCAACACGCCGGACAGGCGTCGTCCCGATCAGTGTGGTGGCAGTACACGCCCACCGTCGACGGCACGGTGATCTTCCGCACCCAGGGCTCGGGCTTCGACACCGTATTGGGGGTATACAGCGGTGGCGCGGTGAACGCCCTCACCACGCTCGCCAGCAACGACAACGCTCCAAGCGCGACCTGGAGCGAGGTCACCATGGCGGTCACCGCGGGCGTCACGTACCACGTGGCAGTCGGCGGCAAGGGCGGCGCCTCGGGTCCGGTCACTCTCACGGTGGGCGTGCCGCCGCCGGTCAACGACAACTTCGCCGACGCCACCGAGATCGTCGCCGACGAGGACGTGTGGGCCAGCAACGTGGCGGCCACCTTCGAGCCCGGCGAGCCGTACCACGACGGGCAACCGGGCGAGACGTCGGTGTGGTGGACGATCGAGGCACCGGCCAACGGCATGATGCACCTGGACACGGCTGGCTCCGACTTCGACACCGTCCTCGCGGTCTACTCCGGACCGGCGGTCGACGACCTGGTGCCGCTGGCCGCCAACGACGACGCCACGCCCGGTTCGCTCTACAGCGCGCTGTCGGTACAGATGGTCGAGGGGTTTCGCTACGCCGTGGTGGTCAACGGCTGGATCGGCTACACGGGCCAGGTCCGGCTGAAGACGACGTGGCAGCCCGATCCGGGGGCGCCCGCCACCCGCTACGTGCCGCTCGATCCCGTGCGCATCCTCGACTCCCGGGCGCCCTCACAGATCGGACCGTTCAGCACGCCGTGGGGCCCCGGGAAGTCGCGCGACGTCACCGTCGCCGGCGCATTCGGCGTCCCCATCGATGCCACCGCAGTCGCGCTGAACGTGACGGTCACGGGCACCACCGGGTCGTCGTTCCTCTCGTTGTGGCCCGCCGGACAGGCCAGACCCGTCGCCTCCAGCCTCAACTGGAAGCCGGGGTGGACCATCGCCAACGCGGTCACCGTCAAGGTGGGCGGCAACGGCAAGATCTGGATCTACAACAACTTCGGCAACGCCGACGTCGTGGTCGACGTGGTGGGCTACTACGACACCGACGAGGGCGCCGGCTTCACCCCACTGGCGCCGGTGCGCATCCAGGACTCGCGCGCCGCGTCGCAGGTCGGGCCGCACGCCACGGCGTGGAAGGGCGGCGTCACCCGCCGCATCCCGGTCGCGGGCGTCAGCGGAGTCCCCGCCGAGGCCACTGCGGTGGTGCTCAACGCCACGGTCACCGGCACGACCGGCTCGTCGTACCTGACCATCTGGCCGGCGGGGACGTCGCGACCCCTGGTGTCGAGCCTCAACTGGCAACCCGGCTGGACGTTGCCCAACGCGGTCACCGTGCGGTTGAGCGACGACGGCAAGATCGACGTCTACAACAACGTGGGTGACGCGCACGTGGTGCTCGACGTGGTCGGCTACTTCACCGACGACGGCGGCACCGACTTCCACCCGCTGGCCCCGGCCCGCGTGCAGGACTCGCGCGTCGCGTCGCAGGTCGGTGCCTACGAGAGCGCCTGGGGAGGCGGCACCACCCGACCGGTCACCATCGCCGGGCTGGCGGAGGTGCCCGACGGGGCGGCGGCCGTGCTCACCAACACCACGGTGACCTCCACCTCGTCGTCGTCGTACCTCACCCTGTGGCCCAACGGGCTCACCAGGCCGGTGGCGTCCAGCCTGAACTGGCAGGCCGGTTGGACGGTGCCCAACGCGGTCACCGTGATGGTGGGTGGCGGAGGCGCCGCCGGCGTCTACAACAACGTGGGCTCGGTGCACGTCATCATCGACGTGGCCGGCTGGTACGGCTGACGGCCGCTACCGCTCAGGAGCAGCCGCGGGCGGCGCCGAGCTGCCACAGCCCGGTGAGGTCGCCGGCGCCGTAGCCGTTGGGCGACTGGGGCCCGACGCCGGCGTGCATGATCTCTTCGGGGTTGGTCACGTGATCGAGGCCGACGAGATGACCGAGCTCGTGGAGCAGCACGTTGCCCTCGCTGCGACCGGGACCGAACCCTGGCATCAAGCCCGAGCTGGGCTTCACGATGGCGTATCCGCTCACGTACTGCTTGGGCCCACCACCGCGAAGCTGACGAAACGTCGACCCACCGACGCCGACCACGTCGTGGCCCACCGTTTGGTAGAGATCGGTCTCGCTCTCGCTGGCCCAACCGATCCAGACCGGATCGTCGTGATCGAACAGCGTGTCGGACTGAGGCACGGCGTCGGTGATCCCGTCGAACTCGAACGTGAGCCCGGTGGCGTTCGACAGCGTTCGCACCGCCTCGTGTGCCATTTCCGCCGCATTGAGCGGCCCGAAGCCGATGTGCACGACATAGCGGATGGTGCGACACGGGTCGTAGCCGACCGGGGTGCCGTCGTCGTTCTTGTCGAGGAACGCCCAGCTGCCCATGCCCTCGGGTGGGCGGGGCGGAACAGCCAGGCTGGCGGCCGAGATGTCCTGCACCACGCCGACCTCTGAGCGGTCCTCGAAGATGTCGAGCGGATTGCCGTCGGTGCGGGCCCAAACCAGCGCGAAAAGCAGCGTTCCGATCACGATCACGTGACGCAGTCGCCAGCGCATCGAACCGAGATTACCGAACGAGGCGTTGCACCCGGCCGCGCACCTGCTCGACGATCTCGTCGAGATCGGCCACTCGACGGTGCTCCATCAGCACCCGGCCATCGACCACCGTGGTGTCGACCACCGAGCCGTCGGCGGCATAGACGAGGTTGGCATCGAGTTCACCCGTGGCCATCTCGGGAACATCGGCGGCCACCAGCAGGAAGTCAGCCGGCTCACCCACCGCCAGCGGTCGACCGCCGAGCCACGCCGATCGCTGCCCCCTCGCGATCGCCAGCGCCTCGTGGGCCGGCAGCACCGCAGGATCGTCGGCGGTGAACTTCTGGGCGAGGGCGAACACCTTCACGTCGCTGAACAGATCGAGGGCGTTGTTCGACGACGCACCGTCGGTGCCGAGTCCCATCGGCACGCCATGGGCCGCGGCCTCCAGGTAGGGGAACTGGCGTCCGACGGCGAGCTTCATGTTCGACACCGGATTGGTGGCGATGGTCGCTCCCCGCTCCGCCAGCAACGCGAGCTCGTCGGGCTCGAGCCAGCAGCCATGGGCGACGATGGTCTTCGGACCGAGCATCCCGCACCGATCGAGCAGCGCGGTCGGACGCAGGCCGGTGGCCGCCACGCAGTCGTCGACCTCGCCACGGGTCTCCGCCAGGTGGATGTGCACTCCGATCTCGCGCTCGCGCGCGGTGAGGCCGATCCACTCGAGGGAGGACGGCGTCACCGTGTAGACGGCATGCGGGCCGAGCGACGCCATGACGCGACCGCCGGAGAGGTAGGGGGCGAGCTCGTCGAGGGATTGCAGAGCGTCATCGACCAGAGCGCTCTTGCCATCGGGATCGCCGTGGTCGAGCAGCGGCGCAGCCAGGATGGCGCGCACCCCGGCATCGTCGACCGCCCGGGCCACGGCGCCGGCGTGCCAGTACATGTCCACGAAGCGGACCGTGCCGGATCGGATCATCTCGACACACGCCAGCCGCGTGCCCCAATAGACGTCGTCGGCCTCGAGGCGCGCCTCGGCGGGCCAGATCTTCGTCTGCAACCAGGTCATCAGGGGCAGGTCGTCGCCATAGCTGCGAAACAGCGTCATGGCCGCATGGGTGTGCGCGTTGACCATGCCCGGCACGAGGTGCAGGCCTGCCCCGTCGACGACGTGATCGCCTGCTTCGGGCTGCACCCCGTCGCCGATCGCCACGATGCGGCCGTCGACCGCCCGCAGCCCGATCGGCTCGCCGTCGAGCATCGCACCCGTCACCGCGAGCGTCATCGACCGGCGCCCCTGAGGGCCGCCACCACCGGGACCAGGTCGGCCAGCACCCGTTCCTGGTTGGCCTGCACCCCCGCGGTGAACTCCTCCATGGTGAGGGGCGCCAGCCCGACCCCGTTGGCCAGGTTGTCGACCACGCACACCGCGGCATGGGCCAGGCCGGCCTCGCGGGCGACGATGCACTCCGATGCGACCGTCATGCCGACCAGGTCGGCGACGGAGGCCAGGAACCGGATCTCGGCGGGTGTTTCGAAGCGGGGACCCCGCATCTGGGCGTAGACACCGCCGTCGACCAGCGGTGTGGCCCCTGCGGCCCGCCACGTCGAGACCACCTTCTCTCGCCACTGAGCGTCGAACCCGGGCACCGAGTGACCCCGGAGGTCGTCGAACATCGACGGTGAGGCCCACGGGGCGAAGAGATCGTGGGGAGCGACGAGCGTGCCCACCGGCCAGTCGAGGCGCAGGCTGCCGGTGGAGCTGAGGGCGAGCACCCGGTCACAACCAAGGGCGGCGAGCGCCGACATGTTCGCCACGTGGTCGATGCGGTGGGCCGGCACCCGGTCGTGCAGGCCGTGACGGTCGATGACGACCAGTTCGTGATCGGTGATAGCGGTGACGGCGACCCCGTCGACCTCCACCACTCGCTCCTCGCCGTGGGGCAACAGCGCGGCTGCGGGCGGGTTGGTGCCGGTGACGATCGCGAGTCGGCCCTCGCTCGCCGCGTCGTGCATCCGGACACTCTGCCACGGCACACCCCCACGCTAGGGTTCCGCCATGGCTCCGACCGACGACATCGTCATCGACACCGAGCTGCGTGGCGAGGATGTCGACCTCACCGACGTGGCCCTCTGGATGGGCCCGCAACGCGAGTCGGCGTTCGCCGCCCTGCGTCGCGACCTGCCCGTCTCCCGACAGAAGGGGCTCCCCTTCTTCGACCCGGAGAACGCCGATCCCGATCTTCTGGCCGAGCAGCTGGCGCGGGGGCTCCCCCACCCCAGCGATGTCGAGTGGTGGGCCGTCACCCGCCACGACGACGTCATGCACGCCAGCCGGCATCCGCACCTGTTCGCGTCGGGCCTGGGCGGCACCAACATCGGCGACATCCCCCAGGAGATCGCCGAGTTCCTCGGCTCGATGATCAACATGGATGCGCCCCGCCACACCAAGCTGCGCATGCTCGTCAATCGAGGGTTCACGCCCAAGCAGATCGCCCGCATCGAAGACACGGTGCGCACCCGGGCGAAGACGATCGTCGACGGCATCAGCGAGAAGGGCCAGGTCGAGTTCGTCAGCGAGGTGGCCGCAGCCCTGCCGCTGCAGATCATCTGCGACATGATGGGCATCCCCCTCGAGGATGAGAAGCAGATCTTCGACTGGACCAACGTCATCCTCGGCGTGGGCGACCCCGAGTACGTGTCGACCTTCGAAGACCTCATGGCCGCCGGCTTCGGGCTGTTCCAGTACGGGCTCAACCTGGCCGAGGAACGCCTGGCCAACCCCCAGGACGACATCACCACCACGCTGATGCACGCCGAGGTCGACGGCGAGCGGCTCACCGCCAGCGAGGTCGGGTCGTTCTTCGTGCTCCTGGTGGCAGCCGGCAACGAGACGACCCGCACCGCCATCAGCCACGGCCTGGTGCAGCTCAGCCGCCACCCCGACGAGCGGGCCAAGTGGTTGGCCGACATCGACGGGGTCTCGCCCACGGCGGTCGAGGAGATCGTGCGCTACGCCACGCCGGTGATCCACTTCCGGCGCACCGCCACCGAGGACACCGTCATCGGCGGCCAACCCGTCGCCGAGGGCGACCGGGTCGTGCTCTTCTACAACTCGGCCAACCGCGACGAGAAGATCTTCGACGATCCCTACCGGTTCGACCTCACCCGCACCCCCAACGACCACGTGGGCTTCGGAGCGGGTGGTCCGCACTTCTGCCTGGGCGCCAACCTGGCCCGCCGCGAGATCCGCGTGATGTTCGAAGAGCTGCTCACCCGGCTGCCCGACATCGAGATCTCGAGCGAGCCCGACATGCTGCAGTCGTCGTTCATCAACGGCATCAAGCGCGTGCAGGCGTCGTTCACCCCGCGCCCGGTCGAGGCGTGACATGACCGGCACCCGGGAGGACAACAAGGCGCTGGTCGAGCGGTTCTGGCACCTGCTCTACGAAGCGCGCGACATCGACGCGGCCACCGCGATGTTCGCCGACGACGGCTTCTACACCGACGTGCCCGTCGACGACGGCGGCGCCACCGGCCCCGCCCAGATCAACTACCGGCTGCGGCTCGGCTGGGACCCCATCGAGAGCTTCGACCACGAGGTGCACCGCATGGTGGTCGACGGCGACGTGGTCGTCACCGAGCACACCGAGACCTGGCACTTCCACACCGGTGAGGTGGTGTCGCTGCCGTTCGTGTCCATCCACGAGATCCGAGACGGCCAGTTGATCCTGTGGAAGGACTACTCGAACATCGACACCTTGCTGTCGAACGCGCCGGCCTGGTGGATCGAGCACATCATGAGCCAGCCCTGGCCACCGCCGGGCTGACGACGAGAGCCCGACCGTGACCACCTCCGGACGCATGCTGAACGACCGGGGCCCCCGGCCTGCCTCCGCAGTGCTCGAGCACCTGGCGCCCGGCACCAATGTGGTGGTGCCGCTGGCCAA
This sequence comes from uncultured Iamiaceae bacterium, assembly GCA_963706425.1. Lineage (GTDB taxonomy): Bacteria > Actinomycetota > Acidimicrobiia > Acidimicrobiales > Acidimicrobilacustridaceae > CAVPMN01. The sequence goes on from CAVPMN010000020.1 coordinate 190,286, forward strand.
CGGCGAGCCGGTCACCGTGATCGCGGCCCTCGACGAGGCCGCGGGGTCCCTCGATCGGGTGCGCGTGCACCAGATGCACGCCCTGCACGATCACCCCTACCTGCACGGGGAGTTCCCCGGCCGGCTCGACCACGTGTCCTACTTCCTGTCGCCGGTCACCCGACCCGCGTTCCACGCCGGCACCCTCGACCTCGTCCCGTGCCACTTCAGCGAGGTGCCGCTGCTGTTGCGCCGCCTCGACGGCCCGCTGCTCGTGGTGGCGTCGGTGTCGCCCCCCGACGCCCACGGCTACTTCACCCTCGGAACGAACGCCGACTACACGGCAGCGTTCATCGGGCGGGTGCCGTTCTTCGTCGAGGTCAACCACCAGATGCCCCGGACGCTCGGGCGCAACGAGATCCACGTCAGCCAGGTCGAGGGCTGGTGCGAGGCCGACTACCCCCTCATCGAGAGCCTGCCGCCCGAGCCCAACGACGTCGATCGACGCATCGGCGACCTGGTGGCCGAGCGCATCCCCGACGGCGCCACCATCCAGGCCGGCATCGGGGCCACGCCCACCGCGGTGTTGCGCCAACTCGCCGGCCACCGCGATCTCGGCGTGCACACCGAGGTGCTCTCCGATCCCATGATCGACCTCATCGAGTCGGGGGTGATCACCGGCGTGCACAAGGTGCGGCGGCCGTCGAAGGTCGTCACCACGTTCGCGCTCGGCAGCCGCCGGCTCTACGACTTCCTCGACGAGCACCTGGCCGTCGAGATGCTGCCCGTCGACTGGGTGAACGACCCTCGCGTGATCGCGCAGCAGCCGCGCATGATGTCGATCAACGCCACGACCGAGGTCGACTTCCTCGGCCAGTGTGCTTCGGAGACGATCGGCGGTCGCTACTGGTCGGGCTCGGGCGGCCAGGCCGACTTCGCACGGGGGGCGATGTACTCCGACGGTGGGCAGGGCTTCGTGGTGCTGCCATCGACGGCGCGAGGCGGTGACGTGTCTCGCATCGTGCCCCGCCTGGCGCCCGGCTCGGCCGTCACCACCATGAAGAACACGGTCGACAAGGTGGTCACCGAGTTCGGCGTGGCCGAGCTGCGGGGCAAGGGCATCCGCGAGCGCACCCAGGCGCTCATCGCCATCGCCGACCCTCGCTTCCGCGACGACCTCGAGCGCGAAGCCTCCGAGCTCGGCTTCCGCTGAGCGCGCTGGCCCGCTGACACCCGAACTGGCCGTCCAGACCAAGAGAATCGGTCGATCTGGACGACCAGGTGGGAAGCGGTCAATCAGAAGTTCCTACATCCTCGCCTGACACGGACTCCGCTGATTCTTGTCAGTGGTCGTCCGTAGTATGGGTACATATGTTCGATCCTGTCGCACTCACCGAGCAGAGCCGCAAGGCGGCCGATGCCGATGCGTCGTTGTGCTCCGACGACGAGCTGCTCGATGCCGTGCTCGGGCTCGAGGAGGCTCGCCGGCTGATCGACGCAGCTGAGGGCCACGCTCTCGCGCAGCTCGAGGCCCGTGGGGTGTGCGATGCGGGCTTCGGCTCGTCCACCCAATCGTGGCTGGCCCGGGAGGCCAAGCTGCCCTCGGTCGTCGCCCGGAACAGGGTCAAGACGGGCGTGGCCCTGTCGGGTCCGCTGGGCGCCGTCGACGAGGCCCTCATCGACGGCCGCATCGCCTTCGACCACGCCCGGGTGCTCGCCGACGCCGCGTCGGGACGAGTGGCCGACCAGGTCACCGCCGTCCAGGGCACCCTCATCGAGCTGGCCGACGGCGCCATGTTCGAGTGGTGGCGCCGCGATGTCCTCGGTCTGGTCGACCTGCTCGACCAGGACGGCGGCCACGATCGCAACAACGACCTCGCCCGCAACAAGCTCACCGTGGCTCGCACGTTCGACGGCATCACCCACGTGGCCGGCACCCTCACCGGCGAGCAGGGCGAGATCGCCCGGCAGGCCATCGAGGCCAAAGCCAACGAGCTGTTCCACCGCTTCAGCGCCGATCGCAAGCACTGCCCCGAGCTCACCATCCCCGACCAGGCCACCCTGCGCGCCCTCGCCTTCGTCGAGCTGTGCCGCCTCGGACAGGCCACCGACCTCAACAGCACCAAGGCGCCCCGGCCCGATGTCACCCTCGCCGTGAACGCGCTCGATCCCACCAGCGCGGCCACCCCCGACGGCGTCCGGCTGGCCGACGCCACCACCCGCACACTCCTGTGCGATCCCGATCTCACCCCGATCGTGGTCGACAGCCTGGGCGTGCCCCTCGATCTCGGCCGCACGGTTCGCTACGCCACGCCCCCGCAACGCCGGGCCCTGGCGCTGCGCGACGGCGGCTGCACGTTCCCGGGCTGTCTGGCCCCACCGTCGTGGTGCGACGCCCATCACCTCGAAGAGTTCCACGCCGAGCTCGGCGCCACCGACATCGACAATCTCGTCTGCCTCTGCCGACACCACCATGGGGTCACCCACCGCAAGGGCTGGCACATGGACATCACCGACGACGGCTGGTTCCACTGGACCACCCCGAGCGGTCACACCTTCTGGTCGCAGCGCCACGGACGGCAGCGAGCCGGTCCCGCTCCGCCACCCGCTCGGGAGTAGTGCGATGCGATCAACCGCCGAACTGCGCCACCACCGGTTGCGCCGCGGCCTCGTCGAGGTCGAGCACCGACGCGCCGCCCGACGTCGTGCGCCCCGTCACGGGCAACGTCACCGACTCGGGGTTGAAGCCGCCGCGCAGATCCCACGCCAGGCCGAGCGCATCGAAGTAGGTCATGGTGTCGTCGATGCGCATGCCGCCGCCCATCGCCGACGCCACCCGAGCTGCGGTCCACGGGTTCTTCGTGCCGCTCACCTCGCTCATGAGCGACGACAAGAAGGCGCGCTGGCGTTGCACCCGACCGAGGTCGGCGGTGGGGTCGACCTGCCACTCACCGTCCACCAGCTCCTCGTAGTAGCGCGACCGCACATAGGCCAGCGCCTGGGTGCCGTCGAGCGTCGCCGGTCCGGCGACCGGCACGTCGAGTCCCGAGTGCGTGTCGCGCGCCGGATTGGCGAAGTCGACCGTGATGCCACCCACCGCATCGACCAGCGAGGCGAAGCTCACGAAGTCGATCTCCAAGTAGTGGTTCACCGGGATGCCGAGGTTGCGCACCGCCTCGATGAGCGCGGCTGGCCCCGTCTGATACACCGAGTTGATGCGACCCACCTCGCCGGTGACCGGGTTGGTCACCCAGAGATCGCGAGGAATCGACATCAGGTAGCTCTGCGAGCCTTCCATCCGCAGCACCATGATCGTGTCGGTGCGCTCCCCCGTGACGGTCTCGCCCAGGAACGCGCCCGAGTTCTCGTCGTCCTCGGTGATGCCCTGACGAGAGTCCGAGCCGACGATCAGATAGTTCGTGCCCCCGGTGGACCCGGTCGACAACGACGAGCCCACGTCTACCCGTTCGATCCGGCTGAACTGCCACCAGCCGAACAGGAACAGCCCCACCACCAGCAGGGCGAAGGCCACCAGCACGGCGACGACGATGCGCCAGACTCGTCGGCCGCCCGACCGACGAGGTCCCGATGGCGTCGCCGCCGGCGAGGGACGGCCAGGAGGCGCCTGCGGCGGCGGAGCTTGCCGTGGCGGTGCCTGACGGGGAGGTGCCTGTGCCGGGGCGGCCGATCGCTCTCGAGGCGGCGCCGCCGGTGGTGGAGCCGCGGGTGGCGCCACTCCGCCGGGCGCGACCCCCGCATACTCGGGTCCGATCACCACGTGCCGGCGCGGCCGCGACGTTCCCGGCCGCTCGTCGGTCATGGGGCGATGATAGGAGCCGAGCTCAGGTGGTCGGCGTCACCGCCGCCGCGCTCACCGTCCACGAGGCCCCGTTTCCAGCGCGGTCGGTGTAGCGCAGCTCACCGGTGGCCGGCTGGTCGCCCAGCTCGAACGCCACCCAGCCCCCGGCGCCCTGGCCGGGCTCGAGGGTGCCGAAGCCCAGTCGATCGCGGTCTCCGATGGCATACACGCCCACGGTGGCACCACCCGTGGGCACCAATTCCCAGTCGACGGGCGAATAGACGAGCTGCGTATCACCCGCCAACAGCTCGACCGACGCCACCAGGAAGCGGCCACGACGCAAGCCGTTGCTCACCGAGTCGGCCTCCCACACCTCCACGACCAGCACCTCCGCCCCACCGACCTGAGCGGCCACCCCAACGGGCAGCGACTCAGGTAGCGACTCGGGCTCCGAGATGGTGGTGTCCGTGGTCGACGAATCGGGCGATTCGGCACCGCAGCCGGCCACGGCCAGGGCGCTCACCACGAGCGCGACGACCGTCGCCTGACCTAGCCGGTTGGCGGTCCCCATCGCCCCCATCGCCGAGAACGGTAGTCAGGGGCGGCCCCACACCAGGAGATGGCGGTCGCCCCACTCCTCCACGGTCAGGTCGAGGCCCACCGCCTCGAGCTGCTCGCGCACCTCGTCGGCGCGGTAGGCGGCCAGCAGCGACGCCCGGAAGTCGCGCCGCAACAACTCGCTCTCGTCGGCCGCATGGCGATCGACCAGGTGGTCGACCGTGGCCACCTCCACCGGCCGGCGCAGGTCCATCACGAACACCGCCCCGCCCGGGCGCAGACATGCCTTGGCCGCCCGCCACAGCTCGAGCGGATCGCCCAGGTGATGCAACAGGCTGTTCGCCACGATCACGTCGAAGCGGGGCTCGTACCAGCCCGGATCGGGCAGTCGCACCTGTTCGAGCACCACCCGACGCGACAGGCGCTCGCGCCGCACCCGGCGGTGCCCGTGCGCCAGCATCTCGGCCGCCCCGTCGATGCCCACCACGCGGCACGAAGGGAACGCACGCGCCACCCGGACGGTGACGTCGGCGGTGCCGCAACCGAGGTCGAGCACGTCGAACCGGGCCGACCGGCGCAGGTCGGTGAGTCGATCGCTCAGCGCGGTGACGAACGCCTGGTGCGGCTCGCTGAAGTCGGCGGCCGCATAGGCCTCGGCCTGGTCGGTCTCGTCCATGAGCTCCGGCTCGGGCCGGCGGGTGTCGAGCCGCTCGCCCGACTGGTCGAGATCAGGCGGCCGCACCTGCAGCTCCGAGCTTGGCGGCCAGACCGGGCTCGATGGCGAGCTCGTGCACGTCGTCGAGATCGCCGATGCCGACGACGGTGACCCGCCGGGCCCCGCGGTCGTCGACCCAGTCGGGCAGATCGCCGTCGAGGTTGACGGCGAGGATCTGACCCGGATCGGCCACTTCGCACAGCCGCGAGGCCAGGTTGGCGGGCCGGCCGACATAGTCGTCGCCCTCGAACAGCAGCACCGTGCCCGAGCAGATGCCGGCGTGGGTCACCACGCTGACCGCTCCGCAGCGCGCCACCAGCTCGGCCACCGCGGCCACGATCGGGCCCTCGTCCACCGACACCAGCATCGCCCCGTCGCCCAGCCACTTGGCCACCCGCACACCCCGCCGGGCGGCGATGTCGCGCACATGGGTGCGGAACTCGGTGAGCAACTCGACCGCCGCCTGCTCGCCCTCACGATCGCAGAACGCCGTGAACCCGGTGATGTCGATGAAGGCGAAGGTGCGGTTCACCGCAATGGGCTCGCCGGTGCGATCCTCCGCACCCGGCGGCTCGACGCCCGTGATGGCGTCGCCCACCGAGTCGAGGCCTGCGCCGGTGATGGCGGGACCCCGGTTCGCCTCCGTCGTCATGGGACCTCGATGCTCATGGGGCCTCCCGTCGGCGCTCACCCTACCGTCGTGATAGGCACAGGGGCCATGGCCCCATCCCCACCCGACGACCTCGACGACCTCGCCCCCTACGCCGGACACGAGGGGCGGGTGGGCCGCACCTTCGCCGGCTCCGAGGGCTGGTGGCCCGAGCGCGCCGCCGCGCCCGCCGGGGCACCCAACGTGGTGGTGATGCTGGTCGACGACCTCGGCTACAGCGACGTGGGCCCCTACGGCGGCGAGATCGACACGCCCAACCTCGACACGCTGGCGGCCCGTGGCGTGCGCTACACCAACTTCCACTCCACGCCCATGTGCTCGCCCACCCGGGCCGCCCTGCTGACGGGCCTCAACCCCCACGACGCCGGGGTGGGCACCGTGCCCCACTCCGACCCCGGGTTCCCCGGCTACGCCATGGAGCTCACCGAGCACGCGGCCACCCTCGCCGAGGTGCTGCGCGACAACGGCTGGGCCACCATGGCCCTCGGCAAGTGGCACCTCACCCTCGACGCCCTGCAGAACGCCGCCTCCGACAAGCGCTCGTGGCCGTGCCAGCGGGGCTTCGACCGCTACTACGGCGTGCTCGACGCGTTCACCAACCTGCACCATCCCCATCGCATCGTCGAGGACAACCACCAGGTCGACGTCGATCGCTACCCGGACGACTTCTTCTTCACCGACGACCTCACCGACAAGGCCATCTCGATGATCCGCGAGGTCAAGGCCAGCAACCCGGCCAAGCCCTTCTTCTGCTACTTCGCGCACGCGGCCGTGCACGCACCGCTGCACGCCAAGGTGGCCGACATCGAGAAGTACCAGGGCGTCTACGACGCGGGCTGGGACGAGCGGCGCGAGGCGCGCTATCGCCGCCAGCTCGAGCTCGGCATCGTCGAGTCCGGCACCGAGCTGGCCCCCCGCAACACCGAGGAGGGCAGCGATGTGCGGCCGTGGGCCGAGCTGTCCGACGCCGAGAAGCAGCTGTTCGCGCGCCACATGGAGGTGTTCGCCGGGGCGGTCGACAACATCGACCAGAACCTCGGCCGCCTGCTCGAGGCGCTCGACGACCTGGGCGAGCTCGACAACACGATCTTCATCTTCACCTCCGACAACGGAGCCTCCCGGGAGGGTGAGGAGTGCGGCACCTCGGCCTACTACGTGCACCTGCTGCAGGGTGACGACATCGAGGCCGACCTCGAGCGCATCGACCTCATCGGTGGACCGCAGACCACCCCGCACTACCCCCGCGGCTGGGCGATGGTGGGCAGCACGCCGTTCCGGCTCTACAAGCTCAACACCCACGCCGGCGGCCACTCCGTGCCTTTCATCGTCTCGTGGCCCGACGGCCTGGCTGCCGAGGCGGGCAGCCTGCGACGCCAGTACACCCACATCACCGACCTCTACCCCACCCTGCTCGAGGTGCTCGGGGTCGAGCGGCCAGACGAGCGCAACGGCAAGCGGCTCAAGCCGCTGGCCGGCCAGAGCTTCGTGCCGACCCTGCGCGACGCCGACGCGCCCAGCCTGCACACCGAGCAGCACTACGAGACGTTCGGGCACCGGGGCTTCTATCGCGACGGCATGGAAGTGGTCGCCCTGCACCGTCCGCTCACGCCCTTCGACGACGAGGAGTGGGAGCTCTACGACCTCACCCTCGACCCCACCGAGCTACGCGACCTCTCGGCCGACCGACCCGAGCTGCTGCGCGAGCTGTCGGTCGCCTTCGACGAAGCGGCCTGGCAGTACCAGGTCTACCCACTCGACGAGGGCTCCCAGGTCAAGTACCTGGTGCGGCCCCCTTGGGTCGACGTGTTCGCCGAGCCCGTCACCATCGTGCCCGGCACCCCCACCCTCGAGCGGTGGCGATCGGTGCAACTCATCTGGTTCCGCGCCGTCACCCTCACCGCCAACCTCGACGGGTTCCGTTCGGGAGACCGGGGCTACCTGCTGGCCCACGGCGACCAGGGGTCGGGCTACGGGCTCTACGTGCTCGACGACGAGCTGGTGTTCGTGCACAACGACGGCCGCGGCCACATGCGCCACCTCTCCGGCGGCATCGTGCCCGACGGGGCCCGATCGATCGTGGCCGCGACTGACCGCACCGGGCAAGAACGTCTGGGACGTCTCGCTGTCGATCGACGGCGAGCAGCGAGGCACGATCGAAGGGGTACCCATGCTGTTCGGCATGGCGCCCTTCGAAGGCATCGATGTCGGCCTCGATCGGCGGTCGCCCGTCTCGTGGGACCTCTACGAGCGCTTCGGACCGTTCCCGTTCACCGGGAAGCTGCGCAGTGTGCGCATCGAACCCGGCGAGCCGGCGCCCGACTCGCCTCAGACCATGATCGACATGCTCCGCGAGATGGGCGCCCGCTTCGAGTGATCGCGGCCCAGCAGCAGTCAGCTGGTGGCGACCGTGTCGGTGTCGCGACCTGAGCGCAGCACCGAACCGGGCAGCTCGCCAGTGGCCAGGTTGTCGACCACCGTCTCGACCCCGTTGACGAGCACGCGCACCACGCCCGTGGCCGCCGCCGTGAGGCGGGGTGAGTCGCCGGGCAGATCGTGCACCAACCGGGCATGTTCGGCACCGACCTGCTCGGGATCGAACACGACGACGTCGGCGTGGAAGCCGGGGGCCAGCAGGCCCCGGTCGCGCAGGCCGAACAGCGAGGCGGGCACCTGGGTCATCAACTGCACGGCCCGCTCGAGCGGCACCAGCTTGCGACCACGAAGGGTGTCGCCGAGGAATCGAGTGGCGAACGGTGCGCCCGACATGCGGTCGAGGTGGGCGCCGGCGTCGGAGCCGCCGATCATGGCCCGGTCGTCGCCCCAGACCTGGCGGCGCAGCTCCCAGGAGGCGTCGTCGCCGTCGGGCGGGATGGGCCACAGCACGGTGCGCAGCTCGTCGGCCACCACGATGTCGATGAGACAGGCGAACGGGTCGACTGCCCCGCTCGGCCGCGATCTCCGAGACCTTGCGACCGCTCAGCCCCTCGTTGGCCGGCGCGTAGGTGTCGCCGATGATGTAGTTGGCGAAGTCGGCCAGGCGCCGGAACACACCCGCTTCGGGCGACGCAGCCCGTTCTTGCATGAACGCCTGCGTGTCAGGCTCCTGCAGCTTGGCCATGCGCTCGGGCAGGGGCAGGTTCAAGATGTCGCCCCAGCCCGGGATGAGGAACAGCCCGCAGTGGTTGAGGAAGCTCATGTTCATGGGCACCAACACCGGCAAGCGTGAGGGCCACGATGCGGCCGCCGCGCTCGGCCGCGTAGTCGGCGGCGCCGAGCTGGCGCGGCACTCGACCGGGTTCGCGTGAGTCGACCGTGAGCACGTTCCAGTTGAGCGGCCGGCGGGCGGTGGCCGACATGCTGGCGAACAGGTCGATCTCGTCGTCGCTGAACTGGTCGAGGCAGCCGTCGGTCATGCCTTCGAGCGTGGTGCCCTCGTGACGACCGACGACCTCGCACAGCGCCAGCAGCTCGTCGCGGTTCGACCAGCGCGACGCCACCGGCTGGCCGTCGCCGTCGGAGTGGGTGCGGCTGAGCGTGGTGGAGAAGCCGAGCCCGCCGGCTTCGATCGACTCGGCGAGCACCTGCTGCATCGCGGCGAGCTGCTCGGGGTGACGCGTCGTGACCGACCGCGTCCTCGCCCATCACGTAGCGACGCAGGGCGCAGTGGCCCACGAGGAACCCGGTGTTCACCCCCACGTTGCCCTCGAGCCGGTCGAGGTAGTCGGCGAAGCTCTCCCAGTTCCACGGCACACCGCTCTCGAGCGCGGCCAGCGACATGCCCTCGACCTTGGCCATCATGCGGCGGGTGTAGTCGGCGTCGGACGGGCGCAGCGGCGCCAGCGTGAAGCCGCAGTTGCCGCCGATGATCGTGGTGACACCGTGGATGTTCGACGGTGACGCGGCCGGATCCCAGAAGAGCTGGGCGTCGTAGTGGGTGTGGGGGTCGATGAAGCCCGGGGCACACCACCAGGCCGGTGGCGTCGAGCACCGTGGTGGCGTCGTCGTCGATGGCGCCGATCTCGACGATGCGCCCGTCGCGGATGCCCACGTCGGCGACCCGGCCCGGGCTCCCGGTGCCGTCGACGACGGTTCCGCCCTTGATCAGGTAGTCGAGCATGTCCGTACACCCTTCTTTCTGACGAGTCGTCAGACAGCAATTCATTTCTGACGAGGCGTCAGATTAGCTCACTCCTCGTAGACCGGCTTGCGGTTCTCACGCCAGGCGGCGATGGCCTCGTCGAGGTTCCCGGTGTAGCCGGCGAGCAGCTGGTTGCGGTTCTCGAAGTCGATGGCGGCCTGCAGGCTCGAGATCTCGAGGTTGGCCCACAGGCACTGCTTGGTCATCTGCACCCCGAAGGTCGACAGCTCGCACATGTGCTCGGCCGTGTCGAGGGCCAACGTCAGCAGCTCGTCGTCGGGCACGACCCGCGAGACCAGGCCGATGTCGCGGGCGTGATGGGCATCGAACCGGCGCCCTGTGAGCAGGATCTCGGCCGCGTTCGACACCCCCACCGCTCGCGGCAGCAGGTAGGTGATTCCGAGCTCGCTGCCCGTCAGCCCGTTGGTGATGCCCGCGTTCGCGAAGTAGGCCGACTCGCCGGCGTAGCGGATGTCGGCACCGAGCGCGAGGCACAGGCCGCCGCCGATCGACGCTCCGTTGATGGCGGCGATGATCGGCTGGGGCATGTTGCGCAGCGCCGGCACCACGCCCCCCATGTACGACATCGACTTCATGGCCAGGCGGGCGAAGCCGAGCCCTTCGACGTTTGGCGGCATGCCCCGGTCGTGCAGATCGAGGCCCGAGCAGAAGCCCCGACCCGACCCGGTGATCACCACCACCCAGATGTCGTTGTCGTCGCTCACCCGCTCGACCGCCTCGTAGAGCGCCTCGACCAACCCGAACGACATCGAGTTGAGTCGGTCGGGCTTGTTGAGCGTGATCAGACCAACGTGGGGACGGGGGACGTCGACCAGGACGAGTGACATGCACGCCAGTTTCGCGCTTCGCCGCCGCTAGCCTCGCCGCATGCCCGTTCCCCTCCCGACGGACGGCACCGCCAACCTGCGCCCTCCCGACGAGATCGAGGTGCGCCACACCATGCGGGGCCTGGCCACCGCAGTGGCCCCGGCCAGTGGTCTCACCACCGTGCAGCGCTCGTTGTTGCGGTCACTCGTGCACTCGATGACCGGCGTCGACGTCGACCCGGCCGAGGTCGAGCCCATCGATCCCGAAGCGTTCGCCGAAGGGCTGCGCAACCGCAACCGCTGGCACCGCACCCGCTTGCTCCAGGTGATGGAGCTCTGCGAGCTGATCCTCGTGCCGCTCCCCCGCGAGGTCACGGCCAGAGTCGAGCGCTTCGCAGAAGCGATGAGCGTCGAAGACGCCATGATGCGCATGGCCCGCCATGTGTCCACCGGCAGCCTGGGCCTGGCCATGATCGACTTCGAGCGCTCCGGCTACACGGCCGGGTGGGACCCGTCGCACTCGTCGGTGCTGCACACCAGCAAGGCACTCGACGACGCGTGGGGCCAGTGCGTCGACGACCCGGCTCTCGCCGAGCGATGGGACGCGCTGGGCGACTGCCCGCCCGGCTCGATCGGCCGGGGGGTATGGGAGTTCTACCGGGCGCGCGGGTTCCGGTTTCCCGGTGAGCCGGGCAGCGCACCCCCCTACCTCGCCCAACACGACTGGGTGCACGTGCTGGCCGACTACGGCTCCACCGTCGAATGCGAGATCGAGGTGTTCGGCCTCATCTCGCGCGCCAACGACAACCCCGAGGCGTTCTCGTTGCTGGCCATGGTGATCGGCCTGTTCGAGACCGGCTACCTCGACAACGCCGTCAACCGCTTCTTCGAATCGGACCGCGGCCATCTCTCCGCCAGCGACGGGGTGGCGGTGCGACTGGCCGATGCCATGCGTCGGGGCGCGCTGCTGCGCGAGTCGGAGCGGGTGCCCCGCAAAGATCTGCTCGCCGTCGACTGGTTCGAGATCGCCGACGTCGACCTGGCCGAGCTGCGGGCCGAGTTCAACATGGTGCATCGCTCCCCCCGAGCGGTGGCGGCCGGCTCGGTCACGCCGTGGCAACCGGGGGGCATCTCCGAACACCAGATCCGCTGCGGGCGCGAGCTGGCGGCGCGGGAAGGCCGGACCTACCAGTCCTACGGCGCGGCGGTCGATTGGGCGGTCGACTGAGCGGACGTCAGGCGTGCACCGGCGGCCGACGATCGGCCCATGGTGCGGCCTGCTCGACCTGGGCGGCCACCCTGATGAGCAGGTCCTCTCGGCCGTAGGCCGCCACGAGCTGGGCGCCGAGGGGCACGCCGCCGTCGTCGGCACCCACGGGCAGCGAGATCGCCGGCTGACCGGTGACGTTGTAGACCGAGGTGAAGGCGCTGTAGGGCGCGCTGCGCCACAGCGGACGCAACGGGTCGTCGGGGGTCGCCACCAGGTCGCCGAGCATCGGGGCGGGTACGGCGGACGTGGGTGTGAGCAGCAGGTCGAAGCCGTCGGCCCACCATGCGGCCATCTCCCTGCGGAAGCGGCTCATCGCCGACTGCGCCTGGGCCAGCTCGAGCGCGCTGTGGCCCCGACCCGACTCGGCCATCAGCCAGGTGGTGGGCTCGACGTCGTCGGCCGTGAGCTCGCGCCCGATGAGCCGGCCCATGCCCACCAGGTTGTTGGCGGCGTTGGTGCCCCACACCACCATGAAGGCCTCGGTGAGCTCCCTGACCTGGCCGAGCGGCGCGGGATGCGTCTCGTCGACCCGATGGCCGAGCGACTCGAGCAGCGCGGCGAGGTCGCGCGCGACCAGTTCGCATTGGGGGTCGGTGTCGGTCGACAAGCTGCGGGCCAGCAGGCCGATGCGGAGCGAACCGGGATCGGCACCCACCTCGTCGGCAAAGGGACGGCTCGGGGCGGGCGCGATCACGCCGTCGCCGGGGAAGGGCACCGAGCCCACGTCGAGGAACGCCGCGCAGTCGCGCACCGTGCGGCTCACCACGTGCTGCACCGACAGGCCGCCTTCGTCGATCATCGGCCCCATGGACCCGCGCCCCCGTGACGGCTTCAGGCCGACCAAGCCACACAATCCAGCCGGGATGCGGATCGACCCGCCACCGTCACTGGCGTTGGCCACCGGCACCAGGCCGGCGGCGACAGCGGCCGCCGCACCGCCACTCGAACCACCCGGACCCCGCCCGAGGTCCCACGGGTTGCGAGTGGGCCCGTAGGCGAGGGGCTCGGTGGTCGCCACCAACCCGAGCTCGGGCGTGTTGGTGCGACCCATCACCACCACGCCAGATCGGCGGTAGGCGATGGTGAGGTTGGCATCGACCGCGTGCCGATAGCCGGCCGCCTTCAGTCCGCTGATGCCGGCGTGGAACGGGTCGCCCGCGCTCGTAGGCCAGAGATCCTTCAGCAGGAACGGCACCCCCCGGAACGGGCCGTCGGGCAGGTCGCCCTTCGCCTGCTCGACCGCGGAGTCGAAGCTGCGATGGATCACCGCGTTGATCTCGGGGTCGATCGCCTCGATGCGGCTGATGGCCGCCTCTACCAACTCGAGGGGCGACACCTGGCCTTCGCGGACCAGCGTCGCCTGGGCGGTGGCGTCGAGGTGGGCCAGCTCGGCACTCATGCCGACTCGACCTTGGGCAACTTGAACCGGGCGGCCCTCGCCGCCTCCTCGGCCTGCAGTTTGATCATGAGCTGCTCCCACTGTTCGGGTGACGGACGAGGCAGCCGGAAGGCCTCCACCACCATGGCCGGCAGGTCGAGTCGATAGTCGTGGCCGGTCGCCCGGAACACACCCGGCACCTGGTTGGTGGCGTTGGCCGTATCGACCATGGTCTGGAAGGCGGTGACCATCGGCACGAAGCGCTGCCGTCGAGGCACCGTGGGCGGGCGCTCGTGGCCGAGCCACGAGGGCTTGCGCACGAACAAGTCGAGGCAGATCTTGCGGACCGGGTCGTTGTGGTGGCTGAGGATCACGGCCCGGATGTCGTCGAGCTCGGCAGGCTCCATGCGGCGAAGGGGCAGCACCGACGGCACCTCGACCACCGTGCCCAATGGCGCGTGGCCCAGCTCGACCGTCTCCCGCAGCCAGCCGCTGTAGTAGGGGGTGCCTGCGAACAAGGCCCGATCGACGCCCAGCTCGTCGAGCCCCTCGACGCCCCGGTGGAGGAATGCGTTCTGTCCGGCCCAGGCGCCAAGGCTCTCGCCGTAGGCGACGACGCGTGGTCGCGCGTGGTCGGGCCGGTGCGCCAGCGCGTCACGGATCCCTTCGAGCAGCAACCGGAAGTGATGGCCCCCCACGCCGGTGCGGTGCAGAGCGAGCAGCGACGGCAGGCGTTCGTACTGCACGGCCACGCTGGCGCTGTCGCCGAGCATCACGTAGTCGATCGCCTCGAAGGGCACGGTGTTCACGTAGCCGGTGCCCGCCGGACTGCCCACCACGAGCAACGACCGGTCGTAGGCCCCTGATCGTTCGAGCTCCTGGAGCGCCAGGGCCACCCTGTCCTCGGCGGTGCGAGCGGCGTCGTAGCCCACGAAGACTCGCACCGGCTCACCACGGGGCGACTCCCCCATCACCTCGGCGATGTCGTCGGTCGACGGCCGGTTGAGCAGAAAGCGCCGCCCCTGCCGACCAGTGCGCGAGAAGGTGATGCTCGACCCCGGACTGGCCGAGCAGGCAGGCGTGGTGGGTGGCTCGTCGTAGCCCGGGTCCATCACCCGGTCGTAGAGCTCCATGCCCCGCACGAAGCTGTCGACGAAGGCCACGATCACCGCGACCCAGGCCATCGTGGCGCTGGTGCGACCGGCGACCTCGCTGACGCCTGGACTCAGCCCGAACCGCTCGCGCACCACGTTGGTCATCGCCCGCCCGCTGTGGCGATAGCCGTTCACCAGGGCGGCCAGGGTGGCGGCCACCGTTGCGCTCTGGGCCACCGCCGGCAACGGGCGAGGGGGCGGCGGATCGGCGTCGTCGCGCCGCGCGAGCTGGTCGCGAAGGGAGCGGAAGACCACGACCGACCCGGCGGCCGCGCCGCCGAGCGCGAGCAGCCCGGCGGTGACCCCCGGCCGGCGCGAGCGACGAACGAGCGCGACGGCGGCGCACGCGGCGGACCCCGAGGCCAGACCGGTGCCCACCTCGCGCAGGGTCGCCCTCGGGAGGTCGTCACGTCCGCCCTGCAACGCCTGGCGGGCGGCCAGGCCGACGGCGAACGTCGCCGCGAAGGCCACGGGTTGGTGACGAAGCTCGACGTCACGTCCGACGATGCCGTAGGTGGCGTTGGCCACCGCGAAGCCGGTGGCCGCGGACGCGCCCGACACCAGCGCCTGGTGCAGGGTGGCCCGCGGCATCAGCGACGGCCCGAACGACTCGGCAGTGGCCCACGCCCCGAGCACGATGCCCGACCACACGTCGGGACGGCGGAACCATTCGTCTGACGGATCGAACCCCATGCGTCCGGGAGGTTAGTGGTCGGTCCCGCTACGCTCGCCGCTCGATGCGATGGAGGCGGCGCGACCGGACCCCACCCCCACCGCCTACCACGACGTCGGTGCCCGCCTGGCCGGTCGACGCCCTCGACCAGGTGTGGCGACCGATCCATTGGCTCGACGATCCACCGTCGCCCACGACCGCCCGGCCCTTCGCCGAGATCGCACTGGTCGGTGGGGTCGCGGCGGCCCATGTCGCCGACCATCGGGTCGTGCCCACCCGGTTCCACATCGGCACCCACCTGCTGTCGGCGGCCGCTGCGGTGGCCGCCGCCCTCGGCGCAGGGGCGACGCTGACCGATCTGGGCTTGCGACCCGACCGCATGGCGCGAGGCCTGCGGCGCGGCCTCGTCACCTCGGGCGCGGTCACGGGTGTGGTGGCGGTCGGCGCCCTGCTGCCGCAGACCCGGCGGCTCTTCGTCGACAACCGGGTGCTCGACGTGTCGCCCGGCGAGGTGGCCTTCACGTCGCTCGTGCGCATCCCCTTCGGCACCGCCCTCTACGAGGAGATCGTGTTCCGCGGCGTCGTGCTCGGGCTGGCTCTGCGACGACTCCCCCCGCTGCCCGCCGTGGCGTTCACGTCGGCCCTGTTCGGCCTGTGGCACGTCCTGCCCTCGCTCGCCGACCGCGAGCACCATCCGGCCACCCGAGAGGCGCACCCCATCGCGGTGGTCGGCAGCGCCGTGCTCTCCACCAGCGTCGCCGGGATGCTGTTCGGATGGGAGCGCTTGCGGGCCAACAGCGTGGTCGCCCCCATCCTCACCCACACGGCGACCAACGCCGTCACCTTCGCCGTGGCGAGCCTCGTGTCGGCCCGGGCGACTCGCATCGACGACGACCAGGCGGACGACGATCGGGCAGACTCGCCCCATGCCTGAACGATCTGGCCGATGAAGCGCGCCACACTCCTCCTCATCGGCGTGGTCAGCGTGGTCGGCCTGGCCGACGTCGCCGGCGCAGCCGAGCAACGCGACGACATCGTGTGCGAGGGCGCCGAGCCCGCACCCGGGAGCCTCGAGTCGGTCGGTAGCGCTGGTGTCCCCGGCGTCGCCACCTCTGTCCCGATCATCGAGATCGACCTGCAGGGGGGCGGCGAGGCCATCCGCAACTACGACATCGACGTCGAGGTCGACACCGACGGCAGCGCGCGGTTCACCGAGACGATCGACTACGACTTCGGTGCGCGCACCGATCGCCACGGCATCCTGCGCCTGCTGCGGCTGACGCAGACGTGCAACGGCGACTGGGATCGTGTCTATCCGCTCAGCGATCTCGACGTGAGCAGTCCCACCGGCGCGCCGGCGCAGGCGAAGATCGAGGACGGCCCCGACGGCGAGACCCAGATCCGCATCGGCGATCCCGATCAGTTCGTCAGCGGCCGCCAGACCTATGTGCTCTCCTACCGACTGGCGGGCGTCATCTCCCCGTTCCCGGATCACGACGAGCTCTACTGGAACGTCATCGGTGACGGCTGGCCGAGTCCGATCTTCAACGTGGTCACCACCGTCAGCACGCCGCCGGGCATCGTCCGGTTGGCGTGCTTCAGCGGGCCGTTCGGATCGACCACACCCTGTGACGCGGCGCAGGGCACGTCCGACACGGCCACGTTCCAGCAACAGATCCTCGGCCCGGGCGCCGGCCTGACCGTCGCGGTGGCGCTGCCGACCGGTGCGGTGACGCCCGCGCCGTTCTACGAGCAGCGATGGACGCTCGATCGGGCCTTCTCCCGCACCCCTGTCACGGTGGGCGGCGGCGTACTCCTCACGATCGGGCTGGCGGCAGGCATCGGCGTGCTCGCCTTCGTGGTCGGTCGCGACCGACGGGTGGCCGGCTCACCGGTCGACGTGGCCTTCGCGCCGGCCGGTGCCGAGGGCGTGCCCGTCCCTCTCTTCGAACGCAGTGACTCGCCCGTCGAGTTCGCGCCACCCGACGACGTCCGACCGGCGCAGTTGGCCCTCATCCGCAACGAAGAGGTGCGCCCGGTCGACATCTCGGCCACCATCGTCGACCTGGCCGTGCGGGGCGTCCTGCGCATCGAGGAGGTCGACGACGACGGCGACACCGACTATCGGCTCGTCCTGCTGCAACACGACGGCGCCCGGTGGCTCGGCTACGAACGCACGCTCGTGGGGTCGTTGTTCGACACGGGCAGCGAGGTGCTGCTCTCGGATCTACACCAACACTTCGCCACCGAGTTGGGCACGGTGATCGGCGAGGTCTACGACGACGGTCAGACGAGGGGCTGGTTCTCGGCCCGACCCGACCGGGTGCGGCTGCGCTGGCGCGCCCTCGGCGTGACCGTGCTGGTGCTCGGCGCCGCCCTCCTCGGGGTGGCCATCGCCTTCAGCGAGCTCGCTCTGCTGGCCGTCCCGGTCGTGCTCGCCGGCTTGGCGATGACCGTGCTGGCCGGGCGATTCCCCCGGCGCACGCCCGCCGGCACCGGCCTGCGCCGAAGGGTCGGCGGTTTCGAGCACTTCATGACCGACTCAGAGGCACCCCGGGCCCGGTGGGCCGAGCAGCGCAGCATCTTCAGCGACTACCTCGGCTTCGCCATCGTGCTCGGCATCACCGATCGATGGGCCAAGACCTTCGAGCCCCTCGGCGCCGAGGCCACCGCAGCCGACTCGGGCTGGTATGTCGGCAACCAGCCGTTCACGATCGCCTATCTCGCCGCGGCCACCAGCTCGTTCACGTCGAGCGCAGGATCGACGCTGTCGTCGACCCCGCCGAGCAGCGGGTCGAGCGGCTTCTCAGGGGGCGGCGGGTTCTCCGGAGGCGGCGGTGGAGGCGGTGGCGGCGGCTCCTGGTGAGAGCAGCGCGGCGGCCAGCGCGGTGGTGACGGGCACCGCGAAGATGAGGCCGATGCTGCCCACGAGGGTGCGCACGATCTCGACCGCCACCAGCTCGCCGGTGGTCACCCGCAGCCAGGGCTGGTCCGACTCGAGATAGAGGAGCAGCAACGGCAGCGAGGCACCCGCGTAGGCCAGCACCAGGGTGTTCACGGTGGAGGCGATGTGGTCGCGTCCGATGCGCAGGGCGGTGCGGTAGAGCTGGCGACGGGTCAGATCGGGGTTGGCGCGGCGGAGGGCGGCGACCGCCGACACCTGCGTCACCGTGACGTCGTCGAGCACACCCAGCGCGCCCACCACGATGCCGGCGATGAGTAGCCCGCGGAGGTCGACGGCCTCGGCGCTGATGCGCAGGATCTGCGCCTCGTCCCCGCTCAGCCCGGTGAGCCGGGTCGCCTCCACGAACACCAACGCCAAGACCGCCACCAACGCGAGGCTGGCGAGCGTGCCGGCCAGGGCGACGGTGGTGGCCGTGGTGACCCCGTGGGCGAGGTAGAGGGCGGCGAAGGCGATGAGCACGGTGGCGGCCAGCGCCACCGGTAGCGCCGGGTTGCCGCGCAACAAGGACGGCAACAGGAAGACGAGCAGCACTGCGAAGCTGACGATGATGCCGCCGATCGCCCGCAGCCCCTGCCAGCGCGCGAACGCCACCACCGCAACCACGAACACCAAAGCGAGCACGAGCAGCGGCGTCTCTCGTTGGAAGTCGAAGAAGTTGTAGCGGAACTCGGGCGGCGCGACGGGGTTGCGGGTGAGCACCACCGGGTCGCCCACGTCGACGGTCGGTTTCTCGAAGTCGGTGGCGAAGATCGAGAAGCTGACGAGCTCGCCGTCGTCGGTCTCGGCCTCGACCCGCTGGCATTCGGTGATCGCGCCCGGCACCTCGATGCTCGAGCAATCCTCGACGACGGCCGACCGCACCGTGGCGTCGACGTATTCGAGCAGGGTGCCGCCCGGGTTGAGCTCGGGCGCCTCGCCCCTCGGCCACCACACCACCATGGCGATCGCGGCCAGCAGCCCGAGGGCGGCCACGACGAGGATCATCACCTGCCGCAGACCGAGTCGCGACGACGGAATGTCGAGCTCGTCTTCTCCGTGGTCGTGCGGGACCGAGCTCACCCCGCGCAGTATGGTACGGACCCGCTGCCCGACGGGGGACCCGCGTGGCGTCGGCTCGCGGCCCAGGCTCAGAGGCCCATGAGGCCGGTGACCCCGTGGTCGCGGCCCCGCGGTGTAGCCACCGTCGACCGCCAGGGCCTGGCCGGTCACGAACGACGCGTCGGGCGAGATGAGGAACAACGCGGCCGCCGCGATCTCGTCGGGCCGTCCGAAGCGACGCAGCTTGTGCTCGTGCAAGTACTGGTCGCGGATCGCCTCCATGCCTTCGATGGCGTAGACCGACTCAGTCATTGGGGTCTCGATGAAGCCCGGGCAGATGGCGTTCACCCGGATGCCCTGGCCGCCGTAGTCGATGGCCAGGTTCTTCGTGAGCAGCACCACCCCGCCCTTCGAGGCGTTGTAGGCGCTGCCCCCGGCCGTGCCCTCGAGCCCTTCGATGCTGGCCAGGTTGACGATGGCGCCTCGCTCCCCGTCGAGCGCCGGCTGGGCGAGCATGGCACCGAGCGCGTGCTTGCAGACCAGCCAGGTGCCCTTGAGGTTCACGTCGATGACCCGATCCCACTCCTCGACGTCGAGCGCGTGCGCGGGTCCGCCCCCCGCCACACCGGCGGCGTTCACCACCGCGTCGAGACGCCCGTGCCGGGCCACGAGGTCGGTGATCGCCATCCCCACGGCCGCCTCGTCACGCACGTCGGCCACCACGACCTCACCTGAAGGCTCCGCCGGCGCGTTGACGTCGAGGCCCACCACGGTCGCGCCCTCGGCTGCGAACCGTGACGCGCAGGCCTCCCCGATGCCTGATGCCGCTCCGGTGACGAGCACGACCTTGCCGCTGATGCGATCCATGTCGACTGTCTAGCTGGCCGGCGAGCCGTCCGGGCCCACCATGCGGACGAGGTCGTCCTCAGAGCGAGCGTCATAGGCCAGCTCGTCCGCCGCTCTCAGCAACGCGTCGGCGTCCGGCGGCATGCGCTCGAACAAGACCAGGCCGATGCGGGGGCCGAGACGGCCACCGGTGGGCAACAGCTCCACGAGCGCCGATCGGACGTCGTCTGCCACCCGATGGGCCCGGTGCACGTCACAGTCGGGCAGCAACACGGCGAACTCGTCGCCTCCGAGGCGTCCGACGTGGTCGCTGTCGCCCGTCACGGCGATGAGCGCCGACACCAGATCACGCAAGCGGTCGTCTGCTGACGGGCCGTCACCGCTCTCGTCGAGCTGCAGCCGGAAACGGTTGACATCGACGTGCATCACCGCGAGCGGGCGACCGTGACGCTCCGCATCGATCCGATGGCTCTCGAGCACGTCGACGAACGCCCATCTGGTCAAGGCGCCCGTCGTCGGGTCGTGCCGAGCCCGTTCCCGTTCGCGGTTGACCAGCAGATGGAGCTGTTCGATGAACGCGACCGCAAGAAGGAAGACGACCAGTCGGATCGCGGCGTTGAGCAGCAACAGCCCGTCGATGTCCTGGCCGGCCGCCTGCGCAGAGACCAGCGTCATCCCCGCACACACAACCGCGACCACAGCTCCGCCTCCCGCGCCGAGGAGCCACGTGAACACGAAGATCGGAACGATGTAGAGGAAGCGCAGCGACAGCGAAGACCCGACGGCGATGTCGGCCGCCCCGATCACGATGGCCGACAAGATGCCAGCCGTCAGCAGCCAGGCACCCGGCACTCGCTCGACCCGCTCGAGGAGGGCGACGAGCACCGGCGTCGGCGGCGAACTCTGCTGCGGCGCGATGCGTTGACCTCCCTCGCCCCGAGACGGTCCCGGTCATCGGACCCGTCGACACGATCGCCCCAGACTAGGCGGCCCACCCCATCAGCGGATGGCGGCGGTCAACGACCGCTCGGCGGCAGGCAGCCGTCGGGTGGTGATGATGTCGTCGACCAACCCGTAGGCCACCGCGGCATCGCCTCGCAGAATGAAGTCTCGATCGATGTCGGCGACGACTCGATCGCGAGTCTGACCGGTGCGCTCCACGAGCACGTCGACCATCCGCTCGCGCATGGCCACCATCTCGCGCACCTGGATCTCGATGTCGACCGACTGGCCTTGCGCACCGCCATGAGGCTGATGGATCAGCACCCTCGCATTGGGCAGCGCGAAGCGCTTGCCCGGCGCACCGGCCGCCAGCAGCACGGCGGCCGCCGACGCCGCCTGCCCGACACAGATCGTCGACACATCCGGACCGATGAACTGCATCGTGTCGTAGATCGCGAACAAGGCGGTCATGTCACCGCCCGGCGAGTTGATGTACAGCTGGACATCGCGATCGGGCTCGACCGACTCGAGATGGATGAGCTGCGCGATCACCAGGTTGGCCACCGTGTCGTCGATGGCGCTGCCCAGGAACACGATGCGTTCACCCAGCAGGCGGGAGTAGATGTCGTAGGCGCGTTCGCCCCGGTTGGTGGTCTCGATGACGGTGGGCACGAGCACAATGGCCTCCAGCGGACTGAGCGCAACCCCGTGGTTGCGCGTTCCTCCGAGGGTATGACGACACCGGCTCACGCGCAACTGATACGTTGCACGTATGCAGGTCACCAGGGAGATCCTCATCGACGCCGACCTCGTCGAGGTGTGGCACGCCCTCACCGACGACACCACCATCGCCGACTGGCTCGACGAGCCCGCCGCCCGGGTCGTGCTCGATGCCGAACCCGGCCACAGCCTCACGTGGGCGTGGTGGCCCGACGACGAGCACGAGCTCTCCACCGTCACCTTCACGCTCGCCGAGTCCGACGACGGCCTCACCCGGGTCACGGTCACCGAGGCGCGCGTGGGTGCCAGCCGCAGCTGCACCGTCGAGGCGTGCGGCTCGATCGACGGCGACCTCGACCGCTGGAGCCAACGCCTGGTCGGGCTCGACTGGCGTTGCTCTCGCGCCACTCGGCTCATCGCGGTCTGAGCAGGCCGACATGCCGCGCCCACGCGAGACCGGCGACGATGCCGTGTTCGCCGCGCTGGCCGACCCCACCCGACGCGCCATCCTCCAAGCGGTGGTCGACCGCGGCCCCGTGACCGCCACCGCGCTCGCCGCAGGCCTGCCCATCAGCCGCCAGGGGGTGGCCAAGCACCTCGACGTGCTCGGGCGGGCCGGGCTGGTGCACGCGCGACGGGCCGGGCGAGAGACCCGATTCGAGGCCGACCTCGACCCGCTCACCGATGTCGCCGGATGGATGGCACGGGTCGGCGCGGCCTGGGACCGCCGTCTGGCCCGCCTGGCCGACACCGTCGCCAATCGCCGCCGATGACCACCGACCAACCGAGCAACGGCATCGACGCGCGGCTCACCGCCCTGGTGGTCGGCATCGTGGCGATCATCGCCGTCGGGGTGCTCATCTGGCTGCTGCGCCCCGAGCCACCGGTCGCCGTCATCGGCGACTCGATCACCGCAGGCTCAGAGTCCGAGATCCGCCGCAGCCTGGGCTCCGACTTCGCCCTCACCGTCGACGGCCGGCCGGGCTACCGGGTGGCCGAGCAGATGCCGGCGGCCGAGAACGCGGCGTCGTTGCCGTTCGAGCAGGTGATCATCAACCTCGGCACCAACGACGTGATGGGAGCCGATCAGGACCTCGATCAGTCGATCGCCTCGATGGCGCAGATGGTGGGGCTGTTCGGGGCGGCTGACTGCATCCACCTGGTGACGGTGAGCGAGCAGATGATCTCCGGCGCGGTCGATGCGCCAGCCCGCGCCGCCGCGTTCAACGACGGCCTCGAGGCGCTCGCCGCGGCCGACAGTCGCATCGACCTGGTCGACTGGTCGGCCATCGTCGCCGAGTGGCAAGCCGAGCACCCCGGCGAGCTGCTCACCAACGACACCGTGCACCCCACCGACGAGGGCAACGACCTGCTGGTCGACGCCTACGCCACCGCACTCAGCGAGTGCCAGCCCCCTCGATGATGTTCGGTCGCGGCAGGCCCTGCGCTTCGCACAACAGGAAGTAGCCGTCGCGGATGAACGCTGCGTCCCACACGCTGGTGATGTTGCCCTCGGCGTCGAGGTTGATGTTGGCGCCGTAGACCGCGAACCACACGTCGGTCACCTCGGTGTTGGTCTCGGGCACGGTGAGCGTGTGGATGGAGCCGGCCGGCTCGTAGAGGTAGGACCCGGCGGTGTTCACCTCGGGATACTCCTCGTACTTCCAGCTCCCCGAGAAGGTGAGGGCGAACACCTCGCCCGTGTGCTTGTGCGTGTCGACGCGATAGCCGGGATTGAAGCGGGTGCGCACGACCCACAACCCCTTCTCGATGTCGATCTGCAGCACCTGCATGGTGCTGCCGTCGCCGATGTCGACGAAGGGCAGGTCGTCCTCGGAACGGTGGATGGCGCGGGGGATGTCAACCATGGTCATGGCGTCCATGGTGACACGTCGGCCCCCCGAACGCTCACTGGGGACGCAGCATCTCCGGGCTCTTGAACGCCGTCCAGCCCCGGTCGCAGGTCAGCAGCGCACCGGTGAGGCTGCGCGACTCGTCCGACGCGAGGAAGACGACGACGTCGGCGATCTCCTCCACCGTCTGCAGGCCGGTGGCATGACCACGATCGAACGCCTGCTTGAGCTCGGGGGTGTCCCAGATCACTTCGTTCATGGGCGTGTCGACATAGCCCGGGCTGATGGCGTTGACCCGGATGCCGAGGGGGCCACAGCCTGCGGCCATCGAGCGGGTGAGCTGGCCCACGCCCCCCTTCGAGGCTGCGTAGCCGTCGAGGCCGCCGAGCGGGAGATGGGCCATCGACGACGCCGTGTTGATGATCGACCCGCCCCCGCGGTCGCGCATGACGGGGATCGCGTAGTGCGAGCAGTAGAAGACGCTCGACAGGTTGGTGGCGATGACCCGGTCCCAGATCTCGGGTTCGACGTCGGGGGTGAAGCCGTCGCGGAAGGGCCAGGCCACCCCGGCGTTGTTGTGCAGGATGTCGATCGATCCGAACTCCTCGACCGCCCGCGCGACCAGTCGCTCGCACTCGGATGCCTGTGTGACGTCGGTGTGCTCGAACACGGCCTGCCCACCGGCCGAAGCGATGAGCTCGACGGTCTCCGCTCCCCCCTCATCGTTCACATCCGAGACGACAACCCGTGCCCCCTCACGGGCGAGCGCCTGCGCGCACGCCCGGCCGATCCCCGACGCCGAGCCCGTCACCACGGCCACCTTGTTCGCGAGTCGCATGGCGGGAGCATAGGACCAGCACGAGGACGGGCAGCAGGACGATGGCCCAGGTCGACACGACATTGGCCACCGCGTCCGCTGTGTCGTATCCGTGCAGATGGGTGGCGTGATAGACGGCATGGGGCACGGTGTACGCGAGCCACGCCACCGCAGCAGTCCTCGCCACCGCCACGCTGTTGGTGAGGAGCGCACCGGCGGCCATGACCGCGAGGGCCAGGTTGAGCCCACCCACGTCGCGGACGAGATGCTCGTTGAAGGGCCCGTCGAGCGCGACCCATCCACGACCGAGGGGGAAGTCCTCGTAGAACGACTCCGGCAGGAACTGCGCCTGGAGCCCGACCGCCAGGCCCGACAGCACGAGCACCCAGAGGATCAGTCGCACACTCCCCGGGAGCCTCGGCGCGAGACCGAGGTCGGCGACCACGTCGCGGAACCCGTCGCGGGCCGACGGCGCCGACGGTGCCCAACCGGTTGCGTCGCGAAACGTCCGGTTCGAGACGCGCATGGAGCGCAGCATCATCTCGCCACCGGGTCCGATGCGGCCGACGAAGGCGTCTCCTGCCCGTCGGAGTCGCCGCACCCCGAGCGCGTCGGCGAGGGCCTGGTCGATCTGTCGACGGGTCATCGGCTCGTCATCGACCACGTCGTAGGTGCCCGCGGGAGCGTCGAGCGCCATCACCGCCGCCGACGCCGCGTCGTCGAGCGTGACCAGTGGCTGGTAGCCATCGGGCACACCGAGCTCGGTCGACTGGCCGAGGCGGGCGGCGCGCACCTGGGCGCGGGTGTAGTCGCTGTCGGATCCGTAGAAGCGACCGAAGCGCAGCACCACGCCACGTCGACCGGCGGCCGTGAACCGAGCCACGTTGGCCTCGGCGACCTGCACGGCCCGGGCGATGTCGCCATCGACGAGCGGGCCGCCGGCCGGCTGCCACTCGTCGCCCCGATCTGGATACTGGAAGGCGAGCGACTCCTGCACGAAGACGCCGACATCGGCGGCCAGGGCGGCATCGACCAGTGCGGTCGAACCCTCGGTGCGGATGCGGTCGTTCTCCTCCCAGGCGCCCGCCTGCGCAGCGCGACGCATGGGTGGGATGTGGGTCGCCAAGTTGAGCACCGCCTCGTGGCCGGCCATCACCTCGGTGAGAGCCGCAGCGTCGAAGAGGCTCACGCGGGCCGGCACCGCACCGGCGGCCCGCACCCCCTCGGCCTTGGCGTCGGTGCGAGCCACCGCGGTGACGTCGTGACCCCTCTCGACCAGTAGCTGGACCACCCGACGGCCGAGCAGGCCGGTTGCTCCCGTGACGAAGATTCGCATATCTCGGATATAACTCATCCGAGATCGCCCGTCAAGGATCGGCAGGACGGCCGGCCTCAGCGCCCCCCTGGGGCGAGGAGGGGTGCGAGGGCCTCGGCGAGGGGCTCGAGCACGTCGGCGGTGTGGGGCGTCGGCAGGTAGATGATGATCTCGTCGACACCCGCCTCGGCGTAGGCGGCGGCCTGCTCGGCGGCCGGGCCGGGCCCCTGCTCGGCGTCGTACCAGACGTTGATCGAGCAGCTGATGTCGCTGACGTCGCGCCCGACGTGGGCGCAGTGCTCGTCGAGCACGCCCTTCAGCTCCCGCCACTGCTCGGGCGAGCCGGTGAGCGCGTTCCAGTGCTGAGCGAAGCGGGCGACGGTGCGCAACGTGCGGCGCCGGCCCGTCCCCCCGATGGCGATGGGCGGGTGCGGTTGCTGTACGCCCTTCGGCTCGCACCGGGCCTCGCGGAGCACGACGTGTTCACCCTCGAAGGTCACCGTGGTCTCCGAGAGGAGCCGCACGATGGCCTCGACTCCCTCGTCGAAGCGGTCGAACCGCTCTCGTAGCGGCGGCAGCTCGATGCCGTAGGCGTCGCACTCCTCGTCGTTCCACCCGGCGCCGAGGCCCAGCTCGAGGCGACCGTTCGAGATGATGTCGACCGTGGCGGCCATGTTGGCCAGCACCGCCGGATGTCGATAGATCATCCCCGTGACCTGGCAGCCGACGCGAAGCCGGCGGGTGGCCTGCGCCAGCGCGGTGAGCGTGGTCCATCCTTCCAGGCAGGGCCCGGTGGGGTCGGAGAAGATCGGATAGAAGTGGTCGAAGTTCCAGGCCGACGTGTACACCTCGATGTCGTCGGCGGCGCGCCACACGTCGAGCATGTCGGGCCAGGTGGTGTTCTGGGGCGCGGTCTTGATGCCGAAACGCATGACCGTCAGGCCGAGACGGCCTGCATCATGCGGTCGACGAACTCGAGCGCGCCCTCGTCGAGCTTGGTGCGCTTGATCGTCATGCCACCGAGCACCTCGGCGCCCCGACCCTCCATGATGGCGGTGAGCTTCTGGAGGGTCTTGCCCGCGTTGAGCGCGTAGGTGCAGAACACCAGGCACCGCTTGCCGTCGATCGGAGGGAAGGTCTCGAGGCGGTAGGCGCGCCCGGGGCGTTGCCCGACCACGAACAAGCCGTCGACCCAGCCGCCGACCACGACCAGCTCCGCGGCGGCCAGCGCTGCGTAGTCGATGGCGGTGACGTTGCACACCGTGACCTCGACGCCCCGCTGCTCGAGGGCCTCGCCCATCAGCTCGGCGGCCCGTCGGGTGTTGCCCGTCATGCTCTCGTAGACGATCACGACCTTCACGGTTCGGACCCTACACTCGCGCCGGTGCCGACACCGACACGCTGGGCCTCTCCCCCGCTGGCGGCCGTCGCCCTCGGTCTGGCTCTCGCCCTCGCAGGCGCCGGCTGTATGGACGGCGACACCCCAGGGGTCGACCCCTCGCTGCCGGACGGCGAGGACGAGGTCGTCGAGCGGGTCGTCGACGGCGACACCATCAAGCTCAGCGACGGCCGGCGCGTGCGACTGATCGGTGTCGACACGCCGGAGACCGTCGACCCCCGCCGGCCGGTCGAGTGCCTCGGCGCCGAAGCGTCGGCCCACACGAAGGAGCTGCTGCCGCCCGGCACCCGCGTGCGCCTCGAGTTCGACGTCGAGCGCTTCGATCGCTATGAGCGCACGCTGGCCTACGTCTACCGCCTCGACGACGGTCTGCTCGTCAACCTCGACCTGGCTCTCCAGGGCTTTGCCGAGCAGCTCACCGTGCCGCCGAACGTGGCTCGGGCCGATCAGTTCGCCGAGGCGGTCGCGACCGCCCGGTCCGAGGGCCGCGGCCTCTGGTCGGGGGCCTGCGCCGATGCCTGAACGTTCCGATGGCTGACCAGCACCATCTCCTCGTGGTCTCGCACTCCCAGTCGGGTGGCACGAGACAACTGGTCGATGCGCTCCTCGCAGGAGCACACGAGGTCGACGTCGACACCGTCGAGGTCCGGTCGCTCGACGCGTTGGCCGCCGGCCCCGACGACGTTCGGTGGGCCGATGCCGTCGTGCTGGCCACGCCCGAGAACTTCGGGTACATGAGCGGCGCGCTCAAGTACTTCTTCGACCACACCTACTACCAGGTGCTCGACGAGACCCGAGGCACGCCTTACGTACTCGTCGTGAAGGGCAAGCACAGCGACGGCAGCGGCGCCCTGGCGAGCATCGCTCCGATCGTCACCGGTCTGGGATGGCGCGAGGCGCGGCCCCCGCTGGTGGTCATCGGCGAGGTGGTGGCCGACCGGCTCGACGAGGCCCGCGAGCTGGGTCAGACCGTCGCGGCCAGCCTCGACCTCGGCATCCTCTAGTGCCCGCCGTCGACTAGCCGCGCTCGTCCTCGAGCGCCATGAGTCGACCGAGGACTGCCTTCGTGAAGGCGGGCAGGTCGTCGGGACGACGTGAGGTGATGAACTGCCCGTGCTCGACCACCTCGTCGTCGACCCAGTCGGCGCCCGCGTTCATGAGGTCGGTCTTGATCGAGGGCCACGACGTGAGCTCGACACCGCGCACGACGTTCGCCTCGATCAGCAGGCTGCCGGCGTGGCAGATAGCGGCGATGGGCTTGCCCTGGTCGTACATCGTGCGCACGAAGCCGACCACGCGGGGATCGGTGCGCAGCTTGTCGGGCGAGTAGCCCCCCGGCACGACCAGGAGATCGAACTCGTCCGGGTCGGCGTCGTCGATCCCCACGTCCGGCGTGTAGGTGACCTGCCCCTTCTTGCCGTGTAGCTCGGCGTCTGCATTGGTGCCGATGACGACGACCTCGTGCTCGCTCTCCTCGAGCGACGTGCGAGGTGTCTCGAGTTCACTGTCCTCGAAGTCGTCTCCGAGCACGATGGCAACCTTGGCCATGGCCAACTCCTCTCGACAGCGGTGTGACGGCTCCCGTACCCAGCTGACCGCCGGGCAGACGAGCATCAGGCCCCGGGTGAACGCCGGGCGGGTGTCGCCTACGATCGCCCCGATGATCGACCTCGCCGCACTGCTCGCCGATGCCGTCGGGGCCGCCAAGGTGCTCACCGGCGACGCCATCAAGGACGACTTCACCCACGACGAAGCCCTCGGAGGCGTCCCACAGCGCCCCGCCGCGCTGGTGTTCCCCGAGTCGGCCGCCGACGTGGCCGCGGTGTTGCGGCTCGCCGGCGAGCACGGTGTTCCGGTGACCGCGCGAGGCAGTGGCACGGGGCTGTCGGGGGCGGCCATCCCTGTGCCCGACGGCATCCTCGTCGCCTTCGACCGCATGGACCAGATCCTCGAGATCGACACCGAGAACCACGTCGCCGTGGTGCAGCCCGGTGTGCGTCTCGACCAGCTCGACGAGGTGACTCGCCAACACGATCTCGTCTATCCCGTCTACCCGGGCGAGTACAGCGCCAGCCTCGGCGGCAACGTCAACACGAACGCCGGCGGCATGCGAGCCGTGAAGTACGGGGTCACCCGGCACCAGGTGCTCGGCCTCGAAGCCGTGCTGGCCACGGGTGAGGTCATCCGCACCGGCGGGAAGTTCGTGAAAGCCACCACCGGCTACGACCTGACGCAGCTGGTGATCGGGTCGGAGGGCACGCTGGCCCTGGTCACCGAGGCGATCCTCAAGCTCTATCCCCGACCCGCGTACCAGGCCACCGTGCTCGCCCCCTTCGCCACCCTCGAAGGCGTGACCGCAGCGGTCCCACGGGTGATCGACAGCGGCATCGGCCCCGTCATCCTCGAATACATCGACATGCTCACGATGAGCGCCACCTGCTCCACCTACGGGCTCGAGCTCGGCATCCCCGACGCCATCAAGGACACCGCCCTCGCCTACCTGGTCGTGATGATGGAGAGCACGCACGCGTCTCGCCTCGACGAAGATGTCGAGGCGCTGGCCACCCAGCTCGCCGAGATGGGTGCGGAAGACGTCTACGTGCTGCCGCCGGCCGCCGCGACGCAGCTCATCGAGGCGCGCGAGAAGGCGTTCTGGCTGGCGAAGGCCAACAACGCCGACGACATCGTCGACCTGGTCGTACCCCGGGCGGCCATCCCCGAGTTCATGGCCGCGGTGAGCGACCTGGCCACCGAGCACCAGGCGTGGATCGCCGGATGCGGCCACGCGGGCGACGGCAACGTGCACCTCGGTGTCTTCCAGAGCGACCCCGAGGTCCGTGCCCGGCTCATGCAGGGCCTCTTCGCCGCCGGCATGGCATTGGGCGGCACCATCTCAGGCGAACATGGCATCGGCACCGAGAAGAAGCGCTACTTCCTCGAGCTCGAGGACCCGGTGAAGATCGACCTGATGCGGCGCATCAAAGCCGCCTTCGACCCACGCGGGATCCTCAATCCCGGCAAGCTCTTCGACTGATCGAGGACGACATGAACGGCGCACAGTCACTGATCCGCACGCTCGTCGGCGCCGACGTCGACGTGTGCTTCATGAACCCGGGCACCTCGGAGATGCACTTCGTCGCCGCCCTCGACTCCGTGCCGGAGATGCGGGGGATCCTCGGGCTGTTCGAAGGGGTCGTCACCGGCGCCGCCGACGGCTATGCACGCATGGCAGGGCGACCGGCCGCCACCCTGCTCCACCTCGGCTCCGGCCTGGGCAACGGAGTGGCCAACCTGCACAACGCCCGCCGGGCCCGCACCCCGATGGTCAACATCGTCGGCGACCACGCGACCTACCACAAGCAGTACGACGCACCGCTCGACTCCGACATCGAGACGATCGCCCGCAACGTGTCGGGCTTCGTGCGCACCTCCACGAGCCCCGACCGCCTGGCCGCCGACGCCGCCGACGCGGTCGCCGCTGCGTTCGGTCCTCCCGGGCAGGTGGCCACCCTCATCCTGCCCGGCCGATGTGTCGTGGTCGGATGCGCCGGGGCCCGTCGACGCGCCGCCTCGGCCAGCACCGACAGCCGTGCCCGCGTCCACCGTCGAAGACATCGCCAAGCTGCTGCGATCCGACGAGCCGGCCGCCCTGCTGGTCGGCGGTGTGGCCACGCTCGAGGGCCCCCTCGTCGCCGCCGGTCGCGTCGCGTCGGCCACCGGGGCCAAGCTGCTCGCCGAGGTGTTCCCGACCCGCCTCGAACGAGGTGCGGGTCGTCCGGTCGTCGAGCGCCTCGGCTACCTGGCCGAGTTCGCGCAGCTGCAGCTCGACGGGCTGCGCCATCTCGTCCTGGTCGATGCCAAGGCGCCGGTGTCGTTCTTCGCCTACCCCGACAAAGCGAGCTACCTCGTGCCGGACGGCTGCGAGGTGCACGTGCTCGCGGCCCCCGGCGACGACGCCGCCCGCGCCCTGTGCGACCTGGCCGACGCGCTCGACGCGCCAGCCGACGGCGCGGCCAGGTATCCGGCCGGTCCGCCCGCACCGCCGACGGGCGCCCTCGATGCGGAGACGCTCGGCCTCGCCATCGGTGCCACCTTGCCCGAGGGGGCCATCGTGTCGGACGAAGGCCAGACCATGGGTCTGTTCGTCTCCGGATTCACGGCCGGGGCGCCGCCGCACGACTGGCTCACGCTGACCGGCGGCGCCATCGGTCAGGGCCTTCCGCTCGCCACGGGCGCCGCGGTGGCCTGCCCCGATCGCAAGGTGCTGGCGCTCGAGGCCGACGGCAGCGCCATGTACACCTACCAGTCGCTGTGGACCCAGGCTCGCGAGGGCCTCGACGTGGTGACGGTCATCCTGAACAACCGGTCCTACGCCGTGCTCAACATGGAGCTCAGCCGGGTGGGGGCCGAGCCGCCGGGGCCCCGTGCCAAACGCATGCTCGACCTGTCCGGCCCCGAGCTCGACTTCGTCTCCCTCGCCAACGGCGTGGGCGTGCCCGCCGAGCGGGTCACCACCGCCGAACAGCTCACTGCGGCGCTCTCCCGGGCCTTCGCCGAGCCCGGGCCGCGGCTCATCGACGCCGTGCTGCCCGACCACCTCTGACCCGCATCCCCCTCGAGGGTGTGAGCACAGGGGGTGGCGGAAGTCACAACCCCCTGATGGGGGGTGCGGGGGTTACCGCGCGGTAACGTTCGTAACCCATCCGCAACATATGTGGGTTCCGCCCTGGGTGCGGTCTTCTTCCCCCTCAGACCCCCAGGCCCGATCTTCACCTCCGAGGTGCTCCCCCCATGCCCAGTTCCAGACACATCCGCGCGTCCATCGGGGCCTTTGTCCTCGTCGCCATCGGCGTGGTGGCCTTCGTCGGCCTGGCCCAGCCAGGCGACGCAGAGACCTCCACGGGCGGCGATGCCCCCTCGACCACGCAGCCGTCGCCGGCTGACGCCGAGCAGGTGCTCGATCAGGCCCAGCAAGAGGCGCAGGATCAAGCCGCCGCCGCCGAAGCCGCCGCCCAGGCTGAAGCCCAGGCCGAGGCCCAGCGGGTGGCCGACGAGCAGGCTGCGCTCGAGGCGCTGGCCGCGGCCGAAGCCGCCGCTCGGGCCGAAGAGCGGGCCGCAGCCGAGGCCGCCACTGCGGCCCTGCGTCTATCGCAGGTCGGCGTGCCCGACGACTCCTACTGGGACCGCATGGCCTACTGCGAGACGGCCGGCAACTGGGGCATGACCGGGTCGCGCTACAGCGGCGGCGTCGGCTTCTACAACGGCACGTGGGACGCCTGGGGTGGACGCGAGTTCGCCACGCTGGCCGGCCACGCCACCCGTGAGCAGCAGATCATCGTCGCCAACCGCGTCGCCACCCAGGGCTATCAGGGCCCCCGCGGCTACGTGGCGCCCGTCGGCTACTCGGGCTGGGGCTGCGTGAAGAAGATCGGCTATCCCTGAGCCGCAGCTGACCGCCGGTTCCTAGTCGTCGGTGACGAAGAGCCGCCCCTCGACCACGAGGGTCACGGCCGTCGCCACGATCCAGGCGTCACCCACGGCCAGACCGGCCCGCTGGAAGAAACCCGACCACCAGTCGGTGGCGGTGAGCAGAAGGCACACCGCCGCCAGGCCGCCGGCGAACCACGAGGTGGCCGCCCACGACGACCGACCGCGAGCGGCGAACATCGGTGCGGCCAGGATGGGGATCGACGCGATCGCGACGTAGCCGACCAGCGCGAACACCCCATGGGCCACGTCGCTGTCGAAGTAGCGCAGTGGTGTGGCCGCCACCCCCAGGGTCGCGACGGCACACACGAGTGCGGCGATCCAGGCATCGCCGGGCAGAGCCCGACGCAGCGCGACCGCATAACCCGCCACGCCGATCCCGAAGATGACCAGCCCGGCAGTCATCAAGACCTGCGTGTCGGCACCGGAGGCGGCGAGCTCGCTGATCGCCTCGTCGATCGGTGAATAGCCGTCGGCGGACAGACCGCCGAGCACCCACGCCGACACGAAGGCCACCGGCCCCACGATCCCGCCGGAGGCCAACACCCGCTCGAGACCGGTGAGCTCCTTCGCTCGCCGCTCCGGGCCCGGTTGCGCCGTCACCGTCGCCCACCCAGTTCGTCGATGCGGGCGAGGGCCCACTCGGCGGTGCCCGCCACGTCGAGCTCGCGGCCCTGGCCGACCAAGCGCTCGACCTCGTCGGGCCCGATCTTGACGATCGCCCAGTCGCGTACCGCCCGCAGGCGCACCGCCTCCTCGCCGTAGGTGGGCACGTCGTCACGATCGACGGCGCCGATGAGCTGCGCCGCGCCCGGGGCGTCGCCCGCGCGCTGGAGCAGCACCACCAGGTTTCGCAGCGTCGTCAACTGGTGGGTGTGATCAGCCAGCTGGATCCAGTGACGGATCACGCGACCGAACGCGGCCAACGACTGATCGATGTCGCCCACTCGCGCCTGCAACGCGTTCCACGACAGCAGCGCGATGCCCTCCAGGAAGCGGCTGCCCACGCTGCCGGCCAGCACGGTGGCGCGTTCGTAGCAGTGGAACGCGGCGTCGGGGTCGTCGGACGCCGCCAGCTCCCCGCGGGCGTAGGCCACCCACCCCGCCACGGTGGGAGACGGCGAGAGATAGGACGGGTCGAACACCACGTCGCCCCGCGCGCCGTAGGCCGCCACGAGCGCGAGACCCGTCTCACCCACCACCTGGTAGTAGGGGTCGTCGCCTGCCTGGGCGAGCCGCACTTCCTTCGCGTAGGTGCGCTCGGCTCGTTCGAGCTGTCCGGAATAGAGCGCCGTGTCGCCGAGCGCCTCGAGTGCCGGGAGGCTGCGCGGGTCGTCCGGCGCCAACGCGATGGCCCGCTCGGCCAACTCGGCCGCCCGCTTGAGATCACCCCGGAGTATCGCCCGAGTGGCCGCGGAGGCCAGGAGCACCGGCGCGCTCGGGTCGTCGTCGCCGACTCGGGCGTAGACATCCTCTGCCCACCGCAGCGGCTCGGCGACGAGGCGCGAGTAGGCGAAGTGGTGCAGGCTCGCGGTCAGGCGACCCGCGAGGGCCGGGTCGCGGTCGAGGGCCCATCGAAACGCAGAGCGAAGCTCCGCCAGCATTGATTCGAGGCGCAAGGCGGCCAGGCCCTCGTCGGTCGTGCGCAGCTGCGCATCGCATCGATCGGCCTCAGCAGCGAACCATTCGGCGTGTCGGGCTGCGAGCAATTCAGCCCTCCCGCTCGCCGCGGCGCGCCGGGAGGCGTGAGACCGGATCGTCTGCAACAAGTAGAGCCGCGATGGCGAGGTCGACGAATCGACGCTCACCACGGAACGCTCCGCCAACGAGCGGGCCACGAGCTCCGCGTCGTCGCGCTCGAGCACCGCGTTGATGTCGCGAGCAGGGACCGGCCCGGCGAACACCGAGAGGTCGGTGAGCACCTCGAGCTCGTCGGCTCCGAGAAGGTCCTCTGACCACTCGAGCAGCGCGGTCAGGCTGCGATGGCGACGGGACTCCCCGCGGCGAGGCGAGCGGAGGCGGTCGACCCGCTCGTCGAGCGCATCGGCCAGCTCGCCGACGCTCACCGTCGACAGCTGTGCCGCTGCCATCTCGAGAGCAAGGGGCAGACCATCGAGGCGGGCCACGATGCGCGCCACCTGACCGTCATCGGGGTCGAGCGCCATCGACGCGTTCGCCGCTCGTGAGCGGTCGACGAACAGCTGGCGCGCCGGTGCGCTCGCACCGCCCACGGCGAGCGGGGCGACGGGCCACACGTGCTCGCCGTCGACACCGACCCGCTCGCGGCTGGTGACGAGCGTCTGGAGGCGCTCTCCCCCACGGGTCATGGCATCGACGGTCTCGGCTACCCCGTCGATGACGTGCTCGGCATTGTCGAGCAGCACCAGCACGTCGAGCGCACCCGCACGCCCCAACGCGTCGAGCGACGAACCCTCACCGGCAGGCAGGCCCATCTGTGCAGCCACGGCGTCGGGCACTGATGCGGCGTCGTCGAGCGGAGCGAGGTCGACCACGAACACCGGTTGCGCGAGCCGGTTGGCCCGATCGCGCACGACCTCCATGGCCAGACGCGTCTTGCCCACCCCACCCGGACCGACCAGGGTCACCACCCTGATGTCGTCGAGCAACGCGTTCACCTGCTGACAATCCACGTCACGGCCGACGAAACTCGATGAGTAGGCCGGCACGACCGACCGGTGCAGATCGGATGCGTCGGACGCCGGAGCCATGGTCGGTCGGTCGTTGTTGGGCGGTCTCGGGATGGCGATGCCCGACACCACCCTGCGCTCGATGTCGCGAAGCTGCTCGGTCGGTTCGAGGCCGGCCTCGGCCATGGCATCGCTCGCGCGGCGGACGGCTCGCAGCGCCTCAGCAGGCCGTCCGGCCTGCGCCAGCGCCTCCACCAACACCTGCCACGCCCCCTCGCGGAGCGGCTCGGCGGTCACCAGCATCTCCGCCGTGGCGACCGCCTCATGTGCTCGGCCCGAGTCGAGCTGGGCGCGCGCCAAGCGCTCGACAGCCGACGATCGCAGCTCGTCGAGCCGCCGGGCCTCGGCGCGCACGGTCGGCAGGTCGGCCATGTCCCCGAACGCCGGACCTCGCCAGAGGCCCAATGCAGCCTCGAGCGCGGCCGAGAGGGCGACGCTGTCACGGTGGTCCTCTTGGCGCAGCAGACGCTCGAAGCGCCCGGCGTCGACCTCGTCGGGTTCGACGTCGAGCGCGTAGCCCGCGCCTCGCGGTTGGACGAGCTCACCCACCACGGCCCGCAGTCGCGAGACGTAGCTTCGGAGGGTGGCGACGGCGCTCGGCGGCGGATCGTCACCCCAGACGGCGTCCGACAGGGCGTCGATCGACACCACCTCGCCCGGGCGGGCGAGCAGGCTGGCCAGCACGGCGCGCTGGCTACGACTGCCGATCTTCTGCACCGATCCGTCCGGCGCCCACGTCTCGACCGCCCCCAGCACCCGAAACCGCATCAGGCCAGCGTAAGTCGGCTGAGGAGGCGAGGGGCTGCTGCCCAGATGCAATCGGCCTGCAATCGACCCATGCGATGGTGCGACCCAACGCCGTCGCCGATGCCATCGACCGACGTTTCACCACCAACACCACAGAACCCGACACCACAGGGATACCGATCAACATGAGCATCACCGAGACATCCACCAAGGGCACCGATCGTCACGGCAACCCGACCACCGGCCCGACGTCCGCCATCGAGCGCCACGACTCAGCGATGGACCGCCTCGTGCGCTTCCATCCGGCGGTGATCGACGAGGCCTTCGGGCTGATCGAAGACGAGCCCGGGTTCGCCATGGGCCAGGTGATGGGCGCCTACCTGGCGCTGTCGTCCACGGACGCCCCCGATGTCGACGGCGCACGCGCCGCCCTCGGAGTGCTCGCGGACATCCCCAAGAACGCCAGGGAGAGCGCGCACACCGAGGCGATCGCGGCGTGGGCGGCGGGCGACTGGAACGGAGCGGCCCGCCGGCTCGACCAGCTCCTCATCGAGTGGCCCGCTGACCTGCTGGCCCTCATGCTCGGTCACCAGCTCGACTTCTTCCTCGGCGACGCCCAGAACCTGCGCGATCGCGTGGGCCGGTCGCTGGGTGCGTTCGATCCTGCCGATCCGCACGCCGCCTTCGTGCGGGGCATGCAGGCCTTCGGTCTCGAGGAGGCCGGCCACTACGGCGCCGCAGAGGCCGCCGGTCTGGAGGCCGTCGACCGCAATGCCGACGACGTGTGGGCGATCCACGCCGTCGCCCACGTCTACGAGATGCAGGGCCGGGTCGACGACGGCATCCGCTTCATGCAGAGCCGCGAGGCCGACTGGGGTGACAACAACCTCTTCAAGGTGCACAACTGGTGGCACCTCGCGCTGTTCCTCCTCGAGGCTGGGCTGTCCGACGAGTCACTCACCATCTATGACCGCAGCGTTCACCACGAGGGCTCTGACGGCGTCCCACTCGAGATGCTCGACGCCAGCGCCCTGCTGTGGCGGCTCTTCCTCGACGGCATCGACACCGGTGACCGATTCGCACCACTCGCCGACGCCTGGTCGACGCGCACGGACGCCACGCCCTGGTACGGGTTCAACGACATGCACGCCGTCATGGCGCTGGTTGGTGCCGACCGTCTCGCCGACGCCCGTACGGTGACTGATCGGCTGGCGCGCTACGCCGAAGGACGTCACGACGTACGACAGACCAACGTCTCCATGACCGCCGACGTGGCCCTGCCCGCCAGCCGGGCCCTGATCGCCTTCGCCGAGGGCCGACACGCCGACGTGGTCGACGAGCTCGGTCCGAGGCGGGTCGCGTTCCATCACTTCGGCGGTTCTCACGCCCAACGCGACGTGCTGCAACGCACGCTGCTCGAGTCGGCCATCCGCAGCGGACAGCTCCAGCTCGCTCGGGCACTCGTGAGCGAACGGCTGGCCCTACGCGAGACGAGCGTCTACGGACACCTCCAAGCGTCCCGCATCTCGTCGGCGGTGGGTGACACCCGCAGCGCCTCGGAGTCCGCTCGCCAGGCCGCCACGGCGCAGGCCCGCTTCGCCGCAGCTGCCCGCTAGCGATCACCACCCTCGACACCTCTCGTCGAGCGCCATTCGGCCGATGGTCAGGTGTGCACCGCGCCGACGCCTACCATCTGGCCGGGTGACGGCGGGGGGCACGCCGGCATGGGAGGTACTGACGAGTCGATGAGCGACCAACCGCTTCCGGTGCGCCGGGTGACCTTCGACTACCCGGACGACACCGACCCGGCGTGGAACCCGGCGTTCCCCGAGTTCGCGTGCGGCGCCAACAGCGTGTCGCTCCTGATGCCCTACGCCGAGCCCTACTTCGCGGGCTCGATGCGCGCCGTGCTTCCCGAGCTCGATCCCGCGCTTCGCACTCGCACCGAGGATTTCATCCATCAGGAGATGCAGCACAACCTGCAGCACCGCCGGTTCAACCACTTGCTCGTAGCCCGCTATCCGGCCCTCAGCCGGCTCGAGCGGATCATCGGACGGACCTACGGGTGGTTCGGGCGCACCCGGTCGAAGCGGTTCAACGTGGCGTTCGCGGCCGGCTCGGAGACCATCGCCTTCGCCTTGGCCCGCTGGACCGAGGACCATCTCGACGACATGTTCGTCGAGGCCGATCCGGTCGCCAGCACGCTGTTCCTGTGGCATCTCGCTGAGGAGGTCGAGCACAAGAGCGCCGCCTTCGACGTCTTCGAGGCAGTCGACGGGTCCCGAGTCCGCTACGCCACGGCCATGCTGACGTCGTTCTTCCTGCTCGCCCTGTTCACCATCACCGCCACCGTCGTCATGCTGTGGCGCGACCGGCGACTCCTCCACCCGGTCACGTGGTACCGACTCGTCAAGTGGGCCATCAGCCTCGGCTTCGAGGTGGTGCCCACCATGGCCGCGTCGGCGCTGCCCGGCCATCATCCCGACTCCTTCGCCGATCCGACCTTCCTCCCCACGTGGCTCCGGGGCTTCGATCCCGACACCGGCACCATGCCGGTCTGGCAGATCACAGCGCACGGCCTGAGCCCGTGGCCCCGCCGACCACGCCATCTGCGTCGCTCGGCTCGATCGTCAAGGCCCTGACCGGCGAGTCGGCCCGCATCGCCGGCGATCGACTGGTCGGCGACCGCGCCGGACTGGCCCGCGCCCCACGCACCGTGAGTCGCTCGTTCCTCGAGCGGGTGCTGGCCGTGCCGACTGGCGCCATCGAGCAGGTGACCATCCTCGACGAGCACCACGGCACGACGACACGCGCCCGACTGGCGCTGACCTACCGCCGAGCCGACCTGGGCCCACCGACGGTCTTCGTGAAGCTCACGCCCACCGCACTGGTCGAGCGCCTCTTCCACAACCTCATGGGCCTCGGCCAGCGTGAGGTGATGGTGTTCCGGCAGCTCGACGCGCTGCGGCCCGTCCGACCCGCCGTCTACGCCGCGGAGTGGGACGGCGCCCGGGGACGATCCCTCATCGTGATGGAAGATCTCACCCCCGAAGGCGACGGGTTCGGCGACCTGCTCGACCCGGTGAGCCCCGATCAGGCCGAGCGCGTCGTGCTCGCCCTCGCCGGCGTCCATCGGCCCTTCTGGGAGACATCTCGGTTCGCCACCGATCTGAGCTGGCTGGCCGCACCGATGAACCGGTCGCTGCAACTCGGACCCGCCATCAGCGATCGTCTGTTGCGGCGTGGGTCGCCACTCGCCGACGAGGTCGTGCCGGCGCACATCCGCCGGGCCGCGTCGGTGCTCGTCGATCGCTCGGCCGAGATCACCGCGGCATGGCGCGCCCTGCCGTCCACCGTCCTGCACGGCGACGCCCATCGCGGCAACATCCACCTGCACGATGACCGCATCCGACTGTTCGACTGGCAGGTGAGCAGCCGTGGCCCCGCCGAGCAGGATCTCTCCTACTTCCTCGTCACGTCGATGGAGCCGGCGGACCGTGCGGCCTGCGAGCTCGACCTTCTCGATGTCTACCGGGCGGCACTTCGCGCGGGCGGCGGACCGTCCCTCGACCCGCAAGCGATGTGGCTGCGCTATCGGGCCACCGCTTCACGGGCCTACGTGGCCGCGATGGTCACGGCCACGTTCGGCGCGCGCCTGCAGGCCGGGGACATCCCGCGTGTGGGCCTGCAACGCGCCGCGCAGGCCATGGACGAGCTCGACACCTTCGCCGCGCTCCGTGCGCTCATCGACGACTGAGCCGAGGTCAGCCGCCGGGCTCCCACATCGACGCCGCGTAGCTCTCCTCGAGCACTGCGTCGACCACCTCGGCCTCGACGTCGAGCTCGATGTGGTCACGCAGCATGCACGCCGCCGAGGCCAAGTCGGTGCGATCGGGCCACTCGTCCGGCCGCCACACGGCACCGCGCCGGAAGGCCTTGGCGCAGTGGATGAACGCCTCGGTGACCTCGACCCCGATGGCCGCAGTGGGACGCCGATCGCGAACGGCGCACGCGTCGAGCACGTCGTCGTCGCGCACGAGCACCGCCCGCCCGTTCACGCGAAGGGTCTCGTCCTGGCCGGGGATCACGAACAGCAGGCCGATGGCCGGATCGCCGAGCAGGTTCGTGAAGCTGTCGAGCAGGTTGTTGCCCGCCAAGTCGGGAATCGCCAGACGATGGTCGTCGAGCACCACGACGAAGCCGGAGGGTCCACCCTTGGGCGACACGTCTGCGGTGCCGTCGGCAGCCCGGGTGCCGATGAGCACGAACGTGGCCGCATCGATGAACGACCGGCAGTGCTGGTCGAGATGACCGATGCGCTTGCGCTCGGTGAGCTCTGCGGGCTGTCGGTAGAGCGCTCGCAGCTCGTCGACCGACGCGATGACGTCTCGAAATGCCTCAGCAGCCATCGCCGGAGCCTAACGGGGCGATCGAATCGGCACTGCGACGACTGTGGGCGCACCGAACCGGGTAGGTCGCTCACAACCTGGGAGGAACCATGGCTGAGCCCTACGTGATCACTTCACCGTGCATCGACACCAAGGACAAGGCGTGCGTCGATGTCTGTCCGGTCCAGTGCATCTACGAGATCGTCGACGGCCGGCTGATCGGCCGCGATGCCGCTGACGGAGATGTCGTGAACGAGCATCCGGCGCATCCGGATCTGCAGTTCCTGCACGGCGACACGATGCTCTACATCCACCCCGACGAGTGCACCTCGTGCGACGCCTGCCTACCTGAATGCCCGGTCGACGCCATCTTCCCGGCCGACCGCGTGCCCACGGAGGAAAAGGAGTTCATCGAGCTCAACCGCTTCATCTTCGCCGAGACGTCGGCGTAGTCACGTGGCGGCGTGGCTGACGCCGACGCCGCCGCGGGTGTCACCACCGAAGGTCGCCTTGTCGCGGGCGATGTCGAGGGGCGCCATGCGCGAACGCGCCGCAAGGATCTCGGGCGTGAGCAGATCGACGGGGACCAGCCAGCTCACTTCGAACTCGAGGCCGTCAGGGTCTTTGGCGTAGAGCGCCTTGGTGGTGCCGTGGTCGGTGGCCCCGACGAGTGAACCGGCCGCGCGAAGCGCATGCGCCACACGGTCGAGCTCGTCGAGAGTGTCGACCTCCCAGGCCAGGTGGTAGAGCCCGACGCTGCCGCGACCGGCCGTGGTGTCGCCGGCGCCCTGTCCGATCTCGAAGAGGCCGAGGTCGTGATCGTTGGTGGAGTCGGGGGCCTGCAGGAACGCGGCACCCGGCATCTCCATCACCACCCGGAAGCCGAGCAGCTCGGTGTAGAACGCGACCGACCGGCTCACCTCACGCACGTAGAGCACCGCATGGTTCAACCGGGTGATGGCCATCGGCCCACCATGCCGCCAAATCGGTGCGTGAAACAACCCATACGGGTGTTTCACGCACCGATTTGGGCAGTGGGGTCTACCCTCGGCCGATGTCGACCATCACCGCCAATGGCATCGAGCTCTACGTCGAGCGCCACGGCGAAGGCCCACCGTTGCTCCTCTTCAACGGGTCGGGCTCGACCATCGACTCGATGCGACTGCTGATCGACGTGATGGCCGGCAGCTTCGATGTCGTGGTCCACGACCAGCGCGGGCTCGGCCGTAGCGCCGTGCCTGAGCCGCCCTACACGATGTCCGACTACGCCGCCGATGCCGCCGCGCTGCTCGACGAGGTCGGATGGTCGTCGTGCCGCATCATGGGGGTGAGCTTCGGCGGCATGGTCGCCCTAGAGTTCGCCGCGTCGTGGCCGCAACGGGTCGAACGCCTGGCGCTGTGCTGCACCTCTCCCGGCGGACGGCTCGGATCGTCCTATCCCCTGCACGAGCTGGCCGATCTCCCGCCGGCCGAGCGGGCGGCGATCGCCCTGAAGCTCCTCGACACTCGATTCGACCAGCAGTGGCTCGACTCGCATCCGGCCGACCGAGCACTCGTCGAGCACCTCGTGGAGCGCGAGGGCAGTGCGAAGACGGCAGAGCAACGAAAGGGCGAAGCGGCCCAACTGGGTGCCCGGTCGACCCACGACGTCTGCGACCGCCTGGGCCAGATCACCTGCCCCACGTTGGTCGCCGCCGGTCGCTACGACGGCATCGCGCCGCTACCGAACGCCGAGGCCATCGTCGGCCGGCTGCCCGACGCGACGCTGTCGGTCTACGAAGGTGGCCACGCGTTCCTCGCCCAGGACCCGGCGGCCATCGCCGACATCACGGCCTTCCTCGCCGCCGACCCTGGCTGATTCGGAGGCGCTCACCCCACCCGGGCGCTCTGGCCTCCGTCGACCGGCAGCACCACGCCCGTGATGAAGCCCGCCTCGTCCGACGCGAGGAACAGGGCCGCATGGGCGACGTCCCAGGCCGTGCCCATGGCGTGACGCAGCGGCACCAGGCGATCGCGCCGGGCCCGCAGGTCGTCTCGATCCTCGCCGGTGGCCGCGGCGATGCCCTCGATGGCCATGGGCGTGTCGATCAGCCCCGGCATGATGGCGTTGACCCGGATGCCATGGCGGGCGTTGCCGATCGCCAACGACTGCGTGAGCGCGTTCACGCCGGCCTTCGACGTCTTGTAGGCGATCATGCCCACCGAGCACACCGCGGCTGCCGACGAGATGTTGATGATCGACCCGCTCGCCTGTGACCGCATCACCGGCAGCGCGTGCTTGCACGTGAGCCACATCCCCTTGAGGTTGGCGTCGAAGATGCCGTCCCACGCCTCCGACTCCAGACGCGTCGGACCCGCGTCGCCGTGCCCGTGGCCGACGTTGTTGTGCAGCACGTCGATGCGGCCGAACTGGTCGACCGTCGCGGCCACCAGCCTTGCGTTGTCGGCCTCGACCGTGATGTCGGCGGCCATCGGCACCGCGGCGCCGTGTTCCCGCTCGATCAGATCACAGGTGCCGCGAGCCGACTCGAGGTCGCGGTCGACAGCCACGACGGTCGCACCCTCGCGAGCGAACAGCAGCGCGGTGGCTCGCCCGTTGCCGATGGTGTCGCCCGCCGTCTGTCCGGCGCCGACCACCACCGCGACTTTGCCGGCCAACCGCCCGGCGACGCTGCCGTTCATGTCGGGAAGCCGGGCACGCCGGGGTCTCGCTCGACCTCGAAGCTGTTGAGCGCCATGCAGGTCAACACGTACTGACCGGTGGCGAACACCAGATCCATCACCTGCTGGGTGTCGAAGTGCGACGTGAGCGCCGCCCACGTGCCATCGCTCAGCCGCTGCTCGGCCACCAACTCGTCGACGGCGCGCAGCACCACGGCGTCGACCTCGCTCCACCCCTCGTAGGTGTCGCTGGTGATGCGGCGGATCTCGTCGTCGGACAGACCGGACTGTCGCCCGATCAGGGTGTGCTGCCCGAACTCGTAGTCGCTCTGGCACCGCCAACCGACCCGGAGGATCGCCAGCTCCCGCTCGCGTGGAGCCAGCGTGGACTTGGCGAGCACGTGCCCGCCGAACACCAGCCATCGCTTCAGCAGCTTGGGATGATGAGCGAGTGTCGTGAAGATGTTGAGTCCACCGAGCGTCTCGATCAGCGCGCGGGTCTCGTCGTCCCAGTC
Source organism: uncultured Iamiaceae bacterium (assembly GCA_963706425.1). Lineage (GTDB taxonomy): Bacteria > Actinomycetota > Acidimicrobiia > Acidimicrobiales > Acidimicrobilacustridaceae > CAVPMN01. The sequence goes on from CAVPMN010000020.1 coordinate 233,848, forward strand.
GTCCTCGGTCGTGGGCTCGATCCTCGGCATGCGACCACCCTCCGTTCTCTCCGGGGCCCCTGTCTAGTGCGCATGGGCCTGTCGGAGGCGCCGGCGCTAATCGGTCGTCTGGTCGCCACCGGTTCGGCCACACTCATACCCCATGCGATCGCTCACGGCCGAGCAGCTCGACTCGGCACTCGAGTCGATACGGCGCTCTCCCGCCACCGACGGACGCATCGAGTTGATCGTGCGCCGACCCGCCCTCCGAGAGCGTGAGGTCGTCGACGAAGCCGAGCTCGATCCCACCGTCGGCCTGGTCGGCGACACGTGGCGGATGCGGCCCAGTCGACACAGCGATGACGGCGGCCCCCACCCTGGGATGCAGATCACGGTGATGAATGCCCGGGCGATCGCCTTGGTCGCCGGCACCCTCGACCGTTGGCCCCTCGCCGGCGACCAGCTCTACGTCGACCTCGACCTCAGCCCCACCAACCTCCCCACGGGCACGAGGCTGGAGGTCGGAGAGGCGGTGATCGAGGTCACCGCTGCACCCCACAACGGCTGTGCCAAGTTCCGGGAGCACTTCGGCGCTGGAGGCAGTCCGGCTCGTGAACTCGCCCGAGGGCAAGGCGCTGCGCCTCCGGGGCATCAACACCCGGGTGGTGACCGGCGGTCGGGTGCGGCCCGGCGATCCCATACGCAAAGCGTGACCACGTCCCCGTTCTGCTCCGGCCTGGGCACACTGGACGGGTGAGCGGACCGGTGAGCACCGACGGCACGATCGACCAGCATCCCGACGGTCGCCCTCCCCCGCCGACCTTCGAGCGCCTCGATGCCAGATCGGTCGACCTCGGCGGCCTGGCGGTCCGTCGTCTGCTTCCCCAACGCGGCCGGCGCACGGTCGGGCCATGGTGCTTCGCCGACCACTTCGGGCCCACCCCGGCGTCGCTGCGCAACCCGATGCAGATCGGGCCTCATCCTCACATCGGGTTGCAGACGGTCACCTGGCTGCTCGAAGGCCAGGCGCTCCACCGCGACAGCCTCGGATCCGAGCAGCTCATCGAGCCGGGTCAACTCAACGTGATGAGCGCTGGGCGGGGGGTCGCCCATGCCGAGGAGACGCCGGCAGGAAGCACCACGTCGATGCACGGCCTGCAGCTCTGGATCGCCCAACCGGAGTCGACCCGGCGGGGCGATCCCGCCTTCGAGCACCATCCCGACCTGCCCCAGGTGAGGTTCGGATCGATCATCGGCACCGTGCTGATGGGCGCGCTCGCCGACGGCGTCTCGCCGGCGCGCACCGACTCGCCGCTCGTCGGGGCGCAGCTCGACGGGCACGGCGGTCAGTCGGCGATGGTTGCGCTCGAGCCGTCGTTCGAGCACGCGGTCCTCGCCATCGAGGGATCGGCCGCGGTGAGCGGCCAGGTGGTCGCAACCGGCCAGCTCGCCTACCTCGGCAGCGGTCGTGACCACCTCGACTTGGCGTTCGACGGCGCAGGCCGGCTGCTGCTGCTCGGCGGCCTCCCATTCACCGACGAGCTGCACATGTGGTGGAACTTCGTCGCCGGCGACCGCGCCGAGATCGAAGCGGCGCGGGCCGATTGGCAGGCCGGATCTGCCCGCTTCGGCACGGTCTCGAGCGCCCTCGACCGCATCGACGCGCCGCCGCTCCCCTGGGCCGACGCCTCAGGGTGAGGCACCCGCTGCGGGCACCGACGCCAACCCGTCGTCGTCCACGTCGTCGGTGGGTCGGCTGGCGGGCAGCCCGCCGGTGAAGAACAGGGCGGCCATGGCGACGAAGCCGGCCGCGAGCAAGCCGGTCTTCAGCGAGGTGATCTGCGAGCTCTCGTAGTTCTCGACCACCGCGTCGGTGGTGGCCTGGTCGAGCCCGGCGGCCTGCGCGGCTGCCTCCACCTCGGAGCTGGGCACGAACGACACCCCCTCCTGCACGGCCACCTCGATGGCGTCGGTGGTCTGGTCGGAGATGCGCTCGTCGGCGTTGACCCCGGTGACGAAGTTGTTGACCAGGCCGCTCAACACGATGGCCCCGATCAGCGCCACACCGAGCGACGAGCCGAGCTGCTGGGAGGTGTACTGCAGGCCACCGGCCTCGCTGCGGTCCTGCGCGCCGACACTCGACTGCACCACGTTGCCGAGCTGCGAGGCGATGAGACCCATGCCGACACCCAGCACGGCCATGCCGAGCTGGAACGCGGTGTCGTCGAGGTCGGGCTCGATCGTGCCCAGCAGCACCGCGCAGGCGATGACGATCACGACGAAGCCCGTGCGCACCAACGCGCGCGGCCGCGAATCGCGTGGCCAGGCGCGAGCCGGCCACCGAGGTGATGAACATCGTGATCGAGACCGGCAGCATCTTGATACCGGTGTCGAGGGCGTCGAGCCCCTGCACCAGTTGCAGGTAGAGCGGCACCACGAAGAAGATGCCCATCAGGATCAGGTTCTGGGCGAAGAACGACGACAGGCCCGAGCGCAACGTGGCGATGGCGAACAACGCGAAGTGCACCAGCGGGTCCTGGTCGTGGCGTTCGCGCCGGGCCTGCCACCAGCGGAACACCCCCAGTGTGGCCAGCCCGGCTCCGACCACAAAGGGCGTGAGGCTGAACCCGAATGGCTCGATCGGGGAGTTCTTGGGCTGCAGCCATCCCCAGCTGCTCGCCTGGAGGATGCCCAGCACGAACAGGACCATCCCGACCACCGACAAGAGGCTGCCCACCACGTCGAGGCGCGGTTTCCGGCCTGGGTTGGGCGCATCGTTCACGAGTCGCAAGCCGAGGAAGATCCCGATGCCGACGACCACCTCCCCGGCGAAGATGATGCGCCAGGTGAGCTCGGTGGTGGCCCAGCCGCCGAGGATGGGTCCGACCGCGATGCCGGCACCTGCGATGCCGCCGATCGCCGCGTAGGCCACCACCCGCGACGGGCCGGCGAAGTTGCCGGCGATCAGGGCAGCCAACGCCGGCAACACCAGGGCGGCCCCGATGCCCTCGAGGATCGACCAGCCGAGCATGAGCGACGGCACCGACCAGGAGACGGCGGTGAGGGCCGAGCCGGTGCAGTAGATGGCCAGGCCGATCGAGAACGCCCGACGCCGACCGATGATGTCGCCGATCTTCGCCCCGGTGAGCATCAGCGCGGCCATGGTGAGCGAGTAGAGCGTGATCACCGCCTGGATCGACGTGACCGTCGTGTCGAAGTCCTCCACCAGCTGACTGATCGAGACGTTCATCACCGCCTGGTCGAGCACCATCAGGAACTGGGTGGCGCCGAGCACGGCGAGGGTGCCCCACGCCAACGGGACGGCGTCGGCGGTGGGGTTCGACTGGGCAGTGGTCACCGCCGCCGACCCTAGCCATCCGGCCCGAGGGCGCCGGCGATCACCTGCAGCAACGTGCGGTCAGTGTCGCCCTGGCGTCAGGCGGGTTCGAGCTCGTAGAGGAACTGATAGCCGAACAGGGTGGGCCACACCGTGACTGCGGCCCGGTCGAGCGATCGGGCCGTATCGCCCAATCGCGAGGAGCGACCGCCCGGTTCTGGGCGGGCGCCGCGCTCGGCCACTTCGAGGGGCAGACCTGTGGCGGTGCGACGGCGCACGCGGTAGCCGGCCGACTCGACCAATCGCTCGAAGCTCCGCCGGGTGAAGAAGCGCAGGTGACCGCGATCGAGGATGCCTCGCCGGTCGTAGTCGAAGCGCCCGGCGAGCACCCGGGCCCTTGGATACCAGTGGGCGAAGTTGGGCACGCTGGCCAGCAGCACCCCCCGGGGCCCGAGCAGCTGGCTGGCCGCGCTCAGCAGCTGTTCGGGCTGACGAAGGTGCTCGAGCACGTCGGCCGCCACGATGACGTCGAACGGCCCTTCGACCTCGGCCGGGATGCCGGCGTCGAGGTCGGCCTGGTGGAACTCGTCGAGGCGATCACCCACGCCGTCGGGCTTGTCGAAGTCGACCCCCACGACATAGTGACCCTCGAGGCGCAGCGCTTCGCCCAACCGTCCCGCCGCGCAGCCGAGGTCGAGCACCCGGGCAGGCCGGCGATGACTCATCCACTCGAGGATGCGACCGTGCGACGAGTCGGGACTGAGCTTCATCTGGTAGTCGTCGTGGGCGAAGGCGGTCTCACCGGTGCCGAACCCCATGCGGTGCATGCGGTAGCGCAACGAGTCGGCGGTGACGTCGCGCGCGTAGCCGAGCCCGTTCACGTGGCAGATCTCGTCGCCGTAGTAGGTGGGGATGGGGATCTCGGTGATCGCCTTCCCGGCCTCGTGCAGCTGGATGATGATCTCGGTGTCGAAGTCGAACGCGTCGGAGTTGCGCTCGAAGGGGATGTCACGCAACGCGTCGACGGAGTAGGCGCGATAGCCGCTGTGCCACTCGCTCAGGTCGGTGCCCACAAGGGTGTTCTGGGCCCGCGTGAGGATGCGGTTGCCCACGTACTTGTAGAGGGGCATGCCGCCCTGTCGGGCGCGGCCCGGCTCGATCATGCGAGAGCCGAACACGGCGTCGCACTCGTCGGCCTCGAGGGGCGCCACCATGTCGGGCAGCATCTCGGGTGCGTACTGCCCGTCGCCGTGGAGGAGCACCACGATGTCGAGGTCGTGCTCGATGGCCCAGCGATAGCCGGCCTTCTGGTTGCCGCCGTAGCCGAGGTTGCGGGCGTGACGGATGACGGTGAGCGGCAGGTTCGTCTGCGTCTGGTAGCCCAGACCGACGAGGTAGGTGGCGTCGTCGCTGGCGTCGTCGCACACGAGCACCCGGTCGATGCGCTCCGCGAAGGCCGGCGGGATGCGGTCGAGCACCTGATGCAGCGTCGAAGCGGCGTTGTAGGCCACCACGAGGATGCCGATCTTCTTCGTCATGCCGGGTGTCTGTTCGTCATGGGGCTGACCGGTCAGGGGAGTGACGGGCTCGGCGTCCGATGCTAGCGGCGTGTCCGACCGCTCCTGCGGCAACGTGGCCACGAGGAGGGCATCGAGCAGGCCGGCGGCCAGGATGATCAGCCCGACCCTCGCCAGATGCGTGCTCGGCACCGCATGGCGCACGAACTCGTAGGCCGACCCGATCCAGACCTGGAAGGCCAACGCGGCCGCAACCCCGATCAACAGCCCGCCGACCCACAGCAACGGCGGTGACGGCCGGGCCCGTCTCGCCACCACCAAGGCGCCGAGGCCGCCGACGACCGCCAGCCACAGCACGAAGTCGCCCCACCACAGCGAGGTCGCGCTGCCTGCGAAGAAGAGCCAGTCGAGCGGCGGCGGCAACACATCGACGGGTGGGCCGTACTCGGCAGTCCACGGTGATCGCACCATGCGGGGCAGCTGGTCGACGAACTGTCCGATCACCTCGCCTCGATGTGCGAGGGAGTACTCGATGATCGCGCCCTGCGCCTCCTCGTCGAGCCACTGCTGCCAGTCAGGGCGTTGGCGGAGCTGCGCGAAGAACGGGTGCCAATCCTGGTAGTCGTCGACCGCCTGGTTCGGCGTGGTGCTCGGCGGGCCCAGGCCCGACGGATCGGGCATGCCTCGCTCTCGGAACCACGCCGCGGTCTCCGGGTCCGCGAGGTAGCGCTTGAAGAAGTTCTGGCCGAAGGCCTCGGTGAAGTAGGTGACGCCGTAGCCGTCGCGCTGGCGATAGCCCTCGTTGATCCGGGGCGAGATCACGAGCGATACCAACGCGATCAGGAGGAGCCCGCCCGCCACGCCCAACGTGAGCTTGCGGTCGGCGGGTCGTCTCCAGGCCCACAGCCCGCAGACCACCGCCAGGGCGACCGGCAGGGCGTACTGGTAGGGCCGCATGAGCACCCACGCGCCGGTCGAGGCCACCACGGCCACCGCGACGATCACCGTCGGACGACTCGCGAGACGCAACCATGCGGCGACGGCGAGCACGCCGATGGAGATGGCCAGCGACTCCGACAGGATCGCGACGTCCCAGGTGATGACCTGCGTCGTCAGGCTCAGGAGGAGGATCGAGATGAATGCCGCGTAGCGCGCGACGGTGGTCTGCAGCAGCACGGCCAGCACCGTCGCCAGCACCAGCCAGGCGCCGATCGAGATGACGACCTGCGCGACCACACGGGTGGTGTCGTCTGGCAGCACGGCGTAGAAGGCCGGCACCACGAACGACCGGGGCGCGTCGCCGGTGAAGCTGAGCACGGAGTAGGGCAGGCCACCCGCCGGCGGCCGGTAGGTGGCGGAGTCCTTGTAGACCATGATCTCCGCGCCCCACACGGCGATCGCCCGCACGACGGCATAGAACACGCCGATCACCAGGAACGGGACCGGTGGCCGGGGCACGCGGCTCATGACATCCCTACGCTAACCGCGCGGCAAAACCCCGACGTTCCTGTGGTCAGAACGGGACGCGAGGGTCCCGCGCTGACCACCGGAACGGGTGTGCGCTCAGCCGTACCAGCCGGCCACGTCGGCGACGACGTGGGCGGTGGCGATGTTGTTGAAGACCTTGATCCGCCCGGCGGTGCCCACCTTGACGGTGACCGCGTTGGGAATCGTCCACCCGGGCTGCCAGTTGAGGCTCGACGCCAGCGGCTGAGAGACACCGTCGGGCCAGATGCTGAGGAAGGACGATCCGGTGGTGCCCGTGACCGTGACGTTGAGCAGCACGGCGGTGGCGTTGGTGGGCACGTCGGCTGGCAAGCCGGTGACGGTCACGTTGCGCGTGACCCCCTGACCCCATGCCGTGCTGTAGGGGCCGACCTGCGAGCCCGAGCGCGAGTCCTGGATGCGCACCGGAGCCTGCGGGTGGAACTCGGCGCCCGTGCCGGCTTTGAAGTAGCCGACCACGTCGATCACGACGTGCACGTTGCCGTTGTTGTTGAACACGTCGATCTGACCACCCGAGCCCACCTTCACGGTGACCGCGTTGGGGATGGTGCGGCCGGGTTGCCAGTTGAGGCTCGAGGCCACCGGTTGGTCGGCGCCCTTCGGCCACACGGTCAGATAGGACGACGCCGTCGTGCCCGTAGCGGTGACGTTGAGGACCACCGAATCGGCATCGGCGGGCACGCCCGTCGTGCCGCCGGTGACGGTGACGCTACGGGTGATGCCACCGCCCCACGGGGTGGCGAAGGGACCGACCTGCGATGCGGGCCGCGAGTCCTGGATGCGCACCGGGGCCAGCGACGTCAACCCGCCACCGGTGCCTTCGCGGTAGTAGCCCACCACGTCGATCACCACGTCGGCTGAGCCGTTGTTGTTGTAGATGTTGACCTTGCCGCCGTCGCCGATCTTGACCGTGACCGCGTTGGGGATGGTCCAACCCGGCTGCCAGTTGAGGTTCGACGCCACCGGTTGATCGGCGCCCTTCGGCCACACCGCGAGGTACGACGACGCACTCGTGCCCGTGACGGTGACGTTGAGGGCCACTGCCTGGGCGTCCGCGGGCACGCCCGAGAGCCCGCCGGTCACGGTGACCTCTCGCGTCTGGCCACCGGTCCAAGGGGTCGAGTAGGGCCCCACCACAGAGGCCGGCCGCGAGTCGAGGATGCGTCGGGGAGCCAGCGACGTGAACAGCGAGCCCGGCGGCAGCTCGGGCACGACGACGTTGGACGGAAGCGACGCCTCACCGGTCCCCGTGGAGTTCGTGGCGGTCACCGAGAACGTGTAGGGCGTGCCGTTGGTGAGGCCCGTCACCGTGCACGTGAGCGGGGGTGCCGCCTTGGTGCAGGTGAAGCCGCCGGGCGACGACGTGACCGTGTAGCCGGTGATGGCGGCTCCACCGTCGAAGACCGGTGCGTTCCAGCTCACCGCGGCCTCGCGGTTGCCCGGCGACGGCCGTGACGTTGGTGGGCGGTCCCGGCGGCACCGGGCCCTTGTCGAAGAAGCGGGTCTCCGACGTGGCGATGGCGTTGCCGTCGGCGTCGAGCGTCTGCACCCGCCAGTAGTAGCGCCCGTCCGCGTAGAGCGCGGTGGGAGCCCAGTAGCCCATGACCGTGACCTGGCTCTCCTTGAGCACCGCGAAGTCAGAGGTCGTACTGGTCTGGATCCGCGACTGCACCGCGCCGACGCCCGGCTGCCACTCGAACAGCAGGCTGTTGCCGAACAGGTTGGCGTCGTCAGCCGGTGCGATCAGGGTGGCCGGCGAGCCCGCCACCGTGAACATGTGCAGCCCAGCCGTTGGTCCTCGGTCGACCACGGGCCCGGGCCGGCCGTCGCTGTCGAGTTGGCGGATGCGCCAGCCGTAGTCACCAGCCGGCAGGCTCAGGTTGGGAGCGAACGCGGTGAGAGCGGTGGTGCGCGTTGAAGACTCGGTTGCCGTGCCACCGAGTCCCGCCCGGCGGGTTGGGGTTCTTGTAGATCTCGATGCCGTAGCGCACGCGCATACGGCCGTGACTCCCAGCTGAACACCGGAACCCCGGTCACGATCTGCGCCGCCCATCGGTGCCGACGCGCCGTCGGAGCGGGCGACACCTTCGAGAGCATGCGTACCTCGACACTGAACGTCAGGGGATTGCCGCTCGAGTCGAGGGCCTGCACCCGCCAGTAGATCGGACCGTCGGGATAGGTGCGGGAGTAGGCCGTGTAGGTGGTCTGGTCGACGGTCACGTTCTCGAGCAGGTTCGAGAAGTCGATCGTGTTCGACACCTGGACCCGGTAGTTGCGCGCCACCTGAGTGTTCTTCTGCTCGGGCAGGGCGAGCGCCTCGCTGTCGCAGGTGAACCCGCCGTCGGTGATGCTCACCGGCCCCTGGTTGGTGCAGAGGTAGTCCTCCCAATGGAAGGTGACCTGGTTCTCGAACACCACACCGTCTGCAGGGCGAAAGCAGCCGGATCGGGTTCGAGCGTTTGCGGAAGGCGCGCACGGGGAATCAGGGTCGGTGGCGAACGACGACGGGCTCGGGCCCGCCCGTGGGGCGGGCGTACCAGTAGGTGGCCTGGCCCGCCTGGCTGTCGAGCAGCGACGACGGCGGCGTGTAGCTGGTGTTGCGGATGCCCGACGTGGTGGAGATCAGGTTGGTGAAGTTGACGTCGCGCGACAGGTACAGCGTGTACGTCGTGGTCCCGGGCAAGCGGTTCCCACGCAAACGTCGGCGTGTCATAGATGTCGGCGCATGGCGAGAGCGGCGGGCAGTGGGCGGGCGCCAGCGGTCGGCTTATCAGGTTGGACAGTACGACGAACGAGCCCGTCAGCCCGGTGGCGATCGGCGTGGCGCCGTCGAAGGCCCGTACCTCGAACGACCACTCGCCGATATCGAGGTCATAGCCGGAGTAGGCGAACGCGGCACTGGTCAGATTCCCGGCCTGGGGCAACTGGGTGAACGGGTCGCCGGTGGGCGCGCCCCATACCTCGTAGCGGTCGGCGCCGGTGACCGGCTGCCAGGTCAACGTCGGTGCGTAGAACTCGCCCTGGTCGAGCGCAGGCGTGGGGTCGGGGCTTGCTCCTCCGGACGGTGCCACGAGCGTGAACGTGCGGTGCAGCGATTCATCCGGGTCTGGGCCGCCGACCTGCTTCACCGACCACGTGAACGGACCGTCCACCGGGTCGAGGGTCTGGGGCACGTAGGCCGTGTTCGAGACGGTCGCCGTCTCCGCCACCGAGTCGTCGTTGCCCCAGATGGTCACTTCGTACACGCCACTGCCGGGCCGACGTTCCCATGTCAGCATCGGGGTACCGACCGAGGCGCCGTCGGCTGGAGCCATCAGGCTCACCGTCTGCGGCTGGTACTCGAACATCGCGGTGGCCGACCAGAGACCGACGATGCCCCCGCCGTCGTCGATCGGACGCACGCGCCAGTAGTAGGTGCCAGCGGCCAGCGGACTCGGCGGCGAGAAGGTGGTGTGGTTGGTGGTGTAGCCGGTGACCGACGAGGCGAAGAACTGGTTGGGGCTCACCTGCACCTGATAGCGGCTGCCCAGCCGCACCGGGGTCCACTCGAAGACGAACTCGGTGACCACCGACCCGTTCGCCGGACGACAGAGCTGGACGATGCGGAATTCGGTCTCGGACTCGCAGTTCACTGGCGGCGTGGGTGAGGGGCCTGCCAACTGATCGGGTGCCGGCCACGATCGGGTGAACACCCAGGTCTGCGACCAGCCGGTGGTCCCGCCGGCCACGTTCTTCGCCCGCACCCGCCAGAAGTAGGCGTCGTTGTTGAGGGTGGTCGGAGGTGAGTAGCGGGTCGACTGCACGTTGCCGTTGATGACCACGCCGCTGGTGAACTCGTCGTTGAGGCCCACCTGGATGTCGTAGGTCGCGGCGCCGTCGACCGGCTCCCACTCGAAGACGACCTCTTCGATCTCGGGCATCGTGGCGTTGGCGGGGGCGACGAGCGTCGGCACGGTCGGCCAGGTCATCGTGTAGTCGAGGGGGTCGCTCCAGGCGCTCGGCACGTTGGCGGGCGACAGCCACCGGACCCGCCAGTAGAACGTCTGGCCGATGGTCTGCGGGTTGGTGAGCGCATACGACGTGTTCTTGGTCGAGACGCTCACGGCGATCGGCGCGGTGAACAGATCTTCGTCGTCGATCTGGAACTCATAGGTCTTGGCGCCCGCGACCGGCTCCCACGAGAAGAGCAGGGGCTCGCCCGGGAAGACGAGCTCGTCGCCGCTCTGGGGCTGGATCGGCACCGGCGCCGGGCCTGCGGCCTTGTTGAACGACCACGTCGAGCTGTACGGACCGTTGGCATTGGTGGCATCGATGCCACGGACGCGCCAGTAGAGGGTGGTCTGGGGCAGGTCCGCCGGCGGCGTGGCCTGCGTGTTGTAGGTGGTGACGTCGTAGACCGTCGACGAGAAGTTCGAAACCGTCGAGATCTGCACCTTGTAGCGGGTGGCGGTGGCCACCGGCTCCCAGCTCAAGAGGGGGTTGGCCGTCAACGTGCCTGCATCGGCCGGCCCGATCAGGTTGGGCGCCTCGGGCGCAGCCCCAGCCGGCGAAGCGAAGAGCCCCCCGGCCAGCACCGCGACCGCCGTGAGCACGGTCACCGTCGCGAGCAGACGTCTCATTCTGGGCTCCACCTTCCGCCGAGCACACGCTGCGTCGTTCGCAGCGCCACTTGGGGTCATCGTAGTCGGGGCGATCACCGGCACTATCGGCAGGTCGGTCCGACAATGAAGCCCGTCGTGGGGCCGATGTCGGTCACCGACACCGGCCCCACGTCAAAGGGCTGGTCGCACGCTCAGGACAGACCGAGACGCTCGCCCAGCGCAGCCCGATCGGACGGTGCCAGCACCGAACCGGCGAGGCTCCAGACCCCGGCGAACACCTCGGCGGGCGCGCCGGCTCGCATCCCCCCGAGCAGCTCGGCCCGGTCGTCGAGGTTCATGGCCGGCAGCATGAACGCCAGCGACGTCGCCATCTCGTCGGGCGGGATGGCCCCGATGATCGCCTGGTGGATCGCCACGACAGCCTCGGGCCCGATCGCGCGCTCGAGCGCCGGCATCACCACCCGCTCCTCCACGTCCTGATGCTCGAGGTAGGCGCTCGTGAACGAAGCCAACTCGACGTAGCCACGATGCAGGGTCGGGCGCTGGTCGATCGGCGCCACGTCGACCGCCTCGTCGAGCAGCTCGCCGATCCAGTCGATTCGCCGCTCGAGGGCGTCGTGATCGGCGGCGATGCGCTCGGCCAGGGCCGGGAGATGCGCCTCGATCGCCGGCTGGATGGCGCCGTCCTCGTGCTCGGCGTGGGCCCTCAGGGTGGCCGCGACACCGTGCCACTGCACGGCGAGGTCGGCCCGACCGGCCAGGTCCGCCGGATCGAGGCAACCGGCGTCACCCGTCACCCCGAACAGCTCGGCTCGGATGCCCTTGTGGATGTCGCGATAGAGATCGAGCGCCACCCGCTCGAATCCAGACGTTGCGTCGCTCTCGGTAGTCTCCAGGATCGTCATCGTGTCCTCTTCTCGTCTCGGGTCGGCCATCGATGTCCGGCCGTGTTCGGTGCGGCGGCCAGCCCGGGTGAGACGTGACCTGCCGTGCCGTCCATGGTGGGTGCCGCCCGTCGGATCCCGCGCCTGAAAGATGCCTACGGCAATGCTAAGAACTCGCTACTCGACGACCTGGGGTGACCGGCAGTGCTCGATCCCGAGCAGGTGACGTTCCTCGAAGGCGGGTGCGCGTTGATCGTCGGCGTGGTCACCGCCGATGGTCGAGCGATCGCCGCACGGGGCTGGGGGCTCACGGTCGCTCGATCCCGCCAGCCAGGACGTGCGTCTCCTGCTCGAACGGGACGACGTCATCGTCGACCACGTTCATCCGGGGTCGGCGCTCGCGGTGACGGGAACCGACGTGCGCACCTTGCGCTCCCTGCAGCTCAAGGGACACGTCGACCACCTCGAGGCGGCCACCCCCGCCGACCAGGACCGGGCCGAACCGCTTCTGCGACCAGTTCTTCACCGACATCGTCGAGACCGACCTCACCCCACGCGAGATCGTCGAGCGGCTCCGCCCCGACGCGCTCGTGGCGTGTCTCGCCCGCCTCGACGAGCTCTTCGACCAGACCCCCGGGCCGGGTGCCGGCGCTCGACTCTCGAACCAACCATGAGCGCCGGACCGTCCCCCTCCATCAGCCTCCGCGACCTCGACCGCTGCTTCGAGGGTGCCGTGCCGGCCGTCATCGCCACCGCGTCGGCGGACGGCGTGCCCAACATCACCTACCTCTCGTGCGTCCGCATGGTCGACCCGGAGCGGGTCGCGCTCTCCAACCAGTTCTTCTCGAAGACCGATGCGCAACCTGGCCGAGAACCCCCGGGCCAGCCTGCTGCTCATCGATCCGGCGACCTACGACGAGTATCGCCTGACCGTCGTCTACGAACGCACCGACCGGCGCGGGCCGGTATTCGAGCGACTGCGGGACGACGTCGAGGCCACGGCGTCGCTCACCGGCATGCAGGACGTGTTCAAGCTGCGCTCCGCCGACATCTATCGGGTCGTCGAGCTCGAGCAGATCCGCGCCGCCGAGCCATCGACGCCCGATGATCACGCAGCCCCGGCCAACTCGGTCAACGCCGCCGACATCACGACGCTCGCTGCGTTGAGCGCCCGGCTGAGCCGCTGTCCCGACCTCGACACCCTCGTGGGCGCAACCGTCGACGGGCTGGCCGACCTGATCGGCTTCGACCATTCGCTCCTGCTGCTCCTCGACGAGGGCGGCGACCGCCTCTACACGATCGCCAGCCACGGCTACGACGAGCAGGGTGTCGGATCGGAGGTCACCCTCGGCGAGGGCATCGAGGGCACTGCTGCGGCGCGATGCAAGCCGGTGCGAATCGGCAACCTCCGCCAGATGCACAAGTACGGCAGCACCGTCCGCCGATCCTTCGAACAGGACGGCCTGCTCGCCGGGCCGGAGATCCCGCTACCCGGGCTCCCCGACGCTCAGAGCCGCATCGCGGTGCCTGCCCTGGCCATGGGAGAGCTGGTCGGCGTGCTGGTGGTCGAGAGCACGGCCCCCGTCGCCTTCAGCCAGGCCGACGAGGATCTGTTGGTGGTCGTGGCCGCGCAGGTCGCCACCGCCATCGAGATCGAGCGAGCGCGTGAGCGGGCGGCCGAGCCGGACACGGCCGACGTCGGCCCCGTCCCGGTGCCCGCGGCCAGCGAGCAGCCCACCCATGTGCGGTTCTTCCCGGTCGACGGCAGCACGTTCCTCGACGGCGACTACCTCATCAAAGGGGTCGCCGGACGAATCCTCTGGTCGCTCCTGAACCACCACGAGAGCGAGGGCCGCACCGACTTCACCAACAAAGAGGTGCGACTCGACCCGAGCCTCGAGCTGCCGGAGTTCCGGGACAACCTCGACAGTCGGCTCATCCTCCTCAAGCGACGACTCGACGAACGGGCTGCGCCGATCAGGATCGAGAAGACCGGCCGGGGCCGGTTCCGCCTGCTCGTCGACACCAGCCTGAGACTCGACCTGGTGGCCCCGGACGCCTGACGCCCGACGGGAGACGCTCAGGCGTCGACCAGGAGCCTCGACCGGAACAGCTCGAGCACCTGATCGAGCGCGTCGCGGGTGCGCTCCCCCGGCTCGTCGATGAGGTGCTCGGTGAGCACCGAGTGCGGCTTCATCGCAGCTTCGGGATTGGCGTCGGCATCGGACAGCTCGACGGCCAGGAACGAAGGTCCGAGCTGATCGGCGAGGAAGGCGAACCGACGGTCAGGCACCAGGCTGTCACTCGTGAAGCGCAGGCCGAGCACCTGGAGCCCTTCGGACGCGCATCGTCCCTTCACGATGTCGAGCTCCTCAGGAGCGATGTCGATGCCGTAGCGGTGCTTGTCGGATCGCCCGATGGGCATCGACGGTTGGGAGAGCACGGGTGCCAACAGCCGGTCGTCGGTCGCCATCGCGAGTGCGTAGCCACCGGTGAAGCACATGCCCACCGCACCGACGCCCGGGCCGCCGCACCGAGCATGTTCGTCGGCGGCCAGGGCGCGTAGCCAGGCCACCACCGGTGAAGTGCGACCCGTGGCCAACACCACGAACTCGCGACTCACGCACGCGGGCACGATCGACGACACCATGTAGCTGAGCGCGCCCAGCCGACCGCGTGCCTCGATGCTGGGATCGCGACCTGGCACGCCGAACAGGTGGGGCAGCACCGCCGTGCAGCCGATCGACGCCACCCGCCTGGCGAAGGCGAGCACCTTCGGGGTGATGCCCGGCATCTCCGCGATCACGATGACCGCCGGTCCGGTGCCCTGCCGGAACACCGTGCGGGTCTTGCCCTCGTGGGTGAACGTGGTCCGCTCGAAGTCGTCGAGCGCGTCGTCTGCCATGGCCCGACCGTAGTGGCGTGTCAGCTCGGCCGACCGAGGGCGAAGCCCTCATAGCCGTTGGCCACCACTTCGTTGCAGCGTTCGACGTAGGGAGCGAAGCCGAGCAACGGCATGAACACCCGTGGCTTGCCGGGCACGTTGGCTCCCAGGTACCACGAGTTGCACGTGGGATAGAGGGTGAGGTCGGCGATCATGTTCACGTGCTCGACCCAGGCATCCTGGGCGGCCTGCGTGGCCTCGATGGTGGTGTAGCCGTTGGCCCGCAGGTGGTCGATGCAGTCGGCGATCCACTCCACGTGCTGCTCGATCGACGGGATCATGTTGGTGAGCACCGACGGGCTGCCCGGCCCGGTGATGGTGAAGAAGTTCGGGAAGCCCACCACGTTGAGACCCAGGTAGGTCGTGGGCCCGGCCTCCCACGCGTCGCGCAGCGTCTCGCCGTTGCGTCCCTTGATGTCGATGGCCAGCAGCGCACCCGTCATCGCGTCGAAGCCGGTGGCGAAGATGATGGCGTCGAACTCGTAGTCGACACCGCCGGTGCGCAGACCCGTGGGCGTGATCTCGTCGATCGGCGCATCGCTCACGTCGACCAGGTGCACGTTGGGCCGGTTGAACGTGGCGTAGTAGCCGGTGTCGACACACATGCGCTTGCAGCCGATGACCGTGGTGGGTGACAGGAGCTCGGCCACCGCGGGGTCGTCGACGATGTCGCGGATCTTGCTGCGCACGAACTCGGCGGCGAGGTCGTTGGCCTCCTTCGTGAACAGCAGGTCGCCGAAGGCGCCGAGGAACGGCAGCCCGCCCTGGGCCCACCGCTCCTCGAACTGCCGCTCACGCTCGTCGGGGTCGGCGGCGAGGGCGAACTCCTCGTTGCCCGGGGTGCGTGAGCCGAAGGCGGTCATGGTCTGGGCGTTGGCGGCGCGCAGGGCGGCGTAGTCGGCCTTGATGGCCGCCACCTCGTCGGGGTCGAGCGGCCGGTTGTGGGCCGGCACGGCGTAGGTGGCCGTGCGTTGGAACACGGTGAGGTCGAGCGGCCTGCTCGGCGACGATGGGGATGAGCTGCAACGCCGACGATCCCGTGCCGATCACGCCCACGCGCTTGCCGGTGAAGTCGACGCCCTCGTGCGGCCAGCGACCGGTGTGGTAGGTGTCGCCCTCGAACGAGTCGATGCCCTTGAAGTCGGGGATGTTCGTCGACGACAGGCACCCCGTGGCCATGATGAGGAACTGGGCCGTGACGTGATCGCCGACATCGGTGGTGACCGACCAGCGTTGGGTCGACTCGTCGAACACGGCCGACTCGACCCTCGTGTCGAACTGGATGTCGCGCCGCAGGTCGAACCGGTCGGCCACGTGACTCGCGTACTCGAGGATCTCGGGTTGGGGCGCGTAGCGCTCCGACCACTCCCATTCCTGTTGCAGGTCGTCGTCGAACTGGTAGGAGTACTCCACGCTCTCGATGTCGCAGCGGGCACCCGGGATAGCGGTTCCAGTACCAGGTGCCGCCGACGTCGCCGCCGGCCTCGTAGACGCGAGTCGACAGGCCGAGGCCTCGCAGTCGGTGGAGCATGTACATACCGGCAAAGCCGGCTCCGACGACCACCGCGTCGAAGTCGCCGTGCGCTGCCGGTTCGCTGTTCGCACTGGTCATGGACCACCCCACTGGCCGACGTCGTCGACATCGTCGCGCGCGATCGCCCCCACGACGAACTGATGACCCCTTGACCTCGACGCTCGCGCTCCGATAGACGTAACCGCACTCCTCCCCGGTCCCCCAGGCACACGCCTCGGGTGGTCGGCGCCTCGGGCGCCCACATGTGCACGGACCGAGGAGTCGAGATGAACCTGACCCACACCACCTCTGCCGTCGTCGCCACGGCAGCCTCGCTCTTGGGCGTCGCCCAAGGCGCCCTTCCCGCATCCGCCACCAGCGTCGTCGACGGGCCGAGCCCGGTCGGCCAGCCGGGCTTCGAGGGCGTCGACGCCTTCACGCCGGCCGGTGGGCGTCCCACCTGCACCGACTCACCGCCGCAGCAGTACACGCTGTTCCCGCTGCGCGGCTGCTCGATGTATCCCTACTCCAACCCCAGGTGGGCGAACGAGAGCTGCTTCGGCGACACCGGCGCCTACCACTGCCGAGAGGTCGCCGGCCATCCCCAGCTCAACCTGGCCCCCAAGGCCAACTGGCTCGTCTACAAGACCGACGTCACCCACTACTCCGGCTACACGTCGAAGTGGGGCATGGAGCTCGTGCACCGCGGCGGCTTCCTCTTCGAAGGCTGCGGCACCTGGGTGCACCTCACCCAACCCGACGGCTCCACCAACTACACGACCGTGTGCGACTACAAGATGAACATGGACAACACCGGTCCGCGGGTCACCGACGCCGACCCGGGCGGGTGGAACTACTTCTACGAGACGCTGCGCAACTGGGGCCGCAACACCTACGAGAACGAGTTCAGCTGCGCGGTCACCATCACCGGCACCTGGACGGGTGCCACCGACCCGGTCGACATCGCACCGGCCTGCGGTGGGGTGTTCCGTTGACGCCGACCACATCCCTCCACCGCTTCGAGACCGACCGCGTGCGCCTCCGGCCGGTCGAGCTGGCCGACTATCCGTTCATCAAGCAGCTCGAGCTCGCACCCGACCGACTGGTCGCGTATCGCCACCGCGGCACCACGCCGGCGCCCGAGGCGTTCGCCCAACGACTCTGGCAGGGCGTGTTGGCGCAGTTCGTGGTCGAGGCGACAGGCGACCGGGCGCCGCTCGGCCTGGTCGCGGCCTACAGCGCCGACTTCCGCCATGGCAACGCCCAGATCGCCGTGGTGGCCGATGGCAACGACGACGCCGACGCCGCCCTCGTGATGGAGGCGACCGAGGTGTTCGTCGACTTCCTCTTCGCCACGTTCAACTTCAACAAGCTCTACGCCTACGTGCTCGAGGTGAACTATCCGAAGTTCTCGCGACTGGTTGGTCCGGTCGTCGCCCTCGAAGGCGTGCTGCGAGGTCACGAGTTCTTCGAGGGCCAGTGGGTCGACACCCACGTGCTCGCCATCCATCGCGCCACCTGGGCCGATCGACCCCAACGCTGGTCGACCGACGGGCTCGCCGCGTGGCTCGGAAACGACCCCGTCGACCCCGACGCCTTCGTCGCCGAAGTGGCCGATGTCCTCGACCTCAGCCTGCCCGCCAACGTCGACGCCCTTTCGTTGAAGCTCGTCGACGACCTTCACCTCGACTCACTCGGACTGCTTCAGCTCATCGATCTGGTCGAGGGCGACTCAGGTGGCGACCTGCCCCCCGAGGCCCTCGCCAGCATCACCACGCTCGGCGACGCGTACCATTTCCACACGGTCCTTCGCGAGCGGTTGCCCACCACAGCCCACGAGAGGTCAGGCGGCCGATGAGTGAGGGCGGGGGTTGGCTGGCCACACCGGGGCGGCGATTGGTCGTCATCGTGGTGGTCGGCGGCGTGCTCGTCGCCGGCCTGGTCGGGTGGTGGGCGGTCTCGTCGAGGGAGCAGTCCAACCGCATCGAGCAGGTCGAGGCAGCCGTGCGGGTCAGCTGGTCGGACGTCGACGTGGCCGCCCTCGAAGACGCCTACGCCGCCGCCGTGGTCGCCGGTGGCCCCACCACAGGGCTGCCCGGCCTGCCCGAGATCGACGGCGCGACCCTGCAACGGGCCGAGTTCGGCCCTGGCGACTCGTCGGTGCTGATCACCCTGCGGGTCGACGGCGGGCTGGCGGCCACCACCTGCCTCGACGTCACCATCGTCACCAACTCACCCGCCAACGACATCGACACCCGTCGCGTCCCCTGCTGAGAGGTGGCCAGGCCGGGCCCTCGGGTGTCTGCCGACCTTGTTGCTGGCCATAAGGCAGCCCTAACCCCTATTCTCAGGGGGTCCTGCTAGCCGCCGACCCACCGAGGACATGACCCCTCGCGCTGCGCTCCCCGTCGCCCCGACCGGCCTGCCGCCCCTCGACCCGACCGACGCTCCGCCGCGCCCGGCGGCGGTTCCCTTCGCCCGATCGCTGGCCAGCCACGGCGAACGGGTGGCGCTGATCGACCCCGCCGGCGCGACGCTCACCTACCGCGACCTGAGCGAGCGCGTGGCCGCGACGAGCGAGCGGCTCGGGGCCGAGCGCCGCCTCGTGCTCATCGCCGCGGCCAACGAGGTCGAGCCCATCGTCACCTACCTGGCCGCACTCGCGGGTGGCCACCCGGTCCTGTTGGTGCCAGCCGGGAACCACCACACGATGGCCAACCTGGTGTCGACCTACGACCCCGACGTCGTCGTCGGTCGCGGCACCGACGTGTGGGCGTGGGACGAGCGCCGGCCCGGCACGGCGCACGAGCTGCACCCCGACCTCGCCCTGTTGTTGTGCACCTCGGGCTCGACCGGCGCCGCCAAGGTGGTCCGGCTCTCCCACGACAACGTGCAGAGCAACGCCGCGGCCATCGCGCGCTATCTCCACATCGACCACCACGATCGGGCCGCCACCACCCTCCCGATGGCCTACTGCTATGGCCTGTCGGTCATCAACAGCCACCTGCATCGGGGAGCCGGGTTGGTGCTGACGTCGCAGTCGGTGGTCGACCCCTGCTTCTGGGAGGCGTTCCGCGCCACCGCGCCACCAGCTTCGCCGGCGTGCCCCACACCTTCGATCTCGCTCGACCGCATCGGGTTCGCCGACTTCGAGCTCCCCGATCTGCGCTACGTCACCCAGGCCGGGGGCCGACTGGCGCCGGCGCGGGTGCGCGAGTTCGCCGAGCTCGGGCAGCGGCGCGGCTGGGACCTGTTCGTCATGTACGGGCAGTCAGAGGCCACCGCCCGCATGGCCTACCTCTCCCCGGACGACGCGCTGGCGCGCCCCACGGCCATCGGAAACCCCATCCCGGGTGGCGCGTTCTCGATCGAGCGGCCAGACGCCGAGGGTGTCGGCGAGCTCGTCTACCGGGGCCCGAACGTGATGCTCGGCTACGCGGAGCAGGCCGGCGACCTGGCACGAGGGCGCACGATCACCGAGTTGCGCACCGGCGACCTGGCGAGGCAGGCCCCCGACGGGCTCTACGAGATCGTGGGCCGCACCAGCCGGCTCATCAAGGTGTTCGGCCTCCGGGTCGACCTCGACCAGGTCGAGCGAGTGCTCGGCAACGTCGGGCTCCGAATCGCCTGCACCGGCCGTGACGGCACGTTGATCGTCGCCGTCGAGCCGGCGGTCGATCCGCACGACGTCATCGACCTCGTCACCTCCCGCTTCGACCTTCCCGCTCGCTGCGTGGTGATCGAGCAGGTCGAGTCCATCCCTCGGCTGCACTCGGGCAAGCCCGACTACCAGGCGATCCTGGCCCTCAGCGCCGAGCCACCGCCGGCCTCCACCGCCGACGACACGAATGAGGCCCACGATCTGCGAGAGGTGTTCGCGAGGGTGCTCGGCGTCGAGGAGGTCACCGACGACGCCACCTTCGTGACCCTCGGAGGCGACTCGCTCTCCTACGTCGAGGTCTCGATGAAGATCGAGGACGCCCTCGGCTACGTGCCCGCCGCCTGGCACGTCACGCCCATCGGCCAGCTGCGTGCCCTCGCCCCCCGTCGATCGACGCTGCATGCGGTGGAGACCGGTGTGGTGCTGCGGGCCGTGGCCATCGTGCTGGTCGTCGGATCGCACATGGGGATGTTCGGTCTCTGGGGTGGGGCGCATGTGCTGCTCGCGGTGGCCGGTTTCAACTTCGCCAGGTTCCGGTTGGCCGCCTCGAACGCCACCGACCACCTACGTGCCGCCCTCGGCAGCGTCGGCCGCATCGCGGTGCCGAGCGTCCTCTACCTCGGCGCGCTCTACCTCCTCTCCGATCGCTACACCCCGGCCAACGTCCTGCTCGTCAACAACTACCTGGCCGACGGCACGTGGCGTTACTGGTATTGGTTCATCGAGGCGTTGGTCCACATCCTCGTGGTGATCACGTTGGTGTTCTGCATACCGGCCGTCCGCCGGCTCGAGCACCGACATCCCTTCGGGTTGGCGTTCGGCACCCTCGTGGCCACCCTCGCGCTCCGCCAGATCTCCATGGGCGATCCGGCCAACCAGATCTATCGCTCGCACGCCGTCGTCTGGTTGTTCGTCCTCGGGTGGGCCGCCCAGCGGGCCCGCACCGGCTGGCAGCGCCTCGCCGTCTCGGTCGTCGTCGTCGCCGCGGTGCCCGGTTTCTTCGACACGACCCCACGTGATGCCCTGGTGGTCGCCGGGCTGCTGGCCGTCATCTGGGTACCGCAGCTGCGGGTCCCCTCGTTGGTGAAGCCGATCATCGGCGCGGTCGCAGGTGCGTCGCTCTACATCTACCTGACCCACTGGCAGGTCTACCCGCCGCTGCTCGAGCACACGCCCCCCGTCGTCGCGCTGATGCTCACCGTCGCCGTGGGCATCGCCGTGTCGCTGGCCGTCCAGCGCGTCGTCGCCTTGCGGTCGCCGGGGCGTCACCGATCGGGGCACTAGCAGCGGCCCGGCCCGATATGGTCGGGCCGATGGACCTGGTCGTACGGGGAGGCACGGTCGTCGATGGCAGCGGGGGGCCGCCCCGTTCGGCCGACGTCGCCGTCGACGACGGCATCATCGTCGAGGTCGGCCGAGTCAGCGGTAGGGGCCGACGCGAGCTCGATGCCGATGGCCTGCTCGTCACTCCCGGCTTCGTCGACCTCCACACCCACTACGACGGGCAGGCCACCTGGGACCCGCTGCTCGCGCCCTCATCGCAGCATGGTGTCACCACCCTCGCGATGGGCAACTGCGGCGTGGGCTTCGCGCCGGCCCGACCCGACCGCCACGACTGGCTGATCGGCCTGCTCGAAGGGGTGGAGGACATCCCGGGGACGGCGCTGGCCGAGGGCCTCACCTGGGGGTGGGAGTCGTTTCCGCAGTACCTCGATGTCCTCGACAGCCAGTCCCGCGCGGTCGACGTCGGCGCCCACGTGCCCCACGCCGCGTTGCGCACCTACGTGATGGGCGACCGGGGCGCCGACCATCTCGAGCATCCGACCGATGCCGAGCTGGCCACCATGGCCCGCCTGGTCGCCGAGGGCCTCGCCGCCGGCGCCGTCGGGTTCGCCACGTCCCGCACCGAGATCCATCGCACCCGCGACGGCGCCAACATCGGCACGCTGCACGCCGACGAGACCGAGTTGATCGCCATCGCGGCTGCGATGGCCCAACAACGCGCCGGTGTCGTGCAGCTCATCTCCGACTGCTACCAGACGAGTGACGATGCGTTCGCCGACGCCGAGCTGTCCTTGATCGAGACGATGGCACGGGTCTCGGGGCGTCCGCTGAGCTTCACCGTGCAACAGGCCTACCACTCACCCGACCGATGGAGGCACCTGTTCGGTCGCATCGACGGCTGGCGCGCCGCAGGACTGGATGTGAAGGGTCAGGTCGCTCCCCGCCCGATCGGCGTGCTGCTCGGGCTCGAGGCCACCGCCAACCCGTTCCTGTTGTGTCCGGCGTTCGGCGAGGTCGCCGCCCTGCCCCTCGCGGAGCGAGTGGCCGCTCTCTCCGATCCCGATCGCAAGGAGCGCGTGCTCGCCGAGCACGATGCGCTGATCAGCCAGTTGCCCGACGGCCTGCTCAAGCAGATCGCCGGCGGATTCGACGTCTTGTTCGAGATGAGCGACCCCGTCGACTACGACGTCGACACCACCCAGTCGGTCGCCGCCGAGGCCCGCCGTCGCGGCGTCGAGCCCGCGTCGCTGGTCTACGACCTGCTCCTCCAGCGACAAGGCCGCCAGCTGCTCTACCTGCCGTTGTTCAACTTCGCCCACGGCGACTTCGACGACATCCACGAGATGATCACCTCGCCCGTCGCGTTGTTCGGCTTGTCCGATGCCGGCGCGCACTGTGGCGCGATCTGTGACGCCAGCGCGACCACCAGCTTCCTCACCGTGTGGGGGCGTGACCGGCGCGACGACCAACGATTGCCGATCGAAACGGTGGTCCACCACCTCACCCGGCGCACAGCCGAGCACATCGGATGGCTCGATCGGGGCCTCGTCGCCCCCGGCTACCTCGCCGACCTCAACCTGATCGACCTCGAGCAGCTGAGTTGCGCTCCGCCCCGGATCGTCCACGACCTGCCGGCCGGCGGCCGCCGCCTCGTGCAGGACGCCCGCGGCTATCGGGCGACCGTGAAGACTGGGACGGTCACCTTCGTCGACGGCGACCCCACCGGCGAGCTTCCGGGCCGACTGGTTCGAGGAGCCCGGCCCGATCCCGGCCCCGCCTGACGGGTTCCGTCAGTCTCGCCTCGGGAGCTCGAGCGCGAGGTGGTTCTCCATGATCGCCAGCGTCATGCCCGTCGCGCGCTGAGGACACAGGCTCGGCGCAGATCGCGCACGTCCGCGCCGGCCAGGTCGTGCGACCACCGGGGCTCGAGCAACTGGCTGAGCGCAGCCACGGCCTGGCGCGCGACATGACGGGGTGGCGGTGAGCACATCCGCGGCAGATGGCCTCCGACGTGAGGTCGAACAGGATGGCGGCGGTGGCGTCGCTCTGCTCCACCGCTCCGAGGTCGGGGTGGCGATCGACCCGCAGGAGCAACCTGCCCATCCGGTAGCCGGCCCTCGTAGTGCTGGCCGTGAGCCGTCCCAGGGCCTCCATCTCGGGCGTGCCGTGGCTCACCTGCTCGAGCCAGCAGAGCACCCAACTGGTGCTCACGTCGACCCCGTCGAACCACGACGGCGGTGTGTCGATGGCCTGATCGACCGCATCGAGGTGATTCCAGCCGCGACAGGTGCGCTCGAGGCGCTGAAGGGTACGGGTGGGACGGGTGAACATCATCGGTGCCGACCTACCCGGGTGCCCAATGGGGTAGGACAGGCGCGTGACGGACTTCGTCGGCACCTCCGGATGGCACTACCGCGACTGGCGCGGCTCGTTCTATCCCGACGACGTGCCCGTGCGTCGCTGGCTCGAGCACTACGCCGAGCAGTTCTCCACCGTCGAGGTGAACAACACCTTCTATCGGTTGCCGGATCGCTCGGTGTTCGAGCGCTGGCACGACGCCACCCCACCGTCCTTCGTGTTCGCCCCGAAGATGAGTCGCTTCCTCACGCACGTGAAGCGCCTGAAGGAGCCGGCCGAGCCCATCGCCCGCTACCTCGATCGGGCGGAGGCGCTGGGGCCGAAGCTCGGACCCACGCTGGTGCAGCTGCCACCCAACCTGGCCGTCGACGTCGCCCTGCTCGA
Source organism: uncultured Iamiaceae bacterium (assembly GCA_963706425.1). GTDB lineage: Bacteria > Actinomycetota > Acidimicrobiia > Acidimicrobiales > Acidimicrobilacustridaceae > CAVPMN01. The sequence continues at coordinate 257,816 of CAVPMN010000020.1, forward strand.
TCAGCTACTCGACTGCTGGCCGGATCGCCGTCGCCTGGCGATCGAGTTCCGCCACGAGAGCTGGTTCACCGAGGAGGTCACCCGACGGCTGACCGAACACGACGTGGCCCTGTGCCTCAGCGATCGCGACGAGGAGATGGTCACCCCGATGACCCGCACGGCGTCGTGGGCCTACATTCGCTTCCACGCAGGCCGGGGCGATCCGCTCCCCTGCTATCGGGATGCCACGCTGCGCCGATGGTGCACGGCGCTCGCCCGATCGTTCGACCCGTCGGACGATGTCTATGCCTACTTCAACAACGACCCAAGAGGATGTGCGCCTCGGGATGCGGCGACGTTCGCCGCGCTCCGGCGGGGCGTCAGCGACGAGGGCGACGCGTAGGTGGCGGGGATGACGTTGCGCGCCCATGCCCTCAACTGCCCCCCAAGGAGTGAGCCGCGGGCGGGCGCCTACCCGGCGCGGCGTCCGTCATCCCACGGTCGACCGCGCTCAGGAGGACACGTCGACGCCGAAGAGGTCGGCGATCCCCGCGATCTCGAGCACGGCACGCACCTGAAGGGACGGATCGACCACCACGGTTGCGCCGATGGCATCGAGCCGGTGGTGCAGCGAGAGCAGCACTGACAGACCCACCGAGTCGACGAACGAGACCTCGGTGAGGTCGAGATGCAGCACCGTCACGTCGCACGTCACCACGTGCGTCGCCAGATCGCGCAGGATCGGCGCGACGGCGAGGTCGACCTCGCCGACAACTCGCACCCGCGTTGCGTCTCCCTCGAGCATGAACGACCAGCCGTCTGGCAGATCGAGCGGAGGTGGTGCTGCGGCGGGCTCGACGTCGCCCGTTCCGACCTCCTCGACCTCAACCAGGTCGTCGCGCCACGGTCGCGGTGGCTCACCGTGGGCCTGTCGGGTGAACTCGCCGAGAAACCACCGTCGGTAGGCGAGAGACTCGGGCGGGGTGGCGAGGGTGAGCAGATGTCGGCCGGCACGGCAGAACTCGTCAGCCTCGTCGAGCAGGTCCAGCAACCGGTCGCAGGCCTCGGCGATCTCTGCGGGCACCAGATAGGTGAGATCGACGGTCTCGTCGCCGTGCTCTTCCGCGGCGCGTAGCTGCTCGTTCGGTTGCTCGCCCACCCCGCCGAAGCGGTCCTCGAGCTCCTCGATGAGGGCCTGGAGTCGTCGAGGCACGTCGGCCTCGTTGTTCGAGCGACGGATCAGCTCGAACTCGCGTTGGAGGTCATCCATGTGAGCGGCGGCCCGCACGTGCACGGCGATCGGAAGCTGGAGGATTCGCACTTCGAGGGTGCCGTCGTTCATGGTTCCGAAGCTCCCGCGAGGTCGATCTCGAACCACACGGTTTTGCCATCGTGATCCGGCTCGACTCCCCATCGGCTGACCACCTGGTCGAGGATTCGCAGGCCCCGACCAGTCGAGGCGAGGGCATCGTGCTCCTTCATGACCGGTGGGCTCGGGTCTCCATCGGTCACCCCGACCCGCAACCTGCTCCCGTCGCGCTCGACGGTGAGAACGAACGGTGTGCGGGCGTGCAGCACGGCGTTGGCGGCGAGTTCCGACACGGCCAGGGCAAGGTCGGCCTCCACCGTCGGCTCCACTGCGGCCTCGTCGACCGCGAAGCGGCGTGCCGCGGATCGCGGCGCTCGTCTGCGGAAATCGAGCCGACGCCCGTACGGTCATGTCGGTCCCACCAACCTCGGAACGTAGTTCACCGCACGCGTGTGTGTGGACGCTGCTCGGCAGCCGTGTCGATGGCGGCCAAGATGTCGGCCAGCTCGCTGCCTCCCCAGGTGCGGGGGATGCCCGGCATCTGGTCCGAGACATAGACGAACTCCGGGCGGGCCATGGCAGTCGCGGTCTTCTGGAGGCAGGTTGTCCTCCCTTTACCGCGCCGCTGCGCTGGCCAGACCACCGTCTGTGGGCGGAGTCGCCCATCGCGGTGCGCTGAGCGAAACGTCGACCCAGCGACTCAGCCGGCGCGATCGACCTTTGCGCGATTCGGACACCGTGCCGACCCAGGACGGGGGCTAGCCCGACTCACCGCGCCAAGGCGGCGAGGACCTCCGCTTCCTCTACCGTCGACTCCGGCCCGTAGTTCGTACCGAGCGTGCTGCGCGTGTCGCAGTGGGGGCGGTCGATGGGCACCACGAGGAGCATGTCGGCGGGATCGGAACTCCCTCGAGGCGGACCACCGGCTGCATCGACGTCGGCGGCGCAGGATGAGCTCATGGCAGGTGAGGCACTCGATGGCCTCGTCCGCAATGGCTCGCGCCTGGCCCCGATAGCCCATGGCGTCGAACCGGCCGGCACCTCAAGGTTCCTCGACACGAGAGTCGGAGGGTCCCTTCTGACCCTTCGGCTCCCAGTGGTCACCCACTTTCTCGAAGCTGTGCTTCACCGCGGCGTAGGCGGTGCGGTGAGCCCGCTGTTCCGAGTCGTACTCGTCATGGGCGGCGTCGAGCGTCTTCTCGTAGGTGCGCTGCGCCTTCGCCGGTGACCGCTTGATGGTCCCGGGGAGGTCCTCTTTGCTCGTCGGCATGCTGCACTCCTCTCAGTGGCGGAGCCCGACCGCTGCGTCGGACGTGGATCGTCCTTACCCCGTCGACGTCGAGTGGTGACCAGGCCGAACGGTCGGCACCGCTCGATGCGTGCCACAATCCTCGCCGTGACCACCGTCCTTCTCTGCACCGATGGGTCCGAACCGGCGATCGCCGCGCTGCGCGCCGGACTGGCCGTGCTGGCACCCGCCGATCGGCTGGTGGTGGCCAACGTCGCCGACCTGCCCGACGAGAGCCTCGTGACCGGCGTCTCGGGCTTCGCCGGCGGCTCCATGTCGCCGGAGGCGTTCGACCAACTGCACGCCGAGCGGCTGGCCGTAGCCGAGCAGACGGCGCTCGACACCATCGCGGCGCTCGGCATCGAGGCCGACACCAGGATCGTCGAAGGTCCCCCCGGCCCCGCCCTCTGCGATGTGGCCACCGACCTTGCCGCCGATGTCATCGTCATGGGATCCCGGGGACGTGGTGGGCTCAAGCGAGCCTTCCTCGGCTCGGTGTCGGACCACGTCGTTCGCAACGCCACCTGTCCCGTGGTGATCACCGGAGGCGGCTCGGCCTGAATCGTCGGCGGGAGTGCCAGTGGATCGGCACTACACCTAGCCAGTCGCCGTGAGACGGACCCCGCGCACGACGCGAGCTCGCCATGGACGAGCCCGCGTCGTGGAGCGGAGGCCACGAGCGATCAGACCCGGCGCATCTCCCGGCCATGGGCCGTGAGCGCCCAGATCACGAGCACGTCGATCGTGATGATCGTCAGCGCCCAGATCGGATAGACGGGGATGAAGAAGAAGTTCACGATCATGCTGATGCCGGCCACGATGACGCCGACGGTGCGGGCGAGGATGTTGCCGGTGAGCACGCCGAGGCCCGCGAGGAAGAGCACGGCACCGACGATGATGTGCGCCCACCCCCAGCCCGAGAGGTCGATGAAGACGGCGCGAGACGTCTCGGTGTTCCACCCGACCCAGTCGTCGTTGAGCACTGCGACGAGCCCGTAGAACGCGTTGAGCGAGCCTCCGATGAGCATCATCACGGAAGCGAAGCCGATCCAACCGACCCAGCCTGTCGGTTCGTCGTACGAATCTGCCATGGCGAATCCCTCCCCGTGCTGCCCTCCCGCCGCGGTTCGACGGAGATCGGGTCAACGGGGCTCACGCTACGGAACGCCGCATGCGGCCGCCTCGTCCAATGTGGATGAACGCGGGCAAACCCGCGCTCTTCGTGGCTGCGCCCATACGTCGAGTCATGCACGTCACCTGGATCGGGTGACGACGGATCGAGATCGACACCTCTACGCTGCCCGGATGCCAGGCGAGCACGGAGTCGATCAGCCCGCCCGGATCGACCGGGCCACCCGGTGGTCGGCGTGGTTCTTCATGATCGGTTCGGCGTGCTTCGCCGTGGCCTCGATCCCTGCCCTCGCGGAGGTGGTGCCGTCGTCCGCCATCGGCCTCACCTACTTCACGGGCTCGATCTTCTTCACGCTGGCCGCGGGCATCGTCACCGTCAAAGTGTTCGACGACGACCACGCCGAAGCGGCCGCCGGACCGTTCGGCGATGTGAACTGGTGGGCGGCAGCCATTCAATCGGTGGGCACGATCTGGTTCAACATCAACACCTTCTACGCACTCTCCGATGCCTGGACCACCCAGCAGGAGAACCTGCGCGTGTGGACACCCGACATGCTCGGGTCGATCTGCTTTCTCGTGTCGTCCTACCTGTCGTGGATCGCGTTGGGGCCCCGACCCCGCCTCACGGCCCGGCGCGACACGACCTGGTGGATCGCAGCCCTCAACCTCATCGGCTCGGTGTTCTTCGGGCTGGCGGCGATCGCCGCCTTCACCCTGCCCGCAACCGACGATCTGCTCGATACGTCGATCGCGAACAGCGGCACGCTGCTCGGTGCCCTCTGCTTCTTCTGGGGCGCCCGCCTGATGCTGCTGCCACCGACGCCCGAACCAGTTCGACAGGGATGACCTGGGCGACGACCGCTGGCTATGCCCCCGCTTCAGCCGCTTCGAGCCTGCCGGAGTCGATCGCTTCGCGGAACCGGCCGAAGTCCTCGAGGTTCTGGCGGGCGTAGGCCTCCGCGAACGAGGTGATGGCGATGTCGAGCCGGTCGCTGCTGCCGATGTAGGCGCTGATGGCCGTGGCATCGCCCGATCGCGCATGGCCCCGCGCCAGGATCCGCCCGCAGAGATCGGCGTAGAAGCGCAGCTGGTTCGGCGTGGCCGCCTCAACCTCGAAGGAGCCCTTCCAGTCGCGGCAGCTGACGTAGGTAGAAGTGACGGCCCTCGATCTGGCCTTCGGTCCAACCGAGGAAGACGTCCGACTGAGCTTGGACGAGACGCTGTCCCTCGACGATGCGCTGACCGTGGTTCGCGTAGGGACTCGGACCGAAGTGCTCTTCGAGCACCGACGGGCCGGCTTCCTTGGCCTGCAGGAAAAGCACATCGGAGCTGTCGCGACCCTCGAGCAGGAGAATGAGGCAACGCGTCCCTACGCTCCCGACGCCGACCACCTTGAAGCCGATCTCGATCAGGTTGTATCGATCGATGAGGTGGCGACGGGCATCGTCGAGGGTCGACTTGTACTCCTCGAACGCCCGGTTGGCAGCCTCCTCCATGACCGACGCGTCGTGGCCGATCGGAATCTCGGAGAGCGGGAAGAGAACGGGCGGCTGGCTGCGGATGCGGTAGTGGCCGTCGACCATCTCGGTGAGCTTGCCGACCGCTTGCAGACTCGTCTTCTTGCGGGCCCGCTTCTCGAAACGGTCGAGTCGCTGAGCCAGCTCGGCGGGCGAGACGCCGGCCGACGCCTGCAGGTCTTCGACGCGGATCGTCTGCTGCCAGAGGTCGAGGAAACCCATGCCGGCGAACTCGGCCATCGCCTTGCGATAGGAACGGACGACCCTTCTCAGTCGCCCGCGCACAGTCTGCGTCCGAGAACTCGAGATACTGCCCCGCGATGGTGAAGCTGGCCGCCAATCGCTTCAGATCCCACTCCCACGGGCCCACGAGCGTCTCGTCGAAGTCGTTGGCGTCGACGATGAGCTGACGCTCGGGCGATGCATAGGCCCCGAAGTTGGAGAGATGGGCGTCGCCGCCGATCTGCGCCATCAGACCGCTCATCGGGGAGCCGGCCAGGTCGGCCGCCATGATGGCGGCGGCGCCGCGGTAGAAGGTGAACGGGTTCACGCCCATGCGCGCGTGGCGTACCGGCACGAGGAAGGGCAGCCGGTCCTCGTTCTGTGCCTCGATCAGCGCCACTGGGTCGGCGCGGTCGGCTGGTGCGACCCAGTCGGCGTGCGCCTCCCGAGGTGTCGCCTTGCGGGCTGCTTTGCCTTGCTCGGTCCGCTCCTCGAGCGATGCGGTGGTCATCAGGGGATTCTCGCACTCATCGACACGAGCATCGTCGCCCGATCCGGGTGACCGCTCGCGGAGCCATCCGGTTCACCCGATGCGGGTGATGAGCGGATCAGCTCGGTTCCTTACGCTCACCTTGCTCCCCGCAACCACCTCGACCGACGGGAGCACCCGACGCCATGCACCTGTCCTTCAGCGCCGATCGTCCCGTGACACTCCTCGCCTCGGCAGGTGCCGCCTGCCGCGAGGCCCTCGAGCCGGGCTCGGCGCCGGCGCTGGCGGCCGGTTCGCCGACACCCCCGGAGACCGGGTCGCTCCCGGCCGACCGCAGGATCGAGCCCGAGAGCTGGCGCCATCACCTCGAATGGGCCATCGGAGTCGCCCTCGTCGGCGAGCCGGATCGCCTCGGCGACGCGCTCACCTCCGACGCGGTCGGCTGGAGCCCAGGCTGGACGTTCGCTTCTCGCACCGAGGCCGAAGAGAAGCGTCGTGCCCATGCCTCGTCGTTGGCCGTCAACCGGTTCACCGTCGATCACCTCTGGTGGTCGGCGCCGACGGCCGTGGCCGAGTGGCACATCGAGGCGCAACACGACGCGCCGCTGCTCGTCGCCGACGAGCTGCTGGTCGAGGCATCCCATCACCCCGTGTGCATCGCCGGCGTCTCGATTGCCCGGTTCGCCGGAGACCGCATCGCCCACCTGCACACCTACTACGACGACGCGTCGGTCATCGAGCAGGTGCTGGCCCCCCACCCGACCGGTCAGCGGGCGACCGCCCGACCGGGATGAGCCACCGCGAACCGCGGCGCCCCTACCCTCTGCCAATGCCATCCGACCCCCCTCCCGACGAGCGAGGCCCCGACATCGCCGAACGCCAATCCGACCGACTGAACGACCTGGAGGTGGCCGAGGCCAAGCGGGCCGAAGGCCGCCGCCTCGATCGCAAGTTCGAGCTGACCGAGGCGATCCTGCTCTCCATCGCCGCCGTGCTCGCGGCGTGGACCGGGTTCCAGGCCGCCAAGTGGAGCGGTGTGCAGGCCAACAGCTACAGCATGGCGGGGGCGAGCCGGGTCGAGGCCACCCGGTCCTCGACGCTCGCCGGCCAGGAGACGTTGGTCGACGTCATCACCTTCAACGATTGGCTGGCGGCCGCAGCGAACGGGAGGGCCTGTCTCGACCAACCCGCCAGTCGACGGCCAGGTCTACGAGCCCGACCCGCGAGATGCTCTCCGGGTTCATCTACCTCCGCTTCCGACCCGAGTTCGAGGTCGCGGTCGACGCCTGGGTCGCCACCCAACCTCGTGTCGATCCGAACGCCCCTCGCACGCCCTTCGTGATGCCCGAGTATCAGCTCGAAGCACAAGACGAGGCCGATCGGCTCGAGCAACAGGCCGAGGCGTTCGCGGCCGAGGCGAGGGAGGCCAACCAGCGGTCGGACAACTACGTCCTCATGACCATCATGTTCGCGACGGTGCTCTTCTTCGCCGGCATCAGCTCGAAGATGGACACCGCTCGGGCCCGGATCCTGCTGCTCGGCGCGGGCATCACCTTGCTGGTGGTGTCGATCGGCATCGTGGCCTCGTTCCCCATAGAGGTCTGACCCCTCGCAGGTGGTGCGGGCGGTACAACGGCTCCCTCGACGAACCAGCACTTCGCCCGCACACCAGACCGCACGGCCGGCCGACCTGCTCGAGGCTACGAGCGGTTGATCTCTGACGCCATGAGCGGCAATGCGCCTGGCTCGAGGGAGCCGAATGCCATCCATCAGCTCATCGCACCGCACGCATGGCGGTTGCCGTTCGAACGGGCGTGGCGCACGACGTGACCACCGGAGGCGCCTCGATGCGACCGCGTGCTGGTGCCGCGTCAGAGAGCCACTGACCTCAAGCCGGCGGTAGGTGACGTTGCGGATGGGCATACCATTCTGACTACCGGATCGGTATGCTTGCGGGATGGCAACCGAACAGATCGCCGTACGTCTTCCAGCCGAGCAGCTCGCAGTGCTCGACGATCTCGTCGACCGAGGGGTGTACGAAACCCGGGCCGCGGCGGTGCGGGCAGGCATCGAGGCGGTGTTGGAGCTCGATCGGCGACACCGGGACGACCGCTCGATCGTCGAGGGCTACCAGCGCGTGCCGGCGACAGATGCCGAGCGGGCCGCCGCCATCGCCTCCCTGCGCGACGCGATCGCCGAGGAACCATGGTGACCGATCCACGACGCGGCGAGGTCTGGTGGGGCGAGATCGAAGGCGTCGGACGCCGGCCGTTCCTGGTCATGACGAGAACGGCTGCCATCCCGGTCCTGCACAGCGTCCTCGCGGCACCGGTGACGCGAACCATTCGTGACATCCCCACCGAGCTACGTCTCGGACCCGGTGACGGCATGCCGGAGGAATGCGTTGCGAGCTTCGACAATCTGCCGCGTCGTGGCCAAGGCCTACCTCGTTGAGCGGCAGTGCGCGCTCGACCCGGCCCGCCTCTTCGAGGCGTGCGAGGCCCTCCGGTCGGCGGTGGATTGCTGACTCGGCGTTCGTGGGCGTCGGCTTCCGACACTGAGGTACGCAGGTTGGGGAAGGTGGCCTGCCCCGGAAGGGCCGGTCTGGGACAGGGCAGAGATACCTTCACACGGCACTAGGTCGGTGCGGAACGACCCATCAGCTCACCTTTGCGCAGCACCGTGACCGGGCCGTCCTCGCTGACGACGATGACAGTCGCCGCAGGATCGTCATAGCTGTAACGCCGGCCGGCCGTGTGGCGCATGCCCCGGTAGCCGTCGACGTCGGCCTCGGCGGCGATGCTCGGCACCAGACGCACGCCGAGGTGGCGCAGACCACCGTCGCGGTCGAACACGGCGGCACCGTCGACCTGGGCCAGCACGTGGCGCAACGGAGCCAGGTCGTAGGCCTCGTTGATGCGAAGGAGTGGCGGCGCGGGTAGCCGCATGTCGTACGCGGGCGCCGGCGCATCGTCGTCAGGTCGATAGATCAACAGCGCGCCCACGCCCCGGGCGCCGAGGTCGTGCACCGCGAACTCGAGTAGCTCCGGACAGCACGTGACGATTGCCATGGTCGCTGCACGCTCCCACCGCATCGATCCAGGTGGACACGGGCGGCTCGTGATGCCAGCCGATCCCGTCCCACCGCAGCACGCCGAACGAACCGACCAGGCGGGCGACGCCGGACGGATGACGTTGCACCAACGTGGCACCCATGGCCTCGGCAAGAACGACCAGGTCTCGTTCGGAGCCCGCCGGTCGATCGAACACCAGCAGCTCCGCGCCGGCCGCCGACGGCACGACCCAAGTGGACAGGCCGTCGGCGAACCGCCGAGCCGTGTCGAGCGGCAACTCGCCGGCCGGGCGTCGGGTGATGCCGAGGCTCGTCGCCGGGCCCCAGCGGGTGACATCGGTCGAGGGGGCCACGATCGCCCCGAAGCTGGGGATGCGACGCTCGTGGATCTTGGGGCGCAGGGCGTAGTCGAGCTCGGCCAGCACCTCTGGCGACCAGTCGAGGGCCAGGCCCTCCTCGTCGAGCTCCTCTCGCAGCCTCCGCAGACGGCCACCATGTTGCCGGTTGCGTTCTTCCACGGTGAGCAGGCTACGCCGAAGCGCCCGGCTCGGATCGCGGTGACACGAATAGCCTCGGAGGTATGACTTCGGCATTCGACACGCATGTCGTCACCAACCAGCCACCTCCACTCGCCGACCACGACGTGTTCGCCTCCGACTCGGCCCTCGCCGAAGGCGTGAGCCGGGAGGGGGCGGCGTGGGCGTTGCCCGAGCTGAGCCGGCTCGGCGTGAGGGCCGGCTCGCCCTACGCCCAAGAGCTGGGTCGACAGGCCAACGAGAACCCCCCGGTGCTGCGCACCCACGATCGTTACGGGCATCGCGTCGACGTGGTCCGCTATCACCCGGCCTACCACGAGCTCATGTCGACCGCCGTCAGCCATGGCCTGCACGCCGCGCCGTGGGCCGACGATCGCGCCGGTACGCATGTGGCCCGGGCGGCCAAGGTCATCGTCTGGTACCAGGTCGACGGTGGACACATCTGTCCGATCTCGATGACCTACTCGGTGGTGCCCGCCCTTCGCCACGCCCCCGACCTGGCCGCCGACTGGGAGCCCCGCCTCACATCGCTCGAGTACGACCAGACGAACCGGCCGGTCAACGAGAAGGACGGCGCCACCTGCGGCATGGCGATGACCGAGAAGCAGGGCGGCTCCGACGTGCGGGCCAACAGCACCGTCGCCGCGCCAACGGCCGACGGCTACCTCCTTACCGGACACAAGTGGTTCTGCTCGGCCCCGATGTCCGACGCCTTCTTGATGCTCGCCAACGCGCCCGACGGCCTCACCTGCTTCCTCGTCCCACGGTGGCGGCCCGACGGCAGCCGCAACCCCATCCGCATCCAGCGCCTGAAAGACAAGTTGGGCGACCGCTCAAACGCCTCGAGCGAGATCGAGCTGCTCGACACGTGGGGCGCGAGGGTCGGTGACGAGGGAGCCGGGGTGCGCACCATCATCGAGATGGTCAACCACACGCGCCTCGACTGCGTGCTCGGGTCGACGGCTGTGATGCGCCAAGGCGTGGCTCAGGCCACCTGGCACACGCATCACCGAGCCGCGTTCGGCCGGCAGCTCGACGAGCAGCCACTGATGACCAACGTGCTCGCCGATCTGGCCCTCGAGTCGGAGGCGGCGACTGCAGCGGCGATGCGCCTCGCCCGCGCCTTCGATGCCGATCGCGACGACGAGCACGAGCAGCTCCTCAAGCGGTTGGCGACTCCGATCGTGAAGTACTGGACCTGCAAGCGGGCGCCGATGCACGCCGCTGAATCGCTCGAGTGCCTCGGCGGGGCGGGCTATGTCGAGGAGTCCGACCTGCCTCGCCTCTTCCGTCAGAGCCCGCTCAACGGCGTGTGGGAGGGGTCGGGGAACGTCATGTGCCTCGACGTGCTGCGCGCCATGGCCCGGGCTCCGGAGTCGCTCGACGCGTGGTGGACCGAGGTCGATCGGGCTGCAGGCGCCGACTCGCGCCTGGACGAGGCGGCCGCCTCACTTCGCAAGGAGCTGACCGACCTGTCCGATGCCGAGACCCGCGCTCGTCGTCTCGTCGAGCAGATGGCCACGCTCTTCGCCGGGTCGTTGCTCGTACGCCACGCCCCCGCCCCGGTGGCCGACGCCTATTGCGCCAGCCGGCTGGGCGACGACCACGGCCGGGCGTTCGGCACCCTTCCGCCACACGTCGACCGACAGGCCATCATCGACCGCGCCCGCCCCCAGCCCTGACGTCACGCCAACCTCCGTTCTGGCAGGTCAAACCCACACCCTGGCACGGGTTTCGCCTGCCGGAACGCGCAGATCGTCAGGCGAGCGGCCGGTGACCGACGAACACCTCGCGAGGCGGACGGTCTTCGTCGGTCTCCTCCATCACCGCGGTCGGCTCGAAGCCGACCTCCTCGAGCAGGCGCAGCCAGGTCTCCCGCCCGAACAAGCCCGTGGTGTGGGCCTCGTGGGCGATCTGCGTGGTGCCGTCGGCCTCGCGGAGCACGAAGGTGTAGTCGACCACCATCTGCGTGTCCCCGGGCGCAGGATCGTGAGACCACTCGAGGTAGCGCACCCCCCTGCCGTCGGCATCGTCAGTGCCGCCGTGGTCAGTGCCGGCAACGAATGACTCGGCGGTGTGATCGGGCAGAAGCACCGTCACACCACCGGGCCGACAGTGCTCGAACGCCGTGATGATCGCGGCGCGGAGATCGTCCTCGGTGGTCATGTAGTCGATGGCGTCGTGCACGAAGACCGCATCGAACTGTCGCCCGAGTCGAACAGTGCGCATGTCAGCTTGGTGGTGCTCACTGTCGGGATTCAGCTGGCGGGACACGTCGAGCATCGCTGCCGACAGGTCGACCAAGGTCATGGCGAAGTGCTGCGACAGAAACGCAGCGTTGTTGCCCCCGCCGCTGCCCAGCTCGAGCACCTCGCGCACCGGGATGGCGGCGGACCGCAAGAGGTCAGCTGCGAACGCGGCCTCTTCCCGATAGTCCTCCACCGGTGAGATCAAGGGCCACCAGGGAGCCAGGTCGCCGTAGAAGCGTTGCTGCTCAGGCATCAGATGCACCCATCTGCTCGACGCCGCCAATGCGGCCAGAACGTAGCTCGGCCGAGCGGGGCGCCGTTCGGTCTTGACCCCGAGGGAACGGGTAGGGGCCAGCGGTCCCCTAGCAAGGAGCCCCTCATGGCCTTTCATCCCGTCCGACGATTGACCCGCATGGCGTTGGTGGCCGGCATCGGTGCGGCGGCCGGCTACTTCCTCGACAAGGACCAGGGCCAAGCACGACGACGCCAGGTGCAGGAGCGAGTGAAGGCGTTCGCCGAGTCGGCGGGCGGCGGCTCCTCAGGCACTCCCGACGGGTCGGCCCGTCCCGATGCGGACTTGTTCCCTTCGCCCTCACCAGCGACCGCCGCAGCCGGGTACGTCGCCCCCCAGCCCGAGCCCGGTCAGTCCCCAGAGGGTCGGGATCAGAGCAGTTCAGGCGCGACCGTTGCGGCGAACCAAGGCGACGTCCTGAGCGTCACACACCCGGATCGTCGAGCCTGACGACCACCGCACATCAGATGGGCGGGGAGGCCACGGAAGGGCGCGGCTTCGCGACGACGCCACGCTGGTCCTGCTCTCGTGGCTCGGGGACTCCTGAGGTGGCACGCTCTTCGCCATGACCATCACGATCGACCGGCTCGATTGCGGCACGCTCACCGCGGCAAGCGCCATGTTCGAGTCGGGAGGGTCCGATGCGCCGGTCACCGTGCCGGTGCCTGCCTGGCTGATCCGGCATCCTCGCGGCAACGTGCTGTTCGACTGCGGCATGCACCCCGACCTGACCACACCTGGCCCCCTGCTCGACGTGGTGTCGCTGTTCTTCACCGTCGGTCTCGACGACGACCAGCTCATCGGACGAGCCCTGGCCACCACCGGGGTCTCTCCACACGAGATCGATCTGGTCGTGCTCTCCCATCTGCACTTCGATCACGCCGGCGGGCTGGTCGAGCTCCCCGAGGCGCGGCTGGTCGTCCAGGGCGTCGAGTGGCACGCCGGTTTCGACAGCGACCTCGAGGCGGCCAACAGCTTTCGCCGCGACGACTACGACCTCGGCCACGACGTGCTCGCGGTCGACGGCGAGCACGACCTCTTCGGGGACGGCCTGGTGACCTGCGTGCCCACGCCGGGACACACCCCTGGACATCAGTCGTTGCGGGTCAGGCTCGCCGACCGTGAGGTGGTGCTCTGCGGCGACTGCGCGTACTTCGAGCGCACACTCGACGGCGGACCACTCCCCCCGATCAGCTACGACCCGGCATCCCAGGCCGACAGCATCGCGATGCTTCGTTCGATGAGGGCCCAGGGCACCACGCTCGTGCCGGGACACGACTCACTCGCGTTCGCGGCGCTGCCGCCCCAACTCGTCTAGCGACGGACGGCCGACGCGACGCCACCGACGCTAGGGTCTCGCCATGATCCGATTGAGCGTTCTCTATCCGGCCACCGAGGGTGCGACCTTCGACCACGACTACTACCGCGACAAGCACGTCCCGCTTGCGGTGAGCGCCTGGGGCCTCGACGGGGCCGAGATCGACAAGGGCATCGACGGGCCCTATGTGGCTGCGGTGCACTTCCGCTTCGAATCGATGGACGCGCTCGGCGCCGCCATGGCCGGCGAAGGCACCGCCGCGGTGCTGGGCGACGTGGTCAACTACACCACCATCGCACCCGTGCTGCAGACGAGCGAGATCGTCTGAGGCTCGGCCCGCCGAGCCACGTCTCCTCGTGAACGAGCCGCCGAGCGAGCCGCGAGCACCCGGGCTCGAACCAGTGTTTCGCCATCTCGACGACGCCGACGTGCCCTGGCAGCAGTGTCGCCGCCAGCGCAACGCCGACGGCACCGAGTCGTCGGTCTGGGAGAAGTGGCTGGCGTTCTCGCCTGATCCGCAGTACCTGTCGCTCTACGCCCGCTACGACCCGGGCATGATCGTGCGGCGCCACGGGCACTACAGCCCCCACGTGGTGTTCGTGCTCGAGGGCGAGCTGTGGGTCGACGACCGCCGCTGCCCGGCCGGCACCCACATCGAGTTGCCCCTGGGCGCCGCGTTCGGTCCCCTGCGCGCCGGTGCGGAGGGGGCCGTGCTCTTCGAGGTCATGATGGGCGACCCCCGCTCGTGGGGCGACCAACCGGCGCGCTTCGACGAGGTGCTGGCCGAGCACGGCGTCGAGCCGCTGCCCGACGTCGCCCTCGACTATCCGCCCTGGCTCGAGGACCTTCGGGCCCACTGGAACCCAGGTGGTCAGCCCGACCAGACCCCGTCCGATCGGAGCGAGTAGGGCTCTACCCTGACCACATGGGCCAACCGAACGATCAACCCCGGTGGCGCGGCGTCAACCACCTCGCCCTCGTCACCCACGACATGGACGCGCACTGTGCGCTTCTACCACGGGGTGCTGGGCGCCCGACTGGTGGCCACCATCGGCACGCCCGACTTTCGCCACTACTTCTTCGAGATCGGCCCCACCAACACGGTGGCCTTCTTCGAGTACTCGAACGAGCCGGCCGAGCCGTTCGCCAAGCAGGCGGGCGTGCCCGATCCCCGGGCAGCCCAGTTCGACCATGTGTCGCTCGACCTCGCCGACGAGGCAGCACTCGAAGACCTGCAGGCCCGGCTGAAGGCGTTCGACTGCGAGGTCACCGATGTGATCGATCACGGGTTCGTGCGATCGATCTACTTCACCGATCCGAACGGCATCGCCCTCGAGGCGTCGTGGTGGGTGCGCGACGCCACCGCCGTCGAGTCGAACTTCGACGACGAGATGCTGTTCAGCGACCACGATCCGGTGCCGGCAGTGCGTGAGCTGATCGCAACCGGCGAGTTGGCGTCGACTCCTTCCACCTCACTGGTGCACGACACCGACGACGTGGTCGACCCCGCCTGAGCGCGCCGCCGCGCACCGTGCCTGGCGCGCGCTACGGCTCGACCACGATCCAACCGCGCCGTTGCAGCTCCGCGGCGAGCACGTCGGTCGGCATCTTGCGCAGGGCGGCCTGCTGGGTGGCGGTGCGTCGATCGACGGGCGCCGGGGCCTCGGGTGGCTCGGCCCCGTCGGCTTCGGCCTCGAGACGGGCGATGAGCTCGTCGGCCTCGTCGCGGGTGAACTTGCCGCCGGCCTGGCGCTGGGTGAGGCCGAGCGGACCACGGGCATCACGGAAGTCGACGTGCCCGGCCGCGTGCAGCAGCGCCGTGAGCTGCTGCACCTGGCGACCCGTCGCCGGCGGACCCGATGCTTGCCCGAATGCCATGGCGACAGTCTCGCAGGCGGGTCTGACAACACCGTGGTTCCGCGCTCAGTCGGGACCGCAGCGAAGTTGCCGATCAGGCGGGATAGGCCACGATCTCGGTGGCCTTGACGCTCGCCCACACCGTCTCGCCCTCACGCAGGGCCATCTCGGTGCTCGCCGCCAGCGTGATCTCGGCGGTGAGGTCGAGCGGGGCCGCCAGGCGAACCCGCACCCGGTCGCCCAGCAGGTCGAGATGCTCGACCACGCTGGGCCACCGGTTTCGCGGGCTGCCCTCGGGTTCGTGACGGTGCAAGGCGACGGCGGCCGGCGCAACGATGGCGAAGACCTCACCGTGACCGGGCTCGGCGGTGGTGAGAACGGTGCCGGACCCGGTGACGATGTTCGTGCCGTCCGCGAAGCCGCGAATCAGGTTGGTGCCGATCAGGTCGGCCACATAGCGAGACCTGGGGCGGGTGGTCACCTCCTCGATCGTGCCCGTCTGGGTGACCCGGCCCCGCTCCACGATCACCACGTCGTCGGCCAGCGCGAGAGCATCGACGGGATCATGGGTCACCAACACCGTCGGCCCGGCGTAGTCAGCGAGGAACCGGCGTAGGTCGCGACGGACCTCGACGCGGGTGCCTGCGTCGAGCGCGGCGAGGGGCTCGTCGAGCAGCAGGGCGCCCGGGTCGGTGGCGAGGGCGCGCGCAAGGGCAACCCGTTGGGCCTGTCCACCGGACAGGGCCGCCGGCTTGACCCCGGCGTGCTCTCCCATGCCCACCCGCTCGAGCACACCCATCGCCAGGCCCCGAGCCGTCCGCGTCCCCTGGCCCTGTGCTCGAGGGCCGAAGGCCACGTTGTCGAGCACCGACAGGTGCGGGAACAGCAAGTAGTCCTGGTGCACGATGCCGAGATGGCGACGCTCGGGCACCACGAACGTGTCGGGCGGACGGTCGAGCACCGTGCCGGCGAGCTCGATCGCGCCACGGTCGATGGCCGCGCTGCCCGCGATGCAGCGCAGCAAGGTGGTCTTGCCGGCGCCGTTCGGTCCGAGCACCGCCGTGACCGAGCCTGGCTCCACCTCGAACGCCGCCGCGAGGTCGAGCTCACCCAGTTGCAGGCCGATGTCGACCGACAGGGTCATGCGCGCACCAGCCAACGGTCTCGCAGCGTCACCAGCACCACCAGGGAGATCACCAGCAGCAGCAGACTGAGCGCGATGGCTGCGGCCTGGTCGGTCTCGAGCTCGAGGTAGACCGCCAGCGGCAGCGTCTGGGTGCGCCCCTCGATGTTCCCGGCGAAGGTGATCGTCGCCCCGAACTCACCCAGTGCTCGCGCCCATGCCAGCACCGCGCCGGCCGCGACCGACGGCCCGATGAGCGGCAGGGTCACGCGCCGGAACACCGTGAAGCGGCCGGCGCCCAGATTGGCCGCCGCGTCCTCATATCGCTGGTCGACGCCCCGGAGCGCCGCTTCGACCGTGATGATGTAGAAGGGCATGGCCACGAAGGTGGCCGCGACCACGGCCCCGGCGGTCGAGAACGTGAGCTGCACCCCCAGGTGGTCATGCAGCCATCCGCCGAGTGGGCTGCGCAGGCTGAACGCCGCGAGCAGGGCGACACCGCCGACGACGGGTGGCAGCACCATCGGCAGCAGGATCAGACCTCGAACAAGAGGACGGGCCGGCACCCGCGCCCGCGCCAGACACCAGGCCAGCGGCGTGCCGAAGACGATCGACAACGCCATGGCCGACAGCGAGCAGATGAGAGAGAGCCGCAGCGCGGCGAGGGCCTGGTCAGACGTGAGATCCGACCACAGCGTCGACCACTCGGCGCGCTGCAGGATGCCCGCCAACGGGATGGCGAAGAACGCCGCGGTGACCGACGCGATCACGACGACCACGAGCGGAGCACGGCGACGCGCGCGGTTCATGTCGGCGGCAGGAATCCGGCGTCGCGCAGGATCGCCTGCCCTTCATCACCGAGCACGAACGCCACGAACGCCTCGGCGACCGTGGCAGACGACGACGCCTCGATCACCCCGATCGGATAGCTGGCCACGACGTTGTCGTCCGTGGGGATCGTGACCGCATCGACCCGTCCGGCCGCAAGGGTGGCGTCGGTGGCATAGACGATGCCCGCGACGGCGTCGCCTTCGGCCACTGCTGTGAGGGTGGCGGCCACGTTCTGGTTGCGGGTCACGCTCGACTCCGGAATGACGACACCCGCCTGGTCGAGCGCTTCGCCGGCGTAGCGACCGCACGGAGCGTCGGCCCCGCAGAGCGAGACGATGCCCACGTCGGCCAAGTCGGCCAGCTCGGTGATGCCCTCGGGGTTGCCGGGCTTGGTCACGATGACCAGCTCGTTGCGCGCGAACACCTCTGGCTCCCCCGCGACCAGGTCGTCGGCGGCGAGCTTGTCCATGTTCGACGTGTCGGCGGAGGCGAACACGTCGACCGGCGCACCGTCGATGATCTGCGTGGCCAGGGTCGACGACGAGTCGAAGTTGGTGGTCAGCGTCACCTCGGAGTGAGCGGCGCTGAACGCGTCGGCGATGTCGGTGAACGCGTCGCGGAGTGATGCTGCGGCCGAGATGGTGATCGACCCCTCCAGCTGGGTCGCCGGGGCGACAGAGGTCCCGACCGTCGGACCGCTGTCGTCCGTGCTGCACCCTGTGGTGAGCGCGACCACCAGCAGAGACAGGGCCAGCAACCTCAGGCCGTGGGTATCGCGGGCGGGTCGACTGCTCGATCGCATCAGTTGGGCACCTCGACGACGACCGTGGTGGCCTTCACCACCGCCGTGGCGAGGTCACCCGCCTCGAGCCCGAGCTCGTCGGCCGCCTCGCGAGTCATCAACGACACGAGACGATGCGCGCCCGCCTGGATCTCGACGATGGCGGTGAGCTTGTCGGTCTCGACTCGCGTCACGATGCCCGTGAGCCGGTTGCGCGCCGACTGCACGGGCAGCGTGTCGGGCTCATAGGCGTCGGCGCTCTCCGTCAGATAGCGGGCCAGCTCCTTGCCCGGCACCAGCCGGTGGCCGCCTGCGCTGCGGGTGGTGGCCAGGCGACCCTCGTCGCACCAGCGCCGCACGGTGTCGACGCTCACCCCGAGCAGCTCCGCGACCTGACCCGGGCGGTAGTCGGTGGCCATCGACAGAGTCGACCACAGGAGACTCGCAGATGTCCAGCTAATGTCCCGTTGCAGCTCGCATTCACCGAGCGAAAGGGATCAGTTGACCGTATCTACCTGGTCAGCCGTACCAGCCGGCCAGGTCGGCGATGACGTGGGCGGTGCCCCGGTTGTTGTAGGGCTGGCAGCTCACCGCGACGGGTCGAGCGCCTGCTCGGCGGCGGCCTTGAAGCCGGCGTTCTCGGTGTCGATGGCCTGGCGGATCTTCGAGCCGACCAGTCGCTTCAGCAAGCCGCTGCCGACGCCCGACAGCTCGACCACGAGCGTGTTCAGGCAGCCCTCGTCCGTGGCCGTGAGCTGGTGCACCGCGGTCATCGTCACCGGGCCCACCTTGGTCTGCCACTCGAACACCGAGCGGGGTTCGACGCGGGTGACCGTCCAGGTCGTGGGACGCTGACGGGGCTGCACGACCCTTGCGGTGCTGCCCACCCGGATGGGTCCGTCGTCGAGCCGCTCGACGCTGGTCATGGTGGGCGTCAGCGACGGCCACCCTTCGACGTCGAGGGTCAGGTCCCACACCCGCTCGACGGGTGCGGCGATGGCGAGCTCACTTCTGATGTCCATGCCTTGTGTGTACCATATGGTTCATTACGGTTCAACCGGAAAACGCTGCTCTAGAGGAGACCTCAGTGAGCGAAGCCCGCCAGGCCCTGCTCGACAAGACCATCGCCCATGTTGCGGCCCACGGCCTGAGCGACGTCAGCCTGCGCGAGCTGGCCGCATCCGTCGGCACCAGCCACCGCATGCTCATCTACCACTTCGGCAGTCGCGAAGGACTGGTGGCCGCCATCGTCGAGTCGATCGAGGCCCAGCAGCGCGTCGCCCTCGATGCGCTGGCCGCCGAGGCGACCGACCCGCACCAACTGGTGCGCGACCAGTGGGCCCAGCTCTCCGATCCGGCGCTGCGTCCGTTCGTCGTGCTCTTCTTCGAAGTGCTGGCCCTCGCGCTGCACGAACGACCCGGCACCGAAGGGTTCGTCGATCAACTCACCGACCCGTGGATCGCGTTGGCGACGCGCATCGCCGACGATCTCGACATGGCGACCTCGCCCGCCGAGCTGCGGCTCGGGGTGGCCGTGACCCGGGGACTGCTCGTCGATCTGCTCGCCAGTGGCGACCTCGAGGCGACCACCGCCGCGCTCGACCGCTTCCTCGACATGTGGGACGGCGCCCGCCTCAGCGCGAGCCCTGACGCGCTCAGCGAGGCGTGAGGCCGGCCAGGTCGGCGAGCAGCTCCATCGAGCGCAACCAGTCGTCGAGATTGCTGCGCCACGGCGCGGCCACCACATCGGTGACGCCGACCGCCGCGTAGTCGTCGATCTCGCGTCGGATGGTGTCGGGATCCATCCCCTGTGGATCCCAACCGGTGCGCAACGAGATCACGAAGTCGTCGTCGGGCCGCTCGGCGCGCAGTCGTTCGACGACCGGTTGCGCTTCATCGGGCTTCAGCGAGATGAGCTGGAAGCCGTCGCCGAGCTCGACCGCCCGACGATGCGCCGCGGGCCCCGAGCCACCCACCCAGATCGGGATGTCGTGCGCAGGCTTCGGCAGCACCCGGAGGTCGTCGAACGAGGTGTAGTCGCCGTGGAAGCTGGCCGGATCGTCGCGCCACACCACCCGCCACAAGCGCAGGGCCTCGTCGGTGCGCCGACCCCGATCGGCGAAGTCGTAGCCGAGGGCGGCGAACTCGCCCTCCGACCAGCCCACGCCCACCCCCACCGTGAGCCGCCCGCCCGACAACGCGTCGAGGCTCGCCAACGAGTTGGCCAACTCGAGCGGGTTGTGCTGCGGCACGACGAGCACGCTGGTGCCGAGGCCGACCTGCTCGGTGACCGCCGCGGCCCATGTGAGGGTGACGAGCGGATCGAAGAGATAGGGCGACGGGTAGTCCTGGGCGGCCGGCTGCACCAGATGGTCGCTCACCCAGACCGACGAGAAGCCGAGCTGGTCGGCATGACGGGCTGCTCGCGTGATGGCCTCGGGGCTGCCGACCCGTCCGTACTGAGGGAGATGGATGCCGACGCGCATGGCGTGCATCATCGCTCATCAGAAGGTACGGCGCGACACTTCGCCGATGGACCTGGGGACGGCGCTGGCCAGCGCGTGGTCGGCCGGCATCTCGATGTATGGCGTGGCCGCGTTGCTCGGCATCGCCGGTCGGCTGGAGTGGACCGACACCCCCGCGTGGCTGCAGGAGCCCTGGGTGATCGCCATCGCGCTGGGCCTGTTCGTCGTGGAGCTCATCGTCGACAAGATCGCGTGGCTCGACAGCGGCTGGGATGCGGTGCACACCTTCCTGCGACCGTTCGCCGGCGCGGTGCTGCTCGGCGGCAGCGAGGGCACCGACCGCGAGGTGCTGGCGGCGGTGAGCGGCGGCACCCTGGCGTTCTCGGCGCACGCCGCCAAGGCGTCGGTGCGCGCCTTGGTGAACACCTCACCCGAACCGGTGTCGAACGTGGTGGTGAGCCTGGTCGAGGACGGGTTCGTCGCCGCGCTCATGGCCCTGGCCATCGCCTATCCCGTCGCCGCCGGCATCGTCACCTTCGTGCTCTTCGTGGCCTCGGCCGTCGTCACGTTCGTGCTCTACCGGGCCGCCCGAACGGCGCTCACCAGGCTCCGGGCCCGTCGCCGCGGCCAGCCTCCCGACCCCTGACGCACTGTTCGCGCCCTCCGTCGTGAAACCGCTGCGACCTGATACCCTGGGGGGTATGTGTAGACGAGTGAGTTGCCGAACCTGTGGCCGTCCGACCTACGCCGGATGTGGCCGCCACGTCGAGCAGGTGCTCGGCGACGTCCGACCCAGCGACCGCTGCCGATGTGCAGAAGCTCCCCGGGCGGCGCGCAAGAGCCGCACCCGGCGCTTTTTCTCCCGGTCCGCAGAACGAAAGTGATCCGCTGATGCATGCCATCGAGACCACGGTGTCCCTCCCCCTCGACCAGGCCGAAGCCGCGGTGCGCGCCACGCTCGCCGACAACGGGTTCGGCGTGCTCACCGAGATCGACGTGGCCGCCACCCTCCAAGCCAAGCTCGGCATCGATCGGCCACCACTCAAGATCCTCGGCGCGTGCAACCCCGGCTTCGCCCATCAGGCGCTCCAGCTCGATCCCTCGGCCGCCCTCGTGTTGCCGTGCAACGTGGTGCTCGAGCCGACGGGCGACGGGGGCACCCGCATCGAGCGCGGTCGACCCCCGTGAGCTGATGAGCGACCCGGCGTTCACCGAGATCGCCGAAGCCGCCGCCGACAAGCTCACCGCCGCGCTCGATGCGGTCGGCCGCTGAGCCACCATGGCAACGATGCCCCCGCCCGTCGACGACGCGGAGGACGCCCACCCGCTGGTAGCGCCGGAGCCAGGAGCTCCTCTCCCTCTGGGCCCGGCCCTCGAACGCCGCGGCCGGATGTGGCTGCTGTGGTCGTTCCTGTTGTGCCCCTGCCACCTGCCACTCACGCTCGGCGTGCTCACCGCCGTGTTGGCGGGTACGTCACTCGGTGCGCTGCTGCGTGATCACATCTGGGTCGCCGGCACGCTGATCACCGCCACCTGGGTGGCCGGCACCGCGTATGGCTTCCATCTCATCAGGCGAGCCGACAAGTCACGCGGCGCCTGCCCGCTGCCGACCCGCTGATCGTCCGGCGCTGCGGATCGCCCCTCAGAGCGGCGCGCCGCGGCTCTCGAAGCCGCCGGCCTCGATGCTGCGCCGCGATCTGCCGCAGCCAGAGCAAGCCCGAACCCCAGCCACGCCAGACCCACCGCTATCCATCGCAGGGGTTGAGCCGGGCCCACCGCAAACGCTCCGGCGACGGGAAAGACGACGACGAACGCGGAACGCGACGCACGGCACCACGAACCCGTCGGCCACGAAGGTGCTCGACGCCGGGTTCAGCGAGACAGCCGCTCGATGACACCGAGCCGCGGGGTTGACCATCGAGGTCGTCGCCGTTCGCTGCACGACCGGCTGGTCGCCTCCGTAGACCACTCGTCCAGACCGACGATCGACGTTCCGGTGGTGCGATGCCCACACCACGGCCAGGCTCGCCGCCGTGCACCAGACGATGCCCACGACCGAAAGCGTGGTGTCCCACACCGCCCAGATGGCGATGGCCAGAGCGACCGACGCGACCACCGCCAACAGCCCGACCGTTAGCAGCACCCGATGCGGTGCCGGGCGGGCGACCAGCAGCGGATGTAGGTCGGCGGCCGACGAGAGCGGAGCATCGGATCGAGCCACCGTGTCCGCACCACACAAGGGGCACGAGCCGGCGGCGCGGAAGTAGGCCCGGCACACCGGACACACGTAGGCGTGATCGCTCAGAGGTGGGTTCACCGCCACGCCTTCACGGTGCCATCGCCCCCTCGACGAGGCAACCGACTTGGCCACTCGGCGCACTCGACGATCAGCGCACCGCCAGACCGACCGCAAGGCGCGAGCGTAGGTGAAGCGACTCACCCGCTCCCGGCGATGTCGACGACGGTGCGTCCCACCGACCGTCGCTGCTCGTGGTCATCGAGCGCGGCGCCTGCCTCGGCCATGGTGACGACCCTTCCGACGTGCGGACGCACGGCGCCCTGGTCGATCAGGCAAAGCAGATCCTCGTGCACGGCGTCGCCCTGCTCACGGCCGAAGGGGTTGAAGCCGAAACGTCGCATCCCGGGATCGACATCGTCAACCCATGCTCCGAGCACGCCGACGATGGAGAAGTTGCCGATGCTCGCCATCCGCAGCGGCCGACCGGCCATGCCGTTCTCGTCGTCGTCGGTGAAACCGACCGGCAGGTAGCGACCGTCGCGGGCGACACACTGCCACGAGGGAGCCACGAACGAACCGCCGGCCAGATCGCAGACGACGTCGGCGCCGACATCGTCGGTGACGCCGAGCACCGCCTCGACGAAGTCATCGCTCGTGTGGTCGATCACCAGCTCGGCACCGAGCGCCCTACAGAGCTGAGCCTTGGCGGCGCTGCTGACCGTGGCGAGCACACGCGCGCCTGCCGACACGCCCAGCTGGATCGCAGCCGTGCCCAGACCGCTGGCCCCGGAATGAACGAGCAACGTCTCGCCTGCCGTGAGCCGGGCTCGATGGAACAACGCGAGATGGGTGGTGTGGAACGGGAGGAGGAACGCCGCCGCTTCGACGTCGTCGAGTGATGGCGGCGCGACGAAGACACCCGCACTGGGGGCCACGGTGAAGTCGGCGATGCCGCCGAGCGCGTCCTTCGACACACCCACGACGCGTTGGCCTACCCAATGCTCGGCGCCCGCCCCCGCTGAGCGGACCACGCCGCACACGTCCATGCCGAGGGTGAAGGGCGGGTCCTTGCTGACCGAGACGAGCTTGCCGCGGCAGCGGGCGATGTCGTTGAAGTTCGAGCGCGGCCGCACCCACCTCGATGAGCACCTCTCCAGGCTCTGGCACGGGCTCGTCGACCTCGTTGACCGCCAACACCTCGATCGGATCACCGTGGCGGGTCACTTGCAGCGCGCGCATCGCATCTCCTCGTCCCCGGTACTGTCTCGGCCGGCAGAACGATAGGACGTCCACCATCCTCGAGGAGCCATGTCACTTCCGATCGACGGTTCAGCGGCCACCCGCGATCAGTTCGTCGAGGCCGCCATCACGGCGACAGGCCTGGACGACTTCGGAGCACCGACCTGGCAGGAGGGTCTCGACCGCCTCCTCGAGTCGTTGGCGGCCACAGCCCAACTCAACGAGATCGGGGTGGGGGTGGCGGGCGACGGTGTCGTCAACGACCTGTCGAGCCGACTGCGCATCGAAGACTGGCGCAAGACCCACCCTGCGGTCGCCGACGAGCAGGTCGTCCGACCGATCATCATCGTCGGCCAACCCCGCACCGGCACCACGATCCTGCACGATCTGATGGCGCAGGATCCCGCCAACCGGGCCCCGCTCAGCTGGGAGCTCGAGCGACCCGTGCCGGCGCCCCGCACCGAGACCTACGAAACCGACCCGCGCATCGCCGAAGCCCAGGCCGGGTTCGACCTGGTCGAATCGATCATCCCTGGCTTCACGGCCTTCCACGAGCTCGGTGCGCAGCTCGCTCAGGAAGACGTGCGCATCTTCAACAGCGACTTCCGCTCGATGCAGTTCTCGTTGCAGTTCGAGGTTCCCGCCTACAACCACTGGCTACTGCACGAGACCGACATGGCGCCCACCTACCGGTGGCATCGGCGATTCCTCCAGCACCTCCAGTCGGAGCACATGGCCGAGCGTTGGCTGCTGAAGTCCCCTGCCCACCTGTGGTGCCTGCCCGCCATGCTGGCGGAATACCCCGACGCGATCGTGGTGCAGAACCATCGCGACCCGTTGAAGGTCATCGCGTCGATCAGCGCGCTCGGAGCCAGCCTTCGCGAGATGACCACCGACTCGTTCGACGTGCGCACGCTCGCCGCGCAGTACGGCGACGACATCATGGTCGCACTCGATCGATCGCTCGACGCTCGTCGCCGGGGTCTCTTCGCGCCCGAGCAGGTGGTCGATGTCCGCTACCAGGACCTGCGCGTCGATCCCGTCGCCACCATCGCGCGGATCTACGACGAGGTCGGCCTCGACCTGAGCGCGGAGGCCGAGGCACGCATGCGGGCGTTCCTCGCCGCGCATCCCGGCGACCCCGGCGGCAGCCTCAAGCGCTACTCGTTCACCGATACCGGCCTCGACGAATCCGCCCTGCGCGAGCGGGCCCGTGCCTATCAGGACTACTTCGACGTCGAATCCGAAGAGATCGCCTGATCCACGCTCGGGTCCAGCGCGTGGCTCCCGAGCGTGGATCAGACCGCGGATTCAGCCGGTGAATCGAGGGGCCGCTGCCGCAGCCGCGGCCGCAGCAGTGGTCGTGGTCGTGGGCGCAGCCGTCGTGGTGGTGGTCTCGTCTGGGACACAGTCGAGTGTCACGTCCTCGTCGAGGATGTTGGTCTCGCCGCCGATCCACTCGACCGTAACGTTGTAGACGCCGTCCTCGAACGGGCCGTACCGCACGGGAACGCCGTCGGTGTCGGTGGTCTCCTCGGCCACGAGCTCGCCGCCGATGAAGACGTTGTAGGTCGTGCTGAAGTCGTCGATGATCTCGATGTCGATGAATCCCTCGCTGTCGACGCACTCACCGACCGCCGTGGCCGTGGGGGGAACCTCTTGGGCGCCGACCGACCCCGGGAACAGCGCCAGCACCACGGCGGCTACTGCGAGGGCCAGCATCGATGCTTTCACGGGCCCCCGGAGGGACTTCGTCTCATCGGTCACGAATCGAGCCTTTCGTTGTGCGAGTAGATCCGAGACGGAACCTTAGTTTCGTCGTGCGCACCGTTCGAGGATCGCTGGGTTTCGACCACCCCTGGTGACGGTCTCACCACGCAGCAACATGTGGGGTCTGTGCAGGAATCGAGTCACGCCGCCAACGCACAGGGCGCGCTCGTCGGCGGCAGAGAAGGATGCAGCCGCCGCCGACAAGGCCACCACCGGCACCACCATCGTGCTGCGCGGCGGCGTCTACAACGAGACGGTCCAAGCTTCCAGACAGGGCACCGTCACCGTGCAGCCCTACGGCAACGAGGTGGTCTGGCTCGACGGCAGCACAGGCCACGACCGGCTGGGTCAAGGACGGCACTGCGGCTCGCTGGGTCGTGAACTTCACGAGCACGCTGGCCGATGCCGACCAACGTCGATGCGCTCAGGCGATCGATCCCGCGTACCCGCTGGCCGCTGATCCGCACATGGTGTTCGTGAACGGCACGCGCGCTCACCCAGGTGAGCAGCCGCAGCGCGGCGACCGCAGGCAAGTTCTTCCACGACAAGACCGAACAAGAAGCTCTACATCGGCACCGATCCCGGCGAGCGGCGAGGTGCGGGTGACCAACCTCGACACCGCGCATGGTCGGTGCAGGTGCCGAACAGCACGGTGCGCGGCATCGGGATCCGCCGCTACGGCACGCTGCTCAACGACCAGGGCGCCGTGCGGTTCACGGCCGACAAGGCCCGGGTCGAAGAGGTCACGCTGCGCCAGAACGCCATCGCCGGCCTGAGCATCATGGGCGCAGGACGCGGTCGTGCGGAAGGTGACGTCGTACGAGAACGGTCGTCTCGGCATCCACGCCGACAACGCCCATCGCCTCGTCATCGACTCGAGCTGCGGTGTTCCGCAACAACACCGAGCGGTTCGCCATCGGGGGCGCCGCCGGCGGCATCAAGATGACCTACACCAACGGCGCGACGGTGAAGTCCACGGCGTCGTACGACAACGTCGGCAAGGGCATCTGGTTCGATCTCAGCTCCGCGAACAGCAAGACGGTGCGGTCGGTGAGCGCCCGCAACGACGTGGGCATCATGGTCGAGATGTCGACCGGCGGCATCGTGGCCTCGAACGTCGTCGGCGACACCGTCGACGGCATCCGCATCCTCGAGACGTCGGGCACCGCACGTCTACAACAACACGCTCTGGAACAACGAACGGGGCATCTCGTCGTTCCCACACACATCGGCATCAACGCCCTCGTTGACCTAGGGCTCGAAGGGGCCTTTGCCCATCTGATCGCGCACCGTGACGACGGACGGGTTGGTGAGCGATCGCCGCTGCCAGTTGGCGCCGTCGACCACCAACGTGTGGCCCGAGATGAATCGGGCGTACGGGGAGGCGAGAAAGGTGGCCGCCCAACCGAGCTCACGCACCCGCCCCACGCGCAGTGCCGGCTGGCAGGCATCCTTCTCGTTGGTGCGGTCGAGGTTGCCCTTGATGTCGTCGGTCATGTCGGCGTGCGGGAACAGCCCGGGCACCAACCCGTTGACCTGGATGCCGTAGGGGCCCCACTCGACGGCGAGGGTCTCCACCATGTTCTTCACGCCCGCCTTAGCGGCCGCCGAGTGCGCGAAGCCCGGGCCGCCCGTCCATGCATACGACGCCCCGACGTTGATGATGGAGCCGGGCGTGCCGGCCTCGAGATGGCGCCGGGCGAACTCCCGTGCGCAGAAGAAGGTGCCGTTGAGGGTGATGTCGACGACGGTGCGCCACGCGTTGGGCGACATGTCCTCGGCGGGCACCGGGAAGTTGGCGGCCGCGTTGTTGATCAGCACCTGAGGCAGGCCGAAGGCCTCGCCGGCCTGGTCGAACGCCGCGGAGATCTGCTCGGGATCCCGGATGTCGCACCCGACGGTGAGGACCCGGCCACCGATCTCCCGGAGCGTCGCGTCGCCCTGTTCGAGGTGCTCGGTCTTGCGGCTGGCGACGACGATGTCGGCGCCGAGGCGGGCGAATTCGCTGGCGATGGCCAGCCCGAGCCCGGTGCCACCACCCGTGACGAACACGGCCGTCTCGTCGAAGGTGCCGGCCGGCAGCGCCGAAGCGCCCAGCGGAGCTGGTTCCGGGAGCCCGGGCAGTGTGCGCTCTGGTTGATCGGTCATCGGTCAGCTCCCCGTGTAGCGCGGTGGGCGATCATCGCCCCGGGCCTGTCGCATCTCCGGCGTAGTCGTCGGAGCGGTTGATGAAGGTCTGGTAGATCAGCTCGTCCTCCATCGACGACCGAAGGGTCGGCTCGGAGAGATGGCGGATCACCCGGCGCGCCATGTTGACGGTGACCTTGGGCGATGCCGCGATCTTCTCGGCCATCTCGCGGACCGTCGACTCGAGCTCGGCCTCGGGCACGACGCGAGACACGATGCCGTGGCCGAGCGCTTCGTCGGCCGACATGGGCCGGCCGGTGAGCACCAGGTCGCTCACCACGCCGTGACCACACATCTGATAGAGGCGCCCCATGCCACCGGTGTCGGGGATCACGCCGTAGCCCACTTCCGGCAGCATCATGCGCGCCCCCTCCGCCGCCACCCGGATGTCACAGACCAAGGCCCGCTGGAAGGAGCCACCGATCGACCAGCCCTTCATCGCCACGATGATGGGTGCTTCGATCTCGAGGGCCTGGAGGATGCCCCAGTGGCCTCGCTTCATCAGCTCGTGGTGGCTCATCGACACCTGGTTGCCACCGATGGCGGCGACGTCGCGGCCCGACGAGAACGACTTGCCCTCGGCCCGCCAGATCACGGCGCGCACGTCGGAGCGCTGCTTCAACTCGCCGAGGATCTCGAACAGGGCCAGATCCATGTCGTCGTCGAACGCGTTGTGCTTCTCGGGGTTGTCGTTGGTGATGGTGGCGATGGGCCCATCGATCTCGAGTCGAACCCGTTCATCGGCCATTGGCGCGCGCTCCTCGAACCTGTCTGCGACGGTGGAACCCGCATTCTTGCCGCTCGCCGGATCGAGGTGTGCGTGAGCCGACCGCGACCTCCGATGCCGGTCAGCCGACCGCGGCCACCACCGACGCCAGGATGAACCCCAACACCGTGACCAGACCCACCTCGCGTCCGCCGTTGGCGTATGCCTCGGGCATCATCGTGTTGGCCAGCATCACCAGGATCGATCCAGCGGCGAACGCCTGGATGCCGGCGATCACGTCGGCCGACGCGTCGCCCAGCAGCCCGTAGCCGATCGCGGCCGCAGCAACGGAGAGCACGAGCACTCCGGCCCAGATCCACAGGATGCGAGCCTTCGAGTGGCCGGCGTGGCGCAGCCCGATCGACGCGGCCATGCCCTCGGGCACGTTCGAGAGGAAGACGGCGATGACCATCGCCGCGCTGACCGTGTCGCCGCTGAGCAGAGTGAGCCCGATCGCCACCGACTCGGGTATGCCGTCGAGCGTCGCGCCCAGCGCGAGCGATGGACCAGAGACGGTGGTGCCGACGACTGGGTCCTGGCCCGCGGTGAACCGCTCGAGCAGCCAGTCGCCCGCCCAGAACACGAGGGCACCCGCCACCAGGCCCACCACCACCGAGAGGTCGTCGGTGGCGAGGTACGACTCGAGCACCAGTTCGAACGACACGGCACTCAACAACGTCCCGGCGCCGAATCCCATGACCAGCCCCACCACGCGCAGCGACAGATGGCCGTAGAAGCCGATCAGTGCCCCGATGATCAGCGCGGAGGCGCCGACGGCGGCCCAGAACGACGCGGCACCCACCGCGTCACCGTAGTCAGCGCCGGCGCACGGCTACCCCGCGTGCCGTCGCCCAACACTCGAAATCGGTGCGTGAAACAACCGTATGGGTTGTTTCACGCACCGATTTGGCCAGGCGGGGGGCGGTACGGCGGCGGGCGGGCCCGCCGGCTACTTGATGAGCGGGTCGCGGGGCAGGCCCAGGATGCGCTCGCCGATCTGGTTGCGCTTGATCTCGGACGTGCCGCCGGCGATGGACAGACCACGGTGGATGAGCACCAAGAAGTTGGTCATGGCCGCCGGCCCCTCCATGAACGCCGAGTCGGGACCGCCGAGCTCGGTGAGCACCGCAGCCGCCTCGTGGCCGAGCTCGGAGAGCACCAGCTTGGTGATGGCGCCCTCCGGCCCGGGCTCGCCGCCCGCCACCGCCCGGTTCGCGCTGCGCAGGTTGAGCAGACCCATCGCCTGGTGGCGGGCGATGTAGCGGCCGATGCGGGCGGCGCCGCCCGCCACGCGTTCGGGATGGGCGTCGAACGGCTCGACCAGCGCCGAGCCGGGCGTGGCCATGCCGCCGTCGCCGCCGCCGATGCTCACGCTCTCGTTGCCCAGGGTGGCCCGCGCCACGGTCCAGCCGCCGTCGACCGGGCCGACCACGTCGTCGTCGGGCACGAACACGTCGTTGAAGAACACCTCGTTGAACTCCGACCCGCCGGTGGTCATCTTGAGCGGGCGCACCTCGACGCCCTCGGCGTGCATGTCGATCACCATCGTGGTGATGCCGTCGTGCTTGGGCACGTCGGGGTTGGTGCGCACGGTCGCCAGGCCGAGGCCGGCCACGTGTGCGCCGCTGGTCCACACCTTCTGGCCGTTCACCAGCCAGCCGCCGTCGACCCGGGTGGCCTTGGTCTTCACGCCCGCCGCGTCGGAGCCGGCGTCGGGCTCGGAGAACAGCTGGCACCAGATCACGTCCTGGTTGAGCGCCGGGCGCACCCAGCGAGCGACCTGGTCGTCGGTGGCGTGCTGGACGAGGGTGAGGATGACCCAGCCGGTGATGCTGTAGGACGGGCGGCTCACGCCCGCGGCGGCGAACTCCTGCTCGACCACGAGCTGCTCGACGGCGCCCGCTTCACGACCGAACGGCTTGGGCCAGTGGGGCATGACATAGCCCGACTCGATGAGCTCGGTGCGCTGGTCGTCGGCTGGCAGACCCTTGATGCGTTCGGCGAAGGCGCGCACCTCGTCGCGGATCGCCTCCGCCTCGGGGGGCAGCTCGACGGTCTTGGCCCGGACGACGCCCCGCCGGGTGAGGTCGACCAGGTCGGCGGCCGCCCGGTCGGGTTGGAGATAGCCGAGCAGCACGGTGGCCCGCCGCATGAAGAGGTGGGCGTCGTGCTCCCAGGTGATGGCGATGCCGCCGTGCACCTGCGTGTTGAGGTTGGCACACAGATCGGCCGCGGGAGCCGCCGTGGTGGCTGCGACCGCCGCCGCGAACGTGAGCTGATCGCCCCCGGTGGACGCAGCCCGGGCCGCGTCCCACACCGCGCTGGTGGCCAGCTCGGTGGCCACGGCCATGTTGGCGCAGTGGTGCTTGACCGCCTGGAACATGGCGATGGGGCGGCCGAACTGGATGCGCTCCTTGGCGTAGGTGGCCGCCATCTCGGTGCACTCACGACTCAGGCCGACGGCCTCGGCCGACAGGATGACCCGGGCGAGGTCGGTGAGCAGCTGACCCGCCCCGGGCAGAATCTGGGCGGGCGCGCTCGTGAGCGACGCTCGGCCGGTGCGCCGGGTGGGATCCATGTTGGGCGGGACCTCGACGTCGACGCCGTCGCCCACCCGCACCACGGCCACGTCGTCGCCGGCGGCGACGAGGAGCACGTCGGCCAGACCTCCGCCGAGCACGTTGCCGGCCGAGCCCGAGGCGACGCCGTCGGTGATCACCACGTCGCCACCGAGTGCCACCGCACCGATGAGCGATCCGTCGGCCAGACCGGGCAGCAGCTCGTCGGCCACCTCGCCGCCCGCAGCGGCAAGCACGGCGCTGGCGATGACGGTGGGCACGAAGGGCCCGGGCGCCACCGCCCGACCCAGCTGCTCGACCACGACCACCAGCTCCTCGACGCCGTAGCCCGACCCACCGTTGGCCTCGGGGATGTGCAGGCCGAGCCAGCCCAGCTCGGCCAGATCGGCCCACCAGGTCGGTAGGCCCTCGTCGGGCGCTTCGAGCAACGCCCGGGCGTCGGCCCGGGCCTCCCGCTTGGCGAGGAAGTCGGCGGCGGTGTCGGACAGGGCCCGATGGTCTTCGGTGATGGCGATCGACATGCCGAGAGCGTAGGCCCCGCGCGACGGACGGGGTCACTCGGGCGCACTACCGCTCATCGGCGGTCCGGTCACTCTCCGGTTGTCTCATCGAGGGCGAGGCGCAACGCGGCGAGCGACCGTCTGACCTCGGCTTCGCGACGGCTGCCCAGCGCCTCGGTCACCGCATCGAGCACCGGCAGGAAGCGCGCCCCAGCAGCCTGGTGGGCTCGTCGACCCGACGCGGTCAGTTCGAGCACATACGACCGCCCGTCGGCGGGGTTGCGCACGCGGACGACATGACCGCGAGCCTCGAGTCGTTTCACGTAGCTCGACACCGTGGTCGGCGGGGCCGACATCCACCGAGCCAGCTCGGTCGGGGTGATCGGGTCGGGTGACGTGAGCACGGAGTAGATGCCGAACTCGTCTGCGGTGAGCCCCGTGGGCGCCAACGCGGCGTCGAGCGCGCCGGTGGTCGCTCGCGACACGAGCCAGACGTCGAACAGCACGTTCGTGCCGTCGTCAGCGCCGCCTTCAGATTTCCCCTTGACTTTGTTACTGCGAGTTCGCATTATCTCAGTGTACTACGACTTCGCACTATTTGGAGGGATCATGCAGACCGGCATCGCCAGCGGGAACATCGGCCCGATCACCACCACCATCGCGGGCGGCGGCACCGACGACTTCGTCACCGTCCGTCACCTGAGGGTCGAGGGCAGCCAACGAGCGATCGGCCGTGCTCTCGCCGACGCCGCCGTGCGCACCCATGGATCCGCGGCGTGGCCGAGGGCGGCCGACGACCCGCTCGTCGAACGGGTCCGGCGCCAGTGGTTCATCGATCACCATCCGGCACATGCCGCGCGCTTGGCGGGCGTGGCCGACTACTTCGACCTCGACCCGGAAGATGTGAGCGTCACCTACGACTGGCTGGGCACCTACGACCTGCCGGCCGGCTGCTCGGTCGCGTTCTATCCGGGCACGGGCACCAAGGACGGCCACGGGCTGCTGTCGCGCAACTTCGACTTCCCGACGGCCACGTTCACCCAGCTCGTCGGCTTGCCGCCGTTGGCGGACGAGCGGCCGCTCGGCGCCGACCCGTGGGTGGTCGAGCTGCATCCCGACGAGGGTTACGCGTCGATCGTGGTCGGGATCATGGACGTGATGGGTGGCATGGACGGCATCAACGAAGCCGGCCTCACGGTCGCCCTCCTCGCCGACAACGAGACACCCGAGCCCGAGCCCACCGGTCGACCCCAGGTCGGTCTCTCCGAGCAACAGGTGGTGCGCTATCTACTCGATACCTGCGCCACCGTCGACGAAGCGAAGGAGGCACTGCTGATGGCCAAGCACTACTACTTCTTCACGCCGTGCCACTTCCTGGTTGCCGACCGCTCGGGGGCATCGTTCGTCTGGGAGCACTCTCCCCGCCGCAACCACGAGGTGATCGTCGACGCCGACCCACGGTCCCATGGCCGTCTGGTCTGCACCAACCACCTGCTCCACCAGTGGCCCGACCCGTCCCGGCTGCCCGCCGACGACGGACCGATCGGAACGGCGGCGCTCACCTACCACCGGTGGCGCACGTTGACTGATTCGCTCGATGACGGTTCGGTCGTCGACCGCGACACCATCCGCGACCAGTTCCGCTCCGTCAGCTTCGGCGCACCGATCATGGAGGCGCGTACGTTCTGGCACGCGCTCTACGACGTCGACGCGGCCTCTGCCGAGCTGTCCTTCTACGTGCGCGACGTCGACGGCCAGAGCGTCTACACCGACCCCGTCGGCATCAGCGTGGCCAGGTGAGCGCCTAGCGACACGACGCCAAACCGATGGCGCTCCGTAGGCGCCCGATGCAAGGGTTCGCCGATGCCAGATGATCACTTCGGAGACGCGGTCGCCGAGCGCTACGACCGCGATGCGGCGCCCATGTTCGATCCCGCGGTGCTCGGTCCAACCGTCGACCTGCTCGCCGAGCTCGCCGGCGATGGCGCCGCCCTCGAGCTCGCCATCGGCACCGGTCGGGTCGCCCTACCTCTCGCCGGCCGGGGTGTGCGCGTGGCGGGCATCGAGCTGT
The DNA here is from genome assembly GCA_963706425.1 of uncultured Iamiaceae bacterium. Taxonomy (GTDB): domain Bacteria; phylum Actinomycetota; class Acidimicrobiia; order Acidimicrobiales; family Acidimicrobilacustridaceae; genus CAVPMN01. The sequence goes on from CAVPMN010000020.1 coordinate 291,628, forward strand.
CGGCGGCCATGGTGGCCCGTCTACAGGCCAAGGCCGGCGCCGAGCGCATCGACGTCACCCTGGGCGACATGGCCACGACCCGCGTGCCCGGCAGCTTCCAGCTCGTGTATCTCGTCTACAACACGATCGGGAACCTGTTCACCCAGCAGCGCCAGGTGGCGTGCTTCGCCAACGCCGCCACCCACCTCGAGCCAGGCGGCTACTTCGTCATCGAGGTGGGCGTGCCGAGGCTGCGCCAGCTCCCGCCCGGTGCCGACGCCCGAGTGTTCGCGCACGCGCCGGGCTATGTGGGCTACGACCGCTACACCGATCTCGTCGCCCAGCAGGCGGTGTCGCACCACTTCGTGGCCGGGCGTGAAGGCCAACAGGAGTTCACGACACCGTTCCGCTACGTCTGGCCCTCGGAGCTCGACCTCATGGCCCAGCTCGCCGGGCTCACCCTCCACGAGCGTTGGGCCGACTGGCAGCGCACCCCGTTCACCGGCGACAGCACCTCGCACGTCTCGGTGTGGACGAAGCCACGCTCTTAGGCGCTGCCGTCCCAGCGGGCGAGTTGGGTGCGCAGCCAGCCGTTCTCCCAGAAGCTGATGTCGCCGCCGTGGTCGAGCAGGTAGCGGTGGGCGCCGGCCATCACGGCGGCCAGGCGGACGTCGTCGGGCGCAACGGCCTCGACCGCCTCCCCGAGCCGGATGGCCACCGCCGCATCACCGCGCTCGAGGGCGGCCCCCGCTCGATCGAGCGTGCCCTCGATGCCGACGGCATCGACCAGCTCGGCCAGCGCCGCGGGCGCGGGATCGGGATAAAGCTCGGTGGTCGACTGCAACTTGAACCAGCCGATGTAGCTCTCCCAGAGCGTGCGCACTCCCCAGGCGACCTTGCCGTAGCCCTGGCCGACCCGCAGCTCGGGAGGGAGCTCGATCTCGCGCATCAACGTCCAGACGTCGACTCCCGCGTTGAAGCCTTCGAGCGTGCGGTCGTGCACATAGGTGACCGCACCGTGCAGTCGCTCGAGCGACGCCTCGATCAGATCGGCACCCACGATCGGATCATGGCGACCGGTGACGAGGATCTCGGGCCGCAGCTCGCGCACCATGCGGTTGGTCGCCAGCTGCGGCTCGACGAACCGGTACCGATCGCCCCTGATGGTGTTGAGGTTCGGAAAGTGTGGGAACAGCGGGCCGAACAAGTTGCTGACCAGCGCCACTCGGGGCTCGGGCAACCACACCACACAGCAGTCGACCGTCTCGCCGACCGCCGCGAGCAGCTCGATGCGCAGCCCGTCGACCGTCAGGCCGAGTCGGTCCTCGAAGACGATGTCGGGGGTCGGCTCGGACTGGCGCATCGACACGCCCGGATTCTGCTCGTGGATGCGCTTGGCGTCGGTGCCCAACATGTCGAACCAGATCCCCGCTGTGCGCATGCGCAGGCCCTGGATGCGCTTGTCATCGGCCTGGCACGCCGGGTTGTTGGCCTGAGCGATGTAGGTGGTGCCCGGCTCGCGGAACAAGTCGACCCCGCCGACGTGATCGACGTGGGCCTGCGTGGTGATGATGTGGTGGGTGGGCCCCGGGCGGATGGCATCGAAGACCCGCTTGTGGTGGGGCGCCTCGTAGCCCATGCCGGTGTTGACGATCACCCGGCCGGTGTCGGTGAGCACCAGGTAGGCGGCGGTGTTGCCGCCCGACCGGAACACGAGGTCGTCGACCACCGGGTGGGCGGGGTCGTCGTAGACCGCGGTGAGCAGCTCTTTGCCCGGTCTGGTGTCGATGAGGTGGTCGACCTGCTGCTGGATGTTCACTGGACCTCGATCCTCACGGGGAAGTGGTCGAGGTACGCCCCGAACCGCGAGCGCACCTCCTCGGGCGTGACGGAGAAGTCGCCGCGCAGGTCGTAGACGACCCGGCCTTCCTTCCCCCGCGGGTGATCGGCCTGATAGGCGGCGATCTCCGTGCGGGCATCGTCGGTGAGCTCGATGCCGGCGCAGTCGTAGACCCGCTGCAGCGTGCCCATCTCGTCGGCCATGTACTCGTCGAAGAACACGTCGACCGTGCGATGCTCGGGCAGCAGGTGCCGATCACGAAGTGACGCGTCGAGCAGTCGGCCGATGCGATCGGTCCAGTAGTCGACGTACCAGTCGGGCCGGGGCGTGCGGTAGGCGGTGCGGGCGCCGTAGGTGAGCATGGTGGCGGTCGACTGCACCACGGCGACCGGATCGCGATGGGTGACGACGATCGTGGCGTCGGGGAAGGTGGTGAGCAGCGGGCCGATCTGCTCGAGGTGCTGGGGCGACTTCAGCACCCAGCGATCACGGGGGCGGTACCACTGCAGGATCTGCAGCACCCGCTTGAGATAGGCGTAGTGGGGGGTCTGATCGTGGGCCAGGTAGTAGTCGCGCCACTCGGGTGCGCGGGCCACCCACTCGAGGTTGTAGTTCGAGAAGTCGGGCGCCATCAGCTCGTTCTCCTCGTGGACGTGATCGGGCTCCATCGGGTGCATGGCGGCCACGAACGGCGCCCCGGCCTGCATGGCCTCCCACGCCTGTTGGCACCGTGTCCAGCGCGGATCGACACCGTCGACCTCGGGCGGCTCGCGCGGATCGGGCACCGGCTCGTAGGACTCCCACAGCGGCATCGATCGAAAGCGGGTGTCGGCCGCCAGGAGGTTGACCAGGTTGGTGGTGCCCGAGCGCGGCAGCCCGATGACGATCACCGGCTTCTCGATGGGGATGTCGGTGATCTCCGGATGGCGTCGCAGCAGGTCGACGATTCGCAGTCGATTGGCCGCGTAGCGGGTGCAGTCGGCGAACATGAGCAGCCGGCCGAGCCCCGTGCGCTCAGGGTCGGCGTCCATCTCGGCCAGTTGCACGCCGAGCCGCTCACGGAAGTCGTCGGGCCCGAAGTCGTCGAGTCCGGTGCGGGCCATCGCCGCGTCGCACACGGCATCGACGGTGAGGTCGGTGTGCTTCGACTCGCCGTAGTCGATGCCCATCTTCTGGATGTCGTTGAGCACCGGCGCGGCCAGGTCGTCGATGCGGATGTCGTCGGTCACGATGCTTCCCTACTGCGCGAGGTAGCCGCCGTCGACGGCGAACACGGCGCCGGTGGTGAACGACGATGCCTCGGTCGAGAGGAACAGCACCGCCGCGGCGACCTCGTCCGGCGTGCCCATGCGGCCCATGACGCCGCGGCCCACCTCGGCCGCCAGCAGCTCGGGCATCGACTTCATCGGCGCGGTCATCGGGGTGTCGATGAGCCCTGGGGCGACCGCGTTGACTCTGATGCCGTCTGGTGCCCAGTGCACGGCGAGGTTGCGGGTGAGAGCAAGAAGCGCCGCCTTGGCCGCTGAGTAGCCGGGCACGATCGTGGTGGAGCGAAACGACGTCATCGAAACCACGTTCACGACGCTGGCGCCGCCGGCCATCGAACTGGCGGCCAGCGCTGCGCGCGACCGCACGGTCAGCCGCTGCGCTCCCTCGACGTTCATGGCGAGCGAGGCGGCGAAGCCCTCGGGAGACCACTCGTCGAGACCGTCAGGAAAGTTGGCGCCCGCGTTGTTGACGAGCACATCGAGCGGGTCGAGGTCGTCGGCGAGGGCATCCACCGCGACGGTGTCACGCATCTCGAGCTGACGGAAGGTGAACACGTTGAGATCGGTGTCGTAGTCGGAGGGCGACGGACGCGTGCCGGTGATGGTGACCGATGCACCCGCCGCTGCGAACGCGGCGGCGACGGCGTGGCCGATGCCGCTGGTGCCCCCGGTGACGAGCACCGACGTGCCTGCGAAGTCGAAGGTCAACCTGTTGGTCATCGAACCTCCCCCATGGTGATCATGACCTTGCCGCAGTCCTTCGAGCCTTCCAGCACGGCCAGTCCGTCGCCGAATCGCTCGAGGGGCAGGGTGTGGGTGATGAGCTTCGAGAGGTCGCGGCGGTCGAGCAGCTCGATGGCGTCTTCGAACCGCTCCGGATACTCCATCGACCCGCGAATGGTGAACTGCTTCATCAGCACGTTCACGTAGTTCGTGGGCACGGGTCGGTAGTGCAACGCGACGACCACGAGACGACCGTCGACCCGACCGTGCTGCAGCACGTCGCCGATCACGCTGTCGGCTCCCGACGCTTCGATGTAGACGTCGGTGGCCGGCGTGGGCCCGAAGAGGAACGGGGTGGTGCCGTGGATGCGGGCCAGCTCTTCCCACACGTCGACAGCGGTCGGGTCGAGCGTGTGGGCGGCACCCATCTCGCGGGCCAGATCGAGGCGGGGCCGGCTGAGATCGATGGCCACCGTGTCGTGGACGCCGCGGTCGGCCAGGGTCGCGAGCGCCATGAGCCCGATGGGCCCACAGCCGAACACGGCCACCGTGTCCCCCGGCTTCGCGTCGGCCTGGTTGACCGCTTGCATGCCGACGGCCAGCGGCTCGGCCAGAGCAGCCGTGGTGAGCTCCATGGTGTCGGGCACCGCGAACAGGCGTCCGCCGCGGGCCGCGTCGGGCACGTGCAGCAACGGCGTGAGGCCGCCTTGACCCCCGCCCGTGCCCATTGGCATGCCCTCGGGTTCGGACGGGCACACCACCACCCGATCGCCGACGGCGACGTCGCCCACCTCGTCCCCCACCCACTCGACCACCCCCGCCATCTCGTGGCCGAGCGGGATCGGGTGCCCGGGAGTCATGCCCAGGTGCACATAGGAGACGTCAGTGCCGCAGATGCCGCAGGCGGCCACCCGCACCAGGGCGTCGCGAGGGCCGGGCTGTGGTTCGGGGATGTCGTCGAGACGCCAGTCGTTCGCGCCGTGGAGCATGACCTGCTTCATCGGTGGGCCTCAGCGGACGACGAGGGGGATGCCGGTCTCGCGCTCGGAGACCGCCCAGAGCGTGGCGATGGCCTTGCCGCTACCGGGGCGGAGCATCGGCCGGCGCACCGGCGGGCCGTTGTTGACGAACAAAGGCACGTAGAACTGGCCGCCTTTCGCCTGCGGGTCGGTCGCCGCACGGATCTGGGGCAACGCTCCGGCGGCCGCGCTCATGCCGACGAGCGACGAGGCCTTGTGGGCCAGACCGCCGGACACGCCGGTGCCGCCCTCGGCGACCGTCCTGGCCTGCAGGTCGGTGTCGGAGAGACCCGGGTGGGCGAGCAGGCTCATGGCCGACACGCCAGCCGTCTCGAACTCGTGCTGCAAGCCGATGGCGAAGTGGTAGTTGGCGAGCTTCGACTGGCCGTAGGCCCGCCACGGCTTGTAGCGACCGTGCAGGTGGGGGTTGTCCGGGTCGACCGGTCGGCCGATGTGATGTGCGGTGCTGGTGACGGTGACCACCCTCGCCCGATCGGCCGCCACGATCGCCGGCATCAGCAGCGCGGTGAGCGCCCAGTGGCCGAGGTGGTTCACGCCGAACTGCATCTCGAAGCCATCCGCGGTCTTGCGCTCGGGCATCGCCATCAGGCCGGCGTTGTTCACCAGGATGTCGATGTGGTCGTGGGAGGACCCGATGCTGATCGGCCGCCTCGCGCACGGACGCCAGCGAGGCGAGGTCGAGGGCGACGACCTCGAACGAGGCCTCGGGGGTGTCGGACCTGATCTCCTCCGCAGCAGACGCGGCCTTGGCCTGGTCTCGCGCGGCCATGACAACGTGCGCGCCCTTCCCGGCAAAGGCCTTGGCCGTCTCGAGGCCCAGGCCTCCGTTCGCGCCCGTGACCACCGCGATCTTGCCACTCAGGTCTGGTATCGAAGCTCGGTCGTAGCCCATCCCCGACGACGCTAGCGGCCCCCCGACGGGTGAACGCCGAAGTGGCCGACCGTTGGCTGCTAGCCGGCGACGACTGCGGCGACGAGACGGTCGATGGCCGCGACCGCACGGCTCGCTGCGCCTGGCTCACCGTTGACGACCACCGAGAACACCACCTGACGGCCATCGGGCATGACGGCGTAGCCGGAGAGCGCGCTACCACCGATGATGCTGCCGGTCTTGGCCCACACCTTGCCGTTTGTCGTCAGGCCCGTGAGCCGGCCGCCGAGCGTGCCGGTGCGGCCCGCCACCGGCAACCCCGACCACAGATCGCCCGCCCAGGGTTGGCTGATGGCGACCTGCAAGAGGTGGCGCCACTCTCGGGCCGAGCGCCAGTTGTCTCGGGAGAGGCCCGATCCGTCGCCCGCCGCCCCCGTGAGGTGCAGGCACCACGGTTCGAGGGCGGTGGCGACGCGGGACAACCCCGCGTCGGTGCTGCCCGACCCGATCTCCCGAACGAGCGCCTCGGCGATCTCGTTGTCGCTGCGCAAGAGCATGTCGTGGGTGAGCTCTGCCGTGGTCGGTGAGTCGACAACCGCGACCACCGGGGCGGCAGCGCCCGCTACCCCGTGGCGGACAGGCCCATCGACCGCGACTCCCACCGCCCGAAGCGCAGCGACGAACGCTTCCCCGTTGCCGAGAGCGGGATCGGCCAGATAAGCACCGTCGGTCCGCCCGCGATTGTCGTCGACCGTCAGCGCCGACATCGGCCCGACATACGCGGGCATCTGCCAGTCCTGCCAGCCCCGGGCCGTGGTGGCGGGGTCGAAGTGCGACGCGTCGACGTGCACGCCTGCGACCCGCTGCACCCCCGCAGCGCGAACCTGACCGGCGAGAGCAGCCAACGAGTGCGCACCGCGGGTGCGCAGCGAGGGGTCACCTCCGGCGACGAGCACGAGGTGGTCGCCATCGTGGCGTACCTCGGTGCGAAAACGGGCGTCCGGATCGAGCAGCAGCCGCGCACCCACGGCGGTGAGCAGCTTCTCGTTGGATGCCGGGAGCAAGGCGAGATCTGGCTCGAGGGCCACCACCTCCCCGTAGCCGTCGACCCAGACCGAGATCGAGCGCTGCACGTCGCCCCAGGCCGGATCGGCGAGGGCTGCGGCCAGTCGGTTCGCCCACTCATCCGGAGGGTCCTCGGCGCGGGCGTCGAGCTGCGGGCGCTGGTCGCACATCGGGGGCGCGCTCGTCGTGGTGCTCGGAGCCGTGGTGGAGGTGGTGACCGAGGTCGTGGTCGGCCCGACGGCGATGGTCGGTGAGAGAGCCAGATCGACCTCGGACCGTTGCACCGCCCACACCGACACGGTGGACGCCGCCACCACGATGACCGCGACGATCACGAGGACCATCGGCTGGCGACGCCCGCGCCTGGCGCCGTCGACGGAGCGTCGCAGCATCGACCCAGCCTGACATCCGTCGGGCACCCAGGGATGTCGGACGGGTAGCGCCGGAGGCCGCACGGCTTGCCAACCCACGGCCCGGTCGGTAGACCACCGTCATGCCAGAGGCCGTGGGGTTCGTGGGGCTGGGCACCATCGGGCGGCCGTTGGTCGACAACCTGGTGCGAGCCGGGGTGCCGACGACCGTCTTCGACCTCGATCGGGCCGCGGTCGACGATGTGGTCTCGCGCGGTGCTCGACCAGCCGCCTCCCTGACTGAGCTGGCCGGCGACGGCACGGATCGTCGGGGTGTGCGTGCCCGCCGACGACCATGTGCGGGCCGTGCTCGCCGGCGACGACGGCCTGCTCGCACACCTACCCGCAGGCGCGGTCGTCGCCATCCACAGCACCGTGCTGCCCGAGACCGTGCGCTGGGCCGCCGACGCCGCTGCCGAGCGCGGCATCGGTGTGGTCGAGGCCCCGGTCACGGGAGGGGCAGCCGCGGCCGAGCAAGGCCGGTCGACCTTCCTGCTCGCCGGCGCACCCGAGCACGTCGAGGCGATCGAGCCGATCCTGGCCGCTTGCGGTGACGTCCGGGTCCAACTCGACGAGCTGGGCGACGCCAGCCGGCTGAAGCTGTGCATCAACCTGCAGACCTGCGTGACCTTCATGGGCATCTACGAAGCGGCCACGCTCGCCAAGCAGCTCGGCCTGCCCATCGACGGACTGAAGTCGGCCATGCGGGCGAACGGCCAGCTCGGCGAGATGTCAGCCAACTACTTCATGATGCAGGAGTTCTCGCCCGAGACCCTTGCCGATCCGGCGTTGCGCGCCACCCTGGCTCGCAACGCGGCCATCGTCGACAAGGACCTGACGCTCATCGCCGCGCTGGCCGACGAGATCGGCGCACGAGTGCCGGCCGCCCGCCTGGCCGGTGCCGAGGTGCCGCACTTCTTCTTCCTCGACGACCCGGAGAGCAGCCCATGACCGACCACGACGACGAGCCCGGCATCGATCCCGAGCGCATCGCCCGCGGCGCTGCGGTCTACGAGTCGGTGTACGGGGGCGTGCTGCCCGCCTTGCCGCCGGGAACCATGGCGTTCACCGATGTGATGTACGCCCAACTCTTCGCCGAGCAGTGGACCCGTCCCGCACTCGGGTATCGCGAGCGGCGGTTGCTCACACTCGGCGTCATCGCCGCCATCGGCGACACCGACACCTGGGCCATCCACCTCGAGGCCGCGCTGCGCAACGGCGAGATCACCGACACCGAAGCCCGCGAGCTCGTGATCCACCTGGCGCCCTACGTGGGCTATCCGCGGGTCTCTCCGATGACCGCGAAGACCGAGGTCGTCATCGCGAAGCTGGCACACGAACAGGAGTGAACGTCATCGGCAGGCTCGTCCACCCCGTGACGTTGCCGCTGTGGAAGCGCACCTTGCGTGCGTGGTCGACGTCGTAGTCGGGCATCCGCCGGTGCAGCTCCTCGAGAGCGACCCGACCCTCCATACGCGCCAGGCCGGCGCCAAGACAGAAGTGGGCCCCGAAACCGAACGAGGAGATCTGACGGGGCGGGCGGCGCAACACGTCGAAGTCGTCGGCGGTAGGGCCGAACTCTCGCTCGTCGCGGTTGGCCGCGCCGATCAAGAGGAGCACGGAGTCGCCGGTGCGAAGGGTGCGACCGTGAAGCACGACGTCGCGCGCCACGGTGCGATGCATGTACTGGGTGGAGTTGTGGAAGCGCACCACCTCCTCGATGCACCCCGGCACCAGCGAGGGATCGGCCACGAGGCGGTCACGCTGATCGGGATGCCGACTCAGCAGCTCGACGGCGTTGGCCACCATCTTCGTGGTGGTCTCGTGGCCCGCGATGATGAAGAGGATGCAGAAGGCGATGACCTCGTCGTCACTGAGCCGGCGGCCGTCGACGTCGAGCATCGCCAGGTCGGTGATCAGCCCGTCGCCCTCGCCGCGCCGGCGGCGGGGCAGGTCGTCGGCGAAGTACGCCAGCAGCGCGCCGTAGGCCTCGAGCGCCTCGTCGGGCAGCTCCATCACCCCGTCCTCTCGCACCAGGATGCGATCGGCGTGCACCCGTAGGGCGCCGCGGTCGTCGGGGGGCACGCCCAGCACGGCCGAGATGACATCCATGGGAAACGGCCCGGTCAGGTCGGTGACGAGATCGCACCGGCCGGTATCGATGACGGCGTCGAGATAGCCGCCGATGATGCGACGGGTCTCGTCTTCCATGGCCGCGACCTTCCGCGGCGTGAAGACCCGGCTGACCAGCTTGCGCATGACCGTGTGCTCGGGCGGATCCATGGTGATCATCATGGGCAACGGGTTGGGCCGACGCCGTTGCTCCAACGCGATGCCGAGTGCCGACGAGAAGGTCTCGAAGTCCTTGAAGGCGGCCTCGACATCCTCGAAGCGGCTCAGCGTCCAGAACTCGAGCTCGTCGTTCCAATAGGCGGGGGCCTCGTCGCGCAGCCGTCGGTAGATCGCGTAGGGGTCCTCGTGCACCGAGAAGGCGTAGGGGTTGTAGACGAGGTCGGCGGGCTGATCTGCCATGGGGTTGCTCATCGGCGGTGAGGCACGAGCCGAGCCTCACCGCTCTCGTACACGTCGGCGGGGCGCCCGACCAACAGGGGGTCGAGCGGCCCGATGCGATCGATGTCCTTGCCGGTGTAGGGAAGTCGGTGCAGCACGTAACGCATGGCGTTGAGGCGGGCCCGCTTCTTGCAGTCGGACTTCACCACCGTCCAGGGGGTCTCGTCGATGTCGGTGTGGGCGAACATCTCCTGCTTCGCCTCGGTGTAGCCGTCCCACTTGTCGAGCGACGCCAAGTCGATGGGTGACAGCTTCCACTGCTTGAGCGGATGCTTCTCGCGCTCACGGAATCGCCGGCGCTGCTCCTCTCGGCTCACCGAGAACCAGAACTTGATGAGGTGGATCCCGCTGCGAGCGAGGTTGCGCTCGAACTGCGGGGCCTGGCGCAGGAACTCGGCGTGCTCCTCGTCGGTGCAGAAGCCCATGACCCGCTCGACACCGGCTCGGTTGTACCAGGAGCGGTCGAACAGCACGATCTCGCCCTTGGTCGGCAGGTGCTCCACGTAGCGCTGGAAGTACCACTGACCCTGCTCGGCCTCGGTGGGCTTCTCGAGGGCCACCACCCGCGCGCCTCGTGGGTTCAGGTGCTCCATGAACCGTTTGATGGTGCCGCCCTTGCCCGCCGCATCGCGACCCTCGAAGAGCACTACCACCCGCTGGCCGGTCTCTTTGGTCCACGCCTGCAACTTGAGCAGCTCGACCTGCAGCCGGAACTTCTGCAGCTCGTAGGGCTTGCGCCGCATCAGGTTCTTGTAGGGATAGGCGCCCGAGCGCCAGTGCTTGGCCAGCTCGTCGTCGGAGTCGAGCGGAACGTCGCCATAGACGGGCTCGTCCTGCTCGAGCAGCACCTGGCGAACGAGCGGGAGGTCGTCGGGGGCGGTGCCGGCCAGCATGTCCTCGAGCCAGAGCGCGACCTCGGCCACCTCGTCGCGCGGCGCACGGGCCAGCACGTCGCGCACCGCCAGCAACCTCCCCGACCGCCCCTCGTCGGCGGCCTCGTCGGTGACGTAGTGCTCGATCCCCGCCGGCGAGAGATCGGGCGCGACATCGCCGCGGACCGCTTCGCGCGGGACTTCGTCGTTCACGTGCGACGTCGACATCGTCGGGAGTGTAAACGAGGCCCCGCCCAGCAGGCGGCGCCGGCGCTGGATCGGCCGGCTACTCCCGCTCGACCCGTCGCAGGCCACGCTCGGCGTCCACGACTCGACCACCAGCTTGGTGCCTTCGTCGTTCAAGCAGGTGACGACCACCTCGGTGATGTCGGCGACGAACATCTGCCCGTCGGGCTGCTCGCTGTCGTCGGCCGTGGTGATCGGGCCGGCGGCCGTCGCCCGGCCGGCGATCTTCGCCTCGCCCGGCCACGCAGCCTCCTCGCCCTCGACGGGATCGACCGTTGGGCCGTGCAGCGCGAACCGAGGGTCACGCTCCAGATCTGCACCCTTGCGAGCGCCCGTCATCGAGCCGAAGCGCAGCTCACCATCGGTGAACTCGCATTCGATGCCGGAGATGCGCGGCGAGCCGTCGGCGCGCAACGTGGCGATCGTCTTGTGGCGGCCGGCATCGAACAACCGCTGCACCCGCCCGGCGAATTGAGGCTCTGCCTGCTCGATGGCGCTCCACCTCGGCATGGCCCGGATCGTACCTGTGGCGCGAGCTCGCAGGACTCGATGGTCCTGTTCGGATTCGAGGCGGCGTCGCCGTCCCCGTCAGGCAGACAGTGCTTTCTGCTTGAGCTGGTCGAACTCCTCCTGCGAGATCGAACCGCTGTCGAGCAGCTGCTTCGCCGACGCGATCTGCTCGGCCGGGCTCGATGCGCCGGCGACCTGCCGCACGTAATCGTCCATCTGCGACTGGACCTCTTGCTGTTGGCGAGCCGAGCGCTGAGCCATGCCGCGCCCTCGGGCGATCAGATAGATGAAGATCATCAACCAGGGCAGCACGATGATGGCGATGCACCACACGGCCTTCATCCCTCCGGAAAGGTCTTCGCTGCGGAAGATGTCGGCGAAGACCGCGAAGATGATCCAGAGGATCATCACGAACCAGAAGAAGGCAAGCATCGACCAGAGAACGTCGGTCAGGTTGATTTCGGCCAAGAGCACGGAGCCGTTCCTCTCTACCCGGCCACGGCATCGGATCCGGGCCTCTTAGCGGCTCAGCCTCGCCAACGCCGGCCGACTGCACATCACCCGGAATGGGCGATCGGCAGGTCAGAGGGCCGGCGCCGACGGCACCGGTGATGCTGGCTGGCCCGAGTGAGGCGGGTTCACCCGTCATGGGTGATGTCGGTCGGCCGAGCGAGCCCCACAATGGCCAGGCCGTGGCGGCATTCGCCACCAATCGAACGAATGGATGCACCATGACCCACGACCCGCTCGATGACCTCGGCCCGGTTGACTTCGTCATCGTCGAATTGCCAGCTGGTCAGAGCAACTTCACCGGCGAAGCTGCCGACGCGCTGGTCGCACTCGTCGAGTCCGGCACCATCCGGCTGCTCGATCTCATCGTCATCACGAAGGACGAGACCGGTGACATCGACGCCATCGAGCTCGCCGATCTCGACGACCTCGGACCGCTCGAGTCACTCGAGGCTGAGCTCGCCGAACTGCTGGCCGAGGATGACGTGGTCCATCTCGCGGCAGCAATGGACCCCGGCAGCGTTGCCGTGGTCATCGTCTACGAGAACCTGTGGGCCGCAGCCTTCGCCTCGGCCGCACGTCGCGCCGGCGCGCAGCTGATCTCCAACGGCCGAATCCCCACCCAAGCCATCATCGCCGCCATCGAGGCCGACGCGGCACTCGAAGCACAAGGAGCCTGAGATGCCACTTCGCCCAGCACGTAGAGGACGGGTCGGCGTCGTCGGCGCTCCCGTCGCCAAGACCGCGGTCGTCGCCCGAGCCGTCACCCCTGGCCCCTCCCCGGTCGCCAAGGCTGCCGTGGTCGGCGCCGCCGTCACCCCCGGTCGCGGCCGCCGTCGCCGCATCTGAACGCGGCGTGAGTCGCCGGGGCGGCATCGGTCGAGATTCCCGGCGAGGTGCTCACCGCTGACCCACCCGACCTCTCCGCTCAGGCAACCACGCCCTTTGGCGCCTGCTGCTTCATGAAGCCGAACAGGTAGCCGGCCACCCGGCGCATCTGGATCTCCTCGGCGCCCTCGGTGATCCGGTAGCGGCGGTGATGGCGGTAGATGTGCTCGAACGGCATGTGCCGCGAGTAGCCGAGGCCGCCGTGCACCTGCATGGCCCGATCGGCCGCCTCACAGCAGAGCCGGTTCGACCAGTAGTTGCACATCGACACCTTGTCGGAGACCGAGAAAGGCCCATAGGTGTCCATCTGCCAGGCCGTCTTGTGGATCAGGGCGCGCAGCATCTCGCACTGGGTCTGCAACTCCACGAGGGGGAACTGGATCGCCTGGTTGGTGGCGAGCGGCTTGCCGAACGGCGCTCGCTCCTTCGCATAGGCGACGGCCCGGTCGATGCAGAACTGCGCCGCGCCCAGGCTCGACGCCGCCTGACGGATGCGGTTCTCGTTGAAGAAGTGCTGGGTGACCTGCAGACCCCGCCCCTCGCCACCGAAGATCGCGGTGTCAGGCACCCGCACTGCGTTCAACCGGATGTGGGCGTGATCGGTGGGCATGTTGAAGGTCCACAAGAACTCGACGATCTCGAAGCCCTCGCTGTCGGTGGGCACGAGGAACGCGGTGATGCCCTCGCCGTCACCGGCCTCACCGCTCGTGCGGGCGAAGATGAGGTCGTAGGGCGCCTTGTGGATCCCGGTGTTCCACGTCTTCTCACCGTTGATCACCCACGTGTCGCCGTCGCGCACTGCGGTGGTCTCCATGTGGGTGGCGTCCGACCCGTGGGCCGGCTCGGTGATGCCGAACGCGAAACCGGTACGACCTTCGGCGAGGGCGTCGATCCACTCCTCCTTCTGCTCGTCGGTTCCGTAGGCGATCATCAACAACAGGCCCACGTTGTTGCCGACGATCGAGTGCTCGTTCTGCAGGTCGTTGTGCAGCCCGAGGCCGCGGCGGGCCAGGTGCTCACGGATCACCGCCATCCCGAGGTTGGTGCCGTCTTGTCCCCCGTGCTGCGCGGGGAACGGGTAGCGGTAATGGCCGGCGGCGTCTGCACGTCGGCGCGCCTCGGCGAGCAGGGCCTCCCACTCCTCGTTCGGGAGGCCTCCGCGATCCCAGTCGGTGCGGGCGTCCTCTCGTCGGTGATCGAAGAAGCGCATGTTGTCGTCGGCCTGCTCGAGCGGGACGATCTCCGCGTCGATGAAGGCGTCGAGTTCGGCGAGGTAGTCGGTCAGCTCGGTCGGCAGCTCGAAGTCCATGCGCCATTCTCGCCCCGAGCGCACGGTGGCGCCGGGTGAGCGCCAGCCAGCCTGGCGATGGCTCAGAGCTCGAGGAAGGCGTGGACGAGTGGGATCACCGACGACCCCTCCCCGCTGGCGGCGGCCACCCGCTTCATCGAGCCGGCGCGCACGTCACCCACGGCGAACACACCTGGCGTCGACGTGGCCAGGCTCGGAGGCGGCAGTCCGTCCACCCACGTGTCCTGCGGGACATCGCGCCCCGTGAGGACGAACCCCCGGTCGTCGAGGGTCACCTCGGTAGGCAGCCAGGCACAGCGGGGCTCGGCCCCGAGCAGGAGGAACAAACCGTCGCAGTTGCGTCGCTCGACCTCGCCGGTCACCGTGTCGCGCAGGTCGATCCACTCGAGCCGGGCCGCACCGCCTCCGTCGGTCACCTCGCAACAGGTGCGCAGCGCGATGCGGCCGTTGTGCTCGATCTCGTCGATCAGGTAGCGCGACATCGTGGCGCCGAGCCCGTCGCGACGCACCGCGATGGTGACGGTCTTGGCGAAGCGGGCCAGATGCAGCGCAGCCTGTCCGGCCGAGTTGCCGCCGCCGACCACCACCACGTCGAGGCCCTCCATCTCGCGAGCAGCGGTCATGGCACTGCCGTAGAACACCCCGCGTCCGGTCAGCGCCTCGATTCCGGGAACACGCAGCTTGCGATAGGCCGCGCCGGTGGCGATCACGATCGCCCGCGCCCGGATGTCGCCGCCGGCGGTGTGCACGAGGTGTGGTGCGCCGTCGCGGGCGGGCGTGAGGCCGACGACGTCCCAGCCGGTGATGAACCGGGCACCGAAGCGATTGGCCTGGAAGCGGGCCCGTTGGGCCAGACGCATGCCGGAGATGCCTCGCGGGAACCCCAGGTAGTTGCGGATCATCGAGCTGGTGCCCGCCTGACCGCCGATCGCTTCGGATTCGAGCACCACTGTGGCCAGCCCCTCGGAGGCGCCGTAGACGGCGGCTGCCAGACCCGAGGGTCCCGCGCCGACGATGCCCAGATCGAAGACGGTGTCCTGATCGAGCTCGTCGGGACGGCCGGAGAAGGCGGCCGCCAGCTCGCGGGTGGAGCGAACCGGAACGATGCCCTTGGTGAGCACGTCGGCCAGCGGCAGCGACGGTGGCCCGTCGTAGGCGGCGATGATCTCCCGCCCGACCGGCGACTCGGGCGCGTGCACGCCGTGGGGCATGCCCATGCGCACGAGCAGGTCTCGCAGCTCGAGGGTGAGCAGGTCGTCGGGCTCGCCGACGAGGCGCACGGCCTCGACCTCGGGGTCGGCCACGGTCGAGCCCCAGTCCGACAGCAACTCGGTGACGGCGGTGTGGAACTCCTCGTCGCGAGCGCCGCGGGGCAGCAGCAACACGGCTTCGAACCTGCCCGTCGCCTGGCCGGGGCGCAGCTGCTCGCTGTCGACCATGAACCGTTCGAACGGCGCCACCACCAGCACGCGAGCCGTGGGGACGAGCTGTCGCCAGTGGTGCAGGATCGACAGGGTGTCGTGGTCGAGATCGCCCTCGAGGGTGCTCGCGAAGAGCGACGAGTCGACGACGAGCAGGGCGAGCTCGCCATCGGTCGCCGTGATCTCCTGGGCGATGTCGGACACGACGTCGGCCGATCGCGCCACCCGGATGTCGTAGTCGCGCCGGTACCGGCCGAACTCGTCGGCCAGCGACTCGGCGTTCGCGTCGGATACGACCAGGATGACCGGGTTCATCGGCTCAGTATCGCAAAGCCCCACACGGATGCAGCAGGGCAGCTCAGACTCCCCCGATCGGCACCAGCAAGACGTCAGATCGGCCCACAGGACACTGCCGATCGAGAGCGGTTCAGAGGTGCCAGTCGATCCGTGCGAACGGATCAGGCTGGTAGGAGCAGTAGGTGCCGGTGCGCAGACTCGATCGAAGGTGTTCGGCCGCCGCCGGGTGCTGAACGTCGAGCTCGGCCAACGCGTAACGCAACGAACGCGCCACGCTGCTGCGCGCGCGTTCCGAGGAACCACCGACCGTGCGACGACGACCGCCGAGGCCTGCAGCCCGACTCAACTCGGCAACGAGATACGCCCTGTCGGCCTCAGCTTTGGCCTGTCGGCCCAGGTCGTTGAGCCGAACAGCCTCGTCGATGTCCTCGTCCACCTCGGCCAGGCGACGCCGATAGGCCGCCCGGGCCGCATCGTCGAGCATCGGCATCCCCGGTTCACCTCGGTGCGATACGAGACCTGACTCACGACCGGTCGACGGCAACGTTCCGTTCTCGACTGCCACCAGGTCGAGCACGTGGAACTCGCGCCCGGGCTCGGCAACGAGCCGCCGGAGGTAGCGGATTCCCTTCAGGTCCTTGACCGAGGCCCGTTGCCCCGCCAGTTCGATCTGCCAGAGGGGCCCGTCGGGCCGGATCGCGCCGCGATTGGTGTGACCGTGCATCAGGTCGGGCATCGGAAGCCCTCCGTCCGCCCGCACCTCGAGATCTGCAACCCGCTTGGCCGCGCCGTAGGAGACATAGGCACGGCGCGCCGCAGTCAGCTCGGACCCGGCTGCCTCATCGTCGCCCGCCAGCGCGAGCGCATCGGCCAGCACCGTCCGAGCTCGCCCGATGTCGAAGCACGCATCGAGTGCGACGAACTCGGCGACTGCGCGACCGGCACGAGTCGTCGCCGCCTCTGGGTCGCCGGCGACGAGCGCGACGCGCGCCGCCGCGAGGTCGGCAGCGGCGATCAACGCCGGGCTGGCGTAACGGTCGGCGATCCGAGCCAGGGCGTCGGCCGCCGACGCAAGCGTCACGTCGTCGTCTGTGGCCGCGCAGATCTCGGCCTGGGCATCGAGCAACGGCGCCAGCCGAAGGTCGCCGAAGGGCGGTTGCTCCTTCGATGGTGCCTCACTCGGGTGCGCGATCGCCGCTGCGATGAGGTCGGCCGCCGCGTTCGTGTCCCCCTGCTCCAGACGCAGGAGGGCCAGCCCCGGGTGCGGCGACCACCCGTGGTCGACCGCGGCGAGGAATGCCTCCTCCGCGCCGGCGAGATCGCCCCGCCGGAGTCGGATGTTGCCGAGCTCGACCATCGGCCAACCGAACTCTCGGCGCATCCACGGTCGGAGCTCCGCACACGCCCGCAACGCCTCGCGCTCGGCCTCGTCCCCGGGACCGGAGAGGCGCAGGAGCTCGGCCCGGTGCACCCGACAGCGGCCTTGGAGACAACCGAAGGCCCGGTCGGGACACCAGCGCTCCATCGCCTCGGTCCATTCCTGGGCGCGCTCGTGCCGGCCCAGGCCCTGCGCTGCGCACACGAGCTCGCAGTACATCATCCCGGTCGTCAGGGCATCGACATCCCCCGACATCAGGAGCGCGGCGACCTCGTCGAGTTGATCGAGCCCACCGTCGACGTCGCCGTCGAGCACCGCGAGACGTCCGGAGGCCGTGCGCCCGATGACCACCGCCGGCATGACGTCGAGCCGCTCGCCGAGCTCGACCGCCCGGGCGGCCTGCACACTCGCCGCCTCCATGTCGCCCGACATGAAGCGCTCGTAGGCCCGCACCGCCGCCACCAAGGCATCCACCGCGCATGGATCGTGATCCTCGAGCAGTCGATCGGCCCGGCGCAGCCACCCCCGCACCGTTGACATCAGCCCACTGTCGATGAGCAGGAACATGGCCGTCATGACAGCTGCCTGCGCCGCCTCCAGACGATTGCCGTTGGAGCGGTGATGGCGATGGAGTTGCTCCCAGGACGCCACCGCATCGTCGTAAGCACCGGCGCCGTAAGCGGCCTGGGCCCGGAGTTCGTACCACTGCTCCGGGTCGTCGAGGGCAGCCGGTCGGCTCCCCAATGCGGCCAGGGCCTCGTCGAAGCCCGATCGTGCCAGCGCCGCTCGTGCCTCCTCCGTTCCCATTTGTCCCATTGTGACATCGAATGTCGCGCCCCATCGGTGGCGGCGAATTGCCGTCCCGGCAAGACGAAAGGACGTCGAAGATGCGCATCAACAAAGACGACATTCCCGTGGTCATGGCAGTGCCCGGAGCGACCGCCCGCCAACTTCCGTTCGGAGGCGAGCTCTCCGCCGAGTTCTTCAGCCTCGGCGCCGGCACCGACATCAAACCGCTCCTCGAGGGCCTGACCGGTGACCTCTGCGACTCTGCGCACTGGGGCTATGTGCTCGCCGGCGAGCTCGTCACCACCTATGCCGATGGAACGAGCGACCGCTGCATGGCCGACGACTGCTTCTACTGGCCGCCAGGCCACAGCGTCCGGGTGGAGCAGGACGCCGAGGTGATCCTCTTCAGCCCGTTCGCCGCCCACGCTGCGGTCATCGACCACATGAAGGCCAAGCTCGCCTCCACCTGATCGACCCCACCACCGGTCCGGGACCGGGGTCGGATTCCACTCGACGAGCGGCACGTCGTAGGGTGGCCGGCGGCCAGACCTGACGGGTCGTCAGGGATGGCCGCCAGGCCGCCTCACTCCCCTGCCCGGAGGCACGACATGACCAGCTCCGACCCGTCGTCGCTCGCAGAGGCGAAGGCGCGCTATGAGGCCGAGCGAGCCAAGCGGCTGCGCGAAGAGGGTCTGGCCCAGTACCACACCCTCGACGAGCACCATCTCGACCGCGATCCTTGGGCCGACCCCGACTTCACCCGCGACCCGATCACCGAGGACGTCGAGGTGGTAGTCCTCGGCGGCGGCTTCGCGGGCATGCTCGCCGGCATCAACCTCGTCAAGCGGGGCATCACCAACTTCCGCATCGTCGAGAAGGCAGCCGACTTCGGGGGCACGTGGTACTGGAACCGCTACCCGGGCTGCATGTGCGACGTGGACGCCACCATCTACCTCCCGCTGTTGGAGGAGACGGGCTACATGCCGACCGAGAAGTACGCCAGCGCGTCGGAGATCTTCGGGTACTGCCAGCTGCTCGCAGCGCACTTCGGGCTCTACGAGCACGCGCTGTTCCAGACCGAGGTCGAGTCGCTCACGTGGGACGACGACGCCCACCGGTGGGACGTGGTGACCAAACGAGGCGACCACATCCGCACCCAGTTCTTCGTGTCGGCGGGCGGCCTCATGCACAAGGCCAAGCTGCCCGGCATCGACGGCATCGACCGCTTCGCCGGCAAGGCCTTCCACACGACACGTTGGGACTACGACTACACCGGCGGCAGCCCGACCGAGCCGATGGACAAGCTCGCCGACAAGGTGGTCGGCATCATCGGCACGGGCGCCACGTCGGTGCAGGTGGTGCCGCAGCTGGCCCGGTCGGCCAAGGAGGTCTACGTCTTCCAGCGCACGCCGTCGGCCGTCGGCGTGCGCGCTCAGCAGAAGATCGACGAGACATGGTTCCGCTCACTGCCGCCGGGCTGGCAGGCCGAGCGCACGCGCAACTTCACCCAGGTGGTCACCGGTCAGAAACCCGACCGCGACCTGGTCGCCGACGGTTGGGGCCAGGTGCTGGGCGAGGACACCCAGCGCGAGCCAGCGTCAGAGGAGGAGCGGGCCGAGCTGGAGGCCATCGACTTCGAGATCATGGAGGGGTTCCGGCGGCGGATCGACGAGCTCGTCGACGACCCTGAGACCGCCGAGAAGCTCAAGCCCTGGTATGGCAAGCACTGCAAGCGCATCTGCTTCCACGACGAGTACCTCCAGTCGTTCAACGAGCCGAACGTGCACCTCGTCGACACCGACGGCCGGGGGGTACGCGAGATGTCCGCCGCCGGACCCATCGTCGACGGCAAGGAGTACCCGCTCGACCTGCTCGTATTCGCGTCGGGCTTCGAGATCACGACCGGTCTGGTCCACCGCCTCGGGTTCGACCCGGTCGGCCGCGGCGGCGTGCACCTGAGCGAGCGCTGGCACGACGGCACCCACTCGCTGCACGGAGTGATGACCGCCGAGTTCCCCAACTTCTTCGTGGTCAGCTTCATCCAGGCAGGGTTCGGCCTGAACTTCGTGCACTTCCTCTCGGAGTCGACCGCCCACATCACCTGGCTGATCGACCACTGCCTACAGGAGGGCATCGCGTCGATCGAGGCGACGCCCGAGGCCGAAGACGAGTGGCTCAACATCCTGTGGGAGGCATCGGGTCCTCTGGCCCGCTACAACCGCGGGTGCACGCCGAGCTACGGCAACAGCGAGGGGTCGCGCACCATGCTCGCGGCCCGCAGCGCGGTCTTCCCCGGTCCGCTCATGGACTACGCCGCCCACCTCGAGAAGTGGCGCGACGCCGGCACCCTCGAGGGCACCAAGATCGTCCGCGAGTCACAGCCCGCGGACAAGGCTGGCTGACGCTACGGTCCTGTCCACGACCTCCCGCCAGCTCACCACCGCCCAGAACCTGGTCCGCGTCCTGCTCGGGGCGGCGCTGGTGATCGCCGGGCTCGCGCATCTCACCTGGGCCCGATCCGAGTTCCTGGCACAGGTGCCGGGCTGGGTCCCGCTCGATGCGGACCTCGTCGTCGTGCTGTCGGGTGTGGTCGAGATCGCGCTCGGCGGCGCGCTCGTGCTGTTGGCGCGCTACCGCGAAGTGCTCGGATGGGTGACGGCTGCGTTCTTCGTCGCCGTCTTCCCGGGCAACATCTCCCAGTTCGTCGACGGCGACGCTGCGTTCGGACTCGACAGCGATGCCGCTCGGGCCGTGCGTCTCCTGTTCCAGCCCGTCCTCATCGTGCTTGCCCTGTGGTCGACGGGCGCCTGGGAGCGCGTGGCGGGCCAGGTCTCATCGCTGACGACCAGTCCGCTCGGTCCCGTACCGCGCGGTCGCACGATCACCGCCGGCAGGGCCGGAGGATCGCCTCAGCCGTCGAGCGCGGGAGACACGTTGGCGAAGGCGTCGACCCGGTCCTGGGCGCGCTGGTCCGCCGCAGCGGTTCGTGGACCCTTGGCCACGTAGTCGTCGGCGAACTCGGCCTTGACCGCACCCGTGCCGTCGAGCAGCCAGAGCGGAGCCATGCGACGCGGCAGCGTCACCACGCCGGGGTCGTCGTAGGTGCCGAACGCCTTGTCCCACACCGGGTTCGTCACGCCGAAGTTGCGCATCGGCGCTCCGAAATGATGATGGAGGTGGTTACGGCGAGCCCAGCGGCCGTAGCGATTGCGCGGCGGATGCGTGTGGGTGCGCCGGTGCGCGACCTCGTAGCCGAAGTACATCGAGAGCAGGCCGGCGGTGAAGGCGGTGGCCCAGCGCCTACTTGTCAGTGCAGCGGTGGCCGGGTAGGCCACCGCTGTGGTGACCGCTGCGGAGGCCAGCTTCTTCGACGCCGGCGAGAAGTAGGTGACGTCGGCGTGGTGCTTCAGATGCTCGACCGATGCCAGTCCCCGGCCCCGCATCTCGTGCATGAGAAACCTGTGCATGCCGTACTCCGCCACGGTCCACGACGCTGCTCCGATGAGCGCAGCCACCGCACGGGTCCGAAGTATTGCCATTCCGGAAGGATGCCAGAAGGTCGTCGAGCTCGTCAGTACCGAGTAGGGATGTACCGCAGAGGCAGGTCGGACTCGCGGTAGTCACCTCGTGCCTCACGTTCGGGCAGCGTGATCTTCTTGTGCTTCTGCGGTTCATACGGCACGTGTGCGAGCAGGTGCGAGATGACGTTGAGCCTGGCTCGCTTCTTGTCGTCGGAGTGAACGACCCACCACGGCGCCCATGCCGTATCGCTCGCGGCGAACATGGCGTCGCGTGCTCGCGAGTAGTCGAACCACCGGCTGTAGGAGAGGAGGTCCATGTCCGACAGCTTCCAGATCTTGCGGGGATCGTCGATCCGACTCTGCAGGCGCCGGGTCTGCTCCTCGGGGCTGACCTCGAGCCAGTACTTGATGAGGAGGATCCCGGAATCGATCATCGCCTTCTCGAATCCGGCCACACCTTCGAGGAACCGGTCGACCTCGTGCTCGGTGCAGAAGCCCATCACCCGCTCGACCCCAGCGCGGTTGTAGTAGCTGCGATCGAAGATCACGATCTCACCCGCGGCGGGGAAATGCGGGACATACCGCTGGAGGTACATCTGCGACTTCTCGCGCTCGGTCGGTGCGGGCAAGCGCGATGACCCGAAAGACCCGAGGACTGACGCGTTCGGTGATGGCTTTGATCGTGCCGCCCTTGCCGGCAGTGTCTCGGCCCTCGAAGACGATGCACACCTTCGTGCCCGTCGCTTTCACCCACTCCTGAAGAGCAACGAGCTCACCATGGAGACGGCGCAGTTCCTTCTCGTACTCCTTGACCTTCATCTTGGGCACGTGCGCGCCATCGACCGTGGCGTCCATTGCGGCCGCGCCACTGCTCGACCTGCCGCGACCGTTCGGCTCGCCCTTCTTCTTCCGCTTCTTGTCTTTCGCCATGCCGGTCACCATCCTCAGCCAGTTCGTCGGTGCAGCGGACGCGGCATCGATCTATCACTATCCGTGGGCCAGCGGATCTCTGCCTCGAGCCAGCGCCAACAGGTCGCCGACGGCGACGTCGCGAGCCCGCCGTCGATCCGCAGCGGTGAGGTTGCCCTCCCTCACCAGTAGACGCAATCCCCGCGGATGGATCCGGAACTCGAGTGGCGTGTCGAGCTCGAGTGCTTCCCCGTCGATGCCCGCGTAGGCCTTGCCCGACCGCGACCTGACTTCGAAGCGCTCGGCCGTGAACTCGTGCCAGTTCCGACTCCGGCGACGCTGACCGAGAGCCGAGAGCGCGACGACCTGTGCCGCGTCGCGTCCGGTCGTGCCGGTGACTGCCACGACGCCGAGCAGCCCGGTGTCGAGGCGACGACGCTGGGAGGCGTCGAGCGTGGCCCCCAGCACGTAGGGGTTGTTCGACACCTGGATCAAGAACGCGCCGTCCACCTCGGTTCCATCAGGCTCGGTGAACTGGAGATCGAAGGACTGCTCGGTTCGGCCCAGCATCTCGGGCAACAGGGCCTTGGTGGTCTCGGCCTTGGCGTCGCGGTACCCCTCTTGTTGCACGATCGTGGCGTAGATGCCGAGCGACACGTTGTTGACGAACAGTCGATCGCCCACCGTCGCGTAGTCGATGCGCCGTTCGATGGCGTCGCGGTAGGCGTAGAGGCAGGCTCGCGGATCTTCCCGGTCGATGCCGAGGTCGAGCGCGAAGTGGTTTCGCGTGCCGGCGGAGACACAGACGAACGGCAGGTCGTGCTCGATGGCGATCGACGCAACCAGGGCCTGCGATCCGTCTCCGCCGGCCATGCCCAGACAGTCGGCCCCGCGGGCCACGGCGTCGCGAGCCAGCTGCTCGAGGTCGAGCCCGCGATCGAGCATCACCACCTCGACGCCCAGTTCCTCGGCCAACGCGACCAGGCCGAACTTCTCGACCTTGCCGCCCCCCGACCAGGGATTGCACAGCAGGACGGGATGTTGTGGTCGCGGCACCGGACCGGGTCGCCGCCGATCTCGCTCATGGAGGTCATGCACCAGTGCCGCCCGAGCCAGCCCGACCGTGACCACGAGCAGCACGCCGAGGAGCACCAGCCGGGCAAGGGGCTGCTCGGCGTCAGCGGTGGCATGGACGACGGCCACGGCGACGACCACCACCCCGATCACCGCACCCACGGCACCCAAGGCCCGCCGCGGCATCCGCTCGGTGGCGATCCACCACCCGCCCGCGACCGCCAGCGTGAGACCGACCAGGGCGACCGCGAGATCGGCGACGTTCCGCGCCACGAAGAGCACCACCAGGAGAACGAGCACCGCACCACAGCCGAGCGACGCGAGCGCCAGCGCTCGCGTGCGCCAACCGGGTGCACCTTCGGTTGTGGTCATATGCGGACGGTCCCTTCTCGACCCTGGCGTCGACACCCATTGTCCGACGCCATCGTCACCCGCGACGTCCTCGCTGGCCTCATCCACTCTGGACGATCGCGAGTCTGGTCGTGCGCAGGTCGCGTGATGACGCCTGCACCGTCGCGATCGTGTCGTCCGTGCGCAACGTGAACGAGCCGTCGACCAGTTGCTCGATGCGCCGGCGCTGATCGGCAGTCCACGTCGGTCCGCTCGGCTCGTCGTCGCGCACCGGGCCAGCGTAGGGCGCACTGCCTGTCGACCAGGCCCGCATGATGGCGCCGTGGGCACCGCCGGATAATCGTGCTGGAATGTGACGGGAGCACCCTGCTCCCCGATCGGGGGGGGGTGGCATGAACGTCGACGATCTGGTGCGCGACCACTACAGCGGGGACGATCTCGAAGCGGTGGTGATCAGCGCCTTGCGCGGGGCGGGGGTCGACGTCGACGCTCTGCGGGTCGAAGACCTCGCGGGGCTCGACCAACTCCACGCCGGTTTCGGTTCGGCAACCGATCACCTGCTCGACGCCCTCGACCTCACCCCCGGCACCGCCCTGCTCGACGTGGGCTGCGGGATCGGCGGACCGTCGCGCATGGCGGCGGGTCGCGGCTGCCGGGTGACCGGGATCGACCTCAGCCCCGACTTCATCGACCTGGCCCGCTCCCTCACCGACCGAGTCGGACTGGGCGCGCTCACCACGTTCGACGTCGGGTCGGCCACTGACCTGCCGTACGACGACGGGTCGTTCAGTCGAGCAATGTTGAACCACGCGGGCATGAACATCCCCGACAAGGCCCAGATGTTCGCCGAGGTGCGACGGGTGCTCGACGACGATGGACGGTTCGCGGTCTACGAGCAGATGCGCATCGGCGACGGCCCGTTGGCCTATCCACTCCCCTGGGCCGATGGCGAGGCGTCGTCGTTCGTCGAGACCCGGCAGCGGTACGCAGAGCTCTTGCGCGATGCCGGCTTTCGCGTCGAGCACGACGAGGACCGCACCGCAGCCAACGCCGCTGGTAGCCCCCCGCCCCCGGGGGCACTCGGACCTGGCGACCTCTTCGGCCCAGACTTCGCCGAGCGAATCGGCAACAACATCACCGCGGCGATGGAAGGCAAGCTCGCCGCCGTGTTGATGGTGGCCCACGCCGCATGAGCCGCGTCATCCAGAGACGCGTCGGCCTGGGTGGGGCGCCTCAGTCAGGGAGTTGTGCGATCAACTTCGCCGGCGCGGTCATCCGGAACGACTCGTCGATCAGTTCACCGACCTCGTTCCAGTCGACCTCGGCGGCGGTGAAGTCGAGGCCGATCCAGCCGTAGGGGCCCCAGTAGGCGGGAACGAAGAATCGAGGGTCCTCGAGCAAAGCGGAGGCCTCGTCGGGGTCGGGGAGGATCAGCACCGACTGGTCGAAGCGGCCCGAGTCATGATCGCCCTTCTCGACCGCACCGTAGATGGCGAAGATCTTCTTCGTGAAGAAGCACGGCCGCCCGTGGGAGACCTTTTCCGCAGCCCCCGGCAGGGCGAGACAGATCTCGCGAAGGCGACCCAGCGAAGGATCGTTGGGGTCGAACATCAACGGATGCGCCATCGCGCCAGTCTGGGAGCCGGAGGAGTTACCGGTCAACGAAACATCCGCCATTCGGCGTTCGAACCGGCCGGAGGGAAACCCTTCGAGGGATCAGGCGTTCGTGGACGGAGCGGCAGCGGCAGCGGATCGCCGGGACGGTCGTCAGTCGAGGTTCGTGGCCAGGACGTCGGCTCTGCCGTAGTGACCGACGACGTCGAAGTATCTCTTGGCGTGGAGGGCTTCGCGGAGGTCGCAGTCAGCGGTGACAATGCCGGTCTCGTCGTACAGCGGGCCAGCGATGACGTTTCCGCTGGGCGACACGATGCAGGCGCCCCCGCGACCCAGCACCTCGACACCTTCGGGCATCGCGAACCGGGAAGTCGGACGGGAACGCGGCGGTGGGAATGAACTGGGGAACGCTGACCACGAACGCGCCGGCCTCGATGGCGATGTGCCGCATCGATGCGATCCAGCCATCGCTGTCGTCGGCGGTCGGTGCGAGCCAGATCTGTGGGCCGCCTTCGTACACGCGCCAGCGTGCGAGGGGCATCCGGTTCTCCCAGCAGATCAGCCCGCCGACCCGGCCGACACCGGGCAGGTCGACGACCTCGAGATCGTCACCGGCCCCGACGCCGTGGAAGAGCCGCTCGTGCATCGTCGGCATCAGTTTGCGATGGCGCGACCGCAGTCCCTCAGGCCCGATGACCAGCAACGTGTTGTAGAGCGAGCCGGGGCGATGGTCTTCGCGCTCGTTGACGCCGATGGCGATGTGGAGATCCCCTTCGGCGCAGGCCTTGGCCAGACGGTCGACGAGCGGTCCATGAACATCGACGCTCGAAGCCCACATCCGCTCCCACAGCTCGTTGTACTCACCAGACCAAGACGTGGCCGTCGCGGCCCAGAAGCCGCTCGGGTAGAGCGACACGAAGCATTCGGGGAAGACGACCAGCTTGGCGCCGTCATCAGCGGCCTCGGCCATCAGCATGATCGCCTTGTCGACGGTTGCCTCGGCGTCGAGCACGACGGGTGTGTCCTGCACTGCTGCGATCCGCACCGTGTCGAAGGTCGTCATCGACGAAAGCTAGCCGCTGCCGAGCACCGACAGACTCGGGACCTCGTCGACGATGACGTCGACCGGCAGACCACCCGTCGCGTTCCTGTCCGAACAGAGCCACCTCCGCGCTGCGGCA
The DNA here is from genome assembly GCA_963706425.1 of uncultured Iamiaceae bacterium. Lineage (GTDB taxonomy): Bacteria > Actinomycetota > Acidimicrobiia > Acidimicrobiales > Acidimicrobilacustridaceae > CAVPMN01. The sequence goes on from CAVPMN010000020.1 coordinate 318,265, forward strand.
TCGTCTTCTCAGCCGTGCGGACCCGAACGATGGCGGTCAGGGAAGGGAAGGATGCGTCTTGTTGAAGATGTCCGTGGCCAGCCATCCGTCGTACGACGGCAGCCAGACATGCACCATCCACGTGTCCATGAACATCTGGTTCACACCGCCCAGCGCCGCACACTCGGCGTCGGTGAGGTGCTCGCCGACGATGAAGGGCGACCCACCGGCCACACACAGCTCGTGGTGCTGATGCCAGTGGTCGTTGTCGCCGGGAAACCCCGCTGGTGGCATCATCCCGCTCTGCACCAGGAACATCATCCCGGTCAGCTTCGAGTCGGGTGTGGTGCCGTCGAACATGAGCCAGTTCGGCTTGGTCGGGTCGAAGGGGCCGGTGATCCGGGATGGGTCGACGTAGTGGATGCCCTGGCCGGCGCTCCACACGGCGGCCTGTACCCACCCGGCCGCCTCCGCCTGTGCGACCGTCTTCAACGACGACACGTAGCTGCTGGATGCGGTGAGATCGGCGGCGAGGGCCTGGCAGTCAGTAGCCGACAGCGCCCCCTTCGGCTGCGTGTACACCGTGGCGAACATGCCGCCGCCGTGACCGTCGTTGACCAGGGTGTCGCTCGGATCGCAGTAGAAGGGCCGGGCGGTGCCCGGCTGGTAGCTGAGCGGGATGCAACCCGAGACGACGAGCACCGCCAGTGCCACCACCGCCAGCGCCGCACCCCTGCTTCGGCCAAGCGTTCCCAGCGCCATGATCGGCCCCCTCTGTGTCCGACGGGCTCGATCAGCACCACCCGTCGACGTCGACCCTAGCGGCTTCATCCGACACCGGCCACCGGGTCCGCGCCGGTGGAACTAGGTTGCCGCCCATGCGAAGCGGTGCGGGTGGTACCCGGCGCGAGGGCCCGGACCCGGCAACCTTCACACCTGCGCCGGTGATCCCCTCGACCCTCCCGTACGTGACCTGCGCTCCCCCGTCGGTGACCGGCGCGACCATTGCGACCGCGGTGTGCACCTTCGACCTCTCGTCCACGCAACTGCTCCCGGTGACCACGATGACGAACCCGTTCGATCTCCGCGAACCGCTTGCGAACGACGTGGCCGACGCGAGCGCCCTCGATGCCACCGCTTCGGTGCTGACGACGCCTCGCTACACGGGCTGACGTCGACGAGGTGCGGGCTGGCACAACGGTGTGATTGCGCCTATCAGGTGATGCTCCGCGCGGTCATCTACTCGCGCTCCTAGGTGCTCGACCGGTCGAGCCACCGGTCGATGAGCGTGCGGGCGATCGACAGTGGTGGCGGGATCATCGGCAGCTCGTCGGGCCGATACCAGTTGGCGTCGACGATCTCGGTGTCGTCGATCTCGATCTCACCCGAGCCCCAGGTTGCCTCGAAGCCGAGCATCAGCGAGTGCGGGAACGGCCAGGGCTGGCTGGCGACGTAGTGGACCTCGGCCAGCTCCACCCCCACCTCCTCACGTACCTCGCGATGGACGGCGTCTTCCACGGTCTCGCCCGGTTCCACGAACCCCGCGATGCAGCTGTACATCGGGATCGGGAACGCACGGCCCCGAGCCAGCAGTGCCGCGCCGTCGCGCTCGATCAGGGTGATCACCGCCGGCGCCAGCCGCGGGAAGGCGAGCAGGCCGCACGCCGGGCACCGCCGTGACCGCTCGCCGACCACTGGTTCGGTGGGTGTGGCGCAACGGCCGCAGTATCGGTGGGTGCGGTCCCACTCCACCAGCTGGACGGCGCGGCCCGCCAGGGTCCAGCGCAGATCGTCGACCCGGCCGTGCAGGCCCATGAGGGGGACGAGCGCGGATGGAACTGCTCGACGGTGAGGTCGGGGACACCGTCGCCATCGAGGTCGACCGCCCAGCACGCCGCACCGTCGAGCAGGCCGAGAAGGAGCGCCGGGGCTTCGGGCGCCACGTCATCGGGGTGGTCGTCGACCACGACCACGTTGCCCTGGTGGACGACGACCGTGACCGCCCCCGACCAGTCCGGCGGGAGCTCGACGGCAGGCTCGAAACGTGGGGGCGGCATGGGCGCACGCTACGTCCGTCCGGTGACGTCGGCGAGAACGCCGATTCGTCCCCTTGGCCAGGCGGGCGGGCGCAAGCCCGCCCTGCTGGTTGCCGCTACCCCGAACGCTCCCGACTTCCGTCGACTACGGTCGCGCGAAGCAGTTTGTCGACAGCAAAGGGGGCCTTCATGTCCACCCGATCGACACACCCTCGGCGCAGGCGGCGCTCCCAGATCATGGCGGTGACCATCGCTGGCCTGATCACGCTGATGACGTCCTACCTGGTCCAACCGGTTTCGGCCGGCGCCGCGACCACGCAGGTGACCGTCTGCAGCCACGACGGCACCCAGACCTACAACATCCTCGGATCGAACGCGGCGAGCCTTCGAGCCAAGCTCGACAACCCGGCGAACTTCGGTCCCACTGGGACCTACGGCGACTACGACTTCGAGTACGTCGATCTCGGCGACGGGCTCACCGAGCAGATGCTCCTGGACGCGTCCTGCGACATCTACTTCTCGGGGTACGAGAGCGATAGCAGTTACACGGAGGGTGAGCTCCAGGCGATCGACGACTGGATCGCGAACGACCCGACCCGCCAAGTCGTCGCCGGCTGTGACGGCTCCGACAATGATCCGGTCTGTGACCGGCTCGGGTTCACGGTCACCACCGACACCGACACCTACGGCTTCCTAGCCGACCTCGAGGTGAACCCGATCAACTGCGATGAGACGATCCAGCCGACCGACGAGATCAACATGGCCGGCGGCGTCGGCGGCTACTTCTCCGGACCGGCCGTGACCGCCGCGAACACCGTCGCCGTTCACGAGACCGACGGCTTGCCCGACCCGGCAAAGCCGATCGTGATCTACACGGGCAACTTCTTCCTTACCTCCGACATCAACATGATCGAGACCGGCGGGACCGAGCCGACGGTGAGCGACGGCGATGGGGTGACGACCATCAACGACATCTTGGCGATGAACGCGTTCTCCGGTCTGGCCGACGTGGCTGCGGGGTTGCCGCTTTGCTCGTCGGCGGCGCCACCAGAGACGCCAGAGCCAACGACTACTGCGGCCCCGCCGGCTACTGCGACTCCTGCGACTCCCACGGCGGGGGCTCAGCCGGTTTCTGTTCAGCCGACCTTCACCGGCTAGCGACACATAGAGCTCGCTCGAGGGCTACCGGACCAAGACCAGCGCCGAGCTGCTCGCCCAGGAAGAGCGACGACTCACCCAGCTAGTGGGTCGACAACAGTCTGCGAACAGTGGTGTCGGAGGGGGGACTTGAACAACGCAACGGCCATATCGGCCTATGGTCAGCAGTCCACGAAACAGCAGGTCAGAGGGTGTTTTCCAGCCGGTCGACTCACTCGGCCATGACGCCTCATATCGGCCTGTTCTCAGGATTCTGTGACCATTCTGTGACCACTCGGCCGTCGGTGCTTCTCTGACAGTCCGCCCCACACACCGACCTCACCTTGGCCGGCCTCGAGGCATTCACCGATGACCGGACAGCGAGCACACAAGACAGAGGCGAAGTTCTCTACCCGCCCCGTTCAGGACGCGCGCCCTATTGGTCGTGCAGGCGCCTCCGAGGAGGTCATCGTGGAGTACCGGCAACGCGATAGGACGCAGTCACAAGTCCAACCGCCGCAGTTGTTCGCTGGCTCATAGGGCAGCAGAGGGAAGGCGGGGGCAATGAGCGACGCACCACAAGGTGAGGGGTGGTGGCGTGCAACTGACGGGAAGTGGTATCCGCCTCCACCACAAGGTGAGGGGTGGTGGCTTGCCAGCGATGGGAAGTGGTATCCGCCCCAAGCGCCGCCACCACCACCACCATTCCCGGGCTATTCAGGCGCAGAGAGTACGACACCCGACACTGGTCCGGGGCGCCTGTTCTTGGGGGTCCTGGCAATAGGAGCCAGCGTCTTAGCGATCCCTGTGTTCCCTATATACCCGGTTTCAATTCCGCTGGTTCTGACGGCCATCGTGAGCGGAGCTCACGGGGCTTTTGGCTGGCGACGCCAGCGGGCCCCCTTATCGCGTGGCTTGGCCGTCGCAGGTCTGGTTCTTGGTGTGATCGAAGCCTCGCTGATCGCCTACCTGTTTTGGGCCTTTTCGCAGATGTAACCCGACGTGGGACCCAGGAGGGAGCCCGTTCGCCCCCGATGACGGCCACGCCGACCATCCACGCTCCCCGATGAGCACGCATAGGAAGCCGACCGTCAGCCAGACGAGCCGCAGTCGTGTCTCCCTGCGTCCAGGCGCCTCGGGCGGCGGGTATCCGACCGGGGGCGGTTGCGGTGGATACCACTTGCCGTCCGATGCGAGCCACCAGCCCGGACCCCGCGACACATCACTCACCATGACCATGTTGTCAGAGTCGGTCAGCTCACCGAGCTAGCAACCAGCGCGACTCACTGGCCGGTCGGGTCGCAGTTCATCACCCACACGGCGACCGCGTGCGTACGAGGTTGTCGAACCAGTCATCGGGACTATGGGGAGGGTTCGATGCGCAAGTTGACCATCACGATCTCGGTGGCACTTCTGGTGCTGGCGAGTGCATGTTCGTCGACGGAGACGGTCAGTTCGGGAAGTGGGCCCAGCACAAGCACCGCAGCGGCCGACAACGACAGCTCCACGACAATGGCGGAGAGCGCCGATCTCACTCCGAAGAACTCGCCAGCACTCTATCTTTCGGGTCAGATCACTGTTCCGGAAGGCGAGTCCGGGCTTTCGCTCGTGTTCGTGGGGGTCGCACGGGGCTCCAGCAGCTCACAGGTGCCGGTGATCGTTCGAAACAACACTAGCGACACCCTGAACCGCATCGAGGTGACCGGCACAGCCAGAGACGCCAGCGGCACGCTGATCGGGTCCGGTTCCTCGACGCAGGGCTTTGAACCAGCCAACCTCGCGCCAGGCGAGTGGGGGTTCGGCTATGTCTACTTCAGTGAGATCATGCCCGAAGGCACCACCTACGACCTCACCGCCAAGGGCGACAAGGCCGACACTGGGATCCAGCTCAGCAAACCGACCAGTGTGACGATTGCCGAGGTGAGCACACAGCCCCAGCAGTACGGAGGACAGTCATTCATCGGCATTGTCTCGAACGACACTGGCTCGGATGTCGAAGGCCCAATCGGCGTCGATGTCGGGTGCTTCGACGCGTCTTCCAACCTGATCGCCGTGTTCGGCGGCTACACCGAGGGAAGTACGGACACGCTTAGGTACCGGTTCGACTGATTCGTTCAGCATCGACTTGCCCAGCTCTGACAACCCGGCATGTGCCGCATTCGCCGATTGGCGCTTCGGGGTACATCAGCAAGTAGCGATGGGTGCGGGGTTCCTTCAGGTACTACAACGACCGGCGGCGTTCTTTCTCGGTGGTCCCTCCCCAGTGTGCCGACTTCGTTCGCTTGCGTCTGCGCGGTCCGACACTGCGCGGTCACCGGGCACCCAGCACAGATCGCTCTGGCGCGTTCGATGCCCTCGATCGTGGGTGGCGAAGAACACGTTGGTGGAGGTGCCTCGGCAGGCAGCGTGGCGCGAACCAGGACGGTCGGCGCATCAGGCGTCGCGCGTAGATCCTCGATGTCGGGTGGGTCGTCGCCGCGTTGGAGCGCAGCGAAGTAGTCGGTGCTCGTCGTGGTCCTCGAGGGCTGACAACCGGCCTCCGGTGGCTTCGGTGTCTATCAATGGTGGAGCAGACCCACCCACCCGTCACCCCTGATGGGCGGGTGGGTCTTGTCGTTGTGTGCGTGTCCGACGTGAACGGGTCACCAGGGGGTCAGAGGGCCCCTTCGCCGTTCTCGCCCGGTTACCAGCCGGACTCAACGCCGGACACTGGCCGAGAGCCCCTCCAAGAACAGGCGCTCGGCGCTGCACACGACCTAGACGGTGACGTTGTACGCGATGGCGGTGTCGTCGTTCGTCGCGGCGTCGCCGATGTGTTGGAAGTCGACGCATTGGAACGCTACGGCGACCCGCTGGAACGTTTCACGGTAGATGAGTCGTCGACTTCGACGTCGATGCGCCATGCGCTGACCGATCGCCCACTCGTTGCGGTTGACGCACAGATGCGTACGTCTTCGTCTCGGTGATGCCGTCGTGCACGCCTGACGCGTTGAGGTCCTCGCGGACGTGCTCGGACACGATGACCGGCATCCCGTACAGCGAGCCGAGCTGGCCGGACAGGATCGTCGCGTTCGGGCCGAGCTTGTCCACCGTCAGCAGCGTGGCGTCGCCGAGCAGGTGTGTAGCTGCTGACGCCGACGATCAGCGCGAGGTCGGCGGGGTTGATACCCCACTTCGCCATCGTTGCGGATCACGCGCAGGTTCGTCGGAGTGACGACGCGGCGGCTCGGCGACGGTCTGCGCGAACGCCTTCTTGCGGAGCCCGTCCCACGCGGTGCGAACGTCGGTCGCACCGATCGCCTGCACGTCGGCGTCCTGGTGGGTGCCGTCGCTGTCACCGTCGAGGATCGCCTGCTCTTCGGCGTCGACGAACGCCCGGACGAGCTTCCCGGTCACGTACGGCAGGATCGCAACCGCCGAGTCGGCTTCGACCGAACGCGAGAACAGGGTGCGCCCGCCGAAGATCTCGGCGTCGAACGTCGGCGCGAACGGTGCCCGGCGTCGACGCGGCGACCTTGGTCTCGTGTCACCGGTCGGCTCGGCGACGCGGTACTCGTCGAGTCGCAACCCTCGATCGGCCACTTCCACGGGTTGGTCGGGAGATCGATGCGCTGCGAACAGTGGCGCGATCTTGCCCGCGGCGCGCACCTTCTCGTGGAGGGCTCGTGCCGATGCCGGTCGGGCACCCAGTTGCCGCCCTGCCGGACGTGTCCACGTCGAGCGCGTTCGGCACACCTCGACCCAACGGTCGTGCATGAGCGGGTGCGCGCGGGCGACCTGGAAGCCCTCGCCGGAGGTCTTGGCGTTCTTGTCGACCAGCAGACCGAACAGCGCCATATCGGCCACCGTCTGTTGGAACGAACGCACGATGCCGCGATGCTCGGGACTGAACGTGTCCAGCGTCGGAGCCCACTTCGGGGCACCGTTCGGCGTCGGGACCATCACCCGCTCGACCGTGTTTCGAGCGCGCCCGCGGGTCAGGTGCGATGACACCGGAACGGGTCACCGTGCCAGCCGCAACATCGCCAGGAGAGGCCCACAGCACTTCGTCGAGCGAACGGGTCGCGGTCGGGGGAGCCTGACCGATCGTGTTGATGTTCGGGACTGGCAGCGGACCGCCACCCGCACCGAGCAGGGCGAGGGAACGGTCGATGTCCTCGATGCGCCGTTCGGCGCGGTCGAAGTCGTCGCGCTCGCCAGCGGTCAGGTCACGCCGCTCCGAACGGACGGTGTCGACCAGATTGGTAACGAACGACGACTGGCGGGCTCGCTCATCGCGAAGCCGAAGCAGCTCACCGGAACGGGAAAGGGAAGAATCCATGACAGATGGCCTCCTAGGCCACAGGCGCGTCGGGTAGGACGCGAACAGAAACGGGGGGACCGCGGGCCACCGGCAGGGGCCACCCTCTGATCGGGGCGCGTGCTGCCATCGGGGGCGGGGTTCCGAACGGGGGCCATCCTCGATGGGACGCGGGCCGTCCGGGCGGGCCGCTCTTCGACTCGCAGGGGCCACCAGAAGGCGCGTGTTCTGCGAACCGGAGGAGCGGAGTGCGCCGACTACCGAGGGGTGGCCGCTGGGGCTCCGAGTCGGCCGGCGCTCTGTCGTTCGCCAGATGCGGCCGAAACCGCACCCAGCTATGTGAACCGAATGTTAGTCGGTCAATGTGACGGAATCGCCGACCACCTTTCCGCGCCGGCCGCGTTCAACACCTTGCACGCCTCGGTCAACAGCACCACCAGGACGTCGTGAAGGTCACGGCCGGTGCCTCTGAAGCGCACGTCGCGCAACTCGAGCAGCGACGCCCGCTGCTTCTCACAATCCCACACCGGATATTCGGCGATGTGGTCGATGGCGTGGCGCGCCACCCGCTCAACCTCGGCCCACTCAGCCTCAGTCGGCCACGCCTCCGCTGGTGCGTCGTAGAACCGTCCGTCAGGCATTTCGGCCTCCCGATGTATAGGTTCCGAGACTTTGCGGTGAATCCTCCAGACCCGTAGATGGTCCGTCGAGCGTTCGGGTGGGCGTTGAGCGCATGGCTGCCTCCAGGGATAGGTGGGGGTATGGGGGACGGTGTCGATAGCTGAGCGGTCGTCTGCACCACCGCCCTCGGACTGGCGTTCTTCCGGTTAGTTGGTTGCCGAAAAAAGCGGAACCGGCCAAAACGCGGGTCGGAAACGCCAGGGACGCGAGGCGCAAGGCCAAGGGCGATGCTGACGCTGGTTGAGCGCGCGGATCGTGGTGCCACTGGGGGGCGGTCATCGGTGGTCGGTTGGGTCGGTGGCGTGGCGTCGGGCGATGCGTTGGGCTTCGGCGACCGTGTCGGCGTCGAGCTCGCAGCGGACGCCGCGGCGGGCCAGGTGGATGAGCTCGGCGAGGAGTGTGCGTTCGACGGGTACGGGGTCGGGGGTCATGGGCGTGTCAGGTGTTGGGGTGACGTGTCTGTGGCGGGTCAGTTGTTGGCGTTCCAGAGGGGTTGGCCGCACGTTCGGGTCTCTTTAGAGAGACCCCGAATCGTGCATGGCCCTGGTGCGTGCATGGCGTGCATGGGTTCGTGCGTTGTCGTGGCGCTGTTTCGTGGATGGCGTGCATGGTGCGTGCATGGTTTTCGCGGAGGGGGGTGCGTGCATGGTGCGTGCATGGCTTTTCGGGGGTCATCGGTCGGCGTGAAAGTCGGTGATGGTGGGGGTTCGCCAGCGCGTCGGCGTGCGGCTGTCCCGCCCCACGGGAGCTCCGGGGACCTCGACGAGCTCGCCGGCGGCGGTGAGCTTGTTCAGCCGACGGCGGACTTTCTCGGTTTGGTTGCGGGTGACGACTTCGGTGGCGAACACGACGCGGGCGGCGTCGGCGGCGGACACTCCCCCGGCGGTGACGCGGGCGAGGTCGATGAGGTCGATGGCTTCGACGACGGTGCTGGTGCCGGTGACGTGGTCGTGGTGGACGGTTAGCGGTCCGACGTCCTCGGCGGGTTGTTTCAGGTGCAACAGCTCGACGTAGGCGTCTCCGGCGTCCCCCCACAGCAGGACGACGGACCCCATGCCGGCGGTGAGCCAGGTCGAGCCGAACACGTCCGACAGGGCTTTCGGTTTCGTGGTGCCGTCGGACTTGCGTTGGTGGTGGAGCAGCACGACGTCGACCTCGTCGGCGATGGCGGTCTGTATGGATCGGTTCACGCCGGCGCCGACCTCGTCGTCGGCGAGACCGACCGCGACGTCCTTGAGCGAGTCGAGCACGACGGTGGCGGCGTCGGTCTTCTCGCACATCTCGAGGAGCAGGTCGGGGTACTGGCGAGGTCACCGGGCGGCGGTCCGCGCCACACGATGAGCCGGTCGTTCAGTTGGTCGCGGTGCTGTTCGTCGACCATGCGGCGCAAGGACCGGGCGACCTGTCGGGGTCGGTCCGAGGCCAGATACAGCACCTTGTCCGTCGGTGACGGCGACAGGGAAGCCGAGCAGGTCACCGGCGACGATGCCGACCCGACGCAGCGCGACCTGTTGCGCCAAGGTGGTCTTACCGAGTCCTGGCGGGCCGCAGAGCATGAACGGCTCACCCTCGGCCCACAGGATCTGGTCATCGTCACCCCACACGGAGGGGACGATGGTCGGCTCGTCGAGGATGAACGACCCACCGGGGACGTAGGCGGGCGAAGTTCGGGGGCCGGTCCTTTGAGAACGGCGGCGAGCTCGGCGACGAGGTCATCCATCACGCCACCTCCCCCGTGGGTTGTCCGCGCGCCCCGGAACCCGGACCGGATGGTCGTGGCGGCCTCGGACTCGTCAGACCGACCGACAGAGCAGCGTCGAGCAGCGCGCTGGGCGACCGTGTGCGGCGTCGAGCTCCCCCTGGTCGACCAACTGGCCGAGATTGAACGCGGCCGGCACAGCGTGTGATTACGGGTGCCGGTGACCGCGGCGCGGACCCGGTCGAGCTTCCCCGTCGAGCGCGGCTTCGCCGTACCGTTGGCCGGTGCTGGTCGGCGGTCGTCGAGCCTCGAGCGGAGACTGGCGAACCCGTCACGCTGCACGGGCTTCGGGATGAGCAGATCGAGCAGCCCACGCGGGGAGCGGTGCGGCGGTTCGTTGCTCGTCGACGGTGTAGACACCGGCATCGGTACGCGACGGTGGTGCGACGACGTAGCCGCCGACGCCGCGCACGTCGACCGATGGGGCGAGCTTCCCCGCGCTGTTCCGCACGTCGATGCCGGCCGCGCCTGGAAGTAGAGATGACCGCCACCGGACGGTGTGCCGACCTCCCACGTCGGCGGCTCGGGTTCGTCACCGATGTGTCGGCGAGCAGAGCACACCACGACGCCAGCCCACCACGTCGGGCTCTTTGGCGTCGATGTCGATGACGACGAGCCGACCGGTAGCGATACCGATGTTCGCGTCGGGGGTCACCGTCCACCACGCCTCGATCCGCTCGGGGTCGGTGGTGGCGTCTTTCAGACCGTGCGCGGTGGCCGGCCGCTTCCCCCTCCGCTCGAGGGGAAAGCAGGGCCAGCCGGCCGACGGCGTAGGCGAGCGCGTGGTCGAGCACGGTCAGAAGGTGTCGTCGTCGGGGAGCAACGGCACCGCGACCGGCTCGACCTCGGCGCGGCGACCTGCCACAGGTGCGCTGGTCGTGCACTCGCGTCGCCGGCGACGCGTTCGGCACGTTCGTAGACGAGCCGGTAAGCCTGGTACGAACCGGACCCGTCGACCTTGTCTTTCTTGCCGATGTACCGGATACCGAGCTCGGTCGCCGACGTGGAGGTCGAGCTCGACAGATCTCGTTGCGTAGGGCGGTGTGGTAGCCGTGAACGTCGACCTCGCGGCCGTCGTCGGTTTCGATGGACTACGACCGGGTATGGGCCGTACCCGCCCTCGCGCATCGTCAGGTCGAGCACGACACCGACGACCGATGTCACCTCGGCTCGGGCTTCCACGGCTCGGGATCACGGTGCGATGCGTTCCAGTAGACTTCACGGTGTTCTCCTTTGATGAGCAGAGCCGGCTCTCGTTTGGTCGCGGGGCCGGCGCTGCTCGTTTCGGGGGTCTGGCGTTTCGGCCGTCCTTCGGCCTCGTCAGCGGTGCGGGTCAGCACCGGACGCCGTAGCTGTCACTCGATGAGCAGCAGGACGACAAGGGCGACGAGGGCGACGGTCCAGGCGCAGCGCATCCGGCGAGAACGAGCGCGGCCATGCGCGACGACGTCGACCGGGCGGCGGCTCGTCCGTCGAGCTCGAGCAGTCGGCGAAGCGCAGCGGTCGGAACGAGCACGCGACCGCCGACGCGGATGGTCGGAATCTCGCCGGTCTTGGCTGCGTGGTAGGCGGTGGCTCGACCGATGCCGAGGATCTCGGCCGGCCTCGGGGACGCTCACGGTCGGGCGTGTCGGCAGGGTTCGGGATGTTCTGCGTGCGGATGTCCATGCGTTCCATTCTGTGCCCAGAGTGGTACGCGTGCCACATGCCCACGAAACAGGCCATTCTCAGGAAGCACGGCATCGCCCGGAACGCATCGCCAAGTGGGCAAGGTCGGTCACGGCACCTCGGCGAACACCGCTGGAGGCAAGGCACTTCATCGGCCAACCGGGTAACGCGATGCCGAGCTTCCCGGTTGGACGTTCACGCTCGACCTTGCCGAAGGCGGCGGCGTGTGGAGCTTCACGGCCACCATCGACCCCGACCACCGGGGAATCGACTCGGTCACGACCACCAGGCTCCGAAGGGTGCCACTCGGTGAACTGGCTCTCGCCGTTCGCGCAGCGTGGCTCTTGCACATCGCCGCCAATGACGGATGGAACGAGGAGGCGGTCGACTACTTCGGGACTATGGCACGGCCGGTGGACGACGGCTGGCCGGCGGGTCCGGACGGACCGCGACCTCGTCGAGGCAATGCAGGCGTACCTGACGCGGTGGCCGAAGGCCGAGACGACCGCCGAAGCCGCCAAGCGGTTCGGGGTGTCGAAAGACACGATGGACAGCTACCGCAAAGAGGCGGTGAAGCGCGGAGCTGTTCCGTTCGTATGGGAGAGGCAAACCCGGCGGCCAACTGACCGACGCAGGACTCGAGATAGCGGGGAGCGAACGATGAGCCGTGAAGGAAGCGTGAAGAAGGACGGGTCGGGTCGGTGGTCGTTCCGGGTGGACGTCACCCCGGCAGGCGCGTCTCGTAAGCAGGTGCATCGCCGCGGGTTCAAGACGAAAGCGGAGGCGCTCGACGCGCTGGACGAAGTGAAACGGCAGGTTCACGGCGGCACGTTCGTGGAGCCGACGAAACAGACGGTCGGCCAGTACCTCAAGGAGTGGTTGGTGACCATCGAGCCGACCGTGCGGCCGTCGACTCATCATTCCTACGACCGGAACATGCGCGTGCATGTCATCCCCGCCATCGGTGACGTGCCGTTGCAGTCCGTCGACGGCGGCACCCTGAATCGGCTCTACGCCGACCTGCTCGCCACCGGCAACAAGGGCCACAGGGCCGGCGAAGGGCTCGCCCCACGGTCGGTGGCGTACATCCACACGGTGATTCACCGGGCATTCAAGGATGCGGTCCGCTGGTCGCGTCTGACCCGCAATCCTGCCGACGCCGCCGACCCACCGAAGCCATCGTCGGCTCACGCTGCGATGGTGACGTGGACAGCCGACGAGGTCGCCGACTTCCTCGACCGGTGCCGGTCGTACGGCGACCGCCACTGGCCGTTGTGGACGTTGCTCGCCACCACCGGGATGCGTCGGGGTGAAGCACTCGGGCTCAGGTGGTCCGACGTGGACCTCGACACCGGCATCGCGTCGGTCAGTCAGACGGTCATCGCGGTGAAGCACGAAACCCGGTTCGGCTCCCCAAAGACGGCGCACGGGGTGCGGACCGTCGACCTCGATGAGCGCACGGTGATGGCGTTCCGCGACCAGCGGCGGACCCAGCTCGAGGAACGCCTCGCCATCGGGTCAGGCTGGCGCGACCACGACCTCATCTTCTGCAAGGTCGACGGCGACCCGTTGCACCCGGAACGGGTCAGCAGAGAGTTTCAGCGGCGCATCGAACGGTGGAACCTTCGCCCCATCACCCTGCACGGCATCCGGCACACCTGGGCCACGTTGGCGCTACGGGCCGGTGTCCATCCGAAGGTGGTGCAGGAGCGCCTAGGGCACGCCACCATCGGCATCACACTCGGGACGTACTCACACGTTCAGGCGGGGATGCAACGCGACGCCGCCGAACAGGTCGCCGGCATGATTTTCGGTCAGCCGTTAGCCTGACGCCGCATGGGCTTCCTCAAGGACGCGCCGGCAAAGGCGAGCTGCAGAAGTGGATCATCGACCAATCGAACGAGGCCTGGCGAGCCCACATGTTCGATGCGGACGACTTGAAGACAAAGGCCTACACATGGGGCCGGCTAATGGCCATTGCCAAGACCGGCGACCGCATGGCGAAGAAGACCGTTGCTTTGCACTACACGTCACGTCCGGAAGACATAGCCGAGGCGAGAGAGTTCCTCGACCACGCGCCCGATGAGTTGGCGAAGGGCTACGACGATTTCGCCCGGGAACACAACGAGCGCGCACGCCAGCTCGGCCTTCAGTGACCATTCTGTGACCACCGGGGCTTTTTCTCGGCCTCTCCGGTGCTCTGACCTGCGGAAACGTGGTGTCGGAGGGGGGACTTGAACCCCCACGCCCTTGCGGGCACTAGCCCCTCAAGCTAGCGCGTCTGCCTATTCCGCCACTCCGACGTGGCCTCCGAAACCGACCTGCGGGTCGACCGGAGAGGTCGCTCACTCTATCGCAGCCGGTCCCCCACCCCGAACCGGCAACTCACCCCGCAACCGGTAGCCCAAGCGGGACCCACCGGTCCCGTTTCGGCCACAGGAACGCCGGGAGCGGGCGGGGTCAGGCGGCTCGATGCACGACAGCGACGTCGAAGGTGCCGTCGAGCTCGCCGACAAATCCTTCGAACCCGTCGGCCACCACCTGGTTGGTGGTCAGCTGGGCGATCGGCACCACCACACCCAGCTCGAGGATCTGGCGCTCGATCGACTGGTACTGCGCCTGGCGGTCGGCATCCAACCCCGTCGCTCGGGCCGAGCGGATCTGGGCGTCGAGATCGGGCGACGACAACCCGACGACGTTGTCGGGCGAGTCGGAGATGAACGGTGGTCCCACATACGAGTCCTGGATGCCGACGATGCCCACCCACCCGAAGCTGAACACGCCGGTCTCCCCCGTCGTCACGAACTGGCGGTACTCGTCGAAGCTCTGCACCCGCAGCTCCACCGGGATCCCAACCGCCTGCAACTCCGCCCCCATCGCCTGCACCAGCGCCTGCTGCTGCGAGTCGTCGTAGGTGTCGAGCACCACGGTGGGAATCGTGCCGTCGGGGAACGCCTCGGCCAGCAACCGGCGAGCCTCGTCGGGGTCGTAGCGACACGCCGAGCCGCACGCATCGGGCACGAAGCCGTCGACCCCCTCGGCCACCAACCCGTCGAGCGCCAACCGGCCGGGGAACACCCGCTCGGCCAGCGCGGCGCGGTCGACCGCGTGCAGGATCGCCCGCCGGAACCGCACGTCGGCATAGACCGGATCGTTCTGGTTGATGCCGAACCAGATCTCGGCCCCGAACGGCGTGAAGTGCTCGTCGCCGAACTGCTCGGTCGCCGACGCCAACTCGGCGGTCGGCACCAGCGACCAGTCGACCTCGCCATCGACGAACGCGGCATACGCCGACGCGACTGAGTCGAACTCGACCAGCTCATAGCCGTCGAGCATCGTGTCGGCGTCGAGCGTCCGCTCAAGAGTGGTGACCGACCCCTCGACCGCAGCGATCTGGTACGGCCCGCTGCCGACGGGCTCCGCGGCGAACGCTGCCGGGTCGGCCGACACCACCGCCTCGGGCACCACCCCGAAGATCGGCGACGCCAGCAGTGCGGGCAGCGACACGAACGGCTCCACCAGCGTGATCTCGAGCGTCGAGTCGTCGATCGCCCGCAGGCCCGACAGCGAGTCGGCCGTGCCGTCGACCGCGAACTCCTGATAACCGGCGATCAGGTCGAGCCGGGTGCCGGCCAGCGATCCGCTCCCCTGCCCGGCCAGCCGCTGCAATGTGAACAGCGCGTCCTGGGCAGTGATGAGCGAACCATCGGAGAACGCCCGGTCATCGAGCACCGCGGTCCACACGGTGAAGTCGCCGTTGGGCCGCAGCTCGGCCAGTTCGGGCAACGGGTCGAACAGCAGATCGAGGGCGATCATGCTGGCCTGGTCGACGGGCGCCACCTGCGATGGATCGAACGACTCGATCGCGGGCGTCCCCAGCCGCATGACGCCGCCCGTGACCACCTCAGTCGACGACGACCCACCAGCCTCGGGCTCGTCGCCGTCGTCGGTGCACGCCGCGGCCGACACCAACAGCACGACCGAGACGCACAGCCCGACGAGTGAGCGGCGTCGCACTCCGGGCGCCCTCGTCGACCGGGCCACCAACCGGCTCAGGCGTCGTTGAGCAGCAGGGCGAGGCCGACCGACGTGAACACGAAGATCAGCGCCACCACCACGGTGATGCGGTCGAGGTTCTTCTCGACCACGGTCGACCCGGCCGCCGATGCGCCCATGCCGCCGCCGAACATGTCGGACAGGCCGCCGCCCTTCCCGCTGTGCAGCAGCACGAGGAAGATCAGGCCGAGCGAGACGACGATGTGAAAGCCGAGAACGATTGCGGTCACCACGGCCGACCACGCTACCAGCCGACCGCCGCCGATCGCGAACGCACCCGGCTCTCATCCCCGTTCCGGCTGGTGAAACCCGCACCCTGGTGCGCGGTTTCACCTGCCAGAAGCGCAGGGCAGGCGTCGGGTCAGGCGACGGAGCGGCGGTACTGGACGATCTTGGCGAAGTCGTCGGGGTCGAGGCTGGCCCCGCCCACCAGGGCGCCGTCGATGTCGGGCTGGCCCATCAGCTCGGCCGCGTTGCCCGGCTTCACCGAGCCGCCGTACTGCACCCGCACCTTCGCCGCCGCGTCCTTGCCGAACACCTCGGCCACCGTGGCCCGGATGGCCCCGCACACGGCCTGGGCGTCCTCGGCCGTGGCCGTCTTGCCCGTGCCGATCGCCCAGATCGGCTCGTAGGCGATCACCAGACCGGCCACCTGATCGGCCTTCACCCCGGCCAGGCCGGCCTTCACCTGGCCGAGCACCTTGTCGTCGGTGGTGCCGGCCTCGCGCTCCTCGAGCGTCTCGCCCACGCACATGATGGGCGTCATCTCGAACTTGAGCACCGCCTTGACCTTCTTGTTCACCATCTCGTCGGTCTCGCCGAACAGCTCACGGCGCTCGGAGTGGCCCACGATCACGTAGCGCACGTCGAGCTTGGGCAGGAACGCCACCGACACCTCGCCGGTGAACGCGCCCTTCTCCTCCCAGTGGCAGTTCTGCGCTCCGACGATGAGCTGGCAGCCCTTCTGGTCGTAGAGCGTGGTCTGCACCGAGCGGATGTCGGTGAACGGCGGGTGCACCGACACGTCGACGAACTCGTAGTCGTCCTTCTCGAGGCGATAGGCCAGCTTCTGCACCGTCTGGATGGCCTCGAAGTGGTTGTAGTGCATCTTCCAGTTGCCGCTGATGAGCGGCTTGCGGGCTTCAGGCATTGGGCGCCCCTCGCAGAGCTTCGAGGCCGGGGAGGTCACCGAGCTCGAGCAGCTCGAGCGACGCCCCACCGCCGGTGGACACATGATCGATCTCGCCGGCCAGCCCGAACTCGTCGAGCGCCGCCGCACTGTCGCCGCCACCCACCACGGTGAAGCCGCGGGTCTCGGCCATCGACTCGGCCACCGAGCGGGTGCCGGCCGCGAACCGGGGATCCTCGAACACGCCCATGGGCCCGTTCCAGAACACCGTGCGACCGTCGAGGATGACGTCGCCGAACTCGGCGGCGGTGCCGGGCCCGATGTCGAGGCCCTTCCAGCCGTCGGGCACGTCGGCCCCCATCTGGCGCACCTCGCCGCCGGCGTCGGGGTTGCCGATCTCGCCACCCGGGCCGAGCGCGGTGATGTCGCTCGGCAGGTGCAGCCGGTCGCCCTCGCGCTCGAGCAGCTTGCGGCAGGTGTCGACCATGTCGTCCTCGACCAGCGAGTCGCCGATGGCGTGACCCTGCGCCTTGAGGAACGTGAAGCACATGCCGCCGCCGATGATGAGCGAGTCGGCCACCCGCAGCAACGCGCCGATGACCGCCAGCTTGTCGCTCACCTTGGCGCCACCGAGGATGCACACGAACGGCTTCGGCGGATCGGTGCGCAGCGGCAGCAGCACCTCGACCTCGCGCTGCAACAGCCGACCCGCAGCCGACGGCAGGAACCGGGGCGGCCCCACGATCGATGCGTGCGACCGGTGCGACGCGCCGAACGCGTCGTTGACGTAGAGGTCCTGGCCGTCGATGAGCTCGGCCACGAACGCCGGATCGTTGGCCTCTTCGCCCGGGTTGTAGCGCAGGTTCTCGAGCAGCTCGACGCCCGGCGCCAGCTCGGCCAGCACCTCACGCACCGGCTCGATGGTGTACTTCGGATCGGGCTTGCCCTTCGGCCGACCCAGGTGGCTGCACGCGGTGACGGTGGCGCCGTTGCCCTGCAGCCACTCGATGGTGGGCAGCGCGGCGCGGATGCGGAAGTCGTCGACGACCTGGCCGTCCTTGATCGGCACGTTGAAGTCGGCGCGCAGCAGCACCCGCTTCCCGCCGACGTCACCCAGGTCTTCGAGGCTGGGGACCTGGTCGGGCGTCACTTGTTCGCGGCGCCCACGATCTGCACGAGGTCGACCAGTCGGTTCGAGTAGCCCCACTCGTTGTCGTACCAGCCGAGGATCTTCACCAGGTTGCCCATGGCCATCGTGAGCTTCGAGTCGAACGTGCACGACGCCGGCGTGCCGACGATGTCGCTCGAGACGATGGGCTCGTCGCTGTAGACGAGCACCTTCGACAGCGGGCCGCTGCTGGCCGCCGCCGCGAACGCCTCGTTGATCTCCTCGGCGGTGACGTCGCGCTTGAGCACGCCGACGAAGTCGGTGATCGAGCCGTCGGGCACGGGCACCCGCAAGGCGGTGCCGTCGAGCTTGCCCTGCATCGACTGCAGCACCAGGCCGGTGGCCCGGGCCGCACCGGTGGAGGCCGGGATGATGTTGACCGCCGCGGCGCGGGCCCGACGCAGGTCGGAGTGCGGGCCGTCGACGATGCTCTGGTCGCCCGTGTAGGCGTGCACCGTGGTCATGAGGCCCTTCTCGACGCCGAAGGCGTCGTCGAGCACCTTGACCATGGGCACGAAGCAGTTGGTGGTGCACGAGGCGTTGGACATCACCTTGTGCTCGGCGGGGTCGAACGTGTCGTCGTTGACGCCGATCACGAAGGTGGCGTCGGCGCCCGACGCGGGGGCCGACACGATGACGAACGGGGCGCCGGCGTCGAGGTGAGCGGCCGCCTTGTCGCGGGAGGTGAAGATGCCGGTGGACTCGACCACCACGTCGACCCCGAGCTCGCCCCACGGCAGCTCCTTGGGGTCGCGCACGGCGGTGATCTTCAGCAGCTTGCCGTCGACCTCGATGCCCTCGTCGGTGGCCTTGACCTCGGCGTCGAGGGTGGGCATCACCGAGTCGTACTTGAGGAGGTGGGCCATCGTGGCCACATCACCCAGATCGTTGGCCGCCACGATCTCGACGTCGGCGCCCTGCTCGCGCACCGCCCGGAAGAAGTTGCGGCCGATACGGCCGAACCCGTTGACACCGACGCGAATCGTCATGACGAGAGTTCCTTTCCGCCGGCCCAGAGGGCCGGAAGTCGAGCCGGGCCGGCCTGCGGCCGGCGATTCTGCGCTGTTGGAGAACGCCCTTATCCGACCACGTCAGGCCGCACGCTGCCAGTTGACCCGATCGGGCCGACCAGTTCAGCGGCCGATGTCGCGGTGGACGACCTTCGACTCGAACCCCCCGGAACGCAGCCTCGACGCCATCTCCTCGGCGATGGCCACCGACCGGTGGCGCCCGCCGGTGCACCCGAAGGCGATGGTGAGGTAGCTCTTGCCCTCGGTGACGTAGGCCGGCAGCAGCAGCTCGAGCAGATCGGTGAGCTCCTCGAGGAACCGGGCCGTCACCTCCTGGCCCATCACGTAGTCGCGGACGGGCTCGTCGGTGCCCCGCAGCGGCCGCAGGTCTTCCACCCAATGCGGGTTGGGCAGGAACCGGCAGTCGATCACCAGGTCGGTGTCGAGCGGCAGCCCGTGCTTGTAGCCGAACGACATGAGGGTGATCTGCATGCCGGCATCGGGGGCGTCGGCGCCGAACAGGTCGAGCATGCGCGTGCGCAGCTGGTGCACGTTGAGCTCGGTGGTGTCGACCACCACGTCGGCCTCTTCCTTCACGGGCTCGAGCAGCTGGCGCTCGGCCTCGATGGCACCTGCCAGGCCCGAGCCCTCGCCGTCGAGGGGGTGACGTCGCCGGCTCGACTCGTAGCGCCGCACCAGCACGTCGGTCGACGCCTCGAGGAAGAGGATGCGTAGGCGCAGGCCCTGCTCGCGCAGAGCGTTGAGGGCGGGCAGCACCTCGTGGTGATAGGGGCCGGTGCCCACGACCAGCGCCACCTTCGACATGCTCGACCCGGGCCCGGTGGCCAGCTCGGACACCTTGGGGATGAGCGTGGGCGGAAGGTTGTCGATGACGAACCAACCGAGATCTTCGAGGATGTCCGCGGCCTGAGACCGACCGGCACCCGACAGCCCGGTGATCACCACGAACTCACCCACGCCCGAAAGGGTACCGGCGCGCTCAGCTCCTCCGGGTGATCAGCACCAACAGGCGCGGGATGCTCGCGGCGTCGGCGTACTCGCTCGCCCGTGCGAGGAACCCCGCTGGCGGCGCCGGCTCGATCATGCGCTCGAGCGTCAAACCCGACTCGGCCAACGCGTTGACGTAGCGCGACAGCGGCCGGTGCACGAAGCGGATGTGCACGCCGCGCTCGACCTCTTCGACCGTGCTGGCCTCGTCGAGGTAGGGACCGACCCGCCAGTACTGCTCGGGGGGCTCGAGGATCTGGTCGTCGATCCATCCGCTGCCCGGTGTCTGCAACAGCGGATGGTTGAGGAAGAACACGAAACGTCCTCCCGGTCGCACCACGCGGGCCACCTCGGCGATGGCGGCGTCGACCGCGTCGATGTGCTCGAACACGAGGCACGCCACCGCGGCGTCGAACGAGCGCGACGCGAACGGCAAGGCCTCGGCCCCCGCCCGCAGATAGCACGGCCCTCCGCCGCGCTCGGCGGCCGCGACGATCTGGGCGTCGGTGGGATCGAGGCCGCAGACGAACCGAGCACCGCCGGAGGACACAGCACGCGCCACCTGCCCCTCCCCCGTGCCGATCTCGACCACCCGGTCGAACCCGGCCAGCCACTCGCGTGCGAGCGGCAAGATCTGCTCCTCGTACTCGGGGTCAGCCCCTTCGGTGAAGTTGTGCTGCCACCACCCGGCATGGGCGTCCCACAGCTCGTCGGTCATCGACGGCCGCCGGGCAGGTGGATCTTGTCGTGGACCGCCTGGGCCACCGCGTCGGGCAACCAGCTCAACGCCTGCAGCTGCTCGAGCGACGCCTGCTTCACCGCCGTGACCCCACCCAGCTCCTTGATCAGCCGCTTCTTGCGGGTGGGCCCGAGGCCGGGGATGTCGTCGAGCACCGACTTGGTCATGCGCTTGCCGCGCAGCTCGCGGTGATAGGTGATGGCGAAGCGGTGGGCCTCATCGCGCACGCGCTGCAACAGGTAGAGCGCCTCGCTCTGGCGGGGGATGCGCACCGGCTCGTCGGCGTCGGGCAGGTAGACCTCCTCGAAGCGCTTGGCCAGCGACGCCACCGGGATCTCGTCGTCGAGTCCGAGCTCCTCGAGCACCCGCACCGCCACGCTCAGCTGCCCCTTGCCGCCGTCGACCAGCAAGAGCTGTGGCGGATAGGCGAAGCGCCCACCCCGTTCCGACACCGGCTTGTCGCGCTCGGCCAGGTAGGCGGTGAGCCGGCGGGTGAGCACCTCTTCCATGGCGGCGAAGTCGTCGTTGCCGTCGACACCTTTGATCTTGAAGCGGCGATAGTCGCTCTTCTTGGGCAGCCCGTCTTCGAGCACCACCATCGACCCGACGTAGTCGCTGCCCTGGATGTGGCTCATGTCGTAGCACTCGATGCGCAGCGGAGCCTCGGGCAGGTCGAGCACGTCCTGCAGCTCGTTGAGCGCCTTGGCTCGGCTGTTGTGATCGGCGGCCCGTCGCAACCGGTGCCGGGTGAACTCCTCGCGCGCGTTCTGCGTGACGGTCTCGAGCAGCGCGCGCTTGTCGCCCCGCTGGGGCACCCGCACGCTGACGCGAGAGCCCCGCAGGTCGGACAGCCACTCCTCGTAGAGCTCGGGGTCGTCGGACTCGTTGGGCACGAGCACCTGCTTGGGCACGCCGAGCGGGGGCAGGTCGATGTAGAGCCCTTCGAGCACCCGATCGACCAGCTCGGCGTCGGACAGGTCTTCCGAACGGTCGAGGATGAAGCCTTTGCGCCCGACCACCCGACCCCGACGCACGTAGAACACCTGCACCGCGGTCTCGAGGTCGTCACCGGCCAGGCCCACCACGTCGAGGCTCTCGGATCGCTCCACCACCATCTGCTGCTTCTCGATGGCCTTGCGCACGCTGGCCAGCCGATCACGCAGCCGGGCGGCCAGCTCGAACTCGAGGGCGTCGGCCGCGTCGGCCATGCGCTGTTCGAGGCGCTTCACGATGGTGTCGGTGTCGCCGTCGAGGAACTCGATGAGCTCGCCTACGAGCACGTCGTAGTCGTCCTTGCTGATCTCGTTGACGCAGGGGCCCGAGCACTTCTCGATGTGGAAGAGCAGGCACGGCCGGCCCAGTCGTTGATGACGACCGAGCTTGTTGTCGGAGCACGTGCGGATCGGGAAGGTGCGCAGCAGCAGGTCGAGCGTCTCGCGGATGGCGTAGGCGTGCCCGTAGGGGCCGAAGTAGCGCACGCCCTTGCGTTTGGTGCCCCGCATCACCATCGCCCGGGGCCACTCGTCGTCGACGGTGACCGCCAGGAACGGATAGCTCTTGTCGTCGCGCAGCCGCACGTTGAACCGGGGCTGGTGGCGCTTGATGAGGGTGTTCTCGAGCATGAGCGCCTCGACGTCGTTGCGGACCTGGATCCACTCGACGGTCTCGGCGGTCTGCACCATCTGGGCGGTGCGGGGAGGCAGCGAGGCGGGGCTCTGGAAGTAGTTGGACAGGCGCTGGCGCAGGCTCTTGGCCTTGCCGACATAGATCACCCGACCGCGAGCGTCCTTGAACTGATAGGAGCCCGGCGCATCGGGGATCGTGCCGGCGGGGGGTCGTTGCACCACCTGATGAGCATGCCCCAATCCGGGCTCAACCAGGCACCTCCGGGCGGCGGTGGAAATACCGACCAACCCAGCAGGTGTTGCCCGAGGTGACGTCCTACAATCGGCGTCACGCCGGCCGGGTATCCGGCGACATATCGAATCTCGAGACCGACATCCCCGTGGCGAGGCGACCCGGCTGTCCCCACCGGTCACATCGAGCTTCCCTCAAAGGACGGGGGTTCCCCACAACATGCTGAGGCTTCAACTGCCGCTCCCCGAGCGGTACACCAACGCCTCCGACGACGAGCTGGCCGAGCGCATCCGCCAGGCCAAGGACGTGCTCGGAGACCGACTGCTCATCCTGGGCCATCACTACCAGCGCGACGAGGTGATGCGCTGGTGCGACGCCCGAGGCGACTCGTTCCAGCTCTCCGTGCTGGCCCGCGACCGGTCCGAATCGGAGTACATCGTCTTCTGCGGTGTGCACTTCATGGCCGAGTCGGCCGACATCCTCTCGGGTGATCACCAGAAGGTGGTCCTCCCCGACCTCAACGCCGGCTGCTCGATGGCCGACATGGCCGATCTCGACGAGGTCGAGGAGGCCTGGGAGTCCCTGGCCGCCACCACCGACATCGAGCGGGTGGTGCCGGTCACCTACATGAACAGCTCGGCCGCTCTCAAGGCGTTCGTGGGCGAGCACGGCGGGGCCGTGTGCACCTCCACCAACGCCCGGGCCGTGCTCGAATGGGCCCTCGACCTGGGCGAGTGGGCGGGCAAGGGCGCCGCCGGCCGCCAGGTGCTGTTCTTCCCCGATCAGCACCTGGGGCGCAACACGGGCTTCCAGCTCGGCTACGACGAGAGCGACATGCGGGTGTGGAACCCGCGCTTCGACCAGGGCGGGCTCACCGAGGCCGACATCAAGGCCGCCACCCTGCTGCTCTGGAAGGGCCACTGCTCGGTGCACCAGCGGTTCCGGCCGGCCCACGTCGAGGCGTTCCGGGCCGAGCACCCCGACGGCATCGTGGTCGTGCACCCCGAGTGCGCGCGCGACGTGGTGGAGCTGGCCGACCAGGTGGGCTCGACCGACTACATCGTGCGGGCCATCGCCGCCGCGCCGGCGGGGTCGACCATCGCGGTGGGCACCGAGATCCATCTGGTGCAGCGCCTCGACGCCGAGACCCCCGACAAGACGGTGGTCTCGCTCGATCCGCTCATCTGCCCCTGCTCCACGATGTTCCGCATCGACGGGCCGCACCTGGCGTGGGTGCTCGACCACCTGGTCGAGGGACGGGTGGTCAACCAGATCACGGTCGACCCCACCACCACCGAGTGGGCCAAGGTGGCGCTCGACCGCATGCTCGCCATCACCTGAGCCTCACCGACACGGAACTGGTCACGAAGAACACCGGAAAACGTCGTTTGGGTGAACAGTTCGGGGATGGGCAGTCAGCCGCGGACGCGCCCAGCCGGGCCTTCACCCGGCGTACGGCCGGTCGCGACACCATCGCCAGGCGGGTGCGTTTGGCGCGCTCGGCGGCGGCCTGCCACCCACCCAGCGCCCGGCCCTCGGCGCGGGCCCGACGGGCCGATGCCGGCGACAGCATTGAGGCCGGCTCGTAGCCGAGCTCGGCCAGCACGTCGCCGGCCACCGCCCACACCACACCCTGGTCGTGGGCCGACATCTCGACCCGCCAGTCGCGCATGCCCTTCGTGAGGGGCTGGGCCATGCCCGACACGTCGTCGCGATGCGCGGTGTTGGCGAGCAGCTCGTCGGAGCGTTTCCCGAACTCGAGCATGGCGGGTGTCCAGTCGAGCCCGCACAGCTCGCAGATGGCCCGCAGGGCCGGCTCGGGGTTGTCGACCAGCTCCTCGTAGCGGACCTCGAGATAGCGCGCCGAACCGAGCTGGCGTCCGGCGCGCCGACCGGCCTGCACGTGACGCCGCCAGCGGGCCGCCGCCCCCACCAACGTGCTCGGCCCGAACGGCACGCGCAGGTAGGAGGTGGCCACGTCGCGCCCGTCGCGGATGAGGTGCACGAACACCGCTTCGGGCAGCAGGTCGGCCAGCTCGGGCATCGACAGCACATAGATGGGCGTCTTGTCAGCCCACCGAGTGCGCCCCTCCCGACGGGCGTAGGCCGAGTAGATCGCCCGCACGCCGTCGGCCAGCGTGGTGGCCCCGGTACGCGTCAGTTCGTCGGCCACCGCGAACACCGGCAGCTCCCACCGCAGGAAGCGCGGATCGGCGGCCAGCTCGGCGAGGAAGCGGTCGGTGTCGAGCCGACCGGCGGGCTCGAGCCGGTGGCGCACGCCGAGCAGCCGTTCGAGCACGTAGGACTCGGGGGGCACCGACATGTCGGGGTGGGCGGCGAGCATGGCCCGCAGCAGCGTGGTGCCGGAACGACCCGACCCGACGACGAACGGGAACGGAGTGTCGGTCACGGCTCGTCGCCGGCCGTGACCAGCTCGTCGGGCCGGGATCCCGGTGCGGGCGAAGGCACGCACCTCACGCCAACCGAAGAACCAGAGCAGCACGTAGCCGGCCACCATCGCCGCGCTGTAGCCCGCCACGGTCCAGCGGGCCGACAGGTCGAAGCGCCAACCGGCGACGAACACCGCCACCACGAGCACCAATCGGATGAGGTCGCGGATGAACTGCAGGTCCTGGCGCTCGGCGATGGCGAACGTGGAGGTGAGCGGGGTGATGGCCAACTGGGCGAGGAAGAGGGGGGCCATCAAGGCGGCGTAGACACCGGCTTCTCGCCAGTCGGAGCCGAACACGAGGGCGAACACCCAGGGACCGAGCACCGCCAGGCCGATCGCGGGCGCCACGCCGACGGCCATCAGCCGCTGGACCACCCGTCGGTAGAGCGACGGCAACTCGTCGCGACGCTCGCGGGCGGCCACGGCGGCCTCGTTGAAGTAGACGTGGCCGACCGACTGGCCGATGAGCTGGGTGGGCGCCGCCACCACCCGCTGGGAGAGCAGGAAGAAGCCGGCCACCGCGGGGCCGTAGATGGCAGCGAACAACAGGTTGGGCAGATCGAGGGCCCCACGGTTGAACAATCCCGACCACACGCCGAACTGGGGGAAGCGCCGGTAGCGCCTGGCCTCGGAGCGCATCGCCGACCACGACACCTCCGACCGCCATCGAGAGACGAGACCGCGGTCCCACCACACGAGCAGCACGGCCGCGATCACCAGCCCGGCGACGAACCCGCCCACCAGCCCGCCCGCGCCGGCGCCCGCCACCCCGAGCGCGATCTGCACGCCCACCATCACGATGCCCTGCACGGCCCGGTTCATCGACACCGCGCGGAACGCGCCGCGCCGCACGGCCACGTAGATGAGCAGCTGCTGGGTGGCCGCCCCGGCCAGCGCCAGCGGGAAGATCCACATCACGTCGGTGAGCTTGGGCGTATCGCTGACGTCGCCCAGCCAGCTGGCGAGGGCGAGCAACACACCCGACGCGATGGCGGTGGTGACCGCCACGGCGAGCGCGGACACGGCGGTGATGTTGGCCGCACGCGCCGGCGACGACGGCAGGGCCACGGCCTGCTCGTAACGCAGCGACGACACGACGAGCAGGAGCGTCATCAACGACGAGAACACCGAGAGCACGCCGAAGTCGTCGGGATCGTAGAGACGGCTCAGGATCGGCGACGAGGCCAGCAGGACGATCTGGAAGACGGCTGTGCCCGACAGCACGACGAGGACTCGTCGCACGAGGCGCCCGCTGAACACGCCGGGGAGCCTCAACGGTCGTCAGGCGTCGCCAGCGAGACGGCCCCACCACCTCGGACCATCGTCTGCAGGACGCCGCTCCACCACCCGAGGCCGATCACCGCGGTCATGAGTCCAGCCACCACGCGGGCGCTCGGGTCACCCGGCGGACCGGTCGACCCCGCCTCGTCCACCAAGACCAGCGCGCCGAGCGCCGCTGCCACGGCGACGGGGAGACGCCGGGCGGGTCGTCGGAGCACGACCGCGCCGAGTGCCACACCGCCGAGTGGCGGGGACACGAGCAGCACGAGTTGTCGGCGCTGGGGCGGGTCGCCGCTAGCCCGCCAGTAGCGCACCTTCCACACCCCGAACCGCCGGTACTGCTGCCACACCTCGCGGGCCGTCGCCGCGGCAGGTAGGAGACGGCGAGTCGGCGTCGAACCACACGATGCCCCGGCGGGCCATGCGCCGGTTGAGCTCGAAGTCCTGATTGGTGTGGTATCGCTCGTCCCACCCACCGGCGGCGCGCAGGTCGGCTGAACGGAACGCGCCGAGGTAGACCGTGTCGGCCGGGCCACTCGCCGCACCGCGGCGGTAGCGCGAACCACCCATTCCCCACCGGTTGTTGAGCGCCCTGGCGATGCCGATCGAACGCGAGTCGGTTTGGCGGGCCACGGCCACCTGCGAACCGCCGGTGACCGCGATCTCTGGCCTGCTGGCGAGAACCTCGACGCAACACGACACGTAGTCGACGGGGACACGACAGCGGGCGTCGACCCGACAGAGCACGGCCCCCGACGCTGCGGCCAAGCCTCGATTGAGGTTGCTCGGCGTCGTGCCGGCCGCGTTGGCGATCACCTGCCAACCGTGGAGATCGGACCCGGCGAGCGCCGCCTTGGCCACCGCTGCCGTGTCGTCGGTCGACCCACCGTCGACCACGACCACCTCGAGCCGGTCGAGCGGCCAGTCCTGGGCGAGAACCGCTCGAGGCAGCCGTCGATGTCGGCGCCCTCGTCGCGCACCGGCACCAGCACGGTGACCAGTGGACGCTCGCTCATCGACCCTCACCGCCGAGCACGCTGCGGATGGTGCGACCGATGATGCGCGACGTCGAGGCGGAGGCTCTGGCGACGCAGGTAGTAGAACTCGTACTGCAGCTTCTGCATGGCGTCGGCCTCGTCTCCGGCGTAGCCGTACTTCACCTGGGCCCAACCGGTGAGACCGGGGCGCACGAGGTGGCGCAGGTCGTAGAAGGGCAGCTTCTCGACAAGCTCGGCAACGTAGCGCGGCTGCTCGGGCCGGGGGCCGACCACCGCCAGGTCGCCGCGCAGGATGTTGGTGACCTGCGGCAGCTCGTCGAGATGGCTGCGGCGGAGGAAGCGACCGAACGGCGTGATGCGGGGATCGTCCTGGCTGGTCCACTGCGTCGGAGCCCCCTGGTCGGACTGCGGCTTCATCGTGCGGAACTTCAAGATGTTGAACTCGACACCGCCCTTGCCGACGCGCGGTTGCCGGTAGAAGAGCGGCCCCCGGTTGCCGATCAGGTTGCCGACGAGGATGAACGGGATGATGAGCACGAACACGACCATGGTCACCAGCGCGATGACCGCGTCGACCAAACGGTTGATGCGGCCGTACTGGGTGCGGTGCACCTCGCCGATGTCGAAGAGCAGCGACACCCGCTCGAGCTCCTCGACCGGGATCATGCCCAACCACTCCTCGTAGAACAGCGAGAGGGTGCGGATGCGCAGGCCCGAGGCGTGCAGCTCGGCCGCCTGGGCCACCACGCTGGGCGACGCCTGGGCGGAACGGTCGAGGACGATCACGTTGGCGTGGTGGTGGCGGGCCCGGTTGATGAGCGGCCGCTCGCCGGAGCCGCCCGACTCCGCGGCCGCCACCGGCACCACCTCCATGACGATGGCCGGCCGCTCGGGCGCGCGGGCGACGTCGTTGCGCAGCTCGACCGGGTCGATGCCGTCGCCCACCACGAGCACCCGGTCACCCGAGGCCGCGCCCGCCGGCCGGGCCGGCCACGGCGACGCAGATCAGATACCAGGGCACGAGCAGCACGGCCGCGCCGAACACGACGAACCGGGGCAGCAGGGCGTCGCCAGCCACCAGCTGCACGATCGACATGGCGAAGGCGCCACCTGCGCTGGCGCCGATGGCCGACACCAGCCCGGCGCGGGGCGTGCGCGGCAGGTCGGGCAGGCCGATGCCGTAGGCCATGACCGCCAGCAACACGATGTAGAGCAGCGACCACCCGAACCGGAACGTGCCGGTGTAGGAGTAGGGCGGATCGGCGATGGCCCGCGCGTGGTAGATCGACAGACCGACGACGGCGCCGACGATGCCCGCGTAGAGCAGGGGCCTCGCGGCGCGTTGCACGGTCACCCCGTGAGCAGAGGCGCGAGGAACTGGCCGGTGTAGCTGTCAGCCGTGTTCGCCACCAGCTCGGGCGGCCCTTCGATCACGACGGTGCCTCCTCCACTGCCACCCTCGGGCCCGAGGTCGATGATCCAGTCCGCGGTCTTGATGACGTCGAGGTTGTGCTCGATCACCAGAACCGTGTTTCCTTGATCGACCAGTCGGGACAGAACCGTGAGCAGTTTGCGGATGTCTTCGAAGTGCAGGCCCGTGGTGGGCTCGTCGAGGATGTAGATGGTGTGGCCGGTGGAGCGCTTGGCCAGCTCGCTGGCCAACTTCACCCGCTGTGCCTCTCCACCACGAGAGTGGGCGCGGGTTGGCCGAGGCGCACGTAGCCCAGACCGACGTCGACGATGCGTCTGCAGATGGCGGGCGATGGCGGGCTGGTTCGCGAAGAACTCGAGCGCCTCCTCGCACGACAGGTCGAGCACCTCGGAGATGTTCTTGTCCTTGAAGGTGATGTCGAGCGTGTCGCGGTTGTAGCGGGCGCCCTTGCACACCTCGCACGGCACGTAGACGTCGGGCAGGAAGTGCATCTCGATCTTGATGGTGCCGTCGCCGGCGCACGCCTCGCAGCGACCACCGCTGACGTTGAACGAGAAGCGGCCCGGCAGGTAGCCGCGCACCTTGGCCTCGTGGGTCTGGGCGAACAGCTTGCGCACGTGGTCGAACACGCCGGTGTAGGTGGCCGGGTTGGAGCGCGGGGTGCGGCCGATCGGTGACTGGTCGATGTTGATGACCTTGTCGAGCGCGTCGATGCCGTCGATGCCCTTGTGCAACCCCGGCGGCGTCTTGGAGTGGTAGATGCGCTGCATCAGCGACCGGAAGAGGATGTCGTTGACCAGGGTCGACTTGCCCGACCCCGACACGCCGGTGACGGCCACGAAGCAGCCGAGCGGGATCTCGACGTCGATGTTCTGCAGGTTGTGCTCGCGCGCGCCGCGGATGGTGAGCCAGGTGTCGCCGGGCTCACGACGCACCTCGGGCACGGGGATCGACTTCTTGCCCGACAGGTACTGGCCGGTGACCGAGTTCTTGGAGCGCAGCAGGCCCTTGACGCCACCGGCGTAGACGATGTCGCCGCCGTGCTCGCCCGCACCCGGGCCGATGTCGACCACGTGGTCGGCCACGCGGATGGTGTCCTCGTCGTGCTCGACCACGAGCACGGTGTTGCCCAGGTCGCGCAGGCGCACCAGCGTGTCGATGAGGCGCCGGTTGTCGCGCTGGTGCAGGCCGATGGACGGCTCGTCGAGCACGTAGAGCACGCCCACCAGGCCGCTGCCGATCTGCGACGCCAGCCGGATGCGCTGCGCCTCGCCGCCGGCCAGCGTGCCCGCCGACCGGCCCAGCGTGAGGTAGTCGAGGCCGACGTCGAGCAGGAAGCCCATGCGGGCGTTGATCTCCTTGACCACCCGCTCGGCGATCATGCGATCGCGCTCGGAGAGGTCGAGGCCGTCGAGCACGTCGGCCGCGTCGCCGATCGACATCGACGAGATGTCGGCGATGGAGTGGCCGTCGATGGTGACGCCGAGCGACAACGGCTTGAGCCGCGCTCCCCGCACTCGGGGCACGGGACCTCGCGCATGTAGCCCTCGATCTGCTCGCGCTGGCTGTCGCTCTCGGAGTCGGAGTGGCGGCGTTGCAGATAGGGCACCACGCCCTCGTAGGTGGCGTGGTAGGAGCGCTGACGGCCGTAGCGGTTGCGATAGCGCACGTGCACCTTGCTGGAGCCGGCGCCGTAGAGCAGCAGCTTCTGGTGCTTCTTCGACAGTCGCTGCCACGGCGTGTCGGGGTCGATGCCGTGCTCGTCGCAGACGGCCTCGAGCAGCCGGCGGAAGTACTGCGTGTGCGCCGACGACCACGGGGCGATGGCCCCCTCGTCGATCGACAGCTCGGGGTTGGGGATGACCAGCTCGGGGTCGACCTCGAACCGGGTGCCCAGGCCGTCGCAGTGCTCGCACGCGCCGTAGGGCGAGTTGAACGAGAAGTTGCGGGGCGCCAGCTCCTCGAAGCTGAGCCCGCAGGTGGGACACGCGAGGTGCTGGCTGAAGGTGAGGGTCTCTTCTTCGGCCTCGCCGGCGCGCGGCACGAGCTGGACCTCGGCCACGCCGTCGGCCAGGCGCAGCGCGGTCTCGAGCGAGTCGGTGAGCCGGCGCTCGATGCCCTCCTTCTTCACGAGCCGGTCGACCACCACCTCGATGGTGTGCTGCTCGTAGCGGGCCAGGTCGACGCTGTCGGTGAGCTCGTGGATCTCGCCGTCGACCCGGGCACGGGCGAAGCCCTGCGTGGCCAGGTCGGCGAGCAGCGTGTCGTAGGTGCCCTTGCGACCGCGCACCACGGGGGCCAGCACCTCGAAGCGGGTGCCGTCGGGCAGCTCGAGGATGCGATCGACGATCTGCTGGGGGGTCTGGCGGGTGATGACCGTGCCGTCGTTGGGGCAGTGGGGCACGCCGATGCGGGCGTAGAGCAGGCGGAGGTAGTCGTAGACCTCGGTGATGGTGCCCACCGTCGAGCGAGGGTTGCGTGAGGCGCTCTTCTGGTCGATGGAGATGGCCGGCGACAGCCCCTCGATGAAGTCGACGTCGGGCTTGTCCATCTGGCCGAGGAACTGGCGGGCGTAGGCCGACAGCGACTCGACGTAGCGGCGCTGGCCCTCGGCGTAGATCGTGTCGAAGGCGAGCGACGACTTGCCCGACCCCGACAGTCCGGTGAACACGATGAGCCGGTCGCGAGGGAGATCGAGCGAGATGTCGCGCAGGTTGTGCTCGCGTGCCCCTCGGATGACGATTTGGTCGGCCACGGGCCGATCCTACCGACGGGATGCCGAACGAACACGTGTTTGGTCGAGAACTTCCTCGACCGAGCCGGAGCCGGTCAGGTGCCGTCCCGTTGGTAGGTGGTGACGAGGAAGTCGACGTCGTCGAGGAACGGCACCAGCTCGCTCTCACCCGCGGTCCAACCGGGGAACTCGGGCGGCTCGCCCGTGGTGTCGAGGTCGACGAGCGCCACCGTGGAGGCCCCCGACTCCCCCGCCACCTCGAAGGCGAACGCGAGGTCGGTGCTCGAGCCGGCGGCCAGCCAGTCGGCGTCGCCGTAGGTGGCGCCGAACTCGCGCGAGATGAACCCGTTGGGGGTGATGAGCACCTGCTCGTCGCGCTGCTGCAACCGGTCGGCTGCGTCGGCGATCTGGGCGCTGCGGGTGGCCAGCCAGGCCACGCCGAACACCGTGACCGCCACCGACAGCACCACGAAGCCGGTTTGCGCCCACTGCGCCATGCGGCGCCGCTCGGACACGCCGACCACCGCGAGGAGCAGACCAGTGAAGAGGATGTAGCGGCCGGCCCACTGCGGGGCCGCCCCACCGGTGTACTGGAAGGCGAACACCAGCGGGAGGGGCACGAGGGCGAGTGCGGCCACCAACCGGGAACGGCGGTCGTGCCAGGCCAGCGCCACGCCGGCGGCGGCGAACGGGGTGGCCGCCACCAGGCCGGGAACGAAGCCGAGGCCGTCCGAGAACCGCCAGAGGTAGATGAGCCCGGCTACGGCGGCCGCGCCGACCACGATCGGCTGGGAGTCGCGCCGCGCCGACCGCGCCGCCACGAGACCCAGCGCGAGCAACAGTCCGGCGCCGACCAGCCAGCCTTCCGCGTCGAGGGTCGGGAACGGGGAAAGCGATGTGATCAGGCCCTCTTTGATCCGCAGGCCGAGCTCGTCGGCGCCGCTCGACGCCGCGCCGGACGCGCGCCCCGAACGCATGGGCTCGCCGAGCACGGCGGCCTCCAGGGCCAGGTTGGCGCCGAAGGCGGCCGCGAACCCGGCCACCGCGCTGGCCCCGACCACCACGGCCCGGCCGAGCTCGCGGCGGGCGCCGAACGCGATCACGGCACACGTCACGCCAACCGTCGCGAGGACATAGACGAACGCCTCGGTGCGCATGGCCCCCGCGGCACCGAAGGCGGCGCCGGCCAGCAGGCCACGCCACCAGGTGGCCCGATCGAGCACGCAGTCGACCAGGGCGACCGTGCCCCACGCCATCAGGCCCACCCCGAGGGTGTGCTCCCAGAGGTCGAGCGCGTAGACGACGAGTGGGGAGGCCAAGCCGATCACCCAGAACGCCGCCCACCCGTCGCCGTCGCCGAGCCGGCGAGACAGTGCGCGCGCCGCGAACGCGGCGGCGATGGCTCCGGCCATCGGCAGGAGCAGCGTGGCCCGATAGCCGCCGAGATCCCACAGCGGACGGGCGGCCAACACCATCGGCAACGACGTCACGTTGATGAACCGGTCGCCGATGCGGCTCGTGTAGTAGAGGCCGTGCACGCGCGCTTCGGGGTCCCACTCCCCCGCCCAGTGACCGAGATCGGGGTCGAAGTCGCCCCGCTCCGACATCACCTTGACCGTGGCGACCTTGCCCCCGGTGTCGGTGCCGAGGAAGCCCTCGGGATCGCAGGTGAACGAGAGGGCCACATAGGCGACGAGCAGCACCATGCCGGCGACCACCGGCACGCGCAGCCAGCGCTGCACGGCGTTCATCGGTCGACCTCGCGTTCGAGCACCACGACCTCCTGCGGCGAGCCCGGCACGGTCGAGCGCTCGACCACCTGCCAGCCGTCGACCAACTCGGCGTCGCGGCTCAGGTCAGGGCTGACGAAGATGACCCGCTCCACACCTGCCTCGCCGAGCAGATCGAGCGAGCCACCGATGTCGCCGCGCGACGCCGCCACCCACTCGTAGTCGTCGAAGCGGTCGTAGAGGATCTGGGGCAGGAGGCGGTTCCACGACACCACCACCGGATGGGCGAGCACCGGGTCGGTGGGATCAGCGGCGGTGGCCGCGAGTGAGTCGATGGCGCGGCCGACCTGCTGGGTCTGGTCGTGGACTCGCCGCACCGCACCGACACCGAGTACGGCCAACGCAACCGTCGACACCAGCGCGGCGGCCAGCGCGGTGCGCGGCAGCGAGACCGACGGAGCGATCGTGCGCCGGGCGCCGGCGATGGCGACGAGGAGCAATGGCGTGGCGATGGGGACGAGGAAGGCGAAGAATCGCCCACCCCACTCGATGCCGCCCCCGCGGGCGTACTGCGTGAACAGGACGGCCACGGTGCCCACCAGCGCCACCACCGTGACGAACGATCGCTCGGGGTCGGCCACCGCCCGCCGGTTCATCAACCAGAGGCCGGCCCATCCGATGGGGAACGCCACGGCCAGACCGGGGATCGACCCGGGGCGGTCGGCCAGCAGGCGCACCACGTAGCAGGCGGCCGCGGCGATGAGCAGCCCCGACACCAAGGTGGAGCGGTCGGGCCGCACGCGGAAGACAACGGCCGCACCCACCACGAGCACCGCGGCGAGCGACAGCACCAGGTCGGCCGCCCGGTTGGCGCCGTAGCTCGTGTCCATCCAGGTGGCCCAGAACCCCTCGAGCCGGCCCGACACCCAGCCGCCTGCGAAGCGCTCGCCGCTGGTGGCCACCCGCTCGCCGATCACGGCCGCCATGACCGCCCGCTCGGCCAGCCACACACCCGCACCCCCGACGACCGCGGCCAGCGCCACCGCCAGCGGGCCCACCCGTGAGCTCGCACGGCGCGACCGCCACAGGGCCCACGCGGCTGCGGCGACGAACGCGGGCACGAGCAGCAGGCCTTCGCTGCGCATGGCGGCGGTGAACGCCACCAGGACCCCCAGCGTCACCGCCCACCCGGCGCGCGCCCAGCCCGTGCGGTCGAGCGTGTGGAGCGCCGCCCACACCGCCAGCACCGCACCGGCGGCGGCGAGGGTGTGGGCCAGCAGGAGGAAGCTGTCGAAGAGCAGCGGGCTGGCCACGCCGACGACCCAGAGCGACGGTCGGGCCAGGTCGCGATCGAACCGGCGGGCCACCAGCGCGGCGCCGACGGCGGCGAGGAGCGTGCCCAGGGCCGAGGTGGCCACCAGCCCGAGCGGGCCGAGGCGGTCGGCCACCCGCAGCAGCTCGACGTAGAGCGGGTGCTTCACATAGGGGGCCAGGCCCTCGTCGCCCTGATCGGCCCGGACGAACGGCCGGGCCTCGTCACCGAGCCCGAGCGCCGAAAGGGGGTAGTCGTAGATCCACGAGCCGGTGTCGTCGATCAGCCGGGCCTGCAGCAACGCCGCGCCCTCGTCGCTGGTGAACGCCTGCCCGGGCTTGGCCAGCAGGCCCAGGACCACCAGGACCGCCGCCAGCGCGACGACGTGCGCCCACAGGGGCGCGTGCCACAGCCTGGCGACGCGAGAAGAGACCACAGGCACTACATCGGCAGCGGGGCGACCATCTCGCAGCCGATCGTTCGGCGGGGCGGCGGTCGACACCCGACACTTCTAGCCGACGCCCCTAGCCCACCTCGCGCATCTCGCGACGTAGTTCCTTGATCTCGTCGCGTAGTCGGGCGGCGTACTCGAAGCGCAGATCGGCGGATGCCTCGTGCATCTCCTCCTCGAGGGCGCGGATGAGCCGACCGAGCTCGTCGGGCGGGAGATCGGCGAAGTCGGGACCGGTGGCGTCGCGCCGGGTCGAACGCCGGTCCTTGCCCG
Organism: uncultured Iamiaceae bacterium; assembly: GCA_963706425.1. GTDB lineage: Bacteria > Actinomycetota > Acidimicrobiia > Acidimicrobiales > Acidimicrobilacustridaceae > CAVPMN01. Next base: position 353,455 of record CAVPMN010000020.1, read on the forward strand.
GCACCGGCGCCCCTTGGGCCGGCCGGAGGTAGGCGAGGATGTCGGTGACCGCCTTGCGGATGGTCTGCGGATCGATGCCGTGCTCGGCGTTGTGCTCGATCTGGAGCTGGCGACGGCGGTTGGTCTCGGAGATGGCCCGCTGCATCGAGTCGGTGACGGTGTCGGCGTACATGATCACCTGGCCGTCGACGTTGCGAGCTGCCCGGCCGATGGTCTGGATGAGGGACGTCTCGCTGCGGAGGAAGCCCTCCTTGTCGGCGTCGAGGATGGCGACCAGCGACACCTCGGGCAGGTCGAGACCCTCGCGCAGCAGGTTGATGCCGACCAGCACGTCGAACTCGCCGAGGCGCAGGTCGCGCAGGATCTCGATGCGTTCGATGGTGTCGATGTCGGAGTGGAGGTAGCGGACCCGCAGCCCCTGCTCGAGCAGGTAGTCGGTGAGGTCCTCGGCCATCTTCTTGGTGAGGGTGGTGACGAGGACGCGGGCGTCCTGGCTGATGCGCTGGTTGATCTGCTCGATGAGGTCGTCGATCTGGCCCTTGGTGGGCTTCACGATGACCTCGGGGTCGACCAGGCCGGTGGGTCGCACGATCTGCTCGACCACCTGGGTGGAGTGCTGCAGCTCGTAGGCGCTGGGCGTGGCCGACAGGAAGACGGCCTGGTTGACCCGCTCGATGAACTCCTCGAAGCGCAGCGGGCGGTTGTCGGCCGCCGACGGCAGCCGGAACCCGTGGTCGACCAGGGTGGCCTTGCGGCTGCGATCGCCTTCGTATTGCCCGTGCAGCTGGGGCACGGTGACGTGGCTCTCGTCGATGACGACGAGGAAGTCGTCGGGGAAGAAGTCCATCAGGGTGTGCGGGGGCTCGCCCGGGGAGCGACCGTCGATGGGCCCCGAGTAGTTCTCGATGCCGTTGCAGTAGCCGAGCTCCTGCATCATCTCGAGGTCGTACTGGGTGCGCATGCGCAGCCGCTGCGCCTCGAGCAGCTTGCCTTCGCTCTCGAACCACGCCAGCCGCTCCTGCAGCTCGCCTTCGATGCGGCCGATGGCGGCGCGCATGCGCTCGTCGCTGGCGACGTAGTGGGTGGCGGGGAACACGATGAGCTCGTCGAGCTCGCTGACCTTCTCGCCGGTGAGCGGGTCGACCACGAGGATGCGCTCGACCTCGTCGCCGAACAGCTCGATGCGCACGGCCGTCTCGTCGTAGGCAGGGTGGATCTCGACCGTGTCGCCCCGCACGCGGAACTTGCCGCGCACCAGGTTGAGGTCGTTGCGCTCGTATTGCATGTCGACCAGCCGGCCGAGCATGGTGCGCTGGTCGTGTGACTCGCCCGGACGCACGACGAGCAGCTTGTCGCGGTATTCCTCGGGCGCGCCGAGGCCGTAGATGCACGACACGGACGCCACCACGATGACGTCGCGGCGGGTGAGCAGCGCAGAGGTGGCCGAGTGCCGCAGCCGGTCGATCTCGTCGTTGACCGACGAGTCCTTCTCGATGTAGGTGTCGCTCGAGGGCATGTAGGCCTCGGGCTGGTAGTAGTCGTAGTAGGAGACGAAGTACTCGACGCGGTTCTCGGGGAAGAACTCGCGGAACTCGTTGGCGAGCTGGGCGGCCAGCGACTTGTTGGGCGCGATGACGAGCGTGGGGCGCTGCACCTGCTCGATGGTCCAGGCGATGGTGGCGCTCTTGCCCGAGCCGGTGATGCCGAGCAGCGTCTGGAAGCGGTGCCCCTCGCGCACGCCGTCGCTGAGCTGCTCGATGGCCCGCGGCTGGTCGCCCGCAGGGGCGAAATCGGAGACGACCTTGAACGGAGGCACGGGACCGAGCCTACCGAGGGCCTGTGACAGTCACGGGGGCCGCCGGCACCCGCCACTACGCTGCTCCGGTGGTGTGGCGGCCGGTGACGATCGGGCTGGTGGCGACCGGGTTCCTCGCCCTGATGTTCGTGCTGTCGTTCCTCGTCGGGGGCGTCGAGCCGGTCGACCTGCTGGTGGCCGGCCGGCAGGGCCCGTCGATCGAGGTGATCACCGAGGACTTCGGGCGCCCGACCAACCCGCGACCCGGCTACGACGGCCAGCAGGTCTATGCCATCGCCCGAGCGCTGCCCGACCTCGAGTCGGCCCGCACCAGCCTCGACGACCCCGCCTACCGGGCGCTGCGGATCGTCCAGCCGGCGCTGGCCTCGCCGGCCCCCGACGGCTCGCCGCTCGTGCTCGCGCTGCTGGCGTTCGGCATCGTCGGTGTCGGGCTGGCCGCCGGCGCGCTGGCCGACCTGGCCGGCCGTCACGGTCGCGACCCCCGCATCGGGTGGCTCGCGGTGCCGGCACTGCTCCTCCCCCTCCTTCTCACCACCAACGAGGCCCTGGCGTTCGGGTTGGCGTTCGTGGCGGTGGCACTGCTCGACCGGGGCAAGGTCTGGTGGGCGGCCGCCGTCGGCGTGCTGGCGGTGCTCACCAAGGAGTCCGCCATCGTCGTGCTGCTCGCCGCCGCCCTCGGCGCGGCACCTGCGCAACGCTGGCGCGTGCTCCCCGCCGCGGTGATCCCCACCGCCGCGCTCGGGGTGTGGTTCCTGATCGTGCGCTCGGTGCTGCCCACCGGCGACCCCGAGCGATTCGAGCTCCTCGCGCTCCTCCAGCTGTCGCCCGGCGCCGCGGTCATCGTCGTGGTGGTGATGGTGTCGGGGCTCGCCGGCGCGTGGCTGTGGCGCGATGTGCCCGTGTTGTGGCCGGTCTCGCTCGCGTTCGGGCTCTGGCCGCTCGTGTTCCGCCCCGACGTGCTCGACTGGCTCGCGCTGCCACGCGTGGTCGCTCCGGCACTGGTGTTGGGGCTCACCGGTGTGGCCGGCCGACTGCTGCCGCCGGTCGCCGAGACGCCGGCAGTCAGCCGCTAGGGTTCCGCGGCACACGTTTGCTGCTTCTCGTCCTGACCCCGGAGTGACCTATGCGCGATGCACTGGGAGCGGTGCAGTCCGCACTCGTGCTCGGTGGCACGTCCGAGATCGCCATCGCCACGGCCGTCGCCCTGGCCTCCGACCGCTGCCGCACGGTGGTGCTGGCTGCTCGCGACGTCGAGGCGGCGACCACCGCGGCGAAACGGGTCGAGCAGGCAGGCGCCCACACAGTCGACGTCGTCGAGTTCGACGCGCTCGACACCTCGTCGCACCAGGCGGTGGTCGACGACGTGTTCGCCCGGCACGGCGACATCGATCTGGTGCTGGTGGCCTTCGGCGTCCTCGGCGAGCAGGCGACCTTCGACGCCGACCCTGAAGCCGCGGCCGAGGCGGTCCGCATCAACTACGTCGGCGCGGTGTCCGCCTGCCTCGCGGCGGCGGCCCGGTTCCGCGCCCAGGGCCACGGCACGCTCGTCGTGCTCTCGTCGGTCGCCGGTGAGCGAGCCCGGTTGACCAACTACGTCTACGGATCGTCGAAGGCGGGGCTCGACGCGTTCGCCCAGGGTCTGGGCGACGCCCTTCGGGGCACGGGCGGCCGGGTCATGGTCGTGCGCCCCGGCTTCGTCAAGGGCCGCATGACCGCGGGCATGGACGAGCAGCCGTTCTCCACCACGCCCGAAGCGGTCGCCCGCGCCATCGTTCGGGGCCTCGGCCGCGGCGACGAGACCGTGTGGGTGCCCGGGGTGCTGCGCTGGGTGTTCATGGTGATGCGCCATCTCCCCCGGCCCCTGTGGCGCATCGTGTCCGCTCGCTGACACATGAGCTCGTCGCTGCCCATCAGCATCGTTCGTGCCCTGCGGCCCAAGCAGTGGGCGAAGAACGTGCTGGTCTTCGCGGCGCCGGTGGCCGCAGGGGTCATCGACGAAGGTGATCTGCTGGTCGACACGCTGTTGGCGTTCGTGGCCTTCTGCCTGGCCGCCAGCGGCACCTACCTGCTCAACGACGCTCGCGACATCGAGGCCGACCGGCTGCATCCCACCAAGCAGCACCGACCCATCGCCGCCGGTCTGGTGCCGTTGCCGATCGCCTACGGCCTGGCGGCTGTGCTGCTCGTGTCGTCGCTGCTGCTGGCCTTCGGCGTGCACGAGGACCTCGGCTTCACCATCCTCGCCTACCTCGCGCTCACCACGGCCTACACGTTCTGGCTCAAGCACGTGCCCGTGCTCGACGTCATCGCCGTGGCCGCCGGCTTCGTGCTGCGCGCGGTGGCCGGCGCGGCGGCGACCGGCGTGCCGATCTCGGAGTGGTTCTTCATCGTGGCCTCGTTCGGCGCCCTGTTCATGGTGTCGGGCAAGCGCTCGGGCGAGGCGTCCGACCTCGGCGTCGACGCGGTGGGCGTGCGAGCCACCCTCGGCGACTACTCCACCGCGTATCTCGGCTACCTGCGATCGGTGTCGTCGGGCGTCGTGCTGGTGGGCTACTGCCTGTGGGCGTTCACGTCGGCCGAAGAGGCTCCCGATGCCGGCCTCTGGTACCAGCTGTCGATCGTGCCCTTCGCGGTGGCCATCCTGCGCTACGCCTTGCTCATCGATCAGGGCCGGGGCGCCGAGCCCGAGCAGCTGATCCTCTCCGATCGCATGCTGCTCGGCGCAGGCGCGGTGTGGGCCATCATCTACGGCTATGCCGTCTATGCGGGCTGACGAGGGTCCGCACCCCCGGAGCTCGCGCCTTCCGTCGACGCGGGGCGAGCTGACCGGTTGGGGCCGCACCGTGCCCACCGCGGCGCGGGTCGTGCACCCCGCCTGGCCCCACGAGCTCGAGCCGCTGCCGACCGATCGCCGCGGGGTGATCGCCCGCGGCCTCGGCCGCAGCTACGGCGACGCCGCCCAGAACGCCGGCGGCACCGTGATCGACGCCACCGGGCTCGGCGGGTTCGACCTCGACCCCGACACCGGCATCGTGCGGGCGGGCGCCGGAGTGAGCCTCGACCAGCTCATGCGGGTGCTCGTCCCCCGCGGGTTCTTCGTGCCGGTCACGCCCGGCACCCGGCACGTCACCGTCGGCGGAGCGATCGCCGCCGACATCCACGGCAAGAACCACCATGTCGGCGGATCGTGGGGCGACCACGTGCGTTCGCTGCGTCTCGCCGTGCCGCAGGGGCCAGGCGGTCACCATTCTGGCGTCGTCGAGATCGGCCCCGACGACGACGCCGAGCTGTTCTGGGCGACGGTCGGCGGCATGGGCCTCACCGGCGTGGTGCTCGACGCGACCTTCACGTGCCCGCGCATCGAGACCAGCCGGCTGGTGGTCGACTCCGAGCGGGCGCCCGACCTCGACACGCTGATGGCGCGCATGGAGACGGGCGACGCCGGCTACACCTACTCGGTCGCGTGGATCGACCTGCTCGCGTCGGGGCGCTCGCTCGGCCGGGCGGTGCTCGACCGGGGCCGCTTCGCCACGCTCGACCAGCTCGGCGCGGCCGACCGCGACGATCCGCTCGCCTTCGACCCCACCATCCAGATCCCGACACCGCCGTGGGCACCGGCGGGCCTGTTGAACCGCGCCACCGTGCGGATCTTCAACGAGGGTTGGTATCGCCGGGCGCCGGTGCGGCGCGAGGGCCACATCCAGACGATCACCGAGTTCTTCCATCCCCTCGACGCGGTGATCGGGTGGAACCGGCTCTACGGTCGGCGCGGCTTCATCCAATGGCAGTTCGTCGTGCCGTTCGGTGCGGAGGAGACGCTGCGGACGATCGTCGCCCGGTTGAGCGCCAGCGGCTGCACGTCGTTCCTCGCCGTGCTCAAGCGCTTCGGGCCGGGCAACCCGGCGCCGCTGTCGTTCCCCCTCGCCGGCTGGACGCTCGCGCTCGACATCCCCGTGGGCCGTTCCGATCTGGCGGCGCTGCTCGACGACCTCGACCGCGAGGTGGCGACCGCGAACGGTCGGGTCTACCTGGCGAAGGACAGCCGGCTCGCCCCCCAGCTGCTGCCGGCGATGTATCCGCGGCTCGACGAGTGGCGGGCGGTGCGCCGGCGGGTCGACCCCGACGGGTTGCTCACGAGCGATCTGAGTCGGCGACTCGGGCTGTGAGCCAGGCCCAGCACGAGTCGATCGCGGCCATCAGGTCATCGCGCGAGCCGTTGTTGTCGATGACGTGATCGGCCTTGGCCAGCCGCTCGTCGCGTGAGGCCTGGCGGCTGATCCGCGCCCGGGCGTCATCTTCGCGAAAGCCACGCTGCTCGACGAGGCGGGCGACGGCCACCTCGGGATCGGTGTCGACCACGATGAGGGCCAGCATGTCGTCGCGGCCGCTCTCGACCAGCAGGGGCACGTCGAGGATCACCAGATGATCGGTGCCGGCCTCGTGCTCGAGCCGGCGGGCGATCTCGCCGCCGACCGCGGGATGCACGATGGCGTTGAGATCGGCCAGCGCCTCCGGGTCCGAGAAGACGATGTCGGCCACGGCCTGACGGTCGAGGGTGCCGTCGGGGGCCACGATGCCGTCGCCGAAGCGCTCGACCATCGCCTCGAACACGGGCTCGCCGGGGCGCTGCAGCTCCCGGGTGATGGCGTCGGCGTCGATCACCACCGCACCACGCTCGGCCAGGGCGGCCGACACCGTCGACTTGCCCGAGCCGATGCCGCCGGTGAGTCCCACGAGATGCACGGGCCGGGACGGTAGCATCGCGGCCGGTTTCATCGGGTCGACCGGGACTTCATCCCGGCTCGCAAACGGCCGATTGGCATGGTGTGGAACAGAATCCGGCAGCGTCTTCTCCGTCCACAGTGGTCCGAGCCCCAGGCTCGCCCGCCGAGGACCTGCCACCGGGCTCCTACTCGTCCCGCTCGATCGGGTCGGCCAACGGCAACGGCCGGGCGCCCGGAGACCCCGAGGGCGACGACAAGACCTGGCGCGATCGCCTGGTCGAGCTGGCCGAGACCACCGATGGCTCCGCTCACGACGACGGCCTCGGCCTCACCGAGCGCATCGATCGGGTGGCCGCGTTCAGCCCCGCCATCCTCGCCATCCGCTGGGGCACCACGGTGGCGTCCATCGCCCTCGCCACCCAGGAGGTCGACCAGGACCGCAACCTGATCATCGCCTGGTCGATCGTCATCGTCTTCTACACCGTGTGGAGGACGATCAACCCGATCCGCTACTACGGCGACATCCGCAGCCTCCTCATGGTGATCGGCGAGGTGGTGCTGCACGTCGCCGCCCTGGTCACCACGGGCTACTGGGAGAGTCCGTTCATCCTCACCCTGCTCACGGCCATCGCCGTCGCCGGGTTCGCACGCGGGTTCGGCTTCGGGTTGCGCATCGGCATCGTGTCCGCGCTGGCCGTCACCATCCCCTATCTGATGGAGGATCCCACCGAGGAGCGCATCGTCATCTCGGGCCAGTGGACCCTCGTCCTGCTGCTGGTGGCGCTCATCGCGGGCTACAGCCGCCGCATCTCCGGGGAGGCCGACCGCCAGCACTCGCTCGCCCTCGACCGGCTGGGCCGCCTGGCCGACGCCAACGCCCTGCTGTTCTCGCTGCACCGGGTCACCCAGACCCTCCCGGCATCGCTCGACCTCGACGACGTGCTCGACACCACCATCGGGCGACTCAAGGGCCTGTTCGACTTCGACTCGGCCGTCGTGCTGGCGTTCGACGAGACCGACGGCAACTGGCAGGTGCTCCGTCGAGAGGGCGGCACCCGCCTGCCGAGCAAGATCCTCGACGACGAGCTGCCCCCGGGTCTGCGGGCGGCCATCGCCGAGAACAGCGTGGTCAGCGTGAAGAGCCTGCCCGCCTCTGGCGCCGCCGGGCTGTCGCCCAAGGCCAGCTCGGGGCTCTACGCCGTGCTGCCGGCGAGAGGCGCCACCATCGGCCTGCTCGCCGTGGAGGACAAGGCCGAGCGCCACTTCACCGGCCGCGACGCCGAGCTGCTCAAGGGCTTCGTCGAGCCCGTCGCGCTGGCCATCGACAACGCCCGGTGGTTCGCCCGCCTGCGCACGGTCGGTGCCGACGAGGAACGCACCCGCATCGCCCGTGACCTGCACGACCGCATCGGCCAATCGCTCGCCTACCTGGCCTTCGAGCTCGATCGCATCGTCACCAAGGAGCAGGGCGGCGACGGGGTGGGGCCCGAGCTCGAGCACCTCCGCGACGACGTGCGGGGTGTGATCCGCGAGGTGCGCGACACCCTCTACGACCTGCGCACCGACGTCACCGACGCCCAGGACATGGCGGCCACGCTCGAGGCCTACGTGGCCCGGGTGCAGGAGCGCAGCCCGCTCACGATCGATCTCTACTGCGATCGCAGCGCCCGCCTGCCCCTGCTGCAGGAACGCGAGATGTGGCGGATCGCCCAAGAGGCGCTGGCCAACGTCGAGCGCCACTCGGGCGCCACCGCAGTGCGGGTCCTGTGGCGCTGCAACGGCGAGTCGGCCGCGCTCGAGATCACCGACAACGGCCATGGCTTCCCCATCGGGCGGGCGGGGCGCCTCGACTCCTACGGCATCCTCGGCATGCGCGAGCGGGCGTCGTCGATCGGCGCCACCCTCGAGCTCACGAGCAAGCCCGACAAGGGCACCCGCGTGCGCTGCAGCCTCATCCGATCGTCCGACGGAACCAGTGACATGAGCCACGCCGTCGGGGCGGGCGCAAGCTAGTGTCGCGGCCTGTGCGGCTACCGACTCCAAGGAGTTGCCGGTGACCATTCGCCTGATGCTCGCCGACGACCATCGCATGCTGCGAGAGGGTCTGCGTCGGTCCATGACCGACCAGGGCTTCGATGTCGTCGGTGAAGCCCGAGACGGCGACGAGGCCGTGCGCCTCGCCGACGAGGTGCAGCCCGACGTCATCTTGATGGACGTCACGATGCCCGAGATGGACGGCGTCGAGGCCACCCGCCAGATCAAGCAGGCCCAGCCCGGCGTGCGCATCGTCATGCTCACCATGCACGCCGACCAGGAGGTGCTGGCGTCGGCGATCCGGGCGGGCGCGAGCGGCTACCTCGTGAAGGACTGCTCCACCGACGAGATCGCCTCGGCCGTGCGCATGGCGGCCAGCGGTGAGACCGCTCTGTCGCCCCAGCTCGCCGCGTCGATGCTCGACGAGGTGCGGCGCATGGACCAGCCGGCGACCGAGGAGGAGCGGGTCATCACCCGCCGCGAGGAAGAGGTCCTCCAGTTGATCGCCGACGGCTGCTCCACGCCCGAGGTGGCCGAGCGGCTCTACATCAGCCAGAAGACGGTGAAGAACCACCTGGCGTCGATCTACCAGAAGCTCGACGCCCGCGACCGCACGCAGGCGGTCCTGCAGGCGGTGCGCATGGGCATCGTCCACCTCGACTGACCCGCTGGCTCGACTGACGGCGCCCCTCACTCCGCCGAGCGGCGATTCCCACTCTGTGTCGATGTTCGCGTCCAGTTATCCACAGACCGTGGCACAAATGGGTCGAACTGCCTATTAGGAAGGCGGAGGGTGCGGCCGATAGTTCTAGCGACAGGGAACTGGGTCTCGGCAAACCGGGGCCTCCGTCAGCACCAGATAAGGGAGACCACCCAAAATGCTTACCTCGTATGAGTTCGTCAGCGCCTGGCTCCAGGCCCGTTGCAAGACCGACCGTGGCGCCTCGCTCGTCGAGTACGCCCTCCTCGTGGCTCTGATCGCCGTCGTGTGCATCATCGCCATCCGCTTCCTCGGCCAGAGCGCCTCGGACAAGTTCTCCGAGGTCGGTTCGGCTGTCGACGGCAGCTGATCCATCACGTTCTTGTTGGTGACGGTGGGGCTCGCCCCACCGTCACTGGCGGGATGTCACCCGAAAGGGGGACCGTGTCATGGGTCTCGGAGCTTGGACTCCGGACGCTCGGCGGTTGCAAGGAGATCAGGGTGCAAGTCTCGTGGAGTATGCCCTGCTCATCTCTCTGATCGCCCTGGTGTGCGCCGGAGCACTCAACTACTTCCAGCAGGCGACCACGAGAAGTTTCTCGGAATCGGCCAGCACGATCGATTCCAACACCTGATCGGAAGACAAGAAGTTCGAAAGGAGCGGCGATCCGGCGGATCGCCGCTCCTTTCGCGTGTGCGCTGCGCTGCCTGCCGCCGTGGCCACCCCGCGGCTGACACCACGCTCCCCGCAGTGCTCGGCATCCGCGGCGGCTGAGCCGGCCCGGGTCGGCGGCGTCAGACGGATCGGCCGGCGAAGGCGGCGATGCGCTGGTAGGCGTCGGCATCGGCGGGTGCCGGCTGCTCGGGGCCGAAGGCACCGCCCCGCATGTCGTCGGTCATCGAGGCGCTCATGAAGGCAAGGCCTGCCTCGGCGACCTCGGGGTCGAGATCCGCCGTCGGCCTGCCCAGAGCGGTCGTCAGGTCATAGGCGTGCACGGCGAGCTCGGCCGCAGCCATTCCCTCCGGGAAGGAACCGCTACCGGCGTCGAGCGCCTCGACCAAGCTGCGTCCCTCCCGCTGGAGCGCCGACGCAGGGTCGTCGTAGTGAGTCGAAGCAGACCAGTCGGGCTGACCACCATTCGCCATGGTGGCCATGCCGGCGACGCTGTTGACGACGTGGTCGCTCAGATCGGCGACGGTCCATTCCGAGCACGGCGTCGGTCGCCCGGCGTCGTCGGGCGTGACTGCGGCGAGAAGGGCACCGAGCTGGTCGAGCCCGCTGGCGACGATCGAGGTGGCCATTGACCCTTTCTACCAGCAAGCACGCAGCACTCGACCGGCGCCGACTGCTGCTCGATCACTGGGCCGAGACGACCACATACGCCAGTGCTAGGACCGCCAGGCCGACCAGCGACGCGACCACCGCGACCGAGCTGATCCGATTCGCCTGCTGGAGCTGGCAGAGCTCCCCGTCGGACACATCCGGCTGTCGAGCAGCTGCACGAAGACGCAGCCCCACGATCGTTCGGATCAACAACCCGATGAGGGTGGCCACGCCGAAGAACACGAGCACGGGTGTCATCAGCAGACTCCTCCCCCAACCGACAGAGCTGCTCGCCTCATCATCCCTCCTCGCTCGCTACGGCCTCAGCTCAAGCAGGCGAACCCGGCTGCCCCCAGCGATCGGTCGAGGAATCGGGTGACCTGTCTCGACCACAGATAACCGACGTGGTTGCCGCCGTACCAGAAGATCTCGGGCTCGTCCCATCGCTGCCAGAGCGCATGGGCCTGCGGAGGCGGGGCCATGCGGTCGCCGAGCCCCGCGAAGATGAACCGACGACCCTGAGGCACCTTTGGCTCGAAGGCGAGCGGCGACACCACCTGATGCACGATCTCGGCGTTGCCGTCGAGGATCTCGTGCTCGACGGCGCGCAGTCGGATGTGCATGGGGCTTTGATGGCGGAACATCTCGGGAAAGTTGACCACCGGAATTCCGGCGATGGCGCAGTCGATGTCGTCTTCGAGCCCGGCCAGCAATGCCGTCACGTAGGCACCGAGGGAGACGCCGTACAAGGCCACGAGCGGAGCGTCTTGGGCGCGCACCCAGCTGATCACCTGCCGGATGTCCCACACGGCCTGGCTCAGGCCATGGACCGTGTTGATCAGGTCGAACGACAGGAACTGCTCGCCGCTGACGCGGTTGATGCGGCGGGGGCCGTGGAGCGGCAGTACCGGCATGACGACGTTGAGCCCGAGGTCGCGGTGCAGGTGAGTCGCGTGCAAGCCGACGAGGTCCATGAACGGGTAGCCACACGCGAAGCCGTGAATGGCGACCACCCAGGGTCGCGGCTCGCCGGGGTGGCGCAGCACGGCTGCCACCGCGGTCCGGTTCGCCTTGTAACCCGTCCAACGTTCGCTGCCCGGCTCGTCCCGGCGGGGCGACCAGCCGCTCGGGAACAGCAGGCGCTCGAAACGCTGCCCGAGTGCCCACCCTCTGTCGATGGCCGGCGTCTCGAGATCGGGTGGGCGGCGATGGTAGGAGGCCGGGTCGTCGAGCCAGCCCTTCGATTGGTACAGCAAACGGGCGTGGGCCAACTCGGCGGCGACCCGCTCGTAGTCGGCGCGACGGGGGAAGCGGTTCGGCCCCATGGCGACCGCCAGGATCGTCTCGTCGATCGCCACCTGGGCTGCCAACGCTGGTGATAGCGCCGGTTTGGGCAGGCCCGGGACGTCATCGCGAGCCCGGCGGGCCAGCGTGGCCGCCATGAACCTGGCGGTACGCGGGATGGCAGCGAGGGCGCGCGTGGGGGTGGTCCTCGCCAGGGATCGCTCGAGCCCTCGGTAGGAGCGTTGCGCCTGACCGATCACCGCTGCGGGTGCGGTGCGCACCGCATCGAGCGGGTGCTGCCCTGAGCCGGTCGTCCTCGCCGCTGCGGGCATTCGAACCTCCACGGTGACGTCGACGGGATCTGACGCCGCATCAGATTCTACTGCTCGACCGGCGGCGAGTCCCCGAAGGCCGCTGCCTGGAGCTCACGGGAGGCTTTCAGCAAGTCGGCGACGCCTTCGAGGAACCCGTCGGCGACGGCGCGGGGGTCGTCGACCAGGTCGGGGCAGGCGATGACACCGATGTCGAGATCGCCGCTCTGGCTCAGGACGGTGAGGTTGAGCCCGGCGTTGCCGATGAGCGGGCCCATCGGATACGTCGCCAACACCCGCGCCCCCGCCAGGTAGAGCGGGATGGGAGGGCCGGGCACGTTCGACACGAGCATGTTGAACAGCGGGGGGTGGAACCGGCCGAGCCCGAGGCCCGAGTACGTCCGAGCGGCGGCGGTGAGCAACGCCGCGGGCGCCAGCTCGGCCCAGTCCTCGAGCACGTCGGGGCCGAGCGCCTGTTGGACCCCTTTGGCCCCGACCGCGTCGGCGTGGACCGATCGCAAGACCTCGACCGGCTCGTCGATCTGCACCGGCAGCGAGATCAGGATGGTGGTCGTCCGGTTGCCGAACGTGCTGTCGGCGCTGCGCTCGAGTGCCACTGGGACGGAGGCCACCAGTGGCCGCGACGGCAGCGCATCGCGATCGAGCAGGTAGCGGCGCAGCGAGATCGTCGTGGCAGCCAGCACGACGTCGTTGATCGTGGTGGCGAATGCGCGGCGGATCTGTTTGAGATCGTCGAGTGAGCCACGCCCGAAGGCGACAGACCGCGCCGCGGTGAGAGCGCCGTTGAACGTGGTACCCGGCGCCACCGACAGTGGTGAGCCGCGGTCCCGTCTCAGTGCGCCCGCCGATCGGATCAAGCTGGCCGCGGTTCGCGCCAGCACCCCGGGAAGCCGCGCCCACCGGGCAAGCGCGCCGGGGCCCGCCTGGGCGATCAGCGCCACAGGATGGGGCACCGCCTCGCCCTCCCACGCGCTCACCTCGTCCAAAGCGCCGGCTTCTGCATCCGGCTCGAGGTCGAACAGAGAGGCCATCAGGTCACCACCCGCAGCGCCGTCCATGATGGCGTGGTGCACCTTGGTGACCAGGGCCACCGAACCATCGGCGAAGCCGTCGACCAGCCATGTCTCCCAGAGGGGTCGCTCACGGTCGAGCGGGACGCTCGCCACGCTGCTTACGAACAGCTCGAGATCGGCTTGCGTCGCGCCGGGCCCGAGCGTGCGGTGGTGGAGGTGGTTCGACAGATCGAACGAGGGATCCTCGATCCATCGGGGATGGTCGAGGCCAGCCCGAACCGACACGACCCGGCGGCGAAACGGCGGTATCAGATGGAGGCGCTGGCGAAAGAGCGCGTCGAGGCGCTCGGGCGTGAAGCCGCTGTCAGTGCCGGTGGGATCGAGGATGAGCACGCCCATCACATGCAGGTGCATGGCCGGCGTCTCCATCTCGACGAACGCGGCGTCGGTGCCGGTCACTCGTCGCACGGCGCCCACCTCGTGCTGATGACCGTGACCGGTCCCCGGTGGTGGCGATCGAGGAGGGCCGGCGTGAGCGATACTCCCTCTTCGCGACACGTTGCTCCCGCACCGGAGGCAACGCACCGCAGGGGGTGGACACCACGGACGAGATGACGGGACTCGACGCCAGGTTCCTCTACTCCGAGACCGCCACGGCTCATATGCACACCCTAAAGATCGCGGTGATGGACGTCTCGGGCCGAAAGACCCCGCTTACCCCACCGCACCTGCTCGAACTCCTCGAGGTGTGGCTCGATCGGTTGCCCGCGCTCCGCCGGCGGATGGTGACGGTGCCGCATCGGCTCGGGCACCCCGTCTGGATCGAGGACCCCGATCTCGATCTCAGCCGGCATGTGCATTGGCGCCGGGCACGTCCGCCCGGGGGTGACCGCGAGCTGGCCACGATCGTCGCTGAGTTGGCGGCCATGCAGCTGCCGCGCGACCGTCCGCTCTGGGAGCTCACCGTCGTCGAGGGCCTCGGTGAGAGCCGGCTGGCGTTCGTGATGAAGCTGCACCACTGCGTGGCCGATGGAGCTGCGGCTGTAGCCATGCTCGAGAACGCGTTCGTGATCGACGATGAGGATGCTTTCGTGCAGCACCCGCGTCCCGAGCCGATTCCGTCGCGTCGGGAGCTCTATCGACAGGCTGCGCGCAGCGGCTCTCGCCGCCTCCGCCAGCTCCCCGACTTCGTGCGGCGAACTGCCGACGGCCTGGTCGCGGCCCGCCGGGCCCAAAGCAAGACCGACATGGCTCTGCCGCTGCCGTTCTCGTCGGCGCGCACCTCGCTGAACGTCTCACTCGATGGAGAGCGCACCTTCGCCATGACGGCCCTGCCGCTGACGGAGCTCCTTCAGGCCAAGTCCATCGGCGGAGTGACGCTCAACGACCTGTTCCTGACCATCTGCGGCGGCGCGCTGCGCCGCTATCTGGCTCGGAGGGGTGAGTTGCCGGCGCGCAGCCTGGTGGCTGCCGTGCCGATGGCCACCCGCCATGGCACGCGGCGGTTCAGCGGGAACCACGTTGACAACCTCATGCTGTCGATCGGCACCGACGTCGTCGATGTGGCCACGCGCGCTCAGTCGATCAACGCAACGGTTCGCGCCGCTCGACGGATCCGCACCGCGTTGGGCGCCGACCTCTTCGAGTATCGAGCCGGACTCACGCCACCGCACCTCTATCCGCTCGGCATCCGGCTGTGGGCCCGCACCCGACTGGCCAACCACACCCGTCCTCCGGTGAACCTGATCGCGTCGAATGTCGCCGGGCCCCGGCTGCCGTTGGCGCTCGACGACGCGACGGTCACTGCTCTCTACTCTGTCGGCCCGATCCTCGAAGGCATCGGGCTCAACATCACGGCGTGGAGCTACGTCGATCACCTCTACGTGTCGGTGCTCGGCTGTCCGGCGAGCCTCCCCGACCCCTGGGCGCTGGTCAATGATCTGCGAGCCGAGTACGACGACCTGGTCGAGGCCTACCTGGGATAGGGCGCCCTTCAGCGGAGGCGCTCGGTGGCGGCCACGGTGGCGTCGATCAGCCCGGCACTGCGGGCATCACCCGTCAGCCCGAGCTGCATCTGGTTCATCACGTAGCCGAGCGCCCAGCGCCCGGCCGGATCGGCCATGCCGAGCGAGCCGCCGGCGCCGGCATGGCCGAAGGAGCCCGGAGGTGCCGACGGTGGTGGGGTCATGTACCCGAGCCCGAACGCCATCGGTAGTCCGATGACGTGATCGGGGCCACTCGCCTGCACCTCGGTCGCCCGAGCGACGGTGTCGGCGTCGAGTACACGGCGCCCGTCGACCTCACCGATCAGCGCGGCGTACAGGCGGGCGACCGCCCGAGCGGTGCCCACCCCGTTGGACGACGGCATCTCGGCGGCCAGCACCTCGGGACGGTTCCACATCTCGTCGTAGCCGAACAGGCCCGACGGACCGGCGATGACCTGGCCGAGCAGCGTGTCCGGCCCCATGAACACGTCGAGCACCTCCTGGGTGGGCGCGTCGATGACCGGTGGATACAGGTGCGCCACCCGGTCGGCCTCTGCCGGAGGAAGCCCGATGAAGAAGTCGAGATCGAGCGGAGAGGCGATCTCGTCCGCGAAGAACCGCCCGAGGCTGCGCCCCGTGACCCGACGCACCACCTCGCCGAGGATCCAACCGTAGGAACGGGCGTGGTAGCCGTGCTTGGTGCCGGGCTCCCAGACCGGTGCCTGCGCGGCGATGGCCTCGACCACACCCTCCCACCCGAGTACGTCGTCCATCGTCACCTCACCGGTCACCGCCGCCAGTCCGGCCTCGTGCGACAGCACCCAGCGCAGCGGGATCTCCGCCTTCCCCGAGGCCGCGAACTCGGGCCAGTAGCGGGCGACGGGGGTGTCGAGATCGAGCACGCCGCGCTCCACCAGCAGGTGGATGCACGTGGCGGCGATCCCTTTGGTCGTCGAGAAGACCAGCTGCAGCGTGTCGCGTTGCCAGGGTCGCGACGCCTCGCGGTCGGCCAGACCGCCCCACAGGTCGACGAGCGGGCGACCGCGGTGGTACACGCACACCGCCGCCCCGACGTCACCGTGCTCTTCGAAGTTGGTGCGAAACGCCTCGGCCACCCCTTCGAACCCAGGCTCGACGTCTCCGTGGATCTCGGTGCTCGTCACGTCGGCATCCTCTCGGCCCGGTCGCCCGCTTCGACGGCCGTGCGTCGCGCCCACCCGTAGTCGGCCTTGCCGCTGGGAAGACGCTCCATGTGCTCGACCAGCACGAGCTGCTTCGGGAGCTTGTAGCCGGCGAGGACTTCTCGGGCCTGCTCCCTGAGCTCGGACAGCGATGGATTCCGGGTGGGGATCGGCTCGACCACCGCGACCACGCGCTGGCCCCAACGCTCGTCGTCGACGCCGACGACCACGGCGTCGACCACGTCTGGATGCCGCTTCATCGCCGTTTCCACCTCCTCCGCGTAGATCTTCTCCCCGCCGCTGTTGATGCACTGCGACGAACGGCCGAGCACCACGATCGTGCCGTCGGCCTCGACCCGGGCGTGGTCGCCGGGCAGCGCCCAGCGCCGACCCTCGATCTCCACGAAGGTAGTGGCGGAACGCGTCGGGTCTCCCCGGTAGCCGATCGGCACGTGCCCGCTCCTGGCGAGGAGCCCCACGGACTCCGAACCGGGCTCGATCGGTCGCAGATCGGTGTCGAGCACCGCTGTGCGATGGTCGACCTTCAGGCGGGGTGCGCCGAAAGGGTCGTCGGCGGGAGGCGCCCCGCCGACCTGCCCGGTCTCGGAGGAGCCGAACGAATCGGCCACGATGACCCCGGGCAGGGACCGGGCCAGCCGCTCCTTCGTGATGGGGGACAGGACCGCCCCTCCCGAACCGATGGCCATGAGCGAGCCGATGTCGAGACCGGTCGAGGCATCCAGTGCGTCGAGGAGTGGTCGGGCCATGGCGTCGCCCACGACCACCAGGACGTTGACCCGCTCGTCGCTGACGAGGCGCCAGGTGGTGCGCGGGTCGAAGTGCCCTGCGGGCAGAAGCACCAGCGTCCCCCCTCCGAAGAAGGTGGCGAAGGCCAACCATTGCGCGCTGGCGTGCATCAGCGGCGGGATGGGTAGAGCGACCATCCCTGGCCGCAGGAGTCGGGTGCTCAGCTGCTCCGGACGATCGATGATATCCCCGAGCTGCAGCGGGTCGCCGCCTCCCATGGCGGCGAAGAAGATGTCCTCATGTCGCCACAGCACGCCCTTCGGTGGGCCCGTGGTCCCTCCGGTGTAGATGCAGTAGAGATCGTCGGATGACCGGGGATCGAAGTCGCGTTCGTCGGTCATTCCGGCGAGCTCGGTCTCGTAGTGACCGGCCCAGGGTGACGGCATCTCTCCGATGCCCGCGCCGACCTCCAGCACCACCCGCCGCTCGGTCATGGCCTCCAGCGACGCCCCCACCTCGCTGGCGAAGGAACGGCCGTACACCAGTCCCACCAGCCCGGCATCGTCGTAGAGGTGTCGTAGCTCGGTCGGGGTGTAGCGATAGTTCACGTTCACCGGCACGGCCCGCAGCTTGAAGCAGCCCAGCATGACCTCGAGGTACTCGGCCCCGTTGACCAGCTGCACCCCGACCATGTCGCCTCGTCCGATCCCGCCGGCGGCCAGACGGTGCGCGAGGCGGTTGGCGCGTTGGTCGAGCGTCGAATAGCTCAGCCGCTGTGGGCTCGCGACCACGGCGAGCGCGTCGGGGATGGTGTCGGCCACAGACTCGAAGAGATCAGCGAGATTGAACTCCACGACCCTCCCGATGAGTGGTGCCGTTGCCGAGGTAAGCGATCGGCCCCGGCGAGCCTCTGCCCGGGAACGGACGGTAGAGAGCCACCCCCGGTGTCGCTAGGGCCGAAGGCCCCACGCTCGGTTTCGTCGCTTCCCGCCCCGGTGGTCGGTCGCCTCGACACGGCCGGGCCAGTGCCCCGACCGATCAGGGCTCGATCGTCGATGCCACCACCTCGGCGGTGGTGGGCAGATCGATGACGGTGAGGTCTTCAGCCACCACCACGTCGTCGAACACCTCACCCGCTTCACGCCGGTGACCGGTGGGGTCTGTGTAGCGCGACGACAGGTGCGTGAGCACCAGGCGACCGACGCCGGCCTCTCGGGCCACCGTGGCCGCCTGACGGGCGGTCATGTGACCCGCCTCGATGGCGAGCTCGACCTCCGACTCCAAAAAGGTGGCCTCGCAGAGCAGGAGGTCGGCGCCACGAGCCAACTCGACGGCAGCGTCACATGGCCTCGTATCCATCACGACGGCCACGCTGTGCCCGGGCCGCCACTCGCTGACCTCGTCGATGTGAACCCGTCGACCGTGGACCTCGAGCACCGTGTCGCGTGCCAGCCTCGCCACGTCGGGTCCGTCGACACCGAGCGCCGCCAGCCGGTCGCTGTCGAAGTGTCGGCGAGGCGGCTCCTCGATCCGCCAACCGATCGCGTCGACGGAGTGATCGAGCGCGAGCGCCTCGATGCGCAGCGGCGGCCCCGCCTCGACGAGGCCGTCGTCTGCCACGGGCGCCAACCGGACCTGCTGGCGGCGGCCGATGCTGGCGTTGCAGAGTCGTTCGACGTAGCGGCGGCCGCTGGCGGGAAAGTGGATGGGCAGGTCAAGGCCGGACCCGTCAAGGGCGAGCCGTTGCAGAATCCCGGGCAGCCCCAGGCAATGATCGCCGTGCAGGTGGGTGAGGCAGATCCGGGTGATGCGACCGGGCGACACACCCGCGAAGCCGAACTGACGCTGCGTGCCCTCGCCGGGATCGAAGAGGATTCCCTCGCGATCCCAGCGAAGGAGGTAGCCGTTGTGGTTCCGGGTGCGGGTGGGCACCTGACTGGCCGTACCCAGGATCACCAGGTCGCGTCCGCTCATCGGTCAGCCCTGGGGATGGCCGTCACGGGTTGGCCGCTGCCCACCGGCGCGCCCAGTTGTCGATTCGCCAGGGCGAGCTGGCGGCGGGTGGAGGCACGCAGCCAGCCGAGTTGACGGGCATCGAGGCGATCACAGACCCAGTCCCAGTGCATGCTCACGATGTCACCCGGGCGGATGGCCGGGCCGAGTGAGTCACCCTGGCGGGCGTGGCGCACGCTCTCGGTGGTGGCAGATCCCAGGTGAAGCGTGCCGGTGCGCCACACGATCGGGCGGGAGACCACCTCACAGTCGTCACCGTCGATCCGTTCGACTGTTCCCCACCGGATGCGGCAACGGTCGATGACCTCGACGGGCTGGTCGACCAGCCCGCCGCGCAGCAGGCCCACCCACGGGCCGACGCACAGCACGTGGAAGGCATGGCACAACTCGGCTCCCGGCACGATCCCGGCGCGCAGGCGATCCCACGACCGACCGGCGCGTCTGCGGAAGCGATCGTCGATCGAGTTGCCGAGATCGTGGACCCGCACTCGACCGGCAGGGGGCGCGCCGAGCCAGTAGGCCTCGACCACCTGTTGACACAGCGGGTCGGGCTCGTCGGCCACACCGGCCAGCACTTCGAGATAGGGCCACGCACCTTCGAACTCCTGGGCGAGCGCGCGCAAACCGCCGTCGGCGAGTCCTGCATGGCCGTAGTCGAACAGCGCAGCCGAATCGTCGGATCCGCAGTAGCCAAGATCGTTGGGTGGAAAGGCGTAGCGGGCGAAGGTGACCGCACCTTCGACGCTCATGCCGACGCCCGCTCGTGCTCGGGACCTGGTCCGACCATCGATGGGTTTGGTGCCTCGGTGCCGGTGGCCAACACCACGGCGAAACCGGCCAGCGAAAGAAGCGCCAGGCCGAGCAACTTCGGACCGATCGGCTTGTCCTGCAATATGGCGTCGAGGGCCGCAGTGATGGGCACCGCCAGCACCAGCACCGCCGTGACCACCACCGCTGGCGCGTTGGCCAGGGCGGTGGTCCAGCACGCGACATAGCCGGCCAGCACCAGTCCGGTGACGAGTGCCCACAGCCAGGCCTCCGCCCCCAGACCATCGAGCTCGCCGCCGGTGATGACCACCCAGCCGACCAGCACCATCAGGCCTCCGCCCAATCGAACAGTGCCGACCGTCAGCGGCGACAAGCTGCGCAGCAGTCGCTTCATGACGATGACCTCACTGGCCCAGAGCATCGTGGCCCCGAGGATCATCAGCTCCGGTCGACCCGCGTCGATCGCCCCGAGGTCGCCGGCGAGCAGGACGTGGCCGGCCATCAGGGCGATGATCGCGACCGCGACCGGCCAGCCGATCCGTTCCGACAGCAGCCATGGCGCGGCCAGTGCCACCCACAGAACGAGCGTCTTGTGGAGGAACGCGGCGTCGGTCGACGACGCCGCGGCCAGCCCCTCGAAGAAGAGGGCGAACGCCAGCCCTCCGCCGATGAGCGCGACAGCGGCGAGCCCGGCCACCTGACCGCCCGTCGTGGGTTTCGTCCACCCCGCCGCCGGACGGCGCCGCCCCGCGACGACCATCGCCACGCCGAGCAACAGCGCGGCGACGGCGTTCTTGGTGGTGGTGTGCAGGGCGGGCCCGCCCGAGGCCTTCACGGCCAGCCCGTTCAGGTAGACGGCGATGCCCGAGATGCCGGCAGTCGTGAGCGCCGCCACCAGACCCAGGCGTCGTCGATCGTTCATCGGTCTGCTCCATCGTCGGTGAACGGCTCGGGGGCATCGGTGACCAGCCTCGAGGGCGAAACCGCAATCGACGCGGACCACATCACCCACCTCGACCGGCAGGCCCTCGAGCACGAGCAGATCGAGACGCACGCGTACCGACCGGCCGTCGACCTGTCCGACGGCTTCGCCCCGCTCGCCGAGCTCGACGATGGTGACATCACTGCTCAGACACACGGCTGTTCCCTCCTGAGGTCGACGCCCCGAAATGCTCGGTGACCAGATCGACGACGAGCTCCACCGCCGGCGCAACCGCGTCGGCCACGCGCCGGTCGAGGTCGAGTCCGTCGGTGTGGGTGAACGATGCCCCCTCGATGCCGATGGCCACGAGCCGATCGGGCAACCGATCGAGCGCTTCGGCCAACCGCACGGCGTCGGCGATGCCGAGCGCGTGGGATCCGCCGTGTCGGCTCGACCGGCCCAGTGCGCCGAGGCCGTCGGCCGCCAGGTCGACGCGGTGCACCGTGCCAGGTGGACCACCGCCTCGGGCGGCGTCGACCACGATCGCCAACCGACGGCCACTCCAGAGTTCGAGCAGTCGGCCGGGCTCGCCGTCGACCTCGGCGCTCTCCACGTCGTAGCCAGTGAGCCGAGACGCGACGGCTCGCCCGACGGCAAGGCCGACCCCGTCGTCGCCCCGCCACAGGTTGCCCACGCCGATCACCACGACGGACGGCGCAGTCTTCATCGGTGCACCACCGTGAGATCGAGGAAGTGCGTGGCGCACGAGATGCACGGGTCGTGGTTTCGGATGGCCTGCTCACAAGTATGGGTGAGCTCGTCGACATCGAGCTCGCCACGGTTGGCGAGCAGGTGGTCATCGACGATGTGCCACAGGTCGTGTTCGATCACGGCCTGGTTCTGCGAGGTGGGTGGGATGATGTCTGCATCGACGATGGTGCCGCTCGAGTCGAGCTGGTAGCGGTGGTAGAGCAACCCGCGAGGCGCTTCGGTGGCACCGTGACCCACCGCCGCACGAGGGGGCACAGTCTGCGCAGGCGGATCGGGCGGCTCGTAGCGATCGATGGCGGTGAGGGCCTCGTCGCACGCGTGGAGAACCTCCACGGCGCGAACCACGATGCTGCGGAACGGGTTGTGCACCGGCGCCACCAGGCCGGCCGACCGCGCCGCATCTGCGGCCAAGGCGCACAGACGCTCGGAGTTCAGGTTGAAACGGGCCAGCGGTCCGACCCGGTAGTGCTGACCGTCGAGGAGGCTGGCGTGCAGAGCGGTGGAGTGCGGCACCTGATGCTCGCCGATGTGATCGAGGAGCTCGGCGGCGTCGAGGTCGAGGCCGCTGCTCGACACGATGCGGCCCTCGAGGATCGCGTAGTCGTCAGGGTGCTGAAGGGCCACATCGATGTGAGGTTCGCCGTGATCGGGGAACTCGAAGCCGGCGACCCACTCGACGGTGGCGATGGCATCGTCGCGGGCGACCAGCAGCTCCTCACGGAGGGGGCGCAGCTCCGCACGGGTGGGCGATCGCCAGAACCCACCGACACGCACGTTGACCGGATGCACGGCGCGTCCACCCAGCAGCTCGATGACGTGATTGCCCGCCTTCTTGAGGCGCAGGCCCCGCTCCACGGCCGGCCGATCGCGCTCGGCCAACTCGATGGCGCTCTCGACCCCGAGGAAGTCGGGCGCGTGCAACAGGTAGACGTGAAGTGTGTGGCTCTCGATCCACTCGCCGAAGTAGAGGAGACGACGCAGCGCCAGCACCCGCTCGTCGATCTCGACGCCGCACGCGTCTTCGATCGCCCGACAGGCGCTCATCTGGTAGGCGACCGGGCAGATACCGCAGATCCGCGCCGTGATGTCGGGTGGCTCGGTGTGGCCCCGGCCACGAAGGAACGCCTCGAAGAAGCGAGGAGGCTCGTAGATTCGCAGTTGGACGTCGGTCACCCGTCGGTCGTCGATCTCGATGACCATGGCCCCCTCGCCTTCGACACGGGCAAGCCCGTCGACGCGCAGCGTGTGGCTTGCCGGGCTTCGGTGGGTCATGGTTGCTCCTCTCGGGTGTCGGTCGCTCCGTCGAGGCGGGTGGACTCCTCGCGGAACGGCTCGGCCCAGGCGTTGAACGAGCGCAGCAGGCGCACCGCCGACTCGTTGGTCGTGCCCAGCTCGACCAGCTGTGCACTCAGGGCGGGCAGGTTGGTCGTCTCGGCCGGGCCGTAGCACCCGTAGCAGCCACGTCGGTAGGCGGGACACAACGCCCCACAACCGGCGTGCGTGACCGGCCCAAGGCAGGCCTGGCCCTCGGTCACCAGAACGCACGTGGCCCCTCGTTGCTTGCACTCGAGGCACACGCTGTGGGAGGGCAACGTCGGTCGCCGCCCGGCCAAGATCGCGCTGATGACCTCGAGGAGCTGGTGCTTCGAGATCGGGCAACCACGAACCTCGAGGTCGACGTTCACGTGGGCGGCGATGGGAGTCGCCTGGTCGAGCGTGTCGATGTAGTGGGGTTGGGCGTAGACGATCGAGAGGTACTCACCGACGTCGGCGAAGTTGCGCAGGGCCTGGATGCCGCCGGCCGTGGCGCACGCGCCGATGGTGACGAGCGTGTCGGATGCGGCTCGCACCTCGAGAATCCGTCGGCGGTCGTCGGGGGTGGTGATCGACCCCTCGACCAACGAGACGTCGTAGCGGCCCTCGACCCGTGCCAGTCCGGCCTCGAGGAAGTAGGCCAGCTCCACCTTTTCGGCCACGGTGAGCAGCTCGTCCTCGCAGTCGAGGAGCGTGAGCTGGCAGCCGTCGCACGACGCGAACTTCCACACCGCCACGCGCGGCCTGTGTGCGTTCACAGCTCACGCACCCTGAGCAGAGTGTCGACGTCGTCCCAACGCCGGACCGGGCCGTCACGGCAGAGCAGCAGGGGCCCGAGCTGGCAGTGGCCGCAGAGCCCGATGCCGCACCGCATGTTGCGTTCGAGCGAGACCTGCAGCCGCGAAGGCGCCACACCCAGATCGACCAAGGCGCGGGCCGCGAACCTGATCATCACTTCGGGGCCGCACACCAGCGCCGTGGTGCGACCCGGATCGACCGAGAGGCCGGGGAGCAAACGCGTGATGACGCCGACCCCACCCCTCCAGCCGGGCGACGCCCGATCGACGGTGACCGTGACCTCGAGATCGGGGCGGCGGGACCACCCGCCGATCTCTTCGGCGAATACGACATCGGCGGGCGAGCGGGCTCCGACGAGGATCACGACTCGGCCGAACTCGTCACGACGCTCGAGGACGGCATTGATCGCCGGACGCAGCGGCGCCAGCCCGATGCCTCCGGCCACCATCACCAGGTCGTCGCCAGGGCGGGTCGTCAGATCCCAGCCCTGGCCGAACGGGCCCCGCGCGCCGATCACCTGACCCACCTCCGCTCGGCACAACGCATCGGTGACTGCACCGACCCTCTTGATGGTGTGCAGCACCTCGGCACCGGACCCTCGCCCGCTCACGGAGACCGCCACTTCACCGACCCCCGGGACCCACAGCATGGAGAACTGCCCGGGTGCGGCGTCGGCACCATCGGCACTGTCGAGCGCCAACGTGACGACGTCGGCGGTCTCGATCCGGCGGGAGACGACCAGCGCGGCTGCCGGCGCCAGAAGAGTCGGCAGGGCGCCGAGCGAGACCTCAGGCACCATTGTGGTTCCGGGCATAGAGGTCGAGGAGCTGCAGCCGAGTGGACTGCAGCCGCTGGGCGGTCAGATGGGCGACGCGCTGCATCAGGCGATAGCCGAGCGCGGTGTCCTCGTCGCACTTGCGTCGTAGGCAGGCGGCATCGATCTGCACGGCATGCACCTCGTCGACGGCCACCACATCCGCACTCCACCGATAGGGCGGAACGAGCCACGACCAACCGACCAGCTCGCCGGGGCCGAGCGTCAGAATCCGCAACGCACCTCGGCCGGGGGCCTCCACGTCCAGGGCCACCCGACCGGCGCGGATCACTAGGAACGTCTCGGCGGGATCACCCTCGCGGGCCAACGTCTCGCCGGCGGAGCACACGACGTTGACCGCGCAGCCGGCCATCAGCTCCAGGTCCGACTCGGGGAGACCGACGAGATCCGCCTGTTCGGCGAGAAGGTCGCGGATCGCCTTCATCGGTTGCCGCCTGTGAGCGCAACCGCGGTTCCGCCGGGGTCGGCCCGGACGGCATGGGCCTCTGCCACGATGTCGATGCCGACCGGACACCACGTGATACAGCGCCCGCAGCCGACACATCCGGACTCGTCGAACTGGTCGAACCAGGTGTCGAGTTTGTGGGTGAGCCACTGCCGGTAGCGCGACTCGGTCGAGACGCGCACACTGCCCCCGTGCATCTCGGTGAACAGCAACGTGAAACACGAATCCCATACCTTCCAACGCTCGGCAACGTTTCCGGCGGGATCAGTGGCGTCCTCCACGTTCGAGCAGAAGCACGTGGGACACACGCTGGTGCAGTTCCCGCACACCAGGCACCGCTGGGCCACCGATGACCACGCCGGGCTGGAGGATGCAGCGCGCAGTGCACCGGGCAGGCCCGTCGGGTCGAGCGCCCGGACCTGAGCACCTGCGACCCTCGCGACGGCCTCACGCCCTGCCGCGCGGTCATCGTCGGTCGCCACCGTCGCATCGAGCCCACGCAGCAGCACTTCGCCGCGCGACGTGGCTGCCTCGGCGAGTAGTCGGTCGCCATCGCCGGTCAACTCGGTGAGGACGATGTCGAAACCGGATTCCGGCGCCGGGCCCGTGCCGACGGAGGCGCAGAAGCACGACTCGGTCGCCGAGGTGCAGGCAGCGGCGACGACCAACGGCTCCGCCTCCACCTGTCCGTCGAGCCTCGCGGGCGTCGGCTGCGTCGAGCACCCGTCGGAGCACAGCCCGACCGGCGAGGTCGCAGGCGCGGGCGCCGATGATCGCGGTCGCCGGCTGCTCGGGTGGGCGGGCGGGGGCGATCGACCATCCGTCCGCGGTGCGGCGGGCCGACGCGACCAGCTCCCGCGGCGGCTCGATCCAGCGCTTGAGGCTCTGCGCCGGCGGGCCCGCACCGAACCACCCGGCCGATTCGTCGTCGACCAGTCGGTATCGACCCGGACCTTGCGTCGACCCCTGGCCGCGGGGCAGGTCGGCGATGCTCTCGATCTCCTCATAGGAGATCGCGCCGTCGAGGATCGTCGGCCCGATCAGACGATCGTGGTCGGAGGCGAGGGTCGAAACGAGCCCCGAGAAGGTGCCCTCGTCGAGCACCCAGGCGACCACCCCTTCGTCCATGGTTCCACTCTGGGCGAGCGAGCGGACCTCGCGGGAGGGGCGAAGGTCCCGCGACCGGCCCCTTCCTCTCCGCCGCCGGCGGCGTCGACGCCGAGGTCTCACCCGGTGGTGCCGGCCAACTCCCGGCGCGCCACCTGGCGGGCCGAGGCGCCGAGGACCGCACTGGCGCAGGCCACGCCCCCGTTGAGGACACCGGCGATGCCGTGGCCGGACATGGTGCTGGCCCCCACCACGAACAGCCCGGGTAGTGGGGTGGCCGATGCCGGGCGTTTCAGGGCGAACTGATCGGGTGTGCAGGCGATGCCGTAGGAGGTGCCGCCCGACGACCGGACGAACCGCTCGTGGGTGACCGGTGTGGCGCACTCCTCGTGCACGATGTGGTTGCGCAGGCCGGGGATGGCGCGCTCGGCCTGCTCGAGGAGGCGATCACGGACCTCGGTCTTGCGGGCCCGGTAGGCGGCGTTGTTGCGGTATCGCTCCCCGGCAACCGGGCCGCCCACGCGCAGGCCCCACCATTCGTGGTCGCGTGGAACGAGCGTCATGATCTGCACGTTGGTCTGACCCGGCCGACACAGCCTGGGGTTCGTCGGGTCCTTCAAGCTGGCCGAGGTGATGTAGGTCATCGGCCGCTCGACCAGTCGTCCTGCCTCGAGCGCCTCGTACTCGTCCTCGACATCGTCGCCGAGCACCCACAGGTTGGTGTTCGGCACGCCTGCGTCGTGCAGGTCGTAATCGAGGATGAGGTAGACGACGAACAGAGGAAGCGACATCTCGTATCCCGCTACCTGGGCGATGTACTCCGCGGGCAGGTGCTCGACGCCGACCATGTCGAGCACGGTGTGCTTGAGGTCGGCGTTCGACACAACCACGGGCGCGTGGATGACCTCGGGTACGCCTTGGGCCTTGCGGGCCGAGGGCACGTGCAGCCGCACGCCACTCACGTGGTCGTCGTCGACCAGGATCTGCTCGACCGGGGTCTGCAGCACGATGGTGCCCCCGTGGGACCGGATGACGTCGGCCAGCCGGTCGGCCATCACCTGACCGCCGCCTTGGGGGTAGAACGCGCCCTTGAGATAGTGCATGGTGAGCGCCGCGTGCAGCAACAGCGACGCGCGCGACGGGGGCAAGGCGTAGGTGCCGTGCTGACCGCTGAGCACGGTCCGCAGCCGGGTCGACAACCCGAGCTCGTCGAACAGATCTCCCACTGTCGTCTCGAGGTGGGACACCACCGCCTCGCCCGGCCCGGAGCCCGTGAGCTCGCGGTCGATGGCGACCACGGTGTCGAGATAGGCCTCGATTCCCGCGGCCTCGTC
This sequence comes from uncultured Iamiaceae bacterium, assembly GCA_963706425.1. Taxonomy (GTDB): domain Bacteria; phylum Actinomycetota; class Acidimicrobiia; order Acidimicrobiales; family Acidimicrobilacustridaceae; genus CAVPMN01. Next base: position 380,902 of record CAVPMN010000020.1, read on the forward strand.
GGGGAAGGTCTCGATGAGTCGCTGGCGGAAGGCGTCGACGCCCTTCGGGACCCGAAAGCTCGTCACGTCGGGGAATGGGCCGTCGGGGAACAGAAAGGTGTCGAAGCCGTCGGGGTCCATCTCGCGGTAGGTCAGGTCGATGCCCAGTGGCTCGAGCACCGAGGGAATGGCGCCGCCCGGTCCGCAGTCACCGATGTAGTGCACCCCGACGTCGAACTCGTAGCCCTCGTGGGTGAACACCGTGCCGTTGCCACCCGCCACCGCGTGACGGTCGACGACGACGACCCGTCGTCCCGCCACCGCCAGATAGGCGGCTGTGGTCAGACCACCGAGGCCCGCGCCGACCACCACGACGTCTGCGTGTCCGAGCTCTCGCTGCGAGCCTGCGTCTTCACCCATCGTCGGTCCTCCGCGCTCGATCGGTGCCGAGTCTCGCACCTCGACACGATCGGTTCCCGTTCGATGACGAACAGGCCCTAGCGTCGGCACCGTGACCGATCTCGCCATCGATCGCCGCGTCGTCAAGATCGGCGACACCGAGATCGCGGTGCACGTCGAGGGATGCGGCGGGCCGCCGATCGTGCTCCTGCACGGCTTCGGCGCAGCCATCGAGACCTGGATGATGGTGCTCGCCCCGCTGGCCGAGCACCACCGGGTGGTCGCGTTCGACCGGCCGGGCTTCGGCGCCAGCCCGCTACCTCCGGCCGGCCCTCGTCGCGATCGGGTGCTCCGCGGCGACGGAGAGGTCGAGATGGTGCTCGAGCTGCTCGATGTTCTGGGCGATGAGCGAGCGGTGCTCATGGGTCACTCGGCCGGCGGGGCGATCGCCGCGGCCGTGGCCATCGACGCACCCGAGCGGGTGGCCGGCCTGGTGCTCGTCGACGCGGCGATCGGGCCGGGCTTGGCGGCACCGGCATCGGCCCGTCACCTGGCCGCCAACCCGATCGTGGCTCGCGTCGGCGCGGCGATCACCCGCGTGGTCGCGCCCCGCGTGATCGGCCCCGCCATGATCGCCATCCACCGTCCTGGCAACACCGTGCGGCCCGAGTTGGTCGAGTCGTACCGACGCGACCTGGCTGGGCCGACCTGGGCCGAGACGGTGTTCGCCCTGGCGACCCACGAGCCACTCGATCCGTCAGGACAACTCGACCAGATCTGTTGCCCGACCCTCGTGATGACCGGTTCGGCCGATCACGTCGTGTCGCCACGCCACGCGATCGCCCTGGCTGACCAGATTCCGGAAGCAAGGCTCGTCGTGTTCCCCGGCGCTGGGCACAGTCCTCACGAGGAGCGACCGGCCGAGTTCGTCGCCGCCGTCCAACCGCTGCTGAGCGTGGTCCGTGCTCACGCCGCGGCGGACGCTCGGGCGACGCCCTGCGACACGGCGACCACCGAGCATGCACCGCGGCAGGAGCACGCGATGCAGCCGGCCTTCGCCGATGCTGATGCGCTGCGCGCCACACAGACCTGGCTCGGTGGGCTGCAACAAGCCCCGTGGCATCCGCCGTCGGGTCGACTGCGCGTCGCAGGGTGCGTCGTGGCGTTCGCCCGTGGGGAGCAAGGGCCCGGTCGGGCCGGTGATCACGCGTGGGTGGGCGCCGCGGTGCTCGACGAGGACGGAGATGTGCTGGCCGGGGCGGTCAAGACCGGGGTGACCGCGGCCCCCTATGTTCCCGGACTGCTAGGTCTGCGCGAGGGCCAGCTGCTTCTCGACGGCATCGTCGCCGTCCTCGCGTCGGCTCCCCACCTCGTGCCCGACGTCGTGATGGTCGACGCCACCGGTCGTGACCACCCGCGACGCGGTGGGCTGGCCCTGCACCTGGGCCAGCTTTGGGACCTGCCGACCGTCGGGGTCACCCACCGACTGCTCTGTGCGCGCCACCTCGAGCCACCTGCGCTCACCGAGAGGGGCGAAACGGCGCCCATCGTGATCGACGGGCAGCTGATTGCGGCCTGGTGCTGCACGCGATCGGGCGCCCGTCCCGTCGTGGCCCATGCCGCGTGGCGAACCGACGTCGCTGATGCCGTCGAGGTCGTGCTCCGCATGTCCCACGGGTCTCGTACCCCAGAGCCGCTACGGGTGGCGCGTCGGCTGGCGCGCCAGGCCCGCTCCGAGGGCGCTAGTCACGCCGGGGAACAGGTGGCGACGCCGCCGACGCGCTAGAAGGGTGCCGTGCGCCGGATCGTGATCATGGGTGCCGGGGGTCGTGACTTCCACAACTTCAACACCGTGTTTCGCGACGACGAGGGCGTCGAGGTCGTGGCCTTCACTGCGACCCAGATTCCCGGCATCGACCAGCGCACCTACCCGGCGGTGCTGGCGGGGGAACGATATGCCGACGGCATCCCGATCCGACCCGAGGCCGACCTTGCCGATCTCGTCGCCACGCATGCCGTCGACGAGGTCGTGCTCGCGTACTCTGACCTGTCCGACGCCCAGGTCATGCATCGGGCGTCGGTCGTCCTGGCCGCCGGCGCCGACTTTTCGCTGCTCGGCCCGAACGCCACCATGCTGCGCTCGACCCGACCGGTCGTGGCGGTCTGCGCCGTCAGGACCGGTTCCGGGAAGAGCCAGACCAGCCGACGCGTCTGTCGACTGCTGCGCGACGCCGGGTGGCACCCGGTGCTCGTGCGTCACCCGATGCCCTACGGAGACCTGACGACGATGGCCGTGCAGCGCTTCGCCTCCCAGGCCGACATCGACGCCGCCGCCCCGACCATCGAGGAGCGTGAGGAGTACGAGACGCCCGTGCGCGACGGCCTGGTGGTGTACGCGGGTGTCGACTACGCGGCCATCCTGGCCGACGTCGAGGCCGAAGCCGACGTCATCGTGTGGGACGGGGGCAACAACGACACCTCGTTCTTCCGACCTGACCTCACGATCACCGTGGTCGATCCGCTCCGGGCGGGCGACGAGACCGGGTACTACCCCGGCGAGGTGAACCTGCTCCTGGCCGACGTCGTGGTGGTGAACAAGGTCGACTCGGCGCCGCCCGACGTGGTTGATCGGGTGGTCGAGTCGGTTCATCGGACGAATCCGACGGCGATGATCGTGCGCGCCGCCTCACCGGTCACGCTGGCGGGCGACACCTCGTTGGCGGGTCGGCGCGTGCTCGTGGTCGAGGACGGACCGACCATCACCCATGGCGGCATGCCCTTCGGCGCCGGCACCGTCGCCGCCCGGCAGGCGGGAGCGACCGCACTCGTCGACCCGCGCCCCTTCGCCGTCGGGTCGGTGGCCGACGCCTTCCGGCTCTACCCGCACATCGGGCCGGTCCTGCCGGCGATGGGCTACAGCCAAGCTCAGGTACGAGATCTCGAGGCCACCATCGACGCCACGGACTGCGACCTCGTCGTCAACGGAAGCCCGGTGCGCCTCGATCGACTGGTGCAGGTCCGAGCCCCGATACGTCAGGCCACCTACGAGTTGCGCGAGATCGGTCGTCCCGACCTCGCCGACGTGCTGGCTCCGTTCCTCGAACGGTGGCCATCGGGGTCCAGGTGAGCGTTGCGGTGGGCGAGCACGAGCACCGGCACCTCGATCGCCGCCTGTTGCGGTCGAAGGTCGTCTTGGGTGGCGCCTGATGAGAGGATCGGGCATGTCCTTCGCCACCATCGAGGTCGACGTCGCCGGTCCGCGCGGCACCCTGCTGCTGAACCGGCCTGACAAGCTGAACCCGCTCAGCACGGAGACGTTGCACGAGTTGGCCGACGCGGCCCGATGGTTCGACGAGCAGACCGAGGTGAAGGTCGTCGTGGTGGGTGGCAAGGGCCGGGCGTTCAGCTCAGGCGCCGACGTGTCGGTCTTCACCGGCGAGGATCCCGGCGTAGCCGCGCAACGGGCGGCGGCCGACGCCGGCCGGCGCATGGCCGAAGCGATCGAGGAGATGAGGGCGGTCACCGTCGCCTCGATCCGCGGCCACTGTGTCGGCGGCGGTCTGGTGCTGGCCGCTGCGTGCGACCTGCGGGTGGTGGCCAGCACCACCCGCTTCGCGATCCCTGAGGTCGATCTGGGCATCCCCTTGGCCTGGGGCGGCATCCCGCGCCTCGTGCGCGAGATCGGTCCGGCGATGACCAAAGAGCTCGTCATGACCTGTCGGCCGTTCGGGGCCGAGGAGGCTCGTGGCCTGGGGTTCGTGAACCGGGTGGTCGACGACGGGAGTCTCGATGAGGAGGTCGACCAACTGGTGGCCGCGCTGGTCGAGAAATCGGCGCTCACCTTGGCCGCCACGAAAGAGGGGGTCAACGCGGTCACGCGTGGTATGGCCCCAACGGCCGGCTCCTGGGCGGACGCCGACTCGTTGCTGACCGCCCTCCGTGATCCCGAGTCGCGAGGGGCCGCCCAGCACTACCTCGAGCGGATGGAGCGGAGCTGAATCGCCTCGATCGGGCAACGGCCCCAGCCGGCGCAAATCGGGGTGTCGTCCCGACGTCGTGACCTTCGCCCGTGTCGGTCGTGGTCCCGCCGTGATGGAATCGGAGCAAGGCGACGGGGGGAGGAGCAATGCCCTATCAGCGACTATCAGCGGAAGACACCGTCTTCCTGCGTATAGAAGGCCCGCGTCAGCCTCAGCACGTCGGGTCGCTGTCGCTGTACGAGGCAGGTCCGTGGCGCGACGCCAGCGGCCGGATCCGCATCGACGAGCTGCGGGCCCACGTCGGCTCGCGACTCGACCAGGTGCCCCGCATGCGCCAAAGACTCATGTTCGTGCCCTTCGGCCAGGGTCGCCCGATCTGGGTGGACGATGCCCACTTCGATCTCAGCTACCACATCCGGCTCACGGCACTGCCCCGCCCCGGTGACGAGGATCAACTGCTCGAGCTGATGGGTCGGGTCCAATCGCAGGCGCTCGATCGGGCCCGGCCCCTCTGGGAGATATGGGTCGTCGACGGACTGCGGGACGACCGGGCCGCGCTGATCATCAAGACCCACCACGCCCTCGGCGACGGGCTGGCGAACGTCGATCTGGGAATGGCCCTCGTCGACCTCAGCCCGGACATCCTCGAGCCCGCTCCTACCGACGGCTGGCAGCCCGGCCCTTCACCCTCGGCGACCCGTCTGCTCGTCGAGAGCATCGGCGAACAGGCCGTACGTCCCCTCGAGTTGCTCCGCAGCGGGATCGGTGCGGTGAAGGCGCCGGCTGCTGCGATGGATGCGGTGTTGAACGTCGGTCGCACGCTCTGGACGATGGCTGCGCAGCCTCGCCCCGCGCCCTGGAACGTCGCGATCACCCAACACCGTCGATGGCGGTTGGCGCGCGTGCCGCTCGACGAGGCCCGCCGCACGAGCAGGCTGGCCGGATGCACGCTGAACGACGTGGTGGTAGCGGGGTGCACCAACGCGCTGCGCCGGTTCCTGTCCGAGCATGGTGAGGGGGTCGACGGTCGCACCCTCAAGGCGATGGTGCCCGTATCGACCCGGCGCGCCGACGAGCACGGCGAAACACTCGGGAATCGCGTGTCGATGTTCGTGGTGGACCTACCCGTCTATGAAGGCGATCCGGTTCGTCAGCTGCGCAACGTGCACGAGCAGACCAGCGCGCTCAAGAACTCGGGTCTGATCGACGGCGCCGAGGCCATCATCAAGATTGCGGACGGCCTCACACCGGTTGCGGCTCCACTCACCAGGCTGGTCAGCCAACGCATCCCGATGAACCTGGTGATCACCAACATCCCGGGTCCCCCGATCCCGCTCTGGCTGTGCGGAGCGCCGCTGCTCGAGGTCTTCCCCTATGTCGAGGTGGTCGACAACGAAGGCCTCACGATCGCCGTCTTGTCCTATGGCGGCCAGCTCCAATTCGGTGTGACCTCCGATCGTGACGTCATCCCCGACCTCGGACTGCTCGGCGAATTGCTCGAGAAATCGTTCGCCGAGCTGGCCGACGCGGTTGCAGCCGCGCCGACCAACGCTCCGGGCTGATCGTCGTGGCTGCAACCGACACCCTCGCTCCGGTGATCATCGAGGCGGCCATCAACGGCACGCGGAGCAAGGCCGACAACCCGAACGTCCCGGTATCGCCCGATGAGATCGCGGCCGACGCGCTCGCCTGCTTCGATGCCGGTGCCACGATTGTGCACAACCACATCGATCGCTACAGCGTCTCCGACGATGAGGCCGCGGCGCGCTACCTCGAAGGCTGGCAGAAGGTGTGGCGGGTTCGCCCGGCGGCGCTGGTCTACCCGACGGTCAACCCGACCATCGAGGGCGAGATCGGCTACGACCACCTCGGGGTGCTGGCCGGGAGCGGTCCGCTGCGGATGGGCCTGGCCGATCCGGGCTCGGTGAACCTCGGGCGGCTGTGGGAGGGGGTACCCGTGGGCGGGTTCGTCTATCGCAACAGCTTCGACACGCTGGCCCATGCGCTCGATATCTGCCGGCGCCACGGCCTCGGTCCGAGCCTCGCCATCTACGAGCCGGGGTTCCTGCGGGCTGCGCTGGCCTGGTGGCGGGCCGGGCGCCTGCCGCGCGGGTCGATGATCAAGCTCTACTTCTCCACCGAGCAGGGACTCACGGGCGCTCCGTTCGGGCTCCCGCCCACGCGGGCCTCGCTCGACGCCTACCTCGAGATGCTCGACGGCTGCCCCATCCCGTGGGCCGTCTCGCTCGCGGGGGGCGACCTGGTCGACTGCGAGGTCGCCCCGCTCGCCCTCGAGCGGGGCGGCCATCTCCATGTCGGCCTCGAGTTCTATGGCGGCGACCGCCGACCCACCAACGCCGAGCTCGTCGGCGAGGCAGTGGCACTGTGTCGGCGCATGAGGCGGCCAGTCGCCACCCACGAACAGACGATCGACCTGCTCGGCCTCCCGGACGTGGCGGAATGACCCAGTGGCGGTCTTGGCCCGGCGGTAAGCCGGACGTCGGCGCTCAGCCCGTCGAGTCGGTGGAGTCGACCGAGCCGGCGGCTGCGCACCACTCGAGCTCGACCCGGCAGGCCACCACCCAGTCGTCGTCGACATAGGGGATGCGCCACGCAGGATCGGCCGCCAGCAACTGAGCCAGCGGCGTGTCGCGCTCCCACAGCACGGCCTCGGCCTCCCAACGGTCGAGCACCTCCGACCACCCTGGCTGGGCCCGATCGAGGGTGAGCAGGTCGTCGACCACGGGTTCGGGATACATGTCCACCCGATCGTCGAAGAACACCGCCTGGTCGGTGCCGAAGACCAAGTGGAAGAAGTTGCCCACCCGTTCACGGGCCACGATGCGCGAGTCACGCCCGAGGGCCCCCTGCTGGTCGAGCCAGACGGTGGCGTCGACCGGATAGCGGCTGAGGTCCCAATGCTGCTCACCCAGCCGCACCGACGCCGTGAACACCATCACGAGGGCCACCGCCGCCACGCCGATCTTGGCGACCGGTCCCGACTCGTCGCCGGTGAGCCGGCCCACGCCGACCCAGCCGACCGCCATGCCCGGCACGAACACGATGCTGGCCACCGAGATGTTGCGGGTGCCGAGAAGCGCGGCGGCGAGGAAGATCACCAGCGGGATGGCGACGCGGTAGGAGGGCCGGCGCGCCACCAGGACGATGGCGACCATCGCCTGCACGAGGAACAGCCGGGTCCAGTTGGAGGAGAAGTCGGGAGACTGCCACTCGACGATCTCGCTGAGCGTCTCCTGGCGCCCCAACAGCTCCACCGGGAACGCCAGCGCTCGTAGACCGAGGGGCCCCACCACGCCGAGCAGCGTGCCGGCACCGGCCCACAGCAGGGTGCGCTGCTCGACCGAGGCGTCGCCCCCGTCGAGCCGTCGACCGATCAACAGGGCGGCGATCGCCACCAACCCGAGCGGGAACGATCCGTGCGAGTTCACCCACAGCCAGAACACGGGCAGCATCACGAGCGGCGACACTCTGCCCTCCGCGGCGAGCAACGCGATCGCCAGGAACAGCAGCCCGAAGAGGAACGGCCGCTGCGACCAGGCCACGCCACCGACACCGAGCACGAACGCGCAGGTGATCAGGCGACCGATGAGCGTCTTGGCCGGCGCCGAGAGCAGCCACACCAGCCCGGCGACAGCCGCCGACACGGCGGCGGCGACCAACTGGATGGCCCCCGCTCCCCCGGCGCGCTCAGCGGTCGCGTAGATCAACGAGACCAGCCAGCTCTGCACGACCCACGGCTCGCCCGCAGCGGTGAACGAGTAGGGGTCCGAGCTCGGGAAGGTGCCGTCGAGGATCAGCCGGCCGGTGGCCAGGTGGGTGAACAGGCTGTTGTCGGACAGCCGGGCGAGGCCGATGACCCAGCCCCAGAGCACGAAGCCCCCACCGATGACGGTGGCGATGGTCGGCCACGGCCGACGGACACGCGGCGGCGTCTGCTCGTCAGCGACGTCGACGCCCGAGGCGGCAACCGACACGGGCTCGCTAGAACGCGTCGGCGATGTTGATCGCTGCCGGCCCGAGCACGATGACGAAGAGGGCCGGGAAGATGCAGAACACCATCGGGATCAGCATCTTCACGGGCGCCTTCTGGGCCCGTTCCTCGGCGAGCTGACGGCGCTTGATGCGCATCTCCTCGGCCTGGGAACGCAGCACCCGGCCGATCGACACACCGAAGGTGTCGGCCTGGAGGATGGCGAGCACGAACGACCGCACCTCGGGCACGTTCGTGCGCTGCTCGAGGGCACGCATGGCGTCGGCCCGAGAGGCGCCGGCGCGGGTCTCGCCCAGCATGCGGGCGAACTCCTCGGACATGGGGCCGGGCACCGCACCGATGACCCGGTCGAGCGCCTGCTCGAAACCGAGGCCCGCCTCGACGCTGATGGTGAGCAGGTCGAGGATGTCGGGCAGTGAGATCCGCAGCGCGTGCTGGCGTTCCTCGACCCGGCGGCTGAGCCGGGCGTCGGGCCCGACGAGCAGCGCGAAGGTGAGGAGCGCGAAGGCGGCGAACTGCGTGAGCCCCTCGAGCATCAGCGGGTTCCAGAGGTAGACGAAGATGAACACCAGCGGCACCAGCGCAACGGTGACCACCCGGATGGCGAGGAAGCGATCGACCGAATCGGCCGAGCCTTCGCCCGCATAGATGAACTTCTTGCGGATGTTGTCGACGTAGCCCGTCGGCGTGAACCGGCGACCGAGGTTGGTGAGCCCACCCACCACGGGCAGGATCGCCCGTTCGGTGATGGGCGCCAGCAGCTCCTGGTCGCGGACGTTCTCGACCTCGTAGCCGTCGAGTTGGCGCAACGAGTCGCGCACGACCGCCTTCTCGTTGACCTGGGAGAACACGGTGTAGACGACGAGCGCGATCGCGCCGCCGAGCAGGAGAGCACCGAGCAGGAGGGTGAGTTCAGTAGTCATGGTCAGATCTCGATGTCGATGATTTTCTTCATCCAGTAGAAACCGATCAGCATCGAGATCACCGCGACGACCAGCAAGATGTTGCCGACGCCGGTCTCGAAGAGGCGACCGATGTACTCGGGGTTGAGCACGTACATGGCGAAGCCCAAGCCGATGGGCAAGATGCCGAGCACGAAGGCGGAGACCCGACCCTCAGCGGTGAGCGACGCCACATCGCGGCGCAGGCGCTCGCGAGCCGTCATGGTCTCGGCGACGGTCATCAGCAGCTCGGAGAGGTTGCCACCCACCTCGCGTTGGATGCGGATGGCCATGACCGCCCAGCCGAAGTCGGGGCTGTCCATGCGCTCGGCGGTGCCGTCCATGGCCTCTTCGAGCGGGCGCCCGAGCCGCGACTCGGTGACGACCCGGCGCAGCTCGAGGCCCATGGGCTCGTCGACCTCCTGGGAGACCGCCTCGACGCCCTGCATGAGCGAGTAGCCGGCGCGCAGCGTGCCGGAGAGCAGCTGGAGCGTGTCGGGCAGCTGCGAGAGGAACTGCTTCTTGCGCCGGCTGGCGATGAAGCTGACCGCCGCGATCGGCACGAGCGCTCCGAGGCCGCCGATGATCAGTCCACCGATGAGCCCGCCGGTGAGGGCGATGCCGAGGATGGTGAGGACCACCACGGTGGCGGCGTAGAAGAACAGCGCCTCTGCGGCCCGCAGCGGGAGGTTGGCCCGCTCGAGCGCGTTCTCGGTGCGCCCGAGCAACCCTCGCTCGGCCGCCATCTGCTCGGTGATGGCCACGGCTCGCTGGATGAGCGGTGTGTCGACGAACGAGCCCGTGCCCTCTTCCTCGGCCTCGGGGGCGAGCTCGGAGTAGGGCTGGAGGACCGATGACAGCTGGTCGTCCTTCACGAACACCAGCGTGAGGCCGTAGGCGATGCCACCGGCCGCGATGAGCACGAGCAGCGACGGTGATCAACAGGCCGAGGCTGCTCTGCAGGAAGCTGATGCCACCCGACGAGGTGGTGACCTCGGCGTGCAGCGCCGGCACACCCTCGGTGACGCTGCCGCTCACGGCGGCGGCGGTGTCGGTGAGCCCGCCGATGCTGAGCGAAAGGTCGGCGACCTCGCCGGCCGGGACGGTCGAGGGGTAGGTGACGATGTACTGCTGATCGGCCACGTTGGCGCCGATCTCGCTGACCAGCCCACCCATCTGGGGGCCGTCGTCGGTCTTGAGCACGACACCGCCGTTGGTGTCGACGAGCGCCTGGATACCTCGGCCGCTCAGGCCGGCACCGGTGTACTCGGCCGCGAACACCGCGGCACGGGCGTTGGTGACCGCGCCCCGGGCAGCCGACTCGTCGGCGCTGCGGACGTTGTCGGACTGCGCGGTGAGCACGGCGAGGTTGGCCTGGCCGTCGACATCGGCAAGGTCGTCGGCGGCGAGCCGCACGGTCGACCACAGCGCGGTGCGGGCCCGACCGGCCTCGGTGGTCGGCGGCGCTACCTGATCGATGGCGTTGAGGACACGTTCCTCGTTGAGCGTGAGCGCCTGCAGACGGGTGGCCGAGTCGCCCATCGAGTAGACGGCGAGCCGCATGGTCGCCTTCTGCTCGGCGGTGCGGTCCTGCACCCAGCGCTTGGCGGCGTCTTTGGCGGCCACGAGGGCGCCGGACGTGTCCATGGCGTCGGACGTGTCGAAGAGCAGCGCCAGGTTGATGTCCTCGGTGGCGCCGAGCAGGGCGGGATCGCCGGGATCGACCGCGTTGCCGTTCTCGGTGAGCTCGAGCGACCCGGGGTCGTCGGTGCCCGTGTAGAGGAACGAGATGCTGGTCTCCGCGGGATCGCTGCTGTCGACCGCGCGAGCGATGAGGGTGCCGTCTTCGCCCTCGCCCGCGGCTGCCCACACGCCCGGCAGGGTGAGCCCTGCGAGCGCCAGCAGCGCGACGACGGCGAGCTTCCAGCGGCGCACTAGCGGCTGACCGCCTTCTTGGCGAAGCCCTCGGGCTGGAAGACCTCTTGGCCGAGGCGGATGCCCAGGTCGGCGAGCTTCTCGGCGAACTTGGGCCGCACGCCGGTGGCCTTCAGATGGCCCTTGAAGCGGCCGTGCTCGTCGACACCCATGCCGTAGTCGAACAAGAACACGTCCTGCAGGGTGATGACATCGCCCTCCATGCCCTGCACCTCGGTGATGTGCGTGATGCGACGGGTGCCGTCACGCAGTCGGGAGAGGTGCACGATGCAGTCGAGGGCAGAGGCCATCTGCTCACGGATGGCCCGCACCGGCAGATCGAAGCCGGCCATGAGCACGAGGGTCTCGAGGCGGGCCAGCGTGTCGCGCGGGCTGTTGGAGTGCACGGTCGTGAGCGAGCCGTCGTGGCCGGTGTTCATGGCCTGGAGCATGTCGAGGGCCTCGCCGGAGCGGCACTCGCCGACCACGATGCGGTCGGGCCGCATGCGGAGGCAGTTCTTGACCAGATCGCGGATGGTGACCTCGCCCCGGCCTTCGATGTTCGGCGGACGAGCCTCCATCGAGAGCACGTGGTCCTGGTGGAGCTGGAGCTCCTTGGCGTCCTCGACCGTGACGATGCGCTCGTCGGACGGGATGAACGACGACAACACGTTGAGGGTGGTGGTCTTGCCGGTGCCGGTACCGCCCGAGACGATGCAGTTCAGGCGACCCACGACGCAGGCCTGGAGGAACCGGGCCGAGTGGGCGTTGAGGGTGCCGAAGCGGATCAGGTCGTCGACCTGCAGCTTCTCCTTCGCGAACTTCCGGATGGTGAGGAACGGGCCGCCGATGGCGAGGGGGTGCACGACGGCGTTGACCCGGGAGCCGTCGGGCAGGCGGGCGTCGCACAGCGGGTTCGACTCGTCGATGCGCCGACCGACCTCGCCGACGATCTTGTCGATGATGCGGCGCAGGTGCGTCTCGTCGACGAAGGTGGCCGACGACTTCTCGAGCTTGCCCCCGCGCTCGACGTAGACCGTGTCGGGGCCGTTGCACATGACCTCGGAGATCTCTTCTTCTTTGAGCAGCCGGTCGATCGGGCCGTAGCCGAGGATGTCGTCGGAGACATCCTGGATCAGCTGCGCCTTGTCGGCCGCCGACAGCGGTGCACGCTCCTGGGCCAGCGCGGCATGGAGCTGGTCGTTGACCCGACGACGCAGGTCGTCCTCCGACAAGCGCTTGTCGTAGAGGATCGGACCGAGCTCGTCGATCAGATGGTGGTGGATCTTCTGGCGGAGCTCGTCGAGGACAGGGTCGCGCCGTTGGGCGCCCGTCGCCGGCGCCGCTTGCACATCATGGAGGCGCTTGTAGAGCGACACGGTTACTCCTCACCTTCTCCTGGGTCTACCGACGCTTTTTCTTCGCATCAGCCGGCTCGAAGAGATCGGCCAGCTGCTCGAGCGACTTGGCGACCCCGGAGCGAGGTGCGGACAACACGACCGCTTCGCCCTTGTTGACCGCCTGGGGAACCACCACGTCACTCGGGATCAATGCCTCGGCTTGCACGCCGAGGGTGCGCTCGACTTCACCGACGTCGAGCTTCACCTTCGAGTTCGCCCGGTTGAGGACGAGCTTGAGCTTCTCCATCGGGGTGTTGAGGAGCCGCAGGGTCTGCAGCCCGATCTTGACGTTCTTGATGTTGGGGATGTCCATGCCCGCCACCAGCAGCACGTCGTCGCTCACCTCGATGAGGCCGAGCACCACGTCGTTGAAGTAGGCGGGCGTGTCGACCACCACGTAGGAGCAGAACTGCCGGAGCAGCTCGACGATGCGCACCATCTCGGTGGCACCGATCTGGTCGGCGAACGCGGGCTCGAGCGGAGCGGGCAGCACCAGCAGGCCCGAGGGTGGGTGGGTGACGAGCAGGCTCTGCATGAGCGCCAGGTCGAGGCGATCGAGCGAGCTCACCGCGTCGACGATGGTGTGCTGCGGCGACAGCTTGAGCATCACCGCGATGTCACCGAACTGGAGGTCGGCGTCGACGATCACCACGGGCTTCTCGCTGCGCTGCGCGAGCAGCACGGCCAGGTTCGTGGCGATGACCGACTTGCCGGCGCCGCCCTTGGTGGAGAACACCGTGATGACCCGGCCCGCTTCGTCGCTCTCCGAGAAGGTGGGCGACGACGGCACCGCGACCCCGGGGGTGAGCGTGGCGGCGACCCGCTGCACCGCATCGGCGAGCTGTGCGCTGTCGAGCGGCGCCTGGAGCACGTCTTTGATGCCGGCCCGCAGCGCCCGCTGGAGCACGTCGGTGGTGAGCTCGTTGGTCACCATGATGGCGCCGACCTCGCGTCGAGCGCTGAGCAGCTGATCGGCTGCCGTGATCTCGACGGGGTTGGCGAACGATGGCCCGAACACGACCACCACCGGCTGCCCCGAGAGGCGGGCGGTGAGATCGCTGATCGAGGCGAACGGCGTGGCGCCCTGGCCGAGCTGCATCGCCAACCGGGATCGGATCGCCTGGTCGTGGTCGACGACCACGACCGCCACCTGGGGCGCGCCGCCCCCGCTGGCCGGTCCGTTTCCCGGTCGAGGCATGGCCTCGCCCGGCTGGCCCGAGAAGGGACTGGTCACTCGGTGTTCCCCGACGGTCCGTAGGGCGTGAGCTGAGCGGGATCCTCACCCGGCAGCAGCGTCACCAGCGGATCGGGCGGCGGCAGCTCCTTCGGCACGTAGTCCTCGGGCACGAGGCTCAGGTAGATGCTGTTGGCCTGCTGGGCCATGGCGATCAGCTGGGCGGCGTCCGGCGGCACGTTGAAGGTGATCAGACCGGTGTTGCCAGCCGAGGCGGTCTCGCCCTCGGTGCTGCTGGCCTGCTCGCCGGGCGACAGGAGCGTCGACTCGCCGACGGCCAGGATCTGCACCTTCTGGTAGAGGTAGCGGGCGATCGAATCGAACGTCCCGGTGGGGCCGACCTCGCCCTCGGGCGTGTCGCCGCCGCCGGCGCCCTGGATGTCCTGGAACACCAGGATGTTGACCTCGTCACCGGGCACCAGGAAGCCGGCCACGCCGCTCACCTGGTCGACCGAGATGGTGATGGCCACGTGCTCGGGGTTCTCGAGACGCTCGCGGAAGCTGATCTGGGTGGTGGCCGGGTCGACGAACATGCCCTGCACGATGACCGTGCCCTGGGCGATGTCGAACAGCGCCACCTTCTTCTCGATCTCGTCGGTCGACGTGATGGCGGTCGCCGGCTTGAACTCCTGGGGGATCTTCGACGAGGACACCGACCCGTCGGCCGTGGCGGTCTCGCCCGGCGTGCCCCGAGGGATATCGGCCTGGGCCGAGAAGACGTCGACCCGCTTGGCGTTGTCGTTGGCACGGTCCTCGATGCCGCGGACGTAGTTGAACAGCAACAGCGCAGCGATGACGCCGACGGCGATCGCTCCGAGCAGGATCAGGGTTCTACGAGAACTCACTCCGACCTCATTCCTCGCTCACTACGTGGGCACTCACAGACGGGCGACGGGCCCCGGACAGGATTTTCAGCAGCTTTCGATGCATACCAGCACATGTCGAGCGGGCGGCAAATAGGCTACTTGCCCTACTTCGGCCAGTTTCCCCACGCGGATTAGCGGAACTGCGGATATTCCTGAGATCCAGGGCGGATCAGCGACCGGTGGAGCAACGACGGCACGCGGCGACGGTAGTCCGCAGGCGCGCCGAAGCTGGGGGACCCTCTCGCAACGGGCCCCCGTGCACGTCGGCTCGCTCAGGCCTCGGGCGACTCGTCGGACTCGGGCGCCTCGACCGTGGGGGCGGCGTCGGACTCGGGCGCCTCGACCGTGGGGGCGGCGTCGGCCTCGGCGGCGTCGGCCGCCTCCTGGGCCTCCGCGGCGGCCGCGGCTGCGGCGGCTTCGGGGTTCTCGGCGAAGTACTCGGCCCAGGCCTCCTGGCCCTCACTCGACTCGGTCTCGACGGCCGGGCCGATGTAGTTGCCCTCGTCGTCGTAGGCGTGCTCGCCGAAGTGCTCCTGGTACTCGGCGGCCACCACGCCACCCTCGGCGGCCTGCTTGATCGACAGGCTGATGCGCCGCCGCTGCAGGTCGAGGTCGATGATCTTCACCCACAGCTCCTCGCCGGGGGTGACCACCTGCTCGGGCAGGTCGACGTGGTGGGCCGACATCTCCGAGATGTGGACCAGGCCCTCGATGCCGTCGCCCACCTGCACGAAGGCACCGAACGGCACCAGCTTGGTGACCCGGCCGTAGACCAGCTCGCCGACCCGGTGGTTGGTGGCGAACTCCTGCCACGGGTCCTGCTGGGTGGCCTTGAGCGACAGGCTGATGCGCTCGCGGTCGAGGTCGACGTCGAGCACCTGCACCTCGACCTCGTCGCCCACCTGCACGACCGAGCCGGGGTGGTCGACGTGCTTCCAGGACAGCTCGGACACGTGGATGAGCCCGTCCATGCCGCCGAGATCGACGAAGGCGCCGAAGTTGACGACCGACGACACCACGCCCTTGCGGACCTCGCCGGACTTGAGGTTGTGCAGGAAGTCCTCGCGCTGCTCCTTCTGCGTCTCCTCGAGCCATGCCCGGCGGGACAGCACCACGTTGTTGCGGTTCTTGTCGAGCTCGATGATCTTGGCTTCGAGGCTGCGGCCCACGTAGGGCTGCAGGTCGCGCACCCGGCGCAGCTCGACCAGCGACGCGGGCAGGAAGCCCCGCAGGCCGATGTCGAGGATGAGGCCGCCCTTGACGACCTCGATGACCGGGCCGCTGACGACGCCGTCTTCTTCCTTGATCTTCTCGATGGTGCCCCAGGCCCGCTCGTACTGGGCCCGCTTCTTGGAGAGGACGAGCCGGCCTTCCTTGTCCTCCTTCTGGAGGACGAGGGCCTCGATCTGGTCGCCGAGCGTCACGATCTCGGACGGGTCGACGTCGTTGCGGATCGACAGCTCACGGGCGGGGATGACGCCCTCGGACTTGTAGCCGATGTCGAGCAGGACCTCGTCGCGGTCGACCTTGACCACGGTGCCCTCGACGATCTGGCCGTCCTCGACGTCGACCATCGTCTGGGTGTAGGCGTCGTCGAGCGACATGCCGCCCAGGTCGTCCTCGGTCACCTGACGGGGGACGTAGCGGCCCTCGGCGTCGAAGGTGCCCATCGCCGAGTCGTCGGCGACGGCGGTGGTGACGGCGGACTCGGTGGTCTCCTCGAGGGGGGCGGGATCGGGGGTCGGCTGCTCGGACAACGTGGGTCTCTCTTCGATGGACTGGTCGGGCCCGACGGATGCCGGACAAGAGGATGGAAGGGTGGGATGATCAGGGACTGCTGAGCGGGGCGGGATCCCGGAAGGCGCACGGGCGCGTCCGGGCGCGCACCGGCCGCAGATGCTAGCACCGGCGCCCGCCGACGCAGCCAGCCGCTCAGCCCCGGCCCCGGCTCACCCGTGGATGGCGGGCGGTTCCGATGGGCGGCGGCCGACCAGCAGGAACTCCGCGTGCTCCACGTCGGGGGGGCGGGCAGCGTACGCCCCCGGGGTCACCGCCCACAGGTGCTCGATCTCGAGGCCACAGAGGGTGGCGAGCAACCGCAGCTCGCGCGGGGTGAAGCAGCTCGTCCAGAGCTCGACCGGCAACACCGCACCGTCGGGATCGCGCACCTCGGTGTGCTCGTGGTTCACCCCCCGATCGGCGTCGAAGGTGTCGTGCTCCTCGAGATGGCGCACCGCGAAGTAGGCCGAGAACGCCGACACCACGACCCGCCCGCCCGGCCGCACCGCCCGGGCCATGCCGGCGAGGACCTCACCGTCGGGGTCGACCGCCGTCGACGACCCAGCCCCTGGGCCGGCGCCGGGCCGGCGCCGACCAGGCCGAACGCGCCCTGGCAGAGCGAGATGGCGGCGTCGAACTCGCCGTCGAACCGCAGATCGCGCGCGTCGAGGCGCTCGAAGGTGGCCCCCGGCGGTGCGTCCCGGGTCGCCAGGTCGACGAAGGTGGCCGAGATGTCGACGCCGTGCACCTCGACCCCCAGGCGGGCGAAGGCGTGGGCGTGGCGCCCGGGACCGCAACCCACGTCGAGCAGCCGGGAGCCGGGCCCGAGCGCGAGCACATCGGCGAGGAACGAGACCTCGTTGTCGGTGCCTTTGGTGAACGAGTAGCGCAGATAGGCGTCGCCCAGGTGGTCGGCGACCGGTTCGAACCAGTGATCGGGAGCCTCGGGCCCGGCAGTCATGGCGGGCAGGCTCTCATGTCAGAAGAAGGGACCGCACTCCCATTTGGCTTCGGTCCACACCCACTTCTTCTCGCGGTCGCCACAGTC
Source organism: uncultured Iamiaceae bacterium (assembly GCA_963706425.1). Lineage (GTDB taxonomy): Bacteria > Actinomycetota > Acidimicrobiia > Acidimicrobiales > Acidimicrobilacustridaceae > CAVPMN01. Next base: position 398,454 of record CAVPMN010000020.1, read on the forward strand.
CTCGGCCGTCGACACCGCCCGGATGCCGTAGGCGGCCACCAGGAGGAACACAGCGAGCAGCAGCCAGAAGGTCCTGGTGCTGCGCCGGTTGCGGTCGACCATCGGCGTCCCCTTTCACGACGACGGATCGGGCGACGAGACCCGATCGCTCGCTCCATCGTAGGAATCGCGGGACGGCGAGGGGTCAACCCTTGGCGTCGGCCCACGTGGCGCCGAACGACAGGTTGACCTCGAGGGGCACCCGCAGGTCGAACGCACCCGACATGGCGTCGAGCACGAGCGCCGTGGCGGCGTCCTTCTCGTCCGAGGTCACCTCGACGATCACCTCGTCGTGCACCTGCAGGATGAGCCGGCTGGTGAACCGACCCTGCTCGAGACCGCGCGTCGAGGCGCACGAGGGCGACCTTGAAGATGTCGGCGGCCAGGCCCTGGATGCCGGCGTTCATGGCCTGGCGCTCCCCCGCCTGGCGGATCCGGAAGTTGGACGAGCTCAGCTCGGCGATCTGGCGGCGACGGCCGAACAGCGTCTCGGTGTAGCCGCGCTCGCGTGCCTCGGCGACGGTGCGCTCCATGTAGGCCCGCACGGCCGGGAAGGCCTCGAAGTAGGCGTCGAGGATCTCCTGGGCCTCACCGGTGGGGATGCCCAGTCGCTGGCCGAGCCCGTAGGCCTCCATGCCGTAGGCCAAGCCGTAGGAGACCATCTTGGCCTTCGAGCGCTGCTCGATCGTGACCGCGTCGGGATCGACATCGAACACCCGCGCCGCGGTGGTGGTGTGGATGTCGGCGTTCGACTCGAACGCGTTGATGAGCCCGGGGTCCTCGGCGAGGTGGGCGATGCAGCGCAGCTCGATCTGGTTGTAGTCCGCGACGAGGAACTCGAAGCCCTCGGCCGGCACGAACGCCCGGCGGAACGCCCGGCCGACCTCGCTGCGCACCGGGATGTTGTGCAGGTTGGGCGCGTCGGAGCTCAGGCGACCGGTGCGGGCGACGGTCTGGTTGAAGGTGGCATGGATGCGGCCGTCCGGCTGCACCTCGTTGAGCAGCCCCTCGCCGTAGGTGGAACGGAGCTTCTCGACCTCGCGATAGGCCAGCAGGTGCTCGATGATCGGGTGCTCGCCGGCCAGCTTCTCGAGTGACGCCGCGTCGGTGGAGAAGCCGGTCTTGGTCTTCTTCTGGGGCGTGAGGCCGAGGTCGTCGAAGAGCACCTCGCGCAGCTGCGGCGTGGAGTTGACGTTGAACTCGCGACCTGCGTCGGCCCAGATCTCCTTGCGCAACCGCTCGCAGTCGTCGCCGAGCTGCTGCGTTGAGACGGCGCAGCTCGGCGGCATCGACCCCGACGCCGACGATCTCCATCTTGGCCAGCACGCGCACGAGCGGGATCTCGATGTCGTCGTTGAGCGCCCGCAGACCCCGCGGCGTCGAGCGCCTGGTCGAGCGGGTCGACGAGGAAGGCGACGGCGAGCGCCTGGCGGGCCGTCTGCTGGGCGATCGGCACCGCGTTGTCGCCGAAGTCGAGTTGGCCCTCGCCGACCCCGTCGTCGTCGGGCATGCGCCGGTCGGCGAAGCGCTCGAGCAGCTCACCGAGCACGTAGCGCGACTCGGCCGGCTCGACGAGGTACGCGGCGATCATGGTGTCGAGCGCCCAGGTTGCGCACGTCGATGCCGAGCGGCTGCAGGCCGCGAATCAGTCTCTTTGGCATCGTGCGCCGCGATCGGTCGACCGCCCTCGCCGAACAAGCCGCCGAGCGCGGCCACGATCTCGGGCGCAGCGACGAGGCCGGCGGGCAGCCACGCCACCTCACCGGCGTCGCGATCGACGACGAGGGCCAGCCCTTCGAGCGCGCTGCGGCCCGCCAGCGCCGACCACCCTGCGGCCATGGCCAGCGGGCCCGGCGCGCTCGCCAATCCGTCGAGCAGCGCGAGTGCGTCGGCGACATCCGCGAGCTGGCGGACCTCGGCCTCGACCACCTCGCCGCCGCTCGTCGGCTGCGTCGTCTCGTCCGACGCGCCGATGGCTTCGATGAGGCGGTCGTAGAGCGTGCGGAACTCGAGGAAGTCGAAGAGCCGGCGCACCTCTTCGAAGTCGACCTGGTCGGGGTCGAGCGGCGCGGGACCGGTGTCGAGCGCGACGTCGCAGACCAGCTGCATCACCCGGGCGTTCTCGCGCACGTTGTCCTCGTGCTCGGCCAGGTTGGCCCGCAGCTTGGGGGTGAGCTCGTCGAGATGCTGATAGATGCCGTCGATGCCGCCGTAGGTGTTGATCAGCTTGGCGGCCGTCTTCTCGCCGACGCCCGGGACGCCAGGGAGGTTGTCGGACGTGTCGCCACGAAGGGCCGCGTACTCGACGTAGTCACGAGGCGCGACACCCGTGCGCTCGGCGATGCCGGCCTCGTCGTAGAGGGCGTAGTCGGACACGCCCCGCTTGTTGTAGAGCACCCGGACGTGCGGGTCTTCGACGAGCTGGTAGCTGTCGCGGTCGCCGGTGACGAGCAGCACGTCGTCACCCCGATCGCGGGCCTCGGTGGCGAGGGTGGCGAGGATGTCGTCGGCTTCGAACCCCGCCAGCTCCAGAATCGGTATGCCGAGCGATTCGACGACCTGGCGAACCAGGCCGATCTGCTGGCGCAGGATGTCGGGCGCGGCTTCGCGGTTGGCCTTGTAGGTGGCCACCACCTCGTGGCGGAAAGTGGGCTCGGGCCGATCGAACGCCACCGCGACGCTGTCGGGCCGGTGGTCGCGCACCAGGTTGATGAGCATCGACGTGAAGCCGAACACCGCGTTGGTGACCTGACCCGACGCGGTGGCCATGTCGGACGGGAGCGCGAAGAAGGCGCGGTAGGTGAGCGAGTTGCCGTCGATGAGCATCACGGTCGCCATCGCCGCGCAGCCTACCGGGGGCCAATCCGGACGCGAGCGCGCCGCCGCCGACTACGGCGACGGAGGAGCCAGCTCGCCGTCGATGATCTTGGCGGCGATGTCCTTCATCGTCATGCGCTCCTGCATGGCGGTCTTCTGGATGAAGGCGAAGGCGTCGGACTCGGAGAGGGCGAAGTGGTCCATGAGCCGGCCCTTGGCCCGATCGACCACCTTGCGGGTCTCGAGCTGATCTTCGAGGGTCTGGGCCTGGTCGTGCAACGCCTTGATCTCGTGGAAGCGCCCGAGCGCCACCTCGATGGCGGGGATGAGCTCGCTGCGCTGGAACGGCTTGACGAGGTAGGCCAGCGCGCCGGCGTCACGCGCCTGCTCGATGAGGTCGCGCTGGCTGAACGCGGTGAGGATCAGCACGGCGGCCCGCCGCTCGCCCGAGATCTCCCGGGCCGCCGACAAGCCGTCGAGGCCGGGCATCTTGATGTCGAGGATGGCGATGTCGGGCTCGTGCTGCTTGACCAGCTCGACGGCCTCGTCGCCCCGCCCGGTCTCGCCCACGACGTCGTAGCCCTCCTCTTCGAGGGTCTCCTTGAGATCGAGCCGGATGATGGCCTCGTCCTCGGCGATGACGACGCGGGTGGGCATGCTCGGCGCATCGTAGTGTCTGCGCTCCCCTGCCCCGGCCACCGCGGGTGGACGGGGCCTCAGGGGTTGCCGGCCGCCTCGATCAGCTTGTCGAGCAACTCGTCCTGGGTGCGCTCGAGTCGCTCGATCGACGCCTGCAGCTCGGCCCGGTGCCGCTGCATGGCGGCGGCGTGTCGCTCGGCGTCGCGATGCTCGCGCTCGGCGATGGGTGTCTCGGACACCAGGGAGCGGATGCGGGCCTCGTCGGCCTCGTCGGCGAAGTGGGCGAGCTGCTCGTCGGCCACCGCCAGGTCGCGGCGCGACTGCTTGAGCTGCTCGGACACCTCCGCCAGCCGCCGTTCGAGCAGCGAGCGGGTCATGGGCCAGAGTGTACGGCTGCATGCCCGAGCACCGTGGTTCTCCCCTCCGTCGCCGATCGCGACCGACCGCACGACGGTGGCCGGCCCTCGTCGCGATCGCTCTGGCGGTCTCGCTCGGCCTGTCGTGCGCCGACGACCCCGAGGCCGGCCCCTCCGCCGGCGGCTGTGTGGGCCCAGCCGAAGAGCCGCTCGATCCGGGCTCGTCGTTGCACCTGCTGCCCAACGCCCCCACCGTCGAGGGCGCGGCCGCACCCACCTCGGGCCCCCACGTGATGGGCACCACCGTGCAGGGGGTGGTGGCCGAACCGCTGCCGGCGGCCATCCAGGTCGGCGTGCTCGAGCGGGGCGATGTCCTGGTGCAGTACGGCCCGGCGATCGAGGGCCCAGCGATCGACGACACTGCCACGAGCGGCTCCGGGTTGGCCGATCTGGCCGGCGAGCACGTGGTGGTCGCTCCCAACCCCTCGGTGGACGGCGTGGTGGCCACCGCCTGGCGCCATCGACTCACCTGCTCGGGCGTCGACCGGGACGAGCTCGACGCGTTCGTCGACCGATTCGCCGATCAGGGGCCACAGATGTGAGGAGAGCCTCGGCGAGCCACTGCTACGTTGAACGCTGCGCGGCGGTGCTGGAACCGGCATACAGGGCAGGCTCAAACCCTGCTGCCCTTCGGGGCTTGTGGGTTCGAATCCCACCCGCCGCACGATGAGGCTCCGACGACGACTCCGCCTGCGCCATCTCGTGCTCGCCTTCGCCCTGGGTGCGGTCGCGGGCATCACGGTCTATCGCCGCTCCCGACTCGAGGCCAGCGCGCGCCAGTTCCGCGCCGAGTACGGATGAACCCGCCCGCCCGTGTCTCCTTCGTCCTCCCTGTCTCGGCGGCGGTGAAACCACTGGCGGGTCTGCGAGGTCTGAGGCACCCATGATCGTCTTCACGTTCCCCGGCCAAGGGTCGCAGCGGCCCGGCATGGGTGAGCCGTGGGTGGGGCACCCGTCGTGGGAGCTCGTCGACGAGGCCGGCGATGCCGTCGGCCGGGACGTGAGCCGCCTGTTGCTGCACGCCGAGGCCGACGAGCTCAAGCAGACCGACAACGCCCAGCTGGCCACGTTCGTGCTCAGCCTGGTGGTGCTCGACGCAGTCGAGCGCACCGGCGTCGAGCCGGCGGCCGTGGCCGGGCACAGCCTGGGCGAGTACACCGCGCTCGTCGCGGCCGGCGCACTGGGGTTCGACGATGGCGCTCGGCTGGTCGCCGCTCGGGGCGCAGCCATGCACGCGGCGGGCACGGAGCGCGCCGGCACCATGGCCGCCGTGCTCGGGTTGGGCGACGACGACGTCGATGTCGCCTGCGCCCGCGTCGACGGTGACGTGTGGGTCGCCAACTACAACGCACCCGGTCAGGTGGTGGTGGCAGGCAGCGCCGAGGCCATCGCCGACCTCACGGTGGTGGCCAAGGAGGCCGGCGCGAAGAAGGTGCTGCCGGTTCCGGTGAGCGGAGCGTTCCACACGCCGTTCATGGCGCCGGCACGAGACCGGCTGCGCAAGGCCATCGCCGAGGCCGACCTGCGCGACGCCGAGTTGCCCGTGTACGCCAACGTCGACGCCCAGATGCACCGCACGGCGGGCGACTGGTCGAGCCTGCTCGGCGCCCAGCTCTGCAGCCCGGTGCGCTGGCGACAGACGCTGCACAACCTCGACCACGACGGCTACGGCACCCTGGTCGAGCTGGGTCCGGGCAACGTGCTGACCGGCATGGCCAAGCGCACCCTCGGCGACGCGGTCGTGCAATCGGTCTCCGGCCCCGACGACCTCGACCGCCTGCTCGAGACGCTCGCCACCCCGACCGCCGCGGTGGCCGGCGCCCATGAAGGCGAGCACCTCTTCGCCACCGAGCGGCTGGTGGTGAGCCCCGGGGCGGGGTTGTTCACCCCGGTCGAGGGGGTCGAGGCCGGGAGCACCCTCGAGCCGGGCCAGCTGGTGGGCACCGTCGGAGACCGTGAGGTGCGCTCACCGTTCGCAGGGGTCGTGATGGGGATGCTGGCGTCGGCCGGTGAACGGCTGACGCCGAGTCAGCCGGTGGCCTGGCTGCGGACGCCTTGATGCCCGGCGCCGCCATCGTGGGCTGGGGCACGGCCCTCCCCGGTGAGGTGGTGACCAACGCCGATCTCGAGGCCACCCTCGACACGACCGATGCCTGGATCACCGAACGCACCGGCATCAAGGAGCGCCGCATCGGCAGCACGACCACGGCGCTGGCGATCGAGGCCGGTCGAGCCGCGCTCGCTCGGGCCGGCGTCGACGGCGAACAGGTCGACTCGGTGATCGTCGCCACGTCGACGCCCGACCGCCATCTCCCCGCCACCGCATCGGCCGTCCAGGCCGCCCTCGGCACCTGTGGTGGCGCGTCCGACGTCAACGCCGCCTGCTCAGGGTTCGTCTACGGGCTGATGCACGCCCATGGCCTGATCGCGCTCGGGGTCGAGCGGGTGCTGCTGATCGGGTCGGAGACGATGAGCACCATCGTCGACTGGTCCGATCGCAACACCGCCATCCTCTTCGCCGACGGTGCGGGCGCCGTGCTGTTGGAGGCCCGGGACGGACCCGGCCAGCTCCTCGGCTGGGATCTCGGCTCTGATGGCAGCGGCGCCGAGCTGCTGTTCGCCGAACGGGGCGGCTACCTGCGCATGGAAGGCCGCGAAGTGTTCCGCCGGGCCGTGCGAGCCACGGTGGAGTCGTCGCAGCTGGCCCTCGAGCGAGCAGGGGTCACCGCCGCCGACGTGGCCCTCGTCGTGCCCCACCAGGCCAACATCCGCATCATCGAGGCAGCCTGCCAGCGTCTCGGCATCCCGTTCGAACGCACCGCCTCGGTGCTCCATGCCACCGGCAACACCTCGTCGGCTTCGATCCCCCTGGCCCTCGCCGATGCCATCGAGCGAGGCCAGGTTCACCACGGTGACCTGCTGCTGCTCGTAGGGTTCGGCGCCGGGATGAGCTGGGCGAGCGCCGTCATCCGCTGGGAGCCAGACACGTGATCACACATCGCACACCGTTCGGCGAGGAGTCGGCCCGATGAGTCGGGTGGTGCTGGTCACCGGTGGGGCCCGGGGCATCGGCCTCGCCACCGCTCGCGCCTTCGCCGCCGAGGGCGCCAGGGTGGCCATCACCTATCGCACCACGCCGCCTCCAGACGATCAGTTGGCGGACGATCAGGTGGCCGACGAGCAGGCCAAGGGTCTGCTCTGCATCCCGTGCGATCAGAACGACGCCGCCCAGGTCGACGAGGCGTTCGCGCGAGTCGAGGCCGAGCTCGGCCCGGTCGAGGTGCTCGTGGCCAACGCCGGCATCACCGACGACATGCTGGTGCTGCGCATGTCCGATGACGCCTTCGCCCGCGTGGTCGACACCAACCTCGTGGGCGGCTTCCGCGTCGCCCGGCGGGCCGTGCAGAAGATGATGCGGGCGCGTTGGGGCCGGATCGTCTTCGTCGGGTCGGTGGTCGGCACCACCGGCCAAGCCGGTCAGGCCAACTACGCCGCGTCCAAGGCCGGCCTGGTCGGGCTGGCCCGATCGCTGGCGCGAGAGTTCGCGTCGCGGGGCATCACGGTCAACGTGGTCGCACCGGGGCCCATCGGCACCGACATGCTGGCGGCGCTCGACGACGACCGGCGACAACTGATCGCCGCCGCCGTCCCCCTCGGCCGGCTGGGCGACCCCGACGAGGTGGCCGCCACGGTGCGGTTCCTCGCGTCGGACCAGGCCGGCTACATCACCGGCGCCGTGATCCCGGTCGACGGCGGCCTCGCCATGGGTCCGTGGTGAGCGCCGACCGAGGCCCGGGTCAGCGGCGCGTACCATCGACCCCGTCGACCGACGGGGCGACCATCAGAGGAACGGAGAGCACACGTGAGTGACGACACCTTCGAGCGGTTCAAGAAGTGCGCCGTCGAGGTCCTGGCCGTGGAAGACGGTCAGGTCACCGTCGAGGCCAGCTTCGGCGACGACCTCGACGCCGACAGCCTCGATCTGGTCGAGCTGGTCATGGCGCTCGAGGAGGAGTTCGACATCACGGTCGACGAGTCGGAGCTCGACGGCATCGAGACGGTCGGGCAGGCCCTCACGCTCGTCCAGTCGAAGCTCTGATGAGCCCGGCCCCCACCTCGACCTCCCCCGCAGGTGACCGCCGCAGGGTGGCGGTCACGGGGGTGGGCGTGGTGGCGTCGTGCGGCGTCGGGGCGGAGGCGTTCTGGGCGGGGCTGCTCGCCGCACCGCCGGAAGGCGAGCGACGCGTGCCCGACTTCGAGCCGGCGGCCTACTTCGCCAACCCGAAAGAAGCGCGGCGCACCGACCGCTTCACCCAGTTCGCGCTGGCCGCCACCCAGGAGGCGCTGGCGGCGTCCGGTGAGCCCCAGGTCGAGCCCCTGCGTCGGGGCGTGTGGATCGGCACGGGCGTGGGCGGGCTGATCACCGTCGAGGATCAGGTGGTCGTGCGCCACGAGCGGGGCGATCGGCGGGTGTCGCCGTTCCTCGTGCCGATGATGATGGCGAACGCCGCGGCCGCGGCGGTCTCGATGCGCTACGGCTGGCAGGGTCCGTGCGAGACGACGGTCACGGCCTGTGCGGCGGGCACCCACTCGATCGGCAACGGCGCCCGGCTGATCAGCAGCGGCCGGTGCGATGCCGTGCTGGCCGGCAGCAGCGAGGCGGCGATGACGCCCACCGGCATCGCCGGCTTCACCAACATGACGGCGCTGTCGTCGTCGGGGGTGTCCCGACCGTTCGACCGCGACCGCGACGGGTTCGTGATGGCCGAAGGTGGCGCCGTGCTGCTCCTCGAGGAGTGGGACTCGGCCATCGCCCGGGGCGCCACCATCCTCGCCGAGGTGCTCGGCAGCGCCAGCACGGCCGACGCCCACCACATCACCGCACCGTCACCCGGTGGCAGCGGCGCCATCGCCTGCATGGAGCTGGCCCTGGCCGACGCCGGCGTCGACCCCGGCGATGTGCGCCAGATCAACGCCCACGGCACCTCGACGCCGCTCAACGACGCCGCCGAGGCCGAGGCCATCGCCAAGCTCTTCGGCGCCGACGGACCGCCGGTCACGTCGATCAAGGGCATCACCGGCCACTCGCTCGGCGCCGCCGGCGCCATCGAGGCGGTGTCGGTCGTCCTGTCGATGAGCCACGGCCTCATCCCACCCACGTCGGGCTACACGACCCCCGATCCCGATATGCAGCCCATCGACGTGGTGCACGGCGAGCCCCGGCCCTGGGAGCCCGGCCCGACGTTGTCGAACAGCTTCGGCTTCGGCGGCCACAACGGCTGCCTGGTGATCGCGCCACCTGCCTGACCCCTCCCCGAACCACCAAATCGGTGCGTGAAACAACCCATACGGTTGTTTCACGCACCGATTTCGGGTTGGGGGTCGTCGTCGTCGGGCTCGAGATAGCCCTCGTGCACGAGCAGCCACACCTTGGCCTGCGGATCGTTGCCGTAGTTCCCGAGCTCGCCACCGCTGCGGATCACCCGATGGCACGGGATGAGGATCGGCCACCGGTTGCCCGCCATGGTGGTGCCCACCGCCCGCGCCGCTCCAGGGCGGCCGGCCAGCACGGCCAGCTCGCCGTAGCTCACCACCTCGCCGTAGGGCACGTGGCGCAGCCGCCGCAGCACCTCGGCCCGAAAGCCCGCGGTGCCCGACCAGTCGAGCGGCACCACGAACTCGGTGCGCTCCCCCGCGAAGTACTCGTCGAGCTCGATGACCGCCTGCTGCAGATGGGCCGCCGCCCGCGCAGAGCCTTCGGTCGCGGGCCCGGCGCGGAACTCGATGGCGGCCACCCCTGCGTCGCTCGTCTGGACGTAGAGCGGCCCGATCGGCGTGTCGACCGTGACGGACGCGCCCCCACCCGCCAAATCGGTGCGTGAAACAACCGTATGGGTTGTTTCACGCACCGATTTCGCCAGGGCGGTCATTTCGCCAGGGGGGTCATGCGCGCGTCGACGTCGACCAGGACGAACAACAGGTCGGCCTCGCACGCGGTCTCGCCCTGCACCGATGCCCGACCGTGGCCCTTGCCCGCCCGCGCCGACATGCGCCCCAGCTGCACCTCGAGATCGAGCACATCGCCCGGCTCGACCTGACGACGGAACCGCACACCGTCGACCCCGCCGAACAGCGGGAGCTTGCCGGGGTGACCGCCGCCGACCAACACCGCGTAGGCGCCGAGCTGGGCCACCGCTTCGATCATCAGCACCCCGGGCAGCGTGGGGCGGCCAGGGAAGTGCCCGGCGAAGAACCACTCGTCGCCCGTGAGGCGCCACCGGCCGCGGGCGCCGACCCCGGCCTCGACGTGGTCGACCTCGTCGAGCAGGAGGAACGGCGGCCGGTGGGGCAGGACGTCGGCCGGGGCGGGGTACGCCGGGTTGGCGTCGGTCATCACGTGGTAGCCCTCAGTCGGCAGCCAGCGCCTGCACCAGCTTGGTGGGTGTGTCCTTGGGGCTGATCTTCGGCCAGGACTGCTCGATCTTGCCCTTCTCGTCGACGAGGAAGGCCGACCGGATGATGCCCATGTAGGTGCGCCCGTAGTTCTTCTTCTCGCCCCATACGCCGTACTTCTCGGCCACGGCGTGGTCGGTGTCGGCCAGCAGTGGGAAGCCGAGGCCGTACTTGTCGTCGAACTTCTTCTGCTTGTCGGGCGCGTCGGGGCTGATGCCGAGGATGGCGGTGTCGCCGATGTCGTCGCGGATGTCGCGCAGGCCACACGACTGGGTGGTGCAGCCGGGTGTGTCGGCCTTCGGATAGAAGTAGACGAGCACCTTGCGGCCCTTGAAGTCGGACAGCTTGACCTTGGTGCCATCCTGGTCGATCAGGGTGAACGCAGGCGCCCGATCACCGGGTGCAGGGTTGGTGGAGCTCATGGGCCGAAGCTAGCGCCGCCGCTCAGCGCGGCGCGCACGGAGTCGAGGCCCGCGAGGTCGGGTGCAGACGCGACACGGGGAGCGCCTGAGCGCTCCCCGTGTCGTGCGATGTTTCGGGACTGCCGTCAGCTGGGCGCTGGCACCTCGCCCTTGGCGACCTTCTTGAGCGTGGCCCCTGCGCTGATCTTCACGGCCTTGCTGGCAGGCACCTGGATCGTCTCACCCGTCTGGGGGTTACGGCCCGTGCGCGCCGAGCGATCAACCTGCTCGAACGACAGGAAGCCCGGCAGCGAGAGCTTGTCGCCACCCTTGGAGACGACCTGCTGCACGACCTCCTCGAACCCCTTCATCGTCTTTTCGACGTCGCTCTTCGAGACGCCGGTGCGTTCGGCGATCTGGGCGACCAACTCCGCTTTGGTCATGGAATCCTCCTCATGGGGCCCGGCACTACCGGCGGATACCGGCAGGGTGGAACCGGGCCGTCGAATCCGCTGGAACGGGCCCCACCCGGTGACCAGCATGGCCAACTCCGGGGCCCAAACGGTGGATTTCCCCGAAATCCGGCGGCTGGGGCCTCGGGACGGGTCAGATCCCGGTCAGCCGGGCTGGTTCACCAGATGGCGGGCGGCCATGTCGAAATAGGCCAGGACCCGCTCCTCGGTGGGGGCGTCGAGGCCCCCGGACCGCACCGCCGCGGCCATGTGGCGGTACCAGGCGGCCGCCTCGAGCTCGCCGATCGAGAAGGGCACGTGGCGCATCCGTAGCCGCGGATGGCCCCGCTCGTCGCTGTAGGTCGTGGGCCCGCCCCAGTACTGCACGAGAAAGCCCGTGAGATGGGCCTTGGAGTCGGTGAGATCGTCGGGATAGAGCGGGCGCAGCACGGGGTCGGCGGCCACCCCCTCGTAGAACCGGTCGACCAGGGCCACGAACCAGTCGCGGCCGCCCACCTGCTCGTAGAGGGTCCGCTCCTCGTCCATGGCCGCGCACGGTAGCGTGCCCGCCGATGGGGGCCCTACCGCCGACGACGGTCGACGTCCGATCCGAGGCGCACCGGCGCAACCGCGAGGCCATGCAGGCCCTGCTCGACGGCGTGCGCGAGGCCGAAGCCGTGGCCCTCGCCGGGGGCGGCGAGCGTTACGTGGCCCGCCACCGCGACCGCGGCAAGCTGCTCGCCCGCGAGCGCATCGACCTGCTCGTCGATCGCGATACGCCCTTCCTCGAGCTGTCGATGCTGGCCGGATGGGGCACCGACGACCCCGTGGGCGCCGCCCTCGTCACGGGCATCGGCCAGATCGAGGGGGTCGAGTGCGTGGTGTCGGCCAACGACCCGACCGTCAAGGGGGGCACCTCGTCGCCCACCACGATCGCCAAGTCGTTGCGCGCCCAGGAGATCGCCCTCCAGAACCGGCTGCCACTCGTGAACCTCACCGAGTCCGGGGGCGCCGATCTGCCCAAGCAGGCCGACGTGTTCGTGCCGGGAGGGGCCGGGTTCAAGAACCTCACCCGCCTGTCGGCCGCCCGCATCCCCACGGTGACGCTCGTCTTCGGGTCGTCCACCGCCGGCGGGGCCTACGTGCCCGGCATGAGCGACTACACGGTGTTCGTCCAGGGCGCGGCCAAGGTGTTCCTGGGCGGGCCCCCGCTGGTGAAGATGGCCATCGACGAGGACGCCGACGAGGAGACGCTCGGTGGCGCCGAGATGCACGCCCGCACGTCGGGGCTGGCCGACTTCCTCGCCCGCGACGAGCGCGACGCGCTGCGCATCGGCCGCCAGATCGTGCGCCGGCTCAACTGGCGCAAGCTCGGGCCGGCACCGGCGCCCGGCTGCGCTCCCCCGCGCCTCGACCCAGACGAGCTGCTGGGCGTGGCGCCGGCCGACGTGCGCGTGCCCTTCGACGTGCGCGAGGTGATCTGGCGCTGCGTCGACGACAGCGACTTCGACGAGTTCAAGCCGCTCTACGGCAGCCAGCTGGTGTGCGGTTGGGCCTCGCTGTGGGGCTATCCGGTCGGCATCCTCGCCAACAACGGCATCCTCTTCTCCGAGGAGTCGCAGAAGGGGGCGCAGTTCATCCAGCTCTGCAACCGCAGCGACACTCCGCTGCTCTTCGTGCAGAACATCACCGGCTTCATGGTGGGCACCCGCTACGAGCAGGGCGGCATCATCAAACACGGCTCGATGCTCATCAACGCGGTGTCGAACTCGACCGTCCCCCACCTCACGTTGATGGTGGGAGCGTCCTACGGCGCCGGCAACTACGGCATGTCGGGGCGGGCCTACGACCCACGGTTCGTGTTCACCTGGCCCAACCACCGCATCGCGGTGATGGGGCCCACCCAGCTGGCGGGCGTGATGTCGATCGTGCGCCGGGCGGCCGCTGCCCGGGCGGGCGACGACTACGACGAGGACGCCGACGCGGCCATGCGCGCCCTCATCGAAGACCAGATCGACCGCGAGTCGACCGCCCTGTTCGCCACCGGCCGGCTGTGGGACGACGGCGTGATCGACCCTCGCGACACCCGCACCGTCCTGGGCATGGCCCTGTCGGCCGTGCACTCGGCACCGATCGAGGGCGCCGACTCGTTCGGCGTCTTCCGGATGTGACCGTGGCGACCGTCCCCCTGCCACCCATCAACACGATGCCCATCGACACCTTGCTCATCGCCAACCGCGGCGAGATCGCCCGCCGCATCACCCGCACGGCGCGAGCCATGGGCCTGCGCACGGTGGCCGTCTACTCCGACGCCGACCGACAGGCACCGCACGTGCGCGAGGCCGACGTGGCCGTCGCCCTCGGAGGCTCGACGGCCACCGAGTCGTACCTCGACGTGCGACAAGGTGCTGGGTGCCGCCGAGGCGACCGGGGCAGGCGCCGTGCACCCGGGCTACGGCTTTCTCTCCGAGCGCGCCCCGGCCGCCGAGGCGGTCGGCGCGGCGGGTCTGGTGTGGATCGGTCCGCACGCCGGGGCCATCCGCCGCATGGGTGACAAGGTCGCGGCCAAGCGGGTGGCGGCCGAGGCCGGCATCCCGGTGTTGAGCAGCGTCGAGCTGGCGGGCGACGCCGACTTCGAATGGCGCCAGCAGGTCGGCCCGGTGGGCTTCCCGTTGCTGGTGAAGGCGGCCGCCGGCGGAGGCGGGCGGGGCATGCGCCTGGTCGAGACCGCCGACGACCTGGCCGACGCCGTCTCGAGCGGAAGACGCGAGGCCGAGGCCTCCTTCGGTGACCCCACCGTGTTCGCCGAGCGCTGGCTGGCGTCGGCCCGTCACGTCGAGATCCAGGTGGTCGCCGACCGCCACGGGCAGGTGACGCACCTGGGCGAGCGGGAGTGCTCGATCCAACGGCGCCATCAGAAGATCATCGAGGAGGCTCCGTCACCGGCGGTCGATCCTGCGCTGCGGGCCCGCATGGGGGAGGCGGCGGTCGCGCTGGCGAGGGCGATCGACTACGACAGCGTGGGCACGATCGAGTTCCTCCTCGACGCCGACACCGGCGCGTTCTACTTCCTCGAGATGAACACCCGCCTGCAGGTCGAGCACGCAGTGACCGAGGCCGTCACCGGTTGCGACCTGGTCCGCTTGCAGCTCGAAGCCGCCATGGGTGTCGCCCTCGACCTCGACGCGCTCGACCCCACGCCTCGCGGCCACGCCATCGAGGCCCGCATCTACGCCGAGGATCCGGCCCACGACTGGGCCCCGTCGACCGGCGTGCTGCACCGCTGGCAGACGACGCCACCGACCCGCCGCGGCGAGGTCGACGAACCGGTGCGGGTCGACGCCGGCGTCGAGACCGGCTCGGTCGTCTCGCCGTTCTACGACCCGATGCTCGCCAAGGTGATCGCCCACGCACCCGGCCGCACCGAGGCCGTGGCGCGCCTGGGCGACGGCCTGCGTCGGCTCGAGATCCACGGCGTGATCACCAACCGCGACTATCTCGTGGCCGTGCTGGAGGACGCCGACTTCGTCGCCGGCCGCACCACCACCGACTTCGTCGACGCGCATCTCACCCTGCTCGATCGCCGACCCGGCGACGCCACTCGCGCCCTGCACGCCGTGGCAGCCGCGCTCGTGGGCCAGCACACCAGGCGGCGGGCCGACCCGCACTGGGCCGAGGCGCCGAGCGGCTGGCGCAACGGGCGTCCGACGCGCCAGCACGTGAGCTACGTCGACCCCACCGGATCGCTCGACCTCGCCTACACCGTGTCGGGCCGCCGCTTCGACTGCGACCTGGGCGGGCTCACCCTCGCCGGGCAGATCCTCGACATCGGCCCCGACCACGCCCATCTCGAGATCACCCATCTCGACACCGGCGGCACTGGCCGACGTGGTGCGCGGTGCACACCGTCGACGATCACATCTGGGTCAACTCGGCCGCCGGCCAGACCCTGCTCGTCGAGCAGCCCCGGTTCCCCGAGGAGATGCTCACCCTCGGCGCGTCGGGGCCGACCGCACCCACGCCTGGGCGGGTGGTGGCGGTCGAGGTGCAGGCGGGAGACACGGTGGTGGTGGGTGACACACTGGTCGTGCTGGAAGCGATGAAGGTCGAGCATCGCATCGCGGCGACGATCGACGGCAAGGTGGCCGAGGTGCTGGTGCAACCGGGCGACAACGTCGACGCCCACGAACTACTCGTCCGCCTCGAGGAGCCGTGATGCCCGCCCAAGACCCGATCCGCATCGCCAACTGCAGCGGGTTCTACGGCGACCGACTCTCGGCGGCCCGCGAGATGGTCGACGGCGGCCCGATCGACGTGCTCACCGGCGACTGGCTGGCCGAGCTCACCATGTTGATCCTCGCCAAGGACCTCATGAAGAACCCGAGTGGCGGCTTCGCCAAGACCTTCCTCACCCAGATGGAGGAGGTGATGGGCGCCTGTCTCGACCGCGGCATCAAGGTGGTGGCCAACGCCGGCGGGCTCAACCCCGCCGGCTGCGCCGAGGCCATCGATGCGCTCGCCGCCCGGCTCGGCCTCACCCCGTCGATCGGCTATGTCGAGGGCGACGACCTGGTCCCCAGGCTCGCCGATCTGCGGGCCGCCGGCATCGATCTGGCCAACCTCGACACCGGCGAGAAGCTCGACGAGCTCGGCGTCGAGCCCATCACGGCCAACGCCTACCTCGGTGGGTTCGGCATCGCAGCAGCGCTCGACCGGGGCGCCGACATCGTGGTCACCGGTCGGGTCACCGACGCCGCGGTGATCCTCGGCCCGGCGGCATCGCACTTCGGCTGGGCCCGTGACGACTGGGATGCCCTCGCGGGCGCCGTCGTCGCCGGCCACATCATCGAGTGCGGCACCCAGTGCACCGGTGGCAACTACGCGTTCTTCCGAGAGGTTCCGGGCATCGAGCGGTGCGGCTTCCCGATCGCCGAGGTGCGCGCCGACGGGTCGTCGGTGATCACCAAGCACCCGGGCACCGGCGGCCTCGTGTCGGTCGGCACCGTCACCGCGCAGCTGCTCTACGAGATCCAGGGGGTCGACTACTACAACCCCGACGTGGTCGTGCAGTTCGACTCGATCGAGCTGGCCGACGACGGTCCCGATCGGGTGCTGGTGTCGGGGGTGCGGGGCCGGCCCGCGCCGGCCACCACCAAGGTGGCGGTCAACTACCTGGGTGGCCATCGCAACACCATGACCTTCGTGATGACCGGCCTCGACATCGAGGAGAAGGCCGCGCTCGCCGAGCGCACGTTGTGGAGCCTGGTGCCCGGCGGCCGCGAGTCCTTCGACGCGGTCGACGTGCGCCTGGTGCGCTTCGACCAGCCCGATCCGCCCTCCAACGAGGACGCCCTCGCCCACCTGCGGGTCACGGTGATGGATGCCGACGCCGCCAAGGTGGGCCGCGCCTTCTCGGGACGGGTGATCGAGATGGTGCTGGCCAGCTACCCCGGCTTCTTCACCACCAGCCCACCCACCGACGCCACCAGCTTCGGGGTCTACTGGCCGGCCCTCGTGCCCGCCGACCTGCCCCACCACGTGGCGGTCATCGGCGGCGAGCGCATCGCCATCCCACCCGTCACCCCCGCCTCCGCCACCCCCACCAACTTGCGTCCGTCTGTTGCGCCCCAGCGAGAGCCACGGACGCCAGAACGACGACGGAGCCCGTCCGGCGGGTGCCGCTCGGCACCATCGTGGGCGCCCGCTCCGGTGACAAGGGGGGCAACGCCAACATCGGTGTGTGGGTGCGCACAGAGGCGGCCTGGCCGTGGCTCTCGTCGTTCCTCACCGTCGAGCGGCTGCGCGACCTCATGCCGCGCGAGACCGAGGGCCTCGCCGTCGAACGGTACGAGCTGCCAAACCTGCGGGCCCTCAACTTCGTCATCGGTGGCCTGCTCGGCCGGGGCGTGGCGGCGTCCACCCGCACCGATCCCCAGGCGAAAGGGCTCGGCGAGTACCTGCGGGCCAAGCTGGTCGACATCCCTGACGCCCTCCTCCCCCCGCCGGAGCCCTGATGGTCACCTTCACCGACGAACACGAGATGTTCCGCCAGACCGTGCGCGACGTCATCGAGCGCGAGATCGACCCCCATGCCGAGGACTGGGAGCGCTCGGGCTCGTTCCCCGCCCACGACCTGTTCCCGAAGCTCGGCGCGCTCGGCATCCTCGGACTCGAGTACGACCCTGCCTACGGCGGACAGGGCGCCGATCACCTCTTCACCGTCATCTACGGCGAGGAGTTCGGCCGGTGCGCCACCGGTGGGGTGGCCATGGCCGTCAGCGTGCAGACCGACATGGCCACGCCGGCGCTGCACCGCTTCGGCACCGACGAGCTCAAGCGCCGCTACCTGACCCCGGCCATCGCCGGCGAGATGGTGGCGGCCATCGCGGTCACCGAGCCCGATGCGGGCAGCGACGTGGCCGGGCTGCGCACCCGTGCCGTGCGCGACGGCGACGAGTGGGTCATCAACGGCACCAAGCTCTACATCACCAACGGCACGCAGGCCGACTGGCTGTGCCTGCTCGCCCGCACGTCGGACGAGGGTGGTCACCGGGGCATGACCCAGATCGTGGTGCCCACAGACGTCGAGGGCTTTTCGGTGAGCCGCAAGCTCGACAAGCTCGGGCAACGCTCGTCCGACACCGCCGAGCTCAGCTTCGTCGACGCCCGCGTACCGGTCGACAACACCATCGGCGACATCGGGCGGGGCTTCCAGCAGCAGATGGCGCAGTTCCAGAACGAGCGCCTCATCGCCGCCTACATGGCCACGGGCAACATGCGCCTGGCCCTCGATCGCACCATCACCTACGTGAGGGAGCGCCAGGCGTTCGGGCGCACGTTGGCCGACAACCAGTGGATCCAGTTCAAGCTGGCCGAGCTGGTGGCCGAGGTCGACCTGCTCCGGCACTACAACTACGCCTGCGCCCAGGCCATCGTCGACGGCGTCGACGATCTCACCGTGACCAAGATGGCCTCGATCGCCAAGCTCAAGGCCGGCCGGCTCCAGCGCGAGGTGGCCGACACGTGCATCCAGTTCCACGGGGGCATCGGCTACATGGAGGAGACCTGGACGGCTCGCTACTACCGCGACAGCCGGCTGCTCTCCATCGGTGGAGGCGCCGACGAGGTCATGCTGCGCATCCTCGCCCAGATCGAGGGCATCGGCTGACACCGCGCCGATGGCGGCGCAGCAATGCGCCGAGCTGATTGCGGCGCAGCAACGCGCCGGGGCCGACGCGACCGCCCCTCAGACCGTGGCGCGGACCTGGGCGAAGAACCGAGGCTCGGCGAGACCGCCGTTGAGCATCATCTCGCGGCACATGGCATCGCGCTCGGTGAGCTCCTCCTCGATGCACTCGCGGCGGTCGTCGGCGTCGCGTCGCCACAGCTCGAAGTTGCGCGCCGGGGTGTCGGCGACGAGCGCCGCGAAACGAGCAGGGTCGGAGTCGCGCAGCACCACCAGCTCGGCGATGGGCACTTCGAGATGGCGGAGGGCGTGTTCGATCTCGTCGGCGCTGAGGTGAACGACGGTCTCCTCGGTGAGCTGGTGGAACTCGACCGCCATGACCAGCCCGCACTCCCAGACCAGATCCCAGTAGAAGCACGGGTCGGCCGTGAGCGGGTCGCCGTTCTGCGTGGGTGGCCCGAGCAGTTCGAACAACGCGAGCTCTCGCGTCCTCATGGAGAAGAGCGCCTCTTCGATGAGCTCGTGTCGAGGGAACGCTGGGAGCTTCTTCATCCCATCGCTCATGGGCGCAAGCTTAGAGGCGGTCATCGAGCGCCCGTCGAACCTCGCCGATGAAGGCCGCCGCTCCCGTCGGGCCCCCGCCGTCGAGCAGCCGTCGCACCAGCGCGGAGCCGATGACCACGCCGTCAGCCTCCTGACAGGTCTCGACGGCCTGCTCGGCGTTGGACACGCCCACGCCCACCAGCACCGGCTTGTCGGTGACCGCCTTCAGCCGCTTGGCGATGACGAGCGCGCTCGACGCCGAGCGCGTCGCGTTCGCCGGTGACGCCGAGCAGCCCGACCGCGTAGACGAAGCCGCGAGCACGGGCACAGACCGCCGGCAGGCGATCGTCGGGCGCGGTCGGCGCGGCCAGCATCACCGTCTCGACGCCGATGTCGTCGGCCACCTCGGCCCACGGCGGCACCTCCTCGAGCGGGAGATCGGGGAGGATGGCGGCCGCCACGCCGGCGTCGACCAACGAGCTGGCGAAGCGGGCGTGGCCCATGCGGAAGACGATGTTGTAATAGGTCATCACCGCGAGCGGCACGCCGGCATCGATGTCGCGCAGCTCGTCGAGCACCGAGGCCGGGGTCACTCCCCGAGCCAGCGCCTGCTCGCTGGCCGCCTGGATGACCGGCCCGTCCATCACCGGGTCGGAGAACGGGATGCCGATCTCGATGGCGTCGGCACCGGCGTCGGCGACGGCGCGCACGATCTCGGTCCAGTCGTCGCCGAGACCGCCCGTCACATAGGGGACGAGCAGCTTGCGGCCGCCATCGCGGCGGGTGCGCAGCTGGCGTTCGAGGGCGCCGACGGGCGAGTCGCTCACGCCGAGGATGTCCATCATCTGGGCGACGTCCTTGTCGCCCCGACCCGACAGGTTGAGCAGCACCGTGCGGCCGGCCAGCTCGGCACGGGCCCGGCTCACCCAGGCCAGCGCGTGGGCCGGCTCGAGCGCCGGGATGATGCCCTCGGTGCGCGAGAGCAGCTGGAACGCGTCGATGACCTCGGCGTCGGTGACCTGCTCGTAGCGGGCCCGGCCGATGGCGGAGAGATGCGAGTGCTCCGGACCGACACCCGGATAGTCGAGCCCGGCCGAGATCGACTGCGCCTCGAGCACCTGCCCCCACTCGTCCTGCATCAGGTAGCTCTTCATGCCGTGCACCACCCCCGGCACGCCCCTGCCCACGGCCGCTCCACCGGCCGGCTCCACGCCCACCAGTTCGGCTGGCGTGTCGACGAACCCCGAGAAGATGCCGATGGCGTTGGAGCCACCGCCTACGCACGCGGTGACCACATCGGGGCACCCGCCCCCGAGCAGGGCGGCGCACTGGTTGCGGGCCTCGTCACCGATGACGCGGTGGAACTCGCGCACCATCCACGGATAGGGATGCGGTCCCATCACCGAGCCCAGGCAGTAGTGGGTGGTCTCCACGGTGGCCACCCAGTCGCGCATGGCCTCGTTGACGGCGTCTTTCAGCGTGCGACTGCCCGACATCGCCGGCACGACCTCGGCCCCGAGCAGGCGCATGCGGAACACGTTGAGCGCCTGGCGACCCATGTCGACCTCGCCCATGTAGACCATGCACTCCATGCCGAGCAGCGCCGCGGCCGTGGCCGTGGCCACGCCGTGCTGGCCGGCACCCGTCTCGGCCACGAGACGGCTCTTGCCCATGCGGCGGGCCAGCAGGGCCTGCCCGAGCACGTTGTTGATCTTGTGCGAGCCGGTGTGGTTCAGGTCCTCGCGCTTGAGCAGCATGCGCACGCCGAGCTCCTCGGAGAGCCGGAAGCACTCGGTGAGGGGCGACGGCCGACCGGCATAGTCGCGCAGCAGCATGTCGAGCTCGCCCCGGAACGCCGGATCGCCCCAGGCCGTGCGAAAGGCCCGCTCGAGCTCCTCGCAGGCGGGCACGAGGGTCTCGGGAACGAAGCGGCCGCCGAACTCACCGAAGCGGCCGCTGGCAGTGGGCTCACCGAGCGACATGGGCCGAGGCTAGGCGTCGCGAGCCGCGACGACGTAACCGGATCGGCCCGGGTCAACCGGCGAAGGTGTCCTCTTCCCAGTCGTAGTCGTAGGGCTCGACCTCGTCGCCGGTGAGGTCGAACGACGCCTCGCCGCCGACGGCCGTGTGGGCACCGGCGGCTTTGGCCGCGCTCACGAAGCGCATCACCTTGCGAGGGTCCTTGTGGCCGGGTGACACCTCGACCCCGGTCGACACGTCGACTCCCCAGGGCGACAGCCGGGCGATGCACTCGCCCACGTTGTCGGGTGTGAGCCCTCCCGCGAGGATGATGCGGCGGTCGACCGGCAGGTTCTCGGCGAGGGCCCAGTCGAAGAGCTTGCCTGAGCCGGGCACCGCCGAGTCGACGAGCAGCGCGTCGACCTCGTAGTCGCCCATGCGGTCGAACATGCGGTCGCCCGCCGAGAACGCCTTGATCACGAACGGCACCCTGCGGCGCACCCAGGCGGCCTCGGCGGGCGACTCATGGCCGTGCAGCTCCGCGCCCCGCAGACCGACCGCGTTGACGGTGTCGACCACCTGCTGGGCCGCCTGGTCACGGAACACGCCCACGGTGAGGATCTCGTGGGGCAGCCGCCGGACGATGTCGCGGGCGGCCGGTGGCGCGATCTGTCGGGACGACGGCGCGAACACGAAGCCCACCGCGTCGGCGCCCATGGCCACGGCGAGCAGCGCGTCCTCTTCGTTGGTGACGCCGCAGATCTTCACAAACACACGAGCACGGTACCAACGGGTGGGCGCCCATCGGCGGACTCACGGTGCGGCCGGCGCCTGGTCGGTAGGCCGTGCGGGCGGCCGTTCGTCGGGCGTGGACCTCAGGCGTCGATGAGACGACCGTGGAGGTAGTCGTCGTAGGCCGACAGGTCGAGATGCCCGTGGCCGCAGTAGTTGAAGAGGATGACCGACTCGGTGCCCGACTCCTTGGCCGCCAGCGCCTCGTCGATGGCGGCGCGGATGCCGTGGGCTGCCTCGGGCGCGGCCACCTTGCCCTCGGTGTTGGCGAACTGGATGGCGGCGTCGAACACCTTGCCCTGCGGATAGGCCACCGCCTCCATGCGACCGTCCTTGACCAACTTCGACACGATCGGCGAGTCGCCGTGGTAGCGCAGGCCACCGGCGTGGATGCTCGGAGGCACGAAGTCGTGCCCGAGCGTGAACATGGGCATCAGCGGTGTCATGCCCGCGGTGTCGCCGAAGTCGTACTCGAACCGGCCCTCGGTGAGCGTGGGGCACGACGACGGCTCGACGGCCACGAGACGCACACCTTCGTCGGGCACGAAGGGGAACGCGAGGCCACCGAGGTTCGACCCGCCGCCGCACGGCGCGATGACCACGTCGGGAAGGTCCTCCCCGGCGAGGCGCAGCTGCTCTTTGGCCTCGAGGCCGATGATCGTCTGGTGCAGCAACACGTGGTTGAGTACCGAGCCGAGCGCGTAGTGCGAGTCGTCGCGGCTCACCGCGTCGCGCACGGCATCGGAGATGGCTGCGCCCAACGACCCCGGATGGTCGGGGTCGTCGACCGGCGAGGGCACCACCTCGCCACCCCAGACCTCCATCATGATCTTGCGATAGGGCTTCTGGTCGTAGGACGCACGCACCATGTAGACCTTGCAGTCGAGCCCGAACTGCCGGGTGGCGAAGCTGAGGGCGGTGCCCCACTGGCCGGCGCCGGTCTCGGTGGTGAGGCGGGTGATGCCCTCCTGCTTGTTGTAGAAGGCCTGCGGCACGGCCGTGTTGGGCTTGTGTGAGCCGGCCGGCGAGAGGGACTCGTCCTTGAAGTACATGCGGGCGGGCGTGCCGAGCGCGGCCTCGAGGCGTTCGGCCCGCACCAGCGGCGTGGGCCGCCACAGGCGCAGGATGTCGAGCACCTCGCCCGGGATGTCGATCCACGGGTCGGCCGACATCTCCTGGCCGATCAGCGCCATCGGGAACAGCGGTGCCAGGTCGTCAGGCCCCACCGGCTCGCGGGTGGCGGGATGCAGCGGCGGATCGAGCGGCTCGGGCAACCTCGGCAACAGGTTGAACCAGGCGGTCGGCAACTGGTTGTCGGGAAGGATGAACCGGGTCATGGCTGCCCCTTTGCATCGTCGAGCCCTGTGGTGGTGCTGATCATACGGCGGGACGGTCGACCGTTCAGCGGCCGGTTCAGCGGGCGGAGCGCAGAGCCGAGACCGACGCCCGCACGTCGCCCGCGGTGACGAGCGATTCCCCGACGAGCACCGCGTGGTAGCCGGCGGCACGCAACGCGGCCGCGTCGGCCGGGCCGCGCACCCCCGACTCGGCCACCCGCACGACGCCGGCAGGCATCTGCGGCGCCATGCGCACGGCCCGCTCTGAGTCGACCTCGAAGGTGACGAGGTCGCGCTGGTTCACGCCGATGAGATCGGCGTCGATGGCGAGGGCCCGCTCGAGCTCGGCCTCGTCGTGGATCTCGACGAGCACGTCGAGCCCGAGGTCGCGGGCGAGCGCGTGGAATCGCGACAGCTCGGCGTCGGACAAGGCGGCGACGATGAGCAGGACGGCGTCGGCGCCCATGATGCGGGCGTCGCACACGTCGAGCGTCGACACCGTGAAGTCCTTGCGCAGCACCGGCAGCGCGCAGGCCGCCCGGGCGGCCTGGAGATCGTCGGGCGACCCGCCGAAGTGGTCGTGATCGGTGAGCACCGACAAGCAGGCCGCCCCGCCCTGCTCGTAGTCGTGTGCCAACGCGGCCGGGTCGAGGTCGGGGAACAGCGGCCCCTTCGACGGCGAGCGCCGCTTCACCTCGGCGATCACCGCAAGGCCATCGGACGAGGACGCCACGAGCGCGTCGCGAAACCCTCGCGCCGGCGCCACCGCCATCGCCTCGTCGACCAGGGTGTCGAGGCGCCGTCGGTCGGCCTCCGCCGTCTGCCGGTGGGCGGCGACGATGCGCTCGAGGTAGGTCAGGTCAGCCCCTTGGCGAAGGCCGGCGACGCCATCACCATCTCGGGGGCACCGTCGAGTAGCGGACCCACCTTGGTGAACACCTCGGCCATGGCCGGGCTGCCGGCATGGGCGCCGAGGGCCTCGTGGTCGGTGTAGAGCTCGAACACGCGGATGACGTTCTCGTCGGCGTCGTCGCGGTGGAAGACATAGAGCTCGGTGCCCTCCTCGGCCTCGACGGCGGGCAGCAGCTCCTCGAAGAGGGCGAGCACTTCGTCTCGCTTGCCGGGCTGAACAGGGATCTTGGCGAACAGTGCGACTTTGGACATGGCCCGGGAGCCTAGTGCTCGGGCCGTCACTCCCGTTCCTGTTGATAGCTCGCCATCACCGCGAACACGGGGGCGGCCAGGAAGCCGAGGATCGACACCACCAGGCTGATGCCGCCCAGCGCGATGAGGGGCGGGAAGGTGGCCACCAACCCGGCACACAACGACAGGATCGCCAGGCCGAGGGCGACCACCGGCAGCAGCTGGAGCCAACGAGGCACCTGAGTGCCGTCGACCGGGGTGTCGTCGAGCAACGCGGCGTAGTCGGTGTCGTCGTCGACGATCGGCACGAAGCCGGGCGACGGGCTGTTGGCTGGTCGATCCCGCCAGGCCCGGTCGTGCAGGTCGGCGTCGTAGGCCTGGCGACGATCCTCGTGACCGAGCACCGCCCAGGCCTCGTTGAGCCGCCGCATCTCGACCTCGGCATCGGCCCGACGACGGGCGTCGGTCTGCAGATCAGGGTGCGCGGCGCGGGCCCGGGCCAGATAGGCGCTGCGGATGGCCGCCGGCGAGGCCGTGCGGTCGACGCCGAGCACCTCGTAGTGGGTCACGTTGCGATCGTATTTGAGCGGGAGCGGATCGTGACCGGGCGGCGCGTCAATCGAGGAGTGGGAGCTGCTCGACCGACGCGGCGATCCGTCGCCCGGCGTCGACCACCTCGACCGCGGCGGGCGGCTCGACCGCCCGGCCCACGAACCCGAGCGCCACCACGGCCTGGCGCGCCGGCGAGAACGCGGCGCTGGTGACCGTGCCGACGACCTTGCCGTCGACCTCGATGTCGGCACCCGTGGCGGGAGGCTCGCTGGCGTCGAGCACGAGACCACGTAGCCGGCGGGGCACGTTGCCGCCACGCGAGTCGATGCGGGCCACCAGCTCCTGGCCCGTGTAGCAGCCCTTGGTGAAGCTCACCGACCGATCGAGCACCGCTTCTCCGACCTCGGCAGGGATGGTCTTGTCGTCGAGCTCGACACCCATGCGGGGGATGCCGCACTCGATGCGCACCACCTCGAGCGCGGCCGGGTCGACGGCGCGCACTCCCTCAGGCGCGTGCACCTGTGGCCCGAACAGGTCGCCGCCGGGCACACCCGGCCAGTCGGCCGGAACGATGAGCTCGGCGTCGGCACTGTCGAGGTCGACGGCGGCCAGGTTCGGGCCGCGCACGGTGATCGCCCGCCAGCCGTCGAGCAGGGTGAGATCGGCCTTCACCCGCAACTTGAAGCGGGCCAGCCGGGCGATGACCGCATCGCCGAAGCCGGCGTCGACATCGAGCACGAACCGCTCGGCACCGAGTCTCGACGCCCGCAGCCACGCGTCGACCTTGCCGGTGGGCTGCAGCAGGAACGACCACGCCGGACCGGTGATCGCCAGCGTGCCCATGTCCTGGCTGAGCTGGCCCTGCAGGAACGACTCGGCATCGGGCCCGTCGACCACCACCAGGTCGCGCTCGATGGGCACGGCCGCCACGTCGTGGCGCAGGGCCCAGTAGTCGGTGGCCAGGTCGGTTCCGGCGGAGGTCATCCGCTCAGTGTGCCGGAACCGGGTGCCTGGTCGGCCCGTCCGCGCCGCGCCTGTTCATCCTTCTCATGGTCGGCCCGTCCCCGCCGGGCCTCCTGGTCCGCACGTCCCCGCCGAGCCTGTTCATCCTTCTCTTGGTCGGCCCGTCTCCGCCGGGCCTGCTCGTCCTGGTCGGCCCGCCCCCTCCGGGCCTCCTCGTCACCCTTCTCGTGGTCGGCCCGTCCCTGCCGGGCCTCCTCGTCACCCTTCTCGTGGTCGGCCCGTCCCTGCCGGGCCTCCTCACCCTGGTCGGCCTGCCCGCGCCGGGCCTCGGTCATCCGCCGAGCGCCCGGCACCGCCGCCAGCAGGCCGCGAGCCTTGTTGTGGCACTCGAGGTCTTCGTGCTCGGGCACGCTGTCGGCCACGATGCCGGCGCCCGCCTGCACCGACGCCCGACCGTCGGGCGACGCCACGAGCGTGCGGATGGCGATGGCGGTGTCGATGGTGCCCGAGAAGTCGAGGTAGCCGACCACACCGGCGTAGGGGCCGCGCTTGACGGGCTCGAGGTCGTCGATGATCTCCATGGCGCGCACCTTGGGTGCGCCCGACACCGTGCCGGCCGGCAGCGTGGCGCGCAGCACGTCGATGGGCGTGCGCCCGTCGGCCAGCTCGCCCGACACCTGCGAGGTGAGGTGCATCACGTGGCTGTAGCGCTCGAGGATCATCGTCTCGTCGACCTGCTCGGTGCCGAACCTGACCACCCGACCCACGTCGTTGCGAGCCAGGTCGAGCAGCATCACGTGCTCGGCGATCTCCTTCGGGTGCTCGCGCAGCTCGGCACCGAGGCGACGGTCGTCCTCGTCGGTGGCGCCCCGCCGGCGGGTGCCGGCGATGGGTCGGGAGATGACCCGGCCGTCGACCAGCTTCACCATGGGCTCGGGTGACGAGCCGGCGAGCGACACCTCGGGGGTGCGCACGAAGTACATGTAGGGGCTGGGGTTGACCTGGCGCAGCACCCGGTAGAAGTCGAACGGATCGGCGTCGAGGTCGAACTCGAAGCGCTGGGAGAGCACCACCTGGAAGATGTCGCCGGCGAGGATGTGCTCCTTGGCCTCCTCGACGGCCGCCCGATACGACTCGGCGCCCATCGACGAGACCACCTCGGGCAGCGGCGCGTCGGGGTCGGGCGGCTCCATCAGCGGTTCGGGCAGCGGGCTGGCCCCGTCGGCCGCGAGCTGGTCGAGGCGGGTGACGGCATCGTCGTAGATCGCGTCGAGCTGCTCGTCGGTGCTGCCGTCGGGGATGAAGGCGTTGGCGATCAGGGTGACCCGCTGGGCGAAGTGGTCGAAGGCGGCCAGCTCGCCGATGATCGACATGACCGCGTCGGGATGGCCGGTGGTGTCGGGCGGCACGTCGGGGAGGCGCTCGACCTCGCGCACCACGTCGTAGCCGAGGTAGCCGACCAGCCCGCCGTGCAGCGGTGGCAGCTCGTCGAGCGACGGCGAGCGGAAGTGACCGAGCAGGTCGTCGATGGCGGCCAGGATCCCCTGGTCGAGCCGCAGCTCGGCCGGCCCGCCCGGGATGACACCGTCGACGGCCACCTGGCCGTCGCGCGAGGTGAGGGTGGCCGCGGCGCGGCGGCCGAGGAACGACCACCGGCTCCAGCGCTCGCCGTGCTCGACCGACTCGAACAGGAACCCCGGCTCGTCACCGTCGGTCAGACGGGCGAACGCGGCGACGGGCGTGATGAGGTCGGCCAGCAGGTCGCGCCAGACCGGTACGACGTTGTACTGGCGGGCGAGTGAGCGGAAGTGGTCCCTACTCGGCTGTGGCACCGGCGTCGGATCCGAAGGCGCGGTAGAAGCACGAGTACTCGCCGGTGTGGCAGGCGCCCTTGCCCTCTTGCTCGACGACGAAGAGCAGCGTGTCGCCGTCGCAGTCGTAGAAGGCCTCGCGCACGTACTGGCGGTCGCCGGAGGTCTCGCCCTTGCACCAGTACTCCTGGCGCGACCGGCTCCAGAACCAGGTGCGGCCGGTCTCGAGGGTCTTGCGCAGCGACTCGTCGTTCATCCAGGCCATCATCAGCACCTTGCCGGTGCCCTCCTCCTGCACGATGGCGGGCACGAGCCCGTCGGCGTTGTAGGTGACGGCGGCGAGGTCGTCGGCGGTGGCGGCGATGGGAGTGGAGACCGGCATGGCCGACCAGCCTATTGAGGGGTGGCCGGATTCACGAACCGGGTATCTGAGGAGCGCCTCAGAGGTAGAGGCCCGTGCTGCCCTCTTCGAGGCGCTTGGCGGCCACGGCGTGCACGTCGCGCTCGCGCAGGATGATGTAGTCGTCGTTGCGCACCTCGACCTCGTAGCGATCCTCGGGGTTGAAGAGCACCTGGTCGCCGGTCTCCATGTTCCGCACGTTGGGGCCGGCAGCCACCACCTCGGCCCAGATGAGGCGCTTGCCCATCTGAGCGGTAGCCGGGATGAGGATGCCGCCGGTCGATCGCCGTTCGCCCTCCGATCCGCCCATCTTCACGAGGATGCGGTCGTTCATCATCTTGATCGGCAGCTTCTCGTCGGTGTCGGGAGACGGATCGTGCGCGGTCACGACTCGACGGTACCGTCTGCGGTCATGGCCGACGACCCCGCCCCCACCAGTGCGGTGGAGCTCCACACCGCCGACGGTGTCGTGCTCGAGGCCGAGCTGTCGGTGCCAGCCTCGTGTCGAGCGTCGGTCGTGCTTGCTCATCCGCACCCGCTGCATGGCGGATCGATGCGCTCTCTGGTCACGAGCGAGCTGTTCCGCTTGCTCCCCCAGGCCGGCGTGGCCGCCTTGCGCTTCAACTTTCGCGGCGTCGAGGGCTCTGGCGGCACCTACGGCGGCGGGGTCGACGAGGCCCACGACGTGGTGGCCGCCATCGACGCGCTCGCTGCAGCGGCGCCGAGCGGGCCGCGCGTGCTGTGCGGCTGGTCGTTCGGCGGCGACGTGTCGCTCAGCGTCGACGATGCCCGCCTCGCCGGTTGGTTCCTCATCGCGCCGACGTTGCGGATCCTGCCCCTCGACGCCCTGACGGCGGCCACCGATCCTCGGCCCAAGCTGCTGGCCGTGCCCGAGCACGACGAGTTCCGCCCGCCCGACTCTGCTCGTTCGGTGACCGCCGACTGGGTCAACACCCGCATCGAGGTGATCAAGGGCGCCGACCACTTCCTGGTGGGGCGCACGGCCAAGGCGGCCGACCTGCTGATCGACTTCGTCTCGACGCTCAGCTGAGGTCGACCGGCTGGCCGAGGGCGACATCACCCGCGACTCGCAGGGTGAGCTCCGCTTCGAGCGGATGGAACGGCCCGGCCCGCAGGTCGCGCCACGCTCGCTCGACCACATCGCCGTGGCGGTAGGCCCGTCCACCGAGCACGTCCATCGCCAGGTCACCGGCGGCCCGGGCGTGCTCGATGACGATCTTCTTGGCCGTGGCCCCCACGCTGAGCGTGGCCGGGGTGGGCTCGGGGTCCTCGCCGAACATGCCAAACGCTCCCTCGAGCGCCCAACGGGCGGTGAGGAGGTGCTCGTCGATCGCGCCGATCGTGCGCCGCACGCCAGGGTCGGTGGCCCGATTCGTGCCGCCGAGGCGAGCCACCACGTCGTCGCGCGCGCCGGTGGCGACGCCGAGGTAGGTGGCGGCGATGACCGGCAGGGCTTTGGCGGCGATGATGGCGAGCACCGGCGCGAACTCGTTCGGTATCCGCCGCGCGGTCACCGCCTCGTCGGGCACGAAGAGATCGTTGAACACCACGTCGAAGCTGGCCGTGCCCCGCATACCGGGCGCGTCCCAGTTCTCGACGATCGTGACCGCTGGGTTGTCGAGCGCCACGCCGAACCCGATGGCCTCACCGTCGGTGGTGGTGGCCCAGGTCGACGCCAGCTGCATCGCCGGCACGCCACTGACGAAGCTCTTGCGGCCGGTGACGAGCCAGCCGCCGTCTGTGGGACGGGCCTCGCCGGTCGGCGCGGTGAAGTCGCCACCGCCGGTGGAGGCGACGAGCACTCCTTCGTCGGCCACCCGTCGCAACATGCCTTCGGCACCCGGCTGACCCTTGCGCCAGCGCCAGGCGTTGGCGAGCACGACGTGCAGGTGCATGGTGGTGGCGAGGGCGGTCGAGCCGCAGTGGCGGGCCAACTCGGCCTGGGCCCACGCCACCTGCTCGGTGGTGGCGCCGCCACCTCCGAGATCGAGGGGCACGGGCGCCGCGAGATAGCCCGAGCGGCGGAGCAGCTCGAAGCCCTCCTCGACGAAGGTGCCGTCGTGGTCGTGGCGGGCGGCGTGCTCGGCGATCTGAGGCCCGAGATCTCGGGCGGCGTCGAGCATGGTGGGTCCGGGGATGGGGGTCATCGTCATCGTTTCCATGCCTGCGAGCCTGAGCCACCTGACCGATGCCACCTAGTGCGAGATCTGTACTGGTACGGATCCAGTCCCGGGCGGATACTCGCCCCATGAGCTCTTACGGCGACTACTGCCCGATCACGATCGCCAGCGAGGTCATCGGCGACCGATGGAGCCCGCTCGTCATCCGGGAGATCATGGTGGGGTCGCACCGGTTCAACGACATCCATCGCGGGATCCCGCGGATGAGTCGCAGCCTGCTCACCCAGCGGCTCCGGCACCTCGAACGAAACGGCATCGTCGAGCGCACGCCTCGCCCCGGCGAGCAAGCGGTCGACTACACGCTGACCCCGGCCGGTCGCGCCCTCGAGCCCATTCTCTGGGACTTGGGCCGGTGGGCGGCCGCATGGGCACTCGGTGATCCCACCGACGAGCAGCTCGACACCGCACACCTCGTGTGGCGGCTTCACCAGTTCACCGACCCCGACAACGCACCGACGAAACGCACCAACGTGCAGTTCACCACCACGGGCCCAGGTTCGGGCACGGCGTGGCTCGTGTTCGACCAGGGTGCGAGCACGGCGTGTCAGGTCGATCCTGGGTACGAGGTGGATCTGGTCGTGGAAGCCGACAACCTCGAGCTACACCGCTGGCATGCCGGACGGGTGACGTGGTCCGAGGCTCTGCGTTCGGGGCGGGTGTCGATCACGGGGCCGCGAGACTTGGTGCGGGCGTTCCCGACGTGGTTCGTGGAAGGCGTGTTCGATCCCCTGCCCGATGCGCCGTCGGGCACGCGTGCGGGCGCCGGGTTGGCGACGGCGACTCGCCGCTGACGTCCGCGTCTGGACTACTCGAACGTGTGGTGCACGGCCTCGACGTTGTTGCCGTCGGGGTCGCGCACGAACACGCCGTAGTAGCCGGGGTGGTACTCCGGCCAGACGCGCGCGTCGTGGAGCAGTTCCGCGCCGATCGCCAGCGCGGCATCGCGAAACTCGTGCACCGCCTCTCGTGACGGCGCGCGGAAGGCGAGGTGCGCCTCGCGGAAGCCCTCGCCGGTCTGGTTGGGGCCGATCCAGAAGCACGGGAACGTGGTGCCGTACCCGATGATCTCGCCGAAGTCCATGATCCGCTTGCCGCCGATGGCGGCGAAGACGGCGTCGTAGAACGCGGCGCTGGCGCGCACGTCGGCGCACTGGATGGAGACGTGATCGATCATCGGGTGAGTGTCTCAGCTCAATGCCTGGCCTGCTCCATTCCTGTCACACCCTCTCGGTACTATCGAATACATGTTCGATAACGTCGCACTCGTGGAGCAGGGCCGCAAAGCGGCCGGCGCGGATGTGTCGTTGTTGTCCGACGCCGAGCTGTACGACGGTGTACGCGCCGTGGAGGACGCTCGCCGGTTGCTCGACGCCGCCGAAGGACACCTGCTCGCCCAGTTGGAGACCCGCGCTGCCTGTGAGCGCGATCACGGGTTGTCGACCGGTGGCTGGTTGGCGCGGGAGGCGATGTTGCCGCTCGGCGGTGGCGCGTGCTCGGGTGAAGGTGGGCGTCGAGCTGTCGGGCCGGTTCTCGTCGGTCGACGAGGCGCTGATCGACGGGCGGATCGGCTGGGAGCACGCCCGGGTGATCGTGGCCGCGGCCAACCCGCGGATCGTGAAGAAGATCGCCGACATCCAGGACCACCTGGTCGCCGCCGCTCAGGGCACGCTGTTCGAGCGGTGGCGCCGCGAGGTGACCGGCATCGCCGATCTGTTGGACGAGGACGGCGGCCACGACCCCGACGACGGGCGTCAGCAGGAACCGGTTGTTGTTGTCGGGCACGTTCGGTGACACCACCGAGGTGTCGGGCCGGTTGGTGGGTGAGTGGGGCCTGGTGGCCCGCCAGGCCATCGACGAGATGGCCGGCGAGCTGCGCCGCGCCTTCAAGGCCGACCGTGAGGTGTGCCCCGAGTTGGTGATGCCCGATCCAGTCCACCCTGCGCGCCGCTCGCGTTCGTCGAGCTGTGCCGCCGAGGGTTGGGCGTCGACCTCGACACCACCAAGGCACCGCGGCCGGATGTCACGTTGGCCGTCAACGCGGTGACCCCCCATGGCGGGGCGACAGCGCCCGACGGCACCGTCGTGCCCGACGACGTGACGCGGGTGTTGTTGTGCGATCCCGATCTGCACCCCATCGTGGTGGACAGCTTGGGCATACCGGTCGACATGGGCCACACCGTCAGGTACGCCACCGCCCGGCAACGACGAGCCATCGCGCTGCGCGACGGCGGCTGCGTCTTTCCGGGATGCGGATGTCCGGCGGCGTGGACCGACGCCCATCACGTCGAGCACTACACCCCCACCGAAGGCCCGACCGACATCGACAACCTCGCCGGACTCGTGCCGACACCACCACCGGGTCACCCACCGCAACGGCTGGAAGATGACCGCCACCGACGACGGCTGGTTCCGCTGGACCACGCCAACCGGCGACACGATCTGGAGCCAACGCCACGGCACCCAACGCGCCGGCCCCGCCCCACCACGCGAGTGAGCCGAGGTCGAAGGCGGCGCAAGCCACCGCGGCGGTAGGTTCGGACCAGTGGATCCAACAATACGAGTGCGCCTGACGATCTCGACTGACGACGACATCGACGCGCCAACACTCGACGCGGCAGCTCGGGATCACGCCGACCGCAAGTTGGTCGAAGGGCGATCCACGCAATCCGGATGCGCAGCCTGACCATCGGATTCGCTACGACTCGACATCCGGCATTCGCTTGAGCCTTCCGGAACAGGACACCATCAGCCTCCCCGACCTGCGTACGCAGCTCGTCGAGGTGGCGGATCCTGTCACCGCCGTCATCGACGACATGCGCCGTCGCGGGATCGGAGATGGTCGCTGCCTCCATCGAGCTGCACTTCGAGCGGGACGACACGGGCCAGGCGCCAGTTGGCACACGGGCCCGAACGGGTCGCCCGCTTCGCTGCACTGGGGGCTGGGCTCGACATCGATCTCGGCGTCGACACACGAAGCGCGCGAATCCGAGCCTCGTCGTTGAAGTACTTGTGGCGTCGGTCGCCAGCCAGTCACTCACGGCCTGACATGCTGAGACGTGGAGCTGAGCGATTCGCTCAACGTGGCGGGAACGGCCACCCCGCGCCGCGTGCCGAGCGTGGTCAGACGAAGACGAGCTCGAAGGTGGTCGCCAGCGGCACGCCGAACTCGGCGCCGGCTGCCTCGGCGTTGGTGCGCAGGAACCCGCCGGGGTTCGCCATGTCGCCGCCCAGGTTCTCGAGGTAGACCGCATGACAACGCAGCGACTCGATGCCGGCGTCGAGATGATCGCTGACGTCAACCGCATGGGTGGCCTCGGGTGAGCCCGAGAAGGCGACGAACTTGGTGCCGTTCCACGGATCGAGCCCGAGATCCTCGAACACCCACGGGTTGGCCGCGTCGCGCACCGCGTCGAGCAGGGCCCGGCCGACGGCCCGGTGATCGACGTGGTTCCAGCTCGGACCGCCCCACGAGTCGCGGTGGTTGATGCTCAGCACCACCTCGGGTCGATGACGACGGATGGCACCGGCCAGATGACGCCTCAGCTCGATGCCCTCCACGACGAGACCGTCGGGCAGCCCGAGGAACTCGACCTCGGTGACCCCGACGACGGCGCAGCTGGCCCGCTGCTCCTCCCGGCGAATCGGACCGACATCGGCCGGCGACATCGACTCGATGCCGGCCTCGCCATCGGTGACCAGCACATAGCCGATGTCCTTGCCCTGACCGGTCCAGCGGGCCACCGCGCTGGCGGCGCCGTACTCCATGTCGTCGGGATGGGCGACGACGCCAGCGCGCGGGCCCAGTCCTCGGGGAACGCCTCCCAACCGGCCATCAGCCCGGCCTCACCGTGACGCCGTGGTCGGCCATGTACTGCTTGGCGTCGGCCACCCGGTGCTCACCGAAGTGGAAGATCGACGCCGCCAGCACCGCATCGGCGTGCCCATC
This sequence comes from uncultured Iamiaceae bacterium, assembly GCA_963706425.1. GTDB lineage: Bacteria > Actinomycetota > Acidimicrobiia > Acidimicrobiales > Acidimicrobilacustridaceae > CAVPMN01. The sequence goes on from CAVPMN010000020.1 coordinate 432,504, forward strand.
AACCACACCCTCGACCAGGTGGTCGAGGGTGCCCACTCCCCCGCTGGCGATCACCGGCACGGTGACCGCGTCGCAGACCGCACTGGTGAGCTCGAGGTCGAACCCGTCGCGTGTGCCGTCGCGGTCCATCGAGGTCAACAGGATCTCGCCGGCACCCCGGGCGACCGCATCGCGGGCCCACGCCACCGCGTCGATGCCGGTGGGCGTACGCCCGCCATGGGTGAACACCTCGAAACCCGACTCGGTGGGCGACTCGGCATCGGCCGCACACCGACGGGCATCGATGGCCACCACCACGCACTGTGAGCCGAACTCGGCGGCCAGCTCGCCGATGAGGTCGGGCCGATCGACCGCGGCGGTGTTGATCGACACCTTGTCGGCGCCGGCGCGCAGCAACCGGCGGGCGTCGTCGACCGAGCGGATGCCACCGCCGATGGTGAACGGGATGAACACCTGCTCGGCAGTGCGGCTGACCACGTCGACGATCGTGTCGCGGTCGTCGCTCGACGCGGTGATGTCGAGGAACACCAGCTCGTCGGCCCCTTCGGCGTCGTACCGGGCGGCCAGCTCGACGGGGTCACCCGCATCACGCAGGTCGACGAAGTTGACCCCCTTCACCACCCGACCGGCGTCGACGTCGAGGCACGGGATGACCCGGGCGCTGCGCACCTCAGCCCTCCCCCACGCTGGACGTACCGGCCGCGCCGACGGCGACGAGCGCCTCGGCCAGCGTGAACCGGCTCTCGTAGAGGGCTTTGCCCACGATGGCGCCGGCGAGCCGGCGACCGCCCACCTCGAGCGCGGCCAGGGCCCGCAGATCGTCGAGCGTGCCCACCCCGCCGGACGCGATGACGTCGACCGACGTCACCTCCAGCACGGCGGCCAGACCCTCGAGATCGGGTCCGCTCAACATGCCGTCACGCCCGATCTCGGTGACGACCAGCGCGGCCACACCGACATCGGAGAACCGCCGAGCCAGCTCGAGCAGATCGTGCCCGGAGCCCTTCTCCCACCCCCGCACCGCCAGGTCGCGCCCACGGGCATCGAGCCCGACCGCAACGGGAAACCGCTTGGCCAGCCGCTCGACGAGCGGCGGCTGCTCGAGCGCGGCAGTGCCCAGCACCACCCGGGCCACGCCGGTCTCGAAGACGGCGCTGGCCGCCGCCTCGTCGCGGATGCCCCCGCCGGTCTGGACGCGAGCGTCGACCGCGCAGGCGATGTCGCCGATGATGTGGCGGTTGACCGCCCGGCCGGTGCGGGCCGCGTCGAGGTCGACCACGTGGATCCACGAGGCGCCGGCCGCCTCGAACGACCGGGCCTGCTCGACCGGATCGTCGGAGTAGACGGTCTCTCGGTCGTAGTCGCCCTGCACCAGGCGGACGCACCTGCCGTCGCGCAGATCGATGGCGGGATAGATGTCCATCAGCTGGGCTCCATCAGGCCGCCGCCGAGGCCGACGCGGCGACGTCGACGAAGTTGCCGAGCACCCGCAGGCCGGCGGCACCCGACTTCTCGGGATGGAACTGCGTGGCCCACACCGAGCCACGTTCGACCGCAGCCACCACCGGCGATCCGTAGTCGCACGTCGCCACCACGTCGGTGTGGTCGGCGGCCGCGTAGCTGTGCACGAAGTAGACCCAGATGGGCTCGTCGAGCCCGGCGAACATGGGCGACGGGCGAACCAGGTCGAGCACGTTCCACTGCATCTGCGGCCGCTTCACCGTGTCGGACAGGAGGTCGACCTCGCCGGGCAGCACCCCGAGACCCGACACGCCCGGCGATTCGGTGGAGCCCTCGTAGAGCATCTGCATGCCGACACAGATGCCGAAGAACGGCACCCTACGTTCGATGACGTCGAGCGCCACGCCGTCGAGACCAGTGCCGCGCAGTGCCTCCATGCAACGACCGAACGACCCGACACCCGGCAGCACCACGCCCGCGGCGTCGCGCACCAGCCCGGGATCGTCGGTGAGCCTGGCGTCGGCACCCACGTGGGCCAGCGCCTTCTGCGCGGATCGGAGGTTGCCGATGCCGTAGTCGAGCACCGCGATGAGCGTCACAACCGTTCCTCGATCAGGAGTGCCCGGATCAAAGCGTTCCCTTGGTGGACGGCACACCCGTGCCCTCGACCTTCACCGCGTCGCGCAGCGAGCGGGCCACCGACTTGAAGCAGGCCTCGATGATGTGGTGCGTGTTCTTGCCCCGCACGAGCGAGATGTGCAGCGTGATCGCGGCGGCCGTGCCGAACGCCCGCCAGAACTCCTCGACGAGCTGCGGGTCGAACGGCGGGTCGCCCAGGATCTTCTCGCCGGGGAAGTCGATCTCGTAGACGAGGAACGGGCGACCCGACAGGTCGAGCGCCACGTCGACGAGCGCCTCGTCGAGCGGCACCCGGTTGGAGGCGAACCGGCGCACCCCGGCCTTGTCGCCGATGGCCTCGGCGAACACCTCGCCCAGCACGATGCCGACGTCTTCGACGGTGTGGTGGGCGTCGATCTCGAGATCGCCGGTGGCCTTGACCGTGAGGTCGAACCCGCCGTGCCGCCCGAGCTGGGCGAGCATGTGGTCGAAGAAGGGGATGCCCGTCGACACGTCGACGCGCCCTGAGCCGTCGATCACCAACTCGGCGGCGATGTCGGTCTCCTTGGTGGTGCGCTGCTTGGTCGCGGCACGCGCTGCGGAGCTCGGACGCTCGGTCATGTGAGGATCTCCCTGAGGGCGGCGAGGAAACGGTCGTCCTCGCCAGGCGTACCAATGGTGACCCGAAGACACCCCTCGAGGCGAGGCCACGAGGCACAGTTGCGCACCAGCACCGACTGCTCGACCAGTCGCTTCCACACGATGTCGCCGTCGACCTCGGTGGGCCGGAACAGCACGAAGTTGGCGCCTGACGGCCAGACGTCGACGGGCAGGTCGGCCAGTGCGCCGACCAGTCGGCCCCGCTCTTCGACCAGGTGGGAGACCCGTGTCTCCATCTCGTCGACGTACTGCAGGGCGAGCGTGCCGGCCAGCTGCTTCATGGCATCGAGGTGATAAGGCAGGACCACCTTGAAGAGCTGCTCGACCACGGCGGCCGGACCCACCAGGTAGCCAAGACGGGCGCCCGCCATCGACCAGGTCTTCGAGAAGGTGCGGGTGACCACCAGGGGGACGGCGTCGTCGACCAGCGCCAGCGCCGACCACGGCGCGAACTGGCCGTAGGCCTCGTCGACCACCAGCAGGCAGTCGAGCTCGACCGCCAGATCGAGCACCCGCCGCACGGAGGTCTCGTCGTCGACCACGCCAGTGGGGTTGTTGGGCGAGCACAGGAACGCGACCGACGGACGCGCGTCGCGCATCACCCGTTCGACCTCGGCGAGATCGAGGGAGAAGTCTGCCTGGCGCTCGCCCTCGGCCACCGCGGTGCCGGTGATGCGCGAGATGTGGCTGTGCAGCGCGTAGGTGGGCTCCCACACCGCGGCCGTGCGCCCGGGCCCGCCGTAGGTGAGCATCACCGTCTGCAGCACCTCGTTCGACCCGTTGGCCGGGAACACCTGAGCGGCGTCGACCCCGTGGAGGGCGGCGATGGCGGCGCGCAGGTCGCCCGCCTGCCGATCGGGATAGCGGTGCCAATCGACCCGACGCGCGGCGGCCGCGACCGCGTCGACCCACGCGGCCGGGGGCGACTCGGGTGACTCGTTGGTGTTGAGGCGTACGGCCACGTCGACCTGCGGCGAGTGATAGCCCTCCATGAGCGCGACGTCGTCGCGCGGCTCGACGCTCATCGACCACCGCCTTGCTCGTCGCGTTCGTCACCGTCGCCATGGCGTTGCCTGAGGCGGATGGACTCGGCATGGGCGTCGAAGCCCTCGACGCTCGCCAACACCTCGACGAACGGCGCCACCTTGTCGAACGCGGCGCGGTCGACCGACACCACGTGCACCTGCTTGACGAAGTCGTCGACGGTGAGCGCGCTGCCGAAGCGGGCGGTGCCGTTGGTGGGCAGCACGTGGCTCGGCCCGGCGACGTAGTCGCCGATCGACGCCGGCGCATAGGGACCACAGAACACCGCGCCGGCGTGCCGAACGAGCGGCACCAGCGCGTCGGGCTCGGCGGTCATGAGCTGCAGGTGCTCGGGCGCGACCAGGTTGGCCACCTCGATCGCCTGCTCGGGCCCGTCGACCAGCGCGAGGAAGCCTCCCCGGCCGAGGGTCGACTCGATCTCGGACCGGCGAGGGGCCCGGGCCACCAGCCGCTCGATGGCCCCGTCGATGGCATCGGCCGCGTCGGGCGACCAGGTGATCAGCCACGCGGCGCCGTCGGGCCCGTGCTCGGCCTGCACGATCACGTCGATGGCCGCGAACTCGACCGGCGTGGTGTCGTCGGCGACGACCACGATCTCCGACGGGCCGGCGAAGGCCGACGGCACGCCGACCACGCCGCTCACCTCGCGCTTGGCGAGCGCGACATAGACGTTGCCCGGACCGGCGATGACGTCGACCGGCCGGATCGACTCGGTGCCGTAGGCCATCGCCGCGATCGCCTGCGCGCCACCGACGGCGTAGACCTCGTCGACGTCGGCCAGGGCCGCGGCGGCGAGGGTGACGTCGGCCACCGCGCCCGTGTCGCGATCGGGCGGCACGCACAGCACCAGCTCGCCCACACCGGCGACGCGCGCCGGCACCGCCGTCATGAGCACGGTCGACGGATAGGCGCCCCGCCCACCCGGCACGTAGAGGCCGGCCCGATCGACCGGAACGGGCCGCCCTTCGACCACGATGCCGTCGCGCACATAGGTGTGCGTGCCGCGACGCTGGGTCTGGTGGAAGTCGGCGATGGCGTTGCGGGCGGTCATCAGCGCTTCGACCACGTCGGCCGGCAGGCGATCGAGCGCCGCGTCGAGTTGGTCGGCAGGCACCCGCAGCTCGGTCAGTCGCACACCGTCGAAGCGGTCGGTGTAGTCGCGCAGGGCGTCGTCGCCTCGTCGGCGCACGTCGTCGAGGATCTCGCGCACCGCGTCGATCGGCGCTTCGCCGGCGATCTCGGGGCGCGGCAGACGGGCACGGAGATCGCTGACACCACGCAGGTCGAGCCGGTTGAGCACGAGGAAGAACGCTAGCGGGCGTGCCTGTCGGGTCCGGTACGGGATTGACTGGGGCCATGGAACCCGTAGACGCCGAGCTGTCCTCACTCGCCACGACGCTCGACGACCTGTCGACGAGGGTCGGCCATCTGGCGGAGGACTGCCAGAACGGGGGCGACGACACGGGGGCCGCCGAGCTCTTCGAGGTGGAGCGAGCGCTGAAGATGGCGCAACGACGACTCGCGCAACTCGTGCGGCGCAAGCCCTGAGCTGACGGGTCACTCCGCGAGACGAGCAGTCGGCCGAAAATGAAAGCCGGCGCCCCGAAGGGCGCCGGCTGGGCGACACTGGGCGGCGGATCCCAGACGTGTCGCCGGGTACCAGGTGGCGGGAACCTGGTACGAGCAACCCTACAACGAATCAGCGTGTGTCTGATACCCGCGACAAGCGAAATTCTCGTTCATCCGACGCGATTCCACGGATCCGGCATGTTTGGATGCCGCCGACGACGGGATCGGTGATCGATGTCACAACCCAACGCGCGGGCAATAGTCGGCGAGCACACAGACATCGCACCGCGGTCGCCTCGCCACACACACCGCTCGGCCGTGGAGGATCAGCCGGAGGCTGAATCGACCTCGTTGTGCAGCCGGGATCATGGCGTTGAGCTCGTGCTCGATCTTGACCGCGTCGGTCTGCTCGGTGAGCGCCAGGCGATGCGAGAGCCGGGTGACGTGGGTGTCGACGGGCAGCCCCGGGAGACCGAGGGCCACGCTGCGCACCACGTTCGCCGTCTTGCGACCGACACCGGGAATGGTCACCAGTTCGGCCATGTCTCCGGGCACCTCGCCGTCGAAGCGCTCGTTGAGGGCCGCGGCCATGCCCAGCAGGCTGCGGGTCTTGTTCTTGTAGAACCCTGTCGAGTGGATGAGCTCCTCCACCTTCTCGGGCTCCGCCGCAGCCAGGTCGTGCGGGGTCGGATAGGCCGCGAACAACGCCGGGGTCACCAGGTTCACCCGTTCATCGGTGCATTGCGCCGACAGGATCGTGGCGGCCAGCAACTCGAAGGCGTTGCGGTGGTTCAAGGCGCAGTGCGCGTCGGGATACTCGTCGGCCAACCGCCGCATGGTCTCCTGCGCGCGCCCTTTGGGAGTCCTCGGTCGGCCCATCGGTCGTGCAGGCTAGCGATCCCCCTGGACGTGACGGACCGGTAGCCTCCGCACTCGGTGCTCACGCTCTCGGCTGTCCCGCCCCTCGACCCACCCGCGGCCGATGAACTGGTCAGCCTGGCCGAGCAGCTGGCCGTCGTCGACGACGACCGCTGGCCCGACCTCGGGGCACCGTTGCTCGACGCGGCGAGACGCATCGCCCGCGAGCACGGCCGCTCGCACCTCGCGCTCGAAGCCGAGCCGGCAGGCGATCATCTCCACGACGTCGCCACCCACGCCGGGTTCGTCCTCCAGCGCGAGCTGCAACAACTCCGACGACCGCTTCCGATCGCCGAGTCGTCCGACCTGTCGGTGCGGCCCTTCGAGCCGGGTCGGGACGACTGGGCGTGGCTCGAGGTCAACAACCGAGCCTTCGCCTGGCACCCCGACCAAGCCGGGTGGTCGGTCGCCGACGTGCGCACGCGACAGCAGGAGCCGTGGTTCGATCCGAGCGGCTTCCTCCTGCACGAACGCGACGGCCGGCTGGCGGGCTTCTGTTGGACCAAGGTGCACCCTGCGTCGCCCGAGTCGGGGGATCCGCCCCTCGGCGAGATCTACGTGATCGCCGTCGATCCCGATTTCCAGGGTCTCGGACTCGGCCGGTCGTTGCTGGTGGCCGGCCTCGACTTGCTCGCACAGCGAGGTCTCACCGCCGCGATGCTCTACGTGGAGGCTCTGAACGAGCCAGCGCTCAACCTGTATCGAGAGGCAGGGTTCGAGCTGCACCAGCGCCATCGTTGGTACCGGGCCGAGCTCGGCGACGGTCCCGCAGCCGACGCCCTCCCCTAGCCTGAGCCGGTGCCCTCCCTCTTCGACGTCGAGCGCTCCGACCTGGTCGAGCTCCTCGACGGCCAGCCCGGCTACCGGGTCGATCAGATGTGGCGGGCGCTCTACCGCGAAGCGCGGTTCCCCGACGAGATGACCAACCTGCCGGCCGCCCTGCGCACGCAGTTGAGCGCGGACCTGCCCCTCGCTCTCCACCAGGTCGTCGAGTCGGTCGCCGACCGAGGCGACACGGTCAAGTGGCTCTGGCGACTCTCGGACGGCAGCAGCATCGAGACCGTGCTCATGCACTATGACGATCGATCGACGGTGTGCGTGAGCACCCAAGCTGGCTGCGCAATGGCTTGCGGGTTCTGCGCCACCGGCCAGGCGGGCTTCGAGCGCCACCTGTCCATCGGCGAGATCGTCGAGCAGGTGATCCATGCGATCCGTCGCGCACAGCCTCGCCGGGTGTCCAACGTCGTGTTCATGGGGATGGGCGAGCCGCTCGCCAACTACGACCGCACCTGGGCCGCGGTCGAGCGCCTTCACGCCGACATCGGCCTCTCGGCTCGACACCTCACCATCTCCACGGTTGGCCTGGTCCCCGGCATCCGCCGCCTGGCCGACGAGTCGTTGCCGGTGAACCTGGCGGTGTCGTTGCACGCAGCCAACGACGAGCTGCGCGACGAGTTGGTGCCGATCAACAAGCGCTACCCCCTGGCTGCGCTCACCGAGGCCTGCGCCGACTACCTCACGGCCAAGAACCGGCGCCTGTCGTTGGAGTGGGCACTCATCGACGGGGTCAACGATCGAGAACGCGATGCGCAAGAGCTCGCCAACTTGGCCAGGCAGCTCCGCGCCCACATCAACCTCATCCCCCTGAACCCGACCCCCGGCTACGCCACCCGAGGCACGCCGGCCGTGCGGGTGAAGGGGTTCGCCGATCAGCTGCGGGCCCTCGGCGCCAACGCCACCATCCGCCAGAATCGAGGCACCGACATCGACGCAGCATGCGGGCAGCTGCGCGCTGCCGCCACGACACCCCAGTGCAGATCCGACCATGACCGATCCTCTGGCCGCCACCCACCCGACCCGCGGTGAGGCGCTCGACCCGACGGTGGCGCAGCGATTGCGCACCGGCAACCTGGTGGTCGGGCTGATCCACCTCGCCCAGGCCGTGTTGATCCTCGTGCTCTCGACCGGCTTCTCGATCGCCGTCACAGCCCAGTTCCTCGACGGCCCACCTGGCACGACGAACGACGACAGCTTCGACCTCTTCGACGTGCCGTTCGCGGCAGGTGTCGCCCTCTTCCTCGCACTGGCCGCCATCGACCACCTGCTGATGGCCTCGCCGGGGGTGCACCGCTGGTACGAGCGCCGGCTGGCCCAGGGCATCAACCCCGCCCGGTGGATCGAGTACTCGGTGAGTGCCTCGCTCATGGTGGCGCTGATCGCCATGCTCACCGGCATCACCGAGGTCTACGCACTGGTGGCGATCGTCGGTGTCAACGCGTCGATGATCCTGTTCGGCTGGCTGATGGAGCGCACCAATCCCGACCGTGACCGGGTCGACTGGCTGCCGTTCGTTTTCGGCTGCGTCGCAGGCGTCGTGCCATGGATCGCCATCACCATCGCGATCGTGGGCTCCCAGACGGAGTACGGCGGGGTGCCCACCTTCGTGTTCGCCATCTTCGTGTCGCTGTTCCTGCTCTTCAACAGCTTCGCGGTGAACCAGTGGCTCCAATACCGCCAGGTGGGCCGTTGGCGCAGCTACGTCTTCGGTGAGGCCGCCTACATCGGGTTGAGCCTGGTGGCGAAGAGCGCACTCGCCTGGCAGGTGTTCGGGGGGACCCTGGCTGATTGAGCCAACCGGTCAGCCGCGCGTCAGCGCACCAGCACGGTCAGCCGGCTCGAGGCCCGGATGGCCCGGTCGAGCCGTTCGCCGGCCGCGACCTCGTTGCCGTCCCAGATGACCGAGTGGCGCACGCGGCCGGCGACGGTCTGCGCCGTGACCGACCACCGAGTGCTCGACCACCCCGGTGACCACCGCGTCGGGGTCGACCATCGAGCCTCCCGCCGAGTCGGCGGCGAGCAGGTTGGCGGCCAGGTAGTCGATCGGCGTGCCGCAGTCGACGAACAGCCCGTCGTGGTGATCGACGTCGAGCCCACCCCCGGCCGCCGCCGGCGCCCAGCAGGTCTCGTAGAGACCGAGCGGAACCGGTTCGAACCTGTCGGACCAGCTCGCGGGCACGATCGACGCGGCGATGCGGGCGCGCGGCCCGAACGGCCCTGCGCCCTCGACCAGCACACGCGGGCGCTCACCGTCCCATCCGGCGACGAACTCGTTCAGATCGGCGTCACACCAGGTGTCGGCGTTCACCACCAGAGCGGCCCGTCCGGCTATCCACGGCCGGAGCTGACCCAACGCCCCTGCCGTGCCGAGCGCCCGATCGGCCTCGATCGACACGTGCACGTCGGGATGGGCGACCGCCAGGTGCTCCTCGAGCTGGTCACGCCGGTGATGCACGTTGACCGCCGCTGAGAGCCCGGTGGCACCGACTCTGGCCAGGGCGTGGTCGACCAGGGCCACCCCACCCACCGGGCACAGCGCTTTGGGGCGGGCGTCGGTGAGGGGCCGCAGGCGACGACCCTCCCCGGCGGCCAGAACGACCGCAACCAGCGCACTCGGACCCGCGTTTCCCATCGCGCCTGCCAGACTGTCACCCATGGAGACCCGCCGGTGGACGAACCCTTCACAACCCCAGACTCTCTACCTGGCCGTCATCCTGCTCTACATCAACGCCGCCCTGGGTCTGGTCGGCGCGTTGTTCGGCTTCGGGCTCGGCCTCATCGGCCTGCTCCTCATCGTCGGCACGGTCTCGGCGGGACTCGGCATCGCCAACGAGAAGCGCTGGGGCTACCTGCTCGGCGTGGCCCTCGCCACGCTCAACCTCTTCCTCGCCGTGGTGTGGCCCCTCATCGTCGAGGGCCCCTTGACCGTGTTCGATCCGTTCTTCCTCATCAACGCGATCTTCCCGGTCGCGCTGTTCGCGTTGCTCGTGCACCCGATGAGCCGCGAGTACCAACGCATCTGGTTCAAGTAGCCGTCGCCCCCGATCGCGGGGCATGATGCGGCCATGACGACCACCGTGCAGGGCATCGCCGGTCTCACCGAGAAGGTGGGCCAACACCTCGGCTACAGCGACTGGCTCGAGATCACCCAGGAGCAGGTCAACCTGTTCGCCGACGCGACCGGTGACCACCAGTGGATCCACGTCGATCCCGAGCGGGCCAAGAAGGAGAGCCCGTTCGGCGGGCCGATCGCCCACGGCTACCTCACCCTCTCGCTCGGCCCCACCCTCATGCCGCAGATCCTCCGGGTCGACGGCGTGAAGATGGGCGTCAACTACGGCTGCGGCAAGGTGCGCTTCCCCTCCCCCGTGCCGGTCGGCGCGCGGGTGCGGCTCGGTGCCGAGCTGGTGAGCGTCGACGAGATCGCCGGCGGTGCCCAGGTGACGATGACCTTCACCTTCGAGTGTGAGGGCGCGTCGAAGCCGTCGTGCGTGGCCGAGATCATCTTCCGCTACTACGAGTAGACCGCTACTACGAGTCGGAGCCTGCGCGGGGAGCGGCGAGCGTCAGTCGATCGAGAACCAGGCCCGCACCTGGGCCTCGTGGTCGACGTAGCGCTCACCTGAGACGTCGACGACGACCTTGTCGATCGTGCCGCCCGTGAACTCGAACGGTGCCTGGTACTCGGGAGTGACCGCCGATGCGCTGTCGCGCCCGACGCAGATGCCGTCGCCGGTGAGGCAGAAGTAGCCGGGCTGGGTGATGATCGGCCCCGAGCCCACCGCCTGGTCGTCGACGTAGAGCGTGAGCGTTCCTGCGGTGCCGGGCATGGCGGGGTCGGCGCTCGGGCCGCTCGGCCACGAACTCGGCGGTGCACACGTGGGCGCCGACGGTGAGATCGCTCTCGGCGACCACGTCCTGCAGGCGGGTGCCGATCCAGTTGAACGTGTAGCGCAGCTTGCCGTCCTTCACGTAGAGGCTGTGCCCGCCGGGCACGCCCCCGGCGGCCCAGATGACGCCCTCGACATCGGCCGACTCGACCTTCACCCCGGCGGCGATGGTGTAGGACCGTCCCGGCAGCTGCGGGCCGGCGGACTCGGGCACGTCGGCGCAGTCGGGATAGAAGATGTACTGATCGCGCGGCGCGGCGGCGCGGGGACGCTCGGCCAGCACCTGCTCGAGCGCGCTGCGGTCGTCGAGCGGCAGGCCGTTGTAGATGCCGGCGTAGTAGAACCACAGGCCCTTCAGCAGCTCGAGCCGCTCGGGCTCGGTGGCGGCCAGGTTGTTGGTCTGCGACCGGTCCTCGTCGAGGTGGAACAGCTCCCACTCGTCGTGCATGAAGTTGCCCCAACCGCCGAGCGGCGGGTGCACGGTGGAGGCCAGCCAGCCCTCGTGGTAGAGCGAGCGCTGGCCGAGCATCGTGTAGAACTGCGTGCTCTTGCCCGGGCACCGAGGGGTCGGTGAGCGCGGCGGCGAAGCTCTCTCCCTCGATCGGGTTCTGCTGGTAGCCCTTGATGACCTCGGGCGGGTCGATGCCGAGCAGGTCGTAGATGGTGGGGACGATGTCGACCGCATGGGTGTACTGCGTGGCGGATGACGCCGTCGGCCTTGATCTTCGCCGGCCACGACACGATGCACATGTCGGCCACGCCACCCTCGGCGCCGGCCCACCGCTTCCAGTAGGGAAACGGCGTGTCGAGCGCCCACGCCCAACCGGTGTTGTAGTGGTTGTTCGAGGCCGGGGTGCCCAGCTCGTCGATGTGGGGCAGGGTCGTCTCGGTGGTGTCGGGGACGCCGTTGAAGAAGCGCCACTCGTTGAACGAGCCGTTGGGGCCGCCCTCGCCGCTGGCCCCGTTGTCGGACACCACGACGATGATGGTGTTGTCGATCTGGCCCGACTCCTCGAGGTAGTCGAGCACCCGGCCCAGGCGGTCGTCGTGATAGGAGATGTAGCCGGCGAACACCTCGGCCATCCGCGCGAAGAGTCGCTTCTCGTCGTCGGTGAGCGAGTCCCACGGGCGCACGGTGTCGAGCTGGGGCCAGGGCTGGCCGTCGGGACCGGTGCGCTCGGGCTCGCCGTGGGGGTTGATGGGCGACAGCTCGGTGCCCTCCGGCAGCAGACCGAGCTCGATCTGGCGTGCCAGGATGCCCTCGCGGATGGCCTCGTAGCCGTCGTCGAAGCGACCCTTGTACTTGTCGGCCCACTCGAGCGGGACGAGGTGTGGCGCGTGGCCGGCCTGGGGCGCGAGGTACATGAAGAACGGCTTGTCGGGGTCGATCACCTTGGCGTCGCGGATGAACGACACCGCGGTGTCGGCCAGGTCGTCGGCCAGGTGATAGCCGTCCTCGGGCCGGCCCGGCGCGTCGATCGGGTGGTTGTCGTGGACGAGATCGGGGAAGTAGCAGTTGGTCTCGCCGCCGAGCCAGCCGTAGAAGCGCTCGAAGCCCCGGCCCAGCGGCCAGCGGCCCTTGAAGGCGGCCTGGTTGCACTCCTCGCCGGGGGTGAGGTGCCACTTGCCGACGCAGTAGGTGTTGTAGCCCTGCTCGGCCAGCACCTCGGAGATGAACCCGCTCTCGAAGGGGATGCGGGTGGAGATGCCGGGGAAGCCGGAGGCGAACTCGGCGATGGTGGCCATGCCGTTGGTGGTGGCGTTGCGACCGGTGAGCAGCGACGCCCGGGTGGGCGAGCACAGCGCGGTGGTGTGGAAGTTCGACAGCACCACGCCCCGCTCGGCGATGCGGCGCATGTTCGGGCACTCGACCGGCCCGCCGTAGATGTCCATCGTGGCGTAGCCGAGATCGTCCCAGGCGAGCAGCAAGACGTTGGGGGCGCCGTCGGGCGCCTTGGGCGCGAGGTAGGGCTCCCAATCGGGCTCCGAGTCGCGGATGTCGAGCTGGATCTTGCCGTTGAACGTCGTCACCACGTGCTCCGTCGTCGTCGAGGGGGGCGGCCTGTTGAACCCGTGGGCTCATCGTCGTCGGCCGGGTTGCTGAAATCGTCACCCGATCGGGGTGAAACCCCGTGCCGTGACTTCGCGGTCCGAACGGGCAACTGCGTACTATGCGCCGGTGGAAACGGATGGTCCGGTGGAGGAACCAGCGGGCGGGCTCCCCTTCGACGAGATCGTAGCCGTGTCCTGTCGCCGGCCTCCGGCCCGCGACGGCGTGGTGGCCCGCGACGAGCTCGTGAAAGGGCTGATCGCACCGAAGGATCCCGTCCCCATCGTGGCGGTCCGAGCGCCGGCGGGATACGGCAAGACCATGCTGCTCACGCTCTGGGACGACGCCGATCCCCGTCCCTTCGCCTGGGTGCATCTCGGCCCGCTCGACGACAACCCCGTGCATCTCCTGCGCCACGTGGCGGGCGCCCTGGCGCAGGCTCAGCCCCTGAGCGACCGTTGTGTCCGGCACCTGACCCAGCCGGGTCGCCAGGTCGACACGGACATGCTGCCGGCGGTGCTCACCGAGCTCGAATCCCGGCCGCCTTCGGTGCTCGTCCTCGACGACGTCCACCTCCTGCACTCGCCCGAGGCGATCGAGTGCATTCGATCCCTCGCCGCATCCCTGCCCAGCGGTTCGACCATCTGCCTCAGCGGACGCGCCAACGAGGTGCCGATCGCCCGCCAACGCGAGCAGGGCCACGTGATCGACATCGGCACAGCCGACCTGGCGATGTCGGTTCCCCAGGCTGTCGAGGTGTTCGCCCATGCCGGCCTCGACCTCGACGACGGCACCATCAGCGACCTGTGCGCCCGCACCGAAGGCTGGCCCGCGGGTCTCCACCTCGCCGCGTTGGCGCTGTCGACCCGGGGCGGCGCGATCGGACCCGGGTTCTCCGGACGCAACCGCCTGGTGGGCGACTACCTCGTCGAGGAGGCGCTGGCCGGGCTCGAGTCGGAGATGGTCGAGTTCCTCGAACGGTCGTCGGTCCTCACGATCATGAGCGGCGAATCGCTCGATGCGCTGCTACAGCGTTCGGACAGCCGCCGGTTTCTCGCCGAGATCGAGCACTCGGGCAATCTCCTCCTTGTGCCGCTCGACCCCGACGGCCACCTCTTCCGTTACCACCACCTCTTCCGAGATCTCCTTCGCGCCCGACTCGAGGCCCGCGACCCCGCGTTGTCCTCCGAGCTCGAGCGGCGCGCCTGTGACGTGACAGAGGCCGCAGGTGACGTCGACGAGGCGATCCGCCATGCGGTGACCGCCGGCGACTCGGGGCGAGCCGCCCGGCTGGTGCTCCGCGACGCCGGCGCGCTGGCGCTCAGCGACCAACGCGACCTGCTCCGCCAACGACTCGACCTCATCGGCCTCGACGCCATGAACGAGCATCCGGAGGCGGCGGTCGCCTGGGCATGGGCCGGTATCGCCGAGGTTGATCGTGAGCTGATCGTCAAGAGCCTCTCCGCCGCGATGCAATGGCCCGACGCGGGTCCGCTGAGCGACGGCTCCCCGTCGGTGAGCGCAGCCGTCAGCTGTGTCCGATGCATGCTCGGAGCCGAGGGGGTCGACGGGGTCCTGCGCGACAGTGCGGCCGCGCGTGAGGGCGGGCCCTCGAATCCCTGGTGGGGTCGGGCGACCATGATCCAGGGAACCGCGTACTCGATGCTCGGCGAGCTCGACCTCGCCCGCGACAGACTCGAAGCCGCCTTGATGCATCTCGCCGACGCACCGACGTTCGAGGCAGCGGCGCTGAGCCATCTCGCTCTCGTGAACCTGCACGACAACGATCTCGGCGAGGCCAGGCGGCTTGCCGACCGTGCCCTCGCCGACGCCGAACGACACCATCTGCAAGGGGTGGTGGCCGCGATCTCGATCTACGCCGTAGGAGCTCTTGTCGCGGCCCGCTGCGGAGATCGCGAGGAGGCCGTCGGGTGCGCCTCGACCACCCGCACGATGCTCGATCATCTTGGGCGGGTCTCACCGCGCACCGCGGTCTTCAGCTACCTCGCACTCGCCCAGACCTGGCTCGCCCTCGGCGATCCCGGCCAGGCCCGGTTGCTGGCCAACGAAGCCCAACGCGCGCGGCGGCGCGACCCGTCGGCCACGTTTCTCAACCAGCAGCTCGACCACCTGATGAGCCAACTCGACGATGCAGCCCACAACCCATCGACGGTGGTCGCGATCACCGCAGCCGAGATGCGGGTGCTGGCCCTGCTTCCCACCCACTTGAGCCTGCAGGAGATCGCCGGCGAACTGGTCATCAGCCGCAACACGGCCAAGAGCCACTCGGTATCGATCTACCGCAAGCTGGGTGTCACGTCGCGCAGCGAGGCGGTGGCCGAGGCGCGCCGCATCGGCCTGGTCAGCAGCTAGCCGCGGTCAGGCGCGTACCGGGCGACACAGGAGCTGCCCGGCGCCGGACGCGACGAGGGCGCGGTCGCTCGACCACAGCCGGCCCGTCCATCCCATCAGCCCGTCGGCCGCGATCGCACTGTGGCCGTCGGCCAGCAGCCACGGGTCATCGGGCCTCGGCTGGTGGAACGCCACGTAGAGATCGAGGCTCGGCGCGATGAACGGAGGCTGCTGCCACGCGTGGGGGCGATGGGCGGCGGGCCAGCTCACCACGTCGATGAGCACCACGGCGCGGCACGCGTCGAGCCACGGGTCGGCAAATGTCGACGTGGGCAGGAAGCGCAGCCATTCGCGCCACACCGGGTCGAGCGGTCCTCGAGGCGGCCAGTCGAGCTCGACGTCGACGGGCCGACCCTCGAAGTTGTGCCAGAAGGGGAAAGGTCGCTCGTCGTCGGGGAACAGCTCGTCGAGGCTGGGGAGCCCGTCGGGGCCGGGCACGTCGGGCGGCTCGGTGCGGTCGTGGGCCAGGCCGTCGACATCGCCCACCGCCCACACCGTGGCCTCGAGGATCGGGCGGTCCTGCTGGGTGATCGAGACCCGCAGCGACTCGGCGGTCTTGGCTCGGCGCAACGGCTGCACGCTGATGTCGACCTGGTCGAACGTGGCCACGCCGAGGTAGTGGCACGTGAAGCTGGCCGGGCGGGCGAACCGGCTCTCCGCTCCCGCGGCCCGCAGGGCGGTCGAGGCCACATAGCCCCCCATCGGGCCCCAGATCTCCCATTCCTGGCTCAGCGTGGCCGTGTAGTGGCCGTCGCCGCCGACCACCGCCGTGTCGTTCCCGAGATCCCCCACCGCATCCCTTTCTCTGGGTCGGCCGTCCTCGCCGGCCTCGGCTTCCGGGTTATCGGAACTCGGGCATCACCTTCTCGGCGAACAGCCGGACGGTCTCGGTATCGGGGAAGTCGGATGGCCACGCCACGATGCCGCCGAGCCCGAGCTCGGTGTAGGTGCGGATCTTCTCGCACACCTGCTCAGGAGTGCCCACGAGATTTCCCTCGCGCCACGAGTCGAAAGGCTCGCCCCAGAAGGAGCGGCTGCCGCCGTCGACGATCTCCTGCTCGCTCTCGCGGATGAACACCTCGGGCGACCAGGTCTTGGTGATCTCGTCGTAGTCACGACCCACCGCCGTGCAGTGCTCCTTCAGCACCTCGCACTTGTGGGCGAACTCGTGGGGTTTGCCGCCGAAGTTGCTGCGGTCGGCGTGACGGGCGACCACCCGCAGCGTGAGCTGCTCTCCCCCGCCGCCGATCCAGATCGGAGGGTGCGGCTGCTGCACCGGCTTCGGGTCGCACTGGGCGCCCTTCATGGTGAAGAAGCGGCCCTCGTAGTCGGTGTCGGGCTCGCTCCACATGAGCTTGGTGATCTCGACGGTCTCGCGCAGCATGCGGATGCGGTCCTTGGCCGGCGGGAAGCCGTAGCCGTAGGCGAGGTACTCGTGCTCGTACCAGCCCGCACCGATGCCCCAGTCGAGGCGGCCGCCGCTGATGACGTCGATGTTCGACGTGATCTTCGCCAGCAGGCCGGGATTGCGGTAGGGCGCGCAGCCGACCATCTGGCCGAGCCGGATGCGAGTGGTGCGCTGGCTGATGGCGGCCAGGGTGGTCCAGCACTCGAACATGGTCTCGTGGGCCGGCACCGGCACGTTGTGGAAGTGGTCGTAGACCCAGAGCGAGTCGTAGCCGAGGTCTTCGGCCAACGTGGCCACCTCGAGGGCCTTGGCCCACTTGTCCTGCGGATCGGGAATGCCGACCAGCTCCATCTTCCAACCCTGCGGAACGAACACGCCGAAGATCATGCGGGCGACCCTAGCGGCCGTGTTGTCGCAACCTGCGTGCCCACAGGACCCATCCGGGCGCCTGGAGACGCAGGTCGGTGAGCGGGTGGGCGCGGCGGCGCGCCGGCGGGGGCGCCGTACCATCGCCGCCGTGTCTCGCCGCCGTTCCCTCGTCGTGCTTGTGCTGGCGGCGACCTTGCTGGTCGCCTGCCTGCACCGAGAGCGAGGCCCGGCCGGAGGTGCGCGAGGAGCTCGTGCCCACCACCAACTCCACCGTGGCGTCCGCCCCCACCACGTCACCTCCCGACGTGCCCGAACCCGAGCCGGTCGACTGGCAGCCGTGCGGCGAGATCGAATGCGGCGTGGTGACGGTGCCGCTCGACTACGACGACCCCGCAGGCCGCACGATCGACCTGGCCGTCGCCCGGCGGGTCGCGGCTGACCCAGACGAGCGCATCGGACCGCTGGTGGTGAACCCGGGTGGGCCGGGTGGATCCGGCGTCGACCTGGTGCGAGCCGGGGCGCTGGCCGATCTCGCCGACCGGTTCGACCTGGTGTCGTGGGACCCACGCGGCGTGGGCCGCACCGAAGAGCTCACGTGCGGCGCCGACACCGCTGGTTTCCTCGGCCTCGATCCTCATCCCGACACGCCCACCGAGCGGGCCGACCTCGAGGAAACCGCTGAGGAAATCGCGGCAACGTGCGAGGACGAGGATGCCGAGCTCCTCCGCCACCTCGACACCGTCGTGACCGCCCACGACCTCGAGCAGATCCGCCGGGCCATTGGCCGGGAGCCGCTCAACTACCTCGGCTTCAGCTATGGCACGCTCATCGGGCTCGAGTACGCCCGCACCTACCCCGCCGAGCTCCGCACGCTCACGCTCGACGGCGTGGTCGACCCGGCGATGACGCTCGAGGAGATGCTCACCGGTCAGGCCATCGCCATGGAGGCGTTCGTCGCTGAGATGGCCCCGCTCTACGACCAGGTGATGGCCCGCGCGGAGGAGGACCCCCTCGTCCTCGCCGACGGCCGGGAAGCAGGCCCCGACCTCGTGGTGCTGGCCGCCATCGCCGCGACCTACCGGGCGGACGGGAAAGAGACCCTGCGGACGGCTCTCGAAGACGCGGCCGATGGCTATCCCGAGCCGATGGCCGACCTGGCCGACCTCTACCTCAACGCGGCCGACTCGTTCGGCGCCTACGTGGGTGTGGTGTGCACCGACGGCCCCCGTCCTACGGGCATCGAGGCGTGGCGGGCCATGGCCGGGCGCGTCGCCGACCAGGCACCACGCCTGGGCGAGGCCGCCATCAACGAGGTGCTCGCCTGTGCGTACTGGCCCACCGCGCCGACGGCCGAGCGACGACCGGTCTCGCCCGCCGGGCTGGCCCCCGCTCTGGTGATCGGCACCACGGGCGATGCCGCCACCCCCTACGACGACGCGGTCACGGTGGCCACCAACCTGCCGGGCGCGGCGTTGCTCACGTTCGAGTCCGACGGGCACACCGCCTACGGCGGCAGCGCCTGTGTCGACGGCGTGGTGCGGCGCTACCTCGTCGACCTCGAGCTGCCCGAGCCCGGCTCGGTCTGCGAGGCCTGACCACCCCGGCCGGTAGGCTCGCCGGCCATGGAATACAACCTGGCGCTGCTCAACGAGGCCATCGCCGCCGAGATCCCCGATCGCGAAGCCGTGGTGTGGCGCGACCGCCGCTTCACCTACGCCGACTTCGCCGAGCGCTCCCGGCGACTCGCCAACTACCTGCTGTCGTGTGGGCTCGAGGTGCGGGCCGAACGATCAGAGCTATCCGGCTGGGAGTCGGGCCAGGCCCACCTCGGGCTCTACCTCTACAACGGCAACGAGTACGTCGAGGGCATGCTCGGCTCCTACAAGGCGCGGGTGGCCCCGTTCAACGTCAACTACCGCTACGTCGCCGAGGAGCTGCTCTACCTGCTCAACGACGCGCGCGCCGAGGCCATCATCTACCACTCGGCGTTCGCCCCCCTGCTCGAGCAGGTGCGCGCCGAGGTGCCGACGCTGCAGGTCCTGCTGCAGGTCGACGACGAGTCGGGCCACGCGCTGCTGCCCGATGCGGTTTGGTACGAGGAGGCCCTGGCCGGCGCCAGCGCCGACGCCCCACCCGTCGAGCCCTCCCCCGACGACCTCTACATCCTCTACACGGGTGGCACGACCGGCATGCCCAAAGGTGTGCTGTGGCGCCAGGCCGACATCTTCCCGGCCGCCATGGGCGGACGCGATCTGTCGACCAGCCAGGAGTGGCCCGATCTCGACGCCATCGTGGCCAACGCCAAGAACGGTGGCGCCCGGCTGATGCCGGCACCGCCGTTCATGCACGGCGCCGCCCACTGGATGGGCTTCAACGCGTTCAACGGCGGCAACACGATCGTGCTGCCGCACAACACGCAGGGCCTCGACGCCGCCGACGTGTGGTCGACCGTGCAGACCGAGGCGGTCAACATCCTGCTCATCGTGGGCGACGCCTTCGGCCGCCCGCTGCTCGACGAGCTCGAACGGGGTGACTACGACCTGAGCACCATGTTCATGGTCGTCAGCGGCGGCGCCGCGCTGAGCGCGCCGGTCAAGAATCGCTTCCTCGAGCTCTACCCGGCCATGGCCATCATGGACGGGCTCGGGTCATCGGAGACCGGCCAGCAGGCCGCCCAGGTGAGCGCGGCGGGCAGCGACGCCACCACCGGCACGTTCACGCCGGGCGTGGGCATGTGCATCGTCAGCGAGGACCTCAGCCGGCTCATCCCGTCGCCCAGCGACGAGCTGGGCTGGCTGGCTCAGCAGGGTCGCGTGCCGCTCGGCTACCTGGGCGACCAGGCCAAGACCGAGCGCACCTTCCCGGTCATCGACGGGGTGCGCTACTCCGTGCCGGGTGACCGGGCCAACTACACCGCCGACGGCCTCTTGCAGCTGCACGGACGCGACTCGGTCACCATCAACTCGGGCGGCGAGAAGATCTTCGCCGAAGAGGTCGAGCAGGCGTTGGCCCACCACCCGGCGGTCTACGACGCGGTGGTGACGGGTCGGCCGAGCGAGCGCTGGGGCAACGAGGTCGTGGCCGTGGTGCAGCTGCGCGACGGCTTCGACGCCGACATCGCCAGCCTGCTCGAGGTGTGCGAGCAGCACATCGCCCGCTACAAGCTGCCGAAGGACGTCGTGTTCGTCGACAAGGTGATGCGCAGCCCGTCCGGCAAGGCCGACTACCGCTGGGCCAAGGAGCAGGTGGCCGACTAGCGAAGTCCCACAGCGAAGGCCCTAGAGGGGCAGGTTGCCGGTGGCCGACTTCGTGCTGCCGGTGTCCTTGTAGGCCGCGATGGTGCGCTGGGCGATGCGCATCTGGTGGATCTCGTCGGCCCCGTCGGCGAAGCGTGCCCAACGCGCCTGCTTCATCATCTCGGCGAGCGGCGTGTCGGTGGAGTAACCGAGCGCGCCGTGCACCTGGATGGCCCGGTCGAGGATGCGCCACAGCGAGTTGGCCACGAAGTGCTTGGCCATCGACACCTCGGTCTTGAAGTCGATGCCGGCATCGATGAGATAGGCCGCGTGCAACACCATGAGCTTGCACTGGTAGAGCTCCATCGCCGAGTCGGCGATCATCCATTGGATGCCCTGCTTCTCGGCCAGGATCGATCCGTGGCTGAAGCGGTTGAGCGAGCGGTCGACCATCATGTCGAGCGCCACCTCGGCCTGACCGATCCAGCGCATGCAGTGGGCGAGGCGGGCCGGGCCCAGCCGGGCCTGACCGAGCAGGTGCCCCTGGCCGCGCCCGCCGAGCATCTTGTCCTTGTGCACGCGCAGGTCGTTGATGCGGATTTCGCAGTGGTTGTGCCCACCCGACATGGTCTGCACATCGCGCACGATCTCCCAGCCCTCTGACGGGATGTCGACGAGGAACGCGCTGTTGGCCGCCTGCGGCATGTCGGGGTCGTCTTCGGTGCGGGCGATGAGGATGGCGAACGCGGCGCCGCGTGCGCCCGAGATGAACCACTTGTGGCCGTTGATGACCCACTCGTCGCCGTCCTCGTAGGCACGGGTCTGGATGAGGGTGGGATCGGAGCCCGCGACCTCGGGCTCGGTCATGGCGAAGCACGAGCGGGCGTAGCCCTCGCACAGCGGCTTGAGGTACTGCTTCTTCTGCTCGTCGGTGGCCCAGTGCAACAGCGTGTGCATGTTGCCCTCGTCGGGGGCCTGGGCGTTGAGCGCGAACGGCCCCATGCGGGTCTTGCCGGCCTCGGCCGACACGCTCGCCATGGCGACGTGGCTCAGTCCCATGCCGCCCCACTCCTCGGGCATGTGCGGCAGCCACAGACCCCATTCCTTGGCCTGGCCGCGCATCTCGATGATGGCCGAGATCCACTGGTCTCTCGACCAGTCCTCCTCCTCGGCGCGCTTCTCGATCGGGCGGACCACCGTCTCGCAGAAGTCGCGCACCTTGTGGCGGATCTCGTCGAGTTCGGGTGGAAACGTGAAGTCGATGGCCATGCCGTCAGTCTTGCAGAAAACTTGACCGCACGGTCTAGTCGCCTGGACGCTCAGTTGTTCCTCAGCCGTACGCCGCCATGAGGCGGCCGACCTCGTCGGCGTCGCGCCGATAGCCCGCGTGGTCGAGCAGCTGGCGGAACAACGTGGCGGCCTCGCGGCCCTCGGGACCGAGCAGCAACAGCTCGTGGGCGACCGGCGCGGCCTGCCCGGAGCCGGCCGCAGCGACGGTGCCCAGGCTCTTGGCCGGCCCCGGTGGGTCGTGGGCCAGCGCCCAGGCCAGCGTGCTGACCCCTTCGGCCGTGCGTCCCGCGGCGAGCGCCGCCGCGCCGCGGAACGAGGCACTCGGACCGCCGGCGTGGGCGTAGCGCGCCACGGCGGCCTCGGCACCCGGCCAGGTCACCCTGCCAGAGCCGGGTCCATCCGAGCAGCTCGGACGACCACTGGAGCACCGCGCCCGACGGCCGGGCCGCCAACACCTCGGTGACCTCGGCCTCGGCGTCGGCGGCACGGTGTGCGAGCAGCAGTCGGTGGGCATCGTGTAGCTGGCTTCCGAGGCGGTCGGTCTTCGCCCGCGAGAGCGAGGTGACGTTGATGCCCGCGAACATGGCGGCGAGCAGCGCCCCGAAGATGAAGCCCTGTTGGAACGCCCACACGCCGAGCACCGCGGCGATCGCCACCGAGACCACCTCGGCGGCATAGCGGCCTCGCTCCTTGTTGACCATCTCGGCGAGCGACACGAACACCTGACCACCGTCGAGCGGCAGGATCGGAACCAGGTTGAGCAGCGACCAGCCGATGTTGATCCACACCGCCTGGGCCACGATGGTCTCGGCCTCGACCGACGTCAACGTGCCCGACTGCTCGAGCAGGTACGCGGGCAGCCCGAGGAGGAAGAGGGCCGACAGGGGGCCGGCGAGGCTCACCACGATGTGCCGAGCCGGGGTGAGGTCGCCGCTGCCCGAGGTGAGCCCGCCGAAGCCGTGCAGGGTGATGGAGGGACTCACCCCGTAGGCCCGGAAGGCGATGGCGTGGCCCAGCTCGTGGAGCAGGATCGACACGAACGCGATGGCCACCCACGAGGCGATGTAGATGGGCTCGGGGTCGACTGGGTTGATGCCCAGGAGGGCGATGATGATGAAAAACGCCGGCTCGACACGCACCGGGATCCCGGCAAGGGAGAAGTGCGAGCGTTCGGCCATCGCTCCAGGCTAGGCAACTAGCGTGCCGATCATGCTGAGCGGCGATCTGGTGCTGCGAGACGCCACCCCCGCCGACCTCGACGCCATCGTCACGCTCGAGACCGCTGCCTTCGGTGAGCAGGACGCCCCGCAGATCCGCACCTACTTCGACCACTTCGGCGCCGACCACTGGACGGTCGTGCTCGACAGCGACCGGCTGGTGTCCGCCTGCGCTCGGATCCCGCACGTCTTCGCGCTCGACGGCGTCGAGTTCCGGGGCTCACAGATCGAGTACGTGGCCACCGAACCCGGCTATCAGCGACGCGGCCTGGTGCGCGCCCAGTTCGACCGGCACCACGAGCGCTCCGCAGCCGAGGGTGACCTGGCCCAGTTCGTCGGCGGCATCCCCTACTTCTACCGATTGCTCGGCTACGGCTACGGCCTCGACCACCCGCTGCTCTATCTCTTCGACCCCGGGCTGCTGCAGGTGCCCGACGGTGTGTCGGTTCGCCCGGCGGTCGCCGCCGATGTCGACGCGCTGGTCGAGCTCGAGCAGCTGCGGCGACTGCCTGGCCTGCGCACGGTGCGCGACCGTGACCGTTGGCAACTGGGCCTGGCCCTTGCGATGTCGGGGCCGTTCGAGGAGTTGCTCGTGGCGGAGGACGACGGCGCGCTCGTCGGTTGGGCCCGGCTGCACCGCCACGCCGACGAGGGACGGGTCTACCTGTTGCCGTCCGTCGCCGCGTCGGCGCCAGTGGTCGACGCGCTCGTGGCGGCCGGCATCACGTTCGCGGGCGACGACCTCCTCGTCGGCTACGACGCGCCGGGCACCACCTTCGGCCGACGTAGCGCGGAGCTCGGCAACCCGGTCGTCTACGACCTCGGCATCTACACGAGGATCGCCGATCCGATCGCGCTGCTCGACCACTTGCGCCCGCTGTTGAGCGAACGGCTGCGCGGCTCCGAGCTGGCCGATCAGCGCGGCGAGCTGCAGCTCAGCCTCTACACGTCGGGCCTGGCGATCACCTACGACTCGGGCGAGGTCACATCGATCACCTCGATCGAACCCATCGAGGACCCCACTGAAGAAGACGCGGTCGGCGTGGCTCCCGATTGCCTCGGGGCGCTCATCTTCGGACGCTACGGGGCCATCGGGCTGGCCGAACGAGCCGACGACGTGCTGCTGGGCGGACACCGCCGCATCATGGAGGTGCTGTTCCCCAAGCGACCCTCCGACGTGGCCGCGGACCTGTAAGGCGCCGTAGGCTCGTCTTCGATGTCGAACGCGCTGCCTGTCGGGTCGGATCAGCTGCCCCAGGGCGAAGCGAAGGTCACCGCGGTGCGGTCGATGTTCGACACGATCGCCCCGCGCTACGACCTGGTCAACCGGGTGATGACGTTTCGCATGGACGTCGGCTGGCGACGCCGCACGGTGCGTGAGCTGCGGCTCCGTCCGGGCTCGGCGGTCGCCGACCTGGCCTGCGGCACCGGAGACTTCTGCCGGGAGCTGACCCGCCAGGGCCTCCGACCGATCGGCTTCGACCTGTCGTTCGGCATGCTGGCCAACGCGCGCACCGATGCGCCGCTGGTCCAGGCCGACATCCTCCGACTCCCGGTGCCCGATGCCCACCTCGACGGGGTGACGTGTGGCTTCGCGCTGCGCAACCTGGTCGATCTCGAGCTGTTTTTCGCCGAGCTGGCGCGCGTGGTGCGGCCGGGCGGTCGCATCGCTCTCCTCGAGGTGGCCGAACCACCCAACCCGGTGCTCCGATGGGGTCACGGCGTCTACTTCGGTCGGGTGGTGCCCATGATCGGTGGCCTGCTCTCCGACCCGGCCGCCTACCGCTATCTCCCCAAGTCGGTCGCCTACCTGCCACCCCCCGACGAAATGCTCGGCTCGCTCGGCGAGGCCGGGTTCGGCGAGGTGCAGCGCCAGTTGCTGTCGACCGGCATCTCCCAGCTGGTGACCGCCACCCGACGTCGCCCCGGCGACACCTCGCCATGACCCGGCTCACCGCAGTGACCCGTCGTCTCGACGACGACGTCGACCTGCTCGCGGTGGCGGGCGACGACGGTCATCTCTTCGTGCGAGGACGAGAGGGCCTGGCCGGCCACGGCGTGGCGCTCACCATCGGTGTGCCCCGGGACGATCCGGCCACCGCGGCCAAAGAGGTGCACGACGCCCTCGAGCAGATCGACGTGCACGACGAGGTCGATCGGCCGGGCACCGGCGCGGTCGCGTTCGGCGCCCTCCCGTTCTCACCGCTGGTCGAGGGCACGCTCGTGGTCCCCGAGACGATCGTGGGCCGAGCTGACGACGGCACGCGCTGGGTGACGACGGTGAGCGCCGATGGCCGGCCGCCGAGCACGCGGCCGTCCACCGACACCAGTCGAGCGGAGCCCACCACCTTCGCCCTGCACAGCGAGCGCGACCCGGCCGCCTGGTGTGCCTCGGTCGAGCAGGCGCGCGACGCACTGCGCGCCGGCGCCGCCCGCAAGGTCGTGCTGGCTCGCGCCGTGTCGATCGACACCGACCAGCCGCTCTCGGTGGCCCGGGTGCTCGGACACCTCGCCGCCGCCTATCCCTCGTGCATGCTCTATTCCGCCGACGGGTTGGTGGGCGCCAGCCCTGAGCTGCTCGTGGCCCGGTCGGGCGATCGGGTGTGGGCCCATCCCATGGCCGGCACGGCCCCACGCAGCAGCGACCCGTCGACCGACGCCGCCCTTGCGGCTCGGCTGCTCGCCTCCACCAAAGACCGTGAGGAGCACCGCCTCACCATCGACATGGTGCACGACACCCTGCTGCCCTGGTGCTCCTACCTCGACGAGGAGGCCGATCCCCAGATCGTCGCCATGGCCAACGTGTCGCACCTGGCCACCCGGGTCGACGGCCGGCTGTCGTCGCCGCCGGCATCGGTCATCGAGCTGATGACCGCCCTGCACCCCACCCCGGCGGTCGGCGGCTATCCACGCGCCGCGGCGCTCGACCTCATCGATCAACTCGAGGATCTCGACCGGGGCCGCTACGCCGGACCGGTGGGATGGGTCGACGGCCGCGGCAACGGCACCTGGGCGGTCGGCATCCGTTGCGCGGAGATCGACGGCACCCGAGCCCGCCTCTTCGCCGGCGTCGGCGTGCTCCCCGACTCCGATCCCGAGGCCGAGCTGGCCGAGACCCGGGCCAAGCTCCAGGCCCTCCTCGGCGCCATCGTCCGCCCCTGAGTCGACCAAACCCTCGTTCTGGCGTCCGTTTGTTGCGCTCCACGCACCGAACGAACGCTAGAAGCGGGAAAAGGGTGCGCATCGGCCCTCAGCCCTTGCCCCGCGACTCCCAGGGGGCCAGAGTTCCGGTTCGGCTTCCCCCGATGTCACCACGTCGAGGGAAGAGCCATGTCCAAGCGGATCCCGTACGAACTCGCCGAACGCCAGCACGCCTTGCTGACGCTCGGCCAACTGGTCGCTGCCGGCGTCGATCCGTCTGCGGTCCATCGGCACGTCGAGGACGGACGGCTAATCCGGGTCGACGCCTCGCTCTATCGGATCGCCGGGTCACCACCGACGTGGCACCAGCGGGTGATGGGCGCTTACCTCACCTCGGGGCCACTCGCGCTCGCGTCCCATCGCACGGCGGGTGCGCTCTGGAACCTCGACGGCGTGCCGGTCGCGCCGGTCGAGATCGTCATGCCTCGCTGGTCGCGCCGCCGTCGCGCCGGCTTCGTTGTCCACGAGTCCAAGGACCTCAAAGGAGTCGACACCGCGCTCGTCGACGGCATCCCGACCACCAGCGTCACGCGCACACTGCTCGACCTCCCAGCGGTCGTGCATCCATACCGGGTCGAGGCGGCCTTCGACGATGCGCTTCGCCGCAACCTCGTGACCACCGAGGACGTGGCGCAACGATTCCGCGAGATAGCGAGGCGCGGCCGCACGGGGGTCCGAGCGATGCGACCGATCATCGAGGAACGGCTGGGTGAGCGCCTGGCCACCGACAGCGCCTTCGAGACGAAAGTGGTTCGACTAGCCCGCCGCGCCGGCCTCCCCGAGCCGAGGACGCAGTATCCCGTCGAGACGCCTGACGGCGTCGTCTACCTCGACATCGCGTGGCCCGACCACTTGTTCGCCATCGAATGCGACAGCCTCGCCCATCACTTCTCCGCGCACCGACTGCGATGGGACGACCGTCGACAGAATGCGCTCGTCCTGCTCGGATGGTTCATCCTGCCGCGTCACGTGGCGTCACGCCACCGCAGAACAGCGCCAGACCGAGCGACTGATTCGCGACGCCTGGCGTCAGATCGCCGGCAGCAATCTCGCTTCTGGCGTCCGTTCGTTGCGCTCCACGCACTGAACGGACGCCAGAACGGAGGTTTTCGGGTCGACGGCGATCACGAGTCGGGCAGGTCGTTGAGGGCCTCGTGCACGGCGACGTTGCGGGCGCGATCGGTGCGGATCACCACCACGTGGGCACCGCCTGCATCGAGTCCGGCCACGATCGCATCGTCGAGGCCGCCGACGTCGGCCACCACGGTCGCCGTGGCACCCAACGCCGCGGCCACGGCTGCAGGGTCGACACCAGATGGGGTGCCGAACAACTGCTCGAACCGCTCGTTGGTCAACAGATCGGCCTGCGGGAGGAACGAGAAGATGCCGCCGCCGTCGTTGTCGACCACCACCACCACCAGCCGCACGCCTTGGCCGCCGCTGGCCAGCAGCGCGTTGGCGTCGTGCAGGAACGCCAGGTCGCCCACCAACGCGACCGTGGGTGCACCCGTGAGGGCGACGCCGAGGGCGGTCGACACCACACCGTCGATGCCGTTGGCCCCCCGGTTCGCCACGATGCGAACCCCCTCTCTCGGCGCCGCGTACCACTCGACGTCGCGGATCGGCATCGACGACGACACCACGATCGTCGTGCCGTCGGGCACGCACGACACGACGGCGCGGGCGATCGCTGGCTCCGAGTCGGTGCCGTGCCCGGCCACGATCGTGTCGATGTGCTGCTGAGCTCGATCGTCGAGGGCTCGCCAGTCGGCCAGCCAGTCGGGTGAGGGCCGCTCGGCCTCGAGCTGCGCCGCCAACTCGAGGCACACCCACGTCGGGTCGGCCGCGATCATCATGGCGACGTCGTGGTCGGGATCGAACCAGCGGCCATGGCCCTCGACCGCCACCTGGAGCGCGTCGACCCGAGCGGCGAGCCAGTGGGCCAAGGCCTTCGACGCGGGCGGCGCGCCCAACCGGAGCACCACCTGCGGCTCGAGATCGGGCGGTCGTCGCAACAACAGATCGAAATGCGCGACCACGGCCCGGTCGGGCACCCGACACCCGCTGCGCGGATCGGCGAACACCGGCCACCCGAGCGTGTGGGCGAGCACCAGCACCGCTTCGGGACGTCCGGCATCGCCACCTGCCACGATCACGCCGGTGCGCCCGCGCAGGTGCTCGGCCAGCCGGCGAAGCCCCTGGTGGTCGAGGTGGCGCTCGCTCGGGAGCGGCTCGTGCCAGGGCAGGTCGGCCTGGCGCGGCGGCGGGAGCAGACCCGGCCGGCCCACGAGCGGATCACGGAACGGGAGGTTGACGTGCACGGGCCCCGGCGGCGAGCCGAGCGCTTCGGCCACGACCCGCGAGGCGAGCGATCGCCAGCTCTCGCAGATGAGGTCGTCGGGCACACCCGGATCGACGAACCAACGGACGGCCGCACCGAAGAGCCGCATCTGGTCGATGGTCTGCGGGGCACCGACCTCGCGCAGCTCCGGCGGTCGATCGGCGGTGCACGCGATCATCGGCACCCCGGCCTGGTGCGCCTCGACGATCGCAGGATGCAGCTCGACGGCGCCGGTGCCGCTCGTGGTCAGCACCACCGCCGGCCACCCCGTGGCCCGCCCGATCCCCAACGCCACGAAGCCGGCGACCCGCTCGTCGTGGCAGACCTGCACCTGCAGGCGGCCGTCGTCGGCCAGGGCCAACGCCAACGGCGTCGAACGCGACCCCGGCGCGACAACCGCATGCGCGACGCCGGCCCTGACCCACTCGTCGACCAGGGTGGCGCAGAACGTGGCCGTCGCGGTGATGGGGATGGCGTCGCCCGTGCCGGTCACGCCGACAGCCTACGTTTGTGGTCGATGGCCGATGCGCTGCACGTGGTGACGACTGGCGCCGGGCCTCGCCTCGTGCTGGTCCACGGCTTCACCCAGACCGCTCGCTGCTGGCATCCGGTCGACGAGGCGTTCGCCGTCGATCACGAGGTGGTCGCGGTCGACGCCCCCGGACATGGTGGATCGGCGGCGGTGCACGCCGATCTCGTGCGAGGAGCTGAGCTGCTCGGCGACGCCGGGGGTCGGGCCACCTACCTCGGCTACTCGATGGGTGGCCGGCTGTGCCTGCACCTCGCGCTCAGCCGTCCGGCCTCGGTCGAGCGGCTGGTGTTGGTGGCCGCCACCGCGGGCATCGACGACGAGGGCGAACGGGCCCTCCGACGCGCCGACGACGAGCGCCTCGCCAGCCAGCTCGAGGCCGATGGCGTGGAGGCCTTCCTCGACGGATGGCTGGCCCAGCCGCTCTTCGGCCATCTCTCCCCCGCCGCCGCGCATCGCGACGAGCGCCTGCGCAACACCGCCGAGGGCCTGGCCTCGAGCCTGCGCCTGGCCGGCACCGGCAGCCAGCTGCCGTTGTGGGACCGGCTGGCCGGGTTGGCGATGCCCGTCCTGCTGGTCGCCGGCGGGGCCGATCACAAGTTCGTGGCTCTGGCGCATCGCATGGCCGACGCCATCGGCGACAACGCCACGGTCGTCGAGATCCCCGATGCCCACCACACCGCGCACCTCGAAGCGCCCGCGTCGTTCGTGGCCGCCGTGCGCGAGTGGGAGCAGAAGTCAGGCTGACAACCAGAGACCGGCCGCGAACGTGGCCCCGAACACCAGCTGCACCCGCCCGGTGGCGCCGAGCACCGGGATGAGCGCAGGACCGGTGGCTCCCTCCAGCACCGTCTGCACGGGCGCACGCACGAGCAGCACGGCCACGAGGGAGATGGCTCCCAGCGGGCGGTCGCCCAACCCGGACACGAACGGCACGATGGCGAAGGGCACGAACATCAGCAGTGCGTAGAACACTCGCGTGCGCGCTGCGCCGAGGCGCACGGCCAGCGTGCGCTTGCCGGCCACCGTGTCGGTCGGGATGTCGCGCAGGTTGTTGATGACGAGGAGCGCGGTGGCCAACAAGCCGACCGGAACAGCGGCGCCCACCGCCAAGCCGGTGATCTCCTCGCGCTGCACGAACGCTGATCCGATCGTCGCCACCAAGCCGAAGAACACGAACACGAAGAGCTCGCCGAACCCGTAATAGCCGTAGGGGCGGGGCCCGCCGGTGTAGAGCCATCCGGCCGCAAACGACAGCGCCCCCACCACGATCAGCCACGGCGTCACCGCGACGGCCAGCGCCAGGCCGGCCACGGCGGCCACGCCGAACGAGGCGATGGCCGCCATCTTCACCGCCCCGGGCGAGGCCAGACCCGATCCGACCAGCCGCACCGGGCCGACACGCGAGTCGTCGTCGGTGCCACGCACGCCGTCGGAGTAGTCGTTGGCGTAGTTCGTGCCGATCTGGATGGCCAGCGCCACCACCAGCGCGGCGAGGAACCGCCAGGCGATGATGCCCTTGCCGGCGCCGAGGTCGCCCATGGCGGCCGCGGCCGTGCCGACCACCACGGGCACCACAGCTGCCGGCAACGTCCGCGGGCGTGCACCCGCCACCCAGATGTTCACGGCGAGAGCATGGCACCTGTCCTTCTAGGCTGTCGCCATGCCGGACCTGGTCGCCGCCGTGCTCGAGGGCAAGCGAGGCGTCGACACCCTCCTGCGGGTGTGGGACGACGGCGATGCGGTGATGCCCATCGATCCCCGGCTCTCCGATGCCGCCGTGGCCCGTCTGCTCGAGTCGATGCGCCCGGCACGGTTGATCGACGCTCGGGACGAGGTGACCAAGCTCGACGAGCCGGTGGGCGTCGAGATCGGAGACGCCCTCGTCATGGTCACCAGCGGCAGCACCGGCGCACCCAAGGGTGTGGTGCACACCCACGAGTCGACCGAGGCGTCCGCTCGGGCCACGAGTCGGGCACTGGGCGTCGACCCGACGTCGGACCGCTGGTTGTGCTGTCTGCCTCTGGCCCACGTCGCCGGGTTGTCGGTCGTGCTGCGAGCCCGGTGGGCCGGCACCCCCGTCGAGGTGCTCAGCGGCTTCGACGCCGTGGCGGTCGAGGCCGCGGCTCGCGAGCGCGGTGCCACCCTCACCACCCTCGTGCCCACCGCCCTACAGCGCATCGATCCGTCACTCTTCCGTCGCATCGTCGTCGGCGGCGCAGCACCGCCGGCCCACCTGCCGCCGAACGCGGTGGTCAGCTACGGGATGACCGAGACCGGATCGGCGGTCACCTACGACGGCCTGCCGCACGAGGACGTCGACGTGCGGGTCGTCGACGGTGAGATCCAGGTGCGGGGCCCGATGCTGTTCCGCACCTATCGGGGCGCGCCCGACCCTCGGGTCGACGGCGGGTGGTTCCCGACCAACGACGCCGGCGAGATCGACGAGCACGGGCGGCTTCACGTGAAAGGTCGACGGGGCGATCTCATCATCAGCGGTGGGGAGAACATCTGGCCGATCCCGGTCGAGCAGGCGATCGGCTCGCACCCAGCGGTGCACGAGGTCGCCGTGGTCGGCCGGCCGGATGACGAGTGGGGCCAGCGGGTGGTGGCCGTGGTGGTCGCCACCGATCCGAGTGCGCCGCCGTCGCTCGACGAGCTGCGGGCCCTCGTGGCCGACCGGGTGCACCCGTTCGCCGCGCCCCGTGAGCTGGTCATCCTCGACGAGCTGCCGAAGACCTCCTTGGGCAAGGTGCTGCGCAACACCTTGTGAGGGCGGGGTCGCGGCCGATAGGTACGGTCGTGGGTTCTCTCGGCGGGCACGACGACTGCACCAGCGCCCTCCTCGAGCTGATGGGGCGGCTTCCCGGCCATGTCATCGCGCTCAACGACGCCGCCGGCCGGCCGACCTATGTGACGCCATCGGTGCGCGACAGCCTCGGGATCGAGCCGTCCGAGTTCCTCGAGCAGATCGTCGATCTCATCCATCCCGACGACCGGGCCACAGTCGAGAAGACCTGGCTCGACCTGCTCGACGTGCCGGGGTCGGATGCCCAGATCACCGTGCGCCTGCGTCACGCCGACGGGAGCTGGCGGTGGATCGAGGCCATCGGCGTCAACGCGCTCGACCACCCGACCATCAACGGGATGCTCTGGAACTACCGGGACGTGACCGAGCAACGCCAGAACGAGGTCGAGCTCGAGGCCAGCGCGGAACGCTTCCGATCGATGCTCGAGGAGAGCTACGACCTCTTCCTGATCGTCGCCGATGACCTGACGGTGCAATGGGCGAGCGCGGGCACGCTCGCCACGATGGGCTACCAGCCGGACGAGGTGTCGGGCACGAACGTGCTCGAGTTCGTGCACCCCGACGATCACCGGGTGGCCACCGAACGCCTCGCCTGTGCGCTCGCGGGACACCCCCCCGACGAACCGACCGTGGTGCGCGCCCGTCACCGCGACGGCCGTTGGATGTGGGTCGACGTCATCGGCATCGACCTCCGGGACAACCCGCTTCCGGGCGGCTTCGCCATGTGCCTGCGCGACGTGACCCGCCGGGTGGAAGCCGAACGTGACGCCGAGCGACTCCTCCAGATCTTCGAGGCGACCGAAGACCAGGTGGGCATCAGCGGGCCGACGGGCCAGCTACTCCATGCCAACTCGGCCGCCCGACGTCATCTCGGCCTCGACGACGGCCCGCTGCCCGAGATCGATCTGATGGCGCTGTTCCCCGAGTGGGAGACCGATCGGATCAACCACGAGGTGCTGCCGGCCCTGCGACTCGAGGGCTCGTGGAGTGGCGACATCGACATCGTGCAACCGGGGACCGGCGAGATCGAGCCTGTACACGCGCAGTTCCTCGCCCACTGCAACGAGGGTGGACAGCTCGAGCACTTCTCGGCGGTGTTGCGCGACATCAGCGAGCGCAAGGCCTTCGAGGCCCGCCTCGAACATGCCGCCACCCACGACCCGCTCACCGGCCTCCCCAACCGCACCCTGCTGCTCGACCGCCTCACGATGGCGCTGGCTCGGGCCCGGCGCCACGAGACGCTGGCGGCGGTGCTGTTCCTCGACCTCGATCACTTCAAGGTCGTCAACGACAGCCATGGGCACTCGTTCGGTGACGAGCTGCTCGCCGCCATCGCCAAGAAGCTCACGGCCGCGCTCCGGCCGGAGGACACGGTCGCCCGCTTCGGTGGAGACGAGTTCGTCGTGCTCTGCGAGGAGCTGCGCAACGAGACCCAGGCGCTGGTGGTGGGTCAGCGCATCTTGAACGCCCTCGAAGAGGTGTTCGTCATCGGCCAGACCGAGATCTTCGTCGGCGCGAGCATCGGCATCTCCTACTCCCGCGTCTCCGGCGAGCGCGTCGAGCCGGATCAGGCGCCGTCGACGCCCGAGACCTTGTTGCGCGAGGCCGACGCGGCGATGTACCGGGCCAAGGACCGCGGCCGCAACCAGATCGCCGTGTTCGACGAGACCCTGCGATCGAGGAACCTGTGGCGCCTCGACACCGAGACCGCGCTGCGGCGGGCCCTCGAGCGCGACGAGCTGGTCGTGCACTACCAGCCGATCGTCGACCTGGCGTCGGGCCGGGTGCGCGAGCTCGAAGCCCTGGTGCGCTGGAACCACCCCGACCGCGGCCTGCTGCTGCCCGCCGAGTTCGTGCAGCTGGCCGAGGAGACCGGGCTGATCGTGCCGATCGGCTTGTGGGTGCTCGAGTCGTCCTGCCGCCAGCTGGCCCAGTGGCGGTCGGCGTTCCCCGAGCTCCACCAGATGAGCGTGGCCGTGAACCTGTCAGGTCGCCAGCTCGGCGACCTGAGCCTGGCCGACGAGCTCGATCGCATCCTGGCCGAGACGCGGGTCCCGCCGGAACATGTCGTGCTCGAGATCACCGAGAGCCTGCTCATGGACGACGTCGAGTTCTCCCACGAGATGCTGGCCCGGCTGAAGGCGCGCCGGGTGCGCCTGGCGGTCGACGACTTCGGCACGGGCTACTCGTCGCTCAGCTACCTGCGCACCTTCCCGGTCGACGTGCTGAAGGTCGACCGCTCGTTCGTGGCCGACCTGGGTGCCGAACGGGGCGACGAGGCCATCGTGGCCGCGATCATCCGCCTGGCCCACACCCTCGGGCTCGACGCGGTCGCCGAGGGGGTCGAGGCGCAACACCAGCTCGACCGTCTGCACGCGCTCGGATGCGATCTGGCCCAGGGCTTCCATCTCGCGCGCCCGGCACCGGCAGACGAGATCACACCCCTGCTGGGCCGCATCCTCGTCACGTAGCCTGCCTCTATGGCGCTCGACGACGAACTGCTCAACCGGGTCACCTGGAAGATCCCCAACGCGCTCGCCCTGGTGGGCTCGCGGGCGGGTGATGAGCGCAACGCCATGACCACGAGCTGGATCACCCAGCTCTCGATGGAGCCGGTGCTGATCGGCGTCGGCGTCGACAACACCGCCGTGACCCATCGGCTCATCACCGAGGGCGGTTCGTTCACGGTCAACCTCTGGAACGCCGACGACACCAGGGTCTTCGTGAAGTTCTCGAAGCCGGCCACCGACGACGGGGCCACCCTCAACGGCCGCGCGGTGCGCAGTGCCACGACGGGTGCACCGGTGTTCGACGAGGCGATCGCCTGGCTCGACTGCGAGGTGCGCCACACGCTCGACCTCGGCAGTCACACGCTGTTCGTCGGCGAGGTGGTCGATGCGGCCGTCAACGACGACGACGCCCGCTCGGCATCGATGAGCGACACCCGCATGAAGTATGGCGGGGTGAAGCGACACTAGGCAGCGCTAGCCCCGCAGGAGCGCGCCACCGTCGACCACCACAGTCGTGCCGGTGATCCACGAGGCCGCGTCGGAGCAGAGGAACGTGGCCGCGTTGGCGATGTCGACCGGCTCGCCCAGCCGGCCGGCGGGCATGTGGCGGGCGATGGCCTCCTCGTTCGGCTCCCACAGGGCGCGCGCCATGTCGGTCTTCACCAGACCGGGAGCGAGGGCGTTGACCCGAACGCCGGGCGCCAGCTCGAGCGCGAGCTGGCGGGTGAGGTGGATGACCGCGGCCTTGGTGCCGTTGTAGATCCCGATCGAGGGCTCGATCCCGAACCCACCGATCGACGCGATGTTGAGGATCACGCCGCCTCGCTCCTGCATCGCCGCCCTCCAGGCCAGGCGCGACCACACGAGCGGCCCCCGCCAGTTCACCTCGACGGTCTTGTCGAAGCGGGACAGGTCGATGTCGAGCGTCGGCCCGAAGTAGGGGTTGGTGGCGGCGTTGTTGACCAGGATGTCGAGCCCGCCGAAGCGCTCGAGCGTGGCGTCGACGCAGGCCTCGGCCTGCTCGGGATCGCCGGCGTGCGCGGCATGTACCGCCACCTCGCCGTCGATCGTCGAGGCCGCCTCCTCGAGCGCCTCTTGCTTGCGCGACGACAGCATCACGCGCGCGCCCGACTCGGCCAGGCTGGTGGCGATGGCCCGGCCGATCCCCTTCGACGCGCCCGTGACCAACGCGACCTTGCCGTCGACCCGTACGTCCATGATCTCCTCCGTGGTCCTCAGCTCGTGCGGCGCTCGAGCGTGCTGAGCCCTTCGACGGCGGCGTGTTGCTCGAAGCGCTCGAACGCCGAGGGGTCTCCTCCGAGGGTGGCATCCCAGAAGTCGACCGTCAGCTCCCGCACCATCTCGTCGTAGGGCGTGATGTCGTTCTCGAAGGGGGTGGCGTGCGATCCCCCGAGGAGCGTGACCAGCCAGACCGGCGGTGCGGCGACCGCATACGCCTCGACGGCGAAGCGGTAGACGAGCGCCGGATCCTGGTCGCCGTGCACGATCAACAGGGGCACGTGTCCGTCGAGGGCGTAGTCGGCGGGGAACGCCGGGAGCAGGGCGCCGGCCAGCACCATCGCCGCGGTGATGCGGTCGTCGCGACAGCAGGGGTTGAAGGTGGCGGCGTAGGTGGTGGCGCCCCCGAGCGACAGACCGGCGGCGGCGATCCGGCTCGCGTCGATGCGACCGAACAGCGGGCTCGACGGATCGTCGTTGGCGGCCAGCACCTCGGTGATGACGAAGGACACGTCGCCGGGCTGCGAGCGGAGATCGCCCGCCCCTTGGGGCGCGCCGGGGACGCGGTCGTTGGTGCGGGGGAATGCCGGCGCGGCCACCACGTAGCCCGCCTCGGCCCAGGCCGACAGCAGGTCGGTGAACTTGTCGGGATGGCCCATGAGCCCGTGGGCGAAGACGATGAAGGGGCTCGCGCCGTCACCCTCCGGCAGGTAGATGGTGGTGTCGAGCCGACGGGACGGCTCTTCGGGGGTCTCGGTGCCCGCCGGGGTCGGCCGGCTGTCGTCGACGAACGTCTCGTTCCACGAGACGAATCCGATGGGCCGCTGCAGCGGCGGTGGCGTCGTGGTGGCCCCCGCCTGGCTATCGGGGTTCGAGCTCTCGGTATCGGAGGAGGTCACGTCGCTACTCGTTCCACTGCAGGCAGCCACGATCACCGTCGCCGTGAGCGCCACTGCGAGCGCCGCCCGTCTCATCGGCCGCAGCGTAGCCACCGATACGGTGGCCGACATGAGCAACCGCCTGGCCGACGAGACCAGCCCCTACCTGCGCCAGCACGCCGACAACCCGGTCGACTGGTACGCGTGGGGCGACGAAGCGTTCGCGGCCGCCGCCGAACGCGACTGCCCGATCCTGCTGAGCGTGGGCTACTCGGCGTGTCACTGGTGCCACGTGATGGCCCACGAGTCGTTCGAGGACGACGACACCGCGGCGTTGATGAACCGCTTGTTCGTCAACGTCAAGGTCGACCGCGAGGAACGGCCCGACGTCGACGCCATCTACATGGATGCGGTGCAGGCCATGACCGGGCAGGGCGGTTGGCCGATGACCGTCTTCCTCACCCCCGACGGTCGGCCCTTCTTCGGCGGCACCTACTTCCCCAAGGTGGCGCGAGGCAACATGTTGAGCTTCACCGACCTGCTCACGCGCATCGACGAGGTGTGGCGCACTCGGCGCGACGAGCTGCTCGGACAGGCCGACGAGCTCACCGAGGCGATCGGCCGCACCGCCGAGATGGAGGCCGGCGACTCCCTGCCGGGAGCCGACGAGCTCAACGGTGCGTTCTCGGCCCTGCGCAGCCAGTTCGATCCAGAGTGGGGAGGTTTCGGCGGCGCGCCGAAGTTCCCGCAGACGATGAGCCTCGAGCTCTGCCTGCGCGGCCACCGTCACAACGGGTCGGCCGCCACGCTCGCCATGGTGACCACGTCGCTCGACGCCATGGCGTCGGGCGGCATCTACGACCACCTCGGTGGAGGCTTCGCGCGTTACTCCACCGACGCGACCTGGCTCGTGCCCCACTTCGAGAAGATGCTCTACGACCAGGCCTTGCTGGCTCGCGTCTACCTGCACGCGTGGCAGCTGACGGGCGAGGTGCGCTATCGCCAGGTGCTCGACGAGACCATCACCTACGTGCTGTCCGAGCTGCGCCATGCCGACGGCGGGTTCTACTCGGCCGAGGACGCCGACTCCGAGGGGGTCGAGGGTCGTTTCTACGTGTGGTCCGACGCCGAAGTCCGTGAGGTGTCGGGCGACGACGCCGACGAGGCGGCTGAGTGGTGGGGCGTGACCCAACGGGGCAACTGGGAAGGCACGAACATCCTGTGGCGGCCGGTGCGTGGCGACCTGATCCGGCCCGCGGCGGTCGAGCGGGCCCGCGAAGCGCTGCTGGCCCGACGCGCCACCCGTGTCCGCCCCGGCCTCGACGACAAGGTGCTCACCGAGTGGAACGGACTGATGTTGGCCACGTTGGCGGAAGCGGCCGCCGCCACCGGTGATGCCCGCTGGCTCGAGGCCGCGGTGGCCAACGCGGAGTTCCTCCTCGCCTCGCTACGGCGCGATGACGGCCGCTGGCTGCGCTCGTGGCAGGCCGACGGAGGGGCTCGTCACCTCGCCTATGCGGCCGACTACGGCGCCCTGCTCGATGGGTTCACCCGGCTGGGCGAGGCCACCGGCGAGGCTCGATGGATCGACGAGGCGATGCTGGTGGCGCGAGGTCTCATCGACTTGTTCTGGGACGGTGAGCACGGCGGCGTGTTCACCACGGGGCGCGACGCCGATCGTCTCGTCACCCGCCCGAAAGACGTCATGGACAACGCCACCCCGTCGGCCAACAGCCTGGCCGCCGTCGGGTTGGTCCGGCTGGCGGCCCTCACCGGCGATCTTGCCCTGCACGATCGGGCCGAGGACATCCTCCGGCTGCTCGGCCGCCTGGCCGCACAGCACCCCACCGCGTTCGCCCACCTGTTGGCCGCGGTCGATCTCGTGGCGAGCGGCGTGAGCGAGGTCGCGGTGGTCGGCGACCGACCCGACCTGGTCGAGGTGGTCACCTCTCGCTATCTCCCCAACACCGTGCTGGCATGGGGCGAGCCCTATGGCTCACCGCTCTGGGAGGGTCGCCAGGACGGGTTGGCCTACGTGTGCCGGAACTTCGCGTGCCGAGCGCCGGTGGCGGATCCGACCGCCCTCGCAGACCAACTCGCCGACCCCCCGGTCAGCGGCTGACCCGAACCGGCAGGGCCGCCCTGGCCTGCTCGAGCCGCGGCCAAGCGAACCCCACCTCGCTCGCCTCGTCCACCGCGGCCGCCGCGAAGTCGTACTGCCCCTGCCGC
Organism: uncultured Iamiaceae bacterium; assembly: GCA_963706425.1. Lineage (GTDB taxonomy): Bacteria > Actinomycetota > Acidimicrobiia > Acidimicrobiales > Acidimicrobilacustridaceae > CAVPMN01. Next base: position 471,219 of record CAVPMN010000020.1, read on the forward strand.
AGGTGGGCCAACGCCACCTCACTCATCACCATCGCTCGCACGGGTGCGTTTCCGACCCCTTCCTCGGCGAGGCGGTTGGCCTCGAGCAACAGTGCGAGGCCCTCGTCGACTGCACCCTGCTCGACCAGCACGGCGCCGTGGGCGCCGAGGGCGAGCGGATCCCAACGCCGCAGCTCGACCGCCCCTGCGGCCGAGCGGCCACCGTCCTCTCGCAACGCATCACGGTCGAACAGCAAGCCACACCAGGTGACCAGAGCCAGATAGCGGGCCAGCTCGCCATCTCCCACTGCTGCGTCGGCGGCCAGCCCACGGGCGAGCGTCGCCACCTCATCATGGGCGCCCGCGAGCAGCAGCGCTTCGAGCAGGCTGGCGCTCATCGCCGCAGGATCACGTGCGGTGTCGATCGCGAGCGCGGCGGCGTCGGCGGCCAGGCCTGCGTCATGGCGTAGGGCGGCCCGCAGCGCGAGCTCGGCGGCACCATCGCTCAGGTCGCCGCGCAGCTCTGGTCGCGTGGCGAACGGCACCCGCAGGATGTGCATGGGCAGGCCATGGCCGGCGAGGAGCTGGCCCACACGAGAAGGGGGCATCAGGACGGAGATGATGATCTGCCCGCCCGCGGCGAGCAGCAGCCCGCTGCGGAGATAGCCCGCGGCACCCTCGTCGGCGGTGACCGGCAACAGCACGAGCAGGAGCAGCAGCCCGAACAACGGCGCGGCCAGACCGCAGAGCGAGCGACGGAGCCGGTAGGCGCCGCGGTGAAGGGTGGCGACGTTGACCACCCCGCCGAAGGGCAGCCACGAGGTCACCAGCACCACCGAGCGCAGCATGGTGCGATAGGCGGGTGCACCCGTGCCGAGCACGACGCCCAACAACCGGAACCCGAGCAGCTTGGCCACCAGCATCTCGAACACGAGAGCGAACACACTGACGATGCTCAACAGGACCGCCACGCCGGGCAGGAAGAGCAGGTCGAAGCCCTCAGTGCCCGCACCGGCCACCAGCACGGCGACGAGCGCCGACACGCCGGCCACCACCAACACCACCAGGCCCAGCAACCACCAGCGGGCCGGGCTCGTCTGGCAGTTGGAGCACAGCATGGCGGAGTACCTGACCCCGCGCCGGGTCGTGCGGGCGAAGCCTTCGAGCGCGAAGGTGGTCGACCCACACCCGAAGCACACCACCTCCATTCGCTCACCCCCTGGCAGCCCGCCCCTACGCCACCCTCGACCTCACGCTCACCAGCGGCCGCGGTGCACCACGTCGTCGAGCGATCGGCGGCCTCGCTGGGCTGACGCGCTCGGACGTTGTGACGGTGCAGCGTACCCGAGCGCGATCGTGCCGATCGGTTGGCGGTCGCCAGGCACCCCCAACGCGTCCATCACGTCGCGCTCGTGAGAGAAGATCCCGAAGAACAGCGCCCCGAGTCCTTCATCCACGGCCGCCAGCAGCATCGACATCGCGGCGAATGCGGTGTCGATGTGCCAATAGGGAACGGGCCAACGGTCGACACCCCCGCCGAGGCCGGTGGCGGACTTGTCGGGCTCCGCGTAGCGCGCCACGTAGGCGCCGGCATGCGCCACGGGCACGACGAGCACCGGCGCGTCGAGCAGCCCGGGCCAGGGGAAGGTCTCCCGGCGGTCGACCGGGAGGGTGATGTCCCAATAGGTGGTGGTCTGCTCCCCTTCGAGGACCACGACATCGGTGCCATCGGTGTTCCCCGCCGACGGGGCCCGGCGGCCGGCGTCCAACACGCGATCGAGCATCGAGGCGTCGACCGGGCGCGCGTCGAACGACCTGATCATGCGCCGTCGTCGGACGACGTCGGCGAACTCCACGTCGGAGGGGTTAGGCCAGCTTGGCCAAGAACTCGGCCATCGCCCAGCCGAACGCGATGAGCGAGTCGCCCCGCTTGGCGTCGACCTTGTCGAAGAAGGCGGCGACCTCGGGATCGATCTTGTCGGGCTTGAGGCTCTCGTGATCGAGCACGAGGGGGAAGGTGTTGTCGCCGATCGTCACGAAGTCGCGATCGTTGTAGCTGCCGTTCTCGACGCCGAAGCGCTTGGCCAGCCGGCGGCCCCAGGCTCGTTCTTCACCGCTGGCCTTGTGGTCGGGGCGCGGGATCACGTCCTGCAGGTTCTTGAACGCCTCGAAGCCCCCCGCGTTGGTGAAGCGCGTGCCGACGAGCACGTCCTCGTCGGGGAAGGCCAGCACCGCCCGCCGGAACTGGTCGGTCATCATCGCCCGCAGCACGGCGTCGCGCTTGCTCGTGCGCTTCACCGACGCCAGCCCGATGAGCACGCTCGGCGTGCCGCCGATGCGCTCGAGCGTGCAGAACGAGAAGCCCTTCAGCGAGTTGCCTTCGCGGGCGAGGGTGACGAGCACCCAGGCCTCGGCCTGCTTCGAGAGCAGTCCCACCTCGAAATGGCTCGGCCCCTCGGCGCAGAGATCGGCCATTTCGGCGAACTCCGAGTCCCCGAGCGCTGTGCAGTCCTTGGTCTCAGCTTGGATTGCCATTCCAGTACAGGCCCCCGTTTGGTCACCGGCCGACCCCTCTAGTCCAGCGGCCGCGGGGCGTTTCCGCAACTCGGACGCCTGTGGAGCGCCTCTAGACCGCCAACGCCCCTGCGCCGAGCAGCACCCGCAACTCGCCCATGAGACCCGCCGAGGCCTCGACGCTGAACTGCTCGGGCAGGCGCAGGACCTGCCGGTCGCCCAGGTGCAGGAACACCTGCGACTGCCCCGGATGCTCGCTCAGCAGCGCCTTCAGTCGCTCGAGGAGGTCTTCGCTGAGCGCGTTCGGGGCCACCGTGATGCGCACCGGCGGGGTGGTGTCGCTGAGCGGCTCGAAGCGCTGCAGCTCCATGGCCATCAGCTTCGGCTGGTCGTCGCGGGTGTCGACGCGGCCCTTGACGATGACGACCGCGTCGTCCTCGAGCAGGTGACCGTATTGCTGCATCGTCTTCGGGAAGACCATGCACTCGATGACCGACTGGAGGTCCTCGAGCTGGAACACGGCCATGAGGTCGCCCCGCTTGGTCCACTTGCGCTGCAACGCGGTGACGAGCCCTCCCACCACCCGCATGGTGCCGTCGGGCGCGTCGTCGAGCTCGGCGATGGTGCACTCGGTGCGCCGCCGCAGCGACGCTTCGGCCCCCATGAGGGGATGGTCGCTCACGTAGAGACCGAGCATCTCCTTCTCGAAGGCGAGGCGCTGCTTCTTGTCGAACTCGAGATCGGGGATGTCGATGCGCACGTCGTCGAAGGCGGCGTCGCCGCCCCCGTCGAGCGCGGCGAACAGCTCGAACTGCCCCTCGGCCTCCTTGCGCCGGCGGGCCATCGTGCGATCGATGATCTGCTCGTGCACGCGCAGCAGGCCCTGGCGCGGGTGCCCGAGCGAGTCGAAGCCGCCCGCCTTGATGAGCGACTCGACCGCTCGCTTGTTGAGCACCGAGGAGTCGACCCGCTCGCAGAACTGGTAGAAGTCGGAGAAGGGCCCGTTCTTGTCGCGCTCTTCGATGATGAGGTGCACGAGCCCCTCGCCGACGTTGCGCACGGCCGAGAGCCCGAAGGGGATCGAGCCCTTGCCCGACTCGTCGGTGACCGCGATGAAGTCACTCTGCGACACGTTGACGTCGGGCACCAACACGTCGATGCCCATCTGCCGGCACTCGTTGAGATAGATCGCCGCTTTGTCGAGGTTGGCCTTGACGCTCGTGAGCAGGCAGGCGAGGTACTCGACCGGGTAGTTGGCCTTGAGGTACGCGGTTTGGTAGGCGACCAGGCCGTAGCCGTAGGAGTGCGACTTGTTGAACGCGTAGTCGGCGAAGGGCTCGATGATGTCGAACCACGCGCTGCCGAGCTCGCGCCCGTAGCCCTGGGTCGTCGCAGCCCGCGACGAACTTCTCGCGCTCCTTCTGGATGAGCTCGCGAACCTTCTTCCCGCAGGCCTTGCGAAGGTTGTCCGCGTCGGCCAGCGAGTAGCCCGCGAACTTCTGGGCGATCCGCATGACGCTCTCTTGGTAGATCATCAGGCCGTAGGTGTCGGCCAGGATCTCCTCGGCGTCGGGGTGCAGGTAGGCGATGGGCTTGCGGCCGTTCTTGCGCTCGGCGTAGTCGGTGTGCATGTTGGCCGCCATCGGGCCCGGTCGGTAGAGCGCGACGAGAGCGGCGACATCCTCGAAGCTGTCGGGGGCCAACGACCGCATGAGCGCCCGCATGGGGCCGCCTTCGAGCTGGAACACGCCGATGGAATCGCCGCGTTGGAGCAGCTCGAACGTGGCCGCATCGTCGAGGGCCACGTTGTCGATGTCGACGGTGATGCCCCGGGTGGCCTGGATGAGCTCGACCGTGTCGGTGATGACATCGAGGTTGCGCAGCCCGAGGAAGTCCATCTTGAGCAGGCCGAGGTCTTCCACCCCGTGCATCTCGTATTGCGTGACCACCGGGGCCTGCTCGGGATCTTGGCCCGACTCGGGCTTGCGCTGGATCGGGAGGTACTCGGTGAGCGGCTCCTTGGTGATCACCACCGCCGCGGCGTGGATGCCGTCCTGGCGCCGCAGACCCTCGAGGCCCCGGGCCACGTCGATGACCGCTTTGGCGTCGGAATCGGTGGCATACATCTCGCGCAGCTCGGCGGCCATCTTGAAGCCGTCGGCGAACTTCGGGTGCTCGTCGAGGCACGCGTAGAGCGGGGTGTCACGGCCCATCACCAGCGGCGGCATGGCCTTCGCCACCTTGTCGCCGACCACGTAGGGATAGCCGAGCACCCGGGCGGCATCTCGTACGGCGGCTCGCGCCTTGATGGTGGAGAAGGTGACGATCTGCGCCACGTGATCGCGCCCGTAGCGCTCGGCCGCGTAGCGGATCATCTCGTCACGGAACCGCGAGTCGAAGTCCATGTCGATGTCGGGCATGGAGATGCGCGACGGGTTGAGGAAGCGCTCGAACAGCAGGTCGTAGCGGATGGGATCGAGATCGGTGATGCGCAGGCAGTAGGCCACGGCACAGCCGGCTGCGCTGCCCCGACCCGGGCCGACCCGGATGCCCCGCTCACGCGCGAACCGGATGAGATCCCACACGATGAGGAAGTAGGAGCTGAAACCCATGTCGGCGATGACCTTGAGCTCGTAGGCCAGCCGCTCGACCGCATCGTCGGGCAACGCGTCGCCCCACCGCTCGCGGGCACCCTCGAACGTGAGGTGCTCGAGGTAGGCCGCGTCGTCGACGAACCCCTCGGGCAGCGGGAAGTCGGGCAGCTGCGGCTTGCCGAACTCGATCTCGACGTTGCATCGCTCGGCGACCCACAACGTGTTGTCGCACGATTCGGGGATCTCGTTGAACAGCCGGCGCATCTCGCCCGCGGTCTTCAGGTAGTGCTGGTCGCCGTGGAACTTGAAGCGATCGGGATCGCTCATGAGCGAGCCGGTCTGCACGCACAGCAGGGCGTCGTGAGCCACTGCGTCGTGAGCATGGGTGTAGTGGCTGTCGTTGGTGGCGAGCAGCGGCGCCTGCAGCTTGCGGGCGATGTCGAGCAGCATCGGGTTGGTGCGGTGCTGCTCGGGGATGCCCTGGTCCTGGATCTCGATGAAGAAGTGGTCGCGGCCGAAGATGTCCTGGAACCGGCCAGCCTTGTCGAGCGCTCCCTTCTCGTCGCCCTGCATCAGCGCCTGGAGCACCTGGCCACCCAGGCAGCCGCTCGTGACGATGAGTCCCTCGTGGTGGGCCTCGAGCAGCTCCCAGTCGACCTTGGGCTTCATGTAGTAGCCCTCGAGGTAGGCCCGGCTCGAGAGCTGGATGAGGTTCTTGTAGCCGACGTTGGTCTCGGCCAGCGCGGTGAGGTGGTAGTAGGCCTTGCGGCCACCCTCGGCATCGCCGCCGCCGTCGTCCTGCTTGCCCCGCCGGTTGGGCCGCTCAGTGCGGTGCTCGTAGGCCTGGTAGAGCTCGGAGCCGATGATCGGCTTGATGCCCTGCTCCTGACAGGCCCGGTAGAAGTCGAGGACGCCGTACATGTTGCCGTGGTCGGTGATGCCGATCGCCGGCTGGCCGTCCGCGGCCGCCTTGGCCACCACGTCGGTGACCCGCGCCGCCCCGTCGAGCATCGAGAACTCGGTGTGCAGGTGCAGATGGGTGAATGAATCCGCCACTGCTTGCGCTCTCCCCTTCTCGCCCGACCGGCTACGTCCGGCCGGCTTGTCCGGCCGGACACTCCCCAGGCCGTCCACAGGCGTTATCCAGAGCCTGTGGAGGAACTACACGGGTGTGATTTCTCTTTCTAGCCGACCGTGGCGGCGCACCGCCATGCACACATCTTCGAGCATCCCTACACCACCTGAGGCGACATCATGTGTATCGTCCGCAAGGTGCGCACCAACATCGAGATCGACGACCAGCTCCTGGCCGAAGCCCAGGCCATCGCCGGCACGCCCACCAAGCGGGCCACCGTCGAACACGCGCTGCGCGAGCTGGTGCGCCGGCGTGAGCGCCAGCGGGTGCTCGAACTGGGCGGCAAGGTCACGTGGGAGGGCGACCTGGCGGCGAGCCGTCGTCGCCGCGCCCGGTGATCGTGGTCGACACGAGCGTCTGGATCGACCACTTCAACGGGGTCGACAACGCGACACGCTCGATGTTCGTCGAGCTGCTGGAGGCCGATGCCGACATCGGGATCGTCGATCTCTGCGTCACGGAGCTGCTCCAGGGGTTCAGATCAGACCGCGATGCCGAGCAGGTCGAAGCATCGCTGTTGAGCTTCGAGATCGTCCGCCTCGACCAGATCGAGCACTACATCCAGGCTGCGGACCTCTATCGCACCGCGAGGCGCGCCGGCCGCACGGTGCGCAGCACGATCGACTGCCTCATCGCCGTGGCCTGCATCCATGCCGGCGCACCACTGCTTCACCACGATCGCGACTTCGACGAGCTGGCCGCCTGCTCCCCTCTTCGAATCGTGCCAGTCTGACACCATGTCCGAGCTGCTGGTCGAACGACCCGATCCGGCCATCGCCGTGCTCACCCTCAACCGGCCCGATCGACGCAACGCACTGTCGATCTCGCTGCGCGACAAGCTGAGCGACACCCTCGATGTCCTGGCCGCCGACGACGACCTCAAGGTGGTGGTGCTCACCGGTGCCGGCGACGTCTTCTCCGCAGGATTCGACCTGCGCGAGTTCGATGCTGCGTTCGCCGACGCCGCCTTCGCCGAGGCGTTGTGGTCGTCGAGCGATCGCTACCACCACACGGTCATCGGCTTTCCCGGGGTCACCGTCGCCGCGGTGAACGGGCCCGCCATCGCCGGCGGCTTCGACCTGGCGATCTGCTGCGACCTGCGCATCGCCACCACCACCGCCCGCTTCTCGCATCCCGAATACACCTTCGGCGACGTGGTCTACGCCCCCCTGCACGACCTGGTGGGCGGCGCGCTGGCTCGTGAGCTGGTGCTCACCGGGCGCGAGCTCAGCGCCGACGAGGCCCTCGCTTGCCACCTCCTGACGGCGGTGGTCGAGCCCACCTCGCTGCTCGACGAGGCGATGGCCCTTGCCGAACGGGTCGCCCTCGCCCCGCGCGACACCCTGCGTCGCACCAAGGCGAAGGCCCTGCGCCGAGCCGGTCTGTCGCCCGGCACGGGCACGCTCGACCTCTAGGCGGGGCGCTCGAAGCCGTAGTCGCGCTCCACCGTGGCCACGCGCAGGCGATACGCGTCGTACCACCGCTCACGACCGAGCTGCTGAGCCGCCCGATGCTCAGCCACCTGCTTCCACGCCCGAGCGGCCGCATCGTCAGTCCAGTACGACACCGTGATGCCGAATCCACCGTCGATCCGCACCGATTCGATGCCGAGGTACCCGGGCTGCGCAGCCGCCAGCTCGTCGAGCGCGACAGCCATCGCCGCGTAGCCCTCGACGTCGATCGTCGAGCGCACGGTGGAGAAGATCACCGCGGTGTACGGCGGCTCCGGCGTCGACGCCAGCTGACCCATGGGTGGCAACGGAGTGCCCCCTCAGAGGTAGGTGCCCGGGCGGTCCGCGGGTGGCGGACCGCCAGCGGGGCCCACCCCGGGCGGGAGCTGGCGCATGTTCTCGAGCTGCTGGCGGGCCGCCATCTGCTGTGCGAACAGGGTGGCCTGGATGCCGTGGAACAGCCCTTCGAGCCACCCGACCAGCTGAGCCTGAGCGATGCGCAACTCGACGTCGGTGGGCGTGCTGTCGCCCATCGGCAACGCCAGGCGCTCGAGCTCGTCGCGCAGATCGGGTGAGAGGGCCGAGCCGAGCTCGTCGATCGAGGTGTCGTAGATGGCCTTGAGCCGCTCGCGCGACGGCTCGTCGAGTGGAGCGGCCTTCACCTCGTCGAGCAACTGCTTGATCATCGAGCCGACCCGCATGACCTTGGCCGGCTCGGAGACGTATTCGCGGTCGGGCTCGCTGTCGCCGTCGCCAGGCTCCGTTCCGGGCGCCAGCAGCTCACCGTGCTCGACCTGATGAGCGGGGTCGGTGGAGGGATCGGACATGGGGCGTCAGCCTTTCGCAGGGCTCGTTCAGGCCCGCTGGGCGAGCAGCGGGACGGACATCTCGGCCGAGGTGAGCGAGCCGTGGCGGCCGATCAGCTCGAACGGGCCGGTGTCGTCGGGGTCGAAGTAGGCCACCGGGTCGCGAGCGACCAGGGCCACGTCGCCGAGCCGGGCCCGGGCGGCGTCGACCACCACGGGACCGAACCAGCATTCGTCGATCATCTGGTCTTGGCTGACCACCCAGGCGGTGTCGGCATGGGCGGCGGTGGCCGCCTCGAGCAACTGCCGCGAGCGGCCCGGCCGGGCGTGCAACCAGCGGAACCGGCCCTCACCCGACTGATGCGACACATGGGTCAACACGTCGCTGTCGAGCATGACGATGTTGTCGCCGACGTCGACCTGACCGTGGTCGGCGGTGACGACCAGCGCGGCACCCGGGGGCAGCGCCTCGAGGAGGTAGCCGATGACCTCCTCGACCGCGATCAGCTCGGCGTCGTACTGCTCGCCGAGCCCGTACTCGTGGGCCACCTTGTCGACTCCGTCGTAGTACGCGTAGACGAACGGCTCGCCGGCGCGCAGCAGTCGCGACGTCTCGGCCACGAGCGTGGAGGGCATGCGATAGCCGCAGAAGCGCCCGCCCTCGAGGTGCGCTTGGGTGAAGCCGGTCTGGCGGAACTCGGCGCGAGTGACCACCGCAGGGCGATGGCCGAGAAACGGCTCGATGCCCTGGATCTTCTCCGGCGGGATCGACGCCCGGGCGTCACGCCCCGAGACGGTCCAGCGCAGGACGTTGAGGATGTCGCCGTCCATGCTCATGCGATAGCCGATGACGCTGTGCTCGCCCGGCGTGAGGCCGGTGGCGATCGACGTGAGCGCGGTGGCCGTGGTGGACGGAGCGACCGTGGAGATGGGCCCGCCCTCCATGCCGCACAGCGTGGGCGCGAGCGCGGCGCGATCGCGCAACTGCTCCCACCCGAGCCCGTCGAGCACCAGCAGCACCACCTGGTCGGCGAGTGCGGCGGCCGGCAGCCATGCGGGGGGAACATCAGGCGGATCGAGGAGAGCCGGAACCACGTTGGTCACGCACGCTCCGCCGTAGTCAGGTAGCAAAGGGTCGTCGCCCAAGTGGATCCTTTCCGCTTCGGGTTTCCACGGTACAAGACCGGGCCCACCCGACACACACACCCCGCCCTGCGGCACCCTGCCCCTACAGTAAGGGCGTGAAGGTCTCGACCAGGGGTGACTATGCCAGCCGGGCGCTGCTGTCGTTGGCGCTGCACGGCGACGAGGCGGGCCCCACGTCGGTCCGCGACATCGCCGAGCGCACGGCGCTGCCCCAGCCCTACCTCGAGCAGATCCTCCTCGCCTTGAAGGGCGCCGGCCTGGTGCGGTCGAAGCGGGGGGTGGGCGGCGGCTACGTGCTCGCCCGCGAGCCCAAGGAGATCGCCCTGTCGGAGATCCTCTCGGCGGTCGACGGGCCGATCGTCGCCGGCGACTTCGGCGAGCCCCACACCGACGGGGCCTGCGACCACGAGGGTCAGTGCGTGCTGCTCGCCATCTGGGCCGACGTGGGCGACCAGATGCGCCGCTACCTCGGCGCGCTGAGCCTCGCCGACATCGTGAGCATGGCCAGGGGCGAGTCGCCGTGGCCCGACGAGCGGCCCGCCTCGGTCAGCGAGGCGTGAGCCGGTCGAGCACGCCCTGCAGGTCGGGCGGCAGGGCCGACTCGAACTCGAGCGGCTCACCGCTCACCGGGTGCACGACGTCGAGCCGCGCCGCGTGCAGGAACGTCCTCGGCACCTCGAGCGAGGTCCGCTCGCCCCGGTAGCGGCGATCGCCCACCACCGGGTGCCCGATCGCGGCGAGGTGCACCCGGATCTGATGGGTGCGACCGGTCTCGAGCCGACACTCGAGCAACGAGACCACGGGATCGGTGAACACCTCCCGCACCTCGTAGCGGGTGCGCGCCTCGCGTCCTCGAGCCGACACCGCCATGCGGGTCGGCTCCCGACCCGACCGCCCGATGGGCGCGTCGATCATGCCCGCCGGCGAATCGAACTCACCCCACACCAAGGTGAGGTAGCGCCGGCCGACGGAACGGGCCGACAGCATCTCGACGAGCGCCCGATAGGCCCGATCGGTGCGGGCGACGAGCATCAGCCCGGAGGTGTCCTTGTCGAGGCGGTGCACGATGCCGGGTCGGTCGGGGTCGCCCACCCCGGCCAGGTCGGGGAACCGGGCGACCAACCCGTTCACGAGCGTGCCGCTCGTGTTGCCCGCTCCCGGGTGCACCACCACCCCGGCCGGCTTGTCGACCACGATCAGGTCGTCGTCGACGTGGACCACCTCGAAGGGCACCGAGTCGTCGGGCGCCACGCCCACCGCAGCCACGCGCGGGGCCCGCGTCGACGACCAGCTCGTCGCCCTCACTCACGCGCTGGGCGCGGGCCAGCACCACCGCACCGTTGACCTCGACGCCTCCCTCGGTCACCAACGTGGCCGCGTCGGCCCGGCTGACGCCGGTGACGAGGGCGACCACCCGATCGAGGCGTTCGCCGGCCAGTGCGGCCGGGATGGTCTCGCGGATGGTGCTCACGCGTCGGCGGCGCGGAACGACCAGATGATCAACCCGATCACCCCCACGACCAGCGCCGCGTCGGCCACGTTGAAGATCGGCCACCACTGGAGATCGACGAAGTCGACGACCGCACCCGAGAACACGCCGTCGTCACCCCGGAAGACCCGGTCGAGCAGGTTGCCCACCGCGCCGCCGAGCATCAGCCCGAGGCAGGCCGCCCCCCACCGGTCCTTGGCGGTGGTGCCCTGCCAGATGAGGCCGATGACGACCACCACCGCCAGCACGCCGATCCATCGGCCGTAGTCGCCCAGCATGCTGAACGAGGCACCGGTGTTGAACGCCAGCCGGAACCGCAACGTCCAGAAGAGATCGATGATGTTGCCGTCGTCGAGCGCGTTGAGCGCCCACCACTTCGAGAGCTGATCGGCGACGACGACGGTGGCGGCCACCCCACCCAGGAGGATGGGATGAGACCGCGCCGAGACGGCCGGCGTCGAGGGCTCGCTCAGCGTCTCCCGAACCCTCCGGCCTTGTACTCGACCCGCTCGCGAGCCCACGGGATGGCTCGCAGCCGCTCCTTCGGGATCGCCAGGCCTGAGATCTCGCACACCCCGTAGGTGCCTCCGTCGATCTTGGCGAGCGCACGGTCGATCTCTTCGACCTGGTTCGAGAACTGGGCGGACAGCGCGAGGTCGCGCTCACGCTCGACCGCGAGCGTGTCGCCCTCGCCTGACTCCTCGTCGAACTGCACGTCGCCGGGCTCTCGCAGCATCGCCAGCTCGTTGGCCTCGGCGGTGAGGGTCTCGACGTCGTGCACCAAGCGCTTGCGCTCTTCGTGCAGCAGCTCGCGCTGGGCATCGAGGAACTTCTTGTCGAACGGCGACTTGGCCGGCTTCTTGGCGACCGCCTTCTTGGCGGGTGCCTTCTTCGCGGGCGCCTTCTTCGCGGGCGCCTTCTTCGCCGGCGCCTTCTTCGCCGGCGCCTTCTTCGCCGGCGCCTTCTTCGCCGGCGCCTTCTTCGCCGGCGCCTTCTTCGCGGGCGCCTTCTTGGCCGGGGCCTTCTTTGCAGGCGGCCTTCCCCGCAGGAGCTTTCTTGGCGGGCGCCTTCGCTGCTGGCGCCTTCTTCGGCGCCGCCTTCTTGCTGGGGGCCTTCTTGGTCGGCATGGTTGGGGACGACTCCTGTCGAGTTCCTCGATGTCGCGCTGGCTCCAAAGGGTGTCGGAGGGTACGCCGTGCCTCCGGGAGCGTCAACCCGCGCGTCGGCCTGTTCGTGGACGTGGTGGCCGACCCGTAGGCTACGGCGCATGGCGTTCGGCCCCGTCGACCCCGATCTCAACCTGGTCACCCTCGAGGATCGCGCCCTCGCGCGTTGGCGCGAGCACGACGTGGTGGCCGAGGTGAAGCGCCTCCGCAAGGACGGCGAACCGTGGATCTTCTACGAGGGCCCGCCGACCGCCAACGGCCGGCCCGGTCTGCACCACGTCTGGGCCCGGGTCTTCAAGGACCTCTACCCCCGATTCCAGACCATGCGGGGCAAGAACGTGCCGCGCAAGGGCGGTTGGGACTGCCACGGCCTGCCGGTCGAGCTCGAAGTCGAAAAGGAGCTCGGTCTCAGCACGAAGCACGACATCGAGGCGTTCGGCATCGCCGAGTTCAACCAGCGCTGCCGCGACTCGGTCCACCGCTACGTCGAGGACTGGAGCGCACTCACCTCACGCTCCGGTGTGTGGATCGACACTGCCGACGCCTACTGGACGCTCACCAACGACTACATCGAGTCGGTCTGGTGGCTGCTGAAGCAGCTGTGGGAGAAGGGCCTGCTCTACGAAGGCCACAAGGTCAGTCCCTACTGCGCGCGGTGCGGCACCGCCCTGTCGTCGCACGAGCTCGGCCAGCCCGACGTCTACCGCGACGTGGTCGACCCGTCGGTCTACGTGCGGTTCCCGCTGGTCGACCGCGACGCCGACTTGCTGGTGTGGACCACCACGCCCTGGACGCTCATCTCGAACGTGGCCGCCGCCGTGGGCCCCGACATCGACTACGTGCGCGTCGCGGCCGAAGACGGTGGCCGCGACCTCGTCATGGCCGCCGCTCGCGCTCCTGAAGATGCCGAGGTCATCGAGCGATGGCCGGGCCACGAGCTGATCGGCTGGCGTTACACCCGACCGTTCGACCTCCTCGACGCTCCGCCAGGGTCCGACGCGTGGCGGGTGGTGGGCGCCGACTTCGTCAGCACCGACGACGGCTCGGGCATCGTGCACCTCGCCCCGGCGTTCGGTGAGGACGACGCGCAGGTCGCGCGTGTCGAAGGGCTGCCGGTGCTCAACCCCGTCGACGCCGACGGCGCTTTCGACGAGCGGGTGCCGCCTTACCAGGGCCTGTTCGTGAAGGACGCCGACGCGGCCATCATCGACGACCTTCGCGAGCGAGGCCTGCTCGTGCGCGAGCAGGCCTACGAGCACTCCTATCCCCACTGCTGGCGCTGTGGCACCCCGCTCATCTACTGGGCCAAGACCTCGTGGTTCGTGCGCACGGCCGACCGGCGCGACGTGCTGATGCGCGAGAACGAAGAGATCAACTGGCAACCGCCCAACATCAAGCACGGGCGATTCGGCAAGTGGCTCGAGGGCAACGTCGACTGGGCCCTGTCGCGCGATCGCTACTGGGGCACGCCCCTTCCCATCTGGCGCTGCTCCGGCTGCGGCTCAGAGCGGTGCATCGGATCGGTCGCCGAGCTGGCCGAGCTGGCCGGTCGCGACCTCTCCGACCTCGATCTGCACCGACCCTTCGTCGATGACGTGATCGTGCCCTGCGACCAGTGCTCCGGCCAGACCCGACGGGTCGAGCCGGTGCTCGACGCCTGGTTCGACTCGGGCTCGATGCCCTCGGCCCAGTTCCACTACCCCTTCGAGCACGACGACACCTTCCACCACGCGTATCCCGCCGACTTCATCTGCGAGGCCATCGACCAGACCCGCGGCTGGTTCTATTCGTTGCTGGCCGTCAACTCGCTCGTGTTCGACCGCACGCCGTACCGCAACGTCGTGTGCCTCGGCCTGGTCGTCGACGAGAACGGCCAGAAGATGTCGAAGTCACGGGGCAACGTGATCCAGCCCTGGGACATCTTCAACTCGCAGGGCGCCGACGCGCTGCGTTGGTACTTCTTCTCGGCCGGACAGCCGTGGACCTCCCGTCGGGTCTACGAGGACGGCATCCGCGAGACGGCCCGCCAGACGCTCTTCACGCTGTGGAACGTGCACGCCTTCTTCACCACCTACGCCGACCTCGACGGCTGGACGCCGCAACCTGCAGGTGACGGGCCCGGCAGCCAGGTCCGCAGCGAGCACGTGCTCGACCGCTGGATCCTGTCCGAGCTCGACGACACCATCGCCGGCGTCACCGACGCGCTCGAGGCGTTCGACGCGCTCGAGGGCGCCACCCGCCTCGCCACCTTCGTCGACGACCTGTCCAACTGGTACGTGCGCCGCTCCCGGCCCCGCTTCTGGAAGAGCAGCGATCCGGCCGCCCACGCCACCCTCTACGAGTGCCTGGTCACGGTGTCGACCCTGCTGGCGCCGTTCTGCCCGTTCCTCGCCGACGAGATCTTCACCACCCTCACCGGCGAGCGCTCGGTGCACCTGGCCGACTGGCCCGAGCCGGCCGGTCGCCACGATGCCGACCTCGCCGAGCAGATGCGAGCGGCCCGCCGCCTCGTCGCCATCGGCCGGTCGGCCCGCACCGACGCCAAGGTGAAGGTGCGCCAACCGCTCGGACGGGCCCTGCTGCTGCACCCCGGCTTCGAGCTCGATGCCGACGTGGCGACCGAGGTGGCCACCGAGCTCAACGTGAAGCGCCTCGAGGCCATCGACACGCTGTCGGGCCTCATGAGCTGGACGATCGTGCCCAACTTCCGTGCCCTCGGCCCCCGCCTCGGCAGCCGGGTCAACGACGTCAAGCAGGCACTCGCCGCGGCCGACGGCTCCGCCTTGCAGCAGCAGCTCGAGGCGCAGGGGTTCGTCGAGATCGCGGGCGAGCGACTCGAGGGCACCGACGTCGAGGTGCGGGCACAGCGGCACGAGGCGTTCGCCCTCGCCGAAGACACCGGCTGGGCCGTGGCCCTCGACCTCGAGATCGACGACACGTTGCGCGCCGAAGGAGCGGCCCGCGAGTTGGTGCGCGCCCTCAACGACCTGCGCAAGGACACCGGGCTGGAGATCGCCGACCGCATCGCCGTGCAGCTCGGCGTGGGTGACGATCCCATGCTGCAGGCCGCACTCGATCAGCATCACGCCTGGATCGCCGGCGAGATCCTGGCTCAGAGCCTCACGGTCACCGATCGGGTCGAGTCAGCGCGGGCGATCGACATCGACGGCCACCAGGTGCACGTCGTGCTCAGTCGCGTCTGACCGCCGCCGAGCGCTCAGCGCCGCCAGCGCGACTTCTTGGGCTCGTTCTCTGACTCGAAGTCGGCCTCGAAGAAGGCTCGCATGGCCGCGTCGGCATCGGCATCGGGCTGGCCGAGCGGGTCGTCCTTGTCGGCGTCGTCGGCGAACGGAGTGAAGAACTCGGTGGGTGGCCCGCCGTTGCGGTCGGCGTCGTTCTCGTGGCTCTCGAAGAGGCGCTCGGTGGTGAGGTCGATGTCGCCCGACTGGCCCGCCGGCTGCACGTCACTCAGGAGCTCGGGCAGCTTCACGGGAGGGAACTCGTCTTCAGGATCGTGGGCGAAGCCGGCGTTGACCTCGTGGGTGTCACCGGGACTCTGATCGTCGTCGATCACGATGACGACGGGTTCGGGCTCGACGTCGATCAGCACCTCGTCGGCAGGTTCGGGCTCGTCGGACCGGTGCGCGCCCACGGCACCATCGTCGGTGGCCGTGTCGGCATCGGCCTCGCCGACCGGCTCAGCCGAGTCGGTGTCGCTCGTCGCCTCTGCGTCGTCGACGGCCTGCTCGGCGTCGACCACTTCGACCACCTCGACCATGTCGACCTCGACGACCGCCACGTCGGCATCGGTGTCGGCGTCGAGGTCAGTGCCGGGATCTGGGTCGGCGAGCGCGCTGTCGTCGCGGGTGATCTCGGCGAGCGTCGCCTCGCTCAGCTGTGGCGCCGGCGCGGCGCGCAAGCTGTCGGGATCGTCGAGCAGGCGCTGGAGCGCCTCGACACCGGAGCGCAGGTTGGCGCGCTGGGTCTCGAGGTGACGCTCGAGGGCCGACACGTCGGCGGCCACGTCGTCGCGCACCTTCTCGAGCGAGGTGACCTCGGCGAGCACCTCGGTGCGCCGCTGCTGGACGAGGTCGTCGATCTGGCGCTTGGCCTCGAAGCGGAGGTTGGCCGCCTCGCGTTCGGCCTCGGCCAGCATCGACGCCGCCTCGCGCTGCGCGTCGGCGACGGTGGTGTGCGCGGTCGCGTTGGCTTCCTCGACGGTGGCATCGGCGGTCTTCTGCGCCATCAGGAGCACCTTGGACGCATGCTCGACCTCGGACGCCTCGTCGATCGGACGGGGCCCCGCGCCCTCGAGTCGTTCGACGTCGGCCTTGAGCTTGTCGACCTGGGCCTCGGCCACCCCTTGCGCGCGCTGGGCGTCGGCGATCTTCTTCTCGGCGTCGTCGGCCCTCGCCGTGGCGTCGCGGACCATGTCCTGGAGCTGGGCGACCCGCTCGCTGATCTGGCTGAGGTAGTTGTCGACTTGTTCGGGGTCGTACCCCTTGCGCCGCTCCGCGAACTTCACGTCGGTGAGGAATTGGGGCGTTCCGTCCATGCCGCCGATCGTAGCGAGGCCTGGTCGGCGCCGCGGTGATCGATGCAGGAGTGGTCAGGGGGTGATCGATCGACGACCTAGAGAAACGAACGCAGCACCGAGGCCAGGACCTGGATGCCGATGATCAGCACGATCGGCGACAGGTCGAGGGCCACGGCCCCCAGCCGCACCGGCGGGAGCACCGCCCGCAGCGGGCCGAGCACCGGCTCGGTGACGGCGATGAGCACCCTCTGCGCGGATTCGAGGAATCCACCACCCGACGTGGGGAACCACGAGAGCACGATCCGAACCAGGACGATGACCAGATAGACGTTGAGCAACCAGATGAGAAAAGCGATCACCAGCGTGACTCAGCCGTCGTGGAGGCCGCGCTCTTGGAGGCGCCGGCGCTCCTCCGGGGAGACTTCCACATTGGTCGGGGTGAGCAGGTACACCTGGTGGGCGACCTTCTCCATGTGCCCGCCGAGCCCGTAGCAGAGGCCGCTCGAGAAGTCGATGAGCCGCCGGGCCAGCTCGCGGTCGGTGCCCTGGAGGTTGAGGATCACCGGCTGGTTGGCCTTGAATCGGTCGGCCACGTCCTGGGCCTGGTTGAACGACGAGGGCACCACGACGTGCGCCTTGGCCGATGCCGTGGCCGGCACGGGCCGCACCACCGTGCGGGGCTTGGGCGTGACCGCCTCACCCGAGCCGGGGCCGGGCAACGTGCGAACGGCGGACGTCTCCTCGACAGGCACCGGTGACGCCGGCACACCGACCGTGGACGAGCGGGCCGGGGCGGGCCGGGAAGCCGACGGGCGAGGACGGGCGGGGGCGGGCCGAGCGGCCGGGGCGGCGTCGCGGGCTGCCGGCGCGGCCGCAGCGGGCTCGCCCATCTCGACATCGTCCTCGTAGTCGTCGTCGGGACCGAGCCCGAGATAGAGCATCGTCTTTCGCCACATGGAAGCCATGGGATCCTCCTGAACCCTTGATAACCGGGACAGGCTAGTGGTCGTGCTGGCCAGGTGGGTACCGTCGTCCGGTGATCGACGTGGTCCTGCCCGTGCTGAACGAGGTGGACGCCATCCCGTGGGTGCTCGGTCGTCTGCCTGCCGGGTACCGCGCGATCGTCGTCGACAACGGCTCTGACGACGGTTCCGCAGCGGTCGCGGCCGAACTCGGAGCCGACGTGGTGGCCGAGCCGACGCGGGGGTTCGGGGCGGCCTGCTTCCGTGGCCTCACCGTCTCGCAGTCCGAGCTGGTGTGCTTCATGGACTGCGATGCATCCCTCGATCCAGCTGAGTTGCCTGGGTTGGTGGCCCCGGTCGCCGCCGATCGGGCCGACCTGGTGCTCGGGGCCCGCGTGGCCGAACGGGGTGCCTGGCCGCCGCACGCCCGCCTCGCCAACCGGGTGCTCGCCCGCCGGGTCAACCGCCGGTTCGGCTGGTCGCTCGCCGACCTCGGGCCCATGCGGGTCGCCCGCCGGGAGCCGCTGCTCGATCTCGGCATCGAAGACCGACGATCGGGATGGCCGCTCGAGATGGTGGTGCGGGCCGGCCTGGCGGGCTGGCGGGTCGAGGGCCGCGAGGTGACCTACCGACGACGCGAGGGCCGTTCGAAGGTCACCGGGACGGTGGGCGGCACCATCCGTGCGGTGCGCGATCAGCGCCGTCAGCTCAAGCGGCTCACCTGATCGGACACGACGCCCGCGAGCCTCGACGCCGGGATCTCCGAAGCGACGGCCACCGCATCGTCGAGGTGATCGATGTCGCGGAGGCTGCGGGTCATCCGCACCTGGCGACCAGCTGCCTCGAGCCGGGCCACTTGACGGGCACAGGTCTCCGTGGCGCTCATCGGTACGCCTCGGCACAGATCGTCGAGCGACTCGGCCAGGCCGAGCAGCCAGAACCCGCCGTCGAGCGCGGCACCCACGACGGCGTCGGTGCTCGAATCCGTGAGCATCCGGCCTGCCGCGAGCAGGTCGGCGGAGGTCACCTGGGGCGTGTCCATGCCGACCAGCACGACCGGGCCCTCCCCCGCCGCGAACGCGGCAGCGAACGCCGCGTCGAGTCGGTGGGCGAGCCCGCCCTGGGCCTGGGGCACGATGTCGAGACCCGCCGGGACCCAGCTGCCCGGCGCGCCGTCGAGCACCAGCACCCGGCGGGTCGCAGGGGTGGCCGCGACGACCTCGAGGGTGTCGAGCAACGCAGCTTGCCGCGATGCGGGCCGCCTGCTCCGGTGAGCAGGGCGGGCAC
The DNA here is from genome assembly GCA_963706425.1 of uncultured Iamiaceae bacterium. GTDB lineage: Bacteria > Actinomycetota > Acidimicrobiia > Acidimicrobiales > Acidimicrobilacustridaceae > CAVPMN01. The sequence continues at coordinate 490,285 of CAVPMN010000020.1, forward strand.
AGCCGTGTCTTCACGAATCCCGGCCTCGGTTCCTTGGCGATGACGAGCAGTTGCATGGGCACTCCGAGTACGTGGACGGTGCGTCAGTCGCGAAGGTGTGCGATGGCGAAGCGGGCCATGCCCTCACGGAATGCGACGCGAGCGCGAAAGCCCAACTCCTCCTGGGCCTTCTCGGGCGAGGCGAACACATGGCGCACGTCGCCGAGGCGGTAGCCCCCGACCACCTTCGGCGGCGCCGCACCGGGGATCGACGCGATGAGCGCGTCGGCCATGTCGAGCACGGTGTGCGGCTCACCGCTGCAGACGTTGTAGGCGTTGTAGGCGTTGTCGGTGCCCGAGCCCACCTCATCGATGGTGAGCGCAGCCACGTTGGCCCTGGCCACGTCGGACACCTCGACGAAGTCGCGACGCTGTCGGCCGTCCTCGAGCACCTGCGGCGCCTCGCCACGCTCGGCCGCACTGCGGAAGATGCTGGCCACGCCGGCATAGGGCGTGTCTCTCGGCATCCGCGGCCCGTAGACGTTGTGATACCGCAGGGCCACGACGGTCGCGTCGTGCTCCCGACCGAACGCGGCGCACAGGTGCTCCTGATGCAGCTTCGTCGCGGCATACACGTTGCGGGGGTCGAGCGGCGCAGACTCGGTGACCGGCTCTGGTCGGCACGATGCGCCACACAACGGACAGGCCGGTTCGTAGCGACCCGCGTCGAGATCGCGCTTCGTCCGGGTTGCCGGGCGGACGGTGCCGTGCGCCGGACAGCACGACACCCCCTCGCCGTAGACCACCATGCTGCTCGCCACCACCAGGCGACCGTCGAAGCCCTTGTCGTGCAACACGCCGAGGAGCACGGCGGTGCCGGTGTCGTTGTGGCTCACGTAGGCGGGCGCATCCGCGAAGTCGACCCCGAGCCCGACCATCGCCGCCTGGTGCGAGACGGCGTCGACCCCGGCAACCGCCCGCTCCACCGTGTCGGCGTCTCGAACGTCACCCCAGTGGTACGTAGCTGCCGCGTTCAGGTAGTCGGGCCGTTGCCGATGGGCACCGGGATGCAGGCTGTCGAGCACGACGACGTCATGGTGCTCGGCCACCAGGTGGTCGACCACGGCCGAGCCGATGAAGCCGGCTCCGCCGGTGACGAGCACTCTCACCAGTTCGTCCCCACGACGGCGGTGAGCCCGATGGCGGTCAGCACCTGCACGGCCATCCAGCCACGTGTCGCAGTGGCGCGCGTGGCCAGGACGGCGCCGGCCACGAACACCCAAACGGTGAACGGCAGCCAGATCCTCTCGACCTCACCGTTCGACAGACCGCTCACGTCAGCCGCCAGTGCGGCACCGACGCCGCCACCGACGAGCACCCAGAGCCGCCGGTCACGCAGGAGCGCGACCGCCACGACCATCGCCGGGCCGAGCGCGAGGAACCAGGCGGACACGTTGTTGACGAGGAAGTACGAGTAGGGCCGGTCGAGCCCGAGGTCGTGGTAGGTGTCGATCGTCGCGAACAGCCCCGAGGGCCACCAATAGCCCCACGCGCCGAGCGCGAGGGTGGCGAGCGGTCGCGACGATCGACGCCACCAGCACCGGTCGGGCCCGGCCCGCCCACCAGGCGATCAGGACGACGGGAACGGCCATGAGCACGAGGCCATAGGACTGGAGCGCGACGAAGGAGGCCATCAGCCCGGCGAGGACCGCGAAGACGTCAGCGCGGCGCCCGGGGTGGGTGCACGCCAGCGCCATCAGGGCCACGACCCATGCGGCCGCGCCCATGAACAGGCCGTCGGCGGAGGTGACGATCCAGAGGCCGGCGGGCATCACCACGACGAAGGGCAGGGCCCGCCGCGCCGCGGCCTCACCGGCGACCGCACGGGTGGCCAACAGCACGGCCGGCACGGCTGCGGCCGCGCCGACCACCACGAGGACCACCGCCCAGTTCGGCCCCGAGAGCCCGATCCGCTCCAGCAGGGCCAACAGCAAGGGGAATCCCGGCGGGTGGGCTCGGACCGCGATGGGATGGTCGGGCACCGACGCGACGAAGTCGCGCAGGAAGCCGCCCGGCGAAGCGGCCGCCCGCGGCACGACCTCGGCGAAGTCCTCGCGCCAGAACAGACCTCGTGTGAGCCCGGCGGTGCCGTCGACGAGCGCGAGCGACACCCACCACGCGATCGCGCTGAGGGTGGCCACGACGAGCGCCCAACCCCAGCGCAACGCGGCGGCGGCCCGGGGCACCCCGACGATGGCGGCCAATCCCGTCAACGCCGGGATCCACACGGCCGTCGGCACCGACGGCCGATAGCCGCCGAGCACCGGGGGCGTGTAGAGCACGATCTCGCGCCCCTGCTCGATGAGCAGCAACCCCCACGTGCGCCCGAGCGTCACGACCAACACCCAGGCGACAAGAGCCAGCACCGCGATCACGACCACGTCGGTGCGAGAACGGATCGCGGCCTCGTCGGTCATCGGCGAGCGCGCCCCCATCGCGCCACCAGCACGGCGGCCGCGCCGACCCAGATCACGGCAAGCACCACGAGCAGGCTGTCGGCGTAGTCGAGCGGCAACGCTGAGGGGTCGCCCGGGCGACGACCGAAGCCTCTCCACAGCGGATAGCTGAAGAGCACGGCCAGTGCCGAGAGGGCGAGCGCGCCGCGCACCGGACCTCGCCAGCGGGGTGGGAGGAGCCACCCCACGAGGGCCCCCACGGCGATGACGACCGGCACGATCAGCAGATCGTGCACCAGGAGCGTGCCGAGCACCCAGCGCACCAGCAGGGCCGGTTTGGTGTTGCCCTCGTTGTCGAAGAGACCCCACACGCCGAAGGCCATCACGACCCACCCGACGCCGGCGGCCACCCAGAACACGGCGCCCCGAGGGCGGTCGTCGTCCACCGTGTCGTCGCCGAGTCCGACCGGCGCGCTCATCGGACCTCCACCTGGCGAACCCACTTCGTCTGCATCACGCCAGGTCGGTTGGGACCGATCAGCCGGACGGGGAAGCCGTGGTCGAGGTGCAGGGGCTCGCCGTTCACCTCCAGGGCCAGCAAGGTGTCGGGATCGGAGGCCTGCACGGCGTTGATGTCCGACTGGCCATAGAGGCCGCCCTCTTCCAACGATCGCACCGTGACCTCGGCGCCCTCGGCCGCGCCTGCGTCGGCCAGCAGGTCACGCAGGCGAACGCCGCGCCATCGGGCGTTGGCGCTCCAACCCTCGACACAGGCGATCGGCAGGGTGGCCTCGTGCTGGGGCAGGGCGCGGAGTTGGGTCAGCGACAACGACAGGGGTGCCGTCACCGCGCCGGTCACCATGAGACGAAACGCCGGGTCAAGGGCCCGGTCGGTCACCCGCGTGGCCGCGGCGGTGCCGTTGACCGGAAAGCCCTGTGGCCCGATGCTCGGCCGGCGGGGCGCGAGCAACGCCAGGCGCTCGAGGGGTTTCACCGTCTGTCCCAGGGTGACGGCGGTGAGCCCGAGCGAGGCCAGGCCGGTGAGCACGAGGAACCCCCGTCGGCTCGGCTGCCCGGCGATCTCGACGGGCTCGACGGCAGGTGGCCGTGGCTGGGGCGCCCGGTCGCGAGTGAGCGCCCGGCGGGTGACCGACAGCTTGGCTCCGACGTGCACGATGAGGGCCCCGATGGTGATCCAGGCCATCCAGTAGTGGAACGCCGGGAAGAACAGCGGGATCGGGTACCAGAGGTTGCTGTTCGCCACACCGGTCCAGAGCTCGAAGAGCCCGCCGGCCACGAGTGGCACCAGGCTGACGCGCTCGAGCGCATGGGCCGGTGAGGCGAACGGCGGCCAGCGGAACAGCTTGGGGTAGACCACCCAGAGCTTGGCGAGCAGCAGCGGGATCGACGCGATGCCCGTGGCGACGTGCAGGCCCTGAGTGAACCGGTAGAGCCCTGCCGGTCGCGCCGGCAACGTGAACCACGAGGGCGGATGCTGGGCGAAATGTGAGTAGAGCCCGGTCAGGAAGCAGATGCCGAAGGCGACGCCCAACGAGATGCCGAGGATGGCGGCGGTCCGCTCGGAGCGACGCGGGTCGGTCACCGCGGTCACGTCGGCTGACCTGCGAACGCCGGCTGACCTGCGAACGCCGGCTGACCTGCGGACGCTGGCTGACCTGCGGACGCTGGCTGACCTGCGAACTCAGGGACCTCTACCAGTCGGCGGCGGCCCAGATCGAACACGGCTCGTTGCGAGTTCGCTCGCGGAGAGCCATCGCGAGCGGACCCAACTGCTCGGGCACGACCGTGACCAGGTCGAGCCAGACGTGATCGGTGCGGGGATCGATCCAGCCGCCGAGATGCACGCTCCCACCGTCGAGATCAGCCCGTCGCGCCTCCAACCAGCGGGCGATCTCCTCGGCTCGCCACGCCGACAGCGGGCACGACAACCCGAGTCCGGGCGCCGCACACACGGCGACGCCCCGCTCGATGGGTTGGCCGGTCCGGTGATGCAGGGTGAAGCCGCCCGCCGACACCAGACAGTGGTAAAGGCGCGCCACGACGTCGCTCGCTGATCCCATCGGGGGGACAACGATCGACCAGGCAGATCAGTTCCGGGGTGGCCGAGGTCCGAAGAGGTCGCGACCGACACGCACCATGGTGGAGCCCTCTTCGACGGCCACCTCGAGATCGGCGCTCATCCCGATCGAACGCACGGGCAGGTCGAGCTCGTCGGCCAGGCCGACGAGCAGACGAAAGCCCTCACGCGCGTCCTCAGGGGCGCCCAGCGGGCCGACGCCCATCAGTCCCTGGACGTCGAGGCCCAGCTCACGACCGTGGGCCACCAGCTCCGGGGCTCGGGCGGGCGCACAGCCGCCCTTTTGCTCCTCGTCGCTCAGCGCGACCTGCACGAGCACCGTTGCTCCGGGGCACCGGCGGGCGATCTCCGCGGCCAACTCCGGTCGATCGACGCTCTGCCACACGGCGACGAGGTGCGCGATCGACCGCACCTTGTTGCGCTGCAGCCGGCCGATGAAGTGCCAACGCGGGGAGGGCTCGACTGCTCCGAGCCGACCGGCTTTGTCGACCAGCTCCTGCGCGTAGTTCTCGCCCAGGTCGACGAGGCCGGCGTCGAGCGCGACCCGAGCCGCTTCGACCCCGAAGCCCTTGGTGACCGCGACGATGCGCACGTCGTGCCCGCCAGCGCGGGCGATGCGCGCTCGCAGCGCGTCGACGTTGTGGCCGACGACGACCGGATCGAACTGCGGCTCAGCCATCGACGGCCGGCCCTTCGATCCATACCACCAGCGCGTGTCGCCCGTCGTCGTGGCGTGCCCGATGCGAGTAGAGGTCGGCACCACCGCACGCCGTGCAGCGGTCGGCGGACTCCACCAGCGCCACCCCCGCCCGGCCCAGGGCGCCCGCGACGGCCATGGGCAGATCGAGCGCGGGCGCACCGCTCGAGGTGCGGCCGGCGATCGCGCCACCCAACTGGGCCCGCAGGAGGTCGAGATCGTCCACCCCGAACTCGTAGCACTCGGGATGGATGCACGGACCGAGGCAGGCCTCGATGTCGATCGCGCCGAGCGATCGCATGTCGGCCACCGCTCGCTCGATCACCCCTGCCGCGACGCCGCGCCAGCCCGCGTGCACCGCGGCGACGACCCCCTGGCGAGACACCAGGGCCACCGGCGCGCAGTCGGCCACGTTGACCGACAGCACCACATCGGCCCGGGTGGTGACCAGGCCGTCGGCCTCGCTGCCCGTCACCCGCTCGTAGGTCGTCACCGACGGTCACGACCTCGCCGCCGTGCACCTGACGCAGCCAGACCCACGGCCGGTCGACCAGCGCCCGCCGCCGTCGTTCGACGACCGCGGGGTCGAGCGCCACCGCGACGTCACCGTCGAGCCGGGTGGTGAAGCCCACGCGCGCCGTCGCCCCTCCCTCGAGAGAGGACGTCCACAGATCGATCACCAGGCGGCTACGACGTCGACGGGGCCAGCGTCACTTCAGGAACGACGGCACATCGAAGTCGTCGTCGCCACCGTCGAGGTCGAGATCGTCCTCGTCGTCGCCACCGGCGAACACGTCGCTCACCGGCGCGAGGTCGGCGGCCCGACCCGGGCGGTCGTCACCACCCTTGCGATCGCTGTCCCAGCGGTCGAAGCCGGCGGCGATGACCGTGACGCGCACCTCGTCACCCATCTCGTCGTCGATGACCGTGCCGAAGATGATGTTGGCGTCGGGGTGGGCCACCGCATGGATGACCTCGGCGGCCTCGTTGACCTCGAACAGGCCGAGATCGCTGCCGCCGGCGATGGTGAGCAGGATGCCCCGAGCGCCCTCGATGCTGGCCTCGAGCAGCGGGCTGGAGATGGCGGCGCGCGCCGCGCTGAGCGAGCGGCCCTCGCCGGAGCCGTAGCCGATGCCCATGAGCGCCGAGCCGGCGTCGCTCATGATCATCTTCACGTCGGCGAAATCGGTGTTGATGAGGCCGGGAGTGGTGATGAGGTCGGTGATGCCCTGCACGCCCTGCAGCAGCACCTCGTCGGCCATCTTGAATGCGTTGAGCACCGACGTCTTGTCGTTGGACACCGTGAGCAGGCGGTCGTTCGGGATGACGATGAGGGTGTCGACCTTCTCCTTCAGCTTCTGGATGCCCGACTCGGCCTGCACGGCCCGTCGACGGCCCTCGAAGCCGAAGGGGCGGGTGACCACGCCGATGGTGAGCGCACCCAGGCTCTTCGCCAGCTCGGCGATGACCGGCGCGGCGCCCGTGCCGGTGCCACCGCCCTTGCCGGCGGTGATGAACACCATGTCGGCGCCCTTCAGCACCTCTTCGAGATCTTCCTGATGGGCCTCGGCGGCCTGGCGCCCGACCTCGGGATCGCTACCCGCACCCAGTCCCCGCGTGAGCTCACGGCCGATGTCGAGCTTGACGTCGGCGTCGCTCATGAGCAGCGCCTGGGCGTCGGTGTTGACGGCGATGAACTCCACGCCCTTGAGGCCCGCGTCGATCATGCGGTTGACCGCGTTGACGCCTCCGCCACCGACACCGACGACCTTGATGACCGCGAGATAGTTCTGCGGAGAACCGGCCATGGGGTTTCGTACCTCCAGTTCGAGAGCCCGTCAGCTCTGCCGTGATCGTGAGCCCGTCGGCTCTACTGTGCTCTCGGCGCGCAGGGCCATGGTGGATGCGCCGCCAACCCTCGACCTGAGGTTCAGGGTTATGTCAACCTCAGATTTCGGTTGACACTGTAGGGCCGCGCTCCGCCGAGGGTCAACCACCCTACGCAGTGCCCTCGGTCGACTCGTCGGTGCCGCCGCCTTCGCGCCCCGAGCCGGTTGCTGCCGGCTCCGGGGCCACCCGCGTCACCACGGCCTGGTCGGCGACCCGCAGGTCGATGGTGGCCAGGTCGCGGTCGTCGACCTGGGCGAACACCGTGCGCAGCGACCGCAGCTTGGCCTCGAGATCTGTGGCCGGGCCCAGCCACACCACACCCCCAGGGCGCACCCGCAGGTCGATGTTGTCGCCCACCACCATCACCGCCTCGACACGCGAGCGCAGGCCGGGGGTGAGCTCGGCGAGGACGGCCAGGGCATCGGCGGATTCGGCGGGCAGCTGTTCGCCCGGCTGGCCCGCCTCCAGGCCCTCGATCGGGATCCACTCCTCGCCCGGCGCAGCCGGACCGAGGATGCGACCCTCCGCGTCGACGAGCAGCGGCGAGCCGTCGGCGGCAGGGACCACCGCGACCGGCTGGCGCTCGGCGATGCCGATCACCACCGTGTCCGGCCATCCGACGCGAACCGACACATCCTTCACGAACGGCAAGGCCAGCAGCCGTTCACGCACGGCGGCGGCGTCGACATCGAGCAGTTGATCGCCGGGCAACAACCCGGACGCGGCCACCACCTGCTCTTCGGTGGTCTGGCCGAGGCCCCGCACCTCGATGCCGTCGATGTCGAGCAGCGGCGTGCGGGTGAGCCCCCAGGCCACGGCGACCGCGGCGATGATGCCCAGGCACACGAGCAGCCGCCGGAGACGGCGACGGCCCTGGTCGCGTACGACCTGGTTGCGGCGGGCCGCGATGCGTGGGTCGATCGCCGGGCGAGCCCGCTCGATGGTCTCGGTGCTCATCGAGCTGCGAGCTCCGGGTCGTCGAAGCCGACCAACCGGGTCTCGGGCCGCAGGGCGACACCGGTGACGTCGATCACCCGCCGGCGCACCTCGACCATCAGGCGGTGGATGTCGTCGGCCGAGCCACCCTCGTCGGCCTGGATGAAGTTGGCGTGCTTCGTCGACACCTGGGCGGTGCCGATCCGCATCCCCTTGCAGCCGGCCAGGTCGATCAGTCGACCGGCCGAGTCGCCGGCAGGGTTCACGAAGACCGACCCGGCGTTGGAGCCACCGGGCTGGTTCTCGCGTCGCCACTTGACGATGTCGGCGATGGTGCGCTCGGACGTCTGTCGGTCTCCGGGCTCGAGGCGCAGGTCGGCCCACACCACGAGTTGGTGGGGCGCCAGGTCGGAGTGACGGAACGCGAGTCCGAGGTCGGCGGCGGGCACCTCCTCATCCTCGCCGGTGCGTAGATCGAGCACGCGGACCCTGACCAGCGACGACGCCATGTCCGAGCCGTGGCCACCGGCGTTCATCCGCACCGCGCCACCGATCGACCCGGGGACCCCGACGGCCCACTCGAAGCCGGTCAACCCCGCGGCCGCCGTGCGGCGGGCGACGACCGGGAGCAGGGCGGCGGCGCCGACGCGCGCCGACGAGCCGGAGATGTCGGTGCTCGCGAAGGACTCGCCGAGGGCGATGGCCAGGCCGTCGAACCCGGCGTCGGCCACCAAGAGGTTGGAGCCGTTGCCGATCACCAGCACCTCGACCCCGGTGGCCCGCACGGCGGCGGCCACGGCCGCGAGCGCCGCCTCGTCGTCGATCGCCACGAACAACGCCGCCGACCCGCCCACCCGGTAGGTCGTGCGCTCGCCGATGGGCTCGTCGCGCACCGCCCGATCGCCGAGGATGCGGGCCGCCTCGTCGAGGGTCGCAGTGCGGCTCACGCGGCCGACTCCCCGCGAGCGGCCAGGACCGCGCGCAACTCGTCGGGCAACGAGGTGAGGTCTCCGGCGCCGAGGGTCAGGCAGAGGTCTCCGGGCTTCAACTCGCGCGAGAGGAACTCGACCACGTCGTGGCGGCGGGGCATGTAGGCGAGGCGACGCCGAGGGTGGGCGTCGAGCACCGCGCCTGCCACCAACATGCCGGACACCCCCGGTCTGGGCGTCTCGCCGGCTGCGTAGACGTCGGTCATCACCAGCAGGTCGGCGCCCTCGAAGGCGTCGGCGAAGTCGGCCCACAGCGCCGCGGTGCGGCTGTAGCGATGCGGCTGGAAGACCGCGACCACCCGCGACCAGCGGCCCTGGGCGGCCTCGAGCGCGGCCGAGACCTCGGTGGGCAGATGGGCGTAGTCGTCGATGAAGGTGATGCCCGCGACCTCGCCTCGATGCTCGAAGCGACGGGCCACCCCGGCGAACCGCGCCAGCGCACTGCGCACGTCGTCGAAGGAGGCGCCCACCAGCAGGGCGGTGACGGCGGCGGCGCACGCGTTGCGGGCGTTGTGCGCGCCCGCCAAGGGGAGGTGGATCGACCCGACGACCTGGCCGTCGTGTTGCAGGGTGAACGTCGATCCCGTGCCGACCGCCCGGAGGTCGACCATCGACCAGCTCGCGCCGGGGCTGGTGCCGTAGGTCTCTGCGCCGACACGCGCGCCGAGCTCGGCCGCCTTGGGGTCGTCTGCGCACACCACCGTGGGACCGTCGGTCTCGACGAGGAAGCGCTCGAAGGCGGCGTCGAGGGCCTCGACCGACCCGTAGTACTCGAGGTGGTCGGGCTCGACGTTGGTGACGATGGCGGCCTGTCGGGGCAGCTCGAGGAAGGTCCCGTCGCTCTCGTCGGCCTCGACCACGAACCACTCGCCGTCGTCCCACACCGCCCCGGTGCCGATCTCGTTGACGTCGGCGCCGATGATGAACGACGGGTTGACCCCGGCCTCGATCAACACCAGGGCCAGCATCGAGGCCGTGGTGGTCTTCCCGTGCGTGCCGGCCACTGCGATCGTGTGCCGGGTGGCCGCGATGCCCGCCAGGATCTCGGCCCGCCGCAGCACGGGGATCCCCCGCTCGTGGGCGACGCGCACCTCGAGGTTGCGCTCGGGCACCGCCGTCGAGATCGTCACGTACTCGAGCCCGTCAGCCAGGTTGTCGGGCGCGTGCCCGACGGCGATGTCGACACCCATGGCCCGCAGCCGGGCCAACCCGGTCGACTCCTTCATGTCACTGCCCGAGACGCGATGCCCCATGCCCGCGAGCACCGCGGCGATGGCACTCATGCCCGCTCCCCCGGCGCCGACCACATGGATCGAGGTGGGGATGCTCAGGTCGATCGGGGCGCGCTCAGCCACGAGCATGTTCCTCGATGAGGTCGGCCACGCGCGCCGCCGCGTCGGGATGCCTCAGCTCTGCGGCCGCTGTGCTCATCCGAGCCCGACGCTCGGGATCGGCGAGCAGCGGTTCGAGCTCGCGAACGACCCGGGCGCCGTCGAGTTCCCCGTCGGGCACGAGGACCGCCGCGCCGGCCCCGACCAGGGCACGGGCGTTGGCGGTCTGGTGATCGCGGGGCGCGATGGGCAGCGGGACGAGCAGAGCCGGCAAGGCGACCTCGGCCAGCTCGGCCACGGTCGAGCCGCCGGCCCGACAGACCGCCACGTCGGCAGCCAGCAGCAGATCGTCCATGTGATCTTCGTAGCGCACCGCCCGGTAGGCGATGCCGTCGGTGGGCAGCTCGAACGGCTCGGCGACGATCTGGTCGTAGTCGCGGCTGCCCACGACATGGTGCACCGCGAGATCGGAACGGTCTCGCCACTGCTGCACCGCGGCGCGCACGGCCTGGTTGATCCGCCGGGCGCCGAGCGAGCCGCTGAACACCGCCAACACGGTGCGACCGGGCGGCAGTTCAAGGGCAGCCCGGGCCGCATCGCGGCGAGCAACGGAGGCGGCCCCCGCGGCCAGCACCTCGGGCCGGACCGGATTGCCCGTGACCACCCGGCGAGGCAGGTCGGTCTCCGCGAACGGGACGGCCGCGGCCTTGGCGAACAGGCCGGCCAGCCGGTTGGCGGCCCCCGCCCGGGCGTTCTGCTCGAGCACGACCATCGGGACCCGCCACAGCACGGCGCCGATGACGCCGGGCACGCTCGCGAACCCGCCGAGCACCACCATCACCCGCGGCCGCAGTTGACGCACGACCCTGACACCCCGGACCACCCCGCGCACCAGCCCGAGCGCGGCCGCGAGGTTCTCGAAGGTGACGCGACGCTGGATGCCTCGACCGGGGAGGGCGTGGATGGCGAAGCCCCACTGCTCGACGAGCCGCCGATCGAGGTCGCCCTCGCTGGCGAGGAAGGTGATCGACGCCGGCGGATGGCCCCGCTCGACGAGCGTGTTGGCCACGACCAGGCCGGGCAACAGGTGCCCGGCGGTGCCACCACCGGCGAACATCGCGAAGACGCCTGCGCTCGTGATCGGCTCCACCCCGTCACCTGTGGGCGGTCATGCTCGGGCCTGGCGCGCGATGTTGAGCAGCAGGCCCGACGCGGCCATCAACACGAGCAGCGACGAGCCGCCGAACGACACGAACGGGAGCGGGACCCCCGTGATGGGGAGTGCACCGACGACCGCGCCGATGTTGACGAACGCCTGCACGAGGATCCAGGTGGTGATGCCCGCGGCCAGCAACATGCCGAGCCGATCGGGTGCCCGCAACGCGACCCGGATGCCGAGCACGCCGAAGGCGACGAACAGCGCCACCACCGTGAGCCCGCCCAGGAGCCCGAGCTCCTCGCTGATGACGGCGAAGATGAAGTCGGTGTGCGGGAAGGGCAGGAAACCCCACTTGGCCCGGCCTTCGCCCAGACCGACGCCGACCAGTCCGCCGTTGGCGATGCTCACCTGCGACTGGATCGTCTGGTAGCCGGTGTTGAGAGGATCGGCCCACGGGTCACGAAACGCCATCAGCCGCCGGTAGCGGTAGGGCTCGATGTAGGCGAAGAGCACAGCGAGGGCGGCGCCGATGCCCGCCACCTTCGCCAGGGGCTTCATCGGCACGCCCGCCACGAACATCATCACGAAGACGATGACGCCGAGGATGACGGTGGTGCCGAGGTTGGGCTGGAGCATGAACAGCCCGCCGACGAGGACGAACACGGTCACGACAGGACGCAACGACAGTCGGGTCTCGCTGATGCGGTCGGCGCGCCGGGCCAGGAGGTCGCCGACGAAGAGGAGCACGGCGAACTTGGCGAATTCGGACGGCTGCACGCGGACGGGGCCGTAGCCCAACCACCGCGACGAGCCGTTGACGTTGACACCCAGGCCCGGCACGAGCACGAGGACCAGGAGCACCACCGCTCCCGCCAGGAGCAACGGCGCCCGCCGCCGCCACGAGTGGTAGTCGATGCGCATGGTGACGACGAGTGCCACGGCGCCGAGCACCAACCAGAGGAACTGGCGTTGGAACTGGTACCACGCCGAGCCGTACTCGTAGTACGAGTTGACCGACGAGGCGGACAGCACCATCACCAGGCCGATGAGGTTGAGGATCACGACCAGGGCGAAGAGGCCGAGGAAGAGGTTGGACCGCCGGCCGACGGGTCGGGTCGCCGACCGAGCCTTCGACGACTTGGACGGCTTCGATGTGGTCGCCCTCGAGCCGGGGGCAGGGCGGGCGGCGGCGCGCGCCGGCGTGCGTTGGCGCGTCGAGCGCGAACGAGGGCCGATGGTGGAGGTCATGTCCCGGCGCCCACGGACTCGCCGGCGATCAACCGGCGCACCGCATCCTGAAAGGCGAGGCCGCGCTCGTGGTACGAGGCGAACCAGTCGAACGAGGCGCAGCCGGGCGACAACAGCACCACGTCGCCGGTCGACGCCAGCTCGTCGGCCGCGGCCACCGCATCGTCGATCGTGGTGGTGACCTTCACCACCGTGCAGCGCGACACCATGGCGGCGGCCACCTCGTCGGCGGCCTCGCCGATGGCCACGACCGCCTTCACCGGCGGCACGGCGTCCGCCAGGTCGCTCAGGTCGAGGCCCTTGTTGCGACCGCCTGCGATCAGCACGACCGTGTCGAAGCCGCGGACGGCTGCCAGGGTGGCGTGGGGCACGGTCGCCTTCGAGTCGTCGAACCACTGGACACCCCGCCACGTGCCGATCGCCTCGACCCGATGGGGCAGGGGGCGGTGCCGCAACAAGGCCTCGCGCACACCGCTCACCGACGCACCGGCGGCGATGGCTGTCGCCGATGCGGCGAGGGCGTTCGACACGTCGTGGGGCAGGGCGCGATGCAGCTCGCCGATCTCGACCAGCGAGCGCCCGTGCTGGTCGCGCAACACGTCACCGTCGAGGCGCGCGTCGGCATCGGCGCCGAGCCCGAAGGTCACCAGATGGGCACTTGGCGGCACGTTGGCCATGACCACTGAGTCGTCGGCGTTGGCGACCGCCGTGGCGCCTGCGGGGAGGTCAGCCCAGATCCGCGCTTTGGCCGCCCGGTAGGCGTCGAGCGAGGCGTGCACATCGAGATGATCAGGTGCGAAGTTGAGCCATGTTGCGACCGCCGGCTCGAAGCGGCGGGTGTGGCCGAGTCGGAACGACGATGCTTCGACGACGAACGCGTCGGCATCGGTCTGATCGATCGCCTCGACGAGCGGCACCTCGGTGTTGCCTGCCGCCACGGCGCGGATGCCCGATGCCACCAACATGTCGGTGATCAACATGGTGACCGTGGTCTTGCCATCGGTGCCGGTGACCGCGATGACGGGTCGGTCGTCCCACTCGCGCGCCAGGTCGAACTCGCTCAACACCGGGACACCGGCTGCGGCCGCGGCGGCGAACACCGCATGGTGATCGGGCACGCCGGGGCTCGGCAGCACCGCGTCGACGCCGTCGACGAGCGACCGAAGGGTGTCGGCGTCGGGCGCCTCGAGCAGATCCACGTCGAGCAATTGTGCTGTGGCGCGCGCGTCGGCGGAGGGATGGTCGTCGGCAACCACCACCTCGACGCCGCGGGCGACAAGGGCGCGCGTCACCGCCCGTCCCGTGACCGCCAAGCCGACCACGAGCACCCGGTGCAACGAGGTCACTCGATCACACCCGGGATCGACAGGAAGTCTGCGTAGAACAAGCCGAGCGCCACCGCCGTGCACAAGCCGGCGACGATCCACATGCGGATGATGACGCGCGTCTCCGGCCAGCCCGCCAACTCGAAGTGGTGGTGGATGGGCGCCATCCGGAACAAGCGGCGACCGCCGGCGAGCTGGAAGGTGCCGATCTGCAGGATCACCGAGACGGTCTCGATGACGAAGAGCCCGCCGATGAGCGGCAGCAACAGCACGGTGTTGGTACTCAGAGCCAAGGTGGCCAGGGCCGCGCCGATGGCCAGCGACCCGGTGTCACCCATGAAGATCTGGGCGGGCGCGGCGTTCCACCACAGGAAGCCCGTGCACCCGCCGAGCATCGCGGCCGCGATCACCCCGGTGTCGAGGAAGCTCTGGTCGCCGTAGATGTCGGTGTGCCGGAAGCCGACGAAGCAGATGACGATGAACGCTGCGAACGCGAAGATCGACGAGCCGGCAGCGAGACCGTCGAGGCCGTCGGTGAGGTTGACCGCGTTGGTGGACGCCAGGATCAGCAGGATGGCGAAGGCCGCCCAACCAAGGGTGCTCAGGTCCCAGCCGGGCAGGTCGTAGCGCGTGAACGACAGCGTCGTGTTCACGTTGGTCAGGTTGAGCACCAGGACGACGAACACCACCGCCACCACGAGCAGGCCGACGATCTTGGCCCGCTTGTTCAACCCGAGGTTGCGGGCCCGGAACACCTTGAGGCCGTCGTCGATCAGCCCGACGACCGCGGCGAGGCAGATCGTGAACATGATGATCGTGCCTCGCCGGGTGAACTCGTTGCCGCCCACCAGGTCGCTGAGCAACCATCCGATGGCTGCCGAGCCGACGATGGCGATCCCTCCCATCGTGGGCGTGCCGGCCTTGGTGACGTGGCCCGACGGGCCCTCTTCACGAATGGGCTGGCCGATGGCGCGCCGCTCGAGGAACTCGATCAGGAACCGGGTGCCGATGAGCGACACGGCCAGAGCGATGGCGGCCGCGAGCAGGAGGCGGATCATCGAGCGACCTCACCGTCACGAAGTCGGGCCAGCTCTTCGCGCGCCACGACGCGATCGTCGAACGGCTCGACGCGGTCACCGATGGTCTGCGTGGTCTCGTGACCCTTGCCCGCGATCACGACGATGTCGCCACGATCCGCCGATGCCAGCGCCAGGCCGATGGCGGAGCGGCGATCGGGGTCGATGCGCAGGTCGGGGGCTGGCCCACCGACGCCGGGCTCGGCCCGCACCCTGTCGAAACCTTGCGCCACAGCGGCGATGATCGCTCCTGTCTCTTCCCCCCGCGAATTGTCCGCCGTCAGGACTACCCGATCGGCGAGCCTGGCCGCCACCTCACCCATGAGCGGCCGCTTCGAGGGGTCACGATCGCCGCCGGCACCGAACACGACGATCACCCGGCCCCCGTCCACGACGTCACGGGCCGCCGAGAGCAGCTGATCGAGTCCGTCGGGGGTGTGGGCGTAGTCGACCACCACGGTGAAGGGCTGACCGGCATCGATCACCTCGAACCGGCCGGGCACGGAGACCGGCCGGCTGAGGCCATGTGCGACCTCCGCAGGATCGAGGCCCAGAGCCAATGCCGCTTCGGCTGCGGCCAGCGCGTTGGAGACGTTGAACCGCCCGCCGAGTGGGAGCACGACGTGTTGGCCTCGCCAGTCGAACGACGACGACGCCCTGCCCACGACGAGGTGGTCGACCTGGTCGAGCGAATAGCCGTCGGTGGGGATGGCGGCAGCATCGCGCAGCAACCGACCATGGGGGCTGTCGAGGTTGACCACGGCGCGGTCTGACAGGGCCGGGTCGAAGAGCCGGGCCTTGGCCTCGAAGTAGTTCTCCATCGTGCCGTGGAAGTCGAGGTGGTCGCGGCTGAGATTGGTGAACACGGCGACACGGAAGCGGGTGTCGTGCACCCGGTGCAACGCCAGCGCGTGCGACGACACCTCCATCGCCACGGTGTCGACGCCCTCGTCCCGCCAGGCCGCCAATTGCCGTTGCAGGTCGGGCGCCTCAGGCGTCGTGCGCGTCCCGGTGAGCGTTCCCAGCACCCGCACCTCGCGTCCCGCGCTCGTGCAGATGCCGGCCAGCAGCTCGGCGGTGGTGGTCTTGCCGTTGGTGCCGGTGATGCCCACGACGGCCAGCGCACGCGAGGGATGGCCGTAGTAGGCGGCCGCAGCCGATGCCATCGCCAGCCGCACGTCGGGCACGAGCACCTGGGCAACGGCCAGATCGACGGGCCGCTCGACCAACAGCGCGACCGCGCCGCCGGCCACGGCGGCCGCCGCGAAGTCGTGCCCGTCGGCCACCGCGCCCGGGACACAGCAGAACAGGCTGCCCGGTCCGGCCGCTCGCGAGTCGTAGTCGATGGCGGTCACCTCGACGGAGGCGTCGCCCACGACCTGCGCGACCTCGATCCCGGCGATCACCTCGGCGAGGCGCAACGTGTTACCCCGTACCGGTCGACGCTCGGGGCGCGGTGGTCGTGGTGGTCGACGACGACGACGGTGGTGGAATCGGTGCGGGCGGCCGCTGCTCGGCGGTCGGCCCCCGCACCTTGCCGTCCTCCGTGCGGACCACCAGGGTCGAGCTGGCCGCCTGGGTCACCTCGTCGGTCTCGACCCCCACCGGGGCGCCACCAGCGGGCGCGTCGGTCTCGGGCGGGGCGATCGACAGCTCCCGGAGGGCGAACGACGCGATCTTCGACCAAGCCGGTGCGGCCACGAGCCCACCGGTGTAGGCACCACCGTGGGGCTCGTCGATGATCACGATGATCGACAGGGCGGGCTGCTCGGCGGGCACGAACCCGACGAACGTCGACTGGTACTGGATGATGCCGTTCTTGTCGGCGTAGCCACCGCCGGGCTGGGGCTTGCGCGACGTACCCGTCTTGCCCGCAGGCGTGTAGCCGTGCACCGCCGCCAGCTTGCCGGTGCCCTCGGCCACCACCTGGCGGAGCATCACGTTCATCTGATGGGCCGTGCCGTCCGAGAGCACTCGACGACTCTCCGCCAGCGGGACGGGCTGCTCGGACCCGTCGGCGCCGATCGTCGACTGCACGAGCCTCGGCGGCACGTAGACGCCGCCGTTGGCGATGGTGTTGTAGCCGAGGAGCATCTGGAGCGGCGTGACCGACACGCCCTGACCGATCGGCACCGTGCCGATAGACGTCGACCACCACTCGTTGGGATCGTCAGGATCGGGTACCGATCCGGCCTGCTCGTTCGGGAAGCCGATCGACGTGGACTGGCCGAGACCGAAGGCGGTCAGCATGTCGTGCAAGCGGTCCTTGCCGAGTTGCTGAGCGATCTTGATCGTGCCGATGTTCGACGAGTGCGCCATCACCTCCGAGACGCTCCACGACATGCCGCCGTGCGGTTCGGCGTCGGTGAAGTCGGCGTCGCCGACACGCAACACCGACGGCACCTGCACCACCGTCTCGGGGGCGACCACGCCCGCTTCGAGCGCGGCGGACACCGTGACCATCTTGAGCACGGACCCGGGCTCGTACGCGGTGGTCAAGGCGGCGTTGTTGGTGCCGGGCACGACGGTGTCGGTCTCGGTATCGGACACCACGTTGGCCATCGCCAGGATCTCGCCCGTGTCGGGCTTGGTGACCACCGCGATGCCGCCCTTCGCCTCGGCGAGCGCGACCTGCTCGGCCAGGATGCGCTCGGTCTCGAACTGAAGCGACCGGTCGAGGGTGAGCACCACATCGTTGCCCTTCACTGCGGCAACCTGGTGGTGCTCGCCCACCGCGATGGTGCGGCCGGCGGGGTTGCGCTCGAGGACCACCTGACCCGGGGTGCCGGTGAGGGCTTCGCCGTAGAGCGCCTCGACACCCGAGATGCCGACGTTGTCGACATCGGTGCCGCCGATGATGGAGCGGGCCACATCGCCTGATGGGTGGTAGCGCTCGGGCTCCTCGAGCAAACCGACACCACTCAACCCCAACGCCTCGATCTCGGCGGCCATCTCCGCGGGGATCTTACGGGCGATGTAGGCGAACCGGCCCTCGCCCTGCATCTTCGCCTCGAGCTCCGAGGCCTCGATGCCGATCACCGGCGCCAGCAGCGCCGCACTCGTGCGGGGGTCGTCGATCAGCTCGGGGTCGACGAACACAGAGCTCGCCGGCCGCGACATGGCCAACTCGACGCCGTTGCGATCGAAGATGGTGCCGCGCTCAGCTGCCAGCCGCTGCGAGAACGTGCGCTGCTCGACACCCACCTCGCGATAGCGCTGCGGGTTGAGCACCTGGAGATCGGCGAGCTTCGACACCAGCAGGGCGAAGCCCACGAGAAGCGCACCCAGCAGCCACAGCAGGCGAACGCGGTGGTCGACGGGGCGGGTGGGGCGTACCGCGATCGTCATTGGCCGCTGGTCTGCGACGCGTCTTGCGCGACGTTGTTGGCGGCCTCGTCAGCCGGCGGACGGTAGGTCGCGGCAGCGTCGTCGGACTCGGTCGGCAACAAGAAGGTGACCTCGCCCGGTGCGATCATCCCGAGGGCGCGAGCGGCGCTCGTGATGCGCTCGGGCGACTGGCGATCGGCGAGCTCGAGCTCGAGCGCCTGCTGTTGTTGCTCCTCGGTCTGGATCTGGGCGTTGACGTCGTCGAGGTGCCCCTGAGCGCGGATGATCACGGTCTGGAAGGCCGCCAGGGCGAACAACGCCACGAACAGCAGCACGCCCGCGATGGTGCCCACCCGTCCGGGGCGGATCCTCGGCAGGTCGGCCGGCGTGACGATCTTGAGCGCCGGCCTCGACCGCGGGGCGCTGCGTTGGGGTGCGACGGCGCGGGTATCGCGGGCTTGCGGCGCGCGAGCGGTGCTGGTGCGCGGGCTCATCGACCCGCCTCGGCCGGCAGCTTCTCGACAACCCTGAGCAACGCGCTCTCGGCCCGCGGGTTGCGGGACAGCTCGTCGGCGCCGGGCTTGCGTGCACCTCGGCGCACGAGACGGACCGTGGGTTGCGCGCCGCAGACGCACGGCAGCTGGGGCGGGCAGGTGCACCCGCCGGTCGCCGCATCGCGGAAGCGATCCTTGACCAGCCGATCCTCACCCGAGTGGTAGCTGAGCACCACGCACCGGCCTCCGGGCGCGAGCAGCGCGATCGCGGTGTCGAGCGCTCGCACCAGCACCGCCAGCTCGTCGTTGACCTCGATGCGGATGGCCTGGAAGGTGCGCTTGGCGGGATGCCCGCCCCGGCGGCGCGCCGGTGCAGGGATGGCTTGGCGCACGATCTCGGCCAGCTCGGTGGTGGTCGCCACCGGGCGGGCGGCCACGATGGCCGCCGCGATGCGCCTGGCGAAGCGCTCGTCTCCGTAGCGCTCGATGAGGTCACTGAGCTGGCGCTCGTCGTAGTCGTTGACGACCTGGGCGGCGTCGAGCGCGGCCTCGCGGTCCATGCGCATGTCGAGCGGCGCGTCCTGGCGGTAGCTGAACCCTCGGTCGGCCCAGTCCAGCTGGGGCGAGCTGACCCCCAGATCGAACAGCACGCCGGCGACCTCGGGGAGCCCTTCGGACGCGACGATGTCGGCGAGCCGGTCGAAGCGGGCCTTGCGCAACCGCACCCGCTCACCGAACTCGCGCAGGTTGGCCGTCGCCGCCCGCAGCGCGTCGTCGTCCTGATCGAGCCCGAGCAGCGGATGGTCGCTCGCCTCGAGCAGGGCTCGCGCGTGCCCACCCCCACCGACCGTGCAGTCGACCAGCCACCCCGCGGGCACGGAGGCCAGCAGGTCGACGACCTCATCGACCATCACCGGCCGGTGCACGAAGTCGTCCGGCTGGGTCACACCCACGCCCTTTCGATCATGGGCTGCTTCGGTCGGCTCATGGGCTGATTCGGGGAGCGGGACCCCGCGGGACCAGGGACGGACAGAACCTCTGCATCGCTCATCGGCAGCCTTCCGGCAGGCGGGCGCACGTCGGGATTTCTCCCCCGATCGAGCTAGATGGGAAGCGGGCGGAGTAGGGGCCTTCCATCTGCCGGCCGGAAGGCTGCGAATGAGCGATGCGCAGCACGGTTCCGTCGTCTTGGTCGTGGTGGTCGGGCTGGGTCCTTTCGGGCGGTGGGTGGCAGGGGTTCGGGGACGGCTCACGGTGCTCGCTCAGAGGCCAAGAGCCGTCACGGCTTGGGTCAGGCTGTCGTCGGCGCCCGCGCTGGCCGATGACCAGCGCTCGGCGTTCCAGATCTCGATGCGGTCGAGCGCACCGATGACCACGACCTCGCCGTCGAGTTGGGCGAAGTCGCGCAGGCGCTGCGGGATGGTGATGCGGCCCTGGGTGTCGGGGCGCACCTCGTGGGCGTTGGCCGAGAACGCTCGGAGCGCGTCCTGCGGAGCGAGACCCTCACGGATCTTCTCGGTGAGCCGGCGGGAGATGTCCTCGAAGCCACTCTCGGTCCACAGGCCGAGGCAGCGATCGAACTGCGAGAGAAAGCCCTTGTCGGCGAGGTGGCTGCGGAAGGTCGACGGCAGTACCACCCGTCCCTTGTCGTCGAGCGAATGCTCAAACGTTCCGACGAACACGCTTCCCTCTCCAGTGGGCCCCACTTGTTCTCCACTGCGTGCCACTTTATGCCACTACGCCCCACCGAGTCAACCGTTTCCCCCGCCCGGTCACCCGGGTGAACCAGCCCGTCCCCCGGCCGGCGAGAGCACGACCGCCGCCCCGCTCGGCAATCGGTCAGATCGGTGCGGCCGGCTCCAGCGGGGGGCCGCCGGGCCTGCCGAGGTGAGTTCAGTCGGGGGCGTCGAGCAGGCGGACCACCGCGGCGAAGAGATCGTCGAGCGCGCCGGCGGGCACCGTCGCCACCGAGAGCGAGTCGAGCGAGGCAGCGTGGTCACCTTGCGCCAGCGCGGGAGCGAGCAAGCGGCGGTAGAGCTCGGGCCGCCAGCGGGTGTGCACCACGCACTGGAACCGGGCGAACTCGCGGGTGCGCCGCTGGGACAGGCCGACCGCCTTGTGCCCGCCGACCGTGACCTCGCCGCTGCCGAGGCCCCCGAAGCACACCAGCCGGCCGACGGTGGTCTGGCAACTGACCCCCTCGTGCACGGCCACGTCGTCGAGCCCGAGCGTGCGCAGCGCGTCGGCCCAGCAGCGGCCGAGCCAGTGGAACGACCGGCCGACGTCGTCGTCCCAGAGCGCGTCGCCGGCGGGCACGACCACATCGACCCAGAGGGCCTCGCCCGGCACCAACGCGACGGCCCCTCCCCCGCTGCGCCGGCGAGCGATGGCCACCTCGAGCTCGTCAGCCGCCCTGCGGTCGACCACGTCGTCGGGCTGCGTGCTGCCGAGCACCAGCGCCGCCGCGTCGACCTCGAGCCGCCACACCGCTCGTCCCCCACCGGGCTCGGGGTCGCTCGCGTGGAGCTCGGCCGCCGAGGCCCGACGCGTGTCGACGCGCCAGCTCACCCGATGACCACCCGATCGACGGTGAACCGGTCGAGGGCTGCCTCTCGCGGTCGTCGGCTGGCCCCGGCGTCTGTCGGCACGGCGAGACAGCCGTCGACCAGCTCGAACGGCTCGGTGAGGTCTTCGGCGAAGTAGCGGCTCGACGGACCGAGGTCGCACGGCAGGTCGACCGGGTCGAGGGCCGCCACGCCGAGGGCCACGGCCCGCCCCACGCCGGTCTCCAACATGCCTCCGACGAAGCACGACCGCCCCCGATCCGCGACCGCCCGCACCGCCTCGACCGCCGCGCCGATCCCACCCATCCTGGCCACCTTCACGTTCACGACCGAGGCCGCCCCGACGTCGAGAGCCGCGACCAGGGTGGTCATCGACGTGATCGACTCGTCGAGGGCGAGCGGCGTGTCGAGGCGTGCCGCCAGCGCAGCCGACTCTGCCAGCTGATCCGCCGCCAACGGCTGTTCCAGATAGGTGAGGCCGAGTGCGTCGAGACCCGCCGGGACGTCGGGGGCCGCGGCGTAGCTGGCGTTGGCATCGGCTGCCAGCCCGATCGTCGGCCACCGCTCTCGCACCGCGGAGAGCGGTTCGATGTCCCAGCCAGGCTGGACCTTGAGCTTCACGTGGTTGTGACCGGCGGCCACGCGATCGGCCACCGCGTCCAGAAGCGACTCGATCGTGTCGCGCCTGCCCACCACCGCGCACGACTCGATAGACGATCGGGCGCCGCCGAGCTGTGCGGCCAGCGACACCCCGGCGCGGCGCAACGACAGATCGGTGCACGCCGTGTCGACGGCTGCGGTGGCCATCGGCCGCGAGGGCCACGATCTGGCGGCGCCTGCGAGCAGCGCGGGCGCGATGTCGTCGCGCAGCGCGCGCCACGCGTCGTCGGTGAACTCGGCGCTGTAGGTGGGGGCCGACAGCGTCGAGCACTCGCCCCAACCGTCGTCGCCGCCAGACACCACCCGCACCAACACGACATCACGTTCGTGCTCGACGCCATGGGCGGTGACGAACGGCTCGATCAGCGGGATGCGCACCCGATGCAGCTCGACGGTGTCCAGGTCGTCACCCGGGGGCACGACCACGGGTGTCAGGCCGGGATCGCGCCGGCCAGGCCGAGATAGCGGGTCCAGTCGGAAGGGACCCGTTGCACGGCGACGGCCACCCAGCTCAGCTGCGGGGGTGCCTGTGGTCGCCGACAGAGACGCATGGACGTCTCTTCCAGGAGGCGGTCGCGCTTGGCGGTGTTGCACCGACCGCAGGCCGCCACCACGTTGTCCCAACTGTGGTCGCCGCCTCGGCTCCTCGGCACGACGTGATCGATGCTGTCGGCCCGCCGCCCGCAGTACTGGCAGGCGCCGGCATCACGCAGGAAGACACCGCGCCGGCTCAGTGCGGTGCCCCGCCGAAACGGCACCCTGACGAAGTAGCGCAGTCGGATGACGCTGGGGACGGACATCGAGAGGTGCTCGGAGTGCACCACCTCGTCGGTCTCGTGCACCAGCTCGGCCTTGTCGGTGAGCACCAACACGACCGCGCGCCTAGCCGACACGACCGACAGCGGTTCGTAAGAGGCGTTGAGCACGAGCGCGCGGCTCATGCCGGGGCAGAGTACCCAAGTCGGGATCAGCGTGTGAACCGCGACCAGGTGCGGCACCAGTGGAGGTAGGTGATGACGTCGGCGGGGTCGGGCTGGCGAGTCGGGTCGCCGTAGGCCGTCTGCAACCGGAATCGCAGGTAGGCCTCGTCGGGCACGGGCAGGAAGGGCCGCCGCCGCCACCATCCCGGCCGGGCCAACACGAACAGCTGCCGCAGGGCGGTGAACCACAGGCTGGGACGCACCAGCACCGCGCCGGCCGCGCCGACGAGCCAGCGAGCGCTCACCCGATGCCGACCGCGTGACCGAGGGCCCGCCACCCGACCGCGGCCGCGCCCACGAGCGGACCTTCGGCGCCGAGGCCGGCGGGTCGGATCAGCGCCCCTTGCGAGAAGTCGAGCTTCGCCGACCGGTCGAGCTCCGCCTGGGCGGCCGCGAAGAACGGCGCACCGAAGCCGAGGGCGACCGATCCGGCGACCACCGCCAGGCGCAGGTCGAGCAGGTTCGCCACCGACGCCACGGCCCGGCCGACGTAGGTGCCCGTGCGCTCGACCACCTCCGGAGTCGCCTCTGCGGCCGGTCGCCCGGTGATGCGCTCGATGGCCGTGCCCGACGCCTCGGCTTCGAGGCACCCGATCGCGCCACAACCGCACTGGTGCCCGTCGGGCTCCACGATGATGTGACCGATGTGGCCGGCGTTGCCCGCCTCGCCGTCGAGCAGCCGCCCGTCGAGCACGATGCCGCCGCCGACGCCGGTGGACACGACCATGGCCAGGAAGTCGGTGCGGCCGGCCGCCGCGCCCCGCCAACCTTCGGCCAGGGCGAGGGCCTTGGCATCGTTGTCGACGCTGACGGGCAGTCCGGTGAGCTCGGTGAGACGGGTACGTAGGGGAAAGCCGCGCCAGGCAGGGATGTTGACGGGCGAGACCGTCTCGCCGCCGAGCGTCATGGGCCCCCCGCACCCGACTCCGCACACCACGGGATGGCGATCACGCCAACCGAGCCGCTCCAGCAGCTCGACCAGCTGCTCGAAGAGGACATCGCCGTCGGCCACAGGAGTCGTCGGCGTGCGGTCCTGGACCAGCACCTCGCCCGTGTCGTCGACCAGGCCGGCAGCCATCTTGGTGCCGCCGATGTCGACCGCGAGGGCGAGGCGCGGGGTCATGCCCGCCGACCCTACCGTTCCGCGACCTCGCCGCCCGGCGACCGTTGTCGGGCGGCGAGCACCTAACCTGGGCACGCCAAGGCCGTTGACCAAACAAGGAGCGCCCGACGTTGGCGACGCAGGAGACCGCCCCTCGCACCGCGACGTTCGCGACGCTGTTCGATTCGATCTCGACGAACATGCAGCGGGCCATCCAGGGCAAGACCGACGTGATCGACCTGGTGCTGCTCTGCCTGGTGTCGGAGGGCCACCTGCTCATCGAGGACGTGCCGGGCGTCGGCAAGACCAGCCTGGCCAAGGCGCTCGCCCGCTCCATCGACTGTTCGTTCGGCCGGGTGCAGTTCACCCCCGACCTGCTGCCGTCCGACGTGGTCGGGGTCACCGTGTGGAACCGCAGCGACTCGCTGTTCGAGTTCCGGCCCGGGCCGATCTTCGCGTCGATCGTGCTCGGCGACGAGATCAACCGGGCCTCGCCGAAGACACAGTCGGCCATGCTCGAGGCGATGGCCGAGGGACAGGTGACGGTCGACAACGTGACCTATCCCCTCGGGCCCCCGTTCATGGTCATCGCCACGCAGAACCCGATCGAGCACGAGGGCACCTATCCCCTGCCCGAGAGCCAGCTCGATCGGTTCTTGATGCGCGTGTCGGTCGGCTACCCGAACCGCGATGCCGAGATCGACGTGCTCGACCAGCACGCCGACCACAGCCCGCTCGACGACATCGGACCAGTGGCCTCCGGCACCGACGTCGAGGCGATGATCGCCGCGGTGCGCACCGTGCACGTGGCGCCGGGCCTCAAGAGCTACCTGGTCGACCTGGCCGACGCCACCCGACGCCATCCCCACTTGTCGCTCGGCATGTCGCCGCGTGCCACGCTCAGCCTGCAGCGGGTGGCGCGGGGACGGGCGGCCGCGGCCGGTCGCAACTATGTGGTGCCCGACGACGTCAAGGCGCTCGCCGAGCCGGTGCTGGCCCATCGGCTGCTGGTGAGCCCCGAGGCGCAGCTCCAGGGCATCACCTCGGCGAACGCCCTTGCCGATGTGCTGGCCCAGGTGCCGGTGCCCACCAGCGGCGACGGCTGACCGGGCCCATGGTCACCAAACGGGGATGGCTCACCGTGCTCGCCGGTGGCGCCTGCCTCCTCGGCGGTCGCACCGTCGGCGCGGCCGAGCTCTACGTCCTCGGCACCGTGCTCATCGTGCTCGTGGTGGCGTGTGTCGTCTATCTCAAGATCACCCGCCTCAACATCGACGTCTCCCGAGAGCTGCACCCCAGGCGGGTGCACGCCGGATCACCGAGTCGGGTCGATCTGCTGGTCAAGAACCTCGGTCGACGCACCTCGGCCGTGCTCAACCTGCGCGACGCGGTCTCCGGCACCGCCGGCGCCAACCTGATGGTGCCCCCGCTGCGCCCTGGTGCCCTGGCGCGCGCCGCGTACCGACTGCCCACCGAGCGGCGCGGCATCCTGACCATCGGGCCGCTCGAGGTGCTCCTCTCCGATCCGTTCGGCCTCACCAGTGTGGCGATCCAGGCATCGGGCCTGTCCGAGCTCACCGTCTATCCGCACATCGACGATGTCGCGCCGGTCCCGCAGACGACCGGCAACGACCCGATGGCGGGCGCCGAGCACCCCAACGCGCTCGGCCGCAACGGTGAGGACTTCTACGCCCTTCGGCACTACGTCGTCGGCGACGACCTGCGTCGGGTGCATTGGGGCGCGACGGCCCGGCACGACGAGTTGATGGTGCGCCAGGACGAGGTGCCGTGGCAGGGCCGCGCCACCGTGCTCGTCGACGTGCGGTCGGCCACCAACTCGCCGACGTCGCTCGAGCTCGTCATCTCCGCGGCGGCCAGCATCGTCACGGCCAACTCGCGTCGTGACGATCTCGTGCGGCTCGTCTCGACCGATGGCAGCGACTCCGGCTTCTCGGCCGGACATGCCCACATCGAGTCGATCCTCGAATACCTCGCCAGCGTGCAGGCGACCAACGAGTCGAACTACCGCCGGGTGCTCGACCGCCTCACCCGCTCGTCGACCGGCGGCGCGCTGGTGGTGGTGGTGGCGAGCGTGCCGGCCGACGACCTCGAGCGCCTCGTGCGGCTGCGCAAGCGCTTCGGATCGCTCACGATCGTGCAGTTCGACCCGTCGTCGTGGGGGGCCACCGGGCCGACCCAGACCACCCGCCGCGAAGGCATCATCTCGGTCACCGCCGATCGCCCGTTCGCGACCGCGTGGAACGCCGTGATCCGTCCGACGAGGCAGCGCACCGCGTGGCGGCCACCCGCGCTCGACGATCACGAGCCCGACGAGCCCGATCTGTGGCGAGCCCACGAACGGATCCTGCGGTGACGGCCACCGCCACCCGACCATCGTCGCCACCGGCCGCGCCACCGGCCGGGCCGAGCGTCCGGCCCGGTACGCATCTGCCACTGGCCGAGACCGCGCTCACCGCAGTCACGCTCGCCGTCGTGCTCGGTTTCTCCCGCCTCTTCGTCGGTTGGGACTTCTTCTGGCCGCTTGCTGCGGTGGCGCTCTACACGCACCTCATGACGATGACCCTGCGACGACGGGGTGTCGGCGTCGCCCTCAGCAGTGTCATCACCTTCGCCGGCTTCGCCGTACTCGGCAGCTGGTTGTGGTTCCTCGACACCACCGCGGTGTTGTTCCCCACGCCGAGCACCCTCGACGCGCTCTCCACCGAGCTCGACGAATCGTGGGCGGCCTTTCGAGAGCTCGCCGCGCCGGTGCCGACCCAACCGGGGTTCCTCATCGCGTCGGCGGTGGCGATCGTGTTCGCCGTCTTCCTCGCCGACTGGGCGGCGTTCCGCCTGTGGTCCCCGGTCGAAGCGGTCGTGCCGGCCACGACGCTGTTCATCTTCTGCGCCCTCCTCGGAGCCGATCAGCAGCGGGTCACGAGCGCGGTCGTGTTCAGCGCCGCAGTGCTGTTCTTCCTGCTCGCCCATCGTGTCGCTCGCATCGAAGCCCAGAGTGGCTGGCTCACGGCCGACATCGAACGGGGCAGTCGGTGGTTGTTGCGCACGGGCGTGTGGCTCGGCGCGCTCGCCGTCCTGGTGGGTGCCGTGTTCGGCCCCAACGTGCCCGGCGCGAGCGACGTGGCTCTCGTCGACTGGCGAGGCACCGATGCCGGCGCGCCATCGCGCGTCACGATCAGCCCGCTGGTCGACATCCGCCAGCGGCTCACCGAGCAGAGCGACGCCGAGGTGTTCACCGTCGAAGCCGATGCGCCCGCCTACTGGCGACTCACCGCACTCAACACGTTCGATGGTCAGGTGTGGCGCTCCGACGGCCGCTACTCGAAGGCCGAGGGCCAGCTCCCGGCCGACGTTCCGGCCGGCATCGACGTCACCCCCTTGCGTCAGACCTACTCCATCACCCGACTCGCCGCGTTGTGGCTGCCCGCCGCGTATCAACCGGTCGCGCTCGAGAGCGAGGTCGAGGCCCGCTACCAGGCCGAGTCGTCGACGCTCATCGTCGACACCGACTATCCCAACTCCGACAACTTCACCTACCAGGTCACCTCGGACGTGCCGGCGCTCACGCCGGAGCTGCTCGATCGAGCGGGCGAGGTGACGCCACCCGAGCTCGATCCCTATCTCGACCTGCCCGCCGACTTCAGCGGTGATGCCCGCGTGCTGGCCGAGCAGATCGACGTGGCCAGCGGAGCCCAGACGCCCTACCAGCGAGCGATGGCCCTCCAGGACTTCTTCCGCGACGAGGGCGTCTTCGCCACCGACGACTACGAGTTCACCTACGACCTCGAAGCCACTCCTGCGGGGCACGGCGGCGACGCCATCGACCAGTTCCTCGAGAGCGGCCGCGGCTTCTGCGAGCAGTTCGCCGGCACCTACGCCGCCCTGGCCCGCAGCATCGGGCTGCCCGCCCGTGTGGCCGTCGGGTTCACGTGGGGCGACCAGGACCCGGACAACCCCAACCTCTACCGGGTGCGAGGGCGCTTCGCGCACGCCTGGCCCGAGGTGTGGCTCGGCAGCGAGCTCGGGTGGGTGGCGTTCGAGCCGACGCCCGGTCGGGGTGCGCCAGGCATGGATGCCTACGCCAGCGTGGTGCCCTCGCAGGACGACGGCACCGGTTCGTCGGCCACGTCCACCATCGACACCACCACGACCACGGCGCCCAGCGCCGAGGACCCCGACGCCACGGTGCCCGACCCGGGCGCGGTCACCACCGACTCACTGCCGACACCCACGACCATCTCGCCAGCCGCCGACGACCCGTCCCCGGTTCGCGAACCGCTGGCCTATGCCACGGCCAAGCCCGCGCAGACACTCGCGGCGGTGGCCGCACTCGCGTTGATCTACGCCGTGGTCGTCGTGAGCCTCGGCGAGCTGCGCCGCCGGCGTCGGCGCCGGCATGCCGTCGACCCCGACCAGCGGGTGCAGGTGTCGTGGCAGGAGCTCACCGAGGAGCTCGCCCTGGTGGGTGTCACCCCGCGCCCGAGCGAGACGAGCAGCGAGTTCGCCGAGCGCGCCTCGGCCGCGGTGCCCGACCGGGCGTCGGATCTGGCCATGCTCGCCCTCGACACCGACGCCGCCCGCTTCGCCCCCACCGGGCTCGACGAGGCGGCCGCCGACCGGGCCGACACGGTGGTCGAGCAGGTGACCTCGACGGTGCAGGCGCGGGTGCCCCGCCATCGACGGCTCCTCCACCGGCTCGATCCCCGCCCGCTGCTGGCCAGGCCGGCCAGGGCACCGCGACAGGAAGCCGTCAGCTCCCGACGCTGATGGAGCGGGTGGTCACTCCCGCTTACTCTTCGCGACGGAAGCGGTCGCGCATGCGCTGGTTGGCGTTGCCGAACGCATCGCGCAGCCCGGCGGCCTTCATCGACTGGGTGATCTGCTGCATGCCCGCCTTGCCCATCTTGCGGGCGTTGCGCTCGACCGCCAGGGCCGACGCCAACATGATGAGGAAGCCGCCGAAGGCGAGCAGGAAGTGGGTGCTGAGGGTGAGCACCAGCACGACGATGCCGACCACGAAGCCGAGGATGGCCCACTTGAGGTTGCGGGCGGCGTGGGTGTAGATGGTGGTGTCGGCGATGTCACGCGCGAGGGCCGGGTCGGACTCGTAGAGCTGCTGCTCGATCTCGCTGAGGATTCGTTGCTCGTCCTCGGAAAGCGGCACGCTTCCACCCCTTCATGACCCGGATCCGTCTTCGGCGGTTGCCCGGGGACCCAGCTGCAATCTTTCCACACGTTCCCCAGGCTCTCAACGCGAGCCGGGTGACTTCTTTCTATCGGCCAGATCGGCGGTTGCCTGAGCTTCTTCGGATCCTGGCTCACCGGGTCCCCATGGTTGCTCACCGCCTCGCTTGACCCGCAGACCGTCCGGGCCCGTGAGCGAGGCCGGTCCGATCGCGCCCGCCCCGAACCGGTCTCGGATCTGGTCGACGGCCCGGCTGGCGCTGCCCCAGTCGTCGGCGCTCGGTTCGGACGCCTCGAACAGGTCATCGAGGCTGAGCTGGCGGGCGGCATCGCGGACCAGGGCCGATCCGTGCACGCCGAGCAGGCGGACACCGGTCGATGGGTCGACGCTCTGCAGCAGGGTGCGGGCGGCCCGGGTGATGGTCGGGCCGGTGTCGACCGGTTCGGGCAACGTGACCGCCCGGGTGATGGTGCGGAAATCATGGAAGCGCACCTTGATCGTCACCGTGCGCGCCGCGTAGCCGTGGCGGCGCAGGCGGGTGCCGACCGAGTCGGACAGCCGGACGAGCTCTCGGTCGAGGGCGGCCGGGTCGTGCAGGTCGGTGGCGAAGGTCTCCTCGTGGCCGATCGACTTGGGCTCGCGGTCGGGCACCACCGGCCGATCGTCGATGCCGTGGGCCAGCGCGTGGAGATGGCGCCCGCTGGCCTCGCCCAGCACGCCGATCAGCTGGTCGACCGGCACCTCGGCGAGATCGCCCACGGTGCGCACCGCCAGGCGCTCGAGCCGAGCGAGGGTGGCGGGACCGACCCCCCACAGCGCCTGGACGGGCAGTGGGTGCAAGAAGGCGAGCACCTCGTCGGGACCGACGACCTTGACGCCGAGGCCCGGCTGCGGGCCGGTCGGCGAGGCCTTGGGCTTGGCGGCCTCCGACGCCAACTTGGCCACGAACTTGGTGGTGGCCATACCGACCGAGCACGACAGGTGCTCCTCGGCGAGCACCCGCTGGCGGATGGCTTCGGCGATCTCGGGACCCTGACCGAGCAGCCGTTCGGCGCCGGTGACGTCGAGGAACGCCTCGTCGAGCGAGATCGGCTCGACCAGCGGGGTGAACGACTGGAACACCTGCATGACCCGCTCGCTCACCTCGGCGTAGCGGTCGTGACGGCCGGCGAGGAACACCGCATGGGGGCACAGTCGACGGGCCCGCACCGATGGCATGGCGGAGTGCACGCCGAAGGCGCGGGCCTCGTAGCTGGCCGCGGCGACGACCCCGCGAGGCCCCGACCCGCCGACGATGACCGGTTGGCCGCGCAGCTCGGGGCGGTCGAGCAGCTCGACCGACACGAAGAACGCGTCCATGTCGACGTGCAGGATGACCCGCTCCCGCGCCGTCGAGGGGTCGAGGGTCAGCGGCCGGTCTCGATGTAGTCGTGCAGGGTGCGGGCCTCGACCTGCAGCTCCTCGACCCGATGGTTCACCACATCGCCGATGCTGACGATGCCCACGAGCACATCGCCGTCGACCACCGGCAGGTGCCGACACCGGTTCGACGTCATGATCGCCATCAGCGAGTCGACGGTCTCGTCGAGCCGGCAGGTGAGCACCTCGTCGGTCATCAGCTCGGCGACCGCCAGGTCGAGCGCAGCGGTGCCGTGGTCGGCGACGCCGCGAACGATGTCTCGTTCGGAGAGGATGCCGGCGATGGTCGAGCCGTCGCTCGAGACCACCAGGGCGCCGACCCCGTGGCGAGAAAGCTCCCCGACCGCCTGGGAGACCGGCGCATCAGGCGCCACGGTGGCCACCCAGTCGCCCTTCGTCTGCACGATGCTCCGGACCAGCATGCAGGTCATGATGCCGAAAGCCGGCGCCGATGGGAAGCCTCACCGCCGAACTGTCACACCGTCACCGATCCGCAACCTCCGTTCCTGTAGCCACCGCGGGACCCAGGGACCCCGCCTTGGCCACAGAAACGGGTGTCAGGCACCCGGCGTCAGAGGCGGGTGACCACGAGGGAGCGCAGGTCGCTGCCCTCCACCCGGTAGCCGAACGAGCGGGTGTCGTCCCATCGCTCGTCGAGCCACTCGCCGAGCGGCTCGATCACCCACGGATGGCCGCCGGCGAGCCGGGTGACGCACTCCCCCGGCTCGACGAAGCAGGCATCGATGACGATGCCGTCGGGATCGTCGATGCGCAGCTCGCCCTGGTAGTCGGCCGCCATCCACGCCTCGACCCGTAGCCGCCAGCCGAGGTCGGGCGCCTCGGCGCGGATCTCGTAGAGCGGGCCGACCCAGCGGGTGACCACCAGGCCGGTCTCCTCCTCGACCTCGCGGGTGAGGCCCTCGATGAGCTCCTCACCCTCGTCGATCACGCCGCCGGGCGGGGTCCAGTCGAGCCAGCCGTTGCGCCGCTGGTTGCACACGAGGAGCAGCCCGTCGGCCCCCTCGATCAACGCCCCACCAACCAGCCACTCACGCACCCCTGCATTGTGCCCTGTGTGGGGACAGCTCCGTGGGCCAAGTGCGCTGGATCGAGGTGACCGGCTCCCCGTTGACCGGCGGCGGCTGAACCGACCGGGTCAGCCGTTGCCCTCGGGCAACACGATGGCGTCGATGTCGACGTCGATCACGATGTCAGTGGCCGGACGAGCGGGCGCATCGGCTGCGTCGGGCATGTTCTCCTGCGGCCCCGGAGCCGGCACGTCCCGGTAGTCGATGCCCTCGGGGCCGAGGGTGATGAGGGCGAGATCGATGTCGGGCAGATCGGTGCCGCCAGGTGCATCACACGGTGCGACCTGTTCGATGTCGGCCGGGAAGCTGTTGAGGAAGTCGTTGTCGGCGAAGCAGTTGCCCTGCACCCCCTCGGTCGAGTCGGCCAGCCACATCACGAGATCACCGACCCCGTCCGCGCCGCGGGCGACGTTGTCGATCACCCGGTTGCCGATCGCCTCGAAGGGCGGCAGGCCTTCGTCGCGGAACGGCCACAGGATGATGCCGATGTTGCCCTTGAAGTTGTCCTCGACCCGGTTCTTGGTGACCAGGTTGTCGACGCCACCGGTGACGAGGATGCCGACGCCCGAGCCCACGCGGTAACGATCGTCGTTGATGGGCACGTCCGGGTTGTTGTTGTCGTGCACCCAGTTGCCGGCGATGACCGCGTCGCGCTGCGGTGCGAGCTCCTCGCCGTCCTGGCTGTTGGGCACGATGCCGATCATGTTCTCGCGCCATTCGGAGTCGATGATGTAGAGGTTGGTGCTCGAGTTGGTGCCGGAGTAGCCGAGCATGTTGTTCTCGGCCAGCACCTCTCGGATGACGGCGTCGCACGGGTTGCACTGGCCGATGTAGAACGCGGAGTCGGGATGCCCAGACCCGTACGAGTGCTCGATGATGCCGAGGCGGGCGTTGAAGGCGTAGATGCCGTAGTCGCCGTTGTTGTACGCGGTGATGTAGCTGGCGCGGTAGCCGGTGAGCACGTAGTCGCTCGCGTAGTCGCCCGTGAAGAACAACCCGTTGCCGGTGTTGTTGCGCACCGTCAGGTTCTCGACCGCCACGCCGTCGGAGAACACCTTGATGCCGTTGTCGCGAGTGAACTCGCCGTCGATGATCACCTCGTTGCGATCGAGGCCCCGGATGACGAGGTTGTCGGTCTGCACGATGACGCCCTCGTTGTAGACACCCGGCGAGATCAGCACCATGTCGCCGGGAGCAGCGGCGTCGACCGCCGCCTGGATGGTCGGATGGTCGTCGGGCACCCGCAGGGTCGTACCGCCCGCCTCGGTGGTCGCCGAATCGGATTCGTCGTCGGACGAGCTGCAGGCGACGAGCGCCGCACTGATCAGGAAGAGGGCGATGACGGCCGCGATTCTCCGGGTCATCGTCCGGACACTAGTCAGACGGGATGTCTCCCACGACGATCACGCCCCGCTGGCCACGGGTCGGCGTGCCGTGGATCGAGCAGTAGTAGGGATAGACCCCTGGCTCGTCGAAGGTGCGGGTGGCGCTGGCTCCGGAGTCGAGCGATCCGGTGGGCACATCCTCGAACTGGCCGGCCTCGGAGGCCAGCACGTTGTGCTGGTTGAAGCCCACGTTGGTCCACGTGACGCTCGCCCCGACGTCGACCTGCACGACCCGCGGCTCATAGACGTTGTCGGCCACCTCGACCGACACCTCCGTCGTGCCGCGTTGATCGACGGCTTCGGCGAGCGGCAGCGACTGGCCCACCGTCGTCGTGGTGGCCGCCTCACCCCCGTCGTCGCGGCCGCAGCCCGCCAACGCGACGAACGCAACCATCAGCACGGCGGCCGCCATCCGCCGAGAGGCGGCGACTCACGCAGGAGAGCGGCGGCCGAGCAGCCGACCGAGCGGGCGCAACACCCGATCGCGCAGCCCCCACCAGGTCACGAGCAGCAGTGCCTCGAAGACGATGCGCGACGACATCTTCGACGTGCCCCGCTGCCGGTCTCCGAAGGTGATCGGCACCTCGACGATGCGCCCGCCGTTGCGGGTGACCGCGTAGGCCATCTCGATCTGGAATCCGTAGCCGTCGGCCTTGACCGCCGGCAGGTCGATCTGGCGCAGTGCCTCTGCCGAGTAGGCGCGAAACCCGGCGGTGGAGTCGCGCACGTGGATGCCGAGCACGAGCGCGGCGTAGAGGTTGCCGCCCTGTGAGATGAAACGGCGCGAGAACTTCCAGCCGGGCACCTGACCGCCGGGCACGTAGCGCGACCCGATGGCCAGATCGGCGCCGTCGTCGACGGCATGGATGAGCGCCGGGAGCATGGCGGGGTCGTGTTGGAGATCGGAGTCCATCTCGATCATGACGCCGTAGCCGTGCTCGAGCCCGTACGCGAAGCCGGCCCGGTAGGCCGACCCGAGCCCCTGCTTGCCGGCGCGCCGCAGGACCGTGACCCCGCCCCCGTGATCACGTCCCCAGGCCTCGGCCAGGTCGGCGGTGCCGTCGGGGCTGCCGTCGTCGACCACCAGCACGTCGGACTCCGGCGTGGCGGCCCGCACGAGGTCGAGCACCTCGCCGATGTTCTCGGCCTCGTCGTAGGTGGGCAGGACCACCAGCGCTTTCACGGGCGACAGCCTACGTAGGGGTTGCCGTTGCGTGCGTTCAGCCTCCTACGATTCATCGGGTGAACCAGCCGCTGACCCCCGATCCCACCCCCCGTAGTGCCCTTCCGTCGGTGGGTGCCCGGGTGGTGGCCTTCGCCGTCATCCTGGTGGCCGGGTTGGCCGGCGGCTTCATCGGCTACGCGTTCACCGACCTGCAGTGCACGGGCGACTGCACGGTGCAGACCGGCATCGGCGCCATCATCGGAGCCGTGTTCGCGGCCGGCGGCACCGGGGTGGTCACGGTGTTGACCCTGCGGGCCATGGGCGAGTGGCGCACCATCCAGGAGCGAGAGCTGGCCCAGGCAGAGGCCGACGAGACGCCTCGACGGCCACCTCGGGTGCGCTGACCCGACGCCCGTCACGGCGCGTCGGCCAGCGCGCGACACGCCCGCTCGACGCCGGCGTCGTCGACATCGAGATGGGTCATCAGCCGCACGATCCCGGGCGCGATCGGACCGGCGAGCACACCGGCCTCACGCAGGTGCACCAGCAGACTGCGCACGTCATCGTGACCGAACACGACGACGTTGGTCTGCACGGCATCGGGGTCGAGCCCCACATCGGGCCATCGCGCCGCGACGGCCGCCGCCAACCGACGCGCTCGCACGTGGTCGTCGGCCAGGCGATCGACGTTCTCCATGGCGACGAGCCCGGCGGCCGCGATCACACCTGCCTGCCGCATGGCACCGCCGAGGCGCTTGCGCTCGAGCCGAGCCGCCTCGATCATCTCGACGTCGGCCGCCAACATCGAGCCCACCGGCGCGCCGAGGCCCTTCGAGAGACAGCACATCACCGTGGTGGCCTCGGCGGCGTAGTCAGCTGCGCTCGTGCCGGTGGCCACCTCCGCGTTGAAGAGCCGAGCGCCGTCGAGATGCACCGGGAGCCCGAGCGCGCTGATCGAGCGCAACTCGTCGATCGTCCAGGGACGCCCGCCGGCAGGCATGTGCGTGTTCTCGACGAAGACCGCCGCCACCGGGAGGGCCTCGAGACGCCCAGCCGCCTGCTCGAAGCGGATCTGGTCGGGCGACAGCACACCGTCGTCATCGTCGATCAGGGCGAGCTGCGACGTGCTGTTCACCCCGGCCGCGCCCATCTCGTAGACGACGACGTGTTGGCGCCGGCCGACCACGATCGTGGAGCCGGGTCGGGAGAGCAGCCGAAGGGCGATCTGGTTGCCCATCGTGCCCGACGGCACGAAGAGCGCCGCCTGCTTGCCCAACCGGGCGGCGAAGGACTCCTCGAGGCGCCGAACGGTCGGATCCTCGCCATAGCCGTCGTCGCCCACCTCGGCCTCGGCCATGGCCCGCCGCATGGCCGCCGACGGTCGGGTGACCGTGTCGGATCGCAGGTCGACCAAGCCATCGGGCACGGAGGGGAGGCTACCGGCGCGCCATGATGGCTCGATGCCCGAACCCGCTCCCCGACCGGCCGAGTTGCTCACCCTGGCCCAACTCCTCGCGGAGCGGGCGGGCGCGCTGCTGGTCGACGCCCTGGGCGGGTCGCGCACGATCACCACGAAGTCGAGCCGGACCGATCTCGTGACCGAGATGGATCAGGCGGCCGAGCGGATCATCGTCGACGGGATCCTGCGTGAGCGACCCGACGACGGCGTGCTCGGTGAGGAGGGCAGCGACCGACCGGGCTCGACCGGGGTGCGCTGGATCATCGATCCGCTCGACGGCACGACCAACTACGTCTACGGGCACCCGGGGTTCGGGGTGTCGATCGCCGTCGAGATCGACGGTGAGGTGCAGGCAGGGGTGGTGGTCGATCCGCTCCACGACGACGTCTTCACCGCGCTGGCCGGACACGGCGCTCGGCGAAACGACACGCCCATCGCACCGTCGAGCGAGCCACTTCTCGAACACGCCCTCGTCGCGACCGGGTTCTCCTACGAGCCCGACCGGCGGGCCCGCCAGGCCGGCGTGCTCACCGAGGTGCTGCCCCGAGTTCGCGACATCCGGCGAATGGGAGCCGCCGCGGTCGATCTCTGCTCGGTGGCCTGTGGCCGGGTCGACGGGTTCTACGAACGCGGCCTGCAGCACTGGGACTACGCGGCGGGAGCGCTCATCGCCCGCGAGGCCGGCGCCCTCGTCGGTGACCTCGACGGCGGGCCACCGTCGAGCGCCTTCACGCTGGCCAGCGGGGCGGCGCTGTTCGAGCCGCTGCGGGCACTGCTGCGGGCCGCCGGGGCGGGTCACGCCTGACGGCTCGACGAGAAAACGTCGGGGTATCTGCCCGATCGACGGCCGGATGACGCACAATGACCCATGTGGGCACGCGCATCCTGGCAGTCGAAGACGACGAACGGATCCGCACCGCGGTGAAGATGGCCCTCGAGGACGAGGGCTGGGTGGTCGAAGAGGCCGAGAACGGCGAGCAGGCGCTCGAGTCGTTCACCCGCCATCCCTCCGACGTGGTGCTGATCGACATCATGCTGCCCGGCGTCGACGGTTTCGAGGTCTGCCGATCCATCCGGCGCAACAGCGACGTGCCGATCGTGATGGTCACCGCTCGGGCCGACACCCACGACGTGGTCGCCGGCCTCGAGGCGGGCGCCGACGACTACCTCACCAAGCCGTTCGCCCCGAAGGAGCTGTCGGCCCGCATCCGGGCCCTGCTGCGGCGGGCCCGCACGGCCGATCCGGCCATCGCCCACCTCAAGTTCGGTGACCTCGAGATCATCCCCGAAGAGGGCATGGTGCTGCGCGACGAGCGCGAGGTGCACCTCACCAAGACCGAGTTCCGGCTGCTCGTCGAGCTGGCCTCGAGCCCCGGCCGGGTGTTCAGCCGCGAGGTACTGCTCGAGAGGGTGTGGGGCTACGGTTACTTCGGCGACGGTCGGTTGGTCGATGTCCACATCCGCCGGCTCCGCACCAAGATCGAGGTCGACCCGGCCAATCCACGGCATGTGGTGACGGTTCGCGGCCTCGGCTACAAGCTCCAGACCTGATCCCGGCCAGACCCGATCCGAGCGGGTCCGTCCGGCACCCACCACCGTGCGGCTCTTCCGATCCTCCCCGACCCGTAGCCATGCGAAGCGGCCGCGCCTCGGCCTCCGGGCGCGCCTCACGCTCACCTACGCGCTCGGCGCGGCGCTGCTGTCCGCGGTGCTGTCGATCATCACCTTCGGACTAACCCGCGAGAACCTCCTCAACCAGCGCGAGCAGTCTGCGGTGTCGCAGACCATGCGCAACGCGGCCACGCTCGTCGACCAGATCGAGAGCAGCACCGACCCCGACGTCATCGAGAAGGTGGTGATCAACTCGCTGCCCACGCCCGAGGGCGCGCTGCCGGTGCTGCGCTACAACGACGCGTGGTACGCGGCCAACTCGCTGCGCTTCGGCAACGACACCATCCCCATCGCCCTTCGGGTCACGGTCGACGAAGGCGAGCCCGCCCGCATGCGCACCACCGTCGCCGGCGATCCGGTGCTGGTGGTCGGCGTGCCCATCCCCGCGCTGGGCGCGCAGTACTACGAAGGGGTCTCGCTG
This sequence comes from uncultured Iamiaceae bacterium, assembly GCA_963706425.1. Taxonomy (GTDB): domain Bacteria; phylum Actinomycetota; class Acidimicrobiia; order Acidimicrobiales; family Acidimicrobilacustridaceae; genus CAVPMN01. The sequence goes on from CAVPMN010000020.1 coordinate 528,407, forward strand.
CGCGAGATGCAACGCACGCTCGAAGGCCTCGCCATCAGCCTGCTCGGCGCGTCGGCGCTCACCACGGTCGCCGGTGGCCTGCTCGGCTTCTGGGCGGCCCGACGGGTGTTCCGACCGATGCTCGACGTGGGCCGGGCGGCCGACGCCATCGCCGGCGGTCGCCTCGACACCCGGCTGCCCACGGGCACCGACCCCGACATCGACCGGTTGGCCAAGCCGTTCAACGAGATGGCCCAGGCCCTCCAGGAACGCATCGAGCGCGATGGACGGTTCGCGTCCGAGGTCAGCCACGAGCTGCGCTCCCCGCTGATGACCCTCGCCGCGTCGGTCGAGGTGCTCGAGAACAGCCGCGACGAGATCCCCGACCGGGCGAGGACCGCCCTCGACCTCCTGTCGGCCGACGTCGATCGGTTCCAGCAGCTCGTCGAGGACCTGCTCGAGATCAGCCGGTTCGACGTCGGTGCGATCAAGCTGCACCTCGAGGACGTGCTCATCACCGAGATGGTCATCCAAGCCGTCAGCGTGCTCGGCGGCGGCGGCATCCCGGTTCGCTACGACGAGAACGTCGGCGAGGTCATCGTGCGCGTCGACAAGCGCCGGTTCGGGCGGGTGCTCGCCAACCTGCTCGACAACGCCGAGAAGTACGCGGGTGGTGCCACCTCGGTCATCATCCGGCGGGCCGACGACATGGTGCGCATCGCCGTCGAGGACCACGGCGAGGGCGTGCCCGAGGGCGATCGCGACATCATCTTCGACCGCTTCTCACGAGGCAGCGGCAGCGGCAACCGATCGATGGACAGCGGAGTCGGCCTGGGCCTGGCCCTCGTCGACGAGCACGTGCGCCTGCACGGTGGCCGAGTGTGGGTGGAGGACCGCCCCGACGGCGAGCCGGGCGCACGCTTCGTCGTCGAGCTGCCGATCGTCGAGGTCCTCACACCGGAGCCCGAGCCGGCCGAAGAGGTGGCCCTCACCCCATGAGTCGTGCCCGCCTTGTCGCCGCGTCCGCACTCGTGCTGTTCGCGCTCGCCGTGGTGGCGTGCGGGATACCCAGCGACGACGAGCCGCGAGCCATCTCGTCCGATGCCCTCCCCTCAAGCCTGAGCGAGTCACCGGCGGGCACCAGCACCACCGTCTCCAACGACTCCACCCTCCTCGAGACCATCTACCTGGTGGGCGCCAGCCCCACGCCCGACACCGCCACCGAACGACTCGAGCCGTTCACGGTCGAGCTGCCCCTGCCCGCCGACCCCGACGACCGGGCCCGTGCGCTGGTCGAGCGGCTCATCGACACCGAGCAGGCGGACATCACCACCCCTGGCGTGCGCAACACGATCCCGAGCGACACGCGGGTGCTCGGCACATCACTGTCGTCCGACGGCGTGCTCCGCCTCGACCTCAGCGGCAACCTGGCCGAGATCGAGAGCAACCTCCAGCGGCTCGCGATCGCGCAGCTCATCTTCACGGCCACCGGCGTGAACGAGGTGAGGAGCGTGGTGCTGAGCATCGACGGACAGCCCGCTGCGGTGCCCGCCGAAGCCGGCGCAGTGCCTGCTGGCGAACCAGTGACGAGGGAGAACTACCCGACGTTCCTCCAACAGATCGCCGCGGCCCAGACCGAGCCAGGCGAGGGCTGAGCTCAGCCGGCGAAGAACACCTCGGCGACGCCGTGGTAGAGGGCAGGATCGACCAGCTTGAGCTGGCCGACCGCCTCCGACAGCGGCACCCGCACGATCGAACCGCATTGCAGGGCCACCATCTGGCCGTAGGCATCGTCGTGCACGGCCTCGATGGCCGCGATGCCGAAACGGGTCGCGAGCACCCGGTCGAACGCCGTGGGAGTGCCACCGCGCTGCACATGCCCCAGGATCGTGACGCGGGTCTCGAACCCGGTGCGGGCTTCGATCTCTTGGGCGATCGTGTTGCCGATGCCGCCGAGTCGGACATGGCCGAACTGGTCGGTCTCGTTGGTGAGCACCTCCATCGTGCCGGCCTTCGGCACCGCGCCTTCGGCCACCACGATGATCGAGGCGAAACGGCCCTTGCCGTGGCGCCGCTTGATCGCCTCGCACACCGCCTCGATGTCGAAGGGCTCCTCGGGGATGAGGATCATGGCCGCGCCACCCGCGATGCCCGACCAGGTGGCGATGTGGCCGGCATGGCGGCCCATCACCTCGACGACCATCACCCGGTCGTGCGACTCGGCGGTGGTGTGCAGACGATCGATGGCCTCGGTGGCGATGCCCACTGCGGTGTCGAACCCGAAGGTCAGCTCGGTGCCGGACAGGTCGTTGTCGATGGTCTTCGGCACGCCGACCACCTTGACGCCGAGATCGAACAGCTTGGCGGCCACGCCCAGCGTGTCCTCACCGCCGATGGCGATCAACGCGTCGACGCCGAGGTCGGTCGAGGCTTGCCTTGCACTGGTCGACGCCACCGTCGATCTTGAAGGGGTTGGTGCGCGATGAGCCCAGCACCGTGCCGCCGCGGGGCAGCGTGCCTCGAAAGGTCTCGACGCTGAGCGGCCGGGTGGCGCCGTCGATGACACCCTTCCACCCGTCGAGGAAGCCGATCACCTCGTCGTCGTAGGTGCGTTCGGCCTTGCGCACGATGGCGCGCATGACCGCGTTGAGGCCTGGGCAATCGCCACCGCCGGTGAGCATCGCGATTCGCATGGACCGCACTCCCTTTCGTTGCCTCGGAACATCGACGCACAGTGCGCGCCAGCCTAGGGTGCGGCCATGGCCGCCTCTTCCGAGTCCCGCGTTCTGGCGCTCGACGCCGGCACCACCGGCGTGCGGGCCATCATCTTCGACCATTCCGGCGCGCCGGTCGACAGCTCCTATCGGGAGTTCACGCAGCATTTTCCCGAGCCAGGGCTGGTCGAGCACGATCCGGACGAGATCTGGGCCACGGCGCTCACCGTGCTCGGCGAGGTGTGCGGTCGGCTCGACGGGCCGCTCGCCGCCATCGGCATCACCGATCAGCGAGAGACCACGGTGGTGTGGGACCGCACCACCGGCCACCCGCTGCACCGCGCCATCGTCTGGCAGGATCGCCGCACCGCACCCCGCTGCGAGCAACTGCTGGCCCAGGGCGAACTGCCGCGCATCCGGCGCACCACGGGCCTCGTGCTCGACCCCTACTTCTCTGCCACCAAGCTCGAGTGGCTGTTCACCGAGGGGGGTGTCACGCCGGGACCCGAGGTCGCGTTCGGCACGATCGACTCGTGGCTGCTCTGGAACCTCACCGGCGGGCAGGTGCACGCCACCGACGTCTCGAACGCCAGCCGCACGATGCTGTTCGACCTGCGCTCGCTGTCCTGGTCCGACGAGCTGTGCGAGCTGTTCGGCGTGCCCCAGCACGTGTTGCCGGAGGTGAAGCCGTCGAGCGGACGTTTCGGCGTGGCGGCCGAGGGGCTGCCGGTGCCGGCGGGCACGCCCATCAGCGGCATCGCCGGCGACCAGCAGGCCGCCCTGTTCGGCCAGGCCTGCTTCACGCCCGGCATGACCAAGAACACCTATGGCACCGGCTCGTTCGTGTTGATGAACGTGGGCGAGACCTGTCCCGAGCCGGTCGACGGCCTGCTCACCACCGTCGCCTGGTCGATCGGCGACGGACAAGGTGGGCAGGTCACGCACTATGCGTTCGAAGGCGCCATCTTCGTGACCGGCGCCGCGGTGCAGTGGCTCCGCGACGGCCTCGGCATCATCGAGCAGGCGTCGGAGGTCGGGCCCCTCGCCGAGTCGATCCCCGACTCCGAGGGCGTGGTGCTGGTGCCGGCGTTCACCGGCCTCGGCAGTCCGTGGTGGGATCCCTACGCCCGAGGGACGTTGCTGGGCATCACCCGGGGCACCGGGCGCGCCCACCTGGCGCGGGCGGTGGTCGAGGCGATGGCGTTCCAGACCCGCGACGTGGTCGAGGCGATGTGTGCCGGGTCGCACCACGAGGTGCGTGGGGTGCGGGCCGACGGCGGGGCGTCGGCGATGCCCCTGCTCCTCCAACTGCAGGCCGATCAGCTGCAGGTGCCGGTGGCCCGACCGGTCGTGCAGGAGACCACGGCCCTCGGCGCGGCCTACCTCGCCGGACTGGCCGAGGGCGTCTGGCAGTCGATCGACGAGATCACCGACAACTGGATGCTCGACGTCGAGGTGACGCCGAAGGCCGAACGGGCGAGCGTCGACGAGTCCTACGCCCGCTGGCGCCGAGGCGTCGAGCGGTCACGCAACTGGGCCGAGTAGGCGCGCCGGGCCGCCTGCCGGCACGGGCGAGCTAGCGGAACGTCATCGAGGGGTGAGCGATGCGGGCGCGTTGGCTGGTCAGCTCGCGAAACCGGGTGTCGACGATGCGCGCCAACGCGCTCGCCTGCCGCCTTTCTCGCGCACGGAATGCCTGGCCGGATCGGCCGAGCATCAACGCCAAGCCCGCTCCTGGCAGCGGAGCCCAGATCACGTCGTGGGCGCCGCCCTCGCCCCCCGCCACCCTGGCCGAACTCTGGCTCCCGGCCACGAAGGCGGCCAACCAGCCAGCCGGCGGGGCATCGCCTCGCTCGGTGATGACCTCGCCCGCCTCCAAGTCGATGACCGCGCCCCACACGGCGCCGATGGTGCGCACCGCGTGCTCGCACAACGCCTCGATCGCCTCGCCGGTGGTGGCGGCGCCGACGAGCATCGCCGCCGTCTCGAGCGCGTCGAGGCGGGGATCGTGCAACGCATCCGCGACTTCCCGGATGTCTTCGACATCGACGCCGTCGACCTGCTTGATCTCCGACACCAGCAGCTCGAGCACCGACTCGTCGGGGAGCTCCACGACCATCTCGTCGACCGCCCGACCGCCGCCCCGTTCGAGGATGTCGATGCCGACGACATCACCGCCGACGGCTCCGACCCGACTGGCCACCGCACCGAGGGCGCCGGGCCGATCGGGCAACCACATCCGCAGCACGTAGGTAGATCGCTTCGCCGGGGTGGAACCCGTTGCGGGGGTGGAACGCATGTCACGGACCGTACGGAGCAAACGTGAACACCGTGTTTCGCGTCCGCAAAGGGCACGCGAACCGGTGAGGCGCGTCTGCGTTCCTTGACCGGTCGGTCAAGTCTGTTTAGCGTGGCCCGGATGAGCAGGCGCCTGACCGCACGAGGACGCGAGCGGCGCCAGCAGCTGATGGACTACGCCACCCAGCGCTTCGCCGAGAACGGCTACCACCCCACCTCGGTCGCCGAGATCGTGCAGGGCCTCGGCGTGGGCAAGGGCGTCTTCTACTGGTACTTCGACAGCAAAGAGCAGCTGCTGCTCGAGATCCTCCGCGAGGCCCAGCACGATCTGCGCCGGGCCCAGCAGCAGGCCATCGGTGACGAGGACGACCCGATCCTGCGCATCGAACTGGGCCTGCGAGCGTCGATGCGTTGGTCGGCGCAGCATCGCGACGTCAACAAGCTGATCCAGTTCGCCGCCACCGAGGACCGCTTCGCTCCCGCCCTGCGCAAGGGCCAGGAGGTGGCGGTGGGCGACATCATCCGCATCGTGAAGGACGGCATCGACCGCGGCGAGATCCGCGACGCCGATCCGACCATGCTCGCCCACGCCATCCTGGGCGTCACCGCGCAGCTCGCCCGCATCTTCATCCACGAGCGCGGCGCGGCCGCCGAAGAGGTGGCCGATGCGGCCGTGACGTTCGTGCTCGAAGGCCTGCACGTGCCCGAGCCCGTCGCCGCCCGCCGCTGACCCAACGGCTCAGCCGAGTCGGGTGAGCGCCTTGCGCAGGTTGCGGACCGCCTGCGAGGTGCGCTGCTCGTTCTCGATGAGGGCGAAGCGCACGTGGCCGTCGCCGCCCGGGCCGAAGCCGACGCCGGGTGAGGTGGCCACCTGGGCCTCGCTGCACGAGGAACGAGGCGAACTCGATCGATCCCATCTCGGCGTAGGGCTCGGGGATCGGCGCCCACACGAACATCGTGCCCCGCGGCGGCTCGAGATCCCACCCGATGCGCTGGAGGCCCCCGCACAACGTGTCGCGCCGGCTCTGGTAGATCTCCTGCACGACCTTGGGGTAGTCGGGCATCTCGTTCATGGTGACCGTGGCTGCGATCTGCACCGGTTGGAACGTGCCGTAGTCGAGATAGCTCTTCAGCTTGGCCAGTGCCTGCACCACGTCGGACCGCCCGAGCAGGAACGCCACCCGCCAGCCCGCCATCGAGAACGACTTGGTCATCGAGTAGAGCTCGACGGCGACCTCCTTGGCCCCCTCGGCCTGGAGGATGGATGGCGGCGAGTAGCCGTCGAAGCCCAGATCGGCATAGGCGTTGTCGTGCACCACGATCACCTCGCGCTCCCGAGCGAAGTCGACCACCTTCTGCATGAAGTCGAGGTCGACGCACGTGGTGGTGGGGTTGTGCGGGAACGACATGACGATGACGCGGGGCTTGGGCCACGAGTACTCCCAGGCCTCCTGCAGGTTCTCGAAGAAGTCGCGGTCGGTGCCGAGCGGCACCTCGCGGATGTCGGCCCCGGCGAACAGCGGTCCGTAGATGTGGATCGGATAGGAGGGCGACGGTACGAGGGCGGCGTCGCCAGGCTGCAACAGGGTCCACATCAGATGTGAGAAGCCCTCCTTGGCGCCGATGGTGTTGATGACCTCGGTGTCGGGGTCGATCTCGACACCGAACCGGCGCAGGTAGAGATCGCTGGCGGCCTGGCGCAGCTTCGGGATGCCCCGGCTGGCCGAGTAGCGGTGGTTGCGGGGATTGCGCACGGCCTCGACGACCTTGTCGACCGCCACGTCGGGGGAGGGCAGGTCGGGGTTGCCGAACCCCAGGTCGATGACGTCCTCGCCGGCTCGCCGGGCCTCCACCTTCAGGGCATCGATGATGGTGAAGACGTAGGGCGGAAGCGAGGTGATGCGGCGGAACTCCATGCCCGCAGGCTACTGGCGGCCCGCCAGCAGGGCGGCACCGATAGCGCCCGCTTCGGGACCGAACGTCGCTGCCACGATGCTGACCCTCCCCCGCTGGCGCGGGGCGAGCACGAGGTCGTGGAACGACTGGCGCACCGGACCCAACAGGGCCTCCCCCGCCTGGGCCAGGCCCCCGCCGACCACCACCACCTCGGGATCGAGCAGGTCGACCAGGTTGGCCAGGCCGACGGCCACCCACCACGCGAACTGGCCCATGATCTCGAGCGACTCGGGGTCTCCCTCTCGAACGCCACGGGTGACGTGCTCGCCGCGGACATCCTCGGGGTCGCCGCCCGCCAGCGCGACCAGATGGTCGGCCCGACCGGCCGCGGCCGCATCACGCGCCAGGCGACCGAGCCCGCTGCCGGAGGCGAAGCGCTCCCAGCAGCCTCGGCGGCCGCACGGGCAGGGTGGCCCGACGGGATCGATCACCATGTGCCCCGGCTCCCCCGCGAAGCCACCAGCGCCGCGGACCAGGCGACCGTCGACGACGAGTCCCGCCCCGATGCCGGTGCCGAGGGTGACCAGGATGGCGTGGGCCGATCCGGCCGCGGCGCCGAGGACGAACTCGCACCAGGTGGCGCAGTTGGCGTCGTTGTCGACCACCACTCGCCGCGAGAGGCGATCCTTCAGGTGCGGGCCGATCGCCAGGTCGGCCACCCCCGGCAGGTTCGGCGCGAACCGAAGCACACCGTCGTGGTCGACCAGACCGGCAGCTCCCACCCCGACCGCCCGGATGCCGCCGGCCGCCACCACCTCGGGGACGGCGTCGAGCTGACGGATCGTGTCGACCAGGGCGTCGAGGATGGCGGCCTCACCCCGAGGAGTGTCGACCCGCACCTCGGCCACCCGGCCGGTGGGATCGGCGGTGTCGACGGCTCGACCGAGGATCTTGGTGCCGCCGATGTCGAGACCCGCGACGACAGTGACGGGCGGCGGGTCGGGCGGCACGCGACTCAGTAGCGCAGCAGCGCGCCGATGCGACCGAGCACATCGAGATCGGCGTTGTCGACGCAGACCTCGACCCGGCAGCGTTGGTTGAGCGCGACGTCGACCGCCTCCTCGACGATGTCGTCGACATGAGCCATCTGGCGACCGTCGATCGGGCACACCGGACCGAGGTGGCACAGGTAGCCACACTCGCAACGCCAGCCGGTCTCGCTGTAGCCCTGCGACACGAACATGACGTCGATGCGACGCTCGACGAGCGATGCGAGGGTGGCGTCGAGACCGGCCACGCCCTTGTGCCCGCCACCGACGGCGTCGCGCAGTCGGCTCACGAGATCGGCTTCCTTGCGTCGCTCGACGGCCCGCACCACGTCGAGGGCGGCGCGACGGATCTCGTCGATGGTGGCGGTGGGCGACACGTTGATGTGCTCGCAGAGCCGCTCGACCAGATAGGGGTGCAAGAAGCTCTCGAGCGTCGATTCGAGCTCGGCAGGTGCGTGCACCGTGAGCCGGTCGAAGCCCTGCTCCTGGAACACGTGGAACGCGACGCTCGCGGCGTGGCGCAGATGCTGTGCCGTCAGTTCCTCGACGTGGTGCTGCTCACGGTCGTAGCCCTGGTCGCTGTGTCCCCGCAGGTCGTAGTCGCGCGGGAGGGCCTCGAACAGCTCGGAGCGGTCGACCAGCTCACCGAACTGGAACACGAGCATGCGGGCGCGCTGGCGGTCGACGAGCAGCACCCCGAAGCGCTCGAGCTCCTGCACGAGCGACTCGAGCTGGCCCACCGCAGGTGCGGCGTTGACCACGATGCGGCTGTGGACGCCGACCGGAAGGGGCACGACGTGCCAGAGATCGTGGGCGAGGCACGAGAAGATGGCCAGACCACGCGTGTTCGACCGGTCGAAGCCGTCGCGTACGAAGCTCTCGACGCGGTCGAGGTCGTCGGCCGCGGCCGCTCCGCTCGGCATCGACCGGGCTCTGCGCAGCAGGTGGTCGAGCTCGGCCTCGACGTCTTGCGACCTGACCAGCCGACGGCCGTCGACATCGAGGTAGCACGAGACGACGGGTGCGTGGTCGCTGCGAAACGAGGCCAGATGGCGGATGGTGTCCTCGTCGATCACGGCCACGGCACCCTCCAGGGTCGGCCCGTCCGGGCCATCGGTCCAGCCCGGTCGACCGGACGTGATCCGATGGTAGGCGGCCGAGCCGCCGGGCGCGCCAGCCCGCTCAGGCAAACGGCGGTGGCGCGGCGACGACGGCGGCGCGCTCGAATCCGACCTCGCTCGCCCAGTTGGCGACGGTCGGGTCGTCACCGAGGTAGACCACCTGAACCGTCTCGGCCATGCGCTCGAGCTTGCCGAGCAGCGACCGCACGTTGTCCGGGTCGATGCCGGCGAACGTGTCGTCGAGCACCAGGGGCACCGATCCTGCATAGGAGACGTTGCGCAGGGCCGCCAACCGGGCCAACAGGTAGAACTCGATGGCCTCGGGGCCGCTGCGGGCCTCGTCGTCGCCGGGATCGACCTCGAACGCGAGCTCGCTGCGCGGACCGTCGTCGACCGGGTGGCCGGTCTGCTCGGCCAGCTCGCCTGCGAGCTTGATGAGCCTGCTGGCCGACACTGCCTCGATCTGGGTGGCGGCGTCGACCAGGGCTTCCCTGGCCTCGACCGCCTCGATGTGATCGGCTTCGTCCTCGCGAGCGGCCGCCAGCTCTGCCTCGAGCTCGTCGAGATCTGGCGCGAGCCCGTCGAGGCCGGTGACGGCGGCATCGGTGAGATCGATCGTGCCGGCGGCCGTCTCGGCTGCGGCCAGCACCTCGAGCTCGCGTTCGTTCGCTTCGAGGTCGGCCTGGTGACGGCGACGCTCGTCTCGTAGCTCGGTGACCCGATCGTTGATGCCGGCGGCCTCGGCGAGGAACGCGTCGGCCACGACGACGGCGTAGTCGACGCCGACCATGTCGGGCGGCAACGTCAGGCCGACCAGCTCGAGCTGGTAGACGAGCGCGTCGACCAGCTCCTCGGTGGTGATCTCGCGCTTGGGCACCTTCAGCTGGCGCAAGGCGGTCTCGACGTCCTCGGGCTCGTCTCCCCCGAGCAGGTCGTAGGCCTCGAGGTAGACCTCTTCGAGACGGTCGATCAGCGCCCGGTGCTCAGGGTCGGCCTCCATCATGGCGGTGATGTCGGCCCAGTGCGCCTCCGCGGCCTCGAGGTCGAGCCGGGCCCTCTCGAGCTTCTGCTCCGCGATCGGGTCGATCGACAGCAGGGTCGATCCCATCACGTAGGCACTCCACGTCGGGAATCCCACCCGGTCGAGGATGACCTGCTCGGCGGCGACGGCGTCGTCGAGGCGCTTTTGATTGCGTCGACCGAACCCCGACGCCTTGCGTTCGGCTTCGAGCACCTCTTCGTGGGCGGCCTCGAGCTCGGCGATGTCGTCCGGTGACAGGTTGGGCTTGGCGACCCCTCGCTCGGCGGCGGCCAACGCGGTCCTCGCCTCCTCGAGCCGTTGCATGGCCGAGGCCGGCCCGAAGCCGCGATCCTCGAGCCCCTGCTCGAGCTGGCGGACGTCGGCCTGGAGCTGGACGAACTCGTCGGCCAGGGCGTGGGCCCGCTCGGAGGGCACGTAGTCGATCGGACCCGGGTCGCGGATGGCATCGAGCAGCACCTGGATGGGGCGGGTGTCGATGGCCGACAGCTCGTCGAGCCCGCGGTCGATGCGCGCCATCTCGTCCCGCAGCTGCTCGATCTCGACGTCGAGCTCGGCCTGGCGCAGCGCGATGTCGCCGGCGTCGAGCGAGGCGAGCGGGTCGATCTCGCCGGCGCCGTCGCCGGTGAGCGCGGCTCGCGCTCGTTCGAGCGAGGTCTCGGCCCGCTCTCGCCGGGCGCGGGCTGCCTCGAGGCCTTGCCGGGTGCGAGCCATGGCGTCTCGCAGCAGCTCGAGAGCCTCGGCGGACTCGTCGCGCCGGCGGCGGGCGGCATCGAGGTCGGGGAATCGGCCCTCGGGGGTCACCGCCAGGAACTGGTCGACGGTGAGCCGCTGGGGCTCGGCCGGGGCCGAGCCGGCGGACACCTCGGCGTCGTCCGTGCCCGGCTGGGGCAGGTCGGTCGGGCGCACCAACACGTCGAGGTCGCCGACCTTGAGATCGAGCAGCGCCAGCGTGTCGGGCGTGAGGTCGAGGAGCACGCCGTGGGCCTCGACCAGCCCACCGATGCCAGGGTCGGCCCCGGTCGGCAGGGTGGAGATGGCGTGCAGCACCTGCTGGCGTCCGAGCAGTCCGAGCCCGTTCACCACGGTGACGATCGGGTGGAAGTCGAGCGCCGACTCTTCAGAGCCGTTGGGGTTGAGCGAGAGGAGCCTCATGGTGTCCTCCTCATCGGCCGAAAAGGGTTGGGTTTTGAGGGGTTCGCGAGCTGCGGCCGATCAGGAGACCCGGATGTGCTGCACGCCCCCGGCGAACGGATCGTCGTCGTCGGACCCGGAGTCGGGCACGGACCCGGGCCGGGCGTCACGCACGGCGCGAGCGGCTCCCTGGGCGACCGACGACACGGCGTCGACGACCGACGACACCGCCTCGCGATCGTCGACCACCTCCTCGACCACGTCGAGGAACGCCCGCGCCGCGGCGATCATCTCCCGAGCGGCAGCCTGCAGGTGGTCGACGCCCTCGGCAGCCTTTTGGCCAGCCGAGCTGGCGTCGTCCGGATCGCTCGACTCCCCGTCGCTCACGAGCCGAAGGTTATCCGCAGCTCGCCACCGCGGAGGGTGGCTCCGGACACGGACCGGCGGCGCAGCGAATCGGGCAGCATCACCGCGCGTCGGTAGGGACCGATGCGCACGAGCAGCTCGTCGCCGTGGCGCCCGAGCTCGAGGTCGTCGCGATCGGCGAACGGCAGCTCTTGGACGAGCTCGAACCCGGCGTCGGTCTGCTCGACCCGCAACGGCTCGCCTTCGTGCAGCACGTCGGTCGGATCGAGGTCGCCGTAGACGGTCTCGGCGAAGGCGCGGAGACGGTCGACCCCGACCAGCTCCTGCTCGGCCAGCTCGGCCTTCAGCACCGGCAGCGGAGCGAAGCCGTCCTCGATCGTGGCGAGATGCTCGACCTGCGTCTCACGCCACTTCGCGAACCATGGGTCGGACACGCTGGTGGGGAGAAGTCGGTTGGCGATGACGGCATCGACGCGGTAGCCGAACAGCGAGAGATAGGTGTAGGTGCGCCGCGCCTCGGCGATCACCATGCGCTCGGGGTTCACCACCAGGCGCACGCTGGTGCGGGCCGGATCGGAGAGCACCTTCTTCACGCCGTCGAGCCGATCGTAGAAGCGACGGCTGGCGCTGAAGACGTCGTCACCTGCGATCGGCATCGACGTCACCCGCTGCAGGACCGGGCCGACCACGCGGTTGAGGCGCCGGCCCATCGGGAAGATCCGTTCCATGTACCACTCGAGGATGTCGGGCAACGAGAGCAACCTGATGGTCTCGGCCGTGGGCGCGCAGTCGACGACGAGCACGTCCCAGTCGCCCGACTCGGCGTAGGTCTTGATGTCGGTCAAGCTGAAGAGCTCGTCGAGGCCAGGCGGCACCGACAGCTCCTCGGCCTCGATGCCCTCGGCCCCCGCCCAGTTGAACACCTCGACCAGATAGCCCTGGATCTCTCCCCAGTGCTCTTCCATGCGCTCCTGCGCGTCGAGTTGCTGGCCCGACAGGCACGCCGTGATCCGCGTGGGCGACGATCCGAGGAAGACGTCGAACGAGTCAGACAGGGAGTGCGCCGGATCGGTCGACATCACCAGCGTGCGCGCCCCGGCGTCGGCGCAGCGCAACGCGGTCGCGGCGGCGGCCGACGTCTTGCCCACTCCCCCCTTGCCGGTGAACAACAGGATGCGCAACGAGGGCCGATCAGGCCAGGGCGCGTTCGACGCGCGCCTTGAGCTCGTCGAGCGCGGTCTTCAAGATGCGCGCCTCGGCCCGGCGCTTGACGAAGCCGGGGATGGGCATGATCAGGTCGATCGAGAGCTCATAGCCGACCTCGGTCGACTCGGGGTCGTCGGGCGATGGCTCGAAGGTGTAGGCGCCGTCGAGCTCGCGCTGGATGTCGCCCTCGTCGAGCATCCATCCGAGCCGGTTGGGCGCACCCGCGTAGTCGTAGCGCAGGCGGTAGGTGGTGCTGCGACCCATCGCCGCGGCACGGAACTCGACGACGATGGCGCGACCTTCGCTGTCGCGCTCGACGACGGTGGCCGCCTTCAGGTCGCCCGCCCACTCCGGGTAGCTCTCGAAGTCGGTGAGCGTCTCGAAGCACCGCTCGACGGGGGCGTTGATCGTGGTGTGCTCTCTCGCCTGTTCGGCCATTGCCGGGAGGATAGTGAAGCGGGGCGGCCGAGGGCGATGTGCTGGGAGGGTCAGGACGGCTCGGACCGGGGCTGGAACGTGCCGTAGCGGGCACCCCACAGGCCCATGAGGCCGAGGCCGTACATCGGCACCAGCAAGCCGAAGGCCACCGGGGTGTAGATGCGCACCGACGCCGTCACGAAGGCGATGACGACCTCGATGGCGAGCGACGCGATGAGCTGGCGCTGCACCGAGGCCGGGGCGGCGCCCCCGGCGAGGAAGAACAGCCCGCCCATCCCGATGGCCTCGTAGCGACTGCGGCCGATGGCCCGCAGGTAGGCAGCGAGGAACGCGACCGTGCCGATGGCGAACAGCACCAGCGACACGATGACCACCACGATCACGGCGTCGAGCCAGATGGTCGACACCAGCGCGGCGACGGCGTAGAGCGCGGTGCCGGCCCACGACGCGGTGACCAGGGCGGCGCCGGGCGGGCGGTCGGTGCGGACGTCGGTGGATGCGTCGGTCACGGAGCGACCATGGCCGCGTCGATGGCAACCTGCAACTGCGCAGCCAGTCCGTCGTAGGTGAACTGCTCGACGGCGCGGCGCCGGGACGCCTCGCCGAGCGCCACACGCGACGCCTCGTCGGTGAGCAAGGCGGTGAGAGCTGCCGCGGTCTGCGACACCGATCGTGGGTCGTCGACGACGAGGCCGGTGACGCCGTGCTCGACTGCTTCGTGGGAGCCGCCCGAGCGGCCGGCCACCTGAGGCACCGCGCACGCGGCCGCCTCGAGGAACACGATGCCGAAGCCCTCTTGTTCGAGGCCGAGCCAGCGGTCGCGACACAGCATGGCGAACACGTCGGCGCAGCCGTAGAGCGAGGGCAACTCGTCGTCGGCCACCCGGCCGAGCAGCCGCACGGGTGCGCCGGACTGCTCGACCAGCCGATCGAGTCGGCCTCGCTCACGACCATCGCCGGCGATGGCCACCTGCAGGCCGGGAACGTGCCGGGCCGCCGCTGCGGCCGCGCGCACCAGCACGTCCATGCCCTTGCGGGGCACGAGTCGACTCACGCTCAGCACGAGGGGAGCAGCCGGGTCGAGCCCGAACCGGTCGCGTCCTGCTCGCCGCTGCTGCGGTCCGAGGGGCACGAACCGGGTCGTGTCGACCCCGGGCGGGACGACGACGGTTGGCAACGTGCGGCCCGCGGCGCGCTCGCCTTCGTGGGCTGGATAGCCACCTGCGGCCACCACCAGCCCGGCGCCCCGCAGGACGCGGGCAAGGAGTTGACGTCCACCAGGGAGCCGGCCGGGGATGGTGACTTCGGCACCGTGCAACACGACGCCATACGGGCGCTCGATCGCCGAGCCGATCAGTCCCAGGGGAAGCGCGGGGTCGAGCAGCACCAGATCGGCGTCGACGTCGGCCGCGAGGGCATCGATGTGTCGTCGCAGCCAGGGCTCGGGCAACAGGACGGGTTGGCGGGTGCGCTCCACGCGCATCGGTTGGTGGCGATCGAAGTCGGCCGCACCGTCGAACGGGGTGGTGAGCACGGTGGTGCGGTCGGGATCGAGGCGGCGCCACAGCTCCCACAGGTAGGACTGGATGCCACCGAGCTTGGGTGGGAAGTCGTTGGTGACCAGCAGGTGGTTCATGGCCTGCTCCCGACCGTGAGGCCCAGCCGGCCGGCGGCCCACTCGGCGTGTTCACGCAGCATCGGGTCGTCGCTCGCGCCATAGCGGCTGATGAGGTCGGCCACCTCCGGGTTCGATGGATCACCCACGTTGCCGAGCACCACCAGCGCGTTGCGGCGCAGGTAGCGCGGATCGCGCTCGGCGATGTACCACCGCCCGTAGCGCTCGAGCAGCTCGGCATCGCTCAGCGTGAGCAGCTCGACGAGCGAGACCCAGGTCTGATCGTCGTCGGCGAGCCGATCGCCGTCACCCGCCCGTCGCCCCGCCGGGCAGACCTCCTGGCACACGTCGCACCCGTAGAGGCGATCGCCCAGCGCTTCGCGGAACTCGAGCGGGAACGAGCCCTTGGCCTGCACCAGCCAGGCGAGGCAGCGGCGGGCATCGACCACGCCGGGAGCGACGATGGCCTGCGTGGGGCATCGGTCGATGCAGCGGGTGCACGCGCCACACCCGTCGGCCACCGGCGCCTCGGCCGGTGTGAGGACGGCATCGGTGAGCACCGAGCCCAGCACGAACCAGCTTCCGTGCCCGGGCGCGAGAAGGTTGGCGTTCTTGCCGAACCAGCCGATGCCCGCTCGGTGGGCAGCCGCCCGGTCGACGAGGGCGTTGTCGTCGGCCACCACCCGCGCCTGCCAGCCGTCGGCCGACAATCGGTCGGCCACCTGAGCCAGGGCGGCACGCAGGCTGGCGTAGTAGTCGGTGATCGCGTAGCGCGCCACCCGCCCGTGTGGACCTGACTGGGGCGCCTCCGGCTCGTCGACCGCATACGCCAGGGCGCCGACCACGAGCGAGCGCACCCCGGGCAGCGTGGCCGAGGGATCGGTGGAGCGGGTCGGGTTGCGATAGGTGAACTGCATGCCGCCGTGCAGACCGGCGGCCTTGCGCGTCTCGAGCGCCAACCGCGACTCGACGAACGGCTCGGCGGAGGCCACACCCACGCGTGCCAGACCGGCGTCGAGGCCCACGCGACACACCAGGGCGGTGTAGCTCTCGACCGCAGAGGGGACGTCGGGTTCGGGCAGCGGCACGGGAACCCATCGTACGGCTCAGCCGGTGCGGCGCCGGTGCCGCAGGCGCGGGGCGAGCCCCGCCTCGTTGAGCAGACGGAGGGCGCGCACTTCGGCAACATCGATCACCACGGCCTCGTCGGCCTCGCGGGAGCAGAGGAAGGTGACCACGCAGTCGTCGCACACCTCGGTGTGCTGCATCACGCAGTCGGCGCAGTCGATCCGGATCACGTCGTCCATGAGAGCGACCCTATTCAGGGGGTATGACAGCCACGCCCAGCTCATTGCGCGTGGAGCGGGCGCTGGTCCGGCCCGCTGTCGTCCGTGGCGTTGGCTCCAGATCGCGTCGCCCTTTGGCGTGGTCCACCAGAACCAGCCGTCGTCGGTGGCGGTGCATCGTCCAGCCGTTGCGGTGGGTGACCCGGTGGTGGTGTCGGCAGAGCCGGCGAGGTTGTCGATGTCGGTCGGGCCGTCGGTGGGGGTGTAGTGCTCGACGTGATGGGCGTCGGTCCACGCCGCTGGGCATCCGCAGCCGGGAAAGACGCAGCCGCCGTCGCGCAGCGCGATGGCTCGTCGTTGCCGGGCGGTGGCGTATCTGACGGTGTGGCCCATGTCGACCGGGATCCCCAGGCTGTCCAGACGATGGGGTGCAGATCGGGATCGCACAGCAACACCCGCGACACCTCGTCGGGCACCACGGTGCCGTCCGGGGTGACCGCCCCGCTGTGGGGCGTCACGGCGTTCGACGGCCAAGGTCACATCCGGCCGGGGTGCTTTGGTGGTGTCGAGGTCGACACCCAGCCCTCGGCGGCACAGCTCGACGAACGCGAGGGCGCGCAGGGTGGACTGGTCGGGCATCACCAACTCGGGACAGACCTCACGATCGGCTTTGAAGGCGCGGCGCAGCTCGGCGGCCATCTCGTCGATGGCCTGGCGGGCCACCAGGCCCCACTCGCCCACCAACCGGCCCGACACCTCGGTCGAGCCACCGAACGTGCCCGACAACAACAACCGGTTCCTGCTGACAGCCCGTCGTCGGGGTCGTGGCCGCCGTCCTCGTCCAACAGATCGGCGATACCCGTCACCTCATGGCGCCACCGCTCGAACAGCGTGCCCCGAGCGGCAGCCACCAGGTGGTCCTGGATGTCGGCGATCTTCTTCACGATCCGCGGGTTCGCCGCAGCCACGATCACCCGGGCGTGCTCCCACGAGATCCGCCCGTCGATCAACGCCTCGTCGACCGACGAGAACCGGCCCGACAGCTCGACGCCCACCTTCACCCGAGCAACGCGCCACCGCCGACGGCAACATCGCCTCCCGCGCCAACCACCCACCCGTCGACAGACCGTGATCACGCTCGCACACCGACCGCTTCTCGAGCTCGGCCAACACGTGACCCTGAGCGGCGTCGGTCAGCCGGCGCTGCTCCTCGAGCGCCAACGCCGCCTCACACAGCTCGCGGTCGGACAACAACGACACATCGGCGCCGGCCGCTTTGCGGCCTTGCTCCACGAGTGCGACGCCATCGAACATGTGTTTGATTGTAGAGGAGATATCCCGGGAAGTCACTAGGAAACCCGGAGCAGAAATTAAGGTTCGGCGGCCCTCAGACGAGGGCGAGCAGCTGATCGACGCCCACGACGTTGGCGCCTCTCGACCGGGCGCCGTCGCGCACCCGCCGATCGTCCGAGACGACGATGACCGGGGCATCGGCCGGCATCTCGTCGATGAGCGCGAGCACCACGTCGTCGGCTTCGACGCCCTCGGGAGAGAACCGCACCTGGACGTGACGATGACCCGCGCGACCGGCAACTGGTCCGACGTCGGCGCCGTCGAACACCACCACCGAGTCGGCGCCGGTTCGGGCACACACGCCCGCCAGCGCGCCGATGAGGCGGTCGCGTTGGGCGCGGAGCTCCTGACCGGGCCAGCCCCGCATGGCCACGTTGTACCCGTCGACCAGCACGATGGCCGCCGGCAGCCGCAGGAAATGGGCCGCCGCCTCAGGCGTGTCGTCGAACATCCCGCGAGGAACAGCGGCGGGCCGCCGACGAGCTCGGCCCGCCCTCGCTTTCGGCGCAGCGGTCGCATCGGGCTCGCCGCTGAGCTCGACGGCCCGGCCGATCGCTGCCGCCAACTGATCGCTCGCCGCTCGTGCCTCGGCGAGCACTCGTGCGAGAGCGACACCGTCGATGGCCGACTCGACTGCGCCACCGACCTCGTCAGGTGCTGTCGCAACGTCGGACGGCGACGGCGCCCGCTCGAGCTCCGCGATCCTCGACGTCGCCTCACGGAGCTCTTCGGTGCGCACCGCCAGCCGAGCCTCGAAGTCCTTCAGCTCCCTGATCGCGGTGGCCCGCTCCGTCGTCGCCTGTTCGAGCTGGGCGCCCACGGCGGCGAGGCGCTCGTCGAGCTCGGCTCGTCGCGGCCCGCTCGGCTTCGAGCAGTGCGCTCAGCTGGTCGCGCTCTCGTCGGATCTCGCTGGCGGTGGCCTCTGATCGGGCCAGGGCGGCCCGGGCCTGCTCGAGCGCACGGGCCAGCTTGCGGGCGTCGCGCTCCTCGTCGGCCCGACCCGCGGCGGCGATGAGGTCGGCCAGGTCGGCCTCCCAGCCGTCGGGCCGATCGAGCAGGAGCCAGCCGGCCTCACCGACCAGATCGGGGTCGGCGGCCACCGCGTCGCGCACCCGCTCGCGAAACGCGTCATCGTCGTCGATGGCACGTCGCGCCACGACGAGCGCACGGCTCGGCAGCTTCTGGAAGCGGAAGAAGGCTCGCAGCGAGGGCGGCGCAGCTTGTCTCGGGTCGGACGAGTCGCCCGCCCGGGCGACGATGACGGCGGTCTCGAGCGCCGGCCGCAGCAGCGAGATCTCGGCCCGGTTCAGGTCGTCGCCTCGCCCGCCGCGGCTCTGGCCTCGGCCTCGGTCAGGGCCACCACGTGAGCGTCGGTGCCGCACCAACGACAGGCGGCCTGCTCGACGTGCTCGTCGAGCACCTCGACGTCTTCGATCTCGAGCTCGCCTCCCACCGTGTAGTGGTGAAAGGCGCGCGAGCGCGTGGTGCTGGTGACATCGAAGCGGGTGAGGTTCCCACACGCGGTGCAGCGGTATCGAACAGGTGCGGTCACGTCCCGGAGCGTATCCGGCCCACGGGAACCGAGGGTCCTTGACCTCGAACACCTGTTCGACTACCAGTGGGGCGATGCCCACGACCTCCTCCCTGCTCGGTCAACGCACCTTCGACGACCTCGGCACGCCCTTGCACGACGTCACCTTCTGCGTGGTCGACCTCGAGACCACCGGCGGTTCGGCGCAGTCGTGCGGCATCACCGAGATCGGCGCGGTCAAGCTGCGTGGAGGGGCCTGCCTCGGCACGTTCCAGACCCTCGTCAACCCCGGCGTGGCCATCCCTCGCGAGATCACGGTGCTCACCGGCATCACCCAGGCGATGGTGGTGCCCGCGCCGCGCATCGACACCGTGCTGCCCACGCTGCTCGAGTTCATCGGCGACGCCGTCATCGTCGGGCACAACGTGCGTTTCGACGTCGGCTTCCTCGACGCCGCGCTCGCCCGCTCGGGCCGACCCCGACTCGCCAACCGGGTCATCGACACCCTGGCGATGGCCCGCCGGCTGCTGCTCGACGAGGTGCCAAACCTCCGGCTCGGCACCTTGGCCAGCCGTTTGCGGCTCGACCACACACCGAGCCACCGTGCGCTCGACGACGCGTTGGCCACCGGCGACCTGCTGCACGTGCTGCTCGAGCGGGCGGGCAGCCTCGGCGTCACCGGCCTCGACGACCTGATGGCGCTGCCCACCATGTCGGGGCATGCCCAGGCCTCGAAGCTCAAGCTCACCACCGGACTGCCCCGCTCGCCCGGCGTCTACCTCTTCCTCGACCGCGCCGGGCGCGTGCTCTACGTCGGCAAGGCCACCAACCTGCGCTCGCGGGTGCGCTCCTACTTCTCGGGCGACAGCCGCCGCAAGGTCGGCGCGCTGCTGCGCGAGACCCAACACATCGAACACGAGGTGTGCTCCCACCCCTTGGCGGCGGCGGTGCGCGAGGTTCGCCTCATCCACGAGCATCAACCGCGCTACAACCGCCAAGCGCGCGACTGGAGTCGCTACGTCTACCTGAAGCTCACCGACGAGGCCTTTCCCCGGCTCTCGATCGTGCGTGTGGTCCGCGACGACGACGGCCTCTATCTGGGCCCGTTGCCCTCGACCCGGTTCGCCAAGCGTGTCGCCGAGGCGGTCGAAACCGCCGCACCGTTGCGTCGGTGCACCACACGGCCCGAGGCGAACCGCCGCGAGTCACCGTGCAGCGCCGCGCAGCTCGGCGTGGCCACCTGCCCCTGCTCCGGCGCCATCAGCCAGCGCGACTACACCGCCATCGTCGACCGAGTGCGGCGAGGCCTCACCGTCGACCCCGAGCTGCTGCTCGCCCCGCTGCGCGAGCGGATGCGTGCGCTGGCCCTCGCCGAGCGATTCGAGGAAGCGGCCGATGTGCGTGAGCGGGCCGACGCTCTGGCCCAGGCGATCCGCAGGCAACGCCGGCTCGAGGCGCTGCGCGGCAGCGGTCGGGTGTTGCTGCGCCTGCCCGGGCAAGGCGGCGCGGAGCTGGTGGGAGGCCGCCTCACCCGGGCGTGGGGCGAGGCCAACGACGAGGCTGCTCAGCTGCCCTTCGCCGAGCCCGTCCCCCTCTCCGGACCCGACGACCCGCCCACGCCGGCCACGCCGGTGCCCCGCGAGCTGGCCGACGAGCTGTCGTGCGTGGCCAGTTGGCTCGACCAGCGAGCCAACCAGGTCACGCTGATCCACTGCGACACCGGCCTGTCGTCGACGCTGCCGGCGGTGCCCTCGTTCGCTCCCCGGGGCGGGGTCTTGGCCAAGTCCGCCTGACTACTTCACTCTGAGTGGTTTCTCCGCTACTCTGACAGTCATCACCGAGCGTGGCGACGCAACCACGGTGACGCGAGGCGGAGGGACGACCATGAGATAGGGCGAGCTCGGCGCACGCGCGCCGCGGAGATCGACGTTGGGTCAGCTGGCTGGCGGTGGTCGCCATGGGCTCGACGATGGTGCTCACCGGCGGTCAGCCGGCGAACGGCACCACCGAGACCATCACCACCGTGTCGATCGGCGACGCCGCAGTCGTCGAGGGCAACAGCAACGCACGGACGGTGATGGTGCCGGTGACGCTCTCGAATCCGTTGCCGACGAGGCTGAGAGTGCAGTTCCAGACCGTGGCCGGCACCGCCAAGGCCGGCAGCGACTACACGGCCAAGACCGGCAGCATCGCCATCGCCGCGGGCAAGACCGCGGTGAACATCAGCGTGTCGGTGAAGGGCGACACCAACGCCGAGCCCGACGAGCAGCTCACGGTGCGCCTCACAGGCACCGACGACGCCGGCGTCGCGCTCGACCGCACCGACGGCACGATCACGATGCTCGACGACGACACCGGCGGCGGGTCGGCCGTGACCGAGCCCGGTTCGGACGGCCCGGACGCCACCGTGTCGATCGGCGATGTCACGGTCGTCGAGGGCAATGCCGGCAAGCGCACCGTGGTGCTGCCGATGACGCTGTCCGAACCTCTCGCCGATCCGGTCGTGGTCCGCTACGCGACCCGGACGGGGTCCGCCACCGCGCCAGCCGACTTCCGGTCGAAGACGGGGTCGACCTCGATCGGGGCCGGCAAGGTGTTCGGCACCATCTCGATCGTCACCGTCGCCGACGACCTGGACGAGCCCGACGAGTCCTTCACCGTTTCGCTCACCAGCACCGACCTGGCCGGAACGAGCATCGCCCGGTCCGAGGGCCAGGTGACGATCCTCGACGACGACACGCCCACCCCGGTTCGTGCCGGACGCCCCGCTCGCCCCTACGGCGACGCTGGCCGGCGCCGCGCCCGACCGAGCTCGGGCTGGTCGACGTGTCGTGGACGCCTCCGGCCGACGACGGCAGCAGCCCGATCACCGACTACGAGCTCGAGGTGACCACGACGGCTCGACATGGGCTCCCGATCGCCTCGACCGGCACGGTCACGACCTACCGCCACGACTGCGGCCTGCCGGCGATCACCTGCGCCTACCGGGTCATCGCGGTCAACGCCCTCGGCTCGTCGCCGCCCTCGCCCGCCAGCGATCGAGTCGTCACCCAGGCCGCCCCCGCCGCGCCCGAGCGCCCCGACGGCGCGCTCGCCCCGGCCGACGGAGACGCTCGGCTCCGTCGACGTCACGCTGGGCTGCACCGCTCGACACCGGCAGCCTGCCGCGTCACCGGCTACGACCGTCGAGGTGTCCGTCGACGGCGGCCCGTTCGAGCCGGCCGGCGTCACCGGCCCCGACGACCACCACACTGCGCCACTACTGCGGCCTGCCCGGCGGTCACCTGCACCTACCGGGTATCGGCGAGCAACCCGGTCGGGCCGTCGGGCCCCTCGGAGCCGAGCCAGCCCGGTGGTCACGCCGGGCACGCCCGACGCCGTCGACGCGCCTCAGCCGCGCTCGCTGGCGGTCGACGCGAGCGAGCTCGGCGCTGTGGACCTCACGCTGGACGCCGCCGGCCACCGCGGTCACCGTCGTCGGCTACGACGTCGAGGTGTCGACCGACCTGGGCGCAATCCTGGACGGCCGACGCGCCTACACCGGCACCGAACCGAACGTTCCGCCACGACTGTGGGCTGCCCGCCGTCACCTGCACCTATCGGGTGATCGCCGGCTCGGCCGCGGGCGCCGCACCGCCCGTCGCCGTCGAGCGACCCGATCACCACCCAGGACGTGCCCGCCGCTCCCGACGCCCCGATCGCCGGCCTGCGAGTCTGCACCCGAGTATCCCCACGCCGATCCCGGGCCGGGCACGACGTCGTCTGGACGCCGCCCGCTGGCGACGGCGGCGCCCCGGTGACGCGGCTACCAGGTGGAGGTCGTCGACCGACGCGGCGCGACGTGGGCCGATGTCGGCTCCTCTCGATGCGGCCACACTCGAGGCCGCCCACGACTGCGGCGTGCCCGGCCGTCACGTGCACCTATCGCGGTGGCGGCGACCAACACGGTGGGCACCGGGCAGGCCTCACCCCCGAGTGCAGCCCGTCACCACCCAGGGCACACCCGGCGTCACCCGGTGCGCCGTACGTCCTGCTGGTCGGCGCCGACCCGGCCAACCTCGGCTTCGTCGACCTGCAGTGGACACCGCCCAGTCGTCCGACGGCGGGCTCACCCGTCTCGTCGTACGCGCTCGAGGTGTCGACCGACGGCGGCTCGTCGTGGGCGCCTGTGACCCTCCTGCCGGGTGACGTCACGACCTACGGGCACTTCTGCGGGCTCCCCGCGATCACGTGCACCTACCGCGTCAGCGCCGCCAACGCCGTCGGCCTGTCGCTGCCCTCGCCGCGCGAGCAGCCCGTGACCACCCAGGCCTGCCCGCGGCGCCCGACGCTCCCACCGCCACGCCCGCCGGACCCCGAGCCCGACCAGGACGGTCTCATCGACGTCGTCGTGGACCGCGCCCGTCCGCCGACGGCGGCGCACCCGTCACCGGCTACCAGCTGCAGCGCTCGAAGGACGGGGCGCGACCTGGCAGGCCGTCGCCGACGTCGACGCCGACACCACCGGTGCTGCGGTCGCGTGCGGCACGGCGATCGTCGAGTGCACCTACCGGGTCGCTCGCGAGTCAACGCGGTCGGGCCATCCGCTGCCGTCGGACCCGAGCGAACGCTGTCGCCGGGCGCACGGCCCGCTCGAACTTCATCGTGGTCATGACCGACGACCAGTCGCCCGACTCGGTGCCCTACTACATGCCCTACACCGACACGCTCGACGAGCGCGAGGACGGCGTGTGGACCTTCGACCAGGCCGTCGCCACGTCCCCGTTGTGCGGCCCCAGCCGGATCAGCTTCCTCACCGCCCTGAACGTCGATCACCACGGCGTGAACTGCAACACCGGCGGCACGGACCAGTGCGAGCGCTACGACGAGGCCACCGCGAACTCCTACCCGGTCTGGCTCAAGGCGCGGGCTACTCGACGAGCTACAGCGGCAAGTACATCAACCGCTACCCCTGCACCGGCGAGGGCGCGGCGGCCGGCTGGCCCAACCCGCCCGGCTGGGACGACTGGCACGCCGTCGAAGAGCGACGCGATGGCGTTCACCAACAAGTTCAACGTCATCGAGAACGGCACCGAGGTCACGTACAACACGCAAGTCCGGCGGCGTGCCCGTCGGCCCGCAGGCCTACGGCACCTACCTCTTCGGCGACCTCGCCCAGCAGCACATCGAGACCTGCGCCGAGCCGTGCCTCACGGTCTACATGCCGACCGCGCCGCACATCGCCGGCGCTCGCTGCCCGACGACTTCGACAGCCACGGACTACCCGCTGCCCGGGCATGCTCGAGCGCCATCCGTCGTGGAACGAGGGCTGCACCGGCTACGACCCGATCGACGACAAGCCGACCTCCTGCACCAGACCAGTCATCTGCAAGCCGGCGTCGCGCCAAGTCGCGCTCGGTCGACCAGGACTCGCTCCAGGCCGTCGACCGGGAGATCGAAGACCTGATCGAGGCGGCCAAGGCCCGCGGCGTGTGGGATCGCACGGTGCTGATCTTCACCTCCGACCACGGCTTCCAGCATCACAACAACAGCATCGGCGGCAAGCAGGTCCCCTACGAGATGAGCGTCCGCGTGCCGCTCTCGTGCGGATTCCCGGCACTGCCGGCGGGCACGGTCGATCGACCTCGTCACACTCACCGACGTCACGGCCACCATCACCGATCTCGCCGACGCGCCACCTCCCAGGCCGGTCGACGGGCGCTCCTTCGTCCCGCGCGCTCACGGGCGGCAGCGCACCTCGCGACGCCGCCTACATCTCCATGCCGGAGATCAGCGGCGACACGCAGGCCAAGATCCGCCCTGGTTCTCGATCCGTCAGGACTGCACGGTGCACACGCCGTGCTACAAGATCGTCAAGTACCCGCCGTCGGTCTACAAGAACGTCAGCTACGGCACCGAGTGGGAGCTCTACAACCTCACGGCCGATCCGTACGAGCTGCAGAACCTGATGCCCAACGACGTCACCGGCTACGCCGGCGTTCCCGGATGGGACACGCCCGACGTGCTCGCCCTCCAGGCTCGCCTCGAACAGGCGATCCTCGACGGCGACATCGGCTGACCCCGCGTTAGCCTGGGGCCGTGCGTCAGTTCGTCCTCTGGACCTCCGCCTTCCTGCTCACGTGGATCGCGTTGGCCATGCTGGCGTTCGTCGTCCTCCGGTGGCGGCTGCACCGCTCCAACCGGGTCAGCCCGGCGATGAAGAGCCCGGCGCCCATCGTGTGGCTGTGGTCTCCCACGCAGCCGGCCCGCCTCCACCGCCGGTTGCGCACGGCCACCCGCGAGATCCACCTCTCCCCCGCCCACAAGCAGGCCGGGCCCTCGTTGTCGGTCGACGAGCTGCGCTGCGAGCTCGAATACCAGGCCGTCGAGCTCGACCACCACGTGGTGGCTGCCGCCCATCATCCACGGGCCCAGCGGCGCTCGCTGTTGCGTCAGCTCGACAGTCAGGTCACCGAGGTCGAGCGTCTGTCGGTTCGCCTCTCGCGGCTGACCCGCCCGGCCGGCACCCCCGCCAGCGGTTGGGACGCCCAGCCGCCCGAGGTGCTCGAGCGAATCTCCCGCCAGCTCGACCTGCTCGACGAAGCCCAGGACGAGCTCACCGAGATCGAGCGAGCTGCCGGGTTGGTCGACATCGACCGGTTGCTCGCCCCGATGCAGCGGCCGGTGGCCTCACCGCTGCCGCCTCCGGCCTCGGGGCCGATCCTCAGCGATCCGCGGCGACGCGCGACCCGACCTCGATGAGGCGATCGAGGGTGGCGGCGGCCGCCCCGCTGTCGATCGACTGACGAGCCTGCTCCACACCCGTCGCCAAGGTCGTCGACCAATCCGGCCACCCACAGTCCCGCAGCCGCGTTGGCCGTGACGATGTCGCGATGCGGGCTCTGCTCGCCGGCCAGCACCCGTCGGGCGATGGCCGCATTCTCGCCGGCATCGCCGCCCTTCACCATCTCGGCGCCGACCACCTCGAGACCGAGCTCGGCCGGGTCGAGCTCATAGGTGCGCACCTGGCCCTCGGCCAGCTCGTGCACCGTGGTCTTGCCGGTGGTGGTGATCTCGTCCATGCCGTCGTGGCCGTGCACCACCATGGCTCGCGGCGCACCCCGCGCCCGCAGCACCCCGATGACGGTGGGGGCCATCTGCGGGTCGCTCACGCCGATGACCTGACGCAGCACCCCGGCGGGGTTCGACAACGGACCGAGGAAGTTGAAGACGGTGGGCACGCCGAGCTCGGCTCGCACCGGGCCCGCGTGGCGCATGGCCGGATGGAACGCCCGGGCGAAGCAGAACCCGATGCCTGCCTCGCGCACGCAGGTGGCCACCGCCGAACCGTCGAGCTCGATCGGCACACCGAGCGCCTCGAGCAGGTCGAACGACCCGCTCGTCGACGAGGCCTTGCGGTTGCCGTGCTTGCACACCTTGGCACCGGCGCCGGCGGCGACGAGGGAGCTCATCGTCGACACGTTGAGGGCGTGCACCCGTCGGGTGGGGGCGCCGCCGGTGCCCACGATGTCGATGGCGTGTGCAGCGTCGTCACCCAGATCGACCGACGCCGCCGCGTCGAGCATGGCCCCGACCATGCCCGTCATCTCGTCGATCGACTCGCCTTTCATGCGCAGGGCGACGATGAACGCGGCGATCTGTGCAGGTGTGGCGGTGCCGGCCAGGATCTCGCCCATGGCGCTCGCCGCCTGAGCCCCGGTGAGGTCCTGTCCGGCGACGAGCGTGCCGAGCACCGCCCGCCAGCCGCCGAGGTCGTCGAAGGTCATCCCCCGATCCTGACAGGTCAGGCGGTGCGGCGGCGCTGGCGGATGATCCGGCGTCGTTCCCGCTCGGTGGCGCCGCCCCAGATGCCTTCCTTCTCCCGGTAGCCGAGCGCATGTTCGAGGCACGGCTCACGCACCGGGCACTCGGCGCAGACGTCCTTGGCCGGTACGGCAGCGTCGTCGTCGTCGAGCGTGGGATAGAAGATCTGCGGATCGAGGCCTTGGCATGCAGCCTTGGCCCGCCAGGACTGGTTCATCGGGGGGAATCGGCTCCCACGAGATGTCGGAGGTGAAACGGGAACGAGTGAGTATCGTCGCCGCCTCCCCCGACTGTCCAAATGTCCTGGCTGGGCGGCTCAGGGCCGCAGGTCGGCCAGCAGCTCCGCCCGGGTGTCGTCGGTGAGCTGGGTCTCCTCCAGGTAGGCGGGGTGGTCGATGACCAGCCACACCGGACCGTTGGCGAAACGCTCGACCTGGTCGGCGTCGAGGTCGAAGTGCACGTAGTGCACCGAAGCGGTGACCTCGTCACGGGTGAGCTGGCGCTCGTGCTCGGCGTCGACCCGACAGCGCACGTCGACGGCGTCGTCGCCCTCGCCGATGCGCAGCAGCACCGAACGCTCGATGCCCACCAGCTTCGGCAACCACTCGCGGAGCTGATCGTCCGAGGTGAGCTCGATGAACAGCGTGGCGGCCAGCGAGCCCGGCTCGGGGATCAGGGGGTTGTAGATCCCGAGCTCGACCTCGATGCCCTCGTCGGTGAAGATGCGCTCGGCCCGGGCCATCTCCTGGATCTGGAAGCGGATGGTGTCTCGGTTCTCGAACAGCAGGGTGACGAACAGCCCCACGTGCACCCGGCGGCGCTTCTTCAGGGCGATCACGTGGGAGCGGAACTCGACACGCTCGCGCTCGTAGGCGCGCAGGTCGGCGATGTCGTCGAGGGTCAGCTTGCGATCGGTGGTCATGGCGATGTCCTGCTCAGGTTCGGAGGCTCATCTCGGAGACTCGTGGTGGGAGGTCGGTACGCGGAAGGGGGGACGACCAGGCCGTCCCCCCTTCACTGCAGTGCGGTGATCGATCAGGACAGCTCGTCGAGGCCCTGGGTGAAGCGCCCGGCGTGGCTCTTCTCGGCCCGAGCCAGCGTCTCCAGCCACTCGGCGACCTCTTCGAAGCCCTCCTCGCGGGCGGTCTTCGAGAAGCCCGGGTACATCTCGGTGTACTCGTAGGTCTCGCCGGCGATCGACGACTTGAGGTTGGCCTCGGTGCTGCCGACCGGCTCACCGGTGGCCGGATCGCCGACCTCGGCGAGGAAGTCGAAGTGGCCGAACGCGTGACCCGTCTCGCCCTCGGCGACCGAGCGGAACAGCGCGGCGATGTCGGGATAGCCCTCGACGTCGGCCTTCTGGGCGAAGTAGAGGTAGCGACGGTTCGCCTGGCTCTCGCCGGCGAAGGCTTCCTTGAGGTTGTCGTGGGTCTTGGTTCCCTTGAGCTCAGGCATTCGTGTATGCATCTCCTCGTTGTGGGACCGGTTGGCCCCGGGTTGGATCGGGTTTGGCAGCATCTTCGAGGGAGACCTCGCCCGGGTCTGGCTGGCAGCCAGGGCAGAGCCCTCTGAAGACGATCTCGGTGGTGGACAGGCGGTAGCCGTGCTCGGCACCGGGCGGCACCTGCACGTCGGTGAAGTCGGCGTAGACGTCGTGCACCCGCCCGCACCGCTCGCACACCAGATGGTGGTGCGGATCGGGGTTGGGGTCGAAGCGGGCCGAGCCGGTGCCGAGGTCGATCTGGGTGAGCTCACCCATGTCGGCCAGGTCGTGCAGCGTCTGGTAGACGGTGCGCAGCGAGATGGTGGGCATCTCGCCGACGACCTCGTCGTAGACCGACTCGGCGGACGGATGGTCGCTCGTGCCGGCCAGCGCCCGGAAGATGCACTGCCGCTGGGGCGTGACCTTCAGGCCTTGGGCTCGGAACAGCTCGGTGAGCTCGGCCGGCGACTTCACGGCGGTCACCCTACCAGCAGATTTCAACAATTGTTACTTAACAGATACTGAAGATCTCACGACCGAGATCGGCCGTCCCCGCCGGCCTCAGTCCCTCTGGATCGGCCGTCCCCGCCGGCCTCTCGTACGATGGCCCCGACTCACCGCTCGACCCAAACAGGAGCCTCCCCCATGCCCGGTGCCTTCGACCGACGCGACGCGCTGCGGCGGCTGGCCGAGACGCACTTCGACGTCCTCATCGTGGGTGGCGGCATCACCGGGGCGGGCTGCGCACTCGACGCCGCCTCCCGCGGCCTGCGCACCGCACTGGTCGAACGCGACGACTTCGCGTCCGGCACCTCGTCGAAGTCGTCCAAGCTGGTGCACGGCGGCCTCCGCTATCTCCAACAGGGCGACGTGCGACTCGTCTACGAAGCGCTCCACGAGCGCCAGCGGCTGCGCCGCAACGCGCCGCACCTCGTGAAGGTGCTCCCCTTCCTGCTGCCCGTCTTCACGGGCAAGGGGGGCGTGGTGCCGAAGAAGCTGGCCCGAGCGCTCGGCTCGGCCATGTGGCTCTACGACATCACCGGCGGCTACCGCATCGGCAAGCTGCACAAGCGCATCAGCCCCGAGAAGGCGCTGGCCCACATGCCCACCCTCCGCCGTGAGCGCCTGGCGTCGTCCTACCTCTACTACGACGCCCAGGCCGACGACGCCCGGCTCACCCTCGCCCTCGCCCGCACCGCCGCCATCGAGTTCGGCGCCGCCGTGGCCAACGGGGTCACGGTCACGTCGATCACGAAGGACCCGGCCGGCCATGCCATCGGAGCGTCGGTCGAAGCCGACGGCGAGCAGTTCGAGATCCGCGCCGACGCGGTGGTCAACGCCGCAGGCGTCTGGGCCGACGAGGTACGCGTGCTCGACGAGGCCGAGCACCCCCACTCGATCCGCCCGGCCAAAGGCATCCACATCACCATCCCCTGGGCGAAGGTGCAGAACGACATCGCCGCCGTCGTGCCGGTGCCCAAGGACAAGCGCTCGGTGTTCGTCGTGCCGTGGGGCGACTTCACCTACATCGGCACCACCGACACCGACTACGACGGGCCGATCGACGACCCGCAGTGCACCCCCGAAGACATCGACTACCTCCTGAAGGCCATCAACAACTCGGTGACCACCGACATCACCGAGGCCGACATCACCGGCACGTGGGCCGGGCTGCGGCCGCTCGTGCGCGACGCCGGCAGCGACCGCACGGCCGACCTCTCCCGGCGTCACCGCGTGATGCGCTCGGCCAGCGGGGTGGTCACCATCACGGGCGGCAAGCTCACGACCTATCGGGAGATGTCGGCCGACACCATCGACGCGGTGCTCGGCCACGTGCTCAACGCCAAGGTGCTCGAGAGGGTTCGCCGCCACAGCCGCACCAAGCGCCTGCGACTTCGGGGCGCCGACGGCTACGCCGAGGTGATCGCCTCGGCCGAGGCCGTTCCCGGCGTCGACCGCGACACGGTGGTGCACCTGGCCGACCGCTATGGCGGCGACGCCCGCACACTGCTGGCGATGATCGAGCACGACCCCTCACTCGGCAAACCGCTGGTGCCCGGCCTGCCCTACGTCCGTGCCGAGGCGCTCTACGCCGCCCGCTACGAGATGGTCACCACGCTCGACGACGTGTTGTCACGACGCACCCGTGCCCGCCTGCTCGCTCGCGACGCGTCGGCCGAGGCAGCCGCCGACGTGGCCGCGCTCATCGGGCCGGCGCTCGGCTGGGACGACGCCGAGCAGCTCCGTCAGGTCGAGACCTACCGCGCGTCGATCGACGAGGAGCGCCGGGTCCCGGGACTGCCGGAGATCGCTCTCGACGCCGTGATCGGCGCCCGATGACCGCCGACGAGATCGGGCCCGCCGCACCCACGCCACCGATCACCCTCAACCTCGACGCCGGCCCGGCCACGAGTCGCCTGGGCCTACCCACCGTCGCCGTCGACGAGGGCACGCTCGACCGACTGCGAGCCACGGGCGCAGCCGTCACCACCGACGACACCGCCCGCGCCGAAGCGAGCCGCGACTGGTGGCCCCTGGCCATGACGTGGGCACCCGACGGCCAGGTGGCGGCGCTGGCGTCCGCGGTGGTGAGTCCCACCACGGTCGAGCAGGTGAGCGCCGTGCTCGCCATCTGCAACGAGGAGCGCCTGCCCGTCACCCCTGCCGCAGGGCGCAGTGGTGTGGTGGGCGGCTCGGTGCCGCTCTACGGAGGCGTGGTGCTCGACCTCTGCGCCCTCACCGGCATCCGGGGGGTCGACGACACCTCGCTGGTCGTCGACGTGCTGCCCGGCACCTTCGGCGATCACTTCGAACGCGACCTGCGTCGCGAGATCGGGCTCACCGTCGGCCACTGGCCCCAGTCGATGACGCTGTCGACCGTCGGTGGGTGGTTGGCGTGTCGCGGTGCGGGCCAGTTCAGCACCCGCTACGGCAAGATCGAGGACATGGTCGTGGGCCTCGACGTGGTGCTGGCCGACGGCCGCCTCGTCCACACCGGCGGCCATGCCCGGCAGGCCGCCGGCCCCGACCTCAACCAGGTGTTCGTGGGCTCCGAGGGCACCCTCGGTGTCATCGTCGGCGCACGCCTGCGCGCCCACCCGGTGCCTGCCCACAGTCGCCAGGCCGCCTACGGGTTCGCCTCGTTCGCGGAGGGTCTCGAAGCCTGCCGTCGCATCCTGCGGCGTGGGGCCACCCCCGCGGTGCTGCGCCTCTACGACGCCATCGAGGGCGATCGCAACTTCTCCACCGGCGAGGTCGCGCCGCTGCTCGTCTTCGACGAGGGCGACGCCCAACTCGTCGACGTCACCATCGAGATCGTGGCCGAGGAGTGCGAGGCCTGCCTGCCCCTCGACCCGGGCCTGGTCGACCAATGGATGGGGCACCGCAACGACGTGTCGGCCCTCGAAGCGCTGATCTCGCGCGGCTACGTGGTCGACACCATGGAGATCACGGGCCGGTGGAGCATGCTGCCCTCCATCTACGAGGACACGCTCGCCGCCATCAGCCAGGTCGACGGCGTGCTCGCGGTGTCGGCTCATCAGTCGCACGCCTACACCGACGGCGCCTGCCTCTACTTCACCTTCGCAGGCCAACCCGACCCGGCCGAGAAGGACGCGTTCTATCGAGCGGTGTGGGACGCGGGATCCCGAGCCGTCCTGCGCCACGACGGATCGCTCAGCCATCATCACGGCGTCGGCATCAACCGCGCCCGGTTCATGCCCGAGGCCCTCGGCGAGGGCTTCGATGTGCTCGTCGCCATGAAGCAGGCGCTCGACCCGAACGGCATCCTCAACCCGGGGAAGCTCGGACTCCCCAGCCCGTTCGGTCCCGCGCCGTTCCTCGATCCCGCGTGAACGCCGAACGGGTCAACCTCCGCGCCGTGATCATCGGCTTCGGCGTGGCACTGGCGATCACCCTGCCCGTTGCCCTCCTGGCGCGCGTCGCCGTCGACGATCCCGACGCCGACTCGGCCTGGGCCACCACCGTCGCGGTCGCCAGCCTGCTCGCCGCCGGACTGGGCGGCTTCATCACCGGCCGCAACGAGCGCGCCCACCCGGTGTTCAACGGGTCGCTGGCGGGTGGGGCCCTCTACGTCGTCATGCGCGTGGTCGTCTCGATCGCCAGCGGCGAGGTGCCCAACGCCGTGAGCCTGGTGCTCGCCGTGCTGCTGTACATCTCGGTGGGAGCGCTCGGCGGATCCCTCGCGTCGATGCGGCGCGGCTCGTCGGTGGAGGATGTGTCGTGACTCTGCTCGTGATCGACGTGGGCACCAGTGGCGTGAGGGCGGCGATCGTCGACGACGACGCCCGCATCCGGCTCGACCAGTACGAACAGGTCCTGCCCTCCTCACCGGCCGCCGGGCTGGTCGAGTTCGACCCCGTCGAACTGGCCGACCGGGCCCTTGCCTGCGCGCGCCACGTGCTGGCGACGGGCGGGCCGGTCGACGCCGTGGGCATCACCAACCAGCGGGCGTCGACGATCGTGTGGGATCGAGCCACCGGCGAACCGGTTGGTCCCGGCTTGGGCTGGCAGGACTTGCGCACCCTCGGCACCTGCCTCGTCCTCCAAGCCGACGGCATCCGCCTCGCACCGAACCAGTCGGCCACCAAGCTGGCCCACCTGCTCGACGAGCACGACCCCGACCGGGCGCGCGACCTGTGCTTCGGCACGGTCGACACCTGGATCGTCTGGCAGCTGACCGAGGGCCGGGTGCACGTCACCGACCTCTCGAACGCGGCCGTCACCGGTCTCATGACCCACGACGCGCTCGGCTGGGACGACGGCGTGCTCGCCGGCCTGCGCATCCCGCGTTCGATGCTGCCCGAGGTGGTCGACTCGTCCGGGCTCGTCGGGCAGGCCACCGTGCTCGACGGCGCGCCGCCGATCACCGGGCTGATCGGTGACCAGCAGAGCTCGCTCGTCGGCCAGGGCTGCGTGGTGCCGGGCCCGGCCAAGATCACGTTCGGCACCGGGGGCATGCTCGACGTGGTGCTCGGCCCCGAGCGGCCGAGGTTCGACACGAGGGGCGGCGGCGGCACGTTCCCGATCGTGACGTGGCGCCGGGCCGGCGAGATCATGTGGGGCCTCGAGGCGATCATGCTGTCGGCCGGCAGCAACGTCGAGTGGTTGCGCGACGATCTCGGGCTGATCACCACGTCGGCCGAGTCGCACGACATCGCCTCGCAGTGCGACCACTCGGACGGCGTCATGTACGTGCCCGCGCTGCTCGGGCTGGGCACGCCCTTCTGGGACTACGGCGCCCGGGGCACCCTGCTCGGCCTCACCCGCGGGGCCGGACGCCCGCAGGTCGTGCGGGCCGTGCTCGAGGGCATCGCCCACCGGGGAGCCGATCTGGTCGACGCGGCCGAGACCGATGGCGGCACCAGCATCCCGGCGCTGCGGGTCGACGGGGGCATGTCGGCCAATCCGACCTTCGTGCAGGCGCTCGCCGACGCCACCCAGCGGCCGGTGGAGGTCTCGCCGGTGGTCGACGCCACCACCCTCGGAGCGGCCTTCCTGGCCGGGCTCGCACACCGGCACGTGGGGCGGTTGGGACGACATCGCCGCCGCCTGGTCGCCGGCATCGGCGGTCGAGCCCGGCCAGCCCCTCGACCGCGACCGGTGGCAGCAGGCGGTCGATCGGGCCAAGGGCTGGTACTCCGAGCTGTCCGACCTCGACTTCTGAGCGTGGGTGCCCCGGCCGACCGCTCCGGAGCGGCAATAATCGACCGGTCATGCCTGCCCGCCGGAATGTGCCCTCCACCCCCGAGATCGGCAATGCTCGGCGCAGCACGACCCACGACCACCGCCGGCTGAGCGTCCGCCGACCGATCCGGCGCACCCAGCCGCCTCCCGGAAGGACCACGCAACGATGAGGATCCGCCGTCTGGTGGAACAGGTTGACGAGCAGCACCGCGATGCCATGCGCTCGCTCACCGACGACCTCGCCGACGCCCACTTCGGCGCCCCCGACGACCGCACCGCCGAGTCGCGGCGCCGATTCGTCCGCCGGCTGAGCCTCGGTGGTGCCGTGGCCCTCGGATCGGTCGCCCTGCCCGTCGCCGCGCTCACCTCTCGCGCCGCCGCCCAGACCGACGACACCGCGGGTGGCACCGACGACACCGCGGCGGCCGACGAGTCGTCGATCCCGCAGGCCGATCTCACGATCGTCGAGTTCGCCGAGAGCCTCGAGCTGTCGGCCCACGCTGCCTACGTGGTGGCCGCGGACAGCCCGCTGTTGAGCCCCGCCGAGCTCGAGCTGTGCGCCACCTTCGGCCGACACCACAACGAGCACGCCACCGCACTCGGCGGGCTGCTCGTCGAAGCGGGCGTGCGCGAGTCCGAGGAGGAAGAGGGCGTGCCCCTCGGTCCGCTGGTGTCGGTGCTGGCGCCGCAGATCCAGGGCGCGGCCGATGCCGCCGCAGTGCTCACCGTGCTGCTGTCGATCGAAGAGGGCGCCGCAGCCACCTATCTGTCGGCGCTCGGCGCGCTCGAGTCCGAGACGGTGGCCGGCCCGGCGGCGAGCATCATGCCGATCGAGGCGCAGCACGCCACCGTGCTCGGCCAGTTGCTCGACCTTCCCCCCGACCAGTGGCTCCCCACGTTCCAGGGCACCGAAGGTGCCTTCGATCCCGCCGAGTACGCGGGCTGAGCCGGGCCACGAGAGGAGATACGACGATGAGTCAGTTCCTGACCGACCGCACACCTGGACGACGCGACTTCCTCCGCATCGGTGGGGTCACCGTGGCGATGTCGGCGGTGGTGGCCGCCTGCGGCTCCGGCGACGAAGAGCAGTTGCCGATCACCGGCACCCAGCCGCCCACCACGCTCGAGGGTGAGGGCGGCGTCACCGGCAGCCCCGAGAACGACATCAGCCTGCTGCGCACGCAGCAGTCGATCGAAGTGCTGGCGGCCCAGACCTACCAGAAGCTGATCGACAAGGACGTGGCCACCACGCCGTCGTTGGTCGAGGCCATGGCCCTGTTCCAGTCGCAGCACGAGGAGCGGGCCGCCTTGATGGGCGAGACCGCGGTGGAGGCCGGCGGCGAGAGCTATCCGGAGCCCAACGAGTTCCTCGCCACCACGGTCGACGAAGAAGTCGAAGCCGTGTCCGACGAGGAGACCGCGGTCATCCTGGCGCTCGAGCTCGAGACGATCGCCACCCACACCTGTGTCTTCGCCTCGGAGTTGCTCACGACGCCCGAGCTGCGCCAGACCGTGATGTCGGTGGGCGGGGCCGAGGCCCGCGCCATCTCGTTCCTCTACGGGGTGCAGGGCCTGCCTCAGGTTCCGTTCGCGTTCATGCCCCGACGCAACCGAATCGACAACAAGGGCCTCATCACGACCGACGACGAAGGGTGAGCGCATGATCAGGACCATCACCAGGCGAACGACTCGACGGGCAGCCCTCGTGGCCCTCGTGGCGATGGCGCCCCTCGCGCTCGGTGCATGCAGCTCCGATGACGATGCCGACTCCAGCGCCGACGATGAGTCGACGTCCACCACGGCCGCCGCCTCCGACGAGACGACGTCGACCACGTCGGGTGGCAGTCCGGTGAACGCGGCGGTCACCGTCGACACCAACGAGTTCTCGTTCACCCCGGCCGCCGTCACCGTGACCGTCGGCGAGGCGGTCACCTGGGAGAACACCGGGTCGGCCCGGCACACGGTCACCCCCGACGTCGAGCCCGGCA
This sequence comes from uncultured Iamiaceae bacterium, assembly GCA_963706425.1. Lineage (GTDB taxonomy): Bacteria > Actinomycetota > Acidimicrobiia > Acidimicrobiales > Acidimicrobilacustridaceae > CAVPMN01. Next base: position 564,412 of record CAVPMN010000020.1, read on the forward strand.
CGCCCGAGCCGTGGGTGTCCCAACGCATCGCCCCGGAAGAGACCTTCGTGGTCACCCTCAGCGCACCGGGCACCTACGCGTACTTCTGCAGCATCCATCCTGATCGGATGCTGGGCACGGTCACCGTCGAACCGGCCGCCTGACCCGGCTCGCCCCTCCGCCGTTTCTGTAGCCAAACCGGGACCCCTGCACCCCGGTCTGGCCACAGGTAGGCACCAGCGTTCGTTCCTGTAGCCGAGCCGGGACCCCTGGGCCTCGATCTGGCCACAGGTTCGCTCGGGGGGCGGGTGGTGGCACACTGGTCGGCGATGGTGAGTCGGCCGGGTGACCGCGGCTCGGGACCGGAGACGGTCACCGGGTCGAGGAAGGTCGGGGCTCCACAGGGCAGGGTGCTGGCTAGCGGCCAGTCGGGGCGACCCGAAGGAAAGTGCCACAGAGAACAGACCGCCGATGGCCGCACCGGGTGACCGGGGCGGCACAGGCAAGGGTGAAACGGTGCGGTAAGAGCGCACCAGCATCCCGGGTGACCGGGATGGCTCGGTAAACCCCACCCGGAGCAAGGCCAAACGTGGGACATGGGTAGCCCGCCCGTTCCGGCAACGGAGCAGTCCCCAGGTAGGCCGCACAGATGGATGGTCACCCAAGCGCCGGGAGGCGCCTGACAGAACCCCGCCTACAGGCCGACTCACCATCGCCACCCGGACCCACCAACGGACACGACCCCCGCGTCGCTTGCACCGCCAAGCTGTAGGGACTCCCGGCGGGCACGCCGAGAGCCCCTACAGAACAACCCACAAGACCGTTTCAGCGAGGCAAGGGACGACAGGGGTCTACCCACCGGCGACACGAGCGAGAACTGCCCTGGCGACCGATGCGGCGGTCAGGTGTAATCCGGTCGGCCGTCGGATGGTCGTGGGACGGCGCGTTTGGACCGCTACCGGCGGCGGGCGGCTCGCCGGGCCACCTGCGTGATGACGGCCGCACTGCTCACGAGCGTGGTCCACATGCCGGCCAGCATCCCGAGGACCAACAGCCGACGAAGGAAGCTCCGCCAGTGGAACCGGGTGAGGTAGGTGGTGATGCTGGGCAGCACATCCTCGTCGAGGGCGGCGTTCACGGTGATGGCCACGACTTCGTAGACGCAGACCGCCCCCACCACTGCGCCCGCAGGCGCGGGCACGTGGACGCGGACCGTATCGTCGGTCTCGTCGTCGTAGGCTCGCTCGGTCGCCAGCGCCTCAGCGTTGATGGCGCACATCCTCGGGCTCGGGCATGCTCGATGTCACGGCCAGCAGCTTGGCACGCGATTGAGGGTCGCCGTGATCGGGGGCATCGATCGGCCGAGCGCGCTCGCACGCCTCGCGAGCGAGGCGGCGCCCACCCCCATCCTGGGTTGGCACCGCCTCGCTCCTCTGTGCATGCACCGGGTGCGCGTCGCTGCGCCGCCGGTGCGAGTCAGATCTTCAGGTGTCTGTTCGAGCTCCCGCTCCGGCCGGGACGACGGCATCACCGAAGCCGCCGTCTTCGTCGCTGTAGGCGGGCACACCCATCTCGGTGATGTCGAGACCGGTCATCTCGTCCTCGACCGACGACCGGATGCCACCCTTGGTGAGCTTGTTCTGGGTCCAGAAGAAGGCGAAGGCCACCCCGAAGATCACCGTCATGATCGTGAGCGCACCGATCCCCTGGGCGCCGAGCTGGCGGATGCCGAGTTCGAAGTCATAGAGGACGCCGGTGACGCCGCCCGCGTCCGCGGTGAGCGCAGTGTCGGTCAGGTTCCAGCCCGCCCCGTAGGTGCCGTCGGCGAAGATGCCCACGGCGAGCACGCCGAAGATCCCGTTCACGCCGTGCACGGAGATGGCGCCGACCGGGTCGTCGAGCTTGAACCGTCGCTCGATGAGCCACACCGACTCGATCACGATGACCCCAGCGATCAAGCCGATCACCGCAGCCGCCCACGGCTCGACGAAGGCACACGGTGCCGTGATCGCCACCAATCCGGCGAGCATGCCGTTGGCCAACATCGACGGGTCGGGCTTGCCGGTGCGCCGGCTGACCCAGACCATGGCGGCCACCGAGCCGAACGCCGCGGCGATGGCGGTGTTGACCGCAACCAGCGCGAACTGCACGTCGGTTGCAGCGAAGGTCGACGCCGCGTTGAAGCCGAACCAGCCGAACAGCAGGATGAACGTGCCGAGCATGGCCATCGGAATGTTGTGCGGGGGCATGGCACGCGGCTTGCCGTCCTTGGTGAACTTCCCGATTCGTGGGCCGAGAACGATCGCTCCGGCCAGTGCAGCCACCCCGCCCACGGCGTGCACCACACCCGAGCCGGCGAAGTCGACGTAGCCGAAACCCAGGTCGAGGTTGTTCCCGAGCTGGTTCAGCCAGCCGCCGCCCCACGTCCAGGCGCCGAAGATCGGGTAGTAGATGGCGCCGCAGAACAGCCCCCACCACACGAACGACTTCCACTTCCAACGTTCGGCCATCGACCCGGTGGGGATCGTCGCCACCGTGTCCATGAACGCCACCATGTAGAGGAAGAAGGCGGCGATCGGGGCAACAACTGCGGGGCTGCCGAGGTCGCGCAGCGCAAATCCACCCTGCCAGACGAACGTCCAGTCGCCGATGCTGAACAAGGCGTCGCCGACCGGAGCGTCGTAGCCGAAGTAACCCGGATAGCTGAAGCCACCGAACATCAGGCCGTAGCCCACGAAGAAGAAGCCGACGAACCCCAGTCCGAAGATCATGAAGTTCGTGCTCACCACGTGAGCGGCGTGCTTGCGTCGGCAGAAGCCGGTCTCGACCAGGGCGAAGCCGGCCTGCATGAAGATCACCAAGATGGCGCCGATGACGACCCAGAGCAGGTTGAGCGCCTGCCCGGCGGTCGGCGCATCGACATCTGGGCCGGTCACCTCTTGCGCGCCGGCGGGACTCCCGCCGAAGAGGACGAACAGCAATGGGACAGCCAACGCCACAAGGACGCCGACGCCCATTCGGGCACGACGGGACATGTGTTTCTCCTGCTTCTGGGCACCGATCGGTGCTGCCGTGCCCGGCGTTTGCCGGACACCCTCCATGCGGTTCCAGCCCCGCTACATGAAGTGGGTGCAGCGTCCCCCTCGGGCGTTTCCGGACGGTGCCCGCAATGTGACGAGGTCGTGAACGGACGCGGCTCTAGTCCCGCCGGCCCTTTCGCCTGGGTCGACCGCCCCAACGCGATCAAGGCAGGCGGGGCACCGGCCGTTGCTCAGATCACAGATGCTGGAGGGAGCACGACCGGCGTCTCAGAGAGCCCACAGGGTTGCGGCGTCTCGCCTGCTCGAACCGACGGACACCTCCTCGTTCCACCCGGGTCGGCTGGTGAGACGCCGTCGCCCGTTTTGGCCGCCTCAGAGGTGTCCGGTGTCGTTGAAGGCGTGCAGCACCGGCCCGTGATCCCCGATGGCGATCCGGGTCACCGAGGCCGGTGCCACGAAGAGTCGCCACGTCGCCTCGTCGCCCACTCCGAGCGCCCACGCGGTGGCGGCCTTGATCGGCGAGACGTGGGAGACCACCACCACCGTCTGGCGGCGGGCGCTGTCGACCAGATCGTCGAGCGCGCCACGCACGCGAATGCCGAGCGACGCGAGCGACTCGCCGCCGGGTGGTGCGAAGTCGAGGTCGGTTCGCCAGGTGGCCCAGATCTGCGCAGGCACCTCGCCGAGCGGCATGCCGTCGAAGTCGCCGTAGTCGAGCTCGATCCAGCGCTCGTCGATCTCGACCGGAAGCCCGAACGCCTCGGCCGTTTCCCTGGTGCGCGCCAGCGGGCTCGACACCACACGGTCGACCGGCCCGACCCGCGCCGCGAGGGCACGCGCCTGCTCCCGTCCCACGGGATCGAGCGGAGCGTCGAGCCGGCCGAGCAGCCGGCCCTTGGCATTGGCTTCGGTGCGACCGTGCCGAACGACGATGAGCATCAGGCCGCCAGATCCCTCGGTAGATGGCCGGTTCGCAAGAAGTGATCGCGGTTCTCACGATCGGAGAACCCGAACTGTGACCAGCACCAGGCCAGTGATGCGGCCCCGACCAGTTCGAGCAGGAGGATGAGGCCGATGGGTCGGTCCAGCTCGGGGAGGCCTCCATCGCCGAAGTCGAGGCCGAAGAACGGCCACCAGAACACGTCGGTCCGCATCCAGATGCCGTCGAGCACGAGGTGCATCAGCATCCCGATCGGCAGGCTGATGAGTCGCCTGCGCACCAGCCGCCGCTTCTGCGTCGCGAGCATCACCAGGACCAAGAGCGCGACGACGGCCAGCAGGGTGTGGAGCAGACGCGGCCCGCCGAGCACGACCTCGCCGACCGGGAGCACCGAGCCGAGCATCACCAGTCGATAGTCGAGAGCAGGGCTGCGAAACACCAGCCACACGAACGCGAAGCTGACACCCGCGAACCACAAGATCATCTGATGTCCTAGCGAACGAGGAGCCGGCCGCACTCGACGCAGTGGACCCACGCGTCGGCAGGCTCTCGCTTGATGCGGTCGATCTCGACGGCGGGCAGGGTGAGGTGGCAGCCGCCACAGTTCGACCCGACCAGCCTCGCCACCGCGATGCCGCCCAGTTCGCCGCGCAGCACCTCGTAGCGCTCGAGCAGTGCCGGATCGATCGACGATGCCCGTTCGGCGCGCTCGGCCTCGACGGTCGTCAGCTCGGCGGTGAGGGCCCCCTCGGCCTCCGCGACGGCGGTCTCGAGCTCCGCGCCCCGCCGGTCGAGCTCGGCGCTGGTGTCCCGACGGGCCACGAGATCGGCGTCGAGTGGCTCCACCTGCTCCATCACTTCGAGCACGCCGTCCTCGAGCTGTCGCTGCCGGCGCCTGAGCGACTCGATGTCGTCCTGCAGCGCCTGGAGCTCACGGGGCGAGGTGACGGTGCCCGAGTAGAGCGTCTTGTCGACCCCGGCGATCTTCTCCTCGATGATCGTCACCTCGTCCTCGATGCGGCGTTGCTCGCGCCCACGCTCGTCGCGCGCCGCTTGCACCTCGGCCGTGGCCCGCTCGTGATCGGCGACGGTCTGCAGGTGCTCGTCGCGAGCGATGCGCTCGGGCAGCGTCGCCAGCCGGTGGCGGAGTTGCTCGATGGCGAGGTCGTGCTCCTGCAGATCGAGCAGGTCGTCGAATGCGCTCATCACTCTCCCTCGGCAGCGGGCGGTACCGCCGGCGGCGGCGGATCTGGTGTGGTCGTCGGCGAGGGCACGGTAGTGGTGGTGGAGCCGGTGGCGGGTGGCCGGGTCGGCGATCGGGGGGTCGACCCCGTCGAGCCGCCCGAGATGATCTTGCCGTCCCGACCGAAGCGCACGCCATTGAGGAACGGGTTGCCCTGCCCGACGACCGGGCGGGCCGACCGATCGAGGCGCGGGCACTCCGGGAAGTCGACCGACGGCAGCTCCTCGTGCACCGCCGCGTTGAAGCGCTGCCAGATCATCGCCGGATAGGTGCCGCCGAAGTTGGCGACCCCGTTGAGGTTCTCCATCGATGACGCCAGCGGATTGGCGGGGTCGGGGCTGGGATTGCCCATCCACACGGCGGTGGTGATGTAGGGCGTGAACCCGATGAACCACGCGTCGAGGTTGAGGTCGGTGGTGCCGGTCTTGCCCGCCGCCACCTGGTCGGTGAGGCGAGCCCTGGTGCCGGTGCCCGACCGGACGTTGGCCTCGAGGATGTCGGTGGCGTAGCACGCGCTCTCCTCCGAGACAGCCGCCACCCCCGATGAACGGTGCTCCATGATCGTCTCGCCGTCGCGGTCTTCGACCCGATCGATGAAGTAGGGGGCTTGGTAGACGCCTTCGTTGGGAATGGCGGCATAGGCGGCCGCCATCTCGAGCGGGGTCGGTCCGCTCGTACCGAGCGGCAGCGACGGGACGGGGTCGAGCGGGGCGTCCACCCCCAGCTCTCGAGCCTGATCGATGACGTTGTCGATGCCCACCACGAGGCCCAGGCGCACGAACGCCCCGTTCGACGACGCCGACGTGACCGAGGTGAGGGTGCCGCCTCTGCCCGACACCGTGTAGGTCGGGTCTTCGCCGCCGGGGTTCGGGAACGTGCCCCCGCCGCCGATCGTGTCGAACGGCAGGTTGCCCTGTTCGAGGGCGGTGAGCAGCACGAAGGTCTTGAACGACGAACCCGTCTGGCGGTTGCCCTGGGTGACGATGTTGTACTTGTAGGCCTCGTAGCCGGGACCACCCACCAACGCTCGCACGGCGCCGGTGGAGTTCTCGACCGCCACCATCGCCGCGGTGACGTTCTTCGTGTTGGGCGGGACGCCGGCAGCATGGGTCAGCTCGGCCGCGAACTGCATCTTCGGGTCGAGCGTGGTGTGGATGCGCAGGCCACCGCCGAACACGGCCTGGACCCGTTCGTCCCTCGTGGCACCCAACCTCGGGTCGTCGAGCAGCTGCTGTTTGACCTCCTCGACGAAGTAGTCGTCGGGTGGCGGCAGCTCGACCTCGCCACAGGCACCGGCCGGCGCGCCGGGTTGCCCGCACCGGCTCACCGGCAGCGGCGCGCTGCCGAAGGTGGCCGCCTGAGCTCGGCTGATCTTCTGCTCCACGACCATGCGGTCGAGCGCTTGCCGGCGCTGCTCGTAGGCCTCCTCGGGGTTGAGGGTCGGGTCGAACTCGACCGGGTTGGCGATGAGGGCCGCCAACATGGCGGCCTCCGCATACCCCAGCTGCTCGACATCGACGCCCCAATAGGTCTCGGCTGCCGCCTGCACGCCGTAGGCACCAGAGCCGAAGTAGACGGTGTTGAGGTAGCGCTCGAGGATCTCGTCCTTCGTGAGCTGCTCCTCCAGGCGGATGGCGAGCGGGATCTCCTTCTTCTTGCGCTCGAGGTCGCGGGCCGAGGTGAGCAGCGCGTTCTTGACGAGCTGCTGGGTGATCGTCGAACCGCCCTGCTCGATGCCGCCCGCCGACACGTTCTCGAACAACGCCCTGGTCATCGCCCGGAAGTTCACGCCGTTGTGCTGGTAGAACTCGGCGTCCTCGACGGCGATGACGGCGTCGATCACCGTCTGGGGCACCCGGTCGAGCGGCACCGGCTCGCGGTTCTCGGGCCCGTGCAAGGTGGCGAGCAGCGAGCCGTCGCTCGCGAAGACCTGCGACCGCACGGCGAAGGCATCGAGGGCGGCCAGGTCGAGGTCTTCGGGGTTACCCGAGAACGCGCCGACGACCCGCGACGCCTGCGGCACCAACGCGACCACGGTGCCCGCCAGGAGCACGCCAGTGGTGATGATGGTGACGACGAGGAGCAGGATCTTGCGCACGCACGTCTGACCCTACCGACGAAGACGTTCCATCAGCGTGCGGGCCAACAGCGTGGGGCCCACAGAAAGCGGAGAGGCCGGTTAGCGTGCGGCCATGGCACACCCTCGCACCTTCCGATTCGGTGTCCAGCTCTCGACCGCACCGTCGGGCGACGACTGGGCTGCTCTCGCACGCAAGGCGGAAGACCTCGGCTACTCCAGCCTGTTCCTGCCGGATCACTTCGGTGACCAGCTGGCGCCCATCCCGGCGATGCAGGCCGCCGCGGACGCCACCACCGATCTGCGAGTCGGTGCGCTCGTGTTCGACAACGACTACAAGCACCCGGTGGTGCTGGCGAAGGAGATCGCCACCATCGACGTGCTGAGTGGCGGCCGGGTCGAGCTCGGCATCGGCGCAGGCTGGATGACCACCGACTACGAGCAGTCGGGCATCCCCCACGACGCCGCCGGCGTGCGCGTGTCGCGGATGGAGGAGGGCATCGCCATCATGAAGGGCCTCTTCGCCGAGGGCGCCTATTCGTTCGAGGGTGACCACTACCGCATCACCGAGCTGGACGGGCTCCCCAAGCCCGTCCAGCGGCCTCACCCGCCGTTCCTCATCGGGGGTGGCGGCCGACGGGTGCTGTCGATTGCCGCACGCGAGGCGCAGATCGTCGGCATCAACCCCGCCTTGAAGTCGGGCGCGGTCGACGCCACCACTGCGGCCGATGCCACCGGAGCCGCCACCGATCGCAAGCTCGCATGGGTGCGCGAGGCGGCCGGCGACCGCTTCGACGACCTCGAGCTGAACACCTTGCTCTTCGCCGTCATCGACACCGACGACGTCGCCGGCACCAACGAGATGATGGCGGGCATGTTCGGGCTGAGCCCCGACGACGTGCCCGACATACCGCACGCCCTCATCGGCCCGCCGAGCGCCATGTGCGATCTGCTCGAGGCCCGCCGAGCCCGCTGGGGATTCTCCTACATCGTCGTCCAGGGCGACGCCATGGAGACGATGGCCCCCGTCATCGCTCGACTCGCCGGCACCTGACCCGATGGCCACGCTGGCCTTCGCCGGTTCCGGACGCATCACCGTGGTGCACGGCCTGGCCGCGCAAACACTCGAGCTCCCCGTGTCGGCCGTCGCTTCGCGCGATCCCGCCCGGGCAGCCGACCGCGCCGGCCAGCTCGACGCTCGCACCGCCACCTACGACGAGCTCCCCGCCGGCGCCGACCTGGTCGTCGTCGCCACCCCACCGGCCAGGCACGCGGCCGACACTGTCCGCTGCCTCGATCGCGGTGCTGCGGTGCTCGTCGAGAAGCCGCTGTGCACCACGCTGGCCGACGCCGACACCATCGTCGCCGCAGCCGATCGCGGTCGCGGGCTGGTCTACGCCGAGAACCTCGCCTTCGCGCCGGTCGTCACCGCGGCCACGCGGCTGGTGTCCGATCTCGGGCCCCTGCGCCACCTCGAGGTGCGCGCGCTGCAGAACCGGCCCGACTGGGGCGACTTCCTCACTCCCGGATGGGGAGGCGGCACGCTGTTCGACCTCGGCGTGCACCCCGTTGCCGTGGCCCTCCTGCTCGCCGGCACCGACGAGCCCGTCGCCGTCTCTGCCCGGCTCGACCGCCCGGACGATCTCGAGGTCGACGATCACGCCGAGCTGGCACTCCACTTCCGCTCAGGACTCGTCGCGTCGGTCGTCTCGAGTTGGCGGCACGACGACGTCGTCTGGGATCTCGAAGCCGCCAGCGACAGCGGTGTGGTGCGCGCCGAGCTGCTGCCCACGTTGTCGCTCGAGCACAACGGTGAACCGGTCGAACTGCCACCGATCCGGCGCTCGCCGGACACGCCCCAACTCGAGCAGTTCGGCTACGTCGGTCAGCTGGGTGCGGCTGTCACCGTTGCGGCCGGCGGTCGGCCCTCGTCGATCGACGCCCGGTTCGGCCGACGGGTGCTCGACGTGGTGTGCGCCGCCTATCGATCCGCAGGGCGGCACGGCGACCCCGAGCCGCTCCCCTTCACGGGCCCTCGTGACCTCACCCCGCTCGAGCTGTGGCGCGAGGTCGGAGCAGGAACGCACTGACCACCCACACCACGCAGAGCACCACTGCGGTGAGCTGCATGGTCGACGCGAACGCGGCCGCCGTGTCCTCCCGCACAGCGGCCAGGAACGGGCCTTGGAGATCGTTGTCGAGTTGCGCAAGCGCCGCTCGGAACGCGTCACCACCCAGGCGCATCGGCGAGGCGTCCGGATCGATCGTGGTCGAGATGGCGGCCGGTGATCCGGTGGCGGCCAGGTACGCGCTCGTCCCGAGAGCGAGGGCGAAGGCCGAGCCCAGGAAGCGCGTGAAGCTCACGATGCCGGCGGCCTCGTTGAGTCGCCCCCTCGGCAGACCGAGCACGGCCGGGCCGATGAGTCCGGCGTTGGCGATGCCGGCACCGACCCCGCACAACACGAGTGGCAGGGCCAGATCGGCCCGGGTGCTTCCCGCTGTAGTCCGCCCGAGCAGCGCGAAGCCCACGACCATGAGACCCATGCCGACCATGACCGGACCACGGAACCCCAGCCGTTTCGCCAACCAGTGCGACAGCTGCGCGAACGCGATCATCGAGATGATGAACGGGGCGAGTGCCATCAGCACCGCGAGCACGGTGGCGTCGAACTGGGCCGCCGACTGGGCGAAGACGTTGAAGAAGTAGAGCAGACCGACCATCCCCAACGCCGCGCCGAAGGTGGCGATGTTGGCTCCTGCCACCAGACGGTCGCGCAACAGGGCCGGGTGGATGAGGGGGTGGTCGGTCGATCGCTCCACCGCCACGAAGCCACCGACCAAGGCCACACCCAGCAGCACCGTCAGCCAGAACATCCACGACTCGACGCCCCACACACGGGAGCGCTCCGCGGCCAGGACGAAGAGGAACGACGCGCCGGACACCAGGACGGCTCCCCGCCAGTCGCGGGTGGGCCGACGGCCGCCTCGCCCCATGTGGTGCAGGAGCGGCAGGCCCACGATGATCGCTCCAGCGGCGAGCAGGGCCGCCAGCACGAAGATCAGGCGCCAGGACAGGTAGTCGGTGAGCAGGCCCCCGACCAAGGGTCCGATGGCGAACGAGCAGGCATAGGTGACACCGCGAAGGCTGAACGCCCGGCTGGCGGCCCGATCCGACGAGAAGGCGGCGATCACTTCGATGCCGGCAGGCAGCGCCAACGCCGCACCGACGCCCTGCACCGCGCGGGCCACGATGAGCAGCTCGGCGTCCGGCGGCGACAGCTCCACACACCGACCCGGCCACGATCACCGCGAGGCCGATCACGAACGTGCGCGCCCGGCCGACGACATCGCCCATGCGACCTCCGATGAGCGCCAGCGACGCGGCAGTCAGGAGATAGGCGTTGACGATCCAACCGAGCGTTCGCAGCGAGACGTCGAGATCGTCGGCCACGCCTCTCGTGCCCACCGTGATGGCCGTGGTGGTGAGGCCGACGACGGCGACGCTCAACGCCACGGCGATCAGGGCCCGGCGCGTCATCGCCGCCTGCGAGGGCGGCGTCGGGTTCGACACGGCGGCACGCTAGTGGGTCGACGCGCACGTCGCCCGCACTTGGGTCGGGGCTCGGGTGGACCATCCGCCGTCGAGATGGGACCGCGCTCTACGGTGTCCGGCCAGGCGGAGTCAGAGCTCGAGGTGGGTCTCATGACACAGCTTCTGTCCGCCGATCTCTCGTCGCCCGTCGACGCACTTCCGTACGCGCAGCGTCGTGGAGCACGCCGCCCTCGACGAGCTTCGACAGCTCCGGTCGCTCGACGATCGCCTTGCCGCGATCAGGCGAGCGGCGCGCACGATCCGCGATGCCGACGAGCAACGTGCGCTCCTGGCGGCGCTCGACGTGGCCAACGGGCCCGCCGTGCCCCTGCCTCAGCGCCGTCGGGGCGAGTCGCCGATCCGGGACTAGCCGGGCAACGAGCGGCGGGCACGGTCCCCCAGGCCGGCGGCGCTCCCGTCTAGGGTGACCGGACTGTTCTTCGGGCGGAGAACGAAACGAGGACGTATGTCTACGAACTCCGAAACGCTCGTCGATCTGGTCACGCTCGAGAAGGTCCATCGCCTGTTGGCCGACGCCGCAGTCGATGCCGGCGCCGAGTCCTCCTCAGGTGGGCACCACCCGTCGAGTCGCCTCGACGACACACCGGCGCTCGCCCCGTGCGGTGGACGCGCCGCCCTCCCCCAGCGCCGCTGACCCGGCCTGATCCGCTAGATTGGCGACCCCACCGGAGGATGCACGTGAGCGATCGCCACACGTCCACCGAGGTCGTCATCGACCTCACCGATTCGACTCGGCTCCACCTGGTGCTCGACGACAACCCCATGGAGTCGATGGGCCCGGTCGAGAAGCGCCGGTTGCTCATCCGAGTGCTCTGTGAGCTCGTCGCCTACGGCGAGCGCGAGCCGGCCGCCCGCTAGCGGCTCACGGGCGGCTCGACGTTGCGTCGGCCGTCGAGTGACCGGGCTGCCTCGTCGGCAGCTCCCGAGGCGACTCGCCCGGTGGTGGGCCCTCCCAGGCCGCGGCGCGAGCCGCGTCGGCGGCCGCCGCCACGTCGTCGTCGGAGCGGGCCACCAAGAGGCAGAGCACCCGGATGATCACCCGTCGGCGCTCGACCGGTGACAACGCATTGAGGTCGGTGAAGCGCCCCGGCCGGCGCGGCGCCTCCTCGGAGAAGAGCGTGAGCTCGGCGCCTTCAGAGGGGTCGGGCTTTGCGTCCGCGATCAGCTCGTCGAGCAGCGCGGCCGCTTCAGCGAGCCCACCGTTGGTCTGGGCCAGTTCGGCGGCCACGTCGACGAGGTCGTCGTCGGTGAGGCCGACCTCGCGCGCCAGCTCACTGGCGATGCGATCGACTGTGGGGTCACCGGCACTGCCACCGAGGACGATGACCGCCTCGCCATCGTCACCCAGCTCGATGACCGCCTCGCCCGACTGACGCGACGGGTCGAGCGTGATAGTGGGTCGCGCCCGGGTCGCAGCGGGCGCGTAGACGACCGTGTCACTCGTCGGACGATCGCCCGCCGGCGGATCCCAACCGGTGGGCCGGCCGCCGATGGTGTCACTGCTGGTGGTCGCGTAGGGACGACTGGCGGTGACGCGACTGATGACCGCAGGATCGGCGCCGGTGCCGACCAGACGATCGGACACGTCGATGAACGCCTCGTCGCGCTCGGCCGCCCGGCGGCGGGCGCGAACCACGGACACGAACACCACAGCGAGGGCGGCCAGCACCGCGACACTGACGATCACCACGACTAAGCCCATGTATCACCCGCGACGTACCGCGGCACCGATCGCCCGCGGACTCGCTCTTCCATCGACTGACTGCCCCGGGGCCGGCCATCGACCCCGCTCTCCCGGGCTTGTTCTATCGCAGTTGGCCCCGACCGGCGAGGCAAGTGATGGGGGGTCAGGCCACTCTTGCCCGGAGCTGGTCCTTGAGGTCTTCCCAGCGACCGGTGGACGCCCCTGCGGCGGTGAACAGCTCGACCGCCTTCCACTCAGGCGCCTCGTAGTCCTTCTCCGCGTCGTCGAGAGGCACCTCGGTGCCGTCGACGGCCACCTGCAGCGCAGGCCAGTTCGCCGGATCGTCCCCGACACGCAGGAACATGCGGATCTGGGCCGCCTGGCCCGAGTCGTCCGCGATGATCAAGAAGGTCCAGCGTTCCATCCAGGTGCTCCTCGGAGGTTCAGCGCGGTGAGTCGGTCGGGAACTCGATCGACTCCGCGGTTTGACGCATCAGCTCGGCCAACCCGTTCACGAGCAGTTGGGGCTCTCCGCCGGCCTCTGCGACCTGGCGCAACAACGGCCGGACCTGCCCGGCGATGAAGTCGCCGAACATCGCCACGAACTCCGAGGCGATCTGACGTCCCTCCTCGGAGTCGTTCAGGACGGCCCGCTCGATCTCGACCATCCCGCTCTCGGCGTCAGTGTTGCCGTTGCCGTTCACGCCCATGGCTCCCCTGTCGGCTCCGGATCGGGCCGATTCAAGGTCTGGGCGGCTCGAAATCGGGCTGGCAGACGTGAGAACCTGCCCCCGAGGGATTCCATGAGACCAGATGCCGACCATGTCGAGGAATGGCGCCGGTGAGCGTTGCACGCGGCCACCAGAGCCTCGCGTCCGATGTGCTCAGGGCGATGATCGACGCCGCCCCCGACGGGATCGTGATGGTCGACGAGGACGGCACGATCGTCTTCAACAACCGCAGAGCGGAGGAGCTCTTCGGCTACGAGCCCGAGGCACTGCTGGGTCGGTCGGTCGACGAGCTCCTGCCCGGTGAGCTCCGCGCGAAACATCAGATCGACCGGGACCGCTATCGCGACCAGCCCCGCACCCGCGCCATGGGCACCGGCCTCGAGCTGTGCGGCCTGCGTCGCAACGGAACCGAGTTCCCCGTGGAGATCAGCCTCAGCCCACTGCGCGACGGCGAGCAGATGCGGGTGATCGCGGCGGTGCGCGACGTCACCAGCAGGCGTCAGACCGAACAAGCGGTGCGAGAGAGCGAGGAAGCGTTGCAGGCGGCTCGCGAGGAGCTGGCCATCACGGAAGATCGGGAACGCATCGCCCGCGACCTGCACGACACCGTCATCCAACGTCTCTTCGCGGCGGGCATGGCGCTGCAGGCCACCCTCGGTCGGGTCGAGGACGCTGCGTCCCGAGCACGGCTGGAGCAGACCGTCGACGACCTCGACGAGACCATCCGCGAGATCCGCACCGCCATCTTCGGCCTCCAGGCCCCGGCTGACGGTGGGCCCGGACTACGCGGCGACATCGTGCGCGTCACCAACGATGCCCGCCCGACGCTGGGGTTCACCCCGCGGGTGCACTTCAGCGGGGCGATCGAGAGCATCCCGCCCGAGATCGCCGAGCAGTTGCTCCCTGCCTTGCGCGAGGCCTTGGCCAACGTGGCCAAGCACGCCCAGTCGAGTGCTGTGCGCATCTCGGTCGATGTGGGCAGTGACGTGGTGATGTGTGTCGTCGACGACGGCATCGGCGTCGCCGGCAGCGTGGCGGGTGGGCACGGGCTGCCCAACCTGGCCGAGCGCGCCGAGAAGCTCGGCGGCTGCTTCACGATCGGGCCCGGCCCAGACGGGGGCACCGCGCTCGAGTGGCGGGCACCCGTGACGCCAGAACGCAGTTGAACCGGCTCGGCTAGGCGGAGTCGGTGCTTCCAGGCGCCACGGGTGCGGCGGGCGCGGCCCCCCTGCCGACCACCTCGAGCACACCCAGCACCACGAGGCCGATGACGAGGGTGACGAACACCACCATGGCGCTCGGCTGGTCCCACGCGACGAGCACCAGGGCGCCGATCACACCCACGGCGATGCGCAGGGCACCGAGGTTGCGGCTGACGAACTCGCCGACAGGCCCGAAGTCGATGCCGCGTTCGTCGGCCTCGTCGCCCACCCGTCCGAGCAGCGAGGCCACCAGGCGTCGCAGTCGCACCGCTGCGGGCGACGGCCCCATCACGATGGCACCCAGGAACACGATGACGCCGAGCGCCACCAGCACCCGCGCGCTCTGACGGAGGAAGCGCACGATGGTGTCGAAGAACGCCGCCGCCGCATCCTCGGGCATCACATCGCTCGGGATGGCACCGAGGTAGAAGGTGCGGCCAACGCTGAGGATCAACAGCAGCGCCAGCACGGAAACGGCCAGCCCGAAGCCGGCCCACATGAGCCCTCGGCGGCGATTGGGGAACAGCAGGGCACCGCCGATGAAGCAGAGCACTGACAAGATGGGAAGCACGGTGGCCAGCTTGTCGAAGAGGGAGAAGGCCGCCTGCGCCCGTTGGATCTCGTCGGACTGGAAGACCTCGATGGTGGCGATGTCGCCGCTCGGCGTGAAGTTGGCGAACAGGTCGATGCCGGCGTCCTGCAGTCGTTGGTTCACCGCGGTGATGACGCCGCCCAGATCGACCGACACCGTGCCGTTCCGGGTGTCGATGCTGTCGGTTCCCTCGCCGGTGATCACGGCGGCCAGGGTGGTGTGGGCCACCTCGTTCGCCCGCTCCCAGAGTTGCTGGAACTGGTCGGTCTCGAGCAACCGGGCGGTTGTCTGCTGGACGACCGTGCGGATCGCCGTGGTGAGCGGGCCGGCGAGGAACTGCTGGTTCTCGGGGAGCGCGTCGCTCACGAGGGTGGACACGTCGACCTGCGCGAACAGCGCGTCGGTCACCTGCTGGGCCACGACCGCTTGCAGGGCGGGGTCAGCTGCCAGCGGCGCGACCGTTTCGACATAGCGATCGGTGTCGGTGATGACGCTGCGAGTCCAGACCGCCAGCACCGAGATCGGCGCCAGCAGGCTGGCGACCACCAGCAGCGCGATGGCTCCCATCTTGCGGCCTCGATGACTCGGCGCCGACTCGGCCTCCGCCACCTCGGCTGCCAGCCTCGCGTTCTCGGCCCGAAGTCGCTCGATCTCGGCGTCCGCTGACTCAGAATCCGGCTGCTGCTCCATGAGCGCGGAGGCTACTCCTGCTCGGAATCGGGGCCGGGGAGGGCGCGGGACCGGTCACACGTGGCGCGCCGCCATCGTCTCCGCCGCCTGGCGCATCCGGGACCGCAGTGACACCGGTTCGAGCACCTCGACGCCCGTCCCGAGGGCCACCAGCTGGTCGAGCGCCACCTCCTCGGACTCGACGGCGAGGTCGAGCGTGCGCCAGCCCAGCGCGTCGGCGGGACCAGCCTTGGTCAGTGCGTCGACCGCGGCCTGCTCATCGACCACGTGTGGAAGACGGCCTACGGCGAAAGGAGCGACACGAACGCGCACGCGGCCACGCAACATCGACCGGTCGAAGTCGGCCCGGGATCGGGTCCACCAGGACTCGAGCGAGAACTCAGCCGGCCGGTCGAACCGGTCGGCCCGAGACACCGCGTCGACCATTCGACTGACGCGATAGGTGCGCACGCTCGTGCGGTGCCGGGCGACCAGGTACCACGTGCCCGCCTTGAGGACGAGCCCGAGTGGATCGAGCCGCCGGGACACGACCTGGTCTCGACGCGAGTAGCGGACGTCGACGCGCCGCGTCTCCCACACCGCCGATGCCAGCACCGGGAGGTGGGGCACCTCCTCGCTGTGGTGGAACCAGCCAGGGGCGTCGAGATGGAACCGCTCTCGAACTCGTCCCGCTCGGGCCCGCAACTCGGGTGGCAGGCCAGACATCAGCTTCGACTGTGCAGCCGCCGAGACGGCACCGAGGCCGAGCTCGTCGATGGCCGCCGGTGGGCCCGCAAGCAAGAGCGCGCCGGCTTCGTCTCCGGTGAGCGCTTCGAGCCGGCTGGTCCAGGTGTCGAGCAGCTCGATGCCGCCGCCCGGACCGGTCTCGGTCCACACCGGCACGCCCGCAGCCTGCAGCTCCCGCACGTCGCGATAGATCGTGCGCTCGGAGACCTCGAGCTCGATCGCCAGCGCAGCAGCCGTCGTGCGTCCACGAGACTGGAGGAAGACGAGCTCGGCGAGCAGGCGGCTGGCGCGCATCTCGTCAACCTATCGTCTATCCCTGACAGAAGATGGCAGGAATAGTGCCCAAAGATGAAGCCATGACCTCCTGGAACGACGTTTGCACCGCCGCCCCCGACCTGGCCGATCGAGTCCGCATGCGGATCGAGGCCCACGGCCTCGCCCTGCTCGCCACTCTGCGCGCCAACGGCTATCCCCGGGTCAGCGGCATCGAGCCCCTGTTCGCATTTGGTGAGCTGTGGCTCGGGATGATGCCCGAATCCCGCAAAGGCAATGACCTCCGTCGCCACGACCGCCTCTGTCTGCACAACGCGACGATCGACAAGGAGCTGAACGACGGCGATGCCAAGATCACCGGCCGAGGGGTCGAGATCGTCGAGCCCGAGACGCTCGACGCGGTCGCGGTCGCATTCGAGGCAGCCAACGGCTACTTCCCGCCGGGACCGTTCGATCTCTTCCGCGTCGATGTCTGCGAGCTGTCGCTCGTTCATCCGGGCCTCATGGCGGGAACGACCGACCCGGTGCCCGTGCTCGTCATCGAGTCGTGGCGGACAGGTGAGGCGCCGAAACGGGTCGAACGTCGGTGAGCATCAGCGTGCGGGGGGAGGGGTGAGCGTCGCTAGCTTGACGGCATGACCGCACGATGGCGTCCCCCCTCACCAGCACCCGGCGATTGGCCTCGTCTGCCGGCCGACGACTGGGCCGCCACCCTGGCGACCGTGCACCTCTGGACGCAGGTCATCGGCAAGGTCCGACTCGCCTGTGGCCCCTGGCTCAACCACTCGTGGGGGGTCACGCTCTACGTCACGGCGCGTGGCCTCAGCACCTCACTCGTCCCCTATGGCGGTCGCGCCTTCGAACTCGAGCTCGACTTCCCGGCGGGCGTTGCCCGTCTCACCACCGCCGACGGCGAGCTCAGGGAGATCATCCTCGATGCCGGCCGATCGATCGCCACGTTCCATGCCGAGGTGCTCGACGCACTGAGCTCGGTGGGCATGGTGGTCGAGATCGACCCCATGCCGAACGAGATCGTCGACGCCCTCCCGTTCCCAGACGACACCGCCCCTCGCACCTACGAGCCCAGCCACGCCCTCGCGTTCTGGCACGCGCTCGTACAGGCCCAGCGGGTCTTCGGCCGATTCCGAGCCGATTTCCTCGGCAAGGCGAGCCCCGTGCACTTCTTCTGGGGCAGCCTCGATCTGGCGGTCACTCGTTTCTCGGGCCGAGCGGCGCCCGACCACCCTGGCGGGGTGCCCAACCTCCCGCTCGACGTCGCGCGCGAGGCCTACTCGCACGAAGTCACCAGCTGCGGGTTCTGGCCGGGCAACGCCGAGTCTCCCGAACCCATCTTCTACGCCTACGCGTATCCCAACCCCGACGGCTTCGCAGAAGCATCCGTCTCCCCCGGAGATGCCTTCTGGCTAGAGGCCCTCGGCGAGTTCGTGCTCCCCTACGAAGCCGTCCGCCGCGCCGACCAACCCGACGACACACTCCTGGCGTTCCTCGAGAGCACGCACGCGGCCGCCGCCGACCTGGCGGGATGGGATCGAGACAGGCTCGAATGCGCCGACCCGCTCGGCCCCGACTGGTGGCACAACCGTCCTCGATCCTGACCACGGCACTCCGGCATACTTTGGCCCGGTGATCCGGACGCCCGACCAACGCCTCAGGGTCTTCGTCAGCTCGACCCTGCAAGAGCTGGCGGACGAACGCGTCGCGGCACAGGATGCGATCACGTCACTGCGCCTCGTACCCGTGCTCTTCGAGTTGGGCGCGCGCCCGCACCCCCCGCGCGATCTCTACCGTGCCTATCTCGAGCAGAGTCACGTGTTCGTCGGGCTCTACTGGCAGCGCTACGGCTGGGTGGCGCCCGACATGGACATCTCGGGGCTCGAGGACGAGGCCGTCCTCGCCGCCGAGCATCCGAAATTGGTCTACATCAAGGTGCCCGCACCCGACCGTGAGCCCCGTCTCACCGCGCTGATCGACCGCATCCGTGACGAGAACACCACGTCGTACCGACAGTTCTCCAACCATCACGAGCTTCGCGAGCTGATCGAGAACGACCTCGCCATCCTCCTGAGCGAGCGCTTCGAGGCCGTCGAGCACGACGGCGGACCGGCGGCCACGATCCGTCCGCCACTCGTCGAGTCGCTGCCGAGTGCACCATCGTCGATCATCGGCCGCGAGCTCGAGCTCGCCACCATCGACGAGCTGATCCAACGACGCGACACCCGACTGGTCACCATCACCGGACCGGGAGGCAGCGGCAAGACGCGGCTGAGCGTCGAGCTCGCCGGACATCTTCGCGACCAGCTCGGTTGGAAGGTCTGCTTCGTCGATCTCACCGGGGTGCGCTCGTCGTCACTCGTCCTGCCCACCATCGCCCGCGCGCTCGGTATCCGCGAGCTCGGCGAAAGCCCGTTGATCGATGCGATCGCCTCGGTCATGCAGGACCGGGCGGCGCTGTTGGTCGTCGACAACTTCGAGCACGTCATCGACGCGGCTGGCGACCTGAGCGACATCTTGGCGGTGACGGCGAATGTGAAGATGCTCGTCACCAGTCGCCAGCCGCTTCGACTGCGATGGGAGCAGGAATACCCGCTCTTCCCGCTCGCCGTGCCCGACCCTGACGGCCCGGCCAGCCTCGACGCCGTCGGCGCATCTCCGTCGGTCGAGCTGCTCCTCGAGCGGGCCCGACGCGTGCAGCCGAGCCTGGCGCTGACGAACGAGAACGTCGACGCCATCGCCGGCATCGCCCGGCAGCTCGAAGGGCTGCCGCTGGCGATCGAGCTCGCAGCCGCTCGCCTGCGCGTGCTCTCGCCCGCCGATCTCCTGGCCAGGCTCGAACATCGGCTCGACGCCCTCGCCGGCACCTCGCCCGACATGCCCGATCGCCACCGCACCCTGCGCGAGGCGATCTCGTGGAGCCACGGACTGCTCTCCGACGACGAGCAGAAGCTGTTCCGTCGTCTCGGCGTGTTCGTGGGCGGCGCGGGCCTCGAAGCCGTGGAAGCGGTCTGCTCGGGCGATGACATCGACTCGGTGCTGGTGCTCGATCTGCTGTCGAGCCTGGTCGACAAGTCACTCGTGGTCAGCGGCGGCGACTTGGGCTTGGGCCAGACCCGCTTCTTCATGCTCGAGACGATCCGCGAGTTCGCCGTGGAGCAGCTGGTGGCCGCCGGCGAAGCCGACATCACGTGGGATCGTCACCTGGCGTTCCACGTCCAGCTAGCCGAGCAGGCCTTCGATGGCTTCTGGAGCTCCAACATGCAGCGCTGGCTCGACATCGTGGGCCGTGAGCTCGACAACCTGCGCACGGCGCTCGACCATGCGGCCGGTGTGGGTGACCCCATACTGGGTCTGCGCATCGGCTACTCGCTCTGGCCCTTCTGGGACGTGCGCGGCCACTACCGCGAGGGCGAGCAACGACTGCGCCAACTTCTCGCGGAGGCACCGACGGAGGCCTCCCTCGCGCGGGGCAGGCACTGAGCGCACTCGCCTGGCTCGTCGCCCTCACCGGCGACTTCGAGCAGGGGATGAGGCTGATGGACGAGGGCCTGCCGATGGTGCGGGCCCACGGCACCAAGCTGCAGCTGGCGCGAGCGCTGTCCGAACAGGGCAACGTGGCGTTCAGCCTGGGCCGGGCCGAGGCCGCAGGGCAGATTTTCGGCGAGAGCCTCGAGCTCGCCCGTGAGTTGGGCGACACCTTCCTCACCGGCTTCGGCATCTTCGGGTTGGCCTACACCGCGTTCCTCGAAGGCGATGTCACGGAGATGGAGGCGCGGCTGCACGAATCGCTCTCGCTCACCCGCATCGTCTACCAGCCCTGGGGCATCGCCTGGGCCCAGATCAGCCTCGGCCTGGTGGCGATCCTCAACGGCGACATCACGGCCGCCATCCCGCGGATCACCGAGAGCCTCGAGTTGCGATGGGCCATTCGCGACGTGCGCGGCCTGCCCGAGAGCCTGCAGTTGTTGGCCACCGTGTCGAGCGCCAACGGCGACATGGAGTGGGCGGCACGCCTGCACGGGGCAGCCGAGCTCCAACGGGAGGCGAACGGGCTGACGGTCCTTCCGTTCCTCCGCCCGCTGCACGACGAGAGCGTGGCCCGACTTCGCGACGCGCTGGGTCAGGAACAGCTCGACGAGCTGTGGGCAGAGGGGCGCTCGACTCCTCTCGAGAAGATCGTCACCGAGGCCCTCGGCCGCCGGCTCGACTGAGAGGCAAACCCGGTACTCCTGAGTGGCAGGTCGGCCTGAGCGGCAGGTCGGCCTGAGTGGCAGGTCGGCCTGAGTGGCAGGTCGGCCTGAGTGGCAGGTCAGCCTGAGCGGGTGCAGACTGACCCAGGGGCCGGCCGGCGGATCACCGCTGGACGAAATCGCGACCAACGATGGGCGAGGACATGAACCAGCGGACCCTCAAGCGCGGGAGCTCGGCCAAGGCTCGCGGTGTTGCACCTTCTGGCGGCGACGCTGCTCTTGGCGACGGGGACCGCCGTGGTCACCGCAACACCGGTGGGCGCAGCGATCACCTACGTCGTGAACTCGACCGGCACGGAGGGCGACGCAAACCTCGCGGACGGTTCGTGTCGAACGGCCGTGAACTCCTGCACACTCCGGGCAGCCCTAGCCCAGGATGCAGCCGACGGAACCGCGACTCGAATCGAGTTCAACATCCCTGGATCGGGTCCGTTCCAGATCCCCCTATCGGCGGGCACCTACGCCGTGAACGACCCGCTCGGCGGCACAGTGATCGACGGCTACACCCAGCCGGGTGCGGCACCCAACAGCGATCCGCTGATTTCGAATGCGATCGTCAAGATTCAGATCGTCGGCTCGGGCAACGCTGGCCCCAACGCCTTCGACGTCACCTCGGCGAACAACACCATCCGCGGCCTTGCCATCCGAAACGCCCGGACTGCGATTCGGCTCGCCGGACCTGCGGCATCCGGAAACCGCATCGTCGGCAACTTCATCGGGACCGACCCGGCGGGCACCTTCCGCCAGACCGTGTACGACACGTTGGCCATCGGGCGTGCTGCTCGTCGATCGGGCTTCGAACAACCAGATCGGCTCACCCACCCCAGCCGATCGAAACGTCATCAGCGGCAACGGAGGTCGTGGCGTGGCGCTGTTCGACCTCGACACGAACGACAACGTCATCCGCAACAACCTCGTGGGCCTCAACCCCTCGGGCACCGCCGCGTTGGCCAACCGCGGGTCACGGCATCGACATCAACACCGGCGCCAAGCGCACCCTCGGGACGGTCAACCAGAACGATGGCGGCGACAGCGACAGCGGTCCGAACACGATGCTCAACTGGCCCTCGGTCACCACGGTCAGCGCCACCTCGGTGGCCGGGACCGCCTGCGCCGGCTGCCGCGTGGAGGTCTACGTCGCCGACTCCACCTCCATCGATCCGACATCCATCAACTCCTACGGCGAGGGCCGCGTCTTGCTGGGCAGCGCCACGGCGAGCACCACGGGTTCGTTCACCGCGTCGATCCCCTCCAGCCTGACCAGCCGGACGATCACATTGTTGGCGCTCACCTCGGACGGCAACACCTCGGAGTTCTCACGCAACATCACCGTGCCCGGTTCGGGCGGGGTGAGTCCGAATCAGCCGCCCACCGCCGCGTTCTCGGTGGCCTGCAACCGGCTGTCGTGCTCCTTCGATGCCTCGAACTCGTCCGACGTCGACGGCACGATCACCTCGTACACCTGGAGCTTCGGCGACGGGACGGTGGGCACGGGCCGCACGGTGAGCCACACGTTCCCCGCATCCGGCACCTACCAGGTGACCCTCACCGCCACGGACGACAAGGGCGCCACCGCCAGCGCGACGCGCGGAGTGAAGGTGAGCGCCAAGCGGGCCTCGCGGTAACGCAGAGATGAGGAGGGTCTCACGTGCATCTCACGTGAGGGCGCACACAGCAGCGCTCTAGTACCCCCGACGACACGAGGTCGTCATCGGTACAACCCACATCACAAGGAGCGCTCCTCATCATGCGACATCGTCTCGCCCTACTCGCCGCCAGTGCCGCCATCGCCGTCACAGGGATCGTGGCCGTCCCTGGAGTGGCCCACGCCGAAGAACGGGTCTGCCGCGGCACGCTCGGTGCCGTCACCGTCGACAACCTCCGGGTGCCCGATCGGGCCACCTGCACCCTCAACGGCACCCGGGTGAAGGGCACGGTCAAGGTGGAGTCCGGGGCGACCCTCCGGGCCAACAACATCAACGTCGTCGGCAACGTGCAGGCCGAGGATCACCGCCTCGTCATCGTGCGGACCTCCCAGGTCGGCGGATCGATCCAACTCGTGCAGGGCGGAGCGACCGGCATCCAGAGCGCCGCACTGACCGGCAATCGGGTCAGCGGCGACGTGCAGCTGTTCGAGAACCTCGGTCCGCAGGTGGTCTCCAACAACCGCATCGACGGCAACCTGCAGTGCAAGGCCAACCAGCCGGCCCCGAAGGGCACCGGCAACATCGTCGACGGCAACCGCGAGGACCAGTGCCGCAAGCTGTGACCGTCATGGAGCGCTGGGGCACTCACTCTCCGTGGGTGTCCCAGCGCTTCACGCGATCTCGGGTGGCGAACGACTTGTGGAGTGACGGATGACCGGCAAATCTCTGCGCATGTCCGGCCGACCCGAACCTGCCCGTCGGATCCGATGGGCCGTCGCCGGCGGGGCTCTGGTGGTGCTGGCGGTGACCGGATGCCTCGTCGGTGCCCGGGCCCGGGGGTGGCCCCGCCACCACCACGCACGCACCACCACCACCACCACGCCCGGGGCACCTGCCCTGCTGAGCCGGGTCTGTGCCGGTAGCGCCAGCGTCGTCAGTGCCGGCACCGTCGAGCACCCTCAGGTCGACGAGGCGTCAGGCCTGTCCGCTGGTGTGCGCAACCCCGACGTGTGGTGGGTGCACAACGACAGCGGTGACGCACCGCGGTTGTTCGCCCTCGACCAGGTCGGCGAGCAGGTGGCCACCGTCAACCTGTCGGGAGCCGACGCGGTCGACTGGGAGGACATGGCCGTCGGCCCAGCGGCCCAAGGCTCGGGTGGAACCATCTACGTGGGCGACATCGGCGACAACGCGCAGGTCCGCCCGTCGGTGCAGGTCTATCGCCTCACGGAACCGGAGCTCACCACCGGTGGCCCACCCAGCACGCTCACTGTCAACGCCGAACGCCTCACGCTCACCTACCCCGACGGCGCCCATGACGCCGAGGCCCTGCTCGTCGACCCGGTCCGCGGCGATCTGGTGGTACTCACGAAGGACTGGACGATGCAGGGGCGCGCTGGCGTCTACCGGGCGCCGGCCGGTCTGGCCGCCGGCTCCACCACGGTGTTGCAGAAGATGACCACGCTCAAGCTCCCGGCGGGGGCGCTCGTGACCGCTGCCGACATCAGCCCCGACGGCAGCGTGGTGGCGGTGCGCACCTACGGGGCCGTCACGCTCTTCCCCCGGCCTGCGGGCAAGGCCCTTTGGGCCGCGTTCAACCAGCCGTCGTGCGGCGGCCCGGCCGTCAGCGAGCCGCAGGGTGAGAGCATCGGCTTCGCAACGGACGGCAGCTCTTACACCACGGTCAGCGAAGGCGTGCAGCCCGACCTCAACGAAGCTCGCTGAGGCCTGGCTCGACGGCAACCGGTAGCGTTGCCCGATCCGCCGCCTGCTCGCTCGCCTCATCCTCGCCATCGCCCGCTACCGACTGATCAACCGGCCGCCGCCCGACATCCCGGTCTACGTGCTCGTGGCCGCGCCACACACCTCGAACTGGGACTTCTTCCTCATGCTGGCGATGGCCTGGCAGAGCGGCCTGTCGCTCAGATGGCTCGGCAAGAAAGAGATGTTCGTCGGGCCGATGGCGCCGCTGTTCCGGGCGCTCGGCGGCGTCGCGGTCGACCGCGAGCGCCCGGGGTCACTGGTCGACGACCTGGTGGCCCACGCGGGGACGGCCACCTCGCTCGCGCTCGTCATCCCTGCCGAGGGCACCCGGGCCAAGCGCGAGTACTGGAAGTCGGGCTTCTATCGGATCGCGACGGACGCCCGCATCCCGATCGTGCTGTCGGCCCTCGACGGCCCGTCGAGAACAGGTGGGTACGGTCCGGTGATCCACCCATCCGGCGACGTCAGCGCCGACATGGATCTCGTGCGGGCGTTCTATGCCGACAAGGCCGGGGTGAAGCCCAAGTACAAGACGACCCCCCGGCTGCGCGAAGAGGACTCGCCCGCCCTCACGGGCGACGCCACCGCCGCCTCCTGACGGCCGTCGGCGAGTGATCGATGATCGCCCCGCCGACCTTCAGCCGGTATAGGAGGGCTGGGCCGGTGCCGCCTGCGGCGCCTGGGTCTGATCCGGAGCCGATTGGGTGTCAGGGGATGCGGCGCCTGCACCTGTCGGATCCTGGGCAGCCATCCACGCGCAGATCGGCGGGTCATCCGGCCATCCGCACCAGACGCCAGAGCAGGTATTGGCGCTCTCGTCCCATTGTCCACCGGCCTGCTCACACATGGTCTGGGGATCTCCATCCCCACCGTCCTGGGCCAGCGCCACGCCGCCGAAGACAAGGCCAAGGGATGCCAGGGCCACCACCGCCACCGTCGATCGAAGTCTGCGCACGAGAACACCTCCGCTCGTCTGCCTGTCGTTGTTCGAAACGATGGGCCTTCACGGTCGCGGTTCGGTCGCGAGGCGGTTGCGCCGATGCCACCACCGGCGTTCAAGGTGGCGTCGCGCCGAGGGCAGTGCGGGCGACTTCGACAATTGCCGCTGCGGGAAGCCGACGACCCTCCTCCACCAGCTCGTCGAATCGCGACCCCAGCGCGGCCCGACCAGGGGCGAGCATCGCGCCGTAGCGGCGTAGGAAGAGCGGGTACGGCGGACTCAGGGCGAGGGCCGCCCCCCAGAGCTCCGCCGATCGAGCGGCGTCGTCATTCACGGTGACTGCCGCCACACCCTGGAGGGCGATGCCCAGCTGGAGCTGGTTGCCCGTCTCCCACGCCAGCTCGACGGCACGCAACAGGAGTGGACGCGACCGGGCACCGTTGCCTCGCTCTGCGGCGACCACACCCAGGGCGATGAGCGCTATCTGCTCGTAGACGAGATCGCCAACCGCCCTACTCTCACCAACCTGCACCGTTGCGGCCGACTCGGCGCCGTCGAGATCGCCGCAGCGGTAGGCGAGGAAGACGCGGTCCATGGCGAGGTGGGCCAGCGCCGTGTGATCCTGGACCGCCACCAGCACGGCCTCGGCGTCGTCGAGCGACTCGGCCACGCCCGGCTCGTCGCGATCGGCGAGCAGCACGGCCTGTGCCATCTCGATCTGGGCCCACGCTCGCTGGTGACGCTCACCGGCCTCCCCGAGCAGAGCGATGGCTCGCCGGTACAACGGCATGGCCCGCTCGACATCACCTGTTCCCAGCAGGATCATGTGAGCGAGGTCGCGAACCGCTCGGGCCTCCCCCACGCTGTCACCGGCCTCTTCAGAGCAGGTGCGAGCGGCTTCGACAGCGGCCATGCCCCCTTCGATGTCGCCGCCGAGGAACACCGGCCATCCGAGGCGCAAGTGGGCCATCGCCCTGAGTCTGCTCGGGGCCTCCGGGCTGCGGTCGAGCAGCTCGGTCAGCAGGCGGCGACAACCCGCCAGGTCGCCACGGACGTACCACGCTCGGCCGACTGCGCCTGCAAACGCCAACGCGTCGGTGGACTCGCCGTGCTCGAGAAGCCAGCACATCGCCTGCCGTACGTTGTGGTCCTCTCGCCGCAGAACATCGAACCAGGCCGACGCGTTCGCACCCTCGACCTCCTCGCCCGCGGCGACTGCCAGGTCGCGGTAGTGATGAGCGTGGCGTCGCTCGACGATCTCGCGCTCACCACGCTCGTCGAGTCGGCGACCTGCGTAGGACTTCACCAGCTCGAGCAGGCGGAAGCGACGCCCTTCCCCGAGATCGGCGCACTCCAGAAGCGAGGCATCCACCAGCGAGCCCACGACCTCCGCGGGCTCGGCGGTGACGGGCTCGAAGACACCGACAGCGATCACCGCCGCGAGGTCGAAGTCGCCGGCAAAGACGGCGAGCCGTTCGAACAGGCGCTGCGCAGAAGAATCGAGCAGGTCATAGCTCGCGTCGAACGTGACTTCCAAGCTCCGATGTCGCTGATCGAAGTCGGCCCCTTCCAGTGCGAGGAGCCGGCCTGGCTGATCCACCTGGGCCCGCAGCTCGATCGGCGTCAGAACGCGAGAACGGGCGGCGACCAGTTCGATGGCCAGCGGAAGCCCGTCGAGCGCGCGGCAGATCTCGGCGACAGCCTGCAGCTCGCTCTCGTCGTCGATGTGCACGCGGCGGTCGGCGGCGCGCTCGATGAAGAGTCGCACGGCATCGGCGGCGAGCGGGTCGTCGTCCAGGCCTGCGACGGCCATGGGCTCGACGCGGTGCTGGAACTCCCCGGGGAGCCCAAGGGGAACTCGGCTGGTCGCCAACACGCGAACCGACGCGCCGGCCTCCAACACGCGCTTGATGAGGCCCGCCGCTGACGAGTGCACGTGCTCGCAGTTGTCGAACACGATCAGCAGCGACCGGGCTCTCACGTGCGCCTCGAGCGCGGCGTCGAGCGACACCCCTGGAGCCGGTGCCACCTCCAGGGTCGAGGCCAGGTGACTCAACACGACGTCAGGCCCCGACACGCCGGTGAGGTCGACCCACCAGACCCCGTCGGTGGTGTTCGGTAGGAGGCGACGCGCCGCTTCGATCGCGAGACGGCTCTTGCCAACGCCCCCCGGGCCGAGCAGCGTGACCAGCCGGTGCTCGTTCAGGCACTTCTCCACCTGGCCGATTTCCTGCACACGTCCTACGAACGAGCTCAGCGGTGAGGGGATGTTGTGCCTTGGCGGCTGTGGCGTCTCGTCGAGCGCGGGGTCGTGCAGAAGAATCGCCGTCTCGAGCTCCTGGAGGGTCGTTGACGGCTCGATGCCGAGCTGATCGCCCAGAACCCGTCGCAGCTCTTGGTACGCATCAAGTGCTTCCGCCTGGCGCTCGTCACGGTACAGGGCGATCATCAGGTCTTCCCAGAGGTGCTCGCGAAGCGGCATCTCCTCCACGAGCCTTCGCAACTCGGGCAGCACCTCGACGTGGCGACCCAGGCGTAGCTCGGCGTCGATCCGGCCCTCGATCGCGGCACAGCGCAGCTCCTCCAATCGGACAAGCTGCCCTTGCCTCATCGGACCGTCGGCCAGGTCGACCAGAGGCTGACCTCGCCAGAGCGCCAACGCGTCGCCATAGAGATCTCTCGCTCGTCGAGGCTCTGGACCAGCGACCTCGCGGGCCGTCCCGACGAGGCGCTCGAACGATGCCACGTCGACGTCGTCGGGGTCGATCTGCAGGGCGTATCCGCCCGGTCCGGTCACGATCGCGTCGGGACCGAGCACCCGTCGGAGCGCCGAGACATGACCTTGCAGGGTCTTCGCCGCGCTTCTCGGCGGATCGTCACCCCAAAGAGCGTCAATGAGCTCGTCGGTCGACACCGTGCGGCCGACTCGTAGGGCGAGCGCACCGAGCAGGGCTCGTACTCTCGCCACCTCGGGTACCCGTCGCTCCCCAGCCACCTCGACCTCGACCGGGCCGAGCACCCGCACGTGCATCACGGGGACACTATCGACTCCCCGATCCGCATCTCAGGTCGCACCCTCAGCGGCACGCACGCACTTCATCGGAGATCTCTGCGGCCAGGACCTCCTGTCCGAGCGGCGTCGGATGGACGAGGTCGGTGGTCAACGGACCGAAGGGCTCGCCATCGTCGAAGTAGGCCCCAACCGTCTCGTCCCAGTCGACCATCCTCCACAGGCCGGCGATCTCGCCCAGCCTGATCCACTCGTTGAGCTCGACGGCGACTTTGACGAACTCGGGATCGGGCGTGTGGGTGGTGACCGTCACCAGGATCCGGCAGGCAACGGGTTCCAGTCGCGCAACGAGTGCTTCGTATGACAGCGACTGCGTCGGTATCGTGCGCGCCGGCGTCGTTCGTACCCAGCTGGACGACGAACGCGTAGGGCAGGGCGGATGACAGGAAGTCGTCGACCAGGGGATACGCCTGTTCGATGTGCATGCCGGGTACGCCGCGAACGGACGTGGTGAAGTCACTGCCAAGTCGGTCTCGGAGCCGTTGCTCGGTGAGGTACGTGATGGAGTTCCCCACGATGACGACGGAAGGGGGTTGCTCGCCGAGTGGCGCGGGTGCCGTCACTGGAGGAGGCGCCACCACGGCGACGTCCGACGTCGGGGTGGTGGATGGACCCTCTGCGGTCAACTGGCCGGACCCATCCGGGTCGCTCGCCCCCAGCGACGGCCCGGCCGGCGGCGAATCCGCCGACCGCGCCGATCACGAGCGCACAGAGAGCGACGATGACCATCACCACCTCGCGAGGGCGACCACGTCGATCAACGCCCGTCACCTGACGCTCCAGCCCGGCAGACACAGGTCCCATGAGTGGAATCATCTCCGGTTCCGGTCGCGGATCGGTCGCGGCTCAGTCTGTTTCGCCAGAGGACGCCGCCGGCCATGCTCGCTCCCCGAGGATCGGCTCGGGAGGACGTGGCGCGAGCAGCTGCGCAGGAACGGAACATCCCCATCTGTCCAGAAACCAATTCTTGACAGAGTCCAGAATGTTCTGGATACTGCGAACCATGTCGACGCCCCCTCCGGCAGGTGCGGAGCTCCTGCGATCACACGGTGTGCAGGTGACGGCCCAACGGCTGGCCGTGCTGCGGGCCGCGTCGGCTCACCCCCACTCGACCGCCGACGAGTTGGCCGAGGCCGTGCGATCCGAGATCGGAGCCATCTCGCGCCAAGCCGTCTACGACGCGCTCGGCGTGCTGGTCGACAAGGGCCTATTGAGGCGCATCGAGCCGGCCGGCTCACCCGCTCGCTACGAGCATCGGGTCGGTGACAACCACCACCACCTGATCTGTCGCACGTGCGGCCGGATCGTCGACATCGACTGCGCGGTCGGTGACGCGCCCTGCCTCGACCCCAACGATGCGTGGGGCTACCAGATCGACGAGGCCGAGGTCATCTACTGGGGCTACTGCCCCGACTGCGTCGCGCAACGAGCGACGTCAACACCGAGCAACGCCAAGTCCCAACGACCGAACGAGGAGAACCGCCGTGTCTGACACCGGTAGCGAGAGCGAGAACCCTGCGATCCCCGCCCCCACCCCGAAGCGGTCGGCGCGGCCCCGAACGAATCGCGACTGGTGGCCCGACCAGCTCGATCTCAACGTGCTCCATCGGCATTCGCCAAAGGCCAACCCGATGGACGACGACTTCGACTACGCCGCAGAGGTCGCCACCCTCGATGTCGAGGCGCTGAAGCAGGACATCTTCGAGGTCATGACCACCTCGCAGGACTGGTGGCCCGCCGACTACGGCCACTACGGGCCGCTGTTCATCAGGCTGTCGTGGCACGCCGCCGGCACCTACCGGATCGCCGACGGCCGCGGTGGCGCGGGCGACGGCTCGCAGCGCTTCGCCCCCCTCAACAGCTGGCCCGACAACGCCAACCTCGACAAGGCCCGCCGTCTGCTCTGGCCGGTCAAGCAGAAGTACGGCCGCAAGGTGTCGTGGGCCGACCTGTTGGTGCTGGCCGGCAACTGCGCCCTCGAGTCGATGGGCTTCGAGACCTTCGGATTCGCGTTCGGACGCGAAGACATCTACGAGCCCGAGGAGATCTTCTGGGGCTCCGAGGACACCTGGCTGGGCGACGAGCGCTACAGCGGTGACCGCGAGCTGACCGGGCCGTTCGGTGCGGTGCAGATGGGCCTGATCTACGTGAACCCCGAGGGTCCGAACGGCAACCCAGATCCCCTGGCGTCGGCGCGGGACATCCGTGAGACCTTCGCCCGCATGGCGATGAACGACGAGGAGACCGTTGCGCTCATCGCCGGTGGTCACACCTTCGGCAAGTGCCACGGCGCAGGCGATCCCGACCTGGTCGGACCCGAGCCCGAGGGTTGCCCGGTCGAGCACCAGGGTCTCGGCTGGAAGAGCAGCTTCGGCAGCGGCAAGGGCAAGGACACCATCACGAGCGGCCTCGAGGGCGCCTGGACGCCCACGCCGATCGAGTGGGACAACAGCTACTTCGAGACGCTGTTCGGCTACGAGTGGGAGCTCAGTGAGAGCCCTGCCGGCGCCAAGCAGTGGAAGCCGAAGGACGGCGCCGGCTCCGATGCGGTGCCCGATGCCCACGACGGTTCGGTGCGCCACGCGCCGATGATGCTCACGAGCGACTTGGCGCTGCGGATGGACCCCATCTACGAGCCGATCTCGCGCCGGTTCCTCGAGAACCCCGACCAGTTGGCGGAGGCCTTCGCCAAGGCCTGGTACAAGCTGCTGCACCGCGACATGGGCCCCGTCTCGCGCTACCTCGGCCCGTGGGTGCCCGAGGCGCAGCCGTGGCAGGACCCCGTCCCCGCGGTCGACCACGAGCTGATCGACGACGCCGACATCGCGCGCCCTCAAAGGCAAGGTCCTCGAGTCGGGCCTCAGCATCTCTCAGCTGGTTTCCACCGCGTGGGCCTCGGCTGCGAGCTTCCGCGGCACCGACATGCGCGGCGGCGCCAACGGGGCGCGCATCCGTCTCGCCCCCCAGAAGGACTGGGAGGTCAACGACCCGACCGAGCTGGCCACCGTGCTGCAGGCGCTCGAGCAGATCCAACAGGACTTCAACAGCTCGCAGTCGACCGGCAAGCGGGTGTCGCTGGCCGACCTGATCGTCCTCGGTGGCTGCGCGGCCGTCGAGCAGGCCGCCAAGAACGCTGGATTCGACATCACCGTCCCGTTCTCGCCCGGACGCACCGATGCGTCCCAGGAGCAGACCGACGTCGAGTCGTTCTCGGTGCTCGAGCCGACCGCCGACGGGTTCCGCAACTACCTGCAACCCGGCGAGAAGCTGTCCCCCGAGACCCTGCTGCTCGACCGGGCCAACCTGCTGACGCTGACCGCACCGGAGATGACGGTGCTCGTCGGCGGCATGCGGGCCCTCGACGCCAACACCGGTGGGGCTCCGCACGGCGTCTTCACCGACCGGCCCGGAACGCTCACCAACGACTTCTTCGTCAACCTGCTCGACAACGGTGTCGAGTGGAAGACATCCGCATCGTCCGAGAACGTCTACGAGGGTCGCGATCGGGCCCGCGATGAGGTCAAGTGGACCGGCACGGCCGTCGACCTGATCTTCGGCTCGAACTCGCAGCTGCGGGCCTTGGCCGAGGTCTACGGCGGCAGCGATGCCGGCGAGAAGTTCGTGCGAGACTTCGTCTCCGCTTGGGACAAGGTGATGAACCTCGACCGGTTCGATCTCCGCTGATCGTGACGTTCGGCCGACGTAGTCGAGCCGAACGCCCCTTTCGACATGAGCGATGCCGGCCCCAGGCTGGCAACAGGACGGAACCCTGAGTCCGTTGTCACTCATGGACCTCGAGAGTCACAACTCGGCGCATCCTCACTGGCACCAGCACAGTCAGCCTGGCGTGGTCGACGTCGATGGCGATCCCGAATCTGCTTGCACCACATCCGTTGTCCGTGGTCTACGGAGGGGGTGCGGTGTTCGGCATCGCCTACGGCGCAGGTGTCGCGCACGGGCTGGCCGACGGTGGCCTGCCGATCGCCACGGCGCCCGCCCTCGGGACGTCGGCGGGCTCGTGGGTGGCCTCTGCCGTCGCGCTCGGCATCGGCTACGACGACATGAGCGACCTCGAGGTGCCGTCGGTGCCGAACCGACGGTCGGGCGTGCTCGCCGAGATCGCGCGGGAGGTGTTCGGTGAGGCGCGCCATCCGCTGGTTGCGGTCTCCGCAGTGTGCGTGCGCACCCGTCGACGACACATCCTCGACGGCGCGCGCTACCCGCTCGCCGACCTCGTCGCCGCCTCGTCGGCCGTGCCTGGGCTACTGCCACCGCACCGCATCGACGGCCGCCTCTATGTCGACGGAGGGATGTGGTCGGCCACGTCGATCGACGCGGCCGCCACCGCCGATCACGTCGTCGTCATCGCACCGCTCGCCGGCCCGGTGCTCGGGCCGATGGGTCGAACCGCCGGTCTCCTGCTCGAACGCGAGCTGCGGGCCTGGCGTCAACGCCATCCCGAGCATCAGATCACCCTGATCCGACCGAACCGCGAGATCGCCCGCCTCGCCGGACGGAACCCGATGAACCTCTTCGACGCCGATCGGGCCAGGCTGGTGTACCCGCTCGCCTATGACCAGGGCGCCCGCTGGGCCGAGCGCATCTCTGCATCGACGGCAGCATGAGTCGAGTCCTCGCGACATGAGCGGAGATCACTCTCAGGCGGAGGTGCACATCGAGGAGGCATCTGACTCCGACCTCGATGAGGTGCTGCGTGTGGAGCGAGCCGCGTTCGACTCCGACGAGGAGGCCGAGCTCGTGCGCGCTCTCCTGGAGGACCGAAGCGCACAGCCTCTCCTGTCGCTCGTAGCCCGCGAGGGCGAGCAGCCCGTGGGCCACGTCCTGTTCACCTCCGCCCGGCTGCGGGAAGCCCCGAACGCGACCCGGATGGCAATCCTCGCGCCACTAGCCGTCATTCCCTCGGCCCAAGGCCGAGGGATCGGTGGCCTGTTGATCGAGCGAGGACTTCGCCTTCTCGGCGAGCAGGGAGTGGAACTCGTGTTCGTGCTCGGCCATCCGAGCTACTACCCGCGCCACGGCTTCGAGCCCGCAGGTCGGCTCGGCCTCGCCGCGCCCTTCCCGATCCCCGATGAGGTCGCCGACGCGTGGATGGTGCGAGCCCTTCGCCCGGATGCCATCGGAAACCTTCGCGGCACGGTGATGTGCGCCGACGACGATGAACCAACCGGAGTACTGGCAGGAGTAGCAGCTGGGGGTTCAGGCGTTGAGCGCGTCGAAGCCCTCGTAGACCATCCAGGCCGGCCAGAAGATGCCCTGGATCAGCACGAGCACGTAGGCCCAGAACGTGTCCGCCTGCTGCCAGAAGTAGACCCACGCTCCCAGGATCCCCAAGCCGTAGATCGCTCCCCCACCGGCGGCAGCACCGCCTCCGTTACTGGCCATGTTCTCCACCCTCGACCACCGGCGATCTCGCGACCAGGGCCGAAGGTCACCGCGACGACGAGGCGCACCCCCGTCAGTCGGTGTCGATGCCGGTGAGGTCGGTGTGCAGACGGGTCAGCGTCATCGACGCGATGCGCCACTCGTCACCGAGCTTCTCGTAGGCCTCGTGGTAGTGGCCGTACCCCTCGAGCCTCATCCCGTTGGGCCACACCAGCAGATCCTGCAGGGCCCAGATGCCGACGGCGGTCGCCGGACCGGTGAGCTCGATCTCCGGCATGTGACCGTGATGAACCGTCGTCACGTCACCGAGCAGGTCTTGGAGGAAGCCGACGAACTGGTCGGCCCCGACCATGACCGTTCCACCCGACTCGGTCGTGTCGAACCGTGCGTCCTCGGTGAACACATCACGCAGCCCGGCCCAGTCCTTCGTGTCCATCATGCGGAAGTAGCGCGCCTTCAGTCGCTTGATCGCCTCGATGTCGTCCACCGACGCCTCCTCGTGTGCCGCCCGGGGTTCGGTCGTTGCATCGATCCCCTCTCGCACACCCTAGGGAGCGCGGCGGAACCGCTCAGCCGAAGCGGACCACCGGCCAACGTCGCTCGCGAGCCACCCCGAGCAACTGTCGATCGGGGTTGACCGCCACCGGCTCCTCGCAGGCCTCGAGGACCGGCAGGTCAGAGGCGGAGTCGGCGTAGGCGATGGCGCCGCGCAACGCATCGGGGCCGAGGTCCTCGTGGATCCGGGTGAGCTTGCCCGGGCCGTAGCAGAACGCGCCCAGCAGCTCGCCCGTGTAGCGGCCGTCGATGACACACGCTCGGGTGCCGATGGCTCGATGGGCGCGCACACGGGTGGCCAGTCCCTCCACCAGCTCTTGCGGGCTGGCCGAGAGGAGGACCACGAAGTCACCCGCTTCGAGATGGCGCTGCAGCACGAGCCTCATGCCAGGGCGGATCTCCTTCGACAGGTCGTCCGCCACCTCGTCGACCAGTGAGAGAAGGACTTGGGACTCGACGCCCGCCACCTGACGCAGCGCCGCGGTGCAGAGGCGTTCGGCTTCCTGGTCGGTCGCGCCTCGGCGACGGAACGATGCGTCTCGCGCCAGACCCATCAGCAACCGTCGGCGGGACAGCAGCTTGCGGCCGGCGAGCGCCCGTCCGAGGGCCACCAGGCTCGAGCCGGGGAGCAGCGTGCGATCGACGTCGAACACTGCGACACGCCCGGCATCTCTCACGAGCGGGACGCTGGCCGCCGTGAGCGGCTGAGATCCGGTCACCCGCCCAGCAGAACATCCAGACGCGAACGTCGGGCGGCGTCAGTCTGGCGCGCGGGTGAAGGACACGTGAAGGCTGCCCGGCCTGATCAGCGGTCGCGCAGACCCTTGCCGGCCAGGATCTTGGGCACGTACTTGTCGATGCGTGCCTCTCTCGTGGCTGATCGTTTGGCGTCGGAGAAGTGGAGGTTGTACTCCCGCCGCCGCCCGGGCGTCAGCGCGTCGAACGCAGCGCGCAGATCCGGATCGTCCGCCAGGCGCTCGCGCAACTCGTCGACCAGGTCGGGCTCGGGCGCAGGTCCCACCTTCAGCCCCGCCTCCTCGACGGCGACCGCCTCGTCGACGTAGGCCTTCACCACCTCGGCGAGGTTGCGCACCTCGTCGACCGAGGTGAACTCGATGCGCCGGGCCGACCGAGAGTTCGGGCCCTGGTCACGGAGCACACCGGCTGGATCGTCGAGCAGCGCTCCCTTGAAGAACATCAGCGCGAGGAAGTCCTTCATCTCCTGGATGATGGCGATGTTCTTGCCCTCGTGGCCGTAGCAGGGCTTGCGCCACTTGATCTCCTCGTCGAGACCGCAGCCGAGCAGGATGGACCGCAGGGCGGCGATCTCCTCGGGCCACTGCTCCGATCGTTGGATGTAGCTGTCGACGTCAGGGCTCATCGCCACTCTCCTATCCGTGCGATGACCCAACTACATCACGAAGTCGTCGATTCGCTCAGCAATTGCGCCCGAAGACCGGGCGGCACCACCGCGTCCGGGTCGCGAAGCCCGCCGAGCTCGGCACGAACACCCACGAGCGACGCGTAGAGGGGCGGACACGTCGGACACACCTCGAGGTGTCGTTCCAGCAACGCCGCCGTCGGGGCATCGAGGTCGCCGTTGAGGTATTCCGAGACATGCTGGCGCGCGTCCCAACAACGCATGGGAACCCCCTTCAGGTTCGCTCGTCGTTCCTGCCCGTCGGCGAGGGCGGACACCAACATCATCCGACCGCGACGCAGGCGCTGCTTGGCCGCAGGCAGCCCGAGCTCGAGCAGGTCGGCGATCTCTGCGACCGTCCAGCCCTCGATGTCGTGCAGCATCACCACCGAGCGGTAGATGAACGGGAGCCGCGCCAACCCGTCCTCCAGCTCCTCGCGGGTCTGCGCCCGCTCGGCCACCACTGCGGCATCGACGCTGTACTCGTCGTCGCGCCACTGCGACTCGACCTCGTCCGCCAGGATCTCGCGACTCGAGCGGCGGGCGGAGTCGACGGCCAGGTTGTGGATGATCCGACGCAGCCACGACTTCAACGGGGCGTCGCCGCGCCACTGGGCCCTCGACGCCGACGCGCGCAGCCATGCGTCCTGGATGAGATCGGCGGCCAGGTCGGGATCACGCGTGATCGAGAGGGCGAACGGATAGAGCTCGGCGAGCGCGGCCGCCAGTGCCTCATCGTCGGGCGGACCGACCTGCGGTGTGGTCATCGCGTTCATCGAGACGAGCCTCGCACGCCGGCGGTGGGGCGCGGGCTCCACCCGGGTTCGCTCATGCCGCCTTCGATGGCTCATCCCGGTGGTTCGTGCGCACGTGGAGCACGCTGTAGATCGGGCAGTAGCCGACCGTTCCGGTCACGAGCGGGATCAGGCCCACCACGGCGAGCACGGTTCCGCCGGTTCCACCCACCACAACGAGCCCGACGGCAATCAGCGCGACACCGACCACCACTCGAGCGATCCGATCCCAACCTGCTTCGTTGGTGAATCCCATGGCGAACTCCTTCGTCTCTCGGCCGTGTGGCCGGCGAACACCTTGTTCACTCCCAAGACGAACGAGGCGCCGAAAGGGATACCGGCTGGGCGCGCGACGAGCTCGAGGCGCTCGTGGTGCTCACCGAGTGGGCGACCAGGCGACGAACTCGTTCGCCACCAGCCGGCCAGCGCCCGGCGAGGGCCACAAGGGCCCGATCAGGACGCGGCCGTCAGCAGCCATCTCCGACAGCCGATTCCAGGCCAGGGCGGGATCGTCGTGCTGGGGCTCGCACGGGCCGGTGGACAGGTGCAGCGGGCTGACGGCCAGGTGGCCGACAAAGGTGGCGTGCGGGCCGTCCGCGGCAGGGCCACCCCCGAAGTGAAAGACGTAGTGGCCGGGGTTGTGCGCACCGGTGTGCTCAGCGATCACCCCGGGGGCGATCTCGGCGCCGTCGTGATAGCGGTCGACCTGGGCGTCATCGAGCAGCCGCCGCCAGATGTCGTTGGTCCAGTCGTCGTCGCGCGGCGACGCGTCGAAGTCGTCGACGGCCTCCTGCCCGAGCCTGAGGGTGGCGTTGGGGAAGAACGGCGTGATGTGGTCACCGGAGCGGCGCACGATCATGCCG
This sequence comes from uncultured Iamiaceae bacterium, assembly GCA_963706425.1. Taxonomy (GTDB): domain Bacteria; phylum Actinomycetota; class Acidimicrobiia; order Acidimicrobiales; family Acidimicrobilacustridaceae; genus CAVPMN01. The sequence goes on from CAVPMN010000020.1 coordinate 601,923, forward strand.
AGCCCCTCGATGTGCGAAAGCACCACATCGGTGACTGCGTCGACGGGAATGCCGGCGGCGGCGAACGCATCGGTGATGGCGGCGTAGTGCAGCTCAGCCGACTCGGGATCGTGGAGGATGTCGTCGGCGTTGCGAAACGGGTCGAACACGACGTGACGGTCACCGCTGCTCGCCACCCACGCAGCTGCGGTGGCGACGATGCCCTCGTCGGTCGCCCAGCGCTCGTCGCACCAGGACACCGCCCGAGCCTGGTCGAGATCGAGGCCGACGGCCTCAGACGGCACGACCGCATCGAGGTAGAGCACCCTCGTGAGCGTCACCGCACCAGCGGGCACCACTGTGGTCTGGGCCATCGGCGCATTCTTCCCGCCACAGGTTGGCCCGGGAAACGTGTTCGCGGTGGGAGCCGCAATCCCCTCAGGCGTGATGGACGAGTCTGCTCGACAGCAGCAACCAGCGCCGAAGGGTGGCGCCCCGGGGCAATCGAAGGGCCGTCGATGTCGACCGCCGGTCGACCCGCTGCGCGAGGAGTGCGCAGCGAGCAGAGAAGCGTCTCTAGCTAACTTGCCCCTCAGCGGTCGGACTGGTCGTGGGCGTCGGCACTGAATCGGCACTCACGGGGTCGACGCGATGGCCGATCGGGTCATTCTCCTCGGCCTCGAGACGGGTGAGCGCAAGCCCGCCCGCCATCACGCTGCCGTACACGGTGATGGCGAAGATGAACGCTCCGATGATGAAGATGGTGACCTCGCTCATGCCGTCACCTGCTTGCTGCGGTTGGACGCCGGGTCGTCGACCGGCGCGAGCAGGAGAGTTCCGAGCGAGTGGATGGAGGGGACCCACAAGCCGACGAAGATGCCTGCCGTCTGCTCGTCTGCCACGAAGTAGAGGTAGACAGAAAAGAGGAACGACAGGAAACCAGCCACCAGAAACGGCAACCTGCGGCGTAGAGAAGGGGCGAGTGCCTGCATTGGAGAGCCTTTCTGTTGTCACCAAGAGACAGTCACGGGAACGCCATTTAGTGCTAAATATTCCCCGACTATCGAGCCTGGCCCCCCACAACGGTTCCCGGCGAGGGGCAGGAGCGCCACGTGAGTCATCCGGAGGTCTTCATGGACATCGACGCGGTGATTGCAGCCGCTGTTGCGGCGCGCGATCACGCCTATGCCCCGTACTCCGGGTTCCACATGGGAGCAGCGGTGCTGACGACTGGCGACACGATCGCGACCGGGGCACTCGTGGAGAACGTGTCCCTGGGTCTGGCGATGTGCGCCGAGCGAGTAGCTCTGTTCGCATCGGTTGCCCTGGGCGAACGTCCGACCGCCCTGGTGGTCGCCTCACCCCGCACGAATGGCGCGATCACCTTCCCCTGTGGTGCGTGTCTCCAGGTCGCGCTGGAACTAGGGGGACGCAAGATGATGGTGGCTGCGGTTGCCCCCGACGGCGTCGTCGAGCGGGCCGAGCTCAGCGAGCTGTTGCCGAGAGGCCCCTACAAGGGCTGACAGTGGTCGGCTCGAACCCTGAGCGCTTGACGCCAACGGTGGTCGCGCGACCCGACATGGATGATCCTCACGCCGGTGACACGTTGTGCGCCGTCGCCACAGGCCCGTGCTGACGGTCTGGGTGCTGGGTGACCAGCTCAACCGTGGGCTGGCGGCGCTCGCCGGCGCCCACCCGGACACCCACCGGATACTGATGGTGGAGAGCCGAGCCAAACTCACCTCGCGTCGCTGGCACCGACAGCGGGCCCACTTGGTCATCACCGCGATGCGCCGCTTCGGCACCGAGCTGGCGGCCGACGGATTCGAGGTCGACTACCGGCGAGCCGCGAGCCTCGCCGCCGGGCTGGCCGCACACCGTGCCGAACATCAGCCGTCCGCGGTGCTCGCCACCGAGCCAGCCTCGTGGGACGGCCGCATACTCCTCGAGCATCAAGGCGTCGAGCTGGTGCGCACCAACCAGTTCCTCTGCCACCCCGACGAGTTCGCCGATTGGGCACAGAGCCGCCGGTCGCTCAGGATGGAGGACTTCTACCGGTGGCAGCGCCGCCGGCTCGGCTACCTGATGGACGGCGACGAACCGGCTGGGGGCCGGTGGAACTTCGACGCCGACAACCGCGAACCACCACCCCGGGACGGTGGCGCCTGGCCCGAGCCGGTTCGAAGCAACCTCGACCAGGTCGACCGCCAAGTGCTGGCGGATCTACCCGATACCTGTTGGGGTGCCGATCCTGACGGCACGTGGGCCACCTCCCGTGCGGAGGCAGTGCGCCGCCTGCGCCACGCGGTCGACGTGGTGCTCCCCCGCTTCGGACCGCACGAAGATGCCATGCTCACCTCGAGCTGGCACCTCGCCCACACCCTCCTCTCTCCCTACCTCAATCTGGGCCTGCTGCACCCCCGAGAGGTCTGCGCCGAGATCGAGCAGGCGTACCGCGCCGGCAACGTGCCGATCGCGTCGGCCGAAGGGCTGCTCCGCCAGATCATCGGCTGGCGCGAGTACGTGTGGGGCGTCTACTGGCTGTGGATGCCCGCCTATCGAGCGCAGAACGAGCTCGGCGCTACCCGCGCCACTCCCCCCGCTGTTCACCGGGGCACCCACCCGTATGCGCTGCGTCGCCCACACCCTCGAGGCCGTGCACGACCACGGCTGGGCCCACCACATCCAGCGGCTCATGGTGCTGGGGAACCTCTGCCTGCTCGCAGGCGTACGAACCTACGGAGCTGGTCGACTGGATGTGGCGGAGCTTCGTCGACGGCGCCGAATGGGTCATGCTGCCCAACGTGGTGGGCATGGCGCTGCACGCCGACGGCGGCCGCATGGCGACCAAGCCCTATGCCGGCGGCGGGGCCTACATCGACCGGATGAGCGACTACTGCGGCGGATGCACCTACGACCGCAAGCAACGCACCGGTGAGCACGCCTGCCCGTTCACCACCCTCTACTGGGACTTCCTCGCCCGCCATCGGGAACGGTTCGCCGGCAACGCTCGCGTCGTCCGGCAGGTGCGAGCGGCTGAACGCCTCACCGACCTCGGCGACGTGCAGGCCCGCGCCGCCGAGATGCTGGTGCAGCTCGACCATGGTGAGCTGTGAAGGGTGCACGCATCATGACCAGTCGGACACCGAGTGACGCCACCTGAACATCACCGCCGAGTCGAGGGTGGCCGGGATGCCGCTGAGGACGCCGGGATACCTGGGCTCGATTCCCAGGTCCTTCCACAGCCGGGTTGCGGTCACGGGCAGATCGAGGTTCCAGCCCCTGACGGTGTCGACGCTCACGAGCGTCGGGCCCAACCGACCGAGGAGCGCGCCGCCTACGGCGGCGGCCCCTGTCGCGATTGACGTCGGTACCCGCACGACTCGGACGCGCGGTGCGTACGAGGCGAGGACATCGAAGAACTCGTTCCAGGTGATGTTCTCCTCGTCGCCACACGGGGCGGTGCCCGTCCATCGCTGCTGGGCCGCGGCCACGAGAACCCTCGCGGCGTCGTCGACGTGGAGCTGGGCGAACCGGTTGTCACCACGACCCGGGAAGACGACCAACCGACGTCGAACCAACCCGAACAAGACGCTCTGCGGGCCGTACACGTGGGGAAGGCGCACCGAGGCCACGGTGGGACCGCCGGCGGACGCAACTTGATCGAGCACCTCTTCGGCCGCGATCTTCGCTCGCCCGTAATCGAGCCTCGGATGGGCCGGGGTGTCATCGTCCACCGGAGTGGAGCCGTCGTACACGAACGTGCTCGATCCGAACACGAGGTGGGCCACCCCGGCGGCTGCTGCCGCGTGCGCCAGACGAGCTGTGCCGTCTACCAACGTGGGGCGGAGCCGGTCGTACGACTCGAAGGTGGCACGGCCGGCGAGGTGGATGATGGTGTCGACGCCTTCGACAGCCCGTTGCACCGCGAGCGCCGATAGCAGGTCGCCGTGGACGGGTTCGACGTCGAGCGGCGAGAGCAGCGACGCCCGCGTCTCGCGTCGCACCATGACTCGCGGTCGCACGCCTTCCGCGTTGAGACGGCGCACCACTTCGATGCCGATGAAGCCGGTTGCGCCCGTTACGAGGATCTTCACCAACCCAGGGTTGCACGGGTCTGGGCTTAGTGAGCACTCGGGGGGACGAACCGTGGAGAGGATTCCATCGTGGTCGACGCCTCCCTGCGTCCGACCCCGACCTGGCGGAGTCGGGAGCGCCGGGACCTACGCTCGGGGCATGCCTTTCGTGGGGCCATCGCCCTTCCCGACACTCCCCGCCCGCGATCTGACGGGCCGCGATGTTCGTCTGCCTGACGCGTTCGAGGGCGAGCGCAACCTGGTCATCGTGGCCTTCAAGCGACACCAGCAAGCCGATGTCGACTCCTGGCTGCCGTGGCTCGACGAGCAAACCCGGGTCGACCCCGGCTTTCGGTTCTACGAAGTGCCGACGATCGCCGACCTGTGGACACCGGCTCGCGGCTTCATCGACGGAGGGATGGCCGCCGCCATCCCCGACCCGGCGGTGCAACGTCGCACGCTCACCGTGTACGGAGACGTCCGACGCCTCACCGACCCGCTCGAGATCGACGACCGGGGCACGATCTGGTTGTTCGCAGTCGACGGTTCTGGCCGAGTCCGCTGGCGAGGGGCAGGCAGGTTCGATCCCCATGTGGCCGAGCAACTCACTCGTGCCCTCAACGACATCGCGGCCGATCCCGACGCCGCTCAGTCCGAGCAAGCCGCGGCGCAGTTCTCATTCGCCTTCGATCGTCGCTTTCGCCCACCGCTCGCGATGGCTGGCGTCACCCCCGGCCACGCCCATGTGACCGTGACCGCCGACCGCCTGATGGTCCGCTTCGGGCCATGGTCGCTCGAAACCGGGCTCGACAACATCGCCGAGGTCTGCATCACCCGTGGATACACATGGTTCAAGGCCATCGGAACCCGGGGTTCGTTCGCCGACCGAGGGCTGACGTTCGGGACGAACACCGACGCGGGCGTATGCGTCCAGTTCCACCAACCGGTCCCCGGCATCGAACCTCTCGGCCTCATCCGCCACCCCGGCCTCACCGTGACCGTCGCTGACCCCGAGGCTCTCGCGACACTGCTACGTCAGCGAATCTCCCACCTCACGGTCGTGACCGACCAAGACGACGACCAGGTCACCAACTGACCGAGGGACGAACCTCGGCGGCACAAACCCAACACACCTACCCGATGGTGACTGACTACGTAGCCTGCGTTAGCGCCGCCGCATCTGACTGAACTGGATCGCGCGGATCTGGCCGTCGCTGCTGAGCCCGGGTGACGGCATCGTTGGCGATGCCCTTGATCATTCCCGGGAACACGAGTTGGTGAAACGGCGCGACGACATACCAATACACGCGGCCGAGCAGCCCACGAGGTCGATAGCGGGCTGTTTGCACCAGCAACGTGCCGTCGTGGACTGGCTCCATCGACCAGGAGAGCCACGCCTCCCCTGGGAGACGCATCTCCGCGTGGAGAACGAGTAGCCGATCATCTTCGATGTCCTCGACCCGCCAGAAGTCCACCGGCTCCCCCACGCCGAGACGGTCGGGGTGACGGCGGCCCCGCCGGAGCCCAGGGCCGCCGGCGATCTGATCGAGCAGGCCGCGTAGCTTCCACAGGAACTCCCCCGTGTACCAGCCTCTATCGCCGCCGATGGCACATACGGCCTCCCACGTGGCATGAGGATCGGCCTGGACCACGACCGTGCGCACATCGGTCAGCTCCGTTCCGCCGGTCCACTCCGGATCGGTCGCCGCCGACTGCCAGACCGGCGAGGACGCGTCGTCGAACTTCGTGGGCACGTCACCCACCGCCGTTCGGCCGATGGCGAGGTGGATCGCCTCGGCCAGCGGAACCCGATCGAACGGGAACAACGCCTCGGCTCGATGGTCGTTGACGGTCACCGAGTTGACGAGCGAATCGACGAGCGGCCGGGCCAAGCGTGCCGGCACCGGCGTCACCAGGCCGACCCAGAGCGATGACAGGCGCGGGGACAGGACGGGGACCGGGATCAGCCGACGTTTCTTGAGCCCGGCCTGCTGGGCGTACACCGCCATCATCTCCGCGTAGGAGACGACGTCAGGCCCACCGATCTCGAGCACGCCCGAGAGCGGCCCCTTCTCTTCGATGACCGCGACGAGGTAGCGCAGCACGTCGCGGATCGAGATGGGCTGGCACAGCGTGTCCACCCACTTGGGGGTGACCATGACGGGCAGGACCTCGGTGAGATAGCGGAGCATCTCGAAGCTCGCCGAACCCGCACCGATGACCACCGCAGCCCGGAGCTCCACTGTCTCGATCGGCCCGGCGGCCAGCGCGGCGCCGACATCGTGGCGGCTGCGCAGATGAGCACTGAGCTCGCTGCGGTCATCGCCGAGCCCACCGAGATAGACGATGCGCCGCACGCCTGCTCGCTCCGCTGACCGACGGAAGTTCTCTGCGATCGCACGCTCGCGTGCGACCCAATCCTTTCCCTCGCCGATGCTGTGCACCAGGAACACCGCAGTGTCCATACCGGTCATCGCCTCGGTGAGGTCATCGGCGATGTCGGCGCGCACCACCTCGACCTGATCGCGCCACGGTGCCGGGTCGAGCTTGCGCGGCGTGCGGGCCACACAACGAACCTGGTGGCCGCGGCGAAGCAACTCCGAAACCAGGCGCCCGCCGACATAGCCCGACGCGCCCGTCACCAGTACACGCCGGACCTCCGGCGAGGATTCCTCGGCAAGGTCGGGCTCAGGTCCGTCAGCGTTCATGGATGCATGCACCTTTCAGAGAGAGCACGCCGGTGCAGGAGCAAAGCGTACGGCCGACCAGAGATATGCGTCGGCTCAGGACCCGGATCCGAGCGGGTCGGCACTGCACCACGATTTGCGGGCGCTCCCTTCTCGAACACCCGAGAGCCTTAGGTGCGCGTCAGAGCTTGATATCCTCATCGCAACGACTTGATATCAAGGAGACACCATGGCGCGCACAGTGATCGATGTCGACGACGAGAGCCTGGCCGCCGCCGCCAAGGTGCTCGGCACCTCGACGAAGGTCGAGACGGTGAACCGGGCACTGGCCGAGATCGCAGCCCGCAAGGCACGTCTCGCGTTCCTCGACGACCTGGACGAGGCTGCGGCCGACCTGGCCGATCCCGAGGTGATGGGCCGGGCCTGGCGTTGACCCGCCTCTACCTGGCCGACAAGTCTGCACTCGAGCAGCGACGCCACAGCCGAGCAGCCCACGATCTGCTCGCCCTGCTGCTGTCGGAGGGGGCGCTCGCCTCGTGCCATCTCGTGGCCCTCGAGGTCCTCTACTCGGCCCGCAACCGCAAGGACTACGAGAAGCTGCGCCACGACATCGAACCGACGATCTGCGACTCAGCTACGGCGGCTTGCTCGGCCTGGCCGATGTCGCGGTCGGAGAGCACTACGTCGGACGCGCGGCGGTGGAGACGCGGCTGGGATGGCGAGCCGGTCCGAACACCGTGGAGCTGGCTCGCGACACGTTCGCGGCGGTCGGAGGGCTCGATCCTCGCCGACACCGCAGGCGGCCGCGAGGAGCTGCGCGAGACGGTGCATCCGGAGCTGCGCGACATCGTCGACCATCTGTCTCCAGAGCGCTTCGCCGGCGCTGTCGTTCGAGTGGCTCGGCATGCACAGCGGCAACCGAGGGATCGGCCCGCGTCACCGCGGTGCGCCTGCACGATGACACCGGGCGATTCGCCGGGACCGCGCTCACCTACAAGCCGGCCGCCAGCATGGCGGTGCTCGGGGCCGTCGCCGGCGCCGGCGATCTGCGGCACTTCGAACGCATGCAGAGCGTCGCGAAACCGTCGCGGCGACCCGCGGCGATCCTGTTCGCCGACCTCGAGGCTTCATCACCGCTGGCCCGGCGCCTGTCGACCGCGAGCTACTTCGCGCTCGGTCGCCGCCTGGTCCGCGCCGCCGACCAATGCGTCATCGATGCCGGCGGTCTCGTCGGCCGCCATGTCGGAGATGGAGTCGTCGCGTTCTTCCTCGCCGAGACCGCCGGGTCGGAGTCCGCCGCCGCCCGCGCGTGCGTCACGGCGGCTCGAGCGCTGCGGGCGTCGCTCGGCGAGGTTGCCGAGCGCAGCGACCTCGCACCCGAGGACGTCAGTCCTGCGTTTCGGCCTGCACTGGGGATCGAGGCTCTACGTCGGCCAGATCACGACGTCCGGCCGCTCGGAGATCAACGCGCTCGGCGACGAGGTCAACGAGACCGCCCGCATCGAGGCCTGCGCCAGCGGGGCCGGGCCCTCGCATCCAAGGACCTGTTGGAGCGGCTCGAACCCGAGGACGCGGCCGCCCTCGATCTGAACCCCGACGAGGCCACCTACGTGCTGCTGGGCGATCTCGATACGGCCACCGAGAAGGCCCGACGCGACGCCCCCGCCATCGCGGTCCGCAACATCTAGAACAGACACCCGGTGCTCACATCGGACGGATGCGGTGGATGGGCGCGTCGGATCCCCGACCAAGGCGGGTCGCGTCCTAGGGTGTCGACCCGGAGGCCCGTCCGCCGACCCGAAACGGAGACACATTGCGCATCGACGGCTCGACCATCCTGCTCACCGGAGCGTCGTCCGGCATCGGTGAGGCCCTCGCCCCACTGCTGGCCGAGCGGGGCGCCACCGTGGGCATCGTGGCGCGGCGCGCCGACCGCCTCGAGGCGACGCTCGAGCGCTGCCGCGCCCACACCCCCGCATCCCGCATGTGGGCAGTCGACCTGTCCGACCTCGACGCAGCCGAGGCCCTGGTCGCCAGCGCCTGGGAGGCGTTCGACGGCGTCGACTGCCTGATCAACAACGCGGCCATGGGCAAGCGCAAGCTGGTGCTCGACCACACGCCGGACGACCTCGAGGTGGTGATGCGCACCAACTTCCTGTCGCCGGTCCGCATGGGCATCGCCATGCTGCGGCGAATGGTCGAACGGGGCTCGGGCACCCTGGTCAACGTGGCGAGCGGCGGCGGCCGCTTCGGCATCGTGCACGAGTCGGCCTACTGCGCGGCCAAGTTCGCCCTGTCGGGGTGGAGCGAGGTCGCGGCGATGGACCTCGCCGACGAGCCGGTGGAGATCAAGCTGATCCAGCCCGGCAAGATCGACACCGAGATCTGGATCCCGGCGGAGGGCGAGCTCCCCGGCGTGCCCGGGCCGTCCGCCAGCGCCGAGGAGTGCGCCCTGGGCATCGCCGAGGCCCTCGAGACCGACGGGTTCGAGTTCATGGTGCCGGCCGAGCTCGGCGACCACGTCACCATGAAGTACGCCGACATCGACGGCTGGATCGAGCTCATGGCCGCCATCGGCCGCGACAAGCTGTCGGCAGACTGACCGCAGCGGGGCGTCGCCGCTGGAGGCCGGTCGCCTGCGCGGACGGTGGTGATCCCTGCCGCTAGATCCTCTGGAGGTGCGAGGGGAACACCGTGACCGTCGCATGCCCGTCGTCGCCTCGATGAGCTCGGCGAAGGACGGCCGCACACTTCGACGGTGCACCCCCCGCCCGACCTCGAGGAGCCGGCCGAAGACGATCGCCCAGGCCGGCGATGTGGGCGAGCAGACGTGTTCGCCCCCCAGTCCTCGTACGCCTCACGCACCACAGCACTCCGACTGCGTCCTCGTTGAAGAACCAGTCGTACTGCGTGCAGCGGGTTCACCCTTCGGCTGATCTCCACGGCCTGGGCCGCCAACCGCTTGAACTCGGCAAGATTGCCGCTGGGAATGCTCTCGAACCTGGCCGTGATCTGAAGCGATCCATCGAGGTCACCCGTCGGCCGGAGGGCTGTCGGGGATCGCGCCGAGCTGCTGCATCATCGACAACATGTCCATGACGCCCCAGTGCTCGCACACCAGTCCGGCGTCGTTGAATCGCATGATGTCGATCATCTGCACCTCGATCTTCGCTCCAGAGGGTGGCATGCCCATGAACTCCCCCTTCTGGGTTCCCGTGGCCAGCACCCGGGCGATGGCGCGATCACCGCTCGGCAGGATCTCGACCGCCTCCATGTGCAGGTCGGGGAACGCCGATCGGTACATGCGGAACAGCTCGAGCACCCCCTCCTTCGAAGGAGCGAGACCCGGCACCTCCTCGTGCTCGACGAAGTCGTCGGCAAGCAGCTCGCCGAACCCGTCGATGTCACCAGCATTGATCAGTTCGTAGGTGCGACCCATCGTCGCGCTGTGATCCATGGTTCTCCTCCGGTTGATTCGACAGTGATCAGGTCGACGCCACGTCGGCGCCGGTCCACTCCTCGATGACCGACAGATCGGTGAAGGTGGGAGCCCCCTCGAAGATGTCGGCCATCACCGCCCGGGCCTTCTCCAGACGTTCGGCCCGACGTGGATCCTGTTCGCGGGCGCGTGCCTGTTCCTCGCTCTCGAACACCACGAGCGTGAGGATCCGACTGGCGTCGTTCTGATCACGCAGGATCAGCGTCCGAACCAGTCCCGATCCGGGCTGCTCGGCGGCGCGGATCTCCTTGGTCATCTCCCCGACGTCCTTGCCCGGCTTCAGCGTCATCTCGATCAGCTGTGCCCACATGTTCGATCCTCCGTTTCTTGGTCTGACCGGCGGTCAGATGCGGTCGATGTCGAAGTCGAGCACCAGTTCGGGCGGGTCGATCCCGCTGGCGAGGTCGGTGTCGTGAACCTGCTCGACCAGCTCGCGGAACCAACGGTCGAACGGGCCCTCCGAGGCACCCAGGACCGCGAACGCGGCCGCCAGGTCGTCGGCCTCGAGGTAGATCACGGCGACGTCCGCTCCGGGCTGGTGCTGTATCCAGACGCTCTCTCTGGTGATGCCGGCGCGGCGCCGGGAGTCCTGATGGGCCTCCTTGCGCTCACCTCTCCAGCAGGAGGCCAGCGCGATGCGGTCTGCTTCGGTCTGGCCGGCCACGAGCGGAAGGGCGAAGGCAACGGCCTGCATGGCATCGAGTTTGCGGTGCGAGCTCAGGTACGAGACATCACTCGATCGAGCGATTCACCACCTGGGCGAGCGCCACCCGGTTCGAGACGCCCAACTTCGCGAACACGTGTCGGAGGTGCGTGTTCACGGTGTGTGGCGAGACATAGAGCCGGCGGGCCACCGCACCGTTCGTCAGGCCCTCGGCCACGAGGAGCGACACGGCCTGCTCGGTCTTGGTGAGGCTCGCCCAGCCGCTGGCCGGCCGGTTCCTCGAACCGCGAATGCCGGGCCGGACGCCGATGGCGCGTAGCTGGGCCCGTACGCGGCCCGCCCAGGCCTCCGCGCCGGCACCTTCGTGGCGCTCCAGCGCCTCGGTGAGCAGCGCCGCAGCCTCGTCCCGCCGCCCTGCCTGGGCCAGCACCCGCGCCGCGTCTTCGCAGGCGCCGGTGAACTCGATCAGCAGCGACGTCTCCCGGAGGATCTCGACAGCCTCCATCAGCGGGCCGACTGCGCCGTCGATCAGGCCCCGACAGCGCAGCGCGAGGCTGCCCACCGTCGGCACCTCGGGCGCCAAGGCGGCGCTGTCCGCGACGGCATCTGCGACCTCCGACGCCAGGTCGCGATGACCCAGCACCAGCGCCAGGCGGACCAGATCGGCGGCGAGGCAGCGGTGGTAGTAGCGGTCGTCGTGCGCGGCTTCGAACCGCCAGCACCGCAGCAGCACGTCGTAGGCGCCTTGCAGGTCGCCCTCGGCTTCCTTCAGACCTGCCCACGCAGTCGCGACGACACCCGCGTTGTAGGGCAGCTCCCCGTCCTCGAACAGCGTGGGTACGCCGGCCAAAAGCTCGTGCGCGTTGCGGTGATCGCCCTTGGCGGTCGCGATGACAGCCCGGTAGGCGAGCGATTGCGACAGCAGCAGTGGGTGGTCCTTCTCCTTCGCGGCTTCGCCGCTGGCGATCAGGCCCGGCACCGCGTCGTCCCAGTCGCCGATGGCGAAGCACGCCTGAGCGTCTGCGACCAAGGTGTCGGAGAGCCACCAGGCCGAGCCGAACTCGTCGTCGAGGGCGGCGCGGTAGGCCGCCCGTGCCTCCCCGACCCGATCGCAGTCGAACAGTGCGAGGCCGAGGAAGAACTTCGGATGCAGCGGCAGCGATCGCGTGTCGGGTGAGTCGGCGGCCAGCGTTGCGGCGCGTTGGGCATGCGCGAGGGCCTCGCCAAAGCGTCCGCCGCGGCCGACCGCCACGAGCAGCGCGGTCAGGGCGCGATGGTCAACGCGGCGTCGCCAGCCTCCTCGGCGATCGAGAGGCCCCGGCGGGCAACTGCTTCCCCCGCACGATGATCGCCTGTGTACGTGTGCGCCCAGCTCTGGTGGGTGAGCATCGGCACCTCGACGCCAGCTTGCAGCCGAGACGAATCGGCGAGGCCGGCCTCGGCGACGGCGATGACCTCGACGGCTCGGTTCTGCAGCGCGAGCGCACCGAGCAGCGCAACACGCAGCGGGGCATCCACCTCGGCCGCATGTGGGCGGGCGAGCACGGCCTCGGCACGAGCCGACGCCTCGGCGACCCTTCCGGCCGTCAGCGTTGCCGCGACGATCTCGGTCGACACGACGTCGGCATCGGGATGACCACCAGGCAGCAGCGCTTCAGCGCGTCGAAGCAGCTCGACGGCGACCGCGGGCGCCTGCACCGACGCCTCACGTGCGGCGGCCCGTAGCCATGCCACCGCCTCCTCGTCGCCCCGTTCTGCGCCGAGCACCAGATGGTCTGCCACGTCGAGCGGATCTGCACCGGCCTGCATGAGGGCGAGCGCCGCCTCGCGGTGCAGGAGCCGGCGGGCCGGTGCCGGCACGTGCTGATAGATCGCGTCGTGCACGAGCTGGTGACGAAACACGACCCGGTCACCGGACTCGTCGAGCAACTGGGCGTCGAACGCCTCGCCCAGTTGTGCGACCAGGTCGGCGGGCGGGCGGTGGGCGACGGCCGCCATGTCTCGCACCGAGACAGCGTCACCGAGCACCGCAGTGATCTGCAGCAGCTCCAGCGTTTCCCCCGACAGGTGCCGAAGTCGGCGAACCACGAGGTCGCTCATCGACGTCGGCAGCTCCGAGGTGGTCGCCTCGACCTCATCGTTGGTGCGTTGCAGCAGGCCTTCATCGTCGAGCGCGCCCAGCATGGCCGTGATCCAGAGCGGGTTCCCGCCGGCCTTGTCGAGAAGCGCGAGGAGCCGGGGACCGTGGAGCTGCTCCGAGCTCGCGACACGCGAGCGCCGCCACGTCGTCGGCCAGCAGCGGCTCCAGCGTCACCGTGCGCGCACCCGCGACCGCCAGGTCATCGAGCAAGCGAGCCGCCTCGGCCGACAAGGGGGCCGGCCGAGTGGTCACGACGACGAGCAGCGACGAGAGCGGCAGCCGGCGGACCACCGACGAGATCGCCATGAGGCTGGCCGCGTCGGCCCAATGGATGTCCTCGGCCACCAGCAACACCGGCGCCTCGGCGCAGGCCGACTCGACGAGGTCGACGATCTCCTCGACGACCAGGTGGTGGGTGTCGCCGGCAGGTTGTGTCGGAGCAACAGCACCGTGACCGGCCAGCAGCGAGCCGATCGCCGCCCTGCGTGGGTCGGGCGACCGGCGCGTCAGACCGAGTGTCGTGGCGACGACGCCGAAGGGCCGGGTGCGCTCGAAGGGATGCGCCTCACCACAGAAGGCGGTCACACCATCGGCGAGCGCTCGGTCGACGAGGCGCTGAACGAGCCGGGTCTTGCCGATGCCGGCCTCGCCCTCTATCACCAGCGCTGCGGCTCGCCCCTCACCGACATCGCGGAGAGCTGCCAAGGCGACGGTGAACTCTGCGTCCCGCCCAATCAGCTCATCCCGCGATCCCACGGCCAGAGCCTCCACCACGGCAGGATCGGAATCCACCCCTCAACCCGGTCCCCCGATCAGCGCTGACTCTCCATCACGCTCGACCGCGCCCACGGCCGACCGGTCCCCGGGGTAGCTGGGTCGGAGATTCAGCCCCGGCCGTGCCCCTTGCCCTGAGCGCCTGTGGCCCCGTGGCTCCCGGCATGCGCCGGAGGGCCGGCTTCGTCATCGGTCTCCTCGTCGTCGGCCGTCTCGTCACCTTCATCGGCCTCGGCGTCGTCCTCCGCGTGCGCCGGCTTGCCGGCGTCGCTGCGGGCGACCTCGCTCACGCAGGCGCCGTGCTCGGGGCCCGGTGGGCAGTTGTGCGCAGCATCGGACACCGCAGCACCATGGTTCGCCCAGCCCGTGTCATCGTCGGCCTCGGGGCCGTCGCCGTCGACTTCCTCGCCCGCGCCTTCGTCAGCGTCGAGGTCGTCAGTGTCGACGTCGACCTCGTCCACGACGTCGTCGTCGTCGACAACGTCGGTGCTGTCGGTGCTGTCGCACGGTTCGAGTCCATCGACCTCGGTGCCGGTCGTGGTGCAGTCGGGGGCGGGGATGGTGATCGGGTCGTCGGGTGGTGGCGAGCCTTCGTCCTCGAGGGCAGCGGAAACGCCCACGAAGGCGAGCGAGACGGCACCGACGGCCAGGACAGGGATGAGTGCTCGAGGGAAGCGCATACCGAGCAATCGCCGCCGTGAGCGCTAGCGATACTGCTCAGTGTGAGATTCGCTTCGCGTCAGTCGTCGTCGAGGATCGTCAACGTGGCGGTGCTGCGCCCGAGCACCGGGCCGCCGATCGGGTTGGTGAGGGTGACCGTGACGGTTTCGTCGGTTTCGGCTGCGGTGTCGGGGAAGACACCGATGGTGACCGGTTTCTTCCACTGACCGGGAGCGAAGGTGATGGTCTTGGTGACCGGGAAGACCGACCGGATGCTGCCGAAGGAGAAGTCGGTGGCTGGGGTGGCGGTGCCGGGCGACACGGTGACGGTCACCGTGACCGGGGCGGTGGCCGGCTCTGACAGCGTGACCCACAGCTTCGCGCTGTTCGCCTTGGTGGCCCTCACCCCGGCATCACCCTCCAGGATCGACGCGTCGCCGATCGCCACCTGGGGGACCCCGCTGGTCGGGTCGTCGTCGTGGATCGTGCCCACCCCGATCGCTCGGCCCAGGTCGACCCCCACCGGGTTCGACAGCACCACCCAGAACGTCTCGTCGCCCTCGGTGAGCGTGTCGGGATAGACCAGCGCGTTCACGTACTTCACCGTCGGGGTGAGCCCCGTGGTCGCCGACGGGCGGAACGTCACCGTGCCGGTACGGGACCGCACATCACCATCACCTGCGGGCTGACAGGTGGTCGTCGACACACACAGCGTCGCCCCGTTCGCCGAACCGTCGGCCTCGATGGCGTAGTCCACCGTCACCGTCGAGGTGGCCGGCGCCGGCAACACCACCGGGAACGTGACCAGCCGGGGCTTGCCCGTGTCACCCTCGGCCACCGAGGCCGACCCCACCGACACCCCCTTGTCGAACGAGGTGTTCACTGCGACGGTGTAGCTGCCGATCGACCCGTAGTCGGTGTAGGAGCCCGGCACCCCGACCCCGTCGACGACCAGCGTGTAGCGACCGGCGGCGAGCGTGGCGTCGATCGACGCGTCGAGACCGGTCACGGTGTTCACATCGATCTTCGTGGCCCGCGGATCGCTGACCGCGACCTCGGTCATCGTGGCGTCGTACAACGTGGCCTTCACGTCGAGGTTGCTCGTCGCCGCGGGCGTCACCGAGATGGAGGTCGGCCCGGCACCCGGCGGGACCGTGAACTCGTAGGAATCGGTGTCCATCGGGCCCGACGCACCCGTCCCGTGGTAGCGGACCGTCAACGGGGTCCCGGCCGGGAACCCGTTGCTCGACCTCCGACGAGGCGCCGACCCGCTGGGCCGACAGGTGCTTGACGCCCGGGGACGAGGTGACGGCGAGCACCGCCCAGTCCTCCCACTGGCTGTTCGAGTCGAACAACGTGATGAAGGTGCGCAGCGGATAGGCGTCGTCGGCGGTGTCGAGGATCGAGCCGATGTCGGTGCCCGAACCGTCGACCTGGGTCAGGTTGAGACCGCCGCCGTACTCCAGCTTCCCCGGACCCGTCATCGGCCCCGTGGTGTAGGAGAAGTCCTGGGGTGCGGGCGAGGGCGAGTAGAACGTCGGGTAGGTGGCACCCACCCTGAGCTCACGATCGTCCGTTTCGTGAGGAGGGGCGGGGAGATCACCCCGGACAGCGACGAAACTCGGCCCGGGCGCCACCACCGGCGACGGCTCATCAGCCCGGGCGACCAGGCCCCGCCGGGCCATGCGGGCGTAGGAGTCCTTCGTCAGATACTCGTACTTGAGATAGAGCTCGCAGGGATTCACCTCGGTCCAGACCACGCTGACCTCGAAGCTGGGGCAGACGTTGGGCGTGAAGTGCGCACGCGGGGCACCGTCGTTTCCCCCCGTGCACCTCCCCATGAGCGCCCGCCAGACCGAGCCCTCGATGTCCGGCAGACACGCAAGCGTCCCCTGCTCGTTCACCTCGTGCCCGAGGCCCAACACATGTCCGATCTCGTGCGCAGCCACCTCCGCGATCAAGCGGGGGGTGCTCGGATACGGCTGCTTCGTCGGTGCCCAGATGTTCGGGACGCCGAGTACGTACGCCGCCGGATCCTGGTGAGCAACGAATGACCGGTAGTCATTGTCTCCGAATACGGCCGAAAAAGGCGCACCCGATGGCGCCGGGGCCGCAGGGGCCTTCGTACGGGACGTGGGTCGAGTCCGAGACGAACGAGACCCGAACCCCGTACTCCTGGTCGGGCGACTGGGGCGGGGTGGTCCCGCTGGTGTTCAGCGTGATCGAGCCGTCGGGGCAGAACCAATAGCCGCTGGAGAGCCGGCAGGAGAGGTTCTGCATCGCATCGAGGCCCGGGTACTCGGTCGTGACGTCCACATCGAACGCCACGTAGTACTCGGAAACGCGCATCCAGATCTCACGGATCATCGCCAACTCGGACGAGGAGAAGCACGCCGGATCCACCGTGCCGACCGGGCACGGCAGGCTCCCGTCGAAATCCAACCCGTACAGCGTGTAGCCGTCAGACCCCCAATGCCGGTGGTCTCCGCCATGCCGTGGAAGTCCAGGTAGACGGTCTTGGTCGACTCCGGCAGCGAGTGCAGCTGGAACGTCTCGGCATCGGAGTACCCGGCGAGGGACGCGGCCATGGCCGCCGCTACGGCCGGGCTCTCCGGAGCCGGTTCCGCCGCCGCGGCCGGGGCGAGGTCCGTGTACCACAGCTGGCCATCGGGCTGCACATAGAGGCTGTCGTCAGAGGCCAGCGTGGCGCGCAGCTCGTTAGGCGACCAATCCACGTTCTCGGCCACCGCCTCGAGATGGCCACCGGCCTCGAGCTCCTCGATGGCGTCCTCACCATTGCGGGCCTGGTCCAACACACCTTCGGAGGGCAACCCAAGCTCAGGCGGGGCCTCGCCCCCACCGTCGTCGGCGGCCCCCACCGCACCGCCGTCGAAGGCAACGGGCAGCAACGCCAACACGACGAGCCCCCCGACGAGATGGTTGCGCAACCTGCCCACGTGCCGCACCGCGACTCCTTCGTTCGATCGCTGTACGGAAAACAGCGAGCCGTCCACGCAGCATGCGGCATCGAGCGCGTCACTTCCGCGTCACCCGCCAACGCAGGTCACGACAACGCCCGCAAGGCTGCGGCCCGGCGAGCCCAGGAACGGAGGCCGTGAACAGCACACAGCTCCTCGGCCTGGGCCAGCTGCTCGCCCGCAGCGGCGTCGAGGCGACCGGTTGCGGCCACCTGGTTGTGAGCCAGCGCGATCAGGGTCGACGCCCGGTGGTAGTCCCATCCGAACGACGCGGTCATCGTCAAGGCTTGGAGGAGGCGGTCTTCGGCCTCGTCGTACCGTCCGAGCAGCGTGAGCAGCTTGCCGGCGTAGGCCGCGACCGGTCCCTGGCTCGTGACGCCGTTGTAGGAGATCTCATCGATGAAGGGCTCGATGGCCGGGAGCAGCACCTGGGCCGCCGCCGTGTCTTCGAGGTCGAGCGCCAGGATCGAGTAGCCCAGCAGGGTGGTCGACCGGATGAGGTCGTGGGGAATCGTGTCGATGCCACGGTCGATGGCCTCGTGGAGCAGCGCTCTTGGCACCGCCAGCTCCCCCACCTCCAGGCTGCAGATGGCGTGCGCGACCCGAAAGGAGATGTCGACCGACTGCTGGCCGTCCATCAGGGGCGCCACCAGCGACAGCAGTTCGGCGTGCCGCCCTTCGAACGTGCCGAGGACGAACGTCTGCGCAGTGAAGATCGGCCATGCCTCCGGTTCACCCATGCGCTCACCGATCGCGAACGTCTCGGCGATCGACTGCTCGGCGGCCCGGAACCGGCACGCCATGGTGGCGGTGAAGGCATCGACGATCCCTGAGAGCCATCGCGCTCGGGGCTCGTCGAGGTCGTCGGCCACGGCCCGGAGCTGCAGGCGGTATCGGTGGGCCGACTCGGCGTCACCCGCACAGACGGCGGCGGTGTGCGCTACGTAGTGGACGGCCGCGGTGAGCGTCGGATCACCGACTGCCTCCACTACTCCCGCAGCCTCGGCCGCGACGGCCGCGCGCATCTTCGCGTTGCCAGGCGCCCACAGCGCCATGACCACCGCAGGCGCGATGCGCGCCACCACGGTGGGATCGTCTGTGGCGCGTGCCGTCTCGAGCGCCGCTTCGGCCGCTGCGGTGCGGCGCTGCGTCTGATCGGTGTGCACCAGGCTGTGGGCCACCAAGGCTTCGAGTCGGGCCCGGGTGGCGAGATCGTCGTCGGGAACGCGGGCCAGCGCAGCCTCGGCGACGGCGAGCTGTTGCGGACCTGCGCTGCCCAGCCGGATGAACGAACCCGGGTTGATCGCCAACGCGGCGTGGCACAGCGCGTCGTCGTTGCCGCACCGCTGCGCGAGGTCGGCGCCTTCCTGCAGGATGTCGAGGCCCGTCGGGTCGCCGGCCCGGGTGGCAGCGTCGCCGAGGCGAACGGTGAGCTCGGCCAGCTCCGCGGGTGGCCGGTCGAGCGCACGGGCGTGGTCGAGCGCCCGCTGGTACCAGCCCACCGCCTCCTGGGCGGCGAGGCCGGCGAGCGCGTCGTCGCCCGCCGCAGTGGCCCATCGCTGCGCGTCATCGCGCCGGCCGGCGAGCTCGGCGTGGCGGGCCAGTCGCGCCGCAGGCGCGTGGAACCGGGCAGAGTCCGACAAGACGTCGAGTGCCGTCGAATGCAGCTGCGCCCGGGCGCGTCCACCCAGCTCGGACTCCAGGCTGCGCGCCACCAGCGCATGCGTGAACCGAGCCGTCGTCGCACCCCCGCTCCCGGTCGCGATCACTCCGGCGACGGCCGCCCGGTCGAGCAGGCGACCGAGGGCGGCGGCCTCCATCGCCACCATCGCCTCGAGCGCGGCGTCCTCGAACTCCACCCCCAGAACAGCGGCGGCACTGAGCACATCGCGCGCCTCGGGCCCGAGCACACCCACCCGCTGCCACACGAGATCGCGCAGCGTCGCCGGGATCGCACCGGAGCCCGCAACCCCGAGCGTCACGGTGCGGTCATCCACCCCCAGCCGATCCGACTCGGACCAGAAGCGAAGCAGGTGCTCGGCGAAGAGCGGGTTGCCCGCAGTCTCCGCTTCGAGGAGCTCGACCACCTCGCCGACGTCGTGATGTTCGGCTCCTTCGACGCGGGTCCGCACCAGGTCACCGAGCTCGTCGGCGTCGAGACCGCCCAGCTCCACCCGGGTCGCGCCCTCACGCACGAGGGCGGCCACGCTGGTGCGGAGGTGCTCGCCTCGGGCGTCGCCGGTGTCGCGGAAGGCCCCCACCAGCAGCACGGGCAACCCCGCCAGCTCGACGACCAGCTGGTGCATCAACTCGAGCCCGGACGGCTCGGCCCAGTGCAGATCGTCGACGAGCAGGGCGAGTGGGCCTGCCGCGGCCACGCGGCGCACCATGTCGGCGGCGGCGTGGAACAGCAGGTGTCGGGCCGTTCCCGGGTCGTCGAGCGATGACTCGGGCTCGGGAACCCGCGAGCGCAGCTGGGGCACGATCCGGGCCAGGTCGCCACCGCAGCGCGCCGCGTGGGCGGCGATCTCATCCTCGGGCAACGCGTCGGTGATGTGGCCCAGCAGCGGGCCGAACGGCTGAAACGGCTCGCGGACGAATTCGGTGCACCGGTCGTAGTAGATGGACCAGCCGGGACGTTCGCCACAGAAGGCCGCCAGCGCAGCAACGAGCGAGGTCTTGCCGATGCCGGCCTCACCCGACACGAGCACGACGCGCGGACCGGCTCGCTCAGCGTCGATCGCCGCATCGACGAGCGCGGCCAGCTCACGGCGCCTCCCGACGATTGGCCCCGCAGCCACCAGAGCAGGCGGGATCGCCGTGTCTCGATTGCGAGCAGCCCGATCCTGTGCGCCGGAATCGTCCCACTCCACCCCGTTCCATCCGGTAGCGATGCGTTGCTCGATGCGACGCAGCTCCTCCGACGGTTCCGTGCCGGCCCGCTCATCGAGGAGGGTCCGATAGGCGTGGAATCTCCGCAGCGACTCGGTGGGGCGGCCGGCCGCCGCCAGAGCTCGCATCAGCAACGCTCGGGGCCGGTCGCGGAACTCGTTGCCGACGATGTGCGCCTCGAGCAAAGAGATGGCCTCACTCGGCCGACCCCGCTCGATCAGCGCCGCGGCGAGGTCCTCCACCGCCGTCGCATGCACCTCGGCGAGCCGGGTCGCCTCGCCGCTGGCCCACGCTTCGTTGCGGAACTCGTCGAGCGCCGGACCACGCCAGCGGTCGAGCGCACCCTCGAGCATCACCAGGTCTCCGTCAGCGCGTTGGAGCTCGTCGCACGCGAGCGAGGCGTCGACCAGGGCATCGAGGCGGTAGCCAGTGGCGGTCGTCACGATCACGTCGGCGCCGACCGCCCCGCGGAGGCGGCCCACGATCTTGCGTAGCGCTCCGCTCGAAACCCCGAGGACCCAGGCCAACCATTCGGTGCGCACCGGCTGCGGGGCATGCAGCGCGAGCGCGGCGAGGAGCCGGCGCTGGCTCGCGCTGGGAAGTTCGACCACCCCGTCCGGGCCGACGATCCCCACCGGACCCAGAACCCGCACCTCCAGCCCGGTCACGACGACGAAGCGTATCGGTCACCCAAACGTGGCTGCCCACCATCGATGGGGCTGTCTACGATCAAGCTCGTGAGCTCCCACCCCGCCGCTATCCCGTCTGACACCAGCCATGAGGCATGGCGACGGCAGATGGCCGCAACCGCCGAGCGCACGATCCCCGACCGCCTCGATGAGTGGGCCCAGCTGAACCGGGGCGTCAACCGCATGGCCGAGCAGGCCGTGCGCCGCCGCCATCCCAACTACGACGATCGGCAGGTGTTCTTGGCGCTCGTCCGTCGACTCTACGGCGACGATCTCGCCCTGGAGGTCTGGCCCGAGGCCATCGCAGTCGAACGTTGATCGATCTCGCCCGCATTTTACGCACGGTCGTCGCGACCCTTGAGGGGTCCAAGATCGACTACGTCGTCGTCGGATCGACTGCCGCCGCGGCTTGGGGAGTGGCTCGCTCCACCCGCGACATCGACATCGTCGTCGTGGTCGACGCAGACCAGCTTCAGATCGTGCTCGCTGCGTTGCAGGCAGCCGACCTCTACGTGCCCGTCGACCGCGCCCAGGAAGCGGCGGACTCCGGGGGAAGCGTCAACGTGCTCGATCCGGCACACGGCGGCAAGATCGACCTCTTCCTGACCGGACCCGACGATGCCTTCACGACCTCTCGATTGGCCCGCCGCATCCGCGCCGAGGTGTTCGATGTCCCTTGCTGGGTCGCGAGTGCTGAGGATGTCGTCATCGCGAAACTCCGCTGGCGACTCACGTCGCGATCGGAGGTTCAGTGGCGGGACTGCGTCGAGATCGCAGCGAGCAACGACCTTGACCTCCCCTACATGCAGCACTGGGCGAAGACCCTCGGCGTCACGAACGACCTCGAAGATCTCCTTACCGCCACCCAGGCCGACCAACCCGGTTGAGCCCCGTCAGCTCAGCGCCTGTTCGGCGCGACGCCGCAGGGTCCCGTAGCCCGAGCGCAGCCCGAAGCACTCATACGTCGAGCGGATTCGCAACATGAAGCCCTCGACGCTCAGCCGCACCGCAGAGTGCACCGTCGGCGCTCGTCAAGACGTTCGCCTCGACCGCGAGCGCAGCAGCCAGATGGATCGCGTCGTAGCCCCGCAAGGCCTCTACTTCCGCGAGATCAGCCGCTTCGGTGACCAGGTCATCGGTGATCTCGATGAAGGTGACCTCCTCGAGAAGCTCGACAAGCTCGGCCTTCACGTCCCGCAGCTCCACGGCAGTGAGTCGGCCGCCGCGCTGGGCCGCCGCAAGTACAGCTCGAGCCTCGACGATCACCGTCACCACCGACGTCAGCACGTCAGCGGCGTTCCAGATGACATCGGCCTGGTCCGAGCCATCCTCTGCGAGCAGTCGCTTCAACAGCGTCGACGTGTCGACGTAGGTGATCAACGACGCTGCTCGGCAACGAGGTCGCTGACGGATCCTCTCGGCTCGATGCGTCGCTTCGGCGCACGGCGGCTCGTGCGCTTGGCCGGCCGGACAACCCCAGCCGCGATCAACTCGGCGAGTCGATCGGTCGAGTGATCCAGGGCCGACAGTCGAGCCACCGGCTTGCCGCGATCGGTCACGATCACCTCCTCGCCGTCCTGGACCCGATCGAGGTATCGGCTGAGGTTGTTCTTGAGATCGCGCACACCGACTTCGACCCGGGAAGTAGCTACTGTCATAGGCTCAATGTAGCTACTAAGGAGGACTCTGCCAACCACCTACCTGGACCTCTTCCGCGAGGCGCTGCTCCCCTGCGCTCCGGTCAGGTCAGCGCTTGCTCGGCGCGACGCCGGAGCGTCCCGTAGCCGCCGGCGGTGGACAGTTCGAGGGCCTCGGTCAGCGGGCCGGCCAACGATTGATCCGACCCACCGGCATCGCGGCGCGCCAACGCCTGGTAGAGCAGCGCTTCCGCGAGGAAGAACTTGGCGTCGGTCGAACGGCAGTGCGCAACGGCCTCGTCGAACGCCGCATCGGCACCGGCGTAGTCACCGAGGGTGGCGCGGAGCCGGCCGACCAAGGTGGTCACCGGCGCAACAGGTGCCTGACCCGACCACGCCGACCAGTACGGAGTGAGTGGTTCGAGCTGATCGAGCAGCCACCTGGCCGCCTCGCGGTCGCCGAGCTCCGCAGCTGCGATGGCGATCGGGCCCGTGTTGGGAAGCAAGGACTGATCGCGCGGATGGTCCTGACACCACGGGTAGAGGCGCGTGGCGATCGGCCTGGCCTCTTCGTGACGCTCGGCCTCGCAGAGCAGCATCGACGACGACTGCTTCGCAGATGGTGGTCACTGCCGACTCGGTCTGCGTGAGCGGGACGAACATCGCCAGCGCCTCCTCGCAGCGTCCCTGTTGGCGGTAGGTGAAACCGACGATGTTCAAGTACCAGAGCGCGGCGTCGGGCTCGCCGGTTTCATTGGCGCGCTCCAGCAGCTCGGCGCCGAGCGACTCTGCCGTCTCGAGAGATCCCCAACGCAGCTCGAACCCGGCCTTCTGGGCCAGCAGGAGCCAGCGGTAGTGCGGTGGAAGCGCATCGCCCAGCGCCTCGATGCCGTCGAGCCCGGCCTGGAAGCGCTCGCGATCACCGATCCATCCCCCGAGGCCCGGCAGGGTCCCGGCGACCTGAGCGCGGGCGAACGCTGTCGGGATGAGCTCCAGGTTCGACTCGGCCTCCTCGTAGACCGCGAGCATCTCTTCGAGGTGGTCGACGTTCTGGACGACGTTCGACCGAGCCATGAGTGCCTCGTGCGACGCAATCGGGTCATCGAGACGGCGCGCCATGGCCAGCGCGTCGTCGGTGAGCGCCAGTTGCCGATTCAGCTCACCGGCGTAGGCCAGCTCCTGCGAGAGGGCCGCCAGCATGCGCACACGCTCGACGCTGTCGCCCTCGTCGAGGTGATCGAGGCATCGCTCCAGCTGCGCGACTCGCACCTCGTCGACTTCGAACACCTGGGCAACGAAGCCGCGGCTCGTCTCGAGCAGAACACGAGCCATCCGGACGCCGTCACCGATCGACGTCGCAAGGGTGAGCGCCTGCGCCACGTCGTCGCGGAACTCGCCGCCGGTCCAACGCTTGGCGACCGCCAGTCCGATCCAGGCATCGGTGGCGAGCTCGGGGACGTCGAGGCCGATGTCGTCGATGATGTCGAGGGCGCGGCGATAGAGATCGGCCGCTTCGTCGAACGCGAGGTTCTGGGTGGCGCTATCGCCCGCGGCAACGAGGTAGCGAACGGCCTTCTCCCCCGCGCCGAGCGGTGCGGCCTCGGAAAAGTGCTGGGCGAGGGCCGCGATCTCGTCGGGAGCGAGCTGTTCGTAGGCCTCGCCCACGGCGAGGTGCATGCGCACCTTTCGCGTCGTGCGCAGCTCGGCCAACAACGTGGCCCGCACCAGCGCGTGCGAGAACCGCCACCGCCCGACCCCGACCTCGTCGACGAGCCGCGCCGCCACGGCTTCGTCGATCGCGTCGAGGCAGTCGTCCTGGTCGCCGACGACCGCGGCGAGGACGTCGAGACGCAGGTCGCGTCCGATGACCGCCGCCCACGACAGCACAGTGTTCGTGACCTCCGACAGGTGCGAGAGGCGCCTGCCCACGACCTCACGGATCCCGTCCGGGATGGACATCTCCGCGACGCTGACCGCGAGGCGCCAGACCTGACCGTCGTTCACGAGTGCGCCCGACTCGGCCAGGTGCCGGAAGAGCTCGCCGACGAAGAAGGGATTGCCCTCTGTCTCCGAGTGCACGGCAGCCGCCAGTTCCCTCGCGCTCTCGTCGAGCTCGACCTGGTTGACCGCCTCCATCAGGTCTTCGACGCCGGTGCGGTCGAGGCCCGCGAGGGCCAGGCGCTCGACCTCGGGCACGCGGCGGAGATCTGCGAGCAGGTCGGCGAGTGGGTGGGTGCGGTCGAGGTCGGTGTCTCGGTAGGTGGCCACGATCATCAGGCGGGCCTGCGTCGACGACCGGAGCACGTGGCGGAGCATGAGCAACGTGGGTCGCGCCGCCCAGTGGATGTCGTCGAGGACCAGCACGAGTCCTGCCGCACCCGCCGCCGCGGCCAGCCAGGAGTCGGCCGCTTGGAAGAGCCGGTACTGGTCTGCCTCGGCGTCGCCCGTCGGGACCCGCTCACCGATCCCTGCGAAACGGTCGGTGAGCTCGGGCACCAGACGCGCCAGTTCGGCCGCATGCGTGCCGAGGTCACCGAGGTGCTCGGCGTCGAGGTGGGCGGCGTGATGGGTCAACGCCTCGACAAAGGGCTGATAGGAGATGCCGAGCTCTTCGTCGCACCGACCGAACAGGACGAGCGCGCCCTCGGCGTGGGCACCTTGTGCGAACTCGGAGGCGAGCCTTGTCTTGCCCATGCCTGGCTCACCGGCGATGAGAACGCACGACGTCGTGCCGCCGTGAAGGGTCCGTTTCCAGATCGCCGTGAGTGACTCGAGGTCGTGCGCGCGACCCCGAAAGGGAAACGCACCCTCCCGCTCCGCAAGGGGATGAGGAATGGGCACCCCCGCTTCGGCAGTGGCGCGCTCCCAACCGATCGCCACCGCCGCGACCGGATCGGGAAGGCCCTTGAGCTCCAGATCGCCCACCGGCGTGTAGGTGTGGCTGCCGCGCCCCGCGACAAGGCCTCCACGACGGTCGTCGCCAGGATCTGCCCGCTCTCGGCCGCTGCGCAGAGTCGGGCCGCCTCGATCACCGCAGTTCCGAAGACGTCCCCGGCCTCGACCGTCACGTCGCCGAGACTGATGCCGATCCGGAGGGCGAGCGCCACGTGGGGCTCGACGAATCGTTGTGCGTCGATGCCCTGCTGGATTCCGACGGCGGCCGTGACCGCCCGCGCCGCCGATCCGAAGGTAGCCAGGAAGCCATCGCCCATTCCCTTGACGACACGTCCACCGTTGCCCTCGACGACCTCGACGACGAGCGCATCATGCGATCGTCGAACCACCTCGGCGACGTCTTCGCCCAGCTCTGCCGCGCAGCGCGGTCGAACCGACCACATCAGTGAAGAGGATCGTGAGCGTGTCGAGCGACCCGCCGGACTCGAGGCTCTCAGCCACGCCGGTAGTGTGTCACGTCGCACGACGACCGACGGGAGTCGTGCCTCGCTGTTGCCCACTGGACTCTGCCTGCCCTTGCGCCCGCTACACGGGTCAGGCTGGCTTCTGGCCCACGCAATGCCAGTTGAGCGTCAGCAGCTCTTCTTCCTCGGCTTGGATGTAGGACTTGCTGTTGGCGTTCATACGCTGCATCAGTGCATCGGTCTTCTTCGGGATCAGGTGCAACTTCGCCAGCAACCTGAACACCGCCTCGTAGCGAGTGAACAGGGCGACTTCCTTCTTGATCAGCTCGACCGCAGGCCGACCCACCGAGGAGACCAGCTCGAAGCCGGCGTCGCGGTAGGCGTCCTCCCAGTACCGGTAGTACCAGAAGCCACCGAACACGGTCAGCTCACGGGTGTGCTGGATCAACGTGCGCTGGTGCTCGTCGTCGCGGTCGTACGCGTCGAGCGCGGCGACGTCGTTGATGACGAACCGACCGCCCGGCTTCAACACGCGGAACACCTCTGAGAACGTGTAGGCGTGATCGCTCACGTAGGTCATCGGCTGGATTGCGTACACCGCATCGAACGATTCGTCGTCGAACTCGAAGGCTTTGTTGAAGTCACCGACCGAGAAGTTGTCGCTCGGCAGGTTCGGGTTGCGCCAGGCCTTCTCGATCTGTGACCGGTCGAGGTTGACCCCGTAGGGGGTCGCGCCGGTCAACTCGGCCATGTGCTCGGCGATCGCGCCGCACCCGCAACCCAGGTCGAGCACCTTGTCGCCGGGGCGCAGCTGCAGGTCTCTCGCCACGATGCGCTCGAACAAGATCTGGTTCTGCAGGACCGAGCGATCAGGGTCGATCGTCGGCGGCATGTACATCTTTTCGACCGAGCCCAACGTGCAGAGGAGGTGAATCACCTTGTACAGCTCAGTGAGCTCGTTGCTGCTCCCCTGCGGATACCCCCGCAGCGGAACACCGGCCTCGTAGTCGGCCCTGGTGTTCTCCGGTGAGTCGACGAAGAGCTCGTCGTAGGAGCGCATGTACGCGGTGTAGTCCTCGTCGCTGATCGTCAGCAGGGCGCGCAGCGCTCCGAGTCGGTCGGACAGGGTGGTTGGCTTGTGGGGCATGGTGGTCTCCGATCGGGGCGTTCAAGCGGTCATGGCGCCGTCGCTCCCAGCGCTGCGATTCGGACCAATAGGTCGAGGCGGCGTCGGCGCGCCGCCTGCGGTGCGTCGTCGGTCGCCAGCAGACCGAACAGGCCGGTGAGGAACGTCATGGCGAGGTCGACCGCATCGACCTCCGGTGCTCGGTCGGCGATGGCGTCGATGAGCATCAGACCCACCGGGTGATCGTCGACAGCGTGGCCCTGCGCAACCCCGGGGCGGAACTGGCCTGCGCACAGGTCGCGCACCAGCCTGCGACCGAGGCGGCGCTCCGCCCTCAGCACGGCGTCGACGATGGCGCTGAACACCGCCTCGAGCGGGACCGCGTGTTCGCTGGCGGGGCGTGCCGACGCGGCGATGCGGCGCTCCTCGATGAGAAGTAGTTCGCGCAGGACCTCGTCCTTGCCGGCGAAGTGGACGTAGAAGGCGCCCCGGGTCACACCGACGCGTTCGGTGATCGCCGCGATCTCCGTGTCAGCGAAGCCCCGCCGTTTGAACTCGTCGACCGTCTCGTCGAACAGCCGAGCCCGAGTCGCTTCGCGCTGGGCCGAGCGGACGCCGGTGCCGGTGACTCGCGGTCCTGCTCCAACGCCCCCTTGTGCCGACATGAGCAGACACTAACGCGCGTCAGTGACACGCGTTAGTGTCGGACAGGATTCGATATCACCGGTGGGCGGAGACCAGCCAGGCCGCAGCCCCGAGCCGGACGCCGACACCCGGCTCGTACCGCTCCGCGAGCGAGTCGCGCACTGCGTCGATCACCCCCGCTCGTTCACCGGACGGGGCTCGGCCCAGCAGCCCCCGAGCCATGCCCATGCCCAGCAAGAAGTCGACGGCCTCGTCCAGGTTGCCTCCGCCGCCGAGGAGAATCGTCGGCGAGATCGACTCGCAGGCGACGTCGGTGAACCCCACGCCATGGAGCAGGCCAGCCGTCTCGTTCGGATCCTTGAGCGAGAACATGCCTGGCCCGCCGGCCAGTCCTCCGAGCTCCGGTAGGCCGAACCGTCGAGCAACTTCCCGCCCGATGACCATCAGCCATTCGTTGGCATCGAGTCCCTGCCAACAGATGAAGGCAGCACGACCCCCCGGCGCAAGGGCACGCCGGAGGTTGGCGAACGCGGCTCCGGGGTCGTCGAAGAACATGACACCGAACTGACTGATGACGAGATCGAAGGCGCCCTCGGCGAACGCGTGGGTCTGCGCGTCCGCGACCACGAACTCGATGTTGTCGATGGAGGCCGAGCGGGCCCGGCTGCCTGCGATCTCGAGCAGCGGCTCGGAGAGATCCACCCCTACCGCATGACGTCGCGCCACGGGCTGCGGTGATCGTCGTGGCGCCACAACCACAACCGATGTCGAGAACCGAATGGTGTGGTTCGAGGCGTGCGTGTTCGAGCAGCGTGTCGGCGAAGGGCACGAGCTGTCGGTCGTAGCGGTCGGCATGGTCGACATAGTGGACGGACTCGCCACCATTCCATGCCTCGGCCTGCTGTTGATTCGCCGCCATCGCACATCCTCCGTGGGTCGGACGCGAGCGGTCACCCTACTGAAGCCCGAGCCCCGCACCGGCGTGGCCCTCACCCTGGCGATCTCGCTTCGGCGTTTGCTTTGATGCCTCGAAGCATCCGCTGGGTCATCACGAAGCTCACGATACCGATCGGCGCCATGGCCAACTCGGTGAGCCTGTTGCCGAAGCCGGTCCGCTCGCGGACCAGCAGCCGACACCGTCCATCAGGTGCAGGCCGGAGCACGAAGCTCCAGGAGAACTCCCAACCGAGCTGCTCGTCCCGACGGAGTGGCCGGCCCGCCCGCACGTCGCCCACCTGGAGCACCAGGGCCTCCTCGGGCCGGACCTCCATCACATACCAGCCCCCCGATCCCTTGGCGTCCGCGAGCACCAGATCGCCCACCGCACGTTGCTGCCATTCGGGCACCAGCACGTCGCAGTTGCGGATGCCGAGGCCGAACAGGTTCTCCAACCACTCGTAGGAGTAGAAGCCGCCGCGGTCGGCGCCGAGCTGCAGGATCCACGGCCACACGTCCGCAGGCACAGCATCGACGGTGATGGCGCGGGTGCACTGCTGGGCCGGCTCCCCCACGAGCTCGTCGCCGGGCAATGCCATACGGATCTCGTCATCGGTGGCGCCCCATCGCTCGTGCCACGGGGTGACCAGACGACGCCATGCGACCACCGTGACCGCCATTCCGATCGCCGTTCGGAGCAGCCGACGCGCGGAACGTGCCATCAGCGCCAGCGCCTCTCTGCTCGCGAGACCATGAACCCAGGGTCGTCCGTGACTCTGCCAGCCGGCTAGGGCCGTTCTTCCCTTCCGAGCCGGATGAACCCGAGCCCGTGGAGTGGACCGAGGATCGTGCCCTCGTCGAGAGCGGCGAGGTGGACGTCCTGGTCTTTCGACTCTTGCCACCGAGGCGCGGAGCGAGCAACGTGGACCTGTCGAACGACAGGAGGGGCCATGCCTACTTCGCTCCGTACAACCAGCCTTCTCGCCGTGGTGGCGCTGGTCGCGTCCTTGCTGGGTATGTCGACCACGGCCGCCGAGCTACCGGTCACGGTCCCAGGCAACGCCATCGAGGTCGGGGCCGCATCGTTGCTCGATGTCACGGTGTCCGACGTGGGCGGAGCCGACGAAGTCGTGTTCACCTTTGCCGGAGACGTGTTGCCCACCGTCGAGGCGGTGGTCGGTGAGCCTCCGTTCTACGACATCCCCGGCGATGTGGTGGAGGTACCTGGCACGTCGTTTGTCCGACTGCGCATGTTCCCGGCACGAGGGGTGAGCTTCGGTGACGCGTGCAGCGTGGCGTTGGGCGAGCCTCCGACCCCCGGGCCGGGCGAGACCGCGGTCGGCCTCTGGTTCAGCTGTTTCGACGGGCTGAACGGACCGGCACCAGTCGTCCTGTCGAGTCGGTTGGTGCCAGACGGATCAGTCGAGGAGGTGCTGACCGCCACGGTCGAGCTACTTCTCGACGGTCCCACTCCGGCCGACGAGGCCGCCGGCTTGTCGTCGTGGTTCTCGAGTGAGACGAGCGGACTGCTGAACTCGGTCACCGTCACGCCCGAGGGCGTGGCCACCATCGACTTCGACCCCGCGCTGGCGACCACCATTCCGAACGCCAGCTCGAGCGCCGGGAGCGACCAGTTGTTGCGAGAGCTCGACGCAACCGTGCTCTTCGGTACCGGCATCACCTCGGCGACCTACACGCTCGGCGGGAGCTGCGCCGAGTTCTTCGGGTGGCTGCAGCTCGACTGCGCGCCTCGCACGCCGGACGATGGCATCGCAGCGCTGTACGCGCAGACCTATCTCGGTCCCGAGACCGTGACGGGCTCGACCCAGAACGTGACGGCAGCCGTTCAGCTCGAAGACTTCGAAGCTCAGCTGACCTGGGTCGTCGGTTTGCGAGCCGAAAGCGAGGTGACGGTCAGCACGGCGTCGTCACCCGCGCGGGTGGTGGTGCGAGTGGCCCACGTCGAGCCCATGCCAGCCGTCTCCCAACCGAGGTTCACCGGGTGAGTAGGGCTCCTCGAGTGGGAGCGATCCGTCCTCGCCCACCGCTTCGAGCAGGCCAAGCGGGTCAGGCGGCGTGCTCCCGCAGGAAGGCCAACAGCACCCGCTCGTAGGCGTCGGGATCGTGGTTCCAAGTGGTGAGATGGGTGGCTCCCTCCACCTCCTCGAGGGTGACGAGGTCCTGCCGGCGGGCAGCGAGCTGTCGGCTGGTGGCGATCGGGACATCGTCGTCGTCGGTGCCGTGGAACACGAGGATCGGTGCGCGGAGCTTGTCGGTCTCCGAGAGGTAGTCGAGGTCGGACCAGTCGAGGTCGAATCGCCAGCCGGCGAGCCACTTGGCGCTGGCGGTGAGACTCGACGGCACGGGCAGCCCGACGATGGGCAGCGACTCCTGGGCCGCCTGGAAGTCGACCGTGCGGCCGAAGTCGAGCATCGGAGCATCGAGCACGACCGCGCGGACCTGATCGGCAAGGTCACTGCGCTCGAGGAAGCTCATCGCGACACCCCCGCCCATGCTCGGTCCGACGAGAACGACATCGGAGGCCCCGTTGTCGCCTGCCCAGGCCACCGCTGCCTCGAGGTCCTCCCACTCGGTGGCGCCATAGCGCAACTGGCCACTCGGGTCTTCTGGAGCGCCGGGGTCGTTGCGCAGGCTCACGAGGAGTGCCGGATAACCCTCGGCAAGCAGCACCGGGAGGAGCCTCGCCATGTCGAGTCGGTTCGGCGTGTTGCCGTGCAGCAGTAGAACCCACGTCGACCGCTCGCCGGGGAAGTACCACGACTCGTAGTCACCGAGGGGCCCAGGTACATCGAACGACCGTGGGGGCGGTTCCGAGCATCGCTGCGGGATCGTCGGGGAAGGCCCGGCTCTGCATCTCGACTTGGCTGCCTGCCGCTGGAGCAGCACCAGTCACGAGCTCGAACGACCGCGTGACCGCATCCGGGCTGTCATCGAGCACATCGGTGGCGATCCCGTAGCCATCGGACCATGCGATTCCCCAGACACCCGGCCGGCGGACGTTGCCGCTGTCGCGAGGATCGAGGACGATCTGTCCAGCGTCAACGGCGACCACGTCGACGCGGTATTCCGGCAGGAGCTCGGACCGTCGGTTCGAGCCGTCGAGCGCCTCGTCGCGCAGGACGTTCGCGAAGTACCAACCGCCGGCGAGGTGGAACACGAGCAACAGCCACACGACCAGCATGCCTCCGAGCGCAGACCAACGCACCCAGCGACGCCGAACGATGGGACTCGCCACCGGCTCATTGTCACGATGACGCAATGCACAGAACAGGGCCTCAAGTCACGGCGTGGTCACAAGATCGACCTTCGGCCCTACCGGCATGGTCAGGCCGTTACCTACCGTGCTCACGAGCCGCGTAGGTCTTCCATCCCTGACTGGAGGGATGCCATGTCACAGCGCCGTCATCGCGAACATCGCCGGCTGGTACGGCTGAGCAGCGTGCTGCGGCAGGGTTCGCCCCTACTGGCCATCATCGCGACGCTGGGGCTGCTCGGCGCCGCCTGCGGCAGCGACGAGGACGAGCCGACCGGCACGACCTTCGCCACCACAGAGACCAGCCCCAGCGGGACGACAGCGGCTCGTCCCGAGACCGTCCCACCTACCGACGCCTTCACGGGAGCCGAGTTCACGATCGCACCGGCGCAGGGGCCGCCCGGCACGGTCTTCGTCGCCTCGGGCAGCGGGTGCACCGGCAGTGAGTCGTCGGCCGCCGAGCTGGCGGTCTACATCACTGTGCGCATCGAGGATGTGGCCGACGTGCCGACTCTGGGAGATTCCGGATCCGGTTTCGTGGTGGAGCAGCACCTCGTCTCCGTCGCAGATGGCTCGTGGACCGAAGATCTCGATAGCGGCGCCTGGCCACACTGGGCCCCCGGCGCCGAACCACCGCAATACGACGGGGTGGGTGCCAATCCCGGCGTCTACCGGGTGAGCGCGCGCTGTGGCCCTCCCGACCCGACCGGCATCACGATCGAAGAGCCGTCGTTCAGGTACGCCGACGGAGACCTCGTGGTCACCGGACCCTGATCAGCCGTCGTCTCCTCGGATGTCGGGGTTACGACGCCCGGACTGCGACCAACTGGAAGGGCAGCGCGAATCCGGCTTCGGCCTCGAAGGGGGCCATCGTCTCGACGAGAGTCGCCCGCACCGTCGCTCGCTCGTCGTCGGTCATCTCGTCGACGGTCACCTTCACCGGCCCCGCCAGGCTGGACTGGGTATCCCAGTAGTCGTCGACGTCGACGACGGTCATGGCACCGGTGATCTGCTCGATCCGGATGTCGACGAACCCTGCTGCACGCAGGAGCTCGGTGTTCACATCCGGAGACGACAGGCCAAACGGTCCGCCCAGCTCGAACGGGTTGCCGGTCACCGGCTGGTGGCCGTTCTGAATCAACGCGCCCATCATCAAGGCCATCCATGCGTTCTGGTCGGGCGCGCCGATGACGGTGTAGGCGACCGCGCCACCCGAGCGGACGACGCGCCGGAGCTCCCGCAACGCTGCTGCGGCGTCGGGGACGAGCATGAGTCCGAGACGAGAGATGGCCGCATCGACGGAGTCGTCGCCCAGGTCGAGCGCCTGCGCATCCATGAGCCGGCACTCGACGTTGGCGAGCCCGCGCGCCTCCGCGCCGCGACGAGCCGCGGCAACCATCGTCGGCGCCAGGTCGGAGACGATGACCCGGCCCTCTGGCCCCACGGCTTCAGCGACGAGGAAGCCGGTCTCCCCGGGCCCGGCTGCCACATCGAGCACGACCTGTCCCGGTTGTGGGTCGATGGTCTCCACCAACCAGTCCGACGCGGCGCGGAAGAAGTCGAACACGCGCTGGCGGTTGGCCTCCCACGCGTCGGCGACCGACTCCCACTCATTGGTCTGGGCGTCCTCGGTCACGCGTCACCCCTCGTTCTCTCAGCGCATCGACCACACAGTGACGCCAGGCTACCCCCCGCTTCGTGATGGCTCCGCTTCCACGATCAGGTCATCGGCCTGTCGGCGTCGACGTCACGAGGTGGTCGGTGAGTCGAGGGCGAACAGCTCGTATGAGCCGGCGAACCCCTTGAGCCGGCGCTCTCCGGTCGCAGTGAAGGAGAACTCGGGCGCTGAGACGATCGCCGAGACGGCCTGCGAAACGAGGATCTCGTCGCGGTCGGCCTGATCCATGATCCGAGCGGCCAGGTTCACCCCGGCGCCGCTCACGTCGACGCCGCGTCGCTCCACCTCGGCGGTGTGCACGCCGATGCGTACGCGCAGGCCGATGCGGGAGAGTTCCTCACGCAACCCTCGGGCCGCCCGCAGTGCCCGGCTCGGCAGCGGGAAAGTGGCGAGAACGCCGTCGCCGGTGTGCTTGACGACATGCCCACCCTGGCGCCCGACGACCTTGGCCACCAACTCGTCGTGGAGGTCGAGCAGGCCGTGCCATTGCGCATCGCCCATCGCGGCGGCCTGTTCGGTGCTACCGACGATGTCGGAGAAGAGCACGGTCAACAGCGCCTGTCCCCCCGAGCCGACGCCCTCGGTGCCCATCACCTCGGCGACCGCGTGGATGACCTCGTCGACGTCGCCCACGTTCGGGTAGAGGTCAACACCGGAGAGAGGGATCACCGTGGCTCCGGGGATGCTGGCCACGACCTGTCGTGCGCCCTCGACCGCGTAGCGGAACGCCGCCTCGTCGCGCAAGAGCATGGTGGTGGGCACCGCGACCGTCCCGGAGAGGGAGTTGGGCCCGCGTGCGAACACGGCTTCCCACATCCGGCGCGCGTCGGCGGGGCTGGCCCCTCGTCGGCCGGCACGAGCGTCCCATCGCGTGAACGCGGTGTCGCTCACCCGACTGGGCGAGATCAGCCCGGGGAAGTCGAGTTCGCTCTCGCCGTCGATGTTCCGCAGGACCGCGTCCTCTGCCGAGGTGTCGCGCATCCGAGCCATACCCGGCGCGTTCATCAGGAGGAGGCGCTCGACGCGGTCGGGGGCGATCTCAGCGACGCGGAGCGCGATCGTCCCACCCAGGATGGCCGTGCCGAAGACGGTGGCCGGTGCGCCGACGACACCGTCGATGATCCGGACGACGTCGGTGGCCCACGTATCGAAGATCGGTCGACCCCAGTCGTCGATCGGATCGCTGAAGCCGACGCCGCGTCGATCGAAAACGGTCAGCGTCGCGAACGAGGCCAGCCCGTCGAGAAACTGCGCAAAAAGCGGGTCCTCGTCCATCGCATCGATCGGGAAGAAGAGGTCGCCCAGGAAGACCAGAGGCGCACCACTGCCACGTGTCGCGTAGGCCAGCCGCCCGTGCTCATCGCGGAGATCTCGGATCCCGTCCATCCCGGCCGAGTCTTGCACCCTCCTACCGCAGCTACACGGGGCTCGCGGCGTGGATCACACGTTCTATGGCAGTTCGGGCTTGGCTGAGCACGGCCGGGTCATCGTGGAGGATGAACGCCGTGTTCGCCGCGATCACCAACGCGTTGAGCTCGAAGACGAGCGTCGCCACGTCGATGTCGCTGCGCAGCTCGCTGCGGTCGACCGCTTCGTTCGCAGCCTCGGTGAGCACGCCGATCCAGTCCTTCTGGTTCGCGGCGACGCGCTCACGTAGTGGGCCGGGCCGGCCCCCGAGCTCCGCCGCAGCGGCGGCGAAGAAGCAGCCACCCGGGAGCGTGCGGTTCTCGACGTAGGCAAGGAACGACGCGCACAGGGCTCGCAAACGCTCGAGTCCTCGATGCTCGAGGGCGGGAGCAACGACCACGTCGATGAACAGCGAGCGGGCGGTGTCGACCGTGGCGAGCTGCAACGCCTCTTTGGAGTCGAAGTGCGCGTACACGCCGCTCTTGCTGAGCTCAGTGGCGTTGGCGAGCGTGCCGATGCTCAGACCGTCGAGGCCTTCGACGGTGGCCAGGCGCACTGCGGTGTCGAGGATGAGACGTCTGGTGCGTTCGCCGTCGGCGCGGGTCCGTCGCTTGGCGGTATCCGGGGTGTCAGTCATCGGTTGACAAGTTAGCACGATCGGTCGTACTGTTCGAAGAAATAGAACGAC
Source organism: uncultured Iamiaceae bacterium (assembly GCA_963706425.1). GTDB lineage: Bacteria > Actinomycetota > Acidimicrobiia > Acidimicrobiales > Acidimicrobilacustridaceae > CAVPMN01. The sequence continues at coordinate 637,711 of CAVPMN010000020.1, forward strand.
CGATCGTTCTATCTAAGGAGATCTCCGATGACCGAGACCAGCACGACGGCCACGACCGATGCGACCCGGCACGACAAATGGATCGCAGCGGGACGGGGCTGGGGAGCACGAGCGACGGAATGGGCGTACCTGTTCGAGCACTACGCGCTCCCCGCCAACGAGCTGGTGTTCGATCGGTTGGGCGTGGGCCCGACCACGCGCTACCTCGATGTCGCCTGCGGGTCAGGGTTCGCGGCCCAGATCGCACGCCGCCGCGGAGCCACCGTCAGCGGGCTCGACGCCTCCGAGGCCCTGATCGAGATAGCTCAGGAGCGCACGCCCGAGGGCGATTTCCGAGTCGGTGACATGTTCGCGCTGCCGTTCGACGAGGGTTCGTTCGACGTCGTGACGAGCTTCAACGGCATCTGGAACCGATGCGACGAGGCTCTCGATCAAGCGCGAACGGTGCTCACCGACGACGGGCTGCTCGGGTTGACCTATTGGGGCGCGTTCGAGCGCATGGGGCTCATGCCGTACTTCCTCACCGTCATGCAGCACTCACCGCCGAGCCACCAAGCCGCGAACGTCGAGCTTGGGGACACCAGCAAGGTCATCGCCGACATGCTCGATGCAGCCGGCTTCAGACTCCTCGACCAAGGAACCGTCGAGGTGATCAACGAGTGGCCCGATGTCGATACCGCCGTCCACGCGCTCGCGGCCGCTGGCCCGTCGGTACCTGCGATCGAAGCCATCGGCTACGAAACGTTCTGTGACGCACTGCGCGAGGTCATCGCCCCGATCCACGACTGCGACGGGCGCTTCGGCGTTCGCATCTCATCCGAGCTGGGATGGGTGACGGCCCGTCGTCCCAGCCTGGTTGAGGGCTGACTGCTAGCTGTGACGACCGGGGACGTTCTCCCTGGCGGGGTGGGGTGGGGCGATCCCCAGGTGATGTGAGCCCCGAGTGAGCTTGTGGGTCTCCGACAACTCACGGCTCAACCCGAGGGCACAACGGCTCACGCTGGGACCCAGCACCCCGACGTGCGGCTGATCCCGTGTCGTCGTCGTGACATGGAGAGATCAGTTGCCACAACGTCTTTCTATCGGCTGTGCGACTCGACAACTGACTGTGGGCGCTGAGGGACTCGGGATCCCCGATCTCGCCCTGTAGGGCAGAACCCGTCGAGCGCTGTGCCAACTCGCCCGATCCCTTGCGCGGTGGAAAGCGCCGCGAGCGAGAGGCGAGGATCGAGTACTCAAGCGAAGCTGGGTCCGGTCAGTCGTCGTCGAGGATCGTGAGCGTACCCATGGCCCGTCCGATCGTGGGGCCGCCGGTGGGGTTCGAGAGCGTCGCCGTGACGGTCTCGTCGTCCTCGACCACGGTGTCTGGGAAGACACCGATGGTGACCGGTTTCTTCCACTGACCCGGAGCGAAGGTGATGGTCTTGGTGACCGGGAAGACCGACCGGATGCTGCCGAAGGAGAAATCGGTGGCTGGGGTGGCGGTGCCGGGCGACACCGTGACGGTCACCGTGACCGGCGCGGTGGCCGGCTCCGACAGCGTGACCCACAGCTTCGCGCTGTTCGCCTTGGTGGCCCTCACACCGGCATCGCCCTCCACGATCGACACGTCGCCGATCGCCACCTGCACCACCCCGCTGGTCGGGTCGTCATCGAGGATCGTGCCCACCCCGATCGCTCGACCCAGGTCGACCCCCACCGGGTTCGACAACACCACGCGGAACGTCTCGTCGCCCTCGGCGAGGGTGTCCGGATAGACCAGCGCGTTCACGTACTTCACCGTCGGGGTGAGCCCCGTGGTCGCCGACGGCCGGAAGGTCAACGTGCCGGTACGGGACCGCACATCACCATCACCTGCGGGCTGACAGGTGGTCGTCGACACGCACAGCGTCGCCCCGTTCGCCGATCCGTCGGCCTCGATGGCGTAGTCCACCGTCACCGTCGACGTGGCCGGCGCCGGCAACACCACCGGGAACGTGACCAGCCGGGGCTTGCCCGTGTCACCCTCGGCCACCGAGGCCGACCCCACGGCCACACCGTCGGTGAGCGGCGTGGTGGCGGTGACGGTGTAGGTGCCGATCGACCCGTAGTCGGAGTACTCGCCTGCGAGGCCAGTGCCATCGACCACCAGTGTGTAGTCACCCGGTGCGAGCGTGGCGTTGATCGTGGCATCGAGGCCGCTGGTCGTATCATTATCGACCCGGGCCGCGACCGGATCGCTCGATCCGACCGGCGTCATCGTGCTGTCGTACAACGTCGCCGCGATGTCGAGGCTGGTGCGCGTCGCCGGCGCCACGCTGATCGTGGTCGGCCCGGCACCGGACGGCACCGTGAATGCGAACGAGTCCTCATCGCCCGGCGACGAGATCACCCCCGATGCGACGAAGGTGGGCGCAGGCTCGGTGACCGGCGATGGCTCATCCGTTCGGGGCACGATGCCCAAGCCGGCCATCACGGCGTACTGGTCCTGGGGGCCGGTCTCGGTGAACTGCTGCAGCGAAGCACCGCTATCGCCGCTGAGGAACGAGCCTCTCATCCACGGAGCCCAGAGCCCCTCGCTGATCTCCCCGAGGGTCGTATGGGACAGCCCCACGTTGTGACCGAGCTCGTGCACCGCCGTGATCCCGATGTTGCGCGATGTCGGGAAGAAGAAGTTGGGGACCCGCACGACCCCGAGTGGGTCGAGCGACGGGCTCGACGATGCATACGCACCCACGTACGCAAGCCCGACACAGGGCGTCGCACAGCTCGTCGCCAGTGCACCGTCGCCGTCACCGACGATCATGCGCGCGCCGTACTGAGTGTCGGCGCCACCGCTGCGGTAGAGCGCAGCGGTGCCGGGGTCTTGCGAGGTGACGTCTACGTCGAAGGCCGAGTACGCCTCGGCCACTCGCGCCCAGATGTCGCGGATCGCGGCCAGTTCGGCGGTGGTGAAGCATGCCGGATCGGCGGTACCGACCGCACAAGGTCGATTGCCGTCCAGGTCGAACGCGGTGTAGGTCTCGCCCGTGGTCGCGTTCGCGAACCCGTCGAAGTCCAAGTACATGACCTTGTTCGAGCCGGGCAGGGAATGGAGCGTGAAGGTCTCGGCATCCGTGTAGGCAGCCCCGGTCCCAGCCGAGCCCTGCGCAGAATCCTCCAGAGCGAGGTCCACCGGCGCTTCTTCCGATTCGACGTAGACGAGCCAACCGTCGGGATCCACGTGAAGGCTGTCGTCGTGCGCCAGTTCGGTGCGCAGCTCGTCTGGCGACCACCCCGCCTGCTCGGCCACCGCCTCGACGTGGCCACCGACCTCGAGCCGCTCGAGCGCGTCTTCCCCGTTGCGGAGGCGGTCCAGCACCTCGCCCACGATGGGAAGCGCAGAGTCGGGCGGCCCTTCGTTCCCGGCCTCTTCGGCGGCACCGACCACACCGCCGTCGAGCGCGACGGGAATCAGCGCCAGGGCGACGAGCCCCGCGAGTAGTTGGTTACGCAAGCTGCCCATGTGCCGCACCGCCGTCTCCTTCGTTGATCGCTGCACGAACACAGCGAGCCGCCGCACTTTCCGACATGGGCCGCGTCATGTGCGCGTCACCTGTCAGCGACGGCGAGGGTATCGCACCGCCGGACTGCGGGCCGGCACCACCAGACACCTCGACCGCCGGCCATCGAGCGCGCAACGACGGTCTGGATTCCGCCCAATCTGTAACCTGCGGTCCGTGTCCTCTGGTCCTCCGCTACCGGATCACCCCGAACTGCGTGCCGTTGCCGAGGCGCTCGAGTTGGCCGGGGTGTCTGGTGAGATTCTCGATGCGCAGTGGTGCCTAGTCTTCATCTCGAGCGAAGAGGCACGGATCATCGGTGTCGAGCCGTCCGAGGTCGGTCGCTTCTATGGCAAAGGATTGCCGCGCCGCCAACTCGAGGACGCGCGAGTACTACGCGACCACCGATGAGAGCAGTCGCGACTGGTGGAAGCTCAACGTGCCGATCATGCGGGCATACCTCGACCCGGACGACCCAGCGTTCGACGCAGTGTTCGGTCCGCTGACCAAAGCAGCGGCCCGTGTGCAACCCGGCCCGGCCCCGCGAGCGTGGGGTTCGATCAACTCGTTCCCGGACCTGGAGGGTCTACGCACCTCCTGGTTGGGTGACACCGCATTCTTCGACATGCGGATCAACGACGACACCGGGGCGTTCATCGGCGTGTTGCGACTGGCGAAGGCCGATGCGCCCGACAGCCTCCTGGCTCGCATGGCGCGCGGCGACCGTTCGATGCATGAACGGATGGACGCGGTGCGCACTCCCGCCCGCCGACCGGCGAGCATCCTGTTCGCTGATCTCGAAGCGTCGGGCGATCTGTCGCGGCGGTTGTCGTCGAGCGGGTACTTCGAGCTGATCCGCCGACTCACGGATCTCATTGATTCGCAGGTCATCAAGCAAGGCGGCATGGTGGGCAAGCACGCCGGTGACGGTGCGTCGGCACTCTTTCTGGTCGAGCAACTCGGCCACTCGGAATCCGAAGCCGCTGGCGCCGCGTTGCGGGCGGCGCGGGCGATTCGCGACGGAGCAGCACAGCTCGGTTCGGGCGACGTCGACGTCCGCGTCAACGTAGGCGTTCATTGGGGCGGAACGTTGATGATCGGTCAGGTCGCGACTGGCGGCCGCCTCGAGGTCACTGCGCTCGGCGACGAGATGAACGAGGCGGCGCGCATCGAGAGCGTGGCCATAGGCGGTGTCGCGCTCGCATCGAAGCTTCTCCTGGAACGGCTCGATCCCGCGGACGCTGCCGATCTGGGACTCGACCTCGATGACATGCAATACACGACGGTCGCCGATCTCGGCGGTGCGAGCGACAAGGTGGTTCGCGACGCCGGATCCATCTCCGTGACCGTCGTTTGAGCGCCGTCGCCCAGACCTGGATCGGGACGAAGACGTCGGCCGGAAGACCAGAGCCGAGCGACAGCGCTTTCGACGGATCGCTGAGCCTCCAACTCCCGGCTCGGTGATCAGATGTCGGGAAGTTCCTTGGGGTAGGTGACCTGGACCTCGGTGACGGTCTTCGGGAAATCCGAGGAGTTGTTCGTGATGAACCGGTCGGCGCCAGCGACGACGGCCGTAGCCAGGTGCACGGCATCAGCTGCCTGCAGGCCGTACGCCGACCCGAGTGCTGTGGCGAGCTCGGCGAGCGCCTCGTCGACCGGTCGGAGTTCAAGACGCCCGATGAGGATCGCCAGGGCTTCGAGCTCGTCGTCGGCGCCGTCGCGCATGGGCTTGGTCAGCAACTCAGGGATCAACAGCACCGAGCCGGTCCCGGCGATCGCCCCGGTCATCGTGGTCGGCTCGGTAGGGAACAAAGCGCGGACACGCCGACCCAGCGGATGGTCGGGTACGGCTGCGTAGATCAGGACGTCAGCATCGAACGCGTCCATCGGCCGACCGATCAGCGGGCTGATCGACTCGCTGCCACGTCCGCTGTCAGCTGCTCGGCCCGCTCGATGCCGACCGCCGGGGCATCGGCGAGCCGTGTGTTCCGGCCACGCTCGAGGAGGTCACGCAGCCGCTCGGCCTCAGCCAAGGACCGGTCAGCGCGACGAACCCGAAGTGCGTCGGGACGGACGAGGACCGCGACGTCTTGCCCATGCCGCGTGATCGTGACCTCCTCGCCGGCCAGCACCCGGTCGAGGATCGCTGGCAGAGCGGCTCGGGCCTCGCTGACAGACATCGTTGACATGGCCAAAGTGTACGGGACCGTACATCTACGTACAAGCTTGGAACCCGAGGGCCGAGGCCGTCCCCGACCGCCGCTTCGGCGCTATGGACGAACATGGCCCGCTGTTCCTCGATCGAGCTCAGGCCGCCCCTCGCTGCCTGCAGCGCTTCGACGTTCGCGAGACCGAACTTGCGCTACAACGTGGCGATAACGGCCCGGGCTTCGAGGGAAGCGGCGTCGTCGAACAGCAACAGGAGACCTGTCTGGGTAGACGGCGCGGCGGACCCGGTCGACTGCATCAGTAGGGACCTCGCGCTGTTCTGCGCCACGAAGAGATCGGTGACCGGGAAGGCGCCGTCCAACAGCGTGAACTTCGGTGCATCAACGGTGTAGGTCATGGGTCCGATGGTGTCGGTGGTCAAGCCACTGAAGTAGTTGTCGTAGGCCCTCACCGAGAAGTCGAACGACTGGTTCGGCGCCAAGCCCAACACGCTCAGAGGAGCGGAGAGGACGATGTTGGCGCTGTCGTAGTCGGCCACCGAGTAGTAGTAGATGCCACCGCCGCAGCCCAGGCACCCCGAATCGACCCTCACGACCGACTGACCGTTTGAATCGGCGTGGGACACGAAGTAGTCCGGCCAGCCGTCTCGATCGCTATCGATCTCCACGGAGTATCCAGCCGGGTACAGGGGTGTGGGGCGTCGGCCGTTCCCGTTGATGGCGAACTGGATCAGGTCGTCGGAAGCGCTGGTGCGCACACCCACGTTGAGCAGGTCGACCTGTGCCACATTCGAGCCCGGAGCACCCGGGGTGCCCGCCAGCGGTTTCGGCAATTTGGGGCTCGTGCCGGTGAGCGCGAATGCCGACACGCCACCGTCGGCGACGAGCGACGGGTTGCGGAGGATGAGCGGCGCCGGGTTGGCCTTTTGCAGGTTGATGTTCGTGGGGGCCGTCACCCTCGCCGAGCGGTGAGGCAGGACGTGCCAGCCCAGGTGCTGGGTCTCACCGGCGCTCGACGTGGCGAGGAGGTACCCGTCGACCTCTGGTCCGTTCAGCACGGTGCCGTCGTTCCCGGTTACGCCGGCTTGCCCGGTGAGCGGCCACGCCGGAAGGGCGCCCGGCTTCACCACGAACTTCAGCTTGACTGTCACCGAAGAGTTCGCCGGGACGGTGACCGGACCCGCGCCGAGCACGTCGATCGCACCCGCTTCTGCGGGGTCGCGGAAGGTCGGCGTGAGGGTGATCGTTTGGGCAACGGTGGTCATGTTCGCCAGCTTGACCGGCTTCGTGACGGTCTTGTCGGCCGACAGGTGCAGCGACCTCAAGGCGATGTTGCCGTTGCCAGGCTCTGAGCTGGTCAGCCGGAACGTGCCCTGCGCCGACGCGACGGCCCGGACCTCCCCGGCGCCGATCCGACTGATGGGCGTCGGGTAGATGCCGTCGACGCCGGGTGTGCCGGTGTTCGTCTCCGCGCCGTTGAGTAGGCGGGTCTTGATGGCCGAAGGGCGCTCCTTGGGGAACATCTGCATGAGCACCGCGGCGACGCCCGACACGGCGGGCGCTGCACCTGAGGTGCCCCCGAAGTTGGTCTGCCCGTTGCCGGTGCCCGCCTCGGCTGACAGCCACGCGCCGGGTGCGCCGATATCGGGCTTGACCCGGATGCCGTCGATGGAGGGGCCGCGGCTCGACGAGGCCACCATCGTGGCCGCCAACGACTGGGCCTGCGCCGGGTCGACCTGCACGGTCACCGGGCCCGCGCCCAACGCCGAGACGAGGGCGGTGCCGTCCGCCGAGCTGACGGCCAGCACCGGGATGGTGATCGTGCCACCTCCGCCATACGAGAACGAGGGGGGTGCACCGGAGACGTTGTTTCTGAGGATGAAGCCGGTGGCGCCGGCCGCCTGGGCGTTGGCCGCCTTGATGGAGATTGCACATGTGCCTCGGTCGACGAGCGCGACCGTGCCGGCAGTCGCCGGCCCGAAGTCTGCGGCGGAGCAGCCCAACAAGCTGCCCGTGGGTCGGCTCAGGTTGCCGAGCAGGCCGGGGGACGCTGGAACCGGCCCACCCCAGGGCTGGAGCGCGGTCACCGTGATCTGGTTGCCCACGAGGCCGGGCACGTTGGCCGGCGACGTGACGGAGATGACCCATGACTTGTCGTCGGGCAGCGCAGTCTGGGCGACAGAAATCACGCGGGTCGTGGCTGAGGGCGAGCCCACCTTGAACGGACGGTCGGCGCCGTTGCCCGCAGAGGCCACCACCACCACGCCGACCCGCACTGCGTTGTTGACCGCGAATGACAAATCATCCTCGTCACCCGCGTAGTCACTGCCCAGCGAAAGGTTCATGAGGTCAACGGCATCATTGATGTTGCCGTCGCCGTTGGGATCGAGCGCCCAATCCACCCCTTGGAGGAGAGCCAGGCCGCTGCAAGAGCTACTCACCGCCGAGCACACCTTCACTGCGTAGAGCGACACACCCGGGGCCAGGCCCTGATGTGTCGGCCCGTTGCCGCCGATGATGTCGGCCACATGCGTGCCGTGACCCTCGAAATCGATCGGGTTCGGGTCGGGTTGCTCGCCCGCATTTGGCCAGACCTCACCGACGAAGTCGTAACCGCCCTTGACCTTCGGGGCATTCGGACCGAAGTAGGCATCACACGGGGCCGTCACGGCGACACTGTTCGCGCCGTAGCACTGCGAGTAGAAGTCCGCGGTGCCCGGCCCACCGAGATCGGCGTGGGTGTAGTCGATGCCGCTGTCGAGAACCGCCACGCGGACACCCGTGCCGTCGTAGCCACTGGCGCGGAGCGGGTCGACCTGCAGGTAGGTCGCAGCCTGTTCCAAGCTTCCCGACGCGGTCGGGTCGGCGTGAGTCTCGTAGGACCTGAGGGGCCGCACGGACACGACACCGGGGATGGCGGCGAGATCGTCGATGTTGGCCGCGTCGACCTCGAGCACCAACGCGTTGAGCGCCGTGTCGACCCGCCCCAGCTCGCTCGCTCCGAGAGCGCAGCAGCGCTGGCAACGGCGTCCTGGTCACTGTTCACCGCAGCCACAATCGACCGCTGCGATTCCGTGCTGGGCAGCGTCCCGTCGGTGACAGCACCAAACGGAACGGAAGCCGACAGACTCGGACGGACCAACTCGACGACCACCTCCTGTCGACCGGTCGCACTACTCAGGCTCGGCTCCACCGCCGCTCCCGGCTCGTCCGGCAAAGGAAGCTCGACCACCGGCGTCGGCGGCCCGGCAGCCGAGGCCGAACCGCCCCCGATCGCCCAAACCGGAAGCAGTGCGAGACCGCCCACGATGGCCCATCCCCGCTTGCGAACCATCATGCGCCTGCCTCTCGCTTTGTCCGAAGTGGGCGGCAAGCTAACACGCAACAAAGAGCAGGTTGCTGACGAGACGAGAAATAGTTTGATGTCGAGTTTCTTTCGAAACCGGTCGGCCTCGGTCGTTGCACCTGCGCGAGGTTGTCGGTTCGAGGTGGTGGCCGAAAGGTTCACAGGCACGGCCACGGCCACGGCCACGGCCATCGTCGATGACCCACCGCGTTAGACCTCGATCGACGTAGCGGCAGCCGCGTGGGCAGCGGTCACGAGCAAGCAGAGCAAGTCAGGCGTTCACGATCACGGCATCCGCGGGTCGCCTCACTCACTCGGGCACGGTCGCTGGCGCCGGCCGGATGAGCGCGAGATCGCAGACTGCGAGGGCGGGGGCGTCACGTCGCGCCTTGTCGGTTGCCGTGTCGAGGTCGACGAGTTGGGCGTAAACGACGTCGTTCGGGTCGATGTCGAGTGCAGCTGCGTCGTCGCTGTTGCGTTCGACAACGTCGGACTGATCCACTGGCCGCATCGTCGGAGGCTGCGGGACTCGAACCTCCGGTCACTCCGAGGCGTACGCTGCGCACGGGCCACCTGGCGGTCAGCGGCCCACGCCCGGCGATCCCGGTCAGCTCCATCCACCCACACCGAGGAGTACTGCAGCCATGAGCGATGCCGGAGGCGGGCTGGGCGATCTAGGAGAGGCCGAGGAGGGGTTGGGCGAGCTGCTCAACGCGGCCAACGAGCAGCCAGATGGCGAGCTGGCACGGCTCGGCAAGGGGGTCGGCGACGCCGCCGACCTGTCGCTGGAGGACATCAACCCCGCCAACCCCTACCTGTTCCGCGAGGACCGCTGGCAGGACCACTTCGCCCGCCTGCGCGCCGAAGACCCGGTTCACCTGAACGAGACCGAGTCCGCCGGTCGCTACTGGTCGATCACGAAGTACGACGACGTGCGGGCCACCGACGGGAACTGGGAGGCGTTCTCCTCGGCGAGGGGCATCTCACTGGGTGCCAGGCCGGGTGCCGGCACCGAGACCCTTCAAGATCTCGTCCGGATGTTCATCGCCATGGACCCACCCGAGCACACCTTGCACCGCAAGGCCGTGCGGTCCGTGTCCGCCCCGAGCAACCTGCGCAACGTCGAGCCACTCATGCGAGAGCGCACCATCGCCGTGCTCGACGCGCTCCCCGAAGGCGAGACCTTCGATTGGGTCGACACCGTGTCGATCGAGCTCACCACCCTGATGCTCGCCACCTTGTTCGACTTCCCGCTCGAGGACCGCCGCAAGCTCACCCGCTGGTCCGACATCGCGGTCGCCATCCCCGAGCCAGGCGGCGTCATCGAATCGAACGAGCAGAGGATCCAGGAGCTGTTCGAGATGGCCGGGTACTTCGGGGAGCTCTGGGAGCAGCGCATCGGCGGCGACGGGTCCGACCTCGTCACCCTGATGGCCAACGGCGAGGACACCAAGGACATGGACCCCCTCGTCGCGGTTGGGAACCTGATCCTGCTGATCGTCGGCGGCAACGACACCACCCGCAACACCATGACCGGCAGCGTGTACGGGCTCAACCAGTACCCCGACCAGTACGACAAGCTCAACGCCGACCCGTCGCTGATCGCCGGACTGGTCCCGGAGATCATCCGGTGGCAGACCCCGCTGCCCTACATGCGACGGACGGCCAACCACGACTGCGAGATCCGGGGCAAGCAGATCCGCAAGGACGACCAGATCCTCATGTGGTACCTCTCCGCGAACCGCGACGAGGACAGGTTCACCGACGCAGACGCCATCGACCTCGAACGACCCAACGCAGACGAGCACCTGTCGTTCGGCTACGGCATCCACTACTGCATGGGCAGCCGACTGGCCGAGCTCCAGCTGCGCGTCCTGTGGGAGGAGATCCTCCCCCGCTTCGAGCGCATCGAGGTCCAAGCCGAACCCGGGCGCGTCTTCTCCACCTTCGTCAAGGGCTACACCAACCTCCCCGTCACCGTCACCCGCCGCTGAGCCGCGCCGATAGACCAAAGCCTCCGCACCCGTTGCGAGGTCCGCTGAGTGGAGGCCATCTGACCCGCCAAGTGCACCGCGTGACCCCACCTGCGGGCTGCGACACCATTCTCTCGAACGAGACGCGTAGCAGGGCCTACGGACCGAGCCGACGCGACCGACCCACACGTCTGATAGGTGGTTCGCCATGGCGAAGGACATCCAGTTGTACCTCGACGCCGAACGGCGGCTCTGGGAACACCTCGGGGTCACACCGACCGAGCGAGTCGTGACGCTCGCCTCGGGTGGACACCTGCGTGTCCAGGAGGTCGGAGACGGCCCACCGTTCGTCCTGCTCCACGGTGGATCCATCTCCGGCACGAGCTGGGCCACGCTGGCAGCAGCGCTCGACGGCGTGCGCTGCATCCTCGTCGACCGGCCCGGGTGCGGGCTTTCCGATCCGATCGTGGGCGGACCGCTCCGGGACCTGCACGCTGTTGAGCGCTACGCCGATCAGCTCCTTGGTGACGTCCTCGACGCCCTCGAGCTGGAGTCCGCCGCCGTGGGAGCCACCTCATACGGCGGCTTGTTCGCCTTCCGCGGCGCGGCCGCTCAGCCGGATCGGGTCACCAGGCTCATCGAGTACAGCTGGTTGATGGGAGCACCGAGCGAGGGGGCGCCGCTCACGGCCCGAATCGCGGGTATCCCGGGTCTGCAGTCCGTCATGACCCGTGTGCCGATGACCCGAGGGATGGTGAAGCGTGCGTTGCGCCAGTTTGGACTCGGTCGAGCCATCGACTCGGGAGCGATGGATGATGTCATGCTCGACTGGGCCCACGCTCTGCTGCGTCACACGGACACGCTCGCCAACGACGTACGTTCATCCCCCAAGTTGTTCACCCCGATCCGAGGGCAGAACGTCGAGCTGCAACTCGGCGACGACGTCCTCTCGAAACTGGCGATGCCTGTTCTGTTCCTGTGGGGCGAGGACGACCCGAATGGCGGGGCCACGATTGCTCGCACCTTCGTGCCGCGTCTACCGAACGCCGAACTCGTGATCATCCCCGGTGCCGAGCACACGCCTTGGCTCGATGACCTGGACACCTGCGTCTCGCATTCCCGCACGTTCCTACTGCAGTGAGCGCGACGGCTGCCGGGGTCGCCAAGGTTGTGGTTCCGACAGAACTAGTGGACCTGACGGGACGGCTTTCAAACCAGCCGACCCGGGGCTCGGCGCCGCGCCGCCTGAGCACGGTGCGTCGCTCGATTCCACGACGAAGCGAGCACGATCAGGTTCCGAGCGTGTGCTGTTCGAAGAAGGCCCAGGAGTCGGCCGTGGCGTCGATGTCGAAGGTGATGTAGCCCTGGAAATCGGTCAGCACGTCGGCAAGTGGCGAGCTCGGCCAGGCGTGGCCGCCGTTGACGACCTCGTAGAACACGAGCGGCACGTCGTCGTCGCACCCGGTGTAGGTCGTCGCGAAGATGTCGGTCGACTGCCTGGACCCGTTCGCCCGCCGGGTCACAGCCCATCGTCTCGGCGAACCGGGCGAACTGGTCGGGTATGGGCTCGGAGAACAGCACCCGAGCGAACTCTTCGTTTTCGAACCAGGTGCCGGTGAGATCTCCATCGAACGGGACCCGGTCGTCCTCGGTGCCGTGGATGGCCATGAACGGCACCGGCCGAGCCGGGTCACAGGACTCAGAGTACGCAAGGGCGGCGACCGAGGAAGCGGCCGCGATCCGATCGGACAGGTCGCACACGAGACGGCTGGTGAACAGGCCACCGCCTGACATCCCGGTGGCGTAGACGTGGGTCTCGTCGACGCAGTACTCATCGATGAGCAGGTCGAGGAGCTCGTTCGTGAACGCGAGGTCGTCCTTGGCCGGGTCGTCGATGTCGGCGAGCTCCCACGAGTTGCGGCTGCTCTCGTCGGTGCTCGCGGGGACGGCGGTCGGGTGGGCGACGATGAAGCCGTCCTCCTCGGCTAGGTCCTCGTAGCCGGTGACCGCGGCCTGCTGTTGCCCGTTCGAGCCGAACCCGTGGAAGTTCAAGACGAGCGGGAGCTCGGAGAGGCCGTCGTAGGTCGTGGGGACGTACACCCGCACGGCGTGCTCGGCCCCACCAGCGTCGAGGACGAGCTCGCTCACACCCGCCGGGACCAAGGCGCAGTCGACCGATACCTCGGTGTCGGTCACCACCGCTGGGGCGGTCGTCGATGGTGCGGTCGTCGAGGTCGGCGAGGCAGCATCGTCTTCGGCGCCCCCACCGTCACCGCACGCCGAGGCCATGAGCGTGGCGGCGAGCAGCGCGAAGGCGATGCGACCAGCTGTCCGCTCGGTGCGGTTCGGTGAAGTGGTCACGACGAGTCTCCCTCGCGATGAGAGCCGGCCCCAGCGATCACTGCGGAGATCGCCGAGATCCATGCTCGCCGGGTGTCGGCCGGGCTGCGGCCGTGGCTGTGGTTGTGGTGCCACGACTCGATCGACGTCAGCACGGCGATGGTGATGACGGCGTCGTCCTGGTGGTCGGTGTCGAGATGCTCCAGCTCGCGCCGGAAGTACGACCGGACCTGCTCGGCGAGCAGGTTCCGACTCGCGTCGATCATGGCCGTCGCATGGTCGCTGTCGACTGCTTGGCGTCGCTGCAGGAGCGCCAGGGGATGGAGGGCCTCGTGGAAACGCAGCCGGGAGTCGACGAAGCTGGCGACCCGGCGCTCGCCGGTCAACGACGACGAATCCTCGAGCTCGAACAGGTCGGCGAACCGCTCGAGCACACGACCCATCGCCTCGGTCCGCATCTCCTCGAGCGTCTCGAAGTACCGGAACACCGACGCCGCGACACGCCGGCCCGATCGGCGACGGCGGTGGTCGCGGGCGACGGGTCGCCTGCGAGCACGAGGTCGAGGTACGCGTCGATCACCTGCAGGCGGCGCCGGACGGCATCCGTTCGGCACGGCGCGGCGCGCCCGGTCGAGATCAGGTCGACGTCGGCCATCACAACTGAGACTAGCAGTCTCAGATTGGAGCGATGAGTCGCCAGCCCCGGTTGGGGCCTGCGAGTAGCTAGGTCTCACGGAGGCGCAGGTCGACCGAAGACCAGAGTTGCGTCGTTGAAACCCTGCTGCTGAACAGCGCTTCTCCACCCGACCCGTTGTGGAATCGACAACAACCCGTGGACCTAGCGGGACGGCTTCGACGCAGCCAGCTCTGGTCAGCGCTCCAAAACGACGCGGAAGCGCGCGCTGCCAGAGCGCAGGTGGTCGACCGCCGCATTGATCTGGTCGAACGCGAAGTACTCGCAGACCGGCGCGATGTCGTGTCGGGCGGCGAAGTCGAGCATCGTGAGCGCCGTCGTCGGACTGCCGGAGGGAGAGCTCGAGACCGAGCGGTTGGCCATCATCAGCTCGGTGTTGACGATGTCGAGCGGTGCCGGGACCGCGCCGAGCACGTGCATCCGCCCCTGCCGCCTCACCGTACCCAGGTAGGCGTTCCAGTCGAGGGGCACGTTCACGGTCGACAGGAGGAGATCGAACGACTCGGCCGCGGCGGCGATGGCCTCGGCATCATGGGCATCGAGGACGTGGTGGGCCCCCATGGCACGGGCGGCGTCCGCCTTCGAGCTGGTGGAGGTGAACACCGTGACCTCGCAGCCCCAGCACGCTCGCGAGCTTGACGGCCATGTGGCCAAGCCCGCCGAAACCGATCACACCCACCCTGTGGGTCGGCGAGATCGAGTACTGCAGGAACGGCGTGAAGACGGTGACCCCTCCACACATGAGGGGACCGGCGGTCCGGGGATCGACGCCGTCTGGGATCGGCAGGACTGCCGCTGCGCTGGCGCGGACAACGTCGGCGTAGCCGCCGGGCCGTCCGATGAAGGTGCTCTCGGCGCTGGGGCACAGGTTCTGATTGCCGGCCACGCACTGCCGGCAGGTACCGCAGTAGGCGGCGTTCCAGCCGAGCCCCACCACGTTGCCCACCGCGATGTTGGTGACGTCGGGGCCCACGGCCCGGATCCGGCCGACGATCTCGTGCCCCGGGGTGATCGGATAGGGCGTGAAGCCCCAGTCGTCGTCGATCATGCTGACATCGCTGTAGCAGATGCCGCAGGAGTCGATGTCAATGTCCACCTGACCCGGACCCAGATCCGGGAGCTCGAACTCGTAGGGCTCGAGTGGACCGCCCGGCACGCTCGAGCGGTAGGCGTTCACGGTGGTGGACATCGGGGCTCCTGACGCTGGGGTTGGAGGACCTCCTCACCCTGCTCGCCGCGACGTGGGCGGGCATGCCCAATCGTCCGGCATGATTGCCTGATCCTCCACAGCCAGCTCGATCCAGCTCAGGCGCCTGCTGACAGTGCAACAAGGTGTGCAACACTGCTTGCTCGATCCTGCATCAACGAGGCGAAACGATGGAAGCACCCGAAATGGACGTGCCTGCGGGGCTGACCGCGCTGGCGGTCACTGTCTCCGAAGGCCTGGCAGCAGCGTCGGGCGAGCCGCGCATGGCGCGCCCACACGACGACGTGCTCCTGCTGTCACATCGCCGGCCGTCCGATCACCTCGCCCAGGTCTATGACCCGGTCGCCTGCCTCGTCGTGCAAGGAGCCAAGGAGACGGCGACGACCGACCGCAGCTACGCCGTCGGGGAGGGCCAGTTCCTGGTCGTGACCCACGACCTGCCTGTCGTGTCGCGCATCACGCAGGCCTCGCCAGAGCGCCCATACCTTGCGGTCATCCTGTCGCTCGACCACGAGATCCTCGTCGACCTGCACGACCACGCCGCAGGGCTTCCTGTCCCGCCTGACGACGACCCCTACGCCCTGAGCGTGGGCGAAGCAGGAACCGAACTCGTCGACGCATTCGTCCGCTGCCTTCGATCGCTGGAGGAACCCGCCGACACTGCGGTGCTCCTGCCGCTCGCCACACGCGAGATCCACTACCGCCTCCTCTGCTCACCTCAGGGGCGGACGCTGCGTCGCCTGAGCCTCGGCCAGGGGCCAGGGGGAACGGTGTCCAGAGCGATCGGACTCATCCGCGACGACCTCGCCGCCAAGATGAGCGTCGACGCGATCGCCGACCACGTCGGGCTCAGCCCCTCAGCCCTCCACCACCACTTCAAGGCGGTCACCGGCACCTCACCGGTCCAGTTCCAGAAGCAGCTCCGACTCCTCGAGGCCCGCCGGCTGATCCAGTCGAACGCTCAATCGGTCACCGGCGCGGCGCTCAGCGTCGGCTACGCGAGCCCAGCTCAGTTCAGCCGGGAGTACCGCCGCGCCTTCGGCCACCCACCATCGCAGGACCGGCTGACCACCGCACTGGAATGAGGCAGCGACCGGGCACACGCTCGTTCTACTGGGGTGTCGGCCGCCGGCCATCGGTCACCCTCACGATGACGGGGTACTTCCACGCGACCGACGACGAGCTCGCGGAGGCTGGAACCGGCTACATCCTGAACGAGGCCAAGTTCGTTGTGGAACCTGCGGTACGGGTTTTGACTCCCCCAAGCCCGACGTCGATGCCAGAACGCTCGCCCGCGAGCTTCTCCGCATCGGCGTACCGATCCGCCGTCGACGGGGGTGGTCGTCGGCGAAGTGATCCGACGTCCTCCGCTCCAACGTCGCCTCGCCGCCCGATCGCAAAGCCCCCATCACATCCAGGGTGGTTCAGACCGACACCGGGCAGCTCGACTGTCCGCCGCCGGGCGGATCCCACTGACCGTTGACACTCGATCTGGCCTGACTCCACACCGAACCTGTCACCGGATCGTGCAGCAGCCCCTCTGCTCGATCCTCGTCGGTTGAGCGAACGAGTCACACGACCTCGAAGAGCGGCCACGAGCCCTCGACGCCCTTCAGAATCCGCGGACCGGCTGGCGCGAAGCCCGTCGAGGCGGCAACCAGCGTCACCACCTCCGACACCAGGATCTGTCCGGCCGTGGCCTCGGCCATGATCCGGGCCGCGACGTTGACCGCGAGGCCGGAGATGTCGTTGCCGCGATGGTCGATCTCACCGACGTGGATCCCGATGCGCACGTCGAGGTCCTGGTCGCCGAGCTGGTCCCGGATCGTCCGGGCGGCTCCGATCGCCGCCGTCGCGGAGGGCAGCACGGCGAGGACGCCGTCCCCCGTCGTCTTGATGACTTCTCCGCCGCGTCGGCCCACCGCGTTCCGGTTCACCTCGTCGTGGCGGTCGAGGATTCGCTTCCACGCCGCGTCGCCACTTGACGCGGCCCGGCTCGTGGATCCGACCAGGTCGGTGAAGAGGATCACCGCGATCCGCTGCTCGGGCGCCGGGAGCCGGACGTCGCCCGTCACGTACCGGGAGATCTCCGCGAGAACCTCGTCGACGCCGAGACCGAACGGGTACATGTCACCGGTACCGAGGGACGCGTGCTCGGCCCCGGGGATCTCGCGTGCAATCCGCTCGACGAGGTCCGCCGGGATGCGCCCGGCGCGACTCGCGTGATGACGAGCGTCGGGGTCGTCACCGTCGTGTTGTCGAACGGCGGGTCCGAGAAGATCCGCTCGTTCAACCGGGCCGCCAGGCTCGGGCTCGCACCCTTGCGGCCCGCGGCATCCACCCACGCCCCGAACGCCGGATCACCCGCCCGCCCCGGCACGAACCAGGTGTTGGGATCCTCTTCCCCTGCGATGATGCGCCGCTGACTCTGCCGAAACCCCTCGATCAGCTCCGCATCGTCTTCGGTGATGCTCCCGCCCGCGTTGAACAGGATCAACCGGCCGATCAGCTCCGGATGGCGGACCGAACACGTCCGAGCGACCGCGTTGATGTGCCAGCTGAACAACGCGGGCCGATCGCAACCCGCCGCCGTGATGACCGCCTCGAGGTCGTCCGCCCACTGCTCGCGCAGCGGTGAGTCCCAATCGGTGATCGCGTCGGATAGGCCGATCCCCCGACGGTCGAAGACGACCAGACGGCCGAGGCCGGCGAGACCCTCCAGGAGCCGCTGCGCGATCGGATCCTCCGGCAGCGACTCCATCGGGAAGAAGAAGCCGTTGACCATCACGATCTCGACGTCGCTCGCCGGATCGCCCACGTACTCGCGGTAGGCGATGTGCTGGTCGCCTGCCTGCGCGTACCGGATCTCGCTGGCCTCGATCACACGGAAGGACTAGCAACTCTCCGCTGCGTCTGCCACTCCCGCTGGCGGTTGACGACTCAGACAGCTTCGTACAGTCGCCACGTACCGCCGACGCCCTTCTCAGAATCAGGTCTCTGGCAGGTGCGCCCCTCACTCGCCTGGTTGCAGGCCCTGCGCGGGACGTTCGACCCTGGCTGCGTTTCCGACGGGTCCATAACGTCGACACGCGTATGGGCTTCGTCCTGTTCGTCTTTCTCGTCGTCTTTGCTGTGATGATCGTCGTCATCAGGTTGTGGGACCGCGAACCCAAGACCACAGGAGAACGAGATGAACCATCTCCCGTGAGGTCGCATTCCGGATGTACCCCCAGCATCGTCTTCTGGATCGGATTGATCCTGCTGGTTGCCGGTATCGCCTGTTTCATCTGGTTCCAGAGCCGGGACTGCTGCTGGATTTCACCGGCGGCGTTCGGAGGCGGGAGCTGCCCGACGCGGGACTGCGAAGACTGGGAGACGCGGCTCCTCGGGTGGAGCGTCGGCCTCGGTGTGCTGGGCCTGGTGACTCTCGCCGTGGGCGTCGGCATCAGCATCTGGCGCGAGTACCACCCGAAGTAGCGGCCAGCTCACATCCGATCCCGCGGTCGCTCGGCCCTACCGACACCGCGTCCTGCTCGTTACCGTCCCATGTCATGAACCGTGAAAACCCCAAGCGCGGTCGAGGGGCATCGTTCTGGGTCGCGCTGGTCGGGGTGGTGTTGCTCCTGCTCGGTGTGGTCACCCGCTTCTGGTTCGAGAGCTTCGACTGCGAATGGGACCTCGGCGGCGGCTTCGATATGGGACCGGGCGCCTACCCGCCCGTGAGAGCGTGCGAGGGTTGGGAGATTCGCGTGAATATCGCGTCCGTCGTCATGCTGGTCGTGAGCATCCCAACCCTCATCGCCGCGGCCCTCATCGCCGCGTTCCGCGTTCGCCGGTAGACGATCGCTCACCGCGGCCACTGGTCCCCCCTCGTGGTTTCGGCCGCGCTCCGTAGTGGGCGTGGGCGTGGGCGTCGCCATCTGGCGCAAATGCCACCCGAAGTGTCCGGCCATCTCACATCTGCACCGTGCGCGCTCAGTCATCCGGCAGGATCGTTGGAGCCACCAAGCCCGCGCATGCGGTGCGCTGGGAGCGGCGGGACCTTCTGCCCTGGTTGACCACAGGGCGCGTCCGTAGCGTTCCCCGCGATGGTTGTCCTCGTTGTGATTACCGCCGTGGTGGCCTTCGTCGTGATCGTCATCCTGCGATTGCGTGAGTATCGCGGCGAGCCTTCGAGCGGAGCGCCCGGCGACGAGCCTTCGGGCCGAGCGCCCGGCTGCGTGACGGGCATTGTCGGAGTGAGCTTGATCGTGCTGGGCTTCGTCGGCGTCATCTGGTTCGACACCCGAGACTGCTGCTGGATCTCACCGGCGGCGTTCGGAGGCGGGAGCTGCCCGACCAGGGACTGCGAGGGTTGGGAGACCCGCATCCTCGGGTGGAGCATCATCCTGTTCATCGTGGGAGGCCTAACCGGCCTCGTAGGCCTAGTCATCTACAATCGGCGCAACTAGCAAACCCAGGCGGCCGGAGTACTCCACTGTGTGCGTGCCGGTGTCGGGATGCCGGTCGCGACCATCGGGTCCTGAACTGCGGGAGCGGGCCTCGGAGTGGGCGCTGAGGGACTCGAACCCCCGACTTCCTCCTTGTAAGGCAGAACCCGACGAACGCTGTGCCAACTCGCGCCATGCCTTGTGTGGCGAGCAGGCGGCCTGAGCGGAAACCGAAAGTTAGGTGCTCAAAGGTGGCGGCTCAGTCATCGTTGAGGATCGTCACCGTGCCCGCGGCACGCCCGAGCAACAGACCACCCGTCGGATCGGACAACGTGACGGTCACGGTCTCGTCGCCCTCAACATCGACGTCGGGGAACACCGGGACCGCGACCGCTCGCTGGTACTGGCCAGGCTTGAACGTGAGCGTCTTGGTGTAGTTCTTCTTGAAGTCCGAACCAGGCGTCGCCGTGTCACCGGCAACCGTCACCTTCACCGAAACCGTCGTGGCAGCCGGTTCGGACAGGTTGACCCACACCCTGGCGTTGTTGGTCGACGTGGCCTTCTGGCCAATGTGGCCTTCCCAGATGGAGGCGTCACCCACCGACACCGTCAAGCCGCTGGCAGGATCGTCATCGACGATCGTGCCGACTGCGGAAGCGGATCCGGCCACGCCCGAGGCGGAGCCACCCAGCACGTAGTCCGCTCCGCTGGCACCCGTGCCGGTAACGCCGGTGAGCGTGACGGAGAACGTCTCGTCGCCCTCGACCAACAAATCGGGCGCGACCTTGGCGGTGACCGCCAGCGAGGTCGGTGACAGACCGAGCTTGGCCGAGGGTTTGAAGGTGACATAGCCCGACCTCACCGCCACGTCATACGGAGCCTCGGCCGAACCAGACACCTGCACCCGATAGCCCACCTTCGTGATCGTGGTCGCCGGTTCGGACAACGTCACCGCGAACTGCACCGACCGAGCCTTACCCGCATCACCCTCCACCACCGACGCCGACCCGACCGACACGACCGGCGGGGTGACCTGAAAGGACTGGGTCACTTCCGGGGCGGGGGCCCAGGTGCCGTCACCGGCCTGTGACGCCCGGATGGTGCAAGTACCTACGGTGACCAGGCTGACTGTGGCGACCGAGACGATGCACACCGTTGGGGTGTCCGATCCGAACGACACCGCCAGACCCGACGATGCCGCGGCCGAGATCACGAATGGACTGGCCCCCAACACATGGTCGGCCAACTGCGCGAAGTCGATCGACTGATCTGCCAGCCCGTTGAACCAAAGCTGCACCCGGTGATTGGAATGGTCGCCGACGTAGACGTTGCCCGACCCGTCCACCGCCACCCCGTACGGATTGTTGAGCTGGTCGGCCGCGGAGCCAGCACCGTTGCCGCCCGCCACCGTCACCCCTTCGGTCGCTCCCGGCGCCCACAGCTGCACCCGATGATTGGTGGTGTCGCCGACGTAGACGTTGCCCGACCCGTCCACCGCCACCCCGACCGGATTGTTGAGCTGGTCGGCCGCGGAGCCAGCACCGTTGCCGCCCGCCACCGTCACCCCTTCGGTCGCTCCCGGCGCCCACAGCTGCACCCGAACGTTGAGGGTGTCGGTGACGTAGACGTTGCCCGACCCGTCCACCGCCACCCCGACCGGATTGTTGAGCTGGTCGGCCGCGGAGCCAGCACCGTTGCCGCCCGCCACCGTCACCCCTTCGGTCGCTCCCGGCGCCCACAGCTGCACGCGATCGTTCTCGGTGTCGGTGACGTAGACGTTGCCCGACCCGTCGACCGCCACCGAACTTGGCAGGTTCAGTTGGTTGGCGGCGGAGCCGGTACCGTTGCCGCCCGCCACCGTCACCCCTTCGGTCGCTCCCGGCGCCCACAGCTGCACCCGAACGTTGAAGGTGTCGGTGACGTAGACGTTGCCCGACCCGTCCACCGCCACCCCACGGGGGAAGCGGAGCTGGTTGGCCGCTGACCCGAGGCCGTTGCCGCCCGCCACCGTCACTCCTTCGGTTGCCCCGGGTGCCCACAGCTGCACCCGATTGTTGTTCTGGTCGGCGACGTAGACGTTGCCCGACCCGTCCACCGCCACCCCGTACGGACTGTTGAGCTGGTCGGCGGCAGACCCGAAGCCGTTGCCGCCCGCCACCGTCACCCCATACGTTGCCGCGCCCGACGGAGGCACCGCAACCACCACGATGCACACAGCCACCACCGCGATGACCGCAGCTACCCGTGACCTCAGCATGACGAGCCTCCCTCGGTTGGCGGACAAGCGACAGCTTCGAGCCTGTTCACCTGGACCGACCAATTGGCAGAGGCGAAAGACCCACACCTCCCTGCGAGCATCTGGGCGATCCGCCTCGATGATCCGATGGAGCCGCCTATTGAACTCTTGAGCACTCGTTGTCGGGCGTGAACTCATCATCGAGTCGAGCCGACTCCTGAACGGCTCGACGCCGCCGCTGCCGGTGCTGAACGTGTGGTCATGGTCACGTTGGGCCGGTTCAGCGAACCCGCATGAAAGGCGTCACGGCAGGCGACGCCGACGGTGGACCTCGTCGACGGTGACCGGCTGTGAGCTGATCCGCGAGCAGGGCATCGGCCTGGCATCGACGGTCATTGAGGCTTGGTACGACGGAATCGAGGAAACGTCGACGAGGTGAGCACCATCTACCGGATCACCTACCCAAGCGGGAAGATCTACATCGGTAAGGACCTCACCGACAGCGTCAACTACTTCGGAAGCGCGAGCAGCGCGCTGATCGTGTGGGCGCTGAGGGACTCGAACCCCCGACTTCCTCCTTGTAAGGCAGAACCCGACAAGCGCTGTGCTAACCCACGCCATCCCATCTAGGGCGGGCAGCCGACCTGAGCGAAAACCGAAAGTTAGGTGCTCAAAGTCGAGCCTCGCGGTTGCTCACGGGCCTGCGTTTCGGATGATCCCGGCGACCCGAGCGTGGAACATCCGCCAGGCGCCAGCGCGGCATCGTCTTCGAGGGGCGCGAGATACACAGGTGCGAAGTCAACGATCGGTGATACTTGCGGTCAGGAGTGAGCGTTTGATCCTCGCGACGCGTTGATCGCAAAGAGTCGCCAGCTCCCGGGAACGCCCTTCAGTTCGTGCTCCCCGCGGTCTTGGAGTTGGTATCCGGTCGCGCCGAGCAGGTCGGCGACGGTCCGAGTTATGACGACTTCACCGTGAGACGCATGCGCGGTGACGCGGGCGGCGATGTGGACGGAGAGGCCTCCGATATCGCTGTTCTCACGACGGTCGATCTCGCCGGTATGGATCCCGGCGCGCATGCCGATGCCTAATGCTGGTGCGGCGCTGCAAAGTGCGACGGCGGCGCGAACCGCGTCACTTGGCCGTGGGAACTCAATGAGATGGCCATCACCGGTCTGTTTCACGACGCGGCCACCACAATCGGCGACTCTTGACGCGACGAGGTCATCGAGGAACGTCAACGTGCGATGCCATTCATCGTCGCCGACCGCGACGACCGTGCGGGTCGAATCGACGACGTCCGTGAACAGGATCGTGGCGAGGTCGCGCAGTGTCGGCGCGGATCGGCCCGACACGAAGTTGATGATCTCGTCCACAACGCCGCCGCCCCAGTAGAACGTCGAAGACGTCCCTTCGAAATACCTTGCGTCGGGGATCGATTCGGCCAACTCCCGAGCTTCATTCGGAGTCGACAGCGTGAAGTCGCCGCTGTACGCGACCAACGTCGGCACCGTGATCGAATGAAGCAGCGGCCGGATATCGGTCGTCGCCAACTTGCAGATGGCGACCGCCGCCGCTCCTGGTCGCGCGCCCATCCGTTCGAACCGAGCACAAAACTCAGGATCATCAGCGAAGCTCGGGACCGAGTTCGCGACGGTGAAGCCGGTGCCCCAAGTCGCGCGGACTGTATCGGCAAGTTCGTCGAGCGCCGTCTCGGTGCTCCCAAGGCCGAACCCTGTCGCGGCGGCATTCGCCAGGACAAGACCAGCGACGCGCTCGGGATACGCGATCGCGAACTTCACAGCGGTGAAGGCACCGTCCAGTTCACCGCAGACCACGACCCGGTCGATCGCCAACGCGTCGAGCACGCCCACCACATCTTCGACGCGAACGTCAAGATCAACCTGTCGCGCTTCGTCGAGCGCATCGGACATCCCGCTGCCGCGATGGTCGAACGTCACCATTCGAAACGCCGAGCCCATCGAACGATGGAACCGGAGGTGACCAGGATGCTCCCATATCGCGTCCACCGACGCGCCGAACGCCTTCAAGAACAAGAAGGGCGGCCCGTCGCCGTAGACTTGTGTCGCGACCCGATCGCGACCCACGCTCACGAACCTCGTCTCCGGCCGCAACATCAACCGGCATAGTAAGACAGGTCCGTCCGCGAACGCAGCGTGCCCGGCGGCGTAGCAACAGCAACGGCAGATCGGCAGATATGGCGCACGATCCGGCCCGGTTCGGGGGTCGACCGGGGTCCGCGTCAGGGAGATCGTCCATGCCGTGCGCCTCGTGGCTGCTGGAGAAGCGATGCTCTCACCGTCGGTCACCCGCACGCTTCTCTCTCACCTCGGCAACGCCGAGATGACAGATCGTCGTCGCATCGCGGCCCAACGTCTGGCGTCGCTCACCGACCGGGAGCGGGAGGTCGCATTCGCAGTGGGGTCGGGCGCGTCCAACCCCGAGGTCGCGGCATCCCTGTTCATGAGCGAGGCCGCCTCGCAACCGGCGGGTCTCCCGCAGGTTCGGTCGGCGGTGGCGCCGACGGTCAGCGTCGTGCTGTTCTTCTCGGTGCCGGGCCTCCACTCCTCCTCATCACCCTGCTGCGCGGGCGGGCGACGACGAGCGACGCGGCCGATGAATTCAGCTGAGCGCACGGCCGCGCAGGTGTGGTCACAGGACCGGCGCGCGCTCGGTCGAGCCGCTAACGCCTTTCGGCGGGATCCATCCCCTCGGCGGCGCAGAGGTGCCGAGTAGATTCACGGCCGTGGTCATGGGGCGCACGAAAGCCGTAGGCGCCGGAGTCGGGCACCGTGACTGACGAACTGGTCGCCGTCGGACTCGGCCTCGTCGTGATCGTCGGCCTCGCCATACTGCTGTACAGCCGGCGGGTGCAGTCCTCGTCGCGCTACCAAGCGGCCGTGGTTCCGCTTGCCAACATCATGGACGTCGGGTTCATCGTACTCTCGCCCGCGATCGTCTTTCTGGCCGGCTACGCGGCACCACTGGCAATGCTCGGGATCTGCCTCGTGGCCATCGCCACCGGGTACGCCATCGCCTACAACATCCGCCACTTCGAGCCACTCATCGGCAGCGGCGACTCGATGGAGACAGTTGAGCGGGTGGGCGAGTGGTCGCTGCTCGCTGCGTCGCTCGTCAACATCGCCTACTACACCCTGCTCCTCATCACCCTCGTCCTCTGGCCGCTCCACCTCTACTCCAGCGGCCAGGTCAAGGTGTGGGGATCGGTGTTGCTGCTGGGCATCGCCGCCATCGGCTGGTTCGGGGGGATGGACTGGCTCAACCGCCAGGGCGACCGAACCACCGCGTTCAACCTAGCGGCGGTCTTCGGCGTCGTGACCGCCTTCATCGTCTACAACGTCCAGGACTGGCTCGGTGGTCGGTGGAGCCTGCCCGAGACCGATACGTCGCTCACCACCGACGACCTCCGGAAGCTGATCGGCCTCTTCGCGCTCGTGCAGGGCTTCGAGGCCGCTCGCTACATCGGCGAGCGCTTCGGCCGCGAGGAACGCGTCTCGACGATGCGGTTGGCGCAGTACATCTCATCGGTCGTGTTCGTCGCGTTGCTCGCGGCGGTGTTGATCCTGTTCGTCGAGATCGACGTGCCGAACAACGGAACCGGGATCTTCGTGGTCGCCGACCGTGTCGGCGACTGGCTTCCGTGGCTGGTGCTCCTCGCCGCGATAGGGAGCCAGACGTCGGCCATCATCAACGCCACCTCGTCGCGCAGCGATCTCCTCGTGGAGGCCAAGGTTCCCCGCAAGGTCAGCTTCGCTGTCGTGCTCGTTCCCGCAACGATCATCTTCCTGCTGGTCGACGTCACCGCTGCTGTGGCGCTGGCATCACGGGTGTTCGCCCTCTACTTCGCCATCCAGGCCCTAATCGCCTGGGTTCTCGCCAAGCGAGCGTGGAACTGGTGGGCGGTGGCCGGCTTCACGGGCATCGAGGTGATGATGCTGACGATCGCCGTGTTCGGCGTGCCCATCTGAGCGCGGGGCCGTCGGGACTGCTGCTGACCAGCGGTTCTTCACCCGCTGTTGTCATTTCGACCACAGCTCGTGGGCGCTGAGGGACTCGAACCCCCGACCCCCTCCTTGTAAGGCAGAACCCGACAAGCGCTGTGCTAACTCGCGCCATCCCATGTAGGACGGGCAGCCGACCTGAGCGAAACTCAAGAAGTTAGGTGCTCAACCTCGGACGACGGGAAGGTCGCCAACGTCGGTGGAAGCGCCCCTCAGCCGCAGATCGCACAGTCCTACGACCGGCTGACTGATGCAGCAACTCAGCCTCAACGCTCCCGATCGAGGTCGAGTGGGATCTCGCGGCGTGACCGGAGAGCGTCGGTCGTACCCCTAGTCTCGACGCGATGCACGAGCGCACTCGGTCTCTGTGGGCGAAGCAGGACCAACATCAGGGAGACCGCTGGCGACTGTTCCGGGCTGTCGGCGACGCAGTGGCCGCCACGACGGTCCTCTACCCAGGCTCCTACGTCGATGCGGCCCCGTCGTTCGTGTGGCCCTCTGTGACCTATGTCGATGTGGACCGGCGGGCGAAGCGGTTCTTCGATGACCAGGAGGGGGTTCAGGAACTCGTCGCCAACCAGGTAGATCCAGGAGGTGAAGACTGACGGTCATGGCGAGCTTCGAGATCACGATGGACCTGCCCGCGTCGCCGGAGGCTAGCTGGGCCTTCATCATCGATCACGGCATCGAAGTCGAGCCGTTGACGTTCACGCCCCGCGCCATCCAGGCACCGGGCGTCTTGAACGACTTGTCCGGTCGGCTCTTCGGAGTTCTGCCCTTCCGGGCGGTCAGCCGGACCGTTGCCTGGGAACCGCCGACGCGGTGCGCCTTCGAATCAGTCACGCCGACATGGCCGGTTCGGACGTCGATCACGGAATTGTTCCCACCCGTTGAACTCCACGCGGGCGAGCAGGCCTTGCCCTCACCGATGAGCCGAGTCGATGAGGTCTCGTTGGACCTTGCCGGCCAGGTGCCGTGCGACGCCTTGGGTGAGTGTCGGTGAGATGCGGTGCAGGAGCCAGAGTGCCCGGAGCCGTGCCGGCACGAGGATCACCGCCCGGTTCTTGGCGATGTGTCGAAGGGTGGCGCGGGCGAACACGTCGGCTTGGATGGGTGACTCACCCATGACCGATAGGAACGCTCGCGGGGTGATCGGCGCAGTCGGTGCGACGGGGAGCTCAGCCGGGGGGACGCTATCGAGGATCGGGGTTTCGACCGCTCCCGGACACACGACGTTGACGCGGACACCCTGGCGAGCAGCCTCGGGACGGAGGCCGAGTGAGAGACCGACCACGGCATGCTTGGCCGCCGAGTACGCGACCACGAACGGCAGCGGGACCAGCCCGGCGCCCGAGGCGACGTTCACGATCTGCCCGCTTCCGGCCCGCACCATGTGCGGATACGCGGCCAGGACACCGTTGACCACACCGCCCAGGTTCACGTCGATGACCGCGTCCCAGTGGGCACCGCTCAGCTCGTGCGTCGGTCCGCCGATCGACACCCCAGCGCAGTTGACCAGGTATCCGATCGGCCCGTGGGTCTGCACCATCTCATCGACCGCGCGAGCGAAGGCATCACGGTCGGCCACGTCGAGCGCCACCGCGGACGCGCTCCCTCGCGCTGCGCGGACGGTCTCCGCACTTCGCCCGGCGGCGAGTGAGTCGATGTCGGCGAAGACGACGTGCGCGCCGTGACGTGCCATCGCGGCACCCAGCGCCGACCCGATGCCCGACCCTCCGCCGGTGACGAAGACGTTCGCCCCCCTGAACCTCTCCGTCGTGCGGCTCACTGGCCCCTCCTCAGATGCGTGACGCTGAGTCAACACAGTGTCTATACTCGTCAACACAATGTCAACCAAGCCAGCGGACTCGAACCTGCAGACGCGACGCAACCGGCGCCGCACTGCGCCCCGACGGGGCGACGAACAGGAGCGAGCCATCCTCGACGCGACCGACCAGCTCTTGGACGAGCACCGCTTCGAGGCGCTCACGGTCGCCATGGTCGCGTCTGCGGCGGGCATCTCAAGGCCGAGCGTGTACTTCTACTTCGGGTCCATGGAGGAGCTTCTCGTCGCCCTGATCCGTCGGGGACTCAACGAGCTGATCTCGTCGATCGAATCCGTCACCATCCCGCCCGACGCGACACCTGTCGACGTGCTCGCCATCGGCGTCCGCCACACGAGCGACGGCTGGCGATCGCACGGACCGCTGCTTCGCACCGCTGTCGACTTCGCCTACCGGGTTCCGACGATCCGCCAGGATTGGCAAGCGCTGCTCGAACGAGGCGTCGACCTCTACCTCGAGCTCATGACCTGGAGCGCCCTGATCGACGAGCGACCCGAACCTGACACCGTCGCCGCTCGCCGACAGGCCGAGCTCTGCATGCTGATGGTCGGCTACGCCCTCCACGATCTGTACGAGACCTCACCCGACGAGGCCACCGTCAAACAGCGCGAACACGATCTGGTCCTCCTCGTGAGTCGTGCACTCGAGCTGAGCCCCATCGGGTCACCGGAAAGACGATGACGACTGCCCGAGGCCCCAGGCGAGCGCAGCACCAGCTCGACGGCGTGGTCGTCATCGAACTGATCCGACGCCATCCGCTTCCAAGCGGTCCCACCGACCGCTCCGCACGGCCCCCATCGGATCCAGGGTGGTTCAGGTCGCTGACCGCGACCCTGCGTCAGGCCTGCGGTCTGCCGGTAGCCGTCTCTCCTGGCGGGTGGAGCTCGAGGTGCTCGACATGCTGAAGGCAGGGATCACCGTTGGCTGCGTAGCGGCGATGATCGTGGCAGCGGTCCTCGCGGCCCGGTTGCGCCACACCCGGCGCACACCGACGCCGCTGTCGGGGCGCGAACCCTTCGGCGAACGGCTCGCCGTCACGGTGGGCCGTACCGGCGGGATGCTCCTCGGGGCGATCCTGGCCGGTGTGCTCACGATCGGCGCCGGCGGGCGGCTCATGATGAGGGTCCTGGCCGCAACCTCGCCCGAAGATGTCCAGGGGCTGCGGACGGAGGCCGACGAGATCGTCGGTGACGTCAGCGTCAGTGGCTCACTCTTCCTGATCGTGATCGTCGGCATCGGCGCGGCTCTTGTAGGGCTGGCGCTCTTCTCGTTGTTGCGGCGCTGGCTCCCCGACCGGTCGCTGGCCGCCGGCCTGGTGGGTGTTGCCATCGGGGCCGGCCTGCTCGTGCGGCCCGTGGGCCTCCTCAACTCGACCAACAACGACTTCACGCTGGTCACGCCGGTGGCTCTGGCCGTGGTGTTGTGCCTCGCTACCCTCGTGCTCTTCGGGGCGACCTTCGGTGCACTGGTCGACCACCTCGCGCCTCGATGGCCCAGACCCGGATGGAGCACACGGGGGGTGGTCTCGGTCCTGCCCTTCGCCCTCCTCCTACCCTCGCCGCCCGTCTTCGTCGCAGCGGCGATCAGCGTCCTTGCGTGCACGCTCGCGCCCAGACCGCTATCCCGGGTCGAGCGGGACGACTCCCCGCGCCCTCAGGTCGACCGCGCCGACGACGGCCTCGGACGACTCCTGGTCATCGCACTCGGTGGGCTCGGGAGCCTCTCGATCGTCATTGCCGCAGGCCAGGTTCTCGCCCTCTGACGAAGACTGCCCCTCCAACGAGTGACTGATTCGGCCTGGAGTTGACCCGGGCCAACCTCCATGGTGACCTCAGACCCATGGCACCGGCAGGTATGCCAGAGTTTGCTGCACCACCGGCGTAGGAGCCGGCGAACTGAGAGGCAGGGCACCGTGACCGTACGCAACCCGTTCCCCGCGGCGGAGCCTGGGATCTTCTACCTGACCGAAGGTGGTTCGGAGACCGAGGTCATGTACGGCCACGGGTTCGACTTCCCCGAGTTCGCCATGTTCACGTTGCTCGACCAGCCGGCAGCGATGGTCCGGGTGCGGGAGATGTACGAGAGCTACCTCGATACTGCTGCACGCTACGGGTTCGCCGTACTGATGGGAGGACTCGATTACCGGGCCAGTCCGGGCTGGGCCGCCCGGGTCGGCTACTCGGCGGAGCAGCTGCGAGACGTGCAGTTTCGCTGCCTGGAGTTCCTGCGGACGATGGCGAAGCCGTATGCCTCGCAGCTACCAGCGGTGAAGGTCAGCGGCTTGGTCGGCCCCCGCGGCGACGCGTACACGGCCGACACCACCATCACGGCCGAGGAGTCCGAGGACTACCACTCCGTACAGATCGCGACGCTGGCGAGCGCCGAAGTCGACCTCGTCCAGGCCCTGACGTTCAACAATGTGCCTGAGGCTGTTGGTTTGGCCCGTGCCGCTGCACGCCACGGGCTGTCGGCGTCGATCTCCTTCATCCTCGACGGCCCGGAGCGGCTCGCTGCAGGACCCACTCTCCGGGAGGCTATCGAGGCGGTCGACGAGCTCACGGGCGACGAGCGCCCCGCCTTCTACGGGGTGAACTGCGTGCATCCTTCCGAGTTCGCGGGCGCTCTGGAGAACGCCGATTGGTTCCGCCGCGTGCGCTGCCTCCGTCCCAACGCCGTCATGGCCGACAAAGTCGCGCTCTGCTCTCTGGGCCACCTCGAGGCCGGCGACCCGGTGGCCCTCGGCGCCACCATGGGGGATCTCTCCCGCCAGCACCCACACCTCGACATCTGGGGCGGTTGCTGTGGCACATGGGACACCCACCTCGAGCAGATCGCACGCAACATCACCAGCTCGTCCGCGTTGTGACCGGGGGGCCGTAGTCGTCGGGGCTGACCGAATCCGTCCAGAGCCGCAGCGGCCGGTCGGGTCTACTCGATGAAGGCATGCTCGATTGGCGGTGTTGTTCCTTCACGACTCGGCCTCGCATCTACGCCCACGGGTGGCGGACTGACCCGAAACGCCGGTAATGGGACGTGTTCACGCGGCGTGTCTCGTCGCGAAAAGCGCCATCTGGTTTTGAAAGTAGAGACGAACATGCCCGAGCGACCGGACACGCGAAGTCGCCCCTGAACAGGCGAAACGTTGTATTCCTGAGAACGGGTGGGCGCTGAGGGACTCGAACCCCCGACCCCCTCCTTGTAAGGGAGGTGCTCTAGCCAGCTGAGCTAAGCGCCCGAAGACGCGCGAGAGTACCGGCCCTCACTCGTCAGGCCATACGCGCGCTCGGCTCGCTGGCCGCCGCTACACGCCGAGGGTGTCGATCGCCCCGGCGAAGCTGGCGACGGTGTCGACCATCGCCTGGCCGGTCTGGAACCTCGTCACCGTGAGCGACGAGACCACCATCGAGGCCTGTTGCTGCAGCGCACGGAACTCGTTCGTGCTCATGAACGCCTCGATCTGCTGCTGCGTGCCACGGATCAGGATGCACCCGAGCAGGTGGGCGGCGTTCGACTCGAATCCGAGGGTGTCGTAGCCCTCGATCTGGCCGTTGGCCTGCGCCTTGCCGTAGAAGTCGAGGGCATCAGCCCAAACCTCCAGCGCCTTGCGCTCCCGACCGATCGCCACCCGGTCCCAAGCAATCATGCACCCGTAGTCGGCCATTTCGGACCCCCTTCGTCACCGGACTCGCCGGGCGACGAGCCCCACCCACCGTTGTCGCGCCGATCGGCCTTCGCGTCGACCGCTATCTCGCACGGCGCTGCCGCACGCGCCAGTCGTGAGCCGCATGCCGGTGGCAGGCGGTCAAAAGAGAGGGATGGAGGGCGCGCTCGGGTTGCCGGCGTCTCGCGCGGGGTCGTGCTCCGGCAGGTAGCCCTCGAACCAGGGGTCGAGCTTCCAGTCGGGCACCGGGGGCTCGGCCGTCGCCGAGGGCACGAAGGGCGAACGCTCGACCAGCTCGTAGTGATGGACGTAGCGGCGACAGTTCGCGAACACCGCCGTCGCTCGCACCCGTACCACCAACTGGGCGCCCGGGTAGTGGTCGATGAGGGGATCGTCCGGGTCGACGCTGGCCACACCGTTGAACCGCAGGCGCGTGCCGCGCTCGAAGTCGATGAACAGAAGACCGACGTTGGGGTTCACGGCGACGTTGCCCGTCGACAGGAACATGCCGTTGCCGTCGTAGACCGGAAAGGCGATGGTCGACTCGTCGAGCACACGTACGAATCCCGGTTCGCCACCCTTGTACGAGCACTGCGGCATGCCGTCGGCGTCGGCGGTGGCCAGGAAGAACATGTCGCGCGACTCGATGAACGTGCGATGGGCGTCGCTGATGCGATCGCTGGTCGACTCGTCGAGTCGGTCGGCCAGCCGTCGGGTGTCGAAGCGGTCCTGCATCGCTCGCTGACCGTCGTGGTAGTGCTGGCCCATCGAGGCCTCCTAACCGGTGCGCAGGTTGCCGGTGATGCCCGTGTGGTAGAGCTCGTCGTAGTGGGTCCACTCCGGCTCGCCCTCGACCAGCGAGCGGAGCTTCTCCGCCCAGCGCGCCGTCTCTTCCCGGTTGTTGTTCCGCTCGGCTTCCTCAGCGGGCGTGAGGTCGCCGTCGACCTCGGCGAACTCGGCGACGATGAGGTAGTCGCCGGGCGCGTCGCGGTCGGCGAGCAGGCGGGTGCCGATGTAGCCCATCACCTCGGTGGTCGCCTGGGCAGCGTCCCACTCGGCCAGCAGGTCCAGCAGGGCCTCCGGGTCGTCGCACCGCACCCTGATGCCTTGGCAGAACCTCATCGCGCCACCTCTCCTTCGTCGATCGATGCTGCGTACTCCCGCTGAATCCGAGACATGCCTTCGGGGTCGAACGCGCCGGGCGAGCCGGCCGCCAAGGCCTCCTCCGCCTTGGGATCGAAACCGAGCTCGTCGCGCACCTCCTCTATGGGGCGCGAGGCGAAGTCGTGGTAGTCGACTTCGAGCAGATCGACACCCAACCGGTCGCACAAGCTCTGTCCACGCCGCAGCGCGTCGGCGAGACGAACATGCATCTCGACTCGGTCGAGTCGTCGCTCGCGCAGGTCAGATGTGAAGAAGCCGGCATCGGCCACATAGCCCGTCTCGAACAGCCCGATGAGCGTCGCCAGCCACGCGAAGCCCTTCGGATCGGGATCGGCCCGCCCGATGAGCGCGAACACCTCGAGCTCGCCGTCGAGGTTGGTGCCGTAGTCGGCGAGCACGTGCACGAAATCGTGCTGCGCGAGATAGGCCGAGGCACCCCCGACCGAGCCGGGCAGCCCGAAGCCACGCCCGCGATACATGTCCCACACCCCTCGCCCGAGCGTGCCCACCGGCAGATCGGCGAAACCCATCCAGCGTTCGGCCAACGCCTCGTCGACGACCCCTGCGGCGAGCTGGTGCTCGAGCTTCACGGTGGTCTTCAACTGATCCATCCGCGCGCGTTCCCAGTGCTCGGCGAACCCGCTGCGGTGCAGGTCGAGCCAGGCCAGGCCAAAGGCGCCCTGGGCGTAGCGCCGAGCGATGCGAACGAACCGGTCGTCGACGTCGAGCGCCTTGGCGTAGACCTCGACGCGGCGGGCCACGGCGGGTGGGATCGGCCGCAGCACCAACTCGCCGAGCACCATGTGGTGCACGATCCGCTGGCGGAACTCCACCGACCGCGGGGCGAGGGCCCTGGCGAGGTCATCGGGGCCGAGAGGCTCGAGTGCGTCGAGCTCGACCTTCGGTGCCCATCAGCGCCGTGAGCACCGACCCGAGCAGGCTCACCTGCACCGGGGTGAGCCCTCCGTCAGGCTGCGACGGCTGTGGCGACACCCCTGGCGATCAGCGATGCTTCGTCGGCTGGAACGGCAGCACCGTCCACACACGTCGTCTGCACGGCATCCCTCGCTGGTCCGTGACCTGCGGGCCGAGCATAGGCCTCTGTGGGCGACCAGGGTCGGGAGACGCGCTCGGCGCGAATCCAGAACCCGTCGGTCACCAGTCGGTGAGCGGAAGCGGCGCTGCTTGAGGCGAGGCGGACGAGCGGGCGAGCGCCACCAGTGCAGTGGCGGTTTCGGGCTGCAGCTCGGGGAGGGCGTCGGGGCGGAACCAACGGACGTGTTCGATCTCCGGTGAGCGGGGACGAACCGACTCGAGCTCCGAGAGCTCGACCGGTCGAGCCCGGTAGATCACGTCGATGCGGCGCAGCTTCGACTCGACCACCACGGCCGGCTCCCCCACCAGCTCGATGGTGAGCCCGACCTCCTCTTTGATCTCGCGCTTCGCCGCGGTGGCCGGATCCTCACCCCGTTCGAGTAAGCCGCCCGGGATGCCCCAATTGCTGCGATAGATGTGCTTGACGAGCAGCACCGCGCCGTCGGGCCGTTCGATCAGGCAGATCGAGCCCACTGTGAACGACGGCGACAGCCACCGCACCACCCGCCGACGGACACCTCGGGGGATGTAGCGCCAGCCCTTCAGGACGAGGCGATAAGCGGCGCTGCGCATTCCTCCAGGGTAGGGGGAGCGCCCGACAGCACGGCGATCATTCCGGATGGTCGAATGCGGCGCGGGCGACCACCAGCCCGTCGAGCAGCTCAGTCGTCGCCGCGGCCACCGGTGTGCGTCGAGCGGCATGATCGAGCACGACGAGGTCGCGTCCGGTCAGGTCGACCACGGCTGCGCCCGCCTCCTGACAGACCAACATGCCGCCGAGGTAGTCCCACGGGCCGTGCGCGTCGCGGCTGCAGTCGATGTAGCCGTCGACCCGACCGATGGCCACCGCGCAGAGGTCGAGCGCGGCGGCACCGAGCGCCCGATACTGGTTCCAGCCGAGGTAGTGCGGCGGATAGCCCGACAGTGCCACCAGCGCCCGCTTCGGCTCGCGCACCTCGCTCGGCGTCACCGCCACGCCGTTGCAGCGCGCTCCCCCGCCACGGATGGCCTCGAAGCGCTCGCCCGACGCCAGGTTGATCACGAGCGCCACCCGGGCTCCGTCGCTGTCGACCGCGCAGAGGCTGGTGGCATACCAGGGGATGCCCCGCGACGCGTTGGTGGATCCGTCGACCGGATCGACCACCACGACGATGTCGGAGTCGGGTCGGTGCAGGCCCGATTCCTCGCTCAGCACGCCGAGTCCTGCCCGCTCGAACACGGCCAGCGCGGCGGCGTCGGCCGCCAGGTCGCTGCGGTACTGCCCGGCTCGGGTGCCGGCCAGTCCCCAGTCGTCGAGCGTGCCCAGCGCACCCCTGATCGCCTCGGCCGCCTCGTCGAGCACACCGAGCAGGTCGTCGTCGCGCACGGCGGCCGACGGTAGCCGCCCGGCCTGCGGCATGGCAGGCTTACGGGGTTCCCGACCGCAGGAGCGTTTCTCTTTGGCCGTCATCGACGTCGCCGGCTTCGTCGCCGACCTCAAGGACCACGCGGTCGACCACCAGTTCCATGTCCACGACGAGCGCCATTTCGTCGAGACCTACTCGTTGCGTCAGACGTGGGAGGTCGACCTCCATCCGGAGGAGGCATGCGGCGGACCGCTCGATCTGCATCTCGCGCTCGAGGTCGATCCCCGGGTGCTGCTCGGCTTCGAAGACCGCATGATCGAGATGCCCGAAGGGTCCGAGCCCATCGAGGGGTTCGCGTTCCCGCTGGTGTTCACCTGGGTGCTGCCGCCGCTGCCGAAGGGGCCCGACCTGCTCGTGCTGGCCACCGATCTGGCGGGCATCGGCGGCACGCTCGTGCCACTCGAGGTGTCGGCCATCGACTCGTTCGCTTCGGTGACCGATGCCCCCGAGCGCAGCCTCACCATCGTGGCTCGCATCGAAGTGGGCCTCGATCGCATCTTCCTCGGGCAGGAGCAGATGTGCGATGTGCTCGACCGGTGCCACGAGGTGAGCATGTTCCTGCTCGACCGCGCGCCGGCGTGGCTCGACGAGATCTGATCGACGTGCCCAAGGCCCAACCCGAGCTCGTCGAGTTCACCCTGACCGATCGCACGGCGTTGACCGAGACCGTCGAGCGCCTGGCTGCCGATCGCGACGGATGGATCAACCTGCAGCCGGTGCCCGACGACGACGAGGACGAGCTCGTCGAACGCCGCGGCAGGGCGGGCGTGTTCGCCCTGTTCTCGGGCCGCGGACCCGAGCTGCCGATCGGCACCTGGGTGCCGGGAGAGGTGACCCGCAAGGGCGTGGGAGCCGACTCGGTGGGCCTGCAGCACGCCGGCGGGCCCAAAGTCCGCTTCGTGCTGGCCGACGCGGGGGTGCCCATCCCGAACGGGTGGCGGCTGCGGGCCGACCATCCCAAACGTGGTTTGGTCGTCGAGCCGCCGCCCGGCACGTCCGCCGTCGAAGAGCTCGACTGGCTGTTGAGGGCTGCGGTCGCGCTGGCCCCCGAGGCGCAGCGGTTGCACTGGGTGGCCCTCGTCTACCGACGCTGACCGCCATCGCGCGGTCGTCCGGCCCTTGTGGCCCGTCGCCGGGCTGCGGATGATGCTCACGTGACATTCGTCGATCGACGTGAGGCTGGCCGCCTGTTGGCCGAACGCCTGCAGGACGTGGCGGCCGACGACGTGGTGGTGCTCGGGCTGCCGCGGGGTGGCGTGCCGGTGGCGTTCGAGGTGGCCCAGGGGTTACACGCCCCGCTCGACGTGATCGTCGTGCGCAAGGTCGGCGTGCCGGGTCAGCCCGAGTTGGCGATGGGCGCCATCGGCGAGGACGGCGTCCGTGTGGTCAGCCCCGAGGTGGTGCGCCTGGCCGGCGTCTCCGAGGCCGCGTTCACCGCCGTGGAGGCACGCGAGCGCGACGAGCTCGATCGGCGGGCGGCGCGGTTCCGGTCGCATCGGCCCCGCATCGACCTCACCGGACGTACCGCGCTGGTGGTGGACGACGGCTTGGCCACCGGCTCCACCGCGCGTGCGGCGTGCCAGGTGGCCCGGGCCCACGGTGCGGCTCGCGTGATCCTCGCCGTGCCGGTGGCGCCCGCCGGAGCGGTCGATGCCTTCACCGGCGACGCCGATCAGGTCATCGTGCTCGAGTCGCCCCGGCGGTTCCACGCCGTCGGTCAGTTCTACGACGACTTCGGCCAGACCTCCGACGACGAGGTGGTCGACCTGCTGGCTCGTTCGACCGGGCCACCACCCGGGTCGTGAGTCCAGCGGCGACCAGGGACCTCTGGCCCTTCCCGTTCGCTTCGATCCGTGGCTTGCTGGAGGTATGGCACGCAGACTGAGGACACGTCCGCTCATGGTTGCTGCAAGCATGCTCGCGTCCGTCGCGCTCGTCGTGGTTTTGACGGGCTGCAACGATGACGACGGAGATGTCGAGACGGGCACCACGACCACCGAGGCCGCCAGCGGACCACGACGAGGCCGCCACGACGGCACGCTGTCACCCGACGAGCTCTCGACCGCGGTGTGGCCGTTCGCCGACTCGGACACCCGCTACGACGATCCGGTCGACGCGGCGACAGGATTCGCCGTGGAGTTCGTCGGCTTCGACGATCCGGTGTCGGCGAGTTCATGCAGGGCGACAGTCGCTCCGGGGAGGTCGAGGTCCAGCCTCAAGCGGACGGCCCGGTCACCACGGTGTTCGTCCGCCAGCTCGGCAGTGACGACTCGTGGTGGGTGCTCGGTTCGGCGACGGAGAACATCGAGTTCACCTATCCCGCTGCCGGGACGGCGATCGACACACCACTCGAGGTGACCGGTGAGGCCCTGGCCTTCGAGGGCACGGTCCAGGTCCAGGTGCGCGCCGATGGCACGCTCGAGCCGATCGGCGACGGTTTCGTCACCGGCGGCGGCGATGTCATGCGGCCCGTTCTCCGGCTCGATCCCCTTCGAGTCGCCCCAGGGCGGATGGGGTGCGGTCGTGGGCTACACGCTCAGCGCCGAGAACGGCCAGGTGTGGGAAGCGACGGTGGTGCGAGTCGGCTTCATCGGCGGAGACTGAGGCGACGTGCCCGACGCCACCGCCGCCGAGCCGATCGTTTGGGGTAGAACTCCCGTCGTGCGCCTAGTTCCGGACCTCGCCGGGCTGGTGATCGTTTCGATCGACCGGCGGTGTGCTGGACCACTCACCGCTTGGCAGGCGGTCGATGACGACCCAGTGCTCTTCTGCGACTGCCCCTCCGCTCAAAGCGCCTGCAACTGCTGATCGCACCGGCCCTGGCTCAAGTTCGACAATGGTTCAATCGGCCGTCGAGCGTCGTTCCGTTTCGGGCGTTGGGCTAGCGGAGGGCCACCATCGGTTGGTTGTTGTCCGTCGATCGCGGCCATGAGCGGGTGCATCGCTGGCGTCCCACCGCAGATGGGCGAAGCGCCCTCTGAAGCGGCCCACGACGAGCTGGCGAGTGCCCTGGATGGCGTGAGCCGATGGACGAGCTCGCACCGGTGCGAATCAAGATCGCCGAAGTGATGCAGCGTGCGCCGTCAGAGATGACGGTCGATGAGATCGCCCGGCACGTCACATCCCAGACTCCCTGCTCGTACTGGGAGGTGCACGACGGACTGCGCGACCTGCGCCTCGAAGGCAAACTCGAGTGGATCACCGTCGAGGACGACCCCGAAGTCGTCTCACCGCACCAGCTCGTCCGGTGCATCCGTCGCCGCTGAGCGTCCCGGCTGGCTGCGCTCCGCCTTCGCTGGCGCTTGAACCAGACCGAACGAGCGTGACGCGGGAACTCTCGTCATCCGGACACGAATGCGGCTCCGTATGCCACTCGATAGCCGCCGTATCCCCAACACTCTGGAGGCTCCCATGAAGCGCAAGATGATGATCGCCGCCGCCGCCGCCGTGCTCGCCCTTGGCGTCGGTGCCACGACCGCCAACGCAGCCCCGAAGGGCCGTCCCGCCACCGCTCCCGACGTGGCCTGCATGCAGGCGGGCATCGCCACCCTCAAAGATGCTGGACTGCTGTCGACGGTCGCCAAGAGCGGCCTCCCCATCGAAACCGCGGTCGCCGTCGGCGTGACGGTGCGCCCCGGTGCCGACATCAGCGGAGTGCCGGACCCGATTCCGTTCCCGGTGGTGCTCGCCGATCACCGCGCCGGTGACAACAGCCTCTTCGTCTACCCCTGGTGCGACTGAACTGAAGGCAACGGAGGCCTGCGCCGTTCGGCGCGGGCCTCCGTTGCGCGTACGGGTCGCAGTCCTCGGCCCTCTCTCGGACTCAAGCGGGGCCAGCCGTCGGCGGCTCCGCTCGCCGCCGGCCCGCCCCACAGCCCGGCCTCACCTTCACCGAGCGTGGGAGGCGCCCCTCCCCCGAAATCGCCTGCCACAGTCGAGAGCCGGCCGTTGGGCCAGCTCGGTCTCAGCCGGTGAATCTCGGCATCGCCGTCGCCTGGGCCCCGGCAACGGATGTCGTGGCCGATTCCCCGGACGCAAGCGTTGTCGAGGTGACGTCCTGACCGGCATCGACCGCCGCTGTGGTCGAAGTGGTGCTGGTGTCGTCCGGGGTCGAATCATCCGGGGTCGAATCATCCGGGGTCGAATCATCCGGGGTCGAATCATCCGGGGTCGAATCATCCGGCGGCGTGTCGGGTGCCGCCTCGCACGAAACCTGCCACTGGGCTCCGCCGACGTCGACCGCCCAGCTCAGGCGATAGATCGCGTCGGCCGGGATCGTATAGGTCAGGGTCCCGGGGACCCCCGCACTGTCGACCTGCACCGGGCCCTCGATGAAACCAACGCCCTCGTAGACCTGCTTGCTGAGCGTGACCTGGCCGGGTGTCCCGTAGCCGGGTCCAGGGAGCTCCGCCGACACGGTGACCACCTCCCCGGCCGTGAAACCCCGGACCGCCAGTGTGGTCGAGGAGAAGAGGCCGTCCCAGCTCGGGTCGTTCACGTAGTTACACCCCTCGCTCGGCGGGGCGGCCGACGCGGAACCAAATCCGCCGGTGACCACTGCTGCGGTCGCCACGACCGCCACTGCCGCCGTCACTGCTGTCCGATGCAGCCCCATCGTCGCCTCCCGTAAGCATCGCCGTCTGCTTCGCTGGGAATGACCATAGTGGGTCTCCGTCCGGCTGCCCGAAGTACGTCTGCACTGCGGCTCCGGGAACCAGTACGACGCGTAGCGCTGGTGGGCCCGGATGGGATCGAACCATCGACCGAGCGATTATGAGTCGCCTGCTCTGACCACTGAGCTACGGGCCCCAGATCGCAAACCGTAGCGCCGCCCGTCGCCCACATCGGGCGTCAGTGGCGCGCTCACCGCCCGCAACGGTTTCGGTGCGCGCAGGTCGAGTCGGACGCCGACCCATCGTCGCGAGCGGCAACCTCATCAGCTCACTACCATCGATTGTCATGCCTCGACACCTGGCCCTGGCTCCTGCTCGCGTGCGGAGTGCTCCTCGTCGGTTGCAGCGACGACGGTGGCGGTTCCGACACAGCGGGCTCCGACGGCGACGCATCTCAGAACGCCGAGTCGTCGTCCGATGGCGGCTGCGGGGTCGTCACCGAGGACGAGGTTGCGGATGCCACCGGCGTCGAAGTGGCCGGCGCAGCGGAACTGCCCACCGGCTGCTCGTGGAGCGTGTCCGGGAGTGACTCCGGTGGGTCCTACGAGTGGCAGGCGGTGGGCGTCGAGGCCTACCAGAGCAACCTCGACGCGGCCGAGTCGATGTCGAGCTTCGAGATCGTGACCGTCTCGGGCCTCGGCGATGAGGCGTTCCAGCGCAACCAGGTTGGCGGCACCGGCGACGTGCTGGCGTACGAGGTGTGGGTCCGCACCGGCGACGAGGCCTTCTTCGTCCGGTCGGTCGCCCTGCCGGCGAGTGACGAGGTGCTCGCCGCCGAGGAGGCGCTCGCGCAGCTCCTCGTCGATCGCGTCTGACCCATCACACGGCGGCGAAACCGTCGGCGACTCGCCAGAGCCAGCACCTGGCCTCCCCCAGCGATGGTCAGTCGAGGCGGTCGCCACTGCGACCCTCGCCCACTCGCGCACCGACCGCCAGACCCAACGCTTTCGCCAGAGCGAGCACCCGTAGCCATGTGGCGGCCCGAGCGTGCATCGGCACCAGATCGACGCGAGGCGTCACTTCGCGGACGACCTCGCGCAGGAATCCACGCGCCGAGTCGCGAAGCGCCGATGGGCGGAGGCTGGGCCGGAAGCTCGGGTCGAGTCGGGCCGAGTGCGCCCCGGCCACTCGAGCGTCGTCGAAGTGGTTGCGCACATGACGCAACGGCGCGAACGACTGCTGGTGGTAGACGAGCGCGTCCGGCACGATCTCGATGTCGCCAGCCGCCCACAGCTCGGGGACAACCTCGCGCTCGAGCAGGCCGTCGTGACCATGGCGACCCACAAGGCGCGCGAGAGCGGCGCGCGAGATCGCGAGGTTCGCCACGGTGGGACAGCGCGCGGCCGGTGCATCATCGAGCGGGGGCGCGTAAGCGACGAACCCGATGAGGTAGTTCGCCCAGTCCGCAGTCGACCCCGTCGAGCCGTTGCCGATCGGTCCGGCCAGGAGCGACGCACCGCGCGCCTCGAAGACGTGGTCGAGAGCCAGCAGCCAGCCGGGGGCGGGGCGACAGTGATCTTCGGTGACCACGACGAGGTCGGCGTCGCACTCTCTGACCGCAGCCCGGCGCAGCGAGAACGGGCTGGTCGACCCGGCGTTCACGGCCCGGACCCCTTTCGGCCGGTGACGATCAGGCAGCACTCGGTCGTCGCTCACTCCCACGACGAGCTCACCGTGCCGCGCCTCGACCTGCGGCGCCACCGCGGCGAGAAAGGGGGCCAGCGCCGGCCACGGCTCGGCCGCATGGACCACCACGCCAACGGCTGGTCGCAACGGAGATCGGGGCGAACGGTGCCGGGCCTGCTCGAGGAGTGGTCCAACGCGCTTCGCGTGCGCCCTCGCCCACGGCCTCGTTGTTCAGGCGACGCCCTACCAGTGCTTGTCCTCGACCCGCCCGGGCGGACGCCTCCTGCCGATCGGCCGCCACCGCCCGCAGCTGCTGCACAGCATCGTCACGGTCTGGTTCGACCCACCGGGCTCCTGCCGGATACGCGCCGGCCCCGGCAGGCACGCAGGCCGCAGTCGATCTGACGAGGTAGGCGTGGCGGTCGTCGACGAGGTCCATCGGACCGGAGAAGCCGGTGGTCACCACCGGTACGCCGTGGGCCAGGGCCTCGAAGATGGGCAAGCCGAACCCCTCGGCCCGGTGCAGCGACACCAGGCATGCCGATCCTGCCAGCAAAGACTCGAACTGGTCGCGCGGCAGCCACCGGTCGATGATGTCGACGTCGGGTCGATCGGCGGCGGCACAGGTCAGCGCCTCGACTCCCGCAGGGTCGGCGTCGCCGTTCCATATCTTCACCACGAGCCGCTGGCCGTCGTCGACGGTGAATGCCTCGCTGAAGGCCTCGATCGCCCCCAGGGGGTTCTTGCGGGCGAAGGTGCTGGCCGCGTCGGCCAGGGCCAGGAACGTCGGGCGCCCGTCGAGCAACGTTGACCGACCGCTCGCGGTCATGAGCGGTTGCACGGGCGGCGACAGCGCGACAACCGGCACCTGGACGATGGGCCGCAGCAGGTCGGCCACGTAGGTGCTGTGGGTCCAGACCTCGTCGAGCCGACCGGCCTGCTCGGCCCACTCGCTCGGCGCAGGGTCGACCTCCCAGGCCCAGACGCCCACGTTCACCCGACCGGCGGGGTGGGGTGCCCTCGCTTCTCGGAGCAGCGCCATCTCCGGCGGGTTCAGGCAGCAGAGGACCAGGTCGGCCTCGTCGTCAGCCTCGGCCTCGGCGAAGGGCAGCACCCCGTGCGGTCCGGGGTGACCGATGACCGGCCGCCCCGGCAGCTCCACCACGTGCTGGCGCACGTCGAACCCGGCGGCGGCGAACGCCCGGGCGTATCCACGGGCCGCCTCGGCCAGCCCGAGGCCGTCGTGCAGCAGTCCGGACACCACCACGCTGGCCACGGCGGCCGAGCGTAGGCGACTGGCGAATCAGGCTCCGGGGGTGGGGCTCGAACCCACGACAATCGGCTTAACAGGCCGGCGCTCTGCCAACTGAGCTACCCCGGAAGGACAGCGTCGCAGGATAGCAGCGCGTGCACGAGACCCATGACGGCCCGGTGGGTGCGGCTGCAGCAGTACTGCACCGACGGACAGCCCATCTCGTGCTTGTTCGTGCGAATGGTCGGGTCGGCAACCGCTCGGTAGGGCCGGTGGAACTGGCCGACAGGGATGCCGGTGAGCTCCGCCCAGAAGGCCTCCGCGCTCGTGATGTCGAGTCCTTGGTGCAGATACAGGCGCATCCGGAGCCGCGACTCGTCGATCTCGAAGAACCTGCGA
Source organism: uncultured Iamiaceae bacterium (assembly GCA_963706425.1). Lineage (GTDB taxonomy): Bacteria > Actinomycetota > Acidimicrobiia > Acidimicrobiales > Acidimicrobilacustridaceae > CAVPMN01. The sequence goes on from CAVPMN010000020.1 coordinate 680,789, forward strand.
AGCCATGCGCAGAAGAACGCGATCATCCTCGGATCGCTGTTCGCGAACACGACCTGACCGTCGCGTTTTGCGCCCTCGCCGGCGTAGAGCGCCGCTCCCGCCACCAAGAATTCGCGGTCACTGAGCCTCCCGATGCGGGCCCGCCCCTCGGCCAGCAGCTCGTCGATCTCGGCCTGCTTGGCCACCTGCAGCTTGTTCGGCCCGCGGCGGCGGGCGGTGCGCCGCGGCAGCGGGTCGAACACCACGTCGCGCACCCAGAGCGACACCGACGATTTCGACACACCGAGCTCGTTGGCGATGTCCTGCAGCGTCCATGACGCCGCCCGCAGCTCTCGCGCCCGCTCCTGCTCGACCATCTTGCCGCGATACCCCATCGTCCGATGATGCCGAGCAGGTATGACAGATAAGGTCGGGCCATGAAGTTCCGCACCGGCCTCGTCGTCGGGTTCGGCCTCGGCTACTACTTCGGGGCGCGCGCCGGGCGTGAGCGCTACATCCAGATCGAGCGCTGGCTCGACAAGGCCCGGGGCACGCCGCAATACCTCGACGTGCGCGCCAAGCTCGACGAGCTGTCCGAGCAGGGTCGCCTGCGCACGAGAGGCCTGCTCGACGACGCCACCGGCGGCGCGGCCAGCACCCTGCTCGATCTACGGGCCGACGACGCAGGCGAGGCGAACCAGCCTGAAGACGTCGAACGCGACGCCGCGTTCGACGAGCCCACGGCCTGACGCCAGCGAGCTATTCGCCGTCGAGGTAGTCGCGCAGCTTCTGGCTGCGATGCGGGTGGCGCAACTTGGCCAGCGTCTTCGACTCGATCTGACGGATGCGCTCACGGGTCACGCCGAACTCGCGGCCGACCTCCTCGAGCGTGCGCGCCTGACCGTCGTCGAGGCCGAAGCGCATGCGCACCACCGCCTTCTCGCGGTCGTTCAACTCCTCGAGCGCTTCCTCGACGGCCGAGTTGAGCATCATCTTGGCGGCCATCTCGGCAGGCGCCTCGGCCTGCTGGTCCTCGATGAAGTCGGCCAGGTTCGAGTCGTCCTCTTCACCGACCGGCGAGTCGAGTGAGAGCGGGTCCTGCGAGTAGCGCATGATCTCGCGCACCCGCGTGGGCGTCATGTCGACCTTGTCGGCCAGCTCCTCGACCGTGGGCTCACGCTCGAGCTCCTGGATCATCTGCCGCTGCACACGGTGCACCTTGTTGATGGCCTCGACCATGTGCACGGGGATGCGGATGGTGCGGGCCTGATCGGCGATGGCCCGGGTGATGGCCTGGCGGATCCACCACGTGGCGTAGGTGGAGAACTTGAAGCCCTTGGTGTAGTCGAACTTCTCGACCGCCCGCATCAGGCCGAGGTTGCCCTCCTGGATGAGATCGAGGATGAGCATGCCCCGACCCACATAGCGCTTGGCGATCGACACCACGAGGCGCAGGTTGGCCTGGGTGAGCTGCGACTTGGCCCGCTCACCCCGGTGCACCAGGCGGTCGAGCCGCCGGCGCTCCGCCGGGTCGAGCTGCGCCAGCTCGCTGCTGGCCTCGAGGTCGGCCAGCTTCTCGGCCGCGTGCAGGCCGGCCTCGATGCTCTTGGCCAGGGCCACCTCTTCGGGCCCGGTGAGCAGGGGCACCCGCCCGATCTCCTTGAGGTACATGCGCACCGGATCGGACGAGCCACCGGCAGCCGATCCGCCACCCATCCGCAGCGCGTCACGCGAGGCAACGGCACGCAGCCGGGTGCGCAACCGCAGCGCAGGATCTTCGTCGTCGTCGACCTCGTCGACGATGACCGTCTGCAGCTCGGGTTCCTCGAGGACGATGCCGGCCTCGGTGAGCATCGAGCGAACGGTGACGATGGTGTCGGGGGTGAGCTCGACGTGTGGGAGCGCGTCGACCACGTCGTGCTGGGTGAGCGTGCCGCTGCGCCGACCGCGATCGATCAGCCGGCGAACCTCCTCGTCGGTTGCTCCCGTCAGAGGAGAGAGCGTTGAACTTCCCTCGCTCATTGCATCCCCTCAGGCCGTCGTGTGAGCCAGGGTAGCAACTGCTCGGCGGCACCGACGCTGGTGTCGGGCTCACGCAGCTCCTCCACGCGCAGCTTGAGCCAACCCATCTCGCGCGAGGCCGCGGCGAACGTTTCGGGATCGTCTGCCAGCCGGGTGCGAGCCTGCAGATCGACGAGTGCCCGACGGGCGGCGACCTCGATGAGCCGGGCGGCCACGTCGTGTGGGTCGGCCTCCGACTCCTCCACCGCGATGCGCTGGAGCAGGTCGGCGGCGCCGGGATCGGTGTGCTCGATGGCATCTCTGACCGATCCGTGCGCAGCCAAGGCGCGATACGCCGACAGGGCCCGCTCGTCGCCGAAGAGGATCTCGTCGAGCCACGGCGCCATGGTGTCGGGTTGTTGCACGAGCAAACGCAAGGCCTCCACCTCGGGGCCGTCACGGAGCGACTGACGTCGCACCGGGCGCGCCTCGGCGACCACCTTGCCCCGCGCTCCATCGCGCCGCGGATCGCGCTGTCCACCGGGGTCGCGCCGCAGGTTGCGCAGCCGATCGGGATCGAGCCGACAGCGCGACGCCACCTCCATCAGGTACTGATCTCGCACCAGGCTGCTGGGGTGCTCCCCCACCACGTCGAGCGCGGCCTCGGCGGCCCTGGCCCGGCCCTCGGCGGTGGAGAGGTCGGCCGCGTCGAGCACCCGGTTGACCCGGAAGGCGAGGAAGGGCACGGCCCCCTCGACCGCGGCCCGCAGGGCGTCGGGGTCACGGCGGGCCAGGTCGGCGGGGTCGACGCCTGACGGCAGGGCGGCCACGGCCACGTCGAGATCGTGGGCCCGCTCCCAGGCGTAGAAGCGGTCGGCCGCGTTCTGGCCGGCGGCATCGGCGTCGAACGCCAACACCACCCGCTTGGCGAAGCTGCGCAACAGCCGCACGTGGTCTTCGGTCAACGCCGTGCCGCACGTGGCCACGGCACGGGGCACGCCGGCCTCGGCGAAGCCGATGACATCGGTGTAGCCCTCGCACACCACCGCTTCATCGGCGGCCACCACGTCGGACTTCACCCAGTTGAGCCCGTAGAGCACCTTGCTCTTGGCGTAGATCGCGCTCTCGGCCGAGTTCTTGTACTTCGGCCCGTCGGCTCCAGGCAGGATGCGACCGCCGAAGCCCACCGGGCGGCCCTCGGCATCGAAGATCGGGAACAGCACCCGACCCCGGAACGCGTCGGTCTGGCGGTTGTGGCGGTTGAGGAAACCCAGACCCGACTCGGTGAACACGTCGTCGGGCAGGCGCAACGCCTTGGCCAGCGTGTCCCAACCTTCCGGCGCCCAGCCGATGCGGTACTGCCGGACCTGGTCGCCACTCAGGCCGCGCGAGCGCAGATAGCCGCGTGCCTTGGCGGCGTCGGGCGACGACAGCAGCCGTTCGTGATACCAGTCGACCGCCTTGGCGAGCGCCTCGAACAGGCGCGCCTTCTTCTTTCGTCCTTCACCCTCACCCTGCTCGGTGTAGCGCAGGCTGATGCCGGCGCGTGCCGCCAGCTTCTCGACCGCGGCCACGAAGTCGAGGTGCTCGATCTCGCGCACGAAGGTGATGACGTCGCCCTTCGCCTGACACCCGAAGCAGTAGTAGAGCCCCTCGCCCTGGTTGACAGAGAACGACGGCGACTTCTCCGCGTGGAACGGGCACAGGCCCTGCCAGCGCAGGCCCACCCGTCGCAGCGAGACGTGCTCGCCGATGATGGCGACGATGTCGGAGGACTGGCGCACCCGGGCGATGTCGTCATCGACGATGCCCATCGGTCATTCCCTCGAGCTCACGCCGGACCCCACTCGGCGAACGGTAGCAGCGGCCACCGACACCGCGACCGGGACATGGCGGGCGTCACGCGGTGTCGGACTCCGCCGTCAGACCCCCCTCGTCCCGCAGCACCGCCTGGGCCGCCGACAGGCGCGCCACCGGCACCCGGAACGGCGAGCACGACACGTAGTCGAGCCCGAGCGAGTGGAAGAAGGTGATCGAGGCCGGGTCGCCGCCGTGCTCCCCGCACACCCCCATCTTCAGGCCCGGCTTGGCTCGGCGACCTTCCCGCACCGCCATGGCCACGAGGGAGCCCACCCCGCGCTCGTCGATCGACCGGAAGGGATCGCCCGGCAACAGGCCCTCCTCGAGGTACTTCTCGAGGATGGGCGCCACGTCGTCGCGGCTGAACCCGAAGGTCATCTGGGTGAGGTCGTTGGTGCCGAACGAGAAGAAGTCGGCCACCTGGGCCAGCTCGTCGGCCACCAGGGCAGCGCGGGGGGTCTCCACCATCGTGCCCACGAGCACCCGGAAGGCGCCCGGCTCCTCGCCGGCCACCGCGATGACCTCTTCCTCCACCCAGCGCCTGGTGAGCTCGAGCTCGGGCAGCGCGGCCACGAGCGGGATCATCACCTCGACGATCGGGGTGCCACCGGCCTGCAGCCGAGCGAGTGCCGCCTCGACGAGCGCCCGCACCTGCATCCGGTAGAGCCCGGCCTTGATGATGCCCAGCCGCACCCCCCGCGTGCCGAGCATCGGGTTGATCTCCCGCCAGCGCTCGGCCGCGTCGAGCAGTTGCTCACCCGCCTCGGGCAGGTTGCCGCGAGCGCGCTCGACCAACAGCTCCTCGACCGAGGGCAGGAACTCGTGCAACGGAGGGTCGAGGAGTCGCACCGTGACCGGCAACCCGTCCATGGCTTCGAGCACACCCTCGAAGTCCTGCCGTTGCACCTCGAGCAGCTCGGCGAGGGCGGCGGTCTCCTCGTCGGGCGACTCGGCCAGGATCATCCGGCGCACGACAGGCAGCCGCTCGCCGAGGAACATGTGCTCGGTGCGACACAGACCGATGCCCTCGGCCCCGAACGAGCGGGCGCGTGCGGCGTCGTCGGCGGTGTCGGCGTTGGCCCGCACCCGCATGATGCCGGCGCGCACCTCGTCGGCCCAGCCCAGCACCGTCTCGAGCTCGTCGGGGACGTCGGCCTCGTCGAGGGGCACCTCGCCCTCGTAGACGGCGCCCGTGGTGCCGTCGAGCGAGATCGGATCGCCTTCGCGCACCACCACGCCGTCTTCGGTGGTGAACGAGTCGGTCACCCACGTGCAGGCTCTCGGCGCCGCACACGGCGGGCTTGCCCCATCCGCGGGCCACCACGGCCGCGTGGCTGGCCATGCCGCCGCGCGAGGTGAGGATGCCCTCGGCGGCGATCATGCCGTGCACATCCTCGGGCGAGGTCTCCTGACGGACGAGCACCACTCGCTCTCCGCGGTCGGCGGCGTCGGCCGCCCGATCGGCGTCGAAGTAGGCGTGGCCGACGGCCGCGCCGGGCGATGCCGCCACTCCGGTCGCCAACACCCTGGCGTGGGTGCGACGAAGATGCGGATGAAGCACCTGCTCGACGTGTTCGGGCGAGACACGCATCACGGCCTCGCGCGTCGAGAGCTGGATGCGCGGGTCGGTGGTGAGGTCGACCGCGATGCGCAGTGCCGCTGCACCGGTGCGCTTGCCGATGCGCGTCTGGAGCATCCAGAGCTTGTCGCGCTCGATGGTGAACTCCGTGTCGAGCATGTCGCGGTAGTGACGCTCGAGACGGTCGAAGATGTCGAGCAACTCGCGGTGGATGACCGGGAACTCGTCACCGAGGGCGGCGAGCGGTTGGGTGTTGCGGATGCCCGCCACCACGTCTTCGCCCTGGGCGTTGACGAGGAAGTCGCCGAACGGGACGGCCTCGCCCGTCGACGGGTTGCGGGTGAACCCGACGCCGGTGCCCGAGCGGTCGTCGCGATTGCCGAACACCATCGCCTGCACGTTGACGGCCGTGCCCAGGTCGTCGGCGATGCCCTCGCGACGTCGATAGGCGATGGCCCGTGGCGTGAGCCACGAGCCGAACACCGCTTCGATGGCGCCCTGCAACTGAGCCCGTGGCTCCTGCGGGAAAGGCGCTACCGGTGTGCGTCTCGATGATCGAGCGGTAGTCGTCGAGCACCCGAGCGAGCACCTCGGCGGGGATGGCGGCGTCGCTGCTCGCCCCGCTCGACTCACGGGCCGTCTCGAAGACCGCGTCGAGATCCTCCGCCGGCACGCCGAGCACGATCTTGGCGTACATCTGCATGAATCGGCGATAGGAGTCGAGGGCGAAGCGCTCGTCGTCGGTCTGGCGCGCCAGCCCGACCACCGACTCGTCGTTGAGACCGAGGTTGAGGACCGTGTCCATCATGCCGGGCATCGAGAACTTGGCCCCTGAACGCACCGACACGAGCAACGGGTCGGTGCCGTCACCCAGGCGCTTGCCCATGGCGGCCTCGAGCCGGGCGACGTGCTCGTCGATCACCCCTTGGAGTCCTGACGGCCAGCCGCCCACCAGGAACGCCCGACAGGCATCGGTGGTGATGGTGAAACCGGGCGGGACCGGTAGGCCGAGCACCGACGTCATCTCCGCCAGGTTGGCGCCTTTGCCCCCCAGCAGGTCCTTGAGCATCACGGGCGCAACATCGTGCGGGTGATCGAACGAGAACACGAGAGACATCGGACGCTCCTGGGCGAGACTGCTGCGAGCCTAACGACCCCGACCGACCGGCCCGGCCAGACGTCATCTCGGTTGCCCGCGCGAGGCTGGGGCGGTGACCAGCGCCACGCCCGACCGCCCGGCCGATCCGAATCGATCGCTGGCGGAGATCGCGGCCCGGTTCCTGCCCGACATCGCGCTGGTGCTCGACGCCGACGGGACGATCCGCTGGGCGAACGACGCCGTTACAGGGGTGCTCGGTTACCAGCCCGACGCGGTCGTGGGCACCAACGCGTTCGACCTCGTGCACCCCGATGATCTCGACACCGCGCTTGCGGGCCTGCGGAACGTGGTGGCGTTTCCAGGACGGCTGTCGCCGTCGATCTATCGCGTTCGCCATCTCGACGGCCACTGGCATCCCCTCGAGGTGGCTGGCGATGTCCGCCTCGACGAGCCGGGGGTGGAGGCCATCATCCTCGCGGCGCGCAGCATCACCCATCGCACGCTGCTCGACGCCGTGCTCCAATCGCTCGCTGCAGGTGCGTCCTTGACCGCCACCCTCGAGTTGTTGGCCCACGCCATGAGTGCCCAGCTGTCGGAGATCGACGTGGTCATCGCATTCGACGGCGCCGACGACGTTCGCCACGCCGTCGGCGCCAGCCTGCCACCCGAGCTCTGCGGTCTGGTGGCCGCCGCCCCCGCCCGCGCTCCGTGGCACGTCGCCGTCCAGACGGGCGCCCCCGTGATCGACGCCGATCTGAGCTCACTCGATCCTCAGCTGCGCGCGCTCGCCCACGAGATCGGCTTCACGAGCTGCGCGGTCACCCCGATCCACGAGTTCGGCGGGCGCCAGCGGGCCTGCATCATCATCTGGAGTCGCGACGCCCGGCTGCTCGACGTAGCCGCAGGGTGGTCACAGCAGGTGCCCGGCGAGCTGGCCGACCTGGCCATCGAGCGACGCCACCATCTGGCCGCACTCGAGTACGCGGCTCGCCACGACCCGCTCACCGGCTTGCCCAACCGGGCGGTGTTCTTCGCCGACCTCGAACGCGAGTCGAGACGCGACCCACGCGTCGGCCGCACCCTCTTCTACCTCGATCTCGACGAGTTCAAGGTCGTCAACGACAGCTACGGCCACACCACCGGCGATCTGCTCCTCGTCACCATCGCCGACCGCATCCGTCAGCAACTGCGGCCTGGCGATCTGGTCGCCAGGCTCGGAGGCGACGAGCTGGCGGTGTGCTGCCCGGGCACCGTCGACGACGAAGACGCCGAGACCATCGCCGACCGTCTCGTCGAGGCCATCTGCTGCCCCGCCGATCTGGGCGTGACCACGATCGTGCCGGGCCTGAGCATCGGCATCGCCATCGACCCGACGGGCGAGCTCGGTGCCGACGCATTGCTCGAAGCCGCCGACCGAGCCCTCTACCAGGTGAAGCGCACCGGGCGGGGCGGCTGGCTCGTGGCCGGCTGAGCCCGGACCGGCGACTCAGCGCAGCCGTTCGCGCAGGTAGTCGACCAGCTCGGGGATGGCGACCCGCTCCTGGGCCATCGAGTCGCGTTCGCGCACGGTGACCGCCCGGTCGTCGATGGTCTCGAAGTCGATGGTGACGCAGAAGGGGGTGCCCAGCTCGTCTTGGCGGCGGTAGCGACGACCGATGGCCTGGGTCTCGTCGTAGTCGGTCATGAACTCTGGCTGGAGCAGACCGAGCACCTCGCGCGCCACCGGCGTGAGCGTGTCCTTCTTCGACAACGGCAGCACCGCCACCTTGTAGGGAGCGAGGCGCGGATGGAGTCGGAGCACGGTGCGCAGCTCGCCGCGCACTTCGTCCTCGTCGTAGGCCGCCAGGATGAACGCCATCATCGTGCGGGTGGCGCCGGCTGCCGGCTCGATCACGTGCGGCACATAGCGGGTGTTGCTGGCCTGGTCGAAGTAGTCGAGCTTCTCGCCAGAGTGCTTGGCGTGCTGGGTGAGGTCGAAGTCGCCCCGGTTGGCGATGCCCTCGAGCTCGTCCCATCCCCACGGGAAGAGGAACTCGACGTCGGACGTGCCGCTCGAATAGTGGCTGAGCTCGTCGGCGTCGTGGGCCCGCAGCCGCAGCTTGTCCTCGGGGAGACCGAGGTCGAGGTACCACTGGTAGCGCTCGCGACACCAGTACTCGTACCACTGGCCGGCCTCGTCGGGCGGCACGAAGTACTCCATCTCCATCTGCTCGAACTCGCGTGTGCGGAACACGAAGTTGCCTGGAGTGATCTCGTTGCGGAACGACTTGCCGACCTGGGCGATGCCGAACGGGGGCTTCTTGCGGCTGGTCTGCAGCACGTTGGCGAAGTCGACGAACATGCCCTGGGCGGTCTCGGGGCGCAGGTAGACCACCGCACCCTCGTCCTCGATGGGCCCGGCATGGGTCTTGAACATCAGGTTGAACTGACGCGCTTCGGTGAACGAGTGCTGGGCGCCGCAATTGGGACAGGTGTCGGGGTCGTCGAGCTTGTCGAGACGAAAGCGCTCGTTGCAGTTCTTGCAGTCGACCAGCGGGTCGGTGAAGTTGGCGAGGTGGCCTGAGGCCTCCCACACCGCAGGCGGCGAGAGGATGGCGGCGTCGAGTCCGACGACGTCGTCGCGCATCTGCACCATCGACCGCCACCAGGCGTCCTTCACGTTGCGCAGCACCAGCACGCCCACGGGGCCGTAGTCGTAGGTCGACCGGAACCCGCCGTAGATCTCGGCCGACGGAAACACGAACCCGCGCCGTTTGGCCAGGTTGACCACCTTGTCCATCAGCGTCTGGTCGTTGGGGACCTCGACGGGGCGAGGGGTGTCGTCTGGGTCGGACATGGGGCGTCAGCCTACTTGCGCAACCGGTGCGGCCCGACCGAGATCCCGCGAGCGTCGGAAGCGGTCGGCCAGAATGTCAGGGACCTGCGGCCGGTGCAGTGGCCGAGGCGAACGGAGGCCAACCCATGAACGCCACGTCAGCTCGCACGGACCCCACCGCGGTGAGCGGCCGGCGCATCGGCGGCTACTTCGTCGACTGGATCATCTTCATCACCGTGATCCCGGCGCTGGTCTTCTTCCTCACTGCAGATTTCACGCAGTACACCGACGGACCCACCTGCGCGCAGCTCGAGCGCAGCGGCATCATCGACTCGAGCTACTCGTGCGTGCGCAGCGAGTTCACCACCACCGACAACGGGGTGGAGACCACCGAGTACGACACCTTCGTGTGGAACGACAGCGCCAGCCTCTTCGCGGCGGCGACCTCGTTCGCCTACGCGGTGGTGGTCCTCTGGATCCTGCAGGGCCTCACCGGCGCCACCGTGGGCAAGCTCATCTTCGGCATCCGCACGGTCAACGCGAGCGGCGGCCCGCCCGGCCTCGGGCGCCAGATCCTCCGCGGCATCGGTGGCATCGCCGACGCCATTCCGTTCTGCCTCATGCCGCTGTTGCCGCTCGTCGGCCTCATCACGATGCTCGCCACCAAGCGCCACCAACGGGTGGGCGACATGATCGCCAGCACCTACGTCGTGCAAGCCAGCGCCGCAGGCGCGCCGGTGCCCGGCCGCGATCAGGCCGCGCCCTACGGCGGGCCGCCGCCCTGGTCGCCCACCTCGCCCCCACCGGCTGGTGCACCACCGGTGGCCGCGCCACCGATGCCCGGCGCGCCCGCCGCGGCCGGCTATGCCGCGGCCACCACCGCTCCTCCCCCTCCGCAGGGCTGGGCACCCGACGCGCCCACGTCGACCACCCAAGCGCCTCCCGCGCCGGCACCCCCGCCCCAGCCCGACGCGCCCACCGTCGTGACACCGCCACCCCCAGCCGAGCCGGCCGAGGCCTCCGCCGAGACGGCTCCTGCGTCGGCCGAACCCGAGGCGCCCCCAGCCGAGCCAGCCGAGCCGGCCGAGCCGGCCGAGGTCGCCGGCGACGCCACGTCCGTGCAGCCGGCCGTGGCCGCCACCCCGGAGCCAGCTCCCCAACCGGAGCCGGCTCCCGAGCAGGCGCCCGCCCAAGAAGCGGCCCCGCCGGCCAACGGGCCGCAATGGGACCCGCAGCGCAACGCCTATATCCAATGGGACGACGCTCGGCGGTCGTGGTTCATCTACGACGATGCGGCCGGCCAGTGGAAGCCGCTCACCTGACCGACCACCGCCCGCGCTGACGACCGATGGCCGCCCCTGGGGCGAAGCTCAGGCTCGATCGAGCAGCGTCACCGACCGCAGCCGGCGCTCGAGGTGGTGCTCGATCGAGCGGGTGGCGAGGTGGTCGAGCTCGTGGGTGGCCGATGAGGGTGCCTCGTTGAGCGCAGCACCGAGCTGACCCCCCAGCACCTGTTGCAGGAGGGCCACCGCCTCGGGAGATACGGCCTGGCCGCGGCGGCAGTCGATGCAGAGCAAGCCACCCACGTCGAGGTCGAACGCCACGAGAGGGCCGTCGGCGCCACAGCCCGCGCACCCCTCGACCATCGGGCGATAGCCCTCGAGCGCCAGCACCTTGAAGAAGAACGCCGGCACCACCAACGGCGGATCGTGCGCGGCGAGCGACCGCAACGCGCCGAGGAGCATCTGATAGAGGCGAGGATTCGACTCGCCCTCCTGGGCCAGCTGGTCGGCCGCTTCGAGCATCGCCGAGGCCCGGGTGACCCGATCGAGGTCGTCGCGAATGGAACGGAAGTGGTCGATGCTCTCGGCCTGGGTGACGATGTCGAGCTCGCGGCCCTCGTAGAGCTGCAGGGCCACATGGCTGCCCGGCTCGAGGCGCGACCCGAACTTGCTCTTGGTCTTGCGCACCCCCTTGGCCACCGCCCGCACCTTGCCGCGATCCTTGGTGAGCAGCACCACGATGCGATCGGCCTCGCCGAGCCGGTAGGTGCGCAACACCACCGCGTTGTCGCGGTAGAGGTTCACGCCGAATCCTCGACGCCACCGAACCGGCGCTCGCGCGCCTGATATTCGCGGACCGCGTCGAAGAGGTGCTCGCGGCGGAAGTCGGGCCAGAGCACGTCGGTGAACACCAGCTCGCTGTACGCGATCTCCCACAGCAGGTAGTTGGAGATGCGGAACTCGCCGGAGGTGCGCACCATCAGGTCGGGGTCGGGCATCTCGGGGTCGTAGAGGCGCTTGCGGATGGCACGTTCGTCGACCTTGTCGGCGGGCACGCCGTCGGCAACGAGCTGGCGAACAGCGTCGACGATCTCAGCCCGCCCGCCGTAGTTGAACGCGATGGTGAACGTCATGGTGCGGTTGCGCTCGGTGAGCGCGATCGATTCGTCCATGCGTCGGATCAGCCGGCGCGGCACCCGCCAATCGCGTCGGCCGATGAAGCGCATCCGCACGCCGCGCTCGTGCATCTCGTCGCGCCGACGCACCAGCAGCGACTCGTTGAACTTCATGAGGTAGCGCACCTCGTCGGCGGGCCGCTTCCAGTTCTCGGTCGAGAAGGCGTAGACGGTGAGCCACTTGATGCCGAGGTCGAGCGCACCTTCGACCGTGTCGAACAGCGCCTCTTCACCGGCCGCGTGCCCTTCGGTGCGCTTGAGCCCTCGACGTTGGGCCCAGCGCCCGTTCCCGTCCATCACGATGGCCACGTGCTGGGGCACGGCACGCGGGTCGATGTCGGGAACGTCCACCCGCGCACGTTACCGCCCGCCTTCTGCCCCACCGTTGACCCCGGCGCGCTGTCGGCCCCGCCGGGTTGGCCCTCGGCTCGGTCGCAGCGGCCCTCGGTCCGGGCAGCGGGTGGCCCTAGACTCCGCCACCCCTGACCGAGTCGACCACACCCGAAGCGGCGCTGACCGCCGTCACCTCGGCCCTGCCGAACGGTGAGGCGCGCCCCGGCCAGGTCGAGATGGCCGCGGCGGTGGGTCGGGCCATCGCCGAGCACCGCCATCTGGTGGTGCAGGCGGGCACCGGCACGGGCAAGTCGCTCGCCTATCTCGTGCCGGCCCTCGAGAGCGGCCAGCGGGTGGTGGTGGCCACCGCCACCAAGGCCCTGCAGGACCAGCTCGCCGACAAGGACCTGCCGTTCCTGGCCGACCACCTCGATCGGCCCTTCGAGTTCGCGGTGTTGAAGGGCCGGGCCAACTACCTGTGCCTGCAGCGGCTGCACGAGGTGAGCGCGAGCCCCGATCAGCTGTCGCTCGCCGGCCTCGACGCCCACCTCCCCGCCGACGAGGTCGAGCACCTGGCGCAGTGGGCGCTGCAGACCACCACCGGCGATCGGGCCGACCTCGATCGGGAGCCGTCCGCGCAGGTGTGGTCGGCCGTCAGCGTCGGGCCCCGCGAGTGCCCGGGCGCGACCCGCTGCCCTCAAGGTGGCCCGTGCTTCGCCGAGCAGGCCCGGGCGCGCGCCAGCGGCGCCGACGTGGTGGTGGTCAACACCCATCTCTACGGCCTGCACCTGGCGAGCGGTGGCGCCCTGCTGCCCGATCACGACGTGGTCGTGATCGACGAGGCCCATCAGCTCGAAGACACCATCTCGGCCACCTCTGGCCTCGAGCTCACGGCGGGACGCTTCGCCGCCCTCGCCCGGGTGGTGGGCGCCATCATCGACGACGACCAACTCGTCGGCGACCTCGAATCGGCGGGCGACCGGCTGCGCGACGTGCTGGCGGTCCATTGCGGGCGTCGGCTGCGGGGCAGCCTCGACCCCGACATCGGCGATGCGCTCACGCTGGCCCAGGGCCGGTTGAGCTCGGTGCTCAGCGCGCTCCGAGGGGTCGACGACGCCCGAGGCGACGACGTGGCCGCCCGCAAGCAACGGGCCATGAAGGCCACCACGTCGCTCGCCGACGACGTGGCCGGGGCGCTCGAGGTGCCATCGACCGACGTGGCCTGGATCGAGGGCGACGAGCAACGGCCCACGCTCAAGGTGGCACCCATCGACGTGGGCGAGCTGCTGCGCACCACGCTCTGGGAGCAGACGACGGCCGTGCTCACGAGCGCCACCATCCCGCCGTCGCTGCCCTCGAGCGTCGGCCTGGCCGAGGGCACGTTCGACCAACTCGACGTGGGCAGCCCGTTCGACTTCGAGAGCCAGGCACTGCTCTACTGCGCCGCGCACCTACCCGACCCGCGCACCGAGCGGTTCGACGAGGCCACCCACGACGAGCTCGAGGCCCTCATCGACGCGGCCGGCGGACGCACGCTCGCCCTGTTCACGAGCTACCGGGCCATGCATGCCGCGGTCGACGCCCTGCGCGACCGGATCGACCATCCCCTGCTCGCCCAGGACGACCTGCCCAAGCCCCTGCTGGTCGAGCGGTTCGCCGCCGACGAGGCCACCTGCCTGTTCGCCACCATGGGGTTCTGGCAGGGCATCGACGTGCCCGGCCCCTCCCTGTCGCTGGTGACGATCGATCGCATCCCGTTCCCACGGCCCGACGAGCCGCTGCTGCAGGCGCGCCGTGAGCGGGCGCGCGCCGATGCGTTCCGCCTGGTCGACCTGCCCCGCGCCGTGACGCTCATGGCCCAAGGGGCGGGCCGCCTGGTGCGCTCGCGCGACCGACCGGGGCGTGGTAGCCGTGCTCGACCCGCGCCTGGCCACCAACCAGCGCTACCGCTGGGACATCGTGCGGGCCCTGCCCCCGATGCGCCGCACGCGAGAGCGCAGCGAGGCGGAGGCGTTCCTGCGCTCGCTGCGATGAAGCGACGGGCGACCGCTGGCCGCGGCCGGGTCGCCCGATCGAGGAGCGGTCAGCCGCGGCTGCGGCGGCGGCGCTGGGCGTCGATGCGGCGAGCCGATTTCACGACCTCGTCCCAACGTGCGTGACCGCCGCTGTCGGGCGGATCGGCCGCCATGTCGGTGGCCAACGCCTCGAGCAGCCCCGACAAGCTGACCCCTGCCTCTTCGGCCACCCGGTGCCAGGTGTCATGGCTCTCGGCGGTGAGGTAGGCGTGAATGGCACGACGTTCGTCAGACATGGTCCTCAGCGGGGGTTCGGGGGGCGGTTGCAGAAGCTACGTCAAGGCTCGTGGTGGTGACACCTGGAGTTAACCTACGCGTCAAAGTAGCTGTTCAGACCACTTGTGTCAGGAACCCCGATCAGAAGCCGAGCCGATCGAGGGCCGCGTGGCGCCGCTGCCAGTCCTTCTCGACTTTCACGAACAGCTCGAGGTAGGCGCCCTCGGGCAGCTGCTGGCGCACCGCGGTGCCCACCGCCTTCAACACGGAGCCGCGATGGCCGATCACGATGCCCTTCTGTGACGACCGCTCGACCAGGATCTCCACCCGGATGCGGGGCCACTCCCATTCGACGACCCGGGTGGCGATCGAGTGGGGCAGCTCGTCGTGGGTGACCGCCAACAGCTGCTCTCGCACCAACTCGGCCACCCAGAACGCCTCGGGCACGTCGGTGATCATGTCGTCGGGGTAGTACTGCGGGCCCTGGGGCAGCCGCTCGACGAGGTGGTCGACCAGCTCGCTCACCCCACGACCCGTGAGCGCCGAGACCGGGAAGTAGGCCGACAGGTCGAGCTGCTCGGCGGCCCGGGCGAGTTGGCCGATGACCTGATCGGGGCTGGCGGCATCGACCTTGTTGACCACCACCACCGCATCGCTCGGCACCTGCCCACCGATGAGCCGGTCACCCGGACCGATCGGCGCAGTGGCGTCGACCACCAGGCACACCACGTCGACGTCGCCGACGGCGCTCGACGCGGTGGCGTTCATGCGCTCGCCCATCGCGGTGCGGGGCTTGTGGATGCCGGGCGTGTCGACGAACACCACCTGGGCGTCGGGTCGGTTGAGCACACCGCGGATCTGCGAGCGGGTGGTCTGGGGCTTGTCGGACACGATCGACACCTTCGTGCCGAGCATGGCGTTGAGCAGCGTCGACTTGCCCACGTTGGGACGACCCACCAGCGTGACGAACCCGGACTTCACGACTCCTCCGCCACGGCCCGGTCGCCGATGGGCTCGATGCGGATGCGCCCGATCCGTCGGCCCTGCACGCGCTCGGCTCGCAGGCTGAAGCCGTCGGCTTCGATGGTCTCCCCGTTGACCGGGATGTGGCCGAGCAGGTGGAGCAGGAGCCCGCCGATCGAGTCCCAGTCACCCTCGGGCAACCCGGCATGCAGCAGGTCGTTGACCTCGTCGACGGGCATGCGGGCGTTGACGCGCACCCCGCCTCCGGCGAGCGGCTCGATCATCGGCTCCTCGCGGTCGAACTCGTCGACGATCTCTCCCACCAGCTCCTCGATGAGGTCCTCGAGGGTGACCAGGCCGGCGGTGCCGCCGTACTCGTCGACCACGATCGCCATGTGGAACTGCTGGGCCTGCATCTCCGCGAGCAGCTCGGAGATGCGCTTGGTCTCGGGCACGAACCGCGCTTCGCGCACCATGGTGCCGACCTCGCGATCGGCTTGGTCGTCGCGGTCGGCTCGCATGAGGTCCTTGGCGAACACCAGCCCGACGATGTCGTCGATGCCGGCGGTGTAGACGGGAAGCCGGCTGAAGCCGTTGAGCAACACCACCTCCATCACGTCGGCGACGCGCAGGTTGGCGGGCACGGCCACCATGTCGGGTCGCGGCACCATCACCTCACGCACGATCGTGTCGCCGAACTCGATGATCTGCTCGATGAGCTCGCGCTCTTCGGCCTCGATGACCTCGCCCTCGACCGCGGCGTCGGCCATCGCCAGCAGCTCCTCAGCCGACACGAACGGGCCCTCTTTCAGGCCCTTGCCCGGCAGGATGACGTTGGTCAGCCCGATCAGCCCTTTGGACAGCATGCGCAGCGGCCAGAACGACACGAGCATCGACACCGGCCTGGCGGTGGTGAGCGCCGCTCGCTCGGGATGCTGGATGGCCCAGGTCTTCGGGGCGGCCTCGGCCAACACGAACACGATCACCACGTTGAAGAAGGTGGCGACGGCCACGCCGATGGCGCCGAACAGGCGGTCGGCCACGATGCCGGTGAGGGTGGCCTGCACGAGCTGGCACACCAGCACCACGAGCAGGACCGGGTTGAGGAACCGCTCGGGATGGGTGACCAGGTCGGTGAGCTTGTCGCTGCCCGGCCGGCCGTCTTCGGCCAGCGCCTGGGCCTTCGATCGGGTCATGCGGGTGAGGCCGGTCTCGGCCACGGCCAGGTAGGTCGAGATGATGAGCAGGATCACGATGGCGATCACCATCGCCAACTCGGTGCCGGTGAACGTGACGGCCAACATCACACGGCCCACGGGTCGCGAGGCAACGGACCGTAGAACTCGACGAGCAGCTCGCGCTCACGCGCCTGCATGGCGACGCGCTCGTCGTCGGCGGCGTGATCGCGGCCGAGCAGGTGCAGCACGCCGTGCACGATGAGCAACGCCACCTCCGACTCGAAGTCGCCGGCGTGCTCGGCTGCCTGGCGGGCGGCCACGTCGGGACTGATGACCACGTCGCCGAGCAGGAGCGGGAGATCGGCCGGGTTCTGCAGGAGCCGCTCGGGACCGTCGGATCCGCCGTCGGGCCAGCGGCCGGGCTCGACGAGGTCGCCGTCGATCGGGAAGGCCAGCACGTCGGTGGAGCCCGACGCACCCATGAATCGCTCGTTGAGCGACGCCATCGCCTGCTCGTCCACGAACAAGACCGAGAGCTCGGCATCCCCGCGCACGCCCTCGGCCCGCAGCACCTGCTCCGCGAGCGTCGCCCAGCGCGGCCCGTCGATCGTGGGGCAGGCGCCGTCGCCGGCGGACGTGCGTTCGTCGGCCACGAACACCGAGAGCGACCCGTCGTCGGGACCGACACGACGACGGGTCTGTCGACTCGGGGGCGGTCAGCCATCGGGAGCCGGCCCCTTGCGCTCGGTGGCCCTGCTCGGCGCACGGACGTCGTCGGCCGGGGAGCCTTCTGCGGTGGCATAGGCGTTCACGATGTCCTGCACGATGCGATGGCGAACGACGTCGCGGCTACCGAGGTGCACGAACGCCAGCCCGTCGATGCCGCCCAGCACCTGCTCGAGGCCACCCAGCCCGCTGCGCCCGCCCTGCACGTCGACCTGGGTGACGTCGCCGGTGATGACCGCCTTCGAGCCGAAGCCGATGCGGGTGAGGAACATCTTCATCTGCTCAGGCGTGGTGTTCTGTGCCTCGTCGAGGATGATGAAGCTGTCGTTGAGCGTGCGGCCGCGCATGAAGGCGAGCGGCGCCACCTCGACCGTGCTGCGATCGAGCAGCCGTTGGGCGCCCTCGGGCTCGACCATGTCGTAGAGCGCGTCGTAGAGCGGGCGCAGGTAGGGGTCGACCTTGGCCATGAGATCGCCCGGCAGGAAGCCGAGCCGCTCACCGGCTTCGACCGCAGGTCGCGTGAGGATGATGCGATCGACCTGCTTGGCCTGCAGGGCCTGCACGGCCATGGCGACCGCCAACCAGCTCTTGCCGGTGCCGGCCGGGCCGATGCCGAACGTGATCGTGTTGTGGCGGATGGCGTCGACGTAGCGGCGCTGGCCGCTGGTCTTCGGGCGCACGCTGCGACCGCGTGCCGAGCGCAGCACCTCGGCCGCCATCACCTGCGAGGGGCGCTCGTCGGCCTTCACCATGTCGATGCTGCGCATGAGGGCGGCGGGTTCGATCACGTGGCCCTGCTGCAGCATCACCACCAACTCCTCGAAGAGCCGGCCGACCTGGTCGGCGTGCTCACCTTCGAGGGTGATCTCGTTGCCGCGCACGTGCACGGAGACATCGGGATAGGCCGTCTCGACCAGCCGCAGCAGCTCGTCGCCGGTGCCGAGCAACCCCACCATGAGGTGGTTGCCGGGAACGTTGATCTTCACCTGGGTGTCTGACATGTGAGGCTCCCAGCGTAGGGCGTATCCGGGGGGCGGACGCATCCTGGGCGACGAGGGGGTCGCTAGGCTGCTCAGCCTCGTGGCGGGGGACGGCAACGATTTCGAGCGCGTCGACGACGGTCAGATGACCGAACACGAGCTCTCGGACGGCGCCCTCGAGCGTTGGGTGGCAGACCTGCGGTCGCGCGATGCGGCCGCCGATCGGCGGCGGGTCGGCTGGCTCACCCGTCAGGCCGCGGACGAAGCCACGCTCGTCGGGGTGCTGGCCGACCTGGCCGAGCGCGATCGACCCGTGGTGATCGAACTGACGACTGGGCGCCACCTCCGGGGACAGATCACGCTGCTGAGCGCCGAGGTGTGTGCGCTGCACAGCTCACAGGGCGCCGATCTGGTGGTGGCGGTCGACGCGATCTGCGCGGTGCGCCCGCTGCCCGGGGAGGTGGCCGTCACCGGCGACCGGCCCGCCCCGTCGGCCGCCACCTTCGCCGAGGCGGTGTCGGCGCTGTGTCCGCCGGGCACGCGGGTGGCGCTGTGGTGCCTGGGTGGCGAGGCCATCACCGGCCGGGTGCACTCGGTGGGTCGCGACGTGATGGCGCTGGTGCTCGACGCCGGTGAGCGCTGGGCCTACGTGGCGCTCGACTCGGTGGTGGAGCTGTCGGTGGCCGAGTCGGGATAGAGGTGCTCGAGCGTGCCGGGCTCGATGCGGCACGCCTCGATGAAGTCGTCGACCTCGTTGGCCTTGAGGCGGATGACCCGACCGAACCGGTAGGCGGGCAGTTGGCCCTCGTCGATGAACCGGTAGAGCGTGCGGGGCGTGATGCCCAGACGTGAGGCCGCCTCGGCGGTGCTCAGCCAGCTGATGTCGTCGCCGGGCGTGGCCATCGGCCCACGTTAGCATCTCGGATCTTTTGTTTGCCTTTCAGTGTTCCCCGCGACGTGCCGTGCCTGCGGACGACGGCCCTGGCTGTGTCGCACGTCATATGGCCGGGGAGCAGCGCCCGTCTTACGTTCGCCCGGCCCGACGGGCGGGCTGCTTCGGGCACACGGTGGAGGCGGTGCAGGTGGATCCCTCGAACAACGCGGCAACCGGACCGCGGCGGCTCCTCGAGCGGTCCCGACCAGGTGGGCGGGCGCTCGTGGGTGGGCTGCTCGTCGTGGTGGCCACCCTCGGCGTGCTGGCCGCTTATCAAGGAGCCGGTGGCGATCCCACCACGAGCTACGTGGTGGTCGAGACATCGCTCGCCGCCGGCGAGCCCCTCGCCGGCGACCGGCTCACGACGGTGGCCATCGACCTCCCCCCGGCCCAGGCGGCCATGGCGTTCGGGTCGGTCGACGAGCTCAGGGGCGCAGTTGCACTCGCCCCGCTCGAGCCGGGCGATCTGCTCCTGCGGTCGGCCGTGCTGGTCGGCGAAGGGGCGCGCGCGGGTGGGCCGGCCCACGAGTTCTCCCTGTCGATCGATCGCGACCGAGCGGTGAACGGTGAGCTCGTGCTCGGCGAGATCGTCGACGTGCTCGCCACCTACGGCACCGGCGACACCAGCTACACGCTCGTCGCGGCCCGGTCGGCCACCGTGCTCGGCGTCGACGACGGGTCGTCGGGTGGCATCGGATCGCCGGGCACGGTGGTGCTCACCTTGGGCCTGACCACCCCCGACGACGTGCTCGAGGTGGCCCACGCCGGACACGCCGGCACCGTCACCGTCGTGCGCGCCACCCGGGCCGACCAACCGTTGCCCGACCGCTACACGGCCCCTGGGCCCGAGCAATGATCTGCGCCCGATGAGCGTTGAGCACTACGCGGTTCTCGGCCTGGCCAGGGTGCGCTCAGCGTGGTTCCGCGACGTCAGTCGATGGGCCACCTCGGGCCATCTGCCCGTCGAGTTCGTCAAGTGCATCTCGATCGAGGAGCTGCGGGCTCGCTTGCGATCGGGTCGGGCGTTCTCGGCCGTGCTGGTCGACGGCGGGCTGCCGGCCATCGACCGCGATCTGCTCGACGACTGCCGATCACAAGGGTGTGCGGTCGTGGTGGTCGACGACACCGCGACACGACGCAACTGGGTGGAGCTCGGCGCGGCGGCGGTGCTGGTCGAGCCGGTCGAGCGAGAGGCGTTGGCCACGGTGCTGGCCGACCACGCCCGCGCCCTCGACGACCTGGCCCAGCCGCTCGATGTGCGACCCGACCTGGCCGTCGAGCGGCGAGCCCGCTGGATCGCGGTGGTGGGCGGTGGGGGCACCGGAACGTCGGTGACCGCCATGGCCATCGCCCAAGGCTTGGCGCGTGAACACCATCCCGACGAGCGGGTGGTGCTCGCCGACCTGGCGCTGCACGCCGATCAGGCCATGCTGCACGACGCCGGCGACGTCATCCCGAGCGTGCAGGAGCTGGTCGACGCCCACCGCACCGGACGGCCGTCAGCAGAGGAGGTGCGCGCTCTCACCTTCGGTTCGGCCTCCCGCGGCTACGACCTGTTGCTCGGCCTGCGCCGTCACCGCGACTGGCCCGCGCTTCGTCCGCGAGCGGTCGGCGCCGCGCTCGACGGCTTGCAGCACGCCTACGACGTGGTGGTGGCCGACACCGAGCCCGACGTCGAGGGCGAGCCCGAGTGCGGGTCGATCGACGTCGAGGAGCGCAACACGCTGGCGCGCGAGAGCGTGGTGCGGGCCGACGTGGTGGTGATGACGGCGGTGCCCACCGTGACCGGCCTGCATCGGTTCGTGCAGCTGCTCGACGAGATGCGCCGGGTCGGCGTGGAGGCCGAGCGGGTGCTCACGGTGATCAACCGGGCGCCCCGCTCCCCTCGCCTTCGCGCCGAGCTCACACGGGCACTCGCCCGTCTCACCGGCGAGGTCGAGGGCGTCGACCAGCGGATGGCCTCTCCCCTGTTCGTCGACCGAGCGCCGCCAGCTCGACGACTGCCTGCGCGCCGCCGATCCGTTGCCCGGGGCCATGGCGTCGCTGCTGGCCTCCGGCGTGCGCGCCGTGCTCGACCGCACTGGACGCGTCGGCGCCATGGAGCCCGAGCGCGTCGGCCCCGGCTCGCTCGGGTCGTGGGCGGTCAGCGACCCTTGAAGACCGGCACGCCTGCGGTCGCCGGCTGGATCAGGTGGTGGCCTGTAGACGGCGAGCGATGCCTTCGAGGTGGCGAAACGGATGCTTGGTCGGGTCAGCCGTGACCTCGAGCTCGGTTAGGACGCGAAAGGCACCGAGCCTCGTGAACCAGTCGAGTCGGACGGCGTCAACAGCCCGTCCGCCGTGCCGCTCGTAGGCGGCGAGGAAACGAGATGCCAACGTCTTGCCGATGGCCCTCATCGGCGCCTGGAGCGGACGGCCGACGTCGAGCGGTGGATGTGACAACAGGAGAATGGTGAACGCGAGGTCGTACGCAGGGTCCGAGATCCGTGACGTCGACCAGTCGAGCACGACGGGTCCGTCAGCGGTTTGCAGGACGTTGAGCGGGTGAAGGTCCCCGTGACAGATCACCTCCCGACTCCGCGCGGGCCGAGCCGACCTCAAGGCATGGCTGAAACTCACCATGTCGGCTCGGCCGGCGGCGTCCATTCGAGCAGTCATTCGGTCGATCAGCGCACCGGTGTCATCGCCCGCCCCGAGCGCGCGGCCGACCTCGACGGCAGACAGCCCGTGCAACCATGCCGCGCATCTCCCGAGGATGTCGGGGATGGACCGAAGCAACTGAGGGGCCCTGAGGACCACGGTCGGCCCGGACAGCCCGTCGAGCAGCGGGCGGCCTTGGACACGGTCCATCACCATCCATGCGAGCGGCAACTCGGCGGTCGGGTCACCAGCGAGACAGACCGCCGGCGTGGGGTACCCGACGTCGGCGAGGTGCTGCTGCACGATCGTTTCGCGTTGCGCCGTCTCGACGTCGGTCATGATCCGTGCGACACGATCTCCGCGCAGTCCGGCGGGACCCCCGTCGATACGGACCTGCCACATCTCGGTGGTGTATCCACCGGTCATCCGCACAGGAGGAGCCGACCACGTCACGCGGTCGTCGCCGGTGGACGCTCTGATCGCCGCGAGCAGCTGCGTCGCATGGTCGCCCGACACGCCGTCCACCGTGGTCAGCGTCAGCGACCCTTGAAGTCGGGCGTGCGCTTCTCGAGGAAGGCCTTGGGACCCTCGCGGGCGTCCTCGCTCGCCATGACACCCATGCCGATCTCCATCTCCTTCACGAAGGCCTCGGCTTCGGGCAGGGTCTGGCTGGCCATGATCGAGGCCTTGATGCCCTTCACGGCGAGCGGACCGTTGGCCGCGATCTTGTCGGCCAGCTCACGCGCCCGGGTGAGCGCCTGGCCGTCGGGCACGACGTGGCCGATGAGGCCGATGTCGTAGGCCCGCTGGGCGGTGATGGGCTCGCCCACGATGAGCATCTCCATGGCGAGGGTCCAGGGGATCTGGCGCGGTAGGCGCACGGTCGAGCCCGACATGGGAAACAGGCCGCGCTGCACCTCGGTGATGGCGATGCTGGCGCTCTCGGCGGCCACCCGGATGTCGAGCGCCTGCAGGATCTCGGTGCCGCCGGCGTAGCAGTAGCCCTCGATGGCGGCCACGATCGGCTTGGCCAGCACGTAGTCCTTCAGGAAGCCCTTGAAGATGAGGCTGAAGTCGGCCTTGATGCGCTCCTCGAACTCGTTCTCGGTGGGCTTGCCCGAGAGCATGGCGCCGACCAGGCGATCGAGGTCGGCACCGGCGGAGAAGTTGCCGCCGGCACCCGTGAGGATGGCGACCCGCACGTCGTCGTCGGCGTCGATCATGTCCCACGCGTCGCAGAGGCGGCAGAGCACCTCGGCGTTGAAGGCGTTGCGCTTGTCGGGCCGGTTCAGGGTGACGGTGACGACATGGCCGTCACGTTCGACGAGCACCGCAGGTTCGCTCACGACGTGGTCCCCTCTTCGTTGTGCACCCGCGCCGGCCGCAGGTGTCGAGTCACGAGCCGAGAACCTTAACCGCCTCCCACGGGCCGCTCCCCCGTCCGTCCTCGCGTTCTGGCCGCGCATCTGCACACCCTGGCGTGCGTTCTCGCGGCCAGAACGCGGGTGACGGTGGGCCTTAACCGCTGGCAATCAGGTCGGGGCCACCGGCGGTGACGAATGTGGCCGACGTCATGGGGACCGTGGACGTGGCCAATCGTACGGTCGCCCCGCTCACCGACTTGTACTTCCTAAGGGACCCAGGGCGCGGGACATGACGGCGATCGACGACAGCTCACCACCTCTCCTCGACATCGAACGGGCCGTGCAGGCCCGGGCCAACGAGGTGTCCCTCGACATGTCGTCGGCCGACGGCGACCGGGCCCTGCGGGCGCTGATCGACGACGAGATCGCCCGGTGGACGGTCGACTTCAAACGGGGCCTGCGCCACCACGAGCTGGCCGCACCCGAGGTGATGGCCGAGCGGGCGTTTCGCAACCTCGCCGGCTACGGGCCGCTGGCGCCGCTACTCGACGACGACGACGTCTGGGAGATCATGATCAACGCTCCCGACCAGATCTTCGTGAAGCGACATCGCGGCCAGAGCGGCTACCACCACGAGGTGTTCCACGACGACGAGCACGTGGCGCGCACCTTGACCAAGATCCTCGACGACGCGTCGGGCAGTCACCGCAAGCTCGATCCGAGCGAAGGGCTCCAAGATGCCCAGCTCGACAACGGCGCCCGCCTGCACATCGTGCACGGCGACCTGAGCCGCGGTGGTCACGTGATGGTGAACATCCGCAAGTTCACCGGCGTGCCGTTTCGTTCGCTCGACGAGCTGGTCGAGCGCGAGATGCTCGACCAGCCGGTGGCGCGGTTCCTGCGGGCCGCGATGCGGGCCGACGTGTCGATCGTCTTCGCCGGTGCACCAGGCTCGGGGAAGACCACGCTGCTTTCGTGCTGCGCCGGCGAGCTCGACCCCTCCCTGCGCGTCGTCGTGGCCGAGGAGGTCTTCGAAGCCGACGTACCGGTCCCGAACGTCGCCAGCATGCAGACCCGCGCCGCCCGGTCGGATCGACCGCCGATCGACCTGCGCCGACTGGTGGCCGGCTTCCTGCGGATGGCGCCCGATGTGGCGATCGTGGGCGAGGTCCGCGACCGCGAGGCGATGCCCTTGCTGCTCACCCTCTCGTCGGGGGTCAAAGGGTTCACCACGATCCACGCCGGCTCGGCCAGACAGGCGCTCAGCCGCCTGCGCTTCGTCGCCCAGCTCGCCGACTCGGGTGAACTCCCGATGAGCGCGCTGAACGCGCTCGTAACCGAAGCGATCGACCTGGTCGTATTCGGCGCCCGCGGACCGGCCGGCCCACGGGTCATGGAGGTCATCGCCGTGGAGGAGCTGGCCGCCGCGGCCGATGGCACCCAGTTCACCGCGACCGATCTGTTCGCCCGTCGCGCCTATGACCAACCGCTCACGTGGTCGGGGAACGTACCGGTCCGTCTGGCCAAGACGTTTGCGGCCATCGGCGTCGACGTCGCCGCGCTGCTCGCCCCGCGCACGTCCGGCCCGTGGAGCGCGTTCTGAACGCGCTCCTACTCGCTCTGGCGGCCGCGGTCGGCGTGCATCTGCTCTTCACCAGGCTTGCGTTCGGCACCACGCGACTCGTGTCTCGTCGCGGCCTGCATGCCGCGTCGCAGGGCCTCCTGACCAGCCGTGCCACCCGGGCGCTGGAGCGCGCCGGGCTGCGCGGCCCCGGCGGGCGAGAGCTCATCGCAGCGATGGTCGTGGTGGCGGCTCTCGCCGGGGGTGGCGCGCTCGTGCTGTTCGACGGGCTGCTGCCGGCGATCGTTCTCGCGCTGTTCGCAGCCACGATGCCCGTTGCCGCCCACCGCCAGCGCGAGCGCGCTCGGCGCCAGGTCGCACAGGACGGATGGCCGAGGCTCATCGACGAGATCCGCATCCTCACGGGCTCGGTGGGCCACTCGATACCGCAGGCGGTCTTCGAGGCGGGCGCCAACGCCCCTGCCGAGCTGCGCGCCGGTTTCGACGCGGCCCATCGCGAATGGCGGCTCTCGACTGACTTCGGGCGCACGCTCTCGGTGCTCAAGCACCAGTTGCACGATCCGACCGCCGACGCCGCCTGCGAGACGCTGCTCATCGCCCACGAGCTCGGGGGTCGCGACCTCGATCGGCGGCTCGACGACCTGGCCGCCGATCGACGGGCCGAAACGCAGTTCCGCAAGGATGCACGCGCCCGCCAGGCCGGGGTGCGCTTCGCCCGACGCTTCGTGCTCCTGGTGCCGTTGGGCATGGCCATCGCCGGGCTGTCGGTCGGCAACGGCCGCCAGGCCTACGGCACACCGCTCGGCCAGACGCTGGTGGTCGTCGCCCTCGCCATGGTGGTTGCCTGCTGGATCTGGGCGGGCGCCTACCTGCGGCTCCCGGAGTCCGACCGGGTCTTCGACTCGTGACCGCGCCGATGGCGATCGCCCTCCTGTTCGGCTGGTGCGGCGTCACCCTCGTGCTCGGCGAGCTCCGTTGGTTCCGCCGCCGACCACTCGCGGTCCGACTCGGCCCCTATGTCCCGGGTGGCACCGCGGCGTCTCCCGCACCCCATGGCGTCGGCGAGGTCGTGCGACTGCTCGTGACCCCGGTGGTCGACGGGATGATCTCGCGACTGTCGCGGGGGCTTGGGTGTGAGCGACGAGGTCGAACTGCGCCTCCGACGGATCCACTCCTCGCTCACGGTCTCGACCTTCCGCGCCCGCCAGATCGGCTGGTCGCTCGCCGCGTTCGGGTCCGCCGCGATGCTGAGCATCGCCGTCGGCCTGCCGCCGGTGCCGGCTGTGCTCTGCCTCATCGGTGGCCCGTTGCTGACGGTGCTCCTGCTCGAACAGCAACTCGTCAACGCGTCGGCCGACTGGCAACGACGGGTCTTCCTCGAGCTCCCGGTCGTCAGCGAGCAGCTCGGCATGCTCCTGGGTGCCGGCTTCTCGCTCGGGTCAGCCCTGAGCCGCCTCGCCCAGCGCGGTCGCGGCTGCTGCGCCACTGACCTGGCCGTCGTCTGCGGACGAATTCGCCAAGGTCTGCCGGAGATCGAGGCGCTTCGGGAGTGGTCGCGAACCGTCGACGTGGCCGCCGTGACCCGGCTGGTCGGTGTGCTCGCCCTCAATCGCGACGGCGGCGACCTCGGGCGGCTCATCGCCGAGGAGTCGCGCTCGGTTCGTCGAGATGCCCAACGCGAGCTGATCGAGACCGCCGAGCGGCGCGGCGCAGCAGGTGTGGATCCCCGTCACGGTGGCCACCCTCGTGCCCGGCGTGCTGTTCCTGGCCGTGCCCTTCATCGAAGCGATGCGGCTGTTCACCTCGGGCTGAGCCCGACAACCGAAAGGCTTCCCATGCGATCCGCTGAGTTCCTCGCAGCCACCATCCGGTCCCGAGCCCATGGCATCGACCCACGCCACCCACATCATCGGGCCCGACACGGCGACCGATTGGTCGGCGATCGCGGCGAGGGCGTGATCTCTGCCGCCATCGCCGTGCTGATCATGGCGTTCCTCGGCGCGGCGATGTGGATCGGCTTCCAGCGCATGTGGCAGACCACCGAGGCGACCACCCAGGACCGGGTCGAGCAGATCGGCCAGGAGTGAGCGTGACGGCGGGGGGCACGCCGTCACCAGGCGCACCTGCGGCGGCACGCGACGATGTCGGGGCCGGGCTGATCGGCACGATCGCCGGGGTCACGGTCTTCCTCGCTTTCCTGCTGTTCGCCACTCAGCTGCTCATGAACCTCCACACCACCTCGATGGTGACGAGCGCGGCACACGAGGCGGCCCGCTCGGTCGCCAGCAGTGGGGCAGGTGCACCCGGGTCGGCGGCGGCGCGAGCGGCCGGCGAGCAGCGGGCTCGGCTGCTGCTCGGCCAGTTCGGTCAGCAGATCGAGTTCGACTGGTCGGCCACCACCGCGGACGAGGTCGTGCTGCGAGTGCGGGCCGACACGCTGCGCTTCACGTTGCCCGGCCTACCCGCCGCCCTCGGCTTCGACGAGGTCGACCGCACCGTGCGCGCCAGAGTCGAGACGGTGCGGTGAAGACGCGCCCCCGGACGATGCGACGCTGCGCCGACGATCGAGGTTTGGCCGGCGTCGAGGTGCTGCCGTTCGGTCTGCTGACGTTCGTCGTCGGCGCGCTGCTGGTGGCCAACGCCTGGGCGGTGGTCGATGCCAAGCTCGCCGTGGGGGTGGCCGCACGCGAGTCGGTGCGCGCCTACGTCGAGGCACCCTCCGCGGGCGAGGCCAGCGCGAGCGCCGTCGCCGTGGGCCAGCAGGTCATCGACGGGCACGGCCGCAACCGGCAGCGGCTCGGGCTCGCGGTCGCGCACGAGGCCGACCAGCCGTGGGGCCGATGCGTGCGGGTCACCGTCACCGCGAGCTATCCGGTGCCCGTCCTCACCCTGCCCTGGATCGGCGGCTTCGGCGACGGACTGGTCGCCCGCTCGTCGCACAGCGAGCGCATCGACCCCTACCGCGCCGGGCTGCCCGCCGGCGGCCGATGTTGAGCGACCGGGGCAGCGCCCTCATGCTCATGCCGGCCGCGATACTCATCGTGCTCGTGCTGGCCGCCATCACCGTCGACACGGCTGTCGTGCACCTCGCCCGCCGCGACCTGCTGCACGCCGCCGACGCCGCGGCCAACGACGCCGTCACCTACGGCCTCGACGAAGACCGCCTGCGCCGAGGCGAGGGCTACCGCCTCGACCCCCGCCGGGTGCACGCAGCCGTGCTCGGCGCGCTCGAGTCGCGCGGACTGCTCGACCGGCTGGCCGCTCCGCCCATCATCACCACCGCCGGTCTCGAGGTCAGCGTCGCCCTCCGCCTGCGCGTCGACTACGTGTTCGCCAAGGCTCTGCCCGCGGCCCAGGGCGCGCTGGTCGACGTCCGCTCGAGCGCCACCGCCCAGAGCCGCTGACGATCAGCCGGTTCCCGGCGCAGTGATGGTGAACCGACGCGACACCACCCGCTGCTCGTTCGCCGTGTTCCACGACCGCACGCTCACCGTGTACTCCCCCGCCGCGAAGTCAGCCGGCAGCCCGAACGACCACGACACCGACGACGACCCCGCGTCGACAAACGGCACATCGACGCGCGCCCACGCCGCCTGCCAACCCAAACCCGACCAGTACTCCCCCGTCTCCAACCGCCGCACCACCAACCCCAACCGCGTCACCCCCAGCGGATCGGACGCCCGCCCCCGCACCACCACCGGCGCCGCCGCCACCCCACCGACCACCGGCGAATCGATCGACAACGACACGCCGGCCCGCCGATAGCGGGCGACATAGGTGGTGTTGCTGGCGGTGTCGGGGGTGACGAGGTCGTGTCGCCGGGCGGCGCCGTGTGACCACTCGACGAACTCCCACGTGGCGCCGTCGATCACCTGAGTCGGCGGCGCTTCGAGGGTGCGCGTGATGCCCGCCACCCCGTCGACCGCCAACGGCGTGGCCACCACGGCTTCGTCGAGCATCACATCGAGGCCCGCGGGGTCGGTCGCCAACTGGAATCGCCCCGACACCGGCAGCACGTCGCGGTGCACGGTGTGCGTCGCCCCGGCCGAGTCCTCGACCGTCAGGATGATGCGATACCAGATGTTCGGTGCGGTCTCGTTGAGGGTCGGCACGGTGAACGTGCCAGACGTCGAGCCGCTGAAGGGCACCACGAAGTCGTGGCTGTGCTCGTCGTGGTGCAGCCGCACCTCCCAGGTGAACCGATCGGGCCCGAGCACACCATCTTCCGCGTCGGTGCCGGTGCCACTGAACGCGATGACGTCGCCACCCCGGAACAGCAGATCGGATGCCGGCTGCTCGATGACCGCCTCGGGCTGCTGGTTGACGAGCACCGTGAGCGTGGCCGGGTCGCTCGTCAACGACGCGCCGAAGCGATCGGTCACCACCACGAAGACGGCAGTGCCGTCGTCGCCCACGTCGACCGGACCGAGCGACAGCACCGAGTCGACCGCACCCGCGATGGGCCCGTCGTCGGTGTGCCACTGATAGGTGAGCGGCGGCGAGCCCACCGCGTTCACCGAGAAGATGGCCGTCTCGCCCTGGGAGACCTGGGCGTCGTCGGGATGGGAGAGGATCGCCAGGTCGATCGGCGTCGTGCGCAGCACCCCGAGCTGCCCCCTCGGGAGCACCAGGTCCTCAGGCGGGTCGCGGTCGACGTAGAGGATGCCGCCGTCGGCCGGGTCGACCGCCACCCCGATCAACCGCGAGAAGCCCGAGAAGATCTCGTGCGAATGCCCGGTGGTGAGGTCGACGACCCGCACCCATCCAGCGCAGTGGTCGCCGACGACGAACCAGCCGTCGAACTCGGCCGGGAGCTGCCTTCCCGTGGACCGGACGAAGCCGCCGTCGGTGATGGCGCAACCGGAGATGGGGTCGTCAGGATCGTGCCCGTAGGTGAACACCGGGTCGACATAGGGAGGGTTCGACAGGGTTCCCTCGCCGGTGGGCCACCCGTAGTTCGCGCCGGGCTCGAGGATGTTCACCTCCTCCCACGAGACCGACCCGACGTCGCTGATGGCCAACGTGCCAGTGACCGGATCGAGCGCGGTGGCCCACGGGTTGCGCAGCCCGAGGGCGTAGATCGCCCGGTACTTGCCGGTGGTCTGGGAGATGAACGGGTTGTCGGCCGGAATCGTCCCGTCGCGGTTGATCCGCAGCACCTTGCCGTGGGTCGAGCTGAGCGACTGCACCGCGTCGAGCGAGTTGGCGTCGCCCGTCGTGGTGATCAACGTGCCGTCGGGGAGGACCTCGACCGCACCACCCATGTGGATCAGGCTGTCGCCGACGGAGTCGAGCTCGAGGAGGACGACCTCACTGGCAAGGTCGAGCCCGGTCGGTTCGAAGCGGAACCGGCTGAGGCGGTTCCTCGGCAGGGCCGGGTCGGCCACGTTGTAGTTGAGGTAGACGAAGCGGTTCGTGGCGAAGTCGGGATCGAACGCCATGCCGTGGAGGCCGCGTTCGCCCTGGTTGTCGATGGGGAGCCGCCCCACCTCGGTGGCCAGGCCGTCGGTGCCGGCCAGCTGGATCGCGCCCCAGGTCGCGTACTCGCCGGTGACGTAAGGCTGCCCGTCGGGGCCGATCTCGAGTGAGGTGGGTGGCTTGAACTCGCCGGCGATGATCTCTCGCGGAGCGAGACCTCGACCGTGTGGGCCCCGCTCGGCGGTGGGGCGGCCACCAGCAGCGAGGCCACGCAGCAGGCGACCACCAATCCCGCGATGCGCCGCATCAGCTCCTCTCTCGCAGAACCCGCCGAGCATACGTCGTCAGTCGCCCCGCGCCCCTGGGGCCGCCCTGTCCGGCGGTCGCCCGGAATGCGCGCCTCGGCGGCGGCTTCGTGCCATCGTTTGGGCGTGGCGCCAACCATCGACGTGCTGATCGCGGGGACCCAGAAGGGGGGCACCACCTCGCTCACCCGCTATCTCGACTTCCATCCGGGTGTGGTCGCCCACGAGAGCCTCGAGTTCCCGTACTTCACCGACCCCGATCGCTACCGCAGCTACGACGCCGCGTACGCCCGCCACTTCAAGGGTCGAGCGCCGGCGCCCGGTCAGCTGGTGCTGGCCAAGAGCGTCGGGGTGATGTTCCTCGACGACGCCGCCGATCGCCTGGCCCGCCACCACCCCACCGCCCGCATCATCGTGGTGCTGCGCGACCCCGTGGAGCGAGCCTGGTCGGCCTACCGGTTCCTGAAGGCGATGGGTGTGGAGGACGCCTCGTCGTTCGAGGAGGCGCTCGCCCTGGAAGACGAGCGTCTGGCCACCGACTTCGCCACCCATCACCACCGGGCCTACCGCCGCCGGGGCGACTACCTGCCTCAGATCGCCATGCTCCGCGCCCGCTTCGGCCGCGAGGCGGTGCGGGTGTGCCTGCTCGACGACCTCGAGCGAGATCCGCTCGCCGAGGTGGCCGCCACGTGCGAGTGGCTCGGTCTCGACCCGAGCGAGGTGCCCGCCGACGGGCTCGACCAGCGCTTCAACGAGACCGCCGCCGCCCGCCGTGCGCTCGGTGGGGGCGCGTCGTCCCGCACCGGCCGGGCGATCCGGCGGGTCTCCCATCGGGTGCCCCCGGCCTGGCGGGGCCGGGTGCGCCAGGCGCTGGGCCGCACCGGCGGCGCCAACAACTCCGCGATGCCTGCGGAAACGCTCGCCCCCGCCACCCGCCTCGACCTGGCGACCGCCCTGCGTCCCCAGGTCGAGCAGCTGGCCACCTATCTCGATCGCGACCTCTCTGCGTGGTCGAACGTGGCCCCCGATCGACCCCCGCCGGCCGGCCCGGATTCGGCCGACGACACGCTCAGAAGCCTGGTGCGCCGGCCGATGGGTGCCAGGTGAGGAGCGGTCAGACTCTCTGAACGCTGCGTTACCAGGCCCCGAGATCCACTGCGGGGTGTGCCTAAGGTTGTAGTTTCCCCAGCCGGGAAGGCGCCCGGAGGGGCGGATTGCCAGGGAGTGTCCCGAAAGGGCGCTCGCCGAGGGAGCGCCCGAGAGGGCGGACCAAGGGAGACAATACGCGGATGACGCTGGGTGAGACCCGGGCCGACGCCCCAGCTATCACAGCCGACGCCTTCGCGACCCCGCTGTCGACCACCGGTGCGATCACCTCGATCGACGAGGCGGCCGAGTCCCTCCGCATCGCCTCGCCGGGCGGACGCTTCGCCAAGCGGGCCTTCGACCTGGCCGTCGGCGTGCCGCTGCTGCTGATCGCCACCCCACTGCTGATCGTCCTGGCGCTGCTCGTGGTGTGCACCTCCCGGGGCCCGGCCATGTTCCGCCAGCAGCGGCCCGGCCGCGACGGCGGCCTGTTCACCATCTGGAAGTTCCGCTCGATGCAGGTCGACGCCGAGAGCTCGCTCTACACCGATCCCGAGCTGTCGGCCGAGTTCGCGGCCAACGGCTACAAGCTCCCCGCCCACCGCGATCCCCGCATCACCGGAGTGGGCCGATTCCTGCGGCGCACCAGCCTCGACGAGCTCCCCCAACTGCTCAACGTGGTCGGCGGCTCGATGAGCCTGGTCGGTCCCCGCCCGGTGCTGCAGGAGCAGGCCGCCGCGCTCTACGGCGACGACATCGACCTCTACTACGCCGTCAAACCCGGCCTCACCGGGCTGTGGCAGGTGAGCGGCCGCAGCGAGCTCCCCCACGAGGCCAGGGCCCGTCTCGACGAGCAGTACGTGCAGGAGTGGACCGTGCTCACCGACGTGGTCCTCCTCGCTCGCACCATCCCGGCCGTGGTGAGCGGCCGCGGCGCGCACTGAGCGGCAGCGAGGTCTAGCGTCAGCGACCCGATGCCCACCCGGATCCTGCACGTCTCCCAGCCCACCACCGCCGGCGTGGCCGTGTTCGTCCGCAACGTGGCCGCCCATCAACACCAGCTCGGCCTCGACGTCTCGGTGGCGTGTCCCGACGACGGCTGGCTCGGCCAGACGCTGCGCGACCTCGGCGTCGACGTCCATCGCTGGTCGGCTCGGCGCAGCCCCGGCCCGCACACCCTGTCGGAGTCGCGGGCGCTCGCCCGCCTGATCTCGGCGCTGCACCCCGATGTGGTCATGCTCCACTCGGCCAAGGCCGGCCTGGCCGGTCGACTGGCGCTACGGGGCCGGCTGCCCACGGTGTTCGAACCCAACGCGTGGTCGTTCCACCCCACCGGCCCGACGCAACCGTTCGCCCGCTGGTGGGAGCGGTTCGGTGCCCGCTGGGTCGACCTGTTCGTGCTGGTGAGCGAGGCCGAGGCCCGCCAGGGGCGCGAGGTCGGTGTGCGGGGCCGCTACGTCACCATCCCCCACGGCGTCGACCCCGACGCCTTCCCCTATGCCGACGATGCCGCGCGAGCCGCGGCCCGCCAGGCGCTCGGGCTCGGCGAGGGGCCCACGGTGGTGTGCGTCGGTCGGCTCTGCGAGCAGAAGGGCCAAGACCTGCTCCTGCAGGCCTGGGCCGAGGTGCGCGGCGACGTGCCCGAGGCACGCCTGGTGCTCGTGGGCGACGGCCCCACCCGCGCCGAGCTCGAGACCGTCGCCCCACCGGGCGTCGAGTTCGCGGGCGACCGGTCCGACGTGCACGCCTGGCTGGCGGCCAGCGACGTGGTGGCGGTGTCGTCGCGCTGGGAGGCCGGCATCAGCTTCGCCACGCTCGAGGCCTGGTCGACGGGCCGGCCGGTGGTGACCTTCGACATGATGGACATGGACCGCCACATCGGCGAGGCCGGCGCCGCCGTGCCGTTCGGGGACGTGACTGCGTTCGCCGAGGCGTTGGTGGGGCGACTCGGCAACCCGGCGCAGCGCGAGCGCGAAGGCCGGGCTGGACGGGAGCTGCTGGTGTCCACGTATTCGCAGGCCCGATCGGTCGCCAGGGTCACCGACGCCACCCTCGAGCTGTTGCGGACGAAGGAGACGGCATGAACGACGGGCCCGACTTCCTGGTGATCGGGGCGGCTCGCAGCGGCACCACCATGCTCACCCGGGTGCTCGGCGGGCACCCCGACATCGAGTTCACCGATCCGAAGGAGCCCCAGTTCCTGGCGTTCGCCGGCCAGACGCTCGCCTTCAGCGGGCCAGGCGATGCCGAGACCATCAACCGCCGGGCCGTCACCGACGAGGCCGGTTGGCGCGGCCTGTTCGCCGCCCTGCCACCGGTTCCCCTGAAAGGCGACGGGTCGGTGTCGACCCTGTACTACCCCGACACGGCCATCGAGAACATCGAGCGCTACTGCCCCGACGTCCCGATGATCGCCCTGCTGCGCGACCCTGTGGCCCGCGCCCACTCGGCGTGGAGCTACGTGACCGGTCGGGGCTACGAGACCAAGACGTTCAGCGAGGGACTCGACCTGGAGGACGAGCGCATCGCCGCCGGCTATCACCACATCTGGCACTACACCCGCCAGGGCGACTACGCCGACCAGCTCCGGCCCTTCCTCGACCGGTTCGGCCACGATCGCCTGCTGGTCGTCGAGTACGAGGCCCTGGTGGCCGACCCGGCCGGCCAGCTGGCCCGCATCTTCGCCTTCCTCGGCACCGATCCGGCCGGCATCGACAACCTCGGCGCCGAGGTCAACCTGGGCGGCCAGAACCGCGTCCGCGCCGTCCAGCTCGGCATCAACTGGCTGCGCCGGCGTGAGCGCCTGCGGGCGGTGGTGCGCTCGGCCACCCCCTATCGAACCCGGGAGTGGGTCCGCCGCCGTAATCTCAAGCGGGTCGAGATGCCTGCCGAACTGCGCCCCCGCCTCGAGGCCCGCTTCGCCGACGGACGTCGGCAGCTGGCCGAGCTGCTCGGCCCCGACGCGCCGAGTTGGACGGCCGAGCCGGAGAAGCCGAGGCCGGCGGGGACGGCCGAGACCAGGGGCAGGCCGATGAGGGTCCTGCAGCTGCACAACACCCAGACGGCCCGGGGTGGGGCCGATCTGCAGCACGAGCGCGAGCGGCGAGGGTCTCGAAGCACGGGGCCACGTCGTCGACACCCTGCTGATCGACAACCGCGAGATCGACCAGATCGGCAAGCCCAGGGCCGCCGTGCGGGCAGTGTGGAACCAGGACGCCGTGCGTCGCCTGCGCACGGCCATCGAGCAGTGCAAACCCGACGTCGTGCACGTGCACACGCCCTTCCCGCTCATGTCGCCCGCGGTGTTCGTCGCCGCCCATCGCGCCGGCCTGCCCGTGGTGTCGACCGTGCAGGCGTGGCGCTACAACTGCATCAAGGCCACGATGCTGCGCGACGGCCGAGTGTGCGAAGACTGCGTCGGGCGCGTGGTGAAGTACCCCGGTGTCGTGCACCGCTGCTATCACGACAGCGTGGCCGGGTCGCTGGCCCTCACCGCGTCGCTGGCCACCCATCGCGGCCTGGGCACGTTCCGGAACTGCGTCGATCGCTGGTTGGCGCTCACTCCGTTCATGCGCGAGCGGCTCATCGCCGAGGGCATCGCGCCGGAGAAGATCGTGGTGAAGCCCAATACCGCGCCCGACCCCGGGCTGGGCGACACCGAGCGCGACGGCTCGGTGTTGTTCGTCGGCCGCTTCGTGCCCGAGAAGGGCATCGACACCCTGCTGGGTGCGTGGGCCGCGTTCGAAGGCGATCGCCGGCTGGTGATCGCCGGCGACGGCCCCCTGCGACCGACCGTCGAGGCGGCCGCCGCCGCCGACCCGAGGATCGACTACCGGGGCTGGCTCGACTCGGCCGGCGTGACCGCGCTGCTGGCTTCCGCTGAGGTGCTCGTGTTGCCGTCCGAGTGGTACGAAGGGTCTGCCGGTGTTGCTCGCCGAGGCGTTCTCCACGTCGACGCCCGTCATCTCGAGCGACGTGGGCAACTTCACCGACTACGTCGAGCCCGGTCGCAACGGGATGCGCTTCCGATCCGGTGACCCGGCCGACCTGGTGCGCACCCTCACCGACTTCTTCGCCGCACCCGATCACGCCCACCTGCGCACCGGCGCGCGGGCGACGTTCGAGCAGACCTTCGCCGCCGAGCCGGTGCTCGACCTGCTCGAGCGGGTCTACACCGAGCTCGTCGATCCGGGAAGCGCAGGCTGATGGCATTCCTGAGCCTGGTGGTGATGCTCGGCCTCCTCGTCGTCATCTATCGCACGTGGTCGCGCTGGCCACTCGACCTGATCGGTCTTTTCTGCGCGACCTTCATGTGGTTCTACGGGCTGCGCGCCACCGTCATCACCTTCGGGCTCGACGACCTCTTCCCCGACTACCTCTTCGACCAGGCGAACAGCCCGGTGGCGCAGACCAACCTGCTTCTCGCCCTCTTCCTGCTCGGGGTGATCGTCGGGCTGGCTCTCGGCGCCACCGCCAGCGTGCGCCTGGGTTGGCTCATACCGCGCGTCGTGCGGGAGCCGACGCCGCGCCGCTATCAACAGGTCGCCGCCGTGCTCACCGCCCTGGCGGTCGTGCTGCTCGCCGTGCAGGTGCTGCGCTACGCCGACTTCGGCGGCCTACTGCGGGCCACGAAGGTCGACAAGGAGACCCAGGGGACATTCCTGCTGCGCATCGTGCCCGCCATGGGCGCGGTGGTGTCGATGGCGTGGTTTTCGTCGGCGTTGAAAGCCGGCGCGCCGGACGGCCGGCCCCTGCGGCGACGCTGGCGGTGGCGGCGTCCCTGGCGATCATCAACGGGCTGTGCGACTTCGCGGTTGGCAGCCGCACCCTGCTCGTGCTCGTCGCGTTCGGCCTGGTGGTCGGTGGCCTCATCTTCGGCCGGGCGCCGCACAAGGGGCACCGCTCGCTCGCACCGAAGATCCTGGTTGCCGCGCTGTTGATCCTCGCCGTGGTGGTCGGCCTGAGGTTCACGCGCGACACGCTCCTCTCCGGTGACATCAACCAACCCATCGCCAACGAGTCGGTGATCCGCCAGATCTCCGTGGCCGCCAACATGGCCGAGTACGACGCTCTCGTGCTGGCCGTGCGTGACTGGCCCGAGATCTTCCCCTACCGAGGCGGCGAGGACTTCATCGACGGTCTCTACGCCACCGTGCCGCGAGTCATCCGCCCCGATGCGCCGCTCGCTCCCTCCCCCGGCACCTGGTTCCGACAGGTCTACGAGCCGGAGGTCGCGAACGGCTGGCCTATGGGATCCGCCGGTGAGTGGTATCTCAACTTCGGCTGGCTCGGCGTCGCCATCGGCGGCCTGGCGTCGGGCCTGCTGTTCGGCATCGCGTCCAACTCGCTGCGTCGATCCCACGACCTGCCCCTGGCCTGGATCACCAGCCTGGTGATCACCATGCAGGTCGCCATCATCGGTGTGAACGTGCGCACACCACTGCGTTGGCTCGGGTGGGGACTGCCCCTCGTCGCCCTGGTCTGGATGCTGGGGGCCGCCCGGCGAAAGCCACAACAAGCCGACGACGAGCCCGCCGAGGTCGATCCGACCGGTGACCGCACGGCCGGCGCACCGTCCGGTCCATGAGGATCCTCAAGCTCCACAATCGCCAACGGCTCTCCGGTGGCGTCGACCAGCACATGGCCTGGCAGGCCACGGAGCTCACCAGGCTCGGACACACGGTCGACCTCCGCTACATCGACAACCGGGAGACGCAGCAGATCAGTCGTCTGCCGCGCCGCGCCGCTCGCCATCTGGAACCGGTCGGCCGTGACGATGGTCGATGAGGCGATCAGCGAGCTCTCGCCCGACGTGGTGCACGTCCACACACCGTTTCCGCTCATGTCGCCGGCGGTGTTCACCGCCGCACACCGGCGGGGGGTGGCAACCGTCGCCACCTCCCACTCGTTCCACTACAACTGCCCCAACGGCATCATGCGGCGCGCCGGCTCACCCTGTCAGGACTGCGTCGGCCGGGTGGTGAAGTACCCCGCGATCGTGCACCGCTGCTGCGGCGGCGGTTTCCTGCGGTCGGCGGTACCTGTTGTCTCGCTCGCCGTACACCGGTCGATCGGCACGTTTGCCGAGGTCGACCGATGGCTGGCCAACTCCCAGTTCGGTCGAGAGCGGCTGATCGCGGAAGGGCTCGACCCGGCGAAGGTGGTCGTGCTGTCACCCTCAGAGCCCGACCCGGGAACACCGAAGACCGACCGCGAGCGCACCGTGCTGTTCCTTGGTCGACTCGTGCCCGAGAAGGGCGTCGCCACCTTGCTCGAAGGCTGGGCACAGGCCGCCGTCGACGCCCAGCTCATCGTCGCCGGCGCGGGACCGCTCGAGGAGATGGTGCGCGCCGCCGCGGCGGCCGACCCTTCGGTGACGTTCGCAGGCGAGCTCGACCACGAGATCGCTCGCGACACCTTGGCCCGGGCCGAGCTGCTCGTCTTCCCCTCCGAGTGGTTCGAGGGCCTCGGGATGGTGTTGGTCGAGGCGTTCGCGGCCGGCACACCCGTGCTGGCGAGCGACGTGGGCAACTTCTGCGAGTTCGTCACGCCCGGGGTCAACGGGGCGCATTTCCGCAGCGGTGACCCGGCCTCGCTCGCCGGGGCGCTCCGCCACCACTTCACCGAGGCCGACCGACCGGCGCTGCGCGAAGGCGCCCGCGCCACCTATCTCCGCGAGTTCGACAGCGATCGCCAGATCGCCAAGCTCGTCGAGGTCTACCGAGCAGCCATCGCCGACCGGCAGGCCGGGTAGTCGGTGTCCACCGACGAGCAGCCAGCACCGACCGCGACCGGATCGAACCGCGGCATGGCCGCAGGAGCGTGGGCCTTCCTGGCCCGCATCGGCGGCCTCGGCGCCGCGACCGTGTCGGCCATGCTCTTGTCGCGCGGCCTCACACAGTCGGAGTTCGGCCGCTTCGCGGTGGCCGCAAGTGTGGCCACCGGTGGCGCGCTGATCGCCGCCGGCGGCCTCAACCGCGCCATGCTTCGCGACATCGCCGGCGGGTTGGCGCAAGGCGACAAAGCCCGGGCCCACGCCACCCTCCGCCACGGCCTGTTCGCACTCGTCCGCTCGATCCCCGTCGGCTGCGCCGTCTCGGTGCTCGCGACGTGGATCCTCATCGGCCACGACGGCTCGACGTTGCTGCTGGTCGCCGCGCTCACCGCGATGTTGGCAGCGGTGCTCGTGCTGTCGGACGTGCTACGCGGTCTCGGCGAGTATCGCCTGGCCAACCTCACGACAGGACGCAACGGCGGGACCCTCATCTCCGCAGTGTTCGCGGCCACGATCCTCCCGGCCGCCTTGCGCCCGCACACGCTCGACGGCGCCCTCGGCCTCTATGCCACCGCCTGCGCGCTCGGACTCGGCGCGGCCGCCGTCACCACGATCTACTGGGGGCGTCGGCGCACGGCTCCCGGCGACCTCAACGCGCCGGCACCCGCCGCCGGCCTGCTGCTGCTCGCGGGCTTGCCGTTCGCGATCACCCAGCTGGCGGCGTTCCTCGGCAGCCAGGTCGATCTCTGGATCGCGGCGGGCACGCTCAGTGCCACCGACACCGGCGCCTACGCCGCCGCGTTCCGGGTGATGAGCATCGTCACCATCCCGCTCAACGCCGCCCAGATCACCATGGCCGCCGCCATCCCCGCCCTGTTCATCCTCGGTGAGTACGAGAAGCTCGAGTTCCGACTCCGACGGGCTGCCACCGTCGCCACGGTGCCCGCCGTCGGAGCCCTCGTGCTGTGCATCGTGTTCGCCGCACCGCTGCTCGGACTGCTGTTCGGTGACGCCTACGAAGACGGCGCGCCCGATCCTGATCGCGCTGGCCCTCGGCCAGATCGTCAACGTGCTCACCGGGCTGTGCGGGGTGGCCCTCAGCCTGTGCCGCCGCGAGCAGCTCGCCCTACGAGTGTCGCTCGCCGCCCTGGCGGCATCGGTCGTGGCCGACTGGGTGGCGGCCAGCCTCTGGGGTGTGACCGCACTGGCCATCGCCTCGGCCATCACCTCGGCGATGTCCTACCTCGCACTCTGGTGGTTGGCCCACCGCGAGCTCGGCATGTGGACGCATCCGTTCTTCCCGTCGCGGCGGGCGCTGCGCCCGTCGTGAACGAAGGCTCAGCCGTCGGCGGCGGGTGACGGCTCGGGCGTGCGGGCCGGCTCGGCGGTGGACGGCCGGTGGTTGCCGTTGCGAGGCACCAACGCGTCGAGCGCGGTGGGTGCGGCCGGTGGCCGCGTGGGGGTGCCTTCATAGCGATAGTCGCCGACCGAGGCGTCGCTCGGCACGCCGTTCATGATCAGCCCGACCAGATCGGCCTGCACTGCCTTGAGCTTGTTGACCGTGCGCTGCAGGTTGCTGTCGCGGGTGGCGCCCTCGGCCACCACCAGCAGCATGCCGTCGGCGAGCTGGGCGATGGCCAATGCGTCGGCCACCGGCAGCACCGGCGGCGAGTCGATGAGGACGAAGTCGGCGCCGGCCTCCTGGAGCCCGTGCACGATGTCGGCCGCCCGGGGCGACGAGAGCAGTTCGGTGGGGTTGTGCGGCAGCGGCCCGGCCGGGAGGAGATAGAGGCCACGGCCCCCCTCGACCTCGATCGGCATGAGGGCGTCGTTGAGGTTGGCGTCGCCCAGCAGCACCGACGTGAGGCCGAGCTTCAGCTCGTCCTTGCCGAAGAAGCTGGCGAGCACCGGCTTGCGCAGATCGGCCGACACGACCACCACGCGCTGGCCGCTCTCGGCCAGCGCCAGGCCGAGGTTGGCCACGATGGTGCTCTTGCCCTCGGCTCCGACCGCCGACACCACGGCCAGCACGTTGCGACCCGTGCCCACGCTCGAGAACCGGATGCTGGTGGCGAGGCTGCGGTAGGCCTCGGCCGCCGGAGAGTCGCGGGTGACCAGCTCGCGGGGCCCGCCCGCACCGCGCCGGCGGCCCTTGCGCGGGATCGAGCCGAGCACCGGCAGCCCGCCGGCGACGCGCTCGGCCCGCTCGGCGCTGTCGACGCGATCGTCGAGGCGTTCGATCAGGAAGGCCAGGCCGATGCCGAGGAGCAGGCCGAGCCCACCGAACACCAACACGTTGCGCGTGGTGTTGGGCTCGAACGGCTGGCTGGGCAACGTGGCTTCCTCGGTGACCACCACGTTGCCGCTGCGGCTGGTGGCCTCGAGCTCGAACTCGGTGGCCTGACCCCGCAGGTCGGCCTGCTGCTCGACCAACGACACGCGCTGGGCGAGCAGCGCGTCGGCTTCCGCGGTGGTGGGGTTGCTCACCAACGCGATGTCGATCTCCTCGATCTGCTGCGACAGCTCGTCGGCCTTGGCGGCGAAGTCCTCAGCCCGGCTGGTGAAGGCGCTGGCGACCTGCTCTTGGCGCGTGGTGACGTACAGCGACGCGTAGGTGTTGGCGGCCTGCTGCGCGATCTCTGGCGATTCGCTCACCACCCGGATGGCGATGATGTCGGTGTTGCCCCGACCGGAGATCGAGACGGACTCGATGTCGCCGGCCTGGTCGCCGAGCTCGTCGTTGACGGCCTGGCGGATCTGGGCCGACTTGGCCTGCTCGATCTGGGTGTTGACCTCACGCTCCCGATCGAGCCGGTTCGACGAGGAGTTGGCCACCGACTCGGCGTTGGGGTCGATGATGCGGATCTCGGCGGTCGCGGCATAGAGCGAGGGCTGCAGCGCGCTGTAGAGCACCCCGACGAGCAGGCCGGCGACGGTGCAGACGACGATCACCCACGCTCGCCGCCTCAACAGGTGAAGCAGGTGACGCAGGTCGAGTTCGGGTTCTTCCTCGATGATGGGAATCCTTGCTAGGGGGCCGACGAGCTGCCGGACGGCGCCAGCATACTGGCGCCCTCAGACCAGCTGGTGGTGCCCCCAGAGGCCGCCACGACGGGCCGACGAGGATCAGAAGATGGGTGGCGCGTCGCCCTCGTAGGTGGCATCGCCGAAGGCCAGCATCGGATAGAAGATGAACGGCAGGAACGCCAGGCCGAGCCCGTAGGCGGCGCTGCGGCCGAACACCTTGGCCAGATCCATCGACACGATGATCATCACGACGATGTTCACGCACGGGATGAAGTAGAGGATGATCCACCACGACTCCCGGCCCACGATCTTGATGAGGACGTAGAAGTTGAGGATCGGGATGAGCGCCAGCCAACCCTTCTGGCCAGCCTTGGTGAACACCTTCCACATCGATGCGATGACCAGCACGATGATGGCGGCGTAGATCAGGAAGAAGATGGCGGCTCCAGCCGCTCCGCCCGACGATGATCCGTTGCCCGATCCCCCGAGCAGCGTTGCCAACATGTCCATGTGATGACCCCCCGTCATCCGACTGCGCCACACGCTAGGCACCAGTGCACGGTGCAGACGCGGATGCCCCTCAATCGCAGCAGGAGTCGCGCCAGCCGCACGACGCGCACCGGAAGTGCGCGTGCTCTGCTCGCATCTCGCCCGCACAGTGCGGGCACTCGGCGAAGGTGGCGAACCGCGACAGCTCGCACTGCCCACCGGGTCGGGCGAGACGGTCGGTGTGGGCGGTGCTCGGGTGCTCGGCCATGGCTCGAATGCTAGGAAGCCCCGATCACGTGTCGGTGGACCACACGAACCGTCCGGCGACCGCGATCGGCCCGACCGACGAACCAGTTCGCGGACGGCGCCGGTGACCCCGTACCCTCCCGAGGGTGAGCGACCAGGCCGAAGCCGACCGGTCCGGTGACCGGCCGACCCCCGAACTGAGCGCGGAGGACGCCGAAGACGCGCTCCTCGAAGGCGACCGACCGTTCGCAGGTGGCACCGCTCGAGCTGCGCTCGCCTACCCCACCTTCAGAACCGTCTACTTCGGCTCGCTGCTCTCCAACATCGGCAGCTGGATGCAGAACGTCGTGCTCGGCGCCTTCGCGCTCGAGCTCACCGGCTCGTCCACCTTCGTCAGCGTCATCGCGTTCGCGCAACTCGGGCCGCTCCTGCTCTTCTCCATCGTCGGCGGTGCACTGGCCGACATCATCGACCGCAAGCGGCTGCTCGTCATCGTGTCGATCCAGCAGCTGCTGTTCTCCCTCGTGCTCGCCTGGATCTCACGGGGCAGTGATCCCTCGCTCGGCGGGCTGGTCTTCGTGACCTTCATGATCGGCGTCGGTCAAGCCATCTACGCCCCGACGTTCTCCGCCCTGTTGCCGATCCTCGTTCGCCGCGTCGACCTGCCGGGAGCGGTCTCGCTCAACTCGGCGAGCATGAACCTGTCGCGCGTCATCGGCCCGGCCATCGGTGCCGTGCTCTACGCGCGGGTCGGTGCGTCGTGGGTGTTCATCGTCAACGCGGTCACCTACCTGTTCATCATCGCCGCCCTGCGGATCGTCGAGCTGCCCGAGCGCGAGGCGCTGCACGACGGCGCTCCCACCGGGATCCGTCGCATCGTCGAAGGGTTCGGTGTGGTGCGCCGCGATCGCGTGGTGGCCAGGTGCCTGCTCACGATGGCGCTCTTCTCGTTCTTCTGCCTGCCGTTCGTGGTGCACATCCAGCGGCTGGCCGACGACAACTTCGGTATCGACCCCAAGAGCGGCGCCTACGGGCTGCTCTACGCCTGCTTCGGCATGGGCGCGGTCATCGGCGCACTGTCCATCGGCACCTTCCTCGCCGGGCACTCACTCGAGACCATCGTGCGCATCGGCCTCGGCGGGTTCGCCGTCTCCCTCACCGCGTTCGGCCTGCTCAGCACCGCCGGTCCGGCGTACCCGGTCGCGCTCATCGTGGGCTTCTGCTACTTCGCCACGGTGACCTCGCTGTCCACCGTCCTCCAGAAGCGGCTCGATGATCGGGTGCGAGGTCGGGTGATGGCGCTGTGGATCATGGCTTTCGGCGGCACCGTGCCCATCGGCGCACTGGTGGCCGGGCCGATCATCGATGCCACCTCGATCACCGTGGTCGTGTTGGCCGGCGCCGCGGTCGCCGCGCTGCTGATCCCCTTCGCCGACCTGCGCGATCGCAAGCCACCCGCGGTCGGCGTGACACCCCCGAAATTGGTGCGTGAAACAACCCATGCGGTTGTTTCACGCACCGATTTCGGTGGCGAGAGGGGCCTGAACGGCGCCAACACGCGCCTTCGTCGGTAGCGCCGCTCAGCGCTCGAGCAGTTGATGCGCCAGTCGTTCGAGGCCTGCCACCCGACTGCCTTTCACGAGCACCGCGTCGTGCTCTCCGAGCTGCCCCAGGCGATCGAGGGCGGCATCGATGTCGGGCAACGACTCGCCCGTGTACTCCGGCGCCGCCACCGCGATCAGCTCGATGTCGAACAGCTCGGCCTGCAACGCCACCTCCCGGTGGGCCTGCTCGTGATGCTCGCCGAGCTCGGCCATCGGCCCGAGCACCGCGATGCGCCGACGGGCATCGATGCGTGCCAGCGCGTGCAGCGCCGCGTTCATCGATGCCGGGCCGGCGTTGTAGGCGTCGTTGAGCACCATGGCGCCACCCGCGGCGCGTCGCAGCTCCATGCGCCACGGCGACCCCTCGGCCTGGGCGAGACCGTGGACCACCTCGGACAGGTCGACGCCGCAAACCAGGCCCACTGCTGCAGCCGCGAGCGCGTTGTGCACGTTGTGGCTGCCCCTGATGCCGAGCTCGACGTCGGCGTCGCCCCAGGGCGAGGCCAGGCGGAATCGGGCCTGCAACTCGGCACTGAGCTCGACACCTTCGGCCCGTATGTCCCCGGCGTCGAGACCGACGAGCAGCACCCGCGCCTCGGTGCGCTCGGCCATGCCGGTGACGAACGGGTTGTCGGCGTTGAGCACGGCGGTGCCGTCGCGTGGGCAGCGCCTCGATCAGCTCGCCCTTGGCCCGGGCGATCGCGTCGAGGTCACCGAACATCTCGCGTGTGGACCATCTCGACGGTGGTGACCACCCCGATGGTGGGGGCCGCCACCGCGCACAACTCGGCGATGTGGCCATGCCCACGTGCCCCCATCTCGACGACGGTGGCCTCGGTGTCGTCGGGGGCGTTCACGAGGGTGAGCGGCACGCCCAGCTCGTTGTTGAAGCTGCGCAGGCTGGCGTGGGTGCGCAGGCGCCGACCGAGGACCGACGACACCAGGTCTTTGGTGGTGGTCTTGCCGACCGATCCGGTGATGCCGACCACCGGTGACGGGAGGCGGCGCCTGGCCGCCTGACC
This sequence comes from uncultured Iamiaceae bacterium, assembly GCA_963706425.1. Lineage (GTDB taxonomy): Bacteria > Actinomycetota > Acidimicrobiia > Acidimicrobiales > Acidimicrobilacustridaceae > CAVPMN01. The sequence goes on from CAVPMN010000020.1 coordinate 725,543, forward strand.
AAGGCGGGCGAGCGCAGCGCCGGTGTCGTCGACGAGCACCGCCGTGCCAGGACCGGCAACGGCGTCCGGCACGGCGGTCAGGTAGGCGGGCGCGCCCCGCTCGAGCGCCGTCTCGATGAAGTCGTGGCCGTCGCGTTCGGCCACCACGGGCACGAACAACTCGCCGAGCACCAGCTCGCGGCTGTCGATGCTGACGCCCGACACCTCGACGTCGGGACCGACCATCGTGCCACCCACCACGGACGCGATCTCCGACGTCAGGTACCTCACGAGTGCGACACGTTACCCAGTGCCCGGTGCGCGACCGCACCGGGGACGGCCGACTACCGTCGCCTTGGTGAGCGAGCGCATCCGGCTGGTCGTCCTGTTCGGCGGCCAGTCCGCCGAACACGAGGTGTCGCTGGTGACCGCCCGACACGTGCTCGCTGCGGCCGACCCCGACCGCTACGACATCCAGCCGATCGCCATCACGGCCACCGGCCGGTGGGTGTTCGCCGAAGCCACGGCGAAGGCGCTCCTGTCAGGACCCGACGCCCTGCCCGCCGCCTTGCCCGCGGAGGGTCCCGAGGTGAACGCGCTCGCCACAGTCGCCAGCCGAGACGACGAGCAGGTCGTGGTGCTCCCGCTGCTGCACGGGCCGCTCGGCGAGGACGGCACCATGCAGGGCCTGCTCGAGCTCGCCGGGGTGGCCTACGTCGGCACCGGTGTGCTCGGCTCGGCGCTGGCCATGGACAAGGGCAAGGCCAAAGAGGTGTGCGCCGCCAACGGCATCCCCCAGGCCCGCTTCCGGGTCCTGCACGAACGGGAGGCCGACGCGCCGGCGGCGGCCGGCGAGCTGGTCGGCGAGCTGGGCCTGCCCCTGTTCGTGAAGCCCGCCAACATGGGCTCGTCGGTCGGCGTGTCGAAAGCTCACGACCTCGCGGAGGTCCGCGCCGCGTTGCAGACGGCCGCCGCCTACGACGAGTGGTTGGTGATCGAGGAGATGGTGACCGGGCGCGAGGTCGAGTGCGGTGTTCTCGGCAATCTCGATCCCCGCGCCTCGGTGGTGGGCGAGGTCATCCCCGGCGCCGAGTTCTACGACTACGACGACAAGTACGTCGACGACCTGGTGCAGATCGTGGTGCCGGCCGAGCTTCCGGGCGCGGTGGCCGAAGAGGTACGCGCCCTCGCCATCCGGTCGTTCCGGGCCCTGCGCTGCGAGGGCATGGCCCGTGTCGACTTCTTCTACGAGGAGCACGGCCGAGGCGTGCTGCTCAACGAGGTCAACACCATCCCCGGCTTCACCCCCGCGTCGATGTTCCCCAAGCTCTGGGAGGCGACCGGGCTCGGCTACGGCCAGCTCATCGACGAGCTGGTCGGCCTGGCGATCGAGCGCCAGGCCCGCCGAGCGGTCAAGCGTCGCACGACCTGAGTCAACCCCCGCCGGTGGATCCGCTCTCGATGTCGTAGTGGATGTCGAGCGGTGCCTCGCCGCCGGCGGAGGCCAGGTGGTAGTCCCACCACACCGCGTTGACCAGCGTGGCCACCACGATGATGAGGCCCATGAGGAAGAGGTAGCCCAGCGCCGACGCCGTGACGCCGATGGCGCCGTAGGTCGCGGAGAACGATGCGATGTGTCGCGGGAGCCAGATGGTGGCGTAGGCCTGCAACCCGACATAGAGACCGGTGCCGACGACGGCGCCGGGAATGACGTTGTACCAACCCGTCGACCGCCTCGGCATCATCAGGAACAGGCCAAACAGCAGCGAGGACACCACCCCGAGGCTGAGCAGCACCCCTGCAAGGCCGAGGACCAGTCCCGATCGTCGCAACGCGATGTTGACCGACGACAGGATCACGGTGAGCACCAACGCGCCGAGCATCTTGCCGACAAGGGTGACCCGTCCGCGAGGCGGCCGCGGGGGCAGCTCCCACAACTGGACCGCCGCGTAGTGCAGTGCCGACAGCACGCCCGACGATGCGAGCAACAACCCGAACAGTGCGATGGCCCCCGCGTGCCAGCGGCTCCCGGTGTTCTCGGACGCGGCCTGGGCCAACGACTTCGACAGGGTCTTGCCCAATGCGAGCGTGCCGTCGGCTTCCGACTCGACGTCGACGCCACCGTCGGACGCGAACGACACGACGGCCACCACCATCAGCATCGCCGGCACCAGCCACAGGAAGATGCGAAAGGCCAGGTTGCCGGCGAGGGCGGTGCCGTTGAGGCGCCGGTAACGCCGCCAGAGCTCGTCGAGCATCACCCAGCCGGGCCAGCGTCGCCGGCCGATGTCGGCGTAGAGCATGGCCTTGTCGAGTGCGGCCGCCCGCGCCCGGGCCAATCGGCTCAGCTCCTGGGCCTGTTCTTCCTCGACGGGCTCACTCATGCGCCGCTCAGTTTGGCCCGGTTGGGCCCTCAGGCGTCAGGCACGAGCGCCGAGTGCAAGAAACGCAGCAGCTCCCGACGGCGCACGGCGGTGGTTCTCAGGGTGGGCTCGATGCCGACCGCCCGCAACACCTCGACCTCGGTGGCCACGCCGAGCACCGTGGAATAGACGGACAGCAACAGCAGCGGGGCGTCGCACTGGCGCATGCGACCGGCGGCCATCTCGGCCTCGAGGAATGCCGTGGCCCGCACCACCAGCGGGTTGAGCCGCTCGGTGAGGCGGGTGGCCACGGGCGATCCGAGGCGGCTCACCTCGCGGAGCAGGCCGAGCAGCGCCGGCCGACGCAACGCCAGGCGGAACACCGACCGCACGATGGCCTCCACCCGGTCGAAACCCTCGCCCGCCCCTCCGACGGCCCGCTCGAGGGCATCGGCCAACTCGTCGGCCGAGCGATCGACCACGGCGTCGAGCAGGTCGGCCTTCGTGGGGAAGTAGTAGAGGATCGTCTGCTTGCGCACCCCGAGCTCGGCGGCCACCTGGTCGAGCGAGGTCGCCTCGAAGCCCCGGGTGCCGAACGACGCCAGCGCGGCGTCGAGCACCCGGTCGCGGGTAGAGGGGCCGCTGGGAGGCCCCTCCAGGGAGGTGGAGGGGCCCGAGGAGACGGGCCCCTCGGGGGCAGCAGCGGGGGTCTCGGGGAGGGTGCGGCGGGGGCTTTTCGTCGGCACTTACCAAATGGTAGACACTGAACCGTGATCCGTGAAGCACTGGCCGGCCAGCGCCTGTTCGTCACCGGCACCACCGGCTTCCTCGGCACCAACGTGCTCGAGCGGCTGCTGCGGTGCGTGCCCGACTGCGAGGTCGTGCTGCTCGTGCGGCCGGGCCGCCGGTCGACCGTCGAGCAGCGAGTGCAGCGGGAGGTCCTCAAGAACGACGCCTTCGACCGGCTGCGCGCCGATCTCGGCAAGGACGGCTTCGCGGAGATGGCCGCCCGCAGGATCTCGGTGGTGCCCGGCGACGTCGGCACCGACGGTTTGGGGCTCGACGACGCCGGTCGCGCCGCGCTCGCCGGCTGCGACGTGGTCATCCACTCGGCGGCCACCGTGTCGTTCGACTCGCCGCTCGACAGCGCCGTCGAGGTCAACATGCTCGGCCCGATGCGCATCGCGGCCACGTTGCGCGACCTGGGCGTCGCGCCACATCTGGTCGCGGTGTCGACCTGCTACGTGGCCGGCAACCGGCGGGGCGCCGCGCCCGAGCAGCTCGTCACCGAGAGCCCGTTCTTCGTCGACGTCGACTGGCGACGCGAAGTCGACGGAGCCCGCCGCGCCCGGCGCGACGCCGAAGCCGACAGCCGCACCCCCGAACGTCTGGCTGAGTTCCGATCACGGGCGCGCGCCGAGCTCGGCGCCGCCGGCGGTCCCTTGTTGGCCGACAAGACCGAGCAGCTACGTCGGCGATGGGTGTCCGACCGCATGATCGATGCCGGCCGCTCGCGGGCCGCTTCGCTGGGGTGGCCCGACGCCTACGCCTACACCAAGGCGCTGGGCGAACGAGCCCTGGTCGAGACCCGGGGCGACGTGCCGGTCAGCATCGTGCGCCCGTCGATCATCGAGTCGGCGCTCGCCGAGCCCCGCCCGGGCTGGATCCGCGGCTTTCGCATGGCCGAGCCGGTCATCATCTCCTACGCCCGCGGGCTGCTGAAGCAGTTCCCCGGCGTGCCCGAGGGCATCGTCGACGTCATTCCGGTCGACCTGGTTGCCGCCGCCATCCTCGCGGTGGCTGCCGAGGGTCCTGCCGACGAGCCCCAGGTCGTGCAGGTCGCCTCCGGCTCGCAGAACCCGCTGCGCTACCGCCGGCTGGTCGATCTCGTCAGCGAGTGGTTCAGCGAGCATCCGCTCTACGACACCAAGGGTCAGCCGATCGTGGTGCCCAAGTGGTCGTTCCCGGGCCGCGGCAAGGTCCAGAGCCAGCTCACCAAGGCCAAGACCACCCTCGAGCGAGCCGAGCGCGTGCTCGGCGCCCTCCCGCTGCGCGGCCGCCAGGCCGAGTGGAGCGCGACGGTCGAGGAGAAGCGCGAGGAGGCCGAGCGGGCGTTGTCCTACGTCGAGCTCTACGGCGCCTACGCCGAGTGCGAGGCGGTCTACGGGCTCGACCGGCTCTTGGCCATGTGGGATCGGCAATCGCCCGACGACCAACGCGAGTTCTGCTTCGACCCCCGCGTCATCGACTGGGAGCGCTACGTCACCGCCATCCACCTGCCGTCGGTGGTCGACCACGCCCGGGTGCGCACCACGCCGGGCGGGCGCACCGGCCCGTCTCGCGAGGAGCGCCTGCGCAAGCAGGTGCTCGCCCCCGAGCGCCAGATGGCGGCCTTCGATCTCGAGAACACGCTGATCGCCTCGAACGTGGTGGCCTCCTACGCCTGGATCGCCACCCGGCGGCTGGCCCCGGACGACCGGCTGCGCTTCGTGGCGCGCACGCTCGCGGAGGCCCCCTCGCTGCTCGCCCTCGACCGCAAGGACCGCAGCGACTTCCTTCGTCTCTTCTACCGGCGTTACGACGGCGCACCCGTCGACCAGATCGACACCGACGCGGCCGAGATGTTCTCTCAGCTCATCTTGGCCAAGTCGTTCCCGGCTGCCATCCGCAGAGTCCGCGAGCATCGGCGGCTCGGCCATCGCACCCTGCTCATCACCGGTGCGCTCGACTTCGTGGTCAACCCGCTCGCTCCGCTCTTCGACGACATCGTGTGCGCGCGCCTCCGCACCGACGACAACCGCTATGTCGGTGAGCTCACCGACGTGCCGCCCACCGGAGAGAGTCGGGCCCAGGCGATGTTCGACTATGCCGAGGCCAACGACATCGACCTGGCCGAGTCGGTCGCCTACGCCGACTCCACCAGCGACCTCCCCATGCTCGAGGCGGTGGGCTTCCCTGTGGCCGTCAACCCGGAGACCCGCCTGGCCGCCCTCGCCCGCAAGCGGGGCTGGCTGGTCGAGCACTTCTCGAAGGCGCCGGGCGCGCCGAGGGTGCTGGTGCCGATCTCGAAGCGGCCGCTCAGCCGGCAAGCGGGCAGGAGCGGGCGATGAAGGCGTTGCGGTTCGAGCGCAAGATCCCTCGCTACGTCGCCGCTGCGGCTGCGGCCCGCGTGTCGCCCGGGGCGGGCGCGCGGGTGGGGCCGCTGTCGTTGCGCGACATCGACCCACCCGAGCTCCCCGGCGACGGCTGGTGCTATCTCAAGCCGCGCCTGGCCGGCATCTGCGGCAGCGACCTGTCGACCATCGACGGCCACTCGTCGCGCTACTTCGAGCCGATCGTGTCGTTCCCGTTCGTCCCCGGGCACGAGGTCGTCGCCGACCGCGATCGGCGACGACGGCTCCGACCGGGTGGTCGTCGAGCCCGTGCTCGGCTGCGTCACCCGGGGGATCGATCCGCCGTGCGATGCCTGCGCCCGAGGCGACCTCGGCAACTGCGAGCGCATCGCGTTCGGACGCATCGACCCCGGCCTCCAAACGGGGTTCTGTTGCGACACCGGCGGGGGCTGGTCGACGCTCATGGTCGCCCACGAGTCACAGCTGCACGCCGTGCCCGCCGAGATGACCGACGAAGCAGCGGTCATGGTCGAGCCCACCGCATGTGCAGTTCACGGAGTGATCAGTGCCGGTGTCACCGAGGGCGACACCGTCGTCGTGCTCGGCGCCGGCACCCTCGGCCTGCTCACCATCGCCGCCCTGCGTCGCTTCACCGCCGCCGGCTCGGTGGTGGCGGTGGCCAAGCACCCCGGCCAACGCGAGCTGGCCCGCCTGCTCGGTGCCGACGTCATCGCGGCGCCCGACGAGGTGGCCCGAGCCGTGCGCCGCACCACCGGAACCATGGCCATCGGTGACGGGTCCATCACCCGACTCACCGGTGGCGCCGACCACGTCATCGACTGCGTCGGGTCCGAGCAGAGCCTCACCGACGGGCTGCGGGTGGTCCGACCCCGCGGGCGCATCACCATGGTGGGCATGCCCGGCCACGTGGCGGTCGACCTCACCGGACTCTGGCAGCGTGAGGTGCAGCTGGTGGGCGCGTACGCCTACGGCACCGAGACGTTGGCCGACGGCACCCGTCGACGCACCTTCGATCTGGCCTTCGAGCTGGTGGCCGCGGCCGACCTGGCCCGGCTCGTCAGCGCCACCTATCCCCTGTCGCGCTACGAGGAGGCCATCGCCCACGCGGCGGCGGCCGGGCCCCGCGGCGCCGCCAAGATCGCCTTCGACCTCCGCCCCGAGAAGGAGCGCACCCGGCTATGAGCAGACCCGGCTTCGTCCTCGACGTCGATCGGAGCACCCCGCCGATCCTCTTCCACCACGGCGAGGGGTTCCGACTCGAGAAGCTTCCGGCCGGCCGCAGCCGGGTGATCTACCCGGCCGAGCCGATCGACCCGATCGAGCACCCGGAAGCGGCGATCCGCCACGCGCTGCTCAACCCCATCGGCGACTCCGACCCGCTCCCCGCGCTGCTGCGCCCGGGGATGAAGCTCACCATCGCCTTCGACGACATCTCGCTGCCGCTCCCCCCGATGCGCCGCCCCGACATCCGCCAGCGCATCATCGAGCAGGTGCTCGACCTGGCGGCGGCTGCGGGCGTCGACGACGTCGAGATCATCGCCGCCCTCGCCCTCCACCGGCGCATGACCGAGGACGAGCTGCGCCACGCCGTCGGCGACCGCGTCTACGACGCCTTTGCACCGCACGGCCTCCTCTACAACCACGACGCCGAAGATCCCGACAACCTCGCTCACCTGGGCACCACCGACAAGGGCGAAGAGGTCGAGATCAACAAGCGGGCCGCCGAGAGCGACCTGCTGGTCTACGTCAACCTCAACATCGTGTCGATGGACGGAGGCTGGAAGAGCACCGCCACCGGCCTGGCGAGCTATCGCAGCATCCGTCATCACCACAACGTGCGCACCATGCAGCACAGCCGCTCGTTCATGGACCAGCACCGCAGCGAGCTGCATTCGTCGAACTGGCGGATGGGCAAGGTGATGCGCGACGCAGGCGTGAAGGTCTTCCAGATCGAGACGACGATCAACAACGACGTGTTCGGCACCGAGGGCCCGATGAGCGTGCTCCAGAAGCGCGAGTGGGAGTGGAACGGCCGCGACCGCATCACGTTCCTCGGCATGCAGAAGGGCCTCGAGCGCCTCTCCGCGCGCACCCGCCGGCAGATCTTCCAGTCGTGGAAGGCCCCGCATGCCATGACCTCGGTGCAGGCCGGCGAGGTCGAGGCGGTGCACAAGGTCACCACCGAGCACGTCTACCGCCAGCATCTCGTGCCGGTCGAGGGCCAGACCGACATCCTGACGATGGGGCTGCCCTACATCTGCCCCTACAACGTCAACTCGATCATGAACCCGATCCTGGTCATGTGTCTCGGGCTCGGCTACTTCTTCAACCTCTACCGGGGCCATCCACTCGTGCGGGAGGGCGGGGTGCTCATCATGAGCCACCCGACGCCGTGGGAGTTCCACCCGGTGCACCACCCGAGCTACATCGACTTCTTCGAGCAGGTGCTGGCCGACACCACCGACCCGGTGGCGATCGAAGCCAACTACGAGAAGCAGTTCGCCGAGGACGAGTGGTACCGCCATCTCTACCGCACGTCCTACGCCTACCACGGCGTCCATCCCTTCTACATGTGGTACTGGGGTGCCCACGCGTTGCAGCACCTCGGACAGGTCGTGGTGGTCGGAGGCGACGAGCGCGCCGTGCGGCGGCTCGGCTTCCGTCCGGCCAGCACGCTCGCCGACGCGCTCGAGATCGCCAGCGACGTCGTCGGCCGTGACGCGTCGATCACCCACATCCACAACCCGCCCATCCTCATGGCCGACGTGAGCATCTAGATGGCTGCGTATCGCTTTCCGGAGAAGAAGGGCCCGCTGGTCAAGCGGCTCCCCATCCAACCGAGTGCCGTGGCCCAACTGGCCCGGCCCACCGCCGCGTCGGTCGTGCGCAAGCTGCCGTTCCCGCTGCGTGCCCCCACCGTGCCGGGCGGCGTCGAGCCCCTGAAGAAGGTGAGCACGGTTGGGGCCAACTACGACACCGACTGGGCCCGCTCCTATCCGGCCCGCGCCGCCCGGGTGCTGCTCGTCGAGGGTGTCGTGCGGCCTGCGATGGATGTGCTGGCGAAGCCCGACGTGCAGGGCCTCGACCGCCTGGGTGGCCTCGACGGCCCGGTGGTGTTCGCCGCCAACCACCACAGCCATGTCGACACGCCGTTGATGCTCTCGGTGATCCCCGAGCCGTGGCGTCATCACCTCTTCATCGGCGCGGCGGCCGACTACTTCTTCGCCAACCGGGTCACCTCGGCGCTGTCGGCGCTGGTGATCGGCGCCATCCCCATCGAGCGCACGAAGGTGAGCCGCAACTCGGCCCAGCAGGCGGCCGAGCTCATCGGCGAGGGCTGGAGCATGCTCATCTTCCCCGAAGGCGGCCGCAGCCCCGACGGTTGGGGCCAGGCGTTCCGCGGCGGGGCGGCCTACCTGGCCCTGCGGTGCGAGGTGCCGGTCGTGCCGATCCATGTCGAGGGCACTGGTCGCATCCTGCGCAAGGGCCACAACCTGCCCCGCCCCTCGGCCACCAAGATCACCTTCGGCTGGCCGATGTGGCCCGAGGACGACGAGGACTCACGAGCGTTCGGATCGCGCATCGAACAGGCGGTCGCCGAGTTGGCCGACGAGGCCGGCTCCGACTGGTGGCAGGCCCGCCGGCGCGCCCATCGCCAGGCCACGCCTTCGCTGCAGGGCCCCGACATCGCCGCGTGGCGCCGCACCTGGTCGCTCGGCGAGCGGGGCCCGAAGCGCCGACGACGGTCGCGCTGGCCCGACCTCGGCTGACCGCGCGCACCCGCACCTACGGCGACGCTGGTGGAACCGTCGTGCTCGGTTGGGCTGGTGACGGAAGGGTGACGCCCGGCGACGGATAGACGTCGGCGCAACGCAGCTCGCGCGTCCGGTCGCCGCACCTGGCCGCGAACCGTTCGTAGTCCGAGCCGAGGGGCGCCTGCTCGAACAGCTCGTCGCACCGCGCGCCCTCCCCTGCGGCGCACGCGTCCCACAGCGCATCGAGCACCGGATCATCGCCGAAGCTGTAGGGCCCGATGGCTCGCGTGTCGTCAGAACCGGAAGGCGGTGTGGCCCGCAGGTCGCCCGCGCCGAGGTTGCTCACGCCCACGCAGTCGACACGGATCGCGGCGACCCGCGACATCTGCGCCTCGGGCACGGTCCCACCAGGCCGCAACGGGCCCGGGCCGATCTCCTCGCGCACCCGATCGACGTAGCACTCGGCCTGCTCGCGTGTGAGGTCGGTCCCCGACTCGTCCATGGCATCGCGAACGGCCTGCTCGCGGTCGAAGTCGTCGCCGAGCGAGCACGCGCTCAGCACCGCCACCACGGCCAGCGCGGCGCACGGCCCGAGCCGGTGAGCGATGCGCATCCGGCGGGGGCGAGGACGGGGACGATCGGGAGCACGTCGGCGAAACGCAGGCATGAGATCCGAGAGCCGACGGTACAGTGTCGGACAGCCGCATCGGGGCCCACGGGCAACGACGCCGGTCCTCCGGGCAGCGCCGCCCACTCGAGCAGCCAGCGCAGTCTGCGGAGGAGCGCCCCCGACGAGCCGGAAGTCCTCGCGACGACACCGTCGCGCCTCGACCGACCCCGGAGGTGACCATGCGTGAGCTCGATGCCTGTGGCATCGGCTTCGTGGCCCATGCAGAAGGCACGGTGTCCCGTGCCATCGTCGAAGCCGGGCTGAACGGCCTGGCCAACGTCAAGCACCGGGGTGCGCTGGCATCGGACGAGCGCACGTCGGACGGCACCGGGGTGCTCACCCCGATCCCGCGCGCACTCTTCGGCGAGGGTCACGGGGTGGCATCGCTGTTCGTGCGGGGCGGCGACGCCCGGCCCGCGGTCGAGGCTGCCGCCCGCGACGAAGGCCTGACGATCGAGGACTGGCGGGTCCCGCCCGTCGATGAGGGCGTGCTCGGCGAGTTGGCCCGCCTCTCACAACCGCAGTTCCTGCAGGCTGTGTTCGCGCCGACGCAGGCAGGCGACGACGACGTCGAGCGGGCGGCCTTTCGGTTCCGGCGACGCATCGAGGCGACAGCCACCGACGTCTACGTCGCCTCCTGCTCGTTCCGCACGGTCGTCTACAAGGGGCTGGTGGCTGCGGACCACCTCGCCGACTTCTATCTCGATCTCGCCGACGATCGCTACGAGGCATCGTTCCTCGTCTTCCACCAGCGCTTCTCGACCAACACCTTGCCCACCTGGGAGCGCGCCCAACCGTTCCGCATGCTGTGTCACAACGGTGAGATCAACACGATTCGGGGCAACGAGCTGCGCATGCGGGGGCGGCACGACCTCGGGGCCGAGGCGGTCGGGTTGGGCGACGACACGCTGCTCACTCCGGTGCTCGACGAGCGCGGCTCCGACTCGGGGAAGCTCGACGAGGCCGCCGAGCTGCTGCTGCGCGGCGGCCGCCATGTCTGTCACGCCATGGCGATGCTGATCCCCGAGGCATGGGAGGAGACCCGCGATCTCGATCCCGAGGTGCGGGGCTTCTACGAGTACCACGCGGCCCTGATGGAGCCTTGGGACGGCCCGGCCGGCGTGATCTTCACCGACGGCGTCGGGGTGGGCGCACAGCTCGACCGCAACGGGCTGCGTCCACTGCGCTACGAGGTCTGCGAGGACGGGCTCGTCGTGTGTGCCTCTGAAGTCGGCGCCGTCGACCTGTCGGGGCACGGGCGAGTCGAGCGCGGCCGTCTCGGGCCGGGCCACATGCTGTTCGTCACCCCGGCCTATGGCGTGGTGCGCAACCGGGCCCTGAAGCGGAGCCTGGGCGACAACGCGCCCTACGCCCGCTGGGCCGCCGACGGCCTCTATCGCATCTCGGCCGGCCGGGTGCTCGACGATCCGCCGACCGACCTGCTCCAACGACAGGCGGCGCACGGCTTCACGAAAGAAGAGCTGGCCATGGTGGTGAAGCCCATGGCGAGCGAGGGACACGAGCCCACGTTCTCGATGGGCGACGATTCGCCGCTGCCTCCGCTCGCTGGACGGCCCCGCCCGATCCAGCACTACCTGAGGCAACGATTCGCGCAGGTCACGAACCCACCCATCGACTCGCTGCGCGAGCGGCTGGTGATGAGCCTCCGGGTGCTGCTCGGCCCGCGCCGGCCACTGCTCGTCGAGCAACCCGATGCGGCTCGGATGCTCGAGCTCGACTCGTTCTTCCTCTTCCCCTCCACGATCGACGATCTCCTCGACGAGACCCGCAACCCGTTCCCTGCCGCGACCATCGATGCGATCTGGGCGGTCGACTCGATGCCCCACGGGCTCGAAGCGGCGGTGCGGCGCGTCGCCGACGACGCCGTGCAGGCGGTGCGCGAGGGCATCGGTGTGCTGGTCATCGACAATGGCAACGTCGATGCCGACACCGCACCGATCCCCTCCCTGCTCGCCTGTGGCGCCATCCACCACCGACTCACGCACGAACGGCTCCGCAGCGAGACCAGCATCGTGGTCGTGGCCGACGACGTGCGCGACGTGCACAGCGTGGCGGCGCTGATCGGCTTCGGGGCCGACGCGGTGTGCCCGCGTCTCGCCCTGGCCACCGTGGCGGCGGAAGCCGACGAGAGCGAGACGGAGCACGTCGTGAGCGCCGAGGCTCAGGACCGTTTCCGGGCCGCGATCGAAGCCGGCGTGCTGAAGGTGATGTCGAAGATGGGGATCGCCACCATCGACTCGTACTGCGGTGCCCAGACGTTCGAGGCGATCGGTCTCGACGACGAGGTGGTGGGCCTCTGCTTCCCGGGCACGGCGTCGGTGGTCGGTGGGGTGGGGTGGGACGCCCTCGCCGCTGATGTCCTCCTCCACCACGAGTCGGCCTTCGGCGGCGACGACGTGAGCCTGCCGTCACCGGGCTACTTCCGGGTGCGACGCGACGGCGAGCAACACGCCCACTCGAAGGAGGTCGTGCAGTCGCTCAACGACCTGACGATCGTGCAAGAGACCCCGACCATCGCCGAACGCGACCCGGCGGTCGCCGACACGGCCGCCGCCCATCTGCTGCAACGGGCGATCGCAGGCGATGACTACGAGCTCTACGAGCGATTCGCGCGCACGGTCGACGATCGCCCGCCGCTCGAGCTGCACGATCTGTTGGCCTTCACGCCCGTCGCTCCGGAGGTGCCCCTCCATGAGGTCGAGCCGGCCACCGAGATCGTGCGCCGCTTCTCCACCGGTGCCATGTCCCACGGAGCGCTGTCGAAAGAGGCGCACGAGACCCTCGCCCAGGCGATGAACCTGATCGGCGGGCAGTCGAACTGCGGTGAGGGCGGCGAGGCACCGGAGCGGTATCGCACCCGGGGGTCGGGCCGGCTCGACACCAACTCACGTATCAAGCAGGTGGCGTCGGGCCGCTTCGGTGTGACCCCCGAGTACCTCGCGTTCGCCGACGAGCTGCAGATCAAGATGGCCCAGGGCTCGAAACCGGGTGAAGGGGGCCAGCTGCCCGGCCACAAGGTCTCACACGAGATCGCGCGGCTGCGCTACACACAGCCCGGGGTCGGCCTCATCTCTCCCCCGCCCCACCACGACATCTACTCCATCGAAGACCTGGCGCAACTGGTCTACGACCTCAAGCAGGTGAACGCCGCGCAGGTGTCTGTGAAGCTGGTGGCCGAGGACGGGGTGGGCACCATCGCGGCAGGCGTCGCCAAGGCCCTGGCCGACGTGGTGCACCTGTCGGGCGCGAACGGGGGCACCGGGGCCAGTCCGTTGTCGTCGATCAAGCACGCCGGGATGCCTTGGGAGCTCGGGCTGGCCGACACGCAGCACGCCTTGGTCGACAACGGGTTGCGCTCACGGGTGAACGTGCGGGTCGACGGTGGGTTCAAGACCGGTCGCCAGGTGGTGATCGCCGCGTTGTTGGGCGCCGATCAGTTCTCGTTCGGCACCGCAGTGATGATCGCCGAGGGCTGCATCATGTTGCGAGCCTGCCATCGCGACACGTGCAAGCCGGGCGTGGCGACGCAACGGCCCAACCTGCGGGCGAACTTCCGCGGCACCCCCGAGGGCGTGGCGGCCTACCTCCTGTTCGTCGCGGAGGATGTCCGCCGCCATCTGGCCCGACTCGGCGCCCGCACGATCGACGAGGTGATCGGTCGGGTGGATCTGCTCACCCAACGCACCACAGGCGACGACCGGGCCGACAGCTTCGACCTGTCGCCGATCCTCGCGACGCCCGACGACCGCGACGCGCCGCGCCGCTTCGTCGAACGGGTGGCGCTGCAGGACCCCCGCTCCGAGCTGGGCGACCGACTCCTGGCCGATTCGTTCCACGGTGTGTGGGACGGCGACGAGGTGTGGCTCGACTACCCCATCCGCAACGCCGACCGCTCGATCGGCGCCGCCCTGTCCGGCGCCATCGCCCTCGAGTTCGGCGACCTGCCGCCGCGAGGCACCGCGCACGCCCGGTTCGAAGGGTGCGCCGGGCAGAGCTTCGGTGCGTTCCTGGCCCACGGCGTCGAGCTCGACCTGCTCGGCGCGGCCAACGACTATGTCGGCAAGGGCATGGCCGGTGGGCGCATCGTCATCCGCCCACCCGACAACGACGCCATGGTGATCGACGGCCGCATGAGCGGCTCGTCGACCGTGCTCGCCGGCAACACGTGCCTCTACGGCGCCACCGGCGGTGAGCTGTTCATCGCCGGCGCGGCCGGCGAACGCTTCGCCGTGCGCAACTCGGGCGCCACGGCGGTCATCGAGGCCGTTGGCGACCACTGCTGCGAGTACATGACCGGTGGGACGGTCGTGGTGCTCGGACGCATCGGCTACAACCTCGGCGCGGGGATGACCGGAGGTCAGGCCTTCGTGTGGGACCCGGTGGTCGAGCGGGTCATGACCAGGGTCAACAACGACCTGGTCGACCTGCTCCGCCCCGACCACGACGATCTCGAGGAGCTGCGCTGGCTGGTCGAACGGCACGTCGAGCTCACCCACTCGACACGTGGACAGCGCCTGCTCGACGAATGGGAAGAGACGGTCGAGCACCTCTGGCAGGTCCTGCCCAGGCAGCGGGCGGAACGCATCGCCAACACCGAGGCGCGGCGGGTGTCGACGGCCTGACGAAGCCCGAGGCCCGTGAGGCGCACCCGACCCGAGCACCCACGAGAGCCGGCGCCCGCCATACAGCTGCCAAGATGGCACGGTGACAGCTACTGGCGTCGGCTACACGGCCGCGGTGACCCTCGCCGTGCTGTTCGCGCTCGCTGCGGTGGCCAAGCTGCGCAACCCGGACGAGACGGTGCGGTCGTTCCGCGACCTCGGTGTGCCCAACCCCGAAGCCACCGGTCGATTGCTCCCGTTGCCGGAGCTGGCGACCGTGGTGCTGCTCGTGGTGGTGCCGTCGGCGGGTGGGCTCGTCTCGCTGGTGCTGCTGGCGTTCTTCACCACGTTCGTGGTGCGGCGCATCCGAGCGGGCGTCTCGGCGCCGTGCAACTGCTTCGGCGACATCGCCAGCCGTCCGCTCTCGTGGTTGGCCGTCGCCCGCAACGGCATCTTCATGGTGCTCGCCGCCCTCGCGCTCCTCACCACCCGGCCCGTGCGCCCCACGCTCACCGACGTGGTGGTCGTGGTCGGGGCCACCGCCGCGAGCCTCACGGTGGTGATGGTGCTCGGCAACCGTGTCGCCGCCCGGGCAGCCGACCACCGATAGCCTGGCGCCGCCATGAGCGACACGCCCCGCGACGACGAAGAGCCGGTCCGGCCCGATGCCTGGTGGCCGAGTGATCCCGAGCCCGAGCCCGAGCCACCGCCCGCCGACCGCACCCGCGTATCCTCCGCCCGAGTCGCCCGCGCCACAGGCGCCGTTCTGGCCACCCGCCCCCGGCGCCGCCCATCCACCAGGCGCGCCCGGCACGCCCACCGGCCAACCCGACCCCACCCAACCCGGCTTCGCCTGGCCGGGTGCCGGCCAACCGGCGTGGCAGCCACCTCCACCGGCGCCCTGCGTGGGGCTACCAGGGCTATCCGCAACCGCGCAACGAGGGCTTGGCCATCGGAGCACTGGTGTGCGGCATCATCGGCGCGGTCTGCGGGATCGCCGGCGTGTGCGGGGTGCTCATCGCCCCGGTCGGCATCGGGCTCGGTGTCGCCGCCCGCGGGCGCATCTCCCGATCCAACGGTCAGCTCAAGGGCGACGGCATGGCGCTGGCGGGCATCATCCTCGGCGTCATCGGCACGGTGATCTCGATCATCTGGATCATCGTGCTGATCGCCAACCCCGACTTCCTCCAGGAGCTCCAGGAGAACCTCGAGAACATGACCACCACCACGACCGCCGGCTGATCACCCAGGCCCACTCCACGCGTTCTGGCTGGTCCAACCCGCACTCTGGTGCGGGTTCGACCAGCCGGAAGCAACGGGGCGGGGTGGCGGAGCGGTGGGAGCGGGCTACTCGACGAGGCGGATGCCGGTGGGGGCCATCGATGCCTCGGCGTGGGGCAGGTCGACCACGAACTCGGTGAGGTGGCCGGGGAAGACGTGCTCGCTGACGAGCACCGGCTCGTCGTCGACCGAGCTGGTGATGCGCTCACAGCGCAACACGGGCGACCCGACCGGAATGGCCAGCAGATCGGCCTCGACGCTGCTGGCCGCAGCCGCACCGATGGTCTGCACCGCTCCACCGAGGGGCGTGCCGATCAACTCGTAGAACGGCGAGCGCTCGACATCGGCGCGGGAGAGCTCGGCTCCGTACTTCTCGGGGCACCACACGGTGACGACGGCGAAGGGCTCGCCGTCGGCCAGGTTGAGCCGCCGCACCCGTAGGACGGTGTCGGTGTCGAGCACCTGGCGCACCCGCGGCGGCGCTTTCGTGAACCGGAAGTCGAGCACCCGACGCTCGGAGTCGATGCCCTCGCCCGCGAGCTGGCTCTCGATGGTGCCGAGCCGGCCGAGCGTCTGGCGCACCGGGTCGGTGGCGACGAACCACCCGAGGCCCTGGCGCGAGTCGACCAGTCCCTCGTCGCGCAGCAGCTCGAGCGCCCGTCGGACGGTCACCCGGCTGGCCGCGAAGCCGGCCGACAGCTCCGATTCGCTGGGTAGGAGTCGGCCTGACGCGAACTCGCCGTCGGCGATGCGCTGACGAAGCTCGTCTGCGATGGTCTGGTAGCGGGTCTGGCGCACTTGTCCTATACTTGTATACATTGCTGAACGAGCGCAACCATTACGCACGACCGAGCGCAGAAGAGCCGGGCAGAACCACAGGAGACCCTCATGGCCGTCGCCGCCAACACTCCCATCGAGCTGATCAACGCCGTCTACGAGCGCCTCGGATCTCGGGTCGCGCTCGGCCGTGAGCGACTCGGTCGCCCGCTCACCTTCGCCGAGAAGGTGCTGATCAACCACCTGCGCGACCCCGAGACCCAGGAGCTCGAGCGGGCGCGGTCCTACGCCGACCTCGACCCCGACCGGGTGGCCATGCAGGACGCCACCGCCCAGATGGCGCTGCTCCAGTTCATGACCGCCGGCCTGCCCCAGGTGGCGGTGCCCACCACCGTGCACTGCGACCACCTCATCCAGGCGCGCGAAGACGGCAAGGTCGACCTGCTGGCCGCGGTCGAGAGCAACAACGAGGTCTACGACTTCCTCGAGTCGGTGTCGGCGAAGTACGGCATCGGCTTCTGGAAGCCCGGGCTCGGGCATCATCCACCAGGTCGTGCTCGAGCAGTACGCCTTCCCCGGCGGCATGATGATCGGCACCGACAGCCACACGCCCAACGCCGGCGGGCTCGGCATGGTGGCCATCGGCGTGGGCGGTGCCGACGCGGTCGACGTGATGACCGGCTACCCGTTCAACGTGCGCTGGCCGAAGCTCATCGGCGTGCACCTCACCGGCGAGCTCGACGGCTGGTCGGCCCCGAAGGACGTGATCCTCAAGGTCGCCGAGGTGCTCACCGTGAAGGGTGGCACCGGCGCGATCGTCGAGTACTTCGGGCCGGGCGCCGAATCGCTCAGCTGCACCGGCAAGGCCACCATCTGCAACATGGGCGCCGAGATCGGCGCCACCACGTCGCTGTTCGCCTACGACCCGGCCATGGCCCGCTACCTCAAGTCGACCGGCCGCGAGGCCATCGCCGACGCCGCCGACCGCGTGGCCGGCGACCTGCGCTCCGACCCCGAGGTCTACGCCGACCCCAACGGCTTCTTCGACCAGGTCATCGAGATCGACCTCAACGATCTCGAGCCGCTGATCAACGGCCCCCACACGCCCGACCGGGCCCGACCGGTGAGCCAGCTCGGACACGAGGCCACCAGCGAGGGCTGGCCGCTCGAGATCAGCGCCGCACTCGTCGGATCGTGCACCAACTCGAGCTACGAGGACATCAGCCGCGCCGCCGGCATCGCCCGCCAGGCCTCGGCCCACGGCCTCACGCGCCCGCACCCAGCTGATGGTCACCCCGGGCTCCGAGCGGGTGCGCGCCACCATCGAGCGCGACGGCCTGCTGGCCGACCTCGAAGCCATCGGCGCGGTCGTGCTGGCCAACGCCTGCGGCCCCTGCATCGGGCAGTGGGCCCGCCCCGACGTGAAGGAGGGCGATGTCAACGTCATCGTCAACTCCTACAACCGCAACTTCCCGAAGCGCAACGACGGCCTGGCATCGACGCTCGCGTTCGTCACCTCCCCCGAGACGGTCGTGGCCCTGGCGCTGTCCGGCCGGCTCGACTTCGACCCGCGCACCGACACCCTCACCAACGACGCCGGCGAAGCGATCCGCCTCGAGGTGCCGCCCGGCGAGGAGCTGCCGGCCAAGGGCTTCGAGTCGGGCGAGGCCGGGTTCGTGTCACCGCCGGCCGACGGGTCCGCCGTCGCCGTGGCGGTCGATCCCAACTCCGATCGCCTGCAACTGCTCGAGCCGTTCCCGGCGTGGGACGGCAACGACTTCATCGAGCTCACCCTGCTCATCAAGGCCAAGGGCAAGTGCACCACCGACCACATCTCGGCGGCCGGGCCGTGGCTGAAGTACCGGGGCCACCTCGAGAACATCAGCGGCAACCTGTTCCTCGGCGCGATCAACGCGTTCACCGACGAGCCGGGCATCGGCAAGGACCAGCTCGACGGCGAGCGCAAGAGCTTCCCCGACATCGCCAAGCACTACCACGAGCAGGACGTGCCGTGGGTGGCCGTCGGCGACGAGAACTACGGCGAGGGCTCGTCACGCGAGCACGCCGCCATGGAGCCTCGCTTCCGCAACGGCAAGGTGGTCATCACCCGCAGCTTCGCCCGCATCCACGAGTCGAACCTCAAGAAGCAGGGCGTGCTGCCGCTGACCTTCGCCGATCCCTACACCTACGACCAGATCGGCGAGGACGATCGCATCTCGGTGCTCGGCCTGGCCGACCTGGCGCCCGACCAGCCCGTGTCGGCGCGCATCCACAAGCCCGACGGCACCACCATCGACTTCGAGTGCAACCACACGATGAACGACGAGCACATCGAGTGGTTCCGAGCCGGGGGTGCGCTCAACATCATCCGCGCCCGCGCCACCGACTGAGGCCTCGCTCTGCCGGCGGCGCCGCGGAGGGCGCCGTCGGTCAGTCGGTTCCCGGCCGTCGTTCCTGCTCGTGCTCGAAGTCGTCGGGCTCACCGTGGAACGACGAGGGCAGGGTGGCCAGCAGCTCGTCGCGCGTCGGCTCGCGTCGCTCGCGCGCCTCGGCGGGCAGCAGGTCGACGATGGCCGCCATGATGCGTGCCGTGTCGGCGTCCATGTCGTCGTGATCGAGCTCGAAGGGCTCGCCGACCGTGACCGAGACATGCGGCGGGCTGGTGACGTTGAGCAGGTTCGGGAGCTTGGCGTTGCGGGGCCAGACCTGCTCGGTGCCCCACAGCCCGAGGGGCACGATGGGCGCTCCCGACATGGCCGCCAGGCGGGCGGCTCCCCATCGGCCCTTCAGCACCGGATCGAAGAACGCCCGACCACGCGGGATGGTGCCCTGCGGCATGATCGCCACCAGCTCGCCGGCTTCGAGGGCCGCGGCGGCTTCGCGCAGCGGCTCGTCGGAGCCGGTGCCCCGGTCGACCCGGATGCCGCCCATGGCCTTGGCGATGTCGCCGACGACCGGCGCGTCGAACACCTCCTTCTTGCCGAGGAAGCGCACCGGCCGACCGCGTTTGGCGATGGCGTAGCCCACCGCCAGCGGGTCGTAGTAGCTGCGGTGGTTGCCGCAGATGATGGCGGGACCGTCGATCGGGATGTTGTCGGTGCCCGAGATGTGCAGGCGCGCGTAGGGGACCAGCTCGGGGCGGGCGAACGGGAAGATCACCTGTTGGGGCTCGACGCCGAGCAGCTTGGGCACGCCGGGCGGCACGTCGAGGAACTGCACCGGCCATCGGCGGGCCATGGCGAACAGCCGCAGGCGCGGATCGGGGTTCACCGCGATCGGATGGCCCACCTCCGAGAGCAACGGCACGTCGAACCAACTGTCGCTGTAGGCGTAGCTCTCGCCGAGGTCGACGCCGTGGTCGTCGGCCCACGTCCGCACCGCTTCGAGCTTGCCCTTGCCCCACACGAACGGACCGTCGATGGTGCCGGTGTAGCTGCCGTCGCGCTCGCCGTAGGTGGTGGCCACCACGCCGTCGAGACCGAGCCGGTCGGCGAGCGGCTTGACCATGTCGTAGGGGGTGGTGGTGGCGATGACCACCCGGCGACCAGCGGCCTGGTGCTCCTCGATGAGCACCTTGGCGAACGGCTGCACCTGGCCGGCCAGGATGTCGGCCGCCATCTCCCCCGCCTTGCGAGCGATCGAGCGGTCCCAGCCGGCGGCCAGCCGGGCGCCTTGGCGGGTCACGAACATCGAGGGCCGGTTCTCGCCGACCACGTTGAACACCTTGAACAGCAGCCCCTCGCCCGGGATGGGCCGGCCCGACAAGAGGCCCGCCGAGCGCAGCGCGGCCGAGATCACCGGTCCGCTGGCCCCGGCGAGCAGGGTGCGGTCGAGATCGAAGATGGCGGCGCCCGTGCCCATGCCCGCACCGTAGCCCTCGCCCGTCGGCGGCGAACAGGGGCCGAGCCCATTCGGCACGGGCACGCCGCCGAGCGGCGGAAACCTGGCGGCGGGAGGCACGCCGCCAGCAGGAAAACTGCGGAGCCGGCCTTTGGGGGAAAGGCCGGCTCCGGGTTTTTGGTTTCGGGGTCGAGGGGGGCCGACTCCCAAAACCGGCTCGAGGGGGCTCGGGGGGAACGAGCTCATACCCTCGGCGATGTGTTGCAGGACCCATTGTGAACGCCTGCACAAGATCTGTCCAACAGTTGTTGGCGATACGTGCCATCCTGTTCAGTGATGGACCTGCGCCAGCTCAACGCCCTGCTCGCCGTGGCCGACACCGGTTCGTTCTCGGCCGCGGCCCGATCCCTGCACACCGTGCAGTCGAACGTGAGCACCCACGTGGCCCGCCTCGAGAAGGAGCTGGGTGCGGTGCTCGTCGACCGGGCCACGGGTTCGCTCACCGACGAGGGCGAGGTGGTAGCGGCCCGGGCCCGCCGCATCGGCGCCGAGCTCGAGGCGCTCACCGCCGACATCGCCAGCCTGCACGACGAGGTGGCCGGCAGCGCACGCATCGGGGTGATCGGCACCACCGCCCGCTGGCTGGTGCCGCGCCTCGTCGAAGCCATGGCCAGGGCCCATCCCAAGGTCCGGGTGGTGATCGTCGACGCCACCACCTCATCGCTTCTGCTCCAGCTCACCTCCGGACGGCTCGATCTGGCGGTCATCAACCTGCCCATGTCCGATCCGGAGATCGTGGCCGAGCACCTGTTCGACGAAGACCGCCTCCTCGTCGTGCCGGCCGGCCATCCCCTCTACGACCGCGAGCGCGTGGCGCTGGCCGACCTGGCCGGTGAGCCGTTGCTCCTCGAGCCGAAGGGCACCGCCTTCCGCGACCAGCTCGACCGCCAGTGCGCCGAGGCCGGCATCGAGCTCGAGGCGCAGGCCGAGGTCGACGGCATGCGCCTGCTCGCCTCGCTCGCGTTCCAGGGATTCGGCGCCGCGCTGCTGCCCGCCAGCGCGGCCCCGAGCTGGGTGGGCGGCGAGTGGAGGCGCGTCGCGGTCGACGGCATGCAGGGACGCTCGGTGGGCCTCGCCAGCCGCCGTCGCGGGCTGCTGTCGGCGCCGGCGCGGGCGCTGCGCGAGGTGCTGATCGACGTGGTGGCGACCGAGGGGCCCAACCAGCCTGGTGTGCACGCCGAACGGGACGCGACGTCGGAGGAGCGCTCGAGCGCCGAGGCACCCGAGCGGTAACCAGACCGCACGCACGCGGGTCGCACCCCCGTGCCTCCCTTCACCGAGCTGCGCGCCGGAGTCCCGGGCGGCGCATCGCTGCATCACCTGTCGCTCGACCCCGCTGGCGGCCGATGCGGCGGCGGGTCAGGGAGTCGGCCGGTCGTGCTGTGCGAGCTCGACGCCTCGTTTCGCCGAGGCGGCGCTGTCGCCCGCCGACGGCGCCACCCTCGAGCACGCGGCCCGCACGGCACTGGCCCAGCGGCTGCCGCTCGTGGTGCTGGTGGCGTCGAGCGGCGCCGACGTGCACGAGGGGCTCGACGCGCTCGTGGGATGGGGCCGCGCGGCCCGCGCCCTCGTCGAATGCTCGGGCATCGTTCCGCTCCTCTTCGGTGTCGTGGGACCGGCCGTATCCGGACCGGCGCTGCTGCTCGGCCTGGCCGACCAGGTGGTGATGACCGAGGACGCCTACGCCTTCGTGAGCGGGCCGCGCATGGTGCGGGCCTTCACGGGTGTGCCGATCGGCAACGAGGCCCTCGGCGGCTCGGGAGCCCACGACCGATCGAGCGGGGTCGCCAGCCTGATCGTGCGCGACCGCGACAGCGCGCTCGTGTCGCTCGGTGAGCTGCTGGCCCTACTGCCGCCGCACGCCGACGAGCTCCCCCCGGTGGGCGCAGATGACGACCCCGTCGATCGCGCCACGGCCGACGCCGCCGATCTGCTCCCGTCGACGACCAACGGCAGCTACGACGTGCGAGACGTGCTCCGCTCGGTCGTCGATCACGGCGAGCTGCTCGAGCTGCGCGGGCGGTGGGCAGGCAACCTCGTCACCGCCATGGCCACCATCGGCGGACGCCCGGTCGGAGTGGTCGCCAACCAACCGATGACACTCGCCGGCACACTCGACATCGCCGCGTCGCAGAAGGGGGCGCGGTTCGTGGCGTTCTGCGACGCGTTCAACGTGCCCCTCGTGACGTTCGTCGACACGCCCGGGTTCTTCCCCGGCAAGGACGTCGAGTGGCGAGGCATGATCCGCCACGGCGCCCAGCTGGCGTTCGCCTTCGCCCGCGCCACGGTGCCGCGGGTCAGCGTGACGCTGCGCAAGTCCTATGGCGGGGCCTACATCGTGATGGACTCCAAGCGCATGGGCTGCGACGTGGCCCTCGCCTGGCCGACCGCGGAGATCGCCGTCATGGGAGCGAAGGGCGCCATCGAGATCCTGCATCGGGACGAGCGCGAACCGGCCCGCCGGCTCGCGCTCGAGCAGCAGTACGAGGAGCGCCTGCTCAACCCCTATGTGGCCGCCTCGCGGGGGCTCATCGACGCCGTGATCGACCCCGCCGACACCCGCCGCGAGGTGGCTGCCGGCCCTGGCCGTCCTGGGCAGCAAACGTGAACGAATGGTTACACGGTCCCACGACAACAGCCCTCTGTGACCTCGGCCGGTAGGCTCCTCCGGGGGGTCGAAGAACGATCTCCGCGATCGATCGATCGCATCGACTCAACCGGGGAGCTGCCGTGGCCGAGAGCGTGACCATCGTCGACAACCGCACGGGCGAATCCATCGAGGTTCCGATCGTGAACGGGGGCGTCGACGCCCGAGAGTGGTCGAAGCTCCTGCCCGGCATCTGGTTCTACGACCCGTCCTTCAGCACCACCGCGGCCGCCGACAGCGCCATCACCGAGCTCGACGGCGAGGCCGGCATCCTGCGCTACCGGGGCTACCCCATCGAGCAGCTGGCCGAGAACTCGACCTACCTCGAGGTGGCCTACCTGCTCATCCACGGCGAGCTGCCCACCGCCGAGCAGTACGAGGTGTGGAAGCACGACATCACGTACCACACGTTCATCCACGAGAACGTGCGCAAGCGCTTCATGGAGGGGTTCCACCACGACGCCCATCCCATGGGCATCCTCGTGTCGACCCTGGCGGCGCTGTCGACGTTCTACCCGGACGCCAAGGACATCTTCGACGAGCAGGCCCGCTACAAGCAGGTCATCCGCCTCATCGCCAAGATGCCCACGCTGGCCGCCGGCGCGCACCGCCACAGCGTCGGCATGCCGTTCGTCTACCCCGACAACAGCCTCGACTTCTGCTCGAACTTCCTGTCGATGATGTGGAAGGTGGCCGAGCCCCACTACGAGCCCGACCCGGTGCTCGCCCGGGCCCTCGACGTGCTGTTCATCCTGCACGCCGACCACGAGCAGAACTGCGGCACCACCGCCATGCGGGTCGTGGGCAGCTCGCACGCCGACCCCTACAGCTGCACGGCGGCCGCAGCCACGGCCCTCTACGGGCCGCGCCACGGCGGCGCCAACGAATCGGTCATCCGCATGCTCACGCGGATCGGGTCGATCGACAACGTCGAGGGCTTCATCTCCGACGTGAAGGCGGGCAAGGGCCGCCTGCAGGGCTTCGGCCACCGCGTCTACAAGAACTACGACCCGCGGGCCAAGATCATCAAGCAGACCGCCGACGACGTCTTCGAGGTCACCGGCAAGAACCCGCTGCTCGACATCGCCCTCAAGCTCGAGGAGGTGGCGCTGTCCGACGAGTACTTCACCAGCCGCCGCCTCTACCCCAACGTCGACTTCTACTCCGGCCTCATCTACCAGGCCATGAACTTCCCCATCGAGATGTTCACGGTGCTGTTCGCCATCCCCCGCACCTCGGGGTGGCTGGCCCACTGGATCGAGTTGCTCGATCGCGACATGCGCATCGCCCGACCCCGCCAGCTCTACGACGGCGCTGCGGTGCGCGACTACGTGCCCATCAACTCGCGCCAGGGCGCCAGTTGAGCGTCGATCTCGTCCAGATCGACGCCTTCACCGACCGACCGTTCGCCGGCAACCCGGCGGGCGTGTGCGTGCTCGACGAGGAGCCGGCCGACGAGTGGATGCAGGCGATCGCCAACGAGATGAACATCTCGGAGACGGCCTTTCTGGTCGCCGACCGCACCCGGCCCGACCACTGGTCGTTGCGCTGGTTCACCCCTGAGGTCGAGGTCGACCTGTGCGGGCACGCCACCCTGGCCAGCGCCCACCACCTGTTCGAGATCGGCGCGGCCCACGGCGATCGACTGGTGTTCGCCACCCGCTCCGGTGAGCTGGTGGCCACTCGCGGAGCCGAGGGTTGGATCGCGCTCGACTTCCCGGCCGATCCCACCGTCATCGCCGAGCCGCCAGCCGGCCTGCTCGCCGCGCTCGGCATCGACGACGGGCACGTGGCTACGGCCAAAGGGGCCAACTACCACCTCGTCGAGCTCGCCTCCGCCGACCAGGTGCGCAGCCTCACCCCCGACTTCTCGGCCCTCAAGCAGGTCGAGGCCAGGGCCACCATCGTCACCTCGGCGGGCGACGGCATGCACGACATCGTGTCGCGGGTGTTCGGGCCGCGTGTGGGCATCGACGAGGATCCCGTCACGGGCTCGGCGCACTGCACGCTCGGGTGCTACTGGTCACCCAAGCTCGCCAAGAGCTACCTGCTCGCCTTCCAGGCATCGGCCCGTGGGGGCGTGCTCCGCGTGATGCTCCGCGACGATCGGGTGGTGCTCGAAGGCCGGGCGGTCACCGTGTTCGGCGCCCAGCTGGCCGAGCCCGCGAGAACCAGCTCTCCCGCCGTCAGTCGCTGACGTCGATCACGATCTTGCCGACGTTGGCGTTGGCCTCCATGCGTTCGTGCGCCTCGGCGATGCGGTCGAGCGCGAATCGCGAATCGATCACCGGATGCACCGCGCCGGCGGCGAAGAGCGGAACGATCTCGCGACCGAACCGCTGCGTCAGGGCGATCTTCTCCTCGATCGGGCGAGCCCGTAGCACCGTGCCCACGATCGTGGCCCGCTTCGGCAACAGCAGGCCGACGTTGACCGACGTGGTGCCCCCACCCATGACGCCCACCTGCACGATGCGCCCACCGACCCGGAGCGCGTTCACGTTGCGGTCGACGTAGTCGCCACCGACCACGTCGAGAACGACGTCGACCCCTTGACCTGCGGTGGCCTCCTTGCAGGCGCTCGACGAAGTCGTCGACGGTGTAGTCGACGACCACATCGGCACCGAGGTCGGCGCACGCGGACACCTTGGCGGTCGAGGTGGTGACCGCCACGCGGGCCCCGATGGCCTTGGCGATCTGGATGGCGGCGGTGCCCACCCCGGAGGCACCGGCGTGCACCAGCGCGAACCGACCCGAGGTGAGGCCGCCTTGCAGGACGAGCGCGTCCCACGCCGTGATCCACACCTCGGGGATGGCGGCGGCGTCGGCCACCGACACGCCCTCGGGCACGGCGAGCAGCTGGCGCTCGTGCACCGCGATGCGCTGCGCGTAGGCGCCCCCACCGACGATGCCCATGACCGGCGTCGCCCACCTGCCAGGCGGTCACCCGTTCGCCGAGCGCCGACACCCGACCGCTGAGCTCCATGCCTGGGATCTCGTGGGGCATGGGCGGGCCGGGATAGAAGCCGCGACGCTGCAGCAGATCGGCCCGGTTCAGGGCGGTGGCGACCACGTCGACCACCACCTCTTCGGGCCCGGGCTCCGGATCGGGCACCTCGCGAAGGGTGAGGACCTCGGGCCCGCCATGGTCTTCGAGCACGACCGCCAGCATCCCGCCACCCTACGGCGCCACTCGTGCTCCGGCCGATCGCTCCAGGTCCCTCAATCGCGTTCCGGCTGGTCGTGCACTCCGCTGCTGGGACACGGCTCTGATCAGCCGGTTCGGGAACGAGGCCACCTGAGCTTGCACTCGGGCGTGCGGTTCGGCTGCCGGAAGCTCCGCATGGCACCATGCCGTCGTGGACTACGCCCTCTCCGACGACCTGCTGGCCCTGCAGGCCGAGGCCGGCGCGGTGGCCGCGAGCTGGCGCGCACGGGTCGACGTGGCCGAGGACTCGTGGATCGTCGGCACGTCGACGGGAGTTCTCCCTGGAGCTGGCCGAGCGGGGCTGGCTGGGGATGACCTGGCCGGTCGACGAGGGCGGCCACGGTCGCACCGCCCTCGAGCGCTTCGTGGTGTTCGAGGCGCTCATCGCCGGTGGTGCGCCGGTGGCGACGTCGTGGTTCGCCGATCGCCAGATCGGCCCGACCCTGCTGCAGTACGGCACCGCTGAGCAACGCCGGCGCTTCCTGCCCGACATCGTGGCCGGCCGCTCAGCGTGGTGCATCGGCATGAGCGAGCCCGACGCGGGATCCGACGTGGCCTCCATCCGCACCCGCGCCCTCCGCAAGGGCGACGAGTGGGTGATCGAAGGCACCAAGGTGTGGACCAGCGGGGCGGCCGACGCCGACTGGTGCTACCTGATCGCCCGCACCGACCCCGATGCCCCGCCGCACGCCGGGCTGTCGGAGTTCGTCGTGCCGCTCGACCAACCCGCTATCAGCATCACCCCCATCACCGACATGACCGGCAACCGCCACTTCTGCGAGGTGGTGTTCGACGGGGCGGTGGTGCCCGCCGACCTGCTGGTCGGCCACGAGAACGACAGCTTCCGGCAGGTCATGCGCCAGATGGAGCACGAGCGGGGCGGCATCGACCGGCTGGTCAGCAACCGGGCCCTCTACGACGACGTGCTGCCCGCGGCCGACCGCCGCGACCCGTTGGTGCGACAGGAGATCGCGTCGATCGAGAGCATGTATCGCATCGGTCGCCTGCTCGTGCTGCGCGAGGTCATGGGCCAGGCACCCAAGGGGTTCTCGGCCGCGACCAAGACCATCTGCACCGAGTTCGAGCAGCGGGTGGCCCAGTTCTGCACGCGTACCGTCGGTGCCGAGGCCATGCTCGCCGGTCGGGTGGCTCGGGCGGCGTGTTACGCGCCGGGCTACACGATCATGGGCGGCACCACCCAGATCCTGCGGGGCATCGTGGGCGAGCGCATGCTGGGCCTGCCGAAGGAGCCCCGCCCGCCTGCCGCACCCAATCCCTAGGAGCGCTCAGCTGAGGCGGCGCACGTCGGGGGCCGGGTCCCACCGATAGGGGGCCAGCCGAATCCAGGCATCGACGATGTTGGCTCCCGATCCGCTGACGATGAGCGGGTTGAGCAAGACGTCGGCCAGCTCGGGCACCAGTTCGAGCACCGCTGCGAGCCGGACCAGGAGATCTCGACACGCGGCCGTGGCGGTGCCGTTGTTGCCACCTTCCTCGGCGAGCAGCGAGGCGATGGGCGCAGCCGCGATGAGCCGATCGGCGTCGGCGTCGGTCATGGGCAGCACGCGCATGGGGAGATCGGGATTGGCCGCCGACATCCCACCGCCGATGCCGAGTGTCATCACGCCTCCGAAGGCTGCGTGCTGATGGGCGGCGACGAGGGCATCGACGCCCGTGGGCGTCTGCGCCTGCACCACGGCGGGCTGCATCGCGGCGCCGAGCGCGTCACACATGCGCGTGTAGGCGGCGCGGAGGTCGTCGGCGTCGTGGAGGTCGAGTGCCACCCCGCCGCCTTCGCCCGGGTGGAAGCGAGCCACCCCGGTGGCCTTGAGGGCGACCGGCCAACCGATCGTCTCGGCCGCGGCTACGGCGGCATCGGCGTCGGCGACCACCTCATGACGGGCCACCGGCAGGCCGGCCAGCGACAGCAGCCGCGCCGCTTCGTCGCGATCGAGCCAACGACCCTCGTCGTCCTCGCCGAGCATCGCCTCGACGGCCGCTCGCAAGGCTGGCTGGTCGATGTCGTCGAAGGACGGCACGGTGCCCTCGGGCTCGTCGAGCCAGGCCCCGTAGCGGGCGATGCGCCCGAGCGTCTCGGCGGCTTCGTCGGGGAAGTCGAAGACCGGGATGGTGCGCTCCGCAGCGGCCAGCGGCAGGTCGTCGTCTGCGCCGAGGAAGGTGGCCAGCACCGGCTTGCCCGCCACGCGGGCCGCCGCCGCGCCGATGGCACCGGCCACCTCGGCGCGCCGGTGCTCGACCGCGGGCGCGTAGATCACGATGAGTGCGTCGACCCCGTCGTCGCTCAGCGCCGCTTCGACGGCGACGTCATAGTCGTCGGGGCCGGCCCGCCAGCCCAGCTCGATCGGGTTGGGCTCGATCGGGTTGGGCGCGGGCGTAGGCCGCCGGGTGGTGGTGGCCAGGCGGCCGCGGGTGCCGTCAGCGAGCTCGGCCAGCCGCAGCCCAGCCGCCCGACAGGCGTCGGCGGCGAGCACCGACGCGCCGCGGGCGTTGCTGACGATGGCCACCCGCCGGCCACGAGGCACGGGCTGGTGCGACCAGCACCCGCGCCACCTCGAACAGCTGGGCAGGGGTGTCGACCCGGATGACACCCGACTGGTCGAGCAGCGCGTCGACACTCGCATCGGCCGGCCAGGCACTCGCCGAACCGTGGCCGTCGCTCGGCACCGGGCTCGACCGCCCGCTCTTGACCGCGACGATCGGCTTCTGGCGGGCCATGCGGCGGGCGATGCGCGTGAACTTGCGCGGATTGCCGAACGACTCGAGGTAGAGCAGCACCACCGCGGTGTTCTCGTCCTGGCTCCAGTATTGGAGCAGATCGTTGCCGCTGACGTCGGGCCGGCTCCCGATGTCGACAAAGGCGGAGATACCGATGCCCATGCGATAGGCCCGTTCGAGCGCAGCGATGCCGAGGGTGCCGGACTGGGTGAGGAAGCCGACCACACCCGGGTCGACGTGCACGTCGGCAAAGGTCGCCATCATCCGACTCTGCGGTGCCGTGTTGATGACCCCCAGCGACTCGGGACCGATCACCCGCATCCCCGAGCGCAGCGCCCGCTCGACGATGACCTCCTGACCGGGCCGGCCGTCGATCTCGAGGTCGTCGAGACCGGCGCTGATGATGACCAGGCCTCGCACCCGCTTGCGAGCGCACTCGCCCACCACGTCGAGGATCGCCGGCGCCGGCACCGCCACGACGGCCACGTCGACTTCGTCGGGGATGTCGAGCACGCTCACGTAGCTGCGCACGCTGGCGACGTGCCCGCCGCTCGGGTTCACCGGGAACACCGGTCCCTCGAACCCCTGGGCGACGAGGTTGCGGAAGACCTCGTGCCCGATGCCGCCCCGTTCGCGGTCGGCGCCGATCACCGCGATCGACTCCGGCCAGAGCAGGCGCTGGATCGAGCGGGCCTCCGACAGGCGCTCGCGCTCCTCGATCAGCGCGGTGGCCTCTGGGGTGGGTTCGAGCCCGAGTCGCACCTCGATGATGCCTTCGTCGAACGTGCTCGACACCTCGAAGCCGGCGTGGTGGAACACCGACAGCATGCGTCGATTGGTGGGCAGCACCTGCGCGGTGAGGCCTTCGAGGCCGCACTCGCGCGCCGCCACGATGAGGTACTCCAGCAGCACCGTGGCGAGGCCGCGGCCCTGGTGGGCGTCGTCGACGATGAACGCGACCTCGGCCTCGTTGGACGAGCGCCAGATGTCGTAGCTGGCCATGCCGATCACGTCGTCGCCCAGCAGGGCCACGAAGGCCATGCGCGTGACGTAGTCGACCCGCGTCAGGCGATCGAGCTCGCGGTGCGACAGCTTCGGCATCGGGCTGAAGTAGCGGAAGTAGATGCTCTCGCGCGACTGACGGGCGTGGAACGCCTTCACCCGCTCGGCGTCGTCGGGGCGAACCGGTCTCAGGTGCACGGTGCCGCCGTCGGCCAGCACCGCATCGGTCTCCCACCGCTCGGGGTAGGCCAGGGGGGCCGGCTCCGCACTCGCCATGTCAGCGAGCGTACGGCCTCGCTCGGCGCACGTCGCCCCTTCGCCGCATCGAAGCTGCGCTCGATACGATCGCACCAGCCAAGGGGGGCCGCTCATGTCGACCGAGAACATCCATCACCGCACCTGCCCGTTGTGCGAGGCGAGCTGCGGGCTCGAGATCACGGTTCGCGACGGCCAGGTCGCCCGCATCCGCGGCGACCGCGACAACCCGTTCTCCAAGGGGTTCATCTGCCCGAAGGGCTCGGTCCTCCAGAAGCTCCACGAAGACCCCGATCGGCTGAGGCGGCCGGTCGTGCGGCGAGGCGACGATCCGGCCACGGCCACGTGGGAGGAGGTGAGCTGGGACGAGGCCTTCCGCGAGATCGAACGGGGTCTCACGCCCGTGATCGAACAGCACGGCCGCGACGCCGTCTCGCTCTACCTCGGCAACCCGTCGGCCCACACCCTCGCCGGGGTGCTCTACAACCGCCCGCTGGCCAAGGCGCTCGGCAGCAAGAACGTGTTCTCGGCCAGCACGGTCGACCAGATGCCCAAGCACGTGTCGAGCGGCTACCTGTTCGGCGGGCCATTGCTCATCCCGGTGCCCGACCTCGACCGCACCGACTACCTCCTCATGCTCGGCGCGAACCCCTGGGAATCGAACGGCAGCCTGTGCACCGCGCCCGACTTCCCCGGTCGGGTCAAGGCCATCCAGGAGCGCGGCGGCAAGGTGGTCGTCGTCGATCCGCGCCGGTCGCGCACCGCCGAGGAAGGCGATGAGCACGTCGCCGTCCGCCCCGGCACCGATGCCCATCTCCTCTTGGCCATGGCCAACGTGCTCATCGCGGACAACTTGGTGTCGCTCGGCCGGCTGGCCGACTTCACCAGCGGCTTCGACGAACTGGCTGCGCTGCTCGAGCCGCTCACCCCCGAGGCGGTGGCCGATACGTGCGGCGTCGACGCCGGCACCATCCGGCGCCTGGCCCACGAGCTGGCGGACGCGCCCACGGCTGCGGTCTACGGTCGCATCGGCACGCACACCGCCGAGTTCGGCACGTTGGCGGCCTGGGCGGTCGACGTGCTCAACATCCTCACCGGCAACCTCGACCGTCCCGGTGGCGCCATGTTCCCGACGCCCGCGCACGAACGGCCCAGAGCGGGCGGCAAGGGCCGGGGCTACCGGGTGGGTCGACACACCAGCCGAGTCAAGGGCTACCCCGAGGCCAACGGCGAGCTCCCGGTGGCCACCCTCGCCGACGAGATCGAGACGCCGGGAGACGGTCAGGTCCGCGCCCTCATCACCATCGCCGGCAACCCGGTGATGTCCACGCCCGATTCCGAGCGGCTCGACCGCGCCTTCGCCGGTCTCGACTACATGGTGAGCGTCGACATCTACCGCAACGAGACCACCCGGCACGCCAACGTCATCCTCCCGCCTCCGTCCGCACTCGAGCGCAGCGAGTTCCACCTGGCGTTCTTCGCCCTTGCGGTGCGCAACTTCGTCGAGTGGTCGCCACCGCTGTTCGAGGCCGAGGGTCCGGCCGAGCACGAGATCATCGCCAAGTTGGCGCTCATCCTCCAGGGCCAGGGCGCCGACGCCGACCCTGCGCTCGTCGACGGGCTGCTCATCAGCGGCGTGCTGCAGGGCGCCATCGCCACCCCCGACTCCCCCATCGCCGACCGGTCGGTCGACGATCTGGCCGCCATGCTCGACGGGCCGTCGGGCGCCGACCGCATCGTCGACGCCATGGTGCGCACGGGACCCTACGGCGACTGGTTCGGCGCCGTCCCCGACGGCCTGTCGCTGTCGAAGCTCCGCGACAACGTGCACGGGATCGACCTCGGCCCGCTGCAGCCCCGGCTGCCCAACCTGCTGCGCACCACCACCGGCACCATCGAGCTGGTGAACGATGCCCTCGCCGCCGACCTGCCCCGCCTCGCCTCGTCGCTCGACCGGTCGACCAACGGCGATGCGCTGGTGCTGGTCGGTCGGCGTCACCTGCGGTCGAACAACTCGTGGATGCACAACCTCCGCCCGCTGGTGAAGGGCAAGCCCCGTTGCACGCTGCAGCTGCACCCCGACGACGCCACCCGGCTGGGGCTGGCCGACGGCGACCCGGCCGAGGTGCGCTCACGGGTCGGTGCGGTGGTGGCGCCGGTCGAGGTGACCGACAGCATCCGCCCGGGTGTGGTGAGCCTGCCCCATGGTTGGGGCCATGACCGGGCCGGCGCCGACCTGCGGGTCGCATCCGAGTTCGCCGGCGTGAACTCCAACGTGTTGACCGACGGGGAGTCGCTCGACCCCCTCTCGGGCAACGCCGTGCTCAACGGCATCCCTGTCACCGTCTCGCCTGCGTGAGTACGTCGCTCACCCGGCTCACGCCGAGCCTCGACCGCCTGCTGCACTATCAGCGGCCTTGGTTGCGCGGCGACGTCCTGGCGGGCATCACGGTCGCGGCCTACCTGGTGCCGCAGTGCATGGCCTATGGCGAGCTGGCCGGCCTCGACCCGGTGGTCGGGTTGTGGGCGATCCTCCCCGCGCTGGCGCTCTACGCCGTGTTCGGCTCGTCCCGACAGCTCTCGGTGGGGCCCGAGTCGACCACCGCCATCATGACCGCCGCGGCGCTCGCACCGTTCGCCATCGACGACCCGGCCACCTACGCCTCTCTCGCGGCGGCGCTGGCGGTGCTGGTCGGCGCGGTGTGTCTCGTCGGCTATCTCTTCAAGCTCGGCTTCCTGGCCGACCTGTTGTCGAAACCGATCCTCGTCGGCTACATGGCCGGCGTGGCGCTCATCATGATCGGTGGCCAACTCGGCAAGGTCACCAACATCCCCATCGAGGGCGAGACGTTCTTCGCGCAGGTGCGCGACCTCTTCACCGGCCTCGACCAACTCGACGGGGCCACGACGATCCTCGCGATGTGCGTGCTGATCTTCCTGTTCGCCGCCCAGCACTGGGCGCCCCGGCTGCCCGGGCCGCTCATCGCGGTGCTGGCATCCACGCTGGTGGTGGCGGTGTTCAACCTCGACGACAACGGCATCTTGGTGGTCGGCGAGATCCCTGCCGGGCTGCCGGCTCCCATGCTCCCCGACGTGGGCCTCGGCGACCTGTCGGCCCTGCTCTTCCCGGCGTTCGGCATCGCACTGGTCGGCTACTCCGACAACGTGCTCACCTCGCGCTCGTTCGCCACGCGCAACGGCTACCAGATCGACGCCAACCAGGAGCTGCTCGCCCTCGGCACGGCCAACGTCGGCAGCGGCCTCTTCCAGGGCTTCCCGGTGAGCAGCAGCGGGAGCCGCACCGTGCTCGGCGACTCGATGGGCAGCCGCTCACAGCTCAACGCGCTGGTCGCGGTGGTGTCGGTCATCCTGGTGCTGCTCTTCCTCCGCCCCCTGCTCGCCAACTTCCCCACCGCTGCGCTCGGCGCCATCGTCATCTACGCCGCCGTGCGCCTCATCGATCTCCCCGAGTTCAAGCGCCTGGCCCGGTTCCGACGCTCCGAGCTCGTGCTGGCGCTGGCCACCACCGCCGGGGTGCTCACCTTCGACATCCTCTACGGGGTGCTCGTCGCCATCGGCCTGTCGGTCATCGACATGCTGCACCGAGTCGCCCGGCCGCACGACGCCATCCAGGGCAAGGTGCCGGGCCTGCCCAGCTTGCACGACATCGAGGACTACGCCGACGCGGTCACCGAGCCTGGCCTGATGATCTATCGCTACGACGCTCCCCTGTTCTTCGCAAACGCCGCCGATTTCCGCGAACGCGCCCTCGCAGCCATCGCATCGGCCGACGAACCGGTCGAATGGTTCGTGCTCAACGTGGAGGCCAACACCGAGATCGACATCACGGGCGCCGACGCGCTCGAGGAGTTGCGCGCCGAGCTGGAGGCGAAAGGCATCCGACTGGGACTGGCCCGACTCAAACAGGATCTGCGCTACGACCTGGCACCCACCGGGCGTGCTCGACCGCATCGGCGACGACATGATCTTCGCCTCGCTTCCCACCGTGCTCGAGCGCTTCGCCGCTCGCCCCTCTCGATGAGTTCGCTCGCTCGCTCCGACGTCGACTGACCGAGGTGTCGCCTCAGCCGATCGCGGTGTCGGGCTCGGCGATGACCGTGTTCTCGATGGCGCCGATGCCCTCGATCTCGATGCGCACGACATCGCCCACCTCGAGCAGACCCGACGGGTTCATCGCCATGCCGATGCCGGCGGGCGTCCCCGTGCTCACGATGTCGCCCGGCTCGAGCGTGCACACCGTCGAGAGGATCTCGACGAGGGTGCCGCAGGTGAAGATGAGCTGGTCGGTGTTGGAGTGCTGGCGCAGCTCGTCGTTGACCCACGTGCGGATCTCGAGCCGGTGCGGATCGCCGATCTCGTCAGCCGTCACCACGCACGGCCCGATCGGCCCATGCGTGTCGAACGACTTGCCGAGCGTCCAGGTGGGCGACCGGAACTGCCAATCGCGGGTGGTGACGTCGTTCATCACGGTGTAGCCGCCGATGAACTCGAGCCCGCGCCCTTCGGGCACGTGCCGGCAACGACGGCCGATCACGAACGCCAGCTCGCCCTCGTAGTCGAGCATGGTCGACGCCCGTGGATAGTGGATCGGGTCGTAGGGCCCGGTGACGCAGTTGACCTGCTTGTTGAACACGACCGGGAAGTCGGGCACCGGCTGGCCGCCCTCGGCCGCGTGGTCGGCGTAGTTGAGCCCCACCGCGAACACGATGCGCGGCGTCGGCAGGGGGTTGAGCACGTCGACATCGTCGATCGCCACGATCGGTGCATCACCGACCTGGGTCGCCACTGTCGCCGGCTCGGCCAGCGCGGCCACGACGTCGTCGACGTCGAGCCGGGCGATGCCATCGGGCAGCCATGCGCCGACAGCCTCTTCGCCCTGGTGGCGGTAGCGAACGAGCTTCACGGCGCCACTCTCCAGCGTCAGGCGACAGGCTCGGCGGCGATGACGTCGCCGAGGCGCCGGAGCTGCACGCTCGAGGCACCCAGGTCGGTCTCGATCTGCTTGGCCCAGAGGAAGTAGCGATGGATCGGGTAGTCGACGTCGATGCTGATGCCGCCGTGCACGTGCAGGCCGGCATGGCCGACACGGCTGGCGCCATCGGACGCCCAGAACTTGGCGGTGGCGACCTCTTTGTCGGCTGGCTCTCCGGCATCGAGCAGCGAAGCCGCGTTGAGCATGGTGAGCCGGACAGCTTCGGTGTCGATGAAGGCGTCGGCGAGCCGCTGCCCCACCGCCTGGAACGTGGCGATGGGTCGGTCGAACTGCTTGCGGTTGGTGGCGTAGTCGGCCGTGAGGCGCAGGCCTCCCTCGCACACACCGGCCGACAGGGCGCACAGGCCGACCGTGGCCCGGTCGAGGATCCAGTCGAGGCCGGCCGCCCCGTCGTCGAGCGACCCGAGCACGTCGGCCCCACCGACCGCCACCCCGTCGAGCTCGACGCGATACATCGGCCACTGGCCCATCGTGTCCTGGAATGCGCACGTCACCCCGGCCGCGGACGGCTCGACGAGGAACAGGCCCACGCGGCCGTCGTCGAGCGAAGCGGGCACGATGATCGCCGACGCGTCGGCGGCGGACGGCACCATGATCTTCACGCCGTCGAGCACGAAGCCCTCGCCGTCGGGCCGGGCGGTCGTGGATGGCCGGCGGAGATCGGCCAGGTGCTCCTGCAGGGCGGCCGACAAGATGACGTCGCCCGACACCACGCCGGGAAGCCAGCGCTGCTTCTGCTCGTCGTTGCCGAGGTGGGCGATGGGCAGGGCGCCGAGCACCACCGTCGACCAGTAGGGCACCGGCGCCACGTGGCGACCGATCTGGTCGAGCAGCAGGCAGGCCTCGAGGAAGCCGAAGCCGCCGCCGCCCACCGACTCGGGTAGGGCCAGGCCCACCAGGTCGGCGCGAGCCAGCTCGTGCCACAGCTCGTTGTCGATGCGCCGCTCACCGGCACCGATCTCCTTCAGCCGTTCGAGCGTGCAGCGATCGGCGAGGATCTGACCGGTGAGGTCGACGACGGCTTGCTGTTCGTCGGAGAGTGAGAAGTCCATGCGATGCGATCCGTTCTGGTTCGAGTGCTCGTGGCGATCGGCCCGTACGAGTGGGGCGGGTGACAGCGGGGCGAGTCAGCGGGGCGAGGGGGGCATGTTGAGCCCGAACAGCGCGATGAGATCGCGCTGCATCTCGTTGGTGCCGCCGCCGAAGGTGAGGATGTGCAGGCCGCGCAGCAACGAGTTGAGCTTGCCGCTCAGCACCGCTTCGGGTGAGCCGGGGCGCAGGTTGGCGGCGGGGCCCACCACCTCCATCAGCTCTCGCAGCGCCTCCATGTAGAACTCGGTGCCGTAGACCTTCACCGACGAGGCCATAGCGGGGTCGAGGGGCAGGCCCTGCTCGGCCGACCAGGCCACCTTGAAGTTGATGAGGCGCAGGAACTCGAGGCGAGCGTGCACATGGGCCAGCAGCCGGCGCACCTGTGGGTCGTCGATGACCAGGGTGCCGTCGGCCCGTTCGGTCTGCTTCGCCCAGCGGGTGACGTCTTCGAGCTGACGCTCGATGATGCCCGAGCTGCAGATGGTGACGCGCTCGTGGTTGAGCTGGTTGGTGATGAGCTGCCAGCCCCGGTTCTCCTCGCCGACGAGGTTGGCGGCCGGCACGCGCACGTCCTCGTAGAACGTGAGGTTCGTGTTGAAGTTGCCCATGTTGACGATGGGCGTGACCTTGAAGCCGGGCGTGTCGGTGGGGACGATGATGATCGAGATGCCCTTGTGCTTCTTCACGTCGGGGTCGGTGCGCACCGCCAGCCAGACGTAGTCGGCATCGGTGGCCAGACTGGTGAAGATCTTCTGCCCGTTGATGATGTACTCGTCGCCGTCGCGCACGGCTCGCGTGCTGAGCGAGGCGAGGTCGGTGCCCGAGTCGGGCTCGGTGTAGCCGATGGCGAAGTGGATCTCGCCGGCGAGGATCTTGGGCAGGAAGAAGTCCTTCTGCTCCTGGCTGCCGTACTGCATGATCGTGGGCGCCACCGAGTTGATGGTGAGCATGGGCACCGGGGCGCCGGCGCGCATCGACTCGTCGAAGAAGATGAACTGCTCGATCGGTGTGCGGCCCTGGCCGCCGTACTCCTTCGGCCAGCCGATGCCGAGCCAGCCGTCGGCGGCCATCTGCTTGGTCAGCTGGCGGGGCACCGGACCGACACCTTCGCTGGTCGAGACCTGCTCCTGGATCTCGGGCGTGAGCAGGTTCGCGTAGTAGGCGCGCAGTTCGTCACGCAGACGCTGGTGCTCGGGTGTGAATCCGATGTACATCCGGTGTCCCCCAGGTTCGACGGGCGCTCCTCGTCGAAACGAGAACGCGTTCTAATAAGTGAAGCACGCCCGGCGGGGCGCTGTCATCTCGTGCGATCGTCGACCCGACGGCGGCGCCACTCGCCCCTGGCGGCGTCGTACGCTGGCATCGTGCACGTGCAGGTCGGCCCGCTCGCTTCCGGTGCCGTGACCTCCTGGGTGTCCTACGCCCGCAGCGTGCTCGCTCGCGCGCCCGACACCGATCGTGCCGGCCCCGCCCTCGACGCCGACGCGGTGGCCGTCTTCGAGCAGTTCCTCGACGAGTGGGAGGCCCGGGCCGCCAGCAGCCCCGAGTTCCTGTGGATCGCCGAGGTCGACCCCGATCAGGCTCGCTACCTGAGCCATGCCTTCTTCTCGCTGGTCTCGGGTCTCGCCACCGAAGCCGACCGGCGCGGCTTCCCGCTGGCGCCCCCCGAAGCCGACGAGTTCTACCGGGCGCTGGTCACTGCGTTCCTCGACGCCTTGGCCCAAGAAGGGGGCGACAGCTCGGCGTTCGCCGACGAGCTCCGCGAATCGTGGCCGGGGTTCAAGCCCGAGGTCTGATCCGTCCTGCCGGCCCGGCATTCCGGACATTTACTCACCGCGTTACCCTCGTGGGCATGAAGATCGGAGAAGGGGTCGAGTGGGGCCTGCACTGCTGCGCCATGTTGGCGGTGCTGCCGCCCGACCGGACGTTGCCCGCCGCCCGCCTGGCCGAGTTCCACGACGTGGCGCCGGCCTATCTCGCCAAGCACCTGCAAGCCCTGTCACGGGCCGGCATCGTCGAGTCCGTGCCCGGCCCGAGAGGTGGCTATCGCCTGGCCCGGCCGGCGCCGGAGATCAGCGTGCTCGACGTGGTCTCCGCCCTCGAAGGCGACGACGACGCCTTCCGCTGCACCGAGATCCGCCAGCAGGGGCCCTGCGCCGGCCCGCCCGAGCGGTACACCAAGGCCTGTGGCATCGCGGTGACGATGGCCGCAGCCGAAGCCGCGTGGCGAACCGTGCTCCGCACTCGCACCATCGCCGATCTGGTGGCCGGGGTGGTGGAGGACAGCACCCCCGACCAGATCGAGGACGTGGCCGTGTGGCTCAGCGGAGCCATGCGCTGACGCCGGGCCGGGTCCTCCGGTGTTTCGGTAGCCAGCGCGGGACCCAGGGGTCCCGGGCTGGCCACAGGAACAGCGGTGAGCGCGCGGAACGTGGCGGATGACACACAAAGAGCGCTTGAGAAATCAGAGCAATGCTCCGAAACTGTGCCGATGGCGCTCTCGAGGAACGAACGCACGGTGCTCGGCGTCCTGGCGGACAAGCAGGCGGCCGAGGCGGTCGACTGCGCCCGACTGGGCGATCTCGGCGTCGGCCTGGCCGACGCCGCCCTGCGCTCGCTGGCCAACAAGGGGCTGGCCGTCGCCAACGTGACCCGCAAGGGTCTGTCGAAGCGGCCAGACGGCAGCTACTCGATCACGCCGGCCGGTCGGGCCGAGCTCACCGCCGGCTGAGACCTAGAGTTCCTCCGACCGCCAGGAGGAGCCCATGGACTTCAGCGACGAGCACACCTTCGACGCACCGCTCGACCAGGTGTGGGCCATGTTCTGTGACCCTGCCTCGCACGTGAAGAAGTTCGAGAGCATGGGCCATCGCGACATCGAGGTCGTCGAGTCGCAGCATTCCGACGACGCCTTTCGCCTGGTGGTGCAGCGCAAGGTCGACGTCGACCTACCGGGCTTCGCCAAACGAGTCCTCAAGCCGACCAACACCGTGATCACCACCGACGACTGGACCCGCGCCGCCGACGGCACCTACCAGGGCACCCAGAAGGTCGAGACGCAGGGCACCCCGGTGAAGATCGACGCCACCACCCAGCTGTCGCCCGATGGCGACCGCACCACCTACTCGGTCGCCATCCATCTCGACGTGAAGGTGCCCCTCATCGGCGGCAAGCTGGCCGACTGGGCCAAGGGCATGGTGAGCGAGCAGCTCGACGAGGAGTTCTCCGCCGGCGATCGCTGGCTGGCCGGCTCGACCGACGACTGACGCGCCGGCTGCGCAGGCGGCGAGCGCGGCACCCGGTGCCCAACTTGCGCTGCTGGAGGACCGGATGGCGCCTCAGGCAACGCAGGTCGATCCGCGCCCCGGACGCGAAACGACCTGCGGCGGTGAACCGCAGGTCGCAGCGGGTGGGCCGTGAGGGATTCGAACCCCCGACCCCTTGCGCGTCATGCAAGTGCTCTAGCCAACTGAGCTAACGGCCCGCAGGGCGAGAAGCTTAGCCGCTCCCACAAATCGCCCGGCCACTCCGCCGACAACGGAAGAGGCCCGGCTCGATGAGCCGGGCCTCTTCCTGACAGGTTGCTCGGGCGTGCGCTCAGGCGCAGGCCCCGTTGATGTAGGTGTTGCAGGCCAGACCCGCAGCGCCGTCGGCACCGGCGTTGCCCGCTGACCCGGCTGCCGCCCGCAGCACCGGCGGAGCCCGGCGGTCAGCGCCGATGACCGATCTGCCGCCGGCGCCGCCGGCACCACCGGCGCCGCCGCTACCACCGGCGCCACCGGCGCCACCGGTGCCACCGAGCGCCGCGGCATCGTCAGCCGGTGGCGTGCTGTCGGTGATGGTCACCGTGCCGGTGCCGAGGTGGAGACGCACCGATGGACGGCCACCGCCCGCCACCGACCGCCGGCCAGCACCGGCACCACCGCCACCGCCACCGCCACCACCGCCACCACCAGCAGCATCGATGTCGGCGTTGGCGCACCGTTACCACCGTTGCCGCCGCGGCCACCGTCGCCACCAGCGCCACCGGTGCCACCGGTGCCACCAGCGCCAGCCGTCACGGTCGAACCGTGCGTGTCGATCAGCGTGACAGTCGGAGTTGTGCGAGTAGACGCCGAACGAGCCACCACCGGCCTGCCGGTGGCGTGCCGGCACCGCCGCACCGGTGGCGCCGCCACCACCGGCACCACCGCCACCGCCCCAGACAGCTGGAGCAGGTGCCGCCGCCGCCGCCACCACCACCACCACCGCGACCGGCGCCACCGGCGCCACCGTTGGTGCCGGAGCGGCCCACCCAGCCGGCACCGGCGCAGCCACCGGCGTCGCCCGCACCAGGCGGTGTGCACCATCTCGGCGAGCCGCACGTACCACCGTTACCGCCGGCACCGCGCACCGGCGCCCGGATCGACCGCCGCCGCGACCTGCAGTCACCGTCGCCGCCGATGCCACCCGCCGCCGTCCGGGGCGGCCACACCACCGCGACCCGGCCACCACCGCTGTGCCCGTGGGGCCCGGAGCAGCTGAACACGGCAGCCGTCACCGCCGCCGCCGCCGGCACCCAGGGCCTGCGCACGGAGCCGCAGCCAGCGGCCGTGTTGTTCTGCCCGGAGCGACGAACGGGAAGCCGTTGCCGAGCGCGCCAGCACAGCCGCTCGAGCCGTTGCCGCCGCTTCCACCGTTCGCACCCGGCATGCCGGGCGAAGCCGAGATCACGGCGTTGTTGACCGTGACGTCGGAGCCACGCGACGGCCCGCAGGCCGTAGACGCTGGCGCCCTGCGCCGAGTCCGGCGTTGGAGCCGAGCAGCGACAGGCCATCGAGCACGACGCCGGTGTCGCCGCTCGCCAGAGCAGCCTGGCCCGTGCCGGTGATCTGGCTCTCGAAGTTGTCGGCCTCGCCGACCGTGCCGGCCGTACCCGGACGGGTCCAGTCGGTGTACTGACCGAAGCCACCGAGGATCGACTTGTTGCTCACCAGCGCCAAACCGCCAGCGCCTTCGTCGTAGACGCCGTAGCCGACGGCCACCTGCGCCTCGGGCGCCGCGAGGGCGGCCGCCACCGTGGCCTTCGGCGAGGCCGCCGTGCCCGGGTTGGCGTCGTTGCCGATGGGCGCCACGGCGACGAACACGGCGTCGCGGACTTCGACCTTCATGGTGTCGGAGCCCGAGTTGCCGTCCCAGTCGCCCTGGCTGACCTCGACCGTGTAGACGCCCGGCGTGGTGATGCCGGCGGGAGCGGTGGCGCTGAACACGCCGCCGGTCACCGTGCCGGCGAACGGGCCCTGCACGACGCTCATCGAGTTGTCGAGCACCCGCACGCTCACCGAGGTGTCGTCACCGAGTGCGGTGCCGGCCAGACCGGTGTAGGTGAGGGCCGAGCCCGCTTCGTTGTCGACGTTGGCGCCGTTCTTCGGCGTCTGGAGGGTCACCACGGGGTCGGTGGTGTCGGCGAAGCCGTCACCACTGATCGACGCCGCGGGGCCGGTGCCCCGCTCGTTGGTGGCCCGCACCTCGTAGGAGCAGGTCGCACCCGAGCCACCGCAATCGAAGGCGACGGCGCGGTCGGTGCCCGTGGAGGTCCACGACGACCAGTTGGCGCCCGCATCGGTGGACGTGCGGTACTCGTAGTTGGTCACCGGCAGCACGGGTGTGCGGGTCTCGCTGGGCTCGTCCCAGCTGAGGACCACAGCCACCCAGGTCGTCGGCTGCCGGGGTCGCCTGCACGTTCTCCGGAGCGTTCGGCTGCAGCTCGTCGTCGAGGATCGTGACCGTGCCCACGGACTTGTCGAAGGCGAGTCCGCCCGTCGGCGTGCTGAGGGTGGCGTTGAACGTCTCGTCGCCCTCTCGTGCCGCGTCGGTGTAGATGCGGAACTTGATGGTCTTCTTGTACTGGCCGGCGTTGAACTTGACCAGCTTGTTGGTGACCGTGGCGTAGTCGGCACGGGCCGGCGTTGCCGCCTCCGGTCGAGACCCGCAGCGTGACACCACCGACCGGAGCCGGCTGGTTGAGGTTGATGTTCAGGGTCGCCGAGCGCACGAGCGGAGCGGCGCTCGGCGAGTCGGCCTCCCACACTCGGGCGTCACCGATGCTGGCGACAACCGGGCCGCCCACGTTGTCGATGATGGTGACCTTGCCGAACCCGTCGGCGATCGGAGCGCCGACCGCCTCCCGAACCTCGAGCACCAAGTGCTCGTCCCCCTCGGCGAGGGCGTCGGGGAGCGATCGTCGTGGTGAACGGCTTCTCCTGCTGACCGGCCTTGAACTTGACCGTGGCGAACTTCTGCTTGAAGTCGAGCCCGGCCGTCGCCGTGCGGGCGACCGTGCGGACCTTGACCGTCACCTCGGAGGCGGCGGGCTGGGTCAGTCGCAGCCACGCGCGTGGCGACGACGTTGCCGCTCGTCTCGGTGACGGTGACGTCGCCGATCGAGAACGCCTGCGGCACCATGTCGTAGGGCCCTTCGCCCTCGGGGTCGTTGTCGGCGATCGCGCCGGCCGTCGAGGTGACCGTGCCGTCGTACTGCGTGACGTCGAGGGTGAACTGCTCGAGGTCTTCCACCTCGAGGTCGTCGTTCACCGTGACGACCACCGTCTGGGGCGTGGTGTCGCCCGCGGGCCAATCGGCGGTGACGCCGCTCGTGCCCACGTAGTCGCCATCGAGCTCGACCGCGGTGTCGTCGGCGGTGGCGTAGGCCACCGAGAACGGCACGGGCGAGGCCTGCGACGGGGTCAGGGTGAAGGTGATCGAGTTGTCGGTGCCCTCCGTGGCGGAGGTGGCGTCGACCAGCACCGGCGGGGCGTCGTTGTCGAGGATGTTGCCCGACACGCTCTCGAAGCCGCTCTCGATGTTGGCGTTCGACGC
Source organism: uncultured Iamiaceae bacterium (assembly GCA_963706425.1). GTDB lineage: Bacteria > Actinomycetota > Acidimicrobiia > Acidimicrobiales > Acidimicrobilacustridaceae > CAVPMN01. Next base: position 768,833 of record CAVPMN010000020.1, read on the forward strand.
GTTCGAGACGTCGAGCACCACCGACTCGGTGGTCTCGAAGTCGTTGTCGTCGGTGGCGGGCACGTTGACCGTCTGGCTCAACGTGGTGGTGCCGGCGAGGAAGGTGAGCGTGCCGCTCGTGTCGGTGTAGTCACCGGCGCCGGCCGTGCCGTCGGACGTGTCGTAGTCGACGGTGACGTCGGACTCCGGCGGCTTGGAGAGCTTGACCGTGAAGGGCACGTCGCTACCCTCGGGCGCGGCGCCACCGAGCACCGAGATCAGTGGATCGGCCGAGGCTTCGACCGTGTAGTTGATCGTCTGGGTGCTGGGGTTGCCGTTGAGGTCGGTGGAGTTCACCGTGAACTGCTTGGCCCCGGCTGAGCCGGTGTCGATGGGAGCGCCGTTGGGCACCGGGCCGTCACACGTGGCGATGCCGACGCCGAGACCAGGGTCGGTGCAGGTGTAGTTGGCGTTGACGACCTGGCCCTTGAAGTAGGACGCACCCTCGATCGGGCTGGCGATGGTGATGTCGGGCGCCACGGTGTCGAGGCGGGATGATCTCGGTGGTGGCCAGCGCCGGGTTGGGCGACTTGGGCGCGCAGTAGGCCGGCGCGGAGCCGAAGCTGGTGCTCGCCGTGGTCTGGAACCCGGGGTCGGGCCAGGGGAAGCTGTTCTGGTTGCCTGGGACGGTGCCGGCGATGCGGGGCTGGAGCAGGGTGCCGACCGGCGCAGTGGCGGTGGAGATGACCTGGATGGTCGGCGGCTGGAGCGTGCCACCGGCCGCGAACGGACCGGGCATGAACAGCTCCATGCGGGTGGCCGAGGCGACCGGCACCACGACGTTGGAGTTGTTGGTGGCGTTGAGGGTGACGCCGCCGGGGATCGGGCCGCCGTTCCACGAGCCCGTGCCGGGCACGAGCGACACCGACACCGGCGTCGCCCCGGGCGCCAGCTGGGTGCGCACGCGGAGGTTCGAGATGTTGTTGACGCCGATGCCACCGGCGGAGGTGGGCACCACGGTGGCGCCGGACTGGCTCAGCGTCGTGTAGTTCTTGCCCTGCTCGACGTACTGCGGAGCCGTCACGTCGATGGTGAGGTCCTGGTCGGCCTCGGTGGCGCCCACGATGGGCGCGTCGGCCATGCAGTCGAGTGGGATCGTCACCGGCGCGGCACCCGCGTCGGTGAGATCGACGGCGATCACCAACGCCGTGGCCACGAGCGCGAACGAACTCAGTGCAGAAACGGTCTTCCGCCAACGCATACCTACGCCCCCCGTCCGGGATGACTCTCCCGTCACCCGCTAGATAGGCGGACGGTACAAGACCGAACACGCCCTGTCACGCCGCGACTTGAGCAAATCTTGGGTGAATTCGCGAAAGTCCTGCTCAACGCCTTGTTCAAACAGGAAAGGCACCTAGCAAAAAGAAAGCACTCGAGGCGGCGGGCGGAATCGAACCGCCGTACGGGGCTTTGCAGGCCCCTGCCTAAACCACTCGGCCACGCCGCCGGACGGCGCCCACCATAGCGTCGGCCCGTCACCCTGCCCGACGCCGTTGCGCCTCGAACTCGGCGCCGATCAGCACTGCGAAGGCCGACAGGAACATCCACAACAGGAGCACGACGATCGCCGCCAGCGACCCGTAGGTCTCGTTGTAGGAGCCGAAGTTGGTCGCGTAGAACGAGAACGCCACCGAGGCCGCCAACCAGACGGCCAGCGCGACGAGCGATCCGGGTGACACGACCGGTGCCCGCTCTACCGAGGAAAGGGCGGTCTGGGTGGCGCCGATCCGGTAGAGCACCGACAAGGCCAGCACGAACGCAGCGGCGATGACGAGCCACGTCAGCACGGTGAACAGCCAGCCGAGACCTCCGGGCATGGCCTCGGCCAACACGCGCGGCACCACCGTGATCGCCACGAGCGTCGCCACCGCCCCGACGGCGGCGGTGAGGGTGAGGGCCAAGGCCTGACCCCGCCGCTTGACGAAGCCATCCGGGTCGTCGGCCTCGAACGCGATCTTCACCGCTTCGACCAGATGGGCCATGCCGGCCGACGCCGACCACAACGCAATCACCAGGCTCACCACGAAGGTGATGGAGAGCGAGCCGGTCGACGACGTGGTGATGGCCTGCACCTGCTCCTCGAGCAGGTCCTGTGCGCTGCCCGGCAAGCCGGCTGACAAGTCGGCGATCTGATCGGCCGCGGTGTCGGGGTCGGCCACCAGCCCGTAGATCGACAAGGTGGCGGCGATCGCGGGCACCAGGGCGAGGAATCCGAAGAACGCCACGCCCGCGGCGGCGAGGGTCACGTGATGGTCACGGATCCGGGCGGACAGCGTGGTGGCCAGTGCCTTCCATCCCGCCATCGACGCAAGGTCGTGGGCCGCAGCGCCGCTGTCCGGCACCGTCGGCGTCGGCCAGTCGGTCCTCGGTGCGCATCGCCGGCGACCCTACCCACCGCCGAGGGCATCGACCCTGAGCGGCGAGCGGGGGTGACATCGATTGGAGCGGACGACGGGATTCGAACCCGCGACCCTCACCTTGGCAAGGTGATGCTCTACCAGCTGAGCCACGTCCGCGTGGACTGGCGAGGATAGCAACTCACCGGTCGCATCCCGAAAACGTCAGTCGGCGAGCTCGGCCACCCGCGCCCGGATGAGCTGGGCCAGCTCCTGGGCCAACGGCCGGTCGACGATGAGGCTCACCGTCACGCTCTGACCCTCGGTGACGAACACCAGCGAGGCCGTGCGATCGTCCTGCCAGCCCTGCACGACCAGATCAGGGGCGAACGGGATGGTGCGGATGTCCGGCTGCCACTCGTGGTCGTTGGCCACCAGCACCCGCCGATCGGTCAGCACCACCAGCCCCGCTTGGCTCTGGTAGCGACCCTGCACGAGGGCGCGGACCTGCTCGCCCTCGTCGAGCAGCACCGAGACGACGGCGGCGGCCACCCGGCCGGCGCGTTGGGCGTTGCCCGACAGCCTCGAGTAGACGGGCCCGAAGCCCCAGGGGTCGACCACCCCCACCGGCGACTCGGGCTCGGGAGGCGCGAGCGGTTGGGGCTCAGCTGATGCAGGCGCGGCCGGAGGCGACTCGACGGCCACAGAGCGCTCGACGAACGACGGATCGCGGTGGGAGGCGGGGGCCTCCGGCGACACCGGCGTGAGTGCGGGCGCCACCACCACCGAGCCGTTGGCGATCGACGGCTGGCCGATCAACGGCCGGGCCATCTCGGGAGCAGGCACGTCGAGCGGCGGTGGTTCCACCTGGTCGACGTCGGACGGCTCGACGTCGGCGATCACGAACGCGGGCACTCGCGGGCCGGCATCGTCGTCGTCGACCGCGACCGGCGGAGGGGTGGCCGAGGTCAGCAAGGCGAGGTCGTCGTCGGGCACCGTCTCGGCAACCGCGCTGACGACGGCACGGGGCTCTCGACAGCAGGGGTCTCGACAGCAGGGGTCTCGACAGCAGGGGTCTCGACAGCAGGGGTCTCGCCGACGAACGGGGAGGGCGGCGGCGGAGGTGGCAGAGGCGGCGGGGGCGGCGGGGGCGTGTCGATCGCCACCAGCCGTTCGCCACAATGCACGCAGAACTTCGAGCCGTCGGGGCTGTTGCCTCCACACGCCTCACAGCTCATCCTCTCGGTCCTCCTCGTCGAGTCGCAGTGCCTCCCGGAGCGGCCCACCGGAAGGTGGTGCCGCCTGGGTGGACACCTTTAGCCTTCTCGTCGGCTGTGAGTCAGAGGAGTTGAAGGGCGCGACCCAGAAGCTCCGCCTGTTCCGCAGGGAGATCGAGAGCGCTCGCCGCCGCGAGACCGTCGGGGCTCATCTTGCGGGCGGTCTTGGACAGCACCTCGACGGTGCGCTCGTCACCGAGGTCGGCTCGGAGCGAGTCGAACTGGGTGGTGAGGAACACCAGGCAGAGCGCGTCCTCGTGGGTTTGCACGGCCGCGTCAAAGCGCAGGTCTTCCTTGCGCATGATGCGCTGCACCCGGGCGATCGTGGTCTCGTCGTAGCCGACCGCGGCCAAGATGACCGCCACCTCGTCGGCCTGCCGACGGGCCGCATCACGACGCCAGCGCAGGTAGCCGGCCCGACCCTCGGGATAGTCGGACCGAGGAACCACCCACCTCCTGAGGTGGTGGGCACGCGCCGCGAGCAGCTGGGCCTCGTCAGCTCGGGGATCGAGGCGGTGCACCCATTCGGTCATCAGCTCGGCATGGGCCAGCTCCTTCGGTCGCACCACCCCGTCGATGACGATGGTGGTCGGATCGTCGGCGTTGGCCTCGTCGATCCGGGCGAACGCCTCCTGCAGCCGGTCGGACCGCGGCACGCTCAGCCGCGCTGATCGGGCGGGCGCAGATCGACCCTCAGCACGAGCACACCGTCGTCGACCGACGCCTCCGCGTCGCCGATGATGGCGAAGTCCTGGAAGTCGATCTGCGCCTGCTCGATGAACCGGGATCGCTCCTCGCCGGCCACGGGTGGCAGGGGGCGGTTCTTCACCGCGTGGGCCCGGTCGCGAAACCGCTTGATCATGGCGTCGACATCGAGGGAGTCCGACATGTCTCCACCGTATCGCCGACCTACGCAGCGGTGGTCACGAGCCCGGGCTCGAGGTCTCCTCTGGTGACGGGCCGAACAAGTCCTCGATGGTGACGAGGGGAGGATGCTGCACAGGCTGGTCGTCTCCACCGAGCGCGTCGGGTGCCCTGATCGGTTCGGGCGCCTCGTCGCCAGCATCCCCAGCATCCGGTGCAGCGGGCGCGTCGTCGCCGTCGGACGCATCCGCCGACGTGCCCTCGGCAGCGGGCGTGCGATCGATCGCGTCGTCGCCCGCCAACGCGTCCGCGGGCGCGATGTCTGCGGGGGCCGGCGAGTCGTCGCCGAACAGCGCGAGCGGTCCGACGATGCGGGCCGACGGCGCGTCCGCGTCGGCGCTCGCTGGTTCGTCGGCGAAGATGGCCCCGGTGGCGGCCGCAGCTCCAGCCGTCGGGTCGCCGATCGGCGCCACCTGTGCTGCCGGCACTGCCGGTGTCGCCGGTGCTGCCGGTGCGGCGGCGGTCATGGGGAGCGGGCCGATGCCCTGCATCCGGCCCGTGGGGGCGTCGGTGGCCGCGGCCGCACTCACGTCGGAGAGCACGTCGAGCGCGGCGAGGTAGGGCTGGGGCCGGGTGTGCCGCCAATAGAGGACGGTGAGGAAACCGATCAACGCGCCGACGGCCATCAAGCCACCCACGACCAGGCCGAGCTCCACATCGGTCGACAGCCCAGAGTCGGAGGACGACTCCACCTCTTCTCGGGGCGGGATGGTGTCGTCGGGGATGATGAACTGCGGGGCCGTCGACGCGGTGGTCGAGGGTGCGGTGGTCGTGGGCTCGACCGTCGAGCTCACGGGTGGCGCCGTGGTCGTGGTGCTCGATCGACGGACCGCCGTGGTGGTGGTGACCGGCGCCCGCGTGGTGGGCGGCGGCGCGGCGGTCGTCGTGGTGGTCTCGGGCGGAGCGGTGGTGCTGGTGACCGTCGAGGTCGGTTCGGACGTGGTGGGCGTGGTCGGGTCGACGGGCCCGGCCTGCACCGGTGCGGTGGCGAACGCGATGACGACCAGCCGCGCCAACCGCCGCGACGAGCGACCAGGCGGCGATTCGGGGCTGGGTTCGAGTTGTGCTCACGAGTGGACTCCGCTCGGCGACCCGACAGCCTGTCGTCTGCCCTTGAACGGCCGTTCAATCTTGGTGAACTGGCGCGCCCAACCCTACCGTTCTCGCCGCGACGGTCCGCACCGCCCCAACGCCGCGTCAACGCTGGTGAACGGGACACGAGTAGGTGGTGCGCCCACCCACGGTTCGACGCGTCAACGGTGCCCCGTCGCGCGGGCAGACACCGTCGCGATGCCGTTGGAGGTGGAGATCGCCGGTGTGCGAGCCGCCCCGTTCGCCGAGCTCGGACACGGTGGCCTGAAGGTGCCGGTGGAGGCGCCGTATCTCGGCCGGTGAGAGCCCGCCCGCCGGCCTGGCCGGATCGAGGCCGGCGCGCCACAGCAGCTCGTCCACCAGCAGGTTGCCGAGCCCCGCGACCCGTCGTTGATCGAGCAGGCGCGCCTTGAGCGGCGCCCGGCTGGTGCCCAGCGCGTCGCGTAGGCCCGCGACCGTGAGTTGTGGCGCGTCGACGCCCAGATGGGACTCGTCCGGGTCGAGCTCGATCGCTCCGAACCGGCGTTGATCCCGCAGCGCCAACATGCCGCCGTCGTCGAAGTGGACGGCGAGCCGCACCCAGCGGTCGTCGAGCCTGGGGCTGGCGTACTCGAGCCGGTCGATGGCCCGGCTCCCGTCCACCTCGAGCACTCCCGTCATGCCGAAGTGCAGTCCGAGGGTGGGGCCGGTCGCGGTGTCGAGCAGCAGCAACTTGCCGATGCGCCGGTCCGCCTCGAAGCGCTGCCCCGTCAGCGCGGCTCGCAGTGCACCTGGCGACAGCGGGGGACGCAGCAGGAGATCGTCGATCGGGTCGACCGCCACGATCGACCGACCGAGCGCCCGACGGGCCAGCACCCGATAGGCCTCCACTTCGAGCAGCTCCGGCATGGCCCCTGTGTACTCGCGCGCCGGGGCGCAACGGCAGGCGGAGGGCTGGTGACCGGCCGGGCCACGGTGTCACGGTCAGGCGCCGGATGCGCCGACGATCAGTAGCGACCCCACACCGAGGCCGAGTCGACGTGCACCAGGGCCGGCAGGCCCTCGGCGCCGATCGGCTCATCGGTCGGCACGGCCGCACGAGCGCGCCGGCCGGCGCGACCCAGTCGCTCGATGCGGGCGAGCTGGCGGGTCGTCACGTCGCCGACCAGCAGCGCGGTGAGCAGCGCGGCCGCAGCGATGAGGGTGTGGGCGGCGATGGCGAGGCTGAGCCCCACCACGTCGATCTCGTCACCGGCGGGAGGTGCCGGCAGGACCCATTGGGCACCGAGAAGGAGCACACCCCCACCGAGCACAGCCATCCACCAGAGGTGGAACCGGGCCGGGACGGTGCGCAGGCGCCATCCCCCGGACAGCACCGGCGCCGAGGGATCGCTGCCCCGATAGAGGTCGTCGATCATCTCCTTCGGCCACACGAGGTTCCCGAAGGGCACGAACCACACCAGCGTCGAGAACCGCGGATCGATGCGCATGCCCCGCACGCCGAGCGGCACGAGGTTGCGATAGGCCACAGTGGTCCATCGGATGAACACGACGGCCAACGCAGCCATGAGGGCGAGCATCAGCAGCTGGAGCCGACCCGACAGGGTGGCCAGCTCGGACTCGTCGATGCGCAGCGAGCTGAACATGGCGCGCGACTGGCCCATGGCCACACCCGAAGCGATGGCGACGGCGAGCGCGCTGAGCGCCACGGCTCCGCAGAGCAGCCGGATCACGCTCGAGCTGCGCTCGATCGATCGGTAGGGGCTCGCTTCGCCTGGCCCGGGTGTCATCCAGACGCCGCCGAACTTCGCCATCTCGGCTCGGGCCCGGACCTCGTCGAGCGACATGCCACATCCGCCACAGAACGGGTTGGCCAGCCTGACCACACCCCAGCACCGCGGGCAGTAGGGCACACCGTCGGGCGGATCAGTGGGGCGGACCGGCGCACCGGGAGGCTCGCTCGGGACGGGACCGAAGCGCGGATGGAAGCGGGCACCGATGTTCGGTGCCCCGCACGCGGGGCAGAAGCGGTCGGCCGCGGTCAGCCTCGCCTCGCAACTCCTGCATCCCACCATCTCCCGATGTATCGGCGGCGGGCGTTTGCGCCTGTAGGGAAAACTGGGCCGAAACGACTAGTCGTCTAGCCCGGAGGACCTGGTTCGAGTCCGGGTCCGCATCCGGCTAGAACCTGGCCATGGCATTCGACACCCGTGGCGTACTCGAGGTCGACGACGCCGACGGCGTCCGACTGCTGACCCTCTCCCGACCCGAGGCCCTCAACGCCTTCAACCAGGACCTGTGGATGGCCGCACGCGACGGACTGGCCGACGCGGCGTCCGACCCTGCGATCGGGTGCGTGGTCATCACCGGTGCCGGGCGAGCGTTCAGCGCCGGCCAGGACCTCACCGAGATGGCCGATCCGAGCGTGTTCTCGTCGGGCGAGGAGCCGGGCTACCGGGCCTTCATGCCCGTGCTCGAGTCGTTCCCCAAGCCGCTCATCGCCGCCGTCAACGGCGTCGGCGTCGGGATCGGCCTGACCATGCTCCCCCACTGCGACATCGTGCTGATGGCCGAGGGGGCCCGCCTCCGAGCGCCGTTCGTGAGCCTGGGTGTCACCACCGAGGCATCGGCCAGCCTGTTGCTGCCGGCCACGATCGGATGGCAACCAGCCGCCCACCTGCTGTTCACCGAACCCTGGATCGACGCCGAGACGGCGGTGCGACTCGGCTTGGCGTGGCGCAAGGTCCCGAGCGACGACCTGCTCGACGAGGCCATGTCGCTGGCGCGTCAGATCGGTGCGATGCCCGTGCCCTCGTTGGTCGCGACCAAGACACTGATGCTCGCCGGTCGACTCGACGCGGTGCGCGCCGCGCGCGCCCGTGAGGAGGCCGAGTTCGAACGTCTGATCGGCGCCCCCGAGAACCAGGAAGCGCTGCGCCAGTTCTTCAGCGACTGATCATCCAGTGCGTCGAGCGCGTCCAGCGCTTGGACGAAATCGGCCACGACATCGTCGGGGTGCTCGAGGCCGACGGACACCCGCACCGTGCCCTCACCGATGCAGTTGGCCGCCAACTCGGCAGGCGACAGGTTCACGTGGGTGGTCGACGCCGGATGGGTCACCAGCGTCTCGGGTCCACCGAGCGACGTGGCCAGCTGGGCGACCCGCACTCCCTCGACGAACCTGCGGCCGGCCTCGAGCCCGCCGTGCAGGTCGAACGTGAGCAGGCCACCGGCACAGGTCATCTGGCGCTTGGCGAGCGCCCGCTGCGGATGCGAGTCGAGCCCGGGGTACATCACCGCCTCGACCTGCGGGTGCGACTCGAGCACCTCGGCGAGGCCCTGAGCGGATTCGGACTGGTGCCGCAGGCGCACGCCGAGGGTGCGCAGCCCGCGGAGACCGTTCATGGCGTCGAAGGGCGAGGCGTTCGCGCCCTGGAGCACGGCGAAGGTCCACAGCCACTGCACGAGGTCGACCGAGCCGGCCACCACGCCGAGGGTGGCGTCGTTGTGACCGGCGATCGCCTTGGTGGCGGAGTGCACCACCAGGTCGACACCGTGGTCGAGGGGCCGCTGCGCCAGCGGCGTGGCGAACGTCGAGTCGACGACGGTGATCGGACCCTTGATGGCGCCCACGTCGTCGAGATCGACCAGGTCGAGTCGGGGGTTGGCAGGCGTCTCGGCGAACACGAGCACGGTCTTGCCGGGTTGCACGGCCGCGGCGAACGCGCCCGGCTCGGTGGCATCGACGAACGTCACGTCGATGCCGAAGCGCGGGCAGGCCGTCTGCAGCAGCAGCTGGGTGCCGGCATAGAGCTGTCGCTGGGCGACGATGTGGTCGCCGGCCGAGCACAGGCCGAGGACCACCGCGCTGATGGCCCCCATGCCCGAGGCGAAGGCGCGGGCCGTCTCTGCCCCTTCGAGCTCGGCGATGGCCTCCTCGAACCCGCGGACGGTCGGGTTGCCGTACCGGGAGTAGAAGCGGTTGGCGCCCGCCATGGTCGCCATCCGACGACCCTCTTCGACGGTGGGGGTCACGAAGGTGGTGGTCGCCCAGAGGATCGGCGCGAGCGCGGTGTCGTTGTCGGCTCGGCCCGCGCGGATGGCACGGGTCTCGGGATGCAGTGGTGATGCTTCGGGTTCAGGCATGGCGCTTCTCCACCTCGGAGAGGAAGCTCGTGAGGACGGGGGCGATCTGGTCGGTCTCGAGCAGGAACCCGTCGTGGCCGTGGTCGCTGGCGATCACCACGTGCTCGACCGGTGTGCCGTTGGCGAGGAGCGTGTCGCGGATCGCCTCCTGCTGGTAGGGGTAGTAGAGCTCGTCGGTGTCGACGCTCATCGTCAAGGTGGGCACACCCACCCTCGCGAGGGCCCGGTCGACCCCGCCCCGCCCGCGGCCTATGTCGTGCAGGTCCATGGCTCGCGAGATGGCGAGATAGGTGTTGGCGTCGAAGCGTCGCACCAACTTGGCGCCGTGGTAGTCGAGGTAGCCCTCGACGTCGAAGCGCTGCCACAGGTCGAAGCCGTCGTCCGTCGGGTCGAGCTCGGCTCGATCGAACCGTTGGGTGAACGCCCGGTCACTGCGATAGGTGGTCTGCGCGAGCTCGCGCGCGAGCGCCAGACCCTGGTGCGGGCCCTCGCCGGGCGCGGCGTCGTAGTAGTCGCCGTCTCGCCAGTTGGGGTCGAGCGCGATGGTGCTGCGCTGCACGCTGCTGAACGCGATCTGTTGCGCGGTGGCCGCCACACAGGTGGCGATCGGCGCGATGGACCGGACGCGGTCGGGGAACATCACGCCCCACTCGAGCACCTGCATCCCGCCCATCGACCCGCCGACCACCGACAACCACTGCGACACGCCGAGATGGTCGGCCAGGGCGGCCTGCGTGCGGACCATGTCTCGGATCGACACGACTGGGAACCGCGAGCCATAGGGCCGGCCGTCGGCCGGGTCGAGCGACGACGGGCCCGTGCTCCCCTGGCAACCGCCGAGCACGTTGGCGCACACGACGAAGTAGCGATCGGTGTCGAGCGCCCTTCCTGACCCGATGAGGTCGTCCCACCAGCCCGGCACCGGATGTCCGGGCCCGCTCTTGCCGGCTGCGTGAGCGTCGCCCGTGAGCGCATGGCAGACCAACACCGCGTTGGACGCGTCGGCCGACAGCTCGCCCCAGGTCTCGAACGCGATCGTGATGTCGCGCAGCACGCCGCCGCCCTCGAGCGCGAACGGCCGGTCCTCGGCGAGTGACACGAACCGTCGCTGCCCCACCGGGTCGCCGGGCCGCCAGGCCCCGGACGCGGGCAGCAGCGACGAGCTCAGCGGGGCGCGACGAACGGGTACGCCGTCGGCTCGACCGTTCGTCACACGCCTCTCCCGTTCGAGGGACGGACACCTCGGTGTGTACGGGCCTGGGCCCGGACAGTTCGTTGCCCGGAGCCGCGATGCGAACCGCACATCGAGACCCGGACCACATCCCCATCTCTACGGTCGCCCGTGCAGATGGGAGGCACCTTGGGTGTCCGTCCCAGGTTGCCGGACCCGGTTGCCCGGGCCACTCCTGATGTCGCCGGCAAGCGTAGCCGGTCGACCCCTCGACGAGATAGCTCAGTTCTCGGCTTCGTCGCGTCGATCGGCACCGTCGACACCGTCGACACCGTCGACATCAAGCCACGCGGGCAGGTCGACGAGGTCGGTGAACTCGTCGAAGCTCACCAGACCATCGAGGTCGTCGCGCAACGAACCCACCGCCGCCAGACGATCGAACGCCGCGCGCACAGACGCCACCATCGAGAACAATCCCGACAACGGCGACACGATGAGATCGAACCCGAGGTCGTGGAGCTCGGATGGCGTGAGCAACGGCGTCTTGCCCGTCTCGACCATGTTGGCCACCCGCACCACGTCGGGCAGCGCGTCGGCGATCTGCTCGAGCTCGGCCACCGACTCGGGTGCTTCGACGAACACCGCGTCGACACCGAGCTCCGCCGCCAGGCGTGCCCGCGCGATGGCCTCGTCGAGCCCGTGCGGACCTCGCGCATCGGTGCGTGCCGTGATGAACAGGTGCTCTCGGTGATCGACCGCCGTGCGCAGCTTGGCCAGCCAGTCGTCGCGAGCCACCACCTGTTTGTGCGCCATGTGGCCGCATCGCTTCGGCCACTGCTGATCCTCAAGGAACAGGCCGGTGGCCCCCGCCTGCTCCCAGAGCTCGACCGTGCGGACCGTGTTGATGGGGTTGCCGTAGGCGGTGTCGGCGTCAACCACCACCATGAGCTCGGGCACGGCCTGGCACACCCGCCTGGCGACCTCTGCCATCTCGGTCTGGGTGAGCAGACCGATGTCGGGCACGCCGAGGTGGGTACCCGACACGCAGTACCCCGAAAGGAATGCCGTCGAGAACCCCGCCGCGTGCGCGAGCTTGGCGGACAGCGCGTCCCACACTCCGGGCATCAACACCGTGTCGCCCGCGGCCAGCACCTCGCGCAGCCGGTTCCCGTTGACGGTGCGTCGCCGTTCGAGGCTCATGATCCGAAGCTAGTGCTGGTTCGCGGGTGGCGACGACGGTCCCGAAGTCCGAAACGGCGGCAGGCGGCTCGACCACCAGTCGGTCATCGACGGCTCGACGCCATAGGCATCGCACATGGCCCGAGCCGACTCGAGCAGCAGGTCGCGCCAACCCGAGGCATCACCTGCGAGCGCGGCCGACGCCGCGTCTCGCAACGCGTCGGCGCCGCACTGCCATGCGACGGGGTCGTGGGGCAGGGGCGCGGCGAGCAGCTGGCTGGCGGCGAGCTTCAGCGCGTCGCCGGTGAGGGCGGCGCCGCCGTAGTTGGCCATCGCCCATGCCGTCACGGGGGGCGACTGCAGCGCGGCGGCCACGTGCCACAGTCGGTCAGCCGGCGAGATGACCGCCACGACGGGAACCGACGGCCACCACGTGCCCTCGACATCGACCACCACCTCGACCATGCGGGTCTGGCTGGCCACGAGCACCTTGGGCACCAGCAACGCCCGTCCCCATCGGGCGAGGGCGGGCTGATCGCGCTCGAGCGCGGCCAGGTCGACCATCGGGGCGGTCCACGAGCGTCGGGCGAACCGGGCAGGCCGCTCGCCCCACAGCGATCGCGCCGGGTCGATCAGCCCGCTCGTCACGAGCGGCGCGTGGGTGACGCGATCGGCCGTGTCGGTGTCATCGGTCGGCCGGTCGACCACATGGCCGACCAGGCCGTAGTACTGATCGCGAAAGCCTGCGGTCGCTCGCGCGATCGACGAGAGCGGCGGCCGGTCGCGAAGGTCGACGGTCGGATGGCCATGACGATCCGCCACGAGGGGCGCCCAGGTGCCCGACCCGGTCGGCGGGGTCGTGCCCGGCGGCGGCGATCCGAGATCGGTGAAGTCTGCGCCGACCCATCGACGAACCGACGCATCGGCGGAGCTGCCCTTGCGGATGATCGGAGCGCACACCCGGACGGCGGCATCGTCGAACAGCGCCTCGTCGGCCATCCAGATGCCGACCAGTGCACCGCGATCCACCGCCGCGGCCCGGCTGGCGCCGGCGTCGCGGGCCACCAGATAGGACTCGGGCAGGATCAACGCCACCACGCCGCCGTCGTCTGCCATCTCGAGCCCGGCGGTGACGAACAAGGCGGCGGTGTCGGCATAGCCCACCGCCGAGGGCCCGAGTCGGGCGCGGAGCACGGCGTTGTCGGCGACCGACCGTGCGGTGTCGCTGGCGAGCTGCCCCTGAAACGGCGGATTGCCCACCACGGCGTCGAAGTGCGGGGCGTCGGGTTCCCAGGCCGAGCGCCCGGCGGCCAACGCGTCGGCCACGACCACGTGGGTGGCCTGCGGCGCCGGCCCGGTCTCGGCCGCCCATAGGGCGAGGGCGGTCCGAGTGACCGCGGCCGCCAGCGGGTCGAGGTCGATGCCCCACAGCCGCTCCGCCACGATCTCGTCGCGGGGCACCCCGTCACGGGCCAGCCGACGCCCCATCGCCAGCAGGAAGGCGCCCCCACCACACGAGGGATCGCAGACCAACCCGGGTCGGCGGCGTCCATCGAGCTGATCGAAGGCCACGTCGACCAGGCGCTGCGCGACGACCGTCGGCGTGTAGAACGCCCCCCGGCGCCGCCGGTCGCCGCGCTCGGCGAGCACCTCGTGGACCATCCCCAGCAGCTCGGGGCCCGGGACACCAGCCGGTGGACCGAGCCCCTCGATGCGGGCACCCGGCGGATCCGACTCGAGCAGCCCACCCCCGATGACCGGGAGGTCGCTCCCCTCTCGGTCGGCCAGCTCGACGGCGAGGGCCGCCAACAGCTCACCCGGTGAGTGTCGACCCTCAGCAGCGAGAGCCCGGACCTGTGCCAGATACGCCGTGATCAACGGCGCGTGGGGCCGGTCACCATCAGGCGTTCTGCACCTGGCACGGGATCGACGAGCTGAGTCCACCGTCTCCGTTGATGAAGATGTCGGTGGGTCCCTCGAAACCCTGCAGTGCGGTGACCGTGACCGGCAGGGAGGCGCCCGGCGTGAGTCGGCCGCTCAGCCCGGAGATCTTGCTGCCGGTGACCGAGTAGGCACCGGAGCTACCACCGACGTTGCTGATCGTGCCGATGGTCGCGCTCTTGCCGCTCGGGATCACGCAGTTGCCACCGCTGAACACGAGCTGTGCCGGGCCGCCCGAAGGCGGGGCGGCAGGTTGACGATCGTCGTCGGCGGCAGCGACACGGGCACGGTCGTGGTGGGCACCGGCGTGGTGGTGGTGGTGTCTGCGGTCGTGGTGGTGGTGGCCTCGGTGGTCGTGGTGGTGGCCTCGGTGGTCGTGGTGGTCTCGTCGCGCTCTGTCGTGGTGGTGGTCGACGCACGCGAGGCGGTGTCGACGCTGTCGCTGTCGCCGCCCCCGCTGCTGGCCACGACCACGCCGGCGATGCCGGCGACGATCAACAGCGCAGCCGCGGCAGAGAGCCACACCGCCCGCTTGCTCTTCTTCTCGCCGGCCCCAGCAGGAGCGGTCGAGTCCGGCTTGCCCTGGTGGGCGTCGCCTGCCGCGGCCACCGCCACGAGGGGCGCGGCCGACGAGTCGGTCTCGTCATCTGCGTCCCCGTCAGCCTCGGCGACCAGCTCAGGCTCTGCCTCGGGCTCGATCTCCGCCTCGGGCGGGGTCTCGGTCTCGGTCTCCGCCGCCACCTCAGGCTCGACCTCGGCTCCGCCTCCGGCTCGGTCTCGGTCTCGGTCTCGGTCTCCGCTACCTCGGACTCGAGCTCCGGCTCGGTCTCGGTCTCGGCTCTCGGTCTCAGTCTCCGGCTACCTCGGACTCGAGCTCCGGCTCGGTCTCGGTCTCGGTCTCGGTCTCAGTCTCCGGCTACCTCGGACTCGAGCTCCGGCTCGGTCTCGGTCGCGGTCTCGTCTCCGCTACCTCGGACTCGACCTCGGCTCCGCCTCGGCGTCGGCACCGTCATCGAGGGTGGCGGCCACGCCAGCCACTCCGGCCGCTGCGGCGCCGCCGACGAGGACGGCGAGGGGCATCTTGTCGTCCTGGTCACGGGGCAGGCTCGGCTCGTCGGGTTGCGCAGGCTCGTCGATCTCGTCCGCGTCGTCGACCCCGCCCGTGACGGGCTCAGCCAGTGCGAAGCCCTCTCCGCCCGGCCGCGAGAGTGGTTCGACCTCCGAGCCCTCTGCGTAGAGCACGGCGGCCGGTTGATCGACGTCGAGCTCGTCCAATTCGTCCAACTCGTCGAGCTCGAGCTCGTCGAGGTCGAGGGCGTCCTCCGGGGGAGCGGCGGCAGCGGCCGACGCGGCACCGAGGACGGCCACCGCGGCGCCGCACTCGCCACAGAACGCCGTGTCGGGCAGCACCTTCGAACCGCATTCACCACAGAACGCGGCGCGAGCCGGTTCGCCGGTCTCGGCGACCGCCTCCTGGGTGGACTCCTCCGGTGCGGGGGCGGCGGTGGGCGGGCGGCGACGCTTCTTCTTCGAGCCCTCGCGCCCGAGCGAGAACAGGGTGCGCGGCGGCTTCGCGTCCTTGTCGTTCGTGCCCTCAGCGCTCATGGTTCCTGTCCCATCCGCGGCCGCCCCGACCCAGTCCTGGGAAGGGATGCTTTCCTGTCGGCAGGTCTGCCTCGTCTTTGGAGGCTTTGCCCGACTGAAAAGTAGGCGGTGGTCAGGCCACGACGGCGTCAGCCGAGGGATCCCAGTCGGCCAGGTGGGCCAGACGGGGATCGTTCGAGAACACCTCGACGATGGGCTGCTCGAGGCCGAGACGCCTGAGCATGCGCTTCACCTCGAGCTCCTGGTTCCACAGCACGAGCGTGACGACCACGCCCGATTCGCCGGCCCGGGCCGTGCGGCCGGAGCGATGGAGATAGGTCTTGTGCTCCTCGGGAGGGTCGAAGTGGACGACCACGTCGACCTCGTCGACGTGGATGCCCCGGGCGGCGACATCGGTGGCCACCAGCACTGGCAGCTTGCCGTCGCCGAAGTCGCTCAGGGCCCGCTCACGGTCGCGCTGGCGCAGATCGCCGTGGATGGCCCGAGCTTCGGTGCCCTCGCTCGTGAGATCACGGGCGAGACGATCGGCAGCCCGCTTGGTGTTGACGAACATGATCGTGCGGTTGGCGTGGCGGGCGATGACCGCCGCCACCTTCACCTTGTCCATCTCGTGGACGTGCAGGAACCGGTGCTCCATCTCCTCGACCGTGACCTGGGCCGACGCCACCTCGTGCATGGCAGGGTCGTGCTGGTATCGCTGGATCAGGGTGTCGACCACCCCGTCGAGCGTGGCGGAGAACAGCAGGGTCTGGTGCTCGCCGGGCACGTGGCGCAGGATCCACTCGACCTGGGGCAGGAACCCCATGTCGGCCATGCGGTCGGCTTCGTCGATGACGACGTGCTCGATGTCGTCGAGGTGCACCTGCTTGCGGCCGATGAAGTCGATCATGCGCCCGGGCGTGGCCACGACCAGCTCGACACCGCTGGCGAGGGCCTTGGCCTGCTTCTCGAGGCCGGCCCCGCCGTAGACCGCCTCGACCCGCAAGCCGAGCGCCTCACCCAAGGGGTGCAGCTCGTCGCGAACCTGCACCGCCAGCTCGCGAGTGGGCACGAGCACGATGGCCCGGGGTCGGCCCGGCGAAGCCTTGGCCACGCGCTGGAGGATGGGCAGGCCGAACGCCAGGGTCTTGCCCGAGCCGGTCTTGGCCTTGCCACACACGTCCCGTCCCGCCAGGGCGTCGGGGATCGTCAGGGTCTGGATGGGGAAGGGCTTCTCGATGCCTCGTTCCCGAAGGACGGCGGCGAGGTCGGCGGAGACGCCCAGTGCGTCGAACGTTGTCATCTGTGTCGGGCAGCTTACCGGCCCACCCGCCGCGACCCGTAACTCCGGGCCGCGGCGCCTACCTCCGACTGCGCCGGCCCGCCTCCGACTGCGCCGGCCTGGGGGTCATCCGGGCAGGTTGGCCTCGATCGCCTCGACGATCTCGGGGGCCTCGGGGTCGATCACCGGCCGGAAGCGGGCCACCACGTTGCCGTCCGCGCCCACGAGGAACTTCTCGAAGTTCCACTGGATGTCGCCCGCCTCACCGTCGGCATCGGCCGTCTCGGTGAGCACGGAGTAGACGGGATGGCGGTTGTCGCCGTTGACCTCGATCTTCTCGAAGAGCGGGAAGGTCACGCCGTAGGTGGTGCTGCAGAAGGTGGCGATCTCGTCGGCCGAGCCGGGCTCCTGGCCGAGGAACTGGTTGCAGGGGAACCCGAGGACGGTGAACCCCTGGTCGGCGTAGCGCTCGTGCAGACGCTCGAGCCCCTCGTACTGCGGGGTGAGGCCGCACTTCGAGGCCACGTTCACCACCAGGGCGACCTTGCCTTGGTAGTCGCCCAGGTCGGCGGGCGACCCGTCGAGCTTGTTCACCGGGATCTCGTACAGCGACACGCGCCCCTCCTCAATAGTCAACTGAACCGACGGCTCGATAGTCAGCGGAACCGCTGGTCTCGAACCGATCTGAGGCTCAGGGTATTCCCCGAGCCCTACCATGCGGGCGTGGACGACAACGAGCGCCGGGCCCACCTCGACCGCATCGCCGACCAGGGCTACACGGTGGTGCCCGACGCCATCGAGCCCGACCTGGTCGAGGCCCTGCACGACGATCTGCTGCGCATCGAGCACGACCACGGGGTCGTGCCGGCGGGCAACGGCTTCGAGGGCCACCACACGGTGCGCATCTACAACCTGCTCGTCCACGGCTCGCTCTACGAACGGGTGCCGGTCCACCCGAACGTGCTCCCCATCGTCGAGGGCGTGCTCGACCCCGGCTGTCTCATCTCGTCGCTCTCGTCGATCTCCATCGATCCGGGCGAGACCGCCCAGCCGATCCACGCCGACGATCAGCTCATCCCCCTGCCGAAGCCGCATCCCGCGCTCGTGTGCAACTCGATGTGGGCGCTCACCGACTTCACCGAGGACAACGGGGCCACCCGCCTCGTGCCGGGCACCCACCTGGCCGACCACAGCCCCGACTACGGGGGCGACTACCCGACGATCGCGGCCGAGATGGCGAAGGGCAGCGTGCTCATCTGGCACGGCAGCCTGTGGCACGGCGGAGGCGCCAACCTCACCGACTCGCGGCGGGTGGGCATCGCCATGAACTACTGCGCCGGCTTCGTCCGCCAGCAGGAGAACCAGCAGTTGGGCCTCCCGCCGAACGTCGTCAAGGGCTTCGAGCCCCGCCTGCGCCAGCTCGTGGGCTACTCGATCTACAACGGCCTGATCGGCCACATCGACAAGCAGTCGCCGAACGACCTGCTCGAGGGCTCGGCGAGCGGCTCCATGGTCTGGGACCGTGCGACCTGCTGACGGCGCGCCACAGCTCGCGCCCACGGCTATCGCCGAGATGAGCCGTTCGGCCCATTACGGTCAAGCGCGAGGAATTGGGCGTCGACTTTGACGTGCATAGGCCCAGTTCCGGGAGCTGACAGGTGAGCGACTCGTTCGCGATGGCGCGAGCCCGCGCCGCACTCAATGAAGCGGGCCTCGACATGGAGGTGCCGCTGGTGCGCGCCAGCAGCGTCACCAACGAGGTCTGGCTCAGCCCCGACTACGTGATCCGGGTGAACCGGCGAGCCAACCAGCGCCTGCGCCGCGAGGCCCAGCTCGGACCGCTCCTGCCCGAGCAGGTGCTCTACCCGGAGATCATCGCCTACGGGGGCAGCCTCGGGGCCGACTGGCTGATCGCCGAGCGCATGCCGGGCGAGATGCTCGCCAAGGCGTGGCCGGCCATGTCCGAGTTCGAGCGCCGCAACGCGATCCGCCAGCTCGCGGCGATGCTGCGGGCCCTGCACTCCGTGCCGTGCCCGCCCGAGCTCAGCGTCGTCGACGACGCCCCTCAGCTGCTCGACCCCACCAAGATCCCCACCGTCGAGCCGCTGCTGAACGCCCTCGACCGGTTGTCGACCGAGCCGTCGATCGACCAGGGGCTGCTGGCCGACGCCCGTCATCTCGTGCTCGCGAGCACACCGGCGCTCGATCCGTTCACCACCGACACGCTCATCCACGGCGATCTGCACTTCCAGAACGTGCTGTGGGACGGCTTCACGGTGACCGGCCTGCTCGACCTCGAATGGGCGCGGGGTGCGCCGCCCGACCTCGACCTCGACGTGTTCCTGCGCTTCTGCGCCCATCCGGCATGGCACGTGGCCGCCGACTACTGCGACGTCACCCTCGAGGCCGACTACGCGATGGTCCCCTACTGGCTGGCCGAGTTCTATCCCGAGCTGTTCGACCACGAGTACGTGCTCGAACGCACGCTGGTCTACGCCATCGCCTACGACGTGCACGATCTGCTCGACGAGGTGCGCCAGACGCCGATCGTCGGACCGTGCCGCGACCTGCCCGAATGGCACCCCCACAAGCGGCTCGAGCACACGCTGCGCGGCCGCAGCCACCTGCACCGCCTGGCCGGTCAATTGGCCTGGGACGCCGTCGACTTCGACGAGCCCACACCGGGCATTCCACCACTGGCCCGCCACCAGCGGGCCTGACCCCGAAAGGGGTCAGTCGGTCGGCGACGGATCGGTGGTCACGCCTTCGGTGGACTGGGCGGAATCGCCGGAATCGCCGGAATCGCTGGGCGCGTCGTGCTCGTCGTGCTCGGTGTACACGTGGCCGTCGGTGTAGGGCTCGTCGGTGTCGTCGGGGCGGCGACGCAGGCCGCGCACGGCCAGCACGGCGGCTGCGCCGACGATGGCCAGCAGGCTGGTCCAGATGTTCACTCGCACACCCAGGATCTCGTTGGCCGCGTCGGAGCGCAGCATCTCGACCCAGAGCCGACCGAGCCCGTAGCCACCGATGTAGAGCACGAAGAGGTTGCCCGGGCGGATGGCCCGGCGGCGGTCGATCAGGATCAGCAGCGCCGACCAGGGCCAGGTTCCAGAGGCCCTCGTAGAGGAAGGTGGGGTGGAAGGTGGCGTTCTGCTCGTAGCCGGCGGGCCGACGGGCGGGATCGATCTCGAGGCCCCACGGCAGGTCGGTGGGACGGCCGAACACCTCTTGGTTGAACCAGTTGCCCAGCCGGCCGATGGCCTGGGCCAGGGGCAACGCGGGTGCCACCGTGTCGAGCCCCACGGGCAGGCGGATGCCCTTGCGGTGCCCGACGTAGACCCCGACCGCCACGCCGGCGATGATGCCGCCGGGGATCCCGAGACCGCCCTCCCACAACTTCAGGGCGTCGAGCGGACGATCGGGGAAGTAGGTCGGCCAGTCGGTGATGACGTGGTAGAGGCGGGACCCGATCAGACCTGCGGGCACCGCCCACACGCCGATCGACCACATGTCGTTGGGATCGCCCTGGCGGGCCCGCCACCGTCGGGACGCCAGCTCGAGGCCGGCCAGGACCCCGAGCGCGATCATCAGGCCGTAGGCGTGGAGCGGCCCGATCGAGTTGGAGCCCGGGCTCGGGATGGAGCCGATCACACCGACGTCGATCAACCGCTGATCGCCTCGGGCGAGACGGCGTAGAGCGGCTCGTACCCAGCCGTCGTGGCGCCGGCCAGCCCCGCCACGGCCGGGAGCAGCTGCTCACAGAAGAAGCGGGCGGTGGCCACCTTGGCCTCGAGGAACTCGGCGTCGGCCCCACTGGCGCCGTCGAGCGCAGCGGTGGCTGCCAGGGCCTGGCGCGCCATCATCCAACCCGCGGTGACCAGGCTGAACATGCGCAGGAACGGGGAGGCTCCTGCCAGCGCGTGACGAGGGTCGCTGACACCGTGCTCCATCAGCCACGTGGCCGTCTCGGACACCTGGGCGACCGCGGCCGCCAGGTTGGTACGGATGGTGGCGAGATCGTCACCCGCCTTGTCGAGCTCGGCGTCGAGCGCCGCGATGTTGGCGAGGTAGTCGGTGATGGCGGCGCCGGCGCGCATGGGCAGCTTGCGCCCGACCAGATCCATGGCCTGGATGCCGTTGGTGCCCTCGTAGATCGACGTGATGCGGGCATCGCGGAAGTGCTGGGGGACACCCGACTCCTCGATGTAGCCCATGCCGCCGTAGACCTGGATGGCGAGCGAGGTGACCTCGATGCCCATGTCGGTCGACCAGGCCTTGGCCACCGGGATCAGCAGGTCGACCAACTCCTTGTTGGCGGCGCGGACCGTCTCGTCGGGATGGTGCGACGCCAGGTCGATGGCCTCGGCGCTGACGTAGACGATGTTGCGCATGGCCTCGATGAGCGACTTCATCGTGAGCAGCATGCGGCGCACGTCGGGGTGGTCGATGATCGGCGACATCTCCCCCGCCGGCGCGCCCGGAGCACGTCCCTGACGGCGCTCCTGCGCGTAGAGGAGCGCGTCCTGCCAGGCCCGTTCGGCGAGGGCCAGCCCCTCGAGGCCCACCGACAGCCGGGCGTTGTTCATCATCGTGAACATGTAGCGCATGCCCTGGTTCTCTTCACCGATGAGGTAGCCGACCGCGCCGCCGTTCTCGCCGTAGGACATCACGCACGTGGGGCTGGCCTTGATGCCCATCTTGTGCTCGATCGACACGCAGGCCAGATCGTTGCGATCGCCGAGCGACCCGTCGTCGTTCACCAGGTACTTCGGCACGATGAAGCACGAGATGCCCTTGGTGCCGGGAGGGGCGTCGGGCGTGCGGGCGAGCACGAGGTGGATGATGTTGTCGGCCATGTCGTGCTCGCCGAACGTGATGAAGATCTTGGTGCCGGTGACGAGGTAGCTGCCGTCGTCCTGGGGCACGGCCTTGGTGCGCACCGCGCCCACGTCAGAACCGGCATGCGGCTCGG
Organism: uncultured Iamiaceae bacterium; assembly: GCA_963706425.1. GTDB lineage: Bacteria > Actinomycetota > Acidimicrobiia > Acidimicrobiales > Acidimicrobilacustridaceae > CAVPMN01. The sequence continues at coordinate 790,755 of CAVPMN010000020.1, forward strand.
TGAGGTTCATGGTGGCGGTCCACTGCCCGGTCACCAGCTGCGAGAGGTAGATCTCCTTCTGCGTCTCGTCGGCATGGTGCATCAGCAGGTCGATGGCACCCTGCGAGAGCAAGGGCGCCATCGAGAAGGCCATGTTCGCCGAGCTGATGAGCTCCTGCATGGCGATGCCGACCAGCCAGGGGAAGCCCCCGCCGCCGTACTCCTCCGGGAACGGGACACCACCCCAGCCGGCCTCGACGTACTGCTCGTAGGCCTCCTTGAAACCGGTCGGCGTGCGCACGGTGTTCGAGGTGGGGTCGTGCACGCTGCCCTCGAGATCGCCGGTGCGGTTGAGCGGCGCGATCACATCGCTGATGAACCGTCCGTTCTCCTCGAGCACCCCCTTCACGGTGTCGGCGTCGACGCCATCGAAGGCAGCGAGCTCGGTGAGGGCGACGAGGTCGACGATGTGGTCGAGCACGAAGAACACGTCGCGGAAGGGGGGTCGGTAGTCAGCCATCGCCCGCCAGGCTACGCGGCGACCCGTGGTTGGGCCACAGCGGGCGCATGGCCCACCGGCGCTCCCCGCGCCCCTGCCCTATGGCTGGCGGCTGGCGGCTGGCGGCTGGCGGCGTCGCTAGGCTCAGCCGATGCTCGAACTCGAACGGCGTGGTCAGGTCGCGGTCATCACGATGCGAGACGGCGAGAACCGCTTCAACCGAGACTCGATGGCAGCTTGGCACGCCACCCTCGACGAGCTGCAGGCCACGGAGGGCCCGTTGGCCGTGGTCACGACCGGCACGGGCAAGTTCTATTCCAACGGTCTCGATCTGGCCTGGATGGGCGAGCATCCCGACGACGCCCTCGACCTCGTCACCGACGTGCATCGCCTCCTCGGCCGGGTGCTCGGGCTCGATGCCATCACGGTGTGCGCCGCCAACGGCCACGCGTTCGCCGGCGGCGCGATGCTGGCCACCGCACACGACTTCGTGGTGATGCGCGAAGACCGCGGCTTCTGGTGCCTGCCGGAGGTCGATCTCGGCTTGCCGCTCACGCCGGCCATGCACTCGGTCATCTCGGCCAAGCTGCCGCGGATGACCGCCCACGAGGCGATGATGACCGGCAAGCGCTACACCGCCCGCCAGGCGCTCGCCACGGGCATCGCCCACCGGGTCGCACCCGAAGACGCCGTGCTCGACGAGGCGATCGCCCTGGCGACCGAGTACGCGGAGAAGGACCGTGTGGTGCTGGCCGAGCACAAGCGACTGTCATACGAGCGAGCCATCAAGCTCTGCGGGGCCTGAACCCACGGTCGGCCTGCGTCACGTCCCTACTGGCCGGCACCAGGGTCGTGGACGACGCACCGGCCCCGTCCCGCGGCCTTGGCGCGATACATCGCGGCATCGGCCAGCGCCATCAGCGCGTCGGCGTCGGCGCACGACTCGTCGACCGACACCATGCCGATCGACACCCCCAGCCGGGCCGTGCCACCCTCGACGGGCACCGGCTCGCTGACGACTTCGATCAGGCGGTCGGCCACCCGACGGAGCAGGTCGGGATCGTCGACCCCTTCGACCAGCACGCAGAACTCATCGCCCCCGACGCGTGCGCCGGTGTCGGTCTCGCGGATGACGCCGTTGATGCGGTCGGCGATGCGCTGCAGCACCTGGTCGCCGACGTGATGGCCGTAGCGGTCGTTGACGGGCTTGAAGCGATCGAGGTCGAGGTAGAGCAGCGCGACCGGTTGGCGGTAGCGATGGAAGCGGGCCAGTGCCTGCTCGAGCCGGTCGTACAGCAGCACCCGGTTGGGCATCCCGGTGAGGTAGTCGTGGGTCGCCAGCTCGTGCAGCTGGCGCTGCGCGACCTTGAGGTCGGAGATGTCACGGGCCACCGCCGAGATCGACTCGATGCGCCCGTTCTCGTTCTGGTGGGCGAGCACCAGCGCGGACACCGAGATGTCCTGCCCGGACGCGGCCCGCAGGACCAGCTCGCCCCGCCAGATGCCCTCCTCGGCGAGGATGGGCTCGACCTGCTCGTGGAACAGCTCGAACGAGTCGGGGTCGAGCACGTCGGTGAAGAAGTCAGGTGCGGCGTCGGGCGCCAGGTCGTCCGGGCCGCTCACGCCCAGGACGTCCTGGGCAGCGTTGTTCACGTAGGTGATGGCGCCGGTGCGGTCGGCGATCACGAGGAAGTCAGATCCGGCGTCGAGCACGCGAGCGAGGCGGTCGGCACGGGAGTCGGCGGCGATCGCGGCGGAGACGTCGGTGAGGGTGGCGACCCAGCCGTCGTGACGGCCTGCCTCGTCGAAGACCGGCACGACGCGCAGCTCGGCCCACAGCCGGGTGCCGGGTAGGTCGAACGGCGCGTCGAGGACGAACGCGTCGGTGGTGGTCGCCGTCACCCGGGCGGTGAACGGCTCGTCGGACTCGACCGACGCGCGGGCCCGGTCGGCCAGCCGCCGCACCTCGTCGGGTGACACCAGCCGCTGCCACGCGTCGCCGAGCAGGCGCACCTCGGGCTCGGGCACCAGATCGGCCCAGCGGCTGTTGACGTAGGTGATGCGGCCTCGCCGGTCGACGGTGGCCACCGCCACGGGCCCCGCCTCGGTGATCGACCGAAAGAGGCCTCGCGTATCGGCGAGGTCGCGCCGGAGGTCCTCCTGTTCGGTCACGTCGGTGCTGGTGCCCGCATAGCCGGCGAACGTGCCGTCGTGGGCATAGATCGGTTCGGCGCGGTGGTGCAGCCATCGCCACTCGCCGTCGCGACGGCGCGACCGGGCCACGAAGTCGAGCGGCGCGCGAGCGGGCACCCGGTCGCGCAGCTGGGCGGCCACGACGACGTAGTCCCCGGGGTGAGTGCGATCGAACAGGCCTCGGCCGAGATCGCCGGTGCGCGGCGACTCGCCCAGGAACTCGAAGCTGCGCCGGTTGCCCACTCGCGGGATGCCCCGCTCGTCGGTGAGCCACAGCATGGCCGGCGTGTCGTTGGCCATGCGATCGGCGGGATCCTCGCCGATGCGACTGCTGGTGAACTCGAAGATCTGGGAGAGCAGGTAGGCGGGTCGGCCACCGGCGCCGTAGATCGCGGTGAGGTTCGTTCGCATCCACTGGTCGACGCCATCGATCCGGCCGCACCGGAACTCACACGCGAAGTAGTTGCGCTCGCCGCTCCACACGTCTTCGACGAACTGGCGCACGTCGGACGCCTGGGCCGGCTCGATGAAGTTCTCGAACCGCTGACCGAGCAGCTCGTCGCGCGACTGCTGGACCAGGTCGCACAGCACGGGGTTGGCATGGAGCAACTCGCCGTCGACGGACCAGATCCCCACGCCGATCGGCGCGGCGTCGAACACCGTGGCCACGCGGCCGAGGTGCCGACCCAGGGTCGGATCAGGATTCCGGCTTCGGCGTCGGAACGCCACTCCCGCCGAGCGTTGTGCCTCGTCGGCCATCTAGCTCCACATCGCCATGCTCAGCCAGGGGGAACCGACCGGACAACGCCCTCGCCCGGCCACTCGGCCTCCCGTCGGCCATGCGCCCACACCGTCGGTAAACGGTGTGGGCGCAGTGTACGTGGCGTCGCGCCGACAGCGCCTGCTCGGGGCCGACCACCGGCCGGGCTCGGCGGCCGGCTGGCGGCCGGTAGCCTGCCGCCGTGGCCGACCCCCGCGCCGAGATCGAGGCGCTCCTGTTCCGCTATGCCGAGCTGATCGATGCCGGTGACTTCGCAGGGGTCGCCGACCTCTTCGCACACGGGCGGATCACCACCGAGTCGGGCGACGTGGTGGCCGAGGGACGCGACGCCGTCAAAGCGCTCTACGACGCCACCACCCGACTCCACGGCGACGGCACGCCGCGCACGCGCCACGTCACCACCAACGTCATCGTCGAGCTCGCCGACGACGGCCGGTCGGCGGTCGCCCGGTCGGCGTTCACGGTGCTGCAGCAGACCGCCGAGGTGTCGCTGCAGCCCGTGGTGGCCGGCCGCTACCGCGACGAGCTCGAGTGCGTGGGCGGGTCGTGGCGCTTCACCGAGCGACGCATGCATCCGATGCTCTTCGGCGATCTCCACGATCACCTGCTGTTCGACCCCAGCGCCTTGACCCAGTCCTGACCCACCCCATTGCACCTCACCGAAGGGAAGTCCCGAGTGTCGGACCTGTTCTCCATCGAAGGGAAGACCGCCCTCGTCACGGGCGGCAGCCGCGGCATCGGCGAGATGATCGCCCGCGGCTTCGTCGAAGCCGGCGCGCGTGTCTACATCTCGTCGCGCAAGGCCGAGGTGTGCGAGCGGGTCGCCGCCGAGCTCTCCGAGGTCGGCGAGTGCGTCGCCCTACCGGCAGATCTCTCGACCGAGGCGGAGTGCCGGCGTCTGGCCGACGAGCTCACGGCCCGTGAGCCGACGCTCGACATCCTCGTCAACAACGCCGGCGCCAACTGGGGTGCTCCCCTCGACGAGTTCCCCGACGCCGCCTGGGACCGTGTGCTCAACCTCAACGTCAAGGGGGTCTTCCACCTCACCCGTGCCCTGGTGCCCGCGTTGCGAGCCGCGTCGACACCAGGGGACCCGTCGCGAGTGATCAACATCGGGTCGATCGACGGCATCCAGGTGCCCGAGTTCGAGACCTACTCGTACTCGTCCAGCAAGGCGGCGGTGCATCACCTGACCCGGGTGCTCGCCAAGCGCCTGGCCCGCGAGGGCATCACCGTCAACGCCATCGCACCTGGCCCGTTCGAGAGCCAGATGATGGCGGCCACGCTCGACGCCTTCGGCGATGTGATCAAGGCGCAGTGCCCACTCGGCCGCATCGGCGAGCCCGACGACATGGCCGGAACCGCGATCTTCCTGAGCTCGCGAGCAGGTTCCTACCTCACCGGCGCCATCATCCCGGTCGACGGCGGCATCTCGACGACGAAGTAGTCGGGGCGGTGGCCTGGCGTCGGCTTGAAGCGACGCTCAGGTGAAGAGGATGAGGGCGAACGCGCCGAGCGCAAGCAGGCTGATCACCGCCACCACGATGATCCAGTTGAGGATGCCCTTCTTTGGCTCCATCAACCCGAAGTCGACGACATCCTCGCGGCTGTGCTTGAGCCGGTAGGCGTCGTCCTTCGGCGTCCCCACCTTGGGAAGCGGTCGAGAGGGCTTGCGCTTGTGCTTCGTCTTCTTCCGGTTGGCCACGGGCGGGGAGCCTACCGCCACCGGTGAGACCAGCGAGCGCCGGCCCGCGAGTGTGACGCGGGCGCTCAGGCCGTGCGCACGGCGTGATGACCTGCAGACGCGAGCACGTCGTCGAACCCGGCCACCAGGCACTCGACCAGCAGGTCGTGGTCGGGGATGGCGGCCGTGTCGGCCACCAGACCCACGCACGCGGTGTCGATGTGGGAGAGCAACGCCACGCTGAGCGACGACCCACTGGTGGGCGCGAACGCGTACTGCCGGATCACCTCGGCGCCCGCCAGGTAGCTCCGGCTCGGCAGGCCCGGCACGTTGGTGCACACCAGGTCGACGTTCTTCAGCATGCCGCCGAAGATCGAGGTGGTCATCGACACCGGGAGCCGATCGAGCGCGGCAGCGAGGAGGTCGGTGAGCTCGAGCGCCGGTTCGTGCTGCCAGTCCCGGCAGCGCTCGCCGAGCACCCGCATGCGCTCGCCCGGATCGTCGATGTCGGCAGGGATGGCGAAGCGGGCCGGGGCGAAGCGGTTGCCACCGAGCTCGTCGTCGTCGTGGCGCACATTGATGGGCATGGTCACCCGCAGCTCGTGCAGCGGTGCCTCGTGACGCTGGTGGTACAACGCCAGGCCGCCGACCACGGCAGCCATGAACGCGTCGTTGAGGGTGCCGCCGACGGCGTGGCCGGCCGCCTTGAGGTCGTCGAGACGCACCTCGAGCGTGTCGAAGCGGCGCGAGAGGCTGCGTCCCCGCAACAACGGCGATGCCGGTTCGCTCACGGGCGTGAGGAGCCGCCCGATCGAGCGGGTCATCTCCGCCCCCTGTGCCAGCGTGCCGAAGGGATCGGACAGACCCGATGCGAGCGAACGGGCGATCGCGGCCGGCGTCCTGGCGGCCACACCCACGAGCGAGCCGGCCTGCTCACCGATCGAGGTTCGCATCATCTCGAGTGGCGTCAGCGAGGTCGGACTCACGTCCGGACCGGGCTCACGGTCGTCGCCCTCCGGGGACTCGTCGAGGAGCAGCATCGCCAGCTCGATGCCCCCGACACCGTCGGTGAACGAGTGGTGCAGCTTCTGGACCAGGGCGGCGCCGCCGCCGGCCAGGCCTTCGACGAGGGTGAACTCCCACAGCGGTCGGGCTCGGTCGAATGGCTCCATGGCGACGGGTTGGGTGAGGTCGAGCACCGCCCGCAGATCGCCGGGCTCGGGCACCCGCGCCCGGCGCAGGTGGTAGGTGAGATCGAACGCCGGATCATCGACCCAGCGTGGCGGCCCGACCCGCAGCGGCGGGACGACGACCCGTTGGCGCAGACGCGGGATGATCGTCGTGGCCAACTCGAAGCGCTCGACCAGGCGGTCCCAGTCGGGCGGCTCGTCGAAGAGGCCGACCGCGGTGATGGTCGAGCGCAGGATCGGGTCCTTCTCGATGTCCCAGAGGACGGCGTCCGACGGTTTCATGGCCTGCCCGGCCGATGCCGTGGCACTTCTCCACGGAACTCACCCCCTCGCTCTCTGTGTCCCCTCGAGCTTCGCGGCCGGCAACCCTGCCTTCCTAGGGTCGAAGGACCGTTGGCGGTCAGGGGGGTGGCACACTCGCCGGTACAGTCGCCCGCCATGACCGCACCTCTCACTGGACGCCGGATCGTGATCACGGGAGCGACCGGCCAGGTCGCCCTGCCGGTGACCCTCGCGTTGGCCGTCGACAACGACGTGACCGCCCTGGCCCGCTTCACCGACGAGCAGGCCCGCCAACGGCTCGAGGCCGCGGGCGTCACCTGCGCGGCCGTCAACCTGGCCGACGGTGAGTTTCCGGGTGTGCCCGCCGACCCCGACCTGGTGCTCAACTTCGCGGTGGTGAAGTCGGGTCGGTGGGACCTCGACCTGCGCGCCAACGCCGAGGCCACCGGCCTGCTGATGAGCCACTGCCGTGGCGCCGGCGCGTTCCTGCACTGCTCGTCGACGGGTGTCTACGAGCCCGCAGGGGCACACCGGCTGGTCGAGACCGACCCGCTGGGCGACAACCACCGCGCCATCATGCCCACGTACTCCATCGCCAAGATCGCGACGGAGGCGGTGGTGCGCACCGAGGCCCGACAGCTCGACCTGCCCACCACCATCGCTCGCCTCAACGTGCCCTACGGCGACAACGGGGGCTGGCCCGGCTGGCACCTCGAGCTGATCCTCGCCGGCCAGCCGATCGCGGTGCACCCCGATCGGCCCAACCTGTTCAACCCGATCCACGAGGACGACATCGTGCGCTTGCTGCCCGGCCTGGTGGCCGCTGCGTCGGTGCCGGCCACCATCGTCAACCTGGCCGGTCGCGAGCAGGTGGCGCTCGAGGAGTGGTGCGAAGAGCTCGGTCGCCTGGTCGGCCGCCCGCCCGTGTTCGAGGAGACCGAGGCCACGATCGGTGGGGTCACCACGGACAACACCCGACTCACCGAGGTCGCCGGCGAATCCCAGGTCGACTGGCGCGACGGCATGCGCCGCATGGTTCGGTCGCTGCACCCCGAGCTCGACCTCCCCGAAATCGGTGCGTGAAACCACCGCATGGGGTGTTTCACGCACCGATTTGGGGAGGGGGGCGACGGGCCGGTCGGGGCGCGCCGGTAGCCTGCTCCGATGGCGCTCGCCACCCTGGAGCCGATCGCCGACGGTGTGATGGCCTGGCTGTCCTCGACTCCCGGTCACGGTCGCACGAACGTCGGATTGGTCGTCGAGGACGACGGCCTGACGCTCGTCGATTGCCTGCTCACCCCGGCGATGGCGCAGCCGCTGGCCGAGCTGGTCGCCGAGTTCGACCTGCCGGTGCGCCGCCTCGTCTACACGAGCAGCCACGTGGAGTTCGTCGGTGGGTCGGCGGTGTTCTGGATGGCGGCCCGCTACGGCCGGCGCCAGACGAGCGTGCTGCTCGACCAGCCGCCGAACGTCGAGGTCTACCGGCACCTCTATCCCGACGACGCGTCGAGCTTCGACGACGAGTTCGCCACCCGCCCCGTGTCGCACACCGTCGAGACCGCCGCCTGGTTGTCGTCTGCAGTGTGCGCCCTGCCGATGTCGGGCCAACAGCGCGAGAACCTGGTCGCGCTCTTGCCCGCGGCCGATGTCGTGTTCGCGGGCGCCATGTGCGTGTTCGGCACGACGCCGAACGCGTTCGACGGCGATCCCGCCGGGTGGGCCGATGCGCTGACCGAGCTCGGGGAGCTGGCCTCGACGATCGTGCCGGGCATCGGCCCGGTCGGCGGCGCGCCCGAGGTCTCGGCGTTGCAGGCCTATCTCTACGCGTGCGTCGACGCCGCCGGTGACGTCGACGCGATTCCGCCGGGCCCGTGGGACGACTGGTCCGACCGTCATCTCGACGCGGTCAACGTGGAGCGGGCCGCGCTGCTCGCCGCCGGTGACGACCGGGTGCCCGACGCCATGTTGCGCCTGGCCGGCCTCAGCGGGTGATCGCAATTCCACGTCGTGCGCGCAACCAGGCGAGCAGACTGACGGCGTGACGCTGCCGCCCGCCGACGATGAGTTCGTCGCCCTCGTCCCGTTCGGATGGAACGAGATGCGGCGCGCCCAGTGGGCCGACGCGCTCGACGGATGGGTGGCGGGGCGGGTCACCCGCGCCGACCGGGGGCGGGTGATCGTGCAGACCGCGGACGGGGTGCGCTCGGCGGTGGCGGCGGTGGCGGGCTGGCCCGACACGCCCGCAACCCTCATGCCGACGACCGGCGACTGGGTCGCGCTGTCGCCGGGCGACGAGGACGACCTGGCCACCGTCGAGGGCGTGCTCCCCCGCACCGGTCAGATCGGCCGGCTCGATGCGCGCGGCCACGACGAGCAGGTGTTGGCGGCCAACGTCGATCTGGTGTTCGTCGTCCAGGGCCTCGATCGTCCGCTCAAGCCGGGTCGACTCGAGCGATCGATGGTGCTGGCGTGGGAGAGCGGCGCTCGGCCGGTGGTGGTCCTCACGAAGGCCGACACGACGGACGACGCCGCCGAGCTGGGCGACGAGCTGGCGGCGAGCGTGCCCGGCACCACGGTTCACCTGGTGAGCGGCCGCACCGGAGACGGCCTCGACCATCTGCGAGCCGAGCTCGACGGCAACCGCACCGCCGTGCTGCTGGGCGAGTCGGGTGCGGGCAAGTCGACCATCGTCAACCAGCTGGTGGGCGGCGACGTGCAGAGCACCGGCGAGGTGCGGGCGGGCGACCACAAGGGCCGCCACACGACCACCACCCGCGATCTGCTGGTGGTGCCGAGCGGAGGCGTCGTCATCGACACCCCGGGTCTGCGCGGCCTCGGGCTCTGGGATGCCGACGAGGGGTTGGCCCTCGTCTTCGCCGACATCGAGGAGCTGGCGGCGGGTTGCCGATTCGCCGATTGCGCCCATGACCAAGAGCCCGGGTGCGCAGTGAAGCAGGCGGCGCTCGACGGCGACCTCGACCCGAGCCGGCTCGCCCGCTATCTGGAGATGCGGGCCGAGGTGGCCGAGGGCGACGCCCGCCGGGAGGCGGCGGCCCAACGAGAACGCAAGCGACAAGCGAAGATCATGGGCAAGACGATCCGTCGCTACTACCGAGAACATCCCAAGTAGGCATAACCCGCGCGACACACGACCGGCGCCAGTTCAGTCGGCGATCGAGAGCGCGTCCTCGGGGCAGTTGGCGACACCCAGCCGGGCCTGGTCCTCGAGCTCGCCGGGCACCTCGTCGACGCGCAGCACGCAGTGACCGTGCTCGTCGGCGTCGAAGACCTCGGGCGCCAGCGCGTAGCAGCGACCGTGACCCACGCACAGCGAGTCGTCGAGCACCACCTTCATGCGGGTGCCCCCTCACGTCGTCCGGGCTCGAACACCAGCGGCAGCGACGCCACCTCGCGAATGCCCGGCGAGTAGACCAGCTCGGCCCCGTCGGCCAGCCGGTAGCTCGGGATGCGTCGGTGCAGCTCCTCGAGAGCGATCTTCAGCTCGAGGCGGGCCAGATGCGACCCGAGGCAGCGGTGCGGGCCGCCACCGAAGGCCAGGTGCCGGTTGGCGGCGCGCTCGTAGTCGAGTTGGGCGGCGGTGACCCCGAACTCGGTCGGGTCGGTGTCGGCCGCACCGAGCATCACCAGGACGTGATCGCCCGGTTGCATGGTGACCCCGTGCATCTCGTGCTCCTGCGCGACCACCCGCACGACCTGCATCACGGGCGTGTGCAGCCGCAGCATCTCCTCGACCGCCGACGGCACCAACTCGGGTCGGGCACTCAGCTCGGCTTGGCGAGCCGGCTGTTGGGCGAGGTGGGCGATGCTGCAGTCGAGGGTCGACGTCACGGTGTCGAGACCGCCGAGGATGAAGAGGTAGCAGATGTCGAGGATCTCCTCCCGACTCATCTTCTGGCCCTCGACCTCGCCGTGGACGAAGCGCGAGATGACATCGTCGGACGGTGACGCCAGCCGGTCGGTGACGACCTCCTCGAAGAAGGCGTACATCTCGCGCCCGGTCGCGTAGCGGATCTCCTTGGCCGCCTCCGCGTCGCCGAACGGCACGTCGGGCCGGATGATGTTGTCCTTCCACGTCAGGAAGTGCTCGGTTTGGTCTGCCGGTAGCCCGCTGAGCCGGAGGAACACCGTGCACGGGAACGGCACCGAGAACTCGGCATGGAAATCGCACTCGCCGCGTTCGATGAACCCGTCGATGATCTCGTTGACCAGCGCGCGGGTGTCGGCCTCGACCTCGGCGACCTCCTTCGGGCCGAGGTGCGGGTCCATCACCCGGCGGTACTTGGCGTGCTCGGGTGGGTCGATCTGCAGCGGGATGAGCGGTCGGTCCTGACCGATGTCGACCGCCACGAAGTCGGACGAGAAGATCTCGGGATGGCGGAGCGCAAACTTCACGTCTTCGTACCGACTGATGATGTGCGTGCCCGACGGCACGCCTTCGATGTTGGCGACGGGGCACTGAGCCCGCAGCTGCTCGTAGAACGGCAGCGGGTCGGCTGCGACGTCGGCGTTGTAGGGGTTGGCCTCGCGTGTCTCGGGCTTCACGTAGGCAGCGGGGTCCATGGTCATCCTTTTCGGGGGTGGTCGGAGGCGCGGTGTGGTGGGGTCGTTTCGCGATCTTCGATGCCGATGCCTCGCCACACGAACGTCGACACGTGCTCGGCCACCTCGGCCGGGGTGCGGCGGTCGCGTCCGACCACCAGTCCCTGGATGCTGGCCAACGTGAGGGCGAACACGAGCTGGGCGTCGAGGGCGGCGTCACCGGCGCGCACCACACCTGCTCGCTCGGCCGCTTCGAGCTCATGGACGAGGAGGTCGATGAACGGCGCCACCGATCGGTCGAGCTGGTCGGGCCGGGTCTCGGACAGCCGCCCGAACTCGCGCACCAGCACGCCGACGTAGCCCTGGTCGCCGGAGGCCATCAGCCCGAACAGGCCGGTGACCCAGGCCGACAGGCGCTCGGCCGGTGACTGGTGCTCGTCGATGAGCAGGCCGAGGAACTGGGCGCCCACCTGACAGTCCTCGTGGAGCAGGGCGAGGAGCAGATCGTCCTTGCCGTCGAAGAGGCGATAGAAGCCCTTGAGCGATTCGCCGGCCCGCTCGACGACCTGCTGCACGGTGAAGGCCGCGCTGCCACTCTCGGTGGCCAGCTCCCGAGCAGCGGCCACGTTGCGCGCCACCCGTTCGGGCCCGATTCCAGACTGCCGGCGGGTCGTGGCGGCGGAGAACGGCATTCTCCGCATGGTGGCACCCAGGCCGACCGGGGGCAAGGCTCCCGGTAGGATCGCCGCCGCGTGAGCTCCTCCACCTCCCACGAACCGCCGGCCCCACGAACCGCCCGCCTCCCGACCGTGGCCCGAGTCCCTGGCAGACGAGGTCGCCGAGCCGGGGGCGCTCATCCCCGCCGCAACGGTGGTGCTGCTGCGCGACGGCGCCGACGGGATCGAGACCCTGATGGTGAGGCGCAACTCGAAGTTGGCCTTCGCCGCCGGCATGTGGGTGTGGCCAGGCGGACGGGTCGATCCCGAGGACGAGGATCCCGACACCCCCGACGACCACGAGGGCGCGGCCCGGCGGGCCGCGGCGCGAGAGGCGCACGAAGAGGCCGGCTTGGTGATCGACCCCGTCGGCTTGGCTTGGTTCGCGCACTGGACGCCGCCGGCCATCCGCTCCACCCATCGATTCGCCACGTACTTCTTCGCCGGACGCGCCACCGACGCCGACGTCACGATCGACGGTGGCGAGATCCACGAGCACGTGTGGATCGGGCCCGCAGAAGCGATGCGTCGCCGCAACGCCCTCGAGATCGAATTGGCGCCGCCGACCTGGATCACCTTGGAGCAGCTCGCGACCTACGCCGACGCGACCAGCGCCCTCGACGACCTCCACGCACGCGCTCCGGAGTACTTCGCCACGCGACTGGCCTTGGTCGACGGCGGTGCGGTGGCGCTCTATCACGGCGACGTCGGGTACGAGACGAGCGACGCAGAGCTCGCCGGCAGCCGGCACCGGCTCTGGATGCTCGAGTCGGGTTGGCGCTACGAACGCGACAGCGTGGCGCCCTGACGGGTGTGGCGCGCGACGGTGGTCGTCTGCACGAACTGGCCACCGTCGACCGAGCTGCCATCGACCGAGCTGTTGGTGTTCGCGCAGCCGCCATCGGCGACCGTCTGGTAGTTCACGCGGACGTGTGAGACCTCGGCCACCTCTCCCCCTTCGTCGACGAGGCGGAGATCAGCCCAGCCGACCTCCGCCGTCGGCCCGTCGCAGTCGGCGAACACCTCTGACCACACCATGGGCGAATCGAGGTAGCGACCGCGCGTGTAGAGATCGCGAACATCGACCTCGGCCCCCGATGCCAGGTCGGTGATCGAGCCCCGCCACGCAGTCATCGTCGCGGGCGCATCGCCGTCGTCGGCCCGGCGCACGGTGAGCCGGTATCGCTGATGGGCAACCCACGGCAGGTCCCGGGTGTTCGGGTTGCCGGTGGCCGAAGAAAGCGCTGACGCGCTGCCCGCCAACTCACCGCCCTCGGCGGCGTACCCGCCCCAGTTCACCGCCGTCGATCCGGGATGGCCCGGGTGCCATTGCAGGCCGAGGTGCGCACCACCGGTGTGCCGACCGGCATCGGTGAACGAGACCTGCAGCGCCCAGAAGTAGAGGGCCGCCACGCTGGGGGCGACACGAACTTCGATGACCGCCTCGGCCTGCACCCACTGACCCGGCGGCGCGTCCCAGAACAGGTGCATCGACGAGGCCCCGTTGCCCGACCGGGGTGGCCCGCTCAACCCGTCGAACGTCGCGCCCGAGCCGACGAGCCGCCGCCACCAACTCATCGGACCAGGCCCCGGTCGCGAGCGTGTTGCCGCCAGTCGCCCGAGGCGACGCGCGGCTGGTCCCGACGCAGTCGGTTGAGCAGGTAGACCCACGCCTCCGCGCCGGGCTCGAGCGTGGTCGTGCACACCCGTCGATACTCCGATCCGTCGGGATCGGCGGGGTCGGCGCCCTCATACCGATCGAGCACCCCGAGCACGTCGGGATCGAGCAGGCGGTAGAGCTCACCCGCCACCCGACCACGCGGCTCGGCGGCCAAGCCCGGGTACCACCCGATCTCGACCAACGTGCCCTCGAGCACGCACGGTCCGACCAGCTCGAGGCGGTGACCCACCCCGAGCCGCTCCTGACCGCCGAGGCCGGCCATCAAGGTGCCGTAGAACGCGATGAGATCAGGCGCCACTCTGTCGAGGTTAGGCGTCCGGGGCTCAGAGGAACGCGGGGACGAACACCAGCGAGACGATGGTCATGACCTTGATGAGGATGTTCATCGACGGGCCCGAGGTGTCCTTGAACGGGTCACCCACGGTGTCGCCGGTGACGGCGGCCTTGTGGGCTTCAGAGCCCTTGCCGCCGTGGGCGCCCGCCTCGATGTACTTCTTGGCGTTGTCCCACGCGCCGCCGGCGTTGGCCATGAAGATGGCGAGGGCGAAGCCCGAGCACCAGCGCACCGGCCAGGAAGCCACCGAGCGCGTCGATGCTGATGAAGCCGAGCGCCAGCGGCACCACGATGGCCAGCCCGCCGGGCAGCAGCATCTCCTTCAGGGCGGCGTCGGTGGAGATGGCGACGCAGCTCTCGTAGTCGGGCACCACGCCTTCCTTGCCTTCGCGCAGGCCCGGGATCTCGCGGAACTGGCGGCGCACCTCTTCGATCATCTTGTTGGCAGCCCGACCGACGGCATCGATGGTGAGGGCGGCGAACAGGAACGGCAGCATGGCGCCGAGGAACAAGCCGATGAACACGGCGACGTCGCCCAGGTCGAGGCTGAGGGTCTGGCCACCATCGAGCACGGCCTGCTCGAAGGCCTTGAACAAGGCCAGCGCGGTGACGGCGGCCGAGCCCACGGCGAAGCCCTTGGCCACCGCCGCGGTGGTGTTGCCGAGCGAGTCGAGCGAGTCGGTGACCTCACGCACCTCGGGGGGCAGGTGGGCCATCTCGGCGATGCCGCCGGCGTTGTCGGCGATGGGCCCGTAGGCGTCGACGCTCACCACCACGCCCGTGGTGGCGAGCATGCCGATGGCGGCGATGGCGATGCCGTAGATGCCCGAGAGGTCGTTGGCAGGCAAGGCGTGATCAGCGGCCCAGTAGGCACCGCCGATGGCGGCCAGGATGAGCAGCACCGCCGGGGCCACCGACAGCAGGCCGATGGAGATGCCCGACAGCACCGTGGTGGCCGGTCCGGTCTCGCTCTGCCGGGCGATCTTCTTGACCGGGTTGAAGTGGTCGGAGGTGAAGTACTCCGAGACGAAGCCGATGCCCATGCCGACGAGCAGACCGGCGACGACCGCCACCGGCATCCCCCACCAGCTCTCGACGCCCTCGACGTCGTTGAAGAACACGTAGCCGAAGATGAACGCCATGATCACCGTGAGCACCGCGGCCACGTTGGTGCCCATGTGCAGCGAGCGGGCGAGATCGCGGCCGGTGGCGTTGGCCTTCGCCCGCACCGTGAAGGCCCCGATGATCGACGCCAGCATGCCGAAGGCGCCGATGGCGAGCGGGAAGAGCAGGGCCCGCTGCTGGAACTCGGGGTTGTCGGAGAACGCGAAGGCGGCCAACGCGATGGGAGCGATGATCGAGCCCGCGTAGCTCTCGAACAGGTCGGCGCCCATGCCGGCCACGTCGCCCACGTTGTCGCCCACGTTGTCGGCGATGGTGGCCGGGTTGCGCGGATCGTCCTCGGGGATGCCGGCCTCGACCTTGCCCACCAGGTCGGCGCCGACATCGGCTGCCTTGGTGTAGATGCCACCACCGACACGACTGAAGAGGGCGATCGACGAACCACCGAGACCGAACGCGGTGACGACCTCGAACGCGTTGTCGACCTCGAGCCATTCGACGAAGACGAGATACGACATCGACAGCCCGAACAGCGCCAGGCCGGCCACGGTGAAGCCCATCACCGCGCCGCCCTTGAAGGCGAGCGGCAAGGCCAGCTGGGGTCCGGTGCGGGCGGCCTGGGTCGTGCGGGCGTTGGCCATGGTGGCCACGGTCATGCCCACGAACCCGGCCAGGCCCGAGAGCACCGCACCGCTCACGTAGGCGATGGCGCCCCAGGGGCGGCCGTAGTCGAGCAGCACCGCGATGAGCACCGCCATGATGGCCACGAAACCGGCCACCCACGTGTACTCACGCCGCAGGAACGCCCTCGCGCCGGCTTGGATGGCGTTCATCAATTCCACCATGCGGTCGTTGCCGGGATCGGCCTTCTTGACCACGCCGAAGAAGTAGAAGGCGAGGATCAGGCCGGCGACAGACGCGGCTGCGCTCAGGTAAGGGACGGCGTCCACGTGTACAGCTCCTTGATGACAGTCGAATCGGCGAGCGAGCCTAGGCGGGGGCCGCAGCCGGGGGCGAACTGAGCCTGACGCGCGTCTTTCGGGTCAGCGGGCGGTGCCCGACCGGTGGAGGATCACCAGGGCGTCCATCACCTCGGGATCCGCGGTCGGGCCGAAGGCCGACACCAGGGTGCCCAGGGCCCCGCACTCAGGACATCGCAGCCCGAAGACGATCGATTCGTCGTCGGGGTTGCTGGCCCCTTCGAATCGGTAGAACCGCTCGACCACGACCGCGTCGGCGGGCTGATGCACCTCGCAGACGCCGCAGTGCACCTTGCCGTCGACGACCCGGAAGTCGCCGACGAACCCATCGGCTGCGAGCAGTGCGAGCGCCTCGGTCACCGTGTCGGGGATCGCGTCCCCTGGCTCGACGGAGGATTCGGTCATGGTCGTCTCCTGCGGTAGAGGACGTGGCGGCGCAAGCGATGGCCGACCTCGAGCCGCGGGTGGTCGAAGTCGTCGTATTCATCGTGGCTCATACCCAGCCGTTCCATGACCCGGCGGGACGGCTGGTTGATCACCGCGGTGAACGACACGATCTCGTCGAGGCCGCAGTCTTCGAAGCCGAACGCCATCGCGGCTCGACCGGCTTCGGTCGCGTAGCCATGGCCCCACGAGTCGGGATGGAGGCGCCAGCCGACCTCGACGGTGGGCATGAACGGCGCGTCGAACGTGGGCACCGCCAACCCCACAAAGCCCGCGCACGGAGCGCCACTGGGGATCTCGACCGCCCAGAGACCGAACCCGTGCTCGTCGAAGTGCGCCTCGATGCGGTCGATGAACTGATCCGACTCCGCCCTGGTGAGGGCGTTCGGGAGAAACCGGGTGACCTGTGGATCGGCATTGATCCTCGCGAACGGCTCGCGGTCGCTGTCCCGCCAGCGGCGCAGGATCAACCGCTCGGTGCGGAGCTCGGGTACACGACCCATCCGGGCAGTCTGGCGCAATCGACCCGTCCCCCGCGATCCCCGCCACGTCGAGCGAATCGCTGGAAGCTTCGTCCTGCTAACGAACGAGCGATTCGCTGAACGTGGCGGAAGCGGAGACCCTACGCTCGGCTGGATGCTGCCGCACCTACCGGTGATCGACGTGACACCGCTGGTCTCCGGCACCGGCGACCAGAGCCAGGTAGCGGCCGAGATCGACCGAGCGAGCCGAGAGATCGGCTTCTTCTACGTCGTCGGCCACGGGATCGACGACGACCTCGTCCGCGGTCTCGAGTCATCGGCCGAAGCGTTCTTCGCCCTGCCCGATGCGGAGAAAGCCGAGATCGCCATGGAGCACGGCGGCCGGGCGTGGCGGGGCTGGTTCCCGGTGGGCGGAGAGCTCACGTCTGGGCGTCCCGACCAGAAAGAGGGCATCTACTTCGGGGCCGAGCTCGGGCCCGACGACCCCCGCGTGCAGCAGGGCTGGCCGCTCCACGGGGCCAACCTGTTCCCTCGACGGCCACCCGAGCTGCGCAACGACGTGCTCGCGTACCTCGACGCCATGACCACGCTCGGCCATCGGCTGGTTGCCGGCCTCGGGCTCGCACTGGGCCTGGGGTCCGAGTGGTTCGACCGCCACCTCACCGCCGATCCGCTGGTGCTGTTCCGGATCTTCCACTACCCGGCGACGAAGCCGGACGGGTGGGGCGTGGCCGAGCACACCGATTACGGCCTGCTCACCATGCTGTTGCAGGACACGAGCGGCGGCCTCGAGGTGCACACCCCGCATGGGTGGATCGATGCCCCGCCGATCCCCGGCTCGTTCGTGTGCAACCTCGGCGACATGCTCGAGCGCCTGACCGCCGGCGCCTACCGCTCGACGCCTCATCGGGTGCGCAACGTCGCATCGCCATCGCGCCTCTCGTTCCCCTTCTTCTTCGATCCTGGATGGAACGTGCAGGTGCCCAACCTCGGCGGCACCTATGGCGACTATGTCGTGCGGAAGGTGTCGAACGTGTTTCCCTTGCTCGGCACCGCGGTCTTGGACAACCCTGGCAATGACGCACCACAAGAGGGGGCCCGATGAGCGACCGTCAGGCAGCGCAGCCGGTGATTGTCCAGGTGGCCGGAGACGGCCCCAACGCCAAGTCTCTCAGCCGTGAGCTCGAACGGCGCTATGGAGCCGACTACCAGGTCATGCGGGTGACGCGGACCGACATGGTGGCGGCCCTCGGCGCCCTTCACCGCGACGACGTCCCGGTCGCGCTCGTCCTCGCCGAGATGGACGCCGATCACGACGGGATCGCCGCACTGACCGGCGTCCGTACGATCCATCCCGACGCCCGACGGGGGGTGATCGTGCCGTGGGGCACCTTCGGCCAGGCACCCGCGATCTTCGAGGCCATGTCGGAAGGGCGCATCGACTTCTTCCTCATCCACGAGGGTCGACCACGTGACGAGGAGTTCCATCGAGGCGTCACCGAGGCGCTCGAGGATTGGCACACGGCCCGCGGAGAGGGCATCGAGGCGGTCGTCCTGGTCGGCGACCCGTTGAGCGCGCGTGTCCATGAGCTGCGCGACACCTTCAGCCGCAATCACATCCCCATCGGCTTCTACGACGCAGCGCACGACGACGGCGGCCACATCCTCGACGAACTGGGGCTCGCCGAGCCGGAGCTACCCGTCGTCATCCTGAGGTTCACCGCCGAACCCACCGCGCTCGAGAACCCATCCGACATCGAGATCGCGGACGCGTTCGGCCTCACCGCCACCATCCCCGACGATCGCTGCTTCGACGTGGTAGTCATCGGCGCCGGCCCCGCCGGGCTGGCCGCCGCGGTGTACGCCGCGTCGGAAGGTCTCGACACACTCGTGCTCGAGCAGCAGGCCGTCGGCGGACAGGCCGGCACCAGCTCGATGATCCGCAACTACCCCGGGTTCCCCCGAGGTGTTAGTGGGGCGAAGCTCGCCTACAGCACGTTCCAGCAGGCCTGGTCGCTCGGCGCCACGTTCCTCTTCATGCGCCCGGCGGTGCGGCTGTCGGTCGACGGCCACGAGCGCATCGTCGAGCTGACCGACGGCAGCCGTCTGCACACCAAGGTCGTGATCGTGGCGACCGGTGTCGCCTACCGCCGGCTCGACATCCCCCAGCTCGAGGAGTTGCAGGGTCGGGGCGTGTTCTACGGCGCAGCCGTGTCGGAGGCGCCGGGCCTTCGAGGCCGGCGGGTGTTCGTGGTCGGTGGTGGCAACTCGGCCGGGCAGGCCGCCCTCCACCTCGCGCGCTACGCCGACCACGTCACCATCCTGGTGCGCACCCAGACCCTCGCCGCCAGCATGTCCGACTACCTGATCAGAGAGATCGAGTCGGTCGACAACGTCGACGTGCGCTATCAGGTCGAAGTGGCGGGAGGTGGCGGTGATCCGGTGCTCGACCATCTCGTGCTTCGCAACCGCTCCTCCGGTACCGAGGAACGGGTCGACGCCGACGGGCTGTTCGTCTTGATCGGCAGCGAGCCGCACACCGACTGGCTCGACGGCTCGGTCGAGCGCGACCGGTGGGGTTTCATCTGCACGGGCGTCGATGTGCCTGGCCCCACAACCGACGGGCGCGACCGAGAGCCCCTCGAGACCAGCCTGCCAGGCGTGTTCGCTGCGGGCGACGTGCGGCGAGGCTCGGTGAAGCGGGTCGCGTCCGGTGTCGGCGAGGGGGCCGTCTGCGTGCCCATGGTCCACCGCTATCTGCAGACGTTGCCGGAGCCCGTGCGCACCGGTGGCTGACCTCGATCCCGCCGTGGGCGGCGACGGGGTGAAGGCCCTCCAACCCGGCATGCGCTCCCTCCTCCTGGTTGCTGCCGTCCTCGTCTTCCTCGCCGGGGTGCAGCTCTTCGTCTTCACCGAGCGCACCGAGCGCTACTTCGCCTGGACGATCACCCCTCCGCTGACCGCCGCGTTCCTCGGCGCGGCCTACTGGTCGAGCGTCGCCTTCGAGCTGCTCGCTTCCCGCGCTCGACTGTGGGCCAACGCGCGCATCGCGGTGCCTGCCGTGTTCGTGTTCACCACGCTGACGCTGGTCGCCACCCTCATCCACCGCGACAAGTTCCACTTCGGTGCGGACCACGAGCTCGGCACACGGGCAGTGACCTGGGCGTGGCTCGCCGTCTACACGGTGGTGCCCGTACTCATGGCGGTGCTGTGGGTTCGCCAGCACCGCGCCCCCGGCGGCGATCCGCCTCGCGACCACCCGTTGCCGGTCTGGCTCACTGCGTTGGTCGGCACCCAGGCCGTGGTGCTGCTGGTGCTCGGCACCTGGATGTTCGCGGCACCGACCTCAGCGGCCGAGGTGTGGCCGTGGGCGCTCACCGAGCTGACGGGACGGGCGGTGGCGGCCTGGCTGCTCGGGTTGGGGGTCGCAGCTGCGCATGCGGTGTGGGAGCGCGACGTCGTTCGCCTACGGCCGGCGGCGGTTGCGTACCTGGGGTTCGGCGTGCTCGAGACATGGGCGATGCTCCGCTACGCCGACACGGTCGATTGGTCGTCGTCCGAGGGCACCGGGCTCGCGGTCTTCCTCGCCAGCACGGTGGTGACCGGTGTGGCCGCCCTGTGGCTGGGCCGGCGGGCGTCGACCGCCGACGCCGACGCCGAAATCGGTGCGTGAAACAACCGCATGGGTTGTTTCACGCACCGATTTGGGCGGTTGCTGAGACGGCGACTACTGGTCGAACACCGTGGCCAACCCGCGCAGCACGGCATGCCATTCGGGCGGCGCGTCAGCGGGCAGCGGGCGGCGGATGCTCAGTGCTTCGATCAGGTCGACCGCCTCACCGCGCAGGCACGGGCGGTCAGCCGTCGGTGCCAGCCTGACGTCGACCGACTCACCCACGTCGACGACGACGGCCAGCGCCGGATCGGTGGTCGCGACCCCGAGCGAGCAGGGTGTGGCGGTGCCGGCCATGATGGCGAAGCCGGGGCTGAGGGCAGCCGAGTAACGCAGGCAGACACCCAACTCGTCGGGCTCGGCCATCTGGTCGAGCCCGAGCGGCAGCAGCACATCGCGTTCGTGCACCCAGCTGTCCCACAGCGCATGTGCGGCCAGCAGCTTGATCGGGACATGGCCGGGTGGCGACTCGGCGAGCACGCCCCAGCCGTCGTCATCGAGCGATTCGACCGCGGCGACGAAGCCGTCGTTGGTCGTGGTGAACTGGGAGAGCACGTCGGCCGGTGTGAGCGTGCGCATGCCTGCCACCATCACCGCCGGCGTGGCTGCCGGGTCGAAGGCCGCCAGGATGCGGGTGGGCTCACCGGCGAGGCCGGCGAGCACCGACGTCTCCCAGAACGAGTTGGTGCCGACGAGGTGGGCGATGACGTCCTGCACCGTCCAGCCCTCGCAGCGGCTGGGCAGCGCCCACTGCTCCGGCTCGAGATCGGCGAGCACCTGCTCGAGCCGGCGGCGCTGGCGAACGAGCGGCGCGAGCACTTCGCCGGGCGGACCGTCGAGCGCAACGATCGGCGGCGCCTCGTAGCGCGGTGTCAGCAGCATGGCTGCAACCTAGGGGACGGCCGCCCGTCGCCGCGACCGATTCTCCGACGACGATTGCGGCGGATCGCGCGACGTGGAGCTGCCATACTCCGGCGATGGCACTCACCCACTGGCGCCTTCATCTACAGGCTCTCGGCCAGGCGGGCGGAGCGCGATCCTGGAGCGCCATCGACCATCGAGTGACGGTCGGAGCCGTCGACATGGGCCGAATCGGTCGTCGGAGTGCACGACCTCTTCTCCAGCGCCTGCCCAGCGCGTCAGCCCACGAGGCTGAGGGTCACCTGCGTGGCGCCATCGTCGGCGCGCAGCGTGAGTCGGTCGCCGGTGAGCTCGTAGACGCTCACCCGCCCGAGGGCGGCGAGATACTGCGCCTCGAGCGCATCCGCCTCGGCACCACACGACCTCTGCGTGCCCAACACCTCGGTGAAGCTGAGGGCATCGCCGTCGCCCATCTGGTAGCTCCCCCCGATGTCGTTGCAGCCGCCGAAGCCGGTGAACTCGTCCTCGGTTCGGAACACGAGCGTCAGCTCTTCGGTCAGCGCGGTGGTCTCGACCCCACCCGATCCGTTGTTGACGCCGAGAACCTGCCACGACGTCCCTTCGAGCCCGCTGAGGCCGGCGTCGTAGGTGAGCAGCACCGCGCCGTCCTGATCGGCCAGCCTGAGCTGATCGTTCGTGATCGTGTAGCGGTCGACGCGCGGTAGCAGACCGATCAGCGCGGTCTCCTGGGCCTGCAGCGGCTGGTCGAGACAAGCCATCTGCGTCATGGGCCCGAGGGTGAGCGCCAGCTGATCGCCGTCGAGGAGATAGGTGCCGCTGAACTGGTTGCACCCGGTCGAGCCGCGCAGCATCTCGTCGGACGCGAACTCGATGGTCGCCAATGCGCCGGGCGCCGCCGGCACGACCGTCGCCGAGCCGTCGTCGTAGCTGGCGAGGGTCCACGACGAACCCACCAGCTCCACGGTGTCGCCCGACGTGGGGTTCAACGTGTCGTCCCCTGTCGACGTCGCATCGGAGTCGTCGCCGCAGCCCGCGAGCACGAGCGCAGCGACGACCACGAGACAGACGATGAGGCGACCGCGTCGCGAGGCAACCGGCGGGGAGACCACACGCTCACCCTTGCACAACCGCGCTGCACCCTTGCACACCCGCAGGGCCTCACCTGCCGGCGCAACGTCCACGAGCCCGGGGGCTCGAACCTGACGCCGCCCTCGTCGCGCGAGATGGGAGATGATGCCGTGATGGGCCGACCGCCGAGAACCGCCTCGGAGCACCCCGACACCTGGAAATACGACTACCCGATCTTCCACCCCCGCGATCTGACCGCGTGGCGGGCGTGGCTCGACCACCATCACCGCACCGCGCGCGGCGTCTGGGTGGCGACGTGGCGCAAGGCCAGCGGCCGCTCAGCAGTGCCCTACGCACAGCTGGTCGAAGAGGCGATCTGCTTCGGCTGGATCGACTCCACGGTGAACATCCTCGACGACGAGCGGGGCCTCCAGCTGATGACCCCGCGCCAGCCGAAGAGCACCTGGACCCGACTGAACCGCCAGCGGGTGGCGGCCCTCGAGGCCGACGGGCGCATGACCGAATCGGGGCGAGCCGCCGTCGAGATCGCCCAGGCCAACGGCTACTGGACGATCTACGACCCCGTCGAAGACCTCATCGAGCCCCCGGAGCTCGCCGCCGCGCTCGATGCCTCGCGGTCGGCCCGAGCGGCATGGGACGCCTTCCCGCCGTCGGCGCGCAAGCAGATGCTGTGGTGGGTCATCAGCGCAGCCAAGCCCGAGACCCGCGCCGCCCGCGTGGCCAAGATCGTGGCGGAGGCAGAGCAGGGCCGGCGCGCCCAGGGCTGAATCCGGACAGCTCGGTCAGCGACGCCGAGCCGCCCGAGCCTCTGCAGGTAGGTGACCACGACGACGATCACCGAGCCCACCGCCAGGCCGACGACCGCAGAAGCGAGGGTGTTCACCACCCAGGCCAGCACGCCACCGATGACCGCCACGCCGTCGAACAGGTGCTCGAGCTCATGGACGAGGTGATAGGGCGAGGTCCAGCCGAGCTCGTCGAAGCCGACGAGCAGGATGTGGCCACCCACCCAGAGCATCGCCGCGGTGCCGATGGCCGACGAGCCAGGCGAGCAGCTTGGGCATCCCCTTCACGAGGAGCAGACCGACGCGCTGGCTGCGTGGTGAGGGGCGCTCGGCCAGCCGCAGGCCGACGTCGTCCATCTTCACGATCAGGGCGACGACGCCGTAGACCGCCACCGTGATCAGCACCCCGACGATCGCCAGGATCACCCCACGGGACACGATGGGCTCGTCGATCACCTCCTTGAGGGCGATCACCATGATCTCGGCCGACAGGATGAAGTCGGTGCGGATCGCCCCCGAGATGGTGCTGGCCTCGGCGTCGGCACCGAGCACCGCCACCGGCACGTCGTGGTCGTGGTCGTCGTGGCGCAGCGCGTGGATCAACTTGTGGGCGCCCTCGTAGGCGAGGAAGCACCCACCGAACATCAGGATGATCTCGACCACCGTGGGGGCGATGGCGCTCAGCAGCAGCGCCGCCGGCAGGATGATCAGCAGCTTGTTGCGCAGCGAGCCGAGCGCGATGCGCTTGATGATCGGCAGCTCGCGATCGGCCGCCAGGCCGCGCACGTAGGCCGGGGTGACGGCGGCGTCGTCGACCACCACCCCGGCCGCTTTCATGCTGGCCCGACCGGCCGCCAGGCCCACGTCGTCGACCGAGGCCGCGGCCAGCTTGGCCAGCGCGGCCACGTCGTCGAGCAGTCCGGCCAGCCCTCCCGCCATTCAGCCCTCCTCGGTGGCCTCGGCGGCCACACGCGGTGTCACATCAGCTGCAGCCGCTGGTGGTGCCGCAGCTGGGGCAGGCGTGGCAGCTGCCGGCCCGCACCATCTGCACACCGCACTGCATGCACATCGGGGCATCGCTGTGGCGTACCTCGGTGTGACTGCGGGTGAGGGTGGCCTCGACAGTGTCGATGAGCGTGGACGCCGACTCGATCGACGGCGGATCGGACGGCAGCTCGCTGCCCTGCCGCGTCTCGATGACGGTCTCCTCGACCCCGGGCAGCGTGGGTTGGGTGCGCTCGGTGGTGGTGAGGATGTTGAGCTCGGCGCGCTCCTCGAAGGAGAGGTATTCGATCGCCATCTTGCGGAACAGGTAGTCCATCAGCGAGTTGGCGATGCGCACGTCGGGGTCATCGGTCATGCCGGCGGGCTCGAAGCGCATGCCGGTGAACGCCTCGACGAAGCTGCGCAGGGGCACGCCGTACTGCAGGCCGTGGCTGACCGAGATGGCGAAGGCGTCCATGATGCCGGCGAGGGTGGAGCCCTGCTTGGAGACCCGCACGAAGATCTCGCCGGGCCGACCGTCCTCGTACTCGCCCACCGTGACGAAGCCCTTGCAGTCGGCCACGCGGAACTCGAAGGTCCGCGACGTGCGGGTGCGGGGCAGCTTCTTGCGCACCGGCTCCTGCACGATGCGCTCGACGATGCGCTCGATGACCTGGGTGGCCTGCGCCTCGGCCGGCGCATCGAGGGCGTTGTCGCCCTTCTTGGCGGTGGCGAGCGGCTGGGCCACCTTGCAGTTGTCGCGATAGACCGCGACCGCCTTGAGGCCCATCTGCCACGAGTCGATGTGCAGCTGCTCGATGTCTTCGACCGAGACGTCCTCGGGCAGGTTTACCGTCTTCGAGATGGCCCCCGAGATGAACGGCTGGACGGCCGCCATCATCTTCACGTGGCCGAGGTAGTGGATGGTGTTGTCGCCCATCGAGCAGGCGAACACCGGGAGGTGATCGACGTTGAGGTCGGGCGCACCGAGGATGGTCTTGTGCTCGTCGATGTAGGCGATGATGCGGTCGATGGCGTCGACGCTGTAGCCGAGGCGGCGCAGGGCACGCGGCACCGTCTGGTTGACGATCGACATGGTGCCGCCGCCCACCAGCTTCTTCATCTTGACCAGGCCGAGGTCGGGTTCGACGCCCGTGGTGTCGCAGTCCATCATGAGGCCGATGGTGCCGGTGGGGGCCAGCACGGTGGCCTGTGAGTTGCGCACGCCGAAGTCGGCGGCGATGTCGCAGGCCTGGTCCCAGCTCTGCTGGGCGGCCGAGAGCAGCTCGTGGGGCACGAGCTCCTCGTCGACCGACGCAGCGGCCTCGCGGTGCTGGCCGAGCACGCGCAGCATGTGCTCCTCGTTCTCGGCGTAGCCGGCGAAGGGCCCCATGCGCGCCGCCGTGCGCGCCGAGGTGGCGTAGGCATGGCCGGTCATCAGCGCGGTGATGGCGGCCGCCCAGGCGCGGCCCCCGTCGGAGTCGTAGGGCAACCCGAGGGCCATGAGCATGGCGCCGAGGTTGGCGTAGCCGAGGCCGAGCTGGCGGAACAGGCGCGAGGTCTCGGCGATCGACTCGGTCGGGTAGTCGGCGTTGCCGACCAGGATCTCCTGGCCGGTGAAGACCACCTCGACGGCCCGCTCGAAGCCGTCGACGTCGAAGGTGCCCTGCTCGTCGAGGAACGTGAGCAGGTTGAGGCTGGCCAGGTTGCACGCCGAGTTGTCGAGGTGCATGTATTCGCTGCACGGGTTGCTGCCGTTGATGCGGCCGGTGTTGCAGGCCGTGTGCCACCGGTTGATGGTGGTGTCGTACTGCATGCCCGGATCGGCGCACTCCCAGGTGGCCTGGGCGAACTGGCGCATGATGTCGCGGGCCCGCACGGTCTTGACGATCTCGCCGGTGGTGACCGCCCGCAGGTGCCAGTCGGCGTCGTCGACCACGGCCTGCATGAACTCGTCGGTGACCCGCACCGAGTTGTTGGCGTTCTGGTATTGCACCGAGGTGATGTCCTTGCCGTCGAGGCTCATGTCGAACCCGGCGGCCTCGAGGGCGCGCGCCTTGCGCTCCTCGGTGGCCTTGCACCAGATGAACTCCTCGATGTCGGGGTGGTCGACGTCGAGGATCACCATCTTGGCGGCCCGGCGGGTCTTGCCACCCGACTTGATGGTGCCAGCCGAGGCGTCGGCGCCCCGCATGAAGCTGACCGGCCCCGAGGCGGTGCCGCCGCCCTTCAGCAGCTCGACGCTCGAGCGGATGCGGCTGAGGTTGATGCCGGCGCCCGAGCCACCCTTGAAGATGGTGCCTTCCTCGACGTACCAGTTGAGGATCGAGTCCATCTTGTCGTCGACCGAGAGGATGAAGCAGGCGCTCGCCTGCTGGGGTACGCCCGGCACGCCGATGTTGAACCACACCGGCGAGTTGAAGGCGGCCTTCTGGTGGACCAGCAGGTACTTGAGCTCGTCGCGGAACGTCTCGGCCTCGTCGTCGTCGACGAAGTAGCCGTCGCGGATGCCCCACTCGGCGATGGTGTCGACCACCCGGTCGATCACCTGCTTGAGCGAGCGCTCGCGCTCGGGGGTGCCGAGCGTGCCGCGGAAGTACTTCTGGGCGACGATGTTGGTGGCGTTGAGCGACCAGCCCACCGGGAACTCGACGTCGGTCTGCTCGAACGCGACCGACCCGTCGCGGTAGTTGGTGATGCGTGCGTCGCGCTGCTCCCACTGCACGGTGTCGTAGGGGTGCACCCCTGCGGTCGTGAAGTGTCGGCGGATGCCGATGCCCGCTTGCTCCGGCGCCATGGCCATGCGGTTGTCCTCCCGGATCGTTCCGTGTTCTCGGAGTCTGTGGCCCGAGATCGTGGGTAACCGGACCGTCCAGGCTACCGGCGACGCTGCGGGAAGCCCCTGGTCCAGCCCCCACGGGGTGCTCGGTCTGACCACAAGATGTTGTGGCGACCCCGCCCCCGTAACCCCCCGGGCCACAAGATGTGCCAGGGATTACACCACCGTAATTACGAGGTTGTCAACGGTTGATCGACCGTTCTCGGGGATTTCCCCGACTGTTCAGTTGGCAAACGTTTGCTGCGGCGCGAACAAGCAGGTCAGAGGGCGTTCGCGAGAGTTCACGATCGCTTGATGGGCTCCCATACCCCTCACGCCTTCCCTCAAGGAGTCGTCCTGCCAGCGACGACGCAGACGCCTTACCACCATCCGCTGTCCGCGCCGCAGCACCGTTTGCGCCCGCCAACCTACGGACATCGCCCTGTGGGACAAAAGGGGTACAACCCTGTGAATTCCCGGTGGATTTCCGGGGCGCCATCCACAGGCGCACCCATCGGGCGGGCGTTCAGCTGGTGGCAGCCCGCTCGACGGCCGCCGTGGCTGGGCCGTCGGCGAGGCCGGACGGCGCGGGATCGGTGAGCACCAGAGGGGCCAGCGGCGTGCCATAGCCGGCCAGGCCCTCCGCGGCACCAAGCTGGTCGACCACCGACTGGGCCAGCCGGCGCGAGAGCATGATCGACAGGTGCCCGTGGTCCTTCACCAAGATGTTGGTGGCGGCCAGCGGCGCCTCGACGATCATGGCCCGGCGGGCCGGCACCACCAGATCGAGGTTGGAGTAGTAGGCCACGAAGCGGGTGGGCAACGGACGCGCGCTGTGGCGCAGCAACGTCATCACCGTCGAGTCGGGCCGCAGCTGGAGCCCGCTGGCCAACGGGCTCACGGTGGCGAAGGGCGATCCGTACCGAGCCAGCCGCACGCCGCCGTGCGGCGATGCGATGGTGATGCACACGTCGACGCCCTCGGTGCCGAGGACCTGCACGGCGTAGCGGGCGATGACCCCGCCGAGGGAATGGCCGATGAGGTGCACCCGATCGACGCCCAGGCGCTCCCGCAGCTCCTGGGCCCGCTCGGCACAACGCTCGGCCAGCCCCGGGATGTCGGCGCTCCACGGGTTGTAGTTGAGCGCGTGCACGCGGGTGAAGCCGGCCTGGGCGAGATAGCGCCGCAGGAAGAGCCAGTTGGACTTGTTGGCGCCGTACCCGTGCACGAGCAGCACCGGCGTGTCGACGCTGGCGGGCAGGGGCTCGATGCCTGCGTCGGGCAGGGCCGCGTCGCCAAAGCCCATGGGCCAGACACTCGCGGTGATCACGGTCGACGCGGCCTCGCGGGCATGGCCCAGGTAGGTGGTGGGCCGGCGCACCGCGTGCAGCACCGCGCCCACGGGCGCGAGCTGCCTGGTGATCCCGGCACGCGACACGACTCGCATCGTGACTTCCTTCCCCCCGTTCCCGAACCTGGTGTGGAACCCGGTTCTGGGGAACAGGTTCTAGTTCAGCATCGGCCGGGCCGCCGCCCTCTCCGACGGGTCGCAATCACATTGCAACAGTGTTCGCCAGGCAACGAAAGGGGCTGAAATGACGTCGACCCCGGGGATGGAGCGGCGACCCCAGCGGTACGGTGCAGCGGTGCGCCAGCTGCTCCCCGAAGCGACCACCGACCAACCCTCGGGCCCGATCGACGCCCCTTCGCGGTATCGAGCCGACCATCGGGCTGCTCATCCCGACCGACCCTGGGTGGTGCTCAACATGGTCACCAGCCTCGACGGCGCCATCGCGGTCGAAGGCCGATCGGGAGGCCTCGGCAGCCCCGCCGATCGGGAGATCTTCCTGACCTTGCGCAGCAGCGTCGACGTCATCTTGGTGGGGGCCGGCACGGTGCGCGCCGAGGACTACGGCCCGCCTCGGCTCACCGAGGCCGAACAGCAGCGCCGTGTCGACGAGGGCCGCAGGCCGCTCCCCCGCCTGGCCGTGGTGACCGGCAGCCTCGACCTCGACCCGTCGGCCCGCCTGTTCTCCGACCCCGATCGGCGGCCCCTGATCGTCACCACTACGGACGCGCCGGCCGACCGACGCCAGGCCCTCGCGCCGGTCGCCGACCTGCTCGACGCCGGCACCGGCCGCGTCGATGTCGCCGAGGCACTCGCGATGCTCGGCGCGTCGGGCGCATCGGTGGTGCTGTGTGAAGGCGGGCCCACGCTCAACGGGCAGCTGGTGGCCGCCGGGGTGGTGGACGAGGTGTGCCTGACCATCGCACCACTCGTCGTGGGGGGCCCGTCGCCCCGGATGGTGGTGTCGGCCCACGCCGCCACGGAGTCGATGGATCTCGATCGGGCCCTCGAGGAGGACGGCAACCTGTTCCTGCGGTACGTGCGGGCCGCCGCCCGCTGAGCGTCAGTGCCGCTTCGGTGCGGTGGACTTGGTGAGCAGGCGGACCTCACGCTGGAAGTCGGCGGGATCGTCGAAGTCCTTGTAGACGCTGGCGAAACGCACATAGGCGACCTGGTCGAGATCACGCAGGCCCTCGAGCACCGCCAGACCCACCTGCTCGCTGGTGACCTCGCCCCCCGCCGCCCGCAGCTGGTCTTCGAGCTCGGCCGCGAGCTCACCGATCTGTTCGAGGGTCACCGGCCGGCCCTTGGCCGCGGCCACCACGCCCATCTCGACCTTGGTGCGGTCGAACGGCACGCGGTCGCCCGATCGCTTCACCACCACGATGGGCTGCTCCTCGTAGCGCTCGAAGGTGGTGAAGCGGTGACCACAGGCCAGGCACTCGCGCCGACGACGGATGGTGGCCCCGTCGTCAGCCGTGCGGGAGTCGACCACCTTGTCGTCGGGGCTGGTGCAGGAGGGACAACGCACACGGCCGACGCTAGTGCCGGACCCGAAGAGCACGCTGACCACCGAGGACGCGCCGGGCCGGTGGAGGGACGGGTGGGGCTCACCCCGCCAGGTCATCGAGCGACAGCCGCTGGCCGACCTGCACACCTGCACCGCCGTTGCGATCGGCCAGGCGGTCGACCAGCTCACGGATGTCGCCGTCGGGCTGCATCGCCACGGCGATCGACCACAGGGTGTCGCCGGGCTGGACGACGTAGGACGACCCCTCGACGGCCGCGCCCTCGATGGGGCCGGACACGGGCGCCGCGGCGGGCGCCGGGGAGATCCCGGCAGCGCCCGCTGCGGTGCGACCCGAGAGCAGGGTGTGCGCTCCGGTGAAGGCGAGGTAGGTGACCGCCAGCAGCACCAGCACGGCCAGCACGGCGACCACCCGGCGGCGCCGGTAGACCGAGGCATGCGCCCGTCGGCGCCCGGGTGACGTGGGGACGACCCGGAGATGGGGCCGAGCGCCGGGGCGAACCGGGCGGACGGGGCGGAGCGAGCGTTCGGGAGCGATGACGGCGGCCATGGGGACAGTCTCCTCAGGGGGTGTGACAGGAATGGGTGGGGAGGTCGTGCGCGCTCGCCAAAGCCACCACCCGCCCAGCGGAAGCTGCTAGAACGTCTGTTCTGCGAACGTGCGTTCGGGACACGCAGAGCAGCGTGGCACGAACGTCTGTTCGGGTCAAGAGGAGATCGAACAGGTGTTTGCCGACGGGCAGGTCCCGTGCTAGCGTGCGAACAGTTGTTCGATTCCCTCATGCCCATCGCGAGTCGACTCGCCACCCGTCCCACGCACCAGCCCGAGGAGCCCGCCATGTCGCCGAGCCCGACCCAACTCACCCAGCGCCAACAGGAGATCCTCGAGTTCATCGAGCGCCAGCTGCGTGAGCGCGGCTATCCCCCGTCGGTGCGCGAGATCGGCGACGCCGTCGGGCTCACCTCCCCGTCCACCGTGCACAGCCACCTCGCCACCCTGCAGCGGCTCGGCTTCCTCAAGCGCGACCCCACCAAGCCCCGGGCCATCGAGATCCGCTACGACCCCAGCTCGGGAGCGCCGGGCTTCGATCGCCGGCCCGTGCGCCACGTGCCCCTCGTCGGCGATGTCGCCGCCGGCACCGATGTGCTCGCCCAGGAGAACGTCGAGGAGGTGTTGCCGCTACCGGCCGACTTCTGCGGCGACGGCGATCTGTTCATGCTGCGCGTACGCGGCGACTCCATGATCGACGCCGGCATCCTCGACGGCGATTTCGTGGTCGCCAGGGCCCAGACCACCGCCGACAAGAACGACATCGTCGTGGCCGGCATCCCTGGCGAGGAGGCCACCGTCAAGACCTACACCCGCAAGGGCGGCAAGGTCGTGCTGGTGCCCGCCAATGCCCGTCTCGAGCCGATGGAGTTCGACGCGGCCGACGTCATCATCTTCGGTCGGGTCGTCACGGTGATGCGCAAGCTCTGACCGTCCGCCTGGCCCGTCCCACCAGGGTGGTCGAGGGTGTCGACAGCCCTGCGGGTCAGGCCCCGGTGGCGAGCAGCTCGGCGAGGGCGCCGTGCACCCGCTCGAGATCGGCGCGCTCGACGTACTCGTCGCGGGTGTGGGCGATCGCCGAGTCACCGGGTCCGAAGTTGGCCGCGGGCACGCCGTGGGCGGCGAAGAACGACACATCCGTCCACCCGAGCTTGGCCCGCACCGCCAGCCCGTTGTGCTCGATGAGCGCCGCCAGCAACGGGTGATCCACCGCCGGAACGGCGGCCGCCGCCACGTTGACCAGCTCGACCTCGTCGCCGGGTGCCAGATGCGGGGCCAGCACCTCGCGCACGTGCGCCTCGGCCTGTTCCGCGGTGCGGTCGGGTGCGAAGCGGTGGTTCACCACGAGCGTCGCCCGATCGGGCACGACGTTGCCCGCCACCCCGCCCTCGACCAGCACGGCCTGCAGCGCCTCCCGATACTCGCAGCCCGCCAAGACGGGGCGCCGCTCCTGATAGCCGTCGAGGGTGGCCAGCAGGGCCCCCAGGCGATGGATGGCGTTGCGCCCCATCCACGGCCGCGCCGTGTGGGCCCTCGCACCGGCGAGCGACACCCTGATCCGCATGGTGCCCTGGCAGCCGGCCTCCACCGCCGAGAGGGTCGGCTCGCCGAGCAACGCGGCGTCGCCGACGAGCAGATCAGGCCGGGCCTCCCACAGCTCTTGCAGACCGCTGTGCTCGGTGGCGATCTCCTCGCGGGCATAGAACACGTAGGTGACATCGACGGCCGGGCTGGCTACCGATGTGGCCAGGTCGACCATCACCGCCAGGCCACCCTTCATGTCGGTGGCTCCCAGACCCCACAGGCGATCACCCTCGATGCGGGCCGTGGCGTTGTCGTTCACCGGCACCGTGTCGGTGTGACCGGCCAGCACCAGCCGTGACGGGCGGCCCAGGGTGGTGCGGGCCACCAGGTTGTCACCGACGCGCGTGACCTCGAGCCACGACGCCGTGGCCAGGCGCTGCTCGAGGTGGTCGACCAGCTCGCGTTCGTGCCACGACACGGACGGGATGGCGACCAGCTCCGCGGTGAGCGCCAGCAGATCGGTGGGCATGGGTCAGGTCGCTGCGCCGTGGTCGCGCAGGATGGCGTTGAGCTGCGACTTGTCGTGGCGCTCGCCGGGATCGAGGCGCTTGAGCACCAGCACGCACGCCAATCCGAACTCGCCCCCCGGGAACGACCGGGGCCGGGTGGCCGCCACCGCCACGCACCACGGCGGCACCTCGCCCCGCCCCAACTCGTCGCCCGTCTCAGCGTCGATCACGGGGATCGACGCCGTGAGGATGCTGCCCGCACCGAGCACCACGCCCTCGCCGATGCGGGCGCCCTCGGCGACGATGCAGCGGCTGCCGATGAGGCAGTGATCGCCGATGATGACCGGCGACGCGTTGGGCGGTTCGAGCACCCCGCCGATGCCGACACCGCCCGAGAGGTGCACCTCGGCACCGATCTGGGCACACGAGCCGACGGTGGCCCAGGTGTCGACCATGGTGTTGGCCCCCACCCGGGCTCCGATGTTGACGTAGCTCGGCATCATGACCACGCCACGGTCGAGGAACGAGCCGAACCGCGCCGATGCGCCGGGTACCACCCGCACCCCGGCGTCCTGGAAGTTGCTCTTGAGCGGGATCTTGTCGGCGTACTCGAAGGGGCCGAGCTCGATGGTGGCCATGGCCGACTGCTTGAAGTAGAGGAGGATGGCGTACTTGAGCCACTGATGGACGACGACCTCGCCGTCGGCGGCGACCTCGGCCACTCGCGCCTGGCCGGTGTCGAGCAGCTCGATCGCCTCGAAGATGGCCTGGTTGGCCTCGACGTCGTCGGGTCGCAGCTCGGCCCGGTGCTCCCAGAGTTCGTCGATGCGCGCGCGTAGATCGGCCATGGCCGGGCAGGCTACCGGACGGCTCGTTCGACGCCGGCCCCACTTCGGCCACCCGCGCCACCGACCGCGGTGGCCGGCGTGGCCCGCGCTGTTCGCCGGGCCTGGCGCCATCGACCGGCGCCCATCACCACGAGCACCGCGCCCACGGCCACGGGCAACGCCGAGGCGAAGATCGGCACGAACGGCGAGCCGAGCCACGACGTGCTGATCTCTCGCCCGATGGCGATGTCGGCCGAGGGCCGCAGCGAGTAGAGGTCGGAGGGATAGGTGCCGGGGGGCCGCAGGGTCACGAGCACGAGGTAGGTGCCGCCCTCGGGCACCCGGAACTCGGCGATCGCCCGCCCCTCACGCCACGGCAGCTGATAGCTGGCCGTGCCAGCCGGGTCGGTGGGATCGAGCAAGGGGGTCACGGCCAGCGGCCGGCCGCGGCCGTCGAGCACCGACACCTCCACGGGGAGCGTCGGGGTGTCGCCGGTGGCGCCCGGGAACTCCTCGAACACCACGTAGGTGCCGCCCTCGCGCACGGTGATGGTGCGATCGGCGTCGACGAGCGCGAACCGGGCGAACCCGTAAGGCGACACCGCCGCCAGCCAGACGAGCATCGCCACCGTGCCGAGCAACACCAGCGCCGCACCGACCACGAGGACGGCCGGGACGGCCGACCGCGGACGGGCTCCGTCCCGAGCGGGTACCGGCTCGGCCAGCACGGCCGGGATCACGTGGCGCTCCCCCGCCGGTGCCCGGCCCGTCGGACCGCCGTGACCACGATGAGCGTGAAGCCGACGGTGGCCGTCGCCAGCCCGATCAGGAACGCGGCGGGCAAGCCGACGAACGACTGGACGCTGAAGATCGGCCGGCCGATCGCCACCTCGGACGAACCTCCCCGATAGAGCGCCGTCGGCTCGCCGAACGTCTCGACGACATGGATGCCGGGACGGGCCACGTCGAACTCCCAGATGGCGACACCCTCACGTCCGTTGAAGTCGTAGCTCTCGAGATCGCTCGGCGTGGGGGCCATCCGATCGCCATCGGGATCGGTGATGACCACGACCGGCGGCAGCCCGGCGAACCCGTCGACATCGGCCACGCCCGGCGCCTCGAAGTAGACGATCCACTCGCCCGAATCGAGGTCGATCGACGCTCGCCCGGGCACGGCGACCCGCTCGAAGTCGTCGGGCGCCGTGACCCAGCCGACCACGGTGCCGACGAACACGGCGACGGCCGCGACCGTGCCGACCACCAGCACCAGCGCGCCGATCCAGTAGCCCGCGACCGACGCCCGCCGCCCATCTGGGCCTGCGTCACCGGCGACCATCGATGTCGACCCCGAGGTCTCCATGACCCCATTGTCGCCCAGCGCGGCCGGATTCGCTCAGAGCGTGCTGAGCCGAGCAGCGACCAGATCGAGGCGGTCGTCGGGTTGCACCATGGCCACCCGCACATGATGGCGACCCGCGTCGCCGTAGAACTCGCCCGGGCTGACGAGCGCGCCACCCTCGCAGGCCAGGCGGCGGGCCAGGCCCCAGGCGTCGCCGTCGGGCGCCGGCGCCCAGAGGTAGAACCCGCCGCCGGGCAGACCGACGTCGACGCCGATGCCGGTGAGCACCTTGGCGAACCGCTCGAGGCGGTGGAGGTAGCGGGCGCGCTGCTCGTCGACATGTTGGTCGTCGGACCAGGCGGCCACGGCGGCGGCCTGCACGGGCCCGGGCACCATGAACCCGGCGTGTTTGCGCACCTCGGAGAGGTAGGACACCAGCTCGCGATCACCGGCGTAGAACCCGGCTCGCACACCGGCCAGGTTCGACCGCTTCGACAGCGAGTGCACGGCGACCACCCCGTCGATGCCGTGCTCGAGGATCGTGCGTGGCGGGCCGTCCCACGTGAACTCGATGTAGCACTCGTCGCTGAACACCGGCACCGAGCGCTCACGGCCCCACTCCGCGACCGCTCCGAGGTCGTCGAGACCCCCGGCCGGGTTGCCGGGGGTGTTGACCCAGAGACACAGGGCCCGGTCGCGCGTCGGCCGGGTCGATCGTGTCGAGCCTGAGGCGGAACGAGTCGTCGACCGCCACCGGCACCGCCCTGGCGCCCGGCCAGTTGCGCGCCCATGGCGTAGCTCGGGTAGCTGATGGCCGGGTAGAGGACGGTGTCGCGCTCGGGTGACCGCAGCCGCAACCAGTGCGGCAAGCCGGCGACGAACTCCTTGGTGCCGACACAGGCGGCCAGCGCCCCGGGATCGAGCGCCACGCCGAGGCGACGGGCCAGCCAGGCCGCCGCAGCCTCGCGGTAGGCGGCCGACCCGATCGAGAGCGGATAGCCCCGCTCCGCCCCCGATGCGGCCAGCGCGGCGACGACGAGGTCGGGCGGCGGGTCGAACGGCGTGCCGATCGACAGGTCGACGCACCCGCCGGGCAGGGCGTCGGCGGCCGCCCGCAAGTCGTGGAGCCGATCGTAGGGATAAGGAGGCGGCGTGAAGCCGGCCGGCTGCGTGTCCATGGCTAGTCGACGACGAACTCGTGCCAGCGGGTGGCGCTGGCGTCGTCGAGTCGGGCCCGCACCCGCATGCCCGACTCGGCGGCGGCTTCGACGAGCACCTCGCCCTCGCGGTGCAACGAGGCGAGCACGTCGCCCCGCTCGAACGGAACCATGAGCTCGTGCACGGTGGTCAGCGCGCGCAGACGATCGCCGATCGTGCGCAGCAGCACCTCGACGCCGGCACCGGTGCGGGCCGAAAGGGCCACCGATCCGGGTTGGGTCGCGGCCAGGCGGGCGGCCTCGTCGGGCGCCAGGTCGGCCTTGTTGAACGCCAGCAGCTGGGGCACACCACCGGCGCCGATCTCGCCCAGCACGGTGTGCACCGCCTCGATGTTCTCCATGGGGTCGGCGGCGCTGGCGTCGACCACGTGCACGAGCAGGTCGGCGTCGACCACCACCTCGAGCGTCGACTTGAAGGCCTGCACGAGCTGATGAGGGAGCTTGGTGATGAACCCGACGGTGTCGGTGAGCAGCACGGTCTCACCACCGGGGAGCTGCAGGCGACGGGTGGTGGCATCGAGCGTGGCGAACAGGCGGTCCTCGACCAGCACGCCGGCGTCGGTGAGCCGGTTGAGCAGCGTCGACTTGCCCGCGTTGGTGTAGCCCACGATGGCCACCCGGTTGAGCTGGGAGCGCTGGCGGGCCTTGGCCTGGGTGTGGCGCACCTTCTCGATGGAGCGCAGCTCGGCCTCGAGCTTGTGCACCCGCCGTTCGAGGCGTCGGCGGTCGACCTCGAGCTGGGTCTCACCCGGACCCCTGCGGGTGCCGATGCCGCCGGCCTGCTGGCTGAGGGCTTTGCCCCGACCACGCAGTCGGGGGGCGAGGTAGCGCAGCTGGGCCAGCTCGACCTGGGCCTTGCCCTCCTGGCTGTGGGCGTTCTGGGCGAAGATGTCGAGGATCACGGCGGTGCGATCGATGGCCGTGCGCCCGAGCGCCTTCTCGAGGTTGCGCTGCTGGGCCGGCGACAGCTCGTCGTCGAACACGACGGTGTCGACGTCGAGCTCCTCGCAGAGCTCGCCCAACTCGGCCAGCTTGCCCTTGCCGATGTAGGTGGCCGGATCGGGGGTGGCGCGCGTCTGCACGACCCGGGCGACCGGGTCGGCGCCCGCGGTGTCGACCAGCAGCGCCAGCTCGTCGAGCGAGCGCTCGGTGTCGTCGTCGGAGTGGGGCGGCAGCGTCACCCCGACCAGCACGATCTGCTCGCGGAAGGTGCGCTCGATGAGCCCACCGCTCTCGCCGCCGAACTCGCCGAAGCCGCCTCGGTGGCCACCGCGCTGCCCGTTGGGCTCGACCTGGTCAGCCATCGGCCACCTCGATGGTGGCGACCAGCTGGGTGGGGCCGATGAGCACGATGTCGTCGCCCAGCTCGACCTCGGCCGCGCCACCCGGCATCACCACCCGAACCCGGTCGCCGACCAGGCCCCACTCGTGGGCCACCGAGGCTGCCGCGCAGGCGCCGGTGCCGCACGCCTCGGTGATGCCTGCGCCCCGCTCCCACACCCGCATGGTGAGCTCGTCGTCGCCCGAACGGGCGACGAACTCGACGTTGATGCCGTCGGCGAACTGCTGCTCGAGCCATGCCCCCTGCGTGCTGAGGTCGACGGTGTCGGGGTCGGCGACCTCGATGACCAGATGCGGATTGCCCATGTCGACGGTCTGATGGCGACCACCGAGCTCCTCGGCGAGCGGAGCGGGCACGGCCGGTCCGGGACGGGCCGGACCCATCGCCACGCTCGCCACCCCGCCGCGGTAGCCGACGTCTTCGTGCACCACCACGTCGCGAACTCCGGCGTCGGTGCGGATCTGCAGCTTGGCTTCGTGCACCTCACGAGCGATGGCAACGGCCTGGGCGAGGCATCGGATGCCGTTCCCCGACATCTCGGCGCGGCTGCCGTCGGCGTTGAAGAGGTGCATCACCACGTCGGTGCCCTCGTCGTCGGGTGCCGGTGCCGCGCCGTGGATGAGCCCGTCGGCACCGATGCCGGTGCGCCGGTCGCACAGCCGCAGGGCCCACGAGCCGTCGATGTCAGGCCGGGGACCGTTGACCTCGTCGAGCACGACGAGGAAGTCGTTGGCCAAGCCGTGGTGTTTGGTGAGCTGCACGGTGAAGGTCCTTCTGGGCGCGGGCGGCGGTCAGTCTTCCAGGAGTGCCTCGACGGCACCCAGTGGATTGTGCCCCGAACCGGCCTCGAACCAGACAATCCGCGGGTCACGGCGAAACCAGCGCTCCTGGCGACGGGCGAACCGCCGGGTGCGGGTGACCGCCCGCTCGACGGCTTCGTCGAGGGCCACACCGGCCTCGAGGTGCTCGAGCAGCTCGCGGTAGCCGAGCGCCTGCCGAGCAGTGGCCGACAGCCCGCCCGGCCGAGCCGCCAGGCCGCGCACCTCGTCGAGGAAGCCTGCGGCCAGCTGATCGGCGTAGCGCTGGGCGATGCGCTGGTCGATCTCGGGCCGGGTCAGCCGCAGCCCCACCAGCCGCACGGAGGTGGGTGGATAGGTGTCGAGACCGGGACCGAACGACGAGAACGGCCGGCCGCTGCCGAGGGTGACCTCGAGGGCGCGCACGATGCGTCGGCGGTTGGTCGGCTCCATGCGTGAGGCGGCCAACGGGTCGAGCTCGATCAGCCGGCGGTGGAGCATCGCCGTGTCGGGCTCCTCCTCGAGGGTGACACGCACATCGGGGAATCGACCCGGGAGGTCGAAACCGTCGATCGCCACCCGCAGGTGCAGGCCCGTGCCACCGACCAGCAGCGGCCGCACCCCCCGGCGATCGAGATCGTCCATCACGTCGCGGAATGCCTGCTGGAACTGGGCGACGGTGAAGTCGTCGCTGGGATCGACCAAGTCGATCAGGTGATGGCGCACCTCGGCCTGCTCGGCGGCGGTCGGCTTGGCCGTGCCGATGTCCATGCCGCGGTAGACCTGCATCGAGTCGATCGACACGATCTCGACGTCGTCTCGCCGGCGGGCCAGCTCGAGCGCGAGGGCCGACTTGCCCGACGCGGTGGGCCCCACCAGCGCGACCGCGCCGGCGGGCGGGCTCGACGGGCTCAGCCGGCCACCACCGGGATGCGGGTGCGATGCCGGGCGGGCGCAGTGACCGCCAGCAGCTCGCCACGCAGGAAGTGGGGCCCGGCGCTCTCGACCCGGACGTCGGCGAAGGTGCCCGGGCGCAGCCGCTCGTCGGTGGCGAAGTGCACCAACTTGTTCTGGCCGGTGCGGCCCGAGGTGATGGCGGGATCCTTCTTGCTCGGGCCCTCGACGATCACCGACTCGACCATCCCGACGCGAGCCCGATGCCGAGCGAGCGCGGACCGCTCGACCACCACCCGCAGGCGCTCGAATCGCTCGGCCACCACCTCGGGGGCGACGAACTGGTCGGCGCGCTCGGCGGCCTCGGTGCCGGGCCGGGGCGAGAAGATGAAGGTGTAGGCGCTGTCGTAGGCCGCTTCCGCCACCACGGCGAGGGTGTCGGCGAAGTCGGCGTCGGTCTCGCCCGGGAAGCCGACGATCAGGTCGGTGGTGACGGCCAGGTCGGGCATGGCCGCTCGGGCGGCCGCCAGCTTCTCGAGGTAGCGCTCGGCCCGGTAGCCGCGGTGCATGGCGGCCAAGACCCGGTCGCTGCCCGACTGCAGGGGCAGGTGGAGATGGCGACACACCGCCGGGTGGTCGGCCATGGCCGCGATGGTCTCGGGGCGCAGGTCCTTGGGATGGGGACTGGTGAACCGCACGCGCTCGATGCCGTCGACCTCGGCGACGGCGGCGAGCAGCTCGGCGAAGAGCGGGCGGCGCCGGGTGAGGTCACGGCCATAGGAGTTGACGTTCTGGCCGAGCAGCGTGACCTCGACCACCCCGTCGGCGGCCAGGCGCTCGACCTCCCCGACCAGCTCGTCGAAGGGCCGGCTGATCTCCTGGCCGCGAACCGAGGGGACGATGCAGAACGCACAGCTGTTGTCGCACCCGACCTGGATGGTGACCCACGCGGCGTAGTCGACCTCACGCTTCACGGTGAGCGCCGAGGGGAACTGGGCCGCTTCCTCGAGCGCCTCGTCCCAGATCTCGGTGACCGTCGTGCCGGCGGCCCGCGCTTGGTGCAGGAGATCGACGGTGCGGTGCACGTTGTGGGTGCCCACCACCACGTCGACGTGGCCCGCCCGCTCGGCGATCAGGTCGCGGTCCTTCTGGGCCAGACAGCCTGCGACGACGATCTCGAGGTCGGGCCGCTGCTGCTTGGTGGACTTCAGATGACCGAGGGTGCCGTAGAGCTTGTTGTCGGCGTTCTCACGGATGCAGCAGGTGTTCAGCACCACGACATCGGCGTCGTCGAGCGAGCTGGCCGGACGCAGGCCGTCGGCCTCGAGCAGACCCGCGATGTGCTCGCTGTCGTGCTCGTTCATCTGACACCCGAACGTGCGGATGAGGTAGCTGCGCTCCACGGTCGCCAAGGGTACGGGCCACGCCACGACCGTGGCGAACGGTCAGACGGGGTAGGACCCGCCGCCGGGGAACCCCGGGCGGCCACCGATCTGCTCTTGCCGGCGCACGGCGGTGTCGACCGAGAAGAGGTACCAGAGCACCAGGATCCAGCCGAGGCAGGGCAAGAAGAACGAGACGATCAGCAGGGTGACCCAAAGCCCTTTGCCCTTGCCGGCCGCCACCCACGCCCACGCAGGCCGCTTCAACGCGAGCACGAGCGCCCAC
This sequence comes from uncultured Iamiaceae bacterium, assembly GCA_963706425.1. Lineage (GTDB taxonomy): Bacteria > Actinomycetota > Acidimicrobiia > Acidimicrobiales > Acidimicrobilacustridaceae > CAVPMN01. Next base: position 831,456 of record CAVPMN010000020.1, read on the forward strand.
ACGTGCACGACGAGGAAGAAGACCTCGAGCGCCCAGACCGCGACTGGGATGTCAGACATGGCCGCCTCCTGTCAGCACCGTAGTGCCGGGGTCGCCGCCGCGACCGGAACGGTCGCGTCCGCCCGGAGGGGTGGGGCGGGACGTGACCGTTCCGGTGGGGCGCCGGCAGGTCAGTCGTCGAGGCTGATCGGGATCTCGTCGGCCTCGGTCATCTCGTCTTCGGCGCCGATGCCGAGCTCGCTCAGCACCCGATCGGAGACCTCCATCATGATCTCGGGGTTGTCGGCCAGGAACTGCTTGGCGTTCTCACGCCCCTGGCCGAGCTGTTCGCCCTCGTAGGTGAACCAGGCGCCCGACTTGTTGATGATGCCGTTGTCGACACCGACGTCGAGCAGCGAGCCCTCGCGACTGATGCCCTTGCCGTACATGATGTCGAACTCGCACTGACGGAACGGGGGCGCCACCTTGTTCTTGACGACCTTGACCCGGGTGCGGTTGCCCACCACCTCGACGCCGTCCTTGATCGATTCGATGCGCCGGATGTCGAGCCGGACCGACGAGTAGAACTTGAGCGCCCGGCCACCGGGGGTGGTCTCGGGGCTGCCGAACATCACGCCGATCTTCTCGCGCAGCTGGTTGATGAAGACGCAGATGGTGTTGGACTTGTTGAGGTTGGCGGTGAGCTTGCGCAGCGCCTGGGACATGAGCCGCGCCTGCAAGCCCACGTGGGTGTCGCCCATCTCGCCTTCGATCTCGGCCCGGGGGGTGAGGGCGGCCACCGAGTCGATGACGACCACGTCGAGCGCACCCGATCGGATGAGCATGTCGGTGATCTCGAGCGCCTGCTCGCCGGTGTCGGGCTGGGAGATGAGCAGCTCGTCGACGTCGACCCCGATGGCCCGGGCGTAGATGGGATCCATCGCGTGCTCGGCATCGACGTAGGCGCAGATGCCGCCGTTGCGCTGCGCCTCGGCCACCACGTGCATGGCCAGGGTGGACTTGCCCGACGACTCGGGACCGTAGATCTCGACGACCCGGCCCCGGGGCAGGCCCCCGACACCGAGGGCCAGGTCGAGCGCCAGCGCCCCGGTGGGGATGGTCTCGATGGCCATGGCGGTCTTCTCGCCCATCTTCATGACCGAGCCTTTGCCGTACTGCTTCTCGATCTGGCTGAGGGCCATCTCGAGTGCCTTGTCTCGCTCCACCGTGTTCCCCTTTGCTGTCCTGGTCTGTTCGACGGTTGTGTGCGTGGTGGCTGCGAGGACCGGGCCGGACCCGTGGGTCCTGGTGGTTCGAGCAGCGATTCTCGGATCTCGGATTCGGGATTCTCGGAGTGTCACGACCCTACCGAGAGGGTCTGACAGGAACGACAGCAGCGTAATTGCGAACAGCTGTTCGATCAAGGACCACGGGCGGGCGAGCGGGAACGACGGCCGCCTTCCAGGCGTTCCACAGGCCAGACACCAAGGATCATCCGAGAACGAGGAGCCCGATGGAAGACACCGACCTGCGTCAGCGCCTGACCCCCGAGCAGTACCACGTCACCCAGGAGAAGGGCACCGAGCGAGCGTTCACCGGCGAGTACTGGGACTGCCACGACGACGGCGTCTACCGCTGCATCGTCTGCGACGCCCCGCTCTACCGGTCCGACACCAAGTTCGAGTCGGGCACCGGGTGGCCGAGCTTCTGGGAGCCCATCGAGGGCGCGGTGGCCACCGAGACCGACGTCAGCCACGGCATGGTGCGCACCGAAGCGGTCTGCGCCTCCTGTGGCGCCCATCTCGGCCACGTCTTCGACGACGGGCCCGCCCCCACCGGCCAGCGACACTGCATGAACTCGTGCTCGCTGCGCCTCGACCGCGACGCCGACTGACCGCTTCGCTCCAGCCAAATTGGTGCGTGAAACAACCACCACGGTGGTTTCACGCACCGATTTCGGGGTGGGTGAGGGCGGCCGCCTCGTGCTCACCCGAGGGATCGGCGGGCCACCACGTCGTGCACCGCGCCCGATGGGCCGAGCGTGCTGTCGACCAGCTCCACCTCGTGCACGGCGAATCGGGCCGAGAACGACGCGCCGGCCACACCGCACGCGGCGCGCCCGCGCAGGCGCGCGATCGTGAGGTGTCCCGCGAAACCCCGCGGGTCGGGTGGCTCGCCGATCGCCGCCGTCAGCTCGCGCACCTCGGCGGCCAGCTCGTCGAGGCCCGCCACCGGCACGCACACGACGTTGCGCCCGAGGCGCGACACACGCGGCCCGAGCACCGCCTCGGCCACCGGCGAACGCAGCTGCTCGAGCGCGGCGACGGCGTCGTCGACCACTGCGTCGCCGAGGAACCGCAACGTCACGTGCCACTGCTCGGGCGGCGTGTAGCGCACGCCCGGTTCGGCCGGCCGGTCGAGCTCGGCGAGAGCCGTGATGACCTCGGGCGGCGGGCGCACGGCGACGAACAGCCGGGCCATCGGGTCAGCGGGCGATGAGCCGGCGCCGCAGCAGGTCGAGCACGGAGATGGTGGAGAACTGCTTCACCCGCTCGCGATCACCCGGCAGGCGCACCATCATCGACTCGGTCTCGCCATCGATGCACAGGCCGAAGTAGACGACGCCGGGCGGCACGCCCTCTTGCGACGCCGGACCGGCCACACCCGTGACCGCCACGGCGACGTCGGTGCCGAGCACCCGACAGGCGCCGGCCGCCATCTGCTCGGCCGCCTCGTCGGTCACCACCGGACCGATCGCCACACCCAGCACGTCGTACTTCACCTGGCTGGCATAGGCCACCACCGAGCCCCGGAAGACCTCGCTCGACCCGGGCACGTCGGTGAGGCGGGCCGCGATCAACCCGCCGGTGACCGACTCGGCCGTACCGATCGTGAGCCCACGCTCCTGGAGCAGGCGCACGATCACCGTCTCCATGTTCTCGTCGTCGACGCTGAACACGATCTCGCCGAGGATCGAGCGCAACAGCTCGACCTCGTCGTCGAGGATGGCGTCGACCTCGGCCTGCGAATCGGCTTTGGCCGTGATGCGCACCTTCAGACCCTCGATGCCGCTGGCCAGGAACGCGAGCGTGCAGTGGCCCGACTGGTCGAGCTCGTCGATGCGCGGCGCCAGCATCTCGGCCAGGCCCGACTCGGACTGACCCCACGTGCGCACCACCCGACTGGCGATGACCGACGTGACACCGGCCCGCGCCTGCAGGTCGGGGACGATGGTGCCGAGCACCATCTCACGCATCTCGTAGGGCACCCCGGGCACGGCGTAGATCACCTTGTCGCCGATCGGGCAGACCAGACCGGGTGCGGTGCCCGGCTGCTGGGCCATGACCGACGCCCCGATCGGGACCATGGCCTGGCGCAGGTTGTTGGCCGGCATGTCGCGCCCACGCGAGCCGAACATGGAGCGGATGCGCTCTTCGACCTCGGGGTCGAGCACCAGCTCGACCCCCATCACGTCGGCGATGACGTCGCGGGTGATGTCGTCCTGGGTGGGCCCGAGCCCACCGCACACGACCACCGCGTCGGACCGCTCGAGGGCGTCGCGCAGGGCCTGTTCGATGCGGGCCGCGTTGTCGCCCACCTTGGTCTGGAAGAAGCTGTCGATGCCCGCCAGCGCGAGCTGCTCGCCGATGAACGACGAGTTGGTGTCGACGATCTGCCCGAGCAGCAGTTCGGTGCCCACCGCGACCACTTCGCAACGCATGGCGGGAATCTACCGGTGACGTGTCAGTCGGCGCGCATCGTGGTGGCAGCCCGACGCCCGTCGCGCAGGTACTGCACGCCGCTGACCACCGCCATGAACACCGACGCCCAGAGCAGCGCGTTGGCGATCCACGAGTAGCCGACGAGCGTGGGCATCACCGCCGCACCGACGGCCAGCGCCTGCAGGAAGGTCTTCACCTTGGCCGTCTGCCTGGCCGGCACGGCGAGGCCCTGGCGGCCGAGCTGCACACGGAACAGGCTGATCACCAGCTCGCGCACGGCGATGATGGCCACGGGAAGCAGCGGGAACGAGTCGGCGGCCACCAGGGCGAACATGGCGCCGAGCACGAGCACCTTGTCGGCGAGCGGATCGAGGAACGCGCCGCTGCGGGTGGAGCCGTAGCGGCGGGCCATCAGGCCGTCGGCGAAGTCGGTGGCAGCCAGCGCTGTCCAGAACACGAAGTTGGGCCAAGTGGCGCCCGACTCGACGATCATGGCGAACAGCCAGGGCGCGGCCAGCAGGCGGATCACCGTGATGAAGTTGGCCGGGGTGGCGAGCGCGGACGGACCGAAGGTGTTGTCGGACCGGTCGGGCGCGGTGGACGCACCGTCGGGCACGGGCCGATGGGTCTCCTCGCCGGGCAGGTCGGAGGTGCTCATGGCGTGCCCACCAGATCGGGGCCGAGGGCGTCGACCACGGTGACCTTGGCAAAGCTGCCGACGGGCAGCGACTCGGGCACGGTGATGATGCCGTCGATCTCCGGCGCCTCGCGGTAGCTGCGGGCCTGGCCGGGGGCATCCACGAGCACTTCGACCACCGATCCGATGAGATCGTCACGTCGCCGAGCGGTGATGTCGTCCTGCAGCGCTCGCAGTTCGGCGAGCCGCTCGTGCATCAGCTCGACGGGGACCTGTCCGTCGAGCTCGGCGGCGTAGGTGCCGTCCTCCCGCGAGTAGGCGAAGAAGCCGCACCAGTCGAGCTGGGCCGCCTCGACGAACTCGAGCAGGGCGTCGTGGTCGGCCTCGGTCTCACCGGGATAGCCGACGATGAAGTTCGATCGGAACACCGCCCCCGGCTCGGCCTCACGGATCGACTCGATGCGATCGAGGAAACGACCGCCGTCGCCCCAGCGGCGCATGCGCCGCATCAACGGCGGCGACACGTGCTGCAGCGACAGGTCGAAGTAGGGCACGCCCGAGTCGAGCACCGCGGCGACCAGCTCGTCGGTGAGGTCGGACGGATAGAGGTAGAGCAGCCGCACCCAGTCGACCCGATCGGCGACGGCGCGGACCAAGCGGCACGATCTGGCGGCTGCCGACGCCCTGGTCGCGCCCGTAGCTGGCCAGGTCCTGCGCGACGAGCACGATCTCGCGGGCGCCCGAGCGCATCGACCTCGGCGAGCACGTCGTCGAACGCCCGCGACCGCTGCTTGCCGCGGAACGTCGGGATGGCGCAGAAGCCGCAGTTGCGATCGCAGCCCTCGGCCACCTTCACGTAGGCCCACGGCGCCGTGGCCGGCGGGCCGCGGCAGGTTGAGCAGGTCGAACGACGGGAGCGACGGCTTCGACGCCGATGGTGACCGGCACGCCGAAACCGGCCACCGCGTCGACCTCGGGCAGCGCGTCGGCCAGCTCGTCGCCGTAGCGCTCGGCCAGGCAACCCGTGACCACCAGCTCGGCGCCCTCGCGACGGGCGTCGCTCAGCAGCGAGCATCGTGTCGATCGACTCCTGGCGGGCCTCTTCGATGAACGCACAGGTGTTGACGACCACCAGGTCGGCCTCGTCGGGCCCGTCGGCCGCGACGAGACCGTCGGCGAGCATCGTGCCGGTCAGTTTGTCGGAGTCGACCTGGTTCTTCGGACAGCCCAGCGTCTCGACCCAGAAGGTCCGAGGCATGGGCCAGATGGTACCGGAGGGGGCTCGTCTGCCCGGTAGTGGCGCACGCCACTCGCGTTGGGCCAGGCCGGCGGGCCGAGAGCGCGGGACCGACGAGCGGGGCTAGAAGGCGAGGCGCAGACCGGGACGGGGCCAGGGCGTCGCCTGGAGCGTGCCGCCCGCCGAGGCAGTGAGGTAGGCCGTGCGGAGATCGTCGCCGCCGAAGCAGATGTTGGTGACGAGCACGTCGGGCACGGGCACGTGCTCCACCTGCGATCCGTCGGGTGAGACGCAGGTGACGCCGCCGTTCACCAGCGTGCCGACGCAGACCCAGCCATCGCCGTCGACGGCCAGCGAGTCGAACAGCTGGCCATCGGGGGCTTTGTGCAGGAGCCGGCCGCCGTGAGCCGCCGGCGACTCGGGATCGCGAGCCACCTCGCCCGGGCCGGTGATGTCCCATTCCCAGAGTCGCCCGACCATCGTCTCGGCCACGTAGAGCTTGGTGCCGTCGGGCGACAGGCCGATGCCGTTGGTCTCGTCGGTGTGGTGGGCGACCGCGCGGATCGACGATCCATCGGCGGTCGCGTAGAGCACGCCCGGCCGGTCGTCGGCCTCGGTCACACCGTGGTCGGTGAACCAGAAGCCGCCGTGGGTGTCGAAGACGAGGTCGTTCGGCCCCGAAAGCGGCTGGCCGTCGCATTCCGTGTAGAGCGTCTCGACCGCTCCCGTCGACAGGTCGACCCGCTGGATCGAACCGCTGACGTGATCGGCCCGACGCGAGGGCACGTCGCCCACGCCCTCGACGTGGTTGACCTCGAAGAGCCCGCCGTTGTTGCAGACATAGACGTGACCGTCAGGCCCGACGGCCGCACCGTTCGGTCCACCACCGCACTCGGCCACGACGGTGACCGTGCCGTCGGGCTCGACCCGACTCAACGTGCCGCGGATCATCTCGACCAGCACGATGCTGCCGTCGGGCATGGCGATCGGACCCTCGGGGAACCGCAGGCCGCTGGCGATCTCACGAAGCTCGGTCATGGCCTCGTTCCTAGCACGGCACTCCCGTCTGAGCCGCCCGAGATGACTACGGTGCTCGCATGGTGCGGGAGATCACCGGCGACGAGATCGAAGCGTTCGAGCGCGACGGTGTGGTGGTGCTGCGCAGTCTGCTCTCCCCCGACGACGTCGCGGCCATGACCGCGCCCGGTCGATCGAGCAATGCGCAGCGCGGCGAGCGCCGATCTCACCAGCCTGGCCGAGCCCCGCTGCGGGCGATGCCGATCCGTCGGCGGGTCGCTTCTACGCCGGAGTCGACCACTGGCTCGACGACGACGCCTTCGCCGCGTTCGCCCTGCGCTCGGGCCTTCCCGCAGGTGGCCGCCGCGTTGCTGCGCTCGGAGCACATCTGGTTCTACGAGGACAGCGTGCTCGTGAAGGAGCCCGGCGCGGCCGAGGCCACCAAGTTCCACCAGGACTCGGCCTACTTCCACGTGGCCGGCAGGCAGGCGTGCACCTTCTGGGTGCCGCTCGACCCGGTCGATGCCACCACGGGCTCACTGCGCTTCGTGCAGGGCTCGCACCAGTGGGGCCGGAGCTTCCGCCCCAACCTGTTCGTCACCGACGAGCCCATCCCCGGCACCGAGGGCGAGCTGGTGCCCGACATCGACGGCGACGCCGACCGCTACGACGTGCTGTGCTGGGACCTGCAGCCCGGCGACATCACCGTGCACCACTACGACACGCTCCACGGTGCGGGCCCGAACACCTCAGCCGAGTCGAGCCGGCGGGCGATCTCGTTGCGCTACTGCGGCGACGACATCCGCTTCTCGGCCAAGCCGGGTGCGCCCATGAAGGACTACCAGCGGGCCATGCACGACGGTGACCGCCTGGGAGGGCCCTTGTGCCCGCAGGCCTTCCCTACGGCGCGTTGACCTTGGTCAGCTGTCGCTGACCGTCGCCGCGCCGTCGAGCTCCTCGGGGGTCATCAGCACGGCACGGGCCTTCGAGCCCTTCGGACGGGCCGACGACCCCGCGCTGCTCGAGCAGGTCCATGAGCCGACCGGCGCGGGCGAAGCCGACCCGCAGCTTGCGCTGCAGCATCGACGTCGAGCCGAGCTGCGTGCGCACCACCAGCTCCATGGCCTGGGTGAGCAGATCGTCGTCGTCGTCACCGCCGGGCATGCCACCACCCGCGCCAGGTGCGTCGGCATCGTCGCTGCCCTCGACGCCCTCGAGGTAGCTCACCTCCGGCGACTGGCGGCGCCAGTGGGCCACCACGTTGCGGACTTCCTTCTCGGTGACCCAGGCGCCCTGGATGCGCTGGGGCACGCTCGACGACGGACCGAGCAGCAACATGTCGCCCCGGCCCACCAGCCGCTCGGCGCCGCCCTGGTCGAGGATCACCCGGCTGTCGGCCAGGCTCGACACCGCGAACGCGAGGCGGGCGGGCACGTTGGCCTTGATGACGCCGGTGATGACGTTCACCGACGGTCGCTGCGTGGCGATCACGAGGTGGATGCCGACCGCCCGGGCCATCTGGGCGATGCGACAGATCGACTCCTCGACGTCGCGCGCCGCCACCATCATCAGGTCGTTGAGCTCGTCGACCACGACGAGGATGTAGGGCAGCCGCTCGTAGGGCGGCAGGTCGGGGTGGTCGCGCTGCACCTCGCCCCGATCGAAGGCGGCGTTGTAGCCGTTGATGTCGCGGAAGCCGACCTCGGAGAGCAGGTCGTAGCGACGCTCCATCTCCCGCACGGCCCACGACAGCGCGTTGGCGGCCTTCTTGGGGTTGGTGACCACCTCGGTGAGCAGGTGCGGCAGCTTGTTGTACTGCCCGAGCTCGACGCGCTTGGGGTCGATGAGGATCATGCGCACCTCGTCGGGCGTGGTGCGCATGAGGATCGACGTGATGAGCGAGTTGATGCACGACGACTTGCCGGCGCCGGTGGCGCCCGCGATGAGGAGGTGGGGCATGGTGGCCAGGTTGGCGAGGATGGCCCGGCCGTTGATGTCGCGACCGATCGCCACCTCGAGCGGCTGCTTCGCCTTGCGCGCCTCTTCCGACGCCAGGATGTCGCCGAGCGCCACCACCTGGCGCTTCACGTTCGGCACCTCGACGCCGATCGCCTGACGACCGGGGATGGGCGCGAGGATGCGCACGTCGGGCGACGCCATGGCGTAGGCGATGTCCTTGTGCAGGCTGGTGACCCGGGCCACCTTCACGCCGGGGCCGAGCTCGAGCTCGTAGCGGGTGACGGTGGGCCCGACGACCATGCCCACCAGTCGGGTCTCGACGCCGTGCTCGGCCAGGGCGTGCTCGAGCGTGCGGCCCTGCGTCTCCACCTCGGCCCGGTCGACCTCGTGGGTCTCCGACCGGTCGAGCACCTTCTTGGCCGGCAGCTTCCACACCGGGCTCTGGGCCGCGGGTCCGAGCGCGATCTCGAGCTGTTCGACCTCGACCGGTGCTTCGTCGGGCTCGGGCAGATGGATCTCGACGGCATCGACGTCAGGCTCGACATCGGTTTCCAGTTCAGGAGCGGGGTCGTCGTCGCCGCCGGCCACCACCACGAGCGGTTCGTCGACCAGCGTGCGCTCGTCAGGGTCGGCGTCGTCGTCACGCAGGTCGATGGTCGTCGACGTGGCCTCGGGCGAACCGAGGTGGAAGAGCGCACCGAAGACGTTGTGCACCGCGTCGTTGACGGGCTTCACCCCGCGCGCCGCTCGGCTGGTGGCGGCGCGCACGGTGGTGCCGGTGATGAGCACCAGTCCGATCACCAACACGGCGCCGAGGACGAACGCCGTGCCCCACACGCCGAGCAAGTCGCTCAAGGGCCCGGCGACCACCACGCCGACATAGCCCCCCGCATCGCTCAGTGCATCGGCGCCCGCGTCGAACGCCGGGCGCCCACCCGCGAGGTGGAGCAGGCCGACACCGGCCACCAGCACGAGCACGACACCGATGACGGGCTTGATGGCGGTAGGTGTGCCGTCTTCGGTACGCGGGCCGCGCACCATGATGCCGCCGAGCACGATCAATACGATCGGCACCAGGAGGGCAAGCCGGCCGACGCCGGCGCCGATGCCGTCGGCGAGTCCCTCGCCCACCGGTCCGGCCAGGTCGGCATAGACCCCGAGGGCGGCGACGATGCCGAGGGCGATGAGGACGACCCCCCACACGTCGTGGCCATGGCCGTCGAACGCCTGGCGGATCATCGCGCCCGCCGACCGGGTGCTCGCGCCGGACTTGCCGCGCGATGCCGGGCGTTTCTTCGCCGACGACTTCGCCGACGACGACTTGGACGACCGCGACGAGGCGGCCCTCGATCGAGTGCTCGAGGAGGTGGTGCGTTGCTTGGTGGCCACAGTGCCCCCAACGCTAACAGCAGCCCCAGAAGCCACCGGGGACCGTCACCGCCCGGTTTCTGGCTGGTCAAACCCGCACCAGGGTGCGGGTTTGACCAGCCGGAACGTGGAGGATGGAGCCTGATCAGGTGTTGGCGGGCACGGCGCTGCCGGGGCCTCGGCGGCGCAGCTCGACCTCGGTGACCAGCTCGGTGCGATCGGGCGCGGGGGCGACGTCGCCCTCGATGGTGAACCCCGCCTCGGCGATCATCTGGCGGTCGGCGGCGCCCGGTTGGCCCTCGCTCGTGAGGTAGTCACCGATGAAGATGGAGTTGGCCACGTAGAGCCCGAGGGGCTGGAGCGCCCCGAGGTGCAGTTCGCGGCCTCCGGCGATGCGGACCTCGACGTCGGGGAAGAAGAACCGGAACAGCCCGAGGATCGTGAGGCAACGCTCGGGCGTGAGCTCTCGGCGATCGGCCAGCGGTGTGCCGTCGAAGGGGATGAGGAAGTTCACGGGCACCGAATCGGGCGAGAGCCGGCGCAGGTCGAACGCCAGGTCGACGATGTCGTCGTCGGTCTCCCCCATGCCGAAGATCGCCCCCGAGCAGGGCGACAACCCACCAGCGGCGGCGCTGCCGACGGTGTCGACGCGGTCGGTGTAGGTGTGCGTCGAGCAGATCTCGCGGTAGCGCTCGGCGCTGGTGTTGAGGTTGTGGTTGTAGGCGTAGACGCCTGAATCGTGCAGTGCGTCGGCCTGGCCGGCCCCGAGCAGACCCAGGCTCACGCAGATCTCGAGCTGGGGCAGCTCGGTGCGCAGCTTGGTGGCCATGCGGGCCACCGCTTCGACATCGCGATCAGTCGGGCCACGACCGCTGCCCACCAGACACACCCGCTTGGCGCCCGCGGCGGCCGCACGAGTGGCGTTCTCGAACACCTCGTCGGGATCGAGCAGGCGGTACTTCAGGATCTCGCTCTCGGAGCCCTTGCGCTGCGAGCAGTAGGAGCAGTCCTCCGGGCAGAGACCCGAGCGGATGTTGACGAGGAAGTTGAGCTTGACCCGACGGCCGAAGAACTGGCGGCGCACGCGGAAGGCGGCCGCCACCACGTCGAGCACGTCGTCGTCGGAGAGGGCCAGCACGGCGAGGGCCTCGTCCCGCGTGGGTGCTTCGCGGCGCAGAGCCTTGTCGACGAGCGGGGTGAGGACGTCAGCCATGGGCGACATCGTGGCACGGACCGCCTGACCGCCGGAAAACCGAGGCGGCTCAGGCCTCCATCACGACCGGGACGATCATGGGGCGGCGGCGGGTCTGCTCGTTCACGAACTTGCCCGCGGCACGCCGCACATGCCGTTGCAGCGTCTCGATGTCGGTCGTGTCCGAGTTGAACGCGTCTTTCACGGCCTCGCGGACCTTCTCGGCGCACTGGTCGAGCAGGTCCTCGGCCTCGGGGGCATAGACCCAGCCCCTCGTGATGATCTCGGGACCCGTGATGATGGCGCCCGTGGTCGAGTCGACCGCGACGATCACCACGACCACGCCCTCCTCGGCGAGCACCCGCCGGTCGCGCAGCACCCCGTCGCTCACGTCGCCCACGATGCCGTCGACGTAGAGGTAGCCGGCCGGCACCCGGGCCGCCGGCTTGAGACCGTCGTCGGTGAGCAACAGCTGGTCGCCGTCTTCGCACACGATGATGTGGTCGCGGGCCACACCCATGCCGCCGGCCAGCCGCGCGTGGGCGGCCAGGTGGCGATACTCGCCGTGCACCGGCACGAACCAGTCGGGCCGGGCGATCGCCAGCAGCGTCTTCACCTCTTCCTGCTTGGCGTGCCCGGTGGCGTGCACATCGGAGATGCCCGAGTGCACCACCTCGGCGCCGAGCCGCACCAGGCCGTCGATCACCTTGCTGACGTTGGCCTCGTTGCCGGGGATCGGGTGCGAGCTCATGATGACGACGTCGCCTTGGCCGAGCTTGAGCCAACGGTTCTCGTGCCCCGCCATGAGCGCCAGCGCCGACATCGGCTCGCCCTGCGATCCGGTGCTGATCACGCACACCTTGGCCGGGTCGAGGTCGGCCACGTCCTCGATGTCACGCAGTGACCGTTCGGGGATGTCGAGCAGTCCCATCTCGCGTGCCAGGCGCACGTTCTTCTTCATCGACATGCCCATCGTGGCGATGGTGCGGTCGAAGGCCACCGCGGCGTTGGCGATCTGCTGCACGCGATGGATGTGCGAGGCGAAGCACGTGGTGATGATGCGACGGCCTTCGTACTGGTGGAACAGGTCGTAGAGCACCTTGCCGATCGACGTCTCCGACCGGGAGTGGCCCGGTTCTTCGGCGTTGGTCGAGTCGGCCAGCAGCAGGCGGATGCCGTCGTCGTGCGCGATCGAGCCGATGCGACCGAGGTCGGTGAGGCGACCGTCGACCGGGTTGAGGTCGAGCTTCCAGTCGCCCGAGTGCAGGATCACACCCTGCGGGGTGTGGAAGGCGGTGGCGAAGCCGTGCGGCACCGAGTGCGTGACCGGGATGAACTCGACGTCGAAGGGCCCGATGCGACGCCGCTCGCCGTCGCGGACCACGACGAACTCGGTGCGATCGAGCAGACCGGCCTCGGCGATGCGGTTGCGCGCCAACCCCAGCGTGAGCTCGGAGCCGTAGATCGGGAACGACAGGTCACGCAGCAGGAACGACAGCCCGCCCACGTGGTCCTCGTGGCCGTGGGTCGCCACACAGCCGACGATGCGGTCGGCGTTCTCGCGCAAGTAGGTGAAGTCGGGCAGGACGAGGTCGATCCCGAGCATGTCGAGGTCGGGGAACATCAGCCCGCAGTCGATCAGGACGATCTTGCCGTCGACCTCGAGGCAGGCGCAGTTGCGCCCGATCTCGCCGAGTCCGCCGAGGAATGTGATCCGTACGGGATCAGCCATGCAGGTTCTTCCAGATCTCCCGCGCGCGTGCCTCGAGACCATCGGGCGCCGGCCCGAGCGGCAGACGACACTGCCCCGCCGGTTGTCCGATGGCCCGCAGCATCGCTTTCGCAGGTATGGGGTTGGGGGTCGCCTCGCTGGTCTCGAAGTCGTAGCTCTCGATCAGCCTGGCGTTGAGATCGATGGCCGTGGGGAGATCGCCTGCCTCGGCCGCGGCGATGAGGCGGCCCATCGGTCCGGCAGCCCAGTGGGTGCACACCCCGATGACCCCCACGGCGCCCACGGCCAGCAGCGGAAGCGTCAACGAGTCATCGCCCGAGTAGAGCTCGAAGCCGTCGGGGGCGTCGGCGATGAGCCGGGCCGACTCGGCCGGGTCACCCGCCGCGTCCTTGACGCCCACGATGTTCGGGACGTCGTGCACGAGTCGCAGGAGCACCTCGGTGGAGACCTTGCGCCCGGTGCGGATCGGAATGTCGTAGAGCAGCACGGGAAGCTCGGTGGCACCGGCCACCGCGCGGAAGTGGGCCTCGATGCCGCTCTGCCCAGGCCGGTTGTAGTACGGCGTCACCACGAGCACGCCGTCGAGACCGGCAGCGGCCGCCTGGGCGGTGAGCTCGACTGCGTGACGGGTGTCGTTGGTGCCGCTGCCCGCCACCAGGGGCACGTCGACGGCGGCGCGTACGGCCCGCCACACCTCGACCTGCTCGTCGTCGGTGAGGACGCTGGCCTCGCCGGTGGTGCCGGTGACCACGAGGCCGTCGTTGCCCTGCTCGACGAGCCATTGGGCCAGAGATGCCGCACCGTCGAGGTCGACGCGTCCCTGCTCGTCGAAGGGGGTGACCATCGCGGTCAGCACCCGACCGAATCGTGCCATCAGCTCCGGGCTCCTCTCGCGTCGGTCACGACGACGCCTCTGTGCCCCGCTCGATACCCAACGTGGCGAGCAGGTTCTCGTGCAACTCGAACCACACCGTGTGGTACGAGTCGATGGTCGGCTTGGTGAACCAGTCGACCTCACCGGCAGCCACACGGTCGAGCGCGTTCTGCAGGCGCGGGGCGTAGCCGGCGAACCGCTCGAGCATCGAGGCCAGCTCTTCGACCACCGGTCGCACCGCGGCGTCGACCTCGCGCAGCTCGGAGAACACCGCCGCGTCGTAGACGCGGTCGGCGTGGTCGTTCACCTTCGAGATGCCGTCGACATCGCGAACCTGCCACTGGGTGCAGATGTCGAGCAGCCGGCCGTTGTGGGCGAGAAAGCCCCGGTAGGCCTGCGCGAGCGAGTCTCGGATCCCGAGAGCATCGAGCTCGGCGGCCAGCACGCGCTCGCCTTCGGCGCGCCCGTCGGCCGTCAGGTTCCAGCCGCTGACCCGCCCCTCGCGATGGCGCACGAGCCCATCGCGCTCGAACGCGTCGAGGAGCTTCTCCACCTCGTCCTCGGACAGCCCGGCACGCGGCGCGAGCACGTCGGGCTCGGCGAAACCCTGGAGACGAAGCCCGGTGAGGACCAGCAGCTCGGGGTCGGACGGGGCGGCCATCGGCCGCACCCTACTTCAGCATGCCTTTGCGCCCGACGGCGCGAACCGCCCCAACCGGCGGCGCAACCGGCCGATCAGCCGGCGGTGGCCTGCTGATCGAGGGCGAACTGGTCGTACTCCTCGCCGGTGTCGGCCCAGTCCTCGAACATGATGACGCCGAGCTCGGTGAACTTGGTGCGCAACCAGCCGTCGGCGGCGTCGAGCAGCCCGAGCTTCTTGCAGTTCGGCACGATCTTCGAGAAGAGCATGGCCTGGAACATCTGCTGCTCGGGGGTGGTCATCATGAGCGAGACGGCCTCCTTGACCGGCACGCCCATGCGGTCCCACACCTCTTGCTGCAGGAAGCGATCGCGCATGCGCACGGCCGCCTCGAAGGCGAACTCCTGGCGCTCACGGATCTCGGGTGCGCTCAGCTCGCCGTAGTACTCCTTGAGCGACAGCACACCGAACGCCACGTGACGGGCCTCGTCGCTCATCACGTAGCGGAGCAGCTGCTTGAGGAGCGGCTCGGTGGTGAGGTTGTGCATGAAGCCGAACGCGGCGAGGGCCAGGCCCTCGACCATGATCTGCATGCCGAGGTAGGTCATGTCCCAGCGGGGATCGACGATGATGTCGTCGAGCAGCATGCTCAGGTGGGCGTTGATCGGGTAGTGCCCCGACAGCTTGTCGTCGAGGTACTTGGCGAACACCTCGACGTGGCGGGCCTCGTCCATCACCTGGGTGGACGCGTAGTACTTGGCGTCGATCCACGGCACCGTCTCGACGATCTTGGCCGTGCAGATCAGCGCGCCCTGCTCACCGTGCATGAACTGGCTGAGCGTCCAGTTCTGCGACTCGATGCCCAGCTCGAGCCACTCCTTGTCGCCCCACTTCTCGAAGCACGTGCCCGACAGGTCCATCTCGACGCCACCGTTGGCCGCCGCGTTGGCCACCACCACGGCCTCCTGGTCGACGTCGATCGACCAGTCGAGGTCGGTCTCGCCGTTCCACTGCGCGTTCTTGGCCTTCTCGTAGAGCTTGTTGAGCGCAGGGCGCGCGCCCTTCTCGTAGTCCCACGTGAAGATGGCGTCGGCGTTGTCCTTCACCTGATGCACGAGCGCGTCGACGTCGGTGTTGGTGATCGAGAGGATCGCCTCGAGGTCGTTGATGTCGGCGCGGCCGATGAGGTCTTCAGTGGACGACATGGGAGAGCTCCTGTCGGTGATGGGCGGGCAGCCCGGGGAGGACATAGGTGGCGACCAACCGACGGGTGTCGGCTGGTTCGGTGAGATCGATGGGGGCGTCGAGGTCGCCGGCGTAGAGCACGACGAGACGCGCCGCCCACTCGGCCAGCTCGGTGGCCCGGGGCGGATCGGTGAAGCGCGCGAGGTGCGGCGCGAGGAACTCGACCGCCCGCTCGAGCAGCGGATCGAGGCCGTCGAAGCTGAGATGGGGCAGCACCACGCCCGGCTCCTCGATCATCAGGAACTGGAGGACCTCGTGACGACGAAGGGCGAGCGCCGTGGTGCCGATGGCCGCCACGAGCGCGTCGGCCAGCGACTCCGCGGCGTCGAGCTCGGCCTCGAGCTCGACCAGGAGACGCTCGACCTCGCTGGCGAGCACGGCGGCGAGCAGCACGTCGCGCCCGCCGGGGAAGACGCGATAGATCGTGGCCCGGGAGCAGCCCGCCTCGTCGGCGACGTCGTCGAGGGTCGTGCCGCGCACGCCGGCGCGGGCGAGGCACCGCAGCGCCCCGGCGCGGATACGCGCGTCCAGCCCTTCGTTGAGCGGGCTCATCTCCCCCAGACGTGGCAACCATCTGGTGAGACAATAAGGCCAACTTTGTCTCATCGCCAAGGGCCTAACGGCGTGACATCCGTCTCAGGTCAGGACGATGGGAGGCTCCGGCTCGGCCAGGATGCCCGCCACGAACTGGGTGCGCACCAGATGGCGCACCTGGTTCGGGTCGGTGAGATCCCACCGGCCCTGGCTGCCCACGTACGACAGCAGCATGCGGGTGAGGTAGTCGGCCGCCTCCCCCGGATCGATCCCGGGGCGCAGCTTCTCGGCTCGCACGAGCGCCAGCAGGTAGGCCCGGATGAGGGCCTCGATGAGCGGCACGGTGTGCGAGAGCTCCTCGAGCAGCGCCTCGGGCTCGGTGCGCAGCATGCGCTGGAGCAGGGTGTGCTCGTCGATGGCGCGGTGCCCGAAGATCAAGCCGGCCTCGAGCTTGGCGGTGAGATCGGGCGCGTCGGCCACGTGGCTTTCGAGACGAGCGAAGAAGCGACCGACCTCCCACGCCACGGTGTCACGCACCAACTGCTCGCGGCCGCCCGGGAAGTAGCGGTAGACGGTGGCCCGCGATCGACCCGCTTCCTGGGCCACGTCCTCGAGGCTGGTCTTCACCAGGCCCCACCGCTCGATGCACGCCAAGGCGGCGGCGAGGATGGCCTGGCGGGTGTGCTCGGCGCCGCTCACGGCGTGGTGACGCGCTCGGCCTCGTCGACCGCTGGGGTGGCGGCCCGGCGCGCCTCGGCGCCCTTGTGGCGCGCCGTGCGCCGCAGCAGCAGCGGATAGACGATCAGGGTGAGCAGGGCGAAGATGAACCACTGGCCCGCGTAGCTCAGGTGGTTGCCCTCCCCCAGGTCGGGCTCGGGCACCGGCACGGGCAGGTCGCCCTGCGCCGGATCCTGCGCGCGCAGGTTGACGAAGAGCGGCCACAACGGCTCGTCGACCTGTTGCTGCAGACGACCGACGTCGACCCTCGACAAGGTGGCCAGCCGTCCCTCGGCCGCATCGGTCGGCCCACCGACCAGGCCGGAGCTGCGCACCTGGGGCTCCTGCACCATGCCGAGCACCGACACCCGTGCCGCTGGCGGGTCGTACTGGGTCCACGGACCTTCGGGCTCGGTGGTGGCGAACGGCACCCAGCCGCGATTGACGGGCACCGCCGACCCGTCGTCGAGCACCAGCGGCGTCAACACCCAATAGCCCGGAATGCCGTCGTTCGTCCGATTGCGCACCAGCACCTGCTGGTCGACGGCGTAGCTGCCCGTCAGCGTGACCATCCGGAACGTGTCGTCCTCCACCGCTTCGGGCGACGTGGCCGGCCCCTCCGGGAACAGCTCGGTGACGGGCACGGGGTCGATGTCCTGGCGCGACTCGACCGTGGCGTTGTAGGTCTGGCGCTCGTCGAGGCGACGGAGCTGCCAGAAGCCCAGGCTGATCATGAGCACGACCATGCTCAACACGAAGACGTGCGACAGGATCCACCACGGCCGCCAGAGAAACCGGTAGTCGGGCGGCGCGCTCACGCCCTCAGGCTACGACGTCGAAGAGCACGTGCTCGAAGGCGAAGCCCGGTCCCATCGCCGTGAGCAGGCCGTGGCCGGGGGCCGGGCCCGAGCGCAAGAACGCCTCGAGCACCAACAGCACGGTGACGCTGCTGATGTTGCCGTGCTCGGCCATGGTGCGACGGGACCACTCGAGCGCCCCGGGCGCGAGGCCGAGCGACAGTTCGACGGCGTCGAGCACCTTGGCGCCACCCGGATGCACGAGGACGTGGTCGACGTCGGCGAGCGACCAGCCGACCCGGGCGAGAGCGGCCCTCACGCTGGCGGCGGTGGAGGCCAGCGCCACGTCGGGCACGTCGGGGGCCAGACGCCAGCGCAGACCCTGATCGGTCGGATCGAAGCCCATCACGTCGAGCGAGTCGGGCACCAGCGTGGTGTGGCGAGCGAGCAGCGCGACGCACGCGTCGCCGGTCGAGCCCGACGAGCCCGCCGGCTTCACCACCGCGGCGGCGGCACCATCGGAGAACAACGCGGTGGTGACGAGCGACTCCATCGACGGCTCGCCCGGAACGAACATGAACGAGTTGAGCTCGCACGCCACCACGAGCACGCACTGGTCGCCACCGCGGATCAGGTCGGCGGCCAGCGCGAGGCCCGCGGCGCCCCCGAGGGAGGCCAGCCCGAAGATCGGCACCCGCCGCACGTCGTCACGCAGGCCGAGCGTCGCCGCCAACGACACGTCGAGGCTCGGGGCCCGCACCGTGGTGGTCGACACGAACAGCAGCGTGTCGACCTCGTGCGGCGCGGTGCCCGACCGGTCGAGCGCGGCCTGCGCCGCGCTGGTGCCGAGCGCGACGCCCTCGACGCACGCCATCTCGAACCGCGCGCCGGGTGCGTGCCGTTCGCCGTACCACTCGATCGGGCGCGCCAGGTGTCGATGCGAGATGCCCGCGTTGGCGAACACCTGGGCGGCGCGCTCCGCGAGGTCACCGGCGAGCGACGCCGCGAACGCGGCCACGTCGTCCTGGGAGACCGGCTCCGGGAGCGCCGACGCGACGGCGCAGAGCTCAGGCGGTGGGGAGACGGTGGTTCTTGAAGCGGTCACGCAGGTCTTTCTTGGAGAACTTGCCCACCGAGGTCTTCGGCACCTCGTCGATGAACACCACCTCGTCCGGCAACCACCACTTGGCCACCCGAGGCTCGAGGAAGGCCAGCACCTCGTCGGCGTCGAGCGCCTCGCCCGGCTTCACCACCACGCAGGCCAGCGGTCGCTCCTGCCACTTGGGATGGCTCACGCCGATGACGGCGGCCTCGGCCACCTTGGGGTGGGCCATGATCTCGTTCTCGAGCTCGACCGAGCTGATCCACTCGCCACCCGACTTCACCACGTCCTTGGTGCGGTCGACGAGGCGGATGTAGCCCTCCGAGTCGACGGTGGCGACGTCACCGGTCTTGAGCCACCCGTCGGGTGTGAACGACTCGGGCGAGCGGTCGTCGTTGTAGTACTCGCCGGCGATCCACGGTCCGGCGACCTGCAGCTCGCCGCGACTCACGCCGTCCCACGGCTGCTCCTCGAGCGTGTCGGGGTCGGCCACCCGGAAGTCGACGCCGACCGCTGCGAGCCCCTGGGCGGCGCGCAGCTCGGCCTTCTCGTCCTCGGGCAACGATTCGTCGAGGTAGCTCTTGATGCGGCACACCGACGCGATCGGGCTGGTCTCGGTCATGCCCCATGCCTGGAGGATGGGCAGGCCGATCTGATCGCGGAAGCCCTCCGACAGGGCCCGGGGCACGGCCGACCCACCGCACGGGATGGCCCGCAACGACGACGTGTCACGACCTTCGAGCGCCGGCAGCACCCCCATCCAGATGGTGGGCACGCCCGCCGCCACGGTGACCCGTTCGGTCTCGATGAGGTTGGCCAGGGAACCGGGCGAGAGATCGGCGCCCGGCATCACCAGCTTGGCCCCGCACGCCACCGCCCGCATGAGCCAGGCCCCAGGCGTTGGCGTGGAACATCGGCACGACCGGCAGGATGACGTCGCGCTCGCTCGCACCCAGGCTGTCGGCGGTGAGCGCACCCATCGTGTGCAGCCACGTCGAGCGATGGGAGTAGACGACACCCTTGGGGTTGCCGGTGGTGCCGCTCGTGTAGCACATCGACGCGGCCCGGTTCTCGTCGTCGACGTGCCACTCGACGGGCGCGGCGTCGGCCAGCAGCACCTCGTAGTCGTGCACCTCCGGCCCGCCCGGGAACTCGGGAACGTCGACGTCGGCTCCATCGTCCATCACCACGAGGTGCCCGACCGTCTTGAACGTCGGCACGAGCGGACCGAGCAGACCGAGCAGCGAGCGGTCGACGAAGATCACCTCGTCCTCGGCGTGGTTGACGATGTAGGTGAGCTGCTCGGGGAACAGGCGGATGTTGAGGGTGTGCAGCACCCGGCCGCTGCACGGCGCCGCGAAGTAGAGCTCGAGATGGCGGGCGGTGTTCCACGCGAAGGTGGCCACCCGGCCGCTCTCGGAGATGCCGAGCCGGTCGAGCACCCCGCCGAGCCGCCGGGTGCGGGCGGCCCACTCGCCGTAGGTGACCCGATGCAGTCCTCCCGGCGTGGCGGTCACCACCTCCTTGCGGGCGAACAGGCGCTCGGCCCGTTCGAAGAAGTGCGGCAAGGTCAGTGGTCGGTCCTGCATCAGCCCGTGCATGGCAGCAGCGTAGGCGCGCCGGACTAGGGTGAACCGGGCCATGACGAGCGACGTCGAGCCTCCCGGCGACGAGACCGGCGACCCACCCGTCACGGGCGACGGTCGACCGGTGGCCCAGGGGGCGCCCAGCCGCCGGGCGCTCATGTTCGTGGTCGTGCCGCTGATCGGCATGGTGATCGCCGCCCAGATCGGCGACGCGTTGGGCCCCGACCTGGTCACTCGCAACCCGCTGCTGCTCATCGCCCTCAACTCGCGCATCCGCTGGCTGGTGCTGGCGGTCAACCAGGTCGACCCGGTGTGGTTCTTCCTCATCGGCACGCTGCGCAACCTGGCGTCCGACCCGCTCTTCTACGTGCTCGGCTACTGGTACGGCGACAGCGCGGTGCGATGGATGGAGAACCGCACCGAGAACGTGGGCAAGATGATGCGCGGCCTCGAGCGGTCGTTCGGCAAGTGGGGCGCGCCGCTGGTGCTCATCGCGCCGAACAACCCCATCTGCCTGCTCGCCGGGGCCTCCCGCATGCGACCCGCGGTGTTCCTCGCACTCAACCTCACCGGCACGCTGGGCCGCCTTGCGCTCATCAAGATCTTCGGTGAGGCGTTCGCCACACCCGATCGACTGGGTGCTCGACTTCATCACCCGATACCGCATCCCGCTGCTGATCATCAGCGTGGTGTTCGTGGGCATCAGCATGTTCACCGAGACTCGCAAAGGCACCTCCGAGATCGATCAGCTGCGCCAGCTCGAGAACGACGTGACCGGCGGCGACGGCGACGGCGACGGCGAGGCCGCGCCGAGCGGCGAGGGGCCGGCCGGCGACGGAGCAGGTGAAGGCGGCCCGTCATGACGGCCCGACCGGTCGCCGTGGTCACCGGGGCCAGCTCCGGCATCGGCGAAGCCACCGCCCGCCAGCTGGCCCGGGCCGGGTTCGAAGTGGTCGTCGGCGCTCGCCGAGTCGACCGGATCGAGGCCCTCGCCGCCGACATCGACGGCCGGGCCCACGTGCTCGACGTCACCGACCAACCCTCGGTCGACCAGTTCTGCGCGGCAGTGGGCCCGTGCCGTCTGCTGGTCAACAACGCCGGAGGCGCAGTCGGGCTCGCGCCGGTGGCCGAGGCCGACGACGACCAGTGGCGGCAGATGTACGACACCAACGTGCTGGGCGTCATGCACATGACCCGGGCGTTGCTGCCGACCTTGCTGGCGAGCGGCGACGGTCACGTGGTCGTGGTGGGGTCGATCGCCGCGCACGAGGCCTATGCGGGCGGGGCCGGCTACAACGCGGCCAAGTTCGGCGCCCGAGCGGTGGTGGGCGCGCTGCGCGAGGAGCTGCTCGGCCAACCCATCCGGGTCACCGAGGTCGACCCCGGCATGGTCGAGACCGAGTTCAGCCTCGTGCGCTTCGCCGGCGACGCCGACCGGGCCGCGTCGGTCTACGAAGGCGTCACGCCGCTCACTGCCGACGACGTGGCCGAGTGCATCGTGTTCGCGGCGACGCGGCCGAGCCACGTGAACATCGACCAGATGATCGTCCTCCCCCGCCAGCAATCGGGCGCCCGGCGCGTGCACCGCGAGACCTGAGCACGCCCTCGCCGACCACTCGCGGGCCGGCGGGGGTCAGAGGTCGAGCAGCGTGTCGAGGCCGATGGTCAAGCCCGGGCGCTCGGCCACCATCTTGGCGGCCAGCACCACCCCCGGCATGAACGACGAGCGGTCGTAGGAGTCGTGGCGCAGCGTGAGCGTCTGGCCGGTGGTGCCGAAGATCACCTCTTGGTGCGCCACCATGCCCTTGATGCGCAGCGAGTGCACCGGGATCTGGGCCGGGCCCTTGCCGCCGCGTGCCCCGGGCACCACCTCGGTGGTGGTCGGGTCGGGCAACCAGTCGGACGAGGCCGCGGCCATGCGCTCGGCGGTGAGCATGGCGGTGCCCGACGGCGCGTCGATCTTCTGGTCGTGGTGCAACTCGATCACCTCGGCCGACTCGAAGTAGGGGCTGGCCAACTCGGCGAAGCGCATCATCAGCACCGCACCGATGGCGAAGTTGGGCGCGATCACGCAGTTGCTCTTGCGGAACGCTTGGCGGAACCGCTCGTAGTCGTCGTCGGTGAAACCCGTGGTGCCCACCACCGCGTGGATGCCGTGGTCGGCGAGCCAGACGAGGTTCTCGCGTGCCGCCGCCAGCTGGGTGAAGTCGATCGACCACGTCGGCCCGGGCCGACACGAAGGCCTCCGGACCGGCGGCGAGCTGCCAGGGCAGGTCGACCCCGGTGACCTGGCGCAGGTCGAGGCCCGCATGGAACGGATCGACCGCGGCCACCAGCTCGAGGCCGGGGTCGTCGTAGACCGCCTTGCACACGGTGCTACCCATCCGCCCGCCCGCCCCGAACACTCCTACGCGGCACGTCATGGCGGCCACCCTACTGCGGCTCCAGGAAGCGGGTCCTGGGCCCGACCTCGGCTCAACACCACGAACTGTTCACCGAGAACGCCGTTTTCCGGCTTCCTGGGTGAACAGTTCGGAGCTGGTGGGTCAGATGCCGGCGAGGTCGCGCTCGCTCACGGGACCGACCGCCGAGACGGCCCGAGGACCGGAGAACACCTTCCGGAGCACCCGGGTGGCGTCGTCGGGGGTGACGGCGCGGATGCGGGCGAGCTGTTCGTCGACCGGGATCACCTCGCCCCTCGTGATCTCGCCGCTGCCGATGCGCATCATCCGGCTGGCGCTGTCCTCCAGGCCGAGCAACATCGACCCCTCGATGCAACCGACCGCGGTGCGATGCTCCTCGGCGGTGATGCCGTCGGCCAACAGGTCGGCGATGACTCCGTCGATGACCTCGATCAGCTCGCCGAGACGGGCCGGCGCCGTGCCTGCGTAGATCATCGTGGCGCCGGCGTCGCGATAGGTCGATGGCGAGGAGAACACCGTGTAGGCCAAGCCGCGCTCCTCGCGCACCTCTTGGAACAGGCGGCTCGACATGCCACCGCCGAGCACCTGGTTGGCGACCCACAAGGCATAGCGATCGGGGTCGTCGTAGTGCATCGAGCGCCACCCGAGCGCGAGGTGCACCTGCTCGATCGGCCGTTCGACGACCGTGAGCGGGATGAGGGTGTCGTCCGGCGCCTGTCGGGTGGGCGGCGTGCCCGGTTCCGAGCTCGAGAAGAAGTCGGCCACCGCGTCGACCACCTGATCGTGATGGAGGTTGCCGGCGGCGGCCACCACCAGGTTGGCCGGTCGGTAGTGATGACCGTGGAAGCCGGCGATGGTGTCGCGCGGCATCGACTCGATGGTCTGTTCGGTGCCCAACGTCTCGCGCCCGAGCGGATGACCGGGGAAGAGCCCCTCGTAGAGCCGGGTGCCCACCACGTCGTCGGGGGCGTCCTCGCTCATGAGGATCTCCTCGAGGATCACCTCGCGCTCGGCATCGATCTCGTTGGCCCGGAACGCAGGGTGCGCCACCACGTCGGTGAGCAGGTCGAGACCGAACGCCAACTGGTCGACCGGCAGGCGCGTGTAGAAGGCCGTGTGCTCGCGCGTGGTGAACGCGTTCATCTCGCCGCCGACACAATCGACCGCCACCGCGATGCTGCGGGCCGACCGGGTGTCGGTGCCCTTGAACAGCAGGTGCTCGAGGAAGTGCGAGGCGCCGGCGAGCTCCTCGGTCTCGTCGCGCGAGCCCACGCCCACCCACACACCCGTCGTGACCGAACGCGCCTCGGGCATCCGCTCGGTGACGATGCGGATGCCCGATGGCAGCGTGGTCTTCTCGCAGTCAGCCACGTGAGCGGTCGGCTGCGGGGAACCGGGGAGTGCGGACGTGCTCAGCGGCGTCGACCGCCGCCACCGCCACCGCCGCTGCGCCGACGGCCACCGCCGCCACCGCCACGACCACCGCGGTCGCCGCCACCGCCACCGGCGGTCTCGGGACCGAGATCGCCGAACTCCTGGCGCACCTCGGCGTCGAAGGCGTCCTCGAAGGAGACGTACTCGCGATCGCCGCCCGAGCCACCGTCGCCGGTCGACTCGGAACGCTCGGACCGGCCGCGATCACCGCGGTCGCCGCGATCACCACGGTCGCCACCGTCGCCGGCCTCGGCCGGAGGCGACGACGCCATGCTCAGCGACACCTTGCCGTTGGGGTCGACGTCGTCGACCCGCACCTCGACCTCGTCGCCGAGGGCCAGCACGTCTTCGACCTTGTCGATGCGCTTGCCGCCACCGATCTTCGAGATGTGCAGCAGGCCGTCACGGCCCGGGAGGATGTTGACGAACGCACCGAACTTGGTGATGTTGACCACCCGACCGTTGTAGGTCTGGCCGACGTCGGCGGTGGGCGGGTTGAGGATGAGGCGGATCTGACGCTCGGCCTCGGCCACCGCGCCACCGTCGGTGGAGCCGATGCTCACCACGCCGACCGTGCCGTCGTCGTCGACGCTGATGTCGGCGCCGGTCTCCTGCTGGATGGCGTTGATGACCTTGCCCTTCGGGCCGATGACCTCGCCGATCTTGTCGATCGGGATCTCGAAGTTGATGATCTTCGGGGCGGTCGGGCCCACCTCGTCGCGAGGTGCGGCGATGGCGCTGGCCATGACGTCGAGGATCGCCAGGCGAGCTTCCTTGGCCTGCTGCAGCGCCTGCTTGAGCACGTCGGCGGGGATGCCGTCGATCTTGGTGTCGAGCTGCAGGGCGGTGACCACCTCGGCGCTGCCGGCGACCTTGAAGTCCATGTCGCCGAACGCGTCCTCGGCACCGAGGATGTCGGTGAGGGTGGTGTACTTGCCCTCGGCGAACACCAGGCCCATGGCGATGCCGGCGACGGGTGCCTTGAGGGGCACGCCGGCGTCCATCATCGACAGGGTCGAGCCGCACACCGAGCCCATCGACGTGGAGCCGTTGGACGACAGCACGTCGGACACGGTGCGGATGGTGTAGCCGAACTCGGACTTCGACGGCAGCACCGGCACGAGCGCGCGCTCGGCGAGCATGCCGTGGCCGATCTCGCGACGCTTCGGGCCGCGCATGAAGCCGGTCTCACCGGTCGAGTAGGGCGGGAAGTTGTAGTGGTGCATGTAGCGCTTGCGATCGACCACGCCGAGCGTGTCGAGCATCTGCTCCATGCGGGGCATGCCGAGGGTGGTCACGTTGAGGACCTGGGTCTCACCACGCTGGAACAGGCCCGAGCCGTGGACGGCCGGCAGCACGCCGACCTCGGCCGACAGCGGGCGGATGTCCTTCGGGCCACGCCCGTCGATGCGCACACCGTCTTCGACGATGCGCTTGCGCACGAGCGCCTTGGTGAGCGACCGCACCGCAGCCTTGATCTGGCTCTCGGCGCCGTCGACCTCGGCGAACCGGGGCAGCAGCTCGTCGATGATCTCGGCGCGGGCGGCGGCCTCGGCCTCGAGCCGGTCGGCCTTGTCGGCGATCAGCTGGCTGGCCTGCACACGATCGCGGCCGGCCTCTTCGACGGCGGCGTAGATCTCGGGCGAGTAGTCGACCGACACCTCGTAGGGCATGGTCTCCTTCGAGCCGGCCTTGCTCGCCAGCTCGCGCTGCATCTCGATCGACTCGCGGATCCAGGTCTTGGCGGCCTCGAGGCCGTCGGCCACGACATCCTCGTCGACCTTGGGCGCACCCGCTTCGAACGCCGGCCAGGCGTTCTCGGTGCCACCGGCCTCGACCATCATGATGGCGACGTCGCCGTCGTCGAGCAGACGACCGGCCACGACCATCTCGAACGTGCCCTCTTCGCCCTCCTCGTAGGTGGGGTACGGGGTCCACTCGCCCTGGTCGGTGTAGGCGATGCGCACGGCGCCGATGGGGCCGTCGAACGGGATGCCCGACAGCGACAGGGCGGCCGACGCGCCGTTGATCATCAGCACGTCGTGGGGGTTCTGCTGATCGGTGGCCAGCACCGTGCCCACCACGTGGACCTCGTTGCGGAACCCGTCGGGGAAGCAGGGGCGCAGCGGCCGGTCGGTGAGCCGGCAGGTGAGGATGGCATCGTCGCTGGCCTTGCCCTCCCGCCGGAAGAACGAGCCGGGGATCTTGCCTGCGGCGTACATGCGCTCTTCGACATCGACCGTGAGCGGGAAGAAGTCGGCGCCCGGTCGGGGGGCCTTGGCCGCCGTGGCGGTCACCAGGATGGCGGTGTCGCCCAGGCGAACCAGGACGGCACCATCGGCGAGACCAGCGAGCTTGCCGGTCTCGAAGGAAAGGGTCTTTGCTGAGCCGGCCACCTGGCCGGACACGGAAATGGCTTCCGCCATGATTGCTCCTTACATAGGGGCCACTCGGCCCCTCATGGGTTGAGGCGGCGGCGGCGCCAGTTCCCAGTGGTGAGATACGGGATCGAGCCCCGTCCCCCACCACCGGCAACTGACAGTCGCCCGGCCGCCGGGTATGTCGTTTCGAAAAGTGACGACGGCGACCTTTCGGTCGCCGTGTGCGTCAGCGTCGCAGGCCGAGTTTGGCGATGATCGCCCGATAGCGCTCGACGTCGTTGTTCTTGACGTAGTCGAGCAGGCGACGGCGCCGGCCGACCAGCATGAGCAGTCCTCGCCGGCTGTGATGGTCCTTCTTGTGGACCTTCAGGTGCTCGGTGAGGTGGTTGATGCGATCGGTGAGCAGCGCAATCTGCACCTCGGGCGAGCCCGTATCGGTGTCGTGCGTGCGATGCTCGGCGATCGTGCCGGACTTCGGCGGCAGGTTGGTCGGCTCTCGGGACATGCGTGTTGACCTCTGTATGGTGGGTATCGGACCCAGCTTCCCGGTTCGCTGGCCCACGTCTCGACGACGGACGTCTCAGACGGAGCGCTGGCGGGACCGGAAGCGGTGGCCCACGAACAGGGCCGTGGGTCAGGCTAGCAGCGCCCCCCGGTTTCCGGCGAACCCCCAGGTCAGACGACAGTCCACTCGTAGCGGGGCTGGCGGTGCTCGGTGACGGCCTCGGAGTAGGTGTGATCGGGCGTCAGGGCCAGGATCGGGGCGTCGGGCTCGTAGAGGATCTCCTCGATCTCCTCGGTGGAGTCGGCGCCGGCGGCGGGCAGCTCGGCCCGGATGGCATCGCCCAGCCGACCGTCGAGCAGCTCGGCCACGATGGCGGGCAGGGTCTCGGGGTCGCGCAGCAGCCACGAGTGCGCCCCCCGCTTCACCGTCACCAGCTGCCCACGCGACCGCTCTGCCGCCGACTTCGCGGTGCACAGCGGCACCACCAGGTCGAACTCGCCGTGGATGACGAAGGTGGGCACCGACTCGACCGACAGGGTGTCGAGGATGTCGCCCGTGCCGCTCGACCGCAGGATCGAGACACCGGGGCCGATCAGGCGCCACGGCTGCATCACGTGACCGACGAGGGTCGGTGTGATCAGTCGGCCGAGCTTGCGCGCCTGTGACGGGTCGGCCACCACCGGCACGGTCGCGGCCGCATCGATCATCAGCGCGGCGCCGAGGAAGCCCAGCAGCGGTGGTGAGATGCGGAAGAACTTCACCAACCGGTCCCACTGGTCACCCACGATGGCGTCGATGAGCAGGGTGGCAATGGTGCGATCGGGCTCGTCGGCCGCGAGTTGGGCGACCACTCGCCCACCCATCGAGTGCCCCGCCGTCACCGCCTTGCGGATGCCGAGCTCTTCGATGGTGCGACCCATGAGGTCGGCGTAGTCGTCGAGCAGACCGCCACCGGTGGGCAGACCTTGCGTGCCGCCATGGCCGGCCATGTCGATGGCCACGACCTTGAACCCCTTGCGCACCAGTCGGTGAAGCGTCTGCGCGTAGAGGAACCCCTCGGCCGTGAAGCCGTGGACGACGACGAGTGGCACACCGCGGCCGGCGACGGCGAGACCGACCTTGTGTCCGTCGGACAGTGTGAACGTGTGGCGCGCCAGCCGCGGTATCGGTGCCGGGGTCGTCTCGGCGACCGCAGCGGGCTGATGCGTCGTCACATCGTTCACATTACGGTCGAATGCCATGTCAGCCGTGCACATCGACGACCTCGCCAATCCGCGATTCCCACCGGACGCCGAAGAGATCATCGCAGGCGCGGCCGCATTCGGCGAACAGGTCGTGCTCACGAGCGACGCGCTCTGCACCCAGGCGTTCACCGAAACGGGCATCGATGCGTTCGCCGATCCGTCGTTCACCGTTCGCCTCGACGTGCTGCTCGACGCCCTGTCGACCGAAGCCGGGCTGTCGCCCATGGGCAAGGTCACCACGTCGGTGCAGCTCACCCAGCTCCTGAAGAACCGGCTGCTGCTCGACGACCTGCTGCGACGGCATCCCGAGATCCACGACGTCGAGATCGCGCGGCCGATCATCATCGCGGGTCTGCCACGCACGGGCACCACCCACCTGCACAACCTGTTGTCGGCCGATCCAGCCCTGCGCTCGCTGCCGTACTGGGAGAGCCTCGAGCCCGTGCCGTCGCCAGCCGAGGCACAGCAGATCGCAGCCGGCGGGCCCGATCCGAGGTGGGCCCGCGCCGAGGCGGGCACGGCGTTCCTCGACTTGGCGCTTCCCTACTTCAAGCGCATGCACGAGATGACACCCGATCACGTGCACGAGGAGATCCAGCTGATGGCGATGGACTTCTCGACCATGTTCTTCGAGACCACCGCACCGATGCCGTCGTGGCGTGACCACTACCTCGCCCACGACCAGACACCGCACTACGAGTACCTGAAGACGGTGCTCAAGGCGTTGCAGTACCTGCGGGGCGGAGAACGTTGGGTGTTGAAGTCACCGCAGCACCTCGAGCAGTTCGACGCGCTCATGCAGGTCTTCCCTGACGCAACCGTATTGGTGACCCATCGCGATCCGGTGTCGGTCACTGCGTCGATGAGCACGATGATCGCCTACACCTGTCGTCTCCATCTCGACCCGGTCGACCCTGTGGCGATCGGCCACTACTGGGCTGACCGCCTCGAGGTGATGCTGCGGTCGTGTGTCGAACGTCGGCACGTGCTGCCCGCCGACCAGTCCCTCGATGTGCGCTTCGAGCACTTCATGGCCGATGACATGGGCACCATCGAGCGCATCTACGAGCTCGCCGATCAACCGCTCGACGAACCGGCCCGCGCCGCGATGGAGGCTTACGTCGCCACCCATCAACGCGACCGTCATGGCGGCCTTGTCTACGACCTCGCCGACTTCGACCTCGACCCAGACGCTGTCAGGGCCGAGAACTGCGTCTACACCGAACGCTTCGAGGTGATCAACGACCACTGAGCGCCAGTCGGTCGAATGGCGGTGGCACCCGGTCAGCCCATCTGGACAGGAACCTCGTAGACGTCAGCCTGCTCACCCGTCTCGGCGCTCGTCTGGAACACGATTACCGCACCCAGACCCGTACGGTCGGTGGAGAACTCGACCGTGAACTCGAACTCGCCCCACGTGCCGTTGCCGGCGGTGGCGGTCGTGAAGCCCTCCTCGATGATCAGGCCCTCGGGGTCGGTGACCGAGTACTCGACGTTGGCCTCGAAGGTGTTCGACATTCCCGAAACGGTGACCGGTGACATCACGTCACTGCCCGGGAGAGGCGACTCGACCAGGATGTTCGGGGTCACGTTGGTGAAGTCGGTGCGGTCGACCTCCGTGGCGGGGATGCCCTCGCCGCCGATCGACTCGACATCTGCGCCGTCGATCTGGAAGCTCACCGTGTCGACGTCGTCGAACTGGGTCACGGTGAACACGACCTGCGCGACACGGGCCTGCATCGAGAGGCTTCCGCCGCCCGACTCGAACTCAGCCGACAGGTCGATCGTGGCCATGCCGCCGGAGACCTCAAGGCTCATCAGCTCAGTGCCATCGGGGATCTCGCTCGACATGCCGATCTCGGCGTCGAACTCGTCGGGTCCGGCGAGCAGTTCTTCGAGCGCGCCCTCGACCTTGTCGTCAGCGTCGGTCGTCGCGCCACCTGTGGCGATCTTCTCGTCACGCATGAAGTACACAGCTACAGCCTCGCCGACCTGAGGCGTGGTACCGGTCGCAGCACCAGTCGTGGCTGTCGTGGCGCTCGTGATCGCACCGTCGTCATCGTCGTCGCCACACGCAGTCAGCCCGATGACCAGCACAGAGCACGCGAACAAGGTCAAGAGCATTCGTCTCATACTTCAAGCCTGCGACCGGCAGATCCGAGCGCAAAGGGCAGAAGGTCCCAACTTCGTGCCTCATGCGCAGCGGCGGTTCAGCTGGCGATTCCGAGGATGCGTCGGGCCTGATCGCAATCGCTCGCCATCTGCTCGACCAGAGTGTCGACCGAGTCGAACTTGAGCTCGTCGCGCAGGCGGGCCTGGAACTGCACGCGGGCCGGCTCGTCGTAGAGGTCGCCGTCGAAGTCGAGCACGTGCGCTTCGAGCAAGGACGTGTCGGCGCGTCTCGTAGAACGTGGGGCGGCGACCGAGTGACAGCGCCGCGGGCAGCCGCACACCGTCGGGCCGCAGGTACCAACCGGCGTAGATGCCGTCGGCAGGTAGGCAGATCTCGTCGGGCACCGCCACGTTGGCCGTCGGGAAACCGAGGTCGCGCGCCCGCTTGTCGCCGTCGACCACCGTGCCCCTCACCTCGTGCCGCCGGCCGAGCATGTGCGTCGCCGCGTCGAGATCGCCCTTGCGCAGCGCCGCCCGGATGGCGGTGGACGACACCGACTCACCGTCAGCCGGTCGGCCGTCGGCGTCGACCAGGTCGAGGCCGAGCACGTCGAAGCCGAGCGTGGCGCCCATCTCCTGCAGCAGGCCCACGTTGCCCTGGCGGCGATGGCCGAAGTGGAAGTCGTCGCCGACCACCACGGCCTTGGCGTTGAGATGGCCCACCAACACGTCGGTGACGAACTCGTCGGCCGGTTCCTTCGAGCGGGCCTCGTCGAAGTGCAGCACGAGCGTGTAGTCGACGCCGGTGGTGGCGAGCAGCTCGAGCTTCTGCTCGAGATCGGTGAGCAGGAGGGGCGCCGACTCGGGCCGCACCACGCTCGCCGGGTGGCGATCGAACGTCACGACTGCGGTCTCGAGACCACGTGCGGCCGCAAGGTCGCGCACCTTGCCGATCACCGTGCGATGGCCGAGGTGCACGCCGTCGTACGCGCCGATGGTGATGGCCGTGCCGCTGGCCGGTCGGGGCCAGGTCTCGACGTCGCGCAGCACCTGCATCGCGAGGGAGGCTACTGGCCGGCCGGTGTGAGCACGACGGACGCCTTCGCCGCCTGGCCGACCGGGCCCTCGTAGATGCCGAGCAGCCGACCCGTCTCGTCGAGCACGCGCCACACGTCCGCCAGCGGCGTGACCACGGCCGGGGGGCCGGCCTGGATGCGGTCTTCGGCGATGAGCACCGGCCGCCCGTGGCTCACGTCGACGGCCGCCGCCTCATCGACCACCACCGCGGGGTAGTCGCGCAACCCCTCGGCCGGCGGGAGCAGCACACCCGGCTCGACGGCGTCGAGCGGCACCGCACCATCGACGCCGAACGACCCGATCGCGGTGCGGCGGAGCTCGCGCAGGTGCGCACCTCCACCCAGTGCCGTGCCGAGATCGGCAGCCAGGGTGCGCACGTAGGTGCCCGACGAGCATTCGACCTCGGCCGTGTAGACGAGCGGATCGTCGGTGGGCGCCACGTCGAAGCGGTACACGTGCACCGGCCGGGCCTCCCGTTCGACCTCCTTGCCCTCACGGGCCAGCTCGTGCAGGCGACGGCCGTCGACCTTCACCGCCGACACCATCGGCGGCACCTGCAGGATGTCGCCCACGAGGGCGCGCGTCGCCTCGACCACCCGATCGGGCGCGAGGCCGGTCATGTCGTGTTGGGCCGTCACCTCACCCGCGGCGTCGAGGGTGGACGTCTCGGTGCCGAACACGATCTCGCAGGTGTAGGTCTTGGGCAGCGCGGTGAGGAAGCGCAGGAGGCGGGTGACGCGCCCCACCCCGATGAGCAGGATGCCGGTGGCGTCGGGATCGAGCGTGCCCGAGTGGCCCACCTTCTTGGTGCCGAGCAGCTTGCGACAGCGGGCCACCACGTCGTGCGAGGTCCAGCCCGCGGGCTTGTCGACCACCACGACGCCGTCCATGGTCAGGATTCGGCGTCGGGCGCGATCGTCTTCGTCAGCGCCGTCCTCGACGTCGCTGCCCGGCTCGATCTCGCGCAACAGCTCGTCGATGCGCGCGCCCGCGCGCACCGCCGGGTCGGGTCGGAACACGAGCTCCGGCGTGCGCCGCAGGTGTGCCTCGCGGTTGATGGTCGCCTGCAGGCGAACGCGCAGACCACCCAGTGCCTCGAGCACCACCTCGTCGCCTTCCTCGCCTTGCAGCGTGTCGAAGTAGACGATGGCGCGGCTGATGTCGCGGTCGACGTCGACGCCGGTGATCGTCAGCATCTGCAGGCGATCGTCGTCGATCACCTCGAGGGCTTCGGCGAGGATCTCGCGCAGCAGCTCGTTGAGCCGGGCGGTACGCGGGTAGTCGCGCCCGCCGCTCGAGGACGAACGTCGCGCCGTCGAACGGCGGGGCTTCGGTCGCTTCGCCATCACTCGCCCTCCATCCATGCTCGCCAGCTGCTGGTGACCTCGAGCTCGGTGAACGACCACACGAACCGCTCCACCTCGTCGATCACCCGCTCCGCCTGCGTGGGGGAGCCCGAGACGCAAGCGAAGCACAACTGCGCCCTTTGCAGGAGATCGGCGTGGTCGGTTTCGGCCGAGGCCACGCCGAAGCGGCGACGGGCCCCGTCGACCACCGACCGCACCACGGCGCGCTTGTCCTTCAGCGAGTGGCTGTCGGCGAGGTGGATCTCGATGGTGAGGGCGAGGATGTACGGAGCCACGTCAGACGGGCCACGTCAGGTGCGTGGGATCTCGCGTTCCTCGTAGGTCTCGATGATGTCGCCCTGCTTGAGGTCCTGGAAGTCGGACAGGCCGATGCCGCACTCGAAGCCGGAGGCCACCTCGCGCACGTCGTCCTTGAAGCGTCGCAGCGAGCTGATGGCGCCCTTCCAGATGACCGTGCCCTCTCGCAGGAAGCGCACCTTCGATCCCCTGGTGATGACGCCGTTGGTCACGTAGCAACCGGCCACCGCGCCGATGCGCGGCACCCGGAAGATCTCGCGGACCTCGGCCTCGCCGGTGACCACCTCTTCGAACTCGGGCTCGAGCAGGCCGAGCATGGCGTTCTCGATGTCCTCGAGCACCTGGTAGATGATCTCGTAGGTGCGGATCTCGACGTTCTCGAGGTCGGCCATCTCGCGGGCCTTGCGGTCGGGTCGCACGTTGAAGCCGATGATGGTGGCTTCCGATGCCGAGCCCAGCTGCACGTCGTATTGGGTGATGCCGCCCACGCCGCGGTGCACGAACGACAACTTGACGTCGTCGCGTTCGAGCCGGCGCAGCGCCTCGGTGAGCGCCTCGAGCGAGCCGACCACGTCGGCCTTGAGGATGAGGTTGAGCGTGGCGGTCTCGCCGGCCTGGATCTGCTTGGAAGATGTCTTCGAGCTTCGCCCCACCCGACATGGCGTGGGCCTCACGCCCGAGGGTGGCGACCCGCTGCCAGTGCTCGCGGGTCTCGGCGACCCGGCTGGCGGTCTTCTCGTCGGGGGCGACGACGAACGAGTCGCCGGCCTGGGCCACCTCGGAGAGGCCGAGCACCTGCACGGGCGTGGACGGCCCGGCTTCCTTGATGCTCTCGCCGTGGTCGTTGATGAGGGCCCGCACCCGGCCCCAGGCGGCGCCGGCGACGAGCGGGTCGCCCACCTTGAGCGTGCCCCGCTGCACGAGGATGTCGGCCACCGGACCACGGCCGATGTCGAGGTTGGCCTCGAGCACGACACCCCGAGCCCGGCCGTCGTCGGGGGCCCGCAGGTCTTCGAGCTCGGACACGACCAGCAGGTTGTCGAGCAGATCGTCGATGCCGGTGCCCTGCAACGCGGAGACGGGCACGACGATGGTGTCGCCGCCCCACTCCTCGGGCACGAGGCCCTGCTCGCTGAGCTGCTGCATGACCCGATTGGGATCGGCGTTCTCGCGGTCGATCTTGTTGAGGGCGACCACGATGGGCACCTCGGCCGCCTTGGCGTGGCTGAGCGCCTCGACGGTCTGGGGCATCACGCCGTCGTCGGCGGCCACGACCAGCACGACGATGTCGGTGGCCTCGGCCCCCCGAGCGCGCATGGCGGTGAACGCCTCGTGGCCCGGCGTGTCGATGAACGTGATCGGCTTGCCGTCCTTGACGGCCTGGTAGGCGCCGATGTGCTGGGTGATGCCACCCGCCTCGCCGGCGACCACGTTGGCGTTGCGGATCTGGTCGAGCAGCTTGGTCTTGCCGTGGTCGACGTGGCCCATCACGGTGATGACGGGCGGACGATGGGTCCACGACTCGTAGGTCTCGTCGTCGACCTCTTCGTCGACGAGCAGCAGCTTCTGCAGCTCGACCTCTTGCTCCTCACCCGGATCGACCAGGCGGATCTCGGCCGAGATCTCGGCTGCGAACAGCTCGATCATGTCGTCGGAGAGCGACTGCGTGGCGGTGACCATCTCGCCCTGCTGCATGAGGAAGCGCACCACGTCGGCCGCGGTGCGGTTCAGCTTGGGGCCGAGCTCCTGGGGCGTGGACGCCCGCTCGACCACGATGACGCCCTCGGGGACCGGCGCCTCGCGAGGCGTGTAGGTCGGGACGTCCATCGGCTGCAGCTCGTCGCGCGAACGGCGCCGACGGCTCTTGCGGCGTTGGGGCTGACGGCGCTGCGGCCCACCGGGGCGTCCGCCACCGGGGCCTCCACGACCGGGAGGGCCACCACCGGGCCCACCACTGGGGCCACCGCCGGGACCACCGCCGGGACCGCCACCGGGGCGGCCGGCGCCCATGCCGGGGCGCGAGGGTGCACCCGCACCGGCACCGACAGGACCGCGACGCGGTCCGCTCGGACCGACCGGGCCGCCGGTCTGGCGACGCACACCTGGAGGCGGCGGGATGGGCTTGCCCGAAGGCGAGGTGAGGGGCCGGGGCGGCGGCGGGATGGCCTTGCCGGTCGGCGAGGTGGGTGACGCAGGCGCGGCGGGACGCTCGGAGGGCGGCGCGGGTGCTGCGGCTGCGGGCGGGGCGGCGGCTGCGGGGGGCGGGGCCGCCGCTGCAGGTGCCTCGGCGGCGGGAGCGGGCCGCCGGATCTCGGGCTCTTCTTCGCGACGCACCGGACGCGGCGGGTGCTCGCTGCCGCTCGACGTCACCACTCGGCGAGGCGCGGCGGGCGGCGCCGGCTCGGCCGGTGGGGTGGGCGCCGGCTCGGGCGCGCTGGAGGCTGCGGCCGCCGGCTGCTCGGCTTGCGCAGGTGGCTCGGGGGTCGCCGCCGTCGGGGCCTGGTCGGCCTCGGCTGCGGCGGCAGGCTTGGCCGCCGCCTTCTTCGACGTCTTCTTCGCCTTGCCCGGCTCTTCAGGCTGCTCGTCGCGGATGAGGCCCTCGCGCTCGGCCTTGCGACGGACGCGGTCGGCCTGGGGCTCGACCACGCTGGAGGAATGGCTCTTGACCCCGATCCCCAGCGACTCGCAGAGATCGATGCATTCCTTGTTGGTCAGCCCGAGTTCCCTGGCGAGCTCGTAGACGCGGATGTTTCCTGGCAAAAGCAGCCTCTGTTCGTCGGCGGGAACCGTCCGGCGGCCAGCCGGACACGGCTCTCTATCCTCGCGCGATCACCCCGATCGCACGAAAAGTGGTTTCAGGTCGTGGTTTCGGGCTCGGTCTGGCCCGTTTGCGCTTCATCGACGCTAGCGGCTTCGGCGGGGGCTTCCTCGGCCTCAGCCTCCGGCGCCGCGGCAGTCTCGGCTCGTCGGGCTCGTCGGGCTCGTCGGAGCCCTGGCTCCACTGCTCGGCGGAGATGGCCTCGCCGCCCTCGGCCGGCTGCCAGACCTGCTCGCCGGTGGCCGGGTCGACGACCCATTCGCCCTCGGCCCACTCCTGGTCGGCGTAGGCCTCCTCCTCGGCGAGCTGGGTCTCGCTCTTGATGTCGACCCGCCAGCCCGTGAGCCTGGCCGACAGGCGGGCGTTCTGGCCCTCCTTGCCGATGGCCAGCGACAGCTGGTAGTCGGGCACGATCACCTCGGCGGTGCCGGTGGTCTCGTCGATGCGGACCTCCTTCACCTTGGCCGGTGACAGGGCCTTGGCGACGAAGTCGGGCGAATCGTCCGAGAACGGCACGATGTCGATCTTCTCGCCGCGCAGCTCGTTGACGACCATGCGCACCCGAGCGCCCCGGGCGCCGACGCACGCGCCGACCGGGTCGACGTTGTTGTCGTTGGACCACACGGCGATCTTCGTGCGCGCCCCGGGCTCGCGAGCGCAGGCCTTGATCTCGACGACCCCGTCGGCGATCTCGGGCACTTCGAGCTCGAAGAGGCGCTTGATGAGACCGGGGTGGGTGCGGCTGACGACGATCTGCGGGCCTTTCGCCGTCTTGCGGACCTCGACGATGTAGGCCTTCACCCGCGCGCCGGGCTCGGGCTTCTCGTAGGGCACCTGCTCGGCCTGAGGCAACAGCGCCTCCACGCGGCCGAGGTCGAGCAGCGTGTAGCGGCTGTCGGTCTGCTGGATGATGCCGGTGACGATGTCGCCCTCGCGCCCCGCATACTCCTCGTACTTCATCTCGCGCTCGACTTCACGGATGCGCTGGCTCATCACCTGCTTGGCCGTCTGGGCGGCGATACGGCCGAAGTCGTCGGGAGTGACGTCGAACTCCTCGCCGATCGGCTCGCCGTCCTCGTCGAGCTCCTGGGCCATGACCCGGAACTCGACCGTGTCGGGGTCGATCGTGACCCAGGCGTACTCGTGGGCGTCGGGCAGGCGCTTGTAGGCCGACTCGAGTGCGTCGGCGAGCGCGCCGAACAGCGTGTCGACCGAGATGCCCTTGTCGACTGCCAGGGCTTGCAGCGCGTCCATCAGATCGGGATTGCTCATGAGGCCTTGACCTTTTGTGTCTTCCTGCTCGTCTTCGTCGTCTTGGCGTCTTGCCGGGCTTGGCGGTCTTGCCGGCTTGCCGGGCTTGGGGGTGGGCCCCCAGTCGAAGACCGTGCGCGCCTTGTCGATGTCGCCGTAGGTCAGGCTGACCACGTCGCCACCGGCTCCGTCGACGGCCAGCTCGACATGATCGTCGGTGGCCCGCTGCAGCACGCCGGCGAGCCGCCGCGGGCCGTCGAACGTGGCCACGGTCTTGATGGTGACATCGTGGCCGACCGCCCAGACGAAGTGGGCGGGGGTGCGCAGCGCCCGCTCGAGCCCGGGGCTCGACACCTCGAGCGTGTAGCGGCCTGAGATCGGATCGTCCTCGTCGAGGGCTCGGGAGATGCTGCGGGTGAGGGCCGCGATGGCGCCGATGTCGACACCGCCGTCACGATCGACCGCCACCCGGAGGACGCCGCCGGCGTGCTCGAGGTCGAACAGGTCGAGGCCGGCCTCGGCGACGAGGGGCTCGACGACGGTTCGTACTCGCTCTGACACGCTCATCGATCCACCTCCTCTTTGCTCGCGGCGCTGGCCTGGCCCATTGCTCGCTGCCCTAAACCGGGTGCCGAACTGGGCCCTAGTGACAAGAAAGGCGTGGGCAAAGCCCACGCCTTCGCTCGGTTCGAACGGATTGGCCCTGCGAGTATAGATCAATACGCCCGGGCGACCACCGCCACGAGGTCGGCCTCGGCGTCGGACTCGGGCACCGACCCGTCAGGCCGCAGAAGACAGCGCACGGTGACTCCCTGACCCGCCAGCGTGGTCTCCCCGTCGTCGCCGAGCGCCGACCAGGGCAGCCGGGCCCAACCGGTGGCAGCTGCTTCGGCGGCATCGGCCAGGTTGGTGACGTCGGCGGTGCGCTCCTCCCGGCGACGCTCGGCGTCGGCCAGCAGGGCCGCCTGCTGATCGTCGAGGGCGCGGCGCACCGCGCTGGATGCGTCCGACAGCGAGATCGGAGTCTTCGAGCCCCGGAGCCGGTCGACCAGCGTGACCGAGCCCTCGGCCAGGTCGCGGGGGCCCAACTCGAGTCGCACGGGCACACCTTTGAGCTCCCAGTCAGTGGCCCGCCGCCCGAGGGAGAGGTCGGTGCGGTCGTCGAGCGTCACCCTGATCCCGGCGGCGCGGAGCTCGTCGGCCAGACCGCGGGCCCGATCGACCACGCCTTCGTCGTCGCGGACCGCCAACACCACCACCTGCACGGGAGCGAGTCGGGGGGGCAGCCGCAACCCGTTGTCGTCGCCGTGGCACATGATGAGACCGCCGAGCATCCTCGTCGACACCCCCCACGACGTCGTCCAGGCCAGCTCCTGGCTGCCGGTGTCGGCCAGGTACGCGATGCCGAACGCCTTGGCGAAGTTCTGGCCCAGCTCGTGGCTGGTGCCCATCTGCAGCGCTTTGCCGTCGCCGGTCATGCTCTCGCAGGTGAGCGTGTTGGTGGCCCCGGCGAAGCGCTCCCGGCGGGTCTTGCGGCCCACCACCACGGGGATGGCGAGCACGTTGCGCATGAAGTCCTCGTAGACGTCGTGCAGGATGCGCACCGCGTAGGCCCGGGCGTCCTGCTCGGTGGCGTGGGCGGTGTGACCCTCCTGCCAGAGGAACTCGCTCGTGCGCAGGAACAGCCGAGGGCGCAGCTCCCAACGCACCACGTTGGCCCATTGGTTGAGCAGCAGGGGGAGGTCTCGGTAGCTCTGGATCCACTTGGCCATGAACTCGCCGATCACGGTCTCGCTGGTGGGGCGCACGACGATGGGCTCGTCGAGCTCCTTGCCGCCGGCGACGGTCACCACGGCCAGCTCGGGGCTGAAGCCCTCGACGTGCTCGGCCTCGCGCTGCAGGTACGACTCGGGGATGAAGAGGGGAAAGTAGGCGTTCTGGGCGCCGGCATCCTTGATGCGGGCATCGACCTCGGCCTGCATGCGCTCCCAGATGGCGTAGCCGTAAGGGCGGATGACCATCGTGCCCCGTACCGGCCCGTTGTCGGCCAGCTCCGCCTTGTTGATGACGTCCTGGTACCAGCGGGGGAAGTCGTCCGCCTGGGGGGTGAGTACGGGGGCCTTGGCCATAGCGCCGCAGGCTAGCCAAGCGGGTCGTACCGCCTAGCACTCGTTGTGCTGCGTTGCGGACGCGGCCCTCCGTCGACCGCCCCGTGGACTCCTTTTCGCGCCACGTTGAGCGAATCGCTCGAAGTTTCGCCAAGCGAAGGAGATAGCGATTCGCTCAACGTGGCGGTGGTGGTCGGGCGCGAACGGCTCCG
Organism: uncultured Iamiaceae bacterium; assembly: GCA_963706425.1. Lineage (GTDB taxonomy): Bacteria > Actinomycetota > Acidimicrobiia > Acidimicrobiales > Acidimicrobilacustridaceae > CAVPMN01. The sequence continues at coordinate 871,023 of CAVPMN010000020.1, forward strand.
CGGTCGGATGCGTCGATGCGCTGTCAGTGGCGATCGATACGGTGGGCCGGCCTCCCCCACGAACCCTGGAACACCGCAGATCGAAGGGGAGCGACATGGAACCGACCCGAGTGGACGACCTGCCGGAGGTGCGGGGCCTGGCACTGCGCTACGCGGTGCTGTTGGTGCTGGCCCGATCCCGCCAGACCCTGCGCATCGGGGAGATCGTCGACGAACTGGCCGAGCTGGGCGTGCGCCCCGGCGGCACACAGCCGGCCCACAAGGTGGTGGCCGACGCCATGCGATGGGAGCTCCGCCGGTACCGCGTGCTCCGGATCAAACGCGGGTCCTATCGGCTCTGCAGAACGCTCTCGGCGAGCACCCGCCGACGAGCCACCGCAAGCCTCCGGTCGGCCGTCAGTGCCAGCGCAGGGGCCGAAGCGGTCAGGAGCGATCGATCTGGCGGATGATCTCGACGCGCTCCTCGCTCTGGTTGGCGTCGTCGCCCTGCTCGACGAGCAGCGCCTGGCGATCCTTCTCCGCTTCGGCGGCGGCGCCCTCGTCGGCCCGGCGCAGCGCCTCCTCGACCCCGTCGTGGGCGATGATCTCGGCCCATTCCACGAGCGCCTCGACCATCTGGTCTTCGGGCACCACCTTGACCACGTTGCCCTTCACGAAGAGATGGCCCCGACGGCGGCCGGCCGCGATGCCGAGGTCGGCCTCGCGCGCCTCGCCCGGTCCGTTCACCACGCAACCCATGACCGCCACCTGGATCGGTAGCTGCATCGTCTCGAGCGCCTCCTGGGCGGCGCGCGCCACCTCGATGACGTCGACCTCGGCCCGGCCACACGACGGGCAGGCGATGAGGTCGAGGCCCTTGCGCTCGCGCAACCCCATCGCCTCGAGCAGCTGGCGGCCGGCGCGGGCTTCTTCGACCGGATCGGCGGTGAGCGAGTAGCGGATGGTGTCGCCGATGCCCTCGGCTAGCAGGGTGGCGATGCCCGCAGTGGCCTTCACCAAGCCTGCGGGCGGAGGCCCCGCCTCGGTGACACCGAGATGCAGCGGATGGTCGACCGTCTCCGAGAGCAGCCGGTAGGCGTCGATCATGAGCGGCACGTTCGAGGCCTTCACCGAGATCTTCACGTCGTCGAAGCCGACCTCGGCGAAGTGGGCCAACTCGAGCTGAGCCGATTCGACCATGGCCTCGGGCGTGACGCCGCCGTGCTTCTCGTAGAGCGCCGGATCGAGCGAGCCGCCGTTGACCCCGATGCGGATGGAGATGCCCCGATCACGAGCTTCGGCCGCCACCGCCTTGATGTGCTCGGGTCGGCGGATGTTGCCCGGGTTGAGGCGCAGTCCGTGCACCCCGGCCTCGAGCGCCTCGAGGGCCCGCCGGTACTGGTTGTGCACGTCGGCGATGATCGGCACCGGCGACCGCGGCACGATGCGGGCCAACCCCTCGGCCGCCTCGCGGTCGTTGCACGTGCAGCGCACGATGTCGCAGCCCGCACCGGCCAGCGCGTAGATCTGCGCGAGCGTGCCTTCGACGTCGGACGTCTTGGTGGTGGTCATCGACTGCACCGAGATGGGTGCGTCACCGCCGATCGGCACGTCGCCGACCTTGATCTGTCGGGTCTTGCGACGGTCGTAGCGGGTCTGGTGCTGCACGGCGCGACCGGTCAGGGGCCGAACGGATTCGGCACCGGGTTGATGATGTCGAGGTAGATCGACGACACACCCAGGCCGACGAGCAGGAACAGCACGGTGTAGGTGACCGGCATGAGCTTGGCCATGTCGACCCGGTAGGGACGGCGCTGGATGCGGCCGCGCACCGCCTCGTAGGTGGCCACCGCGGCATGGCCGCCGTCGAGCGGCGGCAGCGGCAGCAGGTTGAACAGGCCGAGGAAGATGTTGACGAGGATGAGCGTCATCAAGAAGAGCACCGCGCCGCTGTCGGCGGCCTGCGAGCCCAGGCGCACGATGCCGATGATCGAGATCGGCCGGCTCTCCTGCAGCGTCTGCTCCTCGGCCGACAAGATGGCCTGACCGTTGGGATCGAGGGGCTCGATGGCGGGCGTCTCGCCCTGGCGGGCCTCGGTGTCGTGCGACGTGGCGACCAACTCGGCATAGCGGCTGAGGCCGGTGGGCGAGAAGACCTTGCCCACGCCCTGCACCGACTGGACGACGATCGACCCGAACTCGGTGACCGTGCGCCCGGCGGCTTCGACCGGAGCCAGCCGCTCGCGCGGGGCATCGCCGCGGATGATGCCGAGGAACCCGGCGGCGCCGGCCTCGGGCAGATCGACAGGCACGGGCACGGTGGTGCGGTAGGCACCAGCGCCCCGCTCGAACTCGATGCGGACCTCGCCGGTGGAGGTGGCGAGCGCCTCGGCGAAGTCGTCATAGGAGGCCACCGGTTCACCGTCGACCGAGAGGATGCGGTCGCCGTCGCCCAGAGGGGGCACCGCGGCGGCGCCCTCGGCGTTCAGGCGCCAACCGGCGGTGGTGCGTCAGCACGACCTCTTCGCCACCCCGCTCGACGGTGACGTCGGTGGGTCGCCCGGCGGTCTGGCCCATGGCCGGGCCCAGATCGTCGAAGTCGTCGATCTGCTGTCCGTTCACGGCGACGATGCGGTCGCCCACCTCGATGCCGGCGGCCGCGGCGGCCGAGCCTTCGACCACTCCTTCGACCGCCCAGTCGGTGGTGCGACCGAGACCGAACCCGGCGAACACGACGAAGAGGAGCACGGCGGCGATAGCGAAGTTGGCCATCGGACCGCCGAGCACCGTGGCCAGCCGCTTCGGGTAGGACTGCGCCCGGTAGGTGCGGGCCTCGTCCTCCGGCGCCACCTCCTCGAGGTTGCTCATGCCGATGATGCGCACATAGGCGCCCGCCGGAATGGCCTTCAGCCCGTACTCGGTCTCACCTCGCCGGAACGACCAGATGCGAGGGCCGAAGCCGATGAAGAACTCGGTGACCTTCATGCCCGCGCGCTTGGCGATGACGAAGTGGCCGAGCTCGTGCAGGAAGATCGACACCACGATGGCGAGGATCATGGCCAGCACGCCCCAGCCGGCCAGGTAGCCGAGGGCGCCGACGAGGACGGCCACGGTGACCAGCCGAGCCCATCCACCGGCGGTGGTCGGCTCGGGCGTCGCGGGTTGGATCGGGGCGGCGGCGGGGGGCTCGAGGCCGGGGGGCCGATCGATGGTGTCAGTCACCAGGGGTCCTATCTGCAGGTCGGCCCGTGTGGCGGGGCTGGCGGGAAGTGCGGTGCATCGCTTCGATCAGCTGACCCGCGACCTGGCGGGCTCGTCGGTCGGCCTCGATGACATCATCGGCAGAACTGGCTCGGGATCCATCATGCCGTGACAGGGTGGCGTCGAGTACCTCGGGGATGTCGATCCAGCGGATTTTCCCGTCGAGGAAGGCGGCGACGGCCACCTCGTTGGCGGCGTTGAGCCAGGCGGGAGCCGTCTCGCCCATGCGGCCCGCCTCGTAGGCCAGGGCGAGGCACGGGAACGCGTCGAGGTCGGGGGCCTCGAAGTCGAGCCGGGCGAGCTGCGTCCAGTCGATGCGCCCGAAGGGGGTCAGCGCCCGGTCGGGGTAGGCCAGCGCGTAGCCGATGGGCAGGCGCATGTCGGGCAGCGACAGCTGGGCGACCGTGGCGGCATCGGTGAACTCGACCATCGAGTGCACGATCGATTGCGGGTGCACCACCACCTCGATCTGGTCGAACCCGATGCCCACGCCCGTCTCGCCTGCGGGCGCACCGAACAGCTCGTGCGCCTCGATGACCTCGAGGCCCTTGTTCATCAGGGTCGACGAGTCGACCGTGATCTTCGGGCCCATGCTCCACGTGGGATGGGCGAGCGCCTCGTCGATGGTCACCGACTCGAGCTCGGCTCGAGATCGGCCCCGGAACGGTCCGCCGCTGGCGGTGAGCACGATGCGAGCCACCCGCCCTGGGAGGTCGTTGGCTCGCAGGCACTGGTGCACTGCGCAGTGCTCGCTGTCGACCGGCACGATCTCGGCTCCGGGGGTGCGGCGGGCACGCTGCACCACTGGGCCGGCGGCGATGAGCGACTCCTTGTTGGCGAGGGCCAACCGGCGGCCGGCCTCGAGCGCGGCCAACGTCACCGAGAGCCCGGCGAAGCCGACCACGCCGTTCACCACGACGTCGGCCTCTTCGGCCAGGCTGGCCATGGCCTCGGGCCCGGCCCGCACCTCGCAGTCGGGCACCAGGTCGACCAGCGCCCGGCCGGCGTCGGGCTCGGCCACCGCCACCACCTTGGGCCGGAACTCCTGCACCTGAGCGACGAGCAGATCGAGCCGGCGGCCGCTCGCACCGAGGGCGGTCAGCGAGAAGCGATCGGGCTCCGCCCGCAGCACATCGAGGGTCTGGGTGCCGATGGAGCCCGTGGATCCGGCCAGGGCCACCCGGGTGCCGGTCATGATCGACCAGCGTACCGAGCAGGAGATCAGGCCGAGTTAAAGACCGAGGGACCAGGTCGAGCATCCGCACGGCGTAGTAGGCGGCGGGGAGCACGAAGAGCATGCCGTCGAAGCGGTCGAGCACGCCGCCGTGTCCCGGCAGCAGGCTGCCCATGTCCTTCAGGCCGAGGTCGCGCTTGAACAGCGACTCCGCGAGATCGCCCAACGGCGCCGCCACCGCCACGCACAAGCCGAACACCAGGGCCTGGCCGGCCGAGAACGGGCCGATGTCGAAGGCGACCGCGAACACGAGCGTGCCGAGCAACGAGGCGATCAGACCTCCGAGCAGCCCTTCGACCGTCTTGTTGGGACTGATGGCCGTGAGTGGTGTGCGACCGAACTGACGACCGACGAAGAACCCGCCCACGTCGTAGAGCACGGCGCCGGCGACCGCCACGAACAGGATGCTCACACCCTCGACCGGCACGTCGACGATCAGCGCCGCGAACGCGCCGAACACACCGACGTACACGACGCCGAGCAAGGTGATGCCGATGTTGGGCACCGGCCGGGCCGAGCCGCCGACTCCGAGCAGGAACCAGAGGATGGCGAAGACGAAGGTGAGGAAGAGGACGAGGGGCATGGCCGACTCGCCCCGCCAGTAGGTGGCGATGGGGAGCGCCACGACCGCGGCCAGGCCGAGCAGCGTGGCGGGACGGAACCCGCCCCGCCGCACGGCGCTGAAGAACTCGATGCCGGCGAGCACGACGACGGCTTCGACCAGGATCATCGTCGTGGCCGTGCCGAGCTTGAACAGGATGATGGCCACCACCGCGATGGCCACACCCACGAACGCCGCCTGGGGGACGTCCCGACCGCCCCCTCCCCCATCGGTGGCACCGTCGCCGCCGTTGCCGCGCGGCTCGGTCCCGGCGGCTCCCGGTGCGGGGGTCGCCCCCTGAGCCGGCGGTCGGCTGCGCCGTGGCGGCGGGGCCGGCGCCGACGGCTGCGCGGGCCGGGCCTGGGCGCTCGTGATGCGGATCGGATCGTCGGAGGAGCCACTCGGCGCCGCCGCACCGGCGTCGCTCTCGGGCACGGCGAGATCGTCGAAGGTGAGGAATTGCTCGTCGCTCATCCGGTCACTGGTGTCGAGGGCGCCGAGACGGCTGTCGGAGGTGTCGAGGTCGTCGCCGAGCTGATCGACGCCCGACCGCTCGTCCCAGATCTCGTGCTCGTCACGCCAGCGGGGGCTCGACGCTGCGAACGACGCCCACCGCTCTTCTTCGCCGGCGTCGTCGGACTCCCCGATGATCACCTTCGGCACCTCGCCGGTGGCCGGCTCGGTCCAGTGCGGGAGCTCGGTCTCGCCCGTGGCCGGCTCGACCGAGATCAATGGCTCGTGGCTGCCGTCGGCGGTGCGGGGCTCGACGGGAGCCACTCTCGGCCGGTCGATGCTGCTCGGATCGGTGCTGTCCGACAGCGGGAACCGCAGCGCGGGGGTGACGTCGTCGGGCGGGGGCTCGGGACGATCGCCGTACTTCGGCTGGTCGTCGCCCTTGCGGCGCACGGCCTCGCCTCGCTCGACGGCCTCGGCCGCCTCGTCGGGATCGATGATGCGCACCCCCTCGGCGGGATCTTCCGGGTTGGTGCCTTCTGGTTTGCCACGGCCGAATAGCGAGTCAGGTGTCATCAGTCCTCGAGCAACTCCTGTTCCTTGGCCTGGAGCGCGTGATCGATCTCCGCCTCTTGGGCGTGGATGATCTTGTCGAGCTCCTTCTCGGCCCGGGCGAGCTCGTCGGAGGACAGCTCGCCGTCCTTCTCGAGCGCCTCGAGCTCGTGGCGGGCCGCGCGGCGCAGGTTCCGGAGGGCGACCTTGCCGTCCTCGGCCATGTGCTTGACGACCTTCACGAGTTCCTTGCGGCGCTCCTGGGTGAGCGGGGGGAAGCTGAGTCGGATGTTGACGCCGTCGTTGCTCGGGTTGAGCCCGAGATCGGAGTTCTGGATCGCCTTCTCGATGGCGCCCATCGCTCCCTTGTCGTACGGCGTGATCAACAGCTGGCGGGCCTCGGGGACCTGGAAGCCGGCCAGTTGCTGCAGAGGCACCTCGCTGCCGTAGTAGTCGACCGGCAGCTTCTCGACGAGCGCCGGCGCGGCGCGGCCGGTGCGGATGCTGGCGAAGTCGTGCCGAGCGTGGCCCACGGCCTTGCGCATCTTCTCGGTGGTGTCGACCAGTACCACCTCGGCCATCTCGCTCGTCACGCGGCCGCCTCCTTTTCTGTGCTCGGCTGTCGCCAAACGACCGTAGTGGCTCAGTGGACGAGTGTGCCGACCGGCTGGCCCTCGAGGACCGCCCGCACGTTGCCCTCGCCCAGGAGATCGAACATCACGATGGGCAGGTCGTTGTCCATGCAGAGCGTGATCGCCGTGGAGTCCATCGCCCGCAGGCCGCGGTTGAGCACATCGAGGTAGTTCACCTCGGTGAGCTTGGTGGCATCGGGCTCGAGCTTCGGGTCGGCGGTGTAGATCCCGTCGGTACCCGAATGGGTGCCCTTCAACAACACCCCGGCCTCGATCTCGACCGCCCGCAGCGCGGCCGTGGTGTCGGTGGTGAAGAAGGGGTTGCCGGTGCCGCCGGCGAAGATCACCACTCGCCCCTTCTCGAGGTGTCGGGTGGCCCGGCGCCTGATGTAGGGCTCGGCCACCTGGGCCATGTGGATGGCGGATTGCACACGGGTGGGCTGACCGAGCTGCTCGAGGGTGTCCTGCAGGGCGAGGCCGTTGATGACCGTGGCCAGCATGCCCATGTAGTCGGCCTGGGCCCGGTCCATGCCGGCGCCCGCCCCGGACATGCCCCGCCAGATGTTGCCACCGCCGACCACGATGGCGATCTCGACGCCGAGGTCGCTGCGCACCTCGGCCACCTCGCGCGCCACCCGTTGCACGACGGCGCCGTCGATGCCGTAGCCACCCTCGCCGGCGAACGCTTCGCCGGAGACCTTCAGGAGGACTCGCGGCCAGCGGCAGGACGGGGCCACGTCAGGCGCCGATGTAGACCTGGGCGAAGCGGACCAGCTCGGCATCGCCCAGCAGGTCCTTGATGGTCGTCTTCTCGTCTCGCACGAAGCCCTGTTCGAGCAGGACCCGCTCCTTGTACCAGCCGTTGAGACGACCCTCGACGATCTTCGGCCACGCCTGCTCGGGCTTGCCCTCGGCCTTGGTGATCTCGAGCAGCGCCTGGCGCTCCTTGTCGACCTCGTCCGCCGGCACCTCGTCGCGGGTGAGGAACGGCGGCTTGGTGAAGGCGATGTGCACCGCCAGGTCGTGGGCCAGCTCGCGGGTGCCACCGGCCAGCTCGACGAGCACGGCGTTGACGCCGCGGCCGTCCTGGAGGTGCAGGTAGGAGTCGAGGATGTTGCCCGAGCCGGCCTCGAAGCGCACGACCCGTCCGATCTCGATGTTCTCCTTGGTGGAGAGCTTGAGGTCCTCGAGCTCGGCGGCGCGCTCGGAGGCGGCGGACTCACCCTTGGCCGCGACCAGATCGGCGAGCTCACCCACGAACGAGGTGAACGCATCGCTCTTGGCGGTGAAGTCGGTCTCGCACTTGAGCTCGACAATGACGCCCACCTCGCCGTCGACCACCGACGACACCGCGCCCTGCACGTTCTCACGATCGGCTCGGGTGGCCGCTTTGGCCAGCCCCTTCTCGCGCAGCCACTGGGCGGCCTGCTCGAAGTCGCCGTCGTTCTCGGTGAGCGCCTTCTTGGCGTCCATCATCCCGGCGCCGGTGGCCTGCCGGAGCGACTGGACGTCTTTGGCGGTGAAATCGGCCATTGCTACTCCTGGGTCTGGGGGGCGGCGGCGGGCGCTTCGGCCACGGCCGCGTCGGCGGTGTCGGCCGCGTCGGCATCGGCGAGGACGGCCTCGACGTTGGCGGGCGTGAGCCCGGGATCGGCGGGCTCGGGCTCGCCCGGCGCCGCGGTCTCGGTGTTGGCCTGCGATTGCTCGGCCGCGATGCGGGCCTCGCGCTCGGCTGCAGCCTGGGCGGCCTGGCGGCGGGCCTCGGCCTGCTCGGCCGCGATGGCGGCCTCCTCTTCGGGCGTGCGCTCCGCAGGCGGGCCGGCGGCGGCGCCGCTGCCGTTGCGGGAGGCGATGAAGCGCCCTTCCTGGACCGCGTCGGACACGATGCGCGACATGAGGTTGGCCGAGCGGATGGCGTCGTCGTTGCCGGGGATCACGTATTGCACGATGTCGGGATCGCAGTTGGTGTCGACCACGGCGACGATCGGGATGCCGAGCTTGTTGGCTTCGGTGACCGCGATGTCTTCCTTGTTGGTGTCGAGCACGAACACCGCGTCGGGCAGGCGCTCCATGTTGCGAATGCCGCCGAGGTTGCGCTCGAGCTTGTCGAGCTCGCGCGACAGCAGCAGAGCTTCCTTCTTGGGCATGGCCTCGAACTCCCCCGCGGAACGCATGCGCTGGTAGTCCTTCATCTTCGAGACCCGCTTGGACATGGTCTGGAAGTTGGTGAGCATGCCGCCCAGCCAACGTTCGTTGACGTAGGGCATGCCGCAGCGCTCGGCGAACGACTGCACGGGATCCTGGGCCTGCTTCTTGGTGCCGACGAACAGGACGGTGCCGCCGCCCGCGACCAGATCGCGGACGAACGAGTAGGCGACCTCGATGCGTCCGAGCGTCTGCTGGAGATCGATGATGTAGATGCCGTTGCGATCCCCGTAGATGAAGCGCTTCATCTTCGGGTTCCAGCGACGGGTCTGATGCCCGAAGTGGACGCCGGCCTCGAGTAGTTGGCGCATGGTCACAACAGGTGCCATTGCGTGCTCCTTCCCATCGGTTCGTCGAAACCCCGACCCGACGCGCTGGGCGACCGTGGGAGGGCAGGGGTGAAAGTGTGTGAGAGGTGACGCCCGACCGACACCGTGAACTGGTGTGAGGTGGTGCGGCCGAAGCGGTGGGCTGATGCCCAGCCCGGATGGTCACCGGGCCGACGGGTCAGTGTAGGGATCGGCTCAGCCCGGGGCCAACGCGGGGGCGCCCACCAGGTTCATCGAACCCGCGACCAGCGCCGAGGCACCGGCCAGATCGACCGCGTGCGAGACCGCCTCGCCGATCACGAGCGCCCGCACGGTCGGCCCGAGGGCGACGCAGGTCGGCGGGGCACCGGCAACCGCCAAGGCGATCTCGCGGGTGGCCCCGATGGAGCCCGGCAGAAGGTCGTGGGCATCGCCCGCGACGCCTCCGACATCGGACACGATGACCGCGGGCTCGTGGGCGACGACCGTGCGGGGCACCGGCACCGTCAGGTCCTCGGCGGCGGCCACCGACACGAACCCGACGCCATCGGGGATCGCCGTGCGCCCGAGCGTGGCGGTCAGCGCCGAGGTCTCGGCCAGCTGAGCCACCGCCGGGCTGGTCGGATCGAGCTCGACGCCGAGCGCCGCTCCGAGGCCGCTGATGGCGCCCCCGGCCCCACCGGCCCGGTCGATGGAGGCGAAGGCGGTGGCCAGGTCGGCACCGCCGTGCGGCGAGCCGAGCGTGACGAGGGTGTGCACCTCGTCGGGCAGCGCTCCCCCACGGGCGGCCCGCCCGAGCGCCAGACGGGCCACGACACCACCTTGAGAGTGGGCGATCACGTCGACCGGCACCCCCGGCTGGGCCCGGGCGATGTCGGCCAGCAGTTGCTCGAGCCGTCCGGCGGCCACACCCAGGTCGCCCTGACTGTCGCGGGACGCGTAGGACGACACCTCGATCGGGTCGAAGGCGGGCCCGACCGCGCCCGGTACTCGCCCGCCGCGATAGGAGAAGCGCAACACGTCAGCCGACGCGTAGCCGAGCGCCTCGGTGTCGACCCGGTCGATCGCAGCGGCGTCGCTCGTGGAGCCGAGGCCTGCCACCAGGACGGCCACGCGACGGCCGGTCGAAGGTGGCGGCGGCGTCGATGCCGGGGTGCATTCCTGTTGCGAGCGCCGCCACCGTTGGAGCTGGCGCGCCATGCGGGCCACCCGGGTGGCCGGCTGGAGCTCGTAGCCGTAGTGCAGGAGCAGGGCGGCCCGATCGCCGCCCGCCGCGATCACGGCCGCGGCCACGTCGGCGGGCAGGTCGAGCTGATCGAGCACCAGGTCGAGCAGGGCGCGTCGTTCGGCCAGAGGATCGACCCCTTCGTCGGCCCCTGGCACGAGGCGGGCCCGGGGACGCATCGAGCCGGCGAACAACAGCTCAGGATCGAGATAGGTGCCGTCGGGGTCGCGCACTCCGAGGTGGAGTCGGGAGCCCGATCGCCCGATCGTCGATCCGCTGGACACCCGTTGGCCTCGGCGCACCCTCACCTCGGCGAGGAACGAGTAGGAGGTGCGCAGCCCATCGGGGTGCAGCACGGTGACATGCAGCGTGCCGCCCACCTGGCCGGCGAACACCACCTCGCCATCAGCGGTGGCCCGCACGTCGCCGCCCGGCACGGTGAGGTAGTCGACGCCTCGATTGCCCGACGCGTAGCGCGTGGCGGGCGGACGGAATCGGTCGACCACGGGTGCGTCGACCGGTGGATGGTGGCGAAGGGGCACCCCATCTGCCCGCACGGACGGCACGACCGCGGACAACACGAGCACGAGCGTCGACAACGCCACGCCGACGGCACGCCAGACCGGGTAGGCCACGACAGCATCTCCCCGAGGAGGGTGGGCACTCGGGGGAAGTGGCTGCCTGGCCGCAACCAGGCGCTAGCTGACCGCGTCGGACAACCGCGCGGTGACCGGGATCGTCAGGCGGGCTCGCGCTGTTGCGCCATGATGCGAGAGCGCAACTGCAACACCGCTTTGGTGTGGATCTGACAGACCCGGCTCTCGGTGACGCCGAGCACCTGCCCGATCTCGGCGAGGGTGAGTCCCTCGTAGTAGTAGAGCGTGAGCACGATCTTCTCGCGCTCGGGCATGCGGTTGATGGCCTCGGCGAGGATGTGGCGCATCTCTTCGACCTCGTAGGCCTGCACCGGGCCCTCACCGGAGTCGGCGATGGTGTCGCCCAGCGTGAGCGACTCGCCTCGGTCGCCGCCCACCGAGAGCATCTCGTCGAGTGCCACCAGACCGACGAACGAGATCTGCGACAGCGTGGTCTGCAGTTGGTCGTCGGTCATCTCGAGCTCGGCCGCCAACTCGTCGTCGGTCGGTGCTCGATGGAGCTGGCTCTCGAGCTTGGCGAACGCCTTCTCGAGGGCGCGCGCCTTGGCGCGGATGGAGCGAGGCACCCAATCGATGGACCGCAGCTCATCGAGGATGGCGCCCTTGATGCGGGCGATCGCGTAGGTCTCGAATTTGTAGCCACGCGCCGGATCGAACTTGTCGATCGCGTCGATGAGGCCGAAGATGCCGTAGCTCACGAGGTCGGACTGCTCGACGTTCTGCGGGAGGCCGACGGCCACACGGCCGGCGACGTACTTCACCAGCGGCGAGTAGTTGAGGATGAGCTCGTCGCGCACCTCGCGCCCGCCCGACGCCTTGTAGTCGGCCCAGAGCCGTTCGACGTGACCTGTTGACTGGTCTTCCACCAATGGTCCTACGCTCGTGGATGGGACGCGTCGAGAACTCGCCGTAGACGCTCCTTGCTGACGTGAGTGTAGTGCTGTGTGGTGCCGAGGTCGGCGTGACCCAGAAGCTCCTGCACCGCCCGCAGGTCGGCGCCCCCGTCGAGGAGATGGGTGGCGAAGGTGTGGCGCAGGGCGTGTGGATGGATCGGCGTGGCGGATCGCCGGTCGAGGATCCGCCGCACATCCCGTGGGGTCAGGCGCCGACCGCGTTGGTTCAGGAACACCGCGTCCGGGGGACTTTCGGGTGATTCGAGCACGGCTCGATCGCATTGGAGCCACGCCTTCAGCGCACCGACGGCCGGCACGCTGATGGGCACGGCTCGCTGTTTGGAGCCCTTCCCCCACACTCTCGCCGTGCGCCCGGAGAGGTCGATGTCGGCTGGGCGCAGCCCGCACAACTCGCCCACCCGCAGGCCGCTGCCGTAGAGGAGCTCGACGATCGCATCGTCTCGGGAGCGCAGCTCGGGACGCTCGGTGCTCTGCGGGGTGGGCGCGTCGAGCAGCACATGCAACTCGTCGTCGCGCAGAACCCTCGGCAGCCTCCCATCGCCAGACGGCGTGGACAGCCCGGCCGCGGGGTCGGTCGCGATGACACCCGTGCGCCGCAGCCATGCGAAGTAGCGGCGGATAGCCGACGCCTTTCGAGCGATCGATCGCCGGGCGTAACGACGCGTACCGAGATAAGACACATAGCGGCGGAGCAGCTTGCGATCGACTCGACCGGGCTCGCTCACCTCGAGGCGGCTCACCCACTCGACGAACGCGTCGAGATCGCCTCGATAGGCGCGCACCGTGGCTGGTGAGGCTGCGGTGAGCGATGCCGCGAACTGATCGAGCCGCCAGGCATCGGACGTGGCCATCTCGGCCACGGTAGTGGCGCGTGCTCATGATGACGCGGCACGGCGCTCGGACCACGAACCGCGGCGGGCGATCCAGCCAGCCCGTTCGAGTCGGTCGAGCGCCGAGGAGAGCTGACCGAGTGCGAGCCCAGTGCGGAGCACGAGCGTTTCGAGACTGGTGGGCTCCCACTCGAGGGCGTCGAGCACGGCCGCGTCGTCGGCCGACGGAGGCTCGCGGCGCGCCACGCCCCGCTCGCGAGCGCCGCCGTCGAGCCCGAGCAGGGTCATGATGTCGTCGACGCCTTGGCACACATGGGCCACGTCGAGCAGCCGATTGCTGCCGATCGACGCCTCGCTGCGCACCGACCCGGGCACCGCCATCACCTCGGTGCTGCGGTCGATGGCGTGCTCGGCCGTGTTGAGTGCGCCACCGCGTGCGTGCGATTCGACGACCACCACCACATCGGCGATGGCCGCGATGATGCGATTGCGCGCCGGGAAGTGCCACGCGGCGGGTGGACGGCCGAGCGGGTGTTCGGTGAGCAACACCCCACGCTCGCCGACGGCGCGCCACAGGCTGGCGTTGCGTCGCGGGTAGACGACGTCGAGGCCGCTGCCGACCACTCCGACGGGTGGCGCGGCGTCGGCCTCGAGGGCGCCTGCATGGGCGGCGCTGTCGATGCCCAGGGCCAAGCCCGATACCACCCGCACACCCTCGACCGCGAGGTCGCGCCCCAACTCGAACGCCAGGTCGCGGCCGTAGCGGGTGCAGTCACGCGTGCCGACGATGGCGACCCGTGGACCGTCGAGGGCGGCACCGTCACCGCGTTGGAACAGCACCGCCGGCCGGGACGGGTCGTCGAGCAGTGCGGCCGGGTAGTGGACCGAGCCCGGAATCGCCGCGACCAGTCCCGCCTCGATGGTGCGCGGTCCACAACTCGTGGGGATCGAGGCGGTCGACGGCGCGACTCCACGCGGCCGCCAGCTCGGACGGCCGGGGCACCAGCAAGTGCCCGGCGGGACCTCCTGCCGCCCGACCGGTCACCACCTCGTGCCATGCATCGTCGACGGGGCGGCCTTCCGTGAGCGCCGACAGCCGTGCCGGGGTCATGCCGTCGAGGGTGGCCAGCGCCACGACCCGGGCGAGGTCGACCTGCTGAGGGTCGACCTGCGGAGGATCGCCGTGGTCGGATCGCTCGCGATCGACCACGTCAGCCCGCCAGCCGGAGGACGGCGAACGACGGATCGGTGCGCAACTCCATCGCTTCGGCGACATGATCGGCGTGCAACGAGCCTTCGTGACCCGCCAGATCGGCGATGGTGCGCGCCACTCGTCGGATGCGCGTGAGCCCTCGGCCCGTGAGCTTGCCGCTGCGCAGATCTGCCTCGAGCCGAGTCTTGGCATCGGATTGGAGCGCGGCGTGCTCGTCGAGTTGGGCCTTGTCGAGCTCGGCGTTGCTGCCCACGCCGCGCTCCCAAGCGAGTTGCCGGGCAGCGAGCACCCGACCCGCCACCACGTCGGACGCCTCGGCCGGTGCAGCATCGAGCAGTTGCCCGGGGTCGGGTCGACAGATGTCGACGCGCAGGTCGAACCGGTCGAGCAGGGGCGCCGAGAGCCGCCGGCAGTAGCGCGCCAGCTGCTGATCGGAGCATCGACACGACGCGGGTGAGCTGCGCAACCCGCAGGGGCACGGATTCATGGCGGCCACCAACTGGAAGCGCGCCGGCAACACCACCTTGGTGTCGGCTCTGGCGAGACGAACCGCTCCCTCCTCGAGTGGCTGGCGCAGGGTGTCGAGCACGTGCGCGCTGAACTCACCGATCTCGTCGAGGAAGAGCACACCTGCGTGGGCCAAGGAGATCTCGCCAGGTTGGAGCCGCCCCGAGCCGCCACCGATGAGCGCGACCGCCGACGCGCCGTGGTGGGGCGCGCGGAACGGGGGACGACGCACCAGCCCACCGCTCGGCAACGGGGCACCGGCGGCAGAGTGGATGCGGGTGGCTTCGAGGGCCTGAGCACCGTCGAGCTCGGGCAACAGCCCGGGCAGCCGCCGGGCCAGCATCGTCTTGCCCGCGCCAGGCGGGCCGATCATCAGCAGGTGATGACCGCCGGCCGCCGCGACCTCGAGCGCCCGCCGGGCCACCGACTGGCCGTGCACGTCGGCCAGATCGGGGATGTCGGTGGCGGCAGGGGGCGCGGCCAGAGGAGGAACGTCGGGCCAGGCCGCCTCGCCGCGCAGACAGCCCACCAGCTCGACGAGCGACGGGGCGACCCGGAGCTCGTGGCGGCCGACCAGCTGCGCCTCGACGGCGGCCGCTGGCGCCACCACCACGGCGCGGGTGTGGAGTGCGTCGACGATGGGCAGCGACCCGGGCACCTTGCGGATCGTGCCGTCGAGGCCGAGCTCGCCGAGGTACGCGATGCCGTCAGCGGCTGACGGGGGCAGCTGCTCGGTGGCGACCAGCACGCCGATGGCGATGGCGAGATCGAGCCCGGCGCCCGCCTTGCGCAGCCCGGTGGGCGCCAGGTTGATCGTGTAGCGCCGAGGCACCCACTCGAGCCCGCTCGACAGCACGGCGGCCCGCACACGGTCGCGCGCTTCGCGACAGGCGGAGTCGGGCTGGCCGACCACGGTGAACGACGGGAGGCCGTTGGAGACGTGGACCTCGACCGAGACGGCGTGCCCGTCGACGCCGAGCAGGGTGGCGGAGGCAACAGTGGCGAGCATGGGGCCCTCCAGTGCACGAAGTGCTTCGTGAGCAACGGAGGACAGCCGTGTCGCCGGCCATCGAGCGTGAACCGAGACTAGCGAGGTGCGATGACAGGAACCAGGGTCAGAGCGAGCGCTCGTAGGCCGCGACGGCGGCCATGTCCTCTTGGGAGAGCCGATCGCCGAACGCCGGCATGCCGTTGCGCCCGTTCGCGATGACCGCGATCTGGTCGTCGATGTTCGGGTACCGCCCGGCCACCACGCCGGCGAGCCGGATGCCCGCGCCCCCCTGACCCTGCGACCCGTGGCACGAGGCGCAGTTCTGTCGGTAGACCTGCTGGCCGCGCGCCAGCGTGGGATCGGACGGCGTGGCGACATCGTCGCCGCCGCACGCCACCAACAGCATCGTGCCGACTGCCATCGCCGCACCGGCCAGGAGTGTCCGTTTCGCGCTCATTCGGAGCCAGACCTTACCGGCGTCATACTGGGTCGATGGGACTCAACCCGTTCCGCCCGCAGCGCCGATCGATCGCCGACTACCTCATGGTGGCGGGTGCGCTCGTCGTGGTCGTTGCGCTGGTGCTCTGGGCCTTCCTCGGCTGAGCCCACATGGACGGCTCGACGCGCCGGGAGCGCGATGTCGACGGGCACGACGTCGACGTACGACGGGTGCAGCCCTACGAGGCGGTGAAGTCCTACTGGTGCCCCGGCTGCAACCAGGACATCCCGCCGGGCATGGGCCATCTGGTGGTCATCCCCCTCGACGCCCCCGATCTCCGACGCCACTGGCACCGGGGTTGCTGGGACGCCCGGCATCGCCGACGCCCTGGCCCGGTGCGCTGAGGCGAGCAGCCCACCGGACCCTCGACGTCGGCCCCGTAAGCTGCGCCGGTGGAACTCCTCTTCGTCCGACACGGCGAGCCAGGCTGGGACGACGCCGGCACGGCCGTCGACGATCCCGAACTCACCGCACGGGGCCTGGTCCAGGCAGACCTGCTCGGCCAAGCGCTGGCCGGTCTCGACGCGGATGCGCTGCTCGTGTCGCCGCTGCGTCGGGCCCAGCAGACCGCAGCGCCGATCGCCACCGCCCTCGACCTCCAGCCGACCACCCTTCCCTGGCTGGCCGAGATCTCGATGGGGCTCTGGCAAGGTCAGCCGAGCGACGTGGTCGAGCAGGCCTTCCGCGAGAACCGGGGCCGACCGCTCGACGAGCAGTGGGATGGCATCCCGGGCGGTGAGAGCTTCCGTGCCTTCCACCAGCGGGTCACCGGCGGACTGCAGCGCCTGCTCGACGAGGCGGGGGCCGCCCGCCTCTCCGACCATCCACCGTTGTGGAAGCTCGACCGACCCGCCCACCGGGTCGTCGTGGTCGCCCACGGGGGCACCAATGCAGTAGCACTCGGCTATCTGCTCGGCATCGAGCCGGTGCCGTGGGAATGGGAGCGGTTCGTCTCGTTCCACGCGTCGGTCAGCACCGTGCAGCCGGTCGACATCTGCGACGGCCACACGTTCAGCCTGTTCCGGTTCGCCGACACGAGCCACCTACCGCCCGACCTGCAGACGCGTTGACACCCAACCTCTAGAACGCGCCCTCGATGATCTCGAGCTCGCCGGCCAGCACCGACGCCACGTCGAAGCGGATCTCGCGTGGCCGCACCGGGCTGGCCTCCTGCAGGTACTTGGCGGCGAGATGACGCAACTTGGTGCGCTTGGCGTGGGTGACTGCCTCGGCGGGCACACCGAAGGTGCTGGTGGTGCGCGTCTTCACCTCGCAGAACACGATGGCGCGCGCCCGGCACACCACCAGGTCGATCTCGCCCTCCCGACAGCGCCAGTTGCGGGCGAGCACCCGGTAGCCGTTGCGTTCGTACCAAGCCGCCGCCAGCGCTTCACCACGAGCACCGAGAGCCTGGCGGGCCGACGTCACGGGGTGTCCTCGCGACTCAGCTCCTCGATGTTGACGTCTTTGAAGGTGGTGACCTTGACCACCGAGACGAACCGATTCTGGCGGTACATGTCCCACACCCACGCGTCGCGCAGCTCGAGCTCGATCCACAACCGGTCGCCTTCGCCGTGCACTTCCTTGCGCACGTCGTTGGCGAGGTAGAAGCGACGCTCGGTCTCGACGACGTACGTGAACATCGGCGCGACGTCCTTGTACTCGCGATAGAGCTGCAGCTCGACGTCGGACTCGTAGTCCTCGAGATCTTCGGTGCTCACCGTGTCACCCCAGTCGCGCGTGCGTGCCGACCGGCCAGGTGGGAAGCGTCAGTCGCGCTTCTCTTTGATCTTGGCCGCCTTGCCGATGCGATCGCGCAGGTAATAGAGCTTGGCCCGGCGGACATCGCCACGAGTGACGACCTCGATCTTGGCGATGATGGGCGAGTGCACGGGAAACGTGCGCTCGACGCCGACGCCGAAGCTGACCTTACGGACGGTGAACGTCTCGCGGACCCCTTCGCCCTGACGGCGGATGACGGCACCCTGGAAGACCTGGACCCGTTCGCGCGACCCCTCGACCACCCGGACGTGGACCTTGAGGGTGTCGCCCGGAGCGAACTCGGGGACGTCGTCGCGCAGGCTGCGCATGTCGACGAGATCAGTGGCTTTCATCGGGACGTTCTCCTGGCAAGGGGGACCCCGAAGGATAGGCACCGAGGCTCCCAGGACACAAAGCAGCCCACCAGCACGGGGCGCTACGGGTCGAACTGCTCCAGCAGCCGGCGCTCGTCGTCGCTCAAGCCGCCGCGCGCCTCGATGAGGTCGGGGCGCTCGGCGAGGGTGCGTTGCAGGGCCATGGCGCGCCTCCATGCTGCGATGCGGGCATGGTCGCCCGACCGCAGCACTTCGGGCACCACGTGGCCCCGGAAGTCGGCCGGCTTGGTGAAATGGGGGTACTCGAGCAGGCCGTCGGAGAACGACTCGTCGCCCGCTGAGGCGTCGTTGCCCATCACGCCCGGCACCAAGCGCCCGACCGCTTCGAGGATCACCATGGCGGCCACCTCTCCCCCGGCAAGCACGTAGTCACCGATGGAGATCTCGCCGTCGACCAGGTGAGCGCGCACGCGCTCGTCGACGCCTTCGTAGCGACCACAGAGCAGCGAGAACCCGTCGAGACCCGCCAGCTCCTCCACCATCGGCTGGTCGAGGCGCCGGCCGCCCGGCCCGAGCAGGAAGAGTGGCCGCGGGGGCGCCACGGCTTCGACCGTCTCGAAGATCGGCTCGGGCTTCAGCACCATCCCCGCACCCCCACCGAAAGGAGTGTCGTCGACGGTTCGGTGGGGGTCGGTGGTGACCGTCCGCAGGTCGTGCACCCGCACGTCGAGCAGCTCGGACCGGCGGGCACGACCGAGCAGGCTCTCCGACGCGAAGCGCTCCACCATGTCGGGAAAGATCGTGAGTACGTCGATGCGCATGACGGCTCAGTCGTCGAACAGGCCCGCAGGCGGGTCGATCCGCAGCAGCCGCGGCCGCTCGACCCAGCCCACCACGAAGGTGAGCGGCACCAGAGCACCGTTGTCGAGCACGAGGAGGTCGCTCGCCGGGTTGGCCTGCACGGTGTCGACCATCCCGCGGGACCGATCGTCGACGTCGACGACCTCGGCTCCGATCAACTCGTGCACCCACAGGGCGTCGGGGTCGTCGACCTCGAGCGGGGGCGCGGTGAGCGGGCCCCGAACCGCGTCAGCTTGCTCGCGGCTGTCGACGCCTTCGAAGCGCACGATCCACCGATCCTGGTGAGGTCGGGACGAGACGACGATCAGCGGGCGCTCGCCCGACCACAACGTCGATCCGGGCTCCACGCGCTGGTGCTCGGTGGTGAGCAGCGCCACCACGGCGTCGCCCTTCAGCCCGTGGGCCTTGGTGATGCGGCCCACCTCGAGTCGGGCCGGATCAGTCGACGAACTCGACCTCGACCTCGACGCCGTCGCGTGCTGCGGCGGCGCGCACGACCGTGCGGATCGACTGCGCGACCCGTCCCCGCTTGCCGATGACACGTCCCATGTCGCCGGGGGCGACGTGCACGTTGAGGGCCGGTCGGCGTCCGCCCTCGTCGACCTCGACCTCGACCGAGTCGGGGTCGTCGACGAGCGAGCGGACCAGATAGGTGAGCACGGCGCGTGCCGTGGCCGCGGTGACCCGGTTGGGGTCGTCGTTGTCGGCGACGTCGTCGTCCGTGGGGGTGTCGTCGGCGCCGGCGTCGTCGCTCAAGACGCAGCCTTGGTGGAGGTGCCCTTGAAGTCGTCCCACGCGCCCGAGATCTTCAGCAGCTTCTCGACGGTCTCGGTGGGCTGGGCACCCTTGCGCAGCCAGGCGACGGCCTTGTCGTTGTCGACGGTGATCGAGGCCTTGCCGTCGTCACCGTGGCGCGGGTCGTAGTGACCGACGATCTGGATGAACCGGCCGTTGCGCGGCGAGCGGCTGTCGGCCGCGACGATCCGGTAGGTGGGCTGCTTCTTCTTGCCCATCCGCATCAGGCGGAGCTTGACCACGTTGTCTTCTCTCTTCTTCTCACTGGGGCCGGTGGATTGAGGGCCGGCGGCGGTGTCGGCCGGCACGTTCGGGTCGGAGACCCATTGCAGGCGACCCGCCATGGTGGGTCACGCGAGGCCTCGGGATCAAGCCGAGGTCATTTCAGACGAGGCAGGCCCGGGTCGGAGAGGCCGCCGAGGTCGCCCCCCTGGAGGTCGTCGAGCGTGGGCATGGCGCTGGGATCGAAGCTCGGCAACTTGAGCGGCGGGGCGCCCTTCGGGGACACCCGGCCCTTTGCCGTGGCCCGTCCCCCCTTGGCTCCCTTCTTGGCCTTGCGGCCCTTCTTCATGCGCTTCGAGCCCATGCCGCCCATGCGCTTCATCATCTTCGAGACCTCTTTGAACTGCTTGAGCAGCTCGCTGACCTGGGCCGGCTGGGTGCCGCTGCCCGCGGCGATGCGGTTGCGCCGGGAGGCGTCGATTCCGTCCGGGTCGATGCGCTCGGCCGGGGTCATCGACCGGATGATGGCCTCGATGCGGTTGATCTCCCGATCGTCGATCTCGGCATCGCGCACCTCCTTGGGCACCCCGGGCAGCATCCCCATGAGACCCGAGATCGGGCCCATCTTCTTGATCTGCTGCATCTGATCGAGGAAGTCGTCGAGGGTGAACTGGCCCTCGAGCAGCTTGGCCGCCGCCGCCTCCGCCTCTTCCTTCTCGAAGACCTCCTCGGCCTTCTCGATGAGCGTGAGCATGTCGCCCATGCCGAGGATGCGACCGGCGAGACGATCGGGGTGGAAGAGGTCGAAGTCCTTCAGCTTTTCGCCCGTCGACGCGAAGGCGATCGGCTTGCCGACGACCTCCTTCACGGAGAGCGCAGCACCACCCCTGGCATCGCCGTCGAGCTTCGTGAGGATCACGCCATCGAGGGCGAGCACCTCGTGGAACGCCTCGGCGGTCGACACCGCGTCCTGACCGGTCATGGCGTCGATGACGAGGAACGTGTAGTCGGGCGACACCGCAGCCGAGATGTCGCGCACCTGCTCCATCAGCTCGGCGTCGATGGCGAGACGGCCGGCAGTGTCGACGATGACCACATCGCGGCCGAGGCGGCGAGCCTCGTCCATGCCGTGGCGCGACACCGCGACAGGATCGGACGCTTCGCTGAAGACCGGCACGCCGATCTGTTCGCCGAGCGTGCGCAGCTGCTCGACCGCCGCCGGCCGCTGCAGATCGGCGCCGACCAGCAACGGGTTGCGGCCCTGACTGCGCAACCACTGGGCCAGCTTGGCGGCGTTGGTGGTCTTGCCGGCGCCCTGGAGGCCGGCCATGAGCACGACCGTGGGCGGCTTCGAGTTGTAGGCGAAGCGGAAGGTCTCGCCGCCGAGGGTGGTGGTGAGCTCCTCGTTGACGATCTTGATGACCTGCTGGGCCGGGCTCAGCGCCTGGCTGACCTCTTCTCCCACGCATCGCTCGCGCACTCGAGCGACGAAGTTCTTGACGACCTGGAAGTTGACGTCGGCTTCGAGCAGCGCCAGTCGGATCTCGCGAAGGACCTCATCGACATCGTCCTCGGTGAGCTTGCCGCGCCCGCGCAGGCGCTTGAAGATGCCGTCGAAGCGGTCGGAAAGGGCGTCGAACATGAGTCTCGTAGGCTAGCGGCCCGCTGAGCCGCCCCGGGCGCTCAGACCGAGGCGTCGATCTCGAGCTGGTCGTCGACGCCCGCCACACCGGGGATGGCCGCGGCCACCCGCACCAGCTCGTCGCGGGCGGTGTCGTGGGGCACCGACCCGCTGAGGCTGACCCGTCCAGACGTGACGGCGACCTCCGGCTGAGGGAGATGCCAGGTGCGAGGAGCATGGCCGAGCTCGAAGGTGACCCGGTCGGCGAGCTCTTCGTCGGAGAGGCCGGCACGGCCGTCGATCAGGCGACGCAACTTGGCCCGCAGCTCCCGTCCCTGCACCGGGGCCAGCAAGAGCCCGATGGCGAGCCCGAGCACGAAACACAGAACCCCCGAGACACCGGCCGCCCGGGTAGCCCGCCAGCCGACCCGGGCCGGAGCCCCACCGACCTTCACACCGACACGGAAGGTGCCCTTCAACACGCCGACCGACGAGGAGAGCAGGGCGATGAACAGCTTGATCGGCAAGAGCACGAGCCGAACGAGCAGGCTGACGAACCCCCGGATGAACCCCATGTGTGCTCCTTGCGACCTTGGATCCCCAGATCGGGGCTGCGTGCGGACCGACTACGAGAAGAGTGCTTCGACGAACTCGTCGGCATCGAACGGTACGAGATCGCCGACCCCTTCGCCCAGACCCACCAGCTTCACGGGGATGCCCAGCTCCGACTGGATGGCCACCACGATGCCGCCCTTGGCCGAACCGTCGAGCTTGGTGAGCACCACACCGGTGAGCTCGACCGCCTCGGTGAACTGCCGGGCCTGCACGAGACCGTTCTGGCCCGTGGTGGCATCGAGCACGAGCAGCACCTCCGTGACCGTGCCGACACCCTTCTCGGCCACCCGGCGCACCTTGCTCAGCTCGTCCATGAGGTTGACCTTGGTGTGAAGCCGACCGGCGGTGTCGGCCAGCACCAGGTCGGCCCCTCTGGCGTGGGCACTCTCGACCGCGTCGAAGATCACCGCGCTCGGATCGCCGCCCTCCGCGCCGCGTACGAGCTCGGCGCCGGCGCGCTCAGCCCATTGCTGCAGCTGCTCGGCCGCGGCCGCCCGGAAGGTGTCGCCGGCGGCCATCACCACGCTGCGCCCGTCGTCGACCTCGCGGCGACCGACCTTGCCGATGGTGGTGGTCTTGCCGACGCCGTTCACCCCCACGAAGAGCCAGACGCTCGGCGCCGTCGGCGCGGTGTGCAGATCGAGATCGAACCCCGAGAGCCGCGCTTTCAGCTCGGCCTTGAGGGCGTCGACCAGCTGCTGGCCGTCGGTGAGCCCCTCCTCCTTCACCCGGGCCCGCAAGTGGTCGAGCAGCTCGCCCGTGGGGCCGACGCCCACGTCGGCGCGAATCAACGCCTCCTCGAGCTCGTCCCAGGTCTCAGCGTCGATCTGGCTGCGCCCGGCGATCGAGCCGACATAGCCGGCCAGCAGGCTGCGGGCCTTGGTGAGGCGGTCGCGGAACCGAGGCTTGACCAGCGGCTCCTCGACGACCGCGGCTTCCGCGACGATCGACTCGGCTTCTTCGACGACCGAGGCCGCCTCGGCCGGCGCAACGGCGTCGTCGATGGCCTCGCGCAACGCCGCTTCGATGTCGGTGGGCGCGTCGCTCGGCACGTCGAGGTCGTCGTCGGCCGTCGCCGCTTTGCGCGCGGCCAGGTCGTCGAGCACCGCCTTCGGCACTCGGGGGGCGTCAGGCGGCGGTTCGAGCGCTTCGAGGCGACGGCGGCGAACACCGACCAGGGCGAAGCTGATGCCACCGATGATCGCCAGGGCGAGGACGAGGACGAGCAGGACAATTTCCATGGGCGCGTGATCCTAGTGGGGTGAGCCGTCGACTCGTCCGGGCCGATTCCCAGCGCGACCGAGCCCGAAACCGACTCGGGCGCACCCTGTCGGGTGCGCCCGAGCGGGCTGGGAACTTTCCGACACGGTGACCCGGGTGAGCGCTGGGCTCACCCCGGGGTCACCGCGACGGACGGGGGGTCATGAGGTCTGGCCGAGCGTGACCGTCAGGCTGAGCTGCCGGCCGTCTCGCACCACGTCGACCGTGATGGTGTCGCCCGGGCTGTAGGTGCCGATCCGGCCCTGCAGCTCGGCGAATCCCTGCACGGCGTTGCCGTCGACGGACACGATCAGGTCGCCCGCTTCGATGCCGGCGGCGGCGGCGGCACCGCCGGCGGCCACGTTGGCGACCAGGGCGCCGGGCTCGTCCGAGCTGTCGCTGCTGTCGCCCTCGATGCCGAGGGCCGCTCGGGCGACCGGCTCACCGCTGACGATCTCGTCGGCGATGCGCTTGGCCGTCTCGATCGGGATGGCGAACCCGATGCCGTTGTTCTCACCGCTCTGGCTGAAGATCGCGGTGGGCACGCCGATGATCTCGCCTCGCCGGTTGGCGAGCGCACCACCGGAGTTGCCGGGGTTGATCGGCGCATCGGTCTGGATCATGTTGACGGCGATGTTGAGCTGGTTGGGCACAGCCCGATCGACGGCGCTGACGATCCCTGCGGTCACCGTCTGCGACAGACCGAAGGGGCTGCCGAGTGCCACGGCGGTCTGGCCGACCGCCACCGGATCGGAGGACAGGCGGGCCACCGGCAGATCGTCGGCGTCGATCTTGACGACCGCGATGTCGCTCGACGGGTCGGCTCCGAGCACCTCGCCGTCGTAGGTGGTGCCGTCCGCCAGGCGCACCTTGACCGATGACGCGTCACCCACCACATGGGCGTTGGTCATGATCAGACCGGATGCGTCGTAGATGGTGCCCGAGCCGAGGCCCTGGTCGGCCACCTCGATCTGGACGACCGCTGGGCTGACGGCGGCGGCCACCGCGGCCACCGGCTCGTCACCGTTGGCCTCGACCGCCGGAGTGGTGCCCGCTTGGAGCGACACCGGCGTCGTGGGGGTGGCGGCCGTGACGGTGGGCTCACTGTCGTCGAGCACGTCGCGGACGGCATAGCCCATGCCGAAGAGGGCGACGACGAGTGCGATCACAAAGGCAACGCGCCACCCACCGCCCCGCCTCACGTGGAGGGGGGAGGAGGGTTCGACGGGGGGTGGGGGCGGTTGCGTCGGCGCCCGGAACGGGCTTGCCGATGGTCCACCGGCCGACGGGGGGCTCGGCTCGGTGGACGATCCGTTGAGCGGCGGGGGAAGAGGCGGCCGACTGGAAGGGTCGGCGAGCGGCGGGGTCTGGGGGGGCTCGGTGTTCCAGGTCGTGGTCACGTGAGCGACCGTACGGAACGGCTGCTAAAGGACGCGTAAGCCGGCTCGGTTCGTGTCGTTCAGGGCCGCGCCGGCAACCAGATCGCGAACGCGGCGCCCCGGCCGGGCTCGGACGCGAGGCGCACCTGGCCGCCGTGCGCCTCGGCGATCTGGCGCACGATCGTGAGGCCGAGACCGCTGCGCCCGGCCTCCCGTCCGTCGGCCTTGTCGCCCCGCCAGAACCGCTGGAACACCCGCTCCTGATCTTCCGGCGCGATGCCCGGCCCCTCGTCGCTCACGGCCATCCACACCCACGGGTCCTCGCGTCCGGCAGTGACGCGCACGGTGGTGCCGGGTGGGCTCACCCGAACCGCGTTGGCCAACAGGTTGCCCACCGCTTGTTGGAGAGCGAGCCGGTCGCCGTCGACCAGCAGGTGAGGGGGCGAGGCATGCTCGATGGCGACCTGCTTGGTGCCGGCGGTCATGGCGAACTCGTCGGCCGCCTGCTCGACGAGGGTGGAGAGGTCGACGGTCTCGCGCTCGAGCGAGAGGCTCCCTTGGCGCGCGTAGACGAGTAGATCGTCGACCAATCGACTCATGCGCTCGGTCGAGCGCTGCACGACCTCGCCGGTGCGCCGCAACTCGCTCGCGCTGGCGTCCGGATCGGACAACGTGACATCGAGGTTCGTGCGGATGACCGCGAGCGGGTTGCGCAGCTCGTGGGAAGCCTCGTGGATGAACTCACGCTGGCTCTCGAACGCTCCGTCGATCCGACCGAGCATGTCGTCGAACGTGTCGGCCAACTGCTTGAGCTCGTCCTCTGGTCCTTGGAGGTTGATGCGCCGACTCAGGTCGGTGGCCTGGATGTTGCGGGCCGTGGCGGTGATCTCGTCGATCGGCCGCAGCACCCGACCCGACACGAGCCACCCCACCCCGACCGACGCGATGAACAGCACCGTGAGCGACCCGAAGGAGTAGCGCCGCAGCGTGTCGAGCGCTCGGGCGTTGGCTTCGCGCTCGATGTAGAGATACGGATCGACCTGCTCGCCCTCCACGAAGAGGGCCTGGCCCTGAGGGGTGACACCGACGAACTGCGTCACCCGCCGCGAGATCGGCTGATCCGACAGTGTGCGCGCCAGCCCGATGTAGATCGACACGACGGCCAGGCTGGCCAACCCGATGAGGATCACGGAGTAGATGAACGCGATGCGGAAGCGGATCGACCCCATCCACGACGGCAGCCGCTCCGCGGCTCGCGCCCCTTTGGGACTAGCCATCGGCACTCAACCGGTAGCCACGGCCGATGACCGTCTCGATGAGCTGGGGCTCGTCGCCCACGGTGAGCTTTCGGCGAAGGGTGCCGATCGTGACCCGCACCGTGTTGGTGAACGGATCGGCGTTCTCGTCCCACACGTGCTCGAGCAGCGTTTCCTGCGAAAGCACCTCGCCCGGGCGATTCATGAAGAAACGCAGGAGTGAGAACTCCTTCGCGGTGAGGTCGAGCAGGCGGTCGCCGCGGCGAGCGGTGTGGCGGGCGTCGTCGAGCTCGACGTCGCCGACCCGCACGACCGCCGAGGTCGCCGGCGTGTCGCGGCGGAGCAGCGAGCGCACTCTGGCCGACAACTCCGGGAACGCGAACGGCTTCACGAGATAGTCGTCGGCTCCGCTGTCGAGACCGTCGACGCGATCGTCGAGGCTGTCGCGAGCGGTGAGCATGAGGATGCGGGGCTGCATGTCGAGCAGCGCGTCGCCGCGAATGCGACGGCAGACCTCACGCCCGTCGACCCCCGGCATCGTGATGTCGAGGCAGATCAGGTCGTACGCGTTGACGAGCGCCTTGTCGAGCGCCTCCTCGCCGTCGTAGGCGACGTCGACGGCGTATCCCTCACGACGCAGACCGCGCGCCACCGCATCGGCCAGATCGGTCTCGTCGTCGACCACCAGGACTCGCACGGCGACGACCGTACCGCCGCCGACCGCGACCCTGCGGTCAACGACGGGCCGTCCGAGACCCGCCGGACCATCCGCTCGAGCCGCGGACCGAGCACTTCCGGAGAGCGGGCTTTATCTTGACCTTCGGTGCTTCGTGTTCAGGTGGGGCGCCGACCGCGCCGGTCGCACCCCCGGACCGACGCCGCAACACGAACGAGGAGCCTCCCGATGCCGGACCCGACGGGCGAGCACAGCCCGCAAGCCGACCAAGCACTGCTCGAACAGGCCCTGTTCGAGATGAAGAAGGTGATCGTCGGCCAGGACCGGGCCATCGAGCGGCTCTTCGTCAGCCTGCTCTCGGGTGGTCACTGCCTGCTCGAGGGTGTGCCCGGCCTGGCGAAGACGCTGGCGGTCGAGACCCTCGCCACGGTCGTGGGCGGCTCCTTCACCCGCCTCCAGTTCACCCCCGACCTCCTCCCGGCCGACATCGTCGGCACCCGGATCTACCGGGCGTCGAACGAGAACTTCGACATCGAGTGGGGTCCGGTGTTCGCCAACTTCGTGCTGGCCGACGAGATCAACCGGGCGCCCGCCAAGGTCCAGAGCGCGCTGCTCGAGGTGATGGCCGAGCACCAGGTGTCGGTCGGCGGCGTCACCCGACAGGCCCCCGAGCCCTTCCTCGTCCTCGCCACCCAGAACCCCATCGAGTCCGAGGGCGTCTACCCGTTGCCCGAGGCGCAGCGCGACCGCTTCCTCATGAAGATCGTCATCGGCTATCCGAGCGCGGCCGAAGAGATCGAGATCGTGCATCGCATGGGCGTCAACCCGCCCCACGCCGAGCAGGTCCTCTCCCTCGAGCAGCTGCAGTCCCTGCAGGCGGCGGCCGACGCCGTCTACGTCGACCACGGTGTCGTCGACTACGCCGTCAACCTGGTGCTCGCCACCCGCGAGCCCGCTCGCTTCGGCCTCGCCGAGCTCGACGAGCTCATCGCCTACGGCGCCAGCCCTCGCGCCAGCCTCGGGCTCATCGCCGCCGGCCGCAGCCTGGCCCTGCTGCGCGGTCGCACCTACGCCCTCCCCCAGGACGTGTTCGACGTCGCTCCCGACATCCTTCGTCATCGCCTCGTGCTCAGCTATGAGGCGCTCGCCCAGGGGCTCGGGGTCGAGCACCTGCTCGCGCGCCTGCTGAGCACCATCCCGGCGCCCCGCATCGCCCCGTCTCAGGACCCCGGCGCCGGGTGGAGCGAGCCCACCGCCTCCTATCTGCCCCCGCCCCCACCCCCGATGGCACCCCCGGCAGACGACCCGGCGGCCGGCTGGCCGCGCACCGCCTCGTGACCGAGAACAACCAAGCACTTCGCCCAGAGAACAACCGCGCGCTTCGCCCGGAACAACGGCTTCGCGACGGTCAACCGACCGCCGGCGATCACCGCCGGCGGCAGCGCCGACGTGCTGCGCCGACTCGAGCTCGCCGTCAACCGTCGGCTCGACGGCATCCTGCAGGGCGACTACCGCGGGCTGGTGCCCGGCCACGGCTCCGAGCTCGGCGAGACGCGCGAGTACCAACCAGGCGACGACGTGCGACGCATCGACTGGAACGTCACCGCTCGCACCCAGTCGCCTCACGTGCGCGAGACCATCGCCGACCGCGAGCTGGAGACGTGGGTCCTCGCCGACGTCACCGCCAGCCTCGGGTTCGGCACCGCCGACTGCGAGAAGCGCGACCTGGCCGTGGCCGCCGTCGCCACCGTCGGCTTCCTCACCGCCAAGTCGGGCAACCGCATCGGTGCCGTCACGATGGACGGCGACGGGCTGGCCACCGTGCCGGCCCGGTCGGGCCGGGTGAACCTGCAGGCGCTGCTCTACCAGGTGCTGCACGCCGCGCTCGCCGACACCCCCGGCTCCTCCGACCTGGCGTCGGCGGTGCGGCGACTCGGCGCCAGCACGCAGCGACGTGGCCTGGCCGTGGTGGTGTCCGACTTCCTCGACCGCAGCGATTGGGAGCGGCCGCTCCGGGCGCTCGGCGCCCGCCACGAGGTCCTGGCCGTCGAGGTGATCGACCCCCGCGAGCTCGAGCTGCCCGACATCGGCCTGGTCGACCTGCGCGACCCCGAGACCGGCGCCCGTTTCGAGGTGCAGACAGCGAGCCCGAGCCTGCGAGCCCGCTACGCCGAGCGAGCGGCGGCCCAGCGGGCCGACATCGCTCGCCGGATCCGCGCCGCCGGCGCCGATCATCTCGTGTTGCGCACCGACCGAGACTGGCTGCTCGACATCGTGCGGTTCGTCGCGTTCCGTCGCGAACGGGTCGAGGCCATGACGAGGGCACGCGCATGAGCTTCCTCGAACCGATCCGTCTCTGGTTGCTCCTCGGCGCTGCCGCGCTGGCGGGCGCCTACGTCTTCCTGCAGTTCCGGCGGCGCGCCTACGCGCTGCGGTTCACCAACCTCGACCTGTTGGCTTCGGTCGCGCCGAAGCGCCCCGGCTGGCGGCGCCACGCCGCCGCGGCCGTGTTCCTGCTGGCCGTGACCGCCCTGGTGCTCGGCTTCGCGCAGCCAGCCCGCGAGACGCGCATCCCCCGCGAGCGGGCCACGATCATGATGGCCATCGACACCTCGCTGTCGATGGACGCCACCGACGTGTCCCCATCGCGCATCGATGCCGCCAAGGAGGCCGCCAAGCGGTTCCTCGACGTGCTCCCGCCCAAGATCAACGTCGGCCTGGTGTCGTTCAACGGCGCTGCAGCGGTCGAAGTGCCGCCCACCGTCGACCGTGATCTCGTGCGGCTGGGCATCGACAACCTCGAGCTCGGCGAGAGCACCGCCATCGGCGAGGCCATCTTCACCAGCCTCGACGCCATCGACACCGTGCCACCCGACGACGAGGGCACCCCTCCCCCGGCTCGCATCGTGCTGATGTCCGACGGCGCCACCCAGACCGGCCGGCCCAACGCCACCGCCTCCGAAGCCGCCCGACAGGAGGGCGTCGCGGTCTCGACCATCGCCTTCGGCACCGACAACGGCACGATCATGGTGCCCGAGCAGCCCTATCCGGTGCCCGTGCCGGTCGACAAGCCGTCGCTGCGGGCGATCGCCGACGACACCGGCGGCACCTTCTACTCCGCCGGGTCGGAGCAGCAGCTCACCGAGGTCTACGAGAACATCGGCTCGTCGGTCGGCTACGAGACCGAGCAGCGCGAGATCACCACCTGGTTCGTGGCCGGTGCGCTGGTGCTGCTGCTGCTCGGCGGCACGCTCTCGCTGCTCTGGTTCAGCCGCCTCCCGTAAGCCGCCCGCAGCCGCCTCCCCTTGGCCCGCCCTCACCACTGCCGAAATCGGTGCGTGAAACAACCGCATGCGGTTGTTTCACGCACCGATTTGGCTGGGTGGGTCAGGCGCCGGCGCCGACCTTCTCGGACACCACCCGCGACGAGCCGCCGGGCTGCATGGTGACCCCGTAGAGGCAGTCGGCCGCCTCCATGGTGCGCTTCTGGTGGCTGACGATGAGCAGCTGGGCCTCGAGGCGGAACTCGTCGACCAACCCGAGGAAACGGTGCAGGTTGATGTCGTCGAGGGCGGCCTCGACCTCGTCCATGACGTAGAAGGGCGACGGTCGGCTGCGGAACACCGCGAACAGGAACGCCAGCGCGGTCAGCGAGCGCTCACCGCCGGAGAGCAGCGACAGCTTCTTCACGTTCTTGCCCGAGGGCTTGGCCTCGACCTCGATGCCGGTCTCGAGCAGGTTGTCGGGCTCGGTGAGCCGGAGGCGGCCGGTGCCGCCGGGGAACAACGTCGCGAACAGGTGCTCGAAGTTCGACGCCACGTCGGCGAAGGCCGCGGCGAAGACCGACACGATCTCGCCGTCGATGGCCTTGATGATCTTCGCCAGCTCTCGACGCGACTCCTTCACGTCGTCGAGCTGTTGCTGCAGGAACTCGTGGCGCTCCTGCAGGGCCTCGTACTCCTGGAGGGCCAGCGGGTTGATCGGGCCCATGATGCGCAGCTCGCGTTCGAGCTCGCGGATGCGGGCGTTGGGTGTGACGTTCTCGGCCAACTCGGGGCACTCGGCCGCCATCGCCCGATCGGGCTCGCAGTCGAGGTCGCGCCGCAGTGCCTCGACCGCCGTCTCGATGCGCAGTTTGGTCTCGGCGTCTTCGATCTCGATGCGCTGCAGACGTTCGCGCACCTCGGTGAGTTGGGTCTCGGCCGCGGCCCGCTGCTTGCGCAGCCCATCGAGCTCGGCCGCCACGGCCCGAGCCGCCTCGCTCTGCCGACGGCGGCGCTCGCGGAGATCGGTGAGCACCACCTCGATGGCTTCGATGCGTCCACCGACGAACTCGGTGAGCCGATCGGTGGCCAGTTGCTTGGCGTCGAGCTCGACCCGGCGGCCCTCGGCCTGGGCCCGCTCGGCGGCCACCCCCTCGAGGCGCTCCTCGACTTCGGTGAGGCGACGACTCAGGAACTGGCGACGCTCGTCGACGGCCGCGGCGCGCACCTCGAGGTCGGTGCGCAGCGCCCCCACCGCGGCGGCCCGCTCTTCGAGCTCGGAGCGGGCCTCGCCCATGCGCCGGCCGGCCTGCACGAACTCGTCCTCGTCACCCTCGAGGGCGGGCAGGCTCTGTTCGAGCTCGTCGATGCGCGCCTGCTCACGTTGAAGACGCTCGTCGAGCTCGGCCAGATGAGCGCCGAGAGCCTCGGCCTCGGTGGCGACGTCGCGTCGATCGGTCTCGACGCGCTGCAGGCCGTCGGCCGCGGCACTCATGCGGCCGTCGTTCTCGTCGAGCGAGGCCGCCAGCTCGGCCTCGACCCGCCGGGCCTCGTCGAGCACCCGGCGAGCGTCGGCCAGCGCGGCCCGGGCGTGGCCCGCCGCCTGTCCGGCCTGGTCGGCCCGCCGCCGGGCCTCGTCGAGCGCGGCCCCGGTGGCACCGGTGCCCGCGGCACCCACTCGCCATCCGCTGGCCCCGAATCGATCGCCCCCTGCGGTGACCACCACGGCATCGGGATGGGCGAGGGCGACGTCGATCGCCTCGGCCCAACCTCCCTCCACCACCACGGCGGTGCCGAGCAGGCCATCGAGCAGCTGCTCGACATCGGCTCGGCCCGATCGCACGTGCCTGCGAAGCGGCTCGCCGACGGGCGGCGCAGAGCGAGCCGAGCGGGCCGCGCCCACGCTGATGACCGCGCCGGCGAGCGAATCACCGTGCAGGGCGGCGAGCGCACGGCGAGCCGCGTCGGCACCGTCGACGACCGTGGCGGCCAGCGCTTCGCCCGCGGCGGCCTCGAAGGCCGCCTCCCAACCCTCGTCGATGATGACCAGATCGAGCAGCGTGCCGAGCACCCCCTCGACGGCGGAGATCCGCTCGGTGCCGGCGCGGGAACGAGCCTCGTCGAGCGCCAGCGCCAGCGCCTCGGCCCGGGCCTGCCAGCTGTGCTGCTCGCTCTCGGCCGATCGTTGGGCGTCCTCGGCCGCGGCCAGGGCTGCTTCGGCGTCGGAGCGGCGGCGCTCGGCCTCGTCGAACGATGCCACCAGCGGTTGTTCGGCGGCTTCGGCTCCCGCCATCTCGGCGCGCAGCCGCTCGGCCTCCTCGCTCAGCCGCTGCTGCTTGTCGACCAGGCCACCGATGCGCGACTGCACCCGCTCGTGTTCGGCACGTGCCCGTTCGACCGCTCCTCGGCGCGCCGCCAGCTCGCCGCGCACCTCGGCGGCGTGACCGCTCGGCGCGGGCACGCCGTCGGCCCACTGGGCCTCGAACGCGGCCCGCTGCTGCGCCAGGGCCGACTCGGCCTCGGCCAACGCCTCGGCCTGGGGAGCCATCTCGGCCGCTTCCCCTTCGACCTGCGCGAGCTCGCCTCGCAGACGGGCCGACTCGGCCTCGAGCGTGGCGATGACGCCCTGGTCGATGAAGGCGCTGCGTTCGCGATCGATGCCCCGTCGACGTTCGGCGAGCAGCGTGCCGATCCCGCGAGCGCGCTCGAAGAGCGACTCGAACTGGGCGAGCGAATCACCGAGATCGTCGCCACCCATCGCCGACAGCTTCGCTTCGGTGGCCAGCACCGCCGTGTCGAAGGTGGCGAGCTGGGAACGCACCTCGCGGTCGGTGTCGTTGAGCGTGGCGCGGGTCGTGCGCGCGCTCTCGAGCCGACGCTTCAGCGATTCGAGCTCGCGGCCGGCCACGAAGACTCGAAGCCCGGTGAGCTCCTCGACCAGTCCGCCGTGCCGGCGGGCGGCGTCGGCCTGCTTCTCGAGCGGGCGCAGTTGGCGACGTACCTCGCGCAGGAGGTCCTGCAGGCGCAACAGGTTGCCTTCGGTCGACGCCAGGCGACGTTCGGACTTCTCCTTGCGCTTGCGGTACTTGAGGACGCCCGCAGCCTCCTCGATGATCAGCCGCCGGTCCTCAGGTCGGGCGTTGAGCACCGCGTCGATCTGGCCCTGGCTGATGATGACGTGCTGCTGTCGACCCACACCGCTGTCGGACAGCAGGTCTTGGATGTCGAGCAGGCGACACGGCACTCCGTTGAGCGCGTACTCGCTGTCGCCCGAGCGGAACAGCGTGCGGGTGATGGTCACCTCGTTGAACTCGATGGGCAGCACGCCCGAGGTGTTGTCGATGGTGAGGGTGACCTCGGCCCGACCGAGCGCGGCCCGCTTGGCCGCGCCGGCGAAGATGACGTCGTCCATCTTCTGCGAGCGCACCGAGCTCGGGGCTTGCGCTCCGAGCACCCAGGCGATGGCGTCGACCACGTTCGACTTGCCACTGCCGTTCGGTCCGACGACCACGGTGACCCCCGGTTCGAGGTCGAGTGTGGTGGTCTCGGCGAACGACTTGAACCCCTTCAGCGTCAGGGACTTCAGGTACACAGCGACTCCGGTTTCCCACTCGGGGCCGGGCCGGAAACGGCCCCGCTCCACCCGGTTCGCGACCCTACCGGCTGCCCGATCCCCCGCCGTTCATCCCCGGGTGACAGCCGTCAGACCTGGCAGACCTCGCAGAAGTAGGTCGAGCGGCCGGAGAACTTGGCCTTGGTGACCTGGTTGCGACGGCAGCGGCGGCAGGGCTGCTTCTCGCGGTTGTAGACCTTGTGGTGCTCCTGGAACTCACCGGGCTTGCCGTTGAGATCGACGTACTGCTCGTCGTCGAGGGTGGAGCCGCGGTACTTGATGGCCTCGTGCAGGGTCTCGATGACCGCCCGGTAGAGGCGGCGGATCTCCTGGGACGACAAGGTGTCGGTCATGCGGTCGTAGCGCAGCCCGGCGGCGAACAGGATCTCGTCGGAGTAGATGTTGCCGATGCCGGCCAGCTGGCTCTGGTCCATGAGGAACGCCTTGAGCTTCACCGGCTTGGCCGTGAGCAGATGGGCGAAGGTGGTCCACGAGATGGGTTCGTCGACCGGATCGATGCCGAGCTCGGCCAGCTCCGGGAAGTCCTCGTCGAGGGACTCGGGGTTGGCCACGAACACCTCGCCGAACGTGCGGGGATCGACGAAGCGCAGCTGTCCGCCCTGGGTGAAGGTGAACACGACGTGGGTGTGCTTGATGGGCGCGTCCTTGTTGGCCGCCCGGAGCAGCTGGCCGCTCATGCGCAGGTGGATCACCACGATGTCGCCGGTGTCGAGCGACAGCAGGAGGTACTTGCCCTTGCGGTCGACGCCGGTGATCTTGGCGCCTTCGACCCGCGTGATGAACTGCTTCTTGGGCTGTCGGCGCACCGTGCGGGTGCCCGATACCTGAGCGGTCTTGATGCGCTTGCCCACCACGTCGCGTTCGAGCTCGCGTCGGATGGTCTCGACCTCGGGCAACTCAGGCACGGTCTCCCCCTACAGGCCGGTCTCCCAGCTCACTCATGACGCGACCCCAGGCCGCCTGGGCGGCGGCCTGTTCGGCCTGCTTCTTCGAACGCCCTTCGCCTTCTCCCTTGACCTCGCCACCGAGGCGCACCGTGGCGAAGAACCGCTTGGCGTGATCGGGCCCCTCGTCGCGCACGCCGTACTGCGGCAGCTGCTCGTAGCGACGGGCCGCCAGCTCCTGCAGCTGGGTCTTGAAGTCGTTGACCCCCGGGCCAACGGCTGCCTCGGCGATGCGGTCGGTCAAGAGCTTGAGCACCAGATCGCGGGCCGGCTCGTAGCCGCCCTCGACGTAGATCGCACCGATGACCGCCTCGAGGGCGTCGGCGAGCAGCGACGGCTTGGCTCGTCCGCCGCTCGCGTGCTCGCCCTTGCCCAGGCGCAGGTGGTCGCCGAGCCCGAGCGGCCCTGCGACCTCGGCGAGCGTGCCGGCGTTCACCACCGACGCGCGGATCTTGGCCATCTCGCCCTCGGGCAGATGGGGGTAGCGGGCGAACACATAGTCGGTGACGACCAGGCCGAGCACGGCGTCGCCGAGGAACTCCAGGCGTTCGTTCGACTCCTGCCCGGCGTTCTCGGCGCACCAGGAGCGGTGCGTGAGAGCCAACGCGAGCAGGTCAGGGTCGGCGAAGGAGTAGCCGAGGCGATCGCCCAGATGCGACAGCGTGTCGGTGCCCTCCGCCTCAGCCCAGCTTGGCGACGACGTAGTCGACCGCGTCACGAACCGTCTTCAGGTCTTCGAGGTCTTCGTCCTCGATGCGGAAGCCGACGGAGCGCTCGCCGAGCTCCTCCTCGAGCGCTTCGACCAGCTCGATGAGCGCCAGCGAGTCGGCGTCGAGGTCGTCGGCGAAGGAGTCGCCCTCGTTGATGCTGCCCGGCTCGATCTCGAGGATGTCGGCCAGCCGGTCGCGGATCAGCTCGAAGACCGCCTGGCGGTCCATCGGGCTCTGCTCCACATGGGTCTCTGCTGGCACGCGTGCTCCTTCCGGCGTGATGCCTGATGCTTCCCCGAGCGGTCCCCTGCTGCCGGGACGTTCCCTGGTCGGTCGACGGGCGGCGTGATGGGCCCGTCCCGGCCGAAGGTGGGCGGAGCTTATCCGATCAGAGGTGGCTACGCTCTGTGAAAGATACCGAAAAGCACGGAATGAGGATGAAGGTGCTGCTCAGCCGGTGATGGCGGCCCGGAGATGGGCCACCACGTCCGCGTCGACCATGTCCCGGGCCACCGACACCGCGTTGACCATCGCTCGGGCCGATGACGATCCATGGCTGATGATGCAGACGCCATCGACGCCGAGGAGCATCGCTCCCCCCGTGGTCTCGGGGTCGAGCGAGGCGTAGAGCGGGGTGAGCGTCGGCCACAGCTGCTCCGAGGCGGCCCGGGCCTCCGGAGTCGAGTCGAAGGCCGCCAGCAGGGCGGCCACCAACGTCTTCAGCCCGCCTTCGAGGGTCTTCAAGGCCACGTTGCCGGTGAAGCCGTCGGTGACGACCACGTCGACGTCGTCGGTCATCAGGTCTCGGCCTTCGACGTTGCCGATGAACGACGCGCCGGTGTCGCCGATCCAGGCGCCGTCGGCGAGCAGCTTGTGGGTGTCCTTCACCAACGGGTTGCCCTTGGTGGGCTCCTCACCGATCGACAGCAGCCCCACCCGTGGTCGCTCGACACCGAAGCGGGCCCGGGCGAACACCGCCCCCATCTGGGCGAACTGCACGAGCCATTCGGGTTGGCACTCGGCGTTGGCCCCCGCATCGAGCAGCACGGTGGGCGCGCCGCCGGGCACCGGGATGGGCGTGGCGATGGCGGGGCGGGACACACCCTTGATGCGGCCCATGCGCAGCAAGGCACTGGCCATGGTGGCGCCGGTGTTGCCGGCACTGACCATGGCCGAGGCATGGCCGTCGCGCACTTGCTCGGCTGCTCGGACGAGCGACGAGTCCTTCATGGTGCGCACGCTCGAGGCCGGGTCGGCGTCCATGGCGATCACCTGCGACGCCGCCACCACGGGCAGGTCTCCAGGGTCGCTGATGTCGTCGGGCCGGCCCACCAGCACGATGGGCACCCCGAGCTCGGTGGCCGCCAGACGGGCGCCCTCGACGATCGCACCTGGTGCGTGGTCGCCGCCCATCGCGTCGACGGCTATCGGCAGCATGGGAGACGCCGTCAGTCGACGTCGACGGCCTGGCGGCCGTGGTACCAGCCACAGTTGCCGCAGACCCGGTGGGGGCGCTTCACGGCCCCACACCGCGGGCAACCGCTGCGCGAGGGGGACCCCAGACGCCAGGCCGAGGCCCGGCGGCTACGGCTCTTCGACTTCGAGGTCTTCTTCTTGGGGACGGCCATCGGAGATCCTGAACTTCGGGGGCGCGAGACGTGTGCCCGGTGCGAGTCGGACAGGTTAGCGGGACCACACCCGATCGGTCGAAGTCGCCCCCGTCAGTTCCGAGCGCCCGGGTCGTCGGGCTCGAACCGCAGCTCGTCGAGCGCGGCCCACCTCGGGTCGGGCGCCGGGGGCTGGTCGCTCGCGGGCTCCTCTCCTCCGACCGCCGCAGGAAAGCTGTCGGGCGCGGGCCCGCGGCAATCCGGGCCGCACAGCGGTGCGATCGGCAGCGAGAGCAGCACGGCATCGCGCACCATGGGCTCGAGGTCGACCACGTCGTCGTCGCTGAGCGGATAGGTCTCGCCGTCGACCGGTCGCCGCTCGAAGATCTCGCGCACGTCGCTCTCGATCACGCCCTCGATGGGCTCGAGGCAACGACGGCACTCGGCCGCCCACGGCGCGCGCACCGTCCCCTCGGCCACCACGCCGTTGCTGATCGACTCGAGCTCGAGATCGACCTCGACGAGGGCCCCGTCGGGCACGGCCGAGGTGGAGATGGCCAGACCGTCGAGCGGAGCGCTCACCTCGACCGGGCGGCGGCTCCCGAGGTGCCGCCTGATGTCGGCCACTCCGATCTGGAGCAGCCCCAGGCTCATCGGTCGTCCTGGTCGAAGAACTCGCCCTCGTCCTCCATCGGGTCGTCGGCGAGTGGTTGGTCGGCCATCGCACGGTCGGGAGGCGGCGGGAGCGTCGCTTCGTCGAGCCGCTGCTGATCGTCGGCCGGGCTCTCGCCGAGCAGGTTGGCGCCCTGCAGCTTCGCCCGACCGGCGTTCACCAGCTTCTGCGTGCGCTCGAGCACGATCTCGAAGCTGGCCAGCTTCTGGTCGCAGAAGTCCTCGACCTCGTGCCGCAGGCGACGGGCCTCGGACTCGGCGGTGTCGACGATCTGGTAGGCCCGCTGCTCGGCGGCTTTCACCACCTCGGTGCGTTGCACCATGCGCTCGGCACGGGCGCGAGCCTGCTCGAGCAGCTCGTCGCCCTCGTGGCGCACTCGCGCCAGGTACTCCTCTCGCTCCTTCAGCAGCCAACGGGCGGCGCGCAGCTCCTCGGGCAACCGCGCCAGCGCTTCGTCGATGAGCTCGAGCACTTCTTCCTTCGAGATCATCGACGACGCCGAGAGCGGCACCGGTCGAGCGGCGTCGATGACGTCGCGGAGCTGGAGCAGCACCTCCTCGGTCTCCGGCGGGTGGTACTGCGAGCCGACCGGTGGAGGGGTCAGGTCGAGTTCGGCATCAGCGTCGAAGTCGCTCACCGAAGGTGCTTCTCCTCGAGGCGCTTCTCGACGGCGGCCGGCACCATCGCCGAGATGTCGCCTCCGAACTTGGCGATCTCGCGGATGAGCCGCGACGCGAGGAACGAGTTGCCCGACGCCGACGGGATGAAGAGCGTGTCGACCCCCGAGATCTTGTGGTTCATCTGGGCCATCTGCAGCTCGCTCTCGAAATCGGAGACGGCGCGCAGTCCCTTCACGATGAAGTCGGCCTCGAGGTCGCGGGCGAGATCGACCACCAGGCTCGAGAACATGGTGACCCGCACGTTGTCGAGATGGCGCACCGATTCCTCGAGCATGTCCTGGCGCTCGTCGAAGGAGAACAGGGGCTCGCCCTTCTGCGGGTTGCGCATCGCCGCGACCACCACCTCGTCGAAGAGGCGCGACGCCGTCTCGATGATCTCGAGATGGCCGTTGTGGATGGGGTCGAACGAGCCTGGATAGAGGACGCGGGTCAACGTGGCTCCGAAGGACTCGGTGGACGGGCGAACGTGACGAGCGTACCGCCGTAGCGCTTGGCCCTCTCAATCACCCAGGTCGTCGGGCACGTCGACCGTCTCGCCGGACTCGATCACGACCACGCCCCCTTCGGCCACCAACGGCACCACATCGGCCAGCAAACCGGCCCAATCGTCGTAGGAATACGGCGGGTCGAGCAGCACCAGATCGAACGGATCGACGCCCGAGCGGAGGTAGGTGCGGGCATCGGCGGCCGTCACGCTCGCCTGGGCGGCGAAGCCGGTGATCTCGAGGTTCTGGTCGATGGCCTGCCGGGCCGCCCGGTCGTGCTCGACCAACACCGCCGTTGAAGCACCCCGGGACAGGGCCTCGACAGCGAGCGCGCCTGAGCCCGCGAACAGGTCGAGCACCCGGGCGCCGTCGATCGCACCGAGACTGCCGAGGGCGTTGAACAGCGACTCTCGAACGCGATCGGTGGTTGGTCGCACCTCGCGTCCGGCGGGAGCGACCAGGCGACGCCCCCGAGCAGTACCGGCCACGACGCGCATCAGCCGGCCACCGTACCGGGCGTTACCCTCCAACTCATGGAGGCGCCGCCGAGCTTCACCTGCATCGACTGCGGCGGGGAGACGCGTGTCCTCTCCTATGCACCCGAAGACGGCTGGGAGCCGGGCGATGTCGTCGCGTACCGGTGCCCCGATTGCGGCGAACGCTTCGACGTGGTGCTGGCCGACGAGGACGACGGCTCCTACGAGGGTTGAGCCGAGGCGTCACGATGCAGCCGCAGGCTCACGATGTGCGTTGAGCCGCAGGCTCACGACTTGAGCAGGAACTCCGCGGCCACGTCGTCGGGGAGGAAGAGGGTGAGCTCGTCGGCCAGATCGGGATGCCCCGAGAGCGTGGGGTCGTCGCCGACCAACTCGAAGGCCACCTCACGCGCCCGCTCGACCCACTCGCGATCGCGACGTAGCGATGCCAGCTTCAGGTCGTTGCGGCCCTTCTGCCGCTCACCCATGATCGTGCCCTCGCCGCGCAGGTCGAGATCGACCTCGGCCAGCTCGAACCCGTCGGTGGTGCGCACCATCGCCTCGAGCCGCTGCTCGCCGTCTGACGTGTTGCCCTGCCCGAGCAGGTAGCAGAACGACTCGGCCGCACCACGTCCGACCCGGCCCCGTAGCTGGTGGAGCTGCGCGATGCCGAAGCGGTCGGCGTCGAGGATGACCATCACGGTCGCGTTCGGCACGTCGACACCCACCTCGATGACGGTGGTGGCCACGAGCACGTCGAGCTCGCCGTCGCGGAACTGGCGCATGACGGCTTCTTTGTCCTTCGACCCCAGCCGGCCGTGCAGCAGCCCGAGGCGAAGGCCGTGCAGCTCCCCGCCGCTCAGCCGGTCGAAGGTCTCTTCCGCCGACGCCACCTCGAGCTTGTCCGATTCCTCGATCAGGGGGCAGACCACGTAGGCCTGCCGGCCGGCTGCTACCTCGGCTCGCACCTTCTCCCACACCGACACCTCGTCGCCTTCGGCGCGTGCCCAGCGGGTGACGATCGGGGTGCGACCGGCGGGCAGCTCGTCGAGCACCGACACGTCGAGATCGCCGTAGACGGTCATCGCCGCGGTGCGTGGGATCGGCGTGGCCGTCATCACCAGCACATCGGGCACCGCCTCCCCCGCGCTCTTCTCGCGCAACGCGGCCCGCTGCTCGACGCCGAACCGGTGTTGCTCGTCGATCACCACCACACCGAGCGAGCGGAACTCGATGCCTTCCTGGATGAGCGCGTGGGTGCCGATGAGCAGATCGATCGATCCACTGGCCAGGTCGGCGAGCAGGCGGCGGCGCTCGGCCGCCGTGGTGCGGTTGGTGAGCAGCTCGACACGAAGGGGACGTTCGAGCCCAGCGCTGGAGAAGAGGTTGTCGTCGTCGCTGGTGTCGACGATGGTGAAGCCGTCGAGGAGGTCGCGCACGCCGAGGAAATGCTGCTCGGCGAGCACTTCGGTGGGCGCCATGAACGCACCCTGGTGCCCACCCTGCACCGCCACCAGCAGCGCGCTCACCGCCACCACCGTCTTGCCGGAACCGACGTCGCCCTGCAGCAGTCGGTGCATCGGATGGGGCCCGGCCAGGTCGGCGTCGATCTCGCCGATGGCTCGACGTTGCGCACTCGTGAGCGGGAACGGCAGACGAGCGTGGAAGCGGGCGACCAGATCACCGCCCACGGAATGGGTGATGCCGGGCGTGGTGGCCTCGAGCTCACGCTTGCGCGTGACCAGTCGGAGCTGCACCCGCAACAGCTCGTCGAACACGAGGCGACGGCGGGCCTCGGTCATGGCGTGCATCGACTCTGGCACGTGGATGTCACGAAAGGCTGCGGTGCGGGCGACGAGGTCCCAGCGGTCGAGCACCTCTTGCGGCACCGGATCGTTGAAGGTGCCGGCCCGCCTCAGCACCTCGCCCATCCAGCGACCGACGTCCCAGCTCTGCACGCCCGCCTTCTCCGACTGGGGGTAGACGGGGATGATGCGGCCGGTCTTGTCGCCAACCAGGTCGACCACGGGGTTGGTCATCTGCTTGCGTCCCTGGAAGACGTCGAGCTTGCCGAACAGCACCACCTCGGTGCCCGGTGAGAGCTGTTTCTCCCGCCACGGCTGGTTGAAGAACGTGATGCGCAGGCGCGAGTCGCCGTCGCTCACGTCGGCCAGCACCATGCGCTTGCGATTGCGGGTGGTGCGGCTGGTCACGCTGATGACCTTGGCCAGCAGGGTGGCCTCGTCACCGACCGCCAGCTCACGGATGCGCGCCTCCCTCGTGCGATCGAGGTAGCGCCGCGGGTAGTAGGTGAGCAGGTCGAGCACGGTGGCGACGTCGACCTTCTCGAGTGCAGCCGCGCTCTTCGGCCCCACCCCCTCGAGCTCCGTGACCGGCAGTGCGGCGAGCTGCGCCAGACGCCGGGCCATCAGGACGGGCTCACTGGATGCCGAAGAGGCCAGCTCACTCGATGCCGAAAAGAGTAGGGGTAGAGCGGTTGGCCACCGTGATGGATCTCAGCGGTGACACCCGGTCGATGCTCCTGGAGCCAGACCTCGATGTGACGGGTGGTGGCCGGGCCGGCGCCCTCGCCCTCGATGATGGTGACGATCTCGTGGTCGTCGCCCACGAGCCGGTCGAGCAGATCGGTGCAGGTGTGGTCGAGGGTCGGTGCCAGGGCGATGATGCCGTCGCGGCCGAGGCCGATGAAGTCGCCTTCGGCGATGGGCCCGAGATCGCACGACGACGCGCGGACCGCTCGGGTGACCTCGCCGGCGACCACGCTGGCTGCGGCGTCGGTCATGGTCGACGCGTTGTCGTCGCCGCTCGCCTCGGGGTCATAGGCGAGCAACGAGGCAAACGCCTCGGTAACCCCGCGAGTGGGCACCACGTGCACGGTCTTCGAGGTCTGGCCGTCGACCTGCTGTGCGACCGGGATGATGTTCTTGTTGTTGGGCAGGATGACGACCTCGTCGGCCGGTGCCGCCTCGACCGCTGCGAGCAGCTGGGCCGTCGAGGGATTCATGGTCTGGCCGCCGGTGACGATGCCCTGCACGCCGAGGGAGTAGAAGATGCGGCGGATGCCGTCGCCGGTCGCGACGGCCACCAC
This sequence comes from uncultured Iamiaceae bacterium, assembly GCA_963706425.1. Taxonomy (GTDB): domain Bacteria; phylum Actinomycetota; class Acidimicrobiia; order Acidimicrobiales; family Acidimicrobilacustridaceae; genus CAVPMN01. The sequence continues at coordinate 913,445 of CAVPMN010000020.1, forward strand.
CGCACACCGCACGGGCTCGTGCGCGGCGGCCGGCTCCGGCGGCAAGGGCACCGCTTCGCGGACCCAACGCTCCTCCTCGACCTGTTCGAGCAGGTCGGTCACGCGGATGCTGCGGGGGCGGCCGATGTCGATGCCCGCCTCGACGGCGGCGCCGATGTCGTCGGTGTGGATGTGGCAGTTCCACACCCCGTCACCGCCGACGACCACGATCGAGTCGCCGACCGTGGCCCACACGTCCTTGAACCCGGGCACCGCCTCGTCGGGCGCCTCGAGGAAGTACATCACCTCGTATCGCAGGTCGGCCACGCCGGCCTCGCCGGCCCCGGCCTCTGCGTGGGACGCACCGAGATCGGGTGCGACGCCGGCGATCAGCAGGCCCTCGTCGGCGGTGGGCTCGGGCATCGGTCGGCCGTCGATGGCGTGGAGCAGTGCGTCGAGCAGCAGGAGATAGCCCGTGCCACCCGCATCGACCACACCGGCTTCGGCCAGCACCGGAAGCTGCTCGGGAGTGCGGGCCAGGGCCGCTCGACCCGTGTGCAGAGCGGCCTCGACCACGTCGACCAGCGGTGCGCCCGTGTCGGCCGCGTCGGTAGCGCCTGTGGCCGCGGCGCGCGCCACCGTGAGGATCGTGCCCTCGACCGGACGCATCACGGCTCCGTAGGCCGCGTCGGCGGCCGCACCCAGGGCGCGAGCCCAAGCGACCCCATCGGCCTGGTCGGACTCGCGCAGCACCTCGCAACAGCCCCGCAGGATCTGGGACAGGATCACGCCGGAGTTGCCCCGCGCCCCCATGAGCGATCCGTGGCCGATCGCCTTGCAGGTCGAGGCCATGTCGTCGCCGGCCCCCTCGAGCTCGACGCAGACGGCGTCGACCGTGAGCGCCATGTTGGTGCCGGTGTCGCCGTCGGGCACCGGGTAGACGTTGAGACGGTTGATGGCCTCCCGATGGGCCCCCAACCCGGACGCGAACGCCACCATCGTGCGGCGGAGGTCCCCTGCGGTCAGAGCGTCGACGGGCGGCATCGGCGGCGATCGTACCGATCACGCGGCCCGCGGTCGCGATTGGCGGGTCGCGATTGTCGAGCCCGGGGCGGCCGCTGCTACCCTTGCCGACCGTTCAACTAGCCGGACCCGTCTCCTGTCGAACGACGGAGACCGGGCTTCGCCCGGCAGCTGATGTCCTCTCGGGACATCAGCCAATCGAGCTGATGTCCTCTCGGGACGTCAGCCAATCGAGAGGTGACCTGTCTGATGGCTTCGATCTGTGAGGTGTGCGGCAAGAAGCCGTCGTTCGGTATGGCGGTGAGCCACTCGCACCGACGCACCAAGCGCCGGTGGAACCCCAACATCCAGCGGGTCCGGGCCGTGGTCAACGGCTCACCGAAGCGGGTCGACGTCTGCACGTCGTGCCTGAAGGCCGGCAAGATCCAAAAAGCCGTTCGCTGACGGTCGGGATCCCGCACGTGCAAGGCGTCATCAAGGCGTACGACCCGTCGAGCGGAGGAGGCACGATCATCGCCGACTCCGACCTCGCCGAATACGAGCTGGCTGCCGATGCGCTCGAGCACTCGGTGTTCCGCATGCTGCGCCAGGGTCAACGAGTGGTGTTCGATCTCGACCCGCGCGGCCTGGCCACCCGATTGCGCCTCGGGTCGGAGGTCGACATGGGCACACCCGGCTTCGAGGTCGGCCATCCCGACGACCCGCAGCACCCCCAAGAGGGGCCTGATCAGCGACCGCTGCCCGAGCGTTCCTGACCGTTCGCTTTCGCTAGGCCCAAAGTCACCATCTGCCCGCCGAAGGTCCGCGGGCTGGCCCCCTCACGTCTAGTCGCATCTACAATTGGATAATTCACCAGCGTGACACGCTCGTGTCACGGTCGCGACAACGGCGTCGGAGGACTCATGCCCGGACTGACCACCAACCAGGAGCTCCTCGATTGGGTCGACGGGTGGGTCACCATCCTCCAGCCCGAGCAGGTCCACTGGTGTGACGGATCGGCCGAGGAGTACCAGCGCCTGTGCGAGGAGCTGGTCGCATCGGGCACCTTCACGAGCCTCGACGAGGCGAAGCGGCCCAACAGCTATCTGGCGCAGTCCGACCCGGGCGACGTGGCCCGCGTCGAGGACCGCACGTTCATCTGCTCCGAGCGCGAGATCGACGCCGGCCCGACGAACAACTGGCGAGCCCCCGCCGAGATGAAAGAGGAGCTGCTCGGCCTGTTCCGTGGCTCGATGCGGGGCCGCACGATGTACGTCGTGCCTTTCAGCATGGGTCCGCTGGGCTCGCCCATCGCCCACATCGGCGTGCAGCTCACCGACTCGGCCTACGTCGCCACCAACATGCGCATCATGACTCGCATGGGCCAAGCGGCGCTCGACGTGCTCGGCCCCGACGGCACGTTCGTGCCGTGCCTCCACTCGGTCGGTGCGCCGCTCGAGCCCGGCGAGGCCGACGTGGCGTGGCCGTGCAATCCCGACAACAAGTACATCGTGCACTTCCCCGAGACCCGCGAGATCTGGTCGTTCGGCTCGGGCTACGGCGGCAACGCCCTCCTCGGCAAGAAGTGCTTCGCGCTGCGCATCGCGTCGACCATGGCTCGCGACGACGGCTGGATGGCCGAGCACATGCTCATCCTCGGCGTCACGCCGCCCGACGGCGGCGAGAAGAAGTACATCGCCGCCGCGTTCCCGTCGGCATGCGGCAAGACCAACATGGCGATGATGATCCCGACCCTGCCGGGCTGGAAGATCGAGACGGTCGGCGACGACATCGCCTGGATGAAGTTCGGCGACGACGGCCGCCTCCACGCCATCAATCCCGAAGCGGGCTTCTTCGGCGTGGCTCCCGGCACCGGCCCCGACACCAACCTCAACGCCCTGCTTTCTGCCGGCGCCAACTCGATCTTCACCAACTGCGCCCTCACCGACGACGGCGACATCTGGTGGGAGGGGCTCACCGACGATCCTCCGGCGCACGTCATCGATTGGCGCGGAGACGACTGGACGCCCGCCGCGGACACCCCTGCCGCCCATCCCAACGCCCGCTTCACCGCCCCGGCCTCGCAGTGCCCGTCGATCGCACCCGAGTGGGAAGACCCGAAGGGCGTGCCCATCTCGGCGATCCTCTTCGGCGGCCGCCGGGCCACCAACGTCCCGCTGGTCACCGAGTCGTTCGACTGGAAGCACGGCGTGTTCCTCGGGTCGATCATGTCGTCCGAGAAGACCGCCGCCGCCGCCGGCACCGTGGGCGAGCTGCGTTTCGATCCCTTCGCCATGCTCCCGTTCTGTGGCTACAACATGGGCGACTACTTCGGCCACTGGCTCGACATCGGGCGTCACACCGATGCCGACAAGCTGCCCAAGCTGTTCTGGGTGAACTGGTTCCGCAAGGGCGACGACGGCTCGTTCCTCTGGCCCGGGTTCGGCGACAACAGCCGCGTGGTCAAGTGGATCGTCGAGCGCATCGACGGCAACGGTGCCCACACCGATACGCCGATCGGTCGGGTCCCCACGGTCGACGCCATCGACCGCTCCGGGCTCGACCTCGACGACGGCACCATGTCGGAGATCCTGGCGGTCGACGCCGAGGCCTGGCGTTCCGAGATCCCCCAGATCGAGGCGCACTTCGAGTCGATCGGCGAGCGCCTGCCCGACGAGCTGCGTGACGAGCTGCGAGAGCTCGAGAAGCGCCTCGTCAACTGAGAGCCAAGGAGGGCGTCATGGCCGTCAGCGCGTTCGTGCTCATCCAGACCGAGGTCGGCAAGGCCGCCCAGGTGGCCAGCGAGGTGGGCGCGATCGACGGGGTCGTGTCCGCCGACGACGTCACCGGCCCCTACGACGTGATCGCCCGCGCCGAGGCCGAGTCGGTCGACGACCTCGGCAAGATGGTGGTCAGCCGCATCCAGATGATCGACGGCATCACCCGCACGCTCACCTGCCCCGTCGTCAATCTCTGACGCCACCAGGCCGCCACCGCCTGGGTCCCGCCAACCCCTCGGGAAATCGGTGCGTGAAACAACCACATGGGTTGTTTCACGCACCGATTTCGGGTGAGGGCTGACGCTCAGCCGAGCACCATCGACCTGATGCCGAGACCCATCAGGAACAGGCCACCGAAGCCGTAGAGCAGGTAGAGATACGGCGTCAGCTGCTGTCGATAGCTGTAGATCAGGCCCACCGTGATGGCCGCCACGAAGCCGTAGAACATGTGGAACTGCGGGGCCTCGATGTCCTGGGCGGCCACCAGCACGACGCCCATGATCACCTGGGCGAAGATCGCCAGCTCGGCCACCACGGTGAGCCACCACAACGGGCGCACCCGGAGCGTCGTCAGCCAATGGGCGGCCAACGCCCAGGCGCCGGCCACGCCGTTCGAGATCACCACGAACCAGGCGAACGCCTCGTGCGCATCGAGCAGCACGAGGCCCGCTCAGCCCTCGTCGGGACCGTTGGTGAGCACCACGTCGTAGGACCAGAGCTCGCTGTGGGTGCTCACCGGGCCCCCGCCGGGCGCCGGCTTGCTGGCCCCCTGATGGCCGTGCGCGAACGCGGGTGAGTCGACCCAGGCCTGGAACGCGGCTTCGTCGCGCCAGCGGGTCATGACGAGCCATGTCGAACGGTCGTCGGTGGGCTTCAGCAGCTCGAAGCCCTCGAACCCGTCCTGGCCGTCGACCGCACCGGCTCGGGCGGCGAAACGCCGACCGAGCTCGTCGCCGGCGTCGGGGGGAACCGTGATGGCGTTGATCTTGATGATGGTCACCGCGCCGATCGTGCCCCACCGCGCCGCCGCCTGCCAGTTCGCCGGCGCGGGGGCACGTCCCTCGGTCGGACGCGGGGGCGGTCGCCGTAGACTGCCACCGTCATGATGAAGTCGAACGATCCGTGCTGGTGCGGTAGCGGACGAAAGTTCAAGCGCTGCCACAAGTCGGCCACCGACCGGCTGCGGGCGGGCACGCTCAGCCCCACGAGGCCGGTGCCCGCCGAGATCCCCCGCCCCGACTACGCCGACAGCGGCGAGCCTCGTCGCTGGGCCGAGCCCCGGGTGAAGTCCGACGACGTGATCGCCCGCATGCGGGTCGCCGGGCGGGCGGCCGCCGAGATCCTCCAGCAGGCCGGCCAGGCGGTGGCCGTCGGGGTCACCAGCGACGAGATCGATGCCATCGTCCACGAGGCGTGCATCGAGCGGGGCGGCTATCCCAGCCCGCTCAACTATCGCAACTTCCCGAAGTCGGTGTGCACATCGGTCAACGAAGTGATCTGCCACGGCATCCCCGACGACCGACCGCTGCGCGACGGCGACATCGTCAACATCGACGTCACGATCTACCTCGACGGTGTGCACGGCGACACCAACGCCACGTTCCTCGTCGGCGAGGTCGATCCCGAGTCACGGCGTTTGGTCGAGGTGACCCGCGAGTGCCTCGACCTCGGCATCGCTGCGGTGCACCCCGATCGACCGATCTCCGACATCGGCCTGGCCATCGAGCAGCATGCCCGCGCAAACCGCTTCGAGGTCGTGCGCGCCTTCGTCGGCCACGGCATCGGCGAGCAGTTCCACACCGATCTGCAGATCCCCCACTATCACGAGCCGCGCCTCGCCACCGTCATCGAGCCCGGCATGACCTTCACCATCGAGCCCATGATCTCGATGGGTTCGTGGCAGCACCGGATCTGGGACGACGGGTGGACCGCGGTCACCGCCGACGGCAGCCGCACAGCGCAGTTCGAGCACACCCTGTTGGTCACCGACGACGGAGCCGAGATCCTCACCCTGGCCGGCGACCGCGAAGAGGTGGCTTGAACCACCAACAGTTCACCGTCGGCTCACTTGCGCTCGACGGCCACGACGTCCCGCTGGTCTACGCGCACGTCGTGGTGGTGCATCACAGCAACAGCGCCGACGAGGACTGGGAGTGCGTCGCCGCATCACGCGCGACCCTCGATCTCGAGCTGGCCCCGTGTGCCGTCGAGGTCACCACCCTCGACGGTGCTGCCTTGCGGGGCGACGCCGTGGTGGTGCGCTCCGACGGGCACAGTCACGTGCTCCGTGGCGTGGGCGCCCTCCTGCCGGTGTGAGGCCAGGGCCATGCCTGCGGTGGTGGCGCTCTTCGACATCGACGGCACGCTGATCCGCGCCGGCGACCCCGACCACCGCGCCGCCTTCGACCATGCGCTCCAGGCGGTCCATGGTGTGCCGGCCACCCTCGACGGCATCGCCCTCGCCGGGATGCTCGACCGCCAGATCGCGCGCGCCGCGCTGGCGGCCCATGCCATCGATCACGCGGCGAGCGACTCGCGGCTCACCGACCTCGTCGACGCCATGGGTGCCCACTACACCGCGGCCGTCGGCGTGGGCGACCGGCTCGACCAGGTGCTGCCGGGCGTGCGCATCGCGGCCGAGGCGTTGCGGGATGCGGGCGTGGACCTGGCCGTGGTGACCGGCACGGCCAGACCGGTGGCGAGGGCCAAGTTGGCGGCCGCCCACCTCGACGACCTGTTCCCAACCGGCGCCTACGGCGACGAGGACGACGACCGCGCCGCCCTCGTGCGCCGGGGTCTCGACGTGGCGGGCCAGCACTACGGCGTGCGGTTCCGCGCCGACGACGCCGTCGTGGTCGGTGACACCCCGCGCGACGTCGCCGCGGCCCGGGGCGCGGGCACACGGGTGCTGGCGGTGGCCACCGGTGCCTCCGATCGAGCGGCGCTCGAGGCTGCGAAGCCCGACCTGCTGCTGGACGACCTCAGCGACCCGGCCGCCGTCGTGCGGTTCGTGTGCCGGTTGTCCCCCGGGACGACCCCGGCAGGCGCTCGGCCGCCAGAGCTTCAGTAGGCGTCGGCCAGGATCTGGCGGGCGTCGGCCTCGCTCACCGGGCGCGGGTTGGCCTGCACGTTGCCGTTCGACTGCGACAAGCGGGCCACCGCATCGAGGTCGTCGTCGGTGACGCCGCAGTCGGAAAGCCTGGTGGGCAGCCCGAGGCGCGCGACCAGCGCGGCGATGGCGTCGGCCGGATCGCCCTCTGCGCCGATGGCCGCGCCCAACCGGGCGACCTCGTCGGGCACCGCCTCGGCGTTGTAGCGCACCGCGTGCGGCAGGATGACGGCGTTGGCCAAGCCATGTGGGATGCCGGTGCGTCCGCCCACCAGCTGCGAGAGGCCGTGGTGGACACCCATCGAGCCGTTCTGGAGGCAGCGCCCGCCGAGCGCGGCTCCTTCGAGCATGGCCGACCGGGCGTCGAGGTCGGCGGGGTGGTCGACCACCTCCGGCAGGGCATCGACGATGCGCCGGGCCCCGGCCAGGGCGATCGCTTCGGCCTCTGGCGTGCGGCGGGGCGACCAGGCCAGCTCGACGCAGTGCGCCAGCGCGTTCATCCCCGTCTCAGCGCTGACCCGGGCCGGCGTGCCCAACGTGAGCTCGGGGTCGTAGACCGCGGCGATGGGCGCACAGGTGGGGCCTCCCGCGCCCTGCTTCTGACGGGTGTGCGGATCGGTCATGCCGAAGAACGGTGTGAGCTCGGCCCCGGAGTAGGTGGTGGGGATGGCGACATGAGCCAGCAGCGGACGATCGGCGAACGAGGTGCCGGGCATGGCCGCTTCCTGCTCCGCGAAGAAGTTCACCGCCTTGCCCGTGTCGGCGCACGACCCGCCGCCGAACGACACGATGCCGTCGACCGCGTCACGTCGTGCCTGGAGCACGGCCGCCTGCACCAAGGGCGCCGGGGCGTGCGAGCTGACCTCGGCAAAGGTCGAGGCCAGCGCCGAACCGAGCAGCGAGGTGAGCCGGGCACCCTCGGGCGAAGCGAGACGTCCTTCGGTGGTGACGAGCAGGGCGCGCCGGATGCCAAGGGTGCGGAGCAGGCCTGCGATCCCTTTGAGCGCGCCGGGCCCGAACACCAGTTGCTGGGCGTAGCCGGTGTGGGTCCACGATTCCGTCATGCCTCGACCTCGGCGAAGAGATCGTCGACGAACGGTGAGCTCGCGGGCCGTTTCTGATCGGACGCGATGTACCACTCGGTGCCGAAAGTCGCCGCGAACGCGTGCTCGGGCATCGTGAGGAAGAAGGTGTCGGGCCCGATCTGGCTGCGATGGGCTTCCATCGAGCGGCGCTTCAGGTCGATGAAGCCGGTGACGTCGATGGCGTGGGTGATGAGCTCCTCGGGAGATCCGAACTGCTCGGAGTCGATGTCGTCGCGCGACTCCTCGTCGAACACCTCGGCGAGCGCCTCGTCGTCGGAGGCGGCCGCTTCGTCCATGAGCCGACGGATCTCGTCGCGGTTCATGGTGGCCTCGAAGACGTGTTCGACGCCCGCCATCTCCGCCGCCCGCCGACCCACCCGGTGCACCTGGATGTGGTCGGGGTGCCCGTAGTTACCGTGCTCGTCGTAGATCGTCAGGACATCGGCGTCGACGTCCCGAAGGATCGTCGCCAGACGGTCGGCGGCCTCTTCGACATCGGCCTGCCAGAAGCACGCCGGGTTGTCGTTGGTGGGCTCGCCGATCATGCCGGAGTCCTCGTAGCCGAGGAAGTCGACGCGATCGGCGCCGAGGATCTCGGCGGACGCATGGGTCTCGTAGACCCGGCGCTCCCACAGGTGCTCACCTTCGTCGAGCACCCCCTCCTGCGGCTCGCCCTGCTCGCCGCGCGTGGCCACCACGAGCACGACCCGATGCCCCGCCGCGGCGGCCTTCGCCATGCTGCCTCCCGTGGCGATGCTCTCGTCGTCGGGATGCGCGTGGAAGCAGACCAGAGTCCCCATGTGGCGGCAGCCTACGAACTTTTCCCGAGACCCCCACCGCGTCGGCCGTCACGACCAGCGTCGACGACGCGCCCGACCTCAGGCGATGGCGCCGGTCTCGCGCAACTTGGCGATGCGCTCGATCGGCACACCCCACTCGGCCAGCGCCTCGTCGGTGTGCTGCCCAGGGAAGGCGGGGGGCCGTTGGATGTCGGCTGGGGTTCGCGAGAACCGAGGAGCGGGCGCGGGTTGCACGACCCCGTTGCGCGTGACGAACGTGCCGCGCTGCTCGTTGTGCGGGTGCGCAGGCGCTTCGGAGAGCGAGAGCACCGGCGCGAAGCACGCGTCGGTGCCCTCGAGCAGCTCACACCACTCGTCGCGGGTCTTGGTCTTGAAGATCTCCGCGAAACGCTCTTTGGTGGCCGGCCATGCGTTGCGATCGTGCTGATGAGGCATCGTCGGGTCGTCGGTGAGGCCGAGGGCGTCGACGAGCGTCTTGTAGAACTGCGGTTCGAGCGAGCCGATCGAGACGTACTTGCCGTCGGCGGTCTCGTAGACCTCGTAGTAGTAGGCACCGCTGTCGAGCAGGTTGGTGCCCCGCTCTTCGTTCCAGATACCCATGGCCCGGAAGGCATGGAACATCGTCATCAGCACCGCCGCGCCGTCGACCATGGCGGCGTCGACCACCTGCCCCTGCCCGGACCGCTGGGCCTCGAGCAGCGCGCAGGCCACGCCGAACGCGAGCAGCATCCCCCCGCCGCCGAAGTCGCCCACCAGGTTGAGCGGGGCGAGGGGCTTCTCACCGGCCCGACCGATCGGCTCGAGCGCTCCGGCCAGGGCGATGTAGTTGATGTCGTGGCCGGCCATCTGGGCATAGGGCCCGTCCTGGCCCCAGCCGGTCATGCGTCCGAAGACGAGCTTGGGGTTGCGTTCGAGGCACACGTCGGGCCCGATGCCGAGCCGCTCGCAGACACCCGGCCGGAAGCCCTCGATGAGAGCGTCGGCCTGGGCCACCAACTCGAGCAGCGTCTCGATGCCGTCAGGATTCTTCAGGTCGAGCGCCACCGAGCGCCGACCCCGGTTCAGCACGTCGGCGGGCGGGTTGGCCGGATCGCCACCCATCGCCGACTGGGCCCGGTCGATGCGCAGCACATCGGCCCCCATGTCGGCGAGCATCATGGCGCAGAACGGGCCAGGCCCGATGCCGGCCAGCTCCAGGACCTTCACACCGGCGAGCGGGCCCACCGACATCACCTCTTTCTCGTCTGCACGGTGAACCCGTGGCTCGTCATCGTCACGTGATGTGCGTCCGTCAACTCGGCGCAGGCGCCCGAGCGGCGACGGCGCAGATGGCCTCGATGAGTCGCGACCAGTAGTGCGTGGGGAGATCGTGACCCATGCCTTCGAGGATGAGCAGCTCGGAGCCGCGCAGGCATTCCGCCGTGCGCTCGCCACCGCTCACGTCGACCAGCGGATCGGCATCGCCGTGGATGACCAGCGCCTCGACGTCGAGTTGGCGCAGAGCGTCGGATCGACTGCCCGACGCCATGATCGCCATGAGCTGCTGGCTGATGCCGATGGGGTGGTAGCCCCGGTCGAAGGTGCGGGCCGCCCGCCGACGCGACAGGTCGTCGTCGAAGAAGTCGGGGCTGCTGATGGCCCGCCCGCCCTCGACGTAGTCGTCGATGTAGGCCGACCGCTCGCTCGGCGACGTGTCGAGGATGACATCGAGCACCTCGGGATGGGGCGAGCCGACGTCGGGGTCACCGGTGGTCGACATGATCGACGTGAGCGACCGCACCCGCTCAGGGTGGGCGATCGCCATCTCCTGCACGATCATGCCGCCCATCGACGCGCCGGCGAGGTGGGCCCGCTCGATGCCGAGCGAGTCGAGCAGGCCCCAGGCGTCGGAGGCCATGTCGGCGAGCGTGTAGGGCGCCTCGACCGGTTCACCCATCAGGGCCTTGGTGAGGGCCGCCATCACGTCGATGTCGCCGCCGTCGATCCAGGTCGACTTCCCGACGTCGCGGTTGTCGAACCGGATCACGAAGAACCCGCGGTCGACCAGACCGGCGCAGAAGTCCTCTTCCCACCAGACGAGCTGCGCGCCGTGGCCCGACACCAGCAGGAGCGGCTCGTCAGCCGGATCGCCGAAGGTCTCGTACTCGAGCTCGATCCCGTTGACTGCTGCTCTTGGCATGACGCGATCCTTTCCGAACTTGACCGGCCGGTCAACATCGCTGGTGACCGGCTCGCCCACTCCGGTACGGTCCCCGCCGTGCGCCACATGGGAGCCGTCGACTTCTCCGAGCTGACGACCCGCGTCGCGTCCATCGACGAGATCCCCGCGCGAACCCTCTACGAGATCCTCCGCCTGCGTGTCGATGTGTTCGTGGTCGAGCAGGACTGCGCCTTCCCCGACCTCGACGGGCGCGACGTCGAGCCCGATGCCAGGCACCTCTGGATCGAGGACGGCGACGACGTGGTGGGCTACGCCCGCCTGCTCGTCGAGCCCGACGGCGGTTCCACGATCGGGCGGGTGGTGACGCCGATCGTGCACCGCGGCAGCGGCCTCGGCGCCCATCTCATGCGCGAGTCGATCGCCCGGGTGACCTACCCGATCAGGTTGAAGGCGCAGGAGCGTCTCGCCGGCTGGTACGAGCAGTTCGGCTTTGCGGTGACGGGCGCCGCCTTCGACGAGGACGGCATCGCCCACGTCCCGATGCGGCTCGATGAGCCGCCGACTGGTCCGCAACCGTGACCACCCACCGAGCGACGATCCTCGGTATCGGATCGACCCCCTCACCGGCGACCTCGTCTATGTCGTCGCCGAGCGCCAGGCGCGCCCCAACCTGCCCAGCACGGGTTGCCCGTTCTGCCCCGGCGGGCTCGAGGCACCCGAGCCCTATGAGGTGCGCTGGTTCCCCAATCGGTGGCCGGCACTGCCCGACGAGCGCTCCGAGATCGTCCTTTACACCCCCCGTCACGACGCCGCGTTCTGGGAGCTCTCGCTCATGGAGGCGCGCCGGGTGGTCGACCTGTGGGCCGAACGCACCCAGGCGCTCGGCGCTCGACCGGATGTCGACTACGTGCTCGTGTTCGAGAACCGGGGGCCCGAGGTCGGGGCGACGATCGCCCACCCCCACGGCCAGATCTACGCCTTCGACCTGGTCCCTCCCCGAGCTCGCGTCGAGCTCGACCGCGAGAGCGCCGTCGCGCTCGGCGGCGAGGCCATCGGCGACCGCCTGGTCGCGACGAGCGGTTCGTGGCGAGCCTGGGTGCCCTGGGCGGCGAACTGGCCGTTCGAGCTGCTGCTCGCGCCGACCGTCGCGGTGCCCGACCTGCCCTCGCTCGACCCGACCGGGCGCGACGATCTGGCTGGCCTGCTGCTCGACGTGCTGGCCAGGCTCGATCGATTGTTCGCCGAATCGGGCCAGTCGGCCGCCGATGCCCGAATGCCCTACATGATGTGGTTCCACCAGCGACCGACCGACGGTGGCAGCTGGCCCGAGGCCTGGCTCCACCTCCACATCGCCCCGCTCTATCGAGCGCCGCAGACCCAGCGGTTCGTGGCCGCCGGCGAGCTCGGCAGCCACGTGTACTTCAATCCGGTCGACCCAGCGGCCGCCGCGGCCCGCCTCCGAGCCCTCTGACATGGGCCAGCCGCGGGTGATCGCACGCGCCCCCGGCCGGGTCAACCTCATCGGCGACCACACCGACTACGCGGGCGGCTTGGCCCTGCCCATGGCGATCGACCTGGCCACGACGGTCGCCGGCACCCGCGGTGGCGACCGCGTGCAGCTCGTCTCGAGCGCGCAGACCGAGCCAGCAGACCTGCCGCTCCCCGTCGTCGATCCCGCGTCGGTCGAGCCGGCGTGGGCCCGCTATGTCGCCGGCGTGGTGGCCGAGGTGCAACCCCCGATCGGGCTCACCGGCACCGTCGAGTCGACCGTGCCGCTCGGGGGCGGACTGTCGTCGAGCGCCGCCCTCGAGGTGGCGGTGGCGCTGGCCCTCGGCGCCGACCCCGAACCGCTCCCGCTCGCCCTGCTGTGCCAGCGGGCCGAGCAGCGGGCGTCGGGTGTCCCCAGCGGGCTGATGGATCAGCTGGCGTCGGTGCGCGGCCGGGAGGGGCACGCGCTGCTCGTCGACTTCACCACGCTCGAGATCACCGAGGTGCCTGTGCCGAGCAGCGTGGACATCGTCGTCATCGACTCAGGTCAGTCCCGCACGCTCGCCGGATCGGCCTACGCCGAGCGCCGAGCCGACGTCGAACGGGCGGCCATGTTGATCGGCCCGCTGCGCGATGCCTCCGCCGGCATGCTCCGGTCGATCGACGACGACCTGGCGCGGCGTCGGGCCCGCCACGTGATCAGCGAGAACGCACGGGTCCGAGAGTTCGCGGCAGCCCTCACCGAGGGCGACCTGGTGGCGGCGGGTGAGCTGATGGTGGCCAGCCACCAGAGCCTCAGGGACGACTTCGATGTGTCGACCGATGTGCTCGATGCGCTGGTCGGCGAGCTGTGGGATACGCCTGGGGTCTACGGTGCCCGCCTCACCGGCGCGGGTTTCGGCGGGTGCGTGGTCGCGCTGTGCGAGCCGGGCGCGCTCGCCGGCCAGGGTTGGCACGTCCGCGCGGCCGCAGGCGCGTCGGTCGAGTTCGTCGACGCACCTTGATGGCCTCACACGATCGAGCCTCCGCTCAGGAGAGCACGATCAGGGCCACGCCGTAGTACACGAGCAGCACGACGCCCTCGCCGCGTCCGACGTCGAGTCGGCGCCCCATGACGATCGTGGCGAGGGCGACCGCACCCAGCATGAGCAGCACCGCCTGATCGGCGAGTGCGGGATCGGAGAGCGAGCCGCCACCGATCAGGGCGACGACGCCGCCGATCGCGGCGCTGTTGAAGATGTTGCTGCCCAGCAGGTCGCCCACCACCAACTCGTCCTCGCCTCGACGAGCCCCGGCGATGGCCGTGACCAGCTCGGGAAGCGAGGTGCCGAGCGCGACGAGCGTGACGCCGACGAAGCCTTCGCTCAGTCCGAGCTCGTCGGCGACCGTGAGTGCCGACTCCTTCAGGAGATGCGCCCCGACCAGCGTGGCCGCCAACCCGACGAGCACCCGGACGACTTCCCGCCCCATCGCCCCGCCCGACGCGTCGACGAACTCGGCGACGTCATCTGCCAGCTCGACCTCGGATTGATCACGACCGCCCCGCACGAGCACGACCAGGGCGATGACCAGGGCCACCAGCAGCACGACACCGGCGCCGACCGAGAGGCCCCGCCAGACGACAAAGCCGAACAACACCGTCACCGCCACCGACAACGGCAGCTCCCGACGCACGGTGCTCGATGCGACCTTCACCGACGTGAGCAGGGCGGCCGCACCCAACACCAAGGTCACGTTGGCGATGTTCGATCCGGTGATGTTGCCCACGGCGAGGTCGAGCTCGTTGCCGGCGGCCGCCAGGCCCGACACGAAGAGCTCCGGCAGGCTGGTGCCGAAGCCGAGGATCAGGGCCCCGATCACCACTGGTGACACCCGTGAGCGCACGGCGATGCGGGCCGCACCGACGACGAACTGGTCGGCGCCTCGCACCATCACGATCAGGCCGATCACGGCGACAACGGTGGCGAGCGCCATCAGATCGAGTCGACCACGGAGGACAGGCGGGCGATCGCCGCAGGGGTGCGCACTCCCCACCAGAAGAGATCCTGACCATCGACCAGGACCACCGGCGCGACCAGCTCGAGCTCGGCGCGATGGCGTTGGGAGAAGGGATAGGGCTCACTCGGGGCCAGCACCACGTCGGGCGAGCGCGAGGCCGCCTCGTCGAGCGTGGTCTCGGGGTAGCGGCTCGACGCGTGGGCGAACACGTTGACCACGCCGATCCGTTCGAGCAGCGACGAGCCGTAGCAGCCGCCGCTCATCGTCATCCAGGGCCGGCGCCAGATCGGGACGAAGGCCCGCAGACGTGGGGCGGACGGCGGGGCGAGCACGGTCGCGTGCCAGGGTGCGCCGACGGCGGCAGCCAAGGCGTGCAGCGCGGGCCCCACGTCGTCGACGGTGTCGATGCGGACCACGTGCACCCGCACGCCGACGCGTTCGAGCGCGTCGGCGTCCTCGCGGCGGTTCTCCTCGACGTTCATCACCACCAGATCGGGCGCAAGGGCCTCGATCGCCTCGAGGTCGGGATCCTTGGTGCCGCCGACCTGCACCAGTTCGGGCTGCTCGCAGAAGCGAGTCACCGCTATCGGTGTGATGCCCCAGGCGAGCACCGTCTCGGTGACCGACGGGACGAGGCTGACGACCCGCACCCGCTACATGCGACCGAGCAGCTCGGCCTTCTTCGCCTCGAACTCCTCTGCCGTCAGGTGACCCTGGTCGCGCAGCTGCGCGAGCTGGTTGATCTGGTCGGCGATCGATGGCGTGGCGGGCGCGGGCGCCTGACCGGCGAACTGGGCGTTGATGCCCTGGCTCACTCGGTCGAACTTGCGGTTCTCGTTGCCCTCCATCTGCACGTAGATCTCGTTCTGCACGAGGTTGGGCTTGCGGATGTTCTCGAACTCCGAGACACCCGCCACGCTGGCCGAATCGACCTTGAGGTCGCCGAGGCCGAGCATGCGCTCCCAGATGCGCTGAGAGAAGTGGATGGCGTTGATCGACTCGAGCGGGATCTCGATGCCGCGCTTCGACAGGATGCCGGATCGGTAGATGACCCGGTCGGTCGTGAGCACGAAGTCGGTGGAGATCAACTGCACGTAGCGGAAGGCGAACCAGATGAGGTTGGCCAGCACGAGGATGGCAAGCAGTAGCTTGACCGGATCGGGCCAGTCACCGGCGAGCGCCCACAGGCCGATGACCACCACGACGACGAGCGACGCGATCGACGGCACGATGGTCCACCAGTGCGGGTGCAGATCGAGGACTAGCTCCTCTGACCCGTGGAGGTTCTCTCTCGGGTAAGGCACCGCGCCAGACTAACGCTCGCCGACGGGCGAGCCGGTGGACGACGGCGTCCCGATGACGTACGTCAGCCCCAGCCCAACTCGTGGAGGCGGTCGTCGTCGATGCCGAAGTGATGGCCCACCTCGTGCACCACGGTGATGCGCACCTGACGCACGACGTCGGCCTCGTCGCGGGCGATGCGCAGGATCGCCTCCCGGAAGATCGTGATGCGGTCGGGCAGCGGACCACCGAGCCCGTAGGTCTCGCGTTCGGTGAGAGGGATGCCCTCGTAGAGCCCGAGCAGGTGTGGATCGACTGATCGGTCGGCCACGGTGACCACCACGTTGTCCATCCGCCGGGCCAGTTCGTCGGGAATGGTGTCGAGGGCCTCGCCCACCAGCTCCTCGAACCGCTCCTCTCCGACCTCGACCATGCCTCTCCTCGGGTGGCGCGGCTGAACCGGGCCGAGGGTACCGCCGTACCGCGTCACCGCCGTGCCGGCGGGCGGCACGCCGGCACCGGTGTATGGGCGTGCACTGTCACAGGTGGTCGGTAAGGTCGGTCCGGTGGACCCCGACCGGCTGCTCACGGGATTGAACGACGCCCAGCGACGTGCGGTCACCAGTCCCGCCCGCCCGCTGTGCGTCCTTGCGGGCGCGGGGTCGGGCAAGACGCGGGTGCTCACCCGGCGCATCGCCTGGCGAGCCGCCACGGACGACCTCGATCCCCGCCACGTGCTGGCCCTCACCTTCACCCGCAAAGCCGCCGGCGAGCTCACCCATCGGCTCCGCGATCTTGGCCTGCGCGACCACCTCGCCGCCGGCACGTTCCACGCCGTCGCCTACGCCCAGCTGCGCGCCCGCTGGGCCGACCGAAACATCCGCCCGCCCACGCTGCTCGATCGCAAGGTCGGGTTCGTCGCCCGCCTCCTGCCCCCGAAGCTCGCCGGCGGCACCGCCGCGCTCGACGTGGTGGGCGAGATCGAATGGGCCAAGGCCCGACTGGTCGAGCCGAGCGCCTATGTGCGGGCTGCGGCCAAGGCAGGCCGGCGACCGGCGGTCGAGCCCGCGGTGGTGGCCCGCGTCTTCGAGAAGTTCGAGGAGGAGAAGCGCCGTCAACGCATGGTCGACTTCGACGACCTGCTGCGACTCTGCCGACGCGACCTCGAGGCCGACCCCGAGTTCGCCGCCAGCCAGCGCTGGCGCTTCCGGCATCTGTTCGTCGACGAGTTCCAGGACGTCAACCCCCTGCAGAAGAGCCTGCTCGACGCCTGGCTCGGCGACCGGTCCGATCTGTGCATCGTCGGCGACCCCAACCAGGCGATCTACGCGTGGAACGGCGCCGACCCCGAGATCCTCACCGGGTTCGCCGACCGCCACGAAGGCACCGAGGTCGTGCGTCTCACCGAGAACTACCGATCGTCCCCGCAGATCCTGGCGGTGGCCAACGCCGTGCTGCCCCGACGCGAGACGCCGCATGCCGCGCTCACGCCCAACCGCCCCGACGGTCCCATACCGACCGTGCGCGCCCTGCCCGACGAGAAGGCCGAGGCAAAGGCCATCGCCCGCGCCGTGCGCGACCATCACCGCCCAGGTGGCCGCTGGTCCGATCAGGCCATCCTCGTGCGCACCAACGCCCAGACGGCCCTGATCGAAGAGGCGCTGCGCAACGCCAAGATCCCGTTCACCGTGCGAGGCGGGGGCGCGCTGCTCGATCAGCCCGATGTGAAGCGGGTGCTACGCGATCTGCGCGATCACCGCGGCGAGCTCGCCGCCGCGCTCGCCGACATCGAGGCCACCGCCAACGAGCTGCGCGACACCGACACCGACACCAGCGACGAGCGGGCCGGCAACCTCGACGCGCTGGTGCAGCTGGCCCACGACTACCTCGGCATCGCCTCGAAGCCCACCGTGGCCGGGTTCGTCGATTGGCTGGGCGCCACCACCCGCGCCGACCAGCCCGACCGCAGTGGCGATGGGGTCGAGATCGCCACCTCTGCATTCGGCCAAGGGCCTCGAGTGGCCCACGGTGCACCTCGCCGGCCTCGAGCAGGGCCTGGTACCCATCGGCCACGCCCGCACGTCCGAGGCGATGGCCGAGGAACGACGGCTGTTCTACGTCGCCCTCACCCGCGCCGAACGCGAGCTGCTGCTCACTTGGGCCCAGCAGCGCACCTACGGCTCCCGAGCCATGTCGCGCGAACCGTCGATCTACCTCGAGGCCGTCGACGACGCGTGCGCTCGCCTGCGCGGTGTGCCGGTCCGGCGACGCGCGCCGGCCGACGGTGGGCGGGCGGCTCGCGCACCCCGGGCCTCGGCCGGCTCCAAGCGCTCCACCATGGCCGTGCCCCTCGACGCCGACGGCGAGGTGGTGCTCGATGCCCTCAAGGCATGGCGATCCGATCAGGCGCGGGCCGCAGCCGTGCCGGCCTACGTGATCTTCCACGATCGCACCCTCGAGGCCATGGCCTCGGCTCGTCCCCGCACTCGCGACGAGCTGCTCGCCCTTCCCGGTCTCGGTCCGGTGAAGGTCACCCGCTATGGCGACGAGCTGCTACGCCTTGTGGCCACCGACCGAAAGGCCTGATGTGCCGCACCCAGAGCGACGGCCATGAAGTTCTCGATCGAGCAGCGGTTCGATGCGCCTCCCGAGCGGGTCATCGTGGCGTTCGCCGACCCCGATCTCTATCCGACGATGGTCGGCCTGTCGAAGGTCGACACCCCGCAGGTGCTGACGGCCGACCGCGACCGCGACCAGGTCCATCTGCAGCTGCGCATGCGCTTCATCGCGGATCTCTCATCGGCGGCCCGAGCGGTCATCGACCCGTCGAAGTTGAGTTGGGTCCAAGACGAGCACTACGACCTGACCAACCTCGTGGCCACCATCCGCTTCCTGCCAGACAACTACGCCGATCGCTTCTCGTGCACCGGTGGGCACCGCTTCACGGCCGACGGTGACGCCTCGGCGACGGTCATGCACACCGAGGGCGATCTCAAGGTCCGCGCGCCGCTCGTGGGCGGGCAGGTCGAGCGAGCCCTCGTGAGCGGCCTACGCGAGCACTTCGCCGAGATGCAGCCGTTGGTGGCGGCCTGGCTCACTCGCTGACGAGAGCGCGGTGGCGTCGGCGCCGCCCGCTGCTCACGAGGGGCGCGGGCCGAGGCGCGCTTGCTCGAACTGCTCCCGGTGGGCCTTCAGCTCGGCGAACTTCTCGAAGTTGATCGAGATGAACAACCCGTCGGCCTCGGCGCAGAGCTGCTCGCCCGCGTAGAGCGCGCCGTGGGTGAAGATCTTGCGGCCCTCGACGCGCAGCAGCTCGCCGACGAAGCGCAGTTCCGTGTGCAGCGGGGTGGGGCTGCGATAGGTGATGGTGAGCGTGCCGGTCATGCCCGGATTACCCGACAGCGACTGGGTGGCGCCGAGCACCTCGTCGAAGGCGCCGGCCACATAACCACCGTGCACACAGCCCGGCGGCCCTTCGTAGGCGGAGCCGAACACCACCCGTCCGTGCACCTTGCCGTCGATCTCCTGCAGGCGGATCGGTGGCGACAGCGGGTTGGCCCGCCCGATGAACGGGCTGTGCTCGAACGAGGCGTGCGGGTCGCCGCCGGCGTTCGCCGCCTCGGCGAAGCCGTCGTAGCGGGTGCCCTCACGAAGGTTGTCGAACACCAGCGCGACGCGCGCCAACTGGTCGGCTGCGTCGATGATCGCCTCGGTCGGCGCGGCGGTGGCCACCAGACGCTCGATGATGATGCGCATCGAGTCGGCCAGCCGGCGCATCTCGACGCGCCGGGTGTCCATCTCAGAGATCGGGGGCTCCTGCCATCGCCCGTAGAGCGCGGCGCGAGCCTGCGGTGTCATCGGGTCGGTGGCGGGCGGCGTGTCGGGCCCGCCCTCGCCGGTGCTCTGTTCGTCGGTCACCTCCCCATGGTGGCCGAGTCGGGGCGCGACGGGCGACTAGAGGTCGAGATCGACGACCAACGGCGCATGATCGGAGGGGCTCTTGCCCTTGCGGGCGTCCCGATCGATGCGCACGTCAGTGGTGGCGGCGGCGGTCGAGCGGGTGGCCAGCACCAGGTCGATGCGCATGCCCTTGCCTTTGTGGAAGTTGCCCGCGCGGTAGTCCCACCACGAGAACGTCTGCTCATCTGGGTGCTGCGCTCGATAGAGGTCGACGAGGCCCCACGTCTCGAGGTCGTGGAGGGCAGCACGCTCGGGCTCGCTCACATGCGTCGAGCCGACGAACGCCTGCGGATCCCAGACATCGATGTCGGCCGGCGCCACGTTGAAGTCGCCGCAGAGGGCTACCTGACCATCGGCCGACTCTCGTGCCGCCAGCATCTGGCGCAGGCGGGCGAGCCATTCGAGCTTGTAGGCGTAGTGCTCGCTGCCCACCTCGCGTCCGTTGGGCACATAGCAGCTCGCCACCCGCACCGGGCCACACGTGGCCCACAGCAGTCGCGCCTCGCGATCGGGGTGATCGTCGTCGAAGCCCGACACGATGTCGGCGAGCCCGATGCGGCTGATGATCGCCACACCGTTCCACCGGCCTTCGCCGTGATGGGCGGACTCGTAGCCGAGGCCGTGGAACACCATCGACGGAAACGCCGCGTCGGCGAGCTTCGTCTCCTGCAGGCAGAGCACGTCAGGTGCGTTCTCGGCGACCCATTGCTCGACCCGCTCGAGCCGGGCTTTCAGCGAGTTGACGTTCCAGGTGGCCAAGCGCACGATCGTTCAGCCTACGGGTAGCGTCGACGGGCGATGCAGGCCCTGCTCTGGCGCGACTATCTCTGCCCGTGGTGCTACCTGGCTCGAGATCGCACCCGGCTCATCGAGTCGCTCGGACCCGAGGTGGTCGCCCTCCCCTACGACCTGCACCCCGAGATCCCGCCAGAGGGCCGCGCCATCCGACCTGGCGGCCGGCTCGATCGGGTGCTCGACCACATCGCCGAGGAATGCGCCGCGGTCGAGCTTCCCTTTCGCAAGCCCCAGCGCACCCCCCGCACCCGCCGGGTGCTCGAGATCGCCGAGGTGGTGCGCGTCAACGAGCCGGCGAGCTTCGCCCTGGTCGACGACGCCTTCTACCGGACCCACTGGGTCGACGGAGGCGACCTCGGTCGTGAGCAGACGATTCGTGGACTGCTCGCCGATGCCGGTGTCGACGTGGACGAGATCATCGGCCTGGTCGACGATGGCATCGGCGCGGCGCTCGTCGAGACGTCGATGCGCGAAGCGCGTGAGCACGGCGTGACTGCGACGCCGGCCTGGCTGATCGGCGATCTGTTGATCCCTGGCGTGCAGTCGAGGGAGACCTTGAACCGCTGGGTAGCGAAGCTGCTCACTCGGTCGACCGAGTCCGTGGCCCCCGACCCAGGAGGGGACGGAAACCCCGCCGACTCGGGACGTTCGCCCCTGCCCTCGAACACGATCGACCTCTAGTTTCCGACGGAACCACGAGGAGGGGACCTGTGGAAGAGCAAGGTAATGCGCACCCTCGACGACGGGGGGCCCGGTTCTGGTCGTGGCTCGCGGTCTATCTGGGCAAACACGCAGGGCTCGTCGCCCTCTTCGGGCTCCTGATCACCCTCGTCCTCGGCTACGGGACCACCAAGCTCGAGTTCGCCACCGGGCAGGACAGCTATCTCAACACCGACGATCAGATCTACATCGACAACGTCGAGTACCAGGACCTGTTCGGTGGCCAGGCGATGCTCGTCATGCTCAAGGCGCCCGAGGGCACCACCATCGACGAGGCGATGACGCCGGCCAACCTGGCCGAGCTCGATCGGATCGCGGGCGAGCTGAAAGCCCGGCCCGATCTGGTCAAGTCGGTGGTGAGCCCCCTGACCGCCTTGCAGTGGAGCGAGAACCTGCTGGCGCGCCAACCCAACGGCGAACCGTCGTCGAGCCCGCTCGACAGCGCCGCCGGCGTGGCCACGCTGCATGCACTCGAGGATGAGCCGAGCGAGGAGGGCAAGGAGCTGCGGCTGGCCGACTCAGGCGTCACCCTGGCGCGCTTCGACGAGGTGCCCACCGACCAACGCTCGCTCGATGCCGCCGACAACGCCGCCTGGGTCGACTTCCTCCTCTACGACAACCAGGGCGGTATCCGGCTGGCGCAACAGGCGGTGTTCCCTGATCCGCAGCATGCCCTGATCGTCGTGAGGCTGGTCGGAAACGCATCCATCGAGGTCGAAGGCGAAGGCAGCGTCCTCGTCAGCGACACGATCGCCGATGCCAACCTCGAGGGCGTCGAGACGGTGGTGACCGGCGCGCCCGTCCTCTTGAAGGACATCAACGACTACCTGCGCGGCGGCATGTTGCAGCTCGGCCTGATCGCCCTCGTCATCATGGCGATCGTCCTGGTCATCTTCTTCAACGTGCGCTGGCGACTGCTCCCGCTGGCCGTGATCATCATCGGCGTCATCTGGGCGTTCGGCCTCGCCGGCTACCTCGGCATCCCGCTGTCGCTCGTCACCATCGCAGGCCTCCCGATCCTCCTCGGCATCGGCATCGACTACGCCATCCAGATGCACGCCCGGGTCGAGGAAGAGGTCATCATCGACCGCTCCGATCACCCGATCCAGGAGACCGCCAGAAACCTCGGCCCGGCGCTCGTGGTGGTGACCTTCGACGCGGTGTTCGCCATGGCCGCGCTGCGGTTCGCCGCCACGCCCATGATCCGGGCGTTCGGCCTGCTTCTCGCGGTCGGTGTCGCCGTGGTGTGCTTCGCCAGCATCTTCTTGACCCTCGCCGCGCTGGGCGCCCGCGAGTACCGCTCACCCACCAAGGGCCGCGACTTCCGCGAGAGCTGGATCTCGCTCGCAGTGGTGAAGCTCGGCTCGCTGCCGCTGTGGATCGCACCGTTCTTCGCCGTCGCCAGCCTGCTCGTGTTCGCCGGCGGCCTGGCTGTCGAGGACAAGATCGAGTTGCAGACCGACGTGCTGCAGTGGGTCGACCAGGACTCCCAAGGCATCAAGGACTTCCGCGTCGTCGAGGCCGAGACGGGCTCGAGCTCCGAGCTCGGCATCTTCATCCGCAGCGACCAGTACGACGTCTTCTCTCAGGAGGTCGTCGACTTCACCTGGGACTATGCCGACCAACTGCTCGAAGAGCACCCTGAGGCCCTGCTCACCGCGTCGAGCCTGGTGACCACCATCGGCTACGCAGCCGACGTTCCCGGCGCCACCCAGGTCACCCCGAGGGCCGACGACATCCAAGCCGGCTACGACCTGGCGCCGGAGGACATCCAGCTCTCGACGGTCAACGCCGATTCCGCGGCCTCCAACCTGATCTTCCGGTACGGCCCCAGCTCGCTCGAGGAGCGCAAAGTGGTCGTCGACGAGATCGAGGCCGCCACAATCACACCCGAGGGCATCACCGCGACGCCGTCCGGGCTGGCGATCGTCGGGGTCGGACTGCTCGACAACCTGCGGGCCAACCGCATCCTGTTGACCTACCTGGCGATCGGCTTCGTCGGGCTGTTCCTCGCCGTGCGACTGAAGAGCGTGGTGCGGTCGCTGTTGTCGCTGGTCCCGGTGCTCATCGCGGTCGGCGGCACCTCGCTCGTCGCCTGGGCCTTCGACCTGCGGCTGAGCCCGATGACCGCAGTTGGTGGACCGCTCGTCACGGCCGCCTGCACCGAGTTCACCTCGCTCATGTTGCTGCGGTTCCTGGAGGAGCGGCGGCGCGGGCTGTGGCCCCGACAGGCCAGCGACGTCGCCTCGGCACGCACCGGCAGGGCGTTCGTCGTGTCGGCCCTCACGACGATGATCGGTGTGGGCGTGATCGCCACGTCGAACCTGCCCCTGCTCCGCGATTTCGGCATCGTCGTCGCCATGAACGTGGCGGTGGCGTTGCTGGCAGCGCTCATCGTCCTGCCTCCGCTACTGGTGTGGGCCGACCAGCGAGGGTGGGTGTCCCGACGGGAGATCCCCAACGACGTGCTCGAGGCCACCACGCCGAAGCTGGTCGGGCACCCCGAGCCGGAGCATGCCGACCTGAGCGAAGCGGTGCTCGCCCATCAGGGACGCAACTCGTCACCGGACTGATCGCTCGAGCACCTGTCACCGCCCGATGCCCGGAAGGCGGCCGGTAGGATCGGCCCGTGGCCGACGATCTTCCCACCGCGGACCTCGGGACCAACGCCTGGTTGGTCGACGAGATGTACGAGCAGTACCGCGCCGATCCGGCTTCGGTCAGTGCGAGCTGGCAGGAGTTCTTCCACGACTACCGGCCCGCCGGCCAGGCGGCGGCCCCACCGCCCGCCCAGGTCGAAGCGCGCGGTGGCGGTGACGGGGCCCGGGGCGACGGCTCCTCTGCGGCCGGCGCCGGCACCGCGTCTCAGCCGGCCAAGCCTGCGGCCGCCTCGCCCTCGTCTGGGTCCGGGGCGGCCACGCAGGAAGGCCAGCCCCTTCGGGGGGCGGCGGCCCGCATCGTCGAGAACATGGAAGCGAGCCTGACGGTCCCCACCGCCACGAGCTTCCGGCAGGTGCCGGCCCGGTTGCTCGAGGTCAACCGCAGCGTCATCAACGGCTATCTCCAGCGCAAGCAGCTGGGGAAGGTCTCGTTCACCCACCTCATCGGCTACGCCGTGGTGCGCGCCATCAGCGACGACGTGCCCGCCATGAACTCCACGTTCGTCGAAGACACCGATGGCAAGCCGCGCGTGGTGCGCCACGATCGCGTCGGCCTCGGTCTCGCCGTCGACGTCGAGAAATCCGACGGATCACGCACACTGCTCGTGCCGTGCATCCGAGATGCCGACACCCTCGACTTCCGTGGGTTCTGGGCCGCGTACGAAGAGCTCATCCGCAAGGTGCGCAACAACAAGCTCGCGCCCGACGACTTCGCCGGCACCACCATCACCCTCACCAACCCGGGCACCATCGGCACGGTGCAGTCGGTGCCTCGCCTCATGCCCGGGCAGGGCGTCATCGTGGGCGTGGGCGCGCTCGACTACCCCGCCGAGTACCAGGGCGCCGATCCGAGCACCCTCGCCGACCTCGGCGTCTCGAAGATCCTCACCCTCACCTCCACCTACGACCACCGCATCATCCAGGGCGCCGAGTCGGGCATCTTCCTCAAACGAGTGCACGAGCTGCTGCTCGGCGAGCACGACTTCTACGACGGCATCTTCCGGTCGCTCGGCGTTCCCTACGAGGCCGTCGGCTGGCGGCGCGACGTCCACCCGCTCGATCGTGAGCAGGGCATGCTCGAGAAGCAGGTGCGCGTGCAGGCGCTCGTCAACCAGCACCGCGTGCGCGGCCATCTCATCGCCGATCTCGACCCGCTCGCGGCCGAAGAGCCGCACATGCATCCCGAGCTCGACCCTGCCACCTACGGGCTCACCATCTGGGACCTCGATCGCGAGTTCCTCACCGGCGGCATCGCCGGCCGCGACACGATGCGTCTCGGTGACCTGCTGCACGTGCTGCGCGACGCCTACTGCCGCACCATCGGCATCGAGTACATGCACATCTCCGATCCGGCCGAGAAGCGTTGGATCCAGGAGCACGTCGAGGGTGTCGAGATCGGCATCTCCACCGACGAGAAGCGTCACATCGTCGAGCGACTCAACGCCGCCGAGGCCCTCGAGAAGTTCCTCGGCACCAAGTACCTCGGGCAGAAGCGCTTCGGGATCGACGGCGCCGAGAGCGCCATCCCGATCCTCGACGCGATCCTCTCCGAGGCGGCCGACTCGAGGATGCACTCCGCGGTCATGGGCATGGCGCACCGCGGGCGGCTCAACGTGCTCGTGAACATCGTCGGGAAGAACTACGAGCAGCTCTTCAACGAGTTCGAGGGCAACCTCGACCCCGAGTCCATCCAGGGATCGGGAGACGTCAAGTACCACCTCGGCCAGACCGGCAAGTTCGTGAGCCGGCAGGGCAGTGAGATCCAGGTGGAACTGGCGGCCAACCCGTCGCATCTCGAAGCCGTCGATCCCGTCGTGGTCGGCATGGCCCGCGCCCGCATGGACGGCATCGAGCCGCCGGGCAACTACCCGGTGCTGCCGGTGCTCATCCACGGTGATGCGGCGTTCGCCGGGCAGGGCGTGGTGGCCGAGACGCTCAACCTCTCCCAGATCAAGGGCTATCGCGTCGGTGGCACGATCCACCTGATCATCAACAACCAGCTGGGCTTCACCACGCCACCCACCGCCGCCCGCTCGTCGGAGTACGCCACCGACGTGGCCAAGATGGTGCAGGCCCCGATCCTGCACGTGAACGGCGACGACCCCGAGGCGTGCGTGCGGGTGGCCCGCTTGGCGTTCGCCTATCGGCAGGCGTTCCACAAAGACGTCGTGATCGACATGCTCTGCTACCGGCGCCACGGCCACAACGAGGCAGACGACCCGAGCTACACCCAGCCGCTCATGTACAAGCGGATCGAGAGCCGCCGCTCAGTGCGCAAGCTCTACACCGAGGCGCTGGTGAAGCGGGGCGACCTCACTCTCGACGAGGCCGAGGCTGCGCTCGACGACTTTCAACGTCGCCTGCAGGACGCCCTCGACGAAACCCGCTCGCACGCGCCACCCGAACCCGTGCGCTCGCAACGGCCGGCACCCGCCATCGGCGTGCTGCCCCACGTCGCGACGGGGGCCGAGCGGGGCGTGCTCGACGACATCGTGCGCGCCCTCGAGACCCCACCCGAGGGCTTCACCGTGCACCCGAAGCTCGCCCGACAACTCGACGCCCGTCGCACCATGTACGACCAGGGCGAGGTCGACTGGGCACTCGGCGAGGCCTTCGCGTTCGGCACGCTGCTGCACGAGGGCACCTCGGTGCGCCTCGCAGGCGAGGACTCGCGGCGGGGCACCTTCTCGCACCGGCACGGCGCGCTCGTCGACTTCGAGACGGGCGAGGAGCACGTGCCACTGCAGTCGGTGGCTCGCGATGGCGCCAAGTTCTGGCTCTACGACTCCCTGCTGTCCGAGTTCGCCGCTCTGGGGTTCGAATACGGCTACTCGGTGGTCAACAAGGACGCCCTCGTCATGTGGGAGGCCCAGTTCGGCGACTTCATGAACGGGGCCCAGGTCATCATCGACCAGTTCATCGTCGCGGCCGAGGACAAGTGGGACCAGACCTCCGGTCTGGTCATGCTGCTCCCGCACGGCTACGAGGGACAGGGGCCCGAGCACTCGTCCGCCCGCATCGAGCGGTTCCTCACGCTTGCGGCCGAGGACAACATCCAGTGCTGCTACCCCACCACCGCGGCGCAGTACTTCCACCTCTTGCGACGCCAGATGCACCGCGACATCCGCAAGCCGCTCATCGTGTTCACGCCCAAGTCCCTGCTGCGGGCCAAGACGTCACGCTCGCCGATCGAGGCCTTCACCGACGGATCGTTCCAAGAGGTGCTCGACGACGATGGCGTCGCCGACCCTCAGGCAGTGCGACGCATCGTGTTCGCCTCGGGCAAGGTGGCGTTCGACGCGCAAGCCGAGCGCGACCGCCTCGAGGTGCCTGCCGCGGTCGTGCGGGTGGAGCAGCTCTATCCGTGGCCGTTCGCCGCGGTGGCCGACATCGTCAACCGCTACCCGAACGCCCGTGAGATCGTCTGGCTCCAGGAGGAGCCCGAGAACATGGGCCCGTGGAACTCGGTCAAGGGGCGTCTCTATGAAGCCCACGGCGAGTCGCACCGCATCCACCGGGTGAGCCGAGCCGAGTCCGGCAGCCCGGCCGCAGGTGCCTTCGTGATCCACCAACAGGAGCACCAGGACATCCTCGACGAGGCCTTCGCCGGCCTCTGACCCGCCCCGGCCTCGTCCCCCGCTCTCCCCCTCCTCCTCCCCACCCTCTTCGCGTTCTGGCTGGTCAAACCCGCACTCCGGTGCGGGTTTGATCAGCCGGAAGCCTTCTGTACCGCTCCGGTGGAGGAAGACATGTCGATCGACAATGACCTGCGCGCCTTGTCGCGCGCCCAGAACTGCGTGTTCACGACCGAGCAGGCGCACGCGCTCGGGGCCACCGAGTCCGCCCTCAGACATCGAGTCGCCGCAGGCCATCTCGTCCGGCTGGCGCCACGAGTCTTCTGCCTGGCCGGCGTGCCGCTCTCGGACGAGGTTCTCACCACTGCCGCCTACCTCGAATGTGGCGGCACACGTGCACTTTCGACCACCTGCGCCGGTGCGCACTGGGGATTCGCAGGATTCACACGCATTCCCGTACAAGTGACCCGACTTCGCGACGGTGTCTTCCCGCCGGTGTCGCTGGCAACGGTCCACACGACTCGGCGACTCCCCGACAGCCACGTCGTTGATCTCGGGGTCGTGCGGGTGACGACACCCACCCGGACGCTGTTCGACCTTGCACCTCTAGTGACCCCCGGACGACTCGAACGCCTCCTCGATCAGGCTTGGGCGCGGGGGTTGACGAGCGGCACCGTGCTGCGGCGCACGCTCCGGGAGCTGCAAGGCAGAGGCCGGCCTGGCATCCGCGTGATGCGAGCGCTCATCGACGACCGCGGCGACGACTACCGACCACCGGAAAGCGGGCAGGAATCACGTTTCGCCCAACTCCTACGCGACGACGGACAGCCACCCATGGAGCGACAGGCCGAGCTGGGCGATGACGCCTGGATCGGCCGGGTCGACTTCGTCGACCGCGACGCCAAGGTCGTGGTGGAAATCGACAGTGAACTCCACCACAGCAGCATCAGCGATCGCTTGGCCGATGACCGCCGACGCACCGCGCTCGAGGCATCGGGCTGGTTGGTGATCCGCATCACGCAGCACGAGCTGTGGCACGACCCGCGCGCTGTGCAGCGACGGGTGCGCTCCGCCCGCAAACTGGCTGGTCGAACCCGCACCGGAGTGCGGGTTTGACCAGCCAGAACGCGAAGAAGGACGGGGTGGAGGGCGAGAGGGAGCTGGGGACGGTCAGGAGAGGGGGAAGCCGACGACGGACTCGAGCTCGGCGAGCGCAACATCGGGGTCGACCACCTTGATGGTGGTCATGCCGAGGGCCCGAGCGGGCTTGAGGTTGACGCCGAGGTCGTCGAGGAAGACCGCCTCGACCGGGTCGATCCCCAACAGCTCGCACGCCATCTCGTAGAAGCGCACATCGGGCTTGCGCACGCCGACCTTGCTCGACTCGACGACGGCGTCGAAGAGGCTGAGCACCTCGGCCATCTCGCCTTCGCGGTCGACGTGATCGCCCACCACCACGAAGTTGTTGGTCAGCAGACCCGTCACCAGCCGCTCCGCACAACGGCGAACGGCCTCGACCATCGTCGGGCGCAGCTCGCCCGACAGCAGTCCGATCACTTCACGACCGTCGAGCCGGTGGCCGGCCGCGGCCGCCTCGGCCTCGAACAGGCGACAGAACTCGTCGAGCCCCACCTCGTTGCGCTCGAGCCTCGCCCAGGCATTGTCGTCGGGGTTGGTGGCGTTGAGCTGTCGGATCAGACCGTCGGGTAGTCCTCGCTCCTGCTCGTAGCGGGCGAAGGCCTCGAAGGGCGACGACAAGATGACGCCGCCGAAGTCGAAGAGCGCGGCACGGATCACGTCAGCAGGTCTCTGGCCACGGCATCCCAAAGCTGGGTCGACAGCACCAACGACTCGACGTCGACCCGCTCGTTGTCCCCGTGGAACATCATGCCGTAGTCCTCGAAGCTGAGGTTCTGGCTGAAGAGCCCGAAGCCGTAGCTCGTCACCCCTTGGCGGCGGAAGAACCGGGCGTCGGTGGCGCCGACCGTGAGATAGGGCACCGTCTCGCTGCCCGGGTACCACTGCTGGGTCACCTTGGACAGCGAGTCCCACAGCGGTGAGTCGATCGGTGAGGCCGTCGACGCGTCGTCCTCCACTGGGATCACCTCGACCGCGTCGGCCAGGTCGCCGAGCGCATCGTCGAGCAGGGCCCGAATGTCAGCCGGCGTCTGCCCCGGCAGGGTGCGGATGTCGAGGTCGACCTCAACGGCATGCGGGATGACGTTGATCTTGTCGCCGCCGTGGACGATGGTGGGCGCGATCGTCGTGTGCGTGCACGCGTGGAACTGCCGGGCCATGCCGACGGGCAAGGCGTCGAGCGAATCCCACAGCGTGTCGGCCGACAACAGCGGCCCCGCGATCTCGTCGGGATACCCCATGCTCGAGATGAACCGCTGCCACACCTCGTGGATCTGGGTCTCGGGGCGATAAGTGTCGAGCCGTCGCACGACCTCGGCCGCCTTCACCAGCGCGTTGTCGGTGCGGTAGGGCTGTGACCCGTGACCGGGCGTGCCACCGATGCGCAGCCGACACCAGTAGGTGCCCTTCTCGCCGACGATCACCGGCAGCTTGAGGCCGGCAGGGCTCGGGATCGGGATGCCGCCTGACTCGGTGATCACGTAGTCGGCGCCGACAGCGTCGAACTCGTGCTCGACCAGGTGTCGGGCCCCATAGGTGCCGAGAGCCTCCTCGTCGGCGACGGCCAGGTAGACCAGGGTGCCGTCCGGCGTGAATCCGGAACGGGCCAGTTGCTTGAATGCCACGGCCATCGACGCCGTGAGGTTGAGCATGTCGACCGCGCCGCGTCCCCAGACCTCGCCGTCGATGAGCTCGCCGCCGAACGGATCCTCGCGCCACCCCTCGGCCCGCACCGGCACCACGTCGGTGTGTCCCATCAACAGCAGCGTGGGAGCTTCGGGATCGCGGCCCTCGATGCGGGACACCAGGCTGGTGCGCCCAGGGGCGGATTCGAAGAGCGCAGCGTCGAGGCCCGGGCCGGCGAGGTAGTCGGCGAGCGTGTCGGCGCTACGCGCCTCCTGTCCCGATTCGGCCGTGCCGTCATTGACACACGCGTTTCGGATCAGCTGCTGGAGCAGCTCGACGACTTCGCCTTCGGTGCGGTGGTTCGCGTCATTCACCTCGTGGAGCGTAGGCTGATGCGGTCGTGCCTGTCTGGCCCGACCTGCTCGCCCGTCGATCGTCCGAGTGAGCCGGCCTCGATCTCTGCGAGGTGCGGCGGCATCGGATCGATGCGACGAGGTGGCATCTCCTCTATCTGACGGACGAAACCACACCCCATGATCCGAACCCATGTGGTCGTCGATGGCTCGAACATCGCGACCGAGGGCCGCTCGGCCCCCAGCCTGAAACAGCTCGACGAGGCGGTTCGCGCCTTCATCGCCGAGCATCCATCCGAGATGGTGACCGTGATCGTCGATGCGACGTTCGGTCACCGCATCGACGAATCCGAACGAGCCGAGTTCGACGAGGCCGTCTCGTCGGGTGAGCTCATCACCGCACCGGCCGGCGCGATCGGCCGGGGCGATGCCTTCATCCTCCAGGTCGCCGACAAGGCCGACGCCACCATCCTCTCCAACGATTCGTTCCAGGAGTTCCACGGCCAGTACGGGTGGCTCTTCGACGAGGGCCGACTCATGGGCGGCAAGCCCGTGCCCGTCGTCGGCTGGGTCTTCCTGCTCCGCAGCCCCGTGCGGGGGCCCATGAGCCGCCGCTCGCTGCGCGAGGCCACCGAGGCGAAGCAGGGCAAAGGGAAGGCCAAGTCGGCCAAGGGCCGAGATGGCCAGAGCGCCAAGGCACCCAAGCAGGCCAAGGACCCCAAGGGCACCAAGCAGGAGAAGGGCGGTCGGTCGGCCAAGAGCGGAAAGTCGAAGGACAACAAGAGCGTCGACGACGCTGGCAGCCAGGGCGACTCCAAGCGTCGGAAGAAGCCGAAGAAGCCCGCCAAAGCGCTCAACGAGCCGCTTCCTTTCATCGAGTTCGTGGGCGCGCACCCGGTGGGCACGACGCTGCAGGGCGAGGTGGCGACCTTCTCGTCGCACGGTGCATACGTCGACGCGGGCGGCGCCACGTGTTACGTGCCGCTGCGCCTGATGGGTGATCCACCGCCGCGTTCGGCACGCGATGTGCTGCAACTCGGGAGCGTCTACACGTTCGCCGTGCACGCAATCGATCCACCACTTCGCGGCATCGATCTCGCGCTCGTCGCGGGCCAAGAACGCGCGCGAAACACGCGCGATGGCGCGGTCGTTGTTGACACTGCAGGAATTGCGGACGAAGAAGAAACAGCAAAAACCCACACATCACCCGCCGCGCTTGCTACAACGTTCACAGCAGACCAATACGCCGAGGAGGCGCCGGTGACACCAGCAAAGAAAGCTGCGGGCAGAAAACGCGCAGCGAAGAAGAGCACGGCGAAGCGTTCCGCCAAGAAGGCTCCCGCTCGCAAGGCAGCGAAGCGCGCACCCGCCAAGAAGAAGGCGACCGCACGCAAGCGCACCACCAAGAAGGCAGCGAAGCGCGCACCCGCCAAGAAGAAGGCGACCGCACGCAAGCGCACCACCAAGAAGGCAGCGAAGCGCGCACCCGCCAAGAAGAAGGCGACCGCACGCAAGCGCACCACCAAGAAGGCAGCGAAGCGCGCACCCGCCAAGAAGAAGGCGACCGCACGCAAGCGCACCACCAAGAAGGCAGCGAAGCGCGCACCCGCCAAGAAGAAGGCAACCGCACGCAAGCGCACCGCCAAGAAGGCGACCCGTCGCCGCTGACCGGCTCTCAGCCGATCCGAGAGGCCCCGCCGGCAACGGCGGGGCCTCTTGCCGTTTCGGCCCCCTTTTCGTGTCTCGGGCGACCCTCGGTAACCTCGGCTCATGAGCGCCCAGTTCATCTTCACGATGCACAAGGTCAGTCGGTTCCACCCCCCGGATCGGGAGGTGCTGAAGGACATCACCCTGGCCTTCTATCCGGGCGCCAAGATCGGCGTGATCGGGCCCAACGGCTCGGGGAAGTCGTCGCTGCTGCGGATCATGGCCGGCGTCGACGACGGCTACACCGGCGAGGCCCGCCTGACGCCGGGGTTCACGGTCGGCCTGCTCGAGCAGGAGCCGATGCTCGACGCCTCCAAGGACGTCCTCGGCAACGTCATGGACGGGCTGGGCGAGACCGCCACGCTCCTCGAACGCTACGACGCCGTGCTCGCCAAATGGTCCGACCCCGACGCCGACTACGAGAAGCTGGGCGACGAGCAGGCCGACCTCGAGCGCAAGATCGAGGCGGCAGGCGCTTGGGACCTGAAGCGCACCATCGACATCGCCATGGACGCCCTGCGCCTGCCGCCATCCGACGCCGACGTGTCGACGCTGTCCGGTGGTGAGCGTCGCCGCGTCGCGCTGTGCCGCCTCTTGCTCTCGCGCCCCGACCTGCTGCTGCTCGACGAGCCCACCAACCACCTCGACGCCGAGTCGGTCGGCTGGCTCGAACGGTTCCTGCGCGACTACCACGGCACCGTCGTCGCCATCACTCACGATCGCTACTTCCTCGACAACGTCGCCGGATGGATCCTCGAGCTCGACCGGGGACGCGGCATCCCCTTCGAAGGCAACTACACGTCGTGGCTCGAACAGAAGGAGGAACGGCTGCGCCGCGAGGAGAAGGCCGACTCCAAGCGCATCCGCACCCTCGAACGCGAGCTCGAGTGGGTGCGGATGGCACCGAAGGCCCGACAGGCGAAAGGCCGCGCCCGACTCAACGCCTATGAGGAACTGCTCGCCGAGGCCGAGAGCAGCGACCGCGGGCTCGACAAGCTCGAGATCTTCATCCCGTCTGGCAACCGCCTGGGCGATGTCGTCATCGAGGCCGACCACCTGAGCAAGGGCTACGGCGATCGCCTGCTCATCGACGACCTGAGCTTCACGCTCCCGCGCGCCGGCATCGTCGGCGTCATCGGTCCGAACGGCGCAGGCAAGACCACCCTCTTCCGCATGATCACCGGTGCCGAGCACGCCGACGGCGGCGAGCTCCGGGTCGGCCCCACCGTCGATCTGGCCTACGTCGATCAGTCGCGAGACAGCCTCGACGGCGACCGCACGGTCTACGAGGAGATCACCGAGGGCGCCGACCTGGTCAAGCTCGGGTCACGTGAGATGAACGGCCGCGCCTACGTGGCTTCGTTCAACTTCAAGGGCTCGGATCAGCAGAAGTCGGTGGGCGTGCTCTCGGGCGGCGAGCGCAACCGGGTTCACCTCGCGAAGGTGCTCAAGTCCGGCGGCAACGTGCTGTTGCTCGACGAGCCCACCAACGATCTCGACGTCGACACGCTGAGGGCGCTCGAGGAGGGCTTGGAGGCGTTCGCGGGCTGCGCGGTGGTCATCAGCCACGATCGCTGGTTCCTCGACCGGGTGGCCACCCACATCCTCGCCTTCGAGGGCGACTCCCAGGTCCGCTGGTTCGAGGGCAACTTCAGCGAGTACGAGGCGTTCCGCCGCAAGGAGCTGGGAGCCGACGCCGATCAGCCCCACCGCATCAAGTACCGCCCCCTCGTGCGGGACTGAGCCGCCGCGGGCCCCGCTGGGCCGTTCGACCTTTCGCCCTCATATTGCGCGGCCAGGTGACCGATAGAACACCATGGCAACGTCGACGGCGGTGAAGTCGAAGAAGCGCTTCCGCAGCCGCGCCGTGCTGCGCACCATCGAGGCCGGCACGACAGCTGAATGCGTCCACTGCGAAGAGCGGGTCAAGTTCATGGCCAAGGTGCGCAAGCAGCAGGTGATCTGCAACGTCTATGTGCGGGGGCGTTGGGATCGCGTGGAGCACTTCCACGCCGAGTGCTACGAGCTGGCCGACGAGCCGTACGGCGAGCCGGCGCTACCCGACCTCACACCACGCCACGCTCGGTCAGCAGCTTCATGACGAGCGCGGCCTGCGCGGCCGCGTCGCCGTCTTCCGGCCGGAGCACCAGCTCGGGCGTGTTCGGCGCCTCGTAGGGATCGTCGATGCCGGTGAACCCGGTGATCTCGCCCGCTCGCGCCTTGGCGTAGAGACCCTTCGGGTCTCGCTGCTCGCAGATCTCGATGGGCGTGTCGACGAACACCTCGACGAACGGCAGGTCGGCGGCCGCATGGATCTGACGGGCCCGCTCGCGACCGGCACGGTAGGGGCTGATCAACGGCACCAGGGCGATCACACCGGCGTCGGCGAACAGGCGAGCGACCTCGGACGCCCGCCGGACGTTCTCGTCGCGATCGGCGGCGCTGAAGCCGAGGTCGCCGTTGAGGCCGTGGCGGAGGTTGTCGCCGTCGAGCAGATAGGTGGGTCGGCCGAGGTCGAGCACCAGTCGCTCGACCTCGACAGCCACGGTCGACTTGCCCGAGCCCGACAGGCCGGTGAACCAGAGCGTGATGCCCGAGACACCGGCGGCCAGCCACCGCTCGGTTCGCGGGATCGCGCTCTCGTGCCAGACGACGTTGGGACTGGTGGCGGGCTCGCTCACTGGGTGGGACCGAGGATCATCCCCGCCCCGACCGTGGAGCCGGTGCTCTCGTCGATGAGGATGAAGCTGCCGGTGGTGCGGTTGCGGCGATAGTCGTCGAAGAACAGCGGCACCGTGGTGCGCAGGCTCACGCGCCCGATCTCGTTGAGGCCCAACGTGGCCGCGTCGTGGTCGCGGTGCAGGGTGTTGACGTCGAGTCGGTAGTGGAGGCCCTTCACCAGCGTGCGAGCGCTTCGCGTGGTGTGCTTGAGGGCGTACTTGGCTCCCGGACGCAGCTCGCTCTGCTCGGCCATCCAGCAGATCATGGCGTCGACGTCCTGGCCGATGTCGGGCTGGTTGTGCGGGCGGCAGATCATGTCGCCGCGGCTGATGTCGATGTCGTCCTCGAGCGTGACCGACACCGACATCGGCGCGAACGCCTCGTCGATCGGCCCGTCGGCCGTGTCGATGCTGCGCACCCGGGTGGTGAAGCCCGACGGCAGCACGAGCACCTCGTCGCCCACCTTCAGCACGCCACCGGCGACCGTGCCGGCATAGCCCCGATAGTCGTGGAACTGATCGCTCATCGGCCGCAGGACGTACTGCACCGGGAAGCGGGCGTCGATGAGGTTGCGGTCGGAGGCGATGAACACGTCTTCGAGGTGGTGCAGCAACGATGCACCCTCGTACCACGGCATGTTGGCCGAGCGGTGCACGACGTTGTCGCCGTTGAGCGCCGAGATCGGGATGAAGCGTCAGATCGGTGATGTCGAGCTTGGTGGCGAAGGCCCGGAACTCCTCCTTGATGCGCTCGAACACCTCCTGGTCGTAGTCGACCAGGTCCATCTTGTTGATGCAGACGACGAGGTGCGGCACCCGCAGCAGCGAGGCGAGGAAGGCGTGGCGCCGCGACTGCTCGACGATGCCGTTGCGGGCGTCGACCAGCACCAGGGTGAGATCGGCCGTCGAGCAGCCCGGTGACCATGTTGCGGGTGTACTGAATGTGGCCGGGCGTGTCGGCGATGATGAACTTGCGCTTCGGCGTGGCGAAGTAGCGGTAGGCCACGTCGATGGTGATGCCCTGCTCACGCTCGGCCCGCAGGCCGTCGGTGAGCAGCGCCAGGTTGGTGTACTCGTCGCCCCGGTCGCGACTGGTGCGCTCGACCGCCTCGAGCTGGTCCTCGAAGATCGCCTTCGAGTCGTAGAGCAGACGCCCGATCAAGGTGGACTTGCCGTCGTCCACCGATCCCGCCGTGGCGAACCGCAACAACTCCGCCATCAGAAGTAGCCCTCCTTCTTGCGGTCCTCCATGGCTGCTTCGGTGACCCGATCGTCAGCCCGGGTGGCCCCCCGCTCGGTGATCCGGGTGGCCGCCACCTCCTCGATGACCGCCTCGACATCGGCGGCGCTCGACTCGACCGCACCGGTGCAGCTGGCGTCGCCCACCGTGCGATAGCGGATCAGCGCCTCGAAGGGCTCCTCGCCGTCCATCAAGGTGACGTAGGGGCCCACGGCGAGCAGCATGCCGTCGCGCCGGAACACCTGTCGGCGATGGGCGTAGTAGATCGACGGCAGCTCGATGTTCTCGCTGGCGATGTACTGCCAGATGTCGAGCTCGGTCCAGTTGCTGAGCGGGAACACCCGGATGTGCTCGCCTGGCTTGTGGCGCCCGTTGTAGAGCGACCACACCTCGGGGCGCTGGTTCTTCGGGTCCCACTGGCCGAACTCGTCGCGGAAGGAGTAGACGCGCTCCTTGGCGCGGGCCTTCTCCTCGTCGCGGCGACCGCCCCCGAACACCGCGTCGAAACGATGCTCCTCGATGCCGTCGAGCAACGTGGTGGTCTGCAGGCGGTTGCGGCTGGCCCGGGGACCGGTCTCCTCGACCACCCGTCCCTGGCGGATCGACTCCTCGACGCTCGCCACCACCAGTCGCACCCCGTTGGTCTCGACGCGACCGATCACGGAACTCGATGACCTCGGGGAAGTTGTGCCCGGTGTCGACGTGCATCACCGGGAACGGCAGCTTGCAGGGCCAGAACGCCTTGAGGGCGATGTGGAGCATGACGACCGAGTCCTTGCCGCCCGAGAACAGCAGGACCGGCCGCTCGAACTCGGCGGCGACCTCGCGCATGATGTGGATCGACTCCGCCTCGATGGTGCGGAGATGCGACAGTTCGTAGTCCATGAGGAGCACCAGCGTAGGGTACGGACGCCCATCGAGGAAATCCCGACCAGATAGGTAATGATTCGTGCCTGCACCCACCGATGACGCCCATCCCACCGATCATCGGCTCGCCGCCGAGCTCGCCGAGCAGGCAGGCCAGCTGCTGGTCGAGCTGCGAGCCGGGTGGGATCCCGGCCGCGACCCGACCGAGCTGCGCAAGGCGGGAGACCTGCAGGCCAACGACCTGCTGCTCGCAGGCCTCGCCCGCGCCGTGCCCGACGACGCCGTGCTGTCCGAGGAGTCGAAGGACGGCCCGGCGCGGCTCGATGCCGACCGGGTGTGGATCATCGATCCCCTCGACGGCACTCGAGAGTTCGGCGAGCCGCCCCGCACCGACTGGGCGGTGCACGTCGCCCTCACCATCGGGGGCCGTCCGGTCGCCGGCGCGGTGGCCCTGCCCGGGTTGGGCGAGGTGCTGGGAACCCAGCCCGCGGCGACGCTGGCCCCCCCGGTCGACGGACCGGTGCGGCTCGTCGTCAGCCGCACGCGCCCTCCGGCCGCCGCGACCTTCCTGGCCGAGCGCCTGGGAGCGGAGTTGGTCGAGATGGGCTCGGCCGGGGCGAAAGCGATGGCGGTGTTGCGCGGCGACTGCGATGTCTACGTGCACTCCGGCGGGCAGTACGAGTGGGACTCGTGCGCTCCCGTGGCCGTCGCCCTCGCGGCCGGCTGCCATTGCTCGCGCATCGACGGCAGCCCGCTCGTCTACAACAACGAGAACCCCTACCTGCCCGATCTGCTGATCTGCCGGCCGGAGTGGGCCGGTCCCGTGCTCGAGGCGCTGGGCGAGTTCAGCGAATGACCAGCGTCGACGAAGCCCGGGAGGCCTTGTGACCACCACGCGCGTCGAACAGGCCACGGCGAGCGACGGCGAGCGGTTCGACGTCACCGTCGTCACGGGCTCCGAGCCCAACGGCGCCTCGATCGTGCTCTATCAGGAGATCTTCGGGGTCAACGAGTTCCTGCTGGGCAAGGCCGCCGACCTGGCCGAGCTCGGCTACACCGTCGCCTGCCCCGACGTGTTCTGGCGGATCGAGCGCAACGTGTCGCTCGGCCACGACGAGGCCGACCTGGCCCGCGGCTTCGAGATCGTCGGGGCCTACGCCGCCCTCGACTTCGAGCCGCAACCTCGCCGACCTCGCCGCCGGCTTGGCCCTCACCCGTTCGCTGCCGGAGAGCACCGGGCGAGCTGGCGGCCTGGGCTATTGCCTCGGCGGGTGGCTGGCGTTCGAGCTGGCCGCCCTCGGCGGCGTCGATGCCTGCGTGTCGTACTACGGCTCGGCCGTGCCCGGGCGGCTCACCCTGGCCGGCGCCATCAGCTGCCCGGTCCTGTTCCACTTCGGCAACCGCGACGACTTCATCCCCCTCGAGCAGGCCGAGAGCGTGCGCTCGGCCTTCGCCGGGCGCGACGACGTCGAGTTCCATCTCCACGACGCCGGTCACGCGTTCGAGAACCTGCACGCGCCGACGTTCGCCGATGCCGACGCCGCCGGCCGGTCATGGGCGCTCACCGTCGACTTCCTCGAGCGCACGCTGCTCGCAGGCTGACCCGCCGCTCGCCCGATGGACCTCAAGGCCACCCGCTACGACATCACCGACCGGGTGGCCACCATCACGCTCGCCCGCCCACAGCGCCTCAACGCCTGGACCGGGCGGATGCACACCGAATACCGCTGGTCGCTCCAGCAGGCCGAGACCGATCCCGAGGTTCGGGTGGTGGTCGTCACCGGCGAGGGACGCGGCTTCTGCGCGGGCGCCGACGCCGCTGCGCTCGAGGGACACGTCGACCGCGGCGGCTACGACCCGGGCACCGGCGACGACCTGCCCGCCCCGGGCTACGGCGTTCGCCCCGAGTTCGACCACGACTTCGCGTTCCACTTCGGCTTGTCGAAGCCGGTCATCGCCGCCATCAACGGGGCTGCGGCCGGCATCGGCCTGGTGCTGGCGTGCTATTGCGATCTGCGGTTCGCGGCCGACGGGGTGAAGCTCACCACGTCACACGGTCGGCTCAACCTGCCGGCCGAGTACGGCCTGTCGTGGCTGCTGCCCCGCATCATCGGCACCGGGCGGGCCCTCGACCTGTTGCTGTCGAGCCGGGTCGTGCTGGCCGACGAGGCGCTCGCGATGGGCCTCGTCAACCGCGTGTGGCCGGCCGACGAGCTGTTGGCGCGCACCTACGACTACGCCCGCCATCTCGCCCACGAGGTGTCACCCCGATCGCTTGCAGAGACGAAGCGCCAGGTCTGGGTCGACCAGCACCGCGATGTCGGCTCGTCGGTGGTCGAGGCCGCCGCGCTGCTCGAGGAGATGATGACCGAGCCGGCGTTCCACGAGGGCGTGGCCGCGTTGAACGAGAAGCGCCCACCCCGCTTCTGACGGTGTCGGTCCGGTCCACCGGGACAACTCACTCTCCGTCGGAACCGAACCAACGCCGGTCGAGCGCCTCGTAGGTGCCGTCTTCGACCACCGACAACAGCGCGGCATCGGTCACCTCGACCAGCGGCGAGTCGTTGCCGAGGGCGATGCCGTAGTACTCCCGTCTCGCTACCGGCCCGACCAGCACCACATCGGAGCGCTCGGTGCTTGTGAGGTAGCGCAGGATGGGTGCGTCGTACACGACGCCGTCGACCTGCTCGTCAGACAGAGCGGTCAGCGCGCTCCGCGCGATCGTCGTAGGTGCGTGGCGCGTAGCCGAGCTCGATCAGGTACTCCTCGGACGTGGTGCCCTGCACCGCGCCGACCCGGCCGCTCGACAGGTCCGTCAGCGACGACAACTCGCCTCTGATCTCGCTCACCGTGATGCTGGCCGTCACCACGGCGGTGAGGTTCGCGACGAACAGGACGCCGAGCACCATCCACAACATCGACGCCACCCGTCCGGCCTTGCTGCGAGGCACGTGGTCGCCGTAGCCGACGGTCATCATCGTGACGAGGGCCCACCAGATGCCGTCCCAGAGGCCCTTGGGCTCCCGTGCGAAGTCCTGTGAGCGTCCCCGCTCGAGCAGCCAGATCACCACACCCATCACACCGACGGCGATGACGAGCAACCCAAGCAGGCGCAGCACCGGCGCCGACAGCAGGGAGTCGACGACGGACTGGGTCGACACGCCGTCGTTCTCCCGAACAGCCAGCTGCAGGCCCGAGTTGTAGATCGGCGTCGAGAAGTCGACCAGCTCCTCTCGCTGCTGGGTCATGGAGATGGCGGCGATGGCCGCGTCGGCGCGACCATCCTGAACCGCAGCCAACTGGTCTTGGACCGAGTCGACCCAGACCCACTCGGTGGCGAGACCGGACCGATCGGCCACTTCGTCCCAGAGATCGATGCTGAAGCCGCGGGGCGGATCGCGCTCGTCGAGCACGAACGGCTCGGCCACCTTGATCGCGACTCGGACGACCGACCGATCGGACGCCGACCCGCCCTGGGCCGCCGCGGACGGCACAACGAGCGCCAGGGCCAGCACCGCGATCGCGGCGAACGCCCACGACACCCGCCGAGCGACCAGCGTCATGCGAGTCGATCCAG
Source organism: uncultured Iamiaceae bacterium (assembly GCA_963706425.1). Lineage (GTDB taxonomy): Bacteria > Actinomycetota > Acidimicrobiia > Acidimicrobiales > Acidimicrobilacustridaceae > CAVPMN01. The sequence goes on from CAVPMN010000020.1 coordinate 954,065, forward strand.
AACGGCTCGACCACGCGGCGAGATGCGATAGCCGCGTTCGAGGCTGATCGTCAGGCCGAGGCGCTTGAGCTTGCGGATGTCGACCTTGAGCTCGGCTCGATCACGACCCAATTGCTCGGCGAGGGTGCTCGACACCGTGGCTGGGTGCTCGGCGATGACGGCAAGCGTCTGGCGGGTCCACGGCCCGTGGCCGCTCGACTGGTCGAGTCGGTCGAGCCGCTCCCGGATGTGGGCGACGTCGTCGTCGGTGAGATCGGCATCGTCGTGCAGCGGTGGGGCGTCGTCGGGCGGCTCCGCATGGAAGTCGATCTGCCACACGACATCGGTCGGAACAAGCTCGGGTGAGCCCTTGCGGAGATAAGCGACCTGCGCGGCCGCGTCGGCGAACCCCGACCGTCGGGCCCCAGCGTCGGTGATGTCGGCCAGGGTCACCTGGTCGAGAGCCTCGACCACCAGCACCACCGGACCGACCCGGTAGCGACCATCCACCTTGACCTGCGGCCGCTTCCAGTGGCGGTAGGTGCGGGTGATCGAGCCATCGGCGAGGCCCGGATGGGCCGTTGCGGTGAACAGCACGTCAGACCGTGTCGGTGTGCTCGCCCAGCCCTGGGACCGGACCGACCGGCGGCATCCCTCCGTGGAACGTCACCGGCGAGGCGACGGCCCGGTGCGCCGGTGACTCCTTCCCGGCGGGCACATCGACGAACGCGCCGGCGGCGATGGCCTGCGGATCGTCGATGACCTCGGCGGGTGTCAGCACCGGCTGCCACCAGACGCCGTGCTCGTCGAACGCAGCCGCCAACTCGGCACGGCTCCGCGACGCGAACTCGTCGTCGAGCAGCGCCACCAGCGCGGCCGCGTTGTGGCGGCGACCGCGACCGTCGGCGAAGCGCTCGTCGTCGATCAGATCATCGCGCCCGAGCGATCGGCAAAGGTTCGGCCAGTGGCGTTGGCTCTCGACCCCCAGCAGCCAGAACCAGCGGCCGTCGCCCGCGCAGTAGCTGTTCACCAGCGGGTTGATCTCCTCGGTGCGGGCCGTCGGCCCGTTGAGCTTGCCGAACCGCATCTGGATCCCCAGATCCCATCCGAGGCAATAGAGCCCGGTGCGCAGCAGCGACGTCTCGACCAGCTGACCCCTGCCGGTGCGCTCGCGCTCGAGGAGCGCACCGAGGATGCCCGACACCGTCGCCAGCCCGGTGACATGGTCGCCGAAGCCACCGCGCACGTTCGGCGGAGGCTGCTCGCCCGGCGCAAGCGTGGCCGCCACCCCGGTGCGGGCCCAGAACCCGCCCACGTCGTAGCCGGGACGATGGGCTTCCGGCCCGGCCAGGCCGTAGCCGGTCACCAACGCGTAGACCAGATGCGGGTTCTCGGAGAGCAGCTGCTCGTGTCCGAGGCCGAGGCGGTCGAGCGCGTCGGGCCGGAGGTTCGTGAGGAACACGTCTGCCGACGCGATCAGCTGGTGGAGCCGAGCGCGTCCGTCGGCGTGCTTCAGGTCGAGCACGATGCTGCGCTTGCCCCGGTTGTCGAGATCGAATGGGGGCGACTCGGTCTGACCGTGGCCGGCGATGACCTGGAAGACCCGTCGCATCGGGTCGCCGTCGGGCGGTTCGACCTTGATGACGTCGGCACCCCAGTCGGCGAGCACTCCGCCCGCGGACGGGCCCGCGACCCACACGCCGAGTTCGATCACGCGGTAGTTGTCGAGCACGCCAGCGAGGCTAACGGCGGCGGCCGGAACCTGGGGCGCCGGGTGGGTCGACGCGGTGACCCGCTCGTACACTCGGCCCCACGATGAGCGCCGATCCGGCTCCCCCCACGACGCCGGCGGGCTCGCCGGACGACCCGCAGGCACCTGCCGACCTCGCGCTGGGCTCGTTCAGCGACGACCCGCCCTGGCTGGTCGTCCCCGAGCAGATGCCTTGGCGCAAGGTCACGGGGGTCGTGCGCTGGTCGATCCGGCGTGAGCTCCCCGACCTCGTGCGACCCCGTCGCTTCCCGCCCATCGGCCGGCTCGTCAAGGTGCTGCGCCACATCGGCGGGGCCCTGCTCGGGTGGTACCTCGTCGGCCGGCGCGCGGGCGGGTCGGCCTCGAAGGCCGACCTGTCGAAGCGTCTGCGCATCGCCGCCGAACGTCTGGGGCCCACGTACATCAAGCTCGGTCAGATCATCTCCTCGGGCGAAGGCCTGTTTCCCGAGGAGCTCGTCACCCAGTTCCAGAAGCTGCGCGACCGCGTGCCGGCCGAGTCGTTCGCCGACGTGCGGGCGGTGGTCGAAACCGACCTCGGCGCCTCGCTCGACGTCCGTCTTCGAGTCGTTCGAGCGCGAGCCGGTGGCCGCCGCGTCGATCGCGCAGGTGCACCGGGCCCGACTGCGCACCGGCGAGGACATCGTGGTCAAGGTGCAGCGGCCCACCATCAACGAGCTCGTGCACGAGGACTTGCGGGTCATGGCGTGGCTGGCCCCGTTCCTCGTCGGCCGCATCCCGGTGGCCGCCCTCGCCAATCCGCCGGCCCTCGTCGAGCTGTTCGCGGAGACCATCACCGAGGAGCTCGACTTCCGCCTCGAGGCCGAGAACATGCTCGACGTGGCCCGCTCGTTCGCCGAGCTCGGCCAGCGCGGCTATGTGATCCCCCGCCCCCACCCCACGCTCATCACGCCTCGCGTGCTCGTCATGGAGCGCCTCGACGGCTTCGCCTTCTACGAGGTCGAGCGCATGAAAGAGGCCGGCGTCGACACCAAGGCGGTCATCCGCACCGGCATGGTCGGTTTCATGGAAGGCGCCATGATCCACGGCATCTTCCACGGCGACCTGCACGGCGGCAACCTCTTCGTGCTGCCCGACGGCCGGGTGGCGCTGCTCGACTTCGGCATCACCGGCCGCATGGACGAACCGAAGCGCCTCGCATTCCTCCGCCTGCAGGTGGCCGCCAGCCTCAACGACATCAGGGGCCAGATGGCCGCCCTACGCGACCTCGGAGCGCTGCCCGCCGACACCGACCTCGAAGCAGTCATCAGCGACCTCGGGCTCGAACGTCCGCCGATCGATCCGACCGCCCTGAGCGCCGACGAGATGGTGCAGCGAGATCCAGCGGGCGGTGAAGAGCCTGCTCACCTACGGCGCCCGGCTCCCCAAGGAGCTCATGCTGTTCGTCAAGAACATGGTGTTCCTCGACGGGGCCATCTCGTCGCTGGCGCCCGATCTCGACTTGTTCGCCGAGATCGCCCACATCTCCGCCTACTTCGCCGAGCGACACGGTGAGCGCATCGCCGCCGACATCGGCATCGACCCCCGCACCTACGAGCTCGACCTGAGCGGGGTGAAGGGCAGCTTCGGCGTCGACCCGTCGACCGAGTCGCTCACCTACCGCGATCTGCAGGAGCGTCGGGAGATCATCCGCAGCCGCTTCCGCGAACGCGCCATCGACTGACAGATGCCCACCGGGTCCCGCCCGCTCTAGTGTCGGAGTCGATGCGGCTCGTCATCGCCCGATGCTCCGTCGACTACGTCGGCCGGCTGTCGGCGCACCTCCCCCTCGCCACCCGGCTGATCATGGTGAAGGCCGACGGGTGCGTCGCCATCCACGCCGACGGCGGCGCCTACAAGCCTCTCAACTGGATGAACGCGCCCAACCGTCTCGTCGAAGAGGAAGGGCGTTGGGTGATCACCAACCCCAAGGGCGAGACGCTCACCATCACGATCGACGAGCTGATCAGCGACTCGGCCCACGACCTCGGGGTCGACCCGGGGCTGCAGAAGGACGGCGTCGAGGCTCATCTCCAGGAGCTGCTGGCCGCCGACCCGACGACGATGCTCGCCGGCCTGCGCCTGGTGCGTCGCGAGTACCCCACCGACATCGGGCCCGTCGACCTGCTCTGCCGCGACGCCGACGGGGTGGCCGTGGCCATCGAGGTGAAGCGTCGCGGTGAGATCGACGGCGTCGAGCAGCTGACCCGCTATCTCGAGCGACTCGAGCGCGACCCGATGCTACGACCCGTGAGAGGCATGTTCGTGGCCCAGGAGATCAAGCCGCAGGCCAAGGTGCTCGCGGCCGACCGCGGCATCGTGTGCATCGAGGTCGACTACGACGAGCTCCGCGGCGTCGAGCGCATGGAGCTGCGCCTCTTCTGAGCTGCGCTTGCCCTGCTGCGCTTGCCCTGAGCTGCGCACCCGCCGACCCATCGCGAAATCGGTGCGTGAAACAACCGTATGGGTTGTTTCACGCACCGATTTGGCCGGTGGTGCTGACGTGGTCGGTGGTCAGGGGGTGAAGGTGACGGCGCCGCTGTCGATGACGACGCGGCCGTCCTCTCCGCAGGTCTGGAACACGGCCGATCCGCCGTCGACCCACATCTTCACGGTGAGCGCCTCGCCCGGCAGCACCGGCGACGAGAAGCGCCCCGCGATCGACGTGAACCGAGCAGGGTCGGAGTCGCACAGGGTGTGCAGCAGCGCCCGGCCGGTGAAGCCGTAGGTGCAGAGCCCGTGCAGGATCGGGCGGTCGAAGCCGCCCATGGCGGCGAACGCCGGATCGGAGTGCAGCGGGTTGCGGTCGCCCGACAGGCGGTAGGTGAGCGCCTGGTCGACCCGGGTCTGGTAGGTGACCTCGTGGTCGGGTGACCGGTCCGGCGCGACGTTCTGCGGGCCCGACGGGCCGCGGTCGCCGCCCCAGCCCCCCTCGCCCCGGATGAACGCCGACATCGTGTTCTTGAACAGGGGCTGACCGGTGGCCACGTCGGTCGACGTCGACTCGCTCACCACGACGGCGCCCTTGCCCTTGTCCCAGATGCCCGTGATCTCGCCCACGGTGCTGACCGTGCCCGAGCTCGGGATCTCGCCGTAGAGCTCGATCGCCTGCTCGCCGTGCACCAGCATCGCCGGGTTGAACGTGCCGATCTTGCCCATGGCCCCGAAACCACCCACGCCCAGCACCACTGCCATGGTGGGCAGCACCCGCAACGGGGTGTCGGTCGTGTTCTCGGTGGTGAACTGCAACTCGTCGGTGCCGGCGCCCACGCCGATGGCGTAGAGCATCACGTCCTTCTCGGTCCACGAGTGCTCGAACGGCTCGCTCGTCGATCCGACAGCATCAGGGTTGATGGGCATGTCGCGGACTCCTTCAGGCTCGGTCGGCGCCGAACATGTCGGCGTTGGGGCGGGCGGTGGACAGCAGCTGCTCGACGAGCGGCCCGATGCGGGTGGGGTCGTCGATCGGGGTGTCGGACGGCCCGATGTGCCATCCCTCGGCCACGCCGAGCCGCCGACCGGACACGTCGAAGACCCGGCCGGTGACGCCCCGCGCCTCGGGCGACGCCAGCCAGGTGACGATCGGCGCGATCCACCGCGGCGCCATCTGCTCTTTGATCTCGTCGGACGCCTGGCCCATGCCGAGGTTCTCGGTCATGCGCGTGATGGCCGCAGGGGCGATGGCGTTGACCGTCACGCCGTAGCGCTCGAGCTCGAGCGCGGCGATGACGGTGAAGGCGGCGATGCCGGCCTTGGCCGCGCCGTAGTTGGTCTGACCGGCGTTGCCGTAGATGCCCGACGGCGAGCTGGTGTTGATGATCCGCGCATCGACCTCGTCGCCGGCCTTCGAGCGGTCGCGCCAGTAGGCCGCCGCGTGATGCGACGGGCCCGCCGTGCCCTTGAGGTGCACCTTGATGACCGCGTCCCACTCGCCTTCGCTCATGTTCACGAGCATGCGGTCGCGCAGGATGCCGGCGTTGTTGATCAGCACGTCGAGGCGGCCGAACTCGTCGATCGCCTGCTGCACCAGCCGACCAGCGCCCTCCCAGTCGGAGATGTCGTCGGTGTTGGCCACTGCTTCGCCGCCCCCGGCGATGATCTCGTCGGCCACCTCCTGCGCGGGACCGGCTGAGGCCCCTTCGCCGTCCATGGTGCCGCCCAGGTCGTTGATCACCACTTTGGCGCCGTGCTCGGCGAGCATCAGCGCGTGCTCACGGCCGATGCCCCGCCCCGCACCGGTGACGATGCACACCCTTCCCTCGCACAACTTGGCCATCAGACTGCTCCCCCGGTTCTCGACGACTCGACCGTCGGCGATCATGGCACGGGCACGCCCCCGGTTCGAAACCTCGGCCAGGCCGGCGCGGATGGGTGCAGCAACGGCGCCGACCAGGCCGGACGACCGGAGCGGGTGATTACCCTGCCCCATCCGGCCATGCCAAGGTTTCCTCCGTGTCTGTCCCGGCCCGCCGACTCGGCCTCCTCGTCGCCCTGGCCGCCCTGGCGGTCGTGGTGGTGCTGGTCGGGGCCTGGGCGATCGATGCCGCCATGCACAGCGGCCAGGTCATGCGGAACGTCGACGTCGACGGCGTGGCCGTCGGTGGCCTCACCGAGACCGAGCTGCGAGCTGAGGTCGAGGAGCTGGCGGAGACCACAGCAGCCCGACCGGTGCGGGTCGAGACCCCGGCAGCCGCGCTCGACTCGAGTGCTGGCGCGATGGGCGTCGAGGTCGACCAGGAGGCCACCGTGCAGGCGGCGCTCGATGCCGGGCGCGGCGCCCTGCTCGCCCGCCCGTTCGAGTGGCTGGGCGCCGTCTTCCGGTCGCACCACGTCGACGTGGTCTACCGCGTCGACTCCGATGCGATTGACCACCGAGCTGGCAGAGATGGAAGCGGCCAACCGCGTCGATCCGATCGAGCCCACCATCCTCCTCACCGAGGGCACCATCGCGGCCATCCCGGGCGTGCCCGGCACCGGACTCGATCTGCAGCCGGTCCCCGATCAGCTCATCGCCGCAGCCCAGCTCGAGAGCGACCCCTTGGTGCTCGTGATCGAGACCGGTCCGGTGGCCCCGACCTACTCCGACGAGGACGTCCAGGCGGTGGCCGCCGAGGCCAACGAGCTGTCGAGCACACCTCTCACGGTCACGGTCGACGGGCAGTCGACGGTCGTCGAGCCCGCGACGCTGCAGACGTGGATGCGCGCCGTGCCCAACGGCGACGAGACGCACCTGGTGCTCGGCATGGACCAGGCACAGATCAGCACCGACGTCGGAGCCGCCGTCGGCGCAGTCGGCACGCCGGCGGTGCAACTGAGCTGGAACGTCGACGCGTTCGGAGGGGTCAGCTACACCGAGGGATCGCCCGGCACCGGCTGTTGCGCGCCCGACTCGTCGCAGCGCGTCGTCGACGCGCTGACTGCGGGCCAGACGACCGTCGAGCTCGACCTCACCACCGAGCAGCCCGAGCACGACGCCGCCTGGGCCGAGAGCATGCAGATCACCACCCCCATCTCGTCGTTCACCACCAACCACGCCTGCTGCGAGTCGCGCGTCACCAACATCCACCGCATGGCCGATCTCCTCCGTGGCGTGGTGATCGAGCCCGGGGAGACGTTCTCGATCAACGACACCGTCGGCCAGCGCACCAGGGCCAAGGGCTTCGTGGAGGCAGGGGTCATCTACAACGGCCGCTTCGAGCAGGACGTCGGCGGCGGGGTCTCGCAGTTCGCCACCACCACGTTCAACGCCGGCTTCTTCGGTGGGCTCGACCTGGTCGAGTACATGGCCCACACCATCTACATCTCCCGCTATCCCTACGGGCGCGAGGCCACCCTGAGCTACCCGAGCCCCGACCTGAAGATCCGCAACAACACCCCGTACGGCGTGCTGATCTGGCCGACCTACACGGGCACGTCGATCACCGTCACCCTCTACTCGACACCGTGGGTCTCGGGTGAGCAGACCGGGCAGAGCGAGAGCCCCGCCGGGCGCTGCACCCGGGTGACGACCCAACGCACCCGCACCTGGGTGAGCGACGGGCACCAGGAAGTCGATACCGTGACAGCCCTGTACCAACCGGCAGAGGGCGTGCTCTGCTGACCGGCGGGCACCACCACCGATGCGGGTGCCCATGACGGGCGAGGACGAGGATCCATGACGGGCGAAGTCGAAGAGCCATGACCGGCGAAGTCGACGAAATCGAGTTCGAGCCCCGCATGAGCGACGCCGACGCCCTCATGTGGAGCATCGAGAAGGACCCGCTGCTGCGCAGCACGATCACCTCGGTGTTCGTGCTCGACCAGCCGCCCGATCGCCAGCGCTTCCGCTATCGGCTCGACCGCGCCAGCCGCTTGGTCCCGCGCCTGCGCCAGCGGGTGGTGGGCCACCCCATGTCGATCGCGCCCGCCGCGTTGGGAGATCGACGCGAACTTCGACCTCAACTACCACGTCCGGTTCATGCGCACGGTCGACGAAGGCACCCTGCGCGAGGTGTTCGCCATCGCCGAGCCCATCGCCATGCAGGGATTCGACCGAGCCCGCCCGCTGTGGGAGTTCGTCGTGGTCGAAGGCTTGTCCGACGGTCAGGCCGCGGTCATCGCCAAGATCCACCACTCGATCACCGACGGTGTCGGCGGCGTGAAGCTCATGATGGAGTTGCTCGACCTCGAGCGCTCACCTGCCGAGGATCCACCACTCCCCGAGGCGCCGCAGGCGGTGCGCCTCACCGAGCGGCGCCGCGTGGCCGACGCCATGGCCTACGAGGCCCGCCGTCAGGCCGAGAGCCTGCAAGGCCTGGCCCAATCGTTCACGAGGTCGATCGGCCAGGCCACTCGCGATCCGATCGGGGTGGGGATGAACGCACTCGAGACGTCGACCTCGCTCGCCCGCATGCTCAGCCCGGTCACCGAGCCGATGAGCCCCGTCATGCGTCGGCGTTCGCTGAGCGTCCGCTTCGACACCGTGCAGCTCGAGATGGCGCCGCTGCGAGCCGCAGCCAAGCTCGTGTCGGGCAAGCTCAACGACGCCTTCGTGGCCGGCGTCGCCGGAGGGTTCGCCCGCTACCACCGCAGCCACGACGCCGATGTGGCGTCGTTGCGGATGACGATGCCGATCAACGTGCGCACGGCCGCCACCCGCAACAAGGCCGGCAACCAGTTCGCGCCGGCCCGCTTCGCCATCCCGATCGACATCGACGATCCGATCAAGCGCATGAACGCCATCCGCGAGCTCGTCGAGCGTCAGCGCAACGAGCCCGCCTTGTCGCTCACCGATCCCATCGCAGGCGTGCTCAACCGACTGCCCACCACGGCGACCACGAGCATCTTCGGGGCCATGCTCAAAGGCATCGACTTCGTCACCAGCAACGTGCCCGGAGCCCCACTCACGGTGTTCATGGCCGGAGGACGGGTCGAGTCCCACTTCGCCTTCGGGCCGATGACCGGTGCCGCCGCCAACATCACCCTGCTCAGCTATGTCGGCGACGTGAACCTCGGGGTCAACACCGACCCTGCCGCCATCCCCGACCCCGACCACTTCGTCGACTGCCTGCGCGACAGCTTCGACGAGCTCACCAAGCTGGTCTGAGCATCGGGCGCGCGCCCGACGCTCAGCTCGCCTCTCGTTCCACCGAGCGCGGCCATGGCGGCTTTCTCGCTCGCCGGCAGGTTGGGATCGTCGGTGCGAGCGGCGAGCGCCTCACGCAGGTGACGACGGGCCTCATCGCGGCCCACCGCGGTGAGGAAGCGCGTCACGAACACGGCCCGGAACCGCTCCACCACCAGCCGCTCGACGCCATGAGCGGGCGGCTCGGCCGCCGCCATGAGCAGCCAGGCCACCGCCACATCGGCACCCGGCGATCCGGCGCAGGCGTTGGCCCAGTCGATCACCACCGGCCCACGGATCGGTCACCATCACGTTGCCGGGGTGCAGGTCGCCGTGCAGCAGCGAGTGGCCCTGCCCCAGCGACCGACGCCCGAAGCGGCCGGACGTCGGTGCGGTGAGCAGCTCGGCCGGTGCGTCGATCAGGTGCAGTCGGTGGTGCAGGTCGGCAAGCAGCCGGGCAGCCCAACCGAGGCGCCATGGACGCTTCAGCAGCACGTCGAGCAGATCGACACCGTCGACATGCTCCATCACCAGGCCCTCGTCGGTGACCTCGACCACCCGAGGCACGGGGAAGCCGTGGTCGAGCGCGTGCCGCATGACGGCGGCCTCGCCGTCGAGTCGCCGGGGACGTCTTGGGTCGTCGCAGCACCAACCCGTCGGACCACTCGACGATGTCGCTGTCGCGACCCGACGCGATGACCCGACGCGGCGAACTGGTCACCGAGAACGCCGTTTTCCGGCGTTTCGGTGACCAGTTCGGCGGGTTGGACCGAAAGGCGGCTCGGCATCGGCCGCAGCGTAGGCGGCCGGGCGGGGAGGCGGCAGGGAGGTAGGCCGCTGGGTGCGAATGCGGCTGCGATCGCGCAGGGAGACCCGTAGCCTGCACAACACCATGACCTCGAGCACCACACCGCCCGCCACCGGCTCGCACGGCCTGCGGGCCCTCGCCGAGCGGCGACCCGTCGGGTTGGTGGTCATCGGCGTCGTGCTGTTCAGCACCGGACCCGTCATGGTCGGTGCGGCCTCGGTGTCCGGCCCGATCTTCTCGTTCTGGCGTCTGTGGATCGGCGTCGTGGTGCTCGCCGGAGCGACCCTGGTGCACGGGCGGGTGATCCGATCGTGGCCCAGCGCCACCGGATGGCGGTGGGCCATCCAAGCCGGCGCCATGTTCGGCCTCCATCAGCTCTCGTTCATGACCGCGCTGCGCCTCACGTCGGTGGTCGACGTCACGTTGATGAACACGCTGGCGCCGGTGGTCGTCGCCGTGCTGGCCGTGCCCCTGTTCGGGGAACGGCCCGGCCCGGCCTTCCGCATCTGGTCGGGCGTCGCCATCGCAGGCGCCGCAGTGGTCGCGCTGGCCAGCGCGGCCGGGCCCGAGGGCGACCCGGTCGGCATGATCCTCGCCGCGCTCAACGTGGTCGCCTACGCGATCTACTTCGTGTGGTCGAAGCAGGCGCGAGAGCACATCGACACGGTTCCCTTCCTCTTCGGCTCCACGGTCGCGGCGGCGCTCACCGTGTCCGTGTTCGTCGTGCTGGCGGGCGAGCCGGTCGGCAGCATCGACGCCCACGACCTTCTTCTCTGCCTCGCCGTCGCGCTGCTCCCCGGGGCACTCGGCCACTTCTCGGTGACCTGGTCGTTGCGCTGGGTCCCGGCCAACCTCCCGCCCGTGCTGATGCTGGCCATCCCGGTCCTGTCGGGCGCGATGGCCTGGGTGCTGCTCGACGAGGCGGTCACCGCCGTGCAGGTGCTGGGAGGCATCCTCACCATCGCCGGTGTGGCCGGCGCCCTGCGGAGCACCACCAACACCACCGTCGTCGAGTCGCTCACCACCGCCGAAGAAGCCTGACGCGCCACCAGCGGGTCGTTTCGACGGACCGGCTCGCGTGGCGGCACATCGCCACGAGCGAGCGTCCTAGGATGACGCCGCGTCGGGCCTCGGGGGAGGCCGCGACCGGTGGCTGTGAAGGGGGATCGTGACGCAACGACGAGCCGGCGCGACCGCTCTGCTCGCTGTCACCTTGCTGGCTGCCGGCTGCGGAGGGTCGGCCACGTCTGCACCCCCCGACACCTCGCCGCCCGCCGGAGCGGGCGAGTGCGACTGGCCGATGTGGGGCCACAACCCTGCCCGCACCTTCGCCTACCCCTGCGACACGATGCTGTCGGACGACACCGTCGCCGACCTCGAGCAGGTGTGGTTCTTCAACACCGACGACGTGGTGACCGCGTCGCCCGCGATCGTCGAGTCCACGGCGTACGTCGGCGACTGGTCGGGCCGCTTCTATGCCCTCGACACCGAGACCGGCCAGCCCCGATGGACGTTCCAGGCGGCGACCGAGCCCAACGTGTACGCGGGACAGATCGTGTCGAGCGCAGCGGTCTCGGAGGTCGACGGCCGCCGCCTCGTCGTGTTCGGCAGCGGCCGGACGCTGCACGCGCTCGACGCCGCCGACGGCTCGCCCGTGTGGGAGTTCGCGACCGGCACCGCGGACGAGCAGGACTTCACCGAGATCGAGTCGTCACCGGTGATCGTCGACGGCCTCGTGCTCTTCGGCACCGACGTCCACAACCAGCCCGACCAGCCGGCCGGGCTGTTCGCGCTCGACGTCACGACCGGCGAGCAGCGCTGGTTCTTCGACCCCGACCAAGGCGGCCCGCACTTGGGCTGCGCCGACGTCTGGTCGTCACCGTCGGTCGATCTCGATCGACGGCTGGTGTTCTTCGGCACCGCCAACTGCCCGGCCGCTCCCGACGGCTGGGGGCCCTACACCGAGGCGATCGTGGCGGTCGACCTCGACTCGGGCGAGCCACGATGGTCGTTCCAGCCTCACGATCCGAACAACGACGACCTCGACTTCGCGGGAGCCCCGAACCTCTTCCGAGCCGACAACCGCGACCTCGTGGGGCTCGGCAACAAGGACGGCACCTACTACGCCGTCGACCGCGACTCCGGCGAGCTCGCCTGGAAGACCGCAGCCACCGAGCCGGGCCTCGAGGAGCCCGGGAGCAACTTCTCGACGGGTGGGTTCATCGGCCCGTCCGCCTACGCCAGCGGCATCGTCGTCGGCACCACCGCCGTCGGGCCCCCGCCCTATCTCCACGCGATGTCCACGGCCGACGGCGATCTGTTGTGGCAGGACGAGGGCGTGCAGGCCAGCTACGCACCGAGCGCCATCGCCAACGGCGTGGTGTTCACCGGAGGCAACGACTTCACCCTGCGCGCCTATCGCCTCGAGTCGGGCGACGTCCTCTGGGAACACGAGATGCAAGGCGTGGTCGCCGGAGGTCCTGTGGTGGTCGGCTCCGATCTGTTCGCAGTGGCCGGCATCCGTGAGCCGGGCCTGGACGCGCGCAGCGAGACGAGTGGCGTCTACCGCTTCTCGCTGCGCACCGGCAGCTCCGCGAGCTCCGCGCCCACGTCGACGAGCACCCCCTCGCCGCGCGCCACCGGCGTGGTGCTCGAGCCCAACGACAGCACCTGCGTGGGAGCGCCCTGCGATCTGTTCGAGGCGGGCATCACGTTGCGCCCCGCGCCGGCAGGGCTCGATCCCACCGCGAGTCTCGAGATCACGACCGACCCGTTCCGGGTGACCATCCGGGCCACCGGCCTGGGCCAGCCAACCGACTGGTTGCAGCCTGGCAGCGAAGCGGCCGCGGCGGGCGCCGAGGTCTTCGGGTTGTTCATCTCGGAGCGCGACGACAACCCGATCGGCGGCGTGTTGTGCATCCTCGAGCCCATCGACGACGGGCCGGTCGGCGACGGGCCCGTCGACATCCAGGGATGCACCACCGACTCGCTCCCCGCCCGTGTGCCCTACAACCGCATCACCCTGCTCGCCCTCGAGAACGCCACCGCCGCGCCCACCCTGAGCGACGGCCCGGCCAGACTGCTCGTCACCACCTCGTTCGACCCACCGCTGACCCCGGTCGGCTCCTAGCCCGGAGACCCCTCGATGCCCCGATCCCGCCACCGCCGTCGTCCGCGCGTTCGCCTCGGGCCCAAACAACGCGTCGGGCTGGGCGCAGCCGCCGGGGGCTATGTCGTGGTGGTGGCGTTGGCGTGGTCGCTGGTGGCGGTCGCCTGTTCCTCTGACAGCGATCCCACCTCCGCCGACAGCAGCGCCACCACCAGCACGACCGCCTCGTCGAACAGCGATACCACCGCCGCACCGCCCGACGACTCCGTCGTGGTGTTCAACGCCCAAGGCAACAACCTCGATGCCTACGAAGCCGAACCCCCGTTCACGGACCAACGGGTGATCACCACCCGGGCCGATGATCCGGAGGGCCTCGACATCAACGGCCAGATCTGCTTCTCGCCCGACGGGTCGAAGCGGTTCATCGCCGGCGAGGACACCGGCCAGACCGACGGCGTCACGATGGGGTGGGGCATCTTCCAGCTCACCGGCGATGCGGTGGGCGACTTCGAGGCGAGCCAGGTCGGCAAGCTCACCCCCACCTTCCAGGGCAGCGCCGACAACGCGGAGCCCTACGGCTGCGGCTTCCTCTCTGACGGACGGCTGGTCACCACCGATGTGGGCAACCAGGCCGCCGGCCCCGGCGACGGCCAGCTCATCGTGTGGTTCCCGCCGTTCGCGCAGCAAGCCGACGACACCCAGGCCTTCTGCAAGGTCGACGTCGAGATCGCCACCGCGCAGAGCATCTGGGTCGACGACCAGGACCGGGTCTACGTGGCGTCGGCCCGCCCGCCTGCGTTCGAGGGCCAGACGTCCGGCGTGTGGCGCTACAGCAACCTCCCCACGTCGGCCGACGCGGCCGGTGGCTGTGGGCGGGTCGACGCCACCGGGGCACCCCTCGCCGACCAGGCTCGCAAGCAGATGTTCATCGCGTCGGGCGAGAACGATTTGGTGGCCCCCACCGGCGTGGCGGGCGGGCCCGACGGCGCCATCTTCGTGTCCAGCGTGATCAACGGGGTGATCAACGAGTACGACGCCAACGGCGAGTTCGTCCGCAACGTGTTGCGGCCTCCTGCCGGCGAACAGCTCGGCGAGACGCCGTTCTCGACCGGCACCCCGCTCGGCATCAACGTAGGACCCGACGGCACGCTCTACTACGCCGACATCGGGATCGTGATCTCACCCGAGGGAGAGATCGGGCCCGGCGACAACACCGGCAGCGTACGGCGGATCGTCTTCTCGGCCGGGCAACCGGGGACGCCCGAGGTCATGGCGAGCGGGCTGGCGTTCCCTGATGCGATCGGCCTGCTCGTCCCCGCAGGAGGCGGTGGCGCGCGCTCGTCGCTCTGACCCATCGTTTGACGGGAGGATCATTCCCTTCGACGGAGTGATGGCATACGTTCTCGGCAACGATCCAGGCGGTCCCGCCCACGAGCAGGGGGACGCGACGATTCAGAACGACACCGGCCTCGCGCCGATCCCCGACGAACCTGAGGCACCGACGCGCCGACCCGACCCCGTGCGGCCACACGCGTTGCCCGTCATCGACGTCGACACGCTCGTGCTCACCACGCAGGCCTACGACGTCGCCACGTGGCGGTTGCCTATGGCCGCGGTGGCCACCGCGGTCGATCTGCGACCACGACGCGCCCGGCGGACGCCCAACCCCTTGTCGTTCGGTCGCGCGGTGCACCTGGCCCGTGTCGACACGGGCACGCAGCGATCGTTCTTCGACCAGGCGACCATCGCCCTCATCTTCCGGGTGCCTCGTCGAGTGCCCGCCGGCCCGTGGGACGACGATCCGACCTGCCCCGACGACGAGCGCGTCACGGCGTGGGACGCCGTCGTCATCGCAGCCGGTCGTCAGACCGATCACATCCTCGCCACGCTGGCTCGACGCGGTGTGCCCCGCTCGCCCACCATCGCCGCCGGCGTGCTGGCCGCATCACGAAAGGCACGGGGCGCCGACAACCTCGGGGGCGGGCTGCGCATGGGCGGGGCCGACCACGAACAGCGCCTGATCCTGGCGTCGATGTGCCTCGTGGTCGCCACCCTGCTCACCATGGGCCTGGTGATCGCCAGCGGCTCGCCCACCTGGCTGTTGATCCTCGTCTTCGCGCTGCCCGCGTATCTGGCGACCGCGTCGCAAGGGGGCGTCAGGCCGCCGCCGCGACGGCTTCCCCAGCGGCTTTGACCTCGCCGTCCTGATTGGTGAGGGTGACCTCGAGATCGATCAGGCGCTCGCCCGCCTCGATGCGTTTCCCGGTGACGAGCACCTTGGTGGTGAGCCTCTCGCCCGGCCAGGTCTGCTTGGTGAAGCGCACCTGGTAGCGACGCAGGTTGGCCACCCCCACCCAGTCGGTGATGGCCTTGCCGAGCAGGCCCATCGAGAACATGCCGTGCCCGAACACGCTGGGCAGGCCGACCGACTGGGCCGTCACCTCGTCGGTGTGCATCGGGTTGAAGTCGCCGGAGGCACCGGCGTACATCACGAGGTCGGTGCGGGTGAGCACATGGCTCACGACCGGCGCCTCGTCGCCCACCGAAACGTCGTCGAACACGAGTCCGGCGGCGGTCGACGCGGTTGCCATCGGACGAGTCTCCGCAGTGCCCGTGAACGTGTCAAGCCCCGCGGTCTACGCAGCCGTGGTCAGGGCGTGGGGTCAGGCGACGGCGCCGGCGGCCCTTCGGCTCCCCAGTCGTAGCCCAACTCGATGAGCCACGAGGTGGGATCGGGAAGACGCCACGACGCGTCGACCTCGCCGTGCTCGGCGTCGCGGTAGGTGACCACGATCGTGGCCTTGGCGTTCGCACGAGGATCACCTGAGGTGTCGACCCGCACGATGTCCGACCGGGCGATGCGGAACTTCTTCTGCCCCGCGGTGGTGACGAACAGCAGGTCGGTGCCGTCGGTGGCCAAGCAACCCTGCCCCCGTCGTCCCCCCGCCTCTTCGGGCTCGGTGGCGAACCCGACGGCCCGCGATTCGAGCAGGGTGACCTTGTCCGGGCCGCCGAGGTCCGCCCGGGCCGTATCGACCGCGCGCTGGCTCTGCTTCGCGACCAGCGGGTTGAAGGCGAGGAGCGCCACCGCCCCCAGCACGACGATCACGACGAGGACGATGATGACGATCTCCATGCCCGCGCACGCTAGCAACGGGCATGGTTCAATGAGGGTGATGCCCGCGCGCCGCTCTGACGACGACGACCCCGGGCTGCCGCTCAAGCTGCACCCCTGCTCGAACGGCGAGTTCGTCCCACCGCCTGCGTCGCCGGTGGTGCGCGAGACCGCCCGACGCACCCGACTGCTGGCCGACGCCAACGCCAGGGCGATCGGCATGTCACGTCGACAGTTCCTGCTGTCGTCGATGGGCACCGCCACGATGCTGTCGGTGCTGGCCGCGTGCTCGAGTGACGCCGAACAGGGGCGACCCGGTGGCACGTTCGTGACCCCGACCGACGCCACGCGCGATCCGGAGGCGGCCGCCGATGCCCTCGGTGGCGAGGAGTTCGTCTTCGACGTCCAGGGTCATTTCCTCGAGTACAGCCACGACTACACCGGGCCCATCCCAGGGTTCCCCCAGTCGAACTGCGACGAGGGCGATCCCAAGATCTGCTTCTCCGTCGACGTGTTCCTCGACCTCATCTTCAACAAGAGCGACACCAACATGGTCGTGCTCTCGGCGTTGCCGTTCGCCGGCAACCCCCTGAGCCCGCAGGTGATGGCCGAGACGATCGCGCTCGCCGATCGAGTCTGCGGTGACGAGCGAGTGCTCATGCAGGGCGAGGCCCATCCGAGCGACGGACCGCTCGACGTGGCGCTCGCCCGCATGGAGGACCTGGCCGGCACCTACGGCATCGGCGCCTGGAAGGTCTACTGCCACGCCGGCGGGCCGGGCTGGTATCTCGACGACCACGACCCCAGCGCTCCGCCGGTCGGCAACGCCTTCCTCTCCGAGGTCGCCAGCCTCGGACCACCCATCGTGGCCGTGCACAAGGGGTTGTCGTCGGGCAGTCCCTACGCGAGTCCGGTCGACGTGGGCCCGGCCGCCGCCAACCATCCAGACCTGTCCATCGTCGTCTACCACTCGGGCTACGAGACCGAGTCGACCGAGGGGCCCTACGACCCCGCCCTCGACACCGGGGTCAACCGGCTCATCACGTCGACGCGCCAGGCGGGCATCGGCCCCGGGGGCAACGTCTACGCCGAACTGGGCAGCACCTGGCGTGCGCTCATGTCCGATCCCACCCAGGCCGCCCATGTCCTCGGCAAGCTGCTGGTCGCGTTCGGCGACGACAACGTCGTGTGGGGCACCGACTCGATCTGGTACGGGTCACCGCAGGATCAGATCCAGGCCTTTCGAGCGTTCGAGATCACCGAGGAGTTCCAGGAGCGCTTCGGCTACCCCGCGCTCACGCCGGAACGCAAAGCCAAGATCCTCGGCCTCAACTCGGCCCGCCTCTACGGCGTCGAGCCGGTCACCGGTCGGTGCGAGGTCGATCGGGCCGAGGTCGAGCAGCTGCGTCAGACCTCGACCGACGCCAACCGCACCCTCGGCCCCACGTCGGCCGCCGGTGCGCTCGCCCTCATGGCGGGCCACCGCATCGCCCGCCGCTGAGCTGGCGGCGCGGCACTATCGCTTCTTTCGCGCCTTCTCGTGGTGCTGCCCCGCCAAGAGCGCCGCACCCACGATGCCCGCCTGGTTGAGCAGCCGGGCGGCCACCACCTCGGTGCGGCACTCGAGATAGCCGAAGAAGCGGTCGGCTCGCTTCGACACCCCGCCGCCGATGATGAACAGGTCGGGCCAGAACAGATCTTCCACCAAGCGGAGGTACTCGCCCACCCGGCGGCCCCACTCGTCCCACTCGAGGTTCTCGCGTTCGCGCACCAGCTCGGCGGCGTACTTCTCGGCATCGGCGCCGTGCAACGGCACGTGACCGAACTCGGTGTTGGGGACGAGCTGCCCACCAGAGACCAGCGCGGTGCCGATGCCCGTGCCGAGCGTGACCATCATGACCACACCGGGATGGCCAGCGGCCGCACCGAACGCCACCTCGGCCAGGCCGGCGGCGTCGGCGTCGTTCAGCACCACCATCGAGCAGCCGGTGATCTTGTGGAACGTGTGGGCCATGTCGTGGCCGACCCAGTCAGGCGAGAGGTTCGCGGCGGTGTGGATCACCCCGTCCTTGGTGACCCCGGGGAACGTGCACCCCACCGGCCCGTCCCAATCGAAGTGCTTGACGATGGTGTGCACCACCTGGCCGACGTTGTCGGGCGTCGGATCGTCGGGGGTGAGCAGGCGGAGTCGATCGGTCTTGAGGACGCCGCGCTTGGTGTCGACCACTGCCCCTTTGATGCCGGTGCCACCGATGTCGATCCCCAGAACCTTCACGTCGCTCCCTCATGGCTGATTTCGGGCAGTCTCGCACGCGCGGGCCCGAACGGGTCAGACCGGGCTGGAGGGCGGTGGCGAGCCTGGGACCTCCGCCCCTGTGCAGAGACGAGACCTCTCCGTAGCCTGGTCAGGAACAGCCGCTGCGGACCTGCAGACCGCCGGGGCCACCATTCCCGATGACGAGCGCACCCATGTCAGAGATCTCCCTCGACGATCCCTTCACCATCCCCACCACCTGGTGGCACGAGCTCGATGACGGCCGCATCCAGTGCGATGTCTGCCCCAGGGCGTGCAAGCTGCGCGAGGGCCAGCGGGGGGTGTGCTTCGTGCGGGGTCGGGCGGGCGACCAGGTCGTCCTCACCACGTGGGGTCGCTCCAGCGGCTACTGCGTCGATCCGATCGAGAAGAAGCCGCTCAACCACTTCCTGCCGGGCACGGCCGTGCTGTCGTTCGGCACGGCCGGCTGCAACCTGGCCTGCCGCTTCTGCCAGAACTGGGACATCTCGAAGTCGAAGGAGATCGCCCGGCTCTCCGACCGGGCCGACCCGGAGACCATCGCGCAGGCTGCCCTCGACCTCGGCGCCCGCAGCGTCGCGTTCACCTACAACGACCCCATCATCTTCCTCGAGTACGCCATCGACGTGGCCGACGCCTGCCACGCCGTGGGCGTCAACGCCGTCGCCGTCTCGGCCGGCTACGTCTGCGCGGAGCCTCGTCGCCAGCTCTTCGGTCACATCGATGCGGCCAACATCGACCTGAAGGGCTTCACCCAGGAGTTCTATCGCCATGTCGCGATGGGCGATCTCCAGCCCGTGCTCGACACCCTCGAGTACCTGCACCACGAGACCGACGTGTGGCTCGAGATCACCACGCTGTTGATCCCTGGTCACAACGACAGCGACGCAGAGTTGGCGGCCATGACGACGTGGATCGCGGAGCACCTGGGACCCGATGTCCCTCTTCATTTCTCGGCCTTCCATCCCGACTTCAAGATGCGGGATGTGCCCGCGACTCCTCCCGCGACCCTGACTCGGGCTCGATCGATCGCCATCGACAACGGGCTGCGCTACGTCTACACCGGCAACGTCCACGACACCGAGGGCGGCAGCACGTCGTGCCCATCGTGCGGGTCGGTGGTCGTCGAGCGCGACTGGTACGTGATCAACGAGTGGCGCCTCACGGGCGACGGTCACTGCCGTTCGTGCGGATCGCAGATCGTCGGCCGATTCGACGGACCACCCGGCGAATGGGGCGCCCGCCGCGTTCCGGTGCAGCTCTCCACGAAGGCAAACCCGTGAAGCGGCAATCGCGGTCGCGCCCGCCGAGTGTCGCCGGCCTGTTCTATCCGGCCGATCCCGTCGAGCTCGCGTCACTCGTCGATCGCGATCTGGCTGCGGCCATCCCGCACTCCGAGGGGCCACCCCCGAAAGCGATCATCGCCCCGCACGCGGGCTATCTCTACTCCGGCCCGATCGCCGCGAGCGCCTACCGACAGCTGATCCCCCGCCGAGGCGAGATCCGTCGGGTGGTGGTGCTCGGGCCCGCCCATCGCACCGCGGTCGACGGCCTGGCGGTGCCCGAGGCCAAGGCCTTCACCACGCCGCTCGGCTCCATCCCGATCGACGACGAGTTGCGGGCCCGGGCCTTGACGCACGATCGGGTCATCGCCAGCGACGCGGCGCACGCCGGTGAGCACTCGATCGAGGTCCAGCTCCCGTTCCTGCAACGTGTGCTCGGCCGCGAGCGATGGGCCCTCTTGCCTGTCGTCGTCGGGCGCGCCGACGCCGACACAGTGGCCGATGTGCTCGACGACATCTGGGGCGGAGCCGAGACCCTCGTGGTCGTGAGCAGCGACCTCAGCCACTACGAGCCCTACGAGTCGGCTCAGCGTCACGACGCCGCCACCACCGCCGCCATCGTCGCCCGCGACGACCACGTGGGCACGAGCGACGCGTGCGGCGCGCACCCGATGGGCGGGCTCCTCGAAGTGGCCCGTCGTCGGAACCTCGACATCGACGTCGTCGACCTGCGCAACAGCGGTGACACCGCCGGTGATCGCGATCGGGTTGTCGGCTACGGCTCGTTCGTCGTCGGTCGGGTATGACCCGCGGACGCGCCCTTGGCGGCGGGGGGCACGCCGACAACGGGCAAATTGGCGGCGGGGGGCACGCCGACAGCGGGCAAAACTGCGACATCGAGGATCGAGTGGCCCTCGACGATCTCGGACCCGCCGAACGGCTCCAACTGGTGGGCATCGCACGCGAGAGCGTGCGCGTCGGGCTGGCCGACGGGCGGCTCATGGTGCCCGATCCCCGCACCGCACCGGTGCTGCCCGTCGTGCGCCGTCCCGGCGCGTCGTTCGTCACGTTGCGACGCGGCCCGGCGCTGCTCGGCTGCATCGGATCGCTCGAGCCCAGCCGACCATTGTTCGAGGACGTGGCCCACAACGCGTTCGGTGCCGCATTCGCCGATCCGCGACTGCCATCGGTCACGACGGACGACTTCGCCGAGATGAGCGTGAAGATCTCGGTGCTCGGGCCGCTCTCGCGCCTCGACGTCTCGTCCTATGACGACCTGGCCACCAGCGTCGGAGCGGGCACCGACGGCCTCCTCGTCATCAGCGGGCCTCGTCGGGGCACCTTCCTGCCGTCGGTGTGGCAGCAGGTGCCGCAGGTCGATCGCTTCCTCGCGATGCTGTGGGAGAAGGCCGGCCTGCCCGCTGGCTCCTGGCCCGGCAACCTCGAGGTCTACCGCTACGAGACGCTCGAGTTCGGCGACTGACCTGCGCTGACCCGCGCCCGTCGGCGAGGGCCGCCGTCAGGCCCGCAAGCGGCGGTACCGGCGGATGAGCGCGTTGGTGGAGCTGTCGTGGGCCAGGTCGTCGTCGGTCGCCCCGCCCAGCTCCGGGATGATGTTCTGGGCCAGCTTCTTGCCCAACTCGACGCCCCACTGGTCGAAGCTGTTGATGTTCCAGATCGCGCCCTGGGTGAACGTCTTGTGCTCGTAGACCGCGATGAGTTGGCCGAGCGTGAACGGCGAGAGCTCGCTGATCAGGATCGAGTTGCTCGGGCGGTTGCCCGGGAAGGTGCGATGGGGCACCTCTGCCTCGGCAACACCTTCGGCGGCCACCTCGGCGGCGGTCTTGCCGAAGGCCAGCGCCTCGGGCTGCGCGAAGAAGTTGGCCATGAAGACGTCCTGGTGATCGCCGAGCTCGTGGCGGGGTCGGGCCAAGCCGATGAAGTCACACGGGATGAGCTTCGTGCCCTGGTGGATGAGTTGATAGAAGGCGTGCTGGCCGTTGGTGCCGGGCTGACCCCACACGATCTCGCCGGTCTGCAGGTCGACGGGCCGGCCCTCGCGGTCGACCGACTTGCCGTTGCTCTCCATGGCCAGCTGCTGCAGATAGGGCGTGAGGCGCGACAGGTAGTGGCTGTAGGGCAACACCGCGAGGGTCTGGGCGCCGAAGAAGTCGTCGTACCAGACGCCGAGCAGCCCGAGCAGCATCGGCAGGTTGCGCTCGACCGGCGCGGTGCGGAAGTGCTCGTCGATCAGGTGGAAACCACGCAGCATCTCGTCGAAGTGGTCGGGCCCGATGGCGATCATCAGTGAGAGGCCGATGGCGGAGTCGTAGCTGTAGCGCCCACCGACCCAGTCCCAGAACTCGAACATGTTGTCGGTGTCGATGCCGAACTCGGCGACCCCCTCGGTGTTGGTGGACACGGCGACGAAGTGCTTCGCCACGGCGGCCTCATCGCCGCCGACCGCGGCCAACACCCACTCGCGGGCGCTGTGCGCGTTGGTCATCGTCTCGAGCGTGGTGAAGGTCTTCGACGAGATGACGAAGAGGGTCTCGGCCGGATCGAGATCGTGGGTCAGCTCCCAGAACTCGTTGCCGTCGACGTTGCTCACGAACCGGCACGCCAGATCGCGTCGGGCGAAGTCCTTGAGCGCCTCGTAGGCCATGTGCGGACCGAGATCGCTGCCGCCGATGCCGATGTTCACCACCGTGCGGATGGGCCGACCGGTGTGCCCCGTCCACTCCCCCGTCCTGACCCGCTCGGCGAAGGCCCGCATCCGACCCAACACGTGGTGCACCTCGGGGACGACGTTGACGCCGTCGACCTCGATGACCTCGTCGGCCGGTGCCCGCAGGGCCACATGGAGCACGGCCCGGTGCTCGGTGACGTTGATCTTCTCACCCGCGAACATGGCGTCTCTCAGCTCTTCGACGCCCGCGGCGCGGGCCAGGTCGGCGAGCAGCGCCATGGTCTCGGTGGTCACCCGGTTCTTGGAGTAGTCGAGGTAGAGGTCGCCGACTTCGACGGCCATGGTGTCGCCTCGGTCGGGCTGATCGGCGAAGAGCTGGCGGAGGTGCACGTCCTTGACGGCGGCGTGATGGCGCGTCAGCGCCTGCCATGCGGGCGACTCGGTGATCGACATGCGCCGAGTCTGGCACGACATCGCGGCCGACTCCGGCGGGCCTGATGCCGGCGTCGATCAGGCGACGCGCACGGTGAAGGTGGCGGTGAAGCGGTCGCCGGGCGCCACCGTCTGGTGGTCGCCCGTCACCAGCGCGTTGGTGGGGGCGGTCATCGGCTCGAGGGCCACGTAGGGTCGGCCGGCTGGGGCGTAGATCTGCGCGTAGCCGTAGTGACGGTCGAGCTCGAGCTCGAGCGATCGCCGCCCACCCCGCAGCGTGAGCACCCGATGGCGGCCGAGGGCGTAGCCGTCGTCGAAGGTGCGTCCCGCGAGCGCCAGCGTCTCGGCCGGCTCGCGTCGCTCCTGTCCCGTCGGCAACATGTGGTCGTCGAGCACCAGGTGGCGGCGCGGCCGGCAGCTCCAGCTGCAGCTCGCGCCGAGCCACCCCCGGCAGCCGAAAGTAGGGGTGCCAGCCGAACGAGACGGGCACGCCCCGACGACCGGTGGGCACGACGGTGGTGGCGACGGTGAGACCGTCGGCCTCCAGACGGGCGGTGATGTCGAGATCGTGGGCGAACGGGAACGACCGCATCAGCTCGGGCCGCCCACCGAACCGGAAGACGGCCCGCAACTCGGCACCTCCGGCGTCGGCCTCGGCGTGCTCGAGCTCCCAGGGCTGCGCCGTGAGCGTGCCGTGCATCGGCAGTCCGTTCGGATCGGTGTGAAGGTGTGCGGCTCGCCCGAACCGAACGTCGGTGGATCCGGACCGGTAGCGCCAACCACCCAGCCGATTGGCCCAGGGCGCCAGAAGGGGCAGCCCGGTCACATGCCCGGCTGCGTAGCCGTCGAGGCCGCCGTGCAGGCTCAGGTAGTTGCGCCCGTCACGCCGCAGCGCCGTGCCGAGCAGGCCGAGCCCGGGGAGGAACGTGGCCTCGAGCCGCCCAGCTGACAGGGTGACCGCGGGGTGGCCGCGGAAGACATGGACGCGCGCCGCGGGGGCGAGCACCGCCAAGTCGGGTCAGGCCTTCTTCTCGTCGTGGCCGCCGAACTCCTTGCGCATGGCGGACATCACCTTGCTGGCGAAGTCGGATGCACCGCGCGACTCGAAGCGATCGAAGAGCGCAGCAGAGAGCACGTGCGCGGGCACGCCCTCGTCGATGGCCGCCAGGACGGTCCAGCGCCCTTCGCCCGAATCGGACACCCGTCCCTCGAACGTCTCGAGCTGCGGATCGGCGTGCAGGGCCGACGCGGTGAGGTCGAGCAGCCACGACGCGATGACGCTGCCCCGCCTCCACACCTCGGACACGGCGGCCGTGTCGATGTCGAATTGGTAGTACTGCGGGTCGCGCAGGGGGGTCGTCTCGGCGTCGTCGTCGCGCGCCACCTTGCCGGCGTTGCCGTGGCGCAGGATGTTGAGCCCTTCGGCGTAGGCCGCCATGAGCCCGTACTCGATGCCGTTGTGCACCATCTTCACGAAGTGCCCGGCCCCGTTCGGACCGCAGTGCAGGTAACCCATCTCCTCCGGCGAGGGATCGCCGGTGCGGCCGGGGGTGCGCTCGCTTTCGCCGAGGCCAGGGGCGATCGTGCGGAAGATGGGATCGAGGTGGGTGACCGGCTCGTCCTCGCCACCGATCATGAGGCAGAAGCCTCGCTCGAGGCCCCACACCCCGCCGCTGGTGCCGCAGTCGATGTAGTGGACACCCTTGGCCTTCAACACCGCGGCGCGGTCGATGTCGTCGCGGTAGTAGCTGTTGCCGCCGTCGATGATGATGTCGCCCGCGTCCATGTGATCGCTGAGCTGCATCACGGTGTCGCCGGTGAACGCGGCCGGCACCATGACCCAGGCAGCTCGCGGGGCGGTGAGCTTGGCGACGAAGTCCGCTTGCGAGCTGGCTCCGGTGATGGCGTCGCTCTCGGCCGCGAGCGACGTCACCACGTCGGGGTCGACGTCGAACACCACGCATTCGTGGCCGTCGCGCACAAGGCGCCTCACGAGGTTGGCGCCCATCCGACCCAGACCGACCATTCCAAGCTGCATGCGCCCATCCTGCCCCACCGGCACGGCCGGCGTGTCGACGGGTGGCCGACGGTGGTCAGCGAGCCGTCAGGCGTCGCCGTCGCGGCTCACACCTTGCGGCCGTGCCCGGCGTACATCCAGCTCAGCGCCTTCGGACCCGGAATGGCGAAGGTGGCCAGGTCGTCGACCGCCAGGCCCGAGTCGGCGACCAGCGCGCCGATGTCGCGGTCGAGGTTGCAGCCGCCCGCGATGCGCTGCTGCATGCGGTTCCACTGGTGCTGGCGCTTGGCCACCTTCGGGTCGGGCGACAGTCCGTGCTCGAGGAAGAAGAGGCGTCCACCGGGTTTGAGGACTCGTCGCACCTCGGCCAGGGCCGCACCTGCGTCAGGGATCGTGCACAGGGTCCAGGTGCTGAGCACGTTGTCGACCGAGGCATCGTCGATGGGAAGGGCCTGGCCGTCGAGGCCGACGAAGTCGACCGGGATCGACGAACGCGCCCGCCGTTTGGCCGAGAGCTTCTGCCCGATCTCGGACGGATCGACGGCCAGCACCCGGTCGACCGACGCCGGATACCAGGGCACGTTCGTGCCCGAGCCGAATCCGAGCTCGACCACGGTGCCCGACAAGCCCTCCATGGCCCGTGCCCGCAGCTTGCCGATGGCCTTCGTGCCGAGCATCACGTCGATGACCCGGGGAAGCACGTGCGTCTCGTAGATGCCCATGGGCGCTAACGACCCTAACGATCGCGGGTGAGCAGCAGGCAGCCGCCGAGCGGCCCGCCGCCGGCGCCGACCACCGCCACCTCGGGGTCGCCGTCCACCTGGCGCTCGGCGCCCTCGATCCCACAGCTGCACGCAGGCCTCGTGGAGGAAGCCGTAGCCGTGCAGCCGGCCGGCGGAGAGCTGACCGCCGTGCGTGTTGAGGGGGATCTCACCGTCGAGGGCGATGCGCCGGCCGCCCTCGATGAACGGCCCGCCTTCGCCCTTCCCGCAGAAGCCGAGCGCCTCCAGCCAGCAGAGGGCGATGAAGCTGAAGCCGTCGTAGAGCTCGGCCACGTCCACATCGGCCGGGGTGAGATCGGTGCGGGCCCACATCATGGCGGCCGCGTCGCGCAAGGCCATGGTGGTGAGGTCGTCCCACTGGTCCCACGACGGACGGCCGCGGATGGCCGACCCGACCGCCTCGATGCGCGCCGGAGGATGACGGAGGTCGGGCGCGCGGTCGGCCCGCGAGACGATCACTGCGGTGCTGCCGTCGGCGGGGACGTCGCAGTCGAACAGGCACAACGGCGTCGAGATCATGCGCGCCGAGAGGTAGTCGTCGAGCGACATCGGGTCGCGGTAGATGGCCTTGGGGTTGCGGGCCGCGTTGGCCCGGCCGTTGACGGCGATGGCCGCCGAGTTGCTCGCGCGTCGTGCCGAACTCGTGGAAGTGGCGGGCGGCCATCATGGCGATCCAGTTGGCCGCCGACGCCGCCCCGAAGGGCAGCGTCCACTGCATGAAGCTGCTGGCGCGGTAGCCCCCGCCGGTCGCTCCCCCTCCCATGGTGACCGCGGACCGACCCTTGTCACCCTGCGCGCTCGCCTCCCAGACCGTGCGGAAGCACACCACGTGGTTGGCCAGCCCGGTCGCCACCGCGGCGACCGCGTTGATCACCGACCCGAGCTGCCCAGGCGACTCGAGGCCGCCGGCGAACCAGTCGAGATCGAGCCGCAAGGCGTCCTGCAACTCGACGACGCCCACGCCCGAGAACCCCGGCGGCGTGTCCTGGTTGCCGGGATAGGTGGCGATCCCGTCGATGTCGGCGAGCGTGAGCCCGGCGTCGGCGACCGCTTCCAGCACTGCGTCGATCGTGAGGTCGAGCGGATCGCGGTAGATGCGTCGGCCCACCTCGCTCTGACCGATGCCGCTGATGACGGCCTTGCGTTCGAGCCGGTCGGGTCCCATCACCGCTCCTCCGTCGCAGAGGCCGCGATCACCGGGGCGAAGAACGGGAGCCACACGTCGTCGTACTCCTCGAACGAGACCCGCACCGGCATCCCGATGAAGACATCGTCGGGTGCGCACCCGACGATGTTGGTGGTGAGCCGCAGCCCCACCTGCTCGGGCAACTCGACGATGGCGACCACATAGGGCGGGTCGAGCGTCGGTATCCACAACTGCTCGTTGATGGTGAAGGTGTGCACGACCGCATCACCGGACACCGCTTCGGGCGCCACGTCCTTCGACAGGCACTCGGGACAGATCGGCGCCGGCGGGTGAATCCAGTAGCCACAGCCCTGACAACGCAGGAACCGCAGTTCGCCGTCGGCGCCGCCCCGCCAGAAGTGCTCGTTCTGCTCGGTGACGCGCGGCAAGACGCGAAACGGTCGATCGGTCATGTGGTGTCAGGGGTCCTTCGGTAGGCCGAGCAGTCGCTCGGCGATGATGTTGCGCTGCACATCGCTGGTGCCGCCGGCGATCGACAGGGCTCGGTTGCCGAGGAACCCGGCGATCCAGGTGGCCGCATCGCCGTCGCTCGACGCCGCCGCCGGGCCGAGCAGCGCCAGTCCCACCTCTTGGACGCGTTGCTCGTGCTCGACCCCGATGAGCTTGCGCACACTCGACTCCGCGCCGGGCTCGGCGCCGGCGAGGGCGCGCATGGTCGAACGCACGCCCATCACCGCGATGGCCTGCGCCTCGGCCACCAGCGACCCGACGGCTGGCGCGTGCGGGCCGAAGCCATCGGTCCCGAGCGGCCAGGATCGCCTCGACGCCGGGCCCGAACGACGACCCACTGCCCATCGACACCCGTTCGTTGGCCAGCGTCGTGCGCGCTGCCGCCCAGCCCCGGTTCACGTCGCCGATCACGCAGTCGTCGGGCACGAACACACCGTCGAGGAACACCTCGTTGAACAGCTCGTGACCCGTGAGCTCGCGCAGCGGGCGGATGTCGAGCCCCTCCGAGCCCATGTCGACCAGGAAGCACGTGATGCCCTCGTGCTTCTCGACGAGCGGGTCGGTGCGCGCCAGGCAGATGCCCCAACCCGCCAGGTGCGCCATCGTCGTCCAGACCTTCTGCCCGGTGAGGGCCCAGCCGCCTTCGACCCGGTCGGCACGCGTGGTGAGCGAGGCCAGGTCGCTGCCTGCGCCGGGCTCGCTGAACATCTGACACCAGAGGATCTCGCCCCGCAGGGTGGGACCGACCCATCGTTCCTGCTGCTCGCGCGTGCCATGGGCGATGATCGTGGGCAGCACCCACGCACCGACCTGGAGGTGTGGTCGGCGCACGCGGGCCGCGGCGAACTCCTCGTCGATGACGAGTTGCTCGACGGGGCCCGCACCGCGACCCCACGGCTCGGGCCAATAGGGCACGAGGTACCCCGCATCGGCCATGGTGGCGTTCCAGTCGGACTTCGCGGTGGCGGAGAGCCGCTCGAGGAAGTCGCGCACGTCTCGCCGGATGGCGTCGGCTTCGGGTGGCAGCTCGACGCTCAGCTCGCGTCGAGCCCCGCCGGCTGCCAACTCGGCTACCCGTTCGACCGTGGGTTGCACCGGGAAGAGCTGGCGCATCGCCGTCGCGCGCTTCAGATACAGGTGCGCATCGTGCTCCCACGTGTAGCCGATGCCACCGAGCACCTGGATGCAGTCCTTGGCCACCTCGAAGGCGGCATCGACGGAGTTGACGGCCGCGACGGCGGCGACCAGCTCGAGCTCCTGCCCCTCGGTGGGTCGGGCCGCGTCCCAGGCGCTGGCCCGGGCCGCCTCGAGACGCAGCAGCATGTCCGCGCAGCGGTGCTTCACCGCTTGGAACTGACCGATCGGCCGACCGAACTGCACGCGCACCTTCGCGTAGTCGGCGGCAGTGGCCACGCACCACGCCATGGCGCCGACGGCATCGGCGGCGATCAGCGCCCCAGCCACCGCAGCGGCGTGTGGGTCGAGGCAATGGTCGGGGCCGACCGACCCGACCAGCTCGACCAACGCGACCCGTCGGGTGGCGTCGAGACTGGCGCAGGGGTCGACCCGCACGTCGGCGCGTTCGACCACGAGCGGCCCGTCCGGGCCGACGAGCACGAACACGTCGGCCAGCCCGGCGCCGAGCACCGGCACCGCGGCGGACGTCTTGGTGGTGACCTCGGGAAGCACGCCGAAGGCGCCAACGGCCGAGCCGTCGGCCAAGCCGGGTAGCCAGCGCCGCCGTCTGCTCGTCGGTGCCACCCAGGTCGATCGCCGCCGATGCCAGCACGGTCGACAGGAACGGCCCGGGGGCACACGCGCGAGCCAACTCCTCGACCACGATGGCCACCTCGGCCAGGCCGAACCCTTCGCCACCCGAGTCCTCGGGCAGGTGCAGGCCGAGCCAACCTTGAGCGGCCAGCTCCGACCAGAAGGGCGGCAGCACGTCGTCGGGTGTGTCGAGGGGGGCGCGCACGACGTCGCGCGTGCAGCGCTGCTCGACCCAGCGACGGACCGTGTCGTGCAGCGCGACATGCTCGTCGGCGATGCCGGTGCTCCCCGTGCCTGCGATCCCGCCGCCGGCCGGGCCAATGGTGCCTGTCACGCTGCCGCTAACCTCCGAATCCGACAATCGTGTCATAGACGTACGGCGTGGCCACGCGAGGCGGCGCCGGCGAAAGGGGGACACGTGACGATCCCGTTTCGGGGGACGGTCGTCGACGCGGACGCACACGTGAACGAGGACCCGCTGGCGTGGACCGAGCTGGCAGCCGCTCGTCCGGGCTGGCTGTCCGCCGGACGATCAGGCGATCGCTGGGTCGCGCAGATCGACGGCAAGCTCTACCCGCTCCAGGAAGGCCCCGGGTGCGGGGTGCCCATCGAGACCGCCATCGCACCGGCGTGCGAGGCCGGCGCCGCCGACCTCGACCGGCGGCTGGCCGACATGGACGACGAGGGCATCGACGTGCAGGTCCTGTTCGGTGGCCTCATCATCGGGCTGGCGAGCTATGCCGATGCGGGACTCGCCGGCGACGTCGCCGTCGCCTACAACGACTGGCTGCTCGACAAGGTCTGCGCCCACTCCCCCAGCCGTCTCAAAGGCGTGGCCGTGGTGCCGCTGCAAGACGTCGATCGGGCGATCGACGAGATGGGGCGGGCCGTCACCAAGGGTGCCGTGGCGGTCACCATCCCCCCGGTGCTGGGCGCCCGCAACCTCGACGACCCCTCGCTGATCCCGTTCTTCGAAGCGGCGGCCGACCTCGGGGTGGCGGTCACCATCCACTCGGCACCCGGGATGCAGGTGCCCCTCCCCGCCGCCGACCGGTTCAGCAACTACGCGCAGGTGCACTGCCTGTCGTTCCCGGTCGATCAGATGGTCGCGGTCACCGCGCTGACGATGGGTGGCGTGCTCGACCGCTTCCCCACCTTGCGCGTCGGGTTCATGGAATCGGGCATCGGCTGGGTGCCCTACTACCTCCACCGGGTGCACGAGCACCGCGAGAAACGTCCCGAGCTGCTGCCCGCGATGACGAGCGATGTGCGCGACCACCTCGAACGGGGTCAGCTGTTCTTCTCGTTCGAGGCCGAAGAGCCCCTGCTCGCGGTGTGCGTCGAGCACTACGGAGCCGACGCCTGGGTCTACGCATCCGACTACCCGCACTGGGATTCGGACTTCCCTGGCACCGTCGACGAGTGCCGGGCCATGGCCGAGCCGCTCGGCGACGAGGTGGTGGCGAAGGTGCTCGGCGGCAACGCGGCACGCCTCTACGGACTGGCCTAGGGTCGCCGCGGTGACCACCCCGACACCTGCCGGCGAGTCGTCCTCCGACCCTGCGGGATACGACGAGTTCGGCATGCTCGCCGACAACGCGGCCGAGGTGGGCCTGAGCTTCGACGCCGCCGACCCACCTCACGTGGTGCGGGTCGGGCTCGACGCGCCGTCGGGCAACCGGCTGAGCGCGCTCGTCTGGGGCACCGAGCCGGCCGAGTTCGTCTTCCTGCACGGCGGCGCCCAGAACGCGCACACCTGGGACACGGTCGCCCTCGCTCTCGATCGTCCGCTCGTGGCCATCGACCTACCTGGGCACGGCCACTCCGACTGGCGAGCAGCCAAGGACTACCGACCACAGGAGATGGCCGACGACATCACCCACGCCATCGACACGCTCGCTCCCGACGCCACCACGCTCGTCGGGATGTCGCTCGGCGGGCTCACCGCCCTGGCTGCGCTGGCCGCTGCGCCCGCCCTCGCCGATCGGCTCGTGCTGCTCGACATCACCCCCGGCGTCAACCAGCAGAAGGCCGAGCCGATCCTCTCGTTCATCAGCGGACCCGAGACGTTCGCCGACTTCGACGAGATCCTCGAGCGCACCATGGCCTACAACCCCACCCGGTCGCGCTCGTCGTTGCGGCGCGGGGTGCTCCACAACGCGCATGAGCTGCCTGACGGCACGTGGGCGTGGCGCTACGACCTGCCGATGCGCCCGCCCGAGGGCGACTCGGCGCCCGATCCGGTGGTCGAGCGCTTCGGCGACCTCTGGGACGCCATCTCGACCCTCGACCGGCCGCTGATGCTGGTGCAGGGGGCGCTGTCGGGTGTGGTCGACGACGACGACGTGGCCGAGCTGCGGCGCCGTCGGCCCGATGCGTCGGTCGTGGTGGTCGAGGGCGCCGGCCACAGCGTGCAAGGCGACCAGCCGCTCGAGCTGGCCACGATCCTGACCCGCTTCCACTCGCCCGACTGAGGGCCGCGGCGCTCAGCTCTCGTCGGAGCCGGGCTCGATCCCCGAGTTGCCGGTGGGATCGTCGCCGCTCGCCGGGTCGGTCAACGCCGCGTCGGTGGTGCACGCGGGCAATCCGAGTGCGTCCGCGGCTTCGCTGACGCGATCTCCCGCGACCGTGGCGCCCGCGCCCAGCGCTCCCGCAGATGCGGCCGGGTCGGTGAGCAGTTCGTCGGCCAGGCGATCGAGGCTCTCGGCCTGATCGTCGAGCGACTCGACCAGCTGTTGCGCCTCCGACACCTTGCCAACCGGCCGCCCGAGCGCAGCCAAGTCGTCGGCGAGCTGACGGGCCAAGGCGGCGCGCGCCCGCACGGGCACGGCCGGGTTGCCCGCGCCCGTGACCGGCCGGGAGGCCTCCGCCGCTGCTCGCGCCTGCGAGCAGGCGGCGTCGGCACTGGCCAGCCAGTCGGCCTCGGGGACGTTGCCGGTCTCCCCGCCGCTGCAGCCGGCGATCAACGCGACAACGGCGACACCGAACGCGGCGAGCCAGGGACGGGAACGCATTCGGGCGAGGCTACCGGAGCGAATCGGTGAGCTCGACGAAGCGTCGATAGCGCTGCTCAGCCGGGCCGACCCACGCCTCGTCGGGCTCGACCCGACGCTCGCACCGCGCCCAGCGACCCGCATCGGCGGCCGACGACTCGAGCCCGGCGGTCACCCTGGCGAGATAGGCCGCGCCGAGGGCGCCGCCTTCGGGCACGGCCACCACGTCGACGGGCAGCCCGGTGCAGTCGGCCAGCGCCTGCACCCAGTCGTCGACCCTGGTGCCCCCGCCGGTGGCGACCAACCGGCGGGCCGGCACGTCGCCGAGCTCGAGGTGATGGCGCACGACGAACGCGGATGCCTCGAAGGCGGCTCGGCGCACCTCGGCCGGGCCGTGGGTCAGGTCGAGGTCGTGCAGCGACGCCCGCAGGCTCGGGTCGTGCAGCGGTGTGCGCTCACCGCGGACATAGGGCAACCACACCGGGATGCGCCGCGGGTCGGAGGCCGGGCCGGCCTTGGCGAGCAGACGGGTGGCCCAGTCGAGGAAGAGGCCGCCGGCGTTGGATGGCCCGCCGATGAGCGTCTGGCCGGGCGCGGTGTGGGGCACGGTCCACAGACCGGGCACCTCCCGCCACTGCAGGTACCACGCCCCAGGTGATGAGGGTGGTGCCCATGATCACCAACACATCGCCGTCGTGGTCGGCGCCGGCCACCATCTGCTCGGCCAGCGCGTCGATGGTGCCGGGTCCGACCAACCCCCTGCGGTGACCGTCGACCGTGATCTCACCGATGGCGGCCGATCCGGGAACCACACGCGGCAGTTGCTCGACGGACACGCCCGCGCCGCGTGCGACCTCGGCGTCCCAGTCGGTGTAGTCGTGCAGCGGATGGGTGGTGATGGCCACCACGCTGTCGATGGCACCGACTCCGCACAACGCATGGTTGGCGACCGCCTGGGCGGGCCAGAAGCCAGCTGCGTCGGGACGTTGCTGCGCGCACCAACGCAGCATGTTGAGCACCTCGCCGCTCTCCGAAGGACTTCGGCCCGTGGCTGCGCCGCCCCGCTCGTCGCCGTAGAGCAGGCCCGGGCTGAGCGCTCGGCCCCGCCGATCGACCGCGCACAACGACGGCACGAAGGCGGCCACGTTGACCGCAGCCACCTCGTGGCCGTCGGCGACCCGGCGGAAGGCGGCGCGGACATTCCTGCGCCACGCCCGGTTGACGTCGTGCTCGAACCGACCCGCAGTGGGCGACGAGACGGAGTGCACGACGCGCGCCCGCGCCACGACACTGCCGTCGTCGTCGACCGCGAGCGCTTTCACCGAGGACGTGCCGATGTCGATACCCACCGTCACGACCGTCATCGCGTCGTCTCCCGATGTCTGGGGTGGTCGACCGCTATCCGACCGCGCCCGGCACCAGGCGGAGGTTGACCGGATAGCGGTACCACTCGCCCCGGTTGGCGCCGATGGTTGCTTGGATCATGAACACGAGGCTGACGATCCAGATCACGGGCAGCAGCACGAGGCCGATCAACACCAGGATCAGCACCGCCGACACCATGTAGGCGATGAACAGTGTGATCTGGAAGTTGAGCGCCTCGGCGGAGTGGTGGCGGACGAAGGGGTCCTTGTCGCCGTTCATCAGATAGATCACGAGCGGGCCGAGGAACCCGGTGAAGATGCCGAGCAGCTGCGCCAGCATCGCCAGGGTCTTCGGATCGGTCGACGAGGCCGGCGCCGGGGAAGGCTGGCCGGCGAGGGGCTGGCCCCATTCCGAGCCGGTCCACCACCGCTGCTGACCCGAGCCGTCCGGATACCAACCGGGAGGTGCGCTGCCCTGCGGTTGCTCGCTCACGCCCGGAGCGTACTCACTCGTGGCCGACGCCGACGTGGAGGCCCCGAACTAGGCTCGCCAGCCATGTCGAGCCAGGGACCGACTCTCGAGGGGCGGGTCGCCATCATCACCGGCGGCGGACGCGGCATCGGCCGGGCCGAGGCGCTCGCGTTGGCGGCGGAAGGTGCGCACACCGTCGTCAACGATGTCGATGTCGAGCAGGCGAAGGCCGTGTGCGCCGAGATCGAAGGCCTCGGAGGAAGAGCTGCGGCCAACGGCGACGACGTGTCGTCGTGGTCCGGCGCCGAGCAGTGCGTGAGCCACGCGATCGAGCAGTTCGGCCCGCTCGACATCGTGGTGAACAACGCCGGCATCCTGCGCGACGCCATGAGCTTCAGCATGTCGGAGGCCGACTGGGACGACGTGATCCGCGTGCACCTCAAAGGCCACGCCGCCATGTCGCACTTCGCCGGGGCGCACTGGCGCGCCCGGCGCCAAGGCCGGTGATGCCAAGTCCGGCGACAAGAGCGTGTCGGGACGCATCATCAACACCGCCAGCGAGTCGGGCCTCTATGGCTTGGCCGGCCAGGTCAACTACGCCACTGCGAAGGCCGGCATCGCGGCGATGACGATCGTGCTCGCCCGTGAGCTGAGCAAGTACGGCGTCACCGTCAACGCCATCGCCCCCCGGGCCCGCACCAGGATGACCGAGACGGTCCTGGTGGGCCTCGAGCCGGCCGAGGGCCAGTTCGACGAGTGGGACCCGGCCAACATCGCGCCCGTGGTCGCCTGGTTGGCCGGGGACGCCAGCGGCGACATCACCGGTCAGGTGTTCGTGGTGTTCGCCAACCGCTTGCACCTCATGGACGGCTGGGACCTCGAAGCCACGGTCGAGACAGAGGGTCGATGGACCATCGACGAGCTCGAGTCGCACAAAGC
This sequence comes from uncultured Iamiaceae bacterium, assembly GCA_963706425.1. Lineage (GTDB taxonomy): Bacteria > Actinomycetota > Acidimicrobiia > Acidimicrobiales > Acidimicrobilacustridaceae > CAVPMN01. Next base: position 989,138 of record CAVPMN010000020.1, read on the forward strand.
CGAGTTGTTCGCCGATCGCCGATCGGGTCTGCCCCGCATGGGCTTCGGCTCCTAGCGGAGGCTCACCAGCGCAACTCGTCGAGGAACGAGGCCACCAGGCTCACCGTCGAGTGCGGGTTGTCGCCCGCCGCGAGGTGTCCTGCCTTCTCGACCGTCTCGAGCCGGGCGTTGCGCATGAGCGCCGCGACCTCCTCGGCCCCCTTCGCGCTCAGCACGTCGCTGGCGTCACCGCGCAGCACCAGCACCGGACACTCGATGCGACCGGCCGCCTCCTCCACACCCGACATGAAGGTGTCGAGGTTGTTGGCGGGGTGCTCGTCCTCCGGCACCTCGCGGAAGCGCCTGCCGAACCCGTGCTTCCACACCCAGCGGCCGTCGTCGCGCTGGCGGAGGTTGCGGGTGAGGCTCTCCGGACGCACGTTCTTGCGCTGGGGCAGGTAGGTCGAGATCTCGCTGGCTGCCTCCTCCAGGGAGGCGAACGACTCGTGTGCGGACATGAAGTCGATGATCTTGCGCACGCCTTCGGGCTCGAGACGATGGCCCACGTCGATGAGCGCGATGGCGGCCGCTCGATCGGGGTGCGCATCGGCGAAGCGAATCGAGGTCAGCCCACCGAGCGACGCGCCGACGAGGGCCACGCGCTGCATGCCGAAGTGGTCGAGCAGCGGGGGCATGGTGTTCGCGATGGCCTCGGGCCCGAACGCCTCGGGCATGAGGTCGGAGTCGCCGTGGTTCGGCAGGTCGGGCGCGAGCAGGTGGTATCGATGACCGAGGGTCGCGCCGAACTCCTCGAACATGTACGCGGTCTGCCCACCACCGTGCAGGCAGAGCACGCCCGGCAACCCGCCGTGGCCCCACTCGAGGTAGTGCACCTGTCGACCGTCGATGATCGTGAAGCCGCTGCGACCGCCCCGCGGCACGTCGTGCCTCGGCACGCCCATCTCGTCGGCACTGCCCAGTGGTTGCGCGCTCATCCGGTCATTCAACTCGGTTGCGATCGGTGGCGTCCACGACGCCCAGCTCCGCGATCACGACGGCCAGGGCTCGACCGGCGCTTCCCCGAGGAACACGATCTGGCGGATGCGGAACTTCCATTCGTCGCCGTCGCGCACCAGTACGTCGTGATAGCGGCCCATCGACGTGATCGAGCCCCTGCCCTTGCCGTCGCGCCCGACGAACACGTAGTCGGTGATGGCGTGGGCCGAGTCGCCCGCCCCGTCGATGTCGATGATCGGGTTCGCGCACAGGTGCTTGCCGCGAAGCTCGGGGGGCTGACCCATCTCGATGAACGCCTTGATGGCGGCCGGCCCCTCGTAGACCTCGCCCATGACGAGGAAGCGGGCATCGTCGGTGAAGAGCGACGCCCACTCGTCGAAACGGCCGTCGTCGCAGAGTTGGCAGTAGCGGGCGAGCGTGCGGCGGATCGCGTCCTCGGCGCTCATGGCGTGGTCGTCCCACCGAGGATCGCCTCGACGTCCGACCACGGCTGCGGCTGCGCGAAGTAGAAGCCTTGGCCGAGCCGGCAGCCGATCGACGACAAACGGTCGACCTGCACGCTGCTCTCCACACCTTCGGCGACCACGTCGAGCTGCAGCGCGGCGGCCATGCCGACGATCATCGCCACGATGGACTCCTCTCGGCCGTCACTCCCCAACTCTGCCACGAAGCTGCGATCGATCTTGACGGTGTCGATCGGAAATCGACCGAGGTAGCTGAGCGACGAGTAGCCCGTGCCGAAGTCGTCGAGGCAGAGCTGCACACCGATGCCCTTCAAGGCCTCGAGCGACGCCGCTGCGGCATCGACGTCGCGAAGCAGCATCGTCTCGGTGAGCTCGATGTGCAGGCCTTTCGGATCCGCGCCGCGTCCGCCAGCGCCTGCTCGACGCTGGGGACCAGCTCGGGCAAGGGGAGCTGCCGGCCGGAGAGGTTGACCGAGACGAACGTGTCGGGCCATCGCTGCTGCCAGCGGGCGAGATGCCCGCAGGCCGCGACCAGCAGACGCTCGCCCAGCGCCACGATCAAGCCCGTGTCCTCGGCGAGGGGGATGAACTCCTTCGGAGCCAGCAACCCCAACATCGGATGGTTCCACCGGGCGAGCGCCTCCACCCCGACCGGCCGGCCCGACTCGAGCTCGACGATCGGCTGGTAGTGCAACTCGAACTCGTCGCGCTCGATGCCGTAGCGCACGGCGATCTCCAACTTGCGATGCGACTCGACCCACGCCCGCATCTCCGCATCGAACACGTCGTAGCTCTGATCGGAGCGGTTCTTCGCCTGGTAGTAGGCGACGTCGGCGTTGCTCATGAGCGCCTCGGCGGTGCCCTCGCCGGCGACGCTGACCGCGATGCCGACGTCGGCCGAGATGAACGCCTCTTCGTCGCCGATCTGGAACGCGCGCTGCATGGTGGTCGCGATCCGTTCCGCGAGCGACGCAGCCGCCGCGACGTCGCTGAGCTCTTCGGAGACGACGACGAACTCCGCGCTGCCGAAGCGCGCGGCGGTGCCGACGGGCTCGACCACCTCGCTCAGCCGGAGCGCCGCCATGCGCACCAGCTCCTCGCCCGCCGCATGGCCGAGCGCGTCGGTGACCGTCTTCACGCGGTCGAGGCCGACGAACAGCACGGTCACCGGCCGGCGCCTGCGTCGGGCTCGCTCGAGCACCGACGAGAGGTGAGCGGTGGCCATCACCCGGTTGGGCAGCCCGGTCGACTGGTCGCGGGTGGCCAGTCGCTCGAGCTCGCTCTCGAAGGCCTTGCGCTCGGAGATGTCGTGCACCATGCCGATGAACAAGCGGCCGTCGGAGGTGTGCACGTCGGTGACGGTGAGCTCCACCGGCACCACCGCGCCGTCGGGTCGGGTGATGTGCAGCTCGGTCGGCCCCAGCCTGCCCGAGCGCCCACCGGAGCGATAATCCTCGAAGTAGTGGAGGAATCGTTCGCGGTGGTCGTCGGCGACGAGCATCGACACCGGTCGACCGATGACATCGGCCGAGTCGTAGCCGCAGATCCGCTCGGCGGCCGCGTTGAACTCGACGATGACCATCTGGTCGTCACAGGTGACGATGCCTTCGGCGGCCGCTTCGACGATGGCGCTGGTGCGATCGTGGCTCTCGCGCAAGCGCTCGGCCGCGGCGAGTGAGTCGGTGATGTCGGCCAGCGTGCCGATGGCCATCGATCCGTCGGTGCCCCCGTCGTCGAGCACGCTGAAGCGCGACCGCACCCAACGCACCGTGCCGTCGGAGCGCTGGAGCCGGAACTCGAACACCGCGGGAGCCTCCTCGAGCGACGGGGCATCGAGATCGACACGCCGCGCCTCGGTGAGATCGTCAGGGTGGACGAACTCCAGCCACGGCCGGCCCTCGATCTGGTGGCGGGGCAACTGGAGCAGATCTTCGAGATGGGGATTGGCGTAGGTGAGCACGCTGCGGTCACCGATGAGGAAGATCCCGATGGGGGCGTGCTCGGCGAGCAGGCGGAAGCGGGCTTCGCTCTCGCCCATCTCGCGGGTGCGCTCCACGTCGAGGCGCTCGGCCACCACCTGCTCGGTGATGTCGACCGACACGGCGAGCGTGCCTTTCGAATCGGGTCGGGCCACCGTGTAGACGGTGTGGACCCAGTCGATGCCGCCGAGCGAGCCCTCGGCCCGGAACACCCGGGGCGCGTCGCCTGTCCGTCGGGGGCCGGCAGCGGCGGCGACGCCGCCGAAGGCCGCGATCGACAAGCCAACCAGTTCGTCGTCGGCCAGGCCGAGCGGCCGCAACAATCGGCCGAACGATTGGGTGAACACGCCGTGCTCATCGACGGCCCACACCCCGATGGGCAGATGGTTGGCGAGCCCCCGAAGACGCCGGTCGACGACACCGCCCGGGTCGGCCAGCGCCTCGAGCGCCATCTCGGTCACCGTGGACGCGAACTGCTGGCTCGAATCGTCGTCGAGGAGGCTGACCTGGCGAATCGTCGTGACGGCAGACTCAGCGTGCATCACGTCCACGCACCCCCGGGGTGGCGGAGGCTCCACCCTGCGGCCGACAGTACAGGAGTCGACCCGCCCACCCGGCGCTCAGACGCGATAGGTGCCGTCCGGCTGACGTCGCCAGCCTCCGGCCGCCTGGTTGCCGCCGTCGACGAAGAGGGTGGTGCCCGTGACGAAACGGGAAGCGTCGACCACGAGGTACAACGCTGCGGCCGCAACATCGTCCACATGGCCGGCGTAGGGCAGCGGGGTGTTGATCGGCATCTCGCCCAGACCCTCCGTGGGGATGACGTCGGGGGCCACGCAGTTGACCCGCACATGTCGCGGGGCGAGCTCGAGCGCCAGGCTCTGGGTGAGGTTGGCGACCGCCGCCTTCATGGCGGCGTAGACGGCGAATGCGGGAGCGGCTCGGTGGGCCTCGATCGAGGTGATGTTCACGATCGCACCGCCGCCCGCTCTCGGCACCACAGGTGGTGGGAACAGCGGCACCACCGCCCGCACGAACGTGGTGACGCTGGTGAAGTTCTCGTCGACGAGCGCGGCCTGCCCCTTCGGGCTCACGTCGAGGAACGGGGCCGAGAAGCCGCCGCCCACGTTGTTGACCAGCGCGTCGATCGTGCCGAACCGCTCGGCCACCGTCGCCACCCAGCCCTCGACAGCAGCCACATCGCGCACGTCGAGCTGGCCCGGCACGACCTCGGCGCCGAACGTCTCGCACCGGTGCACGATGTCGGCGAGGTGTGTCGGCCTGCCGGTCGCACAGGGCGAGGTGGGCGCCCGCGCGGGCGAACGCCAGCGCCACCGCGGCGCCGATCCCCTGCGCCGCGCCGGTGACGAGGGCGACCCTCCCGTCGAGCGGTCGGGCGTTGAGCATTGCGTCGACGGCCGACCGCCCCTTGTCAGCCACGCGCGACCACGCTCACGGTTTCTCTGCGCCCCATACCGATGCGACTCTAGAGTCCGGTCGTGTCCTACGACGTCGACGGCAAGCGAGTGCTGGTGACGGGCGCCTCGGCTGGCATCGGCGCGGCGGTGGCGCGCGGCATGGCCGAGCGAGGAGCGGTGGTGGGCATCTGTGCCCGCCGGGCCGATCGCCTGGCCGCGGTGCTCGACGACTGCCGACGCCACACCCCCGAGTCGCAGATGTGGGTGGTCGACCTGGCCGACCTCGACCGAGTGGCCGACTTCGCGTTGGCCGCCGACGACGCCCTCGGGGGCATCGACGTGCTCGTCAACAACGCCGGCATCCCCAAGCGACGCAAGGTGGCGAGCCTCACGGTCGACGAGGTCGACGCCGTGATGGCCCTCAACTACCTGTCGCCGGTGCGGATGATGATGGCCCTCCTGCCCCGCCTCATCGCACGCGGCGAGCAGGGTCCCGACCCCACCCACATCGTGAACATCTCGTCGGTGGCGGCCCGCCTCAGCCCGCCGGGTGAGGCGGCCTACTCCGCCTCCAAGGCAGCCCTCACCGCGTTCTCCGAGGCGCTGGCCGCCGAGCACTTCGACGATCCCGTCGAGGTGCACGTCGATCAATCCGGGTGTCATCGACACCGAGCTGTTCGACGCTGCCCGACAACGATCCGATGTTCGCCACCGACATCGAACCGCTGCCGCCCTCGGTGGTGGCCGACCTGCTCGTCGAGCAACTCGACGGGCACACCTTCGAGGTGTTCGTCCCGGAGTGGTTTCGCGATGTGTTCACGGTGAAGGCCGGCGATGTCGAAGGCTTCATCGCCGGCGCGTCCGCCTATCAGAAGCAGCAGGAAGCGGCCGCCGTCGTGTGACCGACGACCGCGACACGGCGTGAAGGCGCTGGTCTTCCTCACCGATCCGGAGCCCGTCGAACCGCCCCCGCCGGATGCCCCTCGCCTGGTGCAGCATCTGGCCTCGACCCCGATGAAGGTCGAGGAGGTGCCCGATCCGCCACTGCTCGGCGACGACTGGATGGTGTTGCGCACCCGGTTGACCGGCATCTGCGGCTCGGATTCGAAGCAGGTGTTGATGGATTTCGACGACGCCGGCGACAACCCGATGACCGCGTTCATCTCGTTCCCTCAGGTGCTCGGCCACGAGGTGGTGGCCGACGTGGTCGAGGTGGGTTCGGCGATCGACGACATCCGGCCCGGGCAGCGGGTGGTGCTCAACCCGTGGCTGTCCTGCGCGCCTCGTGGCATCGACCCACCGTGCCCTCCTTGCATCGCCGGCGACTACAGCGCCTGCTGGCACTTCCTCGACGGCCGGCTGGCGCCGGGCATCCACTCTGGCAACTCGTCCGACGCGACGGGCGGCTTCGCCGAGCTGCTCCCGGCGCATCGGCTGATGGTGCTGCCGGTGCCCGACGACGTCACCGACGAGCAGGCCGTGTTGGCCGACCCCTTCTCGGTCGCCCTGCACGCCGTGACCCGCAACCCGCCACCGCCGGGCGGGCGCGCGGTGGTCTACGGCGCCGGGGCGTTGGGCACGGCCGCCACCGCGATCCTCGGCGCGCTCTATCCGTCGGTGTCGGTGGCGACGATCGCCCGCTGGCCGGCGCAGGGCGCGCTGGCGGCGCGGCTGGGGGCGACGGTGTTCGCACCCGAGCCCCGAGATGAGCTCATCGAGGCGCTCGCCTCGTGGTCGGGCTCGCCCGTGCGCGCGCCGTGGGAGGGCCTGCCCGTGCTCTATCCGGCTCACATCGACTGCGTCTACGACACGGTCGGCTATCCCGACACCGTCGAGGTGGGCCTGCGGGTGCTCGCCCACGGCGGGGCCTGGTGCAGATGGGCGTGGCGTCGCCGGCCCGGTTCGAGTGGACACCGTGGTACTTCAACGAGCTGCGGCTCATCGGCTCGAACGCGTTCGGCGTCGAGGAGGTGGACGGTCGTCGGCAGCACGCCATCGCGCACTACCTCGATCTGGTGCAGTCGGGCCGCATCGACCTCACCGGCATGCTCACCCACACGTTCACGCTCGACCGGTGGCGCGACGCGTTCCGCACGATCATCGATCAAGGCGACACGGGCGCCATCAAGGTGGCCTTCGACTTCCGTTGAGTCGCCTGTGCGTGCCGCAGTCGGGGCGCGCTGATCAGTCGATGAGGTCGACGGTGGGCACGCTGTAGCAGCTGATGGCCGGCGACGAATCGGTCGATGTCGCCCGACCAGTCGAGGGCTGCGGATCTGCCGATCGCTGCGGCGCCCACCGATCGCCCGAAACAGATCGAACGCGGTTGCCGAGAGTGACGCGGACGGCTCGCCCGGCCCGACGATGACGTCGCCTCCGGGCCACCGCAGACGAAGTGCGCCGATCGTCGTCGGTCGTCAGCGTCTCGATGCGAGCACGTCGACGTAGAAGTCGAGACCGGCGGTCAACGCATCATCTGGTTCGTAGCGGCCGGCTCCAACTGCTGAGCGCACGTCGACGACGTGCTGGAGCAGATCGCCGACGTAATGGCTTCCGATCGGATAGCCGAGCGCAGTGAGCCCGCCGTCGAACATCGTCGACTTCGTGTTCCCACTCGCGCTGCGAGCTCGTCGATCGATCGACCGCGCCTCGAGTCGACCTGGGCCGCCGTCCACTCGTCGACGCCCGTCGCTCCCGTCGCCGAACCGCAGCGCGTTGAGGTCGGCCGTGATCCCGACGAGATGGGCCAGCACGTCGAGCACCCGCCACTCGGGCGTGGCGGGCACCATCGTCTCGAGCTGGGGTGGCGTGAGGCTCCTGACAAACGCCAGGAGCTGGCGGCGCTCGTGTCGGTAGATGGCGGTGCAGTCGAGATCGTGCTCGATGATCACCGGGACATCCTGACGGCTCGCGTCTTTCTTGTCAGTGGTCGTTGGTACGATGGGAACATATGTTCGATCATGTCGCACTCGTAGAACAGGGACGGAAGGCAGCGGGCACCGACGTGTCGTTGTTGTCCGATCGGGAGTTGTGCGAGGCGGCGTTGGCGCTCGAAGAACAGCGCCGGCTGACCGACGCGGCTGAGGGTCACGTGTTGGCCGAGCTCGAGAAGCGATCTGTCTGTGAGCGTGATCACGGTCTGTCGACCGGTGGGTGGTTGGCGCGGGAGGCGATGTTGCCCTCGGCGGTGGCCCGTTGTCGGGTGAAGGTGGGGGTCGAGCTGTCGAGCCGGTTCGCGGGGGTCGACGACGCGTTGATCGCCGGTCGGATCGGCTGGGAGCACGCCCGGGTGATCGTGACCGCCGCCAACCCACGCATCGTGAAGAAGGTCGCCGACATCCAGGACCACCTGGTCGCGGCGGCGAGGGGCACGTTGTTCGAGCGGTGGCGGCGCGAGGTCATGGGCATCGCCGACCTGTTGGACGAGGACGGCGGCCACGATCCCGACGACGGGCTCCGCAAGAACCGTCTGTTGTTGTCGGGCACGTTCGGCGACACCACGGAGGTGTCGGGCCGGTTGGTGGGTGAGTGGGGCCTGGTGGCCCGCCAGGCCATCGATGAGATGGCCGGCGAGCTGCGGCGCACCTTTCAGGCCGATCGCGAGCACTGCCCCGAGCTGGTGATCCCCGACCAGTCCACCCTGCGGGCCCTCGCGTTCGTCGAGCTGTGCCGCCGAGGGCTGGGCGTCGACCTCGACACCACCAAGGCACCGCGGCCGGATGTCACGTTGGCGGTCAACGCCATGACCCCCCACAGTCGGGGGCGGTCACCCCGGACGGCACCGTGGTGCCCGACGAGGTCAGTCGGGTGTTGCTGTGCGATCCCGATCTGCACCCCATCGTCTTGGACAGCTTGGGCATACCGGTCGACATGGGCCACACCGTCAGGTACGCCACCGCCCCGCCAACGACGAGCCATCGCCCTACGAGACGGCGGCTGCGTCTTTCCCGGCTGTGGCTGCCCCGCGGCGTGGACCGACGCCCATCACGTCGAGCACTACACACCGACCGAAGGCCCGACCGACATCGACAACCTGGCCGGACTCTGCCGACACCATCACCGGGTCACCCACCGCAACGGCTGGACCATGACGGCCACCGCCGACGGCTGGTTCTGGTGGACCACCCCAACAGGCGATCAGATCTGGAGCCAACGCCACGGCACCCAACGTGCCGGCCCCGCGCCGCCGCGTGAGTGAGCGACACGATTGGGCATCTCACTGGTACGGCAACCGCTACGGTCGCGTTCATGCGGCGGCCGGTCTTTCGGATTCCATGGTCGAGCCGCGCCGTCGCGACGTTGGTGGTGGCGACGACGGCAGTCGCGCTGTCCGGGACGCCGTCGCTGCGGGCAGGAGTGATCGAGCCTCACATCAGCGCATCGGTGAATGTCGACGCCGCGGCGCCCGGAAGCGGCATCGGTGTACGAGTCGAGTGCGAGACTTCCGGCTCTCCGGCCGACTTCGTCACCGCCGTCCTCGAGTCGCTTACCAATGAGCCGCTGTCGTCCAGCCAGGTAGCACTCGCCGATGCCCGCGAGGCGTGGATGCGGCTCGTCATCCCACCGGAGACAACACCTGGCGACTACTCGGTCTGGTTCCTCTGCGCCTGGGGTGACACCGTGGGCACCTCCACACGCGTGCCGTTCACCGTCACTGACGACACGCCGGTCGAGGCCCCACCGGCGCTCATCGACGCCACGACGTCACCCACGAGCGGCCCACCCGGTAGCCCGATCACGACCCGGGTGACCTGCACCGCCCCCGATGACACACCCGCAACGGACGTTCGTTCCGTGCTGGCGGCCACCGGCTTGGTGGCGTGGCCCATCGCTATTGCCGATCGAGCCCTCGACCCGGCCGGAGCCGGAAGCATCACCGTCCAGGCCCCGGAGCCGTGGCAGGGATCCGATTTCCGTGTCTTCACGACGTGCTACCAGCAGGGCGTCGCGGTGGCGAGCCACAGCCAGGTGTTCGACCTCGAGGACACGGCCGCGCCATCGACGACCTCGCCCGTCGAACCCGGCAGTGCGCCGCCCGCCGTGGTTACCACGCCGAGCTTCACCGGCTAGATCGGTCACCGGCCTTACCCGATGACGGCCTGCACCTCGACCACCCGGACGGGCACCGTCGTGGTGCGCGTCAGCGCGCCCAGCGGACCGCCTGCGCCCGTGGTGGCCGACCAGGTGGTGTCGAAGGTGACGGTCGCGGCGACGGGGTAGACCCCGAACACCTGGCCGTGCGACGGCCACACGAACGTGTGGGTGCACTCGCTCGCCTGCTCGGCAGCCGGTCGACCGAGATCGAACGGCGTGCCGGGTCCGACGCAGGTCTTCGTGGTGCCGTCGCCGAGGGTCCAGGTGATCTGCGTGGGGGTGGCCACCACGGTCGACGTGACCGCGCCGATCGATGCCGACGCCGAGGTCGAGGTCCACGCGTCGGCGATCCAGAGCCAGGTGGGCACGCCCACGATCTGGTCGCCGGGAGGGCTGAGCACCACGGTCGGATCGGGGATCGGGAGCTGCTCGAGCGCCAACTCCGCGGCCCGCTCGGCGGCGAGCAGACCACCGAGCGGATCAGCGGGGTCGTAGGTGACGAAGCTGCTCTGCACCACGCTGCCCGATTCGTCCCGACACGACAGCACGTAGCTCTGCCCCGCTCCGGGCGTGACCGGCCCGCTGCTGTAGTCGACCGCGATCACCGGACTGTCGGCCGACGCGCTCTCGAAGGTGAAGTAGCCACACGTCCACCGCGGCCCACCACCACCGCCCGAGCGTCGATAGCTGCCCAACTCCCCCGCCGGCCCCTGCACCACCACCGCCGTCGGCGTCCCCCCAACGATCGACCCACCCGGGGTCGCCTGACCGCCGATCGTCGCCGCCGCGCGGCTGGCCGACGCAGCGAGTCCAATGGCGATCGCTAGTGCAGCGAGGCTATCAGCCGATCGCATGTCGGCATGCTTCCCTCTCGGTCCGACGACCTCGATTCGTCTGCGACCGCCACGAGCCGTCCTCGTCACGAGTGCGACGTCAATCGACACACGTCGTGACGATCTTGTCGTTCAGGATCAGATCCTGAGGGACGATCGAACACAATCGCTCGTCGTCACACGGCAGCAGTCACGCCGAGCCTCGCCGTCGACGAGCGTCAACTCGCACTGCCCGTCGAGCCGATGCGTCGTACGCGGGAGTCGCAATCGGTGAGCCGAACGCCTGGTTCAGCTGCGATCGATTGTGTCGGGCGATCGTGTCGCAAGCGCTTCGCCAGTGCAGTACAGCTGCGAGGTCCGGATGATTCGGGATTGGGCGGATCGTTGGCGGCGAGGCCGGTGTCGCCAATAGCCGTCGACGGCCGCGAGGACTGCTGCTTCTTCGTCCACGACGGGCACGACGGTGGTGGCTCGTGCACCGGCAGCGAGGCGGTGTCACCGGTGACGGGGACGTCGGCGGCGGGTGGCTGGTCGACATCGGCACCGGTGCACGCGGTCGAGACCAGCCCGACCGCCAGCGACGACGATGGCAACAACGACAGACGCTGCTGTGGTGGCACGGGCCCGTGGGACCGCTCGTCGGCGCATCGATCCTCCGCTCGTCGTGGTGCCGGCCGGTCGGACCGTAAGAACGCCACCGGCCGCCCACAAGCGGACGTGGGTCACATCGGTGACCCTGCGCGGTTAAGGCGGCTCAGGGCCGTGTGTTCACGGTGCCCGCCGGGTCGGGGCATCATCTGGCCATGCGAATCACTCGGATGCCCGTCGTCGCCCTGCTGGCTCTGGTCCTCGTGATGGGGGCGGCCTGCTCCGACTCCGACAACGGTGACGACGCCAGCGCCACCACGCCGACGTCGAGCACCACCACCACCGCTGAGCCCACCACCCCACCGACGGGCGCCGACTGCGACGCCAAGCCGCCGGGCGAGATCATGACCGAGGACGAGGCGGTCATCTACTTCAGCGCCGAGTCGGTGTGCCCCGGCTACGTCACCGTCGCCGCCGGCACGCTGGTCACCTGGCGCAACACCGGCGACGCCGCGTTCCAGGTGATCGTGCGCGCCGATCCCGTGCCCGACGCGCCCGTCTACACCGAACAGACCATCCAGCCGGGTGGCGAGTGGCAGTACGAGTTCATCGAGCCCGACCAGTACTCGTGGCGCACCGATGCCATCGACGAGTTCGTCGGCTCGGTCGACGTGAGAGATTCCACCGAGCAGATCTGAGTTCGCCCGTCAGGCAGAGTCGAGCACCAGGTCGGCCACCCGCTCGCGGTGCACGCCGTGGTAGCCGAGCAGCAGGTCGTTCTGCTTGGCCCGCCGATAGTGCAGATGGGCGTCGCAGTCCCAGGTGAAGCCGACCCCACCGTGGATCTGGATGCACTCGCCCGCTACCTCGTTGGCCGACTCGGGCACGAACGCCTTGGCCATGGCGGCGGCCTCCGCTCGCACCGGATCGTCGACGTCGGACGCCCACGCGGCGTAGTGCGTACCGACCCGTGACAGCTCGATGCGATGCAGCATGTCGACCGTCTTGTGCTTGATCACCTGGAACGTGGCGATCGGACGATCGAACTGCACGCGGGCCTTGGCGTAGTCGACGGCCAGCGCCTGGGCGGTCTCCATCGACCCCACCAGCTCGGCGCACAGCGCCACACAGGCGTCGTCGACGATGCGTCGCCAGACGCTGGTGTGATCGCCTTCGGGCCCGACAGGAACGGCCGGCGTGTCGTGCAGCACGAGCCGGGCCACCTTCCTGGTGTGGTCCCAGGTGGGCACCAGCTCGACGTCGGGAGCCTCGATCACGAAGGTGCCGATGCCCGCCTGCGTGCGCGCCACGACCAACACCCAGTCCGCCGTGTGCCCGTCGAGCACCACCGGCTTGGTGCCGGTGAGCAGCCACTCGCCGGTCTTGCGGCTGGCGCGGGTGCGCACCCGGTCGACCACGTCGCCGTGGCCCTCCTCGTCGATGGCGACCGTGCCGCGCGTTGCGCCGCTGGCGAGCGACGCCAGCCGGTCGTCGAGCCCGAGCTGGCAGGCGGCGAGCGTCGCCAGCACCGCAGAGGAGAAGAACGGGCCCGGGAAGAGCGTGCGTCCCATCTCCTCCATCAGCACCACGATGTCGACCAGGCCCAGGCCGAGCCCGCCCTGATCGGTCGGAACGAGCACGCCGGTCCAGCCGAGGTCGACCAGTTGGCGCCACACGTCATCGGTGACTCCCCGATCGTCGTCGAGCATGGCACGCGTGTAGCCATCGGCATCGAGCCGGCCCAGCCAGGCCCGGGCGGTATCACGCAGCTGATCCTGCTCGGGGCTGAAGGTGAACTCCATGGGACCTCGGCGTGATCGGGGACGGCCCGCCCACCCGGGGCGGAACCTGACGCCGATGTTAGTTTTCCCACCATGGACTTCGCCTACACGCCCGACGACGAGGCGTTCCGGGCCGAGCTCGTCGACTGGCTCGACGAGAACCTGCCGAAGTTCCTGGCCGACCACCCCCACGGCGAAGCCGACGGCGACGAGCAGGCGGGCCCAGGCTCGAGCGGGATCATGGCCGCCATGGAGCGCCGCCGGGCCTGGCAGCGCAAGCTCAACGAAGGCCGGTGGGCGGCGATCTCGTGGCCGAAGGAATGGGGTGGGCGCGAGGCCACCGTCACCCAGAACGTCATCTACTCGGAGACGATGGCCACCTATCGCACCCCGGGCATCTACAACGCCAACGGGCTGTGGCAGATCGGGCCCATGATCATCCGGTGGGGCACCGACGAGCAGAAGCAACGCTGGATCCCCAACATCCTCAACGCCGACGATCACTGGTGCCAGGGCTTCTCCGAGCCAGAGGCGGGCAGCGACCTGGCCAACCTGCGCACGCTCGCGATCCGCGACGGCGACCACTACGTGCTCAACGGCCAGAAGATCTGGATCTCGAGCGCGCACATCGCCAAGTGGGGCCTGTTTCTGGTGCGCACCGACGCCGACGCCATCGCCGAGGGCCGCAAGCACGACGGCATCACCGCGCTCATCATCGACCTCGAGACACCGGGCATCGACGTGCGCCCGATCCGCGACATCGCCGGCGAGGAGATGTTCTGCGAGGTGTTCTTCGACGACGCCCGCATCCCGGCCGACTACCTGCTCGGCGGCGAGGGCGAGGGCTGGCTGGTCGCCATGGGCACCCTGGGCAGCGAACGGGTCGGCACCGCTGGGCTCGCCATCGGCATGCGCGCCGACCTCGACGCCATGATCAACCTGGCCAAGGCGGTCAACCCCGACACGCTACGCGACCCCGAGATCCGCCAGCGCATCGCCCGGGCCCACACCGACATCGAATACACGAAGCTCCTCAACTACCGGGCCCTGTCGAAGATCTTGAAGAACGAGAAGAACTGGCCCGAGGTGCCGCTGGCCAAGCTGCAGTGGAGCCACCTCGCTCAAACGCTCGCCGAGCTGGCGGTCGATCTGCTCGGACCGGCGGGCATGATGAGCAAGGGCGGGCCCGACGCCGTCGACGGCGGCTCGTGGAACCGGCTCTACGTGTTCCAGCGCTACACGTCGATCGGGGCGGGCACCACCGAGGTGCAGAAGAACATCATCGCCGACAAGGCGATCAAGCTCCCCCGCAAGTGACGCACCGCCCCCGAACTGGCCGTCCCAATTGACCATTTCTCTTCTTGGGCTCAGGACGGCCAGCTCGAGTCAATCCAGGCGCTCGATCACGGTGGCGTTCGCTTGGCCCCCGCCTTCGCACATGGTCTGGAAGCCGAGGCGGCCACCGGTGACCTCGAGATGGTTGAGCAGCGTGGTCATGAGACGGATACCGCTGGCGCCGAGTGGGTGGCCGATGGCGATGGCACCGCCGCGGGGGTTGTATCGCTCAGGGTCGGGTTGGAACTCCTTGGCCCACATGAGCGCGATGGCGGCGAACGCCTCGTTGCACTCGATGGCATCGAAGTCGCCGATCGACAGGCCGGTGCGCGCCAGCAACTTGCGCGTGACGGGATTGGGCGCCGACAGCACCAGCACGGCGTCGTCGGCGCCGACGACCATGTGGTTGATGCGGGCCCGCACGGGCAGGCCGAGACGCTCGGCCGTGGCCCTGTCGGCGACGAGCATGGCGGAGGCGCCGTCGCTCATCTGTGAGGCGTTGCCGGCGGTGATCGCCGGAGCGAGCGACGGATCCCATTTGGCTGCGCTGTCGAGGCCGGCCAGCACCTCGACCGTGGTCTCGGGCCGGATGCCCTCGTCGGCGGTGACCATCTCTCCGGTGTCGCGACCGTCGGAGTCGCGCTTTGGCACGGGCACGATCTCGCGAGCGAAGTGACCATTCATGGTGTTGTCGTGTGCCCGACGATGGCTGCGAGCAGCGAGCTCGTCCATCTCCTCACGAGAGATGCCGTGCTTGTCGGCGAGGATCTGAGCGACCTCGAACTGGGTCATCAACTGCCCGTTGCATGCTTCGAGGAACGCGGGTGAGAACGGCCCCACCCCGCCGCTCGCGTTCGACGCCATCGGTGCCCGGGTCATCGACTCGACACCACAGGCGATGGCGAGGTCGTACGAACCGGCGATCACCCCTTGCGCGGCGGCGTGAACCGCCTGTTGCGACGAACCGCACTGGCGGTCGACGGTGGTGGCCGCCACCGACTGCGGCAGGCCGGCGGCCACCCACGCGTTGCGCGTGACGTTGCAGCCCTGCTCACCGACCTGGGTGACGCACCCACCGATGACGTCGTCGACCTGTTCGGGATCGACACCCGTGCGGTCGATCAGGGCTAGCAGCGCGTGCCCGAGCAGGTCGGTGGGATGCCATCCCGACAGGGCACCTTTGCGCTTGCCCACCGGCGTGCGGATCGTGTCGACGATGACAGCCTCGCGAACCATTCGCGCAGCCTACTCGGCCACCTGTTGGCGGAAATGGGGTCGGGTAAGGTCCGCGGATGAGCGTGCCGACCGACCCGTTGCCCACCGATGTGACGGGTCGGCCCACCCGATTGCGCGACATCGACCTCGACACCTTCTTCCGCCCTCGACGGGTGGCCGTCATCGGCGCGAGCGACTCCCCCGATCGACCCAACAGCGCGATCTGGCGCAAGATCAGAGCCTGGGCCGAGCAGACGGGCGCAGAGTGCTACCCGGTCAACCCGAATCGCGATGAGATCGACGGCGTGCCCTGCTACCACTCGGTGCTCGATGTGCCGGGCGATCTCGACCTGGTCGCCATCCTCGTGGGCCGCGCGGTCGAGGTGTTCGAAGCCGTGCTCGACAAGCAGCCGCGCTTCGCCGTGATCTTCGCCGCAGGCTTCAACGAGGTGGGCATCGACGGCGAAGCGTTGCAGCTACGTCTCGAGGCGCTCATCGCCACCGGTAGCACCCACGTGCTCGGTCCCAACACCAACCTCAACGCGTTCGAGACCTTCGCCGACCTGCCAGGACCCAAGATCGCCCTCATCAGCCAGAGCGGCCATCAGGGCCGGCCGGTCTTCGAGGCGCAGGATCAAGGCATCGCCCTGTCGCATTGGGCCCCGACGGGCAACGAGGCCGACCTCGAGTTCGCCGACTTCGCCGGCTGGTTCGTCGACCAACCAGAGGTCGGCGTGGTCGCCGCCTACATCGAGGGATTCAAGGACGGGCGCACACTGATGCTGGCCGCGGACCGCGCCGCGCTCGCCGGCAAGCCCATCGTGGCGATCAAGGTCGGACGCACCGACGCAGGGCGCTCGATGGCAAGGTCGCACACGGGGCACCTCGCAGGTGCCGACGACGTGGTGTCGGCGGTGTTCGACCAGTTCGGCATCGTGCGCGTCGATGGGCTCGACGAGCTCACCGATGTCGCGGCCACGCTGGCCCGCACCCGGCCGCCCGCCACCCCAGGTCGGCGCAACGTCTGCGTCTACTCGATCTCAGGCGGCACGGGCGCGCACATGGCCGACCTCTGTGCCCACGGTGGGCTGGTGCTCGACGAGCTCACACCCGAGACGCAGTCCACCCTGCGCCGATGGATCCCGGGCTATCTACGGGTGTCGAACCCAGTCGACACCGGCGGCGCGCCGTCGACCGACGAGCGCGCCCCGAAGATCCTCCGGGCCATCCTCGACGACCCGAACGTCGACATGCTCATCTGCCCGATCACCGGTGCGTTGGCCACGATGAGCCGGCCGATGGCCCAGAGCCTGGTCGACGCGACTCGGCACACCAGCAAACCGATCCTCGTGGTCTGGGGCTCACCCGACGGCTCCGACCCCGCCTATCGCGACGTCCTGCTCGGTTCGCAGCTGCCGGTGTTCCGCACGTTCCACAACTGCGTCCTGGCCGCCCGCGCCTACTTCGACCACCACGAGTTCATCGCCCGTTACCGCTCGCCGTTCGTCAAGCCGGCGCGCCGACGATCAAGCGCGGCGCCCGAGGTCGATCGGCTGCTCGAGTCAGCCGGTCCTGACGCGCGCACCGGCGCGCTCTCCGAGCACGAGTCGAAGGCCGTGCTCGCCGCCTATGGCATCACGGTGAGTCACGACCGGCTGGCCACCTCCGCGGCCGAGGCGGTCCGTGCGGCCGACGCCATCGGCTACCCCGTCGTGATGAAGATCAGCTCACCGCATCTCACCCACAAGTCCGACTTGGGTCTGGTGGCCGTCGGCGTGCGTACGTCTGCAGAGGTGAAGCGAACCTACGCCGATCTCGTGGAGCGCGCCGTCGCCGCCGATCGCGGCGCAGTCATCGACGGTGTGCTCGTGAGCGAGCTGATCACCGACGGTGTCGAAACCGTCGTCGGCGTCGCCCACGACGAGCTCTTCGGTCCGGTGGTCATGTTCGGGATCGGCGGCGTGTTCGTCGAGGTGCTCGGCGATGTCGGGTTCCGGGTGCCACCGTTCGGCCGCGACGAGGCGGCCCGCCTGGTCGAATCGGTGCAGGGCTATCCGCTGCTACGTGGCGCCAGGGGACGCCCTCCGGCCGACGTTCGGGCCCTGGTCGACACCATCATGAAGCTGCAGAGGCTTGCGATCGACCACACCGGCACCATCGCCGAGATCGACATCAACCCACTGATGGTGCGACCGCGCGGACGAGGCGCAGTGGCGGTCGACGCGCTGGTGGTCAGATCCGACCGCTGACGCGTGCCGCATCCGACGGCGCCGGGCTCAGCCGACCGGCGGCCTGGGCGGCCAGCAGCTCGAGCGGCTCCACGTCCCGGGTCGTGAGCGAGGTGGCCGAGGTGTGGGCCACCACGAGCAGGCCCCGTCGCGCGCCGCCCGCCGCAAGGGGCACGACCGCCATCGACCTCACACCGAGGCGGCGCAGCTCCTCGAAGCCGATCACACCGCGGTCGAGCGTGGTGCCCGACGTGTAGCACGAGGTGACCCGGTTGACGAGGTCCACGAGCTGGGCAGTCTCCGACGCGCGCAAGCCGAGCAACGTGTCACGCAACGGACCGATGGCGAGCGACACCGACTCGTCGCCCGAGCACCCCACCCGCGTGAGCCCGGCCGAGTTCATGCGCAGCAGTCGGCATGCGCCCTCGATGAGCGCGAGGCACGCGTCGACTTCTGTCTCCGCCGCCGCGATCCGGTGCACGTGAAAGCCCATCTGGTCGAGCGGGCTCGCGACCGGCTCGCGACCGACGATGCCGAGGCGTTCGCCCAGCATCTCGGCGCAGTCCCGCACCTCGGCGATGACCGCATCGGTGATCTCTCGCCGCGCTTCGACGTTCAACGCGCCAACCACCACACCCTCCACCCTCAGCGGCACGCACACCTCGGCGGCGACCCCGGGGATGGCTTCGAGGTACGCGACCGAGGAGCGCACATCCTGCACGACGATCTCGCGACCTTCCACGAAGCACCGGCCGGTGATGCCTGCGCCTGGCGCCATGCCGTCGAGCACCTGCCAGATGCCGCGCTGTGCCTGACAGCGCAGCCGGTCGCCACGCAACAGGTAGGCGCTGGGCATGAGATCGCCCAGGTCGGCCAGGTAGGAGACAACCAGATCGCACGCGACCTGGGGATCGGTCGCCGAGTGCAACGCGATCTCGAGATCGGCCCGCGAGCGCGCTCGCTGGCCCCGACCGACCCGCAACGTCGGGTCGGCGGCCGCCGGCCAGGCCGGACCGGGCCGAGCCAGCAGGTAGCCCTGCGCCAGACCGATGGGCGTGTCGCGCAGCGCGGCCAGCTCGGCCGCGTGCTCGACGCCCTCGGCGATCACCTCCGCGCCGAGACCCTGCGCGAACGCGACGAGGGCGTCGGCGAGGGCGCGTCGATGGCGGTCGTACTGGATGCCGTTGATCAGGCTGCGGTCGAGCTTGATGAAGTCGGGCCGCAGCTGCAGCACGTGGCGCAGGCTGGCATAGCCGGAGCCGGTGTCGTCGATGGCGAGGCGGGCACCCCGCGACGTCCAGTCCCAGACGTGCTGGCGCAGCTCCTCGTAGTCGTCGACGATCTGCGACTCGCTGAGCTCGAGGACGATGCGGTCGAGCACGCCGTCGAACAGGTCGATCGCCCAGGGGTCGCCGAAGGTCGACGGGCTGAGGTTCACGAAGAGCAGCGCCTGGCCGGGCGGCAGGCCCTCGGCCAGCGCCGCGTCGAGGCAGGCCAGCTCGAGCTCGGTCCGCCGGCCGGCGGTCTCGGCGGCGGCCAACCAGCGATCGGGTCCCGCGGTGCGGCCATCGACCGCGGGCATGCGTGCCAGCGCCTCGTAGCCCACGATCACGCCGTCGATCAGCGAGACGATCGGCTGGAAGTGGGCGTGCAACCCGCCGTCGCGAAGGAGAGCATCGACGTCGCCGACTCCCGGGTCCCATCGATCCGCCGCTGCGTCCATGCCCCGTGCCCATCGGCAGCTCGGCCGGCGCCGATAGCGGGGAACCGGGAAACTCGGTGACGAGTTGCTGAACGGCGTCTTTCAGCCCACTGCGGAACGCGGGCGCGGTGCGCGCCGCTCAGGCCAGGACGTCGAGCAGCTTGTCGATCTCGCTCACGTCGGCCGACGTGGGCACGAGGAGCAGCTCGTCACAACCCGCGTCCTCGACGCGGGCCAGCGCGTCCCGCAGCCGACCGGCCGAGTTGGCCGAGCACGAGGCGGCCATGGCGGCGGCCATCTCGTCGCCGAAGATGCCGAGATAGCGACGGGCATAGGCGTCGAGCTGCGCCTCGGCCCCGTCGCCGAGCGAATACCAGAAGCTGGTGACGTGCCGGGGTGCCTCGCTGCGACCCGCGTCGGCCCATGCCTGTTCGATGCTGCGGAAGGTGCCGGCCACGTCCTCGCCCAACGGGTCGAGCAGGAAGCCGCTCACCCCCGCCGCCCACTGGGCCGAGCGGGCGATCGACTTCGGGCCGAGGGCCCCCGAGTACAACGGCGGCCCACCGGGTTGCACCGGCGCCGGACCCACGGGGTGCATGTCGGCGAACGGCGGCTCGCCGGCCCACACCCGTCGCATCAGCGCCACCTGGTCGTCCATGCGCTGATGGCGGCGCTCGAAGGGCGCCTCGAGGCTGCGGTAGTCCTCGTCACGGCCGCCCACGCCCACGCCCAGCACGAAACGTCCGTCGGAGAGCACGTCGAGCGTGGCCGCCTTCTTGGCCACGTCGACCGCCGAGTGCATCGGCAGGATCACGACGGTCGCCATGATGCGCACCCGCTCGGTGACCGCCGCCGCCGCGGCCAGGGTCACGAAGATCTCCTGGTTTGGATAGGCGATGCGCTCGCCGAGAGCCAGGGTCGAGAACGGCCCCTCGTCGATGCGACGGCTCCAGTCGAGCAGTGTGGCGCGGTCGACGCCGGCGATCATCGTCGGAAGGGTCAGCCCGATCTCCATGGGGCGACAATGTCGCTCAGCGGAGCGGTCGGGCGCTAGTCGACAGCCGTTTCGGTCAGGACCGGTGGATCAGGTTCATGCGAGCCGTCAGCACCGGCTCGCCCTGCTGGTCGCGGAAGACGTCCTCGATCACCAGGAAGGTCATGGTGCGACCCTTGCTCTCCTTCGCGTAGCAGTCGACCACCTTGCCCTCGTGGTCGAGCACGTCGCCCACGACGATCGGCCGGTGGTAGACGAACTCCTGCTCGCCGTGCAGCACCATGCCGCCCTTCGACATCAGCGCACCGATGATCTCCATCATCGGGTTGCTCCCGCCGGTGGGATCCGGCGGCTGATCCTCGGCGAACGTGCCCCAGTACTGGAGCCCCGAGAACGCGAAGGTCGGCGGCGCGGCGATGCCGGCCAGCCCGGCCTCGTGGGCTGCGTCGAGCCGCCGGAAGACCGGGTTGTCGTCTTTGACCGACTCGGCGAACTTGGCGACCGGTCCGCGCTCGACCACCAGGCGCGACGCACCTGTGGGCCGCCCGATCACCGCAGCCAGGTCGACACCGGTCGGTTCACCTGCGGTCGCCATCGGCGTTCCCTACTGCTGAATCCACGCCCAGCCGAGGAACGGCGAGGCAGTGGGCTTGACCGGCTCACCGTTGCCGGTGAGGGCGGTGTTCATGCCGAAGACGCTGTTGGAGAAGATCACCGCGGACCGGTTGCGGACCACGAACACCAAGTTGAGGTTCTCGGCCATGCGCTCCTGGATGATCGCCCACTGCTCGATCTGCGCCTGTTCGTCGTCGGTGGCCTGGATGGCGTCGATGGCCGCCTGCAGCTCCGGATCGGCCAACCTGGTGAAGTTGAGCGCAAGTTGCCCGACCGGCTTCACGGTGTCGCTCGAGATGAAGACCTGGTCGATCGGCGGCTCACCGAAGGTGATGAACCCGGTGGAGACGTAGTCGCCGGTGAGGGCGTTGACGATGAGGGTCGACTCGTCCATGAGGTTGAGCTCGATCTCGACACCGAACTCCGACGCCTGCGCCTGCGCGGCCTCACCGATGGCCCGGAACTGC
This sequence comes from uncultured Iamiaceae bacterium, assembly GCA_963706425.1. GTDB lineage: Bacteria > Actinomycetota > Acidimicrobiia > Acidimicrobiales > Acidimicrobilacustridaceae > CAVPMN01. Next base: position 1,010,847 of record CAVPMN010000020.1, read on the forward strand.
GGCGTGCTCGGCAGGTTGACGGTGAACGCCAGCGGCTCGCCGTACTTCTCCTGGTACTCCTCGTGCAGCCTGGTGGCCTCGGCCAGGTCGTAGCTGGGATACGACGTCTCGGCGTAGTAGGGCGAGTTGGTCGGGAACAGGCTGTTCGACGGCGGGAACAGCCCGAAGTACTGCGTGTCGGAGATCAACTGCGTGTTGAGGCCGGTGGCGACGATGCGGCGGGCCAGCGGATCGTCGAACGGCGTGCTTGACGGTGTTGAGACCGATGAACTGGGTCTGGTCGACCGAGTCCTCGTTCGAGATGAGCTGCACCGTGCCGTCTTCGGCCAACGGGATGTAGCGCTCGAGGATCTGGGGCTCGAAGGTGTTCATGGCGTCGATCGAGCCCGAGTCGAGCGACGCGCCGCGCGAGCTCTGGTCGCCGATCACGGTGAACTCGATGCCGTCGAGATAGGGCAGCTGGTTGCCGTCGGCGTCGCTCTGCCAGTAGTTGTCGTTGCGGGTGACCGTGAGCCGGTTGTCGGGGATCCACTCCTCGAACACGAACGGGCCCGTGCCGATGGGATCCTGCGCCGGGGCGTCGGAGTTGAGCTGCTCCGGCGCCGCGATGGTGCCCGTTTGTGTGGTCATCGAGTAGGGGAAGGTCGACCAGGGCTTGAGCGTGTTGACCACGACGGTGAGGTCGTCGGTGACCACCACCTCGCCCATGTAGGCGGTGAGCACCGCACCGAGCAGCACCGACGTGCGGGCGCGGTCGAGGTTGAGCTTCACGGCCTCGGCGTTGAGGGGCTCGCCGTTGTGGAAGGTGATGTCAGGCCGCAGCACGATGGTCCACTCGGTGAAGTCGGCGTTGGGGGTGATCGACTCGGCCAGGTTGGGCTGAGGACGTCCCTCGTCGTCGAGCTCGGCGATGCGGTCGAACACGGCCCGCGACACGGTGGTGCCACCGCCACCCCACTGGCTGTTGGCCGGGTCCCAGCCCGACGAGGTCTCGGCGTTGAGCGCGTAGCGCAGGACACCGCCGGTCTGGATCGGGCTCGGGGTGGCGCGGGTGAGGTCGGTGGTGCCGGCCGTGTCGTCCGGGCCGCTCGTGTTGGTCTCGTCGCCGCTGCCGGAGCACGCAGCAGCGAGCAGCGTCACGACGAGCAACGCGGCGATCACATGGCGACGGCGCGCCGAAGTCGAGTTCACGGTCGGGACCCCCCTGGGACGGACGTGCGCCGCAGGCTAGGTCGCCACGTCAGGCGTCACAAGGCGCCTCGCACCCCGATCGGTCCACGCGACGAGGGCGACGTGGATCCCTGCGAGCACCATCGCGAGAGCGCACACCGCCACGGCGATCGCTGTTTCGCCGCGGCGTTCGGCCACCACTCCGATGAGCGCGGGGAGCAACGCCCCGCCGAGGTTGGCGGCGGCGAACTGCAGTCCCATCACCCGATGCGAACGTCGGTGACCCAGACGGGAAGGGGTCAGTGCGACCATCGAGGGGAAGATGCCCGCCTGTCCGAAGCCGACGAGGATCATGCCGATCGCGGCCACCGTGCCGCCCATCAGCAGCAGCGTGGACGCCGCGGCGGTAACGACAACCGAGGCGTGCATCACGACGAGCGGAGCGACGCGATCGCCGACCGCGCCCAGCAGCAGACGGCCGAGGGTGAGCGCGCCCCAATAGAACGTGATCACCAGCCCGGCGGCACCGTCGGCGCTGCCCTCGGACGTGAGCAGGGTGAAGCCCCAGCTCCCCACGCCCAGCTCGACCCCGCTCAACACGAAGAAGAGCGCCAAGCCCAGCAGCACCGTCAGGCCGAGATGGCGCGAGGCGACCGGATCGGCGGGTTCTTCGATCCCGCGTGCGTCGACGAACACGACCGGGTGTGCCACCCAGTGATGGCGCCGCAGCACGAACGCCACCGCCACGACGAGCCACACCATGGCCATGCCCACATAGACGACCCGCCACGACAGGTCGGTGCCGAGCAACGCGGCGATGGCCAGCGGTCCGATCGTGGCGCCGATGCCGAAGCCGGCGTGCATCAGATTGAGCAGACGCGGGCCGTGGTGCACGGCCACATAGCTGTTGAGCTCCGCGTCGAGACCGGCTACCGCCACCCCGAGCAGGGCCATGCCCACGAGCAGCCCAGCCCACACCGGCGTGAAGGCGAACACGAGGAGACCAGCGAGGCCCGCCACTTCGGCGGCCACGACCACCGGCCCGGTGCCGAACCTCGGCGCCACCCGGCCGTGCACCACCGACGTGAGGATGTTGCCGGCCGTGAAGGTGAGCAGCAGCACACCCAGCGCCGCCAGCGGTTGGTCGAAGGTCTCGCGGATCTGGGGCCAGGCGACACCCAGCGCGCCGATCGGTAGGCCGATGCCGATGTAGGTGACGACCAGCAGCGCGGCGAACCGGGCCGATGCCCGCTGCATTCAGAGCTCGGGCGAAGCCGGGTCGTGGGCGGCGCCGGGCAGCGGCTCGCGCAGCGGCACGACCATGCTGGCGAAGTCGGCCACCGCGATGACCCGGTCTTCGATGTCGACCACCCGACACTCCACCACGATGAGCTGGCGCCCGGCGCGCACCACGTGCGCCCGGGCGAACACGACGTCACCCTTCGGTCGCCCGAGGTAGCGCACGTGGAGATCGGCGGTGACGAGCGTGTTCACGCCGGGCACGAAGTGGCTGCTGCGGGCGGCAGCGGTGGCCGAGGCCACGTCGACGAGCGTGGCGATGGCCCCACCGTGCAAGTTGCCGCTGGCGCCGTAGGCCTCGGGCCGCACCGGCATGCGCACCACGGTGACGCCGTCGTCGGCTGCGTCGTCGTCGGCCACGTAGTCGATGTCGAGCAACGCATGCAGCGGCGTCGCTCGAAACGCTGCGTGCAGTCGCTCCATCAGCTCGGGGTCGTCACGGTAGGACACGGCATCTCCAGTGCGATGGGGCGAGCGCGTTGTTCATCGGGTGATGTCAGCCGCCACCCGGCGGCCGGCGAGGTGCTCGGCGATCCGCTGCTCGAGCACGGGCACGACGTCGTGCCAGTCGGCGACGAGGCCGACATCGCTGAAGTCCCAGATCGGTGCGACGGGATCGGGGTTGACCGCCACGATGGTGCCTGCGCTACGCACGCCGACGGTGTGGTTGTACTTCCCGCTGGTGCCTAGGGCGAGGTAGAGCCGAGGAGCGATGGCTTGGCCGGTGATGCCGAGCTGGCGGGCATGGGGCATCCATCCGTTGTCGGTGACCTTGCGGGTGGCCGCCATCTCGGCGCCGAGCAGCTTCCGCAACCCGCTCAACAGGTGGTACTCGGCCGGATCGACGCCCTGCCCGACGCCGATGACCATCTCGGCGTTCGCCAGCGCACCGAGGTCGTCCTCCCGGCGCCGGCGGTGGACGACGACCCGGTCGCGCCGACCGACGGCAAGGGTGTTCGTTGGAGCCGCGAAGGACGGTCGGGGTTCGAAGAGCGAGAGCACCCCGGCGCGTACGGTGACCATCTGCACCGGCGACGATGCGGTGATGGCCGCGACGAGGCTGCCGCCGAAGGCCGGCTTCCACGCGACCAGTCGTCGATCGACGACGGCCAGCCCGACGGCATCGCCCGTGAGCCCGGCCCCGAGGGTGGCAGCCACCCGCGACGCCACTTCGCGTCCCCAGGCCGTCGATCCGACGAGGATCGCCCACGGCTGGACCTGCTCGGCCCAGCGCGCCACGGCGGTCGCCACATCCTCCTCCACGGGCCGGCTGGCATCGGCGGTGAGCGGCGCCGCCGACGGCGCCTCGAGCCGCACGATCTCGTCGGCACCCCAGGCGGTGAGCTCGTCGTCGCCCAGGTCGGCGGCAAGCGCCACCACCCGTCCCCCGAGGTCCGACGCGAGCCGAGCCGCCCCGCCGAGCAGTTCACGCGCCTGGCGGTCGCGATCTGGTTCGACCACGACCGTCACGGTCTGGTCGCCGCCAGCAGGTGTGGGCACCGCTTCGCCGCGGTGGGCCGACGGTGACCCGGGCCCGAGCGCACCCCGGTCGGCCAGGATCGCCACGAGCTGGTCGACCTGCTCGGCGAGGTCGCCCTCGAGCACGATGCGGGCCCGATCGACCTCCTCCGTGCGGAGCTCGCCCACCCAGGTGCGGCTGGCGTCGGGGCCCCACGGGCCCGGCCCGAGATCGGTCGAGCTGACCCGCCGGATCGTTGCCGGGTCGACGCCGGACCACGCCTCGGGGTCTTTGATCTTGCACGGGTCGATGAGGCGTTCGGCCGCGCTCAACACCGCCGGCAGCGCCACGGTGGCCTCGACCCACTCGTCGTCGTGCTCGAGGCCGACGTCGACGGTCAGGCCGTCGTCGTCGGGACCGAGCACAAGCCGCTTCACGCCCGTGGCGAAGGGCAGGTCGAGCAGTTGGGCGAGCTCCGGGCCGACCTGACCGGTGTCGGCGTCGACCGAACTGCGCCCGGTGAGGATGAGATCGAAGGGCCCCTCGCGACGGATCGTGGCGGCCAACGCCAGGGCGGTGGCCAGCGTGTCCGACCCGGCAAAGGCCGTGTCCGACACGAGCACGCCGGCGTCGGCGCCGTACGCGATCGCCTCGCGCAGCACATCTTCCGCCGACGGCGGGCCGAGCGTGATGACCGTGCACGACCCGCCGGTCTGCCGGGCCAGCTCCACGCCCTTGGCGACCGCGCGCCGGCAGTACGCGCTCATCTCCAACGGCAGACCCTGGCGCTCGAGTCGGCCGTCGCGGCCGAGTCGCATCTCCTCGAACTGCGGGATCTGCTTCACCAACGCGGCGATGCGCAGCGCACGAGGTGGGGCCATCAGGGCAGTATCGCAGACACGCTGCGCCTTCCCGCCGGGAACATGACAGTCCTGCCACCGTCTGCGAGGCTGACCCGATGACCGCCGATCGCCGCCTCGTCATCTACGCGACGGCGCCGCTGCGTGGCGATGGCGTCGCCCAGCTCGAAGCACTCGGCGACCTCGTGCTCGACCCGTGGATCACCGCTCCGACCGCGCCGCTGCGCATCTACGACGAAGACCAGTTGGCCGATCTGGTGCGCGACTGCGGTGCCGACGTGGTCGTCTGCGAAGCCGACCCCTGCAAGGGCGCCGTGCTCGACCTCCCCCTCCGGGCGATCTGCTCGACCCGTGGTGATCCCACCAACGTCGACCTCGCCGGAGCCACGGCCAGGGGCATCCCCGTGCTGCACGCGCCGGGGCGCAACGCCGACGCGGTGGCCGAGATGACCCTCGCCCTGCTGTTCGCGGTCAACCGTCACGTCATCGTGGCCGACCACGACGTGCGCACCGGCGAGGTGTTCCGTGACGGCACCATCCCCTACCAACGCTTTCGCTCCTGGCAGCTCGCCGGACGCACGGTGGGCATCGTCGGCCTCGGTGCGGTGGGGCGGGCGGCCCGCTGGCGGTTCGAGGGCATCGGCATGAGCGTCATCTCCTTCGACCCGTTCAACGACGAAGCCACCCACCGCTCGCTCGCGGCGCTGCTCGATGAAGCCGACGTGGTCTCGATGCACGCCGCACCGACGGCCGACACGCTGGGCATGATGGGTGTCGAGCAGTTCGGCGCGATGAAGCCCGGCTCGATCTATCTCAACTCGGCGCGCGCCGGCTTGCACGATCTCGACGCCCTCACTGCATCGTTGGCGAGCGGGCGTCTCGCCGGCGCAGGCCTCGATCACTTCGAAGGCGAGATGCTGCCCGCCGGCCATCCCCTCCTGGCGATGGATCAGGTGGTGCTCACCCCCCACATCGGTGGCGCCACCTACGACACCGAGGCCAACCACACGCGGCTGATCGCGGCCGACCTCACGCGGCTGCTCGCCGGCGAGCGGCCCTTGCACTGCGCCAACCCGGAGGTGCTGTCATGAGCTCGAAGTCCGTCGCCACGATGACGGCCGACGAGGTGCGCCAGCAGGTGCTCGACGCGGCCAAGGCCTTCCACCGTGAAGGTCTGGTGGTCGGCACCGCCGGCAACGTGTCGGGGCGGATGCCCGGCGACGACACCGTCTGCATGACTCCTTCGTCGTTGCCCTACGACACCATGACGCTCGACGACCTGGTCATCGTCGACCTCGACGGCAACAAGGTCGATGGCGGCGGCAGCCCGACGAGCGAGAAGTCGCTGCACCTCGAGTGTTACAAGCGCTACCCGGAGGTCGGTGGCGTCATCCACTCCCACGCGCCCTACGCCTCGATGTTCGCCCTCGTGCACGAGCCGATCCCCGCGGCGATCGAAGAGGTCGTCACCTACATCGGTGGCGACGTGCCGGTGTGCGCCTACCGGATGACGGGCACCGACGAGCTCGGCGAGGAGGTGGCCGCCCACGTAGCTGACCGCAGCGCCGCCCTCATGGCCAACCATGGCCTGCTCTGTGTCGGCAAGTCACCTGACGACGCGCTCCACGCATCGCTCGTGGTCGAGCGCACGGCCGAGATCGTCTGGGGCGCCCGGGCCCTCGGCACCGTGGTCGCCATCCCCGAGAAGTCGACGTCCGACTTCGCAGGCGTCTACCAGTTCGTGCGCAGCAGCCTCTGGCGGTCGTAGCGTCTGACCCGATGGCAGCGTCGCACGAGAGGCTGGTGCAGATAGGCGACTTTGATCGCCTCGACCGGGCCGAGGCGGCCGCGACGTTCCTCACCGGCGACGGCATCGCCGCTGCTGCGGTCGACGGTGGCCCACCGTTCCGGGTGGCTGTGCCCGCCGACGACGCCGACCAGGCGTTGGCCCTGCTCGGCCTGTCGGACGACGCCCTGTCAAACGACGCGTTGTCGACCGACCCGACCGGGCCTGCGGAAGCTGACGCAACACGCTCAGATCCCGACGATCCGTGGGACGCGCCGTTGCCCGAGCGCTCGATCTGGCACCGCCCTCCCTGGATGAAGCTGGCGGTCCTGTTGATCGTGGTCGGCATGCTGCTGCCCGCGGTGCTCGGCCTGCTGCGTCTCTATCCCGGCTGATATCCGGCGGCAGCCCTCGAAATCCCCCACCTGGCGACCGGTCGTCGTTACCGTCGATCCGTCGGGAGCGGATGGCCATCCGCTCCACGAGCAGGGGGAACCATGGACGGAACCGCAGAGCACACCGGTTGGATCACCTTCGCCGCGGTCATGTTGATGATCGCCGGGATGTCCAATGTCCTCAACGGCGTGTGGGCACTCGATCACGACGGCCTGCCGATCGACGCGGTCGTCTTCGACGACAACATCGCCACGTGGGGATGGGTCTACGTCATCACCGGCATCGTGCTCATCGTGGCCGGCTTCGCCCTCTTCAACCGTGCGCAGTGGGCCCGCTGGCTCGGCATCGGCGTGGCGGCCTTCTCCGGGATGATCAGCATGACCTGGGTCTTCGCCTACCCGATCTCCTCGTTGATCGCCATGAGCCTGGCGGCGCTCGTCATCTACGCCCTCGCCGTCTACGGCGAGAAGGACTTCGCCTGACCACCGTCGTCGTTCTCCGCGCCGCCATCCGCAGCGCCTGATCCCGCCCCCATTCGGTCGCGACCCGCCGACACACGGCACAGCCGTCGCGAGTACGGTGACGCCACCAGAACCGACCGGGGGAGGTCGTGATGAGCAAGCGAGCCGCAGGTCTGCTCGTGGCGATGCTGATGCTCGCCGCCGCGTGCGGGAACGCCGGCGACGACAGCGACGACAGCTCGAGCGACACGCCGGATGCACCGAGCGAAACGGCCGTCACCGGTGACCTGACCACCAACGTCCCGGTCGACCAACCCGGTGTCACCGACACCGAGATCCGCGTGGGCGGCGTCGCCTCGGTGACCAACCCGCTCGGCGCCAGCTACGGCGACGCGTTCGACGGCGTGCAGGCCTACTTCGAGATGATCAACGACCAGGGCGGCATCTACGGGCGCTCGCTCGAGCTGGTGGCCGAGCGAGACGACCAGGTCGCCAACAACCTGGCCGAGTCGCAGGGCCTCATCTCGCAGGACAACGTCTTCGCTGTTCTGCCGGTGGCCACCCTGCTGTTCACCGGCGCCGACTTCCTGGCCTCGTCGGGCACGCCGACGTTCGGCTGGACCATCAATCCGGAGTGGGAAGGCCCACCCAACCTCTTCGGCGATCGAGGCAGCGACCTGTGCTTCGGCTGCCCGGGGCCTGTGCTGCCCTGGCTGGCCCAGGAGGAGCAGGCCGACAAGGTGGCGATCCTCGCCTACAACGTCCCGCAGTCGTCCGACTGCGCCGAGGGCATCCGCAACTCCTTCGACAAGTACCCCACGGCCGAGGTGGTCTTCGAGGACACCGCGTTGACCTACGGCGTCACCGACTTCAGCGTCCAGGTGCAGAAGATGAAGGACGAAGGCGTCGGCTTCGTCACCACGTGCATGGACAACAACGCCGTCGCCAACCTCGCTCGCGAGATCGACCGCCAGCAGCTCGACGCGGTGCAGTACATGCCCAACGGCTACGACGCCGATCTGGTCGCCGAGTTCGGCGATCTGTTCGAGGGCTCCTACGTCCTCACGTGGGCAGTGCCGTTCGAGCTCGAGGATCAGCCTCCCGGGATGCAGAAGTATCTCGAGTGGATCGACAAGACCGGCGGCGCCAAGAGCGAGCTGTCGGTCTCCGGGTGGCTGCAGGCCGATCTCTTCTACCGCGGCTTGGTGGCCGCCGGTCCCGAGTTCACCCAGCAGAAGGTGGTCGACGGCATCAACGCCATCAGCTTCTGGAACGCCGACGGGGCCATCCCGGGCGTCGACTGGACGATCGCCCACAACGACATCGACGACACCGGCTGCTACGCCATCTCGAGGATCGAGAGCAGCGCGTTCGTCCCGCAGTACGCCGAACCGGGCAAGCCGTTCATCTGTTTCGACCTGACGGCCGACACGTTGCCCGAGGAGCCGGAGATGAGAGCGGGCGAGCAGAGCTGACCAGCCGGTTGGCCGACGGACAGCCCACCAGTCGCCGGACGGACCTTCGATGACCGAGATCCTCAGTTACGTGATCAGGGGCATACCCATCGGGTGCGTCTTCGCGCTGATGGCCATGGGCATCGTGCTGACCTACAAGACGTCGGGCGTGTTCAACCTGGCGTTCGGCGCGCAAGCGTTCGTATCGGCCGCGGTCTACTACGAGCTGGTCGCTCGCAACGAGTGGCCGGCCGGCCTCGGCTTCGTGGTCGCGGTGGTGATCGTCGGGCCATTGCTCGGGCTGGTGCTCGACCGATTGCTCTACCGCCACCTGCGCAACGCCGGCACGCTCGCCAAGTTGGTCACGTCCCTCGGGTTGCTCGTCGCCATCCCGCAGATCGTGAAGCTCTGGTTCGGCACCGCGGCCGCCTTCCGACCACCCGGCATCATCCCGTCCGACCACATCTACCGCTTCGGCGACTACAGCCTCGACGTCAACCAGATCGTCACCATGGTCGTCACGCTCCTCGTGGTGATCGGCCTCACGGTCCTGTTCCGGTTCACCAACCTCGGCTTGCGCATGCGCGCCGTGGTCGAGAGCGCCCGCATGACCGAGCTCAACGGGGTGAACGCCGAGCGCATCAGCAGCTTCTCGTGGATGCTGTCGAGCTTCTTCGCCGGCCTCGCCGGGGTGCTGCTGGCGCCGCTGTTCGCCCAGGTGCGCGAGCTCGACTTCTTCACGTTGCTGGTCGCGGCCCTCGCCGCCGCAGCATTCGGGCGGCTCACCAGCATCCCGCTCACCCTCCTCGGTGGCCTGCTGCTCGGAGTGCTCCAGCAGCTGCTCGCCGGCTCGCTGCCCACCGACAGCATCGTGGCGCAGGGCCTGCGCCCGTCACTGCCCTTCGTCACGCTGTTCCTGCTGCTGTTGTTCTGGCCTGGCCTTCGACAGGGCCGCGAGGTCGTCGACCCCTTGGCGGGAGTCGATCCCCCACCCCCTGCGCCGGCTGCGGCCATCCGCACACGAGGCCTCACGCTGCTCACCCGCTCCGTCGCGGTGGTGTTCGTGGCCGTCGGCGCGTTGCTCACGGTCACTACCTTCGACGCCTTCTGGGTGGGCATCATCACCCGGGGGGTCATCCTCGGCCTGATCTTCCTCTCGTTCGTCATCCTCACCGGACTCGGCGGGCAGATCTCGCTCTGCCAGGCCACCTTCGCGGCCGTGGGCGCGTTCACGGTGGCGCAGGTGGTCGAGCGCACCGGCATGAGCGTCATGGGCGCGCTGTTCATCGGCGCCGCCGTCGCCGCGGCGGTGGGGGCCCTCATCGCCCTGCCCGCGCTGCGGCTCGGAGGCATCTACCTCGCCCTCGCCACCCTGGCGTTCGCGCTCATGTTCGAGTTCGTCGTGCGCCCCCTCGACTGGGTGAGCGGCGGCTTCCGCCCGCCTCGCGTGCCCAGGCCCGAGATCGCGGGCATCGACTTCACCGACGACACCTCGTTCTTCCTGCTCGCCCTCGGCCTGCTCGGCATCGCGTCGTTGCTGGTGCTGGCGTGGAAGCGAGGCACCACCGGCCGCCTGCTCGATGCCGTTCGCGGCAGCGAGGTCGCGGCCTCGGCGGTGGGCATCAACCCCTTCGGCCGCAAGGTGGTGGCGTTCGCTCTCTCCGCGGCCATCGCCGGTTTCGGCGGTGGGCTGTTGGCTTCGTTCGAGGGGGCGGTGAACTACGACGGCAGCTACGCCTACTTCTTCGGGCTGGTGTGGCTGGTGCTGGTGGTCACCATGGGCGCCCGGTCGATCCAGGCGGCCATCACCGCAGGTCTGGCCTTCATGGTGTTCCCCCGGCTGCTCGAGCTGCTCGGCCTGTCGCAGAGCTTGGCCCAGACCGTCGCCTTCATCGGCTTCGGCCTCGGCGCCATCACCTACGCCAAACACCCCGAGGGCATCATCGAGGCCCAGACCCGCGCCGCGTTGGCGCGAATCATGCGACGCCTACGACCGTCAGAGTCCCCGTCTTCCCCGAACACCAGACCCGACAGCCAACCAGCTCAGGCCAGCACGGTGGGGGTGTCGCAATGAGCGTGGCCGACGGTCCGCTGGCCGGTCCCCTGCTCGAGGCCCACGAGATCACCAAACGCTTCGCTGGCATCCGGGCCCTCGACCAGGTCGACCTGCGGGTCGAGCCCGGCGAGCTGGTGGGTCTCATCGGACCGAACGGGGCCGGCAAGACCACGCTCTTCAACTGCTTGTACGGCCTGACCGCTCCCGACAGCGGTTGGGTGCGCTTCGACGGCGTCGACATCACGGGGTTCCCCACCCACCGGCGGGCTCGCCTCGGCCTGGCACGCACGTTCCAGCGCATGGAGCTCTTCGCCGGCATGACCGTGCTCGATCACCTGGTGGTGGCCGAGCAGGCCCGCACCCGTCGTTTCAACGTCGTGGCCGACCTGCTCGGTCGCGGCCGACGAACGCCTGCCGAGCTCGAGTCGGCCCTCGGGCTGTTGCGCCTGCTCGGGCTCGAGCACGACGCCGACCGGCCCATCGAGTCGCTCACCCTCGGGCAGGGGCGGCTGGTCGAGTTGGGCCGTGCCCTCATGACCGAGCCCAAGCTCCTGCTGCTCGACGAGCCCTCGTCGGGGCTCGACCGCCACGAGACCGACGAGGTGGCCGCGGTGCTCACCGAGGCGCGCCGGGAGCGCGGCGTGGCGATCCTCCTCGTCGAGCACGACCTGGCGATGGTGCGCCGCGTCGCCGATCGGCTCTACGTGCTCGACTACGGCACCGTGCTCACGTCGGGCCCCACAGACGACGTGCTGGCCGACCCGACGGTGCGTGCCGCCTACCTCGGGGTCACGGCGTGAGCGCGCCGCTGCTCGCCCTCGACGACGTCGACGCCGGCTACGGGCCGTTCCGGGCGCTGTTCGGCGTGTCATTGCATGTCGGCCCGGGCGAGGTGGTGGCGCTCGTCGGCAGCAACGGAGCGGGCAAGACCACGATCGCCCGGGTGTGCACCGGCCTCATCAGGCCGACACGCGGGCGGCTGCTGTTCGACGACGTCGACGTCACCGGCCGCGAGGCGTTCGAGCTGGCCCGCCTGGGCATCGGACACGCCCCCGAGGGTCGATCGGTGTTCGCCACGCTCACCGTCGAGGAGAACCTCAGCCTCGGTTTCCACCAGACATTCGGTGCCCGTGGCGTGCGCCCGGCACTCGACGAGGCCTACGAGCTGTTCCCCAGGCTGGGCGAGCGCCGCACACAGGTGGCCGGGTCGCTTTCGGGAGGCGAGCAGCGCATGCTCGCCCTCGCGCGGGTGCTCGTGAACCCGCCCAGGCTGCTGGTGGTCGACGAGCTTTCGCTCGGCCTGGCGCCCATCATCGTCGACGACGTCTACCGCAACCTCGCCATCGCCAAGGATCGGGGCATGGCGCTGCTCGTGGTCGAGCAGAACGTCGAGCACGCGCTGGCCCTGGCCGACCGGGTGGTGGTGCTCACTGCGGGCGAGGTGGCCTACGACGGTCCCGTGCTCGAGATCGACGAGCTGGCCCCCTACTTCCTCCCTCCCGATCCCGACTCGACCCCCCACCCCCACCCCAACCACTCGAAATCGGTGCGTGAAACCACCGATGCGGGTGTTTCACGCACCAATTTCGGGGAGGGATCGTGACCAGTCAGCGCGCCGCCGGACCACGGCGGCCACCACGCCGGACACCATGCCGGCCGCCGTGTTCAACGGGCCGGGCGTGGTCGACATCGACCAACGACCGGTGCCCGAGCTCGGCCCGCACGACGTGCTGGTCGAGGTGAGCCACTGCGGGGTCTGCGGCTCCGATCTGCACTTCGCGCTCGACGGCTGGGCCCGTCCCGGCTCCATCGGCGGGCACGAGTTCACTGGGCACATCGCCGCGGTTGGAGAGGACGTGACCGGGTGGTCTGTGGGCACGGCCATCGTCGGCGGGCCCGAACCGCGGTGTGGCTCGTGCCGCTGGTGCCGAGCCGGACGTCCGTCGCTGTGCGACGGCCGCGACACACCCGGCAAGTCCGAGTTCCAAGGCGCGTTCGCGCGCTACATCCGGGTCGACGAACGCCAACTGATCGCGCTGCCGGCAGGGCTCTCGTTGCGCGAGGGCGCGCTCACCGAGCCACTGGCCGTGGCGCTCCACGCGGTCACCCGCGCCGGCGACCTGAGCGATCGTGAGGTGCTGGTGCTCGGTCTCGGCCCGATCGGCCAGCTCATCGTCGCCGTGCTCGTGCAGCGCGGCTGCCGTGCGGTGCACGTGGTGGAACCGGCCCCGCTGCGCCAAGAGCTGGCCCGGTCGCTCGGTGCGACCACGGTGCGCGCGCCCGACGAGCTCGACGTGCCCTCGATCGCCGAGCCCGAGCGCATCGTCGACCACGCGGTCGACGTCGTCTTCGAGTGCTCGGGACGCCGATCAGCGATGGAGGGCGGACTCGCTCAACTGCGACGCGGCGGCCTGTTGGTGCTGGTCGGCGCCGGCATCGACCCCCCGGCGTTCGACCCCAACCGCATCGTGCTCAACGAGCTGTTGGTCACCGGCTCCTACGTCTACGACGCCGACGGCTTCGCGGTCGCCCTCGACCTGCTGGCGTCAGGCGCCCTTCCGACCGACCTGCTCATCGACCCGGTCGACGTGCCCCTCACCGGCATGCTCGACAGCATCCGATCGTTGGCCAGCGGTCGCACCGCCGCCAAGGTGATGATCGCCCCTGGCTTGGAGGAGGCCCCATGACCGACGCCGCCGTGCACCCCCCGCGCTTCAACCACGTCGCCATGAGCGTGCCCGCCGCGCTCCTCGACGAACAGGGCTGTCACGACATCCTCGACTTCTACTCGACGGTGTTCGGCTGGCAGGAGATGCCGACGACCACCGAGCCGGGCCGGCGACTCATCCTGATGGCCCACCGCTACGACCAGTTCGTGTTCCTCATCGCCGACGACGACCCCATGCGCTGCCCGCGGCTCGACCACTGGGGTCAGTCGGTGACGTCCTACGACGAGCTGATGTCGGCCTACGAGCGAGCGCGCGCGTATCGCGAGCATGACGACCGGGTCGACCTCATCGACCCGACGGTCGAGGAGCACCCGGGTCTCCGTCTCCACTCGTTCTACGTGCGGTTCCTGCTGCCGATGATGGTGGAGACGCAGTACTTCGAGTGGCAGGCCTGACGACCACTGGTCAGGCGAGCCGGCTCAGGTTCTCGAGCGCCGGCCCGATGTTGGCGCCGAGGACGGTGAACGCGTCGACGACCCGGGGGTCGTCGAGGTGGGCGGCCGCGTCGCGGCCGGGGTTGAGCCGGCAGGCCTCGGTCCAGGCGGCGATCTCGCGATCGGTCCCCCGGGCGGCCAAGCCCCGCATCCCGGCATCGGCGAACCGGAGGAGATCGGAGGCGTGTCCGGAGAAGATCACTGGTGGGCAGAGCGCGTTCTTGGTGTCGTCGTCGTCTTTCATCGCCTCGACCGCGGCGATGGTCGCCGCGCCCCACGGCACAAAGCCGAGGGTCACGTACTGCAGTGTGATGCGCCCCGGCTCGAACACAGGTCGGGGTGTCGTCGGCGGCACGCCGGCGGCGGTGCAGTCGATGTGCACCTGATCAGGGTCGGTCGGCAGCTCGCCGTCGTCGAACGTGATCCGGTCGACCCCGATGTGGCGGACGCGCCCGCGCCGCACGACATCCTCGATGGACGCGAGCTCCTCGACCTCCGACGTGCTGATCGTCGCGCCACGAAACATCAGTGGCTCCACCGTCGGGTCGATCCGCAGGAAGACCTCGGCGTCCTCGAGCCGGTGGGCGAAATCGTGGGCATCGACGGCCGCTGCAGCGGCGGCCACCCACCTGGCCTGAAGCTGCATGTAGGAGCCGACCTGTTCGAGCGGCTGGGTGTACGCCCGATTGAAGAACCAGCCGTCGCGTGCTCGAATCCAGCGGATGCGATCGGGGTCGACACCGACGTCGAGCAGCCACCCGCACGTGTCCATTGAAGTCTTGCCGCCACCAATCACGGTGTAACCCGACGCAGGGATCTCTCGGCGGACGAGGTCGTTCGGTGGGATGAGGACCGCGCCTTCGTCGACCGTGAACCCGGGGATGTGCGTCGACGGGATCGACGACTCGGTGTAGGTGGCGTCGACGAAGCGGCGTCGCACCCGCACCGTCGTCTGCTCGCCATCGAGGAGCGACACCAACTCGTGCCGATCGGCCTGGTCGCCGCGGTAGTCGACCATGCCGCGGAACTGCACGCCCGCCGGGAGCAGCGTCTCCTCGAGGACCTTGTCGTAGTAGGCGACGATCTCCGCAGCAGTGGCCCGCTCGTAGAAGCCGGCGTTCGAACCCGACTCGTCGATGCGCTCGTCGCCCAGCCGGCGTGAGTTCACGCCATAGGTCGCCGACGGCTGATGCAGGCGGACGAACGGATAGGCGTCGAGCCAGTGGCCGCCCGGTCGGTGACGTCGATCGACGAGCATCACCTCGGCGTCGGGGTCCTCGGTCACCAGGGTGTCGACGAACGCCATGCCTGACGCGCCGGCCCCCACGACCAGGTAGTCGACTTCGATCTCGGCCATGTCGCCCCCCAGAAACTCGGCGAACGCAGCTTAGGCATCGGCCATTGCGCCCTGACGAGGGCACGGGCCGGTGCCAAGGCTCCCTTGTAAGGTCCACAGCTTACCTTGTACCCTGCCTGACATGGGTGTGACGAGCTACCGGGTGTCGGACCGGGGACAGATGGCGCTGCCGGCCGAGGCGAGACGCCGGTGGGACCTCGTCGACGGCGGCGCGGTGGAGATCGCCGACCTCGGCGATGCGCTGGTCATCGTGCCGGCGGGCCGAGGCGGCCTGCGTGCGCTCGTTCGTGACGCGATCGACGAGGCGGGAGGCTACGAGGCCCTGGCCTCAGCAGTGGCGGAGCAGGACCCCGACCTGAGTTGAGCACCGTCCTCCTCGACGACCACCTGCTCCTGCGCGTCCTTCTCGACGACGAGCCGACCACTCTCCGGCCTCGAGGCGCGACGATGGCGACGACGGGGCTCTGGTACCACCGGCTGTGTCGGGCGCTGGCCGACGACACCATCATCGGATCGATGTCGAGGCGCCTCGGTGCCGTCGATGACGCCGTCGCCACCGATGTGGTCGGTGCAGTCATCGAGCTTCCCGACATCGTCGAACTGGTGTCGCTGCGCCAACTCGCCTGGCCGATGGCGGAGCTGGTCCACACCGGTGTCCGGCTCAACCTGCTCTCACTCGAAGCACTTGCCGCCGCGAGGCAGCTCACCGCCGAGATCTGTCTGGCGGAGCAGGATGCCAACGGCCCGCTACGGGAAGCTGCGTCGATCCTCGGCGTCGACGTCCGGACGGTGAGCGACTGATCGCAACAGACCGGATTCACGACGCAGGTTCACCCGGCCCGAACCACGTCGAGAGTGCGCTCGGCAGCGCGGGGTCGGTGAGGGCTCCGGTCCAGGCGACGTAGCCGTCAGGGCGGATGAGCACGGCGACGGGCGCGTCGATCTCGCCGATCACCGGGAGCTCCCACGCACCGTGGTAGGTCGCGTCGACCGACTTCACGCGATCGGCCCACGGCCCGACGTCGAAACGGCTCGGCTCGCCGAAGTTGAGCAGCACGGCCCGTGCGTCGTGCAGCAGCTCGTACACCCGCGTGGGGCGCGTCAGCCGTGCCGAGGTCGAGATCGGGCATCCGGCGACCGAGCAGCGGGTGACCGTCGCCGAGGTCGTAGCGGACGTCGAGCCCGGTCAGCATGGCGGCCGTGTGCCGGCGCGGCTCGTCCATGGCGAGCAATTCGGCCATCGTCGCGTGCAGGGCGGTGTGCCGGTCGTCGGGCGTCGAGAGCGCTACTTGCGCACTCGTGTTGTGCAGCACACGCGCCCCGACCGGATGGCGCTCGTGGTGGTAGGTGTCGAGCAGGCTGTCAGGCGAGGTCTCCGTTGCTCACGAGCGCGAGCTTCCAACCAAGGTTCACTGCATCCTGCACGCCGGTGTTGAGACCCTGGCCACCTTGCGGTGGGTGCACGTGCGCGGCATCGCCGGCCAGAAGGACGCGGCCGGCGCGGTAGGACGCCGCCTGTCGGGACATGTCCGTGAAGCGGGAGATGCGCGTCGGGGCGTGCGCCCCGAAGTCGGTGCCGTACGCGGCGACCAGCGCCTCGCGGAGATCATCGAGCGTCGGATCGCTCTCGTGTTCGACGTCGGGCTCCCTCAGCACGACGCTGTACGGACCGCCGCCTTCGGCCCGGTTGACGGGACCGATGCCCCCGCCCTCGCGGCGAGTGCCGATCACAGGCTCGTCGTGCATCTCGACCTCACCGATGATCCAGCTGGCCGAGGCGGCCAAGCCGGGGAACTCGATGCCGACGGCCTTGCGCACCAGGCTGCGCCCACCATCGCACCCGACGAGGTAGGCCGCTCGGAGTGCGGTGCCGTCCGACAACTCGACGTCGACGCCTTCGTCGTCCTGCGCCACACCGACGACCTCCCGACGGTGCAGCACGGGCACGCCGAGATCGTCGACCCACGACGCGAGGAGGCGCTCGGTGTCGCGTTGCCAGAGCGCCAGCACGTAGTTGTGGCGGGTCGGGAGGTCGCTGATGTCGAGGGGGATGTAGGCGTAGCCGACCGCGGGGTGCGGTTGACCTTCTGACACGAACCGCTCGGCGACACCGCGCTGATCGAGCACTTCGATCGTGCGGGCGTGCAGACCACCGGCGCGCGAGCCGTCGAGATCCTGGCTGGCTCGCCGTTCGACGACGACGACGTCGGTGCCGGCCAGGCCCAGCTCCGCAGCCAGCATCAACCCGGTCGGACCGCCACCTGCGATCACCACTGCGTGCTCGCTCGAAGGATCTGCAGCCATCCCCATCCCCCTCAGGCTCTGGCTCTGCGCGTGGGCCGCGAGGAGCGGGCGTCATTGTCGGCACGATCCGGTCGTTTGCGGCAAGACCCCCTGCCGCGGTACGTTTCTCACGGCGGGGACGTGCGGTCACGACGGCTCACCTGCGGGATGGGCTAGCGCGGCAGCGCAGGCGTCAGTCGTGGCATGACGACCCGACACACCGCCGGTCGCGAACTGGCCGACACGGTCGAGGTCCCACGGGGTGGTCCGGTGGCTGCCCATGGCGGCCGTCGCTGAGCTGTCCGACCGCTCGTTCGCCGAGATCGGCGATCGTGCTCGACGGCCTCCGAGCAACGACGTTCGGCGCTGAGGCCCGGATCGACGGTGACTCGGGCTGGATCGCGCGCCCGAGGCGACCGGCGGACGGAGCAGCTCGACCGGCGGGGTCGCTTGCCTCGGTGGTGCTCGGTGCTGCGGTGATCTGGTTGTTCTCGCGTGACGGGGTGTTCATCGCGAACTGGGCGTGGGAGACCTCGGTGCCTTCGTTGCCGGTGATGGCCCTCGCGGCGGCGTGGGTCGTGATCGTGGTGGGCGGCGTCGGGCCGCTGCTCTCTGTCGCCGCGGTGCGGGACCGTGCGGTCGCGACCGGCGTCATGTGCGGTTGGTGGGCGTTCCTCGCCGTGCCGTGGACCGAGGCGCTCGCGAGCAGATCGCAGATCGGGACCATCCGCAACCCGACGCCAAGCGCCTTCTGGGTGGGCACGGCGGTCGCAGCCCTCGGGGGGCTGGCGCTGGTCGCGTGGATACGTGCACCACGCGCTGAGGCCTCCATGGTGACGCCGGAGACCGCACTGCACGCCTGGCGAATCCCTGAGCGGGAGTACGAGCGGCACGAGGCGCGTCGCGGCCGTCGGTTCGCCTACGAGCGCATCGACCCTCGCCGCACAGCTCTTGTCGTCGTCGACATGGTCCGGTTCTTCGTGGACGGCCAAGGGATCATCCCGACGATCACGCGTCGACTGAAGGTCTCCGGTCAGCCGACGGAACCGTCGCCTGGTCGTTCCGAAGCACGCACGCCCTGGGGTCTCGCAGACACCTGACCCCTCCTCCGAGACCTCACCAGCTGACCTCGGTGGCTCCCCGCTTCCAGGTTCGGCGACAGGGAGCGTTCCTGTCGACGGATCCGGGACGTGGGGCCCCCGAGTACGCGACAGGTTCGGCGGCGACGGGGTGCCCTCAATGTGCCGGCCGGGGACACCCTCACCCGCCGAGGCTGGATCAGCTCACCCGTTCGACGGCATCGGGCTCGTCGACGTTGACGGCCTCGGTGTCGAGCACCTCGGCCGGCACCTCGGCGGTGGGGCGACCGGCCAGGTAGTTGTGGTGGGTGGCGACGAGGAAGCGATGCACCGCTCGCACGACTCGGCGCGAGCGCATCGACGAGAACACGTCGAAGGCGTGCTGGGCACCCTTCAGCTCGAGGTAGTAGACGGGCTGGTGCGACACGTCGCCGAGCATCGTCACGAACTCGCGGGCGTCCTCGACGGGTGCAAGCGTGTCGTTGTCACCGTGGATCACGAAGAACGGTGGCGCGCCGGGGTGGATCTGGTCGAGCGGTGAGGCTTTGGCGAACTCGTCGGGCTCGTCGTCGATGAAGCGCTTCATGATGAGCGGTTCGAGGAACATGCGCACGAACTCGGGCGGCATGGTCTCGTTGCGGTTGGTGAAGTCGTAGACGCCGTAGAACGGCACCGCCGCCTGGAACGAGGTGTCGGCGTCCTCGATGCCGGCCTGATACTCAGGCTGGTTCGCGGTGAGCGCCATCATGGTGGTGAGGTGTCCGCCGGCCGATCCGCCGGTGACCGCGATGAAGTCGGGGTCGACGCCATAGTCGGCTGCGTGCTCACGGATGAAGGCCACCGCATGCTTGAGGTCGACGAGATGGTCTGGCCAGGTGGCGCCGGGGCTCAGCCGGTAGTTGGCGTTGAAACACACCCACCCACGCGCCGCGAGGTACTTCATCAGTGGGATGCCCTGTTCGCGCTTGTCGCCGATGATCCAGGCGCCGCCGTGGATCTGTAGCAGCGCAGGACGGAGTGCGCCGTCGGCGGGCGGCAATGACGGCTCGAACACGTCGAGGCGGATATTTCGCCCGGCCACCCGCCGGTAGGTGAGGTTGCGGGTGCGCTTGACCTTGCCGGTATCGACCGCGACCGAGTCGGCCACGCCGTTCAGCGCCGCGTCGGCCGCGCCGCTCGCCGCACGGCTGCGCACGACGACGACGAGCAGCAGCACCCAGTTGGCCGCCGCAATGGCGAGCGCCACCCAGCCGGGCCACGCATCGAGCGCGCCGAACCGGATGAAGATGGCGGTGGCGATGACCTCCCACACGATGTGGAACAGCGCCAGCTCGATGGTGATCCACGACGCGAAGAAGCTGAACAGGAAGAGGGCCCGGTTGCGCCGCACCGGGAAGAACGCGTTGTAGGTGAAGGCGGCACCCACGAGGGCGGCTGCGAGGAAGAGCCACGACACCATGCCTCAAGTGTGCCCTGTCGCCCCCCGAACCGGCGAAATTCGGCCGCCCGCCGGGTAGCGTCCGGGAGGCGACGGGTGCAGACTCGTTTCATGGAGCGAACGGGCTGATGCAGCAGTTGTCGGGCCTCGATGCCTTCTTCCTCTACATCGAGACGCCGTCGATGCACACCCACGTGGCTCTCACGGCGGTGCTCGACCCGTCGACCATGCCCGGCGGGTTCTCGTTCGAGCGCATCCGCGACCACATCGCCGCCCGCCTGCACCTGGTGCCGCCGTTCCGGCGCAAGGTGGTCGAGGTCCCCCTGCGCCTGCACCATCCCGTGTGGGTCGACGATCCCGACTTCGACATCGACCACCACGTCAAGCGGGCCGCCCTGCCCGCACCCGGCGATCTCCGGGAACTGGCCCGATTCACGGGCTTCCTGGCCTCGCTGCCGCTCGACCGCAGCCGCCCGCTGTGGGAGATGTGGATCATCGAAGGCCTCGAGGGCGGCCGCATCTCGCTCGTGGCCAAGGTGCACCACTCGGCCATGGACGGTGCCGGTGGCGCCGACCTGATGCCGATCTTCTTCGACCTCGAGGCCGATCCCGCCCCGACGGACCCGCCGCCGGCCTTCGAGCCCGAGACCGCTCCCGACCAGTGGGAGCTGCTGGGCATGGCCGGCGCCGAGCGATTGAAGGGCCTCGCCCACCTGCCCACCCTGGCCCGCCGCACCGGCGAGGCCATCACCAACATCCGGCGCCGCCGCCAGGCCACCCCGGGGGTGGCGGGAGGCACGCCGCTCACCGCGCCCCGCAGCCCCTTCAACGGCCCGATCACCGCCGATCGCAGCGTGGCCTTCGCCCGTCTGCCCCTGGCCGACGTCAAGCGGGTGAAGGAGCGGCTGGGCGGCACGGTCAACGACGTGCTGCTCGCCACCTGCTCGTCTGGCGGTGCGCCGCTACCTCCGCGAGCGGGGCGCCCTGCCCGAGCAGCCGATGGTGGCCGCCTGCCCGGTGTCGGTGCGCACCGAGGACGAGCGGGGCCAGGCCAACAACCGCCTGTCGGTGATGTTCACTCCGCTGCACACCGAGATCGACGACCCCGTCGAGTGCCTGCGCACCACCCGCACCACCGCCGGTGCCGCCAAGTCCGAGCACGAGACCATCGGCACCAGCACGCTGTCGGCCTGGGCCGAGATCGCCGACCCGTCCGCGGCCAGCATGGCGAGCAGCGTCTACAGCGCCACCAACCTGGCCGCCCGCCATCGCCCGGCGCTCAGCTTCATCCTGTCGAACATCCCCGGCCCGGCCTTCCCCGTCTACCTCGCGGGCGCCGAGATGGAACGCGCCTACCCGATGGGCCCGGTGCTCGAAGGCGCCGGGCTCAACGTCACGGTGCTCAGCTACCGAGACTCGGTCGACTTCGGCTTCCTGGCCGCCTCGGCGCTGATCCCCGACGTGTGGGACCTGGCCGGCGCGGTGCCGCCGGCCTTCGCCGCCCTCCTCGAGGCCGCCGAGCGCGAGCCGGCAGGCGACGAGGGCGAGGCGGGCGACCCGGCCGACGAGCGACCGCGATCCGGCCTGTCGGGTGTCGGCGAACCCGTTTGAACCCCGGCTCGGCCTGTTTGAAGCCGCGATTGGAACGTGTTCTACTAACACGCCATGGCCTACAACCTCGCCGACATGTTCGAGCACGCCGTCGACGTCGTCCCCGACCGGGTGGGCCTGGTCTGCGGTGACGACCAGCGCACCTATGCCGGACTCGAGGAGCGGGCCAACCGCCTCGCCCACCATCTCCAGAAGGGCGGCATCGAGCCGGGCGACCACGTGGGCATCTACGGCCTCAACAGCATCGAGTGGATCGAGGGCCTGCTCGCGGTCTTGAAGGTGCGGGCCGTGCCCGTCAACATCAACTTCCGCTATGTCGAAGAGGAGCTGCGCTACCTCTTCGACAACGCCGATCTCAAGGGGCTCATCTACAGCGAGGAGTTCGGCCCGCGGGTCGCAGCCGTCAAGGACCAGCTGCCGCTGCTGAAGACGCTCGTGATGATCGAAGACGGCAGCGGCGCCGACCAGTCCGGCCTCGATGCCACGCCGTTCCTCACCGCGTTGGCCGACAACTCGCCCGAACGCGACTTCGGCGAGCGGTCCGGCGACGACCAGGTCATCATCTACACCGGCGGCACCACCGGCATGCCCAAGGGTGTCATGTGGCGCAGCGAGGACATCTTCTTCGCCCTCGCCGGCGGCACCGACCCCTTCACCAAGGAGAAGGTGCCCAACGAGTGGCACCACGCCGAGAACGCCAAGAACAGCGGCGGGCAGCTGGTGATGATGAACACACCGCCGCTCATGCACGGGGCCGCGTTCGTGGGCACGCTCATGCAGTTCTTCCAGGGCAACCGCAACGTGCTGGTGCCGAAGTTCGCCGGTGACGAGGTGTGGCGCATCGTCGCCAAAGAGGGCGTCAACTCGGTGCTCATCGTGGGCGACGCCATGGGTCGCCCGATGATCGAGGCGCTCGAGCAGATGGAAGCCGACGGTGAGGAGGTCGACCTCTCGTCGTTCATCGCGCTCAGCTCCACCGCGGCGGTGTTCTCCCCGGCCGTGAAGGAGCGCTTCTTCGCCCGCTTCCCCAACCTGGTGATGACCGACAGCATCGGGGCCACCGAGTCGGGGTTCAACGGCATCCTGGCCGTCGGCAAGGACAACACCGCCATGAAGGCCGGCGGGCCCACCGTCACCCCCGGGCGCGACACCGTCGTGCTCGACGACGACCTCCAGCTCGTCGAGCCGGGGTCCGGCGTGGTCGGCAAGGTCGCCCGGGGCGGCAACATCCCGCTCGGCTACTACAAGGACGAAGAGAAGACGAAGGCCACCTTCGTCATCGCCGCCGACGGCAAGCGCTACGCGGTGCCCGGCGACTTCGCCACCCTCGAGGCCGACGGCACGATCACGCTGCTCGGCCGCGGCTCGGTGTGCATCAACACCGGCGGCGAGAAGGTCTACCCCGAAGAGGTCGAGCACGCGCTCAAGGCGCACGCCGATGTGTTCGATGCCGTCGTCGTGGGTGTCGCCGACGAGCGTTGGGGCCAGCGGGTGGCCGCGGTCGTGCAGCCCCGCGACGGCCACCAGCCCACCCTCGAAGATCTCGACCAGCACTGCCGCACCCACGTGGCCGGCTACAAGGTGCCGCGCGAGCTGCACCTGGTCGACGAGATCGTCCGATCACCCAGCGGGAAGCCCGACTACCCGTGGGCGAAGCGCGTGGCCGAGTCGGGCGCCAACCGCACATGATCCGTCCCATCACCAGGGGGTAACCGAGTTGCAGGTCTACGACAAGTTCTTCATCGGGGGGAAGTGGATCGAGCCCGCGGGCAGCGACACCATCGACGTGGTCTCCCCCGCCACGCTCGAGGTCGTCGGGCGGGTGCCCGACGCCACCGAAGCCGACATGGACCGCGCCGTCGCCGCGGCCCGCGAGGCGTTCGACCTCGGCCCCTGGCCGCGGATGACGCCCGACGAGCGGGCCGACATCATGGCCACCATCTCGGCCTCGATCATGGGCCAGATGGACGAGTTCGCCACGCTCATCACCAACGAGAACGGCTGCCCGTTCTCGTTCAGTCAGATGGGGCAGGTGTTCGCCGCTACCGCGGTGCTCGACACCTACGTGGGCATCGCCCGCAGCTACCAGTTCGAGCACACCCGCCCGGGCATGATGGGCCAGGTCATCGTGCGCCGCGAGCCGGTGGGTGTGGCCGCCGGCATCATCCCGTGGAACGTGCCGCTGTTCATCACCATGCTGAAGATGGGCCCGGCCCTCGCCGCCGGCGCCACCATGGTGATCAAGCCGGCACCCGAGACGCCGCTCGACGCCTTCGCCATGGCCGAGGTGCTCGAGCAGTCGGGCCTGCCTGCGGGCGTGGTCAACATCGTGCCCGCCGGGCGCGAGGTCGGCGAGCACCTGGTGCGCCATCCCGACGTCGACAAGGTGGCCTTCACCGGCAGCACCGCTGCCGGCCGCAAGATCGGTGCGATCTGCGGCGAGCAACTCAAGCGGGCCACGCTCGAGTTGGGTGGCAAGTCGGCCGCCATCATCTGTGACGATGCCGACCTCGAGGCCACCCTGCCCACGCTCATGCCGTTCGCGCTCATGAACAACGGCCAGGCCTGCGTCGCCCAGACCCGCATCCTCGCTCCCCGCTCGCGCTACGACGAGGTGAAGGACGCGCTGGCCGAGGTGGTCGGCAACTTCAAGGTGGGCGATCCGCTCGATCCCGCCACCGAGTGCGGCCCGCTCGTCGCCGAGCGCCAGCGTGATCGGGTCGAGGGCTACATCGCCAAGGGCCGCGAGGAAGGGGCCACGGTCGTGGTCGGCGGTGGCCGCCCGAGCGGCTTCGACAAGGGCTGGTACGTCGAGCCCACCCTGTTCGCCGACGTCGACAACTCGATGACCATCGCCCAGGAGGAGATCTTCGGGCCGGTGCTGTCGCTCATCCCCTACGACAGCGACGACGACGCCGTGGCCATCGCCAACGACAGTGACTACGGGCTGTCCGGATCCGTCTACACCGCCGATGTGCCCCGAGGCATCGACATCGCCCGTCGGGTCCGCACCGGCACCTACGCCGTCAACAACATCGGCATGGACTTCGGGGCGCCGTTCGGCGGATTCAAGGCATCGGGCGTGGGCCGCGAGCTCGGGCCCGAGGGTCTCGAGGCCTACCTCGAGGACAAGTCGATCCTGTTGCCGGGCGGCTACGAGCTCTGAGGCTTCCAGGTGGGGCGCGCCGCCCCGAGGGGGTGGGTGGCGCGCAACACCGCAACGGTAGCGACCACACCGGCGATGAGCACGACCAGCGCGCCCACCACCGACCAGGCGACGAACAGGAACAGGCTCACCGCGATGGTCGAGCCGAAGGCAGCAGCCGCCTTCTCCTGGCGGGTCATCGGTCGCGTCCGCGATCGCGCATGAGCGTCACCCTAGGGGGTCGACGGTCGTCGAGCCGAGGCCGGATCAGCGACCCTTGAACTCGGGCTTGCGCTTCTCGGCGAACGCGGTGGGACCCTCCATGGCGTCCTCGGTGGCGAACACCGGCTGACCGATCTCGAGCTCGTAGGCGAGGCCCACCTTCTCGGGCATCTCGCGGGTGGCCCGCATCGACTTGAGCACCGCCTGCACGGCCAGCGGGCCATTCTCTGAGATCTGCTCGGCGATCTCTCGAGCCTTGTCGAGCGCCTGACCATCGGGCACGACATGACCGATCAGCCCCACCGCCTTGGCCTCGGGCGCGGGCATGAAGCGACCGGTGAGCAGCAACTCGGCGGCGACCGTGTAAGGGATCTGCCGCGAGAGCCGCACCGTCGAGCCGCCGAGCGGGAACAGGCCCCGGCGCACCTCGGCCACACCGAACTGAGCGCCCTCGCCCGCCACCCGGATGTCGAACGCCTGCAGGATCTCGGTGCCGCCGGCCACCGCGTAGCCCTCGACGGCTGCGATCATCGGCTTGGCCGGCACGAAGTGACGCAGCAGCGCCTTCCAGTGGAGATCGCCGTCGGTCTGGAACCGCTTGCTGTACTCGTCGTCGGGGTGACCGGCCGCCATGGCCTTGAGATCGGCACCCGAGCAGAAGTTGCCGCCTGCGCCCGTGACGATGGCCACCCGGATGTCGGGGTTGCGATCGATCTCGACCCAGGCGTCGTACATGCGCACGAGCATCTCGCCCGACAGCGCGTTCTTCTTCTGCGGGCGGTTGAGGGTGACGAGCGCAGTGTGTCCCTCGCGCTCGAAGAGGAGATGGGGCTCGTCGGTCATCGCCGGATACTAGAACGCGTTCTAGTTCGGCGCACGTGCCCCAGGAGCGCGCCGGGTCAGACGTGGTCGGGCCGCACCAGGGCGTCGGTGCCGCCGTCGGCGAACACCACGCTGCCGTGCACATAGCCCGACACGGGGCTGAGCAGGAACAGCACGAGGTCGGCGATCTCGTCGGCCTCGGCCCGTCGCCCGAGCGGCACCGGCAGCGCGTCGACCAGCGGGCCGAGCACCGGGTCGTCGATCGAGCCCTGGAGCAGTGGCGTGTTGACCGGGCCCGGAGCGACCGCGTTGAGACGCACACCGGCCTCGCCCCAAGAACCGGCGCGCAGGCGGACGGCGCGTGCCAGGGCGTGCTTGGTCATGCCATAGACCGATGCCCCGTCGAATCGGGCCGACGCGGCGAGGGCACCGGCTTCGTCGTGGGCGAGCATGCGGTCGATGAGCTCGGAGTCGTCCATGGGGATCAGCCCGATGGAGTTGGACGAGATGGCTACTGCGGCGGGATCGGCCGACTGGCTCAACGCGTCGCGGAGGCCGTCGAGGATCTCGACCGCGCCGAAGTAGTTCACCGCGACCAGCGCGGCGGTGGGATCGACATGGGGACCGAGCCCGGCACAGGCGACCACACCATCGAGCGGCCCATCGGCCGCAGCCAGCACCCCGGCGATCGCCGCCTGCCGGCCAGCCGGCGTCGACAGGTCGGCTTCGACCTGCTCGCCCCGGAGGTCGACGCCGATGACGCGGTCCCCCGCTTGGGCCAGTTTGGCGCTGACCGCCGCCCCCATGCCCGATGCTGCTCCTGTCACCACGATGGTTCGCACGATCGGCCACCGTAGTGGGCGGGTGTCGGCCAGATGACACACCCGGCGTCGCCCGCCCGACATCTCCCACCGGCGGAACGGCCCACCATCGCGAAAGGCACGGAACCGTGCCCCAACGGCGGAGGTGGAACGATGAAACAGCTGATGGCCGAGCGAGCGCGCCAGGCGACGGTGGCGATCTCGATGGCGTGCCTGATCGCGATGGCAGGTGCCACGCACGCGGCAGGCGCCGTAGAGCCCGCTGCGCCGGCGGTTCGCCTGTCGGTGAGTGACGTGTTGGTCGTCGAAGGTGACCAAGGGGCCCGGGGGGCGCGCACCACGATCAGCCTCTCGTCTCCCCTCGACGCCGATCTCGAGATCTCCTATCGGACGGTCGACGGGAGCGCGGTGGCGGGCAGCGACTACCGGCGCCGCCGGTCGGATCGCGCCTCGGACCACCACCATCCGGGCGGGCGAGACCTCGAAGGTGGTGCTGAACGTGGTGCGAGGTGACACCACGCCCGAGGCCACCGAGACGTTCCTCGTCGAGGTCACCGGTCTCAGCGATCCCGACGTGGTGCCCTACCGCAGCAAAGGTCAGGTGACGGTGATCGACGACGACGGAGGATCGGCCGGCGAGCCGGTTCTTCGCGGCGGCAGTGTCCGCGTGGTCGAGGGCGACGAGGGCCACACCGTGGTGCCGATGATGCTCGAGCTCAGCGAGCCACTCGACACCGCACTGGTCGTGCACGTCACCACGCTCGATGCCGGCGCCACCTCCCCCGCCGACTACCGCGCCGTCACGCCGCGACGTCACCTTCCGACCTGGTCGAACCATGCGCTACATCCCGGTCGTCGTGCAGGGCGACACCCTCCACGAGGGCGACGAGGCGTTCGTGATCGAGCTGGCCACCGATCATCCTGGTGTGTCGGTGGGTGCCGGCCGCGTCGTCGTGGTCGACGACGATCAGCCGCCGCCACCCGAGCCGCCGGCGATCGAGGTCCCCGGGGCGCCGACCAGTCCCGTCGTGACGAAGCAGAGCACGATCGACTACCGATCACGTGGGGTGCACCGGCCGACGACGGCGGTGCACCGGTCACGAACTACCGCGTGACCCGCTTCATCGAGGGCGCCGCGCTCGACACGTGGACGACCGGCGGCGCCCGCACCGCCACGAGCCTCTGCATCCCCGGCAAGCACTGTCGGTGGGAGATCAAGGCCGTGAACAGCGCCGGCACCGGGCCCGCCCTGGTCACCACCACCGTCTACGACGAGTTCCGTCCACCGCCCTGCCGGGAGTGCGGCGGCCCACCCAAGGGCTGAACGGTACGACACGTGCGGTCTCGTAGGGTGGGGGCATGGCACTCAGCGAAGGCACCACGACCGACTCGGCCACGCCGGCTTCGTTCGAACTCGACGGCGAAGAGATCGCCATCCCGGTCGAGGTGCGGTCGGCGAAGATGGTGGCCGCGCAGTACGTCGTCGACGGTGACGCGGCCCAGGCGCTCATCGACTACTCGGGCCTTCGCGTGGCCCGACAGCTCGGGGGCCGGGCCATGGTCGCCCTGTCGGCGGTGCAGTACACCGACAACGACCTCGGCCCCTACCACGAGTTCGCGGTCGCCGTGGTGGTCGAACCTCACGACGCACCTCCCGGCTGGCGGCCGTCGCCCACCAACGTCACGACGCTCATCCATCGCCTGCCGGTGAACCAGTCGTTCACCTGTGCCGTCGGCAAGGGCCTCTGGGGCTTCCCGAAGTGGGTGGCCGACATCACCTACGCCGAGACCGACCGCTCCACCATCTGCACGGTGGTCGACGACGACGAGTTCGTCCTGTCGTTCGAGGCTCGTCGCGGCCTGGTGCCCCTGCCCGCCTCCGACGTCGAGATGGCGTGCTACTCGTGGGACGACGGCGTGCTGCGCCGCACACCGTGGACCACGCGCAGCCGCCGCATGAAGGCCCGCCCCGGCGGCACCACGCTCACCCTCGGCACCAACCACCCGATGGCCACCGAGCTGCGCGACCTCGGGCTCCCCAAGACGCCGCTGATGACCACGGGCACACCCATCATGACGGCCACGTTCGGCGCCCCCGAGGTCGTCGAGGGCTGAGCCCGCCCCCACGCTCGTCTCCGTGGCCGAAACGAGACCGCACGGTCCCGCGTGGGCCACAGGTTGCAGGTGATCAGTCGCGTTCGAGGGCGTCGATGCGCTTCCAGAGCACCGACGGCACGAAGCGGCGCACGCGCCACAGTGTCGGCGTGCCCCGTCCCGGAAAGGCGAAGGGCCGGCCCGCGTCGAGGGCGACCTCGATCGAGTCGAGCACCTCCTCGGGACGGATCTTGGGCGTCGACGCCAGCCCGCGCGGGCCGTGCTCGCCCATCTGATCGAGCATGGGGGTGTCGACCACCGGCGGGCACACGCACACGATGCGCACGCCGCTGCCCTGGTGCTCGTGCCAGAGCGTCTCGCTGAACGACACGACGGCGGCCTTGGTGGCCGAGTACGCGCCCAGGCGTTGGCTCGGCAGCCAACCGGCGAGCGAGCCGAACTGGACGAGGTCGCCCCGGCCCCGCTCGAGCATGGCGGGCAGGGTCAGCTTGGTGACGCCGATCAGACCAAGGATGTTGATCTCGACCAGTCGCTCGATCTCGTCCAGCGACTGGTCGACGAGCAGGCCGGCAGGGGCGATCGCGGCCGCGTTCACCACCCGGTCGAGCGGCCCGTGCTCGTCGATGAAGCGGGCGACCGCGGAACCGACGGCGTCGGTGTCGCGCACGTCGCAGACGAACGGGGTGACCTGCGGAACATGTCGGGCGGTGCGCGCCAGCCCGTCCTCGTCGACATCGAGCGCGGCCACCGCAACGCCTGCGGCCGCCAACCGCCAGGCCGAGAGCTGGCCCATGCCGCTGCCCGCCCCGGTGACCAGCGCGGTGCGGCCCGCGAACGGCACGGTCAGTCCGACTTGACGCGCGGACGGGCCGCAGCGCGCAGGAGCGACTCGATCGACTCGAGCGTCTCGATCGAGCGGTCGGTCTGAGCCCGCTGCTCATAGACGAGGCGCACCAGCCAGAACCGCAGGTAGCGGGTGAACGAGTAGCGCACGAAGAGGGCGCCGCCCACGATGATGAGACCGAGACCCACCAGGCCACCCGAGAGCAGATAGGGGATCTGCTCGGCGGTGTAGGCCGTGCCCGACGCACCCCACCATCCGATGAAGATGGCGATGAAGCCCAGGATCGGCAGGACCATGCCGCCGATCAGCCAGAGCCGTTCGGAGCTGTCCTCCGGAGGACGCAGGTGCATACCCGCGATCTCCTCCTTGAACTCCTCGATGCGCTGCGTATTGGTCTCCATCGTTCCTCCCGGCGCTCGCCGGCTCGGCTGCGCCCCGTTGGCCTTGGTCGTCTTGGTGCCCGCGGTCTTCGGTGCTGGGCTCTTCGGTGCTGCGGTCTTCTTCACGCTCTTGTCGTCTGCCATGGTCGGTCCCTCAGGTTCTTCGTCATCCGCCCAGATAGGCGCTCGACAACTCGTCTTCCAGTTCGCTCGGATGGCCCACGCGCGTCACCCGCCCGTGCACCATGATGGCGGCGAGATCGGCCACGCCGAGCACGGTGCGGGCGAACTGCTCGACCACCAGGATCGAGACGCCCTCCGCCGCGACCTGCGCGACGATGCCGTAGAGCTCCTCGACGACGAGTGGCGCCAGGCCCATCGACAGCTCGTCGAGGAGCAGGAGCGCAGGATCGGTGGCCAGTCCTCGCGCCAGGGCGACCATCTGCTGCTCACCGCCCGACAGCGTGCCGGCCATCTGCGACCGACGCTCTTTCAGGGCCGGGAAGCGCTCGAAGGCCTCGTGCTCGATCTGGGCGAGCGACTTCCCGGTGTAGGTCATCATCAGCAGGTTCTCGGTGACGGTGAGGTTCGGGAAGATGCTGCGCCCTTCTGGGATGGTGCACAGCCCGGCGCGAGCCATCCGGTCGGGAGAGGCGCCGTTCACCCGCCGCCCTGCAACGAAGATCGACCCGCCGGTCGGTGCGACGAGTCCGCTGCACACCGCGATCGTGGTCGATTTGCCCGCGCCGTTCGGACCGAGCAGGGCGACGACAGACCCCTGGGGAACCCGGAGGTCGACACCGTGGAGCACTTCGATCCGCCCGTACGCAGCGCGCACGTTGTGCAGCTCGAGCAGCGGCGGGGCGGCGGGCTCGGCCGGAGCGGGACCGTCGACAGGCTCGGTGCCGTCGGGGGCAGTCACTGCGTCGGTCACGACGCCTCCAAGGTCATCGGCCCGAGGTAGGCGTCGATCACCGCGGGGTCACGACGCACCTCGTCGGGTGTGCCGTCGGCGATGACCCGACCGAAGTCGAGCACGAAGATGCGCTCGCACGCGCGCATCACCAGCGACATGTCGTGCTCGACCAGCAGCACTGCCGTGCCACCGGCAGCCACGCTCGCCAACAGGCTCGACAAGGTGTCGGTCTCGTGACCATCGAGTCCGGAGGCCGGCTCGTCGAGCAATAACACCTTCGGCTTGGTCACCAGGGCCCGCCCGAGCTCGACCAAGCGAGCCTGACCCGTGGTGAGCACGTCGGCGCGCTGGTCGGCATAGTCGTGCATGCCGATGAACTCGAGAGTGGCCTCCACGACCGCCTCGGGCGCTTCGGTGCTCGGTGCCCACCGGCGCGGGATCTCGGCGGCGACCTGGAGGTTCTCACGTGCGGTGAGCGAGCCGAAGAGCTCGAGCCGTTGGAACGTGCGGGCCAGGCCACGCTGCGCTCGATCGTGTGGTGGCGACCCGGTGACGTCGATGCCGTTGAGCGACACCTGGCCGCGCAACGGGGAGATCAGCCCGGTGATCACGTTGAACAGGGTGGTCTTGCCGGCTCCGTTCGGTCCGATGAGCCCGGTGACGCAGCCGGCATCGACCTCGAGGTCCACGTCGGCGAGCGCCATCTGCCCGCCGAATCGAACGGCGACGCCCTCAACCTCGAGCAGCGGCATCGGCCAGCTCCTCCTCGTCGAGGTCGAGCGCCCGGTCGATCTGGCGGACGTCGTCAGCGGTGAAGGCGCGGTCGATGCCGAGCATCTCCACGTCGAACGTGCGGCCGCCGGGAACGAGTGGTCGTCGTGGTTCGTGGTCGCCCGCCGGGTGAGAACCTGCGCCGCGCACGCTGGCGATGGCGGCGTTGCCTCGGGTGATGATCTCGTTCATGGCGCCGTTGGGGTTTCGTCCGAGGCTGATACCGATGAGCCCGGGGGCGATCGCCAGGAAGTTCGCGAGTGAGGGGATGGCCTCAGCGATCACGGGGAACGAGGCGAAGAGCATGCCGCCGAGGAACGCGCCGCTCACCATGGCGATGCCACCAGCCATGGCCATCAGCAGGATCGGCAGGCTCTGGAGCGTGTCGTACTGGGTGATCGACGCACTGTTCTGCAGCCCACCCAACATGGCCCCGCCGATGCCGGCGATGCCCGCCGACAGCACGAACACCTGCAGCTTGGTGACGGTGAGGTTGAGCCCGAGGGTGGCGCATGCAGCCGGACTGTCCTTCATGGCCTGCAACCGTCGACCGAACGGTCCGAGCCGCAACCACACCACCGCCAGGCCCAGCAGCACGAAGACCGCCGAGAGCAGGATCATGTACGAGCGGTCGCTCTCGAAGTCGAAGCCGAAGATCGACAGTCGGTCGACGTTGAGTGAGCCGCCGCGGAAGAAGCGGTCCTGGGTGAACACCACCCGGTCCATGAACACGGCGAACGCGAGGGTCGACAGCGCGAGGTAGATGCCCCGGAGCCGAAGAGCCGGCAGCGCCACCAGCGCGCCGACCAGGCCCGGCAGCACGAACGCAGCCACCAGGCCGAGGGGGTTTCCGCCACCACCCCAGGTCGACATGGCATACGCACCGAGACCGGCGAAGCTCATCTGGGCCAGCGAGATCTGGCCGCCGTAGCCGGTGAGCGGCACGAGCGAGAGCATGATGATGGCGAAGGCGAGACCTTTGCTCCACGAGATCGTCTGCGAGCCGCTGAGCAGACCAGAGATGATCGACACCGCGGCGATCACGCACGCGCCGGCGATCAACGCGTTGCGCAGCGTCGGTCGAGGCACGCTCTCGCGACTGCGCACCAGGCCGTGCGCGCGCAGCGGCGCCTGCGGCAGCACCAGCAGCACGATGAAGAGCATGATGACGGGGATGGCGAGTCGCAACGACGTCACCACGTCGATGCCGTCGGGCAGCCAGGTCGGGTTCTCGGGCAGGTAGCCGACTGCGTACGACTGCACGAGCCCGAGGATCACGGCGCCGAGGAAGGTGAGGGGCAGGCTCACCAGGCGGCCGACGATGGCGGCCGCATACGCGTTGATGGTGAGCAGCGTGAGGTTGAGCACCGACAGGCCCAGCCGGTCGGCGATGAGGATGCCGCCGAGCGCCGCGAGCGAGCAGCCGAGCGCCCAGCTGGCCGACGAGGCTCGTCCAGGATGCCCGCCGTTGAGCTGGAGCAGGCCCCGGTTCGACACGACGGCGCGCATGGCCACCCCGCCACGCGTGTTGTAGAGGAAGAGGCGCAGGCCGACCGCCACGAGGATCGCCACCACGATGACGACCACCTGGTGGTAGGAGACGAAGACGCCGAACAGCTCGAACTTGCTGCCGGCGAAGAACTCGTCGACCACCCGGCTCTGGTTCGGTGGCCAGATGATGGGCGCGAGGGCCACCAGGCCGAAGAGCAGACCGACGGTCACCACCGTCTTGGCCACCTCGGAGGTGCCTTCGAGGCCTCGCATGATCCCCTTGTCGAGCGCCATCCCGAACAACGGAGCCAGCACGAGCAGCACGAGCAGGATGGCGACGAAGGTCGGCACGCCCCACTCCATGAGCTGCCAGTACGTGAAGGCGCCGAACATGCCGATGGCGCCATAGGCGAAGTTGAAGATGCCCGAGGTCGTGTAGGTGAGCACGAGACCGCTCGACGTGACCGCGTAGATCGACGCGGTCACCAGGCCGAGGATCGTGTAGGAGAGGAACTCGGTCACGAGCGGTGCCTGTCAGCCGCCTGCCGTGGCACCCGGGGTGAAGTCGCCGGTGAGCTCCGCAGTGTTGTCGGGTGAGCAGTCGAAGCCCTTCCCGGCCTGGTAGATCTCGGTGTCCTCGTCCTCGAGCGGGTATTCGCGCACGAACTTGCCGTCCGAGATCCGCAGCATGATGAAACAACCCGGTGGGATGCGGTCACCTGGATCGCCGGTGCCGTGCATGCCGCCGCCGTCCCACGCGTGCGTGTTCGACAGGTTCTCGATCACGCCCTGGCGGGTCACGTTCGACCCGAGTTGCTGCACGGCCGTGGCCCACAGCAACGCAGCCGAGAAGGCCTGCACGCCGAGCAGCTCCGGGATGGCTCCGGGCACGGCCGCCTCGAGCGCGTCGAGATAGGCGGCCATCGCCGGGTTGCTGTCGGCCTCCTCGAACGGCCAGACCGTCAGGCGGATGAACGTGCCGTTGGCCGTCTCTCCCGCCTGGTCGGGGTACTTCTGGTTGTAGAAGTTGCTCTCCTGCTCGATGACCGTGGGCTCGAAGCCCTGCAGGGCCATCTCCTTCTGCAGCGGGATGATCTCCTCGAACGACGAGGTCAGGGTCATGAAGGTGATGCCCTGGTTCTTCATCGACACGACCAGCGGGGCCCAGTTGACCTCACCGACATTGGAGGAATCGACATAGGTGAAATCGAATCCGGCCTGCTCATAGG
The DNA here is from genome assembly GCA_963706425.1 of uncultured Iamiaceae bacterium. Lineage (GTDB taxonomy): Bacteria > Actinomycetota > Acidimicrobiia > Acidimicrobiales > Acidimicrobilacustridaceae > CAVPMN01. Next base: position 1,045,475 of record CAVPMN010000020.1, read on the forward strand.
CCTGGATGAGCCGGTTGCTCTGGACCTCCGTGACGCTGATCTTGGTGCGCAGCGCGGCAGCGTTGGTGATCGCGTCGGGGTAGTTCTCGGCCACCCACTGGGCCGGCCCGACCAGGTACTTGTCGACCGGGTTCGGGATCGGCTGGTAGGTGAAGTCAGCGCCGGTCTGCTGCGGGCTCACGGCCGCGGCCGGCACGTTGGGCAGCCCGCAGTCGACCTGGTCCTGGGCGCCCTGCTCGTCGAGTACGCCGATGCCCCCGACGAGCGCAAGGTCGCTCTGACAGGCGGCCTTCACCTGAGCCTGGTACTCGGTGAGCGCCGCGTCGCGGAGGTTGACCTTCACCGTCCGACCGTTGATGCCTCCCTGGTCGTTGCACCACTTCTCGAAGGCCTTCATGGAGTCGAAGACGCCCTGGTTGAGCCCGGGCGCGGCCGCAGTGCCGGGATCGGCGATGGTCGTGATGGCGATCTCCGTGTCGGTCACGCCGACGTCGGTGGCACCTGATGCGTCGCCGGGGCCGCACGGCGAGGCGAGGGTGCCGAACGTGACTCCCTCGGCCGACCCGCCCGACGTGTCCGCCGGGACCGACGGCTGTGCCGAGCCCTGGCCTCCGTTCGCCGCCTCCACATCGGACCTCGACGCACGGGTGCCGCACGCGCCGGCCACGAGGACCAGGGCCAACGCGACGACGAGCAGACGTACCTTCACCGATTTCCCCCGTTCGGCAGACTGACAAACCGGAACGCCGCAGGGCGAAAACCGGATGTGACGGGTCGTCAGGCTAGCAGAGCCAAAATTGACGGGGTGTCAGATGACGGCACTGACGAGGACCGTCGCGGCTGGGGCCGGCGCGGCCGTCAGGAGGCGTTCAGGCGACGGTGCGAGCGGCGCGCAGCGCCTCGCGTTCGTCGCCGGTGAAGCCGGCCTCGGCGAGGATCTCGTCGGTGTGGAAGCCGGCCGGACACGGAGGCCGGTCGAGGTGCGCCGGCGTGCGATCGAAGCGAGGTGCGGGGGCGGGTTGGGCCACGCCATCGACGTCGACGTAGGTGGCGCGCGCCGCCAGGTGGGGATGGTCGGGCGCTTCGCGGAACGTGAGCACGGGTGCGACGCAGGCGTCGACGGGCCCGAAGATCTCCATCCACTGGTCACGCGTGCGCGTGCGGAAGACCTCCGCGAAACGCTGCTTCATCGCCGGCCACTGCGACTCGTCCTGCTGGTCGGGCAGGTCGGCGGCGTCGAGATCGAGGCCGTCGAGGAGGTTGGCGTAGAACTGCGGCTCGATGGCGCCGACCGAGAGCCAGGCCCCGTCCGAGGTCTCGTAGACGTCGTAGTAGGGGGCGCCGCTGTCGAGCCAGTTCGTGCCCCGCTCCTCGTGGAAGTAGCCGAGCGAGTAGCCGGGCGCGATCGCCGCCGAGAGCAGAGCCACCCCGTCGACCATGGCGGCGTCGACGACCTGACCTTCGCCCGACGACGCCCGTTCGACCAACGCTGCGCACACGCCGAGGGCGAGCAGCATCCCTCCCCCGCCGAAGTCGGCCACCAGGTTGAGCGGTGGCGTGGGCGGCTGGCCGGCTCGGCCGATGTGCGCAAGAGGACCGGCCAGGCCGAGGTAGTTGATGTCGTGTCCGGCCCGCGGGGCCAGCGGGCCGTCCTGGCCCCATCCGGTCATGCGCGCGTAGATCAGCCGCCGGTTGCGGCGGCGCAACTCGTCGGGGCCGAGGCCGAGCCGCTCGGCCACGCCCGGGCGGAACCCCTCCACGAACACATCGGCCGCGTCGGCCAGGCGACGGACCAACTCGACACCGTCGGGTGCCTTGAGGTCGACCGCGATCGAGCGCCGGCCCCGGCCGAACACCGTGCCCCTCGCCGACTCGAGCGGTGCGCCGAGCGCCTGGTCGACGCGATCGACGGAGACGACGTCGGCTCCCAGGTCGGCCAGCACCATCGCGCCGAACGGAGCCGGACCGAGCCCGGCCAACTCGATCACACGGGTACCAGCGAGCGGTCCGGCCACGATCCGGCATGGTAGCGACGTGAACTGAAACGTGTTCTACTGCCCGCTATGCCAGGAATCGGGAACACGGCCCAGGAAGGGGCCGCGAGGACGGGAGGCACGTCCGAGCGATCGATGCTCAAGATCGATACGCAAGTGAGTGCCCCGTTGGGTCAGGTCGCGGCCCAGGCGCGCGAGCTGCGCGACCAGGGCTACGACGGCGTGTTCACGTTCGAAGGACCGCGCGACGTCTTCCTCCCGTTGGTCGAGGCCGCGCTCGTCGGTGGCCTCGACCTCTACACCAACGTCGCCATCGCCTTCCCCCGCAGCCCCGTGCACCTGGCCCATCTGGCCTGGGATCTGCAGCGCCTGTCCGAGGGGCGGTTCGCGCTCGGGCTCGGCTCGCAGGTGCGGGCTCACATCGAGCGCCGCTACGGCGCGGCCTTCGACCACCCGGTCGATCGCATGCGCGAGACGGTGCTCGCAGTGAAGGCGGTGTTCGACTCGTGGCAGACGGACGCGAAGCTCGACTTCCGCGGCCGCTTCACGAGCCACACGCTGATGCCGCCCCTGTTCAACCCCGGCCCGCTCGAATGGGGACCGCCCCCGATCTGGGTGGGCGCGGTCGGCCCCCGGATGACCCGGATGGTGGCCGAGGTGGCCGACGGCCTGCTCGTGCACCCGTTCCACACCGAGCGATTCCTGGCCGACGCCATGATCCCGGAGGTCGAGCAGAGCCTGGCCGGTGCCGGGCGCGACCGAGCCGACTTCTCGTTCGCGGTCGACGTCATCGTGTGCACCGGCCGCGACGACGAGGAGCAGGCGGCCGCCGACGACGGCTGCCGTACCCTGCTCGGCTTCTACGGATCGACGCCCGCGTATCGACCCGTGCTCGACCTCCATGGATGGGGCGAGGTGCAGCCCGCCCTCAACCAGCTCACGAAGAGCGGGGGATGGGCCGAGATGCCGGCCCTGATCACCGACGAGATGCTCGACCAGCTGACCGTGCGGGGCACGCCTGGCGAGGTGGCCAACGAGCTGCGTCGGCGATACGGCGGTCTCGCCGATCGGGTCGGCTTCTACCTTCCCTACCTGCACGACCCCGAGCTGGTCGCCGCAGTGATGGATGGCCTGCGGCAGACCTCATAGCGTGCTTGCCTGTGCCGATGGAAAACGAGAACCTGTTCTCGTTCACGTTCGCGACCACCAAGGGGGCCTTCCGTGCAGCTCAGTGATGTGAACCTGCTCGATCCCGATGTGTTCCGGGAGGGTCGCCATCACGAGATGTTCAAGGTCCTGCGCCAGCAGGATCCGGTGCACCTCCACGAGGATCCGGACGACCAGGACTTCTGGTGCATCACCCGCCACGCCGACCTCATCACGGTCAACCGCGACTACGAGGTGTTCTCGTCCGCCGAGCAGGGCATCTCCATCCCCGACATCCCGCCAGAGGGCTCGATGGTGCGGGAGATGATGCTCTACATGGACCCGCCGCGGCACACGCGCTACCGGCTCCTCGTCAACAAGGGGTTCACGCCCCGCATGATCGGCTTGCTCGAGACCGGCCTGCGCACCAAGGCCGCCATGATCGTCGACAACGTCATCGAGCGCGGCGAGTGCGACTTCGTCACCGATCTGGCGGCGGAGCTGCCCCTGCAGGCCATCGCCGAGCTGATGGGCGTGCCTCAGGAAGACCGCCACAAGCTCTTCGACTGGTCGAACCGCATGATCGGCATCGACGATCCCGAGTACGAAGGTGACCGCGAGTCGGGCACCGAAGCGGCGGCCGAGCTCTACATGTATGCCAACCGCCTCGCTGCGGAGAAGCGCGAGAACCCGCTCGACGACATCGTGAGCCGACTGCTCGGCAGCGAGATCGACGGCGACAAGCTGAGCGAGACCGAGTTCGACATGTTCTTCATGCTGCTCGCAGTGGCCGGCAACGAGACCACCCGCAACGCCACGGCGCACGGCATGAAGGCGCTGATGGACAACCCCGACCAGTTCGAGAAGCTGCGCAACAACCCCGAGCTGCTCGACAGCGCGGTCGAGGAGATCGTGCGATGGGCCACGCCGGTGCTGCACTTCCGTCGCACCGCCATGAGCGACTACGAGCTGGCGGGCAAGCAGATCAAGCAGGGCGACAAGGTCGTCATGTGGCACATCTCCGCCAACCGTGACGAGACCGTCTTCGACGACCCGTTCCGGTTCGACATCGAGCGCAACCCCAACGAGCACATCGGCTTCGGTGGTGGCGGACCGCACTTCTGCCTCGGCGCCAACCTGGCCCGCATGGAGCTGCGGATCATCTTCGAGGAGCTCGTGACGCGCCTGCCCGACATGGAGCCGGCCGGCGAGTGCGAGTACCTCCGCTCGAACTTCATCGGCGGCATCAAGCACCTGCCCGTGCGCTACACCCCCGGCGTCCGCGTCGGCGCCTGACACCTCGACCACTTCCCCCCACCCCGAAATCGGTGCGTGAAACACCCCATGCGGTGGTTTCACGCACCAATTTGGCTGGGCGGCTGGAGGGGCCGGGCCCCGGGGCCGGGCTGGGGGCTGTCAGGCCGGGGTGGTGTCGGCGGCCAGCTTGAGCTCGTCGAACGACTGGGTGATGCCCTCGGCCAGCACCCACGGGTGAGGCACGGCGGTCCGGTCGACCATGAAGCCGAAGTCGATGCGGTCGCGATAGCTGAACACGGTGACGTTGACCCCGGTGCCGTAGAGCAGCGGCCCCATCGGGTAGAGCGACTCGATCTCTGCGCCGGCGACATAGAGCGGGAACGGCGGCCCCGGCACGTTCGAGATGATCAGGTTCATCACCGGTGGCGTCAGCAGGTCGAGATGGGCCGCGGTGTACATGCGCGCCGCCAGCGAGATGAGGGCGGGCGGGGCCGCTTCGGTGATGCCCATGATCTTCTCGGCCGCCAGCGCCCGCTGCATCTCCTTCGCGCCTTTGGTGCTCTCGTGGATCGACAGCAACCGCAGCATCGGATCGGCCACGTCGGTGGCGAGCGACGCGAACATGGCGGCCACCTTGGTGCCGACGTCGGACTTGTCGTCGTCGGAGCGCATCGACACCGGTATCTGGGCGATGAGCGGCTGGCTCGGCAGCTCGTCGCGCGACAGCAGGTAGCGACGCAGCGCACCCGAGCAGATCGCCAGCACCACGTCGTTGAGCTTCACGTCGAACGCGTTCTTGATGGCGCGCACGTCGTCGAGCGGCACGGTGGCGAACGCGAACCGGCGATGCGCGGTGAGCTCGGTGTTGAACGAGGTGCGGGGCGCCTGGAACGGCGCGGGCGGGGGTTTCGACTGGCGCTGGAACCCGAGGAACTTGAGACCCTGGCGCACGCTCTGCTCTGCCAGGCGCACGATGCGCCACGGGGTGAGCATGGTGTCGGCGATGCCGCGGAACAGCAGCTCGAAGGGATTGGGCATCTCCTCGACGGCACGGGTCGGCGGCTCGTCGCCGAGGGGCGGGTCGGGCTCGAGGTCGAAGAGCACCGAGGCCAGCTCGCTGCCGGAGATGCCGTCGATGATCGAGTGGTGCACCTTGGCGAGCACCGCGATGCGGCCGCCCTCGAGCCCTTCGATGACCCAGAACTCCCAGAGCGGCTTGCGGCGGTCGAGCTTGAGGCTGACCAGATCACCGATGAGGTTGCCGAGTTGCTCGTCGCCACCGGGCGACGGCACGGCGATGCGCCGCACGTGTTGGTCGATGTCGAAGTCCGGATCTTCGATCCAGCCCGGACGATCGAGGCCGAACGGCACCTCGACCAGGCGCCAGCGGAACTGGGGGGCCAGGTGGAGCCGCTGGCCGATCCGCCGCTTCAGCTCATCGACACTGAACCCGTGCGGCGCGGTGGACGGGTCGGCGATGAGCACTGCGGACACGTGCATGTGCCACGTCGGCGTCTCGCCATAGAGGAACGCCGCGTCGACACTGCCCATGCGCCTCATCGAGGTGAGTCTGTCACTGCGCCTGAGCGGCCGCGAGCGCCCACCGGTAGTCGGCCTTGCCGGCCGGCGAGCGCACCACCTGGTCGACCACCACGACCGACCGCGGCACCTTGTAGCCCGCCAGTTGGGCCCGGCAGTGGTCGGCCAGCGATTCGAGCGTCGGCTGCGCCCCGGGCACCGGCTGCACGACTGCGGTGACCTGCTGGCCCCAACGCTCGTCGGGCGTGCCCACGACGACCACGTCGTAGACCTCGGGATGGCTCTTCGAGCGCGGCCTCGACCTCCTCGGGGAAGACCTTCTCGCCGCCGGTGTTGATGCAGCCCGAGCCGCGTCCGAGCAGCCGGACGGTGCCGTCGGCCTCGACCATGGCCATGTCGCCGGTGAGCACCCAACGGCTGCCCTCGACCTCGACGAAGGTCTGGGCCGTCTTGTCGGGATCGTTGTAGTAGCCCTGCGGGATGCGCCCGCGCAGGGCGACCCGCCCCACCACGTCGCTGCCCGGCTCGACTGGCCGGAGGCGCTGCTCGTCGACCACCAACGTGTTGTCGTTGAGCGTGAAACGAGCCGCGTCGGTGACCTCGTCGGCGTTGCTCACCCGTTGCGTGCCTTGCGCGCCCGTCTCCGACGACCCGAAGCCGTCGGCCACCATCACCCCCGGGAGCAGCTCCATCAGCCGCTGCTTGAGCGTCGGGGTGAGCGGCGCTCCGCCCGACCCCACCGAGAACAGGGTCGACACGTCGAACGGGCCGTGCTCCTCCCACGCGTCGACGAGTGGGCGCACGACCGGATCGCCCACGACGGTGAGCAGGTTGACACCCTCGTCCTGCACGGTGCGCCACACGCGGGCGGCGTCGAGCGATCCGGGCAGCAAGACGATGCGACCGCCGGCGAACAGCCACGACAACACCGTCCACTGGCCCGCCGCGTGCATGAGCGGAGCCACCGGCAGGTAGACGAACTCGCCGTCGATGATGCGTTCGAGCACCTGCGCGGGCTCGTCGACCGGGCCGGCCAGGCGCATCGGGTCGCCGCCTCCGATGCAGGCGTAGAAGGCGTCTTCCTGGCGCCACACGACGCCCTTCGGCAGACCGGTGGTGCCGCCCGTGTAGATGACGTAGGCATCGTCGCTCGACCGGGCGCCGAACGAGCGCTGCGCCGACGCCGACGACAGCGCGTCGTCGTAGTCGTCGCCCAGCCCGAGGTACCACCGGACGTCGGGCAGGTCGGCCCGGATGGCGTCGATGCGCGGCGTGAACTCGGCGTCGTGGATCACCCCGACCACGTCGGCGTCGTCGAAGAGGTAGCGCAGCTCGCTGTCGACGTAGCGATAGTTGACGTTGATGGGCACGGCCCGCAGCTTGAAGGCGGCGAGCATCGCCTCGAGGTACTCGGTGCCGTTGGTCAGGTAGAGACCGACGTGATCGCCGGCCTCGACACCCTGGTCGATCATCCAGTTGGCGAGCCGGTTGGCCCGCTCCTCGAGCTGCCCGTAGGTGAGCCGCCGGTCGCCCACCGAGAGGGCGACTCGGTCGGCCACCCGATCGGAGACTGCTTCCCAGACGTCGGCGAAGTTGTAGGTGGAGAGCTGGGCCATCAGCTGACTGTAGAGCCCGCCTTCTCACGCATGCGCGTGGTGCGGTGCACCGGGTCGGTGTCGAACTGGGGAATGACCTCTTTGCCGAACAGCTCCATCGACTCGATGATCACATCGGTCGCCAGGTTGTTGGTGGTGGGGCTGAAGCACAGCTGGTCGGCGCCGATGTCGACCCACCGCTGGACGGCCTTGGCGCAGTCGTCGGGATCGCCCACCGCCACCATGCCGATCTCGGCGGCCTTCTTCAGCTGCTCGACCGAGGGCTCGGGCACCAGGTCGGGCCACTCGGGGAAGCCCTTGGGCTTGGGGATGTTGTCGAGCCAGTGCATCTGCAGGCTGGTGTAGTAGTTCATGCCCATGTCGACTGCGGTGGCGAAGGCCTGCTCGCGGTCTTCCATGCAGAGCATGTTGGTGACCACCATGATGTTGTCGTTCACGTAGTCGCCCACGGGCGTGGCTTCGGCCACGGCGTCCTTGTAGGACTGGATGAGCGGGGCGATCTTGTCGGGTGTGCCGTGGGTGAAGCAGAACGCGCCGAGGCCCATGCTGCCCGCCTTCGAGAAGGTGCCCGGGCTGCCGGCCGCCACCCACATGGCGGGGTGTGCAGCACCGAACGGCTTGGGGAACACCTCGCGCTCGGGCATGCGGAAGTACTTGCCCTCGTAGCTGTAGGTGCCCGGCTTCCACATCTTGGGGATCTCGCGCACCGCTTCGTCCCACATCGCGGTGGTCTCGTCGAGATCGTCGATGTCGAACCCGAACACCTCGGTGGTGGACGAGCCCCGACCGGTGCCGAACTCGAACCGTCCCTGGCTGATGTGGTCGAGCAGGGCGACGGTCTCGGCCACCCGCGCCGGGTGGTTGACCTTCGGTGTGATGTTGAAGATCGCCGAGCCCACGTGGATGCGCTCGGTCTGCGCGGCCACATAGCTCAGGTAGACCTCGGGCCCGGGCATGTGGCTGTACTCGTCGAGGAAGTGGTGCTCGGGACACCACACGTACTTCACGCCCGTGCGGTCGCCGGCGATGCCGATCTCGACGTTGCGCATGATGCGCTTGTGCTCGGCCTGGGGATCGACGTCGCGCTCGTATCGCGGGACGAAGAGTTGGGCGAACATGCCGAATTCCATGCCAGGTCCTTTCGCTACGACCCGCCGCCACCGCTCTGGCAGCGCGATCGGGGCATCCGCAAAACTGTAACAGGTTCTCGTTTCTTGGTCGAGAGCGGTGACGGGTGACGGGTGATGCGACCGGCGTACTGCCAACCGGCCAGCCGACGGCCAGTCGCACTGCAGCCGGTCACACGGCGGCCGCTCCCCCGGTCCAGGCCACCACGTCGCCGGCCACCTCGACCAGCAGCCGGGTCTCGTCGAAGTCGACCGGCACGGGCAGCAGTTTGACCCCCGGCTCGGCGAACGACCCCGCCAGGCGGTCGGCGTGGTCGCTCGCCGCCGTCAACGGCCGAGCCGCTCGGCCCGATCGAACGGAAGCGTCCGCCCCCCACACCTCCACGCTGATGGTCGAGCCCCAGTGCTCGGCGAGGGCCAGCAGCTCGACCGTGGCCGGATCGGGAGGATCGCTCACCACCGCCACCGCAGTCCGCTCGTCGAGTGCCGCCACCATGGCGGCGGCGACCGCGAACCCGCGCCCGCCGATGCTCGGCACCACCACGCTGCCGGGCTCGGTGGTGGGGAACGCTCTGGCCACCCACAACCCGGCCGGGCCAGGGTCGGCGCACACGAGCGCGCCCGGCGGGCGGGCAGCCGCGAGGCCCCCGGCTGCACGAGCCGGGCTCAGCGGGACGATGTCGGCGGTATATCGATCGGCGAGCGCAGCCGACAAGCGCGTGTAGAGCGGCGGGCGGGGCGGCGTGGAGGCAGGCTCCTCCCACCGCCACGCGAGCGCTGCCAGCTGCCACGGCTCGACCTCGAGGATCTGCCCGTGGGCCCAACGCTCCCTCGGCGACTCGAGAGGATCGACGCCCACCACCACGACCAGTTCGGCCTCGCCGAAGCCGGCCAGGTCGAAGTCGTCCGCCTGCAGCCCGGCGGTGCCGAGGTGGAACGGGCTGTCCCACGGGAACACGCCCTTCGCCCCCCACGTGTTGACCACGCCGAAGCCCGATTGCTCGGCGAAGGCACGCAGGGCATCGACGAAACCACCCCGGACCACGCCCGGTCCGGCCAGCACGAGAGCTCGGAACGACGCCAGGCTCGGCGAGAGCGCCAGCATCTCGCCGTCGGAGTCGTCGAGCCGGATCGGCCCCACATCGGTGGGCGCCGGCGCGTCGAGATCGAGCCTCAGCTCGATCTCGATCGACGCGTGCACCCGGCCGAACGTCCATCCCGCGATCACCGCCGGCAGCGCGGCGGCGTCGTCGACCACGATGGGCTCGGCCAGCGCGAAGGGCTGGGAGCCGAGGCGCAGCCGGCCCCCGGGCAGCAACGCCACCCCGGGCCCGCGACCGATACGGCCCGCGGCATCGGCGAGCAGCACGGCCAGCTCCGGATCGGCCACCGACACGTGAGCCAGGCCCGGGATGCGCCGGATGCCCGAGTCGGGCGACCCGAAGACCCGATCGGCACCCACCGCCGCCAGGCACCGCCCGAGCAGCTCGCCGATCGTCTGGTTCATCGATTCAGTAGCGCAGGCCTGGGGCGCGGCTCTTGAAGATGTCGGCGTTCATCAGGGCGGTGAGCTCGGCCGCGTCCCATCGCTGGCCGGCCTTGCGGATCGTGTTGCCGTTGCTCCAGCCCTCCATGAGCACGATCTCGTCCTTCACGGCGCGGATGACCTGGCCGGTGACGTGCGCGGCCTTGTCGCTCGCCAGCCACGCGACGAGCGGTGACGCCAGCGACGGGTCCATCGGGTCCCATTCGGTGAACTCGTCGGGCTCCTTGGCCTCGATGCCCGCGCCCGGGATCGACGCCGCCATGCGGGTGGCGCCGGCGGGCCCGATGGCGTTCACCGTGATGCCCATGCGGAACACTTCGAGACTCACGGTCTGAGTGAACGCGGCGATGCCGGCCTTGGCCGCGGTGTAGTTGGCCTGGCCGAAGTTGCCCACCAGACCGGCGCCCGACGTGGTGTTGATGATGCGACCGGTGCTGACGTCCTCGCCCGCCTTGTTGAGCGCCCGCCAGTGGTTCACGGCATGGTGGGTCGGCGCGAACGTGCCCTTGAGATGGACGCGGATGACCTTGTCCCAGTCGTCTTCGGTCATGCCCCAGATCGTGGCGTCGCGCGCGATGCCGGCGTTGTTGACCACGATGTCGAGCCGCCCGAACAGCTCGACGGCCTGATCGATCATGCGCTTGGCGCCTTCGTAGTCGGCCACGTCCTCGTAGTTGGCGGCCGCCTTGCCGCCGCGCGATTCGACCAGGTCGACCGTGAGATCGGCGTCGCGGCCGGCGCCCTCACCCTGCAGCGAGGCGCCCAGGTCGTTGACGAGCACCATCGCGCCTTCCTTGGCCAGCTCGAGGGCGTGCCCCCGGCCGATGCCGTGGCCGGCACCCGTGACGATGGCCACCCGGCCGTCGAGCAGTCCCATGATTCCTCGTTCCTCCGCTGCGTCTCGTTCCTGATGAGCCGTCAGATCCTAGCGACCCGGGCGCGCGCCGCCCCAACCTGTCTGGGGCCAGTACCCCCGGTCGCCCCGCAAGCGGGGGCCAGTACCCCCTGGTCGCCCCCACAAGCGGGGGCTCCTGTCCCCTGGGTCGCCCCCGCAAGCGGGGGCTCCTGTCCCCTGGGTCGCCCCCGCAAGCGGGGGCTCCTTGCACTGGGTGTGAAACTGGGCGACCCTGGAGTGACTTGGGGCACGTCCCTTTGACGCGCCCGCACCTTTCCCAAGGGGGACCCCCACATGGCCGCCACGGTCGAGGCGACACCGCCATCCGAGCAGCACCACGACACCCCGAGCTACAGCCTGCCGGCCCGTGCCCTGCTGGCTGCGTTCTCGTTGTGCGCCGGCGTCGTGCACCTGGTGATGGTGCCCCAACACGCCCAGATGGGTGCGCTCGAGGGTTGGGCCTTCGCCATCATGGGCTGGTTCCAGATCCTCACGGCCGTCGCCCTGCTCGCCCGGCCGAGCAAGCGACTGCTCGAAGCCGTCATCGTGTTCAACCTCGCCGTGATCGCCATCTGGGTGTGGAGTCGCACCGCGGGCCTGCCGGTGGGTGCCCACGCCGGCGAGCCCGAGGACGCCGCCACGGTCGACCAGCTCACCACGGTGTTCGAATCGCTGCTCGTCGTGGGCTCTGGCGCCCTGCTCTGGCGTCCGCAGCTCGGCGCCAAGGTCACCGACGGCGTGCTCGCGGTGGTGTCGATCGTGCCGGTGCTGGCCCTGGTGGCCACCTCGTTCGCCCTCGCCGATCCCGAGACCGCCACCCACGCCCACGACGATGAGGCTGCTGCCGATCACCACGCCGGTGACACCGCCACCCACGATGTCGACATGGCTGCCATCGCCTCGCAGCGCTGCGACCTCGACATCAACCCCGCCGCCTACTGGAACGAGACCACCCTGGCGGGCATCGACAACGTGATGGGCGGCAACCACGGCGACACCGCCGATTCGGGTCACGGCCACGGCGCCACCAGCGGTGTCGAGATCCAGGGCTCGGCCGAGCTCGACAAGCTCATCGCCGCCACCACCAAAGAAGGCGGCGAGACCAAAGATGCCGCCGTCGTCGTGGAGCTGTCGAAGGTGTCCGACGAGACCTACCGCGAGTGGCTCAAGTGGCTCCCCAGCTACTCGGGCAGCGGCGCGCACACCAGCACGGGCGCGGCCAGTGGCGACGACAACCACGGCATGGGTGGCCACCTCGGCCCGCAGCCGTGGCAGGCCATGACCGACCCGGCCCAGTGCGATCAGCTCAAGGCCGAGCTGGCCCTCGCCCGCGACGTCGCCATGAAGTACCCCACCGCAGCCGACGCCACCAAGGCCGGGTGGATCCGGGTGACGCCGTTCGTGCCCGGCATCGCCGCCCACTACATGAACTTCGGCTATGTCGACGGTGAGTTCGACATCGAAGAGCCCGAGATGCTGCTCTACGACGGCGACGGCCCCGAGGCCGCCATGATCGGGCTCTCCTATTACGTCGTGCACGACAGCGACACCGAGCCGACACAGGGCTTCACCGGGCCCAACGACCACTTCCACCGTCACACCGGGCTGTGCATCGGGGCGGGCGGCGTCATCGGCGACAGTGACACCACGGCCGAGGAGTGCGCCGCCATCGGAGGCCGCAAGGCGGCCGGCGCCGGCGGCTGGATGAACCACGTCTGGATCGTGCCCGGCTGCGAGAGCCCGTGGGGCATGTTCTCGGGTGCCAGCCCGCTGCTCGATCGCACCATGGCCGACAATTCCGGCAAGAAGGGTCCGGGCTGCGCCGGCAGCGGGGTGCTCGACCGCTACGACCTGAGCCCGGGCGCCCAGACCAACACACCCACCACGGTGTGGGGCGGCAGCGAGTCTGCGGCCGGCGGCTGACCCGTCCGACCAGCACCTCGCGGCATCAGGTCAGGACTCGTGGCCGAGCCGTCGCAACACCTGGCTGTATTCGTTGACCTCGATGGCCTGGTTGCGCGCCATGCGCTCAGCCAACGCGACCACCGACGGGTTCGAGCCATAGGCAGCCTGCCACTCGGCCATGTGCACCCCACCGGCGTGATGATTGCGCATCAGCTCGAGGAACAACCGGTCTGACTCCGCGCCCGACGCAGCCGCGAGCTCGTCCATCTGTGCCTCGGTCGCCATGCCCGGCATCTCGCTGGCGGGCGTGGCCATGTTCATCCACGCCATGCTCACTCGCTGCGGATCGGGCTCGGGGGCGCTCTCCCCACCGAGGGCGAGCATGGTCTCCATGATGCCGAGCTCTTTGCGCTGTAGCACCACCACCTCGGTGGCGAACTGTCGGGTGACGGGGTCGCTGCCGTTGGCCAGCTGCAGCAACGCCATCTCGACCGCCTGGTCGTGATGCTCACTCATGTCGACCAGGAAACCGACATCCGTGGGACTGAGCGCGGTGGTCTCGTCGTCGCCCCGTGTGCCGATGACATAGCCCACCGCCCCGACCAGGAAAACGAGAGCCAGCCCGACGGTCAGCCACCACCCCATCGACGTGAACGTGGCGCGGTCGACCTCCTGAGCCGTGTCGCCCGACTCAGGCACGCTGGTCAACTCTGACGATTGGGTTGGCTGTCGCGATATCGGTCCTGCAACTCACGCTTGAGGATCTTGCCAGCTGGATTGCGAGGAATGGCGTCGACCACCTCGAGCTGCTCGGGAACCTTGATGATCATGAGGCCCTCGTCCTTCAGAAACGCGGCCATCTCGTCGAACTCCAGCGGCTCGGCGCCTTCGGCGGTGGCCACCACCGCGCACACCCGCTCGCCGCTGCGTGCGTCGGGCAGGCCGATCACCGCCACGTCGGCGACCTTCGGATGGCGGTAGAGGTGGTCCTCCACCTCTTTGGCTGACACGTTCTCGCCCTTGCGGATGATGATGTCCTTCAGGCGGCCGGTGATCGTCAGCATGTTGCGCTCGTTGAGCACGCCGAGATCGCCGGTGCGGAAGTAGCCCTCGTCGTCGAACGCCTCTTCGTCGAGGGCGACGTCGAGGTAGCCGAGCATGAGTTGGGGCGCCTTGGCCCGCACCTCGCCCTCCTCGCCGACACCGGCCACGGTGCCGTCGGTCTTCACGAGCTTGAGCACCACGCCCGGCATGGGCGATCCCTCGGAGTTCGCCAGGTCCTCGTCGTCGTCGTCGACCGACGCCATGGTGAGGATCGGTGCCTCGGTGAGGCCGTAGCCCGAGAGGATGCCGGCCGACTGCGGGAAGCCTTCTTTCATCTCGTAGTGGAGCGCGGGCGGCTTGGGCGCGCCCCCACCCGGGAAGCCGCGGACCTGCGTGAAGATCGGCGCATCGGCCGAACGCTGCGCGGCCAGGTAGACCTGATGGAACACCGTGCCCGAGCCCGCCAGGGTGACGCCCTCACGGTCGAGCACCTCGACCACCTGATCGGGCACGAAGGCCTGGAACAAGATGTTGGGCATCGCCGTCATCAGGCTGGTGAACAGCCAGGTGATGCCTCCGATGTGCGGGAAGGGGAACGCCAACGCGTTGCGGTCGTCGGCGGTGACGGCCAGCCGCTCGGCCATGCCCTTGGCCACCGCGTGGATCGTCTCGTCGGTGTGCTGGGCACCCTTCGGGTCGGCGGTGGTGCCCGACGTGTAGAAGAGCCAGCGCACCTCGTTGCCGCTGGTCGGCGGCGAGGGCAGCGACGACGGATCGGCCTCGGGCAGCGATCGGTCGCTCACCAGCACCTCGAGCCCGGGCGTGGTGCTCGCGATCTCGTGGGCCATGGCCTCGAAGTCGAAGCCACCGAACACGCTCGGCACCACCAGCAGCTTCGCTTTCGCCTGGCGGGCGCAGAACCCGACCTCGCGCTCGCGGTAGATGTGCAGGATGGGGTTCTGCGTGGCGCCGAGACGGGCGATGGCGGCCACGAGCAGCATCGACTCGATCCAGGTCGGGAGCTGCCAGGTGATGACGTCGCCAGGACCGATACCTCGCTCCTGCAGCGCGGCGGCCACCCGCTCGGCTCGCTCCTTGAACTCGCCGAAGGTGATCTCGCGGCCGCTCTCGTCGACCGCCATGCGCGTGTCCGGGTCGAGCTTGGCCCGCGCCTCGACCAGCTCCCACAGCGTGCGACCCTCGAGCATCGGCTCTCTCCCCCGTCGGCGTGCCACCGACCGGGCGCCGCCCGGCCGGACAATCTGATGGGCCGTCAGTTTAGGCACGGCCACCTGATGCTCGGTCGGCCCGTCCCTGCCGGGCCTCGAGGCGGCTGTTGTGGGCCACCATGGAGCGGTGATCCGTCGGCGAGTGGTCGTGACCGGCCTGGTGCAGGGCGTCTGGTTCCGGGAGTCGTGCCGACGAGAGGCCGAGCGGCTGGGAGTGCACGGATGGGTGCGCAACCGCGCGGACGGGTCGGTCGAGGGCGTGTTCGAGGGGGACGACGAAGCGGTCGACCGTCTCGTCGAGTGGTGCCGGGTCGGCCCGCCGCAGGCGATCGTCGCCCACGTCGAGGTGCACGACGAGTCGGCGACCGGTGAACATGGTTTCGATGTCCGCTGATCACCCGGCCCGCGCCCTCTGGATGGCCTACGAGCCGCTGCACGCGGTGACCTACTTCGCACCCGAGTGTCGGGAGGCGGCAAAGGCCCTTGGGCTGCGCGGGTTCTGGATGGGCTACTTCGCCGGTCGGCGCCGCGCCCATGGGCGCCGTCGAGCCCGGCGTGGTCGAAGCCACCTTCTTCAACTTCCATCCCGACATGGTGCGGCGCTCGATTCCCGACGCCTGGACGTTCGCCTCGCCGCACGACGTGATCGATGGCCCGTCGCGAGGCGGCCGGGCGAGCACTGCGGCGGATCTCACCGCAGGTCGAGACTCGGCCGGCGACGCTAAACGTGCTGCTGCAAGGGTGGTCGTCGACGCGGCGTCGGGCGCCGGTCGACCGCTGTTCGCCGCCAACCGAGACCTGGCCCTGTCCGACGATCCGGTGCAATCGCTGTGGCAGCTGTGCACGGTCCTACGAGAGCACCGGGGCGACGGTCATGTCGCCGCCCTCACCTCGTCAGGCCTCGACGGATGCGAGGCCCATGTCCTGTTCGCCGCGTCCGAGGGCGTCGACCGGACGGTGTTCCTCGAGAGCCGCGGCTGGTCAGAAGCCGAGTGGGATGCCGCCGAGGAGCGACTCTCGGGCCACGGCTTGATCGATGACGGCGCGGCGACCGAACGCGGGACGTGACCTCCGCCGCGAGATCGAGCGCGCCACCGACGAGCTGTCGTGGGCGGCATGGTCGACGCTGACGGGTGACGAGCTCGACCAGCTCTCGACCGGGCTCGGTCAGATCGCGGACGAGGTGATCGCCGCTCGCGAGATCCCGTTCCCGAATCCGATGGGTCTCACTCGGCGATGACGAGCCGGTAGCCGAGGTCGAGCTCGTCGAGCTGGCGCAGGTGGCCGTGGCGCGTCGTCCCACGCACCGCTCGCCAGGTCGGCCGCCAGCGCATCGAGGCCCTGCTGTAGTTCTGCGGGCCGCATCTGCGCCGTCCACGACATGCTCGCCATCACCGCCGGGTCGAGATGCGCTTCGGGTCGGTTCCAGTACGCGCCCCCGAAGCCGTCGGTGCAGTCGGCGGGCACCGGCACCGGCACGGCCTCGCGCACGTCGAGATGGCGGGTCACGTCGGCGACCGACGGTGCCCGCTTCTCCGAGGGCAACTCGGCGAGCTGGGGGAAGTAGTCGACCACCAGCCAGTAGGTGTGCACGGGCACGGCATCGAAGAGGAAGATCACCTGGCGGGTGGCGACCCGCCTGATCTCGGCCAGACCCGCGGCCACGTCGCGCCAGTGGTGCAAGGTGAGCGTCGCCATCGCCGCGTCGAACGTGCCGTCGGCGAACGGCAGGTGCTCGGCCACCCCCTGCACGGCCGGGCCGGCCTCAGCGCGGCGCTGGTCGATCATCGTGCGCGCCGGCTCGACCGCTACCACCGAGCGATCGGCAGGCTCGTAGTTGCCGGTGCCGGCGCCGATGTTGACGACGGTCTCGGCGTCACCGAGGCCGCGATGGATCGCCGCGGCCACTCGCGGGTCGGCCCGCCGGGCGAGCGCGTAGCCCTCGCCGATGGTGTCGTAGACGGGTGAGTCCGATGTCGCCCCCATCGCGCCGACCCTACGTCGGTCGGTCAGCTCGGAAGCCAGCGATATCGCGTCCAGCCCGCCACCGGATGCGCGCCGAGCGAGTCGTAGAACTCGATGGCCGGCTCGTTCCAGTCGAGCACGGCCCACTCGACCCGCCCGTCGGTCATGGTGCGCAAGCGCTCGATCAGCGCCCGGCCGAAGCCCTCGCCCCGGTGCTCGGGACGCACGAACAGATCCTCGAGCCAGATGCCCGAGCGGGCGAGGAACGTGGAGAAGGTGGGGAACCACAGGGCCATGCCGGCCACCACGCCGCCGTCGGTCTCGGCGATGAGCACCTGCGCGCCGGGTGGGTCACCGAAGAGGGCGGCACCGAGCTGGTCGAGGTTCCACTCGACCTCGTGGCTCAGCTCCTCGTAGTCGGCCAGCTCGCGGATCGAGCGCGCCGATCTCGGCCAGGTCGTCCGGCGTGGCGTCGCGGATGAGCACGGCGGCCGCTTACTTCGTGGCCACTGCGGCAACCGGCGCGCTGCATCCGCCGGTGATCGGCTCGGGGGTGGCCGTGAAGAGGAACTCGTACACGCCGTCGTCGGCGCACTCGGCGGCGAGCGCCTCGAGGTCGAAGTTCTGCCCTTGCAGCTGGCCCATGTCGCGCAGGTGGATCATGTGCACCGGCATCATCGCCGACCAGTCCTGGGGTGGCCACACCTCGAACACGTAGGTGTCGTCGACCACCACCGACAGGTCGTGGCGGTGCACCCACTCGATCGTCTGGGTCGACAGACCGGGACAGTCGTGGTTGTAGGCGTGCACGTCGCCCTGGTGGTAGAGCTGCATGTGGCCGGTGCGCACCAGCAGCGCGTCACCGGGTCGCAGCGCCACCTTGGCGTGGTCGACCGCGGCGTCGAGGTCGCCCGGGGTGATGGCATAGCCGGGCTCGAGCCGTTCGACGCCCTTCGCCGCCGGCAGGTCGAGCAGCACGCCGCGGGTGACGACCGGTCCGATCTTGTCGGCGCCGCACTTGATGGCGCCGGCGCCGGCCGTGACCTGGTGGGCCGGATAGCCGTTGTACATCTGACCGCCGTAGGTCACGTGGGCCAGCGAGTCGAGATGGGTGGCCGCCGACAGCGGCATGGTGACGGTGTCGTCGTTGAAGCAGGCGTCGTCGACGCTGCCGGTGTAGGTCTCGTTGAGCGTGAGCATCGAGTGGATCGGGTTGAACCGCCGCGGGGCACCGCCCTCCTGCGGAGAGGCAGGCCCGAGCGGCATGGTGAGGCTGATCGGAGCGGCCGGCCACCACCGCCGCCGCGCCCCGGCGGACGGCCTCGGCGTCGATGAGGTTGGCGTGCCCCGCTCGTCGGCGTCGCCCCATCGGCCCCAGTTGCGCACCTTGGCGGCCAGCTCGACCAGCTCGGGAGTGAGGGGCATGTCAGAACGTCAGCACACCACGCGCCAGGTCGCCGTGATGCATGTCGTCGATGGTGCGCTCGACGTCTTCGAGCGGATAGGTCTTGGTGACCAGCTCGTCGAGCTTGAGGCGGCCGGCCTTGTAGAGGTCGACGAACAGCGGGATGTCCTTGTGCGGGCGGCCGGCGCCGTAGCGGCAGCCCATGATGGTCTTGTCGTTGTACATGCCGCTCACGAGGAACGGCACCTCGGTGCCGAACTTGGGCACCCCGAGGATGACGCAGGTGCCGCCCCAGTCGAGCAGGTCGATCGACTGGCGGATGAGCGCGGGGTGCCCGACGCACTCGAACGACACGTCGACGCCGTTGGGGCAGATCTCCTTGACCGCCTCGGCGGTGTCGACCTCGGCCGCGTTGATGAAGTGGGTGGCGCCGAACTGGCGGGCCAGCGCTTCCTTCTTCGGGTTGGTGTCGACCGCGATGATGGGCAGGGCGTCGGCCAGCGCGGCACCCTGGATGACGTTGAGGCCGATGCCACCGACGCCGATCACCATCACGCTCTGGCCGTGAGTGACCTTGGCCCGGTTGAACACCGCCCCGACGCCGGTGATGACGCCGCAGCCGAGCAGCGACGCCACCTCGAAGGGCACGTCCTTGTCGATCACCACGCACTGGCGACCGTTGACGATGGTCTCCTCGGTGAACGCGCCGATGTTGGCGAACTGCAACACCTTGCGATCGCCCTGGCGGAACGGCGCCGACATCTTGCCCATCGACTCGCGGCAGTGGGTGGGCCGTCCGCTCTCGCACGCCGCGCACGCACCGCAGTTGCCGAGCGTCGAGATCACCACGTGATCACCGACACTGAGCCCGGTGACGCCTTCGCCCAGCTGGGTGACGATGCCGGTGCCCTCGTGACCGAGCACCACCGGCGTGGGGAACGGGATGGTGCCGTCGATGACGCTGACGTCGCTGTGGCACACCCCCGCCGCCTGGATCTGCACCCGCACCTCTCCCGCCCGCGGATCGCGGGTGGTGAGGTCGGACACGACAGACAGCTCGCCTTCGTCGAACAGAACCCCTCGCATGTGATGTCCCCTCTGCGTCGCCTCGTCGGCGAGCGCTCAGCCCGGCCAGATGATCGACTGCAGCTCGCTGTAGGCATGGAAGCCGAAGCGGCCGCCGTCGCGACCCACGCCGCTCTTCTTGAAACCGCCGAACGGCAGCTCGTGATTGCGTTGCACCGAGTTGATGCCGACGTTGCCGGTGCGCAACTGCTTGGCGACCTCGAAGGCCTTGGCCGTGTCGGACGAGAACACGTAGTCGTAGAGGCCGAAGTCGGTGCTGTTGGCCAGTGCGACGGCCTCGCCTTCGTCGTCGAAGGGCACGACGACGATGACCGGCCCGAAGATCTCCTCCTGGACGACCTTCATGCCCTGCTTGCAGTCGGCGATGAGGGTGGGCGCCACGAAGAAGCCCTTGCCGTCGACATCGGGCCGCTCACCACCGGCGACGATGGTGCCGCCCTCGTCGCGACCGGCCTGGATGTAGCTCTCGACCCTGTCGCGGTGGGCCGCGGTGATGACCGGGCCGAGCACGGTGTCGCGAGCGCAGGGGTCGCCCACCTTGAGATAGCCGCTGGCGGTCTTGAGGCCCTCGACCAGCTGGTCGTAGATGCCCCGCTGGGCCAGCACGCGCGTGGGCGCCGTGCAGATCTGGCCCGAGTGGAACGCCCACACCGAGGTGATGCGCCGTGACGGCGGTCTTCACGTCGGCGTCGTCGAACACGATGGCGGCACCTTTGCCGCCGAGCTCGAGCAGCAGGCGCTTCATGTCGTGGCCGGCGACCTCACCGATGCGTTGGCCGACCGCGGTCGAGCCGGTGAAGCTCACCATGTCGACGTCGTTCGACGCCACCAGCGCCTCGGCAGGCCCCGGCGTCTCCGAGACGATGATGTTGATGACACCCGGCGGGAAGCCGGCGTCCTGGAACACCTCGCCGAGCTTCACGATGGCGAGCGGGTCCTGCGGGGCGGGCTTCACCACGACGGTGTTGCCCATGGCCAGGGCGGGCCCGAGCTTGCCGGCCATGTTGACCATCGGGAAGTTGTAGGACGTGATGCACGTGACCACTCCGACCGGTGCCCGGCGGGCCACGCCGCCCATGATGCCGCCCGGCCCGAGCGCGGTGCTGGGCATGATGCCCGGCTCGACCGGGATCATCAGCTCTTCGGCGATGCCCTTCGCGTAGCGGCGGAAGCGGGTGGCCACGGTGGGCACCTGCATCGTGGTGGTGACCCGCATGGTGGCGCCGGTCTCGCCCTGCACGAGCGGCACGAAGTCGTCGACGCGCTGGTCGACCAGCTCGGCCGCCCGCACCAGCAACGCGGCGCGCTCCTCGGGCTTGGTGCGCGACCACGCCGGGAAGGCCTCGGCCGCGGCAGCCGCAGCAGCCTGGGCGTCGGCCACCGACGCGTTGGGAGCCCGACCCACCAGCTCCTCGGTGGCTGGGTTGACGATGTCGTAGGTGCCGTCGCCGGGCTCGACCCATTCGCCCCCGATGAGCAGGCGGTAGGAGTCGTCGCGGCCAGGGGCAGCTCACGGCTGGAAGTCGAGGTTGTACACCTCGATGGCGTTGCCCCGCACCAGGCGCCGGATGGTGTCGGCCGGCAGGTGGCCCATCAGCTTCCAGGCCACCTCCTTGGTGTGCGGCCAGGTGCTGTCGGAGTGCGGGTAGTCGGTCTCGAAGAGGATGTTCTTCACGCCGATCTTGTCGAGCGCATCGGGCGTGAGCCCGTGCTGGTCGTCGAAGAAGCAGGCGAAGATCTGGTTGGCGTAGTAGGTGCTCGGCGGGTTGGGCACGAGGTCGCCGACGCCACCCCAACCCCGGTTCTCCTCCCACACCTTGTCGGCCCGCTCGAGGATGTAGGGGATCCAGCCGAGCTGGCCCTCGGCGTAGGCCAGCTTCAGGTTGGGGAAGCGGGGCAGCACGCCCGACATCATGAAGTCGACCATCGACATCATGCAGTTGGCGAAGGTCATGGTGGACCCGACCGCAGGCGGGGCGTCGGGTGAGGTCGACGGCATCTTCGACGACGACCCGATGTGCATGTTGACCACCACGCCGGTCTCGTCGCAGGCGTCGAAGAACGGATCCCAGAAGCCGGAGTGGATCGAGGGCAGACCCGAGGAACGGCGGGATCTCGCTGAAGCAGGTGGCGGTGACGCCGCGGGCGGCCATGCGGCGCACCTCGGCGGCGGCCAGATCGGCGTCCCACAGCGGCATGATCATGAGCGGGATGAGGCGACCGTCGGTGCCGGCGCACCACTCGTCGACCTGCCAGTCGTTGTAGGCCTGCACGCAGGCGAGCCCGAGCTCCTTGTCGTTCATCTCGGTGAACGTCTGCCCGCAGAAACGAGGCATGGTCGGGAAGCACATCTGGGCGTCGGTCCAGTTGACGTCCATGTCCTCGAGGCGGGCCTTCTGGTCGTAGCAGCCCTTGCGCATGTCCTCGTAGGTGATGGGCGTGACGGTGACCTCTTCGCGAGGCACACCGACCGCTGCGGCCAACCGCGTGTGCGGGATGGCCTTGTCCTCGAACATCCACCAATCGGCCAGCGGGCCTTCGCCTTCCGCACCCATCTCATAGGCGAACTTGCCGCCGATGAAGGTCATCTCCTTCACCGGATGACGCTCGATGCGCGGGCCGACCGCCTTGAACTTCTGCGGCAGGCGGTCCTGCCAGACGTTCGGGGGCTCGATGACGTGGTCATCGACGGAGATGATCTTCGGGATGTCCTCCATCGCCGCATCGTACCCCGGAACTGAAACAGGTTCTACTGAGGGCTAGGGTGCCGGTTCATGGACTATCCGGCCATTCCACACGACGGCATCGACGCAGGAGCCGCCCTCGTCACCCTGGTCGAGCCCCACGTCGGCCAGGAGGTCGCCTACAACCGGTGGTACGAGCGCGACCACTTCTATGCGGGCTGCCTCATCGGCCCGCTGTGGTTCGCCGGACGCCGATGGGTGGCCACCAAGCCCTTGAAGGACCTGCGCTACCCGACCGAGACGCCGTTCCTCGAAGACGTCTCGCAGGGCTCCTATCTCGCCACCTACTGGATCTTGAAGGGCCACGAGCAGGACGCCATCGCGTGGGGGTCGAACCAGGTCAAGTGGCTGCACGAGGCCGAGCGCATGTTCGACGCCCGCGACCACGTGCACACCCTGATGTACATCAACCGGTGGTCGGCGTCTCGCGACGACGACGGCGTGCCGGCCGGCCTGGCGCTCGACCATCCGTTCGGCGGACTGGTCGCCGTCATGGTCGATCGTCACGAGGACACGGCACCCAAGGCCTTCTCGGCGTGGCTGCGCGAGGTGTGCCTGCCCGCGGTGATGGCCGACACGCCGTGGGCGCTCGCCTGTGCGCTCACCCCCATCCCACTTCCGCCCGACGCACCGGTGTTCCAACCCGAGAACCCGGGCGTCGAACGACGCATGCTGCTCATGTGCTTCGTCGACACCGACCCGCGCGAGTGCTGGGACACGTTCGTGGCCCTGGGCGATGCCGTGCGCGAGGGCGGGCTCGGCGAAGTCACCTACGCCGCGCCGTTCATCCCCACGATCCCGGGCACCGACACCTACACCGACCAGCTCTGGTAGCTCGCCCGATCCATCGAACTGTTCACCCAGGAGGCCGGAAAACGGCGTTCTCGGTGAACAGTTCGGGAATCGGACGCTCACGCGGCGCGGGCGCAACGGGCCGTCGAGCGGGCCGACCGCACCGCGTTGACGAGCCGGTCGGGACGATGCCACACGTCGAACTCGGGGATCTCGACCACCAACCATCCGGCGGCTTCGAGACGCTCCCGGCGGGCTCGATCGCGAGCGCGGTCGCTGACGCTCGTGTGGAACAGATCGCTCTGGATCTCGAAGACGATGCACAGCTCGCGGTCGAGGTAGTCGACCCGACCGAGCCAGTCGTCGTCGTCGCCGAGGTCGACCTGCCGTTCGAGGGGTGGCTCGAACGCCGACTTCAGCACCTCGGCCACCCGCGCCTCGAGGTTGCTCTCGGGCGGTCGGTAGTCGAGTGGTCGCTCGTCGACGAGCTGGCGCAGCTTCGCCATGCCCGTGCGGCCGCGACCGCCGAGCTCTTCGACGATCTCGTGCAGGCCGACACCGGTGAGCAGCCGCCGCGACCAGGCCTGATCGCAGACCCGCTCGAGACGTTGA
Source organism: uncultured Iamiaceae bacterium (assembly GCA_963706425.1). GTDB lineage: Bacteria > Actinomycetota > Acidimicrobiia > Acidimicrobiales > Acidimicrobilacustridaceae > CAVPMN01. The sequence goes on from CAVPMN010000020.1 coordinate 1,069,377, forward strand.
TAGGACACCTCGGCGGCCAAGTCGACCAGCGCCCGCGCCGGCGTGCACACCGGTATGCCATAGAGCTCGACCACGTGGTGAGCCGCCAGCGTCCGCGAGGCGTGGGCGATCCCCAGTGCGGCGTCGACATTACGGCCCTCGTACTCACGAACGAGATGCGGCGGTGACAGCTCGAACCCGGGAACGCCCCAGATGGCGAAGGCCGTGCGCCGAGCAACGGCACTACCGGGTCCCGCATCGAGCACCGCGGACATCACCCGTTGGTGAGGGGTCAGCGGCGACCCCGCCACCCTGACCACCCGCGGCGACAGGGCGACGAGGGCGCCGCGCTCGATGCGGCGTCGCACGACGACCGGGGGCACGCCCGCATCGTGCAATTGGACGAGCGCGGCCAGGCCGTGCTGACGAGCGGCGAGGTCGTAGATGATCCGATCCGTGTGCATGGTGCCGATGCTGTCAGCGAGGTCTGACAGTCACGCCCCTCCCCACCGAACTGTTCACCCAGGAGGCCGGAAAACGGCGTTCTCGGTGAACAGTTCGAGCCGGAGCCGGAACTGTTCACCCAGGAGACCGGAAAACGGCGTTCTCGGTGAACAGTTCGAGGTGGGGGGGTCAGCCGATGAAGCGGTTGACGGTGAGGCGGCCGATCATGCGCCAGTTGGTCCACAGGGCGATCGCCCCCAGCCCGATGAACAGGCTCACGCGCAGCCATCGCGGCAGGCGCAGAGCGATGGACGCGTAGACCGGATAGATGATCCAGTCGGCCATGGCGAAGCGGTTGAAGCTGGCCAGCACGTTCGACGCCAACGGCAGCGCAATCATCGCGGCGCCGAGCATCCACGTCTCCATCGGGAACTTGTCGCGCCGGCTGAAGGCGGCGTAGCCGATGGCGAACAGCACGATCGGTACGCACCACAGGTCGAGGTTGCGAGCAACGAGCGCGGGCACCATCACCGTGCGCGGATCGGGATAGAGGTTCTCGAAGCCCTGGATCACCGAGTTCCACGGCCAGCTGACCGTGCGGCCCCAGTCCTCCTGCACGCCCACCCACGCGAACGCGTTGCCCACCTGGTGCCACATGACCAGCAGCACCAGCCCGAGCCCGGCGGCACCCGCTGCCGCGTAGCCGACGGCCCACTTGTCGACGCGCCGCTGGCGGATGATGCGCGCCAGCACGAGCACCGCCGGGATGAGGATGCCGACCGAACGGGTGGTGCCGATGGCGAGCAGGCACGCGGCGGCGATGCCGTGCTTGCCCTTGCGATCGGCCCACACGGCGCCCGCTCCGAGGGCGATGAACAGCCCTTCGGAGTAGAACGCCCAGAGGAAGATCGACGACGGGAACAGCGCCAACAGCAGGACGGCGACGCGCGCCGTGCGCTCGTCCTTCCACGACTTGGTGACGCCCCACACGGTGACGAACGCGGCGATGCCGGTGATCGTGATGGTGAGGTGCACGGTCAGCGCATCCGACCCGGTCAGCCAGTAGATCGGCGTCGCCAGCCACGAGATGCCCGGGAAGAAGGCATGGCTCGGCATCATCGGCCGGGGGTTCCAGTAGCCGTAGTGCAGGATCCGCAGGTAGTGCTCGCCGTCGTAGTTGTACGCGGTCTCGACGCTGTAGCCGCCCTGCAGCGCGACCGCCGCCAGCTGCACCAAGCGCCAGACGGCGAAGATCGCCATCGGGAAGGCGACACCCGGCAGCACGCGCCGCCGACTGCGGTCGGGGTCGGTCTCGTCGACCTCGTCGACCGGCACCCGCTCCTGCACCTGCACGCCGTCGCTCACCTGCGTCAGACCGGATCCTCGCCGAGCAACTCGGTGAGCAGGTGGTCGATCTGGGCGTTGGGGAGGATGCTGCCCCCGTCGACCAGCAGGTTCTGGCCCGTCACGTAGCCCGCGAGATCGGAGCAGAGGAACACCACGACCTTGGCCACGTCGTCGGCGGTGCCGGCGCGGCGCAATGGCGTGCGCCGCTCGAGTGGCTCGATCCACGCGTCGTTGCCGAACGCGAACTCGGTGAGGTTGGTGCGGATGAAACCGGGCGAGACGCAGTTGACCCGGATGCCGTCGGGCCCGTATTCGAGCGCCGCGCTGCGCGTGAGCGCGATGGCACCGGCCTTGGCGGCCGCATAAGGCGCCTCGCCACGGGTCGGGATGACACCGCTCACCGACGCCATGTTGACGATGCTGCCTCCACCGTTGGCCCGCAGATGGGGCACGGCCGCACGCACTCCGTTGAACGTGCCCTTGAGGTTCACATCGACGAGCAGGTCCCACTCCTTCTCGGAGTAGGTGTGCATCGGCTTGAGGTTGCCGATGCCCGCGTTGTTGAACACCGCGGTGAGCCCGCCGAGCGCGTCGGCCGCCAGCGCGAACGCAGCGACCAACGCGTCGGTGTCGGCCACGTTGGTCTCGATGGCCACCGTGTCGAGTTCGGCCGCCACTCGGCGAGCGGCGTCGCCGTCGAGATCGAGCACTGCCACCCGCGCCCCTTCGGCGGCCATGCGCCTGGCCGTGGCTTCGCCGATGCCCGAGCCGGCACCGGTCACGACCACCTGTTGGCCATCGAGCAGCCCCATCGACTTGTCTCCGTTCAGGTTGCGAGCACGCCGCCGTCGACCGCCATGGCGTGCCCCGTGACGTAGGAGGCGGCATCGGAGCACAGCCACACGATCGCCTCGGCGATCTCGGCCGGCGTGCCGAGCCGACCGACGGGAGTCATCTTGCCCATGCCCTGCAGCGTTTTCTCGTCACCACCGGCGAAGCCCTCGAGCATCTGCGTGCGCACGCTGCCCGGACACACGGCATTGACCCGGATGCCTTGACGGGCGTATTCGAGGGCCACGCTCTTGGTGAGGCCGATGACGCCGTGCTTGCTCGCCACGTAGGCGGGCAGGTTGGCGAACCCCATGAGTCCGGCGGCCGATGCCACGTTGACGATGGCCCCGCCACCGGCGGCCAGCATCGGAGGGATCTGGGCCTGCATGGCGAGGAACGTGCCGGTGAGGTTCACCGCGATCGTGCGCTGCCAGTCGTCGAGACGCTGGTCGTCGAACGCGGCGTAGGTGCCGGGCAGACCGGCGCTGTTGACCGCGATGTCGAGCCGACCGAACCCGTCGATGGCGGTCGACACCATGGCCGCGACCTGCTCGGGGTCGGCCACGTCGACGCGGACGAAGACGGCCTCGCCTCCGGTTGCGTTGATGGCCCCGACCGTTCCCCCGCCCTGGGCGTCGTCGAGATCGGCCACCACCACCTTCGCTCCGGCTCCGGCGAACCGCTCGGCCGAGGCCCGGCCGATGCCCGATGCGCCGCCGGTGACGAGCGCGACCTTGCCGTCGAACTGCCCGCCCTCGTCGGCCCGGACACTCATGTGGCCGGGCCCTCGATGGCGACCCGCGGTTCTTCGGTGATCATCCACACGAGCGCGTCGGTGTCGAGGAACGACTGCTCGTCGGGAGCGATCAGCTCGGCGTAGGTGGGCTCGGCGATGAACGCCTCGAACGCCGCCGCGCTCTCCATCCACTGCACGGTGATGCCGTCGTAGTCGTCGGTGCCCATCCAGTCGGCCACCGTCGTGCGGCGGTGCTGTTCGTAGCGCACGATGTGGCGCGCCAGCTCGGGTGTGCCGGCGATGAGCGGCGCGTGCCGGTTCTCCCAGTGGTCGTAGAACGCCTCGCGAGTCATGCCCTCCTTGCGCTTGAGGAAGGCGATCAGTTTGATCATGGCGTCACCGTAGCTGCCCCTCGGAACCTGCCCGGGCGTCCGTACCGGCACATCCGGATCAGAAGCGACTTGGACTGTGGAACGACGTGTCACCCACCAGATCGACGTGCATGAGTCGGCTGGTGAAGTGCCACCGCCCCTCGTCATCTCGCCGGAAGCTGTCGTGGTAGCGGCCGGCCATCACCGCCTGGAGGGGGAAGTCGGGCGGCACCGCCTGGAGCACCGTGATGTAGGCGTGCGAGGTGGCGGTGGCACCGTCGGCGGCCACGTCGACCGCCAGGTTGGTGACCACGTGCAACGTGCGGGGCGAGCCGTCGTAGTAGCGCATGCCCTTGGCGATGACCTCACGAAACGCCGCCCCGCCGACCCGCGGCTCGCGCCCCGCCAGGGTGAAGGTGGCATCAGCGAAGAGCGACTCGATCCGGTCGAGGTCACCGTCGTCGATGGCCTCGGCGAGGCCATGGACGAGTCGGCGATGCAGGCGCGCGAGTCGGCGCTCACCGGGCGCCTCCCTCGGCGATCTCGCCCGCGAGGTCGTCGCGGGCTCACGATCCCGCTTCGGCCGTCTCGTGGGCGACCTAGGCGCCCCTTCCGCGCGGGAAGACGACGAAGCCGGGGCGATCACCAAGACGGCGAGCACGAGCCCGGCGGCCAGCGCCACACGGATGCCCGGCGACGAACGCGTCGTCGGTGGCTGCGACCAGCGCCGGCTCCTCGGTTCACCTCGTCGGCCAGCGGCTGGCCCGGTCCGATGAACGCGACCACGGCCCGAGGGTTGGCGTCGTCGACCACCTGGTCGACCACCTCGGTGCGCTCGGAGCCATCGGCGATGAACGGCTCGAGCTTGTCGGGCAGCGTCGCCGACATCGTGAGCGCCAGCAGCGTGCCCATGATGGCGAAGCCGGCCGTCGAGCCGAGGGCGCCGCTGCGGCGCTCATGATGCCCGACGCCATGCCAGCCCGATCGGCCGGCACCGAGCTCATCGCCACGCTCGTCGCCGGCGTGATCGCCAGACCCGCTGCCGACGCCCATCAGCCCGAGCCGATCAGCACCACGGCGAGCAGCCCGCCCACGCCGGCGCCCGCGACCGCCAAGCCGACGATCGACCGACGTGACGCCGAGCAGGGTCGGTAGGCGACCGCCGAGTCGGCCGGCGATGCGGCCGGACAGCGGCGAGAGCACGACGGTCGGGAGGGTGAAGGCCAGCATCAGGAAGCCGGCCTTCTCCGGGCTGTAGCGCCTCGACGTTCTGGAAGTACTGGGTGATGATCAGCATCATCCCGTAGATCGCGAAGAGCACCGAGAAGATCGTGACGAGGGCGGCCGAGTAGACGTGATCGCGGAACAGCGCGCACATCCATCATCGGGTCGTCGGTGCGCAACTCGACGCGCACGAACATGGCACGCCGACCACGACCGAGCTGATCAGCAGCCCGACGATGACCGGTGACAACCACCCGTCCTGTGGTCCTTCGATCAGCCCGTAGGTGAGCGTGCCGATGCCGACGATGAAGAGGATCTGGCCCGGAAGGTCGAGGGCGCGCGTCGACCGGGTCGCTCGACTCCGAGACGAACATCTAGGTGAGCACCACGGCGACTACACCGACCACCACGTTGATCAGGAAGATGCTGCGCCAGCCCAGACCTTCGGTGAGCACGCCGCCGAGCGTGGGGCCGATGGCGAGGCCGATCGCGGCGATGCCGGTCCACAGCCCGATCGCCCGGGCCTTGGCCGCCGGATCGGGGAAGGCCGCGCTCACGAGCGCGAGCGACGCCACGTTGACGATGGCGGCCCCGACGCCCTGCAGACCGCGGGCCAGGTTGAGCACCCCGAGGTCGGGGGCCAGCCCACAGCCGACCGACGCCACGCAGAACAGCACGATGCCGACCACGTAGGCCCGGCGTCGACCTCGCTGGTCGGACAGCGTCGCCGCCGACATCATGAACATGCCCATGGTGAGGCTGTAGGCCGCGACCACCCACTGGATGCCCTGCTCGCCGACGTCGAACTCGTTCTGGATGTCGGGGAGCGCGACGTTCACGATCGTCGCGTCGAGGAAGATCATGAACAGGCCCAGACCCGTGGCGACCAGCGTCATGCGCTGGCGCGTCGCGTCGGACGTCTTCATCGTCGGAGCCTAGGTCAGCTCAGCCACGAGCCGCCGTTGACCGAGATGGCCTGACCGGTCACCGGTTTGGCCAGCGGCGAGGCGAGGAACACCACCGTTCCGGCGATCTCCGACGACGGCACGATGTAGCCGAGGCAGGTCTGATCGGCGACCTTGGCGTACTCGATGTCGAAGGTGGTGCCGTTCTGCTCAGCGAGGTGGTTGAGGTACCACTCGACCGAATCACCCCAGATGTAGCCGGGGTGGATGCCGTTCACCCGCACGCCGTCGCGCCCCAGCTCACGCGCCAAGGTCTTGGTGGCCGTGGCGAGCGCCGACTTCGACGCCGCGTAGGCGCCGAAGTTCACGTCGATGCTCTGCGACGACATCGAGTTGATCATCACGATGCGGCTGTCGTCCTGCTCGGTGAGGAACGGAACCACCGCCTTGGTGAGCTGCATCGTGCCCCAGAAGTTGACATCGAACGTCGCCCGCCACTCGTCGAGGTCGGAGTCGACGAACGACTTGAAGTTGCCGTCGCTGAACGCGTTGTTCACGAGGATGTCGACGCGCCCCATCTCGTCGCGCGCCGTGCGGGCCAGTCGCTCGCAGTCGTCGACCGACGTGATGTCGGTGGGCACGCACAGGGCCCGTCGACCCAGGGCCTCGACCTCCGCAGCCACCTTGGCCATGCGCTTCTCACGGCGAGCGGCCATCACGATGTCGGCGCCGTGGGTGGCCAGGGCGAGGGAGATGTCGCGTCCCATGCCCGGGCCGAGCCCCGACACGATGGCCACCTTTCCTTCGAGCAGCATGACGGTCCTCCCGGTTGGGGTCTGGCGGTGGGGATCAGTGGGTCAGGTGTCGAGCAGCGGGGCGACCTCGCTGCCGAAGCGACCGATCTGGTCGCAGAGATCGTCGGCCGACGACGAGGTGAAGCTCACCTGCAGCTGGTTGACGCCGATGGCGGCGAACTTGCGCAGGAACGAGGCGATCTTCTCGGGCGGCTTGGTGAGATCGATCGGGCCGGTGTTGACGCCGATGTCGATGGGCACGTCGGCGCCCAACGCGGCGGCGCGCTGCTCGCGGATGAAGTCGATCGCGGCAGCCATGCCCATCTCGGGCGGGCCCTGCGGAAGCCAACCGTCGCCCTTGGTGGCCGCCCGGCGCAGCGCCGGCTTCGACGAGCCGCCCACCCAGATCGGCGGGCCGTCGGTTTGCACGGGCCGCGGCCGCAGGCCTGCGTCGCGCACCGGCCAGGTGGGCCCGTCGTGGACGGGGTACTCGTCGGTGAACGCGGCCCGCACCACCTCGAGGGCCTCGTCGAGCAGCTTGCCCCGCCCGGCGAAGTCGACACCCAGCAGGTCGAACTCGTCCTCGACGTGGCCGGCGCCCACTCCGAGGATGGCGCGCCCCTTCGACACGGCGTCGAGGGTGAGGAAGCCCTTGGCCGTCATGAGCGGATGGCGATAGGGCAGCACGTAGACGTGGCTCATCAAGTGGGTGCGCTCGGTCACCGCAGCCAGGTAGCCGAGGGTGGTGAGCGTGTCCCACCAGGTGGTGCTCATCACCTCGTCGTGCGGCTTGGGGATGGCGACGTGGTCGCACACCGCCACGTAGAAGAAGCCGGCCCGGTCACACGCCTGGGCGATGGCGGCCAACTCGTCGATGCCGCAGCTCGCCTCCCACGCCTTCGCGTAGCGGGTGCTCTGCGACTGGATCGGCAGCTGCATGCCGTAGGCCAGCTTCCCTGGCGGGATGATCGCGGCCACCGTGGTCCCCCTCGTCGATGCCGGCCGGGCTCCCGGCCAGAACTAGAACGCGTTCTTGTTTTCTAGCACTCGGGACGCCTGCTCAGCGAGGGCGATCAGCGCAGGCCGACCCGATCGGCGAACGCCGACATCTGATCTTTCACCGTGGCCAGGTCGCCCTCCCGGGTGGAGATCACCATTCGCACCGCTCCCCGATCGGCCGCCTGCGCCACCTGATCGGGCCCGACCAGGTCGAGCAACCCGCCGAGCGAGAGCTCGATGGCGTCGGGATCGCGGCCGGCGTCGATCGCGGTGGCCCGCATGAGCTCGAGCCGCTCGACCAGGGTGTCGTCGTCGAGGCCGAGCGGTTGGAACCCGTCCCCCATCCGTCCGGCTCGGCGAGCCGCGGCTTTCGAATGGCCACCGATGTGGATGGGCACTCCTGCGGGTTGCACGGGTCGCGGCCGGCTGATGGCCCGCTCGAAGCTGAAGAACCGACCGTCGAACGAGGCTTCGTCGTCGCGCCACAGCGCACGCATGGCGGCGATGGTCTCGTCGGTGCGCGCCCCTCGTGTGTCGAAGTCGACACCGACCGCCTCGAGCTCCTCACGCATCCAACCCACGCCGATGCCGAGCCGCATGCGCCCGCCCGACAGCACGTCGATGGTGGCGAGACGTTTGGCGAGCTGCACCGGATGGTGCTCCGGCAACACCACGATGCCGGTGGCCAGCACCAGGCGCTCGGTGACGCGCGGCCAGGTAGGCCAACAGATCGAGCGGGTCGGGGATCGGGCACTCGTCGGGCAACGGCATGCGGCCGCTCTCGGCGTAGGGGTAGCGCGCCTCGTAGCCGGCGGTGACCACCACGTGCTCGACGGTGTAGAGCGATTCGAAGCCGAGCGCTTCGGCGTGGCGCGCGAACCCGACCATCCAGGCGGGGTCGGCCGCGACACCGCTGCGGTAGGGAGGGAGGATGCCGAAGTGCATGATCGGGCGGCGGGCACGCTACGCGTCGGCGGGAGGCTTCTGTCCCGTGATGGTGGTGAAGACGATGCGCGCCATGCTGCGCTGCAGGTCGTCGGTGCGGATGCCCCAGAACTCGAAGCCGTAGCGATGCGCGGCCACGTGGGCCAGCATCGACACCAGCACACCGGCGGTGGCCATCGGGTCGAGATCGGTCGGATGGCGGCCCGCCTTGGCCGCGCCGTCGATCACCTCGGCGAGCGCGTTGGTGAGCTGGTTGAGCAGCGCCACCCGGATCTTGTGGAACCGCTGGTCGCCCTCGTCGGTGGCCAGGTCGACCACCCGGATCACCGAGCGATGTTCCTCCCAGAACACCATGACCCCGTCGACGAGCTTCATCGACGTGTCGTAGGCGACCTTGCCCTTCCAGTTGCCGTCGCGCACGAGACCGCTCAGCCGCGCGCTGCCCTCCTGCGACATCTCCTCGGCCAGCACCAGGATGGCCGCCTCGACGTCGGGGAAGTACTGGTAGAAGGTGGCCGGCGAGGTGCCCGCCCCCCGAGCGATGTCGACGACCTTGAGGTCGCGGTAGGTGCTGCTCTTCAGCATGTCGGCGGTCTGGTCGAGCAGGCGCTGGCGGGTGGCCCGCCCACGCCGACCGGGCACCCGACCGTCGGCGGCCCGCAGCTCGTCGGTGTCGGCGTCGTCGACCAGGTCGACTGCGGGTTCGCTCACGGCGGCCACGTTACCCCCGGCGTCCGCGGCGCTGACGGTCCGTCAGCTTTGGCTACGGTGAGGCACCGACGAGGAGCGGAGGTCGTCATGGGTACTCGCCAAATGTTCCATCAGCTGCGGTGGTTGCTGGTCCTGCTGCTGGCGTTCGCGCTGGTGGGCACGGCGTGCAGCGACGACGACGACACTGGCGACGACGACGCCGCCGAGGTGCTGGACGAGGTCGACGACACCGAGCCGCCCGCGCTCGGCATCGAGGTGGCCACCACGCCACTCGGGCAGATCCTGGTCGACGGCGCCGGCATGACCCTCTACGCCTTCACCAACGACACCGACGGCACGCCCGACCTGCGTCGACGCCTGCGCCACCACCTGGCCGCCCTTTGTGTCCGACAGCGTCGAGCCGGCGGCCGCCCTCGACATCGAGCTCTTCGACCAGGTCGAACTGCCCGACGGCACGTTCCAGATCGTCTTCAACGGCCATCCGCTCTACCTCTTCGCCGGTGACGCGGCCGCGGGCGAGACGAACGGGCAGGGCTTCAACGACGTGTGGTTCGTCGTCGGCGTCGACGGCGAGCTCATCACCGCCAGCCCCTGACCGCCGCCCGACCGGTCGACCAGTCGATCAGGCCGACCAGGCGGCGAGCACCTCGTCGGTGGTCGGCAGGGTGGCCACCAGCGAGATGGTGTTGTCGAGCACGGCGCGCGCGTAGTCGTCGGGGATGCCGGCCACCGCGTCGCGCGGCATGACCATCTGGTAGCCGGCGTTCACCGCGTCGAACGCGAAGTCGAGCATGCCGATGTTCACCGATACGCCGACGCCGACGATGGTGGTGACACCCAGGTTGCGCAGCACGGCGTCGAGGTCGGTGCCGCCCATCGGGCCGAGACCGTGCAGGCGGGTGAGCACCACGTCAGAGTCGGCCACACCGATCTCGGGCATCACCTCGACCGCCGGGGTGCCCGGCGTGAGCGGCACGGGCGTCTTCAACATGCCGGCGAACAGTCGGGCGTTGAGGTTGGAGCCCTGACCGTCGGGGCGACGGGCCGCCACGCAGTGCACCACCGGCACGCCCGCCGAACGAGCGGCCGCGGCCAGGCGGGCCGCGTTGGGCACCATCTCGCGCTGGGCGATCTCGGCCAGCTGGGGCAGCGCGGCAGGCGTGCCGATCACCCCGTTCTGGCACTCCTGCGTGACGAGGGCGGTGTGGCCGACGGCCACCAGCGCGGCGAGGTCGATGGGCACGTCGTCAGCCTGCGTTGAGCCGGGGAAGGACCTTGTCGGCGAACAGCTCGAGGCTCGGCCAGGCCAGCTCGGGGGGCGTGCCCCCGCACAGCGGATGGTTGGTGAAGGCGCCGAACGGCCCGAGTCGGTCGGCCAGGGCCACACACTCGTCGGGCGTGAGGATCTGGTAGACGCCCTCGGCCCGCAGCTCGTCGACCGTCTGCGCGCCCGAGTTGACCGACGATCGGATGTCGGCGGTCTGCCAGGCGTGGTAGGTCATGGCATCGTGCAGCAGGTAGGGGCCGAGCTCGCTCCAGGCCTTGTCGGGGTCCTCGGCCACGAAGAGCGTGCCGGGTTGATCGGGATGCGGCGCCAGCACCAGGCCTTCGGGCTTGCCGAGCCGCTGGCACTCCTCGCGGTAGACCTCGGCCAGCTCCTCGTCACCGATCGGGCGGGAAGAACCCGAAGCCGAAGCGCGCCGCGCGTTTGGCCGCCGCGGGGCCTGATCCACCGATCATCACCATCGGGTGCGGCTGTTGCAGCGGCCGGGGTGTCACCTGCACGGTCTCGCCGTCGTACTCGAACGGTTCGCCCGTCCAGGCCTTCACCATCACCTCGAGGCACTCGTCCATGCGCTTGCCCCGGCGCTTCCACTCGCGCTCGAACATGGCGTACTCGACCGGGCGATAGCCCAGGCCGGCCACGATCGAGATGCGACCGTTCGACAGCAGGTCGAGCACGGCGATGTCCTCGGCCAGGCGGATGGGGTCGTGCAGCGGCACCAGCAGCGCGGCCACGTTCATGGGGATGCGCGACGGTGGCGCCGGCCATGGCCCCGGCCATCACCAGCGGTGAAGGCAGGAAGCCGTCGGCCGAGCCGTGGTGCTCCGAGAGGACGAGCAGGTCGAAGCCTTGGGCGTCGGCCCAGGTGCCCATCTCCAGTGCGGCCGCATAGAGCTTCTGCGTCTCGGCCGGGTCGAGACCCGGCGCGCGCATGTCGAAGCGGATGATCCCCATGGCCATGTCGTGCGTGCCTCCCCTGGCTCTAGAACACGTTCTAGTCGGCGCTGTCGGACGCCGCCACTGACCCTCGACCGCTGTTCTCGAGGCAGCGACGGCGACCCTCAGGTTTGAGGCCGTGGCGCGGCGCTAGACAGGTGGGCCTCACGCTCATACCTAGGGGGAGTCATGCCCGAAGCCGTCATCGTCGCCACCGCCCGCACGCCCATCGGTCGGGCCAACAAGGGCTCGCTCGTCAACGTCCGTCCCGACGACATGGCGGCCTTCATCCTGAAGGACGTGCTCTCCAAGGTGCCCGAGCTCGACCCCAGCCAGGTCGAAGACGTGCTCATGGGCTGTGGCCAGCCCGGCGGCGAGGCCGGCTACAACGTCGGGCGCGTGGCGGCGGTGCTCGCCGGTCTCGACGACGTGCCGGGCGTGACGGTCAACCGCTACTGCTCGTCGTCGCTGCAGACCATCCGCATGGCCGGCCACGCCATCAAGGCCGGCGAGGGCGACGTGTTCATCGCCGCCGGCGTCGAGACGGTCAGCCGCTACATGAACGGCGCCGCCGACACCGGCCCGCACAACGAGTCGTTCGCCGACGCCGAGGCCCGCACCGCCGAGCGCTCGCAGGGTGGCGGCGGTGACTGGACCGCCCCGGCAGGCCTGCCCGACATCTACATCGCCATGGGCCAGACCGCCGAGAACGCGGCCGAGTACGCCAACGTGAGCCGCGAGGAGATGGACGAGTTCGCCGCACTGTCACAGCAGCGCGCCACCGCCTCGCTCGAGAACGGCTTCTGGGAGCACGAGATCACGCCCATCAAGGCCATCGACGCCGAGGGCAACGAGGTGCTGGTCACCCAGGACGACGGCATCCGCGCCGGCACCACCGCCGAGGGGCTGGCCAAGCTCAAGCCGGTGTTCCGCCCCGACGGCCGGGTCACCGCGGGCAACGCCTGCCCGCTCAACGACGGCGCCGCCGCCACCATCGTGATGAGCGACACCAAGGCCGCCGAGCTCGGCATCACGCCGCTGGCCCGCATCGTGTCGAGCGGCGTGAGCGGCCTCAACCCCGAGATCATGGGCCTCGGCCCCATCGAGGCCGTGCGCCAGGCGCTCAAGCGAGCCGGCATGAGCATCGACGACATCGACCTGGTCGAGATCAACGAGGCCTTCGCCGCCCAGGTGATCCCCTCGGCCCGCGAGCTCGGCATCCCGTGGGACAAGCTCAACGTCAACGGCGGCTCGATCGCCCTCGGTCACCCCTTCGGCATGACCGGCGCCCGCATCATGACCACGCTCATCCACGGCCTGCAGGACGCCGACAAGACGTTCGGCCTCGAGACCATGTGCGTGGGCGGCGGCCAGGGCATGGCCATGATCGTCGAGCGCCTCTCCTAACCACCCGTTTCTGTGGCCAGATCGGGACCGCTAGGTCCCGGCTCGGCCACAGGAACAGTCCGAACGCCGTATCTGTGGCCAGATCGGGACCGCTAGGTCCCGGGCTTGGCCACAGGAACAGCGACGAACGCCGGCCGGGTTGGCTCGCGGGAGGCGGGGCGTGGTTGCCTGGCGCACCGTGACCGGCCCCGCTCCCCAACTCGACTACGAACTGGCCGATCGGTCCGGCGCCCAGGACCGGCTGCTCGTGCTGCTGCACGGCTACGGCGAGCCTGCCGTCGTCGCTGCTCGACCGCGTCGACGAGCTCGATCCGCAGGCCCGGTTCCTCGCGGTGGCACCCACGGCACCGTTCGACAAGGACGGACGGCCCGTGTGGCACCGGGCGATGGGTGGCGACTCAGAGCTGGCGATGGCCCAGCTGCTCCAGTCGCATCGCGGCCATCGACCGGTTCGTCGACCAGATCGCGGCGGAGACCGGGCTCGACCGCAGCCGGGCCGTCGTGGGTGGCTTCTCGCAGGGCGGCGGACTGGCCTACGCGCTGCTGCTCGCCGCGTCGACGGCACCGCCGCCTGCCGCCGCGTTCGGCATCTGCTCGTTCCCGCCGCCCATCCCCGACTACGCGATCGACCCGGCGCGCGTCGCCGGACACCCGGTCTTCCTCACCGGCGCGCGGCGCGACCGGTTCGCGCCGATCGACATGAGTCGCGAGGCAGCGGTCGTGCTGGCCGATCTCGGGCTGGCCGTCAGCTACCACGAGACCGACAGCGAGCACGTGCTCACCGACGAAGCCTGGGGCTCGCCGCCGAGTGGCTCGACGGGGTCTATGAGGGGCGGCCGCCCACCACTGCGCTTCCGATCGTCGGCGACACGAGCGCGCACTACGTGCGCAGCTACCGGGTGGTGGACGGTCCACCCGCAGCCGACATCGGGGCGACTCAGCCCGCGCCGTAGACCGGAGTCGGTGCGGGGGCTTCCTTCAGCAGATCGGCCACGACCGCGCCCACCTCGGCCGGGTCCCAGCGGCTGCCCTTGTCGAACTCGGGCCCGTGCTGCCAACCGTCGGCCACGCTGATCTTGCCGCCCTCGACCTCGAACACCCGCCCGGTCACGCCGGCCGACTCCGGTGAGCCCAGCCACACCACCAGCGGCGACACGTTCTCGGGAGCCATGGCGTCGAACTCGCCCTCGCCGGGTGCGGCCATCGTCTGGGCGAACACCTCTTCGGTCATGCGGGTGCGCGCCGCCGGTGCGATGCCGTTGACGGTCACGCCGTAGCGTCCCCACTCGGCCGCTTGCACCAGCGTGAGCGTGGCGATGCCGGCCTTGGCCGCGGAGTAGTTGCCCTGCCCGACGCTGCCCATCAGGCCCGCGCCCGAGCTGGTGTTGATGACGCGAGCGTCGACCTCTTCGCCGGCCTTGCTGCGATCACGCCAATGCGCGATGGCGTGGCGGGCCGGGGCGAAGTGCCCCTTGAGGTGCACCCGGATGACCGCGTCCCACTCGTCCTCGGCGGTGTTGGCGAGCATGCGGTCGCGCAGGAAGCCCGCGTTGTTCACCAGCACGTCGAGCCGCCCGAAGGTGTCGACCGCCTGCGCCACCATGGCCTCGGCCTGACCCCAGTCGGCCACGTCGGCGCCGTTGGCCACCGCCTCGCCACCCATCGCCCGGATCTCGTCGACCACCTCACCGGCCGGTCCGGTCGACCCGCCGGTGCCGTCGATCTCCGCGCCCAGGTCGTTCACCACCACCTTCGCGCCTTGGCGGGCGAACTCCAGGGCGTGCGCCCGCCCCAGACCCCGACCCGCGCCGGTGACGATGACGACTCGACCTGCACAGATTCCGCTTTCGCTCATCGGGGGATCATGCCCGAAGACCTGACGGGTCGTCATGTTTGCCCCTCGCGCCAACGGAGGCCGCGCCTAAGGTCGACGGCCATGCGCTACGGGCTCACCATGTTCGCCACCGACCAGTCGATGGACGTGCCCAGGCTGGCCCGCGAGGCCGAGGGCCGCGGCTTCCAGTCGCTCTACCTGCCCGAGCACACCCACATCCCGGTGAGCCGACGCACACCCCCGCCCACCGGCGACGCCGAGCTCGCCGAGGAGTACAAGCGCACGCTCGATCCGTTGATCGCGCTCGCCGCCGCTGCGTCGGTGACGTCGAGCATCCGCCTGGGCACGGGCATCGCGCTCCCCGCCCAGCGCGATCCCATCGTCACCGCCAAGGCGATCGCCAGTCTCGATCTGATCTCCGATGGTCGGTTCGTGTTCGGCATCGGGTTCGGTTGGAACGAGGACGAGCTCGAGAACCATGGCGTCGCCATGCGTGACCGGCGCGAGGTCTGTCGCGAGCGCGTGCTGGCGATGATCTCGCTGTGGACCGAAGACGAGGGTGGCTATCAGGGACGTTTCGTCGACGTCACCCCGAGCTGGTCGTGGCCCAAGCCGGTGCAACGGCCACACCCGCCGATCCTCATCGGCGGGGGCGCCGGCCCGAAGTTGTTCGAGCAGGTCGTCGAGTACGCCAACGGCTGGATCCCGATCGGTGGAGCTGGCCTGTCGACTGCGATCCCCCAGCTGCGCGAGCGGTGGGTCGACGCCGGGCGCGACCCGGCCACGCTCGAGGTGGTGCCCTTCGGCTCGATCCCCGACCCCGGAAAGCTCGAGCACTTCGAGTCGATCGGTGTCACCGAGTGCGTGTTCCGCGTGCCGAGCGCACCCGCCGACGAGGTGCTCCCCGTCCTCGACCGCTACGTCGAGCTCCTGCCGCGCTAGGACCGGCTCCACCTCCCGAAATTGGTGCGTGAAACCACCCCATGGGTGGTTTCACGCACCGATTTCCCAGGGCGTGCGGCGCTACAGGCGCTCGATGATGGTGACGTTGGCCTGGCCGCCGCCCTCGCACATCGTCTGCAGGCCGTAGCGGCCACCGGTGCGCTCGAGCTCGTTGAGCAGCGTGGTCATCAGGCGGGCACCGGTGGCGCCGAGCGGGTGACCGAGGGCGATGGCGCCGCCGTTCACGTTGACCTTGGCCGGGTCGGCCCCGCTCTCCTTGATCCAGGCCAGCACGACCGACGCGAACGCCTCGTTGATCTCGACCAGGTCGATGTCGTCGATCGTGAGCCCGGTCTTGGCGAAGGCGTGCTCGGTGGCGGGAATCGGCGCGGTGAGCATCCACACCGGATCGGCACCGCGCACCGACAGGTGGTGGATGCGCGCCCGGGGCTTGAGGCCGTGGTCCTTCACCGCCTGCTCCGAGGCGATGAGCAGGGAGGCCGACGCGTCGGAGATCTGGCTGGCGACCGCGGCGGTGACCCGACCGTCCTCGAGCAACGGCTTGAGGCTCTTCATCTTGGCGATGTCGGGCTCGCGGCGAGGACCTTCGTCGACCCGAGCGTCACCGAGATGTGCGATCTCGTTCTCGAAGCGACCCTCGTCGATGGCCTGCACGGCCCGCCGATGGCTCTCGAGCGCGAACTCCTCCATCTCGTCGCGGGAGATGTCCCACTTCTCGGCGATCATGTCGGCGGAGCGGAACTGGCTGATCTCCTGAGTGCCGTAGCGCTCGCGCCAACCCGCCGAGCCCGAGAACGGGTCGGTGAAGCCGAACTGCTCGCCGACGAGCATCGCCGAGCTGATCGGGATGGCGCTCATGTTCTGCACGCCACCCGCTACGACCAGATCGGACGTGCCGCTCATCACCGCCTGGGCGGCGAAGTGCACCGCTTGCTGCGACGAACCGCACTGGCGATCGATGGTGGTGCCGGGCACCTCTTCGGGCAGGCCGGCGGCCAACCAGCAGGTGCGGGCGATGTCACCCGCTTGTGGGCCGATGGTGTCGACGCACCCGAACACCACATCTTCGACGGCATGCGGGTCGACACCCGTGCGGTCGATGAGCGCCTTGATGCTGTGAGCACCGAGGTCGGCGGGGTGAACCTGGCTCAGCCCGCCACCGCGGCGGCCGACGGGTGTGCGCACTGCGTCGATGATGTAGGCCTCAGGCATCTCTTCACTCTCTCATGTCGGGGGCGGACCGAGGACGACGAGTGCGACTCGTTCGCGATGGAAGGTGGCGTCGCCCCACGACGCTGCCAACGCCCAGATGCGCTTCATCCAAAGGTGCAGGTCGTACTCGACCGTGTAGCCGATGGCGCCATGGCACTGCAGAGCGGCCCGAGCCACGAGCGAGGCGGCATCGGATGCGAGGCACTTGGCCATCGACGCATCGCGCGACGACGAGTCGAGCCCGTGGGCCATCGAATAGGCCGCGGCGTAGACGACCGGCCGGGCGAACTCGAGCTGCAAGAGGGCGTCGGCGAGGTGGTGCTTGATCGCCTGGAAGCTCCCGACCGGCACGCCGAACTGCTCGCGCTGCTTCACGTAGTCGACGGTGACCTCGAGCAGATGGTCGGCCAAGCCGATCAGCTGGGCGGCCGCGGCGAGAGCGCCGCGATCGACGGCCGCGTTGACCTGGTGCCAACCGGCACCGCCCTCGGCGAGCACGACGCCGTCGTCGGCCGACCAGTCGACCGTGAACAGATGGCGGGCGCCGTCGACCGATGGCTGGCGCGCCAGCCGCACAGCGTCGCGGGGCACGGCGACCAGGCGATCGTCGCGTTCGAGCACCAGCAGATCGGCGATGTCGGCACCGAGCACGAACGGCGTGCCCGCCAGCCCGACCGTGGCCACCGCATCGCCGGCCGCGATCCGTGGCAGCCACTCGGCCTGCAACGCGGCCGGCGCCACCGCGGCGAGCATCGGCGCCACCACCGCGGTGGTCTCGATGATGGGCTCAGGGAAGCGCGGCCCGGCCGGTCTCCTCCAACAGCAGCACGAGGTCGAGCTCGTTCATGCCGAGGCCACCGTGCGCCTCGGGCACGGTGAGCCCGATCACGCCCATCTCGGCCAGGGCCGGCCACACGTCGGGCACGCGCCCGTCGTCCGATGACCACGCGGCGCGCACCGCGTCGGGCGGGCACTGCTTGGCCAACAGCTCGCGCACCGCGTCGCGGAACAGCAGTTGCTCGTCGGAGAAGGCGAAGCGCATCGGCTACTTCCTCGGCAGCCCGAGCACACGCTCGGCGATCACGTTGCGCTGGATCTCGTTGGTGCCCGCGTAGATCGGACCCGACAGCGAGAACTGGTAGCCCTTCATCCAGGCACCCGCGTCGATGGCGTCGGGTGCGTCGATCTCGAGCTCGGCCGACGGACCGAGCAGGGCGAGGGCGGTCTCGTGCAGGCGCACGTCCATCTCGGACCACCAGATCTTGTTGAGGCTCGACCGGGCGCCTCCCGGGCGACCCTCGACCAGGTTGGTGACGTCGGCCAGCGTGTAGAGCCGGTAGGCCTCGGCGTCCATCCACCCCTGCACGACGTCCTCGCGCAACGACGCAGCCGCCGTGGCGCCACGTCGGTGATAGAGGTCGATCAGGCGGTCGGCGGTGGCGGTGAACCGGCCCGGGCTGCGCAGCGTGAGCCCACGCTCGGACGAGGTGGTGGCCATGGCCACACCCCACCCTTGATCGACGCCACCGAGCACCGCGTCGTCACCGACGAACACGTCCTCGAGGAACACCTCGGCGAAGCCCTCGTCGCCGTCGAGCCGGCCGACGCCACGCACCGTCACGCCGGGAGCATCGAGCGGCACGAGGAAGTAGGTGAGGCCGCGATGGCGCTCGGCTTCGGGATCGGTGCGGAACAAGCCGAACAGGTGGGTGCAGAACGCGCCGCGCGTGGTCCACGTCTTCTGGCCGGTGAGCCGCCATCCGCCTGCGTCCTCGTCACGCACCGCTCGACTCTTGATGCCCGCCAGGTCGCTGCCGGCGTTTGGCTCGCTCCACCCCTGGCACCACAGGTCGTCGGCGGAGGCCATGCGGCGCAGATAGCGGTCCTTCTGCTCCTCGGTGCCGAACTCGAAGATGGTGGGCGCCAGCAGGAAGATGCCGTTCTGCGTGACGCGCTGCGGTGCGCCGGCCCGGTAGTACTCCTCTTCGAAGATCAGCCACTCCCAGAGCGACGCGCCCCGGCCGCCGTACTCCTCCGGCCACGACACGACGGCCCAACGGGCCTCGAAGAGCTGCTTCTCCCATTCGACATGGCGGGCGAAGCCGTCACGCGTGTCGCCCGACGGCAGCGCTGGGCTGGGCACGTGCTCGGCCAGCCAGTCACGGCACTCCGCACGGAACTCCTCTTCCGCCGCGCTCCACGTCAGATCCACGGCGACAGTCTGCCACCGGACCTGACGCCTCGTCAGATTCCGCCCTAGACTCTGAACCGGCGTTCAGGAGACGGGCGTCGTTTCGGACCGGGAGACTGCGGTGAGCGAACTACCGAAGATCATCAGCGTCGACGACCACGTGATCGAACCGCCGAACGTGTGGACCGACCGGCTGCCGTCGAAGTACCACGACGTGGGCCCGCGCATCGAGCGCAAGAAGGTCAGCAACCTGACAGTTCAACGGCACCACCTACACGTGGGACCTCGACGACCGCGACGGCATCGACACCGACTTCTGGGCCTACGAAGACCTCATCGTCCCCCACCGTCGCATCATCGCCGCGGTCGGCTATCCGAAGGATCAGGTCACCCTCACCCCCATCACCTACGACGACATGCGCCCGGGCTGCTACGAGCAGAAGGCCCGCCTCGAGGACATGGACGTCAACTGGGTGGAGGCGTCGCTGTCGTTCCCCACCTTCCCCCGCTTCTGCGGCCAGACCTTCCTCGAGGCCAAGGACCGCGACCTGGCTCGCCTCTGCGTGCAGGCCTACAACGACTGGATGGTCGAGGAGTGGTCGGCCGGCACCGGTGGTCGACTCATCCCGCTGTGCATCATCCCGCTGTGGGACGCCGAGGAGGCCGCCGCCGAGGTGCGCCGCAACGCCGCTCGGGGGGTGCCCGCGGTGTGCTTCAGCGAGATCCCCTATCACCTCGGCCTGCCGAGCGTGCACGACAAGGATCACTACTGGGACCCGTTCTTCCGGGCGTGCGAGGAGACCGACACGGTCGTGTGCATGCACATCGGTTCGTCGTCGAAGATGCCGGCCACGTCGCCCGACGCGTCGGCCGCGGTGCAGGCGACGCTCAGCTTCAACAACGCCATGGGCTCGCTGTCCGACTTCCTCTTCTCGGGCGTGCTGGTGCGGCATCCCAAGCTGAAGCTGGCCTACTCCGAGGGCCAGATCGGTTGGCTGCCCTACATCCTCGAGCGGGCCGACGACGTGTGGAACCAGTTCCGCGGCTGGGCCTTCGACCGCTCGCTGGTGCCCGATCCGCCGTCGACCTACTACCGGCGCCAGGTCTACGGCTGCTTCTTCCGCGACAACCACGGCATCAAGAGCCTCGACGAGATCGGTGTCGACAACGTCACCTTCGAGACCGACTACCCGCACTCCGACTCGACCTGGCCCGACACCAAGGAGATCGCCGAGGCCATGTTCGCCGACCTCGACGACGAGACCACCTACAAGGTGGTGCGGGGCAACGCCATCCGCATGCTCAACCTCGACTTCGACAAGACCTTCGGCGCCAATCCAGAGGCCGCTGTCCCGTCGCGGGACACCTGGGAGGGCCGCTAGTTCCGGTACTCGGCGAGCCGCTCATTCGGTGGGCGCGACTACGCGGCCGCTCTGAGCAGAGACTCGAGCGCCGCGATATTCACCGGTCTGCCGGCGCAGCGGCGCGGCAGACTCCGAGGCATGGCTCTGCAACCGAGACTCGCCACGCCCTACGACGTGCCCGAGATGGTGCGGCTTCGCCGCGAGCTGTTCGGCGCACTCGGTGTGGTGTCCGAGGACAACACCTGGGAGCGCCACTGCGCCGGCCTGCTCACGCGTGGGCTCTACGCCGGCAGCCTGATCGGTGCCGTGGTCGAGCACCCCGACGGCGACCGCCTCGTCGCGGTCGGCACCGCCGAGATCGAGGTGGGCCTGCCCGGGCCCAACAACCCCGACGGCCGCCGGGGTCACATCGGCACCATGTGCACCGATGCCGCCTGGCGACGCCAGGGATTGGGTGACGCGGTGCTCGACCTGCTCCTGGCCGAGCTCGCCGCGCACGGACTCACCCGCATCGAGCTGCACGCCACCTCCGACGGCGAGGGCATCTACCGGCGTCGAGGGTTCGTCGAACGCCCCGGTGGCGTCGAGATGCGGCTGGCCGTGCCACCATCGGCGGCATGAGCATCGAAGAAGAGATCCACGCCATGCGCGTGCTCCTCGACCGCCAGCAGATCCACGACCTGCTCCTCCAGTACTTCTGCAACGTCGACCGGCGCCGGTTCGAGCCGGTGAAGGCCGTGTTCGTGCCGGGTGCGGCGCTCGACTACTCGGCCCTCATGCCGATCGGCGACGCCGTGCCGGCCGAGGAGGTGGTCGACCGGATCGAGGAGGCCATCGGCATCTACGAGGTCACCGTGCACGAGATGGGCAACCACCAGTGCGAGGTGATGGGCGACAAGGCCGAGAGCGAGACGTGGGTGACCGCCCATCACGTCTACGCCGATCCCGAACGCCAGGGCGGGCGCCTGCCGCTGGCCGGTCTGCGCTATCAGGACTGGTGGGTGCGCACGCCCGACGGCTGGCGCATCGAGGCCCGGCGAGCCTTCACCGACTGGCGCGGCTGGCTCGAACGCCGCGAGCCCACCTACGTCGGCGGCGTGCACCAGTAGCCCACCCTCAGCCGAAGCTGTCGCGTATCCCGGGTCCAGGGCCCCGGATCACGCGACCGGTTCGCCACGGCGGGAGCGTCAGCCGGCCGGCCGTGAGCCGACGCGGGGTCTCGACCGGGCGAGATCCGCTGGTGGGATACGTTCAACCCCTGACGGACGACCAGGAGGCGACACCATGCTGAAGACCCACCGACGGCTGGGGGCGGTGCTGGCCGGTTCCACGACCCTGGCGGTGCTGCTCCAGGCCAGCCCGGCCGGGGCCCACACGGGCCACGGCGCCGAGGGCTTCTCGAGTGGCCTCACCCATCCGCTGCTCGGTGTCGACCATCTCGTCGCCATGATCGCCGTCGGTGTGCTCGCAGTGATGATCTCTCGCCGGTGGTTGGCGCCGATCGCCTTCCTCGGCGGCATGGCCGCGGGCGGCGCGCTCGCGTTGGCTGGGGTCGAGCTGCCCTTCGTCGAGACGCTCATCATCCTGTCGGTGTTCGCGCTGGGCGCGGCCGTCATCGCCGGGCGAGCGACCTGGTGGATGCCTGCGGTGATCCTCGTCGGCATCGCCGGCTTCTTCCACGGGCACGCCCACGGCGTCGAAGCACCCACCAGCGCCAACGCAGCCGCCTACGTGGTCGCTTTCCTGCTCGCCACCGCGGCCTTGCACGCCATCGGTGTGGGCGCCGGCGCAGCGATCGACAGTCGCCCCCGGGCCCGCGCCGCGTTCGGCACCGCCGTCATCGGCGCCGGTCTCGGCGTCGCCCTCGGCGTCGTGTAACGCCGGCCACCCACTGCCTTCTGGCTGGTCGATCCTGCACCCTGGTGCGGGTTTGACCAGCCAGAACGTTCGAGGACGGTCAGCCCGACAGGCGCTTCAGGGCGGCCTCGGCCTCGGCGATGATGCGGGCCATCAGCTCGGCGACGGTGGGCAGGTCGTCGATGACGCCGATGCCCTGACCGGTCGGCAGGATGCCCACCTCGGGGCGGCCGTCGACCATGCTCGCCTTGATGAGCATCGGCGCGTTGGCGGCCATCGCCAGCTGGCTCCACGTGATGTCCTGGTTGCGCTTCATGGCCAGCCCCTCACGGGCCAGGTCGCCATACGACGTGCCGGTGAGCTTGCGGAACGCCAACGCGTTGCGCAACGCCTTGGGGAACCGGGTGAGCACCGACGAGCGCTCGAGCTCGTCGACCAGCTCGGTGCGGATCACCCGCTGGGGATAGCCGTCGATCGCCTTGGTGACCACCGTGTCGTTCACCGAGTGGCCGAGGTAGATCTCCTTGGTCACGTCGGGCACGGTCGAGTCGCGGGTCAACAAGAAGCGGGTGCCCATCGCCACGCCCGACGCGCCCCACGCCAGCGCCGCCACCAGGCCGCGACCATCGGTGAAGCCGCCCGCGCCGAGCACGGGGATGTCGACGGTGTCGACCACCTGCGGCAACAGCAGCGACGTGGGCACCGACCCGGTGTGCCCGCCGCCCTCGGCTCCTTGGGCGATGACGGCGTCGACGCCCCACTCGGCCACCTTCTCGGCATGACGCCGGGCGCCGATGGTGGGCATGGTGACGATGCCCTCGTCTTTCAGCCGCTTGATCGTCTCGCGGTTGGGCGCCTGCGCGAACGACGCCACCCGCACGCCTTCCCGCACCAGCAGGCCGAGGCGGTCGCCGATGTCGGGCTGATCGGCCCGCAGGTTCACGCCGAACGGCCGATCGGTGCGCTCCTTCACCTCGTGGATGGCGGTGCGCAGCTCGGCCAACGTCATGGTCGCCGAGGCGATGATGCCGAGCCCGCCGGCCGCACTGGTGGCCGCGGTCAGCCGGGCGCCGGCCACCCATCCCATCCCCGTCTGCACGATCGGGTACTGCACCCCGAACAGGTCGCACACGCGCGTGTGCAACGCAGGATGGGTCAAGGCTTCACCTCGGTCTTGCGCAGGTCGTTCGGGTCGATGATCTCGCGGATGAGGCGCAACTCCTCGTCGGTGGGCTGGCGGGTCTCGTCGACGTCGGCGGGGATGACCAGCTCGAAGCCGGTGGCCTCGACGATCTGCTCGACGGTGACGCCAGGATGCCCCGAACGCAGCCGCATGCGATGGTCGGGCGTCTCGAAGTCGAAGACTCCGAGGTTCGACACGACCCGCCTGATCTCGTGGAACCGCGACGCCACCGGGCCGAGGGCCGCCGCCCGGTCGTAGCCCACCCCACTCACCACGTCGACGTGCTCGACGAACGACTTGGGCGTGTGGTTGGGCACCCAGTAGCTCGTGGTGTGGTTGATGGTGTTGCCCGGCGCACCACGGAACCCGAGCAGCTGCGCCTTGGGCTTGTGCCAGTCGCCGATGCAGGCGATGTTCTGGTTGCCGAACCGGTCGACCTGGCTGGCGCCCATCATCACGTGGCGCTTGCCGTTCCAGAGCACGCTGAACATCTGCGGATAGGGGTTCCAGCTCTCGACCACCGCGTCGATCTCGAGGTGCCCGTCGGCGTTGCGATAGGGGTTGGCGCCGGGCGGCAGCACCGACGAGGTGAACGTGGCGAAGCCGTCGGTCATCACGAGCGCCGGCTCGAAGGTCTCACGTGCCAGCCGGCCGCCGATCATCGGGATGAGGCCGATCGGGTTGCACAGCCGCTCGCCGTCGCCTCGGAAGCACTCGGCCACCGCCACCACGCAGATCTCGTCGCGGGTGGCGCTGTTCGTCGCAGTCGTCGAGCTCATCACGCGTCCTTCCTGGCCGCGACCGCGGCCTGGTAGTCGGCCTCGGTCTCGAGGTCGAGCCACGATGCCTTGAACGCCTCCCACAACTCGGGCGACGACGCCGTGGCCGCGTACTCCTTCTGGAAGGCCTCGTCGCGTCCGTAGTCGGGCGGGCACTCCGTGAAGTGGGCGCCGTTCGGTGCCTCGATCACGCCGTCGGTCATCAGCCGGCTGATGCGCTGGGTGTGGAACGAGCCGAACCGGCCGAAGTCCTCGGTGGGCACGATCTGCTCGCACGACATGAACGTCTGCTTGGCGGCCATGGCGAACCAGTCGTCCATGTAGAGGTCGGGCCCGAGGAACTGGCCGTTGCCGCCCTGGTCGGCCCGGTTCATGTGGATGAGCGCCACGTCGAGCTCGAGCGCCGGCATCGCCACCAGCTCCTCGCCGTCGCCGCCGTCGGGGCCGGGATAGGGCGAGCGCACCGTGCGGATGTCGGGCATCACGGTGAGCAGGTCCGAACCGAGGCCGGCCCGGGTGGGCAGGAACGGCACCCGCCACGCGGCGGCCTGCAGGCCGAGCAGCAACATGCCCTCGTCGAGCTCCATCGCCTCGACCGCGCCGGTCTGGCGAGCGGTGCGGAAGTGCGGCTCGAGGGCGATCGAGTCGAGCGAGACGAACCCGTAGACCGCCTTGCGCACCTTGCCGGCCGCACACAGCAGCCCGACGTCGGGGCCGCCGTAGCTCACCACCGTGAGGTCCTTCAGCGGCGAGCGCAGGATGGCCCGCACCAGCGACATGGGCTTGCGACGCGAGCCCCACCCACCGATGCCGATGGTCATGCCGTCGCGCAGCTCGGCCACCACGTCGTCCTCGGTCACGCGCTTGTCGGGAATGGCCATGTGCAGGTTCCTCGCTGCCCTTCTCTGCGACGATCGTTACTTGCTGAAGCCGGCGTCGCGCTTGTCGACGAACGCGTCGCGGGCCTCGTCGGCCACCCCCGAGAGGTTGAGCTCGAAGGTGAAGCCCTGCTCGAAGCGGTAGCTGCGCTTCACGTCCCACAGGTCGATGCCGTTCAACGACTCCTTGGCGGCGCGGATCACCGTGGGGCTCTTGGTGGCGATCTCGCGGGCCACCTCGATGGCGGCGGGTCGCAGCTCGTCGGGCTCGACCACCTTCAGCACCGACCCGAAGTGGTGCAGCTCCTGCGCGGTGGCGGTGGCCGCGGTGTAGACCATCGCCCGCATCTTGTGCTGCGGCACCAGTCGAGCCAGGTGGGTGGCCGCACCGAGCGCGCCCACGATCGACCTCGGGCAGGCCGAACGTGGCATCGGACGCGGCCACGATGATGTCGGCGTTGCCGACCAGGCCGATGCCGCCACCGAGGCAGAAGCCGTTGACCGCGGCGATGACGGGCACCGCGCACTCGTAGACGGCGGCGAACGCGGCGTAGCAGCCCTTGTTGGCGCCGATGAGGGCGTCGAAGCCCTCGGTCGCCTGCATCTCCTTGATGTCGACGCCCGCGTTGAAGCCCGCGCCCCTCGGCGCGCAGGATCACCACGCGCACGTCGCGGTCCTCACCGAGCGACCGCACCACGTCGGCCAACTCGAACCAACCCGCCACCGTCAACGCGTTGACGGGCGGGTTGTCCATGACGACCTCGGCGATGCCGTCCTGCACGGTCGACGTGATGCCCATGACCCGCTCCCCCACTCGTTTCTGATGGGTCGTCAGCTTCCGTGTGGCAAGGTAGGCCATCGTCCCCCGCGGTGCGAATCCCGGTGACGACGCGACCGCGACTCGACCTCGGCCCGTTCGCGGCACGAAGCGGAAAGGAAGCCTGCCATGCCCGACGCGATCTCGACCGGTCTCGACCTCACCGGATCGGTGGTGATCGTCACCGGCGGCACCAAGGGCGTGGGCCGCGGCATCGCGATGCGCTTCCTGCAGGCGGGGGCCGACGTGGTGGTGACGGCCCGCAACGAACCCGACACCGAGGTGGCCCTCGACGGTCGCACCGCCGCGTTCACGGCCGCCGACGTGCGCGATCCCGACCAGGCCCGACGCCGTGGTCGACTTCGCGGTGACGACGTTCGGCCGACTCGACGCCGTGGTCAACAACGCGGGCGGATCCCCACCCGCCGACGCAGCCAGTGCGTCACCGCGGTTCAGCGAGTCGATCATCCGCCTCAACCTGCTCGCCCCCCTTCACCTGGCCCAGGCGGCCAACACGGTGATGCAGGAGCAGGAGTCGGGCGGCTCGATCGTCAACATCGCCAGCGTGAGCGGCACCCGGCCGTCGCCGGGCACCGCGGCCTACGGCGCGGCCAAGGCCGGGCTGCTCAGCCTCACCACCAGCCTCGCCATGGAGTGGGCGCCGAAGGTGCGGGTCAACGCCGTCACCCCCGGCTACATCGAAACCGAGCAGTCACACCTGCACTACGGCGACGAGGCCGGCGTGGCCGCGGTGGCGGCCACCATCCCGATGGGTCGCATGGGCACGCCCGGCGACATCGGCGACGCTTGTCTGTTCCTGGTCTCGCCGCTCGCCGGCTACGTCACCGGCGCCAACCTGGCCGTGCACGGCGGCGGCGAACCTCCGCCGTTCCTGTCGGCGGCCCGGTCCGGCGGCGCCTGAGCCCGGCATCGCCCGTCGCTCGCCTCCCCTCGCGAGGCGAGGCGCGGGTAGACAGGGCAGGTGCCGATCGCCGGGCGCGTCTATCGCGACCTCCGCACCGCCTTCGAGCGGGGTGACTACGACGAGGTCCTCAGCAGCGGGCGCCAACGGGTGGCGACGCTCGATGCCGACCCGGGCCAGCGCGACTACGCACCTGCGGCGCTGTTGATCGTGGGTGCCGCCCTCACCGAACGCGAGCGCTACGTCGAGGCCATCCCCTGGCTCGAACAAGGCCTCTCCAGATTGGCGGGCACCGCGTCCGACCGTGAGCTCTCGGGCGGCCACTGGCACCATCGCCTGCTGGCCGACCTCTACCTGTTGACCGGCCGTTGGGACGACGCCCGGCGCTACCTCGACTGGTTGGCCCGCCCCGGCCAGCCGCTCGACAGCCGCCTGGCCGCCACTCGCGGCCTGGCCGGCCTGGCCGCGGCCCGCGGTCGGTTCGACGATGCCCATCTGCTCCTCAACACGGCGACCGATCTCGCCAGCCGCACGCAGAGCACGCAGCTCGCGGCGATGGTGACGGCCGACCGGGCCGTCGTCATCTCGGCCCAGGGTCGGCTGCACGAAGCCGTGCGCTTCGCCGACGACGTGGCGCCGTCGTTGTCGGCCCGCAGCCGTGGGCCGACCCAGCAGTGGGCCAACGCGCAAGCCGCCGCCCTCTTGACCACGCTGGCCCGCCGGTTGGCCGAGGGTGGCGACCCCATGACCGCGCAGCGCTATCTCATCGAGGTGGCCGGAACCGGTGGCCGCCACCGGCCGCAGCTATTGGGACGCGCATCTCGATCTGGCACGGGGCGTCGTCAGTCGCGAGGGCGGCGAGCCCCTCGAGGCCGAGGCCGTCACGCTGCGCGCCCTGTCGGAGTTCAACCGGCTCGGCACCACGCCGGCGGCCGCCCAGGCCCGCCTCGACGAGGCCAAGCTCGCCGAGGCGCTGGGCTATCGGCTCTCGGCGCTCGAGCTCTACCGGCGGGCGGTCGTCGAGCTCGGCGCGCTGGGCCTGCCGCGCGAGACCGTCGACGCCCAGCGACACCTGGCCTCGCGCTCGGCGGTCTGAGCCGGCGTCCAGCGACCCGACAGCTGACGAGTCGTCAGAAAAGGGCCGCTCGACTACGGTTTGGCGGGTGAGCGCCAAAACACGACTGCCCGCGATCGAGGGTTGGTTCACCACCGATCCGGACCACCCTGCCCTCCTCGGCACCCGCTGCACCTCGTGCGGGAGCTTCTTCTTCCCCCGCGAGAGCACGTTCTGTCGCAACCCCGACTGCGTGGGCCGCGAGTTCGACGACGTCGAGCTCAGCCGCCGGGGCACGGTGTGGTCGTTCACGAACACGTGCTACCAACCGCCGCCGCCCTACGTGCCCACCACCGACCCGTTCGAGCCGTTCACGCTCGCCGCGGTCGAGCTGTCGGAGGAGAAGATGGTCGTGCTGGGCCAGATGGTGTCGGCGTGAGCGTCGACGACCTGTCCGCCGGCATGGAGGTCGAGCTGGTGCTCGACACGCTCTACGAAGACGACGACAACGAGTACGTCGTGTGGAAGTGGCAGCCCGTTCCCTCAAGCGGCGGAGGTGAGTTGACATGAGCCACGACGTCGCCGTCCTCGGCGTGGGCATGCACCCGTGGGGCAAGTGGGGCCGCAACTTCGTCGAGTACGGCATCGAGGCCACCCAGGCCGCGCTGGCCGACGCCGGGCTCACGTGGAACGACATCCAGTACGTCGCCGGGGCCGACACCATCCGCAACGGCTACCCGGGCTACATCGCCGGCGCCACCTTCAGCCAGGCTCTCGGCTGGAAGGGCAACCGGGTGGCCAGCTGCTACGCCGCGTGCGCGTCGGGCGCGCAGGCACTCAACATCGCCCGCGCCCAGATCCTCGCCGGCTTCTGCGACGTGGCCCTCGTCGTCGGCGCCGACACCACCCCGAAGGGCTTCTTCGCCCCGGTGGGCGGCGACCGACCCGACGATCCCGACTGGCTGCGCTTCCGCCTGCTCGGCGCCACCAACCCCGCGTACTTCGCGCTCTACGCCCGCCGGCGCATGGAGATGTTCGGCGCCACCCGGGAGGACTTCGCCCGGGTCAAGGTGAAGAACGCCCGCCACGGCCTGGCCAACCCCAACGCGCGCTACCGCAAGGAGGTCACGGTCGACGAGGTGATGAGCTCGCCCACCGTGGCCGATCCGCTGCGACTGCTCGACATCTGCGCCACCAGCGACGGCGCCGCGGCCCTGGTGCTCACCAGCATGGACTTCGCTCGCAAGCACACCACCAACCCGGTCACCGTCGCCGGCATCTCCACGGTCACGCCCACGTTCCCGCAGACCATCATCGAGATGCCCAACTTCGCCACCGACTCCGCGGCCGCCGTCGCCCTGCCCGAGCGCACCTTCCGCGACAGCATCGCCCACGCCGCCTACGAGGAGGCCGGCCTCAGCCCCGACGACGTCGACCTGGCCGAGGTCTACGACCTGTCGACGGCTCTCGAGCTCGACTGGTACGAGAACATCGGGCTGTGCAAGGAAGGCGAGGCCGAGCGCCTGTTGAACGACGGCGACACCACCATCGGCGGCCGGGTGCCGGTCAACCCGAGCGGCGGGCTGGCCAGCTTCGGCGAGGCCATCCCCGCCCAGGCCATCGCGCAGGTGTGCGAGATCACCTGGCAGCTGCGAGGCGAGGCCAAGGGCCGCCAGGTCGAGGGCGCCCAGGTGGGCATCACCGTCAACCAGGGCCTGTTCGGTCACGGCTCGTCGGTCGTCCTCAAGCGCTGACGTGGCGCGAGACGGGTCCGCCTGGCACTGGCGAGGGTTTCTCCGGCCGGTGTGGCGCGACCCCATCTTCTGGTTCGCGGCGGTCGTGAGTCTCCTGCTGATCGCGCTTCAGGTGGCGGTGATCATCGGGTGGCAGCCCGACGACGGGTGGTGGTGGGCGCGGTTCCTACTGCAGGCCGGCGCCACCGTGCTGATCGTGTTCTCGATCGTGGGCACGGGCGCGGGCATGGCCCGGGGCTGGGAGCGCGGCCTGGCCGAGAGTGCCGCTCGCCACCGCTCCCGCTGATCAGCGGCCGAGCCAGCCGGCGATGGCCAGCAGCACCACGAGCACCACGACGCCGGTGAGCCACCAGCGCATCACGAGCCGTTGACGGGCGCGATAACGCGCCACCACACGCTGCTCCTGCTTCAACACGTCGCCGGTGCTCACCAAGCGGCCGTCGGGCAGCGCCCGGGTGTTGGCCCGGAAGTAGAGCCGGAGATCGGGCTCGGAGACCTGCTCGTACTCGTCCTCGGTCGGCCCGCTCGACGACGCGTGCACCCCCGCTTGCGCCCACAGCTCGTCGAGGCGCAGCCACACCTCGCGGGCCTGCGTGGCCGAGGAGCGCCTCGATCTGAGCGCCGGTGACCGGCACGTCGCGGTGCGAGACGATGTTCTGCAGTCCCTCGATGAGCCCCAGCTCGATCAGCTCGATCGCCTGGTCGTCGCCGTCGTCGATCACCTGCTCGACGGCCGCGAACGTCGGTGGCAGCTCCGCGGTCGATCGGTGCTCGACCAGCGTCACCACGTGCTGGGCGAACGCGGCGATGCGGATGAAGAAGTCGGGCTCGCCCTCGTCCTCGAAGGTGGCGTGGAACTGGTGCAGATGGTCGGCCGCCAGGAACGAGGGACACGACTCGATGAGCAGGTCCATCGCCTCGTCCCGACGAATCACCCGACCTCCTGTCAGGGTCGCTGGCCCCGCGTCACGGGTGCTGACTGCTGACCGACACGATCTCGCCGGTCATGTACGACGAGTAGTCGCTGGCCAGGAACACCATCACGTTGGCGACCTCCCACGGCTCGGCCCCCCGACCGAACGCTTCCCGGGTGGCCAGCTCCTCGAGCAGCTCCTCGGTGGTCACCTTGGCGAGGAACGGGTGCATGGCCAGGCTCGGGGCCACCGCGTTGATGCGCACCCCGGCGGGCGCGGCTTCGATGGCGGCGCAGCGGGTGAGCGCCATCACCCCGGCCTTGGCCGCGGCGTAGTGGGCCTGACCTTCCTGCGCTCGCCAACCGACCACCGACGCATTGTTGACGATGACCCCCGCACCCCGGGGGATCATGTGCCGCAGCGCCGCCCGCGTGGCGCGCATGGTGCCGGTGAGGGTGACGTCGATGACCGACGACCACTGCTCGTCGGTCATCTCGACCAAGTTGGCGGTGCCGCCCAGCCCGGCGTTGTTCATGAGCACGTCGACCTGCCCGAGTGCACCGATGGCGGCGTCGAGCAGGCCGACCACGTCGTCTTCGACGGTGACATTGCACAGCACCGCAGGCGGACGCGTGCCGGTGAGCTCCTCGAGCTGATCGGCGGCCTCGCCGAGCCGGCGCTCGTGGATGTCGCTGATGACGATGCGGGCGCCTTCTTCGGCACAGCGCCTCGCCACCGCGAAGCCGATGCCGGTGCCCGCCGCGGCGGTGATCACCACGTTCTTGCCGGCGAGCAGGCCGTGACCCTCGACGTAGTTGGGCGTGTCGGGCATCAACCGGCCACCTTGGGCTCGGGCGGCAGGCCCAGCGCCCGCTCACCGATGATGTTTCGCTGGATCTGGTTGGCGCCACCGTAGATGGTGTCGGCGCGCGTGTAGAGGAAGAGCCGCTGCGAGTCCGGACAGCTCGTAGCCCGGCCCGTCGCAGACGCCGGCCGCGACTGCCGAGCAGGTCGATCGCCAGCTCGCCGAGGTCGCGGTGCAGCCGGGCCCAGTAGAGCTTGGAGATGTAGGACGGGCCGCTCAGCTCGGGCTGGTCGGCCATGGTGAGCATGCGCAGCGTGTTCCACCGCATGATCTCGAGCCGAGACCACATCGACGACAGCCGCTGGCGCACGATCGGGTCGCCGAGACGCTTGTCGCGACGTGCCCGGCCGAGGATCTGCTCGAACTCACGCAGGAACGCGAACTGCTGGCCGAGCGTGGAGGCGCCGCGCTCGAAGGCGAGCAGGCCCATGGCCACCCGCCAGCCGTTGTTGACCCCGCCCACCACGAGGTCGGCCGGCGTGGGCGTATCGGTGAAGAACGTCTCGCTGAACTCGGAGCTGCCGGTGATCTGCACGATGGGACGGATCTCGATGCCGGGCTCGTCCATGCGCACCAGAAGGAACGAGATGCCCTTGTGCTTCGGGTGCGTCGCGGTCGGTGCGGGCCAGCACGAAGCACCAGTCGGCCCACTGCGACAGCGAGGTCCACACCTTCTGGCCGTTGATGATCCATCGGTCGCCGTCGAGGTCGGCCCGGGTCTGCACGTTGGCCAGGTCGGAGCCGGCGTTGGGCTCGGAGTAGCCCTGGCACCACAGCTCCTCGCCGAGACGGATCTTCGGCAGGAACCGCTGCTGCTGCTCGGCGCTGCCGAAGTGGATGAGCGTGGGCCCGATGAGGCCTTCGCCGATGTGGCCCACCCGACCGGGTGCACCGGCGCGGGCGTACTCCTCGAAGAAGATGACCTGCTGGTTGAGGGGCAGGCCCCGACCGCCGTGCTCGGTCGGCCAGCCCACGCAGGTCCAGCCGTCGGCACCGAGACGACGTTCCCACGCCAGGCGCTCGTCGAAGCAGCTGTGCTCGTCACCCGGCCCGCCGCGCCCTTTGATCTCGGCGAACTCACCGTGGAGCAGGTCGTCGAGATAGGCCCGCACGTCCTTGCGGAACGCTTCTTCCTCGGGCGTGAAACTCAAGTCCATGACGACGGGCAGCCTACACCTGACGACCCGTCAGATCGCAGCCCGCAGGCGGCGCCAAGGCCTCAGGCCAGGTAGCGACTGAGCGACTCGATGACGCACGCGGGCTTGTCGGATCCCTCGATCTCGATGGTGATCACCACGGTGGTCTGCACGCCGCCGGCGATCTCCTCCACGGCCGCCAGCTCGCGCGCCCGCACGCAACCGCGAGCCGACCGTGACCGGTGCAGGGAACCGCACCTTGTTCATGCCGTAGTTGACGCCCATCGACACGCCCCGCACGTCGAGGATCTGGGGCAGGAAGTAGTTGGACAGCGACAGCGTGAGATAGCCGTGGGCGATGGTGGCGCCGAACGGACCGTCTTTGGCGCGCTCGGGGTCGACGTGGATCCACTGGTGGTCACCGGTGGCATCGGCGAAACGGTCGATGCGTTCCTGGTCGATCGTGAGCCAGTCGCTGTGACCGAGGTGGGTGCCGACACCGGCCTTCACCTCGTCGAGGTTCTCGAACACCGTTTGGGCCATGGCAGGATCATGGCATGACCGACGACGAGGTCCTGCAACTGGCCGATCGCGTGTTCTCCGCGATCGAGGACGGCGATCTCGAGGCGTTGCGGGCGTGCTACGCACCCGACTTCGTGGCGTGGACCAAC
Organism: uncultured Iamiaceae bacterium; assembly: GCA_963706425.1. Taxonomy (GTDB): domain Bacteria; phylum Actinomycetota; class Acidimicrobiia; order Acidimicrobiales; family Acidimicrobilacustridaceae; genus CAVPMN01. The sequence continues at coordinate 1,102,686 of CAVPMN010000020.1, forward strand.
TTCGACGATCGCGAGTCCGACCTCGAACAGTCGTTGAAGGTGGTCGGCTGGCTGTGCGGTCGACTGTCCGAGCGGCGCTACGACGTGCGCCGACGGGTGCTGGTCGACGACGGATTCGTGCAGGAACACGTGCTGTGTGGCACTGCGCCCGACGGCACTGCGATCGCCATGCCTGCGTGCATCGTCGCCACGGTGTCCGAGGGGCTCGTCACCCGCATGAACGAGTACCTCGACCCCGCGGGCGTCGCCGCCCTCGCCCGCTGACCCTTCAGGTCAGACGGCGCGGCCGGCGAGGTGACCGTCGAAGATCGCCCGGTCGACCCAGCGCACGGCCACCGCGTCGCCCACCCGGCGCACGTCGGCCACCCGTCCGGACAGCTCGTCGTAGAGCGAGTCGTCGGGCAGCCCGTGCGTGCGGATGATCACCCAGTCGGCCGGCAGCGTGCGCGACTCGCGTGAGTAGGTGTCGAACACGGTGATCTCGTGGTCGCCGATGAAGCCGGCGACGGTGTTCGGCATCCAGGCCACCCCCGCCCGACAGGCTTTGCCCAAGGCCTTCACCATGGTCTCGCTGTCGGCGAGCATCGGCTGGGCGAGCGGCATCACCACCGACACCCGCGCACCGCGTCGCGGCCAACGCCTCGCCCAGCGCGATGCCGTCGATGAAGCCCACGGCGTCGACCACCACCACGTCGCCACCGATCTCGGCCAGGCGGTGTTGGGCCGACTCGTGATCGATCACCCAGTCGGGCTCCGAACCGACGATGGGCATGGGATGCCACTTCGAGTGTCCGGTCTTGGTCGCCCGACCGCCTGTCGCCACTATCACGGCGTCGGGGTCGAGCGCCAGCACGGTCAGCGGCGTCGGCGGTGACACCGAGCCGGACGTCGACCCCGTGACGCTCGCACTGACCGATGCGCCAGTCGACGAAGCCCGCCATCTCGTCGCGCCACGGCAGGGCCTGGGCCATGCGCACCTTGCCCCCGAGTTGTTCGCTGCGCTCGAGCAGCACGACGTCGTGGCCGCGTGCGGCGGCCACCCAGGCCGCCTCGAGTCCCGGCCGGCCCACCGCCCACCACCACCACGCCGCTTCGGCTGGCGGGCGACCGGTAGCGGACCGCCGAGCGAGTCCTCCCGCCCGACCACCGGATTGGTGTCGCACGTGACCGGCAGGGTCTTGGTGAGGTTGCCGTAGCAGCCCTGGTTGCAGCCGGTGCACAGCCGGATCTCGTCGTCGCGGCTGTCGGCCGCCTTGCGGGGCCACTCGGGATCGGCGATCAGCGCCCGCACCACGGTGACGGCGTCGGCCTGCCCGGCCGCGATGATGGCCTCGGCCTCGGCCGGCGTGACCACCCGATGCACGGCGAACACCGGCGTGTCGGGCACGGCCGCCTTGATCAGGCCGGTGGTCTCGGCGGCGAAGGCATGACGCACGTACATGGGTCGCACCATGCCGATGCCGGAGGTGCCCACGCTCACGTTGAGGAAGTCGACCAGTCCGGTCGCCGCGAACGCGGCAGCGATCTCGGCGGCGGCGGCCGGGTCGATGCCCGACCCGTCCCACTCCTCCTCGTTGCCCACCAAGCGCAGCCCGACCGCCACCCCACCGCCCACGGCGTCACGAACGGCCTGAAGCACCTCGGTGCCGAAGCGCATGCGGTTCTCGAGGCTGCCGCCGTAGTGGTCGGTGCGGTGGTTCGACTTCGGTGACAGGAACTCGTGGATGAGGTAGCCGTGCGCACCGTGGATCTCGATGCCGTCGAAGCCGCCCTCGGCCGCGTGGCGCGCCGATCTCGGCAAAGTGCGCCACCAACTCGTCGATCTCGTGCTGCTCGAGCGCCTTCGGTGGTTCGTTGAAGTTGGCCATCACCGATGGCGCCCACACCGGCAGCTTCGACCAGTCGCCGCCGTTCACCCCGCCGTTGTGCGAGAGCTGGATGAACGCCAGCGAACCGTGCTCGTGCACCGCGTCGGTGACGGTGCGGAAGCCCGGCACCGCCTCGGGCAGCCACGCGGCGGCGTTGTTCGGCATCTGATAGGCGGTGGTGGGGTGCACCGCGGTCTGGCCGGCGATGACCACCCCGGCCCCACCTGCCGCCCGCTCGCCCAGGTAGCGGGCCAGCCGGGCGCCGTAGAACCCGGGCTCGCCGATGGTGGGGTTGGGCTCGGTGAAGCGGGTGAAGTGGGCGCCGAAGACGATGCGATTGGGGGCCGCAACCGGCCCGATCGTCAGAGGTTCGAAGAGCAGAGGATGAGCCATCGCCGGCAAACCTAGTAAGACTCCGGCCGTGCTCCGCGAGATCGTCCGAGAGGCAGCCCAGCGATTCGAAGACCGGCCGGCGCTCGTCGCGCCCGACGGTGACACGCTGACCTACGCATCGCTCGACGCGAAGTCCGACGACGTGGCCCGTGGTTTGCACCGCAGGGGCATCGGTGAGGGCGACGTGGTGGCCCTGGTGTTGCCCTCGCACTTCGACTACGTGGTCGCCTACGCGGCCACCACCAAGGTCGGTGCGATCACCGCAGGCGTCAACCCCCGACTCACCGCCACCGAGCGCGCCGGCGATGCTGCGGGTCGCCGCAGCCCCGCCTCGTGATCGAGAACGGAGTCGGCGAACTGGCCGAGAGCGGGAGGCGACCTCCCGATGCCCGGTGCCACGACCCCGAGCGGGTCGTGGCCGATCGTGTTCACCTCCGGCACCACCGGCACGCCCCAAGGCGCCGATCTTCGGCAACCGCGAGCTCAGCGCCATCGCCCGCAGCGACGTGCCGAGTTGGGACGATCCCGACGCGTGGGCGGCGGCGGCCACCTCGTGGCGTCGACGCAGTTCGCCCACATCGGGTTCATGACCAAGCTCCCGTGGTACCTCCGCCTCGGCACCACCACCCACCTGCTCGAGCGCTGGCGGGCAGCCGACGTGCTCGCACTGGTGAGCGAGCACCGCATGACGAGCATCGGCGGCGTGGCGCCCGCAGCTCGCCCTGATGCTGCGCGACCCCGACTTCGACCGCTACGACCTGTCGACCGTGTCGACGATCATCATGGGCGGCGCCCTCTCGCCGCCGGCACTGGTGGACGAGGCCCGGCGGCGGTTCGGCGCCGCCTACTCGATCCGCTACTCGTCCACCGAGTGCGGGGGCGTGGGCACGGGCACGGCGTTCGACGCCGACGACGAGGAGGCGCTGCACACCGTCGGCCGCCCGCGGCGAGCGTCGAGGTCGACATCCGCGACGACGACGACCGGCCGGTCGGGCCCGACGAGGTGGGCGAGCTGTGCCTGCGGTCGCCCTGCATGATGCGTGGCTACTGGCACGACCCCGAGGCGACCGCCGAGGCGCTGCGCGACGGCTGGCTGCACACGGGTGACCTGGCCCGGATCGACGATCGGGGCCTGGTCCGACTGGCCGGTCGCGCGCAAGGAGATGTTCATCCGGGGCGGCTACAACGTCTATCCCGTCGAGGTCGAGGCGGTGCTGGCCTCGCATCCGGCGGTGGCCGACGTGGCCGTGGTGCCACGCCCCGACGACGTGATGGGCGAGATCGGCGTGGCCGTGGTGGTGCCCGCCGATCCCGAGCGAGCCGCCCACGCTCGACGTCGCTGCGCAGCGTTCGGCGCCGACGCAGCTGGCCGGCTACAAGCTGCCCGAGGCGCTCCGGCTGGTCGACTCGCTGCCGCTGACCCGATGCAGAAGGTCGACCGGCGCACGCTCGCCCTCGCCGAGCAGGCTGAAGGGGCCAGGCGAGACGGCTGACCAGCGGGTCCGGTCGGAGGCCGCTGATCCGGGGCGCCCCGACCACCGGTCGCCGGCGCGGCACAATGGGTGCCGTCGTGTCCCCGTGCCGCTCCCCCGTCTCGCCCCGCTGCTCGCCGTCGTCCTCGCCGCGGCGATCGCTCCTCGCCGCCTGCAGCGACGGGCGCGCGCGCGGCCGACCGTGGCGGCACCGGGCGAGCAGGCTGCCGCCCCTGCCCGAACCGACGGTCGAAGCCGACCGACGACGACCAGGGCCCCGATCCCCTGCCCGATCCGGGCGTCGCACCAGGCGAGTGCGAGGTGGTCACCTACACGCCATCCGACCGCCGAGGACGACCACGAAGGCGAGCTGTGCCGACCCGAGCACCGACCAGCGTGACGTGGCGGTGATGCTGGTGCACGGCGGCAGCGGCATCGGCGGGGCTCGCACGGGCATGCGACCCTGGGCCACCCGCTTGCTGGCCGAGGGCTACGTGGTGTTCATGCCCGTCGTACCACCTGTTCTCACCAGGCGGCGAGAGCCCGGTGTTCCCGCTGCCCGAGCAGAACCTGAAGGCCGCGGTGCAATACGTGCGGGGCACGGCGAACGCCACCGGCATCCGCCGTGATCGTGTGGTGGTGCAGGGCTTCTCGGCCGGCGCCCGCCTCGGCTCGGTGCTCTACACACATCCCGACGACGACTACTTCGGCGGCGACGAGCTGTGGCCCGACATCAGCGACGAGGTCAACGGGTTCATCGCCTTCTACCACACGTACGACGGCACGATGCAGTACGCCGACGCAGTACTACGGCGGCACCGACGACAGCCGCGACGAAGCGGTGCGCACTCGCTGGGACAAGGCCGACACGTTGGCGAGCACGTCGGAGGCGGTCGGGCCGGCCCTCTTCATCACCGGCGACCGCGACTGGGATCTCATCGAAGACCATCAGCAGCAGTTCGCCACCCGATTCCGCGCCGCCCGCCTCGACTCGACGGTCGTGGTCATCAAGGGCGGCAGCCACGGCTTCGACCAGAGCGGGGCGACCCGACTCACCCGCCTCGGCGAGCAAGCGGCCCTCGAGGTGCTCGAGTGGCTGAACGACGAGTTCCCGCAGGACCCCGAACGCGAGCCCTCCGTAGTCGTCGGTCGACCTGGCCACCTCACCCGACTACAGCGGCACGCCGCCGCCCACCTACGAGACCCGTCGTCGGGTCACCAGCCCGGTGACCCGGTCGACCACCACCACGGTGCGGTCGTCCGGATCGACGTCGAGCACCACGGTCACGACGCTCGACATCCCCACCACCGTGACCACCGAGCCGGTCGACACCACCACCACGACCACCGAGCCGCCCCCCATCGTCGACCACCACCACCACCACCGAGCCCCCGCCTCCGCCGCCCGACGGCTGACCAACTCGTGTTCCTGTGGCCGAACGTGACCTGTGGAGTCCCGCGCTGGCCACAGAAACGGGAGCTGGGTTGGGCGGGACGGGAGACGGCCCGGCTCACAATGGACCCGTGACAACCGCCGACCTGTCGAACGTGGGCACCGAGGTGAGCGTCGACATCGAGGCCGACGCCGCGACGGTGTGGAACCTGATCACCGACCTCGACCGCACGCCCGAGTGGAACCGCGAGACCATCAGCACCGTGTGGGTGGGTGAGCCCGCCCGAGCCGAGGTGGGTGCGGTTTCCCGGGGCACCAACCGCCTCGACGAGTGGGAGTGGACGGTCGACTGCCACATCGTGATCGCCGACGAGCCGCACGAGCTGTCGTGGACCGTGCTCGACCCGGCGAACCCGTCGACCACCTGGTGGTACCGCATCGACGACGCCGACGCGGGCGTGGTGCTCCGCCACGGTTTCCGCCACGGCCCGAACGTGTCGGGGCTGCGCCGTCGGGTCGACGATCGACGCCGCCGACGCAACCATCGCCACCACGTCGCCATGCTCGAGGCCAACATGCGCCACACGCTCGGCTGCATCAAGGCCGCAGCAGGGTAGGGCGTGGCGTCGACCGAGCTTCGCTGGCTGGCAGACGGCAGCCGATCGAGGCGGAGGATGAGGCAGTTACTCAGGTCTGGCGCGGCTGCGGAGCACACAGAACTCATTGCCTCGGGGTCGGCCAGCACGACCCAGGTCTCGTCGCCCTGGCCGATGTCGACCTTTGTCGCACCCATGGCGACGAGGCGCTCGACCTCGGCGTCACGATCGTCCGGCCGCAGGTCGAGGTGCAGGCGGTTCTTCGCCGTCTTTACCTCGGTCGTGCGCCCGAACAACAGGCCGGGCAGCCGATCCGGTGCCGGACGGATCTCGATCTCGTCGTCGGCGTCCTGGCCGACCACGACCCATCGACGCGTCGCACCACCATCGGCCGAGGGCGACCGGGTCGTGTGCGTCGACCACCAGCTGCTCCCACTCGACGGTCATGCCGCGAAGTGCTCGCGCAGGGCGGCCACCTCGGCGAACACCTTGGTGGTGTCGACGCGCGAGTCCCACGGCTCGCCGGCGAACTCGCGGTGAGGCCCGATCGATCTGGAACGCCAGCCGCTCGGGCTCGTTCCACGAGCGATACGGGCCGAGCTCGATGCCCTTCGCCGTGTCGAGTGACGAGCGCCCGGCGTCGTAGCCGGCGCGGGCCTCGTCGTAGACGAAGACCAGGTACTCCCGCTCGCCTGCGCAGGCTCTCGGTCGTCGCCCACCGGGCCATGGCCCGGCACCACGACCGCCGGCTCGAGAGCCTCGAACCGCTCGAGGGCGGCGATCCAGTTCGCGAACGTGCCCTCCCACCCGATCGGCGTGCACTGGTTGAACAGCACGTCGCCCGTGAACAGCACCCCGTGTTCGGGGAGATGGGCCACCACGTCGCCGGCGGTGTGCGCCGGGCCGACGTAGAGCAGCTCGACCGCGAGGCCGTCGAGGTCGATGGTGGCGTCATCGTCGATGGTGGTGGTCGGCGGCGTCAGCTCGATGTCGTGGAAGTCGAACCGACGCAGGGCGCGGGCGAACCCCGCCACCGCGTCCGAGTGACTCGTCGTCGGCCTCGCCAGCGCGACGAGGAACTCGGGCGTGGCCTCCTTCCTGAAGTACTCGGCGCACAGCCGATGACCGATGATCTCGGTGCCCATTTCGGCGAACAGCTGGTTGCCCCAGCAGTGATCGCCGTTGTGGTGGGTGTTCACCAGCCGGCGGGCCGGCGCGTGCGACCTCGGCGTAGAGGTCGATCAGCCGACGGGTGCGGGGCAGGTCCCAGAACGTGTCGACCACCAGGCCGCCACCCCGGGCGACGAACCCGCTGTTGCTGTACCCGAGGCCCTCGTCGGGCTGCAGGCAGGCGTAGACGTCCGGCGCGACCTCGATGCGTTCCACGGCGAGAGCCTACGGAACCAGCCCAGGCCGTGCGCTAGACCCGAACGCGGTCGATCCCGACGTAGTGCTCCGGCCGCAAACGTTTGCGGTCGGGGCACTAGGTTGGGCGGCCGCAGGCGACCAGTAGGGCGACGATCGGGGGCACGTGCGACACACCGGCCGGGCGGGACGGAACCTCACCATCGTGGGGCTGGCGACGGTGGCACTGCTCGCGGTGGTCGCGGGCTCGTGCTCGTCGGATCCCGAGCCCACCGCCGAGCCGGTCGACGGCGCCACAGGAGTCGTCGAGGATCAGGGGCTCGCCCAGCCCGGCGGAGACGTCGTCTATGCCCTCGAGGCCGAGTCCGACGGCTGGAACCCGTCGAACAGCAAGTGGGGACCGGCCGGCCGCCAGGTGGCCCGCACCATCTTCGACACCCTCACCGCGTACGACGCCGATCTGATCGCCCGACCGAACCTGGCCGAGTCGCTCACGCCGAGCGCCGACTACACGTCGTGGACGATCGTGATGCGACCCGACGTGGTGCTGCACAACGGTCGGCCGGTGACGGCCCAGGTGGTCGTCGAGAACCTCGAGTACCTCAAGGAATCGGTGCTCACGGCCTCGGCCTTCGAGCCGGTCGAGTCGTTCGCCGCCACCGGCGAGCTCGAGCTGGTGGTCACCATGAAACGCCCGTGGGTCAACTACCCCTACGCCCTCACCACCCAGATCGGGGTGGTGGCCGACCCCGACTGGCTCCGCAGCGGCGACAAGACCAACCCGGTGGGCACAGGACCGTTCGAGTTCGAGCGGTGGATCCCCGACAACGAACTGGTCGTCACCCGCAACGCCGACTACTGGCGGACCGACCCCGAGGGAGCCGCTACCCCTACCTCGACGAGATCACCTTCCGCCCGCTCCCCGACAGCGACTCGCGAGGGGCGAGCCTCGATGCAGGCAACATCGACATCATGCAGACGGCCACGGCCGATCAGATCAAGCGCTACACCGCGGCGAGCGACGACGGTGAGGTGCAGGTGTTCACCGACGTGAGCGGTGAGACCTCCGAGGTGTTCGTGCAGCTCAACACCATGGCCCCACCGTTCGACGACCCCGACGCCCGACGCGCCCTGGTGCTCGCCACCGACGCCAACGCCTATGTCGACACCCTCGAGGCCGGTCTCTACGAAGTGGCCGAGGGTCCCTTCCCCGCCTCGTCACGCTGGCACGTCGACACCGACTACCCCGGCTTCGACCCGGCGGCGGCCAAGGAGCTGGTGGCCGAGGTGAAGGCCCGCAACGACGGCGAGTTCACCTTCAAGATCCTCGGCGGGAGCGCGGCAACCAACCTGGCCGGGCTGCAGCTGCTGCAACAGCAGTGGCGCGAAGCCGGCATCGACGCCCAGATCGATCCGGTCGAGCAGGCACAGCTCATCACCCGGGTCGCCACCGGCGACTACCAGGCCACGCTGTGGCGTCAGTTCGAATCGCCCCATCCGCTCGGCGACTCGATCTGGTGGCACCCCAACACCGCCACGCCCATCCCCGAGATCGCCCTCAACTTCGCTCGCAACCGCAACGAAGCGATCGGCGAGGCGCTCGATGCGGCACGCGAGACGACCGACCCCGTGGTCGAGAAGCAGCTCTACGGCGAGGTGCAGGAGCTGATCAACACCGATCTGCCCTACGTGTGGCTCTACCACGAGCAGATCTCGGTGATCGCCGCGAACGACCTGGTCAACGTGGTCAACTACACGCTGCCGGGGGGCGAGAAGGGCCTCGAGCTGCAAGAAGGCAGCCATCCCATGTGGCAGATCTGGTTGCGCACCTGACCCTGGGTGACGGCCAGCGCGCCGAGCACCAAATCGGTGCGTGAAACAACCGCTGCGGTTGTTTCACGCACCGATTTCAGGGTTAGCTGGCAGACTGCGTCGGTGGACGTAGCCAGGTACCTCGTGAAGCCGGACGAGCACGTCGATCTGGCCAAGTGGAGCACCTCCGACACCGACGGGTTCGACGGCGACAAGGCCGAGGGCAACGAGGTGCTGCTCGACGCTCAACGACCGACTCGCCGAACCTGCAGACGCTGCTCGCCGCCGAAGGCAAGCACAAGGTGCTCGTCGTGCTGCAGGGCATGGACACCGTCCGGCAAGGACGGCACCATCAAGCACGTGTTCCGCACCATCAACCCGCATCGGCGTGAACGTCGCCAACTTCAAGCGACCCAACGACGTCGAGCTGGCCCACGACTACCTCTGGCGGGTCCACCACAACACGCCCAGCGACGGGCGGCTCACGATCTTCAACCGCAGCCACTACGAGGACGTGCTCATCGTCCGGGTGCACGGGCTGGTCCCCGAGAAGCGTGGCGGCGCCGCTACGGCCACATCAACGACTTCGAGCGCATGCTCGCCGACGAGGGCACGATCATCCGCAAGTTCTTCCTGCACATCTCCAAGGACGAGCAGAAAGAGCGGCTCGAGGAGCGGCTGAGCAACCCGCAGAAGCAGTGGAAGTTCGAGCACGGCGACGTCGACGAGCGCAAGCTCTGGGACGACTACCAAGCGGCCTACGCGGAAGCGATCGCCCGCACGAGCACCGACCATGCGCCCTGGTACGTCGTCCCGTCAGACCGCAAGTGGTACCGCAACCTGGTCGTCTCGCAGATCCTGATCGACACGCTCGAGAGCCTGGAGATGTCCTATCCCGAGCCCGCGCAGGGGATCGAGAACATCAAGATCGTCTAGGGCGTGCGCAGCCGGACGAGGTCAGGCGACGGTCTGACCAGCGGCCCGCAGTCGGGCCTGCGCCCGTTGGAGGTTGGCCTGGGCAGTGACGTCGTCTTCGCGGCGCACGGCCTCTTCGGCCCGCTCGGCGGCCCGCCGGGCCCGCTCGACGTCGATCTGATCGGCCAACTCGGCCAGGTCCGACAGGATCTTCACGTTGTCGTGCGAGACCTCGACGAAGCCACCGTGCACCGCGGCCGTGATCTCGCCGCCCTCGACCTGGATGATCACCACGTCCCAGATGTCGAGCGCCCCGATGAACGGCGCGTGGCCGGGCAGGAAGGCGATGTCGCCGCCGCCGAGCGTGCGCGCCCGCACCATCGACGCGTCGACCGGAGAGCAGCGTGCGCTCCGGGGAGACGAGCTCGACGTGGAGCGGCATCAGGCGTTCTTCTCGAGCTCGCGGGCCTTGGCCCGCACGCGAGTCGGCGTCGCCGACGTTGAGGAACGCCTGCTCGGGCAGGTCGTCGAGGTCGCCGTTGACCAGCTGCTCGAACGACTCGACGGTCTCCTCGACCGACACGGTGATGCCCTTGAGGCCGGTGAAGACCTCGCCCACGAAGAAGGGCTGCGACAGGAAGCGCTGCACCTTGCGGGCCCGGTCGACGATGATGCGGTCCTCCTCGGAGAGCTCGTCGAGGCCGAGGATGGCGATGATGTCCTGCAGCTCCTTGTAGCGCTGGAGCGATCTCCTGCACCCGGCGGGCGACGTCGTAGTGGCGCTCGCCGACGACCTCGGGCGCGAGGATGGTCGACGTCGACGCCAGCGGGTCGACCGCCGGGTAGATGCCGAGCGAGGCGATCTGGCGGGACAGCTCGGTGGTGGCGTCGAGGTGGGTGAAGGTGGTGAACGGCGCCGGGTCGGTGTAGTCGTCGGCGGGCACGTACACGGCCTGCAGCGAGGTGATCGATCGGCCCCGGGTCGAGGTGATGCGCTCCTGCAGCTCGCCCATCTCGTCGGCGAGGGTGGGCTGGTAGCCCACGGCCGACGGCATGCGGCCGAGCAGGGTGGACACCTCGGAGCCGGCCTGCACGAAGCGGAAGATGTTGTCGACGAACAGCAGCACGTCCTGGCCCTGCACGTCGCGGAAGTACTCGGCCATGGTGAGCGCCGACAGCGCGACGCGCAGGCGCACGCCGGGCGGCTCGTCCATCTGGCCGTAGACCAGGGCGGTCTTCTCGATGACGCCCGACTCCTGCATCTCGATCCAGAGGTCGGTGCCCTCACGGGTGCGCTCGCCCACGCCGGCGAACACCGACACACCACCGTGCTCGGTGGCGACCCGGTTGATCATCTCCTGGATGAGCACCGTCTTGCCGACGCCGGCGCCGCCGAACAGGCCGATCTTGCCGCCGTCCACGTAGGGCGTGAGCAGGTCGATGACCTTGATGCCCGTCTGGAACATCTGGGCCTTGGGCTCGAGCGTGTCGAACGCCGGCGGCTCACGGTGGATGTCCCAGCGGTCGTCGATGTCGTCGAGCTCGACGTCGGTGTCGAGCGGCTCGCCGATCACGTTGAACACGTGGCCGAGCGTGGCCGTCGCCGACCGGCACGCTGATGCCGCGACCGGTGTTGCGCACCGGCGGTGCCGCGGCGTGAGGCCGTCGGTGGGCTTCATGCAGACGACCCGCACCCGGCTGTCGCCGATCTGCTGGGCGACCTCGGCGACGATCGTGATCGTCCTTGCCCTCGATGTTCGACGTCGATCTCGACGCGCGATGTTGATCTCGGGCAGGGCGCCGCGGGGGAACTCGACGTCGACCACGGGGCCGGCGATGGCGACGACGCGGCCGTCCTTCAGCTCACGCCCGTCGAGGACGTTGGGTTCTCGGTGACGGTCATCGGTGTGTCTCCGTGGTGCGTCAGTGAAGCGATCGGCGCATGGTCGAGCCGGTCGAGGTGCTGGTCGAAGCAGGTGCTCGGCCATGAGGTGGTCGACGAGGAGGTCCTCGGCGTCGCCCTTGCCCTGCTTCAGCGCCTCGGCGCCGCCGACGATCTCCATGATCTCGGTGGTGATGGCGTCCTGGCGGGCGCGGTTCATGATGCGGGTGAGCGTGGTCTTGAGCTCTTCGGCGTTGTCGGTGGCCGACTTCATGGCCCGCTGGCGCGCCGCGTGCTCCGAGGCCGAGGCGTCGAGCAGGGCCGAGTAGATCCGGGCCTCGACGTAGCGGGGCAGGAGCTGGTCGAGGATGCCGGTGGGCGACGGCTCGTACTCGAGGTCGGCCGACGGACCGGTCGAGGCGCTGGTCGTCCGTCTTCGACCTGCAGCGGCAGGAACCGGCGGATCACCGACTCCTGCGAGCCGGCCGAGACGAAGCGCCAGTAGACGAGGTCGACCGACACCAGCTCGCCCTCCTCGAAGGGCCTGCGCACCGCAGCGGCGATCTCGCGGGCCTGGTCGTAGGTGGGCTGGTCGGTGACGCCGGTGAACGACGCCTCGATGCGGTAGTGGCGGAACTTGAAGTAGTTGAGCGCCTTCGTGCCCACCAGGATGAGGGCGTAGTCGAGGCCCTCGGCCTGACGGGCCTGCACCTCGCGCTCGGCCATGCGGATGATCTGGTTGTTGTAGGCGCCGCACAGGCCACGGTCGCTGGTGATCACGACGATGGCGGCCTTGCGGGCGTCGGGGTGGTCGGCGAGCAGCGGGCTGTCCTTGGCGGCGCCCGCCTTGACGAGGTCGAGGATGACCGCGGTGATCTCCTCGGCGTAGGGGCGCGCCGCGGCGGCGCGGTCCTGGGCCTTCACCACCCGGGTGGCGGCGATGAGCTCCATGGCGCGCGTGATCTTCTTCGTGGTCTCGACGCTCTTGATGCGCCGACGAAGGATGCGCTCCTGACCACCTGCCACGGGCTAGCCCTCGTCCTCGGTGCGGTGCATCTCGTCCTCGGGGAGCACGGCCTCGGCCCGGCCACCGGCGCGGCGCAGCTCGGCCTCGCCGGCGTCGATCTCGTCGGGCGTGATGGTGCCGGCGACTCCCTCGGACGGCACGAACTCGTCCTTGAAGGCGGCCACCGCGTCGGCGAGCACGTCGCCCCCGGGCACGTCACCCGAGGTGCGGATCGTCTCGAGGATCTCGGGATGGCGGCCGCGCATGTAGTCGAGCAGATCCGACTCGAAGCGCTTCACGTCGTTCACCGGGATGTCGTCGAGGTAGCCGCCGGTGCCGGCGAAGATGACGACGACCTGCTCCTCGACGGCCATCGGCGAGTTGAGGCCCTGCTTGAGCAGCTCGGTGAGGCGGTAGCCGCGCTCGAGCTGGGCGGCCGAGACCTTGTCGAGCTCGGAGCCGAAGGTGGCGAAGGCCTCGAGCTCACGGAACTGGGCCAGGTCGAGCTTGAGCGTGCCCGACACCTTCTTCATGGCCTTGATCTGGGCGGCGCTGCCCACGCGGGACACCGAGATGCCCACGTCGACCGCCGGGCGCACACCCGACTTGAACAGGTCGTCCTGCAGGTAGACCTGGCCGTCGGTGATCGAGATCACGTTGGTCGGGATGTAGGCCGACACGTCGCCCGCCTTGGTCTCGATGACCGGCAGCGCGGTGAGCGAACCGGCGCCGAGCTCGTCGGAGAGCTTGGCCGAGCGCTCGAGCAGGCGGCTGTGCAGGTAGAAGACGTCGCCGGGGTAGGCCTCACGCCCGGGCGGGCGGCGCAGCAGCAGCGCCAGCTGGCGGTAGGCCTCGGCCTGCTTGGAGAGGTCGTCGTAGACGATGAGGGTGTGCTCGCCGTTGTCCATCCAGTGCTGGCCCATGGCGCAACCGGCGTAGGGGGCGAGGTACTTGAAGGGCGCCGGGTCGGCGGCGGGCGCCACCACCACGACCGTGTAGTCGAGGGCGCCGTACTCGCGAAGGGTGTTGACCGTCTGGGCGACCGTCGAGCTCTTCTGCCCGATCGCCACGTAGATGCACTTCACGCCCTGACCCTTCTGGTTCAGGATCGTGTCGATGCAGACCGTGGTCTTGCCGGTCTTGCGGTCGCCGATGACCAGCTCGCGCTGGCCCCGCCCGATGGGCGTCATGGCGTCGATCGACTTGATGCCGGTCTGCAGCGGCTCGTGCACCGGCTTGCGGCCGGTGATGCCGGGCGCCTGGATCTCCATGCGGCGAGGCTGGGCGCCCACGATGGGGCCCTTGCCGTCGATGGGCTCGCCGAGGGCGTTGACCACCCGGCCGAGCATGGCGTCGCCGACCGGCACCTGGAGGATGTTGCCGGTGGCCCGCACCGCGGAGCCCTCCTCGATGCGCGGCCGCGTGCTCGCCGTCGCCGAGGACGACCGCGCCGATCGAGTCCTCGTCGAGGTTGAGCGCCAGGCCGACGGTGCCGCCCTGGAACTCGAGCAGCTCGTTGACGGCCGCGTCGGGCAGGCCCGACACCCGGGCGATGCCGTCGCCCACCTCGAGCACGCGACCGACCTGGGTGGTCTCGAGCTCGGGCTCGAAGCCGGCCAGGTTCTTCTGCAGTGCCGCGGTGATGTCGGCGGTGTTGATGGTGAGTTCAGCCATTGAGGTTCTCCTCAGAACGACTCGCGGAGCTTGCTGAGGCGCGATCGGACCGAGCCGTCGATGACGGTGTCGCCGATCTGGGTGACGATGCCGCCCAGCACGGAAGGATCGATGATGACGACGACGTCGACGTCGTTGCCGGTGACTTGCTTGAGCGATGCCGCCAGACGTTGCTTCTGGTCGTCGGTGAGCTCGACGGCCGACCGGACTTCGGCGACGAGCTTGTTGCCGGAGGCGGCGGTGGCCGCCAGGAGCGTGTCGACGATCTCCGACAGCTCACGGATGCGGCCCGTGCCGACCAGCAGCGAGACGAGCCCGATGGTGGTGGAGCTGGCCTTGCCTCCGAGCAGGTCTTCGACGATCTGCTGGCGCTTGCTCGCCGGGAGGTGCGGATCGGTGAGGGCCTGGCGCAGCTCGTCGTTGCCCTCGACCACCCGGGCGAACCGGAACAGCTCGTCCTGCACCTCGTTGACGCCACCCTCGGCGGCGAGGACACCCAGGAACGCGTCGGCGTAGAGGCGGTTGCGCTCGCTCATCGGGCACCGGCCCCCGTGCTCAGGTCGGCGATGTACGACTCGACCAACTGGCTCTGGGTGGAGTCGTCGAGGTTGCGGCTGACGACCGCCTCGGCGGCACCGACCGCCAGGTCGACCATCTCGGCCCGCAGATCGGCGGTGGCCTGGGCCTTCGACGACTCGGCGTCGACGGCGACGCGGGCCCGCAGATCGGCTGCGTCCTGCACGGCGCGCTCGGCGATCTGCTCCTTCAGGGCAGCGGCGGTCTGCTGCGCCTCGGTGCGGATGCGGTTGCGCTCGGCGTCGGCGTTGGCGATGCGGCCCTGCACCTCGGCCAGCTCGCCCTCGGCTTCACGGCGCGCCGCCTCGGCTGCTTCGAGCTCACCGGCGAGGCGCTCGATGCGACCGTTCCACATGTTCTTGATGGCCGGCCCACCCTTCCAGATGAGCAGCGTCATCACGACGATGAACGCGGACGATCCCCAGAACACCTCGTTGATGTCGTGCGGGAGGATGAACCCGTTCTCGGTTCCTGCGGCGAGAACCCCGAGGGTCTGCATGCTGTGTGTCTCCTGTTCCTGCGCCGGTCAGTTCTGCGAACCGGCGCGGTTCACATAGTCCTCGATGACGTCGAGCTGAGCCGAGCGATCGAGCGGCTTCTGCACCACCGCGCCGGCGGCGGCGACGGCGATGTCGGCCACGCTGTCTCGCAGCTGCGCCCGCGCCGCCTGCTTGGCGGCGGTCACCTCGGCTGCCGCTGCCGCCCGCACCGCGGCGGCTTCGGCCTCGGCCTCGGCCATGACCCGCTTGCGGTCGGCGTCGGCCTGGGTGCGGGCGTCCTCGATGACCCGCACCGCTTCGGCCTTGGCGCTCGCCAGGCTCTCCTGGTACTCGTCCATCTTCGCCACCGCATCGGCCCTGGCCGCCTCGGCCGCGGCCTCGTCGGCCCGAACCTTCTCGGCCCGCGCGTCCATGGCCCGCAGCACCGGCGGGAGCAGCACCCACTTCATGAGCGCCCAGAGCGCGAAGAAGCACACCGCGCCCCAGAAGAGCTCGTTCGACACCGGGAGGATCGGGTTGCTGATCTCGCCGGTCGCCTCGGCCTCGGCCTCAGTGGCCGCGAGGACTGCCATGACATTGACCACGAGGGTCTCCTTCAGTCAGACGGTTCGGTAGTCAGACGGTGTGGCTGTCAGACGAACTTGAGGAGGATGAAGACCACGAAGCCGATGAGGGCCAGGGCTTCGGTGAAGGCGATGCCGAGGAACATGGTGGTGCGCACCATGCCGGCGGCCTCGGGCTGGCGGGCCATGGCCTGGACGGACTGACCGACCAGGTAGCCGATGCCGATGCCCGGGCCGATGGCGGCGAGGCCATAGGCGAAGCCTGCGCCGGTGGCGCCGGCCTGGGCCTTGAGATCGTCGGGGGTCGAAGTGACGACCTCGACGCCTTCCTGCGCCAGGGTGGCGACGGTACCGAGAACGCTCATGTCGTATTTCTCCTGTGTGTGTCCGGGTAGTGGAGAGCTGGGATCAGTGCTCGGGGTGGAGCGAGCCGCCGATGTAGACCGCGGCGAGGATGGTGAAGATGTAGGCCTGCAGGAACGCCACCATCAGCTCGAAGCCGGTGAGGGCGACGAGCATGAAGTAGCTGAACGGCAGGACGATGACCAGCAGGCTCGCGCGTGAACAGGGCGATGCACAGCACGCTGAAGGTCACGAGCAGGATGTGGCCGGCGAGCATGTTGGCGAAGAGCCGGACCGCCAGCGAGAAGGGCCGCACGATGAAGGTCGAGATGAACTCGATGGGCGTCACCAGCAGGTAGAGCGCCACCGGCACGCCGGGCGGGAACAGCGAGCTCTTGAAGAACTTGAGCGGGCCCTGGTGCTTCACGCCGACGGCGATGAAGAACACCCACGTGACCATGGCCAACAGACGCGGGGTTGGCCATGCGGGCGTTGGCCGGCATGTGGAAGAACGGGATGATCTCGAACAGGTTCCCGATGAGGATGAAGAAGAAGAGGCTGGCGAGGAAGGGCAGGTAGCGCATGCCATCGGCGCCGATGGTCTGCATGATGATGCCCTCTTTGAGGAAGCCCACCGACGACTCGGCCAGGTTCTGCGCCCCCTTCGGGACCAGCGAGCCCTTGCGAGCCAGCACGAAGAGGATCGAGGTGGCGACCACGGCGATGATGTTGATGAGGGCGATCTTGTTGAAGCCCCACCACTGGTCTTCGCCGATGATGCTGGGCCACTCGACGATCAGATCGAATTCGGGGAACTCGAGACCGAAGATCACGGTGCGGTGTACTCCTGGGTCTTGGGCTTGAGCCCGGGGAAGGCGAGCGAGGCGGAGACGAACTTCATCTCCCAGAAGAGCAGGCCGAGGTGGGTGACGATGATCGTGATGCCGAGCGGCACCAGCGAGACCCACCAGGCCTCACGGACCAGCAGCACCGCCGCGAAGATGATGCCGAGGCGGATGAGGAAGCCGAACATGGCGGCTGCGCCGAGCATGGCCACCGAGATGCGGGCCGACCAGGTGGTGAGCGCGGCGGCCAGCGCGAAGTTGAGGCACACGAGGGCGATGCCGTAGAGCGTCGACAGTGCGCCGGCGCACGCCCCAGATGAGGCCGAACACCACGACGAGCACCGGCGCGCCGATGGCGGCCTTCTTGAGCATGTCGCGCACGATCTGGCCCTCGGGCGCGGGGCCGCCGACGGGGACGATCATCGGGTTCCCGACGACGTTGGGCCCGACTGCGTCAGTCATGGCGCTTCGCCCATGGTCCGTTGGCCTCGTGCTCTTCCATCTCGTGCTTGTAGCCGTAGTAGAGCTTCACGCAGACGCCGCCGAGCGCTGACGACCGCGAACACGATCGTGATGACGGGCACGGTGCCGAACCAGCGGTCGAGGAAGTAGCCGAAAAGCCCGAAGAGCGCCGGGCTGAGCGCAAGCTCGTACCCACCGCTGTTCTTATAGACCTGCGTCGTGACTTCGCGCCGTTGCGAAACGTCCACCAGACAACCCTGCATCCGAGCTTGTGAAGCAGTTCTCAAACTATTCGGCTTCTCCGGAAAGCCGCAAATCGGCACGCTAGCCGGTGCGATCGAGCTCGTTCTCGGTCGGGGCCGGGGTGTCGTCGGCCTCGGGTCGTCGCGATGCCCTCCACGTGGGGTGGAGCACGGTGACGAGCAACAGCAGCAGCGCCGCGATGCCGACAGGCACGATGCCGTTGCCCCGGCCCGAGTAGGTCGGGTAGAGCACGAAGCCCGACAGCAGTGCGGTCCACGCCCACAGGATGAGCACGCTGCGCCGGTGCCCGTGCCCGAGGCGCATCAGGCGGTGGTGGAGGTGGTCCTTGTCGGCGGTGGCGAGGCCCGTGCGCTTGGTCGCCCGCCGCACGATCGGCGAGCACGGTGTCGAGGATCGGCACGCCGAGGATGAGCAGCGGGATGATGAGCGGGGCGAAGAAGAAGAACGTCTGCCCGCTGAACGGTTGGTCGGTGCGACCACCGACCACCATGGTCGAGGCCGCCATCAGCAGGCCGAGCAGGAGCGCGCCGCCGTCGCCCATGAAGATCTTGGCGGGGTGCACGTTCCACGGCAGGAAGCCGAGGCACATGCCGAGCACGATCACCGCGAGCAGCGGTCCGACGTTGCCCGCCTGCAGCAGCCCCGCGTCACCGAGCTGCAGCGCGTAGAGGAAGAACGTGCCGGCGGCGATGGCCACGATGCCGGCCGCCAGACCGTCGAGGCCGTCGATGAGGTTGATGGCGTTGGTCATGCCGAGCACCCACAGCACGCTGAGCAGATAGCTCCAGTCGGCCGACAGCAGGAAGGTGCCCTGGAAGGGGATGCGCAGCACGAGGATGCTGATGCCGGCGATCACCAGCACGCTGGCAGCCAGCACGATGCCGGCCATCTTGGCCGGGGCCGACACCTCGCGGAGGTCGTCGATGACGCCGACCACGATGATGAGCGTGGCCGCGATCACCACACCGATCGGCTCGGTGCTGCCCGAGAAGACCTCGCCGAACGCGTCGAGCCGCCACGCCACCACCATGCCCACCAGCAGCCCGACGAACATGGCGATGCCGCCGAGCGTCGGCGTGGGCCGCTCGTGCACGCGACGTTCGTCGGGCTTGACCACCGCGCCCACCCGCACGGCCAACCGGCGGACGACCGGTGTGAGCACGAGCGTGGTGAGCACGGTCGCCACCAGGACGACGACGTAGGCCTCGATCGACGGCACGGCGGGCGACCCGCCCCCTTTCAGGCTGGGTACGGCGTGAACTTGGAGCAGAGCGTGGCGACGTCGTCGCGCACCGACGCCAGCTCGCTCTCGTCACTGCGGCCGCGCAACGCCCGGGAGATCAGCGCGGCGATGGTGGCCATCTCGGGCTCGGTCATGCCCTGGGTCGTCACCGCCGGAGTGCCGATGCGCAGCCCACTGGTGACGAACGGCGACCGAGGGTCGTCGGGGATCGTGTTCTTGTTGAGCGTGATGCCGGCCAGGTCGAGGACGGCTCTGCGCCTCCTTGCCGGTGAGCTCGGCGTCGAAGGGCCGCAGATCGACCAGCATCAGGTGGTTGTCGGTGCCGCCCGAGACGAGCCGGAAGCCCTCGCGGGCCAACGCCTGCGCCAACGCGGCGGCGTTGGCGACGATCTGGTGGGCGTAGGCCCGGAACGACGGATCGGCCGCCTCCCGGAACGCCACCGCCTTGGCCGCGATGACGTGCTCGAGCGGGCCGCCCTGCAGGCCGGGGAACATCGCCTTGTCGATGGCCGCCGCGTGCTCGGCCTTGGCCAGCGATGCAGCCGCCACGCGGCCCGCGAAGGGTCTTGTGGGTGGTGAAGGTGACGATGTCCGCGTAGGGCACGGGGTTCGGGTGGGCGCCACCGGCGATGAGCCCGGCGATGTGGGCGGCGTCGAACATGAGCAGCGCGCCGACCTCGTCGGCGATCTCGCGCAGCGGGGCCGGCTCGATGATGCGCGGGTACGCGGTGGCCCCGGCGATGATCATCTTCGGGCGTTCGCGTCGGGCCACGTCGCGGATCTCGTCGTAGTCGAGGCGCTCGTCGCTCGGGGTGACGCCGTAGGACACGAAGTCGTAGTAGCGACCGGAGATGTTCACCGGCGAGCCGTGGGTGAGGTGCCCGCCGTGGTCGAGGCTCATCCCCATCACCTTGTCGCCGGCCTCGAGCAGCGCGAGGTAGACGGCCAGGTTGGCGTTGGCGCCCGAGTGCGGCTGCACGTTGGCGTGCTCGGCGCCGAAGAGGTCCTTCACCCGCTCGCGGGCCAGGTCCTCGATCTCGTCGACGAACTCGTTGCCGCCGTAGTAGCGCTTGCCCGGATAGCCCTCGGAGTACTTGTTGGTCAGCACCGATCCGGTGGCCTCCATCACCGCGGGCGAGGTGAAGTTCTCGGAGGCGATCAGCTGCAGACCGGTGTTCTGGCGCTCGACCTCGCGGTCGATGAGCCCGAAGACCTCGGTGTCACGATCGGTGGGCCAACTCATCAGGGGGCTCCTCGGGAGGTCACGTGGCTGCCAGCCGGGTGGAATCGATGTCGGGCGCGGTGCCGCACATGAGCTCGACGAGCGCATCGGTGAGCTCGGCCAGCTCGTCGGCGGTGCGCTCGTAGAACGACACCCGCCGACCGATCGGGTCGTCGACGTCGTCGTCGGGCGACGCGCCGATGAGCGAGGCCGGGTCGCGACCGGCGTGCAACCGGGCGCAGCCAGCGCTCGAGGGGCTCGTCGGTGCCGCGGGCACCCAGGTCGCTGGCCCGCCGCACCAGCTCCTTCAGCGTGAAGGTGCGGGTGAGCGACGAGGGCACCATCACCACCGCCTCGCGCACGTGCTCGCGGGCCATGCCGAGCACCAGATCGGCGGCTTCGACACGCTCAGGGGTGATGCGACTGCTGCGGTGCGCCGAGATGTCGTAGCCGCGTTCGGCCATCACCTCGATGGCCGACTGCGACGCTTCGCGCCCGTCGGTGGTGATGCCGGTGGAGCTCACCCGGCCCGCGATGGCGCGCTCGTCGAAGTGCCGGCGCAGGAACGCCTCGGCCATCGGGGAGCGGCAGATGTTGCCGGTGCACACCACGAGAACGTCGATGCAGCGGATTGTAGTGACGGCTCACCCCACCAGTACCCTTGACCAGTCGGTCAAGTTTTCGGTCGAGTCGCAGGCCGCGACGATTTCGGGGGGCAGGATGGATCCACGGTTGCCGGTGCTGGTCGGCGTCGGACAGCTCAACCAGCGCGTCGATCGGGGTGAGCCGGCGCTCGAGCCGGTCGATCTGATGGCCGAGGCGCTGCGCGCCGCCGAGCGCGACGCCGGGTGCCCCGGCCTCGGGCGCGGGGCCGACTCCGTGCGTGTCATCCAGCAGCTGTCGTGGCGCTACCGCGACCCGGGCGCCCTCGTGGCCGCTCGTCTGGGCGCGACGCCCCGCGAGTCGCTCTACACGGTGATGGGCGGCAACTACGTGCAGAGCCTCATCAACCGCACCGCCGACGACATCCAAGCCGGTCGCAACGACCTGGTGCTGCTCACCGGCGCCGAGGCCTGGCGCACCCGCTCCGACGCCAAGCGCACCGACACCGACCTCGGCTGGACGGTGCAGGGCGACGAGGTGCCCGAAGCCACCACCTTCGGCGACGACGAACAGCTCGTGCACCCCGTCGAGATCGCCCGGGGGGTGTTCATGCCCGTGCAGGTCTACCCGATGTTCGACATCGCCCTGCGGGCCGAGCTGGGCCTCACCCCGACCGAGCACCGTCGTCAGCTGGCCGACCTCTGGTCACGCTTCTCCGAGGTGGCCGCCGGCAACCCCAACGCATGGATCCAGCAGCGCTACAGCCCCGACGAGGTCGGCCGACCCGGCCCCGACAACCGCATGATCGGGTTCCCCTATCCGAAGCGGATGAACTCGAACAACAGCGTCGAGCAGGGCGCGGGGCTCATCCTGTGCTCGGTCGAGCGGGCCGAGGCGCTCGGCATCGATCGTGACCGCTGGGTGTTCGTGCACTCGGGCGCCGACGCCCACGACCACTGGTTCGTGTCGAACCGGGCCGATCTGCACTCGTCGCCCGCCATCCGGTTGGCGGGCCGCGCCGCGCTCGACCTCGCCGGCACGAGCGTCGACGACGTCGCCCACGTCGACCTCTACTCGTGCTTCCCGTCGGCGGTGCAGGTCGCCGCACGCGAGCTCGGGCTCGGCCTCGACCGCCAGCTCACGGTCACCGGCGGCATGAGCTTCGCCGGCGGCCCGTGGAACAACTACGTGATGCACGGCGTGGCCACGATGGCCGGCGTGCTTCGCGACGATCCCGGATCGCTCGGGCTGTGCACGGCCAACGGCGGCTATCTCACCAAGCACGCCTTCGGCCTCTACTCCACCGACCCGCCCCGCGCCGGCCGCTTCCGTCACGCCGAGCCCCAGGCCGAGGTCGACGCTCTCCCCCGCCGTGAGATGACCGACGACCACGAGGGCCCGGTGCAGGTCGAGAGCTACACGGTCATGCACGACCGTGACGGACAACCCGAACGGGGCCTGTTCGCCTGCCTCACGCCCGACGGGCGGCGCACGTGGGGAGCGACGTCTGACCCGGCCACCATGGCGACGATGGTCGACGAAGAGGTCGTCGGCCGCAGCGCCACGCGCCACGACGACGGCGACATCGCCCTGTCGTGACCCGCGGCCGGCCCGGGTAGCCGAGCGGGCTCAGGTGTTGGGTCGCAACCGGGCGGCGAGCAGCTCCATCACCCGGTCGTGCGCCTTGGGCATCTCCTCGAGGAGCTGCTTGAAGTGCTTGGTGTCGAACGCCAACAGCTTCATGGGCGTCTCGGCCACCACGGAGGCGTTGCGGGGCCGGTGCTCGACGAGCGCCATCTCGCCCACCATCGATCCGGGGCCCACGGTGGCGATGTGCTCGTCGGCGTTGAAGACGCCGGCCTGGCCGTCGAGGATGACGAAGCACTCCTGGCCGACCCGGCCCTGGTCGATCAGCACCGCACCTGTCTCGGCGTCGACGTCGTCGGCCAGCTCGGCCACGCGTGCCAACTCGTGGTCGGTGAATCCCTCGAAGAAGGGCACGCCCTTCAGCTTGGCGGCACCGTCGACGGCCTTCTTCCTGCTCCCGAACATGCTCGGACTCTAGAGCACCGACCGGCGAGCGTGCTCGGAAGCTACGTTGACCGCGTTCATGTCGCGGAAGGGGGCCACGATGAGAGCTGCAGTCATGCGAGGCGGTGCACTCGTCGTCGACGACGTGCCCGAGCCGCAGCCGGGGCCGGGCCAGGTGCTGGTGCGCACCCTCGCGTGCGGGATCTGCGGCTCCGATCTGCACACGCTGACCCACGGCGAGCAGATGGTGGCCATGTCGGCCGAGGCCACCGACGCGGCGCCCGACGGCATGCCGGCGCCGAAGGTGATGGACCTCGGCCACGACGTGGTGATGGGCCACGAGTTCTGCGGTGAGGTGGTCGAGCTCGGCGACAACGTCGGGAACTGCGCGGTCGGCGACCTGGTGGTGTCGATGCCGGTCACCTTCGATCTCGCCGGCATCCATGCCATCGGCTACTCCAACGACTACCCGGGGGGCTACGGCGAGCGCATGGTCCTCTCGGATCTGCTCGCGCTGAAGGTGCCCAACGGGCTCGACGCCCGGTCCGCCGCGCTCACCGAGCCGATGGCGGTGGGCCTGCACGCCGTCAACCGCTCGCAGGTCACCGCCGGTTCGGCGGCCCTGGTGCTCGGCTGTGGGCCCGTCGGGCTGGCCACCATCGCGTCGTTGGCCCTCGCCGGTGTGGAGCCGATCGTGGCCGCCGACTTCTCGGCCCGGCGCCGTCAGTTGGCCGCGGTGATGGGCGCCCACGAGGTGGTCGACCCTCGCGAGGAGCCCGCCATCGACGCGTGGCGACGGGTCGACGGGCGCAAGCCGCTGGTGGTCTTCGAGGCCGTCGGCGTGCCGGGCCTGCTCGACCAGGCCATGCGCGCCGCGCCTCGCGGCTCGCAGATCGTGGTCGTGGGCGTGTGCATGGAGCCCGACACGGTGCGCCCCATGCGGGGCATCATCAAGGAGCTCAACCTGCAGTTCGTCCTCGGCTACGACCCGATGGAGTTCGCCGAGACGCTGCGCCGCATCGCCGAGGGTGAGCTGGCGGTCGAGCCCCTCGATCACCGGGCACGTCGACATCGCCGGGGTCCCGCAGGCGTTCGCGGAGCTGGCCGATCCCGAGCAGCACGCCAAGATCCTGGTGGAGCCGGCCGGCACCTGAGCCACCGGCCCCTGCCGTTACACCACAGAACGCGGCGACCTATCGCGCGATGCGTGACATTTCCCCACGCGAGGTCTACCGTGGGCGCATGGCCAAGCTGCGCTGCCCCGTCTGTGGGGCCACCAACAAGGGAGAGCCGTCGGTCTGCCGCCTCTGTGGGGCCAGCATGAGCGACCAGGCCACGCTGCCCGGGTCGGTCGCCGTGCGCGTCGCGCCCGCCAAGAAGAAGGGCCTGAGCGGCATCTTCCTCATCGCCATCCTGGGGGTGCTCGCCATCGGGGCCCTCGCCATCTTCTTCGGGTTCGGCGGCAGCAACGAGATCGTCGAGAAGGCCCGCACCGAGGTGCCGGCCCTGCGGGCGGGCGACGCGGACGGTTGGCAGACCGTCGACGACGGTGACGGCGGGTTCACGGTGGAGCTGCCGGGCGAGCCGGAGAAGGGCTTCGTGCCGTTCGGGCCCGCCGACGACGGCCGGGCCGAGCAGTGGGTCGCCGTCATCGGCGAGGAGACGCAGCTGACGGTGGCCTACACCGGCGTGCCGGTTCCGGCCGACACCCGCGCCGAGGACTGGCTGGCCGAGCTGGCCTCCGACTGGGCCGTCGCCGCCGGCGGCACCCTCGACGACGTCGAGGAGGAGATCAGCTTCCGCGGCTATCCGGGGCTCATCGTCACCATCGACGACCTCACCCTCAACGGCGAGTCGGCCACGGCCAAGGCCATGCTCGTGCTCAAGGGCGAGACGCTCTACGTCGTGCAGTCGCTCTCGGTCTACAAGGACCATCCGCAGTTCGGCCGCGTGGCCAACAGCCTCACGTTCACCTCGTGAGTGGTCAGGCACCTCGTGAGCGGTCAGGCACCTCCTGAGGGATCGGGCACGTCCTGACGGTGGTCAGGAGGCTGTGCTCGCGATGAGCACCCGCTCCCGGCCCGCCAGATCGAGCTCGATCCGCACCTCGCCATAGCCTCGGACCCGAGCCTGCTCGGCCATCGCCTCCGCCTGCCACGGCGCCAGCTCGAGCACCACCGCCCCCTCGGCCGCCAGCCAGCTCGCCGACTCCGCCAGCAAGAGCTCGATCGCCTCGGTGCCGGCAGGGCCCGAGACGAGGGCCGCGTGCGGTTCCCAGTCGGCCACCGACCGCGGCAGGTCGTCGCCCTCGGCTACGTAGGGCGGGTTGCTGACCACCACGTCGACCCGACCAGCGAGCTCGGCGGGCAGCGCGTCGAACCACGAGCCCTCGGCGAGGCGCACCCGGGTGGCCGCCCGCCCCAACCCGGCCAGGTTGGCGCGCGCCACATCGAGGGCGTCAGCCGACGAGTCGGTGGCCCACACCTCGACGCCTGGCCGTTCGGACGCGATCGACAACGCGATGGCGCCCGACCCGGTGCCCAGGTCGACCACCCGGGTCGCGTCGATGCGGTCGATCTCGGCCAGGGCGTGCTCGACCAGGACCTCGGTCTCCGGTCGGGGGATCAACACCCGACGATCGACCAGCAGGTCGAGATGCCGGAACCCCCACTCGCCCACGACGTACTGCAGCGGCTCACCGGTGAGCCTGCGCTCGAGCATCTGGTCGAAGAAGCCGACGCCGCGCTCGGTAGCGAGGGTGTCGATGCCGGTCAGGTAGTCGGCGCCGTCGAACCCAGCCGCTCGTTCGACGATGCGGCGGGCATCGAGCTCGGGCTGCTCGCACCCGACCTCACGGAGCCGACGGATCGCCTCGTCGGCGAACACCCGCCAGGGCACACCCTCGGGGTCGCCCACCTCACGCAGCCGAATCGGCCGAGTGGAGTTGTCGGCTGCGCTCGTCGGCCACGAGGGCGTCGACCACATCGTCGAGATCGCCGCCGAGCACCTTGTCGAGCTTGTAGAGCGTCAGCCCGATGCGGTGCTCGGTGACCCGGTTCTCCTTGAAGTTGTAGGTGCGGACCTTCTCGGACCGCCCTCCCCCACCCACCTGATCCTTGCGGGCCGACGACAGCTCAGCCTGCTGGCGATCCTGCTCGCGTTTGCAGCAACCGGGCCCGCAGCACTTGCAGCGCCTTGGCCCGGTTCTGGATCTGGCTCTTCTCGTCCTGCATCGCCACCACCAGTCCGGTGGGCTTGTGGGTCACCCGCACGGCCGAATCGGTGGTGTTCACGGACTGACCACCAGGACCCGACGATCGGTAGACGTCGACCTGCAGGTCGTTGGGGTCGATCGACACGTCGATCTCGTCGGCTTCGGGCAGCACCGTGACCGTGGCCGACGAGGTGTGCACCCGCCCCTGCGACTCGGTGACCGGCACCCGCTGCACCCGATGAGGTCCGCCCTCGTACTTCATGCGGGTCCAGACGTCGTCGCCTCGCAGCTCGAACACCACCTCGGAGAACCCGCCCATGTCGGACGGGCTGGCCGACAGCAGCTCGAACCGCCAGCCCCGTCGGGTGGCGTAGGCCCGGTACATCTCGAACAGGTCGCGCGCGAAGAGGTTGGCCTCTTCGCCACCCTCGGCGCCTCTGATCTCGACGATGACGTTCTTGCCGTCGTTGGGATCGCGGGGCAGCAACAGGAGCTTGATCTCCTCCTCGAGCCGCTCGATCTCGCTCTCGGCCTGGTCGACCTCGAGCTTCAGCACCTCGCGGTCGGCCGAATCGGCGTCGGCGTACATCTCGCGAGCCGTGTCGAGGTCGCTGCGCACCTGCAGCAGCTGCCGGTAGCGCGTGACCAGGTCCTCGAGCTCGCGATAGCGGCGGGTGAGTGCCGTGTAGCGGGACTGGTCGGCGAACACGTCAGGATCGGACAGGCGCGCCTCGACGTCGAGGTACTCCTCTTCGAGGCGGGCCAGTCGATCGAGCATGGTGCCAGGGTAGAGCCGGTCAGCCCCGCCAGTCGGACGTGAGCTCGACCACCTCGGCCGGCTCGCGAAGCGCCTCACCGAGCCGGCGGGTGACCGGATGGGCGTCACGGGCGGGCATGACGAGCAGGAGCCTCGCGCCCGGTGCGTAGCTGAACCGGGCATCGGCCGCGGCCGGCACGAGGTCGAGGTCGATCCCGACCGAGCAGGCCACCACCACCGGGCCACCATCCCGGTCGACACCCACCGCGACTGCGGCGGTCACGTCCTTCACGCTGGCGCGAGCGATCGTGGGTTCCACGGGTTCGAGCGCCTGCACCCCGACGGCTCCCGGGTCGGCAACCAGCGAGGCCCGCAGCCAGCGCTCCGCCGCGAGCCTGCCCAGCGGGTGCATCGGGCCGCCGCCCCGTCGATGCGACCGCACGCTCTCGACCACCGAGGCCAAGGCGTCCGCCGTGGGCACGTCGCCGTGCACCAGCGCGAACGCCTCGCGGTCGTGACGGCCCACGCCCACCTCGACGTGGGCGCCGTCGACGCCGGCGACGATGCGGGCGACCTCGAGACCGGCCACCTCTCCCATCACCACACCGTGCTCGATGACGATGTCGGTGCCCGCACCCGCGAGCAGATCGACCAGTTCGAGTGCGTCCGGCGACGGGGTGGCCGGCTGGTGGGCGGCAGCGGGCGTCGCCGGGGTCAGCGAGCGGTCGACCACCTCCCAGACACGCGGCGGCGTGGAGAACTGCGCGGCGCGGCGCGCCGCCACCCCCGCGTCAGCGGTGACCAGGATGTCGAGCTCGTCGTGGTCGCGATGTTGTGCCCACGCGAGGGCCCGACCGAGCCCGCTGGCGGGAGACTCCTCGAGCAGCACGAACGCCCGGCCCGCGGCACGCAGCGCGGCGCCGCCGGGGAGGCCGGCTGGCTCGAAGGTCGCAGGATCGACCGGTCCGAGTGCGGCGTTGCCCTCGACGAGGGCGCGCAGCTTGGCCTGGTAGAGGCGGGACTGCTGGTCTGGGTCGAGGGGAACGGTGCTGCTCCCGACGGGATCCGGTGGTCAGCCCTTGCGGCGCTTGCCGTAGCGCTTCTCGAACTTCTCGATGCGACCGCCGGTGTCGACCAGCTTCTGGGTGCCGGTGAAGAACGGGTGGCACTCGTTGCAGAGCTCGACGTGGAGGTCGGACTTGGTCGACCGGGTGGTGAACGTATTGCCGCACGAGCACCGGACCGTGGCCTCGACGTACTCGGGATGGATGTCAGCCTTCATCGGGACTCCAGTGCAGGAAACTTGCGGGTGGACCAGTGTGCCGGGGACGGCGACGCAACGGCAACCTGAAGCCTCACGCGCCTGCCGGCGCTTTGGCGATCTCGGACAGGAACTCGGCGTTGCTGCGGAACGTCGCCAGGCGGTCGATCAGCATCTCGAGGCCGGCGCCACCGCCACCTTCGCCGAGACCCGACAGGACCCGCCGCAGCTTCCACACCTGCTGCAGCTCCTTGCGGTCGAACAACAGCTCCTCGTGACGGGTCGACGACCCGTCGACGTCGATGGCCGGGTAGATCCGGCGCTCGGCCAGCTTGCGGTCGAGCCGCAGCTCCATGTTGCCGGTGCCCTTGAACTCCTCGAAGATCACCTCGTCCATCTTCGACCCGGTCTCGACGAGGGCCGTGGCGAGGATGGTGAGCGAACCGCCCTCCTCGATGTTGCGGGCCGCACCGAAGAACTTCTTCGGCGGATAGAGCGCGCCGGTGTCGATGCCGCCGGACATGATGCGGCCGGTCGCGGGCGCAGCCAGGTTGTAGGCCCTGGCCAGCCTGGTGATGCCGTCGAGGATGATCACCACGTCCTTGCCGTCCTCGACCATCCGCTTGGCCCGCTCGATGGTGAGCTCGGCGACCATGGTGTGCTCGTCGGCCGGTCGGTCGAAGGTCGACGCGGCCACGTCGCCCTTGACCCAGCGACGCATGTCGGTGACCTCCTCCGGGCGCTCGTCGACGAGCAGCACGATGAGGTGCACCTCGGGGTTGTTGGTCTCGATCGATCGGGCGATCTGCTTCATCACCGTGGTCTTGCCGGCCTTGGGGGGCGAGACGATGAGGCCACGTTGGCCCTTGCCGATCGGTGCGATGAGGTCGATGATGCGCGCCGTCATGTTGTTCGGGTCGGACGACGACTCGAGCGCGAGGCGATCGTCGGGGAACAGCGGGGTGAGGTCCTCGAACCGCGGCCGCTGGCGGGCCTGTTCGGGATCGACCCCGTTGACCTCGTCGATGCGCAGCAGCGCCGGGTTCTTCTCGTTGCGGCCGGCGGGGCGGGCGGCGCCCTTGACGTGATCGCCCTTGCGCAGGCTGAACTGGCGGGCCTGCTTCACCGAGACGTAGACGTCGTCCTTGCTCGGGAGGTAGCCGTTGACCCGCAGGAACCCGTAGCCCTCGTCGCGCAGGTCGAGCAGGCCCTGCACCTCTACCGGCTCGCCCTGCCAGGCCTCCTCCGGGCGGTCGGCGCCACCACGATCGCGACCTCGCCGGCGTCGGCGCCGATTGCCCTGCTCGGGCTCGTCGCCCCGCGACGATTGGCCGCCCTGGCCCTGCTGGCCTCCACCCTGCCCGTCGCCGCGTGGCTGATCGCCCCGGTTGCGGTCCCCCGCCTGCTGATCCTGCTCGGGCCCGTCGACCTGGTTGGCCTGGTCCGACTGCTCGTGGCGCTCGGGCTCGTTGTCGTCGGCACCGGTCGTGTCGTCGGAGCCACGCTCCGGCGCGGCCGACCCGGTGGGTTCGTCGGTTGCTTCGGTCTCGTCGACCGCCTCCACCGGCGCCTTGGCCTTGCTGCGGCGGCTGCGGGCGGGTGGGGCGCTCGCCGTGTCGCTGGCGTCGTCGCCGGTCCCGCCGGAGCTCGGGCCGGTCACGCCAGCCAGCTCCAGGATGAGATCGACGATGTCGGCCTTCTTGGCGCGCGAGCCGGGCTTGCCGCCGAGGGCCACCGCGATGGTCTGGAGCTCGTCGCGGTCTTTCTTCTCGAGCGCCGAACGTTCGAGTTGTTGTGCCTCCACGCTCACCTGCACCTCGTTTCGTGTCGTGGGGTCAGTTCAAGATCGGGGGGGGAGCCGCCTGGGGGGTCCGAACGCTCGCCGAGAGCGAACGCCGGAGATCGAGACCGAGGATGGATCCGCGTGAGCGGGCGGCCGAAGCCATTCGGATCTGCAGGAGATGTCGTCGCGGATGGGCCCACTCACGAACAGATCGCTGAGGTGTGCTCGTCCCGCGGCTGCGATGGGTTCCGGAACGCTCGTTGGAACGGAGCAGCCCCCTGCGCGGCGACGGGGTCATGGTAACGGGGCCGTCCGAGGGCGGGCAACCTCCCGGCTTCGCGCCACCTCAGGTCTTCCGCGATCAGGAGTCATCCAGAACCGCCGACCACTCCGTAGAGCAGCACGTCAGTCACTTAGCACTAATAACGCTCCCAGGAGGAACCCCCATGAGAATCCGCACCCGCCCCGCGGCCCGCCGTGTCGCGGCACTGGCTGCGCTCGGCCTCGGCCTCGCCGTGCTGCCCACCGTGACCTCGAGCGCCCAGGAACAGGCCACGCTCTACGTGGTGCACGGCATCCCGAGCGTCGGGCCCGTCGACGTCTGCGCGAACGGCTCGATCGAACTGCTCTCCGACGTGGCGTTCGGCGGGGTGGCTCCTCTCACGGTGGACGCCGGCACCTACGACCTCACCGTGCAGGCGGCTGACGCCGGCACCTGCACCGGTGCCACCCTCATCACGCTGAACGGCGCCGAGGTGCCGGCCGGCGCCAACGTGTCGGTGGTGGCCAACCTTGCGGGCGGCACGCCGAACCTCGCCGTCTACCCGAACGACGTCAGCGAGATCGCCGCCGGCAACGGCCGAGTGGCCGTCTACCACGCCGCCAACGCACCGACGGTCGACGTGCTCGTCAACGGTGGTCCCGGCATCGACGACCTGGCACCTGGCCAGGTGGCCACGGCCGACCTCCCCGACGGCAGCTACGAGTTCACCGTGACCTCGGCCGACGGCTCGACCACCGTCGCCACCCTCTCGGACATCCCGATCAACGAGGGTGAGTTGCTGCAGGTGTTCGCCGTCGGCGCGTTCCCCGACACCAGCGGGCAGAACCCCTTCCAGGTCGTCACCAACACCATCGAGCTCACGGTCGAGACGACCACGACCACCACGGCCGCACCCACCACCACTGCTCCCACGTCGGCGGGCTCCGGTGCGGTGGCCGCCACCCCTCGCGTCACCGGCTGACGCTCGATCCTCCCCCCGAGATCGGTGCGGGTGCGACCCCCTGAGGGTCGTCCCGCACCGATTTCGCGTTGTACCCGCGAATATCCATCGCCTGCAGGCCGATCCACGGACAGACTGCACCACCGTGGCATTGCTCGAAGCCTGCGGGCTGGTGAAGGCGTTCAAGGGAACGGTGGCCGTCGACGGTGTCGACGTGGTGGTGCGCGAGGGCGAGCGGGTCGCGCTGCTCGGGCCGAACGGAGCGGGGAAGACCACGACCCTGCTGATGCTGCTCGGTGCCATCACGCCCGACCGGGGCACGGTCGAGATCGCCGGGTTGCGCCTGCCGAAGAAGCGCAGCCAGGCCATGGAGCACGTGGGCTTCGTCGCCGGCTACCTGCCCCTGCCCGACCGACTGCGCGTGCGTGAGGCGCTCGATCTGTTCGCCAGCTTCTACGGGCTGGCCGACCCGACGCCCTACATCGACCAGGCGCTCGAGCGCTTCCGCATCGGCCACCTGGCCGACCGCATGTGCCTCGAGCTGTCGTCGGGCCAGCGCACGCTCGTCGGCATCTGCAAGGCGATCCTGCACCACCCCGACCTGCTCGTGCTCGACGAGCCCACCGCCTCACTCGATCCCGACGTCGCCTACCGGGTGCGCACCGGCCTGGCGGAGCTGTCGCGCGACGCCGGCACCGCGCTGCTCGTCACCAGCCACAACATGACCGAGGTCGAGCATCTGTGCGACCGGGTGGTCTTCGTGTCCGCCGGGCGGGTCGTGGCCGACGGCACTCCGGCCGAGGTAGCCGACTCGTTCGGTCACGGAAGCCTCGAGGACGTCTTCCTCGACCTCGCCGGCACCCATCGCGACCCCCTCAGCGGCGGGTCCGAAGAGACCGCGCACCAGCCATGAGTTGGCTCCGCATCCGCGCCGTCGCCCGCCGTCACGCCTATGTCCTGTGGCGCAGCCCCCACCGCTGGTTCGACGTCACCATCTGGCCGCTCGTCGACGCCCTGCTCTTCGGATCGCTCGGCGTCTACGTGGCCCAGCAGGGAGGCGACTCGTCGAAGGCCGGCGTGGCCTACCTGCTCGCCGGCATCCTGCTGTTCCACGTCATCTACCAGTCCCAGATCGCCGTCTCGACCGGCTTTCTCGAAGAGACCTGGTCGCGCAACCTGCTCAACCTCATGACCACCCCGCTCAGGGAGGTCGAGTACGCGTGCGGGGTCGCGCTGTTCGGCATGGTCAAGCTCGCCATCGGCCTGTCGGTCGTAGCCCTCACCGCCATCGGCTTCTACTCGTTCAACATCCTCGACGTCGGATGGGGCCTGCTGCCCATCGGCGCGCTGCTGCTCGTGGCCGGGTGGTCGATCTCGCTGTTCGTCATCGGTCTGGTGCTGCGGTTCGGCCAGAGCGCCGAAGTGCTGGCGTGGGGCATCTTGTTCGTGATCATGCCGCTGTCGGGCGTGTTCTACCCGGTCGAGTCACTGCCCACCGTGCTGCAGCCGATCGCGCAGATCCTGCCCACCACGCACGCGTTCAACGCGGCACGCACCCTGCTCGACGGGCAGCCCATGCCGTGGGACCAACTGCTCTACTCGCTCGCCGGCTGCGTGCTCGTCGCCATCCTCGGGGTGGCCTTCCTCGCCCACATGCTCACCGTGTTCCGCCGTCGTGGCCTGGTGACCCGCTTCAGCTGATCGGGTTCAGCGCGCGCCGACCAGCCGGCCCATCAGCTCGTGACCGGCGACCGGGTCGCGATCGGCCACCCCGGCCTCGGTGTAGACGCCACCGGCGCCGTCGGTGGCGGAGTCGACGAGCAGGTAGGGCACCGGGTCGGAGGTGTGGGTCTTGAGCCGCAGCGGGGTGGCGTGGTCGGGCAGCAGCAGCAGCCGCCAGGGCCCGAGCAGGTCGAGCCCCGCCACCAGGTCGGTGAGGATCTCGCGATCCCATCGCTCGAGGGCCCGGACCTTCTGGTCGACATCGCCCGCGTGGCCCGCCTCGTCGGTGGCCTCGACGTGGATGATGAACAGGTCGGCCCCGTCGGCGAGCGAGTCGAGGGCGCACTCGCGCTGGGCGGCGTAGTCGGTGTCGTAGCCGGCCGTCATCCCGTCGACGTCGACCACCTCGATGCCGGTGAGCACGCCGAGGCCCCGCACCAGGTCGACCGCGCTGTTGAGGGCCGCGTCGAGCCCGAATCGACTGGAGAACGAGGGCATCTGCGGTTGAGAGCCCTGGCCCCACAACCAGATCTGGTTGGCCTGGAGGTCGAACCGGCCCACGACGTCGCGGGAGGCGTCCATCAGCTCGATCAGCTGGTGGGCCGCCGTGCCGGTGGGCAGCACCACGGGCTTGTCGGACAGGTCGTGGGGCGGCACGCACTGGGCATCGGCCCACGAGTCGGGCGCCACCAGGATGTGGCGGTACTCGACGCCGGGGTGAAACCCGAGCCCATCGGACGCCAGCTCGGCGTCGAGGGCCTCGATGACCTTGCGCGCCTCGTCGGAGCCCGGGTGCCCACCGGCGAAGTCGACCATGGTGCCGTCGGCCCCGACGGTGACGAGATTGCATCGGAACGCGACCTCGTCGGGTGCGAGCCGGAGGTTGAGGGCGGCCGCCTCGATGGGCGCCCGGCCCGTGTGGTAGCGGGCGGGGTCGTAGCCGAAGATCGACATGTTGCCGACGTCGCTGCCCGGCGGCATCCCTGGCGGGATCACTGCGGCCCGACCCACCTCGGACCGGGCGGCGAGGGCCGTCAGGGTGGGCATCGACGCCACCTCGAGGGGGGTGCGACCACCGAGCTCGTCGACCGGCTCGTCGGCACAGCCGTCGGGGACGCACACCACGTACTTCATCGTTCGATCATGCCAGGAAACGCCGCCGGATACCCCGTCGAGTTCGCGGGCAGGCGTCAGTCGGGCAGCGTGCTGTCGACGTAGGCCTTCAGCGTCTCGACGTCGGCCGGCAGGTGATCGAAGCGCTCGGGCCGCTCGAACAGGTCGGCCAGGCGCGGCGGCAGAGGCGGGCGCACACCGGTGGCCGCCTCGACCGCGTCGGGGAACTTCGCCGGGTGGGCGGTTGCCAACGTCACCATCGGCACCGACGCATCGCGCCGGGCCTCGATGGCGGCCCCCAACCCCACGGCCGTGTGCGGGTCGACGAGCAGCTGATGACGCGCGAACACCTCCGCGATCACCTGCTTGGTCTGCTCGTCGTCGAGTCGGGCCGCCGACCAGTGCTCGCTGAGCGCACCCATGCGGTCGGCGTCGATGTCGACCACACCCTCCGACCGGAACCGCATCATGAGCTCGGCGATGTCGGCGCCCTCACGACCGTAGAGCTCGAACAGGAGCCGCTCGAGGTTGCTCGACACCTGGATGTCCATGCTCGGGCTGAGCGTGGGGTGCACCTCGGTGATCGCCATCGACCCGGTGGTGAGGAATCGGGTGAGGATGTCGTTGCGGTTGCTACCGACGACGAACTGCGAGATCGGCGTGCCCATGCGCTGCGCGCCGTAGCCCGCGAACACGTTGCCGAAGTTGCCGGTGGGCACCGAGAAGGCGACCGGCGAGACCCCCCGGGTGAGACGGGCGACGGCCACCACGTAGTAGACGATCTGGGCCATGACGCGGGCCCAGTTGATGGAGTTGACCGCCGACAACCGGCGTCGGTCACGGAACTGGTGGTCGGCGAAGAGGGCCTTCACCAGGTCCTGGCAGTCGTCGAAGGTGCCGTCGACGGCCACGTTGTGCACGTTGGGGCTGAGCACGGTGGTCATCTGCCGACGCTGCACCTCGCTGACGCGACCGGCCGGATGGAGGATGAACACGTCGATCGCCTCGCGATCGCGACACGCTTCGATGGCAGCCGAGCCCGTGTCACCGGACGTGGCGCCGACGATGGTGACCCGCTCGTGTCGCGCGTGCAGCTCATGATCGAAGAGTCGACCGACGAGCTGGAGGGCGATGTCTTTGAACGCGAGCGTGGGCCCGTGGAACAGCTCGAGCAGCCAGAGGCCGTCGCCCAGGTCGACCAGTGGCGTGACGTCGGGGTCGTCGAAGGTGGCGTAGGCGTCGTGCACCAGCGCGGCGAACACGTCGCGCTCGATGCTGCCCTCGACATAGGGCCACATCACCTCGACGGCCACGTCGGCGTACGCCAGATCGGCGAAGCGGGCCAGGGCACCGACAGGCAGCGTGGGCCACGAGTCGGGCACGTAGAGCCCACCGTCGCGAGCCAGACCGGCGAGCAGCGCATCGCCGAACTCGAGCACGGGGGCCGAGCCGCGTGTGCTGACGTACTTCACGCCAGGTCACCATCGGCGGCCAGCGCGCGCACCAGGCTGCCCACGCGCCGCACCGCGTCGAGCTCGCGCAGGTCGCGCACGGTGGCCTGCATGTCGCGCTCGCGTGCGCGGTGGGTGATGAACACGATGCGGGCCTCGTCACCGTGGCCCTCCTGCTCCATCGACGAGATCGACACGCCGTGGGTGCCGAACACCCCGGCGATGGCGGCGAGCACACCCGGCTGGTCGGCGGCGTCGATGCTCAGGTAGTAGGCGGACTCGAGCTCGTCGATGGGCCGGATGTGGCCCACCCCCAGTGATCCGATGGCCGCGTGGGTGCCCTTGCGGAGGTTCACAGCGGCGTCGATGAGATCGCCGAGCACCGCGCTGGCCGTGGGGAACCCGCCGGCGCCGCGGCCGTAGAACATGAGCTCACCGACGGCCGCGCCGTGCACGAAGACGGCATTGAAGCTCTCGCGCACCGAAGCCAGCGGATGGGTGGCCGGCAACATCACCGGATGCACCCGCACGGCCAGCTCGATGGGCTGCCCGGGTCCGGTGCTGAACTGGTCGGCGAGGGCCAGCAGCTTCACGACCAGCCCCCGACTGGCCGCATAGGCGATGTCGTCGGCGCCCAGGCCCGAGATGCCCTCGTGGTAGACGTCGCCCGCCACCACTCGGACGCCGAAGGCGATGCTGGCGAGGATGGCG
The DNA here is from genome assembly GCA_963706425.1 of uncultured Iamiaceae bacterium. Taxonomy (GTDB): domain Bacteria; phylum Actinomycetota; class Acidimicrobiia; order Acidimicrobiales; family Acidimicrobilacustridaceae; genus CAVPMN01. The sequence continues at coordinate 1,138,948 of CAVPMN010000020.1, forward strand.
ATCTTGGCGCCGGCGTCGTAGCCCTCGACGTCGGCCGTGGGGTCGGCCTCGGCATAGCCCAGGGCCTGCGCCTCGGCGAGCGCATCGGCGTAGGACGCACCCGCTTCGGTCATGCGCGTGAGGATGTAGTTGGTGGTGCCGTTCACGATGCCGAGGATCTGGTCGACCGGCTCGCCGAGCAGCGACTCACGCAGGGGACGCACGAGCGGGATGCCACCCGCCACCGCCGCCTCGAACAGCACGTCGACCCCGGCGGCCTCGGCGGCCGCGAAGATCTCGGCGCCGACGTTGGCCAGCAGCTCCTTGTTGGCGGTGACCACTGGCTTGCCGGCCTTGATGGCGTCGAGCAGCAGCGCGCGGGCGGGCTCGATGCCACCCATCACCTCGATCACGATGTCGATGTCGGGATCGACCACCACCGCTTGCGCGTCGTTGGTGAACACGGCGGGCGCAAGTGCGACGCCGCGGTCCTTCGACACGTTGCGCACCGCGACGCGCGTGACCTCGAGGCGCACACCGGTGCGAGCAGCGATGACCTCGGACTGCCGCTGGATCAACTCGACGAGCGGCGCCCCGACGGTGCCACAGCCCAGCATGCCGATTCGGACGACAGGGTCGTTCACGCCGCCGAGGCTAGTAGCGCTGCGCGATCGCCCGAGCACGGGTTCCGGGATCGTCGTGCCGGGCGTCGTAGGTCGCCATCACCCACCGCCATGCGTAGCGGCCCGGGCCCACGCGGTAGCCGGGGGCGGTGTCGGGGCCGCAGCTGAGCGTGCCCAGCCCTCGATGGGCGACATCGAGGTGCACGAACGTCTCGGGGCGCGGCTGGAGCTCCGTGAGATCGCGCGACCGCCACAGATCCTCGACCGAGTAGTGGCTGGCCGAAAACGCGAACGGCGAGCCCGTGGCCACCACCAGGAGACCGTCGCGCTCGTCGGTGTGTCGGAGGGCGAACCAGCGGGTGTCGAGGTGCAGGCCGTGCTCTTGGGGCACGAGGTAAGGCACGAACTGATCGGCGACGGTCGACTCCCATCGACCGACGAGACCGGCCGACCGCCGGTCGGGATAGGTCTCGTGACGACCGAGGCCGTACCACTCGAGGTGCTCGAAACCCGGGAGCACGACGAACGAGACGCCGACCCGGGGGATGTCGTCGAGCGAGTCGGGCACGTCGATCTGGGTGTCGATGACGACCTCGCCGTCGGGCCCACACGAGACGACCTGCTGACAGCCGACGCCCGCTTCGTCGAGTCGAGAGGGATCGTCGAGGCCCGCCGCCAGCCACCTGGTGAGTGGTTTGGCGGCCTCGTCGCTCCACCCGTCGCTGCGGTCGCGGAGGATCTTCAGACCGTCGTTGTCGGTGGGCGCCCGCCACAGCGTCGGCGCCGGCGAGCTCACCAGGGGTAGATCGGCGAAGGCCCGCCCCGCGTCGACGGCCGCCAGTTCGACTTGGTCCCCCGGGCGCCGCTTCGCGGCGCGGGCTCGCACCGGCAGCGCGAACTGCTGCCACGCGACCAGGTGCCCCTTCGGTGCCCACGCGCTCGCCCGGACCGTGCGCACAGCGATGGCCAGGTGAGCCTCTTGCCCCGCCCCGAGCGAGGGCATGGCGAAAGGCAGTTCGAGCGTGGCCTGAGCCTGCGGCCCGAGGGCGGGCAGGTCGATGGTGTCGCTCTGCACCACCTCACCGTCGACCGTCACCTCCCAACGTGCCCGCAGCCAGCCCAGATCGCGGAACCACTGCTTGTTGGTGACCTTCACCTGCTTCTTGCGCAGCCCCGCCGCGGTGGCCTCGATGCGCACGGGAGCGGCGAGGTAGGCCAACTCGATCAGGCCGGGGTGGGGCTCGCCGTCGGGCCCGACCAGGCCGTCGGCCACGAAGTTGGCGTCGTTGGGCTCGTCGCCGAACTGGCCGCCGTAGGCGAAGTAGGGCCGGCCGTCGTCGGTGGTGGCGGCCAGACCGTGGTCCTTCCACTCCCACACGAACCCGCCCTGCAGGCCGTCGTGGCGTTCGAACGCGGCGTAGTAGTCGGCCAGCCCGCCGTTCGAGTTGCCCATGGCATGGGAGTACTCGCAGAGGATCAGCGGCCGTCGCCGGTCGGCGGTCGTCTGCGACCACCGCACGATGTCGTCGACCGAGGCATACATGGGACACACGATGTCGGTGACGGGCGCGTCCGCGTAGAGGTCGACCAGCAGCGCGCCCTCGTAGTGGAGCGGTCGGGTGGGATCGGCCCGGCGGACCCAGGCCGCGGCGGCATCATGGGCTGCGCCGTAGCCGCTCTCGTTGCCGAGCGACCAGGCGATGACCGACGGATGGTTCTTGTCGCGCTCGACCATCCGCGCCACCCGCTCGACGATGGCCGTGCGATAGCGCGGGTCGTCACACAGGCTGGTGATGAACGCGTGGCTCTCGACGTTGGCCTCGTCGATGACATAGAGGCCGAGCTCGTCGCACAGGTCGAGCAGGCGGTGGTCGTTGGGGTAGTGCGCGCACCGCACCGCGTTGATGTTGTGGCGCTTCATGGTGACGAGATCGTGTCGCATGTCGTCGACGGTCACGGCCCGGCCGCGCTCGGGATGATGGTCGTGCCGGTTGACGCCGTGGATCATCACCGGTTGCCCGTTGATCAGCAGTTGTCGATCGCGGACTTCGACCGTGCGGAAACCGACGCGCTCGGTGACGACCTCCCTGACCTCCCCGTCGGGGTCGATCAACGACACGAGCAGTCGGTAGAGCGAGGGGGTCTCGGCCGACCAGGGATCGACGGTCGGCACCTCGGCGTGCAGAGCCACCTGGTGGCCCCAGAACAGGTAAGGCGTGACGTCGGCGGGCACCTCGGCGGCGAGGGGCGCGCGCACCACCCGCTTGCCGCCCAGCGTCTCGAGCCGGGCCTCGATGCGCCATCCGGGCCGGCGGTCGCCACCCGACGCGAAGCCGACCGTCACCTTGACGTCGAGCGTGCCGACGTCGCCGTCGAGGCCGGCCCGCACCCGCACATCGTCGATGCGGGTGGGGTCGGTGGCGTAGAGGAAGACCTCACGCTCGAGCCCGGCGTGCCACCAGTGGTCCTGGTCCTCGACGTAGCTGGCATCGCTCCAGCGCACGACCGTGCACACGAGCGTGTTCGATCCGAGCCGCACGTGATCGGTGATGTCGAACTCGTTGGGCAGTCGGCTGTCCTTGCCCATGCCCACGGCCCGGCCGTTGACGTGCACGTAGAGCACGCTCTCGGCACTGCCGACGTGCAACACGATGCGGCGGCGCTTCCAGGTGCGGGGCACCGTGAAGTCGGTGCGATAGACGCCCGTCGGGTTGTCGGCCGGCACGGCGGGGGGCAAGCCGCTGAACGGCATGCGCACGTTGGTGTAGATGGGCCGGTCCCACCCCTGGGTGGTCCAACAGCCGGGCACCTCGATGGGCGACCAGCCGCTGCCGAGACCCACGTGCAGGGACGGATCGGTCACGTCGATCGGCACGGCCTCGGGGGAGGCGAAGAGCCGGAACCGCCAGGTGCCGTTCATCGGCCGGTACCACGGCGATGCCTCCCGATCGCCCGTGCGGGCCGACTCGAGGTCGGGGAACGGCACGAGCGGTGGGCGCATCGGCAGGCGGTTGACGCTCACCAACTCGGGTGATTCCCACGTGCGCGTGCCCAGGAGCGAGAGGTCGGTCACCGTCGCATTCTTCCCGAACTGCCGCCGGCGGACCGGACGTGGCTCAGGTGTCGAGCCGGACGAGGTCGTCGTAGGACTCGCGACGCACCACCACCCGGGCGTCGCCGTCGCGCACGAACACGACCGCCGGACGCAGCACCTTGTTGTAGTTGGACCCCATCGAGTGCCCGTAGGCGCCGGTGACCGGGGTGGCCACGATGTCGCCCACCTGCAGGTCGGCCGGCACCCGGCCGTCGACCACCAGCTTGTCGCCCGATTCGCAGTGCTTGCCGACCAGCGTGATCTGTTGCGGCCGGTCGGCCTCGACCGAACGTGGGAGGAAGGTCTCGTAGCCGCTGCCGTAGAGCACCGGTCGGGGGTTGTCGCTCATGCCGCCATCGACTGCGACATAGGTGCGGATGCCCGGCAGCTCCTTGACCGTGCCCACCGTGTAGAGGGTGACCGCCGCCTGGGCCACGATGGCCCGGCCGGGCTCGGCCGTGACCGAGGCGGTGATGCCGTGCTCGGCACAGGCGGCGTGAATGGCCGCCCCCCACTCGGCGATGGTGGGCGCGTGCTCACCCTCGACGTAGGCCACGCCGAGCCCGCCCCCGATCGAGAGCTCGGGCAGTGCGTGGGCGTTCACGAACCCGGCCAGGGCCTCGACGGCCAGCTCGAAGAACTGGGCCTCGAACACCTGGCTGCCGATGTGGGCGTGGATGCCCACCAGCTCCATCGCCGGCGACGCGGCCATGCGGTCGAGCGCCTTGTCGGCGTCGCCGCTGTAGACCGCGAAACCGAACTTGGAGTCGTCCTGGCCGGTGCGGATGAACTCGTGCGTGTGAGCCTCGACCCCGGGGGTGATGCGCGCCAGCACCTTGGGTGCGGGCGAGCCCGCCTCGACCAACGACTCGATGCGGTCGAGCTCGTCGAACGAGTCGACGACGACCCGCCCGACACCTTGGTCGAGCGCGAGGCGCAGCTCGTCGAGCGACTTGTTGTTGCCGTGCAGCACCAGTCGGTCGGCGGGGACACCCGCCGTGCGGGCCACGTGGAACTCGCCACCCGTCGACACGTCGAGGTTCATCTGCTCTTCGAACGCCAGGCGCGCCATCGCCTGGCACAGAAAGGCCTTCGTGGCGTAGTTCACCCCAGGCCCGAAGGCGGCCACCGCTTCGCGACAGCGGCTGCGCAGATGGTCTTCGTCGTAGACGAACAGCGGGGTGCCGAACTGGGCGACCAGATCGCCGACGGCGCAGCCTGCGATGAGCAGCTCGCCGTCGTCGCCCACCGACGAGTTGTCGGGCAGCAGCGACCACGGGATGGGGCTCACATCTGCTCCGGCGCCGAGACCCCGAGCAGGTCGAGCCCGATGGCGAGCCCCGTCTCGGCTGCTTCGACGAGCCAGAGACGTGCCTGCGTGAGCTCGGGCGGGACGTCGTCGCCGAGCACGTAGCAGTCGTGGTAGAAGCCGTGGAACGCCCCGGCGAGCTCGCGGACCCACGAGGTGACGCGATGGGGAGCGCGGTCGTGGCAGGCGACCAGCAGGGTGTCGGGCAGCTCGGAGAGCGAGCGCAGCACGTCGAGCTCGCGTTGATGGTGGAGCTGCGCCAGGTCGACCTGGTCGAACGGCACCCGCTGCACCTCGCGCTCGGCCGCCACCCGCTTGATCGACCTGATGCGGGCGTAGGCCATCTGCACGTAGTAGACGGGATTGTCCATCGCCTGGCTCTTGACCACGTCGAAGTCGAACGTCTGTGGGCTGTCGATGGACTGCAGCAGGTAGGTGAGCCGGGCCGCGTCGGGGCCGACCTCGTCGAGCACGTCGCGCAGCTCGATGATGTCGCCGGCGCGCTTCGAGAGCCTCACCGGCTTGCCGCCCTGCACCAGGTTGACCAGCTGGGTGATCTGCACGTCGAACTCGGCGGGGTCGTGCCCGAGCGCCTGCAACGCGGCGCGCATTCGGGGCACGTAGCCATGGTGGTCAGCGCCCCACACGTCGATGAGCAGGTCGAAGCCGCGTCCGAACTTGTCGCGGTGATAGGCGATGTCGGGCAGCAGGTAGGTGTACTCGTCGTCACTCTTGACCAGCACCCGGTCTTTGTCGTCGCCGAAGTCGGTGCTGCGCAGCCAGGTGGCACCGTCGTGCTCGTAGATGACCCCGCGAGCTTCGAGGTCGGCGAGGGTCTGGAGGATCGCACCCGAATCGACCAACGACCGCTCGCTGAACCAGGTGTCGAAGCGCACGTGCATGCGGTCGAGCGTCTCGCGATGGTCTTCGACGGCCCTCGCCTCGCCCCACTGGGCCACGTCGACACCATCGGGGATCTCCTTGGCCCACTCGACGATGTACTCACCCTGGTAGCCGCCCTCGGGCACGTCGTCTCCCCGCTGGCGCGCCGCCAGCGACGCCGCGAAGAGCTCCATCTGGGTGCCGCGGTCGTTGAGGTAGTTCTCGCGCTTGACCTCGTAGCCGCAGCGGCTCATCAACCGCGCCAGCGAGTCGCCGTAGGCAGCGCCTCGGCCGTGACCGGCGTGCAGCGGCCCGGTGGGGTTGGCGCTGACGAACTCGATGTTGACCCGCGTGCCGGTGCCCACGTCGTGGCTGGCATAGCCCTCTCGTCCGCTCTGGATCACCTCGGCGAGCACGTCGTGCAGCCACGAGTCGGCCAGACGGAAGTTGACGAAGCCAGGACCGGCCACCTCGACCAGCTCGACGTGGCGAGGCCGATCGGCCTCGAGACGCTCGGCGAGGGCCACGGCCAGGTCGCGAGGCTTCCATCCGGCCTTCTTGGCGGTGGCGAGCGCCACGTTGCTCGACCAGTCGCCATGCTCGCGACGGGCCGGCCGTTCGAGATGGATGTCGTCGGGCAGGGGGTCGACCTCGAGCGTGGCCAGCGCGGCGCGCAGGGCCTGGGCGAGGTGGTCACGGATCATCGGGCGATCGTAGCGGCGCCCAACCTCCGGTCCGGCAGCAGAAACCAGACGAACCGAGGCCGGCGGGGACGGCCGAACCAGGCAAACCGAGGGTGGGGTACGCTCACAGGCTCCCGCCCTCGTAGCTCAGGGGATAGAGCATCGGCCTCCGGAGCCGTGTGCGCAGGTTCGAATCCTGCCGAGGGCGCGCATGAGCTACGAAACGATCATCGTCGACAAGAGCGACGGCGTCGCGTGGGTGACGCTGAACCGCCCGCAGGTGCGCAACGCCATCAACCAGCAGATGCAAGAGGAGTTGCACGAGGTCTGGCACGGCTTTCGCTACGACGACGAGGTGCGCTGCGTCGTGCTCGCCGGCGAGGGCGAGTCGTTCTGCACCGGCATCGACCGGGCCGAGGCGATCTCCGACGAGAACAACGCGTCGATGGCCCAGGGCGACTATCCCGGCTACCCCACCCCCTGGATGTACGACGATCCCGGGCGCGACGTCGGGCCCAAGACCTGCGATCTCTGGAAGCCGGTGATCGCGGCGGTGCAGGGCATGGCGTGCGGCGGCGCGTTCTACATGCTCGGCGAGGTCGAGTTCATCATCGCGGCCGACGACGCCACCTTCTTCGACCCGCACGTCACCTACGGCATGACCGCAGCGTTCGAGCCCATCCAGATGCTGTCGAAGATGCCGTTCCCCGAGATCATGCGGCATGTCGCTGCTGGGGGTGCACGAGCGCATGTCGGCCGAGCGGGCCCGCGAGATCGGCCTGGTCACCGAGGTGGTGGCACGCGCCGATCTGCGCGAGCGGGCGGCGTTCGTGGCGCAGATCATCGCCGACTCGCCGCCCCTCGCCATCCAGGGCACGATGCGCGCGCTCTGGACGGCCCTCGAGATGCCCCGCACCCAGGCGATCGGCATGGCCAACCTGTTCACCCGCATCGGTTCGGATGCCGAGGCGTTCAAGGCAGGCCAGGAGCGATTCGCATCCGGCGAACGGCCCCGCTGGACCGTGCGCTGACGCGTGCTCATCACCCGGGCCGAGCTGCGCCCCGGTGACGTGCGCGACCTCAGGGTCGCCGCGGATCAGATCGTCGAGGTCGGCCAGCGCCTGTCGGCCCACCGCGCACGAGGAGGTGCTCGACGCGGGCGGCCACGCCGTGCTCCCCGGTCTGCACGACCATCACGTGCACCTGCGCGCCGCGGCCGCCGCCTTCAGCTCGCTCGACCTCAGGTCGGTCAGGTCCGACGGGGAGCTGGCCATCGCCCTTCGCGAGGCACTGAAGGGTCTGCCGGCCGGCGAGTGGCTGCGCGTCGTGGGCTACCACGAGTCGATCGCCGGGCCGCTCGACCGGGCCACGCTCGATCGACTCGACCACCCCCGATCAGCCGGTACGCGTCCAGCACCGCAGCGGCATGCTCTGGGTGCTCAACTCGGCTGCGGTCGACGCGGCCCGGCTCGACCAACGCGACGAGCCCGGCATCGACGCCGAGTCGGGACATCTCTGGCGGCGCGACGACGTGGTCCGGTCGTTCTCCCGGTTGACGTCCGCCAGCCTCGCTCGACTCGGCCAGCTGGCGGCCTCCCTGGGGGTCACGGGCTTCACCGACGCGTCGCCGGCCCCGTCGGTGACCCACGGCCGCGATCTGGCCCATGAGCTGCGCGCCACCGGTGTCGGGCAGCGCCTGCGCATGATGGGACCGGTCGGTGCGATGGAGCCGGACGTGGCGCACGCCGAGCTCGGCGAGGTGAAGATCCTGCTCGACGACGATCGGCTGCCCACGATCGACGACCTGGTCGCGCTCGTTCGCGACACCCACGCCGAGCGCCGACGGGTGGCGGTGCACTGCGTCACCCGCTTGCAGCTGATCGTCGCCGTCGCCGCCCTCGACGCCGCAGGCGCGCTGCCCGGCGATCGCATCGAGCACGCATCGGTGGTGCCGGCCGAGCTGGTGGGCGACCTCGTGCGACTGGGGGTCACGGTGGTGACCCAGCCGCACTTCATCGCCGAGCGGGGCGACGACTATCGCCACGACGTCGAGCCCGACGACCTCGGCTCGCTCTATCGACTCGGCTCGCTCCAACGCGCCGGGGTGCCCGTTGCGGCCGGCACCGATGCCCCGTTCGGCAGGCTCGATCCCTGGCGATCCGTCTCCGCGGCGATGCGGCGGCGCACACCTGAGGGTGAGCTGCTCGGCGCCGACGAGGCGGTCGACCTGCCGACCGCGCTCGGCCTCTACCTCGGCCATGCCGACCTCCCAGCCCGATCGCGAGAGCTTGCTCCCGGCTCGCCCGCCGACCTCTGCGTGCTCAACGTCTCTTGGCGCGACCTGGCCGACACGCTCGACACGCTCGACGCCGTCGACGAGCCGCCGGTGGAGGCCACCGTGATCACCGGCAACGTGGCGTTCCACCGCTGATCGCGGCACTCGCTAGTCGGTGCCGTCCGCCAACTCGTTGCGCAACACCCGCCGCAGCAGCTTGCCGGTCTCGTTGAACGGCAACTCGGCCCGGATGTCGATGCGCTCGGGCGTCTTGGTCGACCGCAGCCGCGCTCGCACGAACTCGCGCAGCTCGTCCTCGTCGACGGTGACGCCGTCCTCGAGGACCACGGCGGCGACGACCTTCTCGCCCCACTCGGTGTCGGGGACGCCGACCACCGCCGCCTCGGCCACCGCCGGGTGCTCGACGAGCACGCCTTCGATCTCGCCGGGCGACAGGTTCTCGCCGCCGCGCACGATGACGTCGTCGAGACGACCGTGCACGTAGAGGTAGCCGTCGACGTCGAGGTGTCCGGCGTCGCGAGTGCGGAACCAGCCCTCGTCGAGACCGCCGTCGCGGCCCAGGTACTCGCCGGACACCTGCTCACCCCGCACCCAGATCTCGCCCCGATCACCGGCGTCGAGCGGTCGACCGACGTCGTCGCGGATCGACACCTCGAGATCGGGCAGAGGTCTGCCAACCGAGCCCAACCGAGCACGCACCGCGGCATCGTCCGAGGCGAACGCCTCCCGATGGTCGTCGGGCCCGAGCAGGGCGACGGTGCTCGCCGTCTCGGTCAGGCCGTACGCGTTCACGAACCCGAGATCGGGCAAGAGGCTCATGGCCCGCTCGATGACCGTGGCCGGCATCGGCCCCCCGCCATAGGAGAGCGAGCGCAGCGACGGCAGCCCAGCCACCGTCGCCCTCGATGACGTCGAGGATGCGGTTGAGCATGGTGGGGACCACCATCGCCGTGGTGACGCCCTCGGCGCGCACGAGCCGCACCCATTCGACCGGGTCGAACGCCTCGAGGTAGACGATGCGCCGGCCGCTGTAGAGCGACGACAGCACCGCCGAGATGCCGGCGATGTGATAGGGCGGCACGCTCACGATGGCGGCTTCGTCCTCGCCGGCGCCCGCGAACTCGACCGTCGAGATGATGTAGGCGGCCAGGTTGCGGTGCCGCAGCACGGCCGCTTTCGGTTCGCCGGTGGTGCCGCTGGTGAACAGCAGCACGGCGATCGACTCCGGATCGCCGTCGTCGGCACCGCCCGATGCGGCGGTGGCATCGGCGGTGATGCGCAGCAGGTCGGCCCGGTCGACGAGATCGATGCCTTCCACGGCGCCGAGCCGTTCGCCCACCGCCTCCCCCGCCACGATCGTCGCAGGTGCCGTCCGCTCGACGATGGCGCGGAGTTGCTGATCGTCGAGCCGGTAGTTGATGGGCACGAACGACTTGCCCGCCAGCGCCGCACCCAGGAGCACGATCGGCACCGCCTCGGAGTTGAGGTCGACGAGCCCGACGTTGGTGCCCGGCGAGTCCGCGAGCAGGGCCGCACATCGGCGGGCACGGTCGGCCAGCTCGGCCATCGTGATGCCCCCGTCGCGCGAGCCGACGGCCACCCGTTCGCCCATGGCACTCGACGCCATGTCCAACAGCGTGGTGATGTGCAACGCGATCCCCTCGTCGTGATGCCGGCCCGATCGTCTCGCGCCGGTCACCGTAGCGTTGGCGACCCCACCGAGCCGCGGTCACCCGTCCGGGCGCAGGGCCCGCAACCTCCGCAGGTGCTCGTCGCTCTCCATGGTGACCGCCTCTGCGGCGAAGCCCGCCTGCACCGCGCCGCCGAGGGCCTGGGCGAGATGCATGTTGAGCACCCGCTTGGTGCCCTGGATGGCTGCGGGCGACTGCGCCGCCAGACGCTCGGCCAGGCGGCGGGCCTCGGGGAGCAGGTCGTCGGGCGACGTGACCCGCGACGCCAGTCCCAGCTCGACGGCGCGCGCCGCGGGGATGCGATCACCGGTGAAGAGGTACTCGCGCACGCGCAGCAGCGGCCCGAGCAGGGGCCAGAAGGCCGCCCCGCCGTCACCCGCGACCAGCCCCACCGAGACGTGCGGATCACACAGGTAGGCGTCGTCGGCCATGAGCACGATGTCGCACAACACGGCGATGCTGCAGCCGAGCCCGACCGCCGGGCCGTTGACGGCGGCGATCACCGGCAACGGGAAGTGCAGCACCTCGTCGATGATCTCGGCACCCTCTCGCAGGCTTTCGTCGCGAGCAGCGGGATCGTCGGCGAACGAGCTGATCCAGCCGAGGTCACCGCCACCCGAGAACGCCCGGCCGGCACCGGTGAGGATGACGACCCTCGCCTCGCGGTCGGTCGCCAGGTGCCGCCACACGTTGGCCAACGCCCAGTGCAGCGAACGGTCGACCGCATTCAGCTCGTCGGGCCGGTCGAGGGTCACGATGCGCACCGGACCCTCGGCATCGATGCGCAACACGTCGGAGAACCGTTCGGCGTCCATGTCGGCCATCAGCGCGCCGTCCATCCGCCGTCGACGGCGATCGTCTGACCGGTCACGTAGCGGCCGGCATCGCTCACCAGCCACACGATGGCCCCGACGATGTCGTCGGCCTGCCCGTCGTCGGGCAACGGCGTGTTGCGCCGCAGCCAGTCGTGACCGCGCTCGCCTTCGTAGAGGCCGGCGGTGATCTCGCTGCGGAAGAAGCCGGGGGCCACCGTGTTCACCCGGATGCGCCGAGCCGCCCACTGCACCGCCAACTCGACGGTGAGGCCGGACAACCCGGCCTTGCTGGCGGCGTAGGACGCCTGCGGGATCCCCGGGATGCCCACCAGTCCGCTGATCGACGAGACGTTCACGATCGATCCTCGACCGGCCGCGACCATGTGGGGGAAGGCCGCCTGCGCCAGACGGAACGGCGCGACCAGGTTGAGCGCCAGGGCCTGTTCGATGCCGGCGAGCGACTCGGTCTCGGCCGGGCCGCCCTCGGCGAAGTGACCGGCGGCGTTCACCAGGATCTCGGGCGGCCCCCACTGATCGACCACGGTGGGCACCAGGCCGTCGACGGCGGCGGGATCGAGCAGATCACACGCCACCGCATGACCACCGATCTCTTCGGCCAGGGCGTCGAGTCGATCGAGCCGCCGCGCGGTGATCGCCACCCGTGCTCCCACGGCGGCCAGCGCTCGAGCAGTGGCTGCCCCCAGTCCGGACGACGATCCGGTCACGAGCGCCACCCGCCCGTCGAGTCGGAAATCGGGCGTCACGCGCCGAGACCGTAGCCTCGGCCGGTCACCACGGCGTCGACCAGACCCCACGACCGAGCCGTGTCGGCGTCGATCGCACAACCGGTGAGGGCGAGGTACGCGGTGCGGTGACGACCGATGCGCCGGGGGATGCTCACGGTGCCACCCGCGCCCGGGATGAGGCCGAGGCCGACCTCGGGCAGGCGGATCGTGGCCGACGGGTCGGCCAGCACCGTTGCCGCGAAGGCAGGGATCTCGATGCCCGCACCGATGCACGAGCCGTGCAGGTATGCGGTCACCCGATCGGCGCAGGCTGCCAACCGGCGACCGACGCTGCGCTCCACCCTGATGAGATGGGCCGCGCCGGCGTCGACGGCGGAGCCGAACTCGTTGAGATCGCCGCCGCTGCAGAACGACCGACCCTGCCCACGCAGGTGGACCTCGGTGATGGTGGGATCGAGGGCCACCAGGTCGAACGCGTCGCAGAGCGCGTCGCGCATCGCGCTGTCGAACACGTTGTGCACCTGGGGGCGTTGCAGCACGATCTCGAGCGTGCCGTTCGAGCGGTCGAGTCGAACCGGATCGGTCGCCTCGGCATTCGGTGGTGGGCGGCGGACGCCCTGCTCGCGCAGCCAGGCTTGGAAGACCTCACCGTTTTGGAGCATCGAATAGGCGATCGACTCCAAGGTCAGGGCGTCGGCGATCGACGACGACTGCGTGGCGCGCAGCAGCTGCACGATGGTGACCGCGGCGACCGGTGAGCGCCGCACAGGGTCGTCGAGCTCCTCGAGGGTCCCCTCGACCCACGGGGCGGGGGGATCGCAGACCGACGTGAGGAGCACGTCGTAGCGGTCGAGGCCGTCGGCAGGTGTGGCGTCGGATACGCCCACCACGATCTCGCCGGCCAGCAGGTGCTCGGCCATGCCGAGCCGATCCGACCGCATCGACGTCACGGTATCCTCCGCCGTCATCGCCTCACGACTCGTCCTTCCGGGCGCGGCCACGATGGCGCGGGTCGAAGCGGTAGCACGAGAGCTGCCGGTGCCCGTCGACATCGAGCAGCTGTTGACCGCCCGGGCCGACCTCGCCGGGCTCGCGAGCCGGGGACAGGTGTCGGCCGGCGGGAGCTGCCGCCTGGTGCGGGCCCGGGATGGTTGGGTGGCGGTGAACCTGGCTCGTCCTTCGGACGTGGAGGCGCTGCCCGCGGTGGTGCAGGCCGAGGTCGACCCGGACGATCCGTGGCCGGCCGTCGAGGCCTTCTGCGCATCTGGCGAGACGGGCGCAGTGGCGGATCGCTTCCAGCTGCTGGAGGTGCCCGCCGCGGTGCTCGACGATCCACGGGTCGGGCCGGCCGGAGTGATCGTGCATCAGATCGGTGAGCCCCGCAGCGGGCGATCGCCCACCGTGGTCGACCTGTCGGCCATGTGGGCTGGGCCCCTGTGCGGCCACCTCCTCGCGGCCGCGGGACTGCCCGTGGTCAAGGTGGAGGACACCCGCCGGCCCGACGGCGCCCGGGGCGGCGACCCGCGCTTCTTCGCCCAGCTCAACGACAACAAAGAAGCGCTCGCCGTCGACTTCGGCACCGCGGCCGGGCGGGCCGCGCTCGCCGCGCTCGTCGACGGCGCCGATGTGGTGATCGAGTCGTCTCGACCTCGGGCGCTTGCCCAACTCGGCATCGATGCAGAGCGCTTCCTGCACGACCGGCCGGGCCGCACCTGGGTCTCGATCACGGGCTACGGACGATTCGGCGACGCCGCCACGAGGGTGGCGTTCGGCGACGACGCCGCGGTGGCCGGCGGACTCGTGGCGCACGACGCCGAGGGCGAGCCGATCTTCTGCGGAGACGCCATCGCCGATCCCCTGTCGGGTCTGGTCGCCGCCGCTGGCGCGTGGCGCTCGATCGAGTCCGGCGGCGGACATCTCGTCGAGGTGGCCATGGCCGCCGTGGCGCGGGAGATGGTCGGCGGGATCGCGCGCCGCTGACTCGACGCTCGGCCGGTTCGCCGTTGTTGCACCGCCGTCACCCACCCGGTGGGGCGGGGCCGGCTCGCATCGTTGAGTTGCGTTGGGTGCCGTGGCGTTGGCTCCAGATCGTGTCGCCCGTTCGGCGTGGTCCACCAGAACCAGCCGTCGTTGGTGGCGGTCATGGTCCAGCCGTTGCGGTGGGTGACCCGGTGGTGGTGTCGGCAGAGTCCGGCCAGGTTGTCGATGTCGGTCGGGCCTTCGGTGGGGGTGTAGTGCTCGACGTGATGGGCGTCGGTCCACGCCGCGGGGCATCCACAGCCGGGAAAGACGCAGCCGCCGTCGCGCAGGGCGATGGCTCGTCGTTGGCGGGCGGTGGCGTAGCGCACGGTGTGGCCCATGTCGACCGGGTATGCCCAGGCTGTCCAAGCACGATGGGGTGCAGATCGGGGTCGCACAGCAACACCCGGCTCACGTCGTCGGGCACGACGGTGCCGTCCGGGGTGACCGCCCCCGACTGCGGGCGTCATGGCGTTGACCGCCAACGTCACATCCGGGCGCGGTGCCTTGGTGGTGTCGAGATCGACACCCAGCCCGCGGCGGCACAGCTCGACGAAGGCGAGGGCGCGCAGGGTGGACTGGTCGGGCATCACCAACTCGGGGCAGACCTCACGGTCGGCCTTGAAGGCGCGGCGCAGCTCGGCGGCCATCTCGTCGATGGCCTGGCGGGCCACCAGGCCCCACTCACCCACCAACCGACCCGACACCTCCGTCGAGCCACCGAACGTGCCCGACAACAACAAGCGGTTGCGGGACAGGCCGTCGTCGGGATCGTGGCCGCCGTCCTCGTCCAACAGATCGGCGATGCCGGTCACCTCGCGGCGCCACCGCTCGAACAACGTGCCCTGAGCGGCGGCCACCAGGTGGTCCTGGATGTCGGCGATCTTCTTCACGATCCGCGGGTTCGCCGCAGCCACGATCACCCGGGCGTGCTCCCAGCTGATCCGACCGGCGATCAGCGCCTCGTCGACCGACGAGAACCGGCCCGACAGCTCGACGCCCACCTTCACCCGGGTACGCGCCACCGCCGGCGGCAGCATCGCCTCCCGCGCCAACCACCCACCCGTCGACAAACCGTGATCACGCTCGCACACCGACCGCTTCTCGGCCTCGGCCAGCCAGATGCCCCTCGGCCGCGTCGACCAGCCGACGGGCCTCTTCCAGGGCGAGCATCCCTTCCAACACCTCGGAGTCCGACAACAACGACACATCCGCACCGGCCGCCTTGCGGCCCTGCTCCACGAGTGCGACGCTATCGAACATGTGTTCGAGTGTAGATGAAACGGACCGAGAAGTCACCAGGAAAGCCGACCGAATAATTAAGGTTCGGCCACCGCGACCAGAGGACCACGACGTGCTGACACCGAGACTCGAGATCCGACCCCCCACCGAAGCGGATCGGGCGCGCTTCGTCGCACTGTTCGGCGACGAGGACTTCATGATCTTCTCAGGCGGCGTCCTCGACGAGGCCGCCGCGCACCGCCGCTTCGACGAGATGCTCGTGCGCGCCGACGAGCTGGCGTTCGCCAAGCAGCCGGTCGTCGAGCGGGCGACCGGCACGATCGTCGGCTACTGCGGCGTCAACTGGTTCCCCTTCGAGGGGGATCGCCGTCTCGAGTTCGGCTACCGCCTCGTCCCCGCCGCTCGCGGCCACGGCTACGCCACCGAAGCAGGCCGAGCACTGCTCGAGGTCGCCGAGCACACCTATCGAGGCGAGCTGCTGGCGATGATCGACCCCCGGAACCACGCCTCACAGAACGTCATCGGCAAGCTCGGCTTCACGTTCTGGAAGGACGCCGTGGTCGGCGGCTATCTCGACCACCTCTACCGAAGGCCGGTCGGCACCGGCACCTGAGCACGGTCTAGCGAGTGCCCAACGCTCCGGCGTCGAGCCCGAGCTGACCCTCGATCTCTCGGCGGGCCAGCCGGCGCATCTTCGCCAGGCTGGCCGCGGGGCGCACGGCCATCTGCATGGCCAGGCCGTCGAGCACTGCGGTGATCACCATGGCCGACTCCCGCTCGTCGTCCACCTCGAAGGTGCCGTCGTCGACTCCTTCGCGGATCACCTCGGCCAGCAGGTCGACCCAGGTCTGGTTGAGTCGACCGGCGGTCTGGCGCAGGACATCGTTGCGAGTGGCTTCGCTGAACGCGTCGATCCACAGCGCCACCAACGGATCGTCGCTCGTCGGCCCGTAGAAGCGCAGGAACCGCCGCATGCGGTCGAGTGGATCCCTCCCCTTGCGCAGCTGCGTACCCAGAGCGTCGAGATCCTCGGTGGCGGCCAGGTCGAAGGCGGCCGCCAGCAGCCCGTCCTTCGACGGGAAGTAGTGGTGCAGGAGCCCGTGGGTGACCCCCGCCTCGCGGGTGACGTCGCGCGTGGTCACCGCGCCGAAGCCGTCGCGGGCGATGACCACCAACGCCGCCCGCAGGATCGCCTCGCGCCTCTCCTCGAACGACAGCCGGGTTGCCACGCATGCAGTCTACGGGAATCGACGTGCGAGTTGGACGGTTGACCAGTTAGTATCAGTTGGACATTCGACCAACAACACACCTGCCGGACCATCGGCCAGACCAAGTAGCCCCCATGACCTCCGTCGCCGTCACCACGTCGAAACCCACCGCCAGCACCGACCTCGCCAGCGGCCGCGCCGCCGAGCGCTGGCTGCTGGCGGCGTCGTTCCTGATGGCGAGCGCCAGCATCGCGGTGTTCGTGCTGCTCCCCGATCTCCAGGCCGAGCTCGGGCTCAGCACCGCCAGCCTCGGGCCCATCGCGGCCGCCAGCTTCCTGGCGGGCTTCGGCGCCCAGCTGCTGCTCGCTCCCCTGGCCGACCGCGGCTGGGAGCAACGGCTCCTCGTCGGCTCGCTCGTCGCGGCCGCCATATCGCTGTTGGGCACCGCCCTGGCCACCAACGCCACGACCCTCGTGGCCATGCGCGCCCTCGAGGGGCTGGCGCTCGGTGCGTTCATCCCGGCCACCCGGGCCATCGTGTCGCGCACCGCCGGCGCCGAGATCGGCGAGCGACTGGGTCGGCTCTCCGCGGCCGAGTTCGCCGGCATCGCCATCGGCCCGCTCGTCGCGGCGGGCATCGCGGCCATGTGGTCAGCCGACGCGGCCCTCGTCACCCTCGCCCTGGTCGCACTCGCCACGGTCCCGGTGGTGAATCGCATCGCGGGTGCAGTCGACGCCGGCTCAGGCGTCCCGACCGGTCCGCACACGCCGATCCTCGACACCCCTCGCTCCGGTCTCGATCTGCTCGCCACGCGCAAGGTGTGGGCGGCACTCCTCCTGACCGTGGCCGTCACCATCCCCGTCGGCGCCTACGACACCCTGTGGGCCCGGTTCCTCACCGACCACGGCGCGAGCACGCTCGTCATCGGGGCCAGCCTCACCGTCTTCGCCGTGCCCTACGTGCTGCTGGCCGGGCGGGCCGGCCGGTTGAGCGACCGCATGGGCCCGCTCCCCGCCGCCGCCCTGGGCCTCGTCGTGATGTCGGTCGTCATCGTGGGCTACGGCCTGCTCACCAACGTGGGCATCATCATCGCCATCGGCCTGGTCGAGTCGACCGGCCAGGCGCTGGCCGCTCCGGCGGCGCAGGCCGCCGCCAGTCGCTCCGTGCCCGTCGCGGCGCGCCGGCACCGTCCAGGGCCTGGCCGGCGCGGTCGGCACGTTGGCCGCCGGCCTGGTGGCCCTCGTGGCCGCGCCCGTCTACGCGGGCATCGGCCAGACCGGGCTGTTCGTGGGCACCGCGGCGCTCGTGCTCGGCGCCCTGGCCCTCAGCGCCCTGCTCAGTCGCAACTGATCAGGCGCAGCTGATCAGTCGCAGACGACGTCGGCCGGCGCCTCGCCGGGCACCACGCCGATCGTCTCGGGCTCGGGCGCGAGCGTGGTGCCCGTGCCGGCCACGCTCGTGCCGGTGCTCGCCCGCTCGGTGGTGGTGGTGCTGGTGGTCGGCAGTCGGAAGTCGTTGCCGGTGACCACCACCACCTCCCCGGGCGCCAGGGTGCTGTCCTCGTCGAGCTGGGCTCCGTTGCGCAACACCCGGGCGATCTCGTTGGCCGCCACCTCACCACCGGGCGCGTAGCGCACCACGGTGAGGCTGACCTTGGCGGGTGCGTCGCCGGTGCCCACCACGTTGAAGCCCAGCGCCTCGAACGCCTCGCGGGCGTCGGCCGCCTGACCGGCCACCCCGCTGCCGTTCTGCACCGACACCGAGACCGGCACCGCCGGCGTGGTGTCAGTCGGTCGACGGCGGGCGGAACACGTCGAGGATGGGTGCGGCGCCGAGCTCGTCGAGTCGCAGACCGACGCCCCGCCCGCGGTCTCGAACTGCTCGACCGGCAGCGTGTGGGTGCGCAGGTTCTCCCCGGCGAACTCCCCGAACTGCTTCGGCAGGTTGATCAGCTTGCCCGGATCGAGTCCCTCGTCGACGTTGAGGTTGGGCGCGATGGACGAGAGCAGGTCGTTCATCGTCTTGAGGTCGTAGCCGTCGGTCGAGGCCGCCGCCCGATCGACCAGCTCGCGCATGAAGACCTGCTGGCGCGAGATGCGACCCAGATCGCCGGTGGGATCGTCGACCCAGTTGCCCCGGCTGTCGAGGTACTGGAGATGGCGGGCCCGGGTGAACGCCAGCGCCTGCGTGCCGTCGAGCGTGGTGCAACCGGCGCTCTCGATGACGAGGCCCGAGTTGCGGTCGCGCATCGCCCGGTCGAAGTACATGGGGATGCCGCCCACTGCGTCGACCACGCCCTTGAAGCTGGCGAAGTCGACCTCGATGTAGTGGTTGATGTCGATGCCGAAGTTCTGCTTGATGGTGTCGATGAGACGCTGGGGGCCGTCGTCGAAGCTGTAGGCGGTGTTGATGCGCTCGCGCCCGTCGGTGCGGGCGATGGGCAGCCACAGATCGCGCGGGAACGAGACCATGTCGATCGTGCCCGCTCGGGGATCGACCCGCACGATCATGATGGTGTCACTGCGCCGGCCTCCCCCCTCACCCTCGTCGCCGATGAACGCGGAGGCGTCGGGCGAGGTGGGATCGACGTTCTCGCGATCGTCGGAGCCGACCACCAGGTAGTTCTTCGGGTCGAGTTCGCCGGCTTTGGTGACGTCGACGTCCTCGCGGCCGATCTGGCTGAAGCGCCACGCCACATAGCCGGCGCCGGCGGCGACGGCGACGATGGCCACGACGACGAGCACACCGGAACCCACGAGGAGCCGCCGCCACCAGCTGCGGCCCGGTCGCGCCGGGGCGTCGTCCGTCGGCAGGTTGGGGGGGCCGGAGGACATGACCCCGAGAGGCTAGCTCTGCCGCCGCCCCACCCAGCGTGCACCCCACCGGCGAATTCGGTGACCTGGGTCACCGTGGGTGGTCGCCGGGCGGCCGCAGCTGAGCTGGCCGAGGTCGACAGCCGGTCAGGCCTCGATGTCGCTGTTCTCCGGGACGAACTGGCTGGCGAAGAACAGGGCTCCCTGCGGATCGCGTAGGAGTGCGGTGCGGGTCCACGGCGCGTCCATGGGACCGGCGACGACCTCGGCGCCGAGCTCCGTCGCTTTCGTCGCCGCCGCGTCGACATCGTCGACACCGAACGTCACCGTCCAGTGGGCCGGTGTGGTGGGGTCGTCCTCGGCGATCGGCTCGACCGCCGCGACCACGTCGACGAAGCCGTCGGGCGCGCCCATCTGCGCCATCTGGTCGTGCAGGCCCGGGTTGCCCTCCTCGAGATGATCCCCATAGCCCGGCAGCGTCCACATGACGCCGGCCGGCATCTCGAGCGCCCGCCAACCGAACAGCGCGCCGTAGAACGCCTCGGCGCGAGGTAGGTCACGGGTGGCCAGGCCGTTGAAGATCAGCGCCCCGTGCTCGTTGACGACCTTGGCCCCGCGATGGTTCTTCGCTTCCCACACACACAACACGGCACCCTCGGGATCGGTGATGACCGCCATGCGCCCGGCGTCCATCACGTCGAAGGGTTCCGTCGCCTCGCCACCCGCCTCGCGCGCCTTCGCGACCGCCTCGTCGGCGCGGTCGACCCACACGTAGGTGTTCCACCTCGCCGTGCGCGGCGCGCCCTCATCGATCGACCCGACCGCCGCCACGTCGCCGCCTCGGATGCGCCCGGCGAGATAGCTGCCGTCGGACCCTTCGGGCATCTGCTGCTCGAACTCCCAGCCGAACAGGCCGGCGTAGAACTCGGCCGCCGCGGTCGGGGTCGGGTTGGCTGGTGTCGATCCAGCAGGGCACGCCCGCGATGTAGCCGTTGCGTTCAGACATGGCGATCACTCCACTTCTCGGGTTTCGGGGCCGTCGGGTTCGGACTCCGGGTTCGTCATCACCGCGACCCTACGAAGGAGAACCGGCCACGGTATGACCGGTTTTCTGACGTCCGGCGACAACGCGGCCAGCGCGCGGTGCCCTACCCGATCGCCGGGCGTGCACGCGAACAGCCCGCAGCGCTCACCCTGCGGTCGCCACCGCCTCGTCGGCGATCGCCGCGGCTTCGGTGGCGTCGACCCCGAGCGCTTGGAGCAGCCTGCGCAGCACGATCCGACGATAGGAGCGACCCTGCGCTTCGTCGGGTGCGCTCTGGTCGACCAACCGCCGGGCGGCCATCAGGATCGACCCGACCACCACGTCGAGGGTGGCGTCGTCGGGCGGATCGGTGAACCGACCGGCTGCGTAGCCGGCCGCCAGGTCCTCGAGCAGATGGGAGAACGGGCCGCCGGCCACCAGCGCCTGCTGCACCGGCTCGAGGCGCAGGGCGACGCGCACGATGTCGGGGTCGGCCTCGGCCCGGGCCAGGGCCCGTGCGGTGATCACGGCGAACCGCCGGGCGGGGTCGGGATCGTCGACCGCCGCAGCCGACTCCGCCGCGAAGCGGTCGACGATGAGGGGCACGAGCGCAGCGATGAGCTGCTCCCGATCGGCGAAGTAGTTGTAGAAGGTCCCGTGCGAGACGCCGGCGCGCTCCACGATGTCGCTGACGCTGAAGGCCTCACCCTTCTCGGCCAGCACCTCGAGCGCGGTCTCGAGCAAGAGGCGCCGGGTGCGGGCCTTCTTCTTGTGGCCCCGGGTGAGGGTGGGCCCGTTGGTCGTGTCCGTCACGACCGCGATCCTACCCGACAGTTGACAGTCTCTTCAATATTGAAGATAGTGTCATTTCTAGTCCGGCGACGCCCGGTCGCCCGCAGCCTTCGAGGAGGGCTCATCCAGCCATGACCGACCACCTCCCGACTCCCCGCCTCACGCTCGGGCACACCACCCTGGCGGTGCGCGATCTCGACCGCATGGTCGCGTTCTACGTCGACGTGCTCGGCTTCCACGTCACCAATCGGGCGCGCCGGCACCCGGGGTCGCCGACATGGTGTTCCTGTCGCAGGACCCGACCGCCCATCACCAGATCGTGATGGTGAGCGATGGGCCGACAGCCGAGCACGCCTTCGTCATGACCGACCATCTCGCCTTCCGCACCGGTGACCTCGACGACCTGCGAATCATCGCGAAGCGACTCGACGACGCCGGAGTCGACGGCGTCATCCCGATCTCGCACGGCAACGCGTGGTCGCTCTACTTCACCGATCCGGAGGGCAACGGCCTCGAGTGCTTCGTCGATTCGCCCTTCCACGTCGCCCAACCGTTCGCGGACGCCCTCGACCTGTCCGCCACCGACGACGAGATCGAGGCCACCACCCGCGCCAAGATCGAGGCGCTGGCCGAGTTCCAGCCGTTCGCCGACTGGCGGGCCGCGTTCGGCGAGCGGCTCGCTGCGGGCAACGGGGCCTGACGCGATGGACCTCGGTATCCGCGGCCGTCGAGCCATCGTGTGCGCCTCGAGCCGGGGCCTCGGCTTCGCCTGCGCAGCGTCCCTCGCCGGCGAAGGCGTCGACATCACGATCAACGGTCGCGACGCCGACGCTCTCGACACTGCCGTGCGTCGGCTCTCGGAGCGCCACGACGCCAACGTGCGCGGCGTCTGCGGCGACATCGGTGATCCCGCCACCCGCGATGCCCTGCTGGCTGCGTGCCCTGCAACCCGACATCTTGGTGACCAACAACGGCGGTCCGACGCCCGGCCGATTCGCAGACTGGGAACGCGACCACTGGGTCGCCGCCCTCGACGCCAACATGCTGACGCCGCTCGCCCTGATCCGGGTCGTGCTCGACGGCATGGTCGAGCGTCGGTTCGGCCGCATCGTCAACATCACCTCGGCCATGGTGAAGACCCCCCTGTCGCCGATGGGCTTGTCGACGGGCGCGCGCACCGGCCTCACGTCGGTCGCCAAGGCACTCTCGCGCGACGTGGCGTCGGCCAACGTCACCATCAACAACATCCTGCCTGAGCGCATCGACACCGAACGGCAGCGCCAGATGGCCGAGCTGCACGCCGAGCTCGGAGGCATCACCGTCGACGAGGCCTACGCGCACATGGCCACCACCATCGCCGCCGGCCGGCTCGGGCTGCCGTCAGAAGTCGGCGACGCTTGCGCGTTCCTCTGCAGCGCTCAGGCCGGCTTCATCAGCGGGCAGAACCTCCAACTCGACGGCGGCAGCTATCAGGGGCTGATGTGAGATGACCGACCACATCGACATCCCGTTCCTCGTCGTCGGCGCCGGCCCCGTCGGCCTCACCGCGGCCCGGCTGCTCGCCAACGCTGGTCGTCGTGTCCTGGTGGTCGAGCGTCGCGAGGGTCCCAACAGCGCGCCGGCGGCCCACGTGGTCAACGCCCGCACCCTCGAGATCTTCCGTCAGGCCGGGCTCGACATGGCTGCCATCGACGCCATCGCCACCAGCCCCGACGACGCCGGCCACGTCAACTTCCTCACCGTCCTCGATGGCGAGCTGATCGGCCGGCTGCCCTTCGAACGACAGGGCGACGAATGTCGTCGGTTCACGCCGACCCCGCTGCGCAACATCTCCCAGCACCGGCTCGAGCCGATCCTCGCAACAGAGGCGACGACGAGCGCCGGCCTCGAGCTTCGCTACGGCACCGAGTGGGTGTCCGCCAGCCAGGACGACGACGGGGTCACCTCGGTCGTCGTCGACATGGCAACCGGCGACGAGATCACCGTCCGGAGTCGCTACCTGCTCGCCGCCGACGGTGCCGGCAGTCGGGTTCGCAAGTGGCTCGGCATCGACATGATCGGTCCGGCCAGGATCCAGAGCTTCGTCGCCATCCACGTCCTCGCCGATCTGCGCGCGGTGGTCGCCGATCGACCGGGCGTGCTGCACTTCGTGATGGACCCGGTCGCGTCGGGCGTGTTCGTGGCCCACGATCCGGCGAGCGAGTGGGTGTACATGGTCGGCTACGACCCCGACACCGAGTCGATCGACGACTACGACAGCGAGCGGTGCGCCGCCATCGTCCGCGCTGCGATCGGCCGGCCCGACGTGGCCTTCGAGATCGCCGGGGTCGGCTCGTGGCACATGAGCGCCCAGGTGGCCGACCGGATGCGCGCCGGTCGCGTGTTCCTGGTGGGCGACGCGGCCCATCGATTCCCCCCGACCGGGGGCCTGGGCCTCAACACGGGGGTGGCCGACGCCCACAACCTGGTGTGGAAGTTGGCCGCGGTCGACGACGGCTGGGCACCCGCCTCGCTGCTCGACACCTACCAGTCCGAGCGGCACCCGGTGGCGTGCCTCAACTGCGAGCAGAGCACCACCAACGCGTTCAAGATGATGCTGCTCGTCGAGGCCCTCGGGCTCGACGACGGCGCCACCAGCGCCGACCTGCACGACGCGCTGGCCGACACCGCCCGGCGCGACCAGATCGCCGCTGCGGTCGCCGAACAGGAGACCCACTTCGACATGCTCGGCCTCCAGCTCGGCTACTGCTACGCCGACGGTGCCCTGGCCCGCGACGGCGACCCTCCTCCGCCGCTGACCGATCCTCGTCGCTTCCAGCCCGACGCGGCGGTCGGCTCGCGCCTGCCCCACGGCTGGCTCGACGACGGCCGGTCCACCCTCGACCTGGTCGCACGCGACGGCATGACGCTCCTCACGTGCGGCGCTCACGATCGTTGGGCTGATGCCT
The DNA here is from genome assembly GCA_963706425.1 of uncultured Iamiaceae bacterium. Classification (GTDB taxonomy): domain Bacteria; phylum Actinomycetota; class Acidimicrobiia; order Acidimicrobiales; family Acidimicrobilacustridaceae; genus CAVPMN01. Next base: position 1,163,112 of record CAVPMN010000020.1, read on the forward strand.
CGGCCGCCTTGCCGATCGAGATCGGTCAGGTGCGCATCGGGGTCGACGCCCACCTGCCCGACGAGTGGCGGTCCACCTGCCGACTCGGTCCGAATGGTGCGCTGCTGGTGCGGCCCGATCAGCACGTGGCGTGGCGAGCGATCGACCTGCCCGCCGATCCCGCCGGCGAGCTCGCCGACGCGCTGACCACGATCGTGGGGTGCTGAGATGTCGGTGAACGTGGTCCGCTATCGCGACGACGTTTCGGTGCGGTGGGGCGTGGCCGAAGGATCCTCGATCGTCCCGCTCACGGTGGACGACCAGTCGACCAACGAGTTCGTGACCAGATCGGCGCGCGCGGTCCTCGACGGCGGGCACCGCGCCGAAGGAGCCGTGCCGATCGAGCAGGTCGAGGTGCTCGCTCCTGTCACCGCCGACCGCCAGTTCCTGTGTCAGGCCGTCAACTACCGCACCCACATGCGCGAGTCGGGCTTCGACCCGGCGACCAACCCCTTCAACGTGTTCTTCCAGAAGGCTGCGTCGTCGCTCGCGCCCGCCGACACCGACATCGTGTGCCCCGGCCACGTCGAGTTCCTCGACTACGAGGTGGAGATCGGGCTGGTGCTCGCCCAGGACGTGTCGAGGCCCACGTCGGTGAGCAATGCCGACCTCGCCGACCACGTGGTCGGACTGGTCGCCGTCAACGACGTCAGCGCGCGCGACCTGCAACTGGCCGAGACCCAGTTCTACCGGGCCAAGAGCTATCGCACGTTCGGGCCCGTCGGGCCCTACCTCACCCTCGTCGACGGTGACGACCTGGCCCGGTTCGCCGAGCTGCGGCTACGTCTCTGGGTCAACGGCGAGGTGCGTCAGGACTCCTACGCGGCCGACATGGTGCACGGCCCGGCCGAGTCGCTCGCCGAGCTGTCGTCGGTGCAGGACTGGCAGTCCGGCGACCTGCTCGCCACGGGCACGCCGGGAGGATGCGCGCTGCGGGCGCCGGCGTTCCCCGTGCCGCGCCGCGGCGCTGGCGATGTCGCCGAAGCGGCGCCACGCGCTCGTGCAGCGCAGCGCGGCGCGCAACCCCCGACGGCTCCGTCCGGGCGACGTGGTCGAGGTGCACATCGGCACCGACGACGGAGCCATCGACCTGGGCCGGCAACGCAGCACCGTCGTGGGCGGCACCGCCTGAACGTCGCACTCAATTCGCTGACGGCCGCCTGTGCCGCTAGGAGCCGACGACGGTGATGCCCAGCTGGCGCGCCGCCTGAGCCTGTCGCTGGTCGAACGTGAGCAAGGTGGTCGAGCGGCCCGCGCGCAGCGACGAGGCCAGATGCAGCGCGTCGAGCGAACGGCACAGCGTCTGCTCGGCGATCCGTGCAGCCTCGTTGCACGTCACCGCATCGAGGCTCACGAGCGCGAAGGCGTCGAGGTCGGTGCTGAACTGACGTCGGCGTGCGGTGAGATCCGCGCCCTCGAGCAGTCGGGCGAGGTTCCGACGGACCTCCACCTCGGTCAATCGCGAGGTCACCAGCACGGGATCGGTGGCCATCAGACCCACCGCTGCGTCCGAGTCGTGCTCGTCGACATATCGCTTGAGCAATGCGCTCGAGTCGACGTAGAGCGTCACCCCCGATCCTCGTCGAGCACGTCGAGCACCGCCCGGGTCGACCGCACGCGGACCGAGGGCTCGAGCCCGACCCGCTTCGGAGCTTCGATCCATCCCTCGTCGATCCCCCGCTCGATGGCTGAGGCGGCGGAGTAGGGCACGATCCGGGCGACCGGGCGCGATCGATCGGTGACGACGAGCTCCTCACCGTCGGCCACCCGGGCCAAGAACTCCGACAGCCGCGCCTTCAACTCACGAATACCGACGTCCATGTGACTACATTACCAGCACATGTGACCACATCCAGCGGAACCGACGCCGGGAGCAGGATGAGGAAATGGTCGAGAAACCCGAGGTACGGCGCCGACAACACTCGATGCGGTCGTGCCGCCCGACGCCGTCAGGTGGCGCTCCACCACTGCCAGCGGATCGGTTCGACGATGATGGCGGGGCCCGCCGGTGGGCGGTCGTGGTACTGGGCGTACTTCGCCACCAGGGCGTCGGTGGCCCGGCGGTGCTCGTCGCCGTCGTCGACCACCCGGGCCAGTCCGCGTAGCCGCACCCACCACAGGGCATCCCACTCGACGTCGTCGTAGTGGTCGAACAGCACCGACACCTCGGGGTTCGCCCGCACGTTGTCGAGCCGCTTGAGCTGGGTGGTGCTCTTCGGCTTGTGGTCGACCGCGGTGACGAGATGCTCACCGGCCAGCGCGAACGTGATGGGCACCAGGTCGAGGCGTCCGGTGGTGGTGCGGGTGCCGAGACGGGCCACCCGCGCCGCCGCGACTCGCTCCCTCGCGGTGGCTTCGTCCATCTGTCGAGGTCAGGCTCTCGAGGTCAGGGCCGGCGGCCGGCCGTCAGACCGGCTTGGGCTCTTTGGGGAGACCGAGCACCCGCTCGCCGACGATGTTGCGTTGGATCTGCGACGTGCCGCCCCAGATCGTCTCGGACCGCGAGAAGAAGAACGCCGACTGGAGCACCGAGGCCGGGTAGCGGTCGCTCGTGCGACGCGCGCCGTAGCCCGGAACCGACTCCTCGACCGACGGGATCGCCGGTGAGGATCTGACCTTCCAGGCCGAGGATCTCGATGGCCAGCAGCATCACGTTCTGGTGGTACTCGCTCCAGAACATCTTGTTGGTGGCGCCGAGCGCGGCCACGCCGAAGTCCTTCTTGTCCTGCACGATCGAGGTGAGCGTGCGCCAGCCGTTCACCTTCATGATCTGCACCTTCGACCACGCCAGCGCCAGCCCCTGGCGGATGAGCGGATCGTCGATCTTGCCGTTCTGGCGGGCCTTGTCGATGATGACCTCGAGCTCCTTCTCGAAGCGCCGATAGCCCGTGGTGGCCGAGGTGCCCCGCTCGAAGCCGAGGGTGGTCATGGCCACGTGCCAGCCGTTGTTCACCCCGCCGACCACGTTGTCCTTCGGGCACCGCGCGTTGGTGAAGAACACCTCGCAGAACTCGGCCGAGCCGTCGACCTGTTCGATCGGTCGCACCTCGACGCCTTCCTGCTTCATCGGACAGAGCAGGTAGGAGATGCCCTTGTGCTTCGACGCGTCTTTGTCGGTGCGACAGAGGATGAAGATGTAGTCGGCCACGAACCCCTGCGTGGTCCAGATCTTCTGCCCGTTGATGATCCACTCGTCGCCGTCGAGCTCGGCCGTGGTCTTCAACGAGGCCAGGTCGGAGCCGGCGTCGGGCTCGGAGAAGCCCTGGCACCAGCGCGATCTGCCCCGAGAGGATCTTCGGGAGGAAGAACTTCTTCTGCTCCTCGGTGCCCCACTGCAGGATGGTCGGGCCCACCAGGGTGTCGCCGAAGAAGTCGGCCCGCAGCGGCGCGTTGGCCTTGTGGAACTCCTCGGCCAGCACCACCGACTGCATGGTCGACAGACCCTTGCCGCCGTATTCGGTGGGCCACGACGCGCAGATCCAGCCACCCTCGAAGAGCTTGTTGGTCCACTCCTTCTGGAACTGCACCTTGGCCTCGGCGTCCATCTCGAAACCGGGCTCGAACCAGCCGTCAGGCAGGTTGTCCTCGAGCCAGGCCCGGATCTCGGTGCGGAACGCTTCGGCTTCGGCCGGATAGGTGAGGTCCATCCCCCCATTGTTGACTGTCGGGTCGGGGTCCTGCGAGTCGCGGGTCGGGCTCAGGACGGGTCGCGGGCCTCCGGGCCGGCCGACGGTGGCAGGGCGGTTCGATCGAGGCCCAGATCGGCGAACGAGGCCGGGTCCTCGAGGGGCTCGAGGTGGGTGTCGACGGTGAGGCCGGGCACCTCCGCCCGCACGTCGGCCTCCAGCCGCTCGACCAGGTCGTGGCCCTGCTTGACGCTCCACGCACCCGGGACGAGCACGTGCATCGACAGGAACGACCGCCGGCCGGCCCGCCGCGATCGCAGCGCGTGGAACTGCACGTCGGACGACCGGTACCGGTCGAGCACCTTGGTGACCGCCGCGAGCTGGGCCGGGGGGAGGGCCACGTCCATCAGACCGCGCACCGATCTCCGCACGAGACGCCAACCCGAGAACACGATGTTGGCCGCGACGAGCAGGGCGATGATGGGGTCGAGCGACTCCCAGCCGGTGAGTCCCACCGCGGCCACGCCGATGACGACGCCGGCCGAGGTCCACACGTCGGTCATGAGGTGCTTGCCGTCGGCTTCGAGGGTGATCGAGCGGTGCGCGCGCCCGGCGCGCAGCAACACGAGGGCGACACCCAGGTTCACCAAGGCGGCGACGACGGAGATCACGAGGCCGATACCCAGTCGTTCGAGCTCGACGGGGTTGAGCAGTCGGTCGATGGCGGCGTAGGCGATGCTCAACGCGGCGATCACGATGAGGGTGCCCTCGACACCGGCCGAGAAGTACTCGGCCTTGTCGTGCCCGTAAGGGTGGCTTTCGTCCGCGGGCCTGGCTGCGATCGTCAGCACCACCAACGCCACGACCGCGGCAGCCAGGTTCACCGTCGACTCGAGCGCGTCCGAGAGCAGGCCCACCGAGTCGGTGACGAGGTACGCCACGGTCTTCATCGCCATCGTGGTGAGCGCGGCCGCGATCGACATCCACGCGAACTTGGTGAGCGACGGGCGCCGATCGGTCATCGCCATGTCAGGAGACGGACGCTCCGCCCACCGCGGTGGCGCCGGCGGTGTCCCCGCCATCCGCGGCAGGCGCGGGCCTCACCGACACCCGGTGGGCGAGCATGATCGATTGGCCGCTGACCGGCTCGACATGCAGCGTGCCGCCCGGAATGACGTCGTTGATGTTGCCGCCGCCCAGGGCGCCGGCCCGGCTGAGCGCTGCCGTGTGGCCCCAGCCGTGGGGCACGGCGATCACACCCTGGGCTACATCGTCGGTGACTTCGACCGGCAGCGTCACGGAACCAGCCGGGCTCGAGACGGATGCCAGCTCTCCATCGACGAGCAGGAGCCGGGCGGCATCTTCGGGGTGCACCAGCGCGGTGTTGGCCACCGGCTGGTTGATACCGGGGTTGTTGTGCATCCAGCTGTTGTGCGATCGGCGCTCCCGACGGCCGATCAACACCAACGTGTCGTCGGACGAGACGGCGAGCTCGGCCGCTGCCGCGCGCACCCGACGGAGGTCACGCAGCACGCTCAGCGGCGCCAGGTGCACGAGCCCGTCGCGCGTCGGCACTCGCCGGGCCAGGAACGAGCCTGGCGGCGTCGCCGGGAGCGGAACCCCTTCGGGATGCTCCCGCAGCTCGGGCAGCGACACCTTCCGGCCCCATCGCAGCAGAAGGGCAAGGAGGTGGTCGGGGGTGATGCGACGATCTCCGGGCAGACGTTCGAGCAGGCCGTTGAGCCGAGGCAGGGTGTTGGCGAGCGAGCGCCCGAACGCCGGCGCGCCACAGGCCACCGCCAGGTCGCTGAAGATCTCCCATTCCTGGCGGCGCTCGTGGCTGGGCGCGACCACGGCGTCGGTCCACTGGGCGTAGGGCGTCTCCTGCAGGTTGGCCCAGGAGATCGGATAGTCGCTGCGCTCGAGCATGTCGGTCGCAGGGAGCAGGTAGTCGGCGTACTCAGCGGTCTCGTTCGGATAGATGTCGATGCACACGAGCAGGTCGAGCTCGCCCAGCGCATCGCGCAACTGGTGGCCAGGCACCGAGTGGGCCGGGTTGCCAGCCGAGACGATCAGCGCCCGCACCCGTTGGGGGTGGTCGAGGGTGATCTCGTCGGCGAGTGCACCCACGGGGAACGCTCCCGCCACGCGGTGCCAGCCCTCGGCCAGCGTGCGGTGACCCCACATGGAGCCCATCCCGAGCATCTTGGTGAGCGAGAGCGCATCGAACGGGCCGGGTGGCACCACGAGACCGCCGGCCCGGTCGAGATTGCCGGTGATGAGGTTGAGTCCCTGCACGAGCCAGTAGCACACCGAACCGAAGGGGCCCATGTTGATGCCGGTCGACACGTAGAGCGCCGCGCCGTCGGCGTCGGCGTAGGCCCGGGCCAGCTCGCGCACCTGAGCCGCGGGCACTCCGGTGATCGGCTCGACCCGTTCGGGGCTCCACGGACGCGCCGCAGCGACGAAGTCGTCGACGCCCGTCGCCACCTGGTCGACCCAAGTGAGGTCGAGCCGGTCCTCGTGCACGATGACGTGCAGCATCGCGAGAAGGAGGTAGACGTCGGTGCCCGGCCGGATCGCGAGGTGCTCCCCCACCTTCTTGGCGGTCTCGGTGCGCCGCGGGTCGACCACGACGACTCGTCCTCCCCGCTGTTCGATCTCCTGTAGGCGGCGCAACGCGTTGGGCAGGTGGATCACCGACATCTGGCTGACCGCCGGATTCGAGCCGAGGATCATGAGGAATCGGGTCCGGCCGATGTCGGGCACCGGGTGCACCGTCGGCAGCCCGTACATCTCGGTCGAGACATGGAACTTCGTGTTGACGTCGATCGAGTGCGAAGCGAAGTGGTTCGGCGAGCCGAGCGCCTCGAGGAAGGCCGAGGAGTAGAGGATCTGCTGCATGCTGAAGAACGTGGGGTTGCCCGTGTAGAGGGCCACCGACCGGTCGCCGTGGTCGCGCCGAAGCACCTGCACACGGTCACCGATCTCGGCGATGGCCTGCTCCCAGGTGATGCGTTGCCAGCCGTCACCCACCCGTTTCATCGGGTGATCGAGACGATCCGGGTCGTGGTGCAGATCACCCAGGCTCGTCCCTTTGACGCACGCGTAGCCCTTCGACACCGGGTGCTCACGATCGGGCCGCACGTCGACCACTGCTTCGTCGTCGTCGACCGTGACCACGAGGCCGCAGTGCGCTTCGCAGATCCGACAGAAGGTGCGCTGGTCGCGAGGCATCGCCCAAGTGTAGGAACGACCCAGGCCGAGCACCCCGGTGGAGCACCGCGTGGTTAGCCTCTGGTCCGTTACCGGGGCCGAGGAGACGGGTCGATGCGCACGAGCAAGGCGATCGCGCTGGCGCTGCTACTGGTGATGGTCGCCGTAGCGTGCACCGACGACGACTCGAGCGGCACACAGGCTCGGCGAATCGACGACGGCGGCACCGACCAACAGTCGATGACCTGGCTCGTAGATCGACTGCCTGTCCTGGATGACCTCAGGTCGACATCGTGGCCGGGCCACTCGAGCTGCCAGTCGGCGAGTCATCGGTCGACGAGTCGACGGAGATCAGCGTTCTCACCGCTCCCGCCATCGCGTTCGACAGCTTCGCTTCGGCGCCGGTTGAGAAGTGGCAGACAGAGCTGGGCGTCGACCCGGCAAACGTCACCTGGGCCGCCACCCTCGGAGGCCCACCCGACTACACGATCGTGCTCACCGGCGACATCGATGCCGATGCGGTGATCGCGGCGCTCGAGTCGACCATCAACCCGGTCGAGATCTCCGAGAGCGATGGCTGGACCGAGGCGGTGATCCCCGGACCGGAGCTCGAGCCCGAGGTGGCCGAGTCGACCTATCTCAACAGCCTCGGGCGGGCCCTGCGCTACGCGACCCGAGATGGCGGGGTCATCGTGAGCACCACCGACGCGGGACGAGCGACCGCGAAGGCGGCGTTCGACGGTGACGGGTCGACCCTCGGGGACGATCCCGCCTGGGTCGAGCTGGCCGAACGCGCCGATCAGGCGGACGCACGCCGACTGCAGGCCAGAGGCAGCGGCGGGCTGGAGCTCGAGCGGACTCGCCCCGACGCTTGCCGGGGTCGCCACCACCGACGGGCCGACGGCAGACATCCTCATCTTCGAGCACCGCGGACAGGCCGCAGCAGGCGGCCGCCGACGAGATCGAGCGATGGATCGAGGTTGGCATCGGCCAGCGAGGCAGCTGCGGGGGCCACCAGTCGGGGGCCAGACGCCGGCCGAGATCGCCCAGGAGAACCCGCGTGCCGCGGACCGGTCGGCGGTCATCGTGTCGACGACCTCGCCCGATGTCGCGAGTGCGGCGGGGATCCTGCTCCCGATCCTCTTCTGCGCAGCCGAGCCCGCCGCAGAAGTCTGCGCGCCGCAACCTCCCGGCTAGCCTCCGGTGACATGACGACCACCGAGCCCGCGCCGGCGCCCGCCAAGAAAGAGCGCTGGACGTATCAGTGGAAAGAGCTGATCGACGAGGTCATCACCAGCGGCCTGTGCACCGGCTGCGCGGGCTGCGTGATCTCCTGCCCGCACGACGTCATCGGCTACAACCACGAGCAGGGCGGCTACCGGCCGTTCCACCTCGAGGACGAGCTCGGCCCCGACGACTGCGTGCACGGCCAGAAGGGCTGCACCAGTTGCACCCGGGCCTGCCCCCGCTTCCGCCTGTGGGAGCCCGAAGCCGACGAGCACCTCTTCGGCCGCGAGCGCCACGACGACGAGATGGCGGGCATCTACTCCGACATCATGCTCACCCGGGCCAGCGACAAGATGGTGCACGAGATGGGCCAGGACGGCGGGCTGGTGTCGGCCATCCTCATCTGGGCCCTCGACGAGGGCTACATCGACGGCGCTCTCACGTCGTTCCTCGAGGGCGAGGCGGGCAGCTGGAAGGCCATTCCCGGCGTGGCCGCCAACCGTGATGAAGTGCTCGCCTCGGCGGGCAGCCGCTACACCTACTCGGCCAACACGCTGGCGATCGACGAGGCCAAGGAACGAGGCCTGTCGAAGCTGGCCCTGGTGGGCATGAGCTGCCAGTCGTCGGTGCCACCGGTGATGTGGCACCGCAAGATCGGCAAGATCAGCAAGCCGATCGTGTTCAACCTCGGGCTGTTGTGCTCGAAGACGTTCGACGACGCCATCTTCGAAGAGCTCTTCTCGGCCAAGTACGGCCTCGAGAAGGAGCAGATCACCAAGATGAACATCAAGGGCGTCTTCCAGATCTGGACGCGTGACGGCGGCTACCACGAGATCAACCTCAAGGAGTGCCACGCCTGGACCCGCGAGGGCTGCACGCACTGCCCCGACTTCGCCGCCGAGCATGCCGACATCTCCTGTGGCGGCATCGGCAAGGACAACGACTGGACGCTCACCATCGTCCGCACCGAGCTCGGACCGCGAGATCATCCAACGCATGATCGCCGACGGGTCCATCGAGGCCCGGCCCGGCGACAGCGACCCAGCCGCCATCGAGCTCATGCGCAAGCTGGCCATCAAGAGCCGCGAGCGCTGGCCGCAGTGGGCCAACCCCGTGGTGCGCGTGGGCCTGCCCGAGCCGAAAGCCAAGGGCAAGCCCAAAGCGGCCGCGCCCGCCGGCTGAGCGGCCCAGCCAGTTTCGGGGTGGCGACCGCTAGTTCGAGGCAGGCGCGGCGGCGGCCACGCACTCGTCGAGCATGGCCTGCACGTCGTCGGGCAGCGGCAGCGGCTCATCCGCCGGGAGGCCCTGCGCTTCACGCTCGAGATCCTCGCTGATCAGCTCGAAACGATCGAACGGCACGGTGGCGACGATGCGGTCGTAGAGGCACTCGCAGGTCGACCGCGCGGGCTCACCGGCATCGGCCGTGCACGCGGACAGGAAGCGCTCGCGGCTGGCGTCGTCGTAGGTGGGGTCGTCGGGTCGAGCCACGAGCGCGATCACCACGACGAGAACGAGCAGCCCGATCGTCAGCCCGACCCACAGCGGCCACCGTGTCGTTCGATCGTTGGTGTCGCCGTCGCTCGGGGGCGTGTCGTCGAGCTCGGCAGACGGCTCGTCGGGCGAGTCCGGCGACGCCGAGTCGCTCATTCGGGGACGGAGGTGCCGGAGTCGCCGGCCGCAGTGGTGGTGGGACCGGCCGACCCCGACGCCGCGAAGCCCGGACAGGCGTCGGCGATGCCGTCGTTGATGTTGGCCGGGACGGCGGTCGGATCGTCAGCGAGCTGGTCGTCGAGATCCTTGAACTCGTCGAATGGCACGTTCTGCACGATCCAGTCGTAGGCGCACTCGCACGTCTCCTGGCTGAGACCCTCGCCCAGCACCGTGGTGGAGGTGCCGATGACCGCGTTCTGCGTGCAACCCTGCAGGTAGTTCGACTTGGTGGTGTCGTCGTAGTCGGTGGGGTTGTTGCTGGGCGTGGAGCAGCCCGCCACCACCGCGGCGAGCGCCAGCGCCACCCCGGCGATCCGTAGGCGGCTGCGTTGTCCTCACTGCCGCGGTCATCAACAGAGACATCCTTCACGTGGCGATTCGACCGGCGGTCACGGTAGCCGCAGGTCGACGACGGGCACCATCCGGCCCGTCCGGCGCCACGATGCGCAGCAATCAGGCGCTGCGCAGCTCGAACCAGTCGTCGCCGAGGTCGGCGGGGCCGGCCACCCGGGCCAGGTAGCGCAGGTGCGCCCGCTCCTCGGCGACCAGGTCGATCTCGACGTCGTCGTCCGACGGCCGCGGATCGGCCGAGACCGCGCTCGCCAGCGCGTGCCAGAGCCCGTAGGGGCCTCGGGGATTCGCTGGGTGCAGATCGCGGGCGGAAGCCATGCTCTAGGTATCGCCCATCTGGCCGGCCTGGCACTGAGGCGTTCGCCTCATTCCGGACCCAAATGAGCCGTCCGCCTCACCGACCTGGGCCGGATAGCCCGGCCAGCTCACGAGCCCGCAGGAACACCGCGTCGAGCATCGCCTCGGTGAGCTTGCCGGTGAAGGTGTTCTGCTGGCTCACGTGGAACGAGCACAGCAGCGTGCGACCGTCAGCGAGCTCGACTTCAGCGCCGTGTGCGAACGGCGGTCGCGGCGACACGCCGAGATCGGACGTGAGGACCTGATAGGCGAACTGACCCAGCGGGACGATCACCCGCACGTCGGGCAGCAGCGCCATCTCGCGCGCGAGGAACGGACGGCACTGATCGCGTTCGGCGGGTGTGGGTTTGTTCGCGGGCGGCGCGCACCGCACCGGTGCGGTGATGTAGGCACCGTCGAGTCGCAGCCCGTCGTCACGGTGATCGCTCGTCGGTTGGTTGGCGAAGCCGGCCCGCCACAGCGCCGCGTAGAGGAAGTCGCCACTGCGGTCACCGGTGAACATGCGGCCGGTGCGATTGGCACCGTGCGCCGCGGGGGCCAAGCCGACCACCAGCAGGCGCGCCGCGGGATCGCCGAAGCCCGGCACCGGTCGGCCCCAGTAGTCGTCGTCACGGAACGCAGCCCGCTTCTCCACCGCGACCAGCTCGCGCCACTCGACCAGGCGAGGGCAGGCGCGACAGGTGACGATCTCGTCACGCAGCCGATCGAGTGAATCCACCCGCGCAGGGTAGATCGATGCCGTTGGTAGGTTGTCACCACCGATGACGCCCGCTCGCAAGTCCCGAACCGCCAAGACACCATCCCCGACGACCGTGCTCCTCGTGCGGCACGGCCAGACGCCGACGACAGGCGCCAACCTGCCCGGCCGGGCGAAAGGCCTGCACCTCTCCGAGGTCGGTGTGGGCCAGGCCGATGCCGTGGCTGAACGAATCGGCGGTCTGAAGAAGGTGACGGCTGTCTACGCGTCGCCGCTCGAACGCACTCGCGAGACGGCCAAGCCGATCGGCCAGGCGCTCGGCACCAAGGTGCACATCGATCGGGGCCTGCTCGAGTGCGACTTCGGGACGTGGACCGGCAAGGCCCTCAAAGACCTGCGCAAGCTGCCCGAGTGGGGCACCGTCCAGCGCTACCCGAGCGGGTTCCGCTTCCCGGACGGCGAGTCGTTCACCGAGATGCAGCAACGCATCACCTCCACGCTCCTGCGCCTGGTCGCAGCGCATCCCGGCGAGACGATCGTGGCGGTGTCCCACGCCGACCCCATCAAGGCGGCCGTCGCCCACGCCCTCGGCACCCATCTCGACTTGTTCCAGCGCATCGTCATCTCGCCCTGCTCCGTCACCGCCATCTGGTACGGCGCATCCGGGCCGGCCGTGCTCACCACGAACTCCACGAGCGACCTCGGCTCGCTGGCCCTGTCATGAGAGCACCGACATGACCACCTCGTTCGAGCTCGAGCCGGAGCGATTCGTCCCGGGCTCCATCGGTGAGCCGGGCGCGCGTGTCTTCTACATCCAGGCGGTGGAGGGCACCCAGGTGGTCAGCCTCCGGCTCGAGAAGCAGCAGGTCGCCGCCCTGGCCGAGTACCTCGCCGGCATCCTGGCCGACCTGTCGCCCGTCGAACCCCAGTCGCTCGACGACACCGACCTCATCGAGCCCGTCGCGGCCGAGTGGGTGGTCGGGTCGCTGGCCGTGGCCTACGAGGAGTCGAACGACCGGCTCCTCATCGTCGCCGAAGAGCTGGTCGTGGTCGACGACGAGACCGAGTTGCCCGAGCACACCCCGGCCACGGCCCGCTTCCATGTCACCCGCCAGCAGGTCGACCTGTTCATCCGCAAGGCCGTCGGCCTCGTGCAGGCCGGGCGACCGCTGTGCCCGATCTGCGGGCGGCCGATGGACCCCGACGGCCACGTCTGCCCGCGCAGCAACGGCCACTCGAGCAAGTAGGAGGGCAGGGCATGGCCCCGACCCCTCGCGACGTCCTCCTCGGTGGCGAGATCGAGGTTCGCGGCCGCATGCCGTGGAGCAGCAACGGCACCTTCCTCGTCGAGGCCTGCCTCGACGGCGAGACGGTCGCCGCGATCTACAAGCCGCTGCGCGGCGAGCGCGAGCTGTGGGACTTCCCCCGCGCATCTACCGCCGGGAGGTGGCCGCCTACGAGCTGGCCGAAGCCCTCGGTTGGCACATCGTGCCGCTGACCGTCGAGATCGACGAGGCGCCCCTCGGCGAGGGCTCGCTCCAGCAGTTCGTCGACGCCGACTTCGAGCAGCACTACTTCACCCTCGTCGAGGACGAGGCCCATCACGAGCAGCTACGCACGATCTGCGCGTTCGACCTGCTCGCCAACAACACCGACCGCAAGAGCGGTCACTGCCTGCTCGACGGGTCGGGGCACATCTGGGCCATCGACAACGGGCTGTCGTTCCATCAGGAGTTCAAGTTGCGCACGGTCATCTGGGACTTCGCCCTCGAGCCGATCCCCGACCACCTCCTCGCCGACATCGAGCGCCTCGTCGACGATGGGCTGCCGCGTTCGCTAGCCCTGCTGCTCGATCCGTTCGAACGCGACGCGGTGCTGGCCCGGGCGCGAGCGCTGCTCACCGACCGGCGCTTCCCCAACGACCCCACCGGCCGCCGCTACCCGTGGCCGCTGGTGTGACGGTTCAGCTCGCCCGGTCGCCCACCGGGCCGAGCACCCGTTCGACATAGGGCGTGGTGAACGTCCCCCCGGGGTCGAGCGCGGCGCGCTGCTCTTGGAAGTCGTCCCAGCGCGGGTAGCGCGGCGCCAAGGTCTCGGCCGTCTGGAAGTGCATCTTGCCCCAGTGGGGCCGGCCGTCGTAGTCGTTCATGATCTGCTCGACACCCTGGAAGTACTGGTCGTAGGGCGTGCCCCGGTAGACGTGCACCGCGATGTAGGCCGTGTCCCGCCCCGACGCCGTGCTCAACGGGATGTCGTCGCCCTGCACGAAACGCACTTCGACCGGGAAGCTGATGTTCATGCCCAACCGCTTCACGTGGGCCCGCACGCGGTTGAGCGCCTCAGGCAGGGCCGCCCGCGGGATGGCGTACTCCATCTCGTAGAAGCGGACGGTGCGGGGGCTGGCGAACACGCGATAGCTCGCATCGACGTAGTCGGCGGGCCCCTTCGACGGCAGGCGCTTGGCCACCGACGGGATCGACTGGTTGCGCAGCAGCCCGATGCGGCACATGGCGCCGAACAAGACGTTGTCGTAGAGCACGTCGTCGCGCCAGGCGCGCCACGCCGGTCGTGGTCGGGCCGGCTCGGTGGTGCGCCGGTTGCGTTTGGTGAGCGCCCAGCGGGTGTTGGGGATCCAGAAGAACTCGAAGTGGTCGTGGCCGTCGACGTTGTCGTCGAGGGCGTCGAGGACGTCGTCGACGGGCTCGGCGCCCTCGACCGCGTGCAGGTTGAAGGCGTCGACGCACTGCAGGGTCACGGTCGACACCAGACCGAGTGCTCCGATGGCCGCGCGGGCACTTTCGAGCACGTCGGGTCGCTCGTCGGGCGAGCACCTGACCACCTCGCCTCGGCCGTCGACGAGCGACATCGCCACGATCCCACTGGAGAGGTTGCGGAACCGCGCCCCGGTGCCGTGGGTCGCCGTCTGCGTCGCGCCAGCGACCGATTGGTACGCGATGTCGCCGAGGTTCTCCAGGGCCAGGCCGATGGCGGCCAGCTCCTCGTTGAGCCGCCAGAGCGGGATGCCGGCCTCGACCCGCACCTGGCGCAGGTCCCGATCGACCTCGAGCACCCGGCCGTAGTCGGCGAGGTCGACCAGGTAGCCGTCGGTGCAGACCAGCGGCGTGAACGAGTGCCCGGCGCCCACCACCCTCACCGGTTTGCCCTCGTCGGCGGCCCGGCCGACCAGGGCCGAGAGCTCCTGCTCGCTCGTTGGTCGCACGACAGCCGCGGGGTTGCAGGTCTGGTTGCCCGCCCAGTTGCTCCAGGTCACGACCTGATCTTCGCAGACGCGATAGACCCTGGCCGATGCCGACCTTCCGAGCCACCGACGGGATCGAGCTCTTCTACCGAGATGAGGGCGAGGGGCCCGCTGTCGTGCTCCTTCACGGGCTCACCGCCGACGGGGAGATGAACTGGGAGTGGACCGGTATCGCGCCGGCGCTGCGCACCGCCGGCTATCGCACGGTGCTGCTCGACCAGCGCGGCCACGGGCGCAGTGAGCAGCCGACCGACGCGGCCGCGTACGACGATGAACGCTTCGCCGCCGACGTGTCGTCGCTGCTCGACGCGGCAGGCATCGACCGGTGTGTGCTCGTCGGGTACTCGATGGGTTCGCTGATGACCATGCGCACGGTGCCGCGCGAGCCGCGGGTCGTCGCCGCTGTGCTCGGGGGCATCGGCAGCCGTGACCTGGTCTCCGTCGACCGCGAGGCGATCGCCCACGGTCTCGAGATCGACGACCCCGACGAGATCGACGACCCCGAAGCGCGCGAGTTCCGCGACTACGCCGACGCCACCGGTGCGAACCGCGTGGCGCTGGCCGCCCTGCAACGGGGAAGGCGTCGGGAGCCGTTCGACCTCGACGCCATCAGCGTGCCCACGCTCGTCATCGCCGGCAACGACGACCGGTTGGCGGGCGACCCCCGCGGCCTTTCGGAGAAATTGCCCCATGGCGAGTGCCGGGTGGCAGCCGGCGATCACACCACCGCCCTGCTCGACCCGTCCTTCGGTGGCGACATCGTGCACTTCGTGGTGCACCACCTGCGCTGAGGACGTTCCGGCCGCGCCTTCGCGCACCCCAGTGCGCGTTTCGGCTGCCAGAACGCGAAGGGGCCCCGGCCGAGGCCGGGGCCCGCTACGTTCTCAGCCCGCTTCCCGTCGGTGACGGTTGGTGTCAGACGGCCTCTGTCAACGGCTCTGCAGCGCCTCGATGAGCGCCGGGAGCACCTTGTGCACGTCGCCCACGATGCCGAGGTCGGCGATCGAGAAGATCGGCGCCTCCTCGTCCTTGTTGATGGCGATGATGTTCTTCGAGCCCTTCATGCCCACCATGTGCTGGGTGGCACCGGAGATGCCGGCCGCGATGTAGACGGTGGGCTTCACCACCTTGCCGGTCTGACCGACCTGGTAGCTGTAGGGCACCCAGCCGGCATCGACGATCGCCCGCGACGCGCCCGGGGCGGCGCCGAGGAGCTTGGCCAGGTCCTCGATCATCTGGAACTTGTCGGCCTCGCCGAGACCACGTCCGCCCGAGACCACCACGGCGGCCTCGTCGAGCGACGGGCCCTCGCGCTCTTCGACGTGCCGAGCGGTGACCACGGCCCCGCCCGAGCTGCCGACGTCGGGCACGGCGATCGTCTCGACCGACGCGGCCGACCCGCCCGACGGCTCGGCGGCGAACGACTTGGGCCGCACGAGCACCAGCTGCGGTGCGCCGCTCGTGAACTTGGTCTTCACGTTGGTGGTGCCACCGAACACGGGCTCGGTGCCGACCAGCGCGTCGCCGTCGAGCTCGAGGTCGACCGTGTTGGTGATGACCGTCTTGTCGAGCTTGACCGACAGGCGGCCAGCGACGTCACGACCGTCGTAGCTGGTGCCGAACAGGATCGCCTGCGGATCGGCGCCGCCCTCGATCGCCGCGGCGATGGCCGCGGCGATGGGGACACCGACGAGCGCACCGCCCAGATCGCCGGTGGCGTGGATGGTGGAGATGCCGTGCTCGCCGAGCTCGGCGGCGATGGCGTCGGCGTCTCCGCCGGCGTAGACCGCCTCGACCGTGTCGGCCAGCTCACGGGCCTTGGTGGCCAGCTCGAGCGTGGTGGTGGACACCTTGCCGTCGGACGCCTCGGCGAACACCCAGATCTTGGAAAGAGTCATTGTTCGCAGGCCTCCTAGATGACCTTGAGGTTTTCGAGGTACTCGACGATCTTGGCGAAGCCGTCACCCTCGTCGGTGTGCTTCTCGCCGGCCTCCCGAGCGGGAGCGTCCTCGATCGACACGATCTCCTGGTTGGCACCGGCCCAGCCCACCTGGCCGGCATCGATGCCGAGATCGGCAGCGGTGACCTCGTCGACCGGCTTGCTCTTGGCGGCCATGATCCCCTTGAACGAGGGGTAGCGGGGCTCGACCACACCGGCGGTGAGCGACACCACGGCGGGCATCGGGGCCTCGACCTCGTCGTAGCCGGCGTCGGTCTGGCGCTGGACCTTCACCTTGCCGTCGGCGATCTCGATCTGCTTCGCGAAGGTGATCGACGGCAGGTCGAGCAGGCCGGCGATCTGCTCGGGCACCGTGCCCGTGTAGCCGTCGCTCGACTCGGTGGCGGTGAGGATGAGGTCGGCGCCCTCGACCCGCTTGGCCGCCGCGCCGAGGACCTTGGCGGTGCCGAGGGCATCGGAGCCACTCAGCGCCGGGTCGCTCACGAGGATGGCCTTGGCGGCGCCCATGGCGAGCGCCGTGCGCAGGCCGCCGACCTCGCTGTTGGGAGCCATGGAGATGAGGGTGACCTCTCCCCCGCCGGCGGCATCGACGAGCTGGAGAGCCATCTCGACGCCGTACGAGTCGGACTCGTCGAGGATGAGCTTTCCGTCCCGCTTCAACGTTTTGGTTTCTGGATCCATCTGCCCGGGCTCGGCCGGGTCGGGGATCTGCTTCACGCAGACGACAACGTTCATGGGCGACAGTCTGTTCGCCAGGTCGGAGTCCGGCCAAATCCGACTCCGCCGCCGACCGGCACGCCACTGATCGACCGCTGGACGGTCCTGCTACGGTCCGCGCGCGGTGAAGGTGCTCCTGATCGTCAACTCGTCGGCGTCGTCGGTCACGGCCCGCACCCGCGTCGTGATCCAGAAGGCCTTGTCGGCCGACCACCAGGTCACCATGGCCGAGACCAGCCGGCGCGGGCATGCCACCCGGCTCGCCCAGGGGGCGGCGGCCGACGGGGTCGACGTGGTGGTCGTGCTCGGAGGCGACGGCACCCTCAACGAGGCGGCCAACGGCCTGGCCGGCAGCGCCACCGCGCTGGCGGCCCTCCCCGGTGGGTCGACCAACGTCTTCGCCCGCACGATCGGCCTACCCGACGATCCGGTGGAGGCCACGGGGGCCACCCTCGATGCGCTGGCCCGGGGAGCCGTCCGGCGGGTGGGCCTGGGTTCGGTCAACGGCCGCTACTTCCTGTTCCACGTCGGCATCGGCTTCGACGCCGCCGTCGTCGCCCAGGTCGAGAAGCGGGCCAGCCTCAAGCGATGGGCCAGCCACGCCTGGTTCGCGTGGTGCGCGGTCGACACCTGGTTGCGCCACTACGACCGCTCCCGCCCCCGTTTCGCGGTGCGTCATGCCGACGGATCGATCGTCGACGACGCGTACTTCGCCATCTGTCTCAACACCAACCCCTACACCTACGTCGGACGGCGTCCCTTCAACGCCTCACCCGAGGCCACCCTCGACCGCGGCCTGGCCATGGTGACCTTCCGCACGCTCTCGCTGGTGCCGCTGCTCGAGATCGCCGCCTCGGCCCTCGGTTCGGGCGAGCACCTGCGCCGCAGCCGCCACACCGACTACCGGGCCGACCTGGCCGAGGTGCGGGTCACGGGCCATGGCCCGTTCCCCTACCAGGTCGACGGCGACTACCTGGGCGAGACGACGGAGCTGCGGTTCCGCCACCAGCCGAGCGCGCTCGATCTCGTCCTGCCCTGACCTCGACGCAGCGGGTGACGTCCCAGACCCGGCTCAGGTCAGCCGGCCACCGAGATGGGCCCGCAAGAGGTCGGGCACGTTCGTGATGATGCCGTCGACGCCGAACCCGACGAGCTGATCCCAACGCAACGGATCGTCGACGGTCCAGACGTTGACCTCGAGCCCGCTGTCGTGGGCCTGCGCCACCAGATCGGCGGTGACGAAGTGGTCCCAGGGGTTCAGCGCGACGTGGCCGCCGGCGGCCGCGGCGGCGATCACGGCCGCGGGGTCGCTCACGTCGAAGCTGAGCAGCCCGGTGGCGAGGTCGGGCTCGAGCGTCCGCACCCTCGCGATCGACCCCGGATCGAACGAGGTGACCAGGCAGCGCGGCACGGCGATCTCGCCCAACAGCGCGACGACCGCATCGGCCAGCAACCGGGCGTCGTCCCAATCGGGCTCACCGGGAGCGTTCTTGATCTCGACGTTGACTCCCATGCCGTCACACGCGGCCAGACTGTCGGCGAGCAGCGGCACCCATGCCGGCAGGTCGGCGGCCCCCAACTCGACGATCGCCCGGCCGTCGGGCAGCACCGGATCGTGGTGCACGGCGAGGCCGCCGTCGCGGGTCGAGCGGACATCGAGCTCGACCCAGTCGGCACCCATCGACCGGGCCGACGTGAACGCCTCGATGGTGTTGCCGGGCGGATGGGCGCTCGAGGCGCCGCGGTGGGCGATGACCAGGGGTGCCGTCACAGGCTGCCTTCCGTCGGTGACAAGGGCCACAATGTGGGCAAAATCCGGGCGAACCCCTTGAAACGGGGTTCTGAACTGAGTAGGTTCGCTTCGTCCCAGCCGCACGTCGTTTCCCGTCAGAAACGCGGTGGCATGTGAACAGCTTCACGATTGGCGTCTGACGCAGAAAGATAGCGTCCATCGCGAAGCCCGATGACGTGGAGGCATCGTGGCCCTCACCGCTTCTCGCTCGCTGTCTCTGTCGGTCGCCGCCGACGACTGGCGCGCCCTGGCCGCTTGTCAGGACACCGACCCCGATCTCTTCTTCCCGGTGGGCACCACCGGCCCCGCCATCGAGCAGATCGACGCGGCCAAGGCCGTCTGCTTCGAGTGCGAGGCCAAGGAGCCCTGCCTCGAGTTCGCCCTCACCACCAACCAGGACTCGGGCATCTGGGGCGGCACCTCCGAGGAGGAGCGCCGCAAGCTTCGTCGCCAGTGGATGGCTGCGAAGCGTCGGGCCTCCTGACCGAGCCCGTCACCCCGGCGACCGCCGACCCTCAGCGACCTCCCTCCGTGGGAGGTCGTTCCGCGTCGAGGTCCGTGGCCGCCAGCGGCACCTGGATGTCGACCACCGTGCCGGGCCGGCCCGACGGGCCGTCGCCCAGGTAGAGCTCGATGGTGCCACCGAGCTCGGTGGTGACCAGCGTGCGCACGATCGACAGCCCGAGCCCGGTGGTCGACTCGATCGAGAACCCGGGCGGCAGCCCGACCCCGTCGTCGACCACCCGCACCCGCAGCTCGCGTCCGTTGTTGACCAGATCGACCTCCACCCGTCCACCGGGACCCAGATCGAGGCTGGGCGGATAGGCATGGTCGACCACGTTCTGCAGCGCCTCGGTGAGCACCACGGCGAGCGGGGTGGCCATCGTCGCCGGCAGCTTGCCGGCGTCGCCGTTGACCCGGAAGGCCACCGGGTTGTCCGGCGAGACCAGGCCTTCTTCGACCATGCGCACGAGCGGGCGCACGATCTCGATGAACGGCACGTCGTCACCGGCCTCGTGCGACAGGGTCTCGTGCACCAGCGCGATCGATCGGATGCGACGCACCGACTCCTCGATCGCCGCCTTGGCCTCGTCTGACGACAGGCGTCGACCCTGCAGCCGCAGCAGCGAGGAGATCGTCTGCAGGTTGTTCTTCACCCGGTGGTGGATCTCGCGGATGGTGGCGTCCTTCGACATGAGGAGGCGGTCGCGTCGGCGGAGCTCGGAGATGTCACGCATCAGCACCATGCCGCCGGTGGGCGCGCCTGGTCGATGAGCGGGATGCACCGCATCAACACGGTGATCTCGGGCCCCCGCTCGATCTCCTCGGTGGCCGGGCGCCCCTTGGCGAACGCGGTGCGCACCGCCATCTCCTGCAGACCGAGCTCGCCGAGCCGCATGCCCTCGGTGTTGGCGTGCACACCGATGCGGTGAAGCGCCGACACGGCGTTGGGCGAGGTGTAGGAGACCCGCATGGCCGAGTCGAGCAGGATGACGCCGTCTCCCACCCGGGGCGCCTCCTCGCTCGGACCCTCCTCGCCCGCGAACGGGAACTCACCGGCGGCGATCATCTGCGCGAACCGGTTGAACACCTCGACATAGGTGCGCTCGAG
This sequence comes from uncultured Iamiaceae bacterium, assembly GCA_963706425.1. GTDB lineage: Bacteria > Actinomycetota > Acidimicrobiia > Acidimicrobiales > Acidimicrobilacustridaceae > CAVPMN01. The sequence goes on from CAVPMN010000020.1 coordinate 1,183,675, forward strand.
CTCGCCGGGATGACGGCCGATGGTCGGCGCGGACTCGCGGGTGAGCACACCGACCGTGCGCCCCTCATGCCTCACGGGGATGCACAGCTCCCGGACGGTCTCGCGCAACACCTCACTCGTGACCTCGCCGTCGATGATCTCGTCGAGCTCGAGGCAGCGCGAGACGAGCGGGCGCTCCTCGGTGGACAGGGTGCGGCCGACCCAGTCGCTGCGATAGAGCGTCTGGCTCGTCGTGGGCCTGATCTGGCCGAGCACGATGAGCTCGTCGGAGCGGTCGGCCGAGGCGAACAGCATGAGGTCGGCGAAGCAGAGGTCGGCCAACAGGCCCCACGACGCGACGAGCCGCTGGAGGTGGTCGATCTGCGCGGCGGCGAGACCGGTGTGGAACCGAGCGAGCTCGGCAAGGCTGGCCATGGGAGCAGTGTGGCGCGCCGACGGAGCGGGTCAGACCATGGGCGGGCAGGGTGCGCCCGCGGCTGCGCCCGCCTGGGCGTCGCCGCCGTCGTCGTCGTGCCGAGCGTTCAGGGCGTCGATCTGACGCTCGCTGATCTCCCAATGGGCATGGCACGTCGGACAGTGCAGCAGCATCACCCGCTCGACCAGGTTGAGCTGGTCGATGTAGCCCCACGCCTCGCATTGCGGGCAGCGGGTGGGCATGCCCCACTCGAGCTGGCCGGGCGGCAACGGGTCGCGCAGATCGAGGAGGATCTCCTCGGTGGTCGGCGTGAGCTCTCCGTTGTCGCCTTCGCTCGCATCGCGCCGATGACGTCGCCTGTACGTCGGCATGGGGTCAATGGTACGCGCAGCTGGCCGGAAAGACCATCGGCCTGGCGGGCGCACCGCTGCGCAACTACCGCCAGATCGACTCCCCCAGGCGCAGGAGCCCGGCCAGGTCGAAGATGTCCTGGTCGAAGAAGGGGGCGGCGACGACGATGTCGGGCACCCGCCCCAGCTCCTTGCGCTGCTCGGCCTCGCGGGTGGCCACGATGCGGTAGTTGAGGTAGCTCTCGGCGATCTCGCGCAGCACCCGCTCCACGTCGTCGACCTCACCGAGCGAGTCGGGCAGCTCCGCCGCGATCGGCGCCGCCTTCCGGATGAGCGACTCGGCGGTCGCGCAGGCCTGCTCGTCGAGCAGGTACGACGGGAGCACCTTGTTGAGCACGAGCGCACCGAGGTTGAAGTCGCGCTCGTCGAGCGCCTCGATGAAGAACTCGGCCTCGCGGACCGGCGCTTCCTCGAGGGTGCTGACCACCAGGAACGTGGTGCGTCGATCCGACAGCGTGCGGGTGACCGCTTGCGCCCGCTCGACGAACCCGTCGTACATGGTCTGGAACAGGATGAAGAACTCGGCGATGTCCTCGAGGAACTGCGAGCCGAGGATGCGGTCGGCCACGTTGTAGAACGGCTTGGACGCCGCGTTGACGATGCGACTGCGATAGGGCGTGATGAGCCATCGCAGCAGGCGACTGCTGAAGAAGTCGGCCATGCGCTCGGGGGCTTCGAGGAAGTCGATGGCGTTCCGGGTCGGTGGGGTGTCGACGATGATGAGGTCGTAGCGCCCGGAGGCGTGGATCTCGTAGAGCCGCTCCATCGCGATGTAGTCGTGGCTCTGGACGAACTTGCCGGTGATGTTCTTGTAGAGCGGGTTGGCGAGGATGGCGTCGCGCGTCGGCGGATCGGGGGCATGGGTGCGCACGAGCGCGTCCCACGATTCCTTCGTGTCGAGCATCGCCGCCCAGAGCTCACCCCGAGGCTCGACGCCGGCCGCGGTGAAGAGCTCGCGGGGCACCTGCGTCTCGACGTTGCCGAACCGCTCGAGGCCGAGTGCGTTGGCCAGCCGCTTCGCGGGATCGACCGTGAGCACCAGCACCTTGCCGCCGATGTGGGTGGCCGCCATGGCCGCAGCGGCCGCCGCTGTTGTGGTCTTGCCCACGCCGCCGGAGCCACAGGTGATGACGATCTCGCGCGCCGCGACGAGCTGCTCGAGCGTGCCCGCCGGGACTTCGCGCTCGGTCTGTCGCGATCGCCTGGCCATCAGTAGCCGAGCTCCGCGCCGAGGGCGTCGGCGACCGCCCGGGTGGCCCGCACGCCGTGGGAGCGGGTGAAGAGATAGGGCACGTACGACAAGGGCAGGTCGCCCGGGAGATCCGAGCGCAGCCGGTCGATGTGCTCGGTCCTGGTGCGCCGCAGCGTCACCGCCAACTCGGCCCCGTCGAGGATCGGCTCGACGCCACCGCCCGTCGCCCCGTCGAGCGCGGCGGCGTACTCGGGCTCGCGCAGACGGTTGAAGATCTCCTCTTCGCCCCGACCGAACAGCTCGGGCAGCACCTTGTTGACGATGACACCCGACAGCTCGACATCGGTCTCGGCACGAACGCGGTCGACCAACTCGAGGGTCTCGCTGACCGGCATCTCCTCGGGAGTGGCCACCACGACCGCACCGGTGATGGTCGGGTCGGAGAGGAGGTCGACCATCCAGCGGGTCTGGTCGCGCACCCGACCCACCTTCACCAGCTCGTTGATCGCCTGGGGTGCGCCGAGTTGGGCGACCACGTGGCCGGTCGCAGGAGCGTCGACGACGACGAGGTCGTAGTGGCGTTCGCGCACCTCCCAACAGAGCTTGCCGACCGTGAGGATCTCCTTCACGCCCGGCGCGGCGTTGGCCACGAAGTCGAGGCTGCGGGCCAGCGGGCCGATGCGGGCCAGCAGCGGGATCTTCAGCTGGAGACGCAGGTACTCCTTCAGCGACTCCTCGGTGTTCATGGCCATGGCGAACAGGCCCGGGCTCAGCTCCTGGGGCTTGAAGGTGTTGGGCGCGGCCTCGAAGAAGTCGGCCAGGTTGCCCTTGGCATCGACCTCACAGACCAGCGTGCGCTTGCCCCGGTTGGCTGCCAGCAGCCCGAGCGCGGCGGCGATGCTGGTCTTGCCGACGCCACCCTTGCCGGTGACGAACAGCAGGCGATGGTCGAGCAGGTCGACCTCGCCAGGTGACATGGCCGGGTTCGACCTGATCAGACCGCGCCGAAGCCGATGCGGCTCTTGGTCTCGGCGCTACCGATCTCGATCCACGCGATGCGCTCGGAGGGCACGCCGGTCTGCTTGCCGTGGCGGTCGGTGAACCAGAGCACCCGGTCGTCGTCGGCGAGCGCCTGATCGACGGTGGCCTTCACCTGCTCGGGATCGGCGTCGGCGGGCAGCTCGACTTCGATCTCCTTCATGGTGTGCAGCACACCGATGCGAACATCCACGGGTGAGATCCTCCTGGGCGAGAGCGCCGACCGGTCGACGACGGACCCGGTCATGCTACGGGTCAGCCGTCCAGAGTGCCTACCGTCGCTCACACAAACGAACTGGTCACGCGGATCGACCGATTCTCTTGATCTGGACGGCCAGCTCGAGTTGGCGAATTCGGGTCGACCGCTGTCAGATGAGCTTGAGCTCGGGGTGGAACCGGCGGGTGGGGGCCAGCTCGACCTCGACCCTCTCGGCGATGGCCGCGAACGCCCTGGGCCGCCTCGCCGTCGGGCTCGGTGACCATGATCGGGCGGCCGTTGTCGCCGCCCTCGCGCAGCAGCGGCACGAGGGGCACCTGGCCGAGGAAGGGCACCTCGAGGCGCTCGGCCAGATCGGCACCGCCGCCGGCACCGAACAGCTCGTAGCGGGTGCCGTCGTCCGCCGTGAACCACGACATGTTCTCGATGACGCCCTTGACCTCGAGGTTGACCTTGTCGGCCATGAGGCCCACCCGCTGGGCGACACGCTGCGCGGCCGGCTGCGGGGTGGTGACCACGTAGACCTCGGCGCGCGGGAGGAACTGGGCCAGCGAGATGGCGATGTCACCGGTGCCGGGCGGCAGGTCGATCAGCAGGTAGTCGGGCTCGTCCCAGTAGACATCGGTGAGGAACTGCTCGAGCGCCTTGTGCAGCATCGGACCCCGCCAGATGACCGGCTGATCCTCTTCGACGAAGAAGCCCATCGAGATGCAGCGCACCCCGTGGCGCTCGGGCGGCACCAGCATCTGGTCGATGACGACGGGTGGGCGGTCGACACCGAGCATCCGGGGCACCGAGAAGCCCCACACGTCGGCATCGACGACGGCGACCGAGTGGCCCCGATCGGCCAGCGCGATCGACAGGTTCACGGTGACCGACGACTTGCCCACACCGCCCTTGCCCGAGGCGATGAGCAGCACCCGGGTCTTCGACGACGGATCGGCGAACGGGATGGCCCGACCTTCGGCGTGGCCGTGAGCCTGCTGGCTGCCCGCCGTGGCGGCCGGATCACCGTGCAGCATCTCGCGCAGGCGGGCCCGCTCGTCGTCGGTCATCACCGTGAAGTCGAGCGAGAACGACGACACGCCGTCGAGCGCCTCGACGGCCTGGGTCACCCGGTTGGTGATCTCGTTGCGCAGCGGGCAACCGGCGACCGTGAGGGCCACCACCACCGACACATCACCGCCGTCGATCGAGACCTGGCGCACCATCTCGAGGTCGACGATGCTGCGGTGCAGCTCAGGGTCCTCGACCGGTCGGAGGGCCTCGACGACGTCGGATTCGGTGACGGACATGGTGCGACTCCTGTTGGCCACGACGAGTGCCCGCCCGGGGCGGGATCGGCGTCGAGGAATTTCCCCTACGGCCGTAGGTAGAATATCGAGGTGGCCACGCCACCCCTCACCGCCACCGACTTCTCGTCGGCGGTCACCGCCATCTCCGCCGCCTTCGGTGACCCCACCCGTCGGACGATCTACCTCTACGCCCGCGACCACGACGAGGGCGTCACCGCGGCCGAGGTGGCCGAGCACTTCGCGCTCCACCCCAACGTCGCCCGGCACCATCTCGACAAGCTCACGGGCGGGGGCTATCTCGAGGTCGCCGTCGCTCGCGCCGGCCGCACGGGCGCCGGTCGCCCGTCGAAGCGCTACCGCGCCACGGCCAACGAGGCCGATCTCGCCATCCCGGTGCGCCACGACGATCTGCTCGTCATGCTGCTCGGGCGGGCGCTGTCGCTGTTGCCCGACGACCAGGCGGCAGTCATGGCCGAAGAGGTCGGCGCCGAGTACGGACGGCTGATGGCCAGGGCCATGGGCGATCCGGCCGATCAGCAGCGTTCGTTCCAGGCCGCCATGCACGCCGTCGCCGACGCGCTCACTGCGCACGGCTTCGCCGCTCATGCCGAACGGCGCAACAACGAGCTGCGCATCGTGTCCGAGCACTGCCCGTTCGGCGACGCGGTGCGCGACAACCCTGTCATCTGCGCGGTCGATCGGGGCCTCGTGCGAGGCATGCTCGGCGAGCTCTACGGCGACGCCACCACCGAGCTCGAGACCTCGATGGCTCTCGGCGGCGACGTGTGCGTCACCACCGTCGAAGGCTGACCGGCGCGGACGGTTGGTCGCCGTGACCCGCCACTACCTCGACCATGCGTCGACCTCGCCGCTACGACCCGAAGCGGCGGCCGCGTTCGTCGGCTGGCTGCGCGAACCCCACGGCGATCCGAGCCGAATCCACCACGAGGGCATGGCCACCCGGGTCGCCATCGAGCAGGCCCGAGACCAGGTCGCGGAGATGCTCAACGCCCGCTCGCGCGAGATCGTCTTCACCAGCGGTGCCACCGAGGCCATCGCCATGGCCACCTGGGGGGCAGCCGAGCGAGGACCGCACATGGTGATGGCGGCGGTCGAGCACTCGGCGGTCCGCGAGTCGGCTACTGCGTTTGCCGACGAGGTCACGGTTGTGGGTGTCGATCACCTCGGCCGCATCGACGCGTCTCGCCTGATCGAGGCGATCCGTCCCGACACCGCCCTCGTGCACCTCCAGTGGGGCAACCACGAGGTGGGCACGCTGCAACCGGTCGCCGAGGTCGTCGCCGCCTGCCGCGAGCGCGACGTGCTCGTGCATGTCGACGCTGCTCAGGCGGTCGGGCACGTGCCCGTCGACATCCGAGCGCTCGAGCCCGACCTGCTCTCGATCAGCGGCCACAAGTTCGGCGGGCCCACCGGCATCGGCGTGTTGGTCGTGCGCCGCGGTGTGCGGCTGCGTCCGCTGCTCGTCGGCGGCGACCAGGAGCGGGCCCGACGGGCCGGGCTCGAGAACGCGGCCGCCATCGTGGCGCTGGGGGTCACCTGCGCCACGATCACGCCCGACCGGCTCGCCGACGAGATGGCTGCGGCCCGGCGCCTCACCGATCGGGTGACCGACGCAGCCACGAGAGTTCCCGGCATCGAGCTCTACGGCGACCCGAACGACCGCCTGCCCCAACTCGTGTGCCTCGGTATCGCCGACATCGAGCCGCAGGCAGTGCTGCTCGGGCTCGACCAGGCCGGCATCGCCGCGCACTCGGGGAGCGCCTGCTCCTCCGAGGCGCTCGAACCGTCGCCGGTGCTCGAGGCGATGGGGGTCGACGCCCATCGCTCGCTGCGGGTCTCGGTGGGCTGGAACACCACCGACGCCGACATCGACGCGCTGGTCGATGCCCTGCCCCGAGTGGTCGACAAGCTGCGCGGCCTGCGCAACTAAGCCCCGAACTCCCCGAAATCGGTGCGTGAAACAACCCATGGGTTGTTTCACGCACCGATTTCGCTGGGTTGGACTCGGTCAGTCGATGCCGTAGCGGCCGGCGAAGCTCGACCAGGTGGCCCAGGGGAAGTCGGGTCGGGCCCACCGGGCGACGAGCTGGGGCGCGGGCGCGGGCAGGTTCGGCGGCGGTCCGTCGGGCACCATCGGCTCGCCCAGCGACTCGGCGACCCGTTCGGCGACCACGTCGCCGAGCACCATGGCGTAGCCGGGATGCGACGGGCACAGCGCGAGGAATCCGTCGAGGCCGAAGTTGTCGAGCTTGGCCGGAACGGGTGTGGCCAGCTGGTCGGCCCCGTCCCCGGCCACCATCGGGTGCTGCACGCGACGTGCCACGTACGTCGACCATCTGCAGTGAGTCGGCCGAGTAGTCGAGCTGCGGGCTCAGGTCGAAGAGCAGGGTGACGATGTGGGCCACGACCTCGGGCACGACGGCCGGTTCGAAGCGAGTGTCGTCGAGGCCGAGCACGGTGTTGTCGTGATCGGGCGCGCCCATCACGATCCACACCACGTCGTCGGTGCCGCTCAGCGGTTGGGCGACGATCTCGAGCCCACCGAACCATCCCGACACCAGCGGCAGCGCGCCACGCACGCAGACGATCGGCACGCGTTGCACCGCCTGCGACTCTTTGGCCAGCTCGCGGTGCTCGAGGCGCGCCGCCTGATCGGCGAAGCGACGGGCGATCAGGTCGAGCAAGGTGGCGTTGCCGACGCCGGCCGCCGCCACCACGAACCGGGGCACGACGGGAATCGTGCTGCCCCCGACACCGATCTGCACATGATCGATGGCCTCGTCACCGATGAGCCCGAACCGCACCACCCGGCCCTCGAGGCACACGGCATCGAGTCCGCTACGAAGCTCGGCCAACGCCGACGCGGGGTTGAGGACCAGATCGTTCTCGAGGAGGAAGGAGGCGCCACCGTCGAGCGAGCCGCCCTCGAACACCGGCGGGAGATCGGCCGGAGCGTGGGCCAGGGTGGCGTCGTCCCACAGGCGGGAGAGGGCTTCGCCGGTGCCGTCGGTGGTGGCGAAGTAGGTGGGCGCGTAGTCGTGCGGGACCTCGTTGGACTCGGCCCACAGCCGCCAGTAGCCCGCAGCCCGGCGCGCGGGCTGGATGCGGGCCACGTCGTTGCCCTCGTAGCCGGCCGACAGGTGGCCCGACCATTCGAGCGTCTCACTCGGGACCGTGGGGTCGGAGACCACACAGACCGAGTAGCGGTGCTGCAACGCTCTCGCCACATAGAGCCCCTGCAGCCCCGAACCGATGACGAGGACGTCGACGGCCAGGTCACCGTCGAGCTCACCGCTCATCTGTACGAGTCATGACCCTCGACCGACCACCTGCGACCGTTGCCTCCTCATACAACAACCGTCGGGCGACGCCCGTCGGATGGCTGCGCTCCGGGCGCCCGACGACGGTCTTCACCCTCCCGGCACCAAGCCGCCGTCATGCTAGCGGTGGCCGATCGAGCGGCCGGTGACGCAGGAGGGGACGTCGGGCGCGGCTATCGTGCCGCCGTGCCCGTGTATCTGATCCGCCACGCGCACGCCGGCTCGCGGTCGGACTGGCGGGGCGACGATCGCGAGCGTCCGATCAGCACGAAGGGCCGAACGCAAGAGGCGTCGTTGCGCAAACGACTGGCCACCCAGAAGGTCGGGCGAGTGCTGTCGAGCCCGTCGCGCCGCTGCATCGAAACCGTCGAGGGCATCGCCGACGACGCCGGCGTCGACGTCGAGATCCGTCCCGAGCTCGACGAGGGCGCCGACCCCGACACGGCCATCGCGCTGCTCACGCAGCTCACCGACACCAACCCGGTCATCTGCAGCCACGGCGACCTGTTGCCCAAGCTGCTGCGCAGGTTCAGCGCGGCCGGCATGAAGACCAAGGACTCGAGCATCAGCCAGAAGGGCTCGCTCTGGGTCGTCGAGATGGACGGCGATCGGCCGGTCAAGGGCCGCTACTACCCGCCGGCCTGAGCTACCCCGGAGCCTGAGCTATCCCGCAGAGGTTGCGGCGGACGCGTCGAGTCGGGCCCGCAGCGACTCGACCAGTTGCGCCATCTGGGCCGGCAGGGCGGCGGGATCGACGCTGTCGAGGTCGGCCCGGGCCTCGTCCGGCCGGCCGGCGTTGTCGAGCAGGATGGCCCGGAAGATGCGGGCATCGGGGTAGGTGGGATCGGTGTCGACCGCCCGGGTGAGCCATTCGAGCGACGCGGTGTCGAGGTCGGTGCCGGCCTGGCCGCCACCGGCCTGTAGAGCGAGGTTGTGCAGCAGCCACCCTCGATAGGTCATCGCCTCGACGTTGTCGGGCTGCAGATCGAGTGCCCGGTCATACGCGTCGATCGCCGATCGGTAGGCCTCGACGGCGGCCTGTGTGTCGTTCTCCTGCAACGCGGCCTGGGCCTCGGAGATGTAACGACTGGCCTTGGCCAGCTCGTCGATGCTGCTCTCGCGGATGTCGCCGGTGAGGGTGTCTCCTGGCTCGCGCTCGCCCGACGCGTTCATCACGAACCAGCCGGCGCCGATGGCGACGACGAGCACCACGGCGGCGACGAGCCACGATCGGGTGGTCTGGCGTGGCGGCCGGGCGGTGACGATGGCCGCCTTGCGTTCGTCGATGGCGCGCAACGCCGCGGCTGCCCGAGCGGTGTAGTCGTCCTTCAGCGCCCGATAGTCGGTGTCGTCGACGTCACCTGCATCGTGCTCTCGTTCGAGGTCCTCGAGCGACCGGAGCAGGAAGTCGCGCTCCTCTTCGAGGGCGGCGAGCGCATCGGGGTCGAGATCGCCCCGCCTCGGTGGCCGAGGTGCAGGCGCGGGCTCGGAGGCGGGCGATGACGGCGGCACTGTCGCCGATGGGCCCTTGGCAGCCCGCCGGGCGCGCGTGCCGCTCGGCTGGCTCACGTCGTGCCCTCGTCGGCGGGGGGTCGGTCTGTTGTGTCCTGGTTCGCGGCGCCTCCCTGTCGGGCCAGCGCAGCGTCGACCAGGGCCCGATCGGCATCGGTGGCCGAGCGCTCGCCCTCGGCTTTCCACCGGCGAAAGACCACCACCAGGCCGGCTCCGGCGAGCACGACCACGACCACCGGGATGGCCCACACCAGCCCGGCCACGCCCGAGCTGCTCGGCGTGAGCTGCACGTCGGCGCCGTAGACGCTGACATAGGCGGCCCGGATCTCGTCGTCGGTCTGGCCGGCCTCGACGCGGTCGGCGATGTCGGCCCGGATCTCGCGTGAGGTGAGCGCGTTGGAGTCGGCGACCGACTCACCCCGGCAGGTGGGGCACTTGATGGTCTTGGAGATGGCCGTGACGCGATCCTGCGTGCTCTCGGGACCACGCGTGCGGGTGGCACCGATGGCGAGGGCCACCACCAGCACGAGCGCCATGGCGGCCCACGGCAGCCACGTGCGGGCCGAACCTCCCGTCGCTCGCCTCTCCCTGCGAGGCGAGGTCGCGCTCACGAGGCCTCCTCGGCCGGCGCGGGCGACATGACCTCGTTCAGCTGATCGGCGGTCACGCCACTGATGAACTTGGCCACCACGATGCCGTCGGGCGCCACCACGTAGGACTCGGGCACACCCGTGACCCCGAACGACAGCGCGGTGCGGCCGGTGTCGCCGATCACCACGGGCCAGTCGCCGCCGTTGTTCTCGAAGAACTCCTCGAGCGCCTCGGGCGAGTCCTGGAAGGCGACGCTCACCACCTCGGCGTCGCCGGCCTCGTCGTGCTCCTCGACGAAGCGGACCAGCTCGGGATGCTCGACCTGGCACGGCACGCACCAGGTGGCGAAGAAGTTGACCACCACCCAACGACCGCGCCAGTCGTCGATGTCGAACTCCTCACCGTCGAGGGTGGGACCCGCCACTGCGGGCACCGGCTTGCCGAGCAGCGGGCTCGACACGCCGCGGTCGTCGACGTTGTCGCGCGTGGCCAGCACGCCGATGAACACCACCAGCACGACGCCCACGATCAGCGCGCCCCAGCGGGCCGGATGGCCGCTCACGTGGCGCCCACCCGCTCGTGCTCGTCGTGCTCTTCCGGCCCCGTGGGCCCGGCATGTCCGTCAGGCCCGGTGGACCCGGCGGCGTCGACGGAGATCACCGGATCGGCGTCGCGCGCCGGCACTCCCGGCAGCGGGGCCGACACCGGGTCGATCGGGTTGCGGCGCCGTCCGGGGAAGGCCGCCAGCAGCGTCCCCACCGCCATCAGGCCGCCACCGATCCAGAGCCAGATCACCAAGGGCTGCACGGTGACGCGGATGGTGGCCGGCGCGCCCTCGCTCTCGGGCAGCACCAACAACGTGAGGGCCACGTCGTCCCAGGCGGTCGACCGCACCGACGGTGTGCCGATGATCTGCGTGCCGAACTCGAACTCGTTGAGCGACGGGGCCCAGGGACCGGTGCCGTCGATCTCGACCAGGGCCTGGGTGACCGTCTTGGCCGATTCGAACTTCACGTTCTGGCCCACGTAGGTGAAGGTGTGGCCGGAGAACTCGACCGACTCACCCGGCGCCAGGGTGAACTCGGCCTGACGCACGTAGCTCTGGCTGGCGGTGAAGGCGAAGGCGATGAGGATGACGCCGAGGTGCACGATCATGCCGCCGTTGGCCCGACCGATCAGGCCGCGCCAACCCTGCCGACGGGTGGCCAGCACCAGCTGGCGGATGGCGGAGCCGGCCGCGAACCCGGCCAGCCCGAAGGCGATGAGGGGCACCAGGCCCGTGGCGCCGAGCAGCACCGCCACCACCACCGTGCCGGTGCCCGCCCAGGCCGGCCAGAAGAGGCGATGGCGAAGCAGTTCGGTGCTGGCCTTGCGCCAGGGCAACACGGGCGCGATGCCCATGAGGAAGAGCAGGGTGAGCCCGATGGGCATGGTCATGCGGTTGAAGTAGGGCGTGCCCACCGAGATGCGGCTGTCGTTCACCGCTTCGACGAGCAGCGGGAACACCGTGCCGAGCAGCACCACGAAGGCGAAGGCGGCGAACACCACGTTGTTGGCGAGGAACGCCGCCTCGCGCGACAGGGGCGAGTCGATGCGGCCCGGCGCGCGCAGGCGATCGCCCCGCCACGCGATGAGCCCGATGGTGACGATGACGATGAGGGCGAAGAAGGTGAGAATCGCCGGCCCCACGCCCCCGGCGGTGAAGGCGTGCACCGAGTCGAGCACTCCCGACCGGGTGATGAACGTGCCCAGGATGGTGAGCGCGAAGGTGGCGCACAGCAGCGAGAGGTTCCAGACGCGCAACATGCCGCGCCGCTCCTGCACCATCACCGAGTGGATGTAGGCGGTGCCGGTGAGCCACGGGAGCAACGACGCGTTCTCGACGGGGTCCCATGCCCAGTAGCCGCCCCAGCCGAGCACCTCGTAGCTCCACCACGCGCCGAGGATGATGCCCACGGTGAGGAATCCCCAGGCGATGAGCGTCCAGCGTCGGGTGGCGACCAGCCAGCCCTCACCGACGCGACCAGTGGCCAATGCGGCGATGGCAAAGGCGAAGGGCACGGTGAACCCGACGTAGCCGAGGTAGAGCATGGGCGGGTGGAACGCCATGAGCAGATGGTTCTGCAGCAGCGGATTGGGCCCGGGCCCGTCGTAGCCCGGTGGCGGATCGAAGGTGCCGAACGGGTTGGCCGGCCCGAGCAGCAAGAAGAAGAAGAAGACACACACCGCGAACATGGTGAGCATCGCCCAACCGACGAGCGGGTCGGCCAGACGGCGGCGGAACTTCACCACCACGGCGACCGTGTAACCCGCCAGGATCGCGGCCCACAAGATGATCGAGCCCTCGAGGGCCGCCCACAACGTGGCCACGTTGAAGAGGGCGGGGGTGCGGGTGCTGCCGTTGTCGGCCACGTACTGCACCGTGAAGTCGCGGGTGATCAGCGCGCGTTCCATCGCGCCGACCGCCAACAGCGCGCCGAGCAGCACGAAGATCGCGTAGGGAGCCGCCATCCAGAGCAGATCGCGACGACCACGGGCGAGCGCGTAGCCGATGGTGACCACGCCCAAGACGGCGGCCGAGAAGCCGAGCATCACGCCGGCCGTACCGAGGGCGCTGTTCATGGCTCGGCCGACGAGGGCTCAGGGGTCGATGCCTCGGCTCGTCCCCCTTCCTCGGCCTCCTTCAACCGCTCGTCGTTCACGTCGACGTATTCCTCGTCGTGCTTCACCAGCATGCGGTCGCTGGCGAAGTAGGCCTCCTCGGTTCCCCCGGCGCTACCGGCGCCACCGTCGGCGCCGACACTCGTGCCACGCCACTGACCCTCGAGCACGACCGGCGTGCCCTCCTCGAACAGCTCGGGCGGATCGCCTCGGTGCACCACCGGCACGCTCACGCCGTTGTAGTAGGCGAGGAACGCCACGCCGTCGCCGGTCTCCTCCACCGTCCCGCCCGCGACCGTGCCCTGGAGGCGAAACCTCTTGTCACCCAACTCGGCTTGCTTCGCGACGGCCTCGTCGGCGTTGTAGAAGAACAGCGACGCGTCGGAGAGCGCCTTGGTGGCGACGAAGGCCAGGCCCACCAGCACCAGGGCGACGAAGGCGAAGCCCCACCAGTTGCGCCGGCGCCTGGCCGGAGCGGGGCGCGGCGAGAGATCGAGACCGTCGTCGCCGCCCGGACCGGTCTTGGGGGTCACATCCATCGGCGGCGCTCCGGCGGGACGCGGCGGCTGAGCGCTCGACCTCGCGCCAGGATGACCGCGGTGTAGACGACGATGGCCGCCACGGCGACCGCCCATCCGAAGACGACGTAGCTCCAGCTCACGAGTCGGCCTCCGCACGTCGCTCGGTGATGGCGTCCTGCAGGCCGAACTCGTCGACCTGGTCCTGCAACCAGCCGACCCGGAAGCGGTGGATGAGCAACCAGGCGAAGAGGGCGATGGCGGTGAAGATGGCGAAGACCAGCGTGAACAGCTGCAGGCCCTCGATGGTGGGGTTGAGGCGGAACAGCGTGGCGTCCTGGTGCAGCGATCGCCACCACTCGACCGACCGGTTGACGATGAGCACGTTGGGCAACAGGAGCAGCCCGACGATGGCGGACCGGCGGGCCCGCACGCCCAGATCGGTGGTGGTGCGCCGCACAGCGGCGTAGCCGAGCAGCAGGAGGAACAACATGGCGGTCGACGTGAGCCGCGCGTCCCACTCCCACCAGGTGTCCCACGTGGCTTTGCCCCAGATCGACCCCGTGGCGAGGGTGAGTGCGGTGAACAAGGCGCTGAGCTCGGCGGCGGACGAGGCCACCAGGTCCCACCACTGCGACTTCTTCCAGAGCACGAGCACGGATCCGACGGTGGCGACGACGATGCCGACATAGGCCGCCGTCACCACCGGCACGTGCACGTACATGAGGCGGACGTAGTGACCCTGGAACGCATCCGCGGGGCTCGACACGAACGCCAGCAGCCCGACGACGGCGAGCATGGCCAGCACCACCAACCCGAGGACCCTCGATCCCCCTGACCCGGTACCGATCGGGCCGGGTTCGGCCGGTTGCGGTGCGGCGGCGTCGTTGCCGCTCACTTGGGTGGTCACGAGTCCTCCAGGAGCGAGCCGAAGCCGAAGACCCCGGCGGTGAGGTAGACGAGAGCGAACACGGCCAGCAGGCCGACCCAGCGCCACCCCTCGCCGGGAGTGTTGGCCAGGGCCGATTCGAACGCCCTCGTGGAAGCGATCAGCACAGGTGCCAGCACCGGCAGGAGCAGCAGTGGGAGAAGGGTCTCCCGGACGCGTATCCCGACGGCGAGGACGCCGTAGAGGGTACCGGCCGCAGCGATGCCCGCGGTCGCGACCAGGGCGGTGGTGACCAGCAGCACGGCGCCGCTGATGGCGGTGCCGTAGAACACCGCCACCCCGACCAGCAGCAGGACCTCGAGCACGACCAACTGGGCCGCCACCGCGGCCGCCTTGCCGAGGTAGATGCCGGCGGGATCGAGGCCCGAGATCCGCAGGCCGTCGCGCACCCCGTCGGCGGCTTCGAGAGCGAACGACCGCTGGATGGCGAGCAGGCCGGTGAACAGCACGGCGACCCAATAGAGGCCGGGGGTCGCCCGGTCGAGCAGGCCGCGGTCGGGGTCGAGAGCGAAGGCGAAGAGCACGAGCACCAGGAGCGCGAACGGCAGGATCTGGTTGATCGCGACCCGCGAGCGCAGCTCGATCCGGAGGTCCTTGCCGGCGATCAGCGCGGCGTCACGGAACACGGACCCGCTCCTCGGTCGTGGGCCCCGGCGCAGGAGGGCCCTGCACCGCGCCGCCGACGATGGTGACGGTGCGACCGGCCAGCGCGGCCGCCCGGTCGTGCTCGTGGGAGGCCACGACGACCGTCGCGCCCGCGCGCGCCGCGTCGCGGACCAGCCCGTCGACCAGGTCACGCGCATCGCTGTCGAGGCCCGCGTGGGGTTCGTCGAGCAGCCACAGCTCGGGCCGGCGGGCCACCATCACCGCCAACGACGTCCGACGTCGTTGACCCGCCGACAGGCGGGCGACCGGCACGTCACGCAGGCGCCCGTCGAGACCGAGCGTCACGAGCGCCGCCTCGGCATCGGCCGGATCGGCCCGACCCGCCCGGGCCCAGAAGCGCACGTTGTCGTGCACGGTCAGGTCGTCGTAGAGACCCGTCGCATGGCCGAGCAGCCCCACCCGGTGCCGCACCGCCGTCCGGTCGACGCGGAGGTCGTGCCCGAGCACCACGGCATCACCGGACACCACCGGGAGCAGGCCCGCGCAGGTGCGGAGCAGGGTCGTCTTCCCGGCACCGTTGGGCCCCTGGAGGAGGACGATCTCGCCGCGCTGCACGTCGAGGTCGACACCCGCGAGTGCGGGAAAGCGACCGAGGAGCGCGACCGCGGCACGGAGGTGGACGACTGGCTCCATGGGATGCGATCGAGGGTACTTGCGAGGTGAGGCCGCCACCAAGGTCGGGTTGGTTAGGGTTTGCGGCCGTGCCCATCGCTCGCATCACCGGTTTCACCGGTCGGATGATGATTCGGGTGGGCATCCTGATCCTGCTGTTCGTCGCCTATCAGCTCTGGGGAACGGGTCTGCACACCGCCCGCGCCCAGGACAGCCTGCGCGACGAGTTCCGGGCCAAGCAGGTCGAGCTGGGGCAGCTGCCGGGCGAGAACCTGCCTGCGACGCCCGACACCAGCACCCCGACCTCGTCCACGACCCTGCCCCCGACGACTGCCGCCACCGACGTTGCGATCCCTGCACCGGGCGACCCGATCGGGTTCATCTCCATCCCCGACATCGCGTCGGACTTCTTCATCGTCGAGGGCGTCGATCTGCGCTGGCTCGAAGAGGGGCCTGGCCACTTCCCGAGCACCCCGCTGCCCGGGCAGCCCGGCAACGCTGCGCTCGCCGGGCACCGGACGACGTTCAAAGCGCCCTTCAACCGCCTCGATGAGTTGCAGGCCGGCGCGCTGATCTTCATCGAGACGCTGCAGGGCAAGTTCACCTACGAGGTCCTGCCCCAGCCCGTCGAGCCCGGCGATCCTCCGACCGCCCACTACATCGTCGGGCCGCGGCAGACCGAGATCCTCGACGACAAGGGAGACAACCGACTCACGCTGATGGCGTGCCACCCGAAGTACAGCGCCGCCCAGCGCATCGTCGTCGAAGCCAAGCTGGTATCGAACCCTGCACCGCCCACCCCCCGACCGCCTGCGGCGACCGTGACCCTCCCCGGTGACCTGGCCGGTGGTGACAACGCCGCCCGGCTGCCGGCCCTCGCGCTCTCGGTTGCAGCGATCGCGGTCTGGGTGGCCGCCTGGTATGTCGGACGGCGCAAGAGCTCGTGGAAGTGGCCGGCCTATGCGATCGCGTTCCCGGTCTTCGCGGTGCTTCTCTTCTTCGCCTTCGACAACATCAATCGCCTCCTTCCTGCGGCCTACTGAGCACGCGCATGCATCGCTTGTGCCGGTCGCTGGTGGTCGGGTTGGTGGGCATGGCGATCGTGTCGTCGTGCTCGGGCGACGGCGGGCCAGACGCAGTCGCCACGACCACGACGGTCGCTCCCGAGACCACGACCACCACCGAGCCGTCCGTCGAAGCGGGCACCCAGGTCTTCGTGTACACCCCTGAGGTGGGCGACTGCTTCGACCGCCGCCAGCTCCCTCCGGAGCAGGCAGGAGCCGGTGGCCAGACCGAGATCGTGCTGCTGCTCGACTGCGCGCTCCCCCACCAGAACGAGGTCTTCGCCGTCGTCGACTACCCGACCTCGGGTGAGCCGTTCCCCGGCGAGGAGGCGCTCACCGCCTTTGCCCGGCGCGAGTGCCCGCCGTCCTTCGAGGGTTTCGTGGGCCGTCCCTACGAGGTGTCCGACCTCGAGATCGGCTTCAGCTTCCCCACCGAGTCGAACTGGTCGGCCGGGAGCCAGGTGATCGGCTGCTACGTGTTCGACCTCGACGGCGACAAGCTGGTGGGCTCGATGCAGGGCTCCGCCCGCTGAGCGGGCCCGGTCGAATCGCCCCCGATCTGCTCACTCGCCCCGAAACACGGGCGGGCGTCGCTCGCGGAACGCGGCCAGGCCCTCTTGCAGATCGCGACTGGCCCAGGCTCGATCGAACACCTGGCGGTAGTCGGCGGGCGCGTCGTGCATCGACTCGGCCAGGTTGAGCCCGACCTTCAGACCCTGGATCGTGAGCGGAGCGAGCTCGGCGATCTCGTCGGCCCAGGCCAGGGCGTCGTCGAGCGAGCCGAGTCGCTGCACGAGCCCGAGGGCGAACGCGCGATCGCCGGTGAACTGCTCGGTGGTGAGGAACATGGCGCGCGCCGTGCCCTGGCCGGCGAGGGAGGCCGCTCGCTGCACCGTCCACCAGTCGACCAAAAGGCCGAGCTTGGCGGCCGGCACACCGAAGCGAGCGTCGGGGGTGGCGACCCGCAGGTCGCAGGCGACGGCGAGCTGCGTGCCCGCTCCCAACGCGAAGCCTTCGACACACGCGATGGTGGGGAACGGAGCGTCGCGGAGCGCGCCGAGCACGGCGTTGAGCTTGGCCACGAACTCGGCGTCCTCGACCGCTGAGAGGTCGGCGCCCGAGCAGAAGTGGCCTGCGGCCCCGGTGAGGACCAGGGCGCGACTCGATGCGTCGACCGCTGCCCGAATCGACGCGTCGAGATCGTCGAGGGCGTCGTGGTCGAGGGCGTTGCGCCGCTCGGGACGGTCGATGGTGAGGAGCGCGATCGGGCCGCGCTGGTCGTAGTGGATCATCGACCGGTGAACCGAGGCGCGCGCTTCTCGGCGAAGGCCGCCAGACCTTCCGCCGTGTCGTCGGTGCCGGTGGTGATGGTGAGCAAGGGATGGAGGAGCCGCAAGGCGTCGTCGGCCGCCTGGTCCCACACCGCGTAGAACGAGTCGCGGCCGAGACGCATGACCGCCGGCGACTTTGCCGCCAGATCGGCTGCCAGCTCGTCGACGGCCCGGTCGAGCTCGGCGACGGGGACCACCCGGGTGACGAAGCCGATGCGATCGGCCTCGTCGGCACCCACCCGACGGCCGGTCATCATCAGCTCGAGGGCCTTCTTCGGGGCCATCGACCGCACGAGGGGGACGGTGATCATGAAGGGCCAGAGGCCGACGTCGATCTCGGGCGTGCCGAACACGGCGTCGTCGGACGCGACGACCAGGTCACAGGCCAGTGCGAGGCCCATGCCGCCCGCCAAGGCGAAGCCGCGGACGCGGGCGATGGTGGGTTTGCCGAGACCCCAGAGCTCGCGGAAGAGCCCGGCCAGATCGCCCCGGCTGTCGTGCAGGTCGAGGTAGCCCGCGCCGGCCGACATGCCCGTGAGGTCGGCGCCGGCGCAAAAGGCGCGGTCGCCCGAGCCGGTCAGCACCACGACCCGCACGTCGGGGTCAGCCTTGGCCTGCGCAACCCGAGTGCGGAGATCACCGACCATGGTCCACGACAGGGCGTTGCGCCGATCGGGTCGGTTGAGCGTGATCCGAGCGACGCCCGCAGCCACGTCGTAGAGCACCTCGTCAGCCATGTCGGGCGACGTTACCGGCTCAGGGTCCACCCTCGCGGCGGTCGGCGGCCGTAGCGTTTTCGCATGACTGAGTCGCTGAGCCCCCTCACCATCGGCCTCACGGTCGCGGGTGTGGTCACGGTCATCGTGGTGATCGCCGTGGTCCTGTTCCGCGCCTTCCGCGAGGTCGACCCGGTCCCCGGCGTCACCCTGCCGCAAGGCGCCGATGCCGCCCTCTGGTCGATCGTCGAGGCGGTGCCCGATCCCCGCAACCACCTGGCGCTCACCCGCGACCTCTCCGGCGAGGTGCGCATCACCGACGACGATCGTGCCCTGGCGGCCGCCCTCTTCGCCGACGTGCTGCCGGCCGACCAACCGGTGGTCGACGTGCGCGAGCCCGAGCCGGCGGTCGATCTCACCGAGCACGTCTTCTTCGACGAAGAATCCCGCCTCACGCGATCCTGACGACCGCATGGCCGACGAGCTGACGCCCGAGGCCGAGCCGAAGCTCTCCTGACCGACGATCAGTCGAGCGACGGGGCGACGACCGCCGCCAGGGCCGTCCACGATTGCGGCGCCGCGCCGAGACCGGTTCCGTCGTCGGGGTCCCAGTACTCCGCGAAGCCGGAGGCGACGGCACCACGCACGAGCATGGCCGCTAGCTCACGCCGCGCAGGCCGGTCGCCCGCGGCGAGCCAGAGCAGGTAGGTGAGCTGAGGCCACGCCGGCCCGCGCCAGTAGCGCCGGGGCGAGAACGACGGCTCGTCACGATGCACCCCTGCGGGGCCGGTGCGTCCGCCGTAGTGCAAAGGATCGACGACGAGGCTGAGCGCCCGGTCGACTCGTTCGGGATCGACGAGCGCGACCAGCAACGCGTCGAGCGTGCGGACGCTGCCCGAGCCTTCGGCGGCGGGGCCGGCGTCGCGCCAGGTCGCGAGGTGCGGGTCGAAGCGGGCCCGCAGCCGATCGGCGAGCTCGGCGGCCTGGCGGAGCAGATGATCGTCGCCGGTGAAGCCGGCCAGCTCGCGTGCGTTGAACGCGAGCAGTGCGTTGAAGGCCGCCGGTGCGGCGCCGAACGCAGGGTTGGCGAGCGGTGCGCCCACGTCGTTGCGCACGATGTCGCGCAGCAGCTCGCCCTTGCGCTCGTACCAACGGGCGGCGTCGAACGCTGTTCCGCACCAGTGGTCCCAACGCGGGCTGTCGTCGGCCCCCGACTCCCAGGGATGCACGATGGTGACCAGGTCGGTGGCTGCGTCACGGGCGCGAACCTCGAGCAGGAACTGCAGGCCCCGACGGGCCCGGTCGACCAGTTCGGGCGGCGGCCCGATGCCCCGCCGCGCCAGCTCGGCCAGCGCGTGCCCGTACATCGGCGGTTGGGTGATCGACGACGCACCGGCTCGACCCCAGAACGGCGCCAGCACGAGAGGGTCGACTTCGTAGTCGACATGGGGGACGAAACCCGACTCGTCCTGCGTGCGGAACAGGTGCCGGAGCTCGGCGAGCGCCCGCTCGCCCTTCACCGAGATGGGCCCACACCACCGCGTGGAAGCACGAGTCCCACAGCCATTGGAACGGATAGGTCGCGAGGTTGGGGACGCAGTAGCCCTCGGGGCGCCAGTGCGCCTCGAGCACGGCGCGGGCCCGAGCGTCGATGGTCGCCCGTCCCGGTAGGTTGTCGCCTGCGGTCACCACGGTGGCGGCCGCCTTCCCACCGTGCCGACCTGCGCCTTCCTCTCGTTTCGCCTCGGCCTCACGGGCCGCGGCGTCACCGGCCACACCCGGCAACCGGATGCCCGGTCGACGGCGGCCCATCCGCCCACCGACGGGGTGTCGATCGTGGCCGAGACCTGGATGGGGGCGTTCGAGGCGCTGGGCTTCGACGTGGTGACGGTGGCCGGCGAGGGACCGGTCGACCGGGTGGTCGCGGGGCTCGCCATCGACGACGAGCACGCACCCGACGAGCGCGCCTTGCGCGACGCGCTGGCGGATGCCGATCTCGTGGTGGTCGAGAACCTGCTCACGATCCCGATGAACCTACCGGCCTCACGGATGGCGGCCGGCGTGCTTCGGGGGCGACCGGCCCTGCTGCACCATCACGATCCGCCGTGGCAGCGCGAGCGATACCAGCACGTGACGGAGCTGCCGGTCGACGACCCGGCTTGGCGCCACGTCACGATCAACCGGCTCACGGAACGCCAACTGCGCGACCGCGGTATCGAGGCCACCACGATCTACAACGGGTTCCCCCCGGAGCATCCGAGGCTGGGCCGCCAGGCGACACGCCAGGCCGCCGGCGTGTCGGACCACGAGCTGCTCGTCGTGCACCCGGTGCGCGCCATCGCCCGCAAGGGCATCGACCGCGCCCTCCGGCTCACCGAGGCGCTCGACGGCACCTACTGGCTCACGGGCCCGGCCGAGGAGGACTTCGGCACCGAGTTGGAGCGTCTGTTGTCGTCGGCGTCGTGTCGGGTCCTCCACCAACCGATCGCCGACCTCGGCGACCTCTACGCGGCCGCCGACCTCGTCGTGTTCCCCTCCACCTGGGAGGGGTTCGGCAACCCGCCGATCGAGGCCGCGCTGGCCCGCCGCCCGGCTGCGGTCGGGCGCTACCCCGTCGCCGACGAGCTGGCCGAGCTCGGTTTCCGGTGGTTCGACCCTGACGACCCCGACCCGATCCGCTCGTGGCTCGACGACCCCGATGCGGACCTGATCGAGCACAATCACGCCATCGCCTGCACCCACTTCTCGGTGAACCGGCTTCCCGATCAGCTCGGCCGCCTGCTCGACGAGGCAGGCTGGTGGGCGTGACCGATCCTGTCCGGGTCCGCCGGGCGCAGTGGGCGCGAGGAGCGCGGGCGGTGTCGAGGGTGGGTTACCTCCTCTACCTCGTGGCCACCGTGGCGTTCTTCATCGGACTGTTCACCGAGTTCAGCGACGGCCTCGTGACCGTGATCGAGATCGGCCTCATCGGTGGGTCGGTGTTGCTGGCCCCGGCGATCCTCCTCACCTACATGGTCAAGGCCGCCGAGCGAGACGACCTCGAGCACGGACGCTGAGCCGGCCGCGGACGTGACGCCGAAAGAGGTGATGTGAGACGCTGACGTCTTCGTCATCGAGACCGCGGCGACGCTCGCCGGACCAGAGCTGGGGGAACAGAACCATGTGCAAGGCAGCCGTCCTCACCGGAGTCGAGCAGCCCCTCGAAGTCCGCGACGACGTCGAGCTGGCGCCGCCGGGGCCCGGCGAGGTGCGACTCGAGATCGGCGCATCCGGCGTCTGCCACAGCGATCTCTCGGTGCAGAACGGCACCATCCCGCTGCCCACCCCGATCGTGTTGGGACACGAGGGGGCCGGCACGGTGGTCGAAGTCGGCGAAGGCGTCACGAGCGTCGCACCCGGCGACCACGTCGTCTGCTCGTTCGTCCCTGCGTGCGGGGTCTGCTACTTCTGCACGCGTGGGCAGGCCTACCTCTGCGAGCAGAGCGCCATGGCCGCCATGGGCGGTCTGCTCGACGGCACCACCCGGCTCACCTCGGGCGGCAGCCCGCTGCACCAGATGGCCATGCTCGGCACCTTCGGCGAGCAGGCCATCGTGCCGGCCATCAGCCTGGTCAAGATCGGCTCCGACGTGCCCCTCAAGGTGGCTGCGCTCATCGGCTGCGGCGTGCTCACCGGGGTGGGCGCGGCGCTCAACACCGCCGACATCCGCGAAGGTGACACGGTGGCGGTCATCGGTTGTGGCGGCGTGGGCCTCAACGTGATCCAGGGCGCCAAGATCGCCGGCGCCGGGGAGATCATCGCCATCGACATGTTCGACTCCAAGCTCGAGATGGCCCGTGAGTTCGGCGCCACCCAGACCGTCAAGGCCGGCGAACAGGACCCGGCAGCCGTCATCGCGGCGGCCACCGGCGGTGCCCGACTGGCCGACACGGTGTTCGAGGTCATCGGCATCAAGGACACGATGATGCAGGCGCTGTCGCTCACCCGGCAGGGTGGCGAGGCCGTGTTCGTCGGCGTGCCCCGCATGGACGTGGTGCTCGAGCTGTCGGCCGCCTTCGAGTTCCTCTACCTCAACAAGACGATCAAGGGCTGCTGGTACGGCTCGGCCAACGTGCACGACGACGTGCCGAAGCTCCTCGGCCTCTACCAGGACGGCACCCTCAAGCTCGACGAGCTGATCTCGCGCGAGATCGGGCTCGAGGAGGTCAACGAGGCGTTCACCGCGATGCAGTCGGGCGAGGTCGCCCGCTCGGTCATCACCTACTGATCACCGGATCGCTGATGACCTCGCGCCTGCCGGCCGCAGAACGTCGCCAGCAGCTGCTCGACGTCGCGCTCCGGGTGTTCGGGGAGCAGGGCTATCACCACTCGTCGATGAACGACATCGCCGAGGCAGCCGGCGTCACCAAACCGGTCCTCTACCAGCACTTCGGCTCGAAGCGCGAGCTCTACCTCGAGCTGCTGCGCGACGTCGGCGGCCGGCTGCGTGACGCGGTCGGGAAGGCGGTCGCCGCCGCCGACGGACCCCGTCAACAGGTCGAGCAGGGGTTCCGCGCCTACTTCGCGTGGGTCAGCGCCACCCGAGGCGGCTTCGACGTGCTGTTCGCGGGCGAGACCCGGCGCGACCCCGAGTTCACCGCCGAGGCGCTGCGGGTCGAGACCGACATGGCCGACACGATCGCGCAGCTGATCGTCGTCGAGGGGTTGTCGAAGGACCGCCGGCGGTTGCTCGCCTATGGCATCGTCGGCATCGCCGAGACCACCTGTCGACACTGGTTGACGAACGACCTCGACCTCGGCGCCGACGAGCTCGCCGGTCAGGTCGCCGATCTGGCGTGGGCCGGACTGCGGGGGTTGCGACCCGCCTGACGCCACGAGGGCTACCGTCGCGCTCGTGGTCGTCGTCGTCATCATCCTCGGCGTGCTCGTCGTGGCCTTGCTCGTCGTGCTCGCCATGGCGCGCTCGTCGGTCACTGCAGCGCGCTCACAGGTCGAGGTGCTCACCACCAGGCTCGAGGAAGCCACCGCGGAGGGCGAGGCGGCCGCGGCCGACGCCACCGAGGCCAGGACGAGAGCCGACCAGGCCAACGCCCGAGCCGACGAATCCGCGGCCGAACGCGACGCGCTCGCCGACGAGTTGGCCGAGGCGGCGCGCACCATCGACGCGGCCGAGAAGCGAGCCGACGCCGCTGAGGCGGCCGCTTCGCGAGGTCTCGACGCCATGGGCACGTGGGCCCTGGAGACGCTTCGACTCGACCGGGCCTGGCGCGACACGGTGGCGTCGAGCGCCGTCGACCAGTCGCCCTTCGCCACCAGCACCGACCCCGCCCGCTCCGCGGTGGAGATCCTGTGCGCCGTGCTGCGAGAAGGCTCGGGCACCCCCACCGACCTCAGCTGGGATCTGGCCACCCCGCTCGGGCCGGTGCCGGCGGCCACGCTGGTGCGTACCGTCGAGGAGCTGCTGGCGTTCGCCCGGGCCGCCGACTCGGCCTCGCTCACGGTGGAGGCCGGAGACGCATCGGTGCTCGTGCGTCTCGCCACCGAGCCCGACCTCGCGCTCCCACCTCACCTCTCGGCCGCCCTCGAAGCCGCCGGCCTCGAGGTGTGCATCGACGATCAGGTGGCGGCGATCACCACGAACGTCCCGGCCCCGCCCGACACCCCCGACTGGTCGCAGGGCTGACCAACCGATGGACCCGACCCCAGTTGTTGACTCTCGAAGTGAGCGATCCGTCATGAGCATGCCCGAAGCCCCCACCATCACCGACCCCGACGTCGGCACCCGACCGAGTGATCCCGAACTCGAAGACGGCCCACCTCAGGTCGCGCACATCGTGAAGGTGGGCCCGGGCGAGACGGCGACGGCGAAGGTGCTCGAGGCCCGGGTCACCGGCACGCCGCTCGAGGCACTCTGCGGTCACGTCTGGGTGCCGTCGCGCGACCCCCGGCAGCTTCCGGTCTGTTCCCGCTGCAAAGAGGTGTACGACCTCTACCGCTCGTTCAACGACGGGCTGAACGAAACCCCCGGCGACTGACCGACCGTTTCCCGCTCAGGTCGTCGATCGTCACGGCCACCACCCACCAAATCGGTGCGTGAAACAACCGCTGCGGTTGTTTCACGCACCGATTTCGGGAGTGGGACGGACTCAGGTGTCGCCGCGAGCCGCCTCGAGCAGCATGCGGCGTTCGGCAACTGCGATCGACCGGCGAGCCGCGTCGACGGCGTCGGGGTTGACCGAGATGGAGTCGATGCCGAAGCGCACGAGGTGCTCGGCGAACTCGGGGCGGTTCGACGGGGCCTGCCCGCACAACGACGCGGTGAGCCCGGACTCGTGGCACGCCGCGATGATCCGGTGGATGGCGTCGAGCACCGCCGCGTCGGACTCGTCGAACAGCTCTGCGCACGTCTCCGAATCGCGGTCGACCCCGAGCATCAGCTGGGTGAGGTCGTTCGAGCCGATCGACACCCCGTCGATACCGAGCGCGGCATAGTCGGGGATGCGGTAGACGACCGAGGGCACCTCGGCCATGACCCACCGACGCAGACCGCGCTGGTCGCCGAGCCGCGTGCGGTCGAGGATCTCCAGGCACGCCTCGAGCTCCCAGCGGGTGCGTACGAACGGGATCATCACGTCGAGGTTGGGCGTCTCGTCGCGCACACGGGCGAGTGCCTCGAGCTCGAGCTCGAACACCTCGGGATCGCGGATGTAGCGATAGCAGCCCCGGTAGCCGATCATCGGGTTGTCCTCGGCCGGCTCGAATCGCTCGCCGCCCTCGAGCTTGCGGAACTCGTTCGTGCGGAAGTCGGTGGTCCGGTAGACGACCGGGCGCGGCGCGAACGCTCGCGTGATGCGCAGCACCGACTCGCTCATGCGGTCGACGAACTCGCCCGCGCCACCATCGGCGATCAGCGCCTTCGGGTGACGACCGCCCAACGCCTCGGTCAACAAGAACTCGGCCCGCAACAGACCGACACCGTCGACCGGCAGGGCCGCGACCTCCTCGGCCCGCTCGGCGAACGCCAGGTTCACGAGCACCTTGGTGGCGAGCGGCTCGAACAGCGCAGCCGCTGATGCCGTGGGCACGGCCGCGACCGGTGCGCTGACCGGCGTCGCTTCGCCCTCGAGCACCACCCCGCGGCTGCCGTCGACGGTGACGAGCTGCCCGTCGTGCAGCACCTCGGTGGCCCGCCGGGCGCCGACGATGGCCGGGATGCCCAACTCGCGGCTGACGATGGCCGCGTGACAGGTGAGTCCCCCGCCTTCGGTGACCAGGGCCGACGCCCGCCTCATGGTGGGCACCCAGTCGGGGTTGGTCATCGGGGCCACCAGCACCTCGCCGGCCAGCAGGGCCTTGCCCTCCTCCGGGTCGGACAGGCGGCGCACGGGTCCGCTGCCGATGCCGGGCGAGGCGGCCAGGCCCGCGACCAACACCTCGGCCTCGGCCGGCTGTCGCTCCGAGGGGGCCGCGCCGCTCGGGTCGGCGGACTCGGCGAGCTCGGCGGGGTGAGCTCCCCCGCCTGCTCCGAGCGTCGTGATCGGGCGCGACTGCACGATCCACCAGCGGCCATCGGGATCGAGGGCCCACTCGACGTCCTGGGGCTGGCCGTAGTGCGCCTCGATGTCGAGCCCGAGCGCCGCCAACTCGCTGATCTGCGCCTCGGCCAGCACCTGTGCGGCACCCGCATCGGCCGCGAGCTCGACCCGCTCGTCGTGTCCGTCCGCGCCGCGCACGATGGCGAACTCCTGTCGCCCGAGGCGAGCCTCGACCCGCGTGAGGTCGTCGCGCGCCACCACGTAGGTGTCGGGTTCGACCTGACCACCGACCACCACCTCACCGAGGCCCAGGGCCGCCTCGACGACGAGGCGCGTCCGGTCACCGGTGGATGGGTCGACGGTGAACATCACACCCGAGCGGGCGGAGTCGACCATGACCTGCACGACCACCGCGACGGCTGGTTCGGAGGCGATGCCCTGCCGACGGCGATAGCTCAGCACTCGTTCACCGAACGCCGACGCCCAGCAGTCGACGACGCGGTCGATCAGGTCGTCGGTGCCGCTGACGTTGGTGAACGTGGCGTTCATGCCTGCGAACGACGTGTCGGCGCTGTCCTCGCCGGTGGCCGACGATCGCACCGCGACCACCACCTGGTTCCCGAGCCGCTCGTAGGCCGCGAGGATGCCGACCGCCAGGTCGGGCGTGACACCGGCGGCCCTCACCAGATCGCGCAAGGCCCCCGACTGTGCGGAGAGCTCGTCCGGGTCGTCGACGTCGACAGAGCGCGCCCCCTCGGCGAGCTTGTCGCGGACGCCTCCCGACGCCATGGCGTCGAGGAAGGCCGGGGCGGTCACGACGAATCCGGGCGGGACGGGGAACCCGGCAGACAGCAGTTCGCCGAGGTTGGCCGCCTTGCCGCCGGCGACCGGCTCGTCGGTGAGTCGCAGGTCGGCAAGCGCGACGACCTGTCGGGAGCGCTTCTCCATGTCTCCACCCTCGCTTCCGGCGGGACGACGGTCCAGTGTCGAAGGTCCCGAGGCCGTTCGTGACTCCGGCCCCTTGTCAGGCACCCGCCCCCGGTGAGCACACTGATCACCTGATCCCGAACGCCCGAGGGGGTACCCGATGAAGGCACTGCAGATCACCGCCTGGAAGCAACCACCGGAGTTCCGGGAGGTGCCCGATCCCGATCCGGGCCCAGGTGAGGTGATCGTCCGGGTCGGCGGCGCAGGGGCGTGTCACTCCGACCTGCACCTCCTGCACGACTTCGACACGGGCATGGTGCCGTTCGAGCCACCGTTCACCCTCGGCCACGAGAACGCCGGTTGGGTGCATGCGCTCGGCGCGGGCGTGAGCGGGATCGAGGTCGGCCAACCGGTGGCGGTCTACGGGCCGTGGGGTTGTGGCATCTGCAAGCGCTGCCGGGTCGGGATGGAGAACTACTGCGAACGCCAAGCCGAGATCGGCGTGTTCGGTGGCGGGCTCGGGCTCGACGGCGGGATGAGCTCGATGCTGCGGGTGCCCTCGGCCCGCCTGCTCGTGCCGCTCGACACGCTCGACCCGGTTGACGCCGCCCCGCTCACCGACGCGGGGCTGACGCCCTATCACGCGATCAAACGGTCGCTGCACCTGCTCACTCCGGGATCGTCAACCGTGGTCATCGGCGTGGGGGGCCTCGGTCACCACGCCGTGCAGATCCTGCGCGCCCTGTCACCCACCCGCATCATCGCCGTCGACGCGTCGCGCCGAAGCGCGCTCGCTGGCCGAGGTCTGCGGCGCCGACCACGCGGTCGCTCCCGGCGACGACGCCACGGCCCAGATCCTCGAGATGACCAAGGGCAAGGGGGCCGACTTGGTGCTCGACATGGTGGGCGTCGACGACACGCTGGCCCTCGCCACGTCGGTGTCACGCCCGCTGGGACACGTCACCCTCGTGGGCATCGGCGGTGGTTCAGCGCCCTTCAACTTCTTCTCCCAGCCCTACGAGGTGTCGCTGGCCACCACCTACTGGGGCAGCGTGCCCGAGCTGTTCGAGGTGATCGCCCTCGCCGAAGCCGGTCATCTGCGGCCCCACGTCAGTCGCTTCCCGCTCGACGAGGCCCCTCGGGTCTACGAGTTGTTGGCCACGGGCGAGATCGACGGGCGGGCGGTCATCACGCCCTGACCGGGCGCGTCCAGCCGCCGGGCGCCGGAACCGGGCCGAATTGCGTAGGGTCGATCGATGGCCGTCGACCCGGGCTCCCCCACGTTCACCCTCGACGAGGCACGCGCCCTGATGCCGACGGTGCGCAGCCTCGGCGATCAGATCGTGGCCGTGCGCGCCGAGCTGACGATGGCCACTCGCGACGATCCGCCGGCACCGCTCGCCGAGGCGAAGGGCCTCGAAGCCAGGCTCTCGGATCTGCTCGACCAGTTGGTCACCCTCGGATTGCAGGTGAAGGGCTGGGCGCCGCTGCTCGTCGACTTCCCGTCGATCGTGGAGAGCGGCGACGGCTCGCGCCACGAAGTGCTGCTCTGTTGGCTCGAAGGCGAACGCGAACTGGCCTGGTTCCACGACGCGGCCCACGGCATCGCCGGCCGCCGCCCGATCAGCGAGCTGCGGACGGACCCGCCGAGGGGTTGACTTCATAGGGTAGGGGGGTATGGTACATACCATGTTCTCCCACTTGAGCACTCCCGCTCGACTCGCCGGCTTTGCGATGGCGCTGTTGCTCACGCTCGGAGGCGGCTACGCGGTCGGCGCCGCGGTCGGGCCCCTCGACGACCCCGCCCCTGCCCCGCACACGATGCCGGCGCACGAGTCGGACGGAGATCACCCATGAGCACCACCACCGACGCGAGCACAGGCGACAACGATCACCGCGTCGACCTCGCGATCGAAGGGATGACCTGCGCCTCGTGTGCGGCTCGCATCGAGAATCGACTCAACCGGCTCGACGGCGTGACGGCCACGGTGAACTTCGCCACCGACCAGGCCCGGGTGACCGCTCCGGCCGGGGTCGACGCCGAGACGCTCATCGCCGAGGTGGCGGCGGCCGGCTACCACGCCGCGGTCCCCCAACCCACACGCTCCCAGCCCTCGCACGAAGACTCCACCGGCGGCCACGACCACGCCGCCGAGACACCAGACACCCCCGATGCCATACGAGCAGCTTCGCGACCGGCTGCTGATCTGCACCGCGCTCACCGTGCCGGTGTTGTTGCTCGCCATGGTGCCCGCCCTGCAGTTCGACAACTGGCAGTGGCTGTCGCTCACCCTCGCCGCGCCGGTGGTCGTGTGGGGCGCCTGGCCCTTCCACCGCGCCGCATGGACGAACCTCCGGCACGGCGCCGCCACCATGGACACGCTCATCTCGGTCGGGGTGCTCGCCGCCTTCGGCTGGTCGCTCTACGCCCTCTTCTTCGGCGACGCCGGTGATCCGTCGATGCGGATGGGCTTCGACTTCAGCCTCGAGCGGGGCAGCGGCGGAGACGAGATCTACCTCGAGGTGGCCGCCGGCGTCACGGTGTTCATCCTCGCCGGGCGCTACTTCGAAGCGCGGGCCAAGCGGCGCTCCGGCGCCGCGCTGCGCGCGCTGCTCGAGCTGGGCGCCAAGGACGTCGCGGTGCTGCGCGACGGCGTCGAGCACCGCATCCCGATCGACGAGCTGCGAGTCGACGACCGCTTCGTGGTGCGTCCGGGCGAGAAGGTGGCGACCGACGGCGTCGTCGAAGAGGGCACCTCGGCCATCGACGCGTCGCTGCTCACCGGCGAGAGCGTGCCGGTCGAGGTGGCGCCGGGCGACCCGGTCACCGGCGCCACCGTGAACGCCGGCGGACGCCTCGTCGTGCGCGCCACCCGGGTCGGCGCCGACACCGCGCTGGCCCAGATCGCCCGGCTGGTGACCGACGCCCAGACCGGCAAGGCGCCGGTGCAGCGGCTGGCCGACCGCATCTCGGCGATCTTCGTGCCCATCGTGATCCTGCTGGCTGCGGGCACGCTCGGCTTCTGGCTGGGTGCCGGCGTGGGCGCCACCGAGGCGTTCACCGCCGCAGTGGCCGTGCTGATCATCGCCTGCCCGTGCGCACTCGGGCTGGCCACGCCCACCGCCCTGATGGTGGGCACCGGGCGCGGGGCCCAGCTCGGCATCCTCATCAAGGGGCCCGAGATCCTCGAGTCGACCCGCCAGGTCGACACCGTCGTGCTCGACAAGACCGGCACGGTCACCACGGGACGCATGAGCCTGGTCGACGTCGGCGCGGCGGCCGGGGTCGACGAGCTCGACCTGTTGCGGCTCGTCGGCAGCCTCGAAGACGCCAGCGAGCACCCCATCGCCCGGGCCATCGCGGACGGCGCGCCGCGAGCGTGGTGCCGCGCTGCAGCCGGTCGAGTCGTTCGCCAGCACCCAGGGCCTCGGCGTGCAAGGGGTGGTCGACGGCCACGCGGTGGTCGCCGGCCGCACGGCCTTCCTCGCCGACTGGTCGCTGCACCCCGACGCCGAGCTCGACGCGGCCCGCGAGCGCGGCCGAGAGCCAGGGCCGCACCGCGGTGCTCGTGGGCTGGGACGGCGCCGCCCGCGGCGTGCTCGTGGTCGCCGACACCGTGAAGGACACCTCGCAGGAGGCCATCGCCGAGCTGCGCTCCCTCGGCCTCTCGCCCGTGCTGCTCACCGGCGACAACGAACGAGCCGCACACGCGGTGGCCGACCAGGTGGGCATCGACGAGGTCATCGCCGAGGTGCTGCCGCAGGACAAGGTCAGCGTGGTCAAGCGCCTGCAGGACGAGGGCCGGGTGGTCGCCATGGTCGGCGACGGCGTGAACGACGCGGCCGCGCTCGCCCAGGCCGACCTCGGCCTCGCGATGGGCACCGGCACCGACGTGGCCATCGAGGCGTCCGACATCACCCTCGTGCGAGGCGACCTGCGGGCCGCGGCCGACGCCATCCGCCTCTCGCGGCGCACGCTGCGCACGATCAAGGGCAACCTCTTCTGGGCGTTCGCCTACAACGTGGCGGCCATCCCGCTCGCCGCGGCCGGTCTGCTCAACCCGCTCGTCGCCGGCGCGGCGATGGCGTTCTCGAGCGTGTTCGTGGTGACCAACAGCCTGCGGCTCCGCCGCTTCCAATCGAACCGGGAGACGTGATGCCGCGGGTACGCGATCAGCAAGGACGACTACCAGAAGCGGCTGCGCCGCATCGAGGGACAGGTGCGCGGCCTGCAGCGCATGATCGACGAGGACACCTACTGCATCGACGTGCTCACCCAGATCTCGTCGGTCACCAAGGCGTTGCAGAGCGTCGCCCTCGGGTTGCTCGACGAGCACGTGCGCCACTGCGTCGACCAACGCCGAGGGACGCGACGGCGCCGAGGATCCCGACGAGATGATCACCGAGGCCATGCGCGCCTTCCAACGCCTCCTCTGACTGCCCCCCTCCGCTCCGAAATCGGTGCGTGAAACAACCCATGTGGTTGTTTCACGCACCGATTTCGCTGGGGTTGACCCTCTTTGGTGAGGTCAGTCGAGTCGGACCAGCTCGCCCTGGTTCGGTACGACGGCGCTCCAACCGAGCTCGTCGCCGAGCCGGCGCGCCAGGGTCGCCGAGGCCGTGGGCTCGCCGTGCACGACGTAGGCCACCTCGGGCCGCTCGGTCTGCCCCAGCCATCCGATCAACTCGTCGGCGTCGGCGTGCACGGAGAATCCGTCGATCGAGACCACCTCGGCTCGCACGGGCACGTAGCGACCCAGCATCTTCAGCGATCGCGCGCCGTCCGCCAGCAGCCGACCACGGGTGCCCTCGGCTTGGAACCCGACGAGCACCACCGAGTTACGCGCTTCGGGCAGGCGACGGGCCAGGTGGTGGAGCACCCGACCGCCGGTGGCCATGCCCGACGCGGAGATGATGATCGACGGATAGTGCACGTCGTTGAGCGCCATCGACTCCTCACGGGTGTGGGCCTCGTGGAGGTCGCCAGGATCGAACGGGTCGGCCTCCAGGTGCTGCGGGCGAACATCGGCCGCTCCTCGATCGAGCGCTCGCCGATAGAGGCGCAGCACCTCGAGCGCCATCGGGCTGTCGGCGTACACCGGCAGGCGCGGGATGCGTCCTGCGTCCGCCAGTTGACGCAACGCCATGAGGATGACCTCGGTGCGATCGACGGCGAACGCCGGGATGATCACCATGCCGCCGCGGCCCGCCGTCTTGGTGACGACCCTGGCCAACAGGTCGAGCGCGTGGGTTTCGTCGAGGTGGGCCCGATCTCCGTAGGTCGACTCGACCAGGATCACGTCGCTCTCCGGCGGTGGCGTCGGAGGGACCAGCAGAGGGTGCACCGGACGCCCGACGTCGCCGCTGAAGAACAGGCGACGCCGACGCACGCCGTCGACCGTGAGGCCGACCCCGGCCGATCCGAGGATGTGACCGGCGGGCTGCAAGCGGGCCGTGACATGGGGCGCCACGTCGATGGGATCGTCGAACTCGACGGGACGCAGCATCCCGAGGGCCCGCTCGGCGTCGGCGCTGGTGTAGAGCGGAAGCGCCGGATGGTGCTTCGAGAAGCCCTTGCGGTTCGCGTACGCCGCCTCTTCCTCCTGCAGATGAGCTGCGTCGGGCAACACGACGCCCGCCAGCGCGGCGGTGTCGTGCGAGCAGATGACGGGGCCGTCGAACCCCTGAGCGACCAAGGCGGGCACATAGCCGATGTGGTCGATGTGGGCATGGGTGATGACCACGGCGTCGATCGACGACGGGTCGACAGGGAACCGGGCCCAGTTCTGCAGTCGCAGCCGTTTGAGACCCTGGAAGAGGCCGCAGTCGACGAGCACTCTCGACGGGTGCGAATCCACGAGGAACTTGCTCCCGGTGACCGTTCCCGCCCCGCCGAGGAAGCGGAGGAGCGGTGCGGTCGGGTCGACGTCGTCGGAGCTGGTCACGTGCGCCACTCGACCAGATCGGCGGCGGCAGCACCAGGGTCGTGGTGCCCTTGGCGAAGCTGAGCGTCGGGGCCGAACCGGGCTGGTTGCGGGTTCGAGATATACCCCCTAGGGTATCCACCCTGTACCCCCCGGGGTATCTGTCCGCCGCCACCCACACCGGAGACTCGACGATGACCCTGAGCGAGCTCGCTCCCAGCGCTGCACCCGCCCCGCCGCCCGACGAAGACGACGAGCGGTCCGAGCCGTGGTTCG
This sequence comes from uncultured Iamiaceae bacterium, assembly GCA_963706425.1. Taxonomy (GTDB): domain Bacteria; phylum Actinomycetota; class Acidimicrobiia; order Acidimicrobiales; family Acidimicrobilacustridaceae; genus CAVPMN01. Next base: position 1,216,865 of record CAVPMN010000020.1, read on the forward strand.
CCCGACTGGCCCGGTTCTCGGCCCGTCGGCGTCGGGCCGTCATCCTCGTGTGGCTGGTGGCCACCATCGCCGCTGCGCCCCTGGCCGTCACCCTCACCGGTGCGCTCTCCGGCGCCGGCTGGGAGGCACAGGGCTCGACGGCGGTGAAGGTGCGCGACGAGCTGCGCCGCGACTTCCCCCAACTCGGCGCCGAGGCGGCGGTGGTCGTCTATCGCCAACCCGACCCGATCGCCGACGACCCGAGCGGCGTGCAGGCTCTGGTCGACTCGCTCGGCACCGCACCCGGCGCCGCCGCGGTCGTCGATCCGCTGTCGCGTCCGCCCGAAGCGGGCCTGGTCTCGCCCGACGGCCGCACCGTGCTGATCCCGGTGCAGCTCGAGGCCGACGAGGACGCCGACCTGCCGCTCTCCGCAGAGGAGCTCATCGGCCACGTCGACGAGGTCGACCTCCCCGAGGGGGCGGAGGCCAACGTCACCGGCGAGTGGGCCGTGTGGAGCGACTTCAACACGACGAACGAGGAGGCGCTGCACCGCGCCGAGCTGTTCTCGGCGCTGCCCACGATCATCCTGCTGCTGATCGCCTTCGGCTCCGCCATCGCCGCGGGGATCCCGCTGCTGCTCGCCCTCGCCGGCATCGCGGTCGGCTTCGCCAGCCTTCACCTCCTGGGCAACGCCACTCCCCTGTCGGTGTGGTCGATGAACTTCTCGATGATGATCGGCCTGGCGGTCGGCATCGACTACAGCCTCTTCATCGTCTCCCGCTACCGCGAGGAGCGCGAGGACGGCTACGACGCCTACGACGCCATCGCCAACACCTTGACCACCGCGGGCAAGGCCGTGTTCCTCTCGGCCCTGACGGTGGTGCTCTCGCTGGCCGCCGTGTTCGTGGTGCCGGTGATGGTGTTCCGCTCGATGGCGCTCGGGATGATCCTGGCGGTCGTGGCGGTCGCCCTGGCCGCCCTCACCCTGCTGCCGGCCGTGCTGGTGGCGCTCGGCGATCGGGTGCTCGTCGCGCGCGGCCACGAAGACCCCGACCGCGCCGCCGAGGGCCGTTGGGCCGCGCTGGACCGGCCTGGCCCTGCGACACCCGGGCCGCACCCTGTTCGCCGGCCTGGCCCTGTTGCTGTTGCTGGCGGTACCGGCCGTCGGCATGCGGTTGGGCATGCCGGGCGCCCGGGTCGTCGACACCGGCGAGTCGAGCCGCGACGGCTACGAGATGGTGGTCGAGTCGTTCGGCCCCGGCGCCGCGGCCCCTCTGTTCATCACCGTGCCCGCCGACGAGGCGGCCGCAGTGGTCGACGTGGCCGCCAGCGATCCCAACGTGGTCGACGCCGCCATCGTGACCGAGCCTGCAGCGAGCGGACGCACGGTCGTGCGGGTCATCCCGGCGTCGGCGGTCGACGACGAAGCCACGTCCGACATGGTCGGCCGCTTGCGGACCGACGTGGCCGCCGTGTCCGACCGAGGCGCTGGTCGGCGGGCCCGCCGCTCAGAACCACGACCTCACCGCGGCGCTGACCGGGAAGGCCCCGCTGGCCATCGGCATCATCATGGTCGTCGCGTTCGTGCTGCTGCTCGTGGTGTTCCGCAGCCTGACCATCGCGGTGTCGTCGATCATCCTCAACCTCATCAGCGTGGGCGCCAGCTTCGGCTTCGCCACCATCGTGTTCCAGAACGGCATCGGCGCCAGCCTCATCGGAATCGAACACCAGGGCTTCGTCGATGCCTGGGCCCCGTTGTTCTTCTTCGCCCTGCTGTTCGGCCTGTCGATGGACTACCAGCTCTTCCTGCTGGCGGCGATCAAGGAGCGCTACGAGGCCACCGGCGACACCCTGCTCGCCATCCGTGAGGGCATCGCCCGCACCGGGCGACCCATCACCAACGCGGCGCTCATCATGATCGTCGTGTTCGTGGCCTTCGGGGTCACCGGCCCGATCCCGCCCACCGAGCTCGGCCTCACCCTCGCCGGTCGCGGTGCTGCTCGATGCCACGGTGGTGCGGATGATGCTGGTGCCCTCGCTCATGGGCACTGCTCGGCGATCGCAACTGGTGGCTGCCCGCCTGGCTCGGCCGCATCCTCCCGAAGGTGCGTTTCTCGCACTGACGTGGTGGAATGCTCGCCCATGACTGATCTTGATGGCGTGTACGGGCCCGTCGACATCGTGGTGCTCCAGTTCGACGCCGCCAAAGCCGACGGCTCGGCCGGTCGAGCGCTGATGGACCTGGTCGACCAGGGCACCATCCGCATCTACGACCTGATGGTCGTCGAGAAGCAGGCCGACGGCTCGGTCACCGCGCTCGAGCTCAGCGACATCTCGCCCGACGCGTTGGGTGGGTTCGCCGACTTCGCCGGGGCCCGCTCGGGCCTGGTGGGCGACGACGACCTGGCCGACGCCGCCGCCCTGCTCGACCCCGGCAAGGCCGCCCTCCTCCTCGTCTACGAGAACGCGTGGGCCGTGCCGTTCGTGGCCGCCGCCCGCCAGGCCGGTGGCGAGCTCATCGCCAGCAGCCGCATCCCGGCCGATGTGCTCACCGCCGCGCTCGACGAGCTCGACGCCGCCGGCTGACTCCCTCAGCTCCCCGCCAGCTATCCGACTCGATCTACAGGAGTGCTCTGATGCCAGGACTGTTGAGAGGTGTGGCCCGCACCGCCGTCGTCGCCGGCACCGCCACCGCGGTGAGCGGACGCGTGCAGCGCCGCCAGGCGGAGAAGTTCGCCGACCGCGACGCGGGGATCTACGCCGAGCGCCAGGCCGCCTACAGCCAGCAAGTCGGCGCGCAGCAGGTCGCCGCCGCGCCGGCCGCCGCCGCACCGGCCAGGCCAGCACCGGCACCGCAGGTCGACGTGGTGACGCAGCTCAAGCAACTGGCCGAGCTCCGCGACCAGGGCATCCTCACCGACGACGAGTTCGCCGCCCAGAAGGCCAAGATCCTCGGCTGAGGAGCCTGAGGTCTACTCGACGCGCAGGCCGGTGATCGCCCGTGCGATCACGAGCTGCTGGATCTGCTCGGTGCCCTCGAAGATGTCGTAGATCTTCGAGTCGCGGTGCCAGCGCTCGACCGGGTACTCCTTGACGTAGCCGTAGCCGCCGAGGATCTGGATGGCCCGCTCGGTGATCCACACCGCCACCCGACCGGCCTTGAGCTTCGACATCGAGCCCTCGGCGTTCTCGTACTTGGCGTTGCGGCTCATCCAGGCGGCACGCCACACCAGCAGGCGGGCGGCGTCGAGCTCGGTGGCCATGTCGGCCAGCATGAAGCCGATGCCCTGGTGCATGGCGATGGGCTTGCCGAACGCCTTGCGCTCGGTGGCGTAGTCACGGGCGTACTCGTACGCGGCCCGGGCGACGCCGATGGCCTGCGCGCCCACCGCCGGGCGGGTGGCCTCGAAGGTGGCCATGGCCGGCTGCTTGCCGCTGCGCACCTGCGGGTTGTTCAGCGCCTCGCGGGCCTTGGCCAGCTTCTCGTCGAGCTTGTCCTTGCCGCCGAGCAGGCAGCTGCCGGGCACGCGCACGTCGTCGAGCACGACCTCGGCGGTGTGCGAGGCACGGATGCCGAGCTTCGAGTACTTCTGGCCCATCGACAGGCCCGGGGTGCCGGGCGGCACCACGAAGCTGGCCTGACCACGGCTCTTCAGCTCGGGATCGACGGTGGCCACCACCACGTGGAGGTCGGCGATGCCGCCGTTGGTGATCCACGCCTTGGTGCCGTTGAGCACCCACTCGTCCTTGGCCTCGTCGTAGACGGCCTTGGTGCGCAGCGACGACACGTCGGAGCCGGCGTCGGGCTCGCTCACGCAGAAGGCGCCCAGCATCACGTTGTCGGCGGTGCCGTAGCACTGCGGCACCCACTCCATGATCTGCTCGGGGGTGCCGTTGCCGAGGATGCCGGCGGCGGCGAGCCCCGACCCCAGGATGGCGAGGCCGATGCCGGCGTCGCCCCAGAAGAGCTCCTCGGTGGCCACCGGCATCGACAGGCCGGTGGGGTCGTTCATCATGATCTGGGCCATGAAGTCCATGCCGTAGAGGCCGACCTTGGCCGCCTCTTCGACGATGGGCCACGGGAACTCCTCGCGCTCGTCCCATTCGGCGGCCGCCGGGCGGATGACCGCCTCGGCGAAGTCGTGGACCCACTTCTGCAGTTGCAGCTGGTCCTCGTTGAGGGCGAGCGAGAAATCGGACATGGGGAAGGCTCCTATCGAGTCGTCCGGTCGAGACGTCCGGTGGGGCAGGCCAAGTTACCCCTCGGTAACTTAACGGTACCGCTCCGTTCGGACGGGTGCCAACCTCAGGCGGGGCGCACCTGGGTGCCCTCGGCCGTGTCCTCTACGACGTAGCCGGCGGCGGTGATCTCGTCGCGGAGCCGATCGGCTGCGGCCCAGTCCTTGGCGGCGCGCGCCTCGTCGCGCCGTGTGGCCAGGGCGACGATCTCGGCGGGCACGGCCCCCGTGTCGCCGCGCAACTCGAGGCCCACCGCCACGCAGATCTCGCCCACGGCGGCCGCGAGGGCGGCGGCCGTGTCGAGGTCACCGTCGTCCATCGCCTGGTTGGCCCGCCGCACCACCGTGAACAGCAGGTCGACCACGCCTGGCGTGTCGAGGTCGTCGTCCATCCGCCGGCGGAACTCGGCGATCACGTCGGGGTCGGCGGCCGCCGGCGGCAACGACGCGGCCCGACGAGCGAAGGTGTCGAGTCGTTCGAGGGCGGTCGATGCGGCGTCGGTCGTCGCCTTGTTGACCTCGACCGGCGACCGGTAGTGCGCCTGCAGCACGAGCAGCCGGTAGGCGCGCACGTCGGTCGATTCGACCAGGTCGATCAGGTTGGTGAAGTTGCCGAGCGACTTCGACATCTTCTCGCCGCCGATCTCGACGAACCCGTTGTGCACCCAGTGCCGGGCGAAGCGGCGACCGGCCGCCACCGCCTGGGCGCGTTCGTTCTCGTGGTGGGGGAACGCCAGATCCTGACCGCCGCCGTGGATGTCGAAGCCGTCGCCCAGCAGGTCGAGCGACATCACCACGCACTCGGTGTGCCAGCCCGGACGTCCGGGCCCCCACGGTGACGGCCACGCGGGCTCGCCCGGCTTCGACTTCTTCCAGAGCACGAAGTCGATCGGTGAGTGCTTCTCGTCGTTGGCCTCGACCCGGGCGCCGGCCTGCAGCGAGTCGATCGACTGGCGGGCGAGCAGGCCGTAGTCGGCCACGATCTCGGGGCTGAAGTAGACGCCGTCGCTCGTCTCGTAGGCGTCGCCCTGCTCGACCAGCTGCCCGATGAGCTCGACCATGCGCTCGACGAACCCGGTGGCGTGCGGATCGTGCGTCGGTCGCTTCACCCCGATGGCGTCCATGGCCTCGTACCAGACTCGCTCGTACTCGACCGCCACCTCGTCGGTCGACCGGCCTTCCTCGTTGGCGCGGTTGATGATGTTGTCGTCGATGTCGGTGATGTTCGAGACGTAGGTGACCTCGTTGCCGCACCACTCGAGATAGCGGCGCAGGATGTCGAACACGAGTGAGAAGCGGCCGTGCCCGAGATGGGGCGGGCCGTAGACGGTCGGGCCGCACACGTACATCGACACCTCGCCCTCGGTGCGGGGCTCGATGGGGACCACTCGGCCCTCGGCGGTGTCGAAGAGGTGCAGCACGGGCCGAATGCTAGAACGGGTGGGCGGCGTGCCCGGCTACTTTGGCGGGCGATGACCAGCGACGCCCCCACCCCCGACTCCCGCCCGTCCGGCAGCCCATCGGGCTTCACCGTGCCCGACAAGCCGAGCCTCGAGGGCCTCGAGACGACCTGGGACGAGGTCTGGGAGCGCGACGGCACCTATCGCTTCGACCGCACGAAGACCCGCGCCGAGATCTACTCGATCGACACGCCGCCCCCCACGGTGAGCGGGTCGCTGCACGTCGGCCACGTCTTCTCCTACACCCACACCGACACCATCGCCCGCTATCACCGCATGCGGGGTCGCGAGGTCTTCTATCCGATGGGGTGGGACGACAACGGCCTGCCCACCGAGCGGCGGGTGCAGAACGTCTACGGCGTGCTGTGCGATCCCTCGCTCCCCTACGACCCCGGCTTCGAGACGCCGGCCGAGGCGTTCGATCCACCCCAACACATCAGCCGGCGCAACTTCGTCGATCTCTGCAACACCCTCACCGTCGAGGACGAGAAGGCGTTCGAGGATCTCTGGCGCAAGCTCGGTCTGTCGGTCGACTGGTCGATGACCTACGCCACCATCGACGACCGCAGCCGTCGGGTCGCGCAGCGGGCGTTCCTCCGCAACCTGGCTCGGGACGAGGCCTACACCGCCGAGGCCCCGGTGCTCTGGGACGTCGACTACAAGACCGCAGTCGCCCAAGCCGAGCTCGAAGATCGCGAGAAGCCCGGCGCTTACCACCGCATCTCGTTCTGGCAGCAGGGTCCCGACGGGTCGAGAGGCGAGCCGCTCTTCATCGAGACCACCCGGCCCGAGCTCATCGCCGCGTGTGTCGCGTTGGTCGCGCACCCCGACGACGTGCGCTACCAGCCCCTGTTCGGCTCGACGGTGCGCACGCCGCTGTTCGACGTCGAGGTCGAGGTGCGAGCCCACGAGCTGGCCGATCCCGAGAAGGGGTCGGGCATCGCCATGATCTGCACCTTCGGCGACATCACCGACGTCACCTGGTGGCGTGAGCTCGACCTGCCCACGCGGTCGATCATGGGAGCCGACGGGCGCCTGATCGCCGAAGCGCCCGAGGCCATCACGTCGACCACCGGCCAGGAGCACTACGCCGAGCTGGCCGGCAAGACGGTGAACCAGGCCCGGCGTCGCATCGTCGAGCTGCTCACCGAGTCGGGCGACCTCGACGGCGAGCCCCGGCCGATCACCCATCCGGTGAAGTTCTACGAGAAGGGCGACCGACCGCTCGAGATCATCACCAGCCGCCAGTGGTACATCCGCAACGGCGGGCGCGACCTCGATCTGCGCGAGGCGCTGCTGCACCGGGGCAAGGAGCTGCACTGGCACCCGCCCTACATGCAGGTGCGCTACGAGAACTGGGTCGAGGGTCTCACCGGCGACTGGCTCATCTCCCGGCAGCGCTTCTTCGGGGTGCCCTTCCCGGTCTGGTACCCCGTCACCGACGACGGTGAGGTCGACCACGACCATCCCATCGTCGCCGCCGAGGACACCTTGCCGATCGATCCGTCGAGCGACGTGCCCCCTGGCTTCGACGAGTCGCAGCGCGGCAAACCAGGCGGCTTCGTCGGCGATCCCGACATCATGGACACCTGGGCCACCTCGTCGCTCACCCCGCAGATCGCCACGGGCTGGGAGGAGGACCCCGACCTCTTCGCCCGCACCTACCCGATGGACCTGCGCCCGCAGGCCCACGAGATCATCCGCACCTGGCTGTTCTCGAGCGTCGTGCGATCGCACCTCGAGAGCGACACCCTGCCCTGGCACAACGCCGCCATCTCCGGCTGGGTGCTCGACCCCGACCGCAAGAAGATGTCGAAGTCGAAGGGCAACGTGGTCACGCCGGTGCAGTACGTCGAGCAGTTCGGCGCCGACGCGCTGCGCTACTGGGCGGCGAACGGTCGGCCCGGCACCGACACCGCGTTCGACGAGGGCCAGATGAAGATCGGGCGCCGCCTGTCGATGAAGCTGCTCAACGCATCGCGCTTCGCACTCGGCATGGGCACGCCCCGCTCCGACCTGGCGGTCATCACCGAGCCGCTCGACCGCTCGCTGCTCAGCGCGCTCGCCCAGCTCGTCGACGACGCCACGGCCGCGTTCGACTCCTACGACTACGCCCGGGCGCTCGAACGCACCGAGACGTTCTTCTGGACGTTCTGCGACCAGTACCTCGAGCTGGTCAAGGGCAGGGCCTACGGGGCCCAGGGCGACGACGCGGCGGCGTCGGCCCAGGCCACGCTGCAGCTCGCCCTGTCGACGCTGCTGCGGCTGTTCGCCCCGTTCCTGCCGTTCGTCACCGAAGAGGTCTGGTCGTGGTGGCAGTCCGGCTCGGTGCATCGGGCATCGTGGCCCGACGTGAGCGAGCTGCGCGACGCGGCGGCCGACGGCGACCGCGCCATCTACGAGCTGGCGGCCGCCGTCCTCGGCGAGATCCGCAAGGCCAAGACCGAGGCCAAGCGCTCGCTCAAGGTGGCCGCCGATCGGGTCGAGGTGCACGACACCGCACCACGGCTCGACGCCCTGCGCGTCGCGCTCGCCGATGTACGCGAGGCGGGCAACGTCACCGGCGAGCTCACCCTGGTCGAGGACGACGCGCCCAGCGTCGTCGTCACCCTCGCCGCCGACTGATTTCGTCGGACCGTAGCTGTCACACCCCGCCGCCAACATCGGGGGATGACTGATGACGTGACGGGCTATCGCCGACAACGTGCCGAGCTGCTCATCGCTCGACCACGTCCTTACGCCTGCGGGGGCCAGGCCAGAGACGACCTGCGGGCTCTCCGAGCCGAAACGTTGTCGGCGCTCGACGATGCCGACGAGCGCCTGCGCCAGGCGCTGTCCGATCGACAAGCGGCCATCACCCGGGCGAAGGCCATCGACACGGCGATCCGCGGCACACGACTGTTCATCAATCCCGACGGATCGGTCAGCTACCTCGGGGCCCATCGCCGGCACAAGGCCGACGAGTGGGACGATCCCCTCGGCGGTGAGGTCGACGCTGACCTCGAGGTGATCGACACCGACGAGCTGCGTCGGCGGCTCGTCGACCTGCTGCACGCCCTCGACGAGCCGGTGAGCGGACGTGATCTGCGTCGCCTTCTCACCGCTTCCGGCGTGCGGCCGTCGGGCGCGACGTCGAAGGCCATCGGCAATGCCTTGCGCCAGCCGATCAGCCGCGGCGTCGTCGAGCGAGTCGGACGCGGCCACTACCGAGCGCGCCCTTCGTCACCCGACGGCCGTACCAAGGTTTCCTCATCCGTTTCCTCAGCCAGCCCGTGAGGAAATCGGTGAGGAACGCGCGGTACGGCGGCAAACGCGGGCACCCCGCAGCGCCGAAGGCGCAGTCACGCCTGCTAGCCACGGCGTGCCGATTCGCCAGTCGTGCCACGGTTTCCTCCGCGGTTTTCTCAACCTGCCCGTGAGGAAATCGGTGAGGAACGCGCGGTACGGCCGCTGCGGAGGAGTGGTCAGGCCGGGGCGTCGGGGGACGAGGCGATCTGCACGGTGGGGATCACGATGCCGTTCTCGTCGAACGCCTTCTTGATGCGCTGGCGGAACTCACGCATCACGCCGAACTGAGCCGCCGGACGGGTCTTGATCACCACGCGGATGGCCATCGCCGTCGGGGTGAACGCCTCGACCCCCCACACCTCGGGCGAGTCGAGGATCTCGAGCGCCCAGTCCGGATCGGCGGCCATGGTGTTCGCAGTGTCGGCGATGACCTGCTGGGCGAGATCGAGGTCGGTGTCGTAGGAGACCTGCACGTCGAGCAGGGCGCGCGCCCACTCCTGGGATTGGTTCGCCACGCGCAAGATCTCGCCGTTGGGCACGTGCCACACCACGCCCTGCACATCACGCAGACGGGTCGAGCGCAACGTGATCTTCTCGACGGTACCCGCCGCCTCACCGAGATCGACGATGTCACCCACCCCGAACTGGTCCTCGACGATCAGGAAGAAGCCACTCAGGAAGTCGCGCACGATGTTCTGCGCCCCGAAGCCGAGGGCCACGCCGGCGATGCCGGCACCGGCGATGAGCGGCCCGAGGTTGACGCCGATCACCTCGAGGATCCATACGAGGGCCACGAACCACACCAGCAGCGACACCAGGCTGCGCGCCACGATCGTGAGCGTCTGGATGCGGGCGTCGGCGCGCAGGCTCCACTGGTCGCCGGTGCGCAGCAACACGTTCGGTGTGCGCTCGCGAAGCTTCGAGAGGCGGGCACCTGATGCCGGCAACAGCAGCCGGTGCATGGTGCGCCCGATGAACCAGCGGGAGATCCGGCTGACAAGGAAGGCGCCGACGATGATGCCCACGACGGTCGCCGCCTTCGTGGCGACGTCGGACCAGTCGACCGACCAGTCGATGGCGGCGAGGAGCGAGGGGTGAAGCACGCGTGATTCGAGCATGGGAACCGTGAGATGACCAGAGTCGTTGGAGACGGAACAGACCCTACCGTCACCCAGCAAGGGAGCACTCGACCATGCCGACCGCCCGTACCATCGCCCGGAGCCCGATCACCTGGGTCGTCACCGCCGTGGTCGTCGTCATCGTCGGCGTGGGCCTCGCACTCACCCAGCCGTGGAAGCTGTTCATCGACGAAGAGGTCGACGAGGCGTTCCCCGTCGCCGCCGTGGCCGCCGAGCCCGAGGCCGAACCAGGCGAAACCACGGAACCGACGCAGGCAGACGACCCGGGCACCACCACGACCACCGCTGCTCCGCCCGAGCCCGTGACCCTCGCCAGCGGCGAGTTCATCAGCCGCGATCACGGCACGAGCGGTCGGGCCCTCGTGGTCGAGCTGGCCGACGGCCAACGATTCCTGCGCCTCGAGGACCTCGACACCGACAACGGGCCCGATCTGTTCGTCTACCTGTCCACGGCCGCTCCCGATGCCCCCGAGGGCGAGTTCGAGGCCGACTTCGTCAACCTGGGCAGCCTCAAGGGCAACGTCGGGAACCAGAACTACGAGATCCCAGCCGACGTCGACCCCAGTCGGTTCCAGAGCGTGGTCATCTGGTGCGACCGCTTCTCGTCGCCGTTCGGCGCCGCCCCGCTCGGTCAGAGCTGAACGGGGCGGATCTCAGGCGGCCTCCTGCACCTGATGGCGCAGGATGGTCGGGTCTTGCGCCTCCAACTGGTCGACCAGGGGGTCGTCCAGCGGCACGTCGACGAAACGGGACGGGTCGTCGGCATCGACCAGATAGCGGCCCTGCTCGTTGATGATCGCGAAGACGTCCGCTCTGTCGGTGCGCACCAGGAACCAGATGCCGATGTCCCCGTCGCTCGACGAAGGACAGCCATGCCAGGCTGCTCGACGGCGATCACGTCGGGGAGATCGTCATCGCCGGCCAGCAACTCGTCGACACCCAGCTCGATCAGTCCGGCGCCCATCGCATCGGTGCCGAGCACTCGTCCGATCACCACGGCATCCGACGCCGCGACCAGGTCGGCGAGCGTCGCCTGCGGCGCAGCCGATGGAGGGGCCGCCGACACCCGAAGGTCACCGGCCGGGGCCTCGTCGTCGGGTCGGACGATGAGCGCCACCACGACGACCGCCAGGACGAACGCGCCGGCGAGGAGCACGAAGCGTCGTCCGCTCACCGCATCCGTCCGAGCTGAGGCATCACAGCGACTCGATGAAGCGAAGCAGCGCAGCCCGGTCGGCGGCACTCATCGTGCGAAAGCGCTCGCGGGCCGGCCCGGCCTCGCCGCCGTGCCACAGGATCGCCTCGGCCACGGTGCGGGCCCGGCCGTCGTGGAGGAATCCGGTGCCTGGCGTCACCCGCTGGGCCAGCCCGATGCCCCAGAGCGGCGCGGTGCGCCACTCCGACCCGGTCGCTGCGAACTCACTCCGGGCGTCGGCCAGCTCGGGCCCGAGGTCGTGGAGCAACAGATCGGTGTAGGGATGGATCACCTGGGCTCGGAGTCCGCTCACATCGGATGCCCCCGTCTCGAGCGTCGGTCGATGACAGGCGGCGCAGCCCGTGTCGGCGAACAGGCGCTCCCCACGTCGGGCCTCCGCATCGCTCGGGGCCCGACGGGCCGGCACCGCCAAGGTGCGGGTGTAGAGGGTGAGCTGGTCGACCACCTCGGCACTCGCCTCGGGCTCGCCGCCCGAGGGCGCCGACGCGCACTCGACCTGAGGCCCTGGGCAGTTCGCCGCAGGGAAGAGCGCGGAGGTGACACCGAGGTCCTCGTGCAGCGCCCGGGCCGTCTGCTGCGCGACCGTCGGCTGCGCTGCCTTCCATCCGAACCGGCCGACGACCTGGCTGGCCGTGAGCCGGTCCCACACCAGGTTGGGCCGCCCGGAGATGCCGTCACCGTCCACGTCGTCCGGATCGGCCCACGCCAGCAGGTCTTCCTCAGGCACGGCCTCGAGCAGACCGAGGCCGATCACTGCAGGTGCGAGGCGCGCCGACGGGGCCGTGTCGGGGGCCAACGGACCGAACTGGAGGTCGCCGACACGGTAGGTGGGCGATTGCAGCGCGAACTCGCTGCCATCGCCGTAGGTGCCGCGCACCTCGGTGTAGGTCACCTGCACGCGACCCTCGTGCGGCGCCCAGGTGGTGGCCCGATCCTGCAGCTGTGAGCCATAGATCGGATCGCCGGACGCGTCGCCCGACGGGTCATCGATCGGGTCCGTGGTCGGGCCCGACAGCCTCAGCACCAGCCCCACGCTCGGGTCCATCGAGTCGACCGGCACCCGTCCCCGACCGTGGCCGGTGTGGCACGAGACGCACGCATCGGCGTTGAGGGTCGGCCCGAGCCCATCGCGATCCGACGGCTCGCCCGGCGCGATCTGCCACGACTCGTTGAAGTACTCGCGCCCGTCGCCGAAGGCGATCGAGTCGCGGCGCGAGAGGTTGCGGGCCGAGAACCCGAACGCGGTCTCGTCGTCGACGAACACGGTGGTCATGCCGCCGAGCCGCCGATCGATCGGGGCCGAGGGGCTGGACGCGCTCGGGGCCTCCGACGCTCGCGCCGTGCAGGCGGCGAGACAGGAGGCCCCGACGAGAACCGCGACGACCGCGGTGCGCGCGTTCAGCTGCTCAGGTTGTCCGCCACGAACTGCCAGTTGAGCAGGCTGTCCATGAACGTGTCGATGTACTTCGGGCGCGCGTTGCGGTAGTCGATGTAGTAGGCGTGCTCCCACACGTCGATGGTGAGCAGCGCCTTGGCCCCGTGCTTGAGCGGCAGATCGGCGTTGGGGGTCTTCATCACCTTGAGCCCGCTGCCGTCGTCGACCAGCCAGGCCCAACCCGAGCCGAACTGGGTGGTGGCCGCGTCGACGAACTCCTTGCGGAAGTCGTCATAGGAGCCGAAGGCCGAGTTGATGGCATCGGCGACCGCGCCCGATGGCTGGCCACCCCCGCCAGGGGCCATGCAGCTCCAGTAGAACGTGTGGTTCCAGACCTGGGCCGAGTTGTTGAACATGGGCCCCTCGGACTTCATGATCACGTCCTCGAGCGACGCATCAGCGAAGTCGGTGCCCTCGACCATCTTGTTGAGGTTGGTGACGTAGGCCTGGTGGTGCTTGCCGTAGTGGTACTCGAGCGTCTCCTCGCTGATGTGCGGCGCAAGCGCATCTTTGGCGTAGGGCAGCGGCGGGAGTTCGAAAGGCATCAGACGGTTCCCTCTCTCGTGACGTCAGAAGCGGTGTGCGTCACGCTATCGGCTCAGTTCGTTTCTCCGCTCAGTTCAGGCCTTCGCGAACGCTGGCGGCGACGACCCGCAACAAGAGCACGACTCCCCCGAACAGCCCCAGGTAGCCGAAGAAGTTCAGGAGGGTGACCTCGCCGGCGAAGATGGGCCCGTTCGTGGTGGTGAGCAGCACGACCGACAGCAGCCCGAGCACGCCGCCGACGAAGGCGAGCACCAGGCGGTTCACCATCTTCGCCACGAACCGCTGGTCGTCGTCGCGGGCGAACAGCGAGATCCGGGTGGTCAGCTCGCCTCGCTCGGCCTGGCGCAGCACGCGATCGGCCCGCTTCGGCAGATCGCGCAGCGTGGGCAGCTGGGCGATGAGCTCGTCGCGGGCAATGGCTTCGAGGTCGGGCTCGCCTTCGTCGTCGGTGCGCGCCGTCACCCACTCGGTGGCCAACGCCTGGGACGCCTCCGAGAAGCTGAACGTCGGGGCGAGCGTGATGAGCGTGCCGTCGAGCACCACCAAGGCCCGGCCGAACGTGGTGAACTCGACGGGCACGTCGATGCCGAAGCTCGACAGCAACTGCATCAAGTCGGCGATGGCCGAGGCCCCCACGGCCTGACCAGGCTGCACGTGACGGGCGAGGAAGCGGGCCAGGGCCCGTTCGAGGGCGTCCTCGCCCTCGTTCGACCCCACGTCGCACACGTCGACCACGGCCTGGCGCAACATGGCCGGGTCGCGCAACGCGGTGGCCATCAACATCTCGCGCAACGACGCCTGCTGGAGCGGATCGAGCCGGCCGCACGCCCCGAAGTCGATGAGGCCGATGCTGCCGTCGGAGAGCACGAGCACGTTGCCCGGATGCAGATCGGCGTGGAACCACCCGTCGGTCATCATCTGCTTGAGGGCGGCCCGCAGCAGGTTGCCGGCCATGGTCATGCGATCGACTCCGAGGTCGGCGATCGCGGCGGCGTCGCTGGCGGCAGGGCCGTCGAAGCGCTCCTGCACCAACAGACGCGACGTGCTGAACCGGTCGAACACTTTCGGCACCCGAATGCCCGCCTGGTCGACCATGTTCTGGCGGATGGCCTCGGCGTTCTGGGCCTCGCCACGGAAATCGAGCTCGGCGGCCACCCCGTCGGCGAACTCGCGGGCGAGGTTGGCCACGCGGTACTCGGCGCCGGTGGGGGTGTTGCGCTCGATGGCGCCCGCCAACCGCAGGAGCACCTGGGTGTCGCGCCGCACGATCTCGGCGATCTCCGGTCGCTGCGCCTTCACCACCACCGGCTCCCCGGTGTGGAGGGTCGCCCGATAGACCTGGGCGATCGACGCGGTGCCGATCGGCTCCCAGTCGAACTCCGCGAACACCTCGTCGACCGATGCACCCAGCTCCAGCTCGACGAGGGCACGCATGTCCGCCGCGTCGGCGGGCGCCACGTTGCTCTGCAGCCGCGAGAACTCCTCGATGAAGGGTTGGGGCAACAGGTCCGATCGCGTGGACGCGATCTGGCCGAGCTTCACGAACATGCCGCCGCACTGCTCGAGGGTGCGCCGAGCGCGCACCGGCGCAGGGTCGCGAGCGAGCGCGACATCCTCCGCGGTGCGGTGACGGCGGCCGCTCATCTGCGGACCGAACCCGTTGCGGCGGGCGATCTCGACGATCTCGCGGCTCCGTCGCACCACGTCGACCCGTTCCTCGACGTACTGCCGGGGCCGTGGCACGACGAACAGACCCGCCGAGTCGCCCTGTTCGAGGGTGCCCGGCTTGGCCAGCAGGTCGAGCGCCACCGCCGTCGCCATGGTGAAGACGAACGAGAGCACGAGGGTGTTGCGCAGCAGATGCGCGTCCTCGAGCTCGCCGGCGATGCCGAGCGAGACGGCGAAGCCCACCGTCCAGCCGATGACGCCCGAGACGACGATGGCGACCCACGATCGCCGCACCCCGAGCATGCGGCTGGCGATGAACGCCACCAGCACGATCAGGGGCAGCGACAGCAGGACGAACAGCAGGATCCGCAGGGTCTCCGACACGCGGTGTGTTGTATCGGAAAACCAGGAGGCGGGTCAGGCTCCTGCGAGACCCACCGTGCAGCTCACGCCCGTGCCACCCAGGCCGCAGTAGCCGTTGGGGTTCTTGGCGAGGTACTGCTGGTGGTAGTCCTCGGCGTAGTAGAAGGCGGGTGCCGGCCCGATCTCGGTGGTGATCTCCGGATAGCCCGAGGCCACGAGCTGCTGCTGGTAGGCGTGGCGTGACGCCTCGGCGACCTGGCGCTGCTCGTCGTCGAACCAGTAGAGCGCGGAGCGGTACTGGGTGCCGATGTCGTTGCCCTGGCGCATGCCCTGGGTGGGGTCGTGGTTCTCCCAGAACACGCGGACCAGCTCGTCGTAGCTGATCACCTCGGGATCGAACACGACGAGCACCGCCTCGGTGTGCCCGGTGCGTCCCGAGCAGACCTCTTCGTAGGTGGGGTTGGGGGTGGAGCCGCCGGCGTAGCCGACCGCCGTGGTGTAGACGCCCTCGGTCTGCCAGAAGACCCGCTCAGCTCCCCAGAAGCACCCCAGGCCGAAGATGGCCTGCTGGTAGCCGTCGGGGAAGGGTGGGCGGAGGGGGTGACCGGTCACCAGGTGCTGGGCGGCCACCGGCATCTCGGTGTCACGACCCGGAAGGGCCTCGTCGGGGGTGGGAACGGTGAGCTTGCGAGAAGCGAACATCATGCCCGGGTCAACGCCCGGGGACCGGCTCCGCGTTCCCTCGTTCGGCCAGACTTCCGCCGAATCTGAACCCGCACTCTCGACACTGGAACCACCCGACCTGGGTGGTGAGGTCGAGCCGGGTGACGGTGGTGGTGCCCCCACAGTTGCGGCACGGGTCGAGCGTGCGACCGTTGCGCCGGTAGGGCAGCGGCATCGGGATGACGCGACCCAGGGCTTCGGGGCCCCGCTCGGCCGACAGGATCAGCTCGGTGGTGATGCTGGCCGCCCGGGCCGCCGCCAGCCGGGCGGTGAAGGTGGGCAGCTCGCGCGACAGGGCCCGGCTCATGGCATCGATGGTCTCGGGGCGCAACACCGCCACCCCGGCGTAGGGGGACGCAGGCGGACCTTGCGGAACGTCGGGCTCGACCACGGCGTGTGGTCGGCTTTGATGCACTTCCCGCAGTCGATCGATCAGCCGCATCCTGTGGATAGTAGAAGGCGGCTGTGTCATCGGCCACTGTCCTCACTCTGAGTGGTTGGACAACTACTCCGAGGCTGACGCGAGAGCCGGGCTAGAGGAGGGACGCGGCGGCCAGCAGCTCGTCGCGGAACTCCGGGTGGGCGATGGCCGCCAGCGCGAGCGCCCGCTCACGCACCGTGCGCCCGCGCAGCTCGGCCGCCCCGTACTCGGTGACCACCACGTCGAGTTGGTGGCGGGGCGTGGTGATGATCCAACCCTCGGGCAGGGTGGCGACGATGCGCGAGACACGGGTGCCGCCGACCGTGGCCGACGACGGCAGGCACACGAGCGAGCGGTCCTCGAGCTCGAGGCCGGGCGCCGACACGAAGTCCTCGTGGCCGCCGATGCCGGAGTACTGCTTGGCTCCGATGGTGTCGGCCACCACCTGTCCGTGCAGATCGAGGCACAGCGCCCCGTTGACCGTCACCATCTTGCGTTGGGCGGCGATGATCTCCGGAGCGTTCACGCGGTCGACCGGCAGGAAGCGCACGGCGTCGTTGCCGTCGAGCCAGTCGTAGAGCTCGGCCGTGCCGGCCGCGAACGTCGTGGCCGAGAAGCCGTCGAACTCCCCACCCTTGCGATTGGTGACCTTGCCGGCCTCGTGCAGGTGCATGAGCCCCGTGGTGAACATCTCCGAGTGCACGCCGTAGTCGCCGCCGGGGCCTTCGGCGAGCAGCCGCACGACCGTGCTCGGGATGCCACCGATGCCGGTCTGCAGGGTGCAGCCGTCGCTGACGAAGCCGCTCGCGTACTCGGCGATCGCCCGCTCGACATCGGTGGCGTCCTGGTCGGCGAGCAGGAACGGTGCCCGGTCGCTCTCGATCAGCACGTCGATCTCGTCGAGGTCGAGCGCATGCGAGTGCTGCGGCGGTAGGCCGAACGTGCGCGGGAAGTGGCTGGTTCATCTCGACGATCAACAAGCGGTCCGGGTCGGCGCCCGCACGGTGCAGCTCGTCGACGGTCGCGCCGGCGTGCAGCGACAGGCTCAGCTTGCCGTCGGCGTCGGGCGGGGTGGCCACCGTGCACATCACCCGCGGCCGTCGCTCGGCGAGGATCGGCGCGAAGCGACGGAAGTCGCTCGGCACGAACTGCACGTCGTGGCCGTCGGCGACGAGGATGCGCTCGATAGGACCGAAGAAGCCGCTGGAGTGGTGCACGCCCGGGTGCGAGAACACCTCGTAGAAGTCGACGAGCAGCGCGCCGTAGAGCGCGAGGTCGGCCCAGTCGTCGCGCTTCGCCAGGCCGTGCAGGAACTCGGCAGGTTGCCCGGGACCGAGCGGGAAGCCCAACGGCGTCACGTGATTCGATGAGGGAGACGGCGTGATCGACCGACGTGGGCGTAGGAGAGCAGCCATCCGTTCAGTATGGTCGAGTCCCGTGACCCGGCGGTTCGTCCTCCAGTTGGCGGCCGTGGTCGCGATCGGGCTGGCGTTGCGCGTCGGCTACGTGCTCGTCATCGGCGACCGGTTCGAGCTGGGGTTCGACGCTCGGTGGTACCAGCTGCAGGCGGGCACGCTGGCCGGTGGGGAGGGCTACGTCGACCCCGACGCGTTCTACCGGTTGGGTCGTTCGGAGCCCACGGCGAACTTCCCGCCGCTGTGGCCTACGGTGCTCGCCGTGGTCGAGCGCCTCGGCCTCGAAGGTGACCGGGCGTTCCAGCTCGTCGGGGCGGTGATCGGCTCGGTGACGGTCGGTCTCACCGCGGTGTTGGCGCGACGGATCGTGAGCGATCGGGTCGCCCTCGTCGCCGCCGCCTTCGTGGCTCTCTCGCCCATGGCGATCGCGGCCGACGGCTCGCTCATGTCGGAGTCGCTGTCGGTCGCCCTCCTCACGCTGGCCACCCTCCTCGCCTACGAGGCGTCGGCCCGGCCGTCGTTCGATCGCTTCGCCCTGCTGGGTGCGGTGCTGGGCGTGGCCGCGCTCACCCGCAGCGATGCCCTGGTGTACGCACCGCTGCTCGCGCTCGCCGCCGGTCTCGGCGTGCGCCAGGTCAGCCGGGCCAGGCGCGCCGGGCTGGTGGCCGCCTGCCTCGGCGTGACCGTGGCGCTCATGGTGCCCTGGACCGTTCGCAACACGCTGGCGTTCGACGAGCCGGTGCTCGCTTCGACCAACTCCGCGAGCGTGCTCGAGGGCGCGAACTGCGCGTCGACCTACAGCGGCGAGCTGCTCGGCGCCTGGGACGCGTCGTGCCTGGTCGAGACCCGTCGACCCGGCGCCAGCGAGACCGAGTGGGCGGCCGCGGCCCGGCGCGCCGGCATCGACTACGCGACCGACCATGCCGCCCGCCTGCCGCTGGTGGCCAGTGCTCGGGTCTTGCGCACGTGGGGCTTGTGGGACCCGATCGGCCAGACCGAGCTCGACGCCGTGGAGAGCCGACACGAGCGCTGGCAGCAGGCCGCGTGGGTCTACGACTTCGTGGTGCTCGGGCTCGCGGTCGCCGGCGCCGTCCTCCTCGTGCGCCGACGGGTGCAGCTCGGACCGCTGGTCGCGCTGGTGGCGGGCGTGTGCCTCACCGCGCTGCTGTCCACCGGCATGCAGCGGTTGCGACTGCCGGCGATGCCTGCGCTCGCGATCGCGGCGGCCACCGCCGCCATCGCCGGGTACGACCGCCTACGCTCCCGCGCGTGACCAACTCGATCGGCCCCCTCCTCGCCGCGGACGAGAGCTTCACCCACCAGATCGTCGACACGTTCGCCAGCGTGTCGCAGGCCGACCCGTCGTGGACCGAGAAGGTGTGCGCGATGGCGGCCCGCCGCGACGGCTCGCTGCAGCTCGGGTTCGGTCTCGGCAAGTACCCCAACCGCAACGTCATGGACGGCTACGCCGGCAGCTCCCGCGGGCGCGAGCAGATCACGGTGCGGGCCAGCCGCCGGCTCGCGCCCGACGCCGAGACCACCGTGGTCGGTCCGGTGCACTACGAGGTGCTCGAGCCCATGAAGCGCGTGCGGTTCCGGCTCGAGGCCAACGACTGCCAGCCGATCGCGTTCGACTGGGTCTTCGAGGCGGCGGTGCCACCGCAGCTGGAGGAGCGCACCCATCGGCGATCGCCGAGCGGCTTTCGCATCGATGCCGAACTGGTGCGCTACCACCAGATCGGCTTGGCGTCGGGCTGGGTCGAGATCGACGGCGTGCGCGAGGAGATCGACCCCGACGAGTGGGTCTCGACGCGCGACCACTCGTGGGGCGTGCGCTACGACGTCGGCCAACCGCCGACCGATCGTGATCCGACCGATCCCATGGCGGGGCTCGACTTCTTGATGTTCTGGTGCCCGAGCTACCTCGAGACCCCGTCGGGCGATCCCTACGGGCTGTTCTGGCACCTCATCCAGGTGGAGGCACCCGGCTTCCTGCACAAGCAGTGCACCGGCGGCTTCGAGTACCCCGATGGCCGGTTCGAGCAGATCGTCGACATCACGCCCGATGTCCGCTTCGACCCCGACAACCGTCGCCTGCTCGGCGGACGGGTCGACCTCACCCTGGCCGACGGATCGAGCCGACCGATCGAGATCGAGGTGCTGGGCGACACCGGCTTCCACCTGGGCGCCGGCCTCTACTTCGGCTGGCAGGGCCATCACCACGGTGATTGGCGCGGCGAGCTGGTGGTCGAGGGCGAGCGCATCGCCGACTGCACCGATCCGGCCATCGCCCGCGAGCTGCACCAGATCCGCGACACCGTCATCCGGGTGACCGACCCCGTCGGCGGCGGCACGGGTTGGGGCAACTGCCAGCCCATCGCCGTGGGCGGGTTCGAGCGGTGGGGACTCTCCACCGAGACGTCGTTCTGGTAGGTGGCTAGCGTTCGGTCATGAACATCCTGGTGGTGGGCGCAGGCGGCGTGGGCGCAGCGGTGGCGGCGATCGCGGCGCGCCGCTCCTACTTCGACCGGATGGTGCTCGCCGACATCGACCTCGAACGGGCCACCCGTGCGGCCGGCGCCGTCGACGACCCACGGTTCGCCGGGGAGCGCGTCGACGCCACCGATCGGGCCGACATCGTCGCCCTCGCCCGCCGGGTCGACGCCGACGTGATCCTCAACGCGTGCGACCCCCGCTTCAACCCGCCGATCTTCGACGCCGCCTTCGAGATGGGCGCGACCTACCTCGACATGGCGATGCACCTCTCGCATCCCCATCCCGAGCGCCCTCACGAGCTGACCGGCGTGAAGCTGGGCGACGAGCAGTTCGCGGTGGCCGATCTGTGGGCCGAGAAGGGCCAGCTCGCCGTGGTGGGCATCGGGGTCGAGCCGGGGCTCTCCGACGTGTTCGCGCGCTACGCCGCCGATCACCTGTTCACCTCGGTCGACGAGGTCAACGTGCGCGACGGCGCCAACCTCGAGATCGACGGCTACGCGTTCGCGCCCACGTTCTCGATCTGGACGACCATCGAGGAGTGCCTCAACCCCCCGGTCATCTGGGAGCGCGACCGCGGCTGGTACACGACGGCGCCGTTCTCCGAGCCCGAGGTGTTCGACTTCCCCGACGGCATCGGCCCGGTCGAGTGCGTCAACGTCGAGCACGAAGAGGTGCTGCTGGTGCCCCGGTGGATCGACTGCAACCGCGTGACCTTCAAGTACGGCCTGGGCGACGAGTTCATCGAGGTGCTCGAGGTGCTGCACAAGACCGGGCTCGACGGCACTCGATCCGGTGAAGGTGCGGGGCGTCGAGGTGTCGCCGCGCGACGTGGTGGCGGCCACGCTGCCCAACCCGGCCGAGCTCGGACACCTGATGCACGGCAAGACCTGCGCCGGCACCTGGGTCACCGGCACCGGCGACGACGGGTCACCCCGATCGACCTACCTCTACCACGTGGTCGACAACCAGGACTGCATGCGCGACTACGGCCACCAGGCCGTCGTGTGGCAGACGGCGATCAACCCGGTGATCGCCATGGAGCTGCTGGCCGACGGCTCCTGGCAGGGCGTGGGCGTGCTCGGACCAGAGGCGTTCGACGCCGTGCCCTTCCTCGACAAGCTGGTCGAGTACGGCAGTCCGTGGGGCCAACGCGAGCTGAGCGCCTGACGATCGGGCTCACTGCGTCGGCGCCGAGGTCATGTCACCGCAGCTCGAACACCACCGGCACGAGCGTGACCGAGATGGCGATCGATGCCAGCGACAGCGGCAAGCCGACTTTGGTGAAGTCGGTGAAGCGGTAACCACCCATGCCGAACACCATGGTGTTGGTCTGGTAGCCGATCGGGCTGATGAACGAGCACGACGCCATCAGCAGGATGATGATGGCGAGCGGACGCAGTTGCATGCCGGTCTCGACGCCGACTGCGGCCGCCACCGGGAACATCAGTGCGGCGGCCGCGTTGTTCGAGAGCAGCTCGGTGGCCAGCACCGTGCCGAGGGCGATGCCGAGCAGGATGCCGACGTCGCCGAAGTTCGACGTGAGCGACACCAGCCCCTCGGCCACGGTCTGGGCCAGGCCGCTGGCGTTGGCGGCGGCACCCAGCCCGAAGCTGAACGCGATCATGGCGATGATGTCGAGGCTGATCGAGCGGCGGGCCTCGGACGGGGTGATGACCCGCATCACGAGCAGGGCCAGCACCACCCCGAGCGCGGCCTTGGTGAGATCGACCAGCCCGCTGCCGGCCAGCACCACGAGCGCCAGGGTGGCGGCCTCGACCAGCCGGGCGCTGCGCCGACGCAGTGGCGCGGCGCCGTCGAGGGGCGCCACCACCGAGAACGCCGACGACTGGCGGGCCAGGTGCCGGAACCCTTCCGGCGCCACCACGAGGAGCACGTCGCCGGCCCGCAACGGCAGGTCGCCCAGCTTGCCGCCGAGACGGTCGCCGGCCCGGTGGACCGCGATCACCGCCGCGCCGAACGCCGAGCGGAACTCGGCGGCCTTGAGCGTCGAGCCGTTGAGGATGCTGCCTTCCGCCACCACCACCTCGTAGAACTGATGGCCGATGTCGCCGTCGACCGCGAAGTGGTGCTCCTCGGCCATGAGCAGCCCGTTGACGCCCTGCAGGTCGATGACCCGCTCGACCGCGCCGGCGAACACGAGACGATCGGCGTCCTCCAACACCTCGTCGGGGGCGACCGGGGCGATGGCGTGGTCGCCGCGCAGGATCTCGACCAGGTAGACGCCCTGCAGGTTGCGCAGGTTGGCGTCGATCACGCTCTGGCCCACGAGCGGGCTGCCGGCCGACACCACCATCTCGACCGTGAACTCGCGTGCGTCGAGCAGGTCCTCGTCGGGGGCACGTCGGGCCTTGAGCAGCAGGGGCGTCACCAGCACGATGAGCACGCCGCCGACGATCGCCAACGGCACGCCCACCGGCGTGATCTCGAAGACCCCGAGCGACGACTGGCCCGCGTCGTGCAGCAGCCCGCTGACGACCAGGTTGGTGGAGGTGCCGAGCACGGTGATGACGCCGCCGAGGATGGCCGCATAGCTGAGCGGGATGAGGAAGCGCGACGGCGAACGGCCCGAGCGGCGGGCCCAGGCGGTGATGCGGGGCGCCAGCATCGCCACCAGCGGCGTGTTGGCCACGAAGCCCGACGCCGCGATCACCGGGAAGACGAAGCGGGCCAACGTGCGCCGCTCGCTCGAGCTGTCGCCGGTGCCGAGCGCTCGGCGCGTGAGGCCGGAGAGCGCGCCGGTGATGTCGGCCGCACCGGCCAGCACGTAGAGCGCGGCCACGGTGATGGGCGCGATGTTCGAGAAGCCCGAGAACGCCTGCGAGGCGTCGACCACACCGAACAGGTAGAGCACGATGACCCCACAGCCCATCGCCACCGACGGTGGGACGCGCTCGGTCGCCAGCACCACCATCAGCACCACGATCACGCCGAGCGTGAACCACGCGTCAGCGCCCACGAGGTCTGCCCCACCCGCGCTTCCCTACCAAGACGGTAGAGAATAGACGGAATCAGTCGAGCTCGGTGCCGACGATGCCCACGAAGCTGACCATCTCGCCGGGATAGCCGCCCAGGTTGTGGGTGAGGGCCAGGTGCCGATCGGCCACGGTGTCGATCTGGCGCTCGTCGGGAGCCTCGCTCCGGAGCTGCAGCCACGCCTCGAACATCATGCGCAGTCCCGACGCGCCGACCGGGTGGCCGAAGCTCTTGAGCCCACCGTCGGGGTTGATCGGGAGCTCGCCGTGCAGGTCGAACGTGCCCGCGAGGATCTCCTTCCAGGCGGTGCCCCGTTCGGCGAAGCCGAGATCTTCCATCAACACCAGCTCGGTGGGCGTGAAGCAGTCGTGCACTTCGGCCATGGCGAGCTGATGACGGGGGTCGGTGATGCCTGCCTGCGCGTAGGCGTCTTCGGCGCAGCGCACGATCTCGGGGAAGGTGGTGTAGTCGTAGTCGGGGTCGAGCAGGCCGCTGCCGTTGCCGGCCACGA
This sequence comes from uncultured Iamiaceae bacterium, assembly GCA_963706425.1. Lineage (GTDB taxonomy): Bacteria > Actinomycetota > Acidimicrobiia > Acidimicrobiales > Acidimicrobilacustridaceae > CAVPMN01. Next base: position 1,240,758 of record CAVPMN010000020.1, read on the forward strand.
ACGACAGCGCCTTGATGTAGAGCGGGTTGTCGCAGTAGCGAGGCGCATCCTCGGCTCGCACCACGATCGCGGCGGCCGACCCGTCGGCCACACCGGCGCAGTCGAACACGCTGAGCAGGCCGGCCACCGGCGGCATGGCGCAGATCTGCTCCGTGCTGACCTCGCGGCGGAACTGCGCACGCGGGTTGCGGGCGCCGTTGTAGTGGTTCTTCGACGCGATGCGGGCCAAGACCTCACGCAGCTGGCCGATGTCGACGCCGTACTTGTCGGCGTAGGCGGGCGCGACCATCGAGAACATGGCGGCCGCGGTGAGCGTGCGTTGCGTGCCGTCGCTCGGGATCGGGAACGCGTTGAGGCCCTGGTAGCCGGAGTCCTTCACCTTCTCGACGCCCACCGCCATGGCCATGTCGTAGGCACCGCTGGCCACGGCGTAGGCCGCCTGGCGCAACGCCTCCGAGCCCGTGGCGCAGTAGTTCTCGACCCGGGTGACCGGCTTGCCGTCGAGCTGTAGCGGTCGGGCCAGGGTGATGCCGCTCATGCCCGACTGGGCGGTGCCGAGCCAGTAGGCGTCGACCGTGTCCTTGTCGACCCCGGCCGAGGCGAACGCCTGGCCCGTCGCGTCGAGCAACAGGTCGTCGGTGCTCTCGGTGAAGGCCTCGGTGAACGGGGTGCACCCCATGCCGATGATGGCGACCTGGTCCTTGATGCCGTGCGATCCCATGGTCAGCTCTGGTCCTCTCCGAGGGCGGGCCCGGCGCCCCGCACCGGGCGACCCTTCCAGAAGTAGTTGTGGATGCCGTCGGCGGTGTTGAGTCGGCGGAAGGTCATCTCGACGCGACCACCGATGCTCACCTCGTCCTCGTCGATGTCGGTGAGCTCGATCGGCACCCGACCACCGACCCCTGGCGGATCGAAGTCGACCACCGCGAACACCACGGGCGGGCTGGGTGAGTAGGCCATGCGATCGATCGTGAAGGTGACGATGGTGCCTTCCGCGTCGGCCATCGGCAGCGGCTCCATGTCGTCGAGCGCGCCGCCGACCATCGACACACGCGAAGGCGGCAGGTGCACCGCCCCCGACGCCCGGTCGCGCGAACCGACGAAGCCGTACTTCCACCCTTCGGCCCGGGCGGCCGCCGAGGCCGACACCCGCGCCGGCTCGGGCCGCCGGGGCGGCTCGACGGTGAGCATGCCCCGCCACGCGAGGAACTTGGCGTATGGCAGGCCGGCGCCGTTGCCGACCTGCCCCGCCACCGTGCGGACCGGGCGTCGCGCCATGAGCGCGCCGGTGGTCCGGAACACGAGCACATCGGCACCGTCGGCGAGCGACACCACGGCGACGACCTGGTCTGGCTGACGCGTCTTCGAGCGCGGCCGCCAACAGCAAGGAGGGGTGGGCGGTGCCCGTGTTGCCGACGACGTCGGTGAGATCGGGCACGATCGCCTCGTTCGCCACCCCGAGCTTGCGGGTGAGCGACTTCACGGCCCGGCCGTGCAGCCCGGTGACCACCACGTGGTCGACCTGCTCGGCGGTGAGGCCGGCGGCCTTCAGCGCGCCGTTCCACGCCTGCTCGCCGAGCGGCACGTACTGCAGCTCGCCGAACTTCTCCTCCCACTGCTTCGAGCGGTTGTCGCCGGGTGTGCGCCACCGGTCGATGAACTCGGCCGTCGCGCTGGCGCCGCCCAGGTACTCGGCGAGCACCGTGTGCTCGTCGCCTTCACCGACCAACATCGCCGCGGCGCCGTCGCCACCTGCCGCTTCGTCGGCACTTCCCGGCAGGCCGGTGCGGATGTCGGCGGCCACGACGAGGGTGTTGCCGTTGCCCTCGAGCGCACCGCGCAGTGCCGCGACGCCTGATCGCACCGCGCCGCCGGTGTCGGCGGCCATGACGTCGGCGTCGAGGCGCAGGGCGGCGTGCACCGCGGTGGCGTTGGTCTTGTCGAGGTAGGCGGGCGTGACCGTGGCGAACCAGAGGGTCGACGGGGAGGCGCCCGCCGGCAGATCGCGCAGTGTGAGATCGCGCAGGGCGATGCGGGCGGCCTCGACGGCCATCGTGGTGGTGTCCTCGTCGTACGACGCCACCGAGCGGGTGCCCTTGCCGCCGCCCGTGCCGAGGAACGCCTTGATGGCGCTGCGATCGAGTCGGCGATGGGGCAGGTAGGCGCCGAAGCTGGTGATGCCGCGCATGGCGGGCAGTGTACGCGTGGATCTGACGCCCCGTCAGGCCTGCACAGGCTCACCGGTACGATGGCGCCATGCAGCTCGGAGACATCGCCAACGAAGCCGCCCTGCCCAACGGCAAACCGCTCGACGGGGTGCGGGTGCTCGCCGCCGAGCAGATGCAGGCGTTGCCCTTCGCCACCCAGCTCCTGGCTCGCCTCGGCGCCGAGGTGGTGAAGGTCGAGCATCCGGTGCACGGCGAGTCGGGGCGTGGGTCGAGCCCGGCCATGATCGATCCCGACGGCCGATCGGTCGGCGCCACCTACCTGCGCAACAACCTCGACAAGCGCAGCATCGGCCTCGACCTGAAGTCGGAACAGGGCCGCGAGCTGTTCTTGTCGCTCGTGCCCCGCTTCGACGTGATCGCCGAGAACTTCAAGCCCGGCACGATGGACCGCATGGGCCTCGGCTACGACGACGTGGCCGCGGTGCACCCGGGTGCGATCTACCTGTCGATCTCCGGGTTCGGCAACACCGTCGAGACGCCCTACCGCTCGTGGCCCGCCTATGCCGCCATCGTCGAGGCCATGTCGGGCATCTACGAGTACCGCAGCGGGCCCGATCGCCCGCCCACCACCATCCCGGTGGGCGCGTTGGGCGACATCAGCTCGGGCATGTTCGGCGTCATCGGCGTGCTCGCCGCGTTGCGCCATCGCGACCGCACCGGCGTCGGGCAATACGTCGACATCGCCATGTACGACGCCATGTTGTCGATGACCGACATCGTCACCAACTTCTGGTCGATGGGTGTGCGCCCCGACGTGCAGGTACCCGTCGTGTGCGAGGGCTTCCGGGCCAAGGACGGCTACGTCGTCACCCAGATCGTGCGCGAGGCGCAGTTCGAGAAGCTCGCCGAGCTGATCGGTCACCCCGAGTGGAAGGACGATCCCCGCTTCGCCACCCGCGACGGCTGGATGCCCAACCTCGAGTCGGTGATCCGCCCGGCGGTCGAGCAGTGGCTCTCGACCCGCACCAAGCTCGAGGCGTGCGAGGAGCTCACCGCGGCGGGCATCGTCGCCGGGCCGAGCAACAGCGCGGCCGACGTCATCGCCGACCCGCACGTGGCCGCCCGCAACATGCTGGTCGAGATGCCCCGCACCGACGGGGTCGACGAGCCGATCCTGGTGCCGGGCAACCCGGTGAAGATGTCGGCCGTGGCCGAGGGCCCCGAGACCCGCGTGCCGTGGGTGGGCGAGCACACCGCGGAGGTGCTGGCCTCGGAGCTGGGCCTGGCCGACGACGAGCTGTCGTCGCTGCGAGCGGCCGGCGTGATCAGCTGAGAATCCCCGACGACGCCAGACTTTCTTTTCGGCCTCGGGTTGGCGTCTGGCCGCGGATCGTCCAGACTGAGCGCCAGTGAGGGGAGTACCCCACCCTCGGCTGGTCGTCATCACGGTGCTCGCGTAGTGGAGCACCCGGCCACGTCGGCTCGTACTCGAGCGGGGGAGACCTCCGGTCCAGACCTACCATCCGACCGGAGCTCTCATGACCGTCACTTCGCCCGACCAGCCTGCGACCGAGCCGTGGTACGAGCTCGATGCCGCCGAGGCCGCTCGACGTCTCGACGTCGATCCGGCGATCGGCCTGACCGACGACGAGACCGACCGCCGCCGGGACGAGTGGGGCTTCAACCGGCTCGACGAACCCACCCCGCGCCCGAAGTGGCTGCGGTTCGTCGACCAGTTCCGCAGCGGCATCGTCTACGTGCTGATCGGTGCTGCGGTGCTCGCCGGCCTGGTCGGCGACCTCAAGGATCCCATCGTCATCGCGGTGGTGCTCATCCTCAACGCCGTGCTCGGCTACGTGCAGGAGGCCAAGGCCGACACCGCGATGGCTGCGCTCAAGCGCATGCTCGTCACCCGGGTGCGCGTCCGACGCAACGGCGGCGTGCACGAGGTCGACGCCGACGACCTCGTGCCCGGGCGACATCGTGCTGCTCGAGGCCGGCGACCGCGTTCCCGCCGACGGGCGGCTGCTCGTCGCGGTCAACACGTCGGTCGACGAGTCGGCCCTCACCGGCGAGTCGGCCCCAGTCGACAAGCAGGTCGAGCCGCTCGAAGCCGGCGACCGGCCGCTCGGCGATCGCACCAATCTCGCCTACATGAACACCACGGTCGTACGCGGCCGAGCCGAGCTGCTGGTCACCGAGACCGGCATGCACACCGAGATGGGCCAGATCGCCGACCTGCTCGGCCGGGCCGAGGAAGACCTCACTCCCCTGCAGAAGCAGCTCAAGCAGCTCGGCACCCGCTTGGTGCTCATCGCCATCGCCGCCGTCTCGGCGGTGTTCGCCGTGCAACTCGTGCAGGGCGAGACCTTCGGCGACGCGGCCCTCGGCGCGGTCGCGCTTGCGGTGGCCGCCATCCCCGAAGGCCTGCCCGCGGTGGTCACCGTCACCCTCGCCGTCGGCGTCAGCCAGATGGCCAAGCGGGGCGCCATCGTCAAGAAGCTCCACTCGGTCGAGACGCTCGGGTCGACCACGGTGATCTGCTCCGACAAGACCGGCACGCTCACCCTCAACCGCATGACCGTGCGCGACATCGTGTCGTCCGATGACCATCAGGCCCTCACGGTGGGTGTGCTCTGCAACGACGGCACGATCCGCGACGGCACGCTCATCGGCGACCCCACCGAGGGGGCGCTGCTCTTCGCGGCCATCGACGCCGGTCTCGATCTCGACGAGCTCAACCGGCGCCAGCCGCGCCTCGCCGAGGTGCCGTTCGACTCGGCGGCCAAGTACATGGCCACCCTGCACCGGATGGACGGGCGCGACGATTTGCTGCTCGCCGTCAAGGGCGCGCCCGATGTGGTGATCGAGCGCTGCGGGATGTCGTCGGACGAGCGCCAGCAGGTCGAGGACGACAACGACCGCCTGGCGGCGGAGGGCCTGAGGGTGCTGGCCGTGGCCACCAGGATCGTGCCGGCCGACACGCCGGTGAACGCCGACGGCACCCTGCCCGGCGCCGACGAGCTCATCGCCGACCTCGAGCTCGTCGGGTTGTTCGGCATCGTCGACCCACCCCGCGACGAGGCCAAGCAGGCCATCGCCCTGTGCCGCCGGGCGGGCGTGGCGGTGAAGATGATCACCGGCGACCACGCCTCGACCGCAGGGGCCATCGCCGGCGAGCTCGGCATCGAGGGCCGCGTCGTCACCGGCGCCCAGCTGTCGGCGATGAGCGACACCGAGCTCGAGGAGCAGATCGACGACATCGGGGTGTGTGCCCGGGTGTCGCCCGAGCACAAGGTGCGGGTGGTGCGAGCACTGAAGGCCCGGGGCCACGTGGTGGCGATGACCGGCGACGGCGTGAATGACGCGGCCGCCCTGCGCACGGCCGACATCGGCGTGGCCATGGGCATCACCGGCACCGAGGTCACCAAGGACGCCGGCGACATGGTGCTCACCGACGACAACTTCGCCACCATCGTCGGGGCCGTCGAGCGGGGCCGGGCCATCTACGACAACGTCGTGAAGTTCGTCCGCTTCCAGCTCTCGACCAACCTCGGCGCCATCGCGACGATCCTGGCGGCCAGCCTGCTCGGCCTGCCCGTGCTGTTCACGCCCATCCAGGTGCTGTGGGTGAACCTCATCGCCGACGGGCCGCCGGCCATGACGCTCGGCATCGATCCCCCGTCGAAGGGCGTCATGGACCGCCCGCCCCGGCCGACCGATGCCGCCATCCTCGACGGGCCGCGGGTGGCCCATCTGCTGTTCTTCGCCGCCGTGATGGCCGCCGGCACCATCGGCCTCTACTACGCGGCCGAGCCCCGCTGGGGCGAGCCGGTGGCCCTCACCATGACGTTCACCACGTTCGTGCTGTTCCAGATGTTCAACGTCTTCAACGCTCGACGTCCCCACGGCTCGGTGTTCAGCCGCTACAGCTTCACCAACGGCCGGCTCTGGATCGCAGTCGGCCTGGTGGTCGGTCTGCAGATGCTCGCCGTGAAGTGGGGCCCGATGCAGTCGATCTTCGACACCGAGACGCTCACGGTCACCCAATGGCTGGCCTGTGTGGCCGTCGCCTCCACCGTGCTGTTCGCCGAGGAGGCCCGAAAGCTCATCGCCCGACTACTACCGAGGAGAGACTCGTGAACTGCCCCACCGGTTGCTCGACCCAGCTCGTCATGAGCGAGCGGCAAGGAATCGAGATCGACTACTGCCCCACGTGTCGTGGGGTCTGGCTCGACCGGGGCGAGCTCGACAAGATCATCGACCGCAGCCATGCCACCGCCCCCGCAGAAGCTGCTGCCCCCGCCCCGGCGGCTGCTCCCGCTCCCCCGCCACCACCACCCCCGCAGGGCTGGCACGAGCCACACGTCGACACCCGCCGCTTCGGCTCGCCAGGCTCCCCGGCGCCCGGCTACTACCCCGGCTCGCCGCCTCCGGGCTACGGCGGCTACGGCAAGCGCAAGAAGAAGCGCGGCTTCCTCGACGACATCTTCGACTTCTGACGCTCGCAGCTCCGCTGGACGGCCGAACCCGGCGCCCGTAACCTTTCTGACGCCTCGTCAGAAACGATCGGGCCGCCGCGGACCCAGGGGAGCCAACCGATGGACTTCGAGTTCACACAGGAGCAGCAGGACTTCCTGGCCGAGGTCGAGCGCTTCCTCGACGACAACGACGACCCCGATGTCTTCGATGTCACCCGCGAGAACATGGCCCAGATCGTCGACACGCCCAAGCGCCGGGCGTTCATGAAGAAGCTGGGCCACAAGGGCTGGCTCGGGCTCACCTGGCCCAAGGAGTACGGCGGCAGCGAGGGCGAAGGCGTCTACGAGTACCTCCTCAACGAGGCGCTCGCCGGGCGGGGCGGCCCGCAGATCGGCAAGGGCGTCGGCATCATCGGCAAGACGCTCATCGCGCAGGGCAGCGACTTCCTGAAGGAGACGTTCCTGCCCATGATCCTCGAGAACGACGTCGAGTTCGCGGTGGGCTACAGCGAGCCCAACGCCGGCTCCGACGCCGCCTCGATGAAGCTCAAGGCCGTGCGCCACGAGCAGGACGGCCAGACCGGCTGGCTGCTCAACGGCCAGAAGACGTGGACCACCTCGGCCCACTTCGCCGAGTGGTACTGGCTGGGCACCCGCACCGACCCCGACAACAAGCACCACGGCATCACCCTGATGCTGGTGCCGCTCGATCACCCCAACGTCGAGATCCGCGGCATCTGGACGATGGGCGACGAGCGCACCAACGAGGTGTTCATCGACAACGTGTTCGTGCCCGACGACTACGTGGTCGGCGAGGTCAACAAGGGCTTCCAGTACATCAGCCAGGCGCTCGACCTCGAGCGCTTCACCATGTTCACCTTCTCGCCCATCAAGCAGCGCCTCGACCTGCTCACCGACTACGTGCGCACCGAGACCCGCGACGGCGAGCCGCTGAAGGACGACCCGATCGTGCGCGCCCAGCTGGCCCGGCTGCACACCGACGCCGAGGTGGCCCGGGTGATGGGCCTCAAGGTGGTGGCCGAGTCGGTGAAGGGCGAGCACCAGACCAAGGAGACGGGCACGCCCGCTCCCCCGCCCACGGTCGAGTCGTCGGAGTACAAGCTCTTCGCCACCGAGTTCTCGAAGCGGCTGGCCACGCGTCGATGGACATCGGCGGCCCGGGCAGCCAGCTGCGCGTGCGCACCGAGACCGCGCCCATGAAGGGCCGGGCCGAGTCGACCTACCGCTACACCGTCATCGACACCATCGGCGGCGGATCGTCCGAGATCCAGAAGAACATCATCGCCCGCCGCGGCCTCGGGCTCCCGAAGAACTTCTGAGCGTCGTGACCACCCCCACGCTCGCCGGCTACACGGTGCTCGACTTCGCCACCGTCGGGCCCGCCGCGCGCGCCTCGCGGATGCTCAGCGACTTCGGCGCCGAGGTGGTGAAGATCGGCGCCGTGCCGAAGGCCGGCGCCGTGCAGATCACGCCGCCCTACTACGCCTACAGCGGCCACCGCGACATGAAGCGCGTGCAGATCGACCTCAAGGCACCCGAGGGCAAGACGGCGTTCCTCGCCCTGGCCGCCGACGCCGACGTGGTCATCGAGAGCTTCCGCCCCGGCGTGGTCGACCGCCTGGGCATCGGCTACGACGACGTGCGGGCCGTCAACCCGGCCATCGTCTACTGCTCGACCACCGGCTACGGCCAGACCGGCCCCTACGCGCAGTGGGCCGGCCACGACGTCAACTACCTGGCCGTCGGCGGCTACCTCGACTGCAGCGAGCGCGCCCCGGGCGGCAAGCCTCCGCTTCCCGGGCGCCACGGTGGCCGACGCGGCCGCCGGCGGCATGCAGGCCGTCATGGCGATCATGGCCGCGCTGCTGCGGCGCGCCAGCACCGGCGAGGGGTCCTACCTCGACGTGTCGATCACCGACGGCGTGCTGTCGCTCATGTCGCTCTACGTCGACGAGTACCTCGCCACCGGCACCGTTCCGGGCCCGGGCCACTACATCCTCACCGGCCGCTACGCCTGCTACGACACCTACCGTTGCGCCGACGACAAGTGGGTGGCGGTCGGCGCCATCGAGCCGCAGTTCTACGCCAACCTCTGCCGCGCCCTGCGGCTGCGAGCAGTGGATCGACCACCAGCTCGACGACGAGGTGCAGGACCAGATCCGCGCCGACTTCCGCGCCGCGTTCGCCCGCCGCACCCGCGACGACTGGGTGGCCGAGCTGGCCCCGGCCGACACCTGCGTCTCGCCCGTCTACACCGTGCCCGAGCTGGTCGACGACCCCCAGGTCGAGGCCCGCGGTCTCATCGCCGAAGCCGAGCACCCCAACGAGGGCACGTTCCGCCAACTCGGCACGCTGCTCGCCGGCACCGACACCGACCGGCGCCAGTTCGACGTTGGGCGACGCGCTCGAGACCCACACCGACGAGCTGCTCGTCGGCCGCCGGCCTGCCCGCCGATCGCATCAGCTCGCTCCGCAAGGAAGGCGTCATCGCATGACGAGCACCGACACCGACCTGCCCGCCGACGTGGCCGACCTCATCGGCACCGTGCAGTACGAGATCGCCGGCGAGTTCCCCGTCGAGCAGGGCTACATCTGGACGAGCTGCTCGTCGGTCGAGAACGGCAACCCGCTCTTCTGGGACCGTGCCGTGGCCGAGGAGATCACCAGCGGCCCGATCGCGCCGCCCACCATGCTGTCGGTGTGGTTCCGCCCGCATCACTGGGCGCCGGGGCGCACCGAGCAGGCCCTGCCGCTGCAGGTGCACTTCGACCTCAAGGAGCGCTTCGACCTGCCCGAGGCGGTGATGACCGACAACACCATCGTCTTCCACGAGCCGGTGCGGCCGGGCGACCTGCTGCACACCCACCAGATCCTCCGGTCGGTGAGCGGCCCGAAGACCACCAAGCTCGGCACCGGCCGCTTCTGGGTCATCGACGTCGAGTACTTCAACCAGAGCGACGAGCTGGTGGGCGTCGAGAGCTACACCGGCTTCGGCTATCGGAGAGGCGAATGACGCACCACCACCGGCATCCGGCTGGGCGACGTCGCGCGTCGGCGATCGCCTGCCCGACGCTGACCTACGACGTCACGGCCACCACCATCGTGCTCGGCGCGCTGGCGGCCCGCGACTGGCGGCCCATGCACCACGACCACGACTTCGCGGTCAACCGCAACGGCACGCAGGACATCTTCCTCAACACCCCCAACCAGGCCGCCTGGTTCGAGCGCTTCATCACCGACTGGACGGGCCCGACCGGTCGGCTCGGCCGCATGACCTTCCGCATGAAAGGCTCGGTCTTCCCCGGCGACACCATGGCCTTCGACGCCACGGTCGAGCGCGTCGACACCGACGACGTCGGCTGCGGCTGGGTCGAGCTGCTCGTGTCGCTCACGGTCGACGGCGAGCTCAAGACCGACTGCCGAGCCCGCGTCGCGGTGCCGGTCGACGACGACGACAATCCCTGGCGCCGGCGCGGCGACCAGTGGCAGCCCTGAGGAGCACCGATGGATCTCGACTTCACCGACGAGCAGGACATGCTGCGCGAGATGGTGCGCGGCGTCTGCACCGACTTCGCACCGCTCGACGTCGGTGCGCGAGCTCGAGGACGACCCGGTCGGCTATCCCGACGCGTTCTGGAAGCAGCTCGCCGCCCTCGACCTCATCGGGCTCACCCTGCCCGCCGAGTTCGGCGGCTCCGAGATGACGATGATCGACGCGGCGATCGTCTACGAGGAGCTCGGCCGGTCGCTGGCCCCGTCGCCCCACTTCGCCAGCGCGGTCATCAGCGCGGGCGTGCTGCTGGCCGCCGGCTCCGACGAGCAGAAGGCGCAGTGGCTGCCGAAGATCGTCAGTGGCGAGGCCATCCTCAGCCCCGCGTGGATCGAGCCGGGCAACGGCTTCGGCGAGGCGGGCGTGCAGCTGCGCGGCCGAGCGGTCCGGCGACGGCTTGGTGCTCGACGGCGCCAAGTGGCACGTGCCGTTCGCCTCGGCGGCCGACCGGTTGGTGGTGCTGGCCCGCAGCGACGCCGGCGTCGAGCTCTTCCTGGTCGATCCCACCGCCGAGGGTGTCACGCTCGAACAGCAGCTCACCATCGCGTCCGACACGCAGTACGCGGTGACGCTCTCCGGCGTGCGCGTGGGCGCCGCCGACCACATCGGCCCCGACGGCGCCGGCTGGGCGACGTGGGACGAGGTGCTGCACGACGGCATGATCCTGCTGGCCGCCCAGGCCATGGGCGGCGCCCAGCACGCCCTCGACATCACCGTGCAGTACTCGAAGGACCGCGAGCAGTTCGACAAGCCCCTCGGCGCCTTCCAGGCCCTCGCCCACAACATGGCCGACGCCAAGACGGCGGTCGACGGCGGCACCTTGCTCGTCTACGAGGCGGCCTGGGCGCGGGCGACGGGCCGACCGGTCGACCGGCTGGCACCGATGGCCAAGCTCTTCGCCTGCCAGACCTACCGCGACGTCACCGCCATGGCTCAGCAGATCTTCGGCGGCGTGGGCTTCACCCTCGAGTACGAGATCCAGCTCTACTTCCGCCGGGCCAAGCAGCTCGAGATCACGTGGTGCGACGCCCGCCGCCTCGAGCAGTTGGTGGCTGCTGCGGTGCTCGACGACTGAGGGCGCGTCGCCTGAGGGCTCGGCTCGTGATGGCGCCACCGATCTCACCGGTGGCCGTGCCCAGCACCGAGCCCACCAGCACGTCACCCGGATAGTGCACACCGGTGTGCACCCGTGAATAGGCCACGGCCGCGGCCACCAGGTGCAGCACCGGCGCAAGCGCGGGCACCTCACGACTGGCTCCCGCGGCGAACGCGAACGCCGAGGCCGAGTGCCCGGAGGGGAACGACCGCGAGGTGGGCATGCGCACGTGGCGCAGCTCGGGGACCGCACCGCCCACCCGATCGGGCCGTGAGCGCTCGGCCACGGGCTTGACCGCCAGGTTGGCCACAGCCGACGCCAGACCCACCGACGCCAGGCCGCCGACCGCCGCCCGTCGACCCCGACGGCCGCCCAGCAGTGCGAGGGCGGCGGCGGTGCCCATCCACAGACGCGAGTAGTTGGCCGCGTGCGAGAGGCGGCGCAGGCTGCGGTCGAGCGTGGGCGTCGGGGTGCGGGCGATGGCGGTGTAGACCGCGATGTCGAGTTGCTCGAGCTGGCGCAGCAGGTCGCGCGCCGCCCCGCTGCGGCCCGGCACCACCCGGTCGAGACGATCGGCGAACGCTTCGAGCGAGGCCAGCTCGCCGGCGACAGTCTCAGGAGCCCGCTCGGGCAACGGCGGTTCGATCGGCGTGTCCGCGCCCTCAGCCATAGAGGTAGCCGACCATGTCCGCGTAGAAGCGGGCGCCCTCGGGTTTGAGGTGCATGCCGTCGTCGTGGAAGAACTCGGGGTGCTCGTCGCTCCCGCCCTTCCAGTCGAGAAGCTGAACCCCACCATGCCGGCGCGCACCTTCGATGATCACCTGGTTGTTCGGGTCCTGCCACCCCCGGGGAACCTTGACCGTGATGAACACGATGCGATGGCCCTGCAGCACCTCGACGAGCTGATCGAACTGCGCCGCCGTGAACGTGCCGTTGTTGCCGAGGTGCACGACGACGGTTTCACCGAGCACGCCCAGGTCGCGATACCACATGAGCATCTCGATGCCGGTCTGCACCTGCCGGCTGACGGCCGCGTCGACCTGCACACCCGGGCCGAGCGCCCGCAACTCGTTGGCCGCACCGAGCATCACCGAATCGCCGATGGCCGTGATCGTGGCCCCTTCGGGGATCGTGATCGTGGGCGCCGGCGGCGGCGGCTCGGTGACGACGGGAGCGGGCGCGACCGTGGTGGTGCTGGCCGGGTCGAGCGTGGTGGTGGTGGTGCTCGGGGGCCGCCGTGGTCGTGGTGACGGGGAGATCGGACACCGCCACGATGGGGCCGGTGGAGCCGACGGCCAGGTAGTCGGGCGGCGCCGGGCGCTCCGCCAGGGCGGCCACGACCGCCAGCGGCACGATGAGGGCGAACGCCCCGATGAGCGCCGTCGCCCAGCGCCTGCGCAGGGCCTGTTTCCGGTAGCCACCGGCTCCCCGCAGGTCGGCCCAGCGCCGGCTGAGCGCCCCCTTGCGGATGGGGAGCTCGACGAACCGGTAGGACAGCTCGGCGAGGGCGAGGGTGATGGCCAGCCGCAGCGCGAACAGGGCTGGGCCGTCGAGATCGACATCGAGGCCGGGTCGGGTGAGCTGGAAGACGGGCCAGTGGAACAGGTAGATGCCGTACGAGCGCAGGCCGAGCCAGCGCAGCGGGGCGATGCCCATCCATCGGCCGAGATGGGCGGCGGGATGCACGATGACCGCGATGACCACGAGCGTGACGAGGTCGAGTCGGAGGAAGCCGCCCCGATAGAGGCTCGACGAGAACTCGTTGGTGAAGATCAGCATGTGCACCAGCACCGCGAGCGCGGCCACGCCGATGAGATCGAACGCGACGGTCATGCCGCGCCCGACCGTGGGCCGCAGTCGCCACGGTGCCCACACGAACGCGAGCGCGCAGCCGAAGAGCAAGCCGGCCGCCCGCGTGTCGGTGCCGTAGTAGACGCGTGACGGATCGCCACCCGACGGGTCGAAGAGCGCCGCCATCAGCACGGCCGAGCCGATGGCACCGGCCACGACCAGCACGGGGAACCAGCGGCGGCCGAGCAGCTTCATGCCGCCCACGAAGAGCAGCGGCCACAACAGGTAGAACTGCTCCTCGACGGCGAGCGACCACAGGTGCGCCACGAGCGAGGGGCGACCGACCACCTCGAAGTAGGACTGGTCGGTGAAGATGTAGGCCCAGTTGTTGACGTAGAAGACCGAGGCCAGCACGTCGCCCCGCAGCCCGGCCACCTCGTCGGGCAGGAAGATCACCCCGACCAGCAGCACCCCGACCAGCAGCACGAAGAGGGCTGGCAGCAGGCGTCTGGCCCGGCGGATCCAGAACCGGCCGAGCGAGATGTGGTTGTCGTCGCGCCACTCGGCGAGCAGGAGCGACGTGATCAGGTAGCCCGAGATGACGAAGAACACCTCGACGCCGAGGAAGCCGCCGACCATCCACGAGTAGCCGCCGTGGTAGAGCAACACCGAAAAGACCGCCAACGCCCGCAGCCCGTCGAGCCCGGGCAGGTAGGGCAGGCGGCCGGACACCCCCGAGGGGGCGTTTCGGGGCGCGGCGGTCTGGAGGGTGACCATTCGGACCATTCTCTCGCGCGAACAGCCGCGTCCTCACGCCATGGTCGAGAAAAGACCCCCGAGGCCCGGCGGGGACGGGCCGACCATAAGGACCCGCGTTAGCGTGCCCGGCGTGGAGAAGCTGGTGTACCTCGTGTGGGAGCGACCGAGCACCGATCCGGCCGACTGGGGCCGTTCGGTGGCGACGGTGGCCGACAGCCTGTTGTCGCTCGATCCGCGGGGCTTGTCGCTCGTCGTCGACGATGCCGACGCGCAGGTGAACGCACCGGTGCCGGTGCCCGACGACGAGCTGCCGGTGCGGGCTGCGTTCTCGGTCTGGCTCGACACCCACGACCAACGGCGGCCCTACGAGGAGGCGCTCGCCGATCTGGGCGTGCGCCGGGCCGGCTACCTCGTCACCGAATCGCTCTGTGAGGACTTCGGCACCACGCCCGACTGGCCAGAGCCGCGCGACTGGCCCGACGGCCAGCGCTCCCCCGGGCTGAGCGTGCTCACCGTCTTCGACAAGAAGCCCGGCCTGGCCGACGAGACCTTCTACGCCCACTGGTACGGCCATCAGACGCCGATGTCGGCCGCCATGCAGCCCCGCATCCGCTATGTGCGCAACGCGGTCGTGCGCCCGATCACCCCGGGAGCGCCGCCGCAGCGAGCGATCGTCGAGGAGGGTTGGCCGAGCGTCGAGCACCTCACCAACCCGTTCACGTTCTTCGGCACCGACGACGGCGACCGGCTGGGCGAGAACATCCGCATCATGCTCGACAGCATGAAGGTGTTCTGCGACGCCGACACGCTGCGCACCTTCACCATGAGCGAATACCTGCTGTGCACCACGCGCCCCTGACCGACGCCGAGCTGGCCGACTTCGAGCGCGACGGCTACGTCGTGTTGGGTCGGATCATGGACGACGACCAGGTCGACGCGCTGCTCGACGCGGAACGGCGGCACCGTCCCGATCGGGCCTTCTCGTTGACCGGCTCCGACAGCCGTCTGCTCGTACGCGAGCAACTGTGCAATCAGTCGGTGGCGGTGCGCCGCTTCTGCCTCGAGGGGGCGCACGTCCCGTTGGTCGGCCAGGTGCTCGGCCCCGACGTGGCGTTCACCCACACGCAGTTCATCACCAAGCTGCCGGGCGACGACGACGACCAGAGCCTCATCCCCCTGCACCAGGACGACGGCTACGGCACGCTCGACCCGCCACTCGACGTCACGGTGTGGACGGCGCTCACCGACACCGACGAGCGCAACGGCTGTCTCGTGGTGGTACCCGGGTCGCACGAGCAGGGCATCGTGCGCCACGAGCTCAGCGTGGCCAACCCGGCGCTCATCGAGGCACCGGGCGAGGGAGCGGTGGCCCTCCCGCTGGCCGCGGGTGAGGCGGTGCTGTTCACCGGGCTCACCCTGCACGGGTCGGGCCCCAACCTCAGCGATCGTGAGCGGGTCGGCCTGCACGCCCGCTACTGCCATCCGTCGGTGCGCATGCTCGTCCAGGAGGGCAAGCCGGTGCTCGACGATGCCCACTCGTGGATGGTGCTCGGCGAGGCACCCGCCGCCGGTCCCGCTGTCGTCGAACAGGTCTGAACGGTGGCCCGCCGGGCACGCCACGACTGCTTCGCCGTCTGCGCACCGGGGCTGGAGTCGATCGTGGCTGGCGAGCTGGGTCGCGCTCGGCATCCGTCCCGGCCGCTCGCTTCGTGGCGGGGTCGAGTTCGTGGCCAGCACCCGCCAGCTCTATCTGGCCAACCTGTGGTTGCGCAGCGCCGCGCGTGTGCTCGTGCGCGTGGCCGACTTTCGGGCCACGTCGTTCGCCAAGCTCGAGCAGGAGGCGGCAGACGTGGAGTGGTCGCGCTGGCTGACCGACGACGTGGTGCCGGTGTTCCACGTCTCGTCCAAGGGGTCGCAGCTCTACCACACCGATGCCATCGCCGAACGTCTCGATCGAGTCGTCGCGGGGCTCGGTGCACCACCACACGAAGGCGCCACGGAGCAACGCTTCGTCGTCCGAGTGGCACGCGACCAGGTGACCATCAGCGTCGACAGCTCGGGCGACAACCTGCACCGTCGCGGCTACCGCCAGGCCAGCGCCAAGGCGCCCCTGCGCGAGACGCTTGGCCGCGGCGATGCTGCTGGCGGTCGGTTGGGACGGGTCGAGCCCTCTGGTCGATCCGTTCTGCGGATCCGGCACCATCGCCATCGAGGCGGCCCTCATCGCGCGCGGCATCGCGCCGGGCTCGGGACGGCGCTTCGCCTTCGGCCACTGGCCCACGTTCGAGCCCGGCACCTGGGCCAGCGTGACCGGCCAGGCCCAAGCGGCCGCCCTCCTTCGTGCCGACGTCACCATCGTCGGATCCGACCGCGATGCCGGCGCCGTCGAGTCGGCGATGGCCAACGCCGAGCGGGCCGGCGTGGCGGCACGACATCACGTTCGAGCGACGCAGCATCTCCGACGCCACTGCCCCACCCGGCGAACCGGGCTGGGTGCTCACCAACCCGCCCTACGGCGGACGCGTCGCGGGCGGGCCCGACCTGCGCGATCTCTACGCCCGCTTCGGTCAGGTGATGCGAGCCGGGTTCGCCGGGTGGTCGGTGGGCATGCTGGTCGCCGACCGCCGCCTGGCCGGCCACAGCGGTCTGTCGCTGACGCCGGCGTTCGACACGGTCAACGGCGGCATCCCCGTGACCCTGCTCGCCGGCTGACCCACCGACCCACACCGACCGTTCTGGCAGGCACATCGCACGCTTGGGTGCGCGTTCTGCCTGCCGGAACGTGGGTTGGAGGGTGCTACTCGAGGGTGGCGTAGTTGGTGGAGCGGTCGTCGGTGGTGGTGCCGAGCACCTCGGCCACGCAGTCGGCCAGGTCGCTCAAGTAGTCGTCGATCACCGGCGCGTTGCCGGCGCTCACCGTCGAGTGCAACGTGTCGGGTGGGGCCTGGCGATCGTGGAACCAACCCTTGGCCAGCAGGGCGTCGCCGAGGGCGAACACGTCGAGGCGATCCTCCCAGCCGGGCTCGACCGACATGGCCACCAGTTGGGCCTCGGGCTCGCCGAGCACGGTGACGCCGTCGATGGCCCGGATGCCGGCGACCATGCGATCGCGGGTCTCGATGGTGAGCTTGGTGAGCCGCTCGTAGCCGTCGAGGCCGAGATGGTGCAGCGTGGCCCACGCCAAGGCGATGGGCATGCCCGCTCGGGTGCCCTGCATCGACGGCGACGCGTAGAAGCCACCCAACCAGCCGTCGAACACGAACGTCTGATAGCGGCGCAGGTCCTTGTTGCGGTGCAGGATCACCGACGCGCCCTTGGGCACGTAGCCGAGCTTGTGCAGATCGGCCGAGATGCTGGTGACCCCGGGAACGCGGAAGTCCCACGGCGCCACGTCGTAGCCGAGCGACTCCATGAACGGCAGCACGAACCCACCCATGCACGCATCGGTGTGGAAGTTGGCCCCCGCCTCGGCGGCGACGGCGGCCAGGTCGGGAATGGGGTCGATGACACCCTGCGGATACTGCGGCGCCGAGCCCACCATGAGCACGGTGTTCTCGTCGACCGCGTCGGCCATGGCGTCGACGTCGGCGCGCCAGTCGGCGCGCACGGGCAGCTTCCGCATCTCGAGCCCGAAGTAGTAGGCGCCTTTGTGGAACGCCGCATGGGCGCTCTCGGCCACCACCATGTTGGGCTCGGTGATGTCGCGCTCCTTGCGGCCCCGCTCACGCGCCGCCTTCACCGCCATGAGGATGCTCTCGGTGCCACCCGACGTCATGAAGCCGGCCGCATCGGGCGCGCCGTGCATGAGGTCGGCCGCGATGCCCACCACTTCCGACTGCATGGCGCCCAGGCTGGGGAACGCCATGGTGTTCAGCGCATTCTCGTGCAGGAACTCGACCGCCACTGCGTTCTGCAGCGCGTGCAGCTCGGGCCCGCCGTCGTAGACCATGCCGAACGTGCGGCCGTCCTGCCACCGGACGTCGCCCGCCTGCTTGGCCCGCAGCTCGGCGAGGATCTGGTCGTTGGTCAATCCGGCGCGCGGCAGTTCATGGCGAGAGGCAGACATGGACGACGATCGTAGGTGGTCAGCCCGCGCCGAGTCGGGGCCGGCGCAACACGCCGTGACCCGACGCATCGGGAATCTGGTGCACCTCGTGCAGCGGTGCACCAGGAACGAGCCGCTCGACGATCGCCGGCTCGGCCTCGTCGAGGCCCTCGTCGGCCGGCCAGGCCTCCGCGATGCCGACCAACGTGGTGAGGGCGGCGTAGCCGTTGCGCAGCAGGCCCTGGTCGGTGTCGGGCTCGAACTCGACCTCGGCCGCCCGCAGCACGAACTGCAGGCGCCCGTCGGTGGCCTCGGCCATGCCCGTGCGCACCTCGCCGAACGGAGCGAGTCGGGCCCATCGCACACCCTTCACCTCGTCGCGGGGTGCCGCCGGCACATTGAGGTTGAGCGCGGTGCGCGGCGGCGCCGCGGCCAGCAGCGGCAGCATCTCCACTGCGACGGCGGCCGCCGTACCCCAGAACCACGGCGTGCCGTCGTGGGCGCTGATCGAGCGACCGTCGGTCGACTGCGCGCTCACCGCCAGGCCCGACAGCCCGAAGTTCTGCCCGGTGAGCACCGCGCCGACCGTGCCCGAGTGCAGGATGGCCCGACCGGTGTTGGCGCCGGCGTTGATGCCCGACACCACCACGTCGGGCACCTCGCCGAAGGCCCCGAGCACCGTGGCCAGCACGGTGAGCGCCGGCGGGCCGTCGAGCGCCCATGCCTCGACGCTTTCCGATCCTGGTACCGCGACGCGGCGCACCTCGACGTGCTCGTCGGGATGCATGCGGCCGAGCGCGGACGAGGCACCGCTCCAGTCGCGATCGGGGGCCACCACCAGCACGTCGTGGCCGGCCTCGGCCAGCGCGGCCACCAGCACGTGCAGACCTTCCGACTCGATGCCGTCGTCGTTCGTCACCAGGATGCGCACGAGGGCACGCTAGCGGGCGAGTCGGCCGCTCCCAGACGAGTACGCCGGCCCGTCACGCATCGTTCGCCGGGCGTTCAGGTGGCGGTTGAACCAGCGGTTCAGCCTTCGACCACTCGGGTCCACGTGTCGAAGTCGAGGCGTAGCGAGGCGTCGCCGTCGCGGATCTCGACCACCTTCGACTCGAACGGCACCTGGGCGAAGGGGTTGTCGTAGCGCGGGTAGTCGCTGATGGGCACCTCGGCTCCGTCGACCAGCAGCGGACCCTCCCAGCCGAACTCGAGCGCACCCTCGGTCGGCGAGACGTAGCTGACGTCGAAGCCCTGCGACACGCCGTCGTCGTCGACACCCAACTCGGTGACCTCGACGGCCGAGCCGGCCACCGCGGCCTTGAACGCCTCGAACGACTCCCAGCGGCTGGCATCGCCCACCTCGACGATCCACACGTTGTCGGCTCCGCCTTCGGCCACCAGGTCGAACGGTTCGGTGAGCCCGTTGGTGAAGACCTGCGAGGGGTCGTGCGTGCGCCAGGTCGTGGGCCGCCACGAGTAGAGCGCCACGTAGCCGTCGCCCCGGCGACCGAACGTCCAGCTGCCCTCCTGCACCACCTCGTCGAAGCGCTCCTGGGGGAAGTAGGCGTGCGTGTAGTCGAGGTAGCTGAACGAGTCGAGCGGCGGCGCGTCGGGCGACGCGAACTGCGGCGCGTAGAGGTGGATGCCGGCGGTGCCCTGCTGGGCCGATCGGGGCATCGAGCCGGTGCCGCGTCCAGTAGCGGTCGGCGTCGACCCAGCGGTCGCCCTCGCGGGCTCGCTGGCCGGATGGGTGGTGAACACGATGGCGCCTTCGTCGAGCGTCGCCTGCCAGGCGTGGTACTGGTGACCGTAGGAGCCGGCCCGGTAGTCCTGGGCGGTCGACAACATGGCGTCGGCCGAGCGGTAGGTATAGGTGTCGACCTCGCTCAGCAGGCCGATGTTGATGATTCGTCCGAGGCTGTTGGCGAGCGAGCTGGCCACCTGGGGATCACCGCCGGTGATGTCCTTCAGGCCGACGAACGGCTGGAAGAAGTCGGTCTCCCACAGCGAGTACTCGTCGGCCGTCTCGAGCGTGAGCGGCACCACCTGCCAGGCGGTGAGCGCGCCGCGCTCCCACCAGAACGCCACGTTGTCGGGGTCGTCCCAGGCGTAGCCGTAGGGCTCGGGCGGGTCGGCCACCAGCTCGACGTCGTCGACCTCGATGGGCACGCCCATGCGCTCCTTGTCGATCATCGGCTCGGGGTAGGCGGCCACCTGACGGATCACCGTGGGCACCTCGTAGTTGGCGGCGCGCGCCAGCAGGGTGGCACCTGCGTCACCCATCGACTGATAAGGCTCGGCGGTCTGGTCGAAGAGCAACTTCGACAGGCCGAACACGTCCTGGTCGGTGGCGATGCTCTTGTCCTTCATGTACGAGCGGCCGTGGGTGACCCCGTTGTTGCCCGCCCGCAGGTGCAGGGCCAGGTCGAACAGGACGAGATCGAGCACCATCGAGGCCTTCTCGACGATCACCGGATCGTCGGCGAACTCGACCAGCGTGAGCAGCGGGGTGACGTCCTTCTGGTAGTAGACGTCGGAGTGCCACTCGCTGAACCCGAAGCGAGCCTTCTCGGCGAACCAGTCGTCGAGGAACGCGGCCGCCCGCTCCTGGTGCTCGGCTCCGGTGAGCCCGTCGTTGGTGAACGTGGTGTCGGGGAACGCCTGACCGGCCAGGTACTCGAGGGTGTGGAAGATCACCCGGTGGTTCTCCGACCAGTACCACCGCTGGTCGATCACGCCCTCGGGTGTGGGGTCGGTGAACCAGTACTTGAAGTCGACGATGCGCTGCTCGATCGCCTCGTTGACCTCCGGCGTGAGCACATCGCGATAGCCGTACCAGAGGTTCAACAGGTAGAGCAGGTCGAAGTCGGCGGTGTCGACGAAGTCGTCGATCTTCTCGAACGACGCCGAGAAGTCGTCGGGTGTGACCGCGGCGGCATCGAACTCGAACTCGTCGTCTCGCCGCGCCCGCTCGGCGTGGTTGATGACGTTGAGAGCCGAGCTCGGCTGCAGCTCGGTGGTCGCGAAGGCGAGGTAGTCGTCCTGGCGCGCCTGCAGCCAGGTGGCGGCGGTCGCCTCTTGCGTCTCTTCGTCGGGGGTGGCGTCCTCGTCGCCGCTGTCGGACGTGCACGCACCTGCGAGCACGGCCAGGGCCAGCAGCCCGGCGATCACCCTCATCTGGTCCCCCTCGGTTCGGCCCCCTGAGCCCCCACGGAAACGAGAGCTACAGCAATGAGAACTACAGGGGCTTCGGCGTGTTCAGTTCGACCACGTTGTCATAGAGCACCCGGCGCCGGTCGTCGGCGTCGAGATCCTTGATCTCGACCAGGTAGTCGAGCGGCGAGGGCATGCCCTCGATGTGGGGCCAGTCGGAGCCGAAGATGACCCGGTCGGCACCCATGTACTCGACCACCTCGTAGACGTCGTCCTCCCAGAACGGGTTGATCCACACGTTGCGGCGGAAGATGTCGCGCGGATCGTCGGCGAACCAACCAGGGGTCTTGTTCGCGGTCGACCAGAGCTTCTTGAACAGCTCGGGCAGGAACTCGGCCCCGTTCTCCACCGACGCGAAGCGCAGGTTGGGGAAGCGGACGAACAGGTTGTCGAACATGGCCGACATGAGGAACTCGTAGATGGCCCGCTCGATGGCGAACGACTTGATCGACGGCTTCCATGCGCCCCGGAAGCTGGCGCCGAACCCGTCGGCCGCATAGCCGTTCGACGAGCCGCCGCTGTCGCCTGCGTGGAACACGGCCGTGATGCCCGACTCGTTGAGCCGCGCCCAGAACGGGTCGAAGTCGGCTTCGAACGGGTTGCGCTGGCCGGTGACCGTCGTCGGCGCGCCGGGACGCAGCACGATGGTGCGCGCCCCGCGGTCGATGGCCCACTCGAGCTCGGAGACCGCCCAGTCGACGTCGGCCAGCGACAGGTAGGGCGCGGCGAAGATGCGGCCCTCGTAGTCGAAGCCCCAGTCCTCTTCGAGCCAACGGTTGAACGCGGTGAAGGTGAGGCAGACGGCCTCGGGGTCGTCCTTGAGCACCTCCTCGTAGAGCATGCCGAGCGTGGGGAACAGCCAGCACGCGTCGAGGCCTTGCTCGTCGAGCTCGACCAGGCGGGCGTCGCGGTCGCGGTAGGCGGGTCGGATGGGCTCGCGCTCGCGCAGGAACTCGAGCGGGTTGCGCCCGTCGGGGTTGCCCCGGAAGTAGTCGTGCATGGCACCGGGCTTGGCGATCGGGTCGAACGTGGGGTTGGTGACCGCCCGGCTGACCTTGCCGCCGACCACGTGGTAGCGCCGGCCGTCGATCTCGCACCACTGCACGCACCGCGGCCCGAGCGTGGGCGCCAGATGGCGGGTGAAGGCGTCGAGCGCCTCGTAGTAGTGATTGTCGCAATCGAAGACGGGATGGGTGAGCTGGTCCACGAGGGCCCCCTGGAACGAGAACGTGTTCTATCCCGGATGATAGGGCGGCCGGCGCCTGGCAAGCTCACCGTCGTGACCAGCACCGAATCCCCCGCCGAGCTCGCCCATCACAACTTCGTCGACTTCGCCCGCCGCTCGGCGCACTGGTCGGGCGAGCAGGGGGCGGTCGAGGAGCGCGACGGCATCGTGCTCTACGCCACCGGCACCGACTTCGCAGCCGTGTGCAACGGGGTGCTGAGGACGGGCGACGACCTCAGCGCCGCATCTGCTGGGGGGCCAGCCCCTCAGCGGCACCCGAGATCGTCGAGATCGCCGACCGCTGGTTCGCCGACCGGGGCAAGGGCTACACGGTGTGGGTGCGCGAGATCGACGGTGTCGACGACGACCTGGCCAAGGCGGCCGAGCACGCCGGCCTGCTGGCGGTGCTCGACGAGCCGCAGATGATCTGCACCACTCGGCTCGGTCCGTCGCTGCTGCCCGACGGCGTCGAGCTGCGATGGGTCACCACCGCCGCCGAGATGCACCAGTTCGCGGCGGTCAACGGACAGGCCTACGCCACCTACGGCATGCCCGAGGCGACGGTCGCCGAGATGCTGCTCGATCCCGTGGCCTTCACGGCCGAGGGCGTGCACTCGGTGCTCGCCTACCGCGACGGTGAGCCGGTGGCGTCCGCGCAGCTCGTGATGAGCGGCGAGGTCGGGGGCGTCTACTGGGTGGCCACCGTCGACTCCGCCCGGCGCATCGGCCTCGGTGAGGCGGTGACCCGAGCCGTGACCGACCGGGGGTTCGACCTCGGCGCTTCGTCGATCGGGCTGCAGGCCAGCCCCATGGGCGAGCCGATCTATCAGCGGCTCGGCTACCAGACGATCTACCGCTACACGGGCTGGGTGCGTTTCGTTGGCTAGCGACGGCTACCTCCAGGTCGAGCAGCGCGGTGCGGTGCTGATCGTGACGCTGTCGCGTCCCGAGAAGCTCAACGCCTACGACGGCCCGGGGCTCAAGGCCATCGGCGAGGTGTGGCGGCAACTCGACGACGACCCCCAGCTGCGCGCCGGCGTGCTCACCGGGGCCGGCGACCGGGCCTTTTGCGCAGGTGCCGACGTGGCTGCGGCCGCGGGCGGCGGCTTCGACGACCCGCCCTACCCCGAGGTGGCCGAAGGGCTCGCCACCAAGCCGGTCATCGCCGCCATCGAAGGGCGGTGCCTCGGCGGGGGCATGATGATCGCCACCGGTTGCGACCTGCGCATCGCCGGCGAGTCGGCCGAGTTCGGCCTTCCGGAAGCCCGCTGGAACCTCCCTGCCCAGTGGCTCGGCGCGCTGGCCCGCCAGATCCTGCCCGCCCACGCGCTCGAGCTGGCCTTGCTGGCCGACGAGCGCCTGCCGGCCTCGCGCCTGCACGAGATGGGCTGGGTCAACCGGGTCGTGCCCACCGGCACCGCGCTGGCCGAAGCCGTGCGTTGGGCCGAGCGCATCGCCGCCCTGGCCCCCGCCGCCATCCGCTCGTTCAAGCAACTGGTGCGCCAGTCGGCGTGGCTCGACCCTGCCGAGGCGTTGGCGCTCGGCCATCGTCAGGCCATCGAGCTGGTGCGCATGCACGACACCGTCGAAGGCGGCCTTGCGTTCGCCGAGCGTCGCCCACCGAACTTCGAGGACCGATGACCGACCGACGGGTGCTCGACGGCGAGATCTGGGACGTGCTGGTCGACCGGCTGACCAATCTCAAGGACATCGTGTGGGGCGACGGCGTCCCCGACGATCCGGTGGTGCGGGCCGAGGGGCTGCGCTATCTGCTGCGCTTCCTCGCCGCAGGCATCGCCGCGTGCGTCGAGTTCGACGACGCCGATTCGCCCGAGCTGGGCTCCTACATCGAGAACCGCATGAGCTGGGGACTCGACAACCCCGACTGCAACTACTCCTACACACGCGTGCGCGGCGACGCGACCTATCGCATCGCCGGCAACCGGGGCAGCGCCCGCCACCTCGAGTTCCAGGTGAACACCGGCCACATGTCCGACGGTGACTTCTCGGGTTGGCGGGCCGTGTCGGCGTTGTCGGGCGACGATCTGGCGAGCGGGCCCGACGGCGACTTCGAGATCTTCCTGTCGGCCGACGATGCGAGCCCGCGATCGACGCACCGCGGCAACTGGATGCGCCTCGACGACACGGCCAGCTTCCTGCTCGTGCGCCAGTACTTCGCCGACTGGGACGTCGAGCGGCCAGCCGATCTCACCATCGAGCGTGTCGGCGCGCACTACCCGCCCGAGCCGCTGTCGACCGACCGCATCGCTGCCCACGTCGACCTGCTCTGTCAGTGGCTCGACGTCGGTGCCCGCTGCTGGGACTCGATCAGCCGGGGGATCATGGCGTCCGAACCCGGCGACCTGGTGCCGTTCCGACCGCCCGACGAGGCCTCGGGCCTGAAGGGCCAGGCCTACGGCATGGGCTCGTGGCGGTGCGGGCCCGACGAGGCCGTCATCCTCGAGCTCGACCCACCGAACGCCCGCATGTGGGGTGTCTCGCTGTGCGATCGCTTCTGGCAGAGCATCGAGTTCGCCGACCGCCAGTCGTCGCTCAACTCGTCGCAGGCCGTCCTCACCCCCGACGGCCGGTTCGTCGCCGTCATCTGCCACGACGATCCGGGCGTCGCCAACTGGCTCGACCCTGGCGGCCATCGGGAAGGCACCTTGGCGCTCCGTTACCTCCAGCCCGAGACGATCCCCGCGCTCTCCTATCGAGTGGTGCCGCGGTCAGAGCTCGCCGCTGCGCTGCCCACCGACACGCCGACGATCACGGCGAGCGAGCGCGACGCGGTCATCGCCCGACGACGCCGGTCGGTCGCCCGGCGCTACCGGCGCTGAGCATGGAGCGCTTCGTCGTCGGCACGGGCCGGTGCGGCTCGACGTTGCTGTCGACCATGCTCGCCGAGCATCCCGACGTGGTGAGCATCCACGAGTTCTTCACGGGGCTCGACTGGGGACGGCGCTTCGCTCCCGGGCTGGTGAGCGGTGACGAGCTGGCCGACCTGATCGGCGCGGAGCAACCCGTCACCACGGCCGTGCTGGCCCGTGGGCATCGCACCGACGAGATCCGCTATCCGTTCGGGTCGCCGCTCGCCCGCTTCGCCCCCGGCGATCCGGTGCCGTGGCTGCTCGTCACCATGGTGAGCCGCCTCACCGACGACCCCCATCCGCTCTTCGACGACCTCATCGCCGAGGCCCGCCGGCGCGCGCCAGCCACCCTGGCCGACCACTACCGCCACCTGTTCGACTGGCTCGCGGCTCGGTGCGGACGGCACCTCTGGATCGAGCGATCGGGATCGTCGATCGACTACCTCGGCGAACTGGCGGCCCTCTACCCCGAGGCCCGGTTCGTCCACATCCACCGCGACGGGCGCGAGGCGGCGCTGTCGATCCGCGACCACCCGTTCTTCCGACTCGGCGTGTCGATCTTCATGGACCTGTTCCCCGCCGGCGACGACGAGGACGCAGTCATCACCGAGGTGATCGAGACCCCGCCGCCCTGCTGGGCGGTGGGCCGCTACTGGAGCGATCAGGTGTTGCGGGGCTTCGCGGCGCTTCCCCAACTCGACGCCGATCAGTTCCTGCAGGTGCGCTTCGAGGACCTGGTGACCGATCCGGTCACCACCATGAACACCATCGCCGACTTCTTCGCACTGCCGGCCGACTCCGCCTTCGTCGACCGGGCCGCCGGCTTGGTACGCGGCGTGCCGCCGCGGCGATTCGATCAGCTCTCCGGCGCAGAGCAGGACGAGCTGACCGAGGCGTGCCGACCCGGGCAGCTGTTGCTCGGGCGCATCGACTGATGGCGGCCTCGCTCGGCCGCCTGACCATGGGCAAGCAGTGGCGCCTCGACATCGGCGCGGTGCTCGTCTACTTCGCCCTCGGCGCGATGTTCTCGGCCGCGCCCCGCTACGTGTCGGAGGAGCTCGACGGCTCGAAGGCGCTCGCCGGGTTCTCGGTGTCGATCTTCTTCGTGGCTGCCGTGCTGGCCCGGCCGGTGGTCGGCCGCCTGGTCGACCGCATCGGTCGCCGTCCGTTCCTGGTTGCGCCCCCGTTCGTGCTGGCGGTGCTCATGCTGTGCCTGCTCGGCGCCACGTGGGTGCCCGTCGTGCTGGTGGTGCGCTTCCTGCAAGGCCTGGCCGGTTCGGCGTTCTACGTCGCCGCCGTCACCACGTCGACCGATCTGGCTCCTCCCGACCGGCGGGCATCGGCCGTCGCCCGCCTCTCGATCGCCATCTATCTGGGCTTCGCCCTCGGTCCGGCGTTCGGCGAGGTGCTGCTCGATCGGGGCACCGCGTGGGCGTGGCCCGCGCTGGCCGCGCTGCTCGCGGCGGGTGGGCTGTTCACGGCGACGATGCCCGAGTCGCGACCGGAACCCGCGGCCGATGCACCTGCGCCCGGGAAGATGCCGCTCATCTACCGCGGCGCCGTGCTGCCCGGCCTGGTGCTGTTGGCTCTCGGCGTCGGCTACACGTCGATCACCGCGCACTCGGCGCTGTTCGCCCGCTCGATCGGGCTCACCTCGTCGGGGGCGCTCTACGCGACCTTCGCCGTGTCGGTGCTGCTCGTGCGGCTCGGCTCGGGTCGGCTGGCCGATGCCATCGGCCCGTTGCGTGTTCTCTACCCGGGCATCGCATCGTTGGCGTGTGGCCTGCTCGTGCTGTCGCTCATCCCCGAGCCCGTGGCGGCTGTCATCGGGGTGGCCTTCGTGGGCGCCGGCTGGGCGCTCGTGTTCCCGGCGATGATCGCGCTGGATGGCCGCCACCGTGCCCGATGCCCAGCGGGGCGCCGCCATGGGATCGCTCGTCGCCTTCATGGACATCGGCCAGGGGCTCGGCGGCTACCTGGTGGGCGCGGTCGCCGACGGACCGGGCTTCGGGTGGGCCTACGCGGTGCCGGCCACGCTGGCGCTGTTGTCGGTGATCCCCATGACCATCGCCGTTCGTCGGGCCCCGGACCGAACGATCTCGGTGGGCCAGGTGGTCGAGGCGAACGAGGCTGCGGAGCTCTGAGCGGTCAGCCCCGCTCGAACACGCTGAGGGTCGGCAACACGTCGGCGCCGGCGAAGAGATTGGGGCCCACCCGTTCGAGGCCGGCCTCGGCGAACCACCGTCGATAGGTCGCGGGACGACGGCGGCGATAGTGCTCGATGTCGCCGACGAACTCGTCGGAGCTGGTGAACACCTCGAGCAGCGCGACCCCGCGCAGCAATCGACCGATGGCCGCCAGCCCGGCCCGCACCTCGTCGTCGTCGGCATAGGCCAGCACGTCGATGCACACGATGAGGTCGAACGGACCGCGCAGGTCGAGATCGTCGAGGTCGCCCAGGCCGCCGAGTTGCAGGTTGCGGGTGCGACCGAACCGCTCGATGGCGTAGTGGCTCGGGTCGACACCGACATAGCGCGCTCGGGGACGCGCCGTTCTGCACCGCTGCGGCCCACGCCCCCTCTCCGCAGCCCACGTCGAGCACCGATCGCACCGGCCGGTCGAGCAGGTACTCGGCTGCACCCAGCGCGTAGCGAGCCTTGCGATCGAGGCGCACCCCCGAGCCGAACCCCTCACGCCGATACCAGCGGTCGTAGTAGGCCCGCCCGAAGTGCTCGTTCTCGCCGGGCTCGACCGCCACGGACTCAGCCGAGCGGGATCGACTCGGAGAGCACGGCGAACCCGTTGATGAACGCGTCGATGTCGTCGGCCGGACCAGTGAGCGTCGACGTGCAGTCGACGACGGTGACGTCGCGAGTGCCGGCCTCTGGTGCCGCGGGCACCACGACGAGCTCTCGCACCTCACCGGTGGTGCAGGTCGGCACGTTGAGGTTGTCGACCTCGGCCGGCGCACCATCAGCTCGGGCCAGCAACTCGGCCCGGTTGGCCTCGACCCAGGCCAGCACCTCGTCGACCGCCGCGGGGAAGTCGGGCTGCTCCGCGATGCCCTGGCTGGCGGCCAACGCAGGGATGCCGCGGGTGGCCGCGGCTCGGGCGGCGCCCACCGTGCCCGAGATGTCGATGGCCGGGCCGAGGTTCTGGCCCGAGTTGATGCCGGAGACCACCAGGTCGGGGGTGAAGTCGATGCCACCCTCGTCGACGGCCCAGATCACGGAGTCGGCGGGATAGCCGGCGACGGCCTTGGCGGGATAGCCGCTGGCCGTCGTGGTGTCGGTGACCACCAATTCGCCCGCCGTGGTGTTCCCGCCGCTGCCGCTCTGGTTCTCGAGCGGCGCCACCACGGTGACCTCGGTGTCGGGCAGCGCGGCTGAGCGCTTCGACCAGTGCGTCGATGCCCGCGGCGTCGACACCGTCGTCGTTGGTGACGAGGATGCGGAGCACCTCGGGCGCTGCGGTGGTGGACGACTCGGCCGCGGTCTCCGCGACGGTCGATGACGTTGAGGTCGCGTCGTCGCTGTCGCTGTCGCTGCTACAGGCGACACCGAGGATGGCCAGCGCGGCGACGAGGGCCACGAGGAAGGGATGGCGGCGGGACTCGGACATGGCCGACATCATGGCACCGCACGCCGCATGGCCACCCGAGGGCGCACATCGAGGCCGGCGGCCCGCTCCGCGGCGCGAATCGCGGCCAGCTCGGGGCCGTGGTCGTCGGGCACGACCACGAAGCCGCACCGTTCGTAGAACGGTCCGTTCCATTCAAGGTCGCGGTAGGTCGTGAGCGTGATCGCCCGATGACCCTCGGCCGCCGCCCACGCGCAGCACTGGGCCACGAGCGTTCGTCCGATCCCCCGGCGTCCGTGGGTCGGATCGACGCTGACCTGGTCGAGATGCGCTTCGCCGTCGACCACCGAGACCGTGGCGTACCCGGCGGGTCGATCGTCGACGGTGGCCACCCAGATGCGATCGGCGTCGAGATAGGCGGTGAGCTCGTCGAGCGAGTAGGGCTCGTCGTCGGCGACGGCGTAGAGACCCACGTCGGCGAACAGCCGGCCGGCGGCCAGCTCGATGTCGCGCAGCGCCGGCAACTCGTCGCGATGCGGTGGCCGGATCGTCGCGCTCAAGCCCAGTAGCTGCCGTCGAGCATCTGCTCGATCACCGGCCGGTGCAGGATGGCGTCGTCGGGGTCGTCGGGCCACTCGGCCTCACCGAAGTGCACCTGACGGGCATGCACGCGCGCCATCACGATGCCGTGGCGCAGCGCGGCGTAGACCTCGTACCACGCCATGTCCGGCACCGTCACGCCGCTGCACTGCTCGTAGGTGGCCACCACCTCGTCAGATCGCAGGAAGTGCGGCATGCCGTCGAGCTCCATCTGCTGCGCGACGAACTCGAAGAAGCTGTGCAGGAACACCATCCAGCCGAGGTCGACGCCGCGTGGCGCCAGCGAGGCCATCTCCCAGTCGAGCACGGCGGCGGGCGTGAACCCGTCGTACATCATGTTGCCGATACGGGCGTCGCCCCAGCTGATGACGGTGTCGCCCTCGTCGGCCGGCCAGTTGTCCTCGAGCCACGCGAAGGCGTCTTCGATGAGCGGATGGCGCTGCTCGCCGCGCACCCAGTCGTAGTAGGCGCGCCAGTGCGCCACATGGCGGCGCAGCGGCGTGTCTCCCGGGGCGTCGATCTCGAGGAACGCGGTGTCGACCGAGGCGGGGTCGATGGCGTGGATGGCGGCGAGCACGGCCACGCTCGCGTCCTGCAGCGCCCGCTGCTCGTCGAGGCTGGCGTCGAGCAGCCAGCTGCCCATGTTGTAGGGCATGACGTCGGGGGGCACGCGCCCGTGCACCCGCTCCATCACGAAGAACTCCGCACCCAGATGGTCGGGGCCCGTCTCGAGCCACAAGGCGCGCGGCACCGGCACGTCGCTGTTGGCGGCCACCAGCTCGATCACCTGGAACTGCGCGGCCAGGTCGTAGTCGGGGAACACCGGCACGTCACCCGGGTCGGGCGCCACTCGCGCGACCAGTTGGCGGGTGATGCGGCTGCCCTCCTCGGTCCACACGGCGTCGAAGAGCAGGGTCTCGCTCGACATCCCGTTCGACGTCGGGATCTCGACGCTCAGCACCTCGACGTCGGCATCGTCGCCGAGCGTGCGCCCCAACCAAGCTTCGAGTTGGGCGCGCAGCTCCTCGGGGTCGCGACTCGAACGGGTGGCCATGGGCTCGCTGGTGTTGCTCACGGCAGGCATCGTGACGCGGCGGTGAACGCCCGGCAACCACCCGTTGCGATCACGAACGTCTGTTCGATAGGGTTCGCGCGGTGGCGACACCCCACCAGCGAGATCTCTTCGCCGTCGGCGCGCCGCACCTCGACCACGCAGCGCCCACGTCGAGAACCGTGCTCGACGACACGTCGTGGATCGACGTGACCCGTCGATTCGTGCTCGGCTCCGACACCGCGTTCGACGAGCTCGTCGACGAGGTGGCCTGGACGCAAGGCCGCCGACGCATGTTCGACCAGGTCGTCGACGATCCCCGTCTGTCGTGTTGGTACCGGCGCGGGGAGCCGACGCCTCATCCGCTCCTCGACGAGGTGCGCACCTACCTGGGCCGGCACTACGGCGTCGAGTTCGGTGGTGTCGGGCTCAACTACTACCGAGACGGCCGCGACAGCGTCGCGCCACATCGCGATCGTGAGCTGCGCGACCTCGACGACGACACCTTGGTGGCCATCCTCACCCTCGGCGCCCGGCGGCCGTTTCTGCTGCGACCACGTGGAGGTGGGCGGTCGCGCGATCTCTCGCCCGGAGCAGGTGATCTGCTCGTGATGGGCGGACGCTGCCAGACCCACTGGGAGCACGGCGTGCCCAAGGTGCGCCACGTCGGCCCACGCATCTCCGCATCGTGGCGGTGGCGGCGGCCCCCAACCACCGGCCATGATGTGGCCCCGAACTGAAACGTGTTCTCGTTTCGCCGAGGAGGATGAGTGGAGCTGACCGACGTCGACCTGATGGAGGACACCTGGGCCACCGACGTGCCCCACGAGGCGTTCGCCCTGCTGCGGCGGGAGGCGCCGGTCTTCTGGCACGACCTCGACAGCGAGAAGGCGCCTGGGTTCTGGGCCGTCACCAAGCACGCCGACGTGCGGGCGGTGAGCCGAGACACCGAGACCTACTCGAACGAGGCCATGGGCACCTTCATCGCCGACCCCACGCCCGAGGGCTTGGCCGTCATGCGCATGACGCTGCTCAACATGGACCCGCCCCGCCACAACCGCTATCGGCGGCTGGTGAGCCGCGGCTTCACCCCGCGCACGATCCGCCTGCTCGAGGAGCAGATCCGACGCCGGGCCACCGATATCGTCGACGGCGTTTGCGAGAAGGGCGAGATCGACCTGGTGGCCGAGGTGTCCGCCGAGATGCCCGCCCAGATGATCTGCGACATGATCGGCGTGCCCCCCGGAGATCGGAAGCAGATCGTCGAGTGGACCAACACGATGGTCGGGTTCGACGACCCCTACTGGCGCAACACCCCCGAGGCCGGCGAGCAGGCGGCGGCCGAGATCTACGCGTATTGCGCCCACCTGGCCGAGCAGCGGCGCACCGATCCCCGCGACGACATCCTCTCGGTGCTGGTGCACGCCGAGGTCGACGGTGAGCGGCTGACCCCCGACGAGCTCAACATGTTCTTCGTCGTGTTAGCGGTGGCCGGCAACGAGACCACGCGCAACCTGATCACCCACGCCGTGCGAGCCCTGATCGAGCATCCCGACGCCCAGGCCCAGCTGGTCGCCGAGCCCGAGCAGTGGGACGGCGCTGTCGAGGAGTTCCTCCGGTGGGGCACGTCGATCCACAACTTCCGCCGCACCGCCACCTGCGACACGGTCCTGCACGACCAGGAGATCCGCGAGGGCGACAAGGTCGTCGTCTACTACATGTCGGCCAACTACGACGAGGACGTCTTCGCCGACCCGTACACGTTCGACATCACACGCGAGCCCAACGACCACCTCACGTTCGGCGGCGGGGGCGAGCACTACTGCCTGGGCGCCGGCCTGGCCCGCAGCGAGATCAAGGCCATGGTGCGCGAGCTCGTCACCCGACTGCCCGATCTCGAGGTGGTGGGCGAGCCCATCCGTATGCGCTCCGACTTCATCAACGGGGTCAACCGCATGGACGTGCGCTTCACACCGCAGCCGGCTCGAAGCTGAGCTCCGCCGGCCCGACCGCGGCGGCGTCTTCGCGCTCGTCGTCCAGCTCAGCCGCGCGGGCCGGCAGGAACAGCCACGCCAGCATGGCGCCGCTGAGCACGACGCCGGCGGCCACGAGTGAGCCGGCACTGAACCCGTCCATGAACGCCGACGACGCCGCGTCGCGCAGCGCGTCACCGAACGGCGCGGGCGCCTGCTCGGCGACGGCGTAGGCCGCGCCCACCGATTCCCTGGCGACCGCGGCCGCGTCGGCCGGGATGGGCGCTCCGGCGAGCGACGAGGCGAGCTGACTGCTGTAGACCGAGGCGAACAGGCTGCCGACGATGGCCACGCCGAGCGTGCCGCCGAGCTCTCTCGTGGTGTCGTTGACCGCTGAGCCGACGCCTGCCCGGTCGGGGGCAGCGCGCCCATGATCGCCTCGGTGGCAGGCGCGTTCACCAGGCCCAGCCCGCCGCCCATGAAGAACATCGCCAGCACCACCAGCGCATAGGGCGACTCGGCCTCGGTGATCGCGGCCACCACGAAACCGATCGACATCGACAACAGGCCGAGCGCCACGATCACCTTGGTGCCGAAGCGCAGCGCCAGCCGGGCTGACAGCGGGGCGGCCACGCCGGTGAACACCGCGAACGGCACGGTGTGCAGACCGGCCGACAGGGTGCCGTAGCCGCGCACGAACTGGAAGTACTGCGTGACCATGAAGATGAACCCGAACAGGGCGAAGAACGCGAACGTCACCGCCACGCTGCCGGCGGTGAAGCGCAGGTTGCGGAAGACGCGCACGTCGAGCATCGGATGCGACGAGCGCAGCTCCCAGAGAACGAACCCTGTGAGCAGTGCGCCGGCAGCCGCGAATGCGCTCAGGCTCTCGGCCGACGTCCACCCGTTGATGGGCGCCTCGATGACGGCCCACACCAACAGCGTGACTCCTGCGATCGACAGCAGCAGGCCGACCGGGTCGAACCGGCTGGTGTGCGGGTCTCGTGAGGTGGGCACGACGAGCGCCACCGCGACGATCGCCACCAGCACGACCGGCACGTTCACGAGGAACACCGAGCCCCACGAGTAGTGCTCGAGCAGCCAACCGCCGGTGACCGGACCGAGGGCGACGGACAAGCCGCTCACCGCAGCCCAGATGCCGATGGCCTTGGCCCGCTCGCTCGGCACCGTGAAGACGTTCACCAGGATCGCGAGGGTGGCCGGGAAGATCAGCGCCGCGCCGATGCCCATGGCCGCTCGTGCGGCGATGAGTTGCTCGGCACTCGTGGCCATCGACGCCAGCGCCGAGAACGCCCCGAACGCGAGCAGGCCGGCCTGCAGGAAGCCCTTGCGGCCGAATCGGTCGCCCAGGCTGCCGCCCGCCAGCAGCAGGCCGGCGAACACCAGGGTGTACGCGTCGACGATCCACTGGAGCTGGCTGGTCGTGGCGTCGAGCTCGCGGGCCAACGTGGGCAGGGCCACGTTCACGATGGTGTTGTCGACCACGATGATGAAGACCGACAGGCACAGCACCCCGAGGATGAGCCATCGACGTCGGTCGGCCGCCCGATCGGCGGGTGGGGCGATGCTCGCAGCAGTGCTCATGGGTCGGCCTCCGGCGGGGACGGTGGCGTTCGGGACAACAGCGTTATAACGTTGTTATCACAGCCGCTCCCGCCTGACCACGTGCCATCGGGCACACGAGGAGGACGAACTACCGTGACCGCCGTGGCCACCACCGACCTGCGGGACACCTTGCTCGACGCCGCCGGCGACCTCCTCGCGGCCGAGGGTCCCGAGGCGCTCACCGTGCGCCGCATCGCCGACCGGGCCGGTTGCTCGACCATGGGCGTCTACACCCACTTCGGGGGCAAGGAGGGCGTGGTCGAGGCCCTGTTCACCGAGGGCTTCACCCGGCTGCAGCAGGCCATGGCCGGCGTCCCGTCGACCGACGACCCGCTCGCCGACCTGCGGGCCTCCTGTCGCGCCTACCGGATGTTCGCGCTGGCGAACCCCACCCACTACCTCGTCATGTTCGAGCGACCCGTCGCGGGGTTCGTACCGTCCCCAGCGTGCCAGGAGATCGCCCTCGGGACGCTGGCGATGCTCGAACAAGGCGTGCAGCGTTGCCTCGACGCGGGCGTGTTCGACCCCACGAAGGGCGACGCGCGTCTCTCGCGCACGCGATCTGGGCGACCGGTCACGGACTCGTGAGCCTCGAGCTGCACCACGTGGGTCACGACGACAGCGACGGCGAGCACCTCTATCGGGTGGCCACCGACTCGTCTTCGCCGGGCTGACGCAGGAACGCCTACATCAGGAGTGACTGCGTGTATCCGGTGAGGGTGTTGTTGTCGACGTAGAGGTGCTGGGTGCCTGCGTGGATGTCGCGGAAGCACCGGCCGACCACGCTCGGGTTGCGCAGCCCGGCCGAGCCCGCCCACGTGTACGCGAAGCGGGCGGCATCGGCCGCGATGCGAGTGGCGTAGGTGGTGGCCTGGCGCATGCGCTGCGCCTGCTCGTTGGTGGGGACACCGTCGGAGATGGCCGTCGCCTCGCCCTCGGCGAAGGCCTCGTAGGTGAACGATCGGGCCGAGCGCATGGCCGCGTCGTGCAGGGCGAAGTCGTGTTGGAAGAGCTGCTGGTCGGCGATGGGGTTGGCGCCGAGGCGCTCCTTGCCCTCGCGGGCGATGCGCAGCACCTCGTCGAGCGCTCGCCGGCCCACACCCAACGCGAAGCCGGCGTGTCCGATTGCCGTGAGACCGAACAGCCCGATGCCGTAGCCCGGCCCACCGCGCTGAGGCGTGGCCTCGAGCAGCAGGAAGGTGAACGCCTCGTCGACGTGGCGGTCGTCGAGGCGATAGTCGAAGCTGCCGGTGCCGGCCAGGCCCATCACGTCCCAGTTGCCGGTGACCTCGACCTCGGCCCTCGGCACGAACGCCACCCGCATCGCAGGCAACCCGATCTCGGTGACGGCCGCGTCACCCCCGGCCATCTCCTGGAAGCCCGCGCTGAACCAGCTGGCATGGCCACATCCGCTGCCGAACTGGTAGCGGCCGGTCACCGAGTAGCCGGTGCCGTCGGCCTCGCCCCGTCCCATCGGTGCGAACATCCCCGCGTGCACGCCCGGGGAGTCGGCCGGGAACATGGCTGCGGCTGCGTCGTCGCCCGTGTAGATCGACGCGAAGCACGACGACGTGGCGTTGGCCATCACCGCCCAGCCGGTCGAGCCGTCGGCGCGCGACATCTCCTCGAACACCGCCAGGGCCGTGGCGGTGTCGGCCTCGAGCCCGCCGAGCTGGCGAGGCACCAGCAGCCAGAACAGGCCGGCATCGGTCACCGCGTCGACCACCGGCTGGGTGAGGGTGCCCGTTCGTTCCGCTTCGTCGGCCTCGGCTTCGATCAGCGGGGTGAGTTGGCGGGCACGGTCGAGCGCGTCGACCCCGGAGGAGAGGGCCAGGCGGAGAGGTGATGGCCATCGGCCGAGTGTAGGAGGTGCTACCTCGGGCTACGGAGCCAGGCCGAGGGCTTCGCAGGCCGCCTGATCGGCCTCGTTGAGGCTCGCCGGGTCGGCGCAGTCGATGCCCGTGCCGTAGTCGAGCACGACCCACGCCCCACCGTCGTCACGCAGGAACACCTGCTCGGACTGTTGGTTCGCCCCGGTCGGTACGGCGATGGCTCTCGCATAGCCGTTCTGGCAGTCGGTGACGTCGACCGAGGCGACGGCGATGTCGGGACTGTCGAGCGCTTCCTGCACCACCGGAAGCATGGCCTCGCTGGTGCACGGTGCGGCGCCCGCCGAGGGAGACGACGACGGGGATGTGGCGGTGCCAGAGGTGGAGTCGTCGGATGTGGTCGACGAGCTCGACGAGGGCGCCACCGTGGTGGTGGCTGGAGCGTCATCTTCGTCGTCACCACAACCGGCCGTCCCCAACGCCAGCGCCACCAGCACGACCGTCACCAACAGGGTGCGACGCATCAGCTCAGCTTCGGGGTACCTGGGACCAGGGCTGCTCTTTGTCGACGCGTGGTTCGCCGGGCAGGCCGAGCACCCGCTCGCCCATGATGTTGCGCTGGATCTCGGACGTGCCGCCCTCGATCGAGTTGGCACGCGAGCGCAGGAACATCTTGCGCGACGATCCGGGCGGCCCGACCAGACCGAGGTTCTCGGTGCGCCGATGCTCGTAGTCGTAGTCGATGAGCGCGTCGGCGCCGAGCAGGTCGATGCACAGCTCGTAGATGTCCTTGTTGATCTCGGCGAACATCAACTTGGCGATCGAGCCCTCGGGCCCGGGGTTGCCGATCTTGCGGTTCTGGCCGGCGCGGATGTTGGTGAGGCGCAGCACCTCCGACTCGATCCACAGCTGCATGAGCCGGTCCTTGGCCACCGCGGAGCGGTCGTGGGCCTCTTCCTTCCAGATGCGCACCGCCTCGGCGATGGCACCCGAGCCCTTGGCGGGCGGACCAGAGCCTCCGCCGATGGTGGTGCGCTCGTTCATGAGCGTGGTCATGGCGACCCGCCAGCCCTCGCCCACGTCGCCGATGCGATCGGCGTCGGGCACCCGCACCTCGGTGAGGTAGACCTCGTTGAACTCGGCCTCGCCGGTGATCTGCACCAGCGGGCGCACCTCGACACCCGGTGCGTGCATGTCGAGCGCGAAGTAGGTCAGGCCCTTGTGCTTGGGCGCCTCGGGATCGGTGCGGGCCACGAGCATGCCGCGATCGGCGATGTGGGCGAGCGTGTTCCAGACCTTCTGCCCGGTGATGACCCACTCGTCGCCGTCACGCACGGCTCGCGCCGACAAGCCGGCCAGGTCGGACCCGGCACCGGGCTCGCTGAACAGCTGACACCAGGAGTCCTCGCCGGTGAACATGCGTCGCAGCAAGCGGCCGCGCAACGCGTCGTCGCCGTGGGTCACCACGGTGGGCCCGGCCATGGTGAGCCCGAAGAACAACCGGGCGTCCACGGGCGGCGCGCCCGCCTGCCGCACTCGTCGCTCCACCTCTTTCTGGAGCGTCGGCGGCGCACCGAGCCCTCCCCATCCCTCGGGGAAGTGCACCCACGCCAGGCCCAGGTCGAACTGGTGCCCGCGGAACTCGACCGGGTCGGTGCCCTTCGGATCGTGCTCGCTGAGCAGCTGGTCGAGGCGCTCGTCGATGACAGCGGAGAGTTCTGCGGTGGACGGTGCAGTGGTGGTGTCGCTCACGCCGCCGAGCCTACGACCAGCGCTCCCCTCCGTCCGAAATTGGTGCGTGAAACCACCCATGCGGTTGTTTCACGCACCAATTTGGCTGCTAGTCGTCTTCGGCGTGGGTGACGGGGTCTTCGCCCATCCACTCGCGAAGGGTGTTCTTCAGCTTGGTGTGCTGAATGAACAGGTCGTGCTCGGCGGGCAGGGCACCGGGCTCCTGGGGCGACTTGAAGTAGTAGGAGAGCCACTCCTGCACGCCCGACTGGCCGGCCCGCGAGGCCAGGTCGAGGAACAAAGCCAGGTCGAGCACGAGGGGCGCGGCGAGGATCGAGTCACGACAGAGGAAGTCGATCTTGATCTGCATCGGGTAGCCCATCCACCCGTAGATGTCGATGTTGTCCCAACCCTCTTTGTTGTCGCCGCGGGGCGGGTAGTAGTTGATGCGCACGACGTGGTCGATGTTGCCGTAGAGCTCGGGATAGACCTCGGGCTGGAGGATGGTGTCGAGCACGCCCAGCTTCGACATCTCCTTGGTCTTGAAGTTCTCGGGATCGTCGAGCACCTCGCCGTCACGGTTGCCGAGGATGTTGGTGGAGTACCAGCCGCGCAGGCCGAGCATGCGCGCCTTCAGGCCCGGAGCGATGAGCGTCTTCATGAGGGTCTGGCCAGTCTTGAAGTCCTTGCCGCAGATCGGCACCTGGTTCCTCGCGGCCAGCTCGATCATGCACGGCAGGTCGAGCGAGAGGTTCGGTGCGCCGTTCGCATAGGGGATGCCCGACGCCAGCGCCGCATAGGCGTAGAGCTGGCTCGGTGCGATGTTCTCGTCGTCGTCGTGCAGGCCCTGTTCGAACGCTTCGAGCGAGTCGTGCACGGCCGAGGGCTCCTGATAGGCCTCGGTCGATCCGCACCACACCATCACCAGCCGGTCGCAGTCGTTGTCGACACGGAAGCGTTCGATGTCGGCGATGAGCGCTTGGGCCAGGTCCCAACGCGACGCCTTCGGCTTCACGCGGTGGCCGTCGAGCTTCTTGACCCAACGCTGGTCGAACACGGCGTCCATGGCGACCACGCCTTCGAGCTCGGCCGAAACGGGCGCGAGATCGCGCTCCTCGAGCACGCCGCACGTGCGGGCCGCCTCGAGCGCATTGGCCGAGATGGGGTCCCACCCGCCGAACACCAGGTCATCGAGCGACGCCAGAGGCACGAACTCGTTGATCAGAGGGTTGCGACCCTCGCTGCGCTCGCCCAATCGGATGTGGGAGAGCTGGGTGAGCGAGCCCACCGGCACGGTGAGCCCTTGCCGGGCGGCGATCACGCCGGCGATGAACGTGGAGGCGACCGCACCGAGGCCCGGGGTGAGCACCCCGAGTCGGCCGGTGGCAGGGGCGATGGCGCGAGGCGTAGGCATGGGTCGCATGCTAAGTGATGACACACGATTACGGGGTATTGTGAAGGATCACTTCACCATCGGTCGACACCCCACCACCGGCCACCCCGGCGTCAGCAGGCCTGCCCAACCTCACGGTGCAACAACTCGAATACCTCGACGCCGCCGTGCGGCTGCCCACCTGGGCCAGCGCGGCCGAGTCGCTCGGGGTCTCGCCGTCGGCCCTGTCGCAGGGCCTGGCCGAGTTGGAGCGGCGGGTCGGGCTCCCGCTGTTCCGCCGCGAGGGTCGCCGCCGGGTGCCCACCGACGCCGCCGGCCCGGTGGTCGCCCACGCTCGCCGTGTGCTCGCGCAGACCCGCGACCTCGCCACGTGGGCAGCCGACGCGCGTGCGGGTCGCGCCGGGCGCCTGCGCGTGGGACTGATCGATGCCGCCGCGGTCGATCGCTACCCCGACGTGCTGCGGGCCTTTCGCGCCGACGAGCCCGACGTCGACCTGCACCTCGTGGTCGCGCCATCCGAAGCGTTGCTCCACCAGCTGCGCGACGACGCGCTCGACCTGGTGGTGTGCGTCGCTCCCCGTCCGACCCCAGCCGACCTGACGATCGTCGAGCTGATCGACGAGCCGCTCGGCATCTACGCGCCTCCCGACCGACGAGCCGGCTCGCCCGAGTCGTGGGGGCCGTGGGTGTGCTTCCCGAGCGGTTCGCACACTCGCCGACTGATCGTCGACGCCCTACGCACCGAAGGCGCACCGGTGGAGATCGTGGCCGAATCACACCAGCCAGAGGTGCTGCGCGAGATGGTGCGCCTCGGCATCGGCTGGACGGTGCTGCCCATCACGCAGGCCGAGCGGGAGCCGACGCCCTTGCGCCGGGCCCGCCGGGCACCGCTCACCACGCGCACGCTCGTCGCCGCCCGTCGGGCGGATGCCCTCGACAACCCTGCCGCCGAACGCCTGCTCAGCCGGATGCAACCGAGAGCGACTTGAGCAGGCGCATCTCGGAAATCTCGATGCCCGCGCTCGAGTGGTGCAGCTCGATCGTGCCGTCGGGCGCCCAGCCCTCAGAGCGGTAGAGCGTGAGCGCGCGTTCGTTGCCAACGATGGTCCACAGCTCCCCCGTCTCCACGCCACGGTCGCGCAACTGGGCCTCGGCAGTGGCGAGCAGCACCCGACCGAGGCCGCCCCGCCAGTGTTGTGGGTCGACATAGAGGCTGGTGAGCGTGGCCCCTTCGAGCGCGGCATGGCCGACCGGCGAGTCATCGACCACGGCCACCGTCACGTCGTCGGGTCGCTCGTCGAGCACCTCGCGCCAGCGAGCGACGAAGTGCTCGACGGTGAGCGCGGCGAGCTGGTCGGCAGGCACGAGGCCGGCGTAGGCCTCGATCCAGCACTGATGGTGATAGCGAGCGATCGTCTCGGCATCGGCGAGGCGGGCGCCTCTCAGCTGCACCAGACGCCGATCAGTAGTGCCAGGGGAAGGCCGACCAGTCGGGCGCGCGCTTCTCGAGGAACGAGTCGCGCCCTTCGGCTGCCTCGTCGGTCATGTACGCCAGCCGGGTGGCCTCGCCGGCGAACACCTGCTGGCCCACCAGTCCGTCGTCGATGAGGTTGAACGCGAACTTGAGCATGCGCTGCGCGGTGGGGCTCTTGCCGTTGATGGCCTCGGCCCATTCGAGCGCAGTCGACTCGAGATCGGCGTGGTCGACGACCTCGTTGACCATCCCCATCTGGTGCGCCTGCTCGGCGGTGTACTCACGGCCGAGGAAGAAGATCTCGCGGGCGAACTTCTGCCCGACCTGACGGGCGAGGTAGGCCGAGCCGAAGCCGCCGTCGAAGCTGGCCACGTCGGCGTCGGTCTGCTTGAACCGGGCGTGCTCACGCGAGGCGAGCGTGAGATCGCACACGACGTGCAGGCTGTGACCGCCGCCGGCGGCCCAGCCGGGCACCACGGCAACCACGACCTTGGGCATCATGCGGATGAGGCGCTGCACCTCGAGGATGTGCAGGCGGCCCGTGCGGCCCGGGTCGATGCTCTCGGCGGTGTCGCCCTCGGCGTAGCGGTAGCCGTCCTTGCCCCGGATGCGTTGATCGCCTCCGGAGCAGAACGACCATCCGCCGTCGCGAGGCGACGGGCCGTTGCCGGTCAGCAGCACGCAACCGACGTCGCTGGTCATGCGGGCGTGGTCGAGGGCCCGGTAGAGCTCGTCGACGGTGGCCGGCCGGAACGCGTTGCGCACGTCGGGACGGTCGAACGCGATGCGCACCGTGCCGTGGTCGACGGCCCGGTGATAGGTGATGTCGTGGAAGTCGAACCCGTCGACTGGCCGCCACGCGGTGGGATCGAAGAGCTCCGAGACCATGGGCCGGAGCCTAGGGTGCCCACGACCCCTGTCGCGACGAAGGCCTGGTGCGACGGAGAAAGGAATGCCGTGACCGTGGACCCCAGCACGCCGGTGCTCGTCGGCGTGGGCGCCCGCACGCAGCGAACCGACGACCCGGCTGATGCGGTCGAGGCCATCGAGCTGATGTGGGCCGCGGTCGAGGCTGCCGACCGTGACACCGGCGCCCCGGGACTCGCGCAGCAGGCCGGCCTGGTGGCGGTGCCCAAGGGCATCTGGGGCTACGCCGATCCAGGACGCATCATCGCCGACCGGCTCGGCGCGACGGCACGCACCGTCCTGGCCGACGTCGGCGTGCTGCAGCAGTCGCTGCTGACCCGAGCCGCCGACACGATCGCGTCGGGCGCCGCGGATGTGGTGGTGGTGTGCGGGGGTGAGGCGAAGCACCGGGCCTTGCGGGCCGCCATCGCCGGCGCGCCAGCCGACGAGCTCGAACAGCCAGATGGAACGCGCCCCGACGAGCTGGCGGCGCCCGCCGAGGAGATCCTGCCGTCGGTCGAGATCATGCGCGACCTGGCGGTGCCCGCCCACCAGTACGCCATCATCGACCGGGCGCTGGCGTCGGCCGATGGCCTGACGACCGACGACCATCGGCGCCGTCTGGGCGAGCTCTGGGCCGCGTTCGCCCGAGTGGCCGCCACCCGCCCCGATGCGTGGGACCGCAGCGCGCCCGACGCCGCCACGATCACCACGCCCACTCCGTCGAACCGGATGGTGGCCAGCCCCTACACGAAGCTGCTCTGCTCGCAGTGGAACGTCGACCAGTCCGCCGCACTCGTCCTCTGCTCTGCGGAGACCGCCGAGCGGGCGGGCGTTCCTCGCGATCGCTGGGTGTTCCCGCTCAGCGCGGCCGAGTCCAACGCCATGGTGCCGCTGTCGCGCCGAGCGGACCTCCACCGGTCGCCGGGGTTCGAGCTGGGCGCGGCGCAGGCCCTGGCCGCCATCGGGGCGGGCATCGACGACGTGACCCATCTCGATCTCTACAGCTGCTTCCCGGCGGCCGTGCAGGTGCAGGCGCGCGAGCTCGGCCTGGCCCTCGACGACCCGCGAGGGCTCACCGTGACGGGCGGCATGACCTTCGCCGGTGGACCGCTCAACAACTACGTGCTGCAAGCGATGGTGGCCCTCACCGATCTGCTCCGAGCCGATCCGTCGGCGATCGGCCTGTCGACGTCGGTGAGCGGCATGCTCACCAAGCAGGGCCTCGGGCTGTGGTCGGCGACCCCGCCGCACCAGGCCGTTCCGCAACATCGACGTCAGCGACGACGTCCGCGCCCGAATCAACACGTTGCCGTTGACTGATGATCTCGTCGGCGCCGCTTCGGTGATCGGCTACACCGTCGTGCACGAACGCGGCGAGCCGCTACGAGCGGTGGCCATCGTCGAGCACGCCGGCCGGCGCACGGTGGCCACCAGCGACGATCCGCACACGATGGCGTCGATGATCGACACCGACTGGACCGACCGGGCGGTCGACGTGATCGAGCCTGGCCGGTTCCGGCCCGTCTAGTTCTGACCGGTCAGGCGGCGGTTCGGTTGGCCCGCAGCTCGCGTCCCGCGGTCGCGAAGTAGAGCACGCCCAACACGGTGCCGATCGGCCCGCAGAACACGATGCCCACGATGAGCCCGATGATCCACGTGAGCTTCGAGCTCGCCACCTGCTCCCACTCGTTGGCACGAAAGCGCAGCACGTCGACGAGCGCCGCGATGGGGACGAGGAGAAGTGCGACGTAGACGACGAGCCAGATGCCCTCGAGGGCGGTGACGTTCACGCGGGCCGACGCTAGTGGCTGAGGCCCCTCACCGACGGAACGCGTCGACCATCGCGGCCCGCCACACGATCAGGTGCGGGTAGTCGACGATGCGGGTCTTGCCGAGTCGCACCACCACGAGGTCGAGTGCGGGCACGCACAAGATGGCCTGGCCCTGATAGCCCGACGCCCGGAAGCTGCCGCACTCGTCGCCGACGACCCACCAGTGCGACCCGTAGAGCGTTCCGTCGCCGTCGACCGACTGCGGGCGCCTGGCCTCGTCGACCCAACCCTCGGGCAGGAGCCGCTGG
The DNA here is from genome assembly GCA_963706425.1 of uncultured Iamiaceae bacterium. Classification (GTDB taxonomy): domain Bacteria; phylum Actinomycetota; class Acidimicrobiia; order Acidimicrobiales; family Acidimicrobilacustridaceae; genus CAVPMN01. The sequence goes on from CAVPMN010000020.1 coordinate 1,284,222, forward strand.
CCGTCCCACACGCCGTCGCGCAGGTAGAACAGCCCGAAACGGGCGAAGTCGCGCGCGGTGGCGTTCACGAACGACGAGGCGATCCAGGTGCCGGCTTCGTCGAAGCGTGGCTCGGCGGAGCTCATGCCGATGCGATCGAAGAGCACGTCGAACAGAAAGGCACGGTAGGTGTCGATGCCCGATGGACCTCGCTCGGCGCCGATGGCGTCGCCGACGATGCGCGCCACGATGTTGCTGGTGCCGGACGAGTAGTTGAACGCCTCGCCCGGCTGAGTGGGCGAGGGGCCGGTCGATGGCGTAGCGGGCGACATCTGCGGCGCCCGAGCCGAACAGCATGTCGATGACGTCGCTGCCCCGACCCTCGATGTAGTCCTCGACGAACGCGAGCCCATCGCGCATCTGGAGCAGTTGGCGCAGCGTGATGTCGCGCCTGGGGTCACCCGGCTGGTCCCACTCGGGCACAGGAGCACGCTCGTCGAGGTCGAGCCGTCCGTCGCCCACGAGCACACCGACCACCGCGTGCAACATCGACTTGGCCATCGACCACGAGAACAGCGGGGTGGCCGCCGAGACGACATCGGCGGGCCGGTCGATGTGCTCGAACGCCCCGTGGTAGCGCTCGAAGACCAATCGACCCTGGTGGACGACGACCACGGCATAGGTCCTGCCGAAGCGACTCGGGTCGTCGATCATCCCGTCGACGAGCGAGGCCACGTCGACACCGTCGGGTACGGATCCGGTCGGCCAGTCGTCGCCCGGCCACGGAAGGCCTGCGGGCTGCTCGGGCAGGGCGACCAGCTCCTCCCCCGCGGACAGCTCGACGTAGCGCTCCCGCGCGGCCACGTAGGCATGCGGGTCGTTGGTGATGTCGTCGGCGAGGCGCAGCAGCTCTTCGGGTGCCGGCGGGCGCAGCGACATCTTCGTGACCCGCCGCACGTTGAAGGCCGACATGCCCGCCCCGATGGCCACGCCGACCAGCGGCACGAGGGCCCGGGTGAACCGGGCCGCCGTCTTCTTGATGAGCTGCTCGCTCAGCCACGATGCCGCGTCGTTGGCCAACTTCGGGGTGGCCCGGCGACCGACCGACGTGCCGTAGCCGGCCGCCTCGGCCAGGTCGGTGAGCACCACATCGGGATCGGGGGACCGGCCGGCCCGCTGGTATTGCCGGGTGCGACCCGACGCCGCGACGTAGGCCTCGAAGACCTCTCCGACCACCGCCGAGAGGATGGCCACCGCGGTCGCCGTGCCGAACGAGCCGTAGAGCGCCAGTTCCTCCGCGGCCGCCGCTGAGCCGCCGCCGACGCCTGCGACCGCGATGTGCCGGCCGGGTCGATCGCCCTTGAGCGGGTAGTGCACCGCCCCGAACACCACCACCCGCTCGGCCTGCAGCAGCCGGTCGGAGACACGGCGCAGCGCCCGCTCGACGGTGGCCGAATCGAACGCCTTGGTGCGGCGCACACCGGCGACCTCGTCGTAGATGTCGGCGGCGATGCCGTCCCACAGCCGGCGCAGCTCGTCCTGCACAGGGGCAGGCAGCCGGTCGCTGCGCAAGCGGCGCGGTGCGGCGCGATCGAAGCGGACGCGGTCGGCCACCGCGGGCGGCAGGTCGGACAGCTCGAGCCGCGCGCGACGGGACGGCACTGGTCGGAGGTGGGGGCCGCTCGTCGTCCATGGAGGGGAACGCTAACGACTCACGCCGTCAGCTCGTGCCGCTCCCACGCGATGGCGAGGATGGCGGCCGCTTGATGCATCGCGTTGAGCTCGTTGGGCGTGGGCCGGCCCGGGTCGGCTCGCCACAGCACCAAGACCCCGCGAACCGGCTCGTCGCCACCCCCGATGGGCTCGACCCACACGGTGGCACAGCCCGCGGACCGGGCGGCCGCTGCCAGTTCCGGATCGAGGTCGTCGACGGTCTCGGCGAGATAGCGGATGCCCGAGGCCACCACGTCGTGCCACGGACCGGGCCCGGTCATGGGAGGAAGCTCGCCGTCGCTGGCCGCCACCACCGAGAAACCGGATGCGCCCGTCGCGAGCAGTGCGGCTCTCGCGGTGGTGGGGTGGCCCTGGACCGCGCGCACAACCCGACCCGCCACCGTGGCGAAGCCGGCATCACCGGCGAGCGACACCATGGCCTCGCTCAAGCCCATCGCCACCGTGGCCGGCGTGAGCAGACACACGATGCCGCCGAGCACCGGGTCGTCGAGGCGGTTGGTGGCCCAGAGGTCGGCGGGCCGTTGCTCGCCGCTCGCCGTGACGAGCGTGATGCGCAGCGGGCCGAGCACCACGTGGCCGAAGTCGCTCGCCATGGCCACGGCCGCGGCGTAGGCCCACGCGGTGTCCTCGTCGACGTAGGACAGCACCGACTCGCCGATCAACTCGGCCGGCTCCCGTTCGACGAGAGCGGCGGTCTCGGGCGAGGCGAAGAGGATGGTGCCGGCCCCGTCGATGACGAACGCGGCCGCGGGCAGCGACTCGACCAGCCGCCGGCTGAACGCCTCGGAGGGGGGCGTCGGCCCCGACACGGACACGCTGGCAGCGTAGGCCCGGCGATGCCCGACACCGCATGGGCCGAATGGACGGATCCGCATCGGCCGGTCGCGCGGCATACTCCTCGACACGATGGAGACCTTCGCCGACGCGTCGGCAGTCCGCGCCGCCGGTGACGACCGCTGGAGCGCCGAGGTACGCCCCGGATGGGACATCGAGGGCAACACCAACGGCGGCTACCTGCTCGCCATCGCCGCTCGCGCCCTCGCAGCCCGGGTGGAACGACCCGACCCGCTGACCCTGACCGCGCACTACCTGGCCCCCGGCCGGCCTGGACCGGTCGAGGTGCACACCGAGCAGGTGCGGCGGGGCACCCGGCTGGCCACCGCCACCGCCACGATGAGCGCCGGCGACCATCCTCTGCTCACCGTCGTGGGCACGTTCACCGACCTCGACCGCCTGTCGGGGCCCGAGCTGGTGACCGGGGCACCACCCGACCTTCCCGCGCTCCCCGCCGCAGCAGGTGCCGCCAGCGACACCGACCTCCCGGCGTTCACCACGAAGGTCGACGTGCGCCTCCATCCCGATGACGGCGGGTTCCGCGAGGGGCGTCGCACCGGCCGAGCCCAGATGCGGGGCTGGTTCCGCCTCCCCGATGACGAGCCAATGGACGGCTTCGCACTCGTCCTGGCCGCCGATGCCTTCCCCCCGACGATCTTCAACACCGACGTGCCCGTGGCCTGGACCCCCACCATCGAGCTCACCGTCCACGTGCGGGCCCGACCGGCACCGGGCTGGCTGCGGTGTCAGTTCGTCACCAGGTTCGTCACCCACGGGCTGCTCGAGGTCGATGGCGAGCTCTGGGACGCCGACGACCGCCTGGTCGCCCAGTCACGCTAGCTCGCGCTGGTGCCGCGGGTCGCGCGAAGCTGACCTCGCCGCGTGACCGCCAGGCCGCCAGGGGGAGCACGATGATCACGTCCGAGCCCGAAACGGTCGGCCTCAGTTCGACCCGGCTGACCCGCGTCGACGAGGTCACCCACTGCTATGTCGACGAAGGCCGGCTCCCCGGCGTGGTGACCGTGGTGGCCCGCCGGGGCGAGGTGGTGCATCACGACATCTACGGCTGGGCCGACATCGCCGAGCAGCGACCGCTCGCGGCCGACTCGATCTTCCGCATCTACTCGATGACCAAGCCGATCACCTCGATCGCGCTGATGATGCTCTACGAAGAGGGCAAGGTCCTGCTCGGCAACAACGTGTCGCGGTTCATCCCGTCGTTCGCCGACACCAAGGTGTGGGCGGGCGGCGACGAGTCGTCCTACGACACCGTCGATCCCGGAACGCGAGATGACGGTGCACGACGTGCTCACCCACATGAGTGGGCTGACCGCCGGGTTCCAGTATCAGCACCCGGTCGACGCGCTCTACCGGTCGCACGGCCTCGGCGACCTGCGCCGCCCGAAGATAAAGCTGGCCGACGCGCTCGACATCCTCGCCGGGTTGCCGCTGCTGTTCTCGCCGGGCGACCGGTGGGCCTACGGGATGTCGACCGACGTGTGCGGTCGGCTGGTCGAGGTGATCTCCGGTCAAACGCTCGACGAGTTCTTCCAGCAGCGCATCTTCGAGCCGCTGGGCATGGTCGACACCGGATTCTCGGTGCCCGAACCGCAGGTCGATCGCCTCACCACGAGCTACGTCCGCGGCAAAGATCGCGTGCTGACGGCCGTCGACTCGCGCACGCGATCTGCCTACACCCGTCCGCCCGAGTACCTCTCGGGCGCAGGCGGGCTGGTCTCCACCGCGGCCGACTACCAGCGGTTCGCGCAGATGCTCGTGAACGGCGGAGAGCTCGACGGCCGACGCATCATCGGCCCGCGCACGCTGCGCTTCATGACCGCCAACCATCTGCCGGGAGGTGTCACCCTCAACGAGATGGGGCAGTCGACGTTCAGCGAGGTGGCCATGGGCGGCCAGGGCTTCGGCCTGGGCTTCTCCATCGTGCTCGATCCAGCCGCAGCCCGATCACTCACCTCCGCGGGCGCGTACGGATGGGGCGGCGCAGCCTCCACTGATTTCTGGGTCGATCCGGCCGAGGAGCTGACAGCCCTGTTCCTGACGCAGTTCATCCCGTCGAACGTCTATCCGATCCGCCAGCAGCTGCGCGCCGTGGTCAACCAGGCGATCATCGACTGACCCTGTCGGCCGGCCCCGGTCACGACCACCGACGCCCCGTAGGATCCCCGCATGACCGACGAGATACGGGTGGAGCTCGACATCGCCGCTGAGCCGGCGGTCGTGTGGGATCTGGTCGCCGACGTGACCAGGATGGGCGAGTGGTCTCCCGAGACGGTCGGCTGTGAGTGGATCGATGGCGCCGACGGCCCCGCGGTCGGCGCCCGGTTCAAGGGCCGGAATCGCAACGGGAAGCGCCAATGGAGCACGACGTCCACCGTCGTGGCGTGCGACCCGGGCCGACACTTCGCCTTCGAGGTGAAGTCCGGGCCGTTGAAGGTCAGCCGATGGGACTACCGCTTCGAGCCGGGCGGCACCGGTTGTCTCGCCAGCGAGACGTGGACCGACCAGCGCGGCTGGCTGGTGACGGTGCTCGGCAAACCGGTGAGTGGCGTGTCCGATCGGGCCGAGCACAACCGCAGCGGCATGGCCGAGACGCTCCGCCGCCTCGCCGCGTTCTCCGCAACCCGCCCCCATCGACCCCACGACCGACCCGAAATAGGTGCGTGAAACAACCCATGTGGTTGTTTCACGCACCGATTTCGGGAGGAGCGGAGGGTGTCAGGGGCGGCGGGCGAGGATCTCGCCGTGCAGCACGGCGAACCAGCCGTCGGGCTGGTCGGCCCAGCGGCGCCACGCCGCTGCGATCTCGGCCAGCTCCTCGGTGTCGGCCAAGCCGTAGTCGAGCGCCTGGTCGGCGAACGCCGACTGGGTGACGCGGTCGGCCCAGAGACCTCCCCACCAACGCCGGTCGTCGGGCGTGGCGAAGGTCCACGTCGAGCTCGATGCGACGATGTCGACATAGCCCGCCTGCTGCACCCAGCCGAGCAGGAACCGGCCGGCGTCGGCTTCGGCGTCGTTGCGGCGCGTGACCTGGTGGTAGAGCTCGAGCCACCGGTCGAGCATCGGGTCGAGCGGCGCCCACGCGAACGCGGCGTAGTCGCTGTCGCGCACGGCCAGACAGTCCTCCGGTGCGCAGCACCCGGCGCAACTCGACGAGCGCGGCCACCGGATCGGTGAGGTGTTGCAGCACCTGGTGCGCGTGCACCACGTCGAAGGTCTGGTCGTCGAGGTCGAGTGCGTAGACGTCGCCCACGCGGAACTCGACGGCCACGTCGACACCTGTCCGCTCGGCCGGTGGCCTCCGCGACGACCTCGTCGGCGCGATCGATGCCCACGACCCGCCCCGGCGCCACCCACGCGCGGCCAGGTCGATGGTGATGGTGCCCGGACCGCAACCCGATGTCGAGCAGGTCGAGCCCCGGCCGGAGGTGCGGCAGCAGGTAGCCGGCGACTGTTCGTCGGCCGTGCGCCAGGTGTGACTCCGCAGCACCGACTCGTGGTGACCGTGCGTGTAGGTGTCGTCCATCGGGCCATGCTCCCAGACTCGCGGCGGGTTGGCCCGAGCCGTTTCGCAGCTAGGGCCGGCCAGCGTGGCGGCGCATGGGCGGCACCGTGGTGGGCGGCTGGCGCCGGGGAGGAAGGTCGGCGAGCAGGGCGGCGGTGGTGGCCGTGACCTCGGCGACGGCCTGTTCGAAACGGTCGGCCATCGCCGCCGACGGCTCGCGCACGCCACTGACCTTGCGGATGTACTGGCGGGCGGCGGCTTCGATCTCCTCAGGCGTCGCCGCCGGCTCGAGGCCTCGCAGGATCGTGATGTTCCGGCACATGGTCACCCCTTTGTCGAGACCATTCGATTCTTTCGGGCGATCATACGGGCGCGATCCCCGCGATGATCGGGGGATGACCAGCGCCGACGACATCCGCACGCTCAGCGACGACTACGTCCGCCGCTCGTGCGAGCTCGACCCCATCAAGGCCACCGCCATCGGCGTCGCCGGTTTCGACGACCGGCTCACCGACTACTCGCCCGACGGGGTGGCGGAGCGGGCCGAGCTCGATCGCACCACGCTCGCCGCGCTGGCCGCCCTCGACCTGGCCGATGACCACGAGCGGGTGGCGGCCGCGTTCATGGCCGAACGACTCGGTACGGGCCTGGCGTTCTTCGAGGCCGACGAGCACCTGCGCGCGCTCCGCAATATCGCCAGCCCGCTGCAGTCGATCCGCCAGGTGTTCGACCTGATGCCCCGGGCCACCGAGTCGGACTGGGAGCTGATCGCTCGCCGCATGGAGGCCGTGCCCGACGCGCTGGCGGGGCTCATGGCCAGCCTCTCGGCTGGGCTCGAGCAGGGTGTGGTGGCGGCCCGCCGACAAGCCCTCGAAGCAGCCGACCAGGCCACGGTGTGGTCGGGCGCGGCGCAGGCCGCTGCGTTCTTCGAGTCGATGGCGTCCGACGCGCGCACCGGCGACGGGGACGCGCTCCCCCCGGCACTGCGGACAGTGCTCGACGAGGCGGCCGTGTCGGCGTCGGCGGCCTACGGCGAGATCGGAGCTTGGCTTCGCGACGCCTACGCGCCGAACGCCAGTGAGCACGACGCCGTCGGTGCCGAGCGCTACGACCTGTGGGCCCGGGCGTCGCTCGGCGCGTCGATCGACCTCGCCGAGACCTACGCCTGGGGTTGGGACGAGCTGATGCGCATCGAGGACGACATGCGCTCCGTGTGCGCGTCGATCCGGCCCGGCGCCACCATCGGCGAGACGATCGAATGGCTCGAGACCGAGAGCGATCTGGTCATCGAGGGCGAGGACAACCTGCGCACGTGGCTGCAGGACCTGATGGACACGACCATCGCCGACATGGACGGCATGCACTTCGACATCCCGGCGCCGGTGCGCCGGGTGGAGGCGATGATCGCTCCTCCGGGTGGCGCCGCCGCGATGTACTACACCGGCCCGTCGGAGGACTTCAGCCGGCCCGGCCGCACCTGGTACCCGACGCTCGGCAAGACCCGCTTCCCGCTGTGGGGCGAGGTGTCGATCGCCTACCACGAGGGCGTGCCGGGCCATCACCTGCAGATCGGCCAGGTGCGCTACCTCGCGCGATCGCCTCACCCGATTCCAGCGCACGTCGGGCGTGTCAGGGCACGCCGAGGGTTGGGCGCTCTACGCCGAACGACTCATGGACGAGCTGGGCTACTTCGAGCGGCCCGAGTACCGGTTGGGGTTCCTGCGGGCGCAGGCGATGCGCGCGGTGCGGGTGATCGTCGACATCGGCATGCATCTCGAGCTCGCCATCCCGAGCGGTCAGGACTTCCACCCCGGCGAACGGTGGACACCGGAGCTCGGGCAGGAGTTCGTGAACGAGCGCTCTCGCTTCCCGCTCGACTTCATGGCCAGCGAGATCGTGCGCTACCTCGGCTGGCCGGGCCAGGCGATCAGCTACAAGGTGGGCGAGCGCGTGTGGCTCGACAGTCGGGCGGCGGTCGAGCAACGGCTCGGCGATCGCTTCGACCTCAAGGCGTTCCATGCGTTCGCGCTCGACCTCGGCCCGCTCGGCCTCGACCTGTTGCGCGACGAGCTCGTGCGCTTCGAATCGACTAGCTAACGGTGCCGCCTACCTCCAGGTGAGGGTCACCGACCCGAAGGGTGACACCCCAGCCGAGCGCTCAGCACGCCCCCTCCACCGAACCTGTCGCGTACTCGGGGGCCCCACGCCCTGGATCCGCGACAAGAACGAACGGAAACGACCTGACCCAGAACGCCGGGTCAGTGCTCTGTCGGAACGAAGTCGTAGCGCCAGTGCTCCGGTGGTCCATCGTCGACCAGGACGTACGCTCCGCGGCGCTCGTCGATCTCGAGCGGCGGTGGATACCGGACGAGCCGAAAGATCGACGGCCCACCCTCGCAAGGGATGAGCATCCGGCCGCCGGTCTCCACATCCCCAGTCTGCTCGTCGGGCGTCCGAGACATCGACCGTCTGAGGGCCCGCGAGACCGTCAGCCGGTCACCGGGCGGAAGCGCGGCACGCCTCGACCCTCGGGGGAGCGATCGAAGGTGACCTCGACGGGCTGGCCGACCTCAACCGATTCGGGGTCGCAATCGACCACGTTGGTGAGCACCCGCGGCCCCTCGTCGAGTTCGACATACGCGAGCACGTAGGGAACCACGTCCTTCCACTCGCCCATCGACTGGCGCACGACGGTGAAGCTGTAGACGGTGCCGCGGCCGCTGGCCTCGATCCAGCCGATGTCGGTGCCGTGGCAGTGCGGGCAGAACAGACGGGGATACCAGATGACCGTGTCGCACGACGCGCACTTCGGGAGGACGAGCCGCCCGTCGTCGGCGGCCTCCCAGAACGGCTCGGTCTCGAGAGTGGGCGACGGCTCCGCGGTCGGCAGGCCACTCCCCTGCTGCTCGCTCACGAGCCGGCCCGCCCGAGGATGAGGGTCGCGGCGCCCGAACGCGTGCCGAGCGAGCCGCCGGTGCCGTGCGCGAGTGCGATCTCGCAATTCGGCACCTGCACGGCGGGGTGGGCCTCGCCGCGCAGCTGACGCACCGCCTCGATCACCTTGGTCATGCCGCCCCGGTTGCCGGGGTGGTTGTTGCACAGCCCGCCGCCGTCGGTGTTGAACGGCAGACGGCCATGGGGCGACTCGAGCCCACCGTCCTCGACGAACGCTCCACCGCGACCCTTCTCGCAGAAGCCGAGGTCTTCGACGGTCTCGAGCACCGTGATGGTGAAGCTGTCGTAGATCGACGCGTAGTCGATGTCGGCGGGCCGCACGCCCGCCTCGTCGAAGGCACGCGGCCCCGACCAGACGGCACCGGTGTAGGTGAGGTCGATGCGCCCGTTCTGCGTGTGCTTCGGCGCCTCGCCATGACCGAGCACCTTGACGGTGGTGCGATCGAGTGATGCAGCGATGTCGGCGCTGACGACCACGAGTGCGCCACCTCCGTCGGTGACCACACAGCAGTCGAGGAGGTGCAGCGGATCGCACACCAGGCGCGACTCGACCACCTCGTCGACAGTCACCGGGTTGGGCAGAAAGGCGTGTGGATTGTGGCTGGCGTGTCGAGACGCGGCGACCTTGATGGCTGCGAGCTGCTCGGCAGTGGTGCCGAACTCGTACATGTGTCGCTGCGCGACCAGCGCGTATTGCGAGACGGGACCGGTCACCCCCCAGAGCCACTCGAAGCCGCTCTCGGGTCCCTCGGTGCCACGCCCCGCCACTCGACCACGATCGCTGCGGGGCTTGCCCGCCAGGGTGATCAGCGCCACCCGGCACTTGCCCGCCGCGATGGCGGCGGCCGCGTGCCCGACGTGCATGAGATAGGACGAACCGCCCGCCTCCGTCGACTCGAACCAGGTGAGGCGATCGAGCCCGAGGTATTCGGCCATCGACAACGGGCTCCAGCCAGGCACCATCGAGTCGCAGAAGAAGCCGTCGACGTCGTCGAAGGAGAGACCTGCATCGGCCAGCGCACCGGTGGCCACCGCCGCGTGGATCTGCGCGAGCGTGCGATCGGGGATCTCGCGTCGCGGATGCTCGTACGCGCCGGCGATGTGGGCCACGCCCCGGATGGTCACGGCGAGCAGTCTGGGCGACCGCTCCGGTCATCGACAAACCCGCTCTTCGCGAGCTGTCAGTGCCCATCGCTAGGGTGGCCCGATCGGAGTGCCGACGACCACCGGCTTCCCTGCACCCCCGCTGTCCAGCCATCCGACCCGACGGTCGACATCTCGCGCTGGACGACGATCGCAAAGGCCGGATCAACCATGACGCCACCCACCGACGTACACCACGACCGCCACCACGGAGTCGACGACGCCGTGCTCTCGAAGGTGCGCGGCCTGCTCGCCAAGGCCGAGTCGACCACGTTCGAGGCCGAGGCCGAGTCGCTCACCGCCAAGGCCCAAGAGCTCATGGCCAAGTACGCCATCGACCAGGCGCTGCTCGATAGATCGCGGCGGCGGCTCGGCCGGGCCCGAGTCCGAGCTCATCCACATCGCCGACCCCTACGCGTCGGCCAAGTCGATCCTGCTGCACCAGGTGGCCGACGCCAACCGGTGCCGGGCGGTGTGGTCGCAGCGCACCGGCGACGCCACGGTGTTCGGGTTCGCCGTCGACCTGGCTGCCGTCGAGCTGCTCTACACGTCGCTGCTGGTGCAGGCCACCACGGCGATGGTGGCCGCCGGACCCCAGCGCGACCGGCGGGGCAAGGTCACCACCCGCTCGTTCCGGCGGGCCTTCCTCTTGTCGTTCGCCCATCGCATCGGTCAACGATTGCGCGAGACCACCGCGGCGACGGTACGGGAGGCCGCCGTCGAGCACGGCGCCGACCTGCTGCCGGTGCTCGCGTCGCGCGAAGAGCTGGTCGGAGCAGGCGATGGTGCAGGCCTTCCCGTCGCTCGGCACGCGCCGGTTGAGCGTCACCAATGCGGATGGCTGGGACGCCGGCCGCCGAGCCGCCGACGCCGCCAGCCTCCGGCCCGCACCCGCCGTCGGCCGGGGCCGCTGACCTCGCAGGACCGGCCTGAACCTTAAGTATTGGGCCGTGTTTCCTGGTGACTTCTCCTGGTGCTTTCGTCTACACTCGAACAGATGTTCGACAGCGTCGCACTCGTGGAGCAGGGGCGGAAAGCGGCTGGCACCGATGTGTCGTTGTTGTCGACCGCGAGCTGTTCGACGCGGCGAAGGCGCGTCGAGGAGGCCCGTCGGCTGCTCGACGCCACCGAGGGTCATCTGCTGGCCGAGGCTCGAGAAGCGCGTCGGCGTGCGAGACGCGACCATCGGATTGTCGACCGGTGGGTGGCTGGCCCGTGAGGCCATGCTGCCGCTCGGCGGTGGCCCGTACCCGGGTGAAGGTGGGGTCGAGCTGTCGGGCCGGTTCTCGGGCGTGGACGAGGCGTTGATCGACGGGCGGATCTGCGTGGGACCACGCCCGGGTGATCGTGGCCGCCGCCAACCCGCGGATCGTGAAGAAGATCGCCGACATCCAGGACCACCTGGTGGCCGCCGCGAAGGGCACGTTGTTCGAGCGGTGGCGCCGCGAGGTGGCCGGCATCGCCGATCTGTTGGACGAGGACGGCGGCCACGACCCCGACGACGGGCCTGTCCCGCAACCGCCTGTTGTTGTCGGGCACCTTCGGGGACACCACCGAGGTGTCGGGCCGCCTGGTCGGTGAGTACGGGCTGGTGGCCCGCCAGGCCATCGACGCCATCGCCGGCGAGCTGCGGCGGACCTTCCAGGCCGACCGCGAGCACTGCCCCGAGCTGGTGATCCCCGACCAGTCCACCCTGCGGGCCCTCGCCTTCGTCGAGCTGTGCCGCCGAGGACTGGGCGTCGACCTCGACAGCGAGCAAGGCGCCTCGGCCGGATGTGACGTTGGCCGTGAACGCGATGACCCCCAGTCGCGGGGCGACCACCCCTGACGGGACGGTCGTGCCCGACGACGTGAGCCGGGTGTTGCTGTGCGACCCCGACCTGCAACCCATCGTCTTGGACAGCCTCGGCATACCGGTCGACATGGGCCACACCGTCCGCTACGCCACCGCCCGACAACGACGAGCCATCGCCCTCCGCGACGGCGGCTGCGTCTTTCCCGGCTGCGGCTTCCCAGCGGCATGGACCGACGCCCATCACGTCACCCCGTACACCCCGACCGACGGCCCGACCGACATCGAAAACCTGGCCGGACTTGTGCCGACACCACCACCGGGTCACCCACCGCAAAGGCTGGGAGATGACCGCGACCGCCGACGGCTGGTTCTGGTGGACCACCCCGAACGGCCACCGATCTGGTCCCAACGCCACGGCCGCCAACGTGACGCCACCGAGCGAGCCGGGCCCGCCCCACCTCGCGAGTGAGGTTTATCGCTCGGTGCGGTAGAGACGCATCGTCAACGGCGCGAACACGGCGACCAGCGCCACGCTCCACACAGCAGCACGAGGCCGATCTGGCCGAACTCGATGGTGCCGTGCATCAGCCCGCGCGAGGCGGTGGTGAGATGCGTGATGGGGTTGACCTTCACGAACGCCTGCACCCAGCCGGGCATGGTGTCGGGGTCGACGAAGATGTTGCTGGCGAACGTGAGCGGGAACAGCACCGTCATGCTCATCTGCATCACCGTCTCGGGTGTCTGCATGCGCATGCCGATGGTGGTCCACACCCACGACAGGCTGAACGAGAACACGAGCAGCAACACGATGGCGGCCAGCACCCCGAGCACGCCACCGTCGGGCCGGAACCCGAGCGCCACACCGAGCACGATCACCACGAGCGAGGCCAGCGTGTAGCGCACGGTGTCGGCGAGCAGCATGCCGACGAGCACCGCGGGCCGCCAGATCGGCAGCGAGCGGAACCGGTCGAAGATGCCCTTGCCGATGTCAGTGTTGAGCGCCATGCCCGGTGTACATGGTGATCATGGTCACCGTCATCACGAGGATGCCGGGCAGCAGCTCCTGCAGGTATTCGGTGGGTGAACCGGCCAGTGCCCCACCGAACAGGTAGGTGAACAGCAGCGACGAACATGATCGGGAACGCGGTGACGTCGAACAGCTGCATGGGCACGTGGCGGATCTTGAGCATGGCCCGCCATCCGAACGCCACCGACGCGGCGAGCGGCGAGGGACGCGACGGGCGCTCCCTGACCGAGAGGGCGGCCCGCAGGGCCGACTCGGTGAGGATGGGCTCGGCTTCGGTGGTGGTCATGCGGCGTCCTCCGCGGTGTCGTCGCTGGCGGCTGGGTGCCCGGTGAGGACGAGGAACACTTCGTCGAGGCTGGGCTGGCCGAGGGCGAACTCGTTGACGACGATGCCCGACCGGGTCAGCTCGGCCAGCGGCGATGGCCACCCGATCGGGATCGAGAGCTCGCGCCGAGATCGCAGAAGGGTCGGCCTCGAGTTGAGCCGGCTCGCCGAGCGCGTCAGACAGCACCCGCACCGCCTGCGGCCGTTGCTCGGGATCGTGCAGGCGCACGTGCACCGCGCCCGAGCCGACCTTGGCCTTGAGCTCACCGCTCGGTGCCCTCGGCGATCACCTTGCCGTGATCGATGATGGCGATGCGGTCGGCGAGCTGGTCGGCCTCGTCGAGGTATTGGGTGGTGAGCAGCACGGTGGTGCCGGCGGCGACGAGCACCCGGATGATCTCCCACACCTGGTTGCGGCTGCGCGGGTCGAGGCCGGTGGTGGGCTCGTCGAGGAACAACAGCTCGGGCGTCACCACGATGCTGGCGGCGATGTCGAGCCGCCGGCGCATGCCGCCGGAGTAGTCGCGCACGAGGCGGTCGCCGGCGTCGGCCAGGCCGAACGCGTCGAGCAGCTCGCCGGCCCGTTCGGAGGCGGCACCTCGCCCGAAGCCGAGCAGCCGTCCGAGCAGCACCAGGTTCTCCCAGCCGGTGAGCTCGTCGTCGACCGAGGCGAACTGGCCGGTCAGGCTTACCAGCCCGCGGACGGCGTCGGCGTCGGTGACCACGTCGTGGCCGAGCACCCTCGCGGTGCCGCCATCGGGCTGCAACAGGGTGGCGAGCATGCGGATGGTGGTGGTCTTGCCTGCGCCGTTGGGCCCGAGCACGCCGTAGACGGTGCCGGTGCGCAGCCGCGCAGGTCGATGCCGTCGACAGCTCGCGTCTCGCCGAACACCTTGACCAGGCCCTCGGTCTCGATGGCGAGCGGATCGGTGGGGGCCACCTGCTTCTCCTCTGCGATGGAACGGCACGCGCCGAAGCGGCGGCGCCGGGCGACGGTCGATCAGGCTGTCAGGTGGGCTCACCCGAAGCCATCCGATTTCTGGGTGCTACGACGTCAGCGGCCGGACGAACTCATCGGTCGGGCTCAGGTCGCCGGCACGGTCAGGCCCTCGACCCAGGCGTGCCACTGATCGCGCGACCGCTCGACGTAGGCCGGCGCGTCGTCGGAGAAGAGCCAGCCGGCCACCACCCCGAGACTGCCCGCTCGACGTCGTGGGCGGTGAACCCCAGGTAGCCCGGCACGGGCTCGGTGACCCGCAGCAGCAGGTCGACGTCGCCGTCGCGATGCACCCGACCCCGCACGTCGAGCACCTCGACCGAGTCGCCGACCGCGCCGGCACCGAGGGCTCGGCGCATGGCGTCGCGGACGTCGGCAGCCGATCCGGCCACGGGCACCTCCACCACGAGCTGGGTGGCGTGCTGTCCCGGGAAGTCGGTGAGGTACAGACGGAGGTTGTCGAAGATAGGGCAGGTAGTGCTTCTCCATGTCGTCCCAGAACTCCTGCTCCCAATCGGCCCCGGTGCCGAACGCGCTGGTGACCACCCGCAGCACGCAGGTGCCACCCGAGGTGGCCTCGACCAGGTACTCGCTGATCATCGGCGAGACCGTCAGCGCCGGCGTGGCCGGCGAGCTCGGCCCAGTCGGGCTCGACGTACTCGACACGACGGGGTGGGTCCCAGCCGGTGATCGTGCCCTCGGAGCTGGTCTCGCCCATGTGGAACGCGATGGCCCCGCCCTCCCTCGGTTCGAGGTCGGTGGGCAGGAACCACGAGGTGAGGCCCGGGCCGGTGGCGATCGCCTGCCAGACCTGCTCAGGGGTGCCGGGCAGCTCGACGCTGATCTCGAGCCGGAACGGCACGTCGGGGGTGGTCATGGGTGTCTCCTGTCAGAGGTCGGACGGGTTGGGCTTGGGATGCGCGGCGACGATCAACCGGTGGGGCCGGCCGTCGTCGTGGTGATAACGCGCCGCCAGCTCGACCACGGCGGCGGTGAGGTCGTCGGCGAAGGCGGCCCGATCGGCGGCCGATCGGAATCGGATCTCGGTGTCGATCGACATCGTGGGCAGCCGCTTGCCGGCCGCGTCGGCGCGCTTGGTGAGGCTGGCCACCTCGCGCACCATGCGACCGGCGAGGGCGATGAGGTACCTCGCCGAGAAGTGATCGGCGGCCTGGGCGGGATCGACGGCGCTCCTCCCCCAGCGCGGCGGGCGACACCACATAGCTCGCGGCGGTGGCCTGCAGCACCCGCTCGGTGATGCCACCCCTCTGGCGCTCTTCGGCCAGCTCCACCAGCCCGTGCGCCTCGAGGGCCTTCAGGTGGTAGTTGACCTTCTGGCGGGCCAAGCCGACACGTGGCGCCAGCGCCCCCGCCGACGCCGGCTCGGCCAGCTCGGCCAGCAGCCGGGCCCGGATCGGGTCGAGCGCCACGGCTGCCGCGGCCGGATCCTCGATGACCTCGACGTCGTGCATCTACCCACCCTCGCGCCTGACAACATTTATTGTCAAGAGCAGGGACCGGACCACCTCACCACGTGTCGATGCACGGTCGCTTCTTGCCCGAGCGGGTCGGCGGTGCCGGCGCGGACCCGAACGCAACGGTGATCCACCGCCTGCTGTCGGCCGGATCGATCACGTCGTCGATCTCGAAGTAGGTCGAGTTGGTGAGGGCTTTGCCCTGCTCGTAGGCGCGGCGCCACCAGGTCGTCGAAGAGCGCCTGACGCTCGTCCGGGTCGGTCACCACGTCGAGCTCGCGCCGAAAGCCGAGCTTCACCGCCCCCTCGAGGCCCATCCCGCCGAATTCGCCGGTGGGCCACGCCACCATGAACAGCGGCGCCTTGAAGCTGCCGCCGGCCATCGCCTGCGCGCCGAGGCCATACCCCTTGCGCAACACGATGGTGCCGAACGGCACGGTGAGGCTGGCGCCGGTGACGAAGAGGCGGCTGACGTGACGCACGAGTGCGGTCTCCTCGGCCTCGGGCCCGACCATGAACCCGGGTGTGTCGCAGAGGAACAGCACCGGGAGGTCGTGCGCGTCGCACAGCTGCAGGAACCGAGCCGCCTTGTCGGCCGCGGGCGCGTCGATGGCGCCGCCCAGGTGATGGGGGTTGTTGGCCACGATGCCGAGTGGTCGTCCCTCGACCCGGGCGAGGGCGGTCACCATCCCGACGCCGAACCCGGCGCGCAGCTCGAGCACCGACCCGGTGTCGGCCAATGCGTCGATGACCGTGCGCACCTCGTAGGCCCGCACGCGGTTCTCGGGCACCAGGTTGCGCAACGCGTGTTGGTCGCCGCAGGTCCACGTGTCGTCGGATGTTGACCGCGCCGGTGCCGGTCCGATCGAAGCCAGCGCGACGGAAGTAGGAGAGATAGCGCCTCGCCGCCACGACCGCATCGGCGTCGTCGTCGGCGAGCACGTCGATCACGCCGTTCGGCACCTGCACCGACGTGGGCCCGATGTCGTCAGGGGCGAACACGCCGAGGCCGCCACCCTCGATCATGGCGGGCCCGCCCATCCCGATGTTGGCGTCGGGGGTGGCGATCACCACGTCGCAGCAGCCGAGCAAGCGCGGCGTTCCCGGCGAAGCAGCGACCGGATGCGATGCCGATGAGCGGCACCAGACCGCTGAGCTCGGCGAAGAGCCGAAACGCCATGCAGTCGAGCCCGGTGGGCCCGGTCGGCGTCGGTGTCGCCCGGCCGTCCCCCACCACCTTCGGCGAACAGCACCACCGGCAGCCGCTGGCGCTCGGCGAGCTCGAAGAGTCGATCCTTCTTGCGATGGTTCTGGAAGCCCTGCGTGCCGGCGAGCACGGTGTAGTCGTACGACATCACCACCACGGGTCGGCCGTCGATGTGGCCGACGCCGCCGACGAGACCGTCGGCGGGCGTGCGCTCGATGAGCTCGTCGAGCGAGCGACGACGTCGTTGCGCGGCGACGACGAGGGGTCCGTACTCGACGAAGCTGCCCGGATCACAGAGGTCGGTGACGTTCTCGCGGGCCGTACGGCGACCCCGTTCGTGGCGGCGCGCCACCGCATCGGGTCGACGAGCATCACCGGCGATCTCGTGCCGTTCGATGACGGCCGCCAGATCGGCGCGCACCGCCGAGGTGTCGAGCGCGGCCTCGCTGCGAACTGATGATCCCGTGACCGCACCGGCTTCGACGACAGCCAGCTCATCGCCCACCGATACCTGGTCACCCACAGCCACCGCGATGCGTACGACGATGCCGCCGATCGACGAGGCGACGACGTGCTCCATCTTCATCGACTCGACCACCACGAGCGGGCCGCCGGCGAGCACCTGGTCGCCCACGCCCACCGAGGTCGAGACCACGGTGCCCTGCATGGGCGCAGGCACTGCGACGCGGGCGGAGTCCGAATGTTCTGCTGCGATGCGCACGAGGGTACGGGATCGGGCAGCCGCAAGAGCGGCGAGCGACGACGTCCTCAAGGGGGCAATAGCCATGACTTCCACCGATCGCCGAGTCCGTGAGCAGGAAGTGACCCACTCCGAGACACACGACTCAGGCCTCGTAGCCCGACTGCTCGGCGTCATCGCGGGCGGTGTTGCCGCCGTCATCGGCCTGATCGCCGTGTTGCAGATCGACTGGTTCGATCAAGGATTCGATGCACCGGCGGTCGACGTGGCAGGGATGGCGTTCACCCCGGGCGTCGCGATCGCCACCGCCGTTGCGGGACTCATCGCCATCCTGGCCGGCGCCAGCTCTGATCGGGCCACCAAGCTCGTGGTCGGCGCGGTGCTCTCGTGCGTGGGCATCGCGGTGCTCGTCACCGACGCCCTCCCCGACGACCTCGAGCTCGAGAGCGGCCACGGCTGGCTCAGCCTTGCGGTCGGCATTGCACTCATCGTGTCGAGTCTGCTGCTGCGGCGCTCGGTGACCACCACCGACTACCGCGGCGAGCACTACGCCTGAAGGAGCGGCCCGCCGGGCGCGGGTCGGGGTGTCAGGCGGCGGTGAGGACCCGGCCGGCACGACCCATCAGGTCGAGGAAGTTGTCGCAGTAGAAGCGGCGGCGCACGCTCTCGTCGGCATCACCCAGCGACGCCTCGAAGCGCTCGAGCGGGCGGCGGCCACCCTCGACGTGGGGGTAGTCCGACGAGAAGAGGCACACGTCGGGACCTGACTGCTCGATGATCCAACCGACGTCCTCGGTGGGGTAGGGCGTGAAACGCACCTGGCGCCGCACGTAGTCGGTGGGTCGCAGCGACAGGGCCTTCAGACGGTCCTCGTGACGGGCGAAGGCCTCGAACGCCGACTCCATCTGCCTGGTCCACGACGGCACCCAGATGGCGCCCTGCTCGATGACCCCGAAGCGCAGATCGGGGAACCGCTCGAGCACACCGTCGAAGATGAGGGTGGCCAGCGTCTGCGCGGGCGGACCCGGGATGCCCATGTAGTCGACCGACCGGAAGTTCTCCTCGCCACCGTGGAAGTCGGGCGGGACGGGCAGGCCGTTGTCGAAGTAGTGCCGATCGACGAGGTCGTCGGTGCCGCCGACATGGAACACCACCGGGATGCCCGCCTCCTGCGCGCGCGCCCACACGGGGTCGAGACCGACGTGGCTGGGCGAGTGACCCGGAGGGCAACCCGACGCCACCAGCAGCGCAGCCGCGCCCATGGCGATCGCCTCGTCGGCCATCGTCGGCCGCGCGGTCGAAGTCGGCGAGGGGCACGTAGCAGGTGGGCAAGCAGCCGTTCGTCGACCGAGCAGAACTCGACCATGCCCCGGTTGTGGGCACGGGCCGCGCCATAGGCCAGGTCGAGGTCGGCGCCGTGCTCCCAGTCGTGCAGCCGACGATTGTGGAAGGTGTTGAACACCAACTGGCTCGAGAACCCGAGCAGATCGAGGGCGCGTGAGCGTTCCTCGGCGATGAACGAACCGGTGGCGGCGAAGTTCTTCCGCAGCATGATCTCGGCGTGCTCGTCGGCGCGGTAGTCGTCGGACAGGTGCCGCTCACGAAGGCGCTCGAACGCGGCGTCGAGGTCGCGTTGCTGCTCGGCGGGATCACCGGTCTGGCGCAGCTCGTTCCCGCCGGGGTAGCGCAAGGGCTCGAGGCGGTCACGCACCGCCGGATCGGCATGGTCTCGCAGCCAGTTCGGCGTCTCCATGATGTGCGCGTCGGCATCGTGCACGATGCGCCCGCTGCTGTACGGCATCGAACGACCCCCTGTGACGACGGCCCTCGTCTCCCGCCACCTTAAACGTTGCGTTTCCCGAATGGCGCTGAGCGACCCGGACCAGAGAGGCTTGATCCACCACACCTGTGAAGGGGGAGCCGTGCGAGTACGAGTCGACCGTGAGAAGTGCCAAGGCCACAACCGGTGCTATGCCCTGGCCCCTGAGCTGTTCGACGTCGACGACTACGGCGACGCCCACGAGATCGGCGACGGCACGGTGCCTGCAGCGCTCGAGGACAAAGCCCGACTCGCCGCGTCGAACTGCCCCGAGTACGCCATCGTGATCGAGGAGACCCCGTGAGCGGCAACCACCCACCCGTCACCGACTGGCGTACCGACTTCGACCACACCGACGAGGCGTGGGCCGCCGATCCGTACCCGATCTGGGACGAGCTGCGGAAGGAGTGCCCGGTCGCGCACTCCGAGCGCTATGGCGGCGTGTGGCTGCCGACGAAGCACGACGACATCGCAGCCATCGCCTACGACACCGACCACTTCACGTCGCAGAGCATCATCGTCAGCGAGGGCCGGCCGATGATCCCGGCACCGCAGGGCATCGCCCCTCCCATCTCGTCTGACCCCCCGTTCCACCACGGTGCTCGCCGGCTGCTCCTACCCGCGTTCTCGCCCAAGGCGGTGGCTCCGCTCGAGCCGTTCACGCGCGACTACTGCCGTGCGTTGCTCGACGCGGTCGAAGGACAAGACGTGGTCGACGCGGCTCGCGAGTACGCGCAGCACATCCCCGTGCGCGTCATCGCCAAGATGCTCGGGTTCCCTCCCGAGGACGCCGACCAGTTCCGCGACTTCGTGCACACCGCCCTCGAAGCGGTCGATCTCCCGATCGAGCAGCGCATGGAGAACTTCGGACGCCTCGACGCCTATCTCGGCAAGCAGGTGCGCGACCACATCGAGAACCCGCGCGACGACCTCACCTCGTTCCTGCTCGAAGCGGAGCTCGACGGCGAGAAGCTCAACGAGGACCACGTGCGCGGCTCGATCGCACTGCTGCTGATCGCCGGCATCGACACGACCTGGAGCGCCATCGGCGCCTCGCTGTGGCACCTCGCCCAGGCCGACGACGATCGGGAGCGGCTGGTCAAGGAGCCGGAGCTGGTGCCGATGGCGGTCGAGGAGTTCTTGCGGGCCTACGCCCCCGTCACGATGGCGCGCCTCGTGAAGGAAGACTTCGACTTCAACGGCTGCCCGATGAAGAAGAACGAGTGGGTGCTGCTGCCCTTCCCGGCCGCCAACCGAGACCCCGAGTTCTTCGACCACGCGGACGAGGTGATCCTCGATCGTGAGGAGAACCGCCACGCCGCCTTCGGCCTCGGCATCCACCGTTGTGCCGGGTCGAACCTGGCCCGCATGGAGATGCAGGTCGCCATCGAGGTGTGGCTCGAGCGCTATCCCACCTTCGCCTTGGCCGATCCGGCCGCCGTGCGCTGGTCGGGCGGCCAGGTGCGCGGGCCTCGCACCCTGCCGGTGCGCGTCGCCTGACCGGTCGAGCCTGACGACCAGCCAGTCTCAGCGCATCAGGTGCCGCGCCGAGTACACGGGCAGATCGAGGAAGGTGAGCACGCCGGGGTCGGCGTCGACCACATGGGGGATGGCGTTGATCACGTGCATCGCCGTCACCAGGCACCCGGCGTGGTTGTGATCGCCGAGGTGTGACGACAGCTCGAGCGTGAGCCGCACGCAGGGCTCGCCGTCGATCTCGATGCGATAGCCCGCCCCGTGCGGCCAGTCGGGCGCGTCGCCGTCGCGAAGGCGGGTGACGTGCTCGACGATGATGCGCGCCTCGTCGCCGACCATGCCCCGGATCTCGAAGTGCATGCCGGAGATCGTGCCCGCCTCGATGTGACCCGACGCGATGTCGAACGACTCGTCGGCCATGATCAGCTCGTGCCACTCGGTGATGCCGTCGAGCTTCACGTCGAGCGCGGCGGCCACCATCTCGATCACCGGGCCCCAGGCCAGCGTGGTCGAACCGGGTGCGAGGAGCAGCGAGGTCGAGGCGTCGGGCTTCCCGAAGCCCATGATCTCGAACATGGTGAACGGGTTGTCCCAGGTGGCGTAGTTGACGATCTCCATCATCCGCACCGTCTGCACCTCTTTGCAGAGGGCGAGCGCGCCGATGGTGACGCCGGCGTTGCCGTAGCCGGGATCGATGCCCGACGTGTAGAACGACGTGCCGCCCTCGATGCATGCCGCCTCGAGCCGGTCGTAGACGCCGACGCCGGCCGCCTTCGGGTAGAGCAGGGGCACGTACGACGTGTTCACCACGTTCTTGCCGGCGGCCAGCATGCGACAGATGTCGTCGACCACCGCGTCGGGCCGGAGGTCGGAGTTGGCCATGTAGCAGATGCAGTCGGCGTCGGTGTCGTAGAGCAGCGCGTCGGCGTCCTGGGTGGCGAGCACGCCGACCGGGTCGCCGCCGCACACCTCGCCGGCGTCGCGTCCGGCCTTCGAGTCGCTGTGCACCCACAGGCCGACCAGCTCGAGGTCGGGGTGCGCGGCGATGGCGGGCACGGCGTGGACGCCGACGGTGCCGGTCGCCCACTGGATCACTCGATAGCTCATCGGTCTGTTCTCCCTGTGCAACCTGCGCGTCTGACGATGTGTCAGGCGACAGTAGCGCCGGGCTCGTCGCGACCGTCGAGCCGGAGCGCGAGTCGCTCGTCGAGTGACCACCGGCCGGGCCCGCTCCACACGAGGAACACGGCCGCAGCGAGTAGCAGGCCACCCAACCCGACGTGGTAGAGGTCGGTGTCGACCCGTCCACCGGTGAGCAGGGCGACGACGAACTGCACGGCGACGATCACCGCAGTCGGTCGGATGAGCAAACCGAGGATGAAGAGCAGACCGCCCACCAGCTCGACGACGCCGGCGACGTAGACCGACACCTCGGGTGCCGGCACGCCATAGCGCTCGAAGCTGTCGACGAGGCTGTCGTAGCGGGTGAACTTCGACAGCGACACGGCCACGAGGGTGATGCCCGCCGCCAGCCGCACCACCAGGGGCAGCCATGGGGCCACGCCGTTACGGGTCTCGAAGAGCCATCGCCACCTCGCCATGGCGCCCGAGCCTAGGGCGCGCCGTCGGTCAAGTGGGTCTCGACCGGACTGACCGCCTGTGCGAACATGTGTTCGATGCCCACGCCCGCCACCGTGCTGCACGCCGATCTCGATGCCTTCTACGCATCGGTCGAGCAACGCGACCAGCCGCGGCTGCGGGGACGTCCGGTCATCGTCGGTGGGGGCGTCGTGCTGGCGGCGAGCTACGAGGCCAAGGCGTTCGGGGTGCGCACGGCGATGGGCGGACGCCAGGCGCAATCGCTCTGCCCCGGCGCCGTCGTGGTGCCGCCGCGCATGTCCGCCTACACCGAGGCCAGCAAGGCGGTGTTCGACGTGTTCCACGACACCACCCCGCTGGTCGAGGGCATCTCGATCGACGAGGCGTTCCTCGAGGTGGGCGGCCTCCGCCGCATCGCCGGCTCCCCCGCGGAGATCGCCGTGCGGCTGCGTCAGCGAGGTGCTCGATCGGGTCGGCCTCCCGATCACGGTGGGGGTGGCCCGCACCAAGTTCCTCGCCAAGGTGGCGAGCGGCGTGGCGAAGCCCGACGGGTTGCTGGTCGTGGCACCTGACCGCGAGCTCGACTTCCTGCATCCGCTGCCCGTCGAACGCCTGTGGGGTGTGGGTCCCATCACCGCCGGCAAGCTGCACGAACGCGGCATCACCCGGGTGGGTGAGGTCGCCGACATGACCGAGGCCGCCCTCGTGTCGATGCTGGGGGTGGCCTCCGGGCGGCACCTGCACGCGCTCGCCCACAATCGCGACCCTCGACCCGTGCAGGTCGGACGCCGGCGGCGGTCGATCGGCTCGCAGCGCGCGCTCGGTCGGCGACCCAGGTCTCCCGCCGACATCGACGCGGTGGTCGTCGGGCTCGTCGATCGCATCACCCGTCGCATGCGAGCCGCGGGCCGGGTCGGGCGCACGGTCGTGTTGCGCCTCCGCTTCTTCGACTTCTCCCGCGCCACCCGGTCGCACACGCTGGCGCGCGCCACCGCGCACACGCCCACCGTGCTCGACGCCGTGCGCGACCTCCTGGCGGCCGCGGCACCCCTCATCGAGCAGCAGGGCGGCCTCACCCTGGTGGGGGTGTCGGTCGCGAACCTCGACGACGATCGCGCCGTGCAGCTCGCCCTGCCCTTCGACCATCGGTGCGAGCCGGCTCTCGACGCCACCCTCGACCAGGTGCGCGACCGGTTCGGAGCCGATGCCGTCACCCGCGCCGTGTTGCTCGGCCGCGACCCCGGGCTGTCGGTGCCCCTGCTCCCCGACTGACAGGCACGGGATACGTTAGTTGACACTTACGTAAGTGTTTGCTTAACTGTGCGCCATGGACGCCTGTCTCCGTGCGCTGGCCGAGCCCCGGCGGCGCAGCATCCTTCGCCTCGTATGGCGCGACGAGCTGTCGGCGGGGGAGATCGCCACCCATTTCGAAGTCACCCGGCCCGCCATCTCCCAGCACCTACGGGTGTTGCGCGAAGCCGGCCTGGTCTGCGAGCGCCGCGACGGCACCCGCCGCCTCTATCGGGCCGAGCCGCAGGCGATCACCGACCTGCAGCGCTTCCTCGCCGACTTCTGGGACGACGGGCTCGAGCGGCTCCGCAACGTCGCCGAGGAGGCCGAGCGCGCCAAGCGGGCCGCGCCCACCGATCAACCGACCACACCTGATCCACGACCGAAGGGAACGAACTGATGCCCGACCTCACCCGCGAGATCCTCATCGATGCCAGCCCCGAGACGATCTTCGAGTTCCTCACCGTCGCCGACAAGCACGTGCAGTGGGAGGGCACCGAGGCCGAGCTCGACCCGCGGCCGGGTGGCATCTACCGCGTGCTCATCGCCGGCTCGTATCCGGCCGGCGGCGAGTTCGTCGAGGTCGTCCCGAACGAGAAGGTCGTCTACACCTTCGGATGGGACATGGCCGACAACCCGATCACTCCAGGATCGACCACCGTCGAGATCACCCTGCACCCCGAGGGCGACAAGACGCGCGTGCAGCTGGTGCATCGGGGTCTGCCCGACGAGGCCGCCGTCGAGATGCACATCCACGGCTGGGACCACTACCTGGCCCGACTGGCCGTGGTGGCACCGGGGGGCGACGCCGGCCCCGACACCGGTCCGGCGGGCGATTGACGCAGCTCAGCTCACGCCGCGGTCGTGCTGCTCCCAGTAGGGGGCGCGCAGATCACGCTTCAACACCTTGAGGGCGCCCGACAGCGGCAGGGGCTCTGTGCGGATCTCGACGCTCTTCGGCACCTTGTAGCCGGCGATCGACTGACGGACGTGCACGCGGATCTCCTCCTCGGTCACCTCGGCCCCCTCGTGGAGCACGATGATGGCGTGCACGGCCTCACCCCATGTCTCGTCGGGGATGCCGATGACCGCCACCTGCATCACCGCGTCGTGGGTGGCGATGGCGTTCTCGACCTCGACCGAATAGACGTTCTCCGCGCCGGTCACGATCATGTCCTTCACCCGGTCGACGAGGTAGAGGTAGCCCCGCTCGTCGAGGTAGCCGGCGTCGCCCGGTGTGGTACCAGCCGCCGTGGAACGCCTCCTCGGTGGCCTCGGGGTTGTTCCAGTACTCCCGCATGAAGTTGCCGGCCCGCGCGCACACTTCGCCGGTCTCGCCACGGGGCACCTCCTGGCCGTCGGGACCCTGGATGCTCAGGGATACGCCGGGCACCGCCCGGCCGGCCGACTTCAGCAGCGACCCACCGGTGCGGTGCTCGTCGGGCCCGAGCACGGTGAGCACTGCGCTCGCCTCGGTCATCCCGTAGCCCTGGAAGATGCGCAGGTCGGGGTACATCTCGAGCAGGCGCTCGAGCAGCGCGGTCGGCATGGGTGAGGCGCCATAGGTGAGCACCTCGAGCGAGGCGAGCCGTTCGGGCCGGAAGTCGGGATGGTTGAGGACGAGACCGATCATCGTCGGCACCATCACCGTCCAGGTGACCGCCTCGGCCTCGATGGTGGCCATGACGTTCTCCGGGTCGAAGAGCGGCACGAACGCCGACGTGCCACCCGCAGCCGGCACGCCCAACACCCCACCCATGGTGGCGGCATGGAACATGGGGGTCTGGTTGAGGTTGACGATGCGCTCGTCGAGGCCCCACAACATCGCCACGTGATAGAGGTTGAGCAGCTCCGCCCGCTGGTCGAGCAGCACGCCCTTCGGCAAGCCGGTGGTGCCCCCCGGTGTACATGAGCACGACCGGATCGTCTTCTTCGGGCTCGTCGGGGAGTGTCGAGTCGGCGGCGGCGACCAGCTCTTCGTAGGAGACGTCGTGGGGCGCGTCGCCCTCACCGATGAGCACCACCTGCTCGATGCCCGCCTGCTCGCGCACCTGCTCGATGACGCCGGCGAACAGGAAGTCGGTGAACACCACCTTGGTGCCCGAGTTCTCGAGGATGTAGGCCAGCTCTTTGGGCGCCAGCCGCAGGTTGAGCGGGTTCATCACGCCGGCGCCGAGAAATGCGGCGTGCCACAGCTCCATGTACTGATGGCTGTTGAGCGCCATCACCGCGAAGCGGTCGGCGCGGCCCACCCCGAGGTCGTTGCGCAGCACCTGGGCTGCTCGACCGACCCGATCGATGTGCTGGCCGAACGTGGCCCGATAGGCGCCGTCGATGAAGCCGACCTCGTCGGCCCGCGCCTCGACCTGTGGCAGCAACATGCGGTGGTAGACGAGCTCTTTCAACGTGCCTCCTCAGTCGAGCAGCGTGACCCGGTCGTCGATGGCGACGCGTCCGGGCGTCACCACGTTCGCATAGATCCCGACGTTCTGGTCGAGCTCGCGGATGACATGGCGCAGGACCGCCCGATCGGCCGGCAGGTCGGACGAGATCTCATGCGTGACCATCACGCAGCGCGGACAGGCCACGGTGAGCTCGAGCAGGGCCTCACCCACCTGCAGTCGACGACCCTCCCAACCGAGCTCGGGATGGCCCGGCTCGTCGGTGTCGACGACGAGGTTGGGTCGGAAGCGGCGCACGTCGATCTGGCTGGCGGGCAACGCCGCGGCGAGCGATGCGAGCGCGCTGGTGGTCATCACCAGCAGGGGGAACGCGTCGACGTAGGAGCCAGGGGGCGACTCGTATTCGAGGATGACCTCGGGGAACACCGACAGGTCGGGCAGGGGCTCGTCGTCGTCCCGCCCGAAGATGGCGCGGAGCTCGACCAGCAGATCGTCGCTGTCGGGCGCACCGCGGCGGTAGTGGTCGAGATCGTCGGCCGGCTGCAGCGGCCACAGGGTGACCCGATGCTCGAGGGCGTCGCTCAAGGCCGAGTCGATGTCGTCGTCGGTGCTCAGCAGTTGCCGGCCAGTCGGCGTAGAGATCGCCACGGGCCCTCCCGGGCCGTCGACGTAGGTGGCCGACAGGCGCATCAGGCCCGCGATCTTCTTGGCCCCCCGGATGCCGCCCCGTTCCTCGTCGCGAACGGCCCAGCCGCGGTCACCCTCCAGGCCGAGCGACCCCAACGACGTCTGGTCGACCTGCTCCCCCATCATCGACTTGACGGGATAGCGCCAGAGCTGAGCGAGTCGCATCGGACAATCCTGGCAGGTCGAGCTGTGGAGTGACGGCGCGAACGCCGCGCCAGTAGATCGCCGACGCCACCGCCGCGGTGATGAGCAGGCCGACGGCGCCGAACACGAACGAGGCGGCCACCGTCGCCACGACCAACTCGACCACGATGACCACGCGCCGCACCGGTTCGCCCAGCGCGTCGAAGCGACGGTGGAACGCGGCCAGTCGCTCGGGCGTGGTGAGCCGTGCGCCGAGGAAGATGGCTGCACCTCGCACCGACGAGAACACCATCACGATGGTGAAGGCGGCCCAAGGCGTGCCCGTGAGCGCGGCCAGCGCCAGCGTCAGGTAGACGGCCGCCGTCATGATGTAGGTGGCCAGCCCGGCACCGATCTGCAGACCGAACCCGGCGCCGTAGACCCACGACCGATAACGGCTGAGCCAGAGCTCGTTGACCTGGCGACGGTGGTGAGGGATGGGCGGCCCGAGCAGGCCGGCGTCGAGTGCTGCGGCGACCAGCGCCAGCACCGCACCGGCGGCCAGCGCGCCCGACGAGCTGACACCGAGGGCACCCACTGCGGCCGCCGCCGCCGCGGCAGCCGAACCGAGGGCTGCGCCGCCGACCAGCGCACCGACCAGGAACCACAACGATGTCGAGCGGAACCGGTAGCCGCGGCCCTGCTCGGCCAGCGGGGTGATGGTGGAGAGCATCGACAGGCCACACGGCGACCAGGTGGAGCGCACCGCCGCCGCGACGGCCACCACGACCGCCAGCACACCGATTGCATAGGTCACAGGCAGCCCTCCTGGCGCGGCGCAGCGATGGGCTCGATCGTAGTCCCACGGATCCGAGCTCCTGCTCGGCTGAACATGTCGCGCCGGTCGGGGCGCTGGACCCGGGATCCGCGACAGGTTCGGGGAGGTGGCAGGAAAGGTGGGAAACTGCGCCTTGATGCCACGGGCCCCGTGAGCGACAGTCATCAGGTGCCCACGCCCACCGCCGCCGGTGCCTCCCCCACCCGTCGCGTGGTCGTCGTGGTCTTCGACCGCTTCCAGAGCCTCGACGCGCTCGGTCCGATCGAGGTGTTCGATCACGCCAACGGCTCGCTGCGCCAGCGGGCCTACCAGCTCGACGTGGCCGCTCCCGACGCAGGGCCGGTCGCCGCGAGCAGCGGCGTCACCCTGGCCGTCGAGCACGCCCTCGCCGACATCGTCGGCCCCATCGACACGCTCGTGGTCGCCGGCGGTCTCGGCGTCTATCCGGCACTGCGCGATCCGGCGGTGGTCGCCCACATCCGCCGCCTCGCCGGCGCAGCGCGCCGCGTGACGTCGGTGTGCACGGGCGCGTACCTGCTGGCCGAGGCCGGCCTGCTCGCCGGGCACCGCGTGACGACGCACTGGATGTCGTGCGCCGACCTCCAGGAGCGCTACCCCGATCTCGACGTCGATCCCGAGCCGATCTTCATCCGCGAGGGCAACCTGGCCACGTCGGCCGGCGTGACGGCCGGCATGGATCTCGCCCTGCACCTCGTCGAGGAGGACCACGGCCACGCTTTGGCGCTGGAGGTGGCCCGATCGCTCGTGCTCTTCCTGCGCCGACCTGGCACGCAGGCGCAGCTCTCCGCCGTGCTCGCCCACCAGGCGACGGCCTCCGCACCGCTGCGCGAGCTGCAGCAGTGGGTGGTCGAGCACCTCGATGAGGACCTCACCGTGGCGCGCCTCGCCGCTCGCGCCCACCAGAGCCCCCGCACGTTCGCCCGCCGGTTCCGGGACGACGTGGGCACGACGCCGGCGCGATGGGTCGAAGGTCTGCGCCTCGAAGAGGCGCGCCGCCTGTTGGAGACCACCACCGAGCCCGTCGACCAGGTGGCCCGACGTTGCGGGCTGCAGCCCGAGGCGATCCGCCGACTCTTCCATCGCAACCTCGGGGTGGGGCCGAGCGAGTACCGCCGGCGATTCGGCACGCCGATCGTCGCCGACAGGTCCACCAGCCAGGCCCACCACCGAGCTCGATCACCACACAGGCGATCGCCACACCGGCGATCACGTCAGGAGGAACGCGTCATGACCGCAGCTGAGATTCCCACCGTCGGCATCATCCTGTTCGAGGGGGCCGAGGAGCTCGACTGGGCCGGCCCGTGGGAGGTGTTCACCCTCGCCGGCACCAACGGCGCGCTGCGCGCCGTCACCATCGCCGAGGGCTCACCCGTGACCTCGGCCAAGGGCCTGCGCGTCCTGCCCGATCACTCCTTCGACGACGCCCCGCCGCTCGACGTGATCGTCGTGCCCGGCGGCCTGGCCACCCGGGAGCAGGTCGACAACGAGCGCTGATCGGCTTCCTCCGCGAACGGTGCCCGCAGGCCGACTGGGTCACCAGCGTGTGCACCGGCGCCATCCTCCTCGAAGCCGCCGGGCAGCTCGACGGGCGCAAGGCCACCACCCACTGGGCCGCCCTCGACGAGCTCGGCCAGCGGGCCGACGTCGAGGTGGTGCGCGGCGAGCGCTACGTGATCGACGGCAACGTCGCCACCGCGGCCGGCGTGTCCGCGGGCATCGACCTGTCGCTCTGGTTGGTCGGCGAGCTGCTGGGCGAAGAGACCGGTCGGGTCACGTCGCTGTTCATGGAGTACGACCCGGAACCGCCGTTCGCCATCGCCGACCTGCGCGGCTTCTGACCGCCTGACGCATCGCTCGGCCGTCCCCGCCGGCCTCGGCACGCACGCTCGGCCGCCCGCCACCACCGCTCGGCCGTCCCCGCCGGCCTCGGCGCGGCGTCAGGACGTGAGGGCGGTGACGTCGACCACGGCCGACACGAACAGCAGCAAGAGGATCGATCCGCCGAACGCGGCATAGGCCCAGCGATAGCGGTGGTCGGCCGCGAAGAACCGTCGGGTCGAGAAGATGATGGCCGTGATCGAGACGATCGAGAGCACGATGCCGACGATGGGACCGGCCGTGCCCGACAGGTCGACGATGGGCGCCAGCACCGGCAACAGCAGGTAGGTGATGGTGCAGCGCACCGCAGAGATGGCGATCGACTTGCTGAACGCGTTGTGCGCCCCGACGATGCTCTCGCGTGGGCCGTTCTCGGGCAGTCGCAAGAGCTGGCGCATGCGCCGATCGGCCGCCGAACGGGTGGCGGCGACCGGCGAGGTCGGCTGCATCGTGCGCTCCATGGCCGAGAACCGTAGGCGGCGCAGGCACCCGTCGTCACACCAGGGACCGATGCGGGTCGATCAGCGGCGCGACGCCTTCGATGCGTAGAGGGCGCGGTCCGCTTGCTCGAGGGTCTCCTCGCCCAGACGTCCGTCGGTGTGGGCCATCCCGATGCTGATGCCCACCGAGACCTGCTCCCCCGACAGATCGAACGGGCTGTCGAGGGCCTGGGTGAGACGAGCCGAGAGCTCGGTGGCTTGATCGGGCGACGCTCCTCTGAGCAGCACCGCGAACTCGTCGCCTCCGAGTCGCGCCACCAGATCGTCGGCGCGCACGTGGGCCCGCAACCGGTCGGCGACCTGCCGCAGCAAAGCGTCGCCCGCCAGGTGGCCGAGCGCGTCGTTCACCGGTTTGAAGCGGTCGAGGTCGCAGTAGAGCACCGCTCCCCCACGTCGCTCCTGTTCGAGTGCGTCGAAGAACACCTGCCGGTTGGCCAGCCCCGTGAGCGGATCGCGATAGGCCGCGTCCTCGAGACGACCGATCTGATGTCGCCACCGCAGGATCAGCTCGACGAAGCGCTTGGCCACCGACATGCCGTACGCGTGGCCGGTGGCTGGCCGGCCGCTGTCGCGCACGAACACGGTGACGAGCGCGCGCACGTCGCTGGCGATGTCGTCGACCGGCTCGACCCAGAGGCTGCCGCGCGCGAGTGCCCGCGCCGCCCGGGCGCGCGCCGGGTCGAGCGCGTCGGGTGACTCCTCGTGCGCGCCCTCGCCCGACGAACGGGCGCGCGCCCACGGGCCGCCCGGTTCGTCCTCGGCCCCGGTGAGCTCGACCGGGAGCCCGGTCGACACGAACCGATGACCGCCGGCCCTGCTCGAACCAGGCGATGGCGATCATCGAGCCGTTGGGCTGCCAGGCGAAGACGTCGAGCACCGGGGCGAGGGTTTCGGCCGTGCTCGCGCCACCGCTCAGCAGGAGTTGCAGCACCAGGTCGGTGGCGTGCTGGTAGTCGGCGGGTCGGCAGAAGACGGCCATGTGCGAGCCGAGGCCGTCGTCGACCGCCACGTTGCTGGCGGTGAGATCGACCTCGGCCCAGGTGCCGTCCGCGCAGAGCAGCCGGAAGCTCGAGGTGCCTGCCGGCGCGCCGTAGTCAGCCGAGGTCATCACGCCGGCGAGCGCCCGTTCGAGGTCGTCCGGGTGCACGAACTCGGCCACGCTGCGGCCGATCATCTGGCCGGGTGACCAGCCGAGGATGACTCGGCTCGACTCGTTCGCGAAGGTGATGTTGCCCACCGTGTCGAACGCGCAGATGAAGTCGAACACGTTCTCGACCAGCTCTTCGTAGAACGCCGGGCGAGCCGGTCGGTCCCGCATGCTCGCGAACGTACCCGGCACCACTCCTCAGGTCGCGGTTCGCCAGGCGTCGGTGGGCACGAGCTGGGCAGCCCATCGAAACGCGGGCCCGTTCACGACGAGCAGCTCGAGGGGAGTGGCCGCCACCAGCGTGACGTCGCTCGGGATGCCCTGCACGAGCGACACGCCGCCCACCTGGGTGCCCGGACCGAACCGGTCGACCGGCTCACCGTGACGGAGTGCGATCACCTCGCCACTCAACACGACGACGAACTGGCGCGCGGGGCGACCCTCCCGGCCGATGGTCGTGCCGGCGGGCACGTGGGCTCGGTCGGTGTTGGCGGTCAACGACCGCAGCACCGACGGGGCGATCCCGTCGAAGGGCGCCACCCCGTCGAACATCGAGATGTCGCGATCGAACCGATGTCTGAGCTTCATGCGATCTCTCCTTTCAGGCCGCCCCGAGGCGGGACGGGTCAGCGGGCAGATCGCGCCCAGAGGCGGGGCGGATCAATGGGCAGGGCCAGGGACTGCGGACGTCGGAGGGTTGCCGACCCGAAAGGCCGGGGCACCGGCAGCTCGACCTCGACCTCGCCCATGCCGGCGAACGAGGTGCGCGCCCCGGGTGCCATCTGGCGCAGGAACTCGCGAGCGCGGGCGTTGTCGGCCTGCACGACCGCCACCACCGCGTCGGTGCCCGACCGATCGGCCTCGCGGGCCACGGCCCCGAAGAGCGAGCGGCCGATGCCTCGGCGGAACCAAGCGTCCTCGACGAGGAACGCGGCCTCGGCGGTGCCGTCGCGACCCCAGGCCAGCGTG
Source organism: uncultured Iamiaceae bacterium (assembly GCA_963706425.1). GTDB lineage: Bacteria > Actinomycetota > Acidimicrobiia > Acidimicrobiales > Acidimicrobilacustridaceae > CAVPMN01. The sequence continues at coordinate 1,316,664 of CAVPMN010000020.1, forward strand.
GCCATGCCCCGGATGTCGTCGTCCGCGACCGCCACCCACGACCGGTGGCGGTCGGTCGGGTGGGCCACCCGCTCGAGCTCGCGGCGCACGGCGTAGCCGACTGCCCCGTGGAAGCGGCGCAGCAGCGTGTCGGGAGAGCACCGGTCGAGCAGCGCCGCCAGGGCCCGACCGTCGCCGCCGTGCGCCGGCCGGATCGTCACGGGCACGGCCGCGGGCGCCGGCCTGGAGAGGGGCAGGGGGTCGATCTGCATCGGTTCCATACGGTGATAATGACTAGACCAGTCGTCATAGTCAATAGACCAGTCGCCATACTGCTAGTATTGGAGACGTGGCATCTGACACACGAGACCGACTGATCCTCACCACCGCCCGCCTCCTGCGCCGGCAGGGCTACGCCGCCACCGGGCTCAACCAGGTGATGGCCGAGGCCGAGGCGCCCGAAGGGGTCGATGTACTTCCACTTCCCCGGCGGCAAGGAGGAGCTGGCCGCCGCGGCGGTCGATCTGTTCGCGGCCCGCATCACCACCAACCTCACCGACCGCCTGGCCCGTTCGAGCGCCGACGAGGCGATCAGCGGCTTCTTCGACGCCTACATCGAGCACATGGAGCGCACGGAGTTCCGCGACGGTTGTGCGGTCGCCACGGTGGCCCTCGACGAGGCGGGCACCCATCAGTTGCTCGCCGACGCCGCCGGTCGCGCCCTGCGCACGTGGGTCGATCTGCTGGCCGACGCGCTGGTGTCGGAAGGGCACGGGCGCGACGAGGCCCACGGTGTCGCCACGCTCGTCATCGCCACCATCGAAGGTGCCATCGTCATGAGCAAGGGACAAGGGAGCACCGAGCCACTCGCCACCGTTCGCGACACGCTGCACCGGCTGCTCGCGGTGCCCGTCGCCTGACGACGTTCGCTACTCCTCGGCCACCGCCGCCAACACGTCGAGCCGGCCGGCCCGCCACGCAGGTAGCAGACCGGCGACGACGCCGGCCATCACCGCACCCAACGCGATCGCCCCGACCATCACGAACGGCACGTCGACCGTGACCCGTTCGTCGAAGGGGAGCGTCTCGACCATCGCCCAACCGAGGAGCACGCCGAGCACGACGCCGACGAGCGCGCCGAGCGCGGCGATGACCACCGCCTCCTGCAGGACGGTCGCACCGAGCTGACGTCGACGGGCCCCGACCGTGCGCAGCAAGCCGAGCTCGCGGGTGCGCTCGTACACCCCCAGGAGCAGGGTGTTGGCGATCCCCAGCAGGCCGATGATGAGGGCGAGGCCCAGCAACGCATAGAGGTAGGAGATCCGGCTCACCACCGTCGACACCTGCTGGTCGCGGTAGTCACCGACGTCGAGCACCTCGGTGCCCGGCCACGGCTCGAGCGCCGATGCGAGGATCGGGGCGGCACGGTCGCGGTCGACGCCGTCGGCCAGGCGCACGAGGACTCGGGCGTCGACCCGCGACGAGACGGGCACGAACGGATCCCATCCGGCGTGTGAGAACAGGTATTCGCCGTTGCGCGTCAGCGCTCGGTCATAGACCGCACCGATGCGCACCGTCGTATCGCCGCCGTAAGGAAACGCCACCTCCAACAGGTCGCCGATCGCCACACCGTCGCGCTCGGCCTGCGACCGGGCCACCGCGATGGTCGCCGGCCCGAGCTGGTCGAGGTCCCCTTCGCTGACGTCGAGATCGACGATGCCGGGCACCGCCGCGGGGTCGACGGCGAGGACGAACTCCTGACCGTCGACGATGCCGACGACCCCCACCCGCACGCCGGCGGCGGTCGCCACCTCGGGAAGGGCCTGCAGCGTCGGCGCCACGTCGGTGCTCACTCCACCGCCGTCGGCCGACACGACGAAGTCGCCCTGGACGGTCTGGTCGACGACCCGACCGACGGTCGTCGCCAGTGAGGCCGATGCCACGGTGATGACGATGACGAGGCTGACGCCGATCACCAACGCGGCCGCGGTCGACGAGGTGCGGCCCGGGTTGCGCAGTGCGTTGCGTTGGGCCAGCCGACCGGTGACACCCGAGGCACGAGCCAGCGGCGCGCCGAGCGACGCGACGATCGGTGGGGTCACCACGGGCCCGGCCACGGCGAAGCCAACGATCGCCGGCATGGCCGCCGACAGCACGAGCGCGGTGGCGGTCTCGCTGGCCTGACCGATGGCGGTCTGGACGATGTACGCGGCCAGCACCGCCAGCGCGGCACCGACGAGCAGCCGGGTGCGCACGCGACGCACCGACTCGACCGACGCCTGCCGGAATGCCTCGATCGGTGCGGTGCGGGCGGCTCGCCATCCCGGCACCAGCGCCGCCGCGCACGTCACCGCCACGGCCAACGCAACCGGAACGACGAACGCTCCGGGCGCGACGACCAGCGGCGTGTCGGGCACGTCGAACCCGAAACGCTCGATGAGGGCGGCGAGCCCGCGCGCCACCGCGACGGATGCGGCGGCGCCGAGTGCAGCCGCCACGAGCGCCACCGCGAGCGCCTCGACCAGCACCGATCCGAGCACCTGCCGGCGCGAGGCGCCGAGGGCGCGGAGCAACGCCAGCTCGCGGGTGCGCTGCGTCACGATGATCGTGAACGTGTTGACGATGATGAACGCACCTACGAACAGCGCGATCAGTCCGAACGCCGACACGAGTTGGACGAACAGGTCGACCACCTCACCGATCGCGTCCTGGCGTTCGACGACGAGATCGGCTCCGGTCAGCACCTCGACGCCCGGCAGCCCTGCTTCTCGCAGCGATGTCACCAGCGTCGCGACATCGATGCCATCTGCGGCGACGACGTCGATTCGATCGACACGATCGGGCTCCCCCACCAGGCCCTGCAGCCACCGCTCCTCACCGAGGACTGCGGGCACACCGCCGTAGGACGCGCCGGCGAACGACGCCAGGCCCACCACGGTGGTGGCGACTTGTTCGCCGGCCACCACCAAGATGAGCCGATCACCGACTGCGAACCCACCCTCGTCGACTGCGATGCGGTCGGCCACCACCTCGTTCGGCGCGACAGGAGCGCGACCCTCGCTCAGCGTCCACGCGTTCAGCGCCGCGGTCTCCGGCCAGTCGAGCACCCAGGTAGAGCCACCCACCCTGGGGTCGCGCAGGGCCTGGCCGTCGCTCGTGAGCACCCGGATGTCGGCCTCGAGCGACCCCTCCGCCGCGTCGACGCCGGGAATCGCCGAGATCTCCTCGATCAGGTCGGTCGAGATGCGGTCACGGCGACCCTCGCCGTCCTCTCCGACAGTGCGATCCGATCGCACCACCACGTCGATGCGGCTGTACGCGTCGGACCACACCTCGCTCAGGCTCGTCTCGACCGTGGCGCCGAGCAGGCGGGTGCCCGCCATGAAGGCGACGCTCAGCAGCACCGCCAGACCGGTGGCGACCAGGCGCACCCGATGGGCGGCAACGCCCCGCAACGCCACCCGGAGCATCGCCATGCCGACCAGCATGCCTGGCGGCACCGACGAAACGGCCGCGCCTGCCGACGACCGCGCGCCGGCAGGTGATCAGATCGAGTCGACCAGGTCCTCGTCGGAGTCGACGCGTCCGTCGAGCACGATGACGTCACCGCGCACCGCGCCGTCGACGACCGCCGAACCGGTGACGACGGCGCCGTCGGTGACGAACGCCAGCCCCCGCACCACCGCGGAGTCCTGCACGACCGCACCCCGGTTCACCGACGCGCTCCCCGACACCCGGGCCTGCCCGCGGACGGTTGCGCCTTGCACGCGGGCGCTGCCGGCCACCACGGCTTCGTCGGCGACCGTGGCGTCGCTGATGGTGGCACTGCCGGCGACGCGGGCCTCGCCGGAGACCACCGCGCCGTCGTCGACCCGTGCGAAGTCGTAGACCCGGGCCCGATCGACGATGCGGCTGGTGCCGAAGATCCGGGCGTTCCCGAACACCACGGCGTCGGGGCCGATCTCGGTGCCGTGGTCGGCATGGGCGGTGTCGGCCACCCAACCACCGAGGGCACCGTCACGGTTGACATGGCGCCGGGCCGGCACTGGCCCGTCGCCGAAATCGAAGAGGCCTGGCGTCGTGCCGGCCGTCTGCTCGCCTGCCCGCTCGATCGCATCGCTGCCGCGCCGACGCCGCAACAACCGTCCACGAGTCTCCATCTACGCCCGCCTCCTCCATCGCTCCCGACCTCGTGGCGTCAAACCCCACGAGGTGGCCTTGCCTCCAGCCGCAGTTTGACGGACCGGCTCGCCACCCGTCCATCTCGCCTGGGGGAAAGGTACTGGCCCGCCTCGGAGGAAGGTACCGGAATTGTGGTTGCGCCGCCACTAAGAGTCAGAATTGCCAGCGTGGCGATCGACCGCAGGGCTCCGGTGGGCCGGACGACTCAACAGAACGTGGTCTTGACCGATAGATTTTCACGGAGGGCGGCGGACTTCGCGCCCAACGCTACACACCCACCGACACCACCGACGAGGGGTCTCGTGGCTGCCCAGGGCCGAGAGAGAACCGAGAGCGGGCTGCCTGCGCTGTTCGCGGCGCTCGCGGGCGTGACCATCCTCGGCCTCCACGCGCTCGGCCTGCTGGGACCGGTCGATGGCCTCACGTTCGTCAGCCTGGCTGCGGGCACCATCGTGGCCGTGACCTACGGCGTGGTCCGGCATCGCCCGAAGCCTCGTTGGGTGTGGCTCATGGCGCTGACGGCGCTCATGTTGTTCTTCGTGGGCGGCGTCCTGCGCAGCATCCACGGCACGCTCGCCGATCTCTCCGACTCGCGGTCGTGGCTGCCCGAGCCGTTCAGCATCCTCGGCTACGTCGCCCTCGCCGCCATGCTCTACGGCGTGGCGCGCGCCCGCCTCGGCCCCCGTTGGCGCGATCCCGACGCCACCCTCGATGCGCTCATCGCCGGGCTGGCCGCCCTCGCCCTCGCCTGGATCTACCTCATGACGCCGGCGCTCGAGCAGGAGAACGTCCCGTTCGCGGTGAGCCTGGCGCTCGTGCTCTACCCGGCGCTGTCGGTCTTCCTCGTCACCATCGGCTTTCGCATCGCGTTCAACGCCTCGCGCCGACCGCCGCTCGCGTTCCGCTTCCTGCTCTTCGGTCTGCTCGCCACCCTCATCGGTGACGCCATCTACATGCTCGTCGAGTTGCACCTCGTCGCCAACGGTCGGTGGGTCGACCTGTCCTACGGCTTGGCGTACGTGGCGGTGATCACCGCCGCGCTGCACCCTTCGATGGCACGCATCACCGAACCTCCGCCGAGCGCCGAGCTCGCCCCCCGTCGCGGCCTGGCCCTGGTCGCCATCGCGGTGTGCGTCCCCGGCATCGTCACGCTCGCCCAACCCGAGACCGACGCCTCCGACCGTGCCGTGCTCGCCCTCATCGTCCTCGGGCTGATGGCTGCTGCCGGTGTGCGGGTGTTCCACGCGCTGCGCGACCACGCCCGCTCGGAAGCCCGGCTCAGCCACCAGGCCACCCACGACGCGCTCACCGGCCTGCCCAACCGCTCGTTCCTCGAGGCTCATCTCGCCGACCTGATGCATGACCGCCGGGAAGGTGACGCGCCGCTCGCCATCCTCTTCCTCGACCTCGATCGCTTCAAGCTGGTCAACGACACGTTGGGCCACGCCGTGGGCGACGAGCTGCTCCGGTCGGTGGCCCGGCGGCTCGTCGACAACGTGCGACCGGTCGACCTGGTGGCCCGCATCGGCGGCGACGAGTTCGTGGTGGTGCTGCCCGAGGTGCGCGACGAGGCCGAGGCCCGCCGCGCCGCCGAGCGCACCCGCCTCACCTTCGCCACGCCGTTCAAGACCGGTGGCGCCGACATCACCATCTCGACCAGCATCGGGCTCACCCTGGCCGAGCCCGGGGTGGGTCAGCCCGATCCCGGCACGATGCTGCGGGACGCCGACACCGCCATGTACACCGCCAAGGACTCCGGTGGCGACGCGGCCAGCTTCTTCGACGACGCCATGCACCAGCGGGTCACCCGCCGGCTGGCGCTCGAAGGGGAGATCCGCCTGGCCGCCGAGCGCGGCGAGCTGTCGCTGCACTACCAGCCGATCGTGCAGGTGGCCGACCATCGCATCACCGGGCTCGAAGCCCTCATGCGTTGGGAGCACCCGACCCTCGGGCAGGTGCCGCCGAGCGACTTCATCCCCGTGTGCGAGGAGATCGGCTACATCGTCGAGCTCGGGGCCTGGGCGATCGACGAAGCCGTCGGCCAACTCGCCGCCCTCCGCTCGCAGGTGCCCCACAGCGAACAGCTCTCGATGGCCATCAACGTCAGTCCCCGCCAGCTGCGCGACGACCGGCTGTGCGACCACGTGGCGCGGGCGCTCGTGAAGTACTCGCTCGAACCCAGCTCACTTTGCATCGAGGTCACCGAGACCCTGCTCGTCGAGAACCTGAGTGCGATCTCGGCGACGCTCGCGACGCTGCGCGGCTTCGGTGTGCGCATCGCCATCGACGACTTCGGCACCGGCTACTCGTCGCTGTCGTATCTGCGCCACCTACCCGTCGACGAGATCAAGATCGACCAGCAGTTCACGAGCAGCCTCGGCCAGGACCGGGCCGACGACACACTTGTCGCCGCCATCCTCGCCATGGCGAACTCGCTCGGCTGCACCTCGGTGGCCGAAGGGGTCGAGACGGAGGTGCAGCTCAACCGCCTCATCGAGCTCGGTTGCGAGCACGCCCAGGGGTACTCGTTCGCCATGCCGGTGCCGGCCTCGGAGCTCGTGGCGCTCGTCGACCGGCTGGGACTGGCCGCTGCTCCCCGACTGAAGGTCGTGCGCGACCCGGCGTGAGCGACTACCCGGCGTGATCTGGCGGGTCAGGCCGTGTGGAACCAGCGCTCGTCGATGGCGGCGTCGAGACCCCAGTCGGGGGCCGAGATCACCGCTTCCATCCCCACGCCGGCGATGAGCAGCTCGTACATGTCGGCGTCGAGCATGGCCAGGCGGGCGCCGTACTCGCGGACGTCGCACCACACCGGGAGACTCGAGGGCGAGTCGAGATAGCGCCGCGGCTCGATGCCGGCGAACGTCGAGAACGGCCGATGGAAGTTCTTCTGCACGAGGTCGAGCACCACGAGGTCGAAGATCGCCACGGCGTGGCCGAGGTCGACCTTGGCGCCGAGCACGTTGACCCCTTGATAGAGGGCCAGGCTCACCAGGCCGGCGGTGGCCGCCCCCCGGTACTCGGCGTCGACGGCCAGGGTGGCGATGTCCCAGAGGGACGACTCGTCGATGGTGAGCCCGGTGCGGGCCAGGACCTCGCCGGCGGGCTGATCCCACGCCCGTTCGAGGTCGTCGAGGCTCTTGAAGCCGGCAGGCGAGGGCAGGATCATCCGGATCATGCCCGCCGGCCGGCGCCGCAGGTGGTCGAGCACGCAGAAATAGAGGCTGGCTCCGTCGTAGGGCCCGTACTCCTCCGCAAGCATGTCGGGCGTATTGCCGAAGAACTCGCCGAAGACCTCTTGTTCGACCAGGCGGGCGAGGTCGGCGGCCGGGTCGTCGGCCGTGAGCACGTAGAGGCCGAACGGGGTCTCGCCACGTCCTTCGCGCTCGATGAGCGCCGAGGCGAGCTCCTCGCGAGACATCAGAACGGCTTGCCGACGACTCGGGTGGTGCCGAAGAACGCCGCGGTGAAGTCGATGACCTTGGCCGCGTCGAACGCCTGGCAGGTGTAGATGTCGACGCTGAAGAACTGCGCCGGCTCGTCCCAGGCGTAGAAGTGCGCCCCCGACGCCTCCCAGTGCACCCAACCGGCCCAGCCGTAGCGAGGCGAGCGATGGGTCACCGGCTCGGTGAGCAGCTCCATGTCGCAGACGTCGGACAGGGTGCGCAGGTAGGCCACGATCGCCTCTTCGCCGATGCTCGCCTCGACCAGGCCCTCGACCACCAGGCGTTGGCGCAGGATGCCGGGCGCGAGGTCGGGCATGGGGTCGTCACCCAACACCAGCTGTGGGCTGTCGATCTCGATCACGGTCTCCCTCACGCAGAGTGGTCACCACGCTCAGCGGCATGGTCAGCACTCCGAACGCCTTTCGCAGATAGTAACCACACCGCGTCGGGGGCGGCCGCACACGGGCCAGGCGTAAGGTCGGCGCGTGCGGCGCGCGTCGACGATCGTGGTGGGGCTGGGGCTGGGCGGATCTCACGCCCGACGCCCGACAGACCCGAGCCATCGCGGAGGTGGTCGCCGCCCGCTTCGGACTCGACGACCTCGAGATCCGCACGCCGATCGCGCTCGCCGACCTCGACCTCCCCCCGAGTCGACTCTCGCCCCCACCCGCGCTCGCCGGCCTGCTCTCGAGCGACGTCGAAGACCGCGCCGGCCACACCCACGGCAAGTCGTATCGCGACATCGTGCGCAACTTCCGCGGCGACCTCGCCCATCCGCCCGACCTCGTGGCCCGGCCCACCACGGAACAGGACGTGGTGGCCCTGCTCGACTGGTGCGCCTCGAACGACGTGGCCGCCATCCCCTACGGCGGGGGCTCGTCGGTGGTGGGTGGCGTCGAGGCCGACGTCGGTGACCGCTATGCGGGTGCGGTGTCGATCGATCTCACCGCCCTCGACCGGGTCGTCGAGATCGACCGGGTCAGCCGGGCGGCTCGCATCCAGGGCGGCGCGCTCGGACCGGTGCTCGAGGAGCAGCTGCGCCCCCACGGGCTGACCCTGCGCCACTTCCCGCAGTCGTTCGAGTTCTCGACGCTGGGCGGTTGGCTGGCCACCAGATCAGGCGGTCACTACGCCACGATCTATACGCACATCGACGACCTGGTGGAGTCGATCCGGGTGGTGACCCCCACCGGCACCTCCGAGTCGCGCCGCCTGCCCGGGTCGGGCGCCGGCCCGTCACCCGACCGGCAGCTCCTCGGCTCGGAGGGCACCCTGGGCATCATCACCGAGGCCTGGATGCGGCTGCAGGATCGCCCCGTGCACCGCGCGTCGGCGGGCGTGCACTTCGCCGACCTGACCACTGGCACGGCCGCGGTGCGGGCGATCTCCCAGGCCGCCTTGTTCCCCACCAACTGCCGACTGCTCGACGCCGGCGAGGCGGCGGCGTCGGCCGGCACCACCGACGGCTCGACCGTGCTCGTGCTGGGCTTCGAGTCGGCCCATCACCCGGTCGGACCCTGGCTCGACATCGCCCTCGAGATCTGCCGCGACCACGGCGGCACGCTGCCGGCCCCGCCTCGGGTGCAGTCGGGCGAGCGCCACAGCTCGCCGACGGCCGGAGCCGAGGGCGGGCGCGACGGCTCGCGGGCAGCCGGAGCCGAGGGGGAGGCGCGGTCGAGACCTGGCGCAACGCCTTCCTTCGCGCCCCCTACAGCCGCGACGCGCTGGTGGCGATGAGCGTGATCGCCGAGACCTTCGAGACCGCGTGCACCTGGGACAACTTCGACGAGTTCCACCGGTCGGTCACCGATGCCGTCGAGACCGCCATGCGCGACATCTGTGGAGGTGGCACCGTCACCTGCCGGTTCACCCACGTCTACCCCGATGGGCCGGCGCCCTACTTCACCGTGATGGCCCCGAGCCGGTGGGGCAGCGAGCTCAGCCAGTGGGCGGAGATCAAAGCCGCCGCGTCGGAGGTGCTGGTGAGCCAGGGCGGCACGATCACCCATCACCATGCCGTGGGCCGCGATCACCGCCCCTGGTACGACCGCCAACGGCCCGACCTGTTCGCCGATGCGATGCGCGCCGCCAAGGCGGCGCTCGATCCGCGCGGCGTGCTCAACCCCGGGGTGCTGTTCGACCCGGCTGAGCCGGCCTGACCCTGCTCAGCCTGACCCCCACCGGCCTGACCCTCATCAGCTCGCGCTGGGCGACACCTCTTCGACCCGGCCGTCCGCGTGGCGGGCGAAACGATCGCGTTCGGGCCCGTGGTGCGGGTCGTCGGCCGGCCACGGCCAACCCCCGAACCCCGTGCGCTGATAGTCGTCGAACGCTTGCTCGATCTCGGCTCGGGTGTTCATGACGAACGGGCCGTATTGGGCCACCGGTTCGCCGATGGGCCGGCCCTGGAGCACGAGCACCTCGGCGCCCTGCGACGCGGACAGCACCACTGGCGCATCGCTGCGCACGACCGCGCCGGTGCGCGCCGAGATGCCGTGGTCGCCGATCGTCAGGGAGGCGCCCTCGAAGAGGTAGAGGGTGCGGATCGTCTCGGCGCCGACCGTGGGCGGCAGCTCGAATCGAGCCCCGGGATCGAGACGCAGATGCCAGATGGCGACCTCGGCGTCGGGCCGCGCCGCCCACGACCTCGGGGGCGGTGGCGGCGGAGCCAGCCCGGCGAGCTCGCCGGCGATCACCGTGACCTCGGTGGAGCGGCCCTCGGCATCGGTGACGACGTGGCGCGGGATGTCCCGGTCCCACAGCATGGCGAAGTGGGGATCGGCGAGCTTGTCGTCGCTCGGCAGGTTCAGCCAGATCTGGAACAGCTCGACCGGGTTGGGGCCGTCGCGGTCGAGCAGGGGGAACATCTCCGAATGCACGATGCCGCGACCCGCGGTGAGCCACTGCACGTCGCCCCGACCGAAGCGGGCCGCCGCCCCGAGTGAGTCGGCGTGGTCGATGAGCCCTCGCCGGACGTAGGTGACGGTCTCGAACCCCCGGTGAGGGTGGCCGGGGAAGCCCGGCACGACCTGGCCGTGGTACATGCGCCAGCCATCGAGGCCGGCGAAGTCCTGCCCCAGGTCGCGACCGTCGAGCGGTGCGTCGGGGCCCAGCCGCTCGTTGCCGGGCGGGTAGGCGTCGTCGTGGTGCACGCAGAAGAGGAACGGGTCGATCGTGGGCCACTGGAAGCCCAGCTCGAAGGTCTGCACAACCGGATCGGACATGCTCCCAGGCTACGGCGCCCGACTACGCTCGCCGCCGTGGACGAGTCGCCCGACCTGGGAGCATCCGGCCCCGACGGGGTGCTGCCGAGCCAGATGCTCCGTGCCGCCATCGAGCGCGGGTGGATCGAGAGCGGCGACTACAAGGTGCCCGCCGAGAGCATCCAGCCCGCCAGCCTCGACCTGCACCTCGGCGAGGTCGCGTACCGCACTCGGTGCAGCTTCCTGCCCGACGACGAGACGGTCGAGCAGAAGCTCAAGCTCTACAAGGAAGACGAGATCGACCTGCGCGACGAGGGCGCCGTCCTCGAGACGAAGCGGCCCTACATCATCCCGCTGATCGAGAGCCTGGCCCTCCCCCCGTCGGTGCGGGCCCGCACCAACCCGAAGAGCTCCACCGGCCGGCTCGACGTGTTCACCCGGGTCATCACCGACCACAGCTATCGCTTCGACGAGATCGCCCCCGGCTACCAGGGCCAGCTCTATCTCGAAGTGGTGCCGCTGAGCTTCACCGTGAAGGTGCGCCACAAGCTGTCGCTCAACCAGATCCGGCTGATCAAGGGCGCCCAACCCACGCTCACCGATGCCGACCTGCGGGCCTGGCACGAGCGTGAGCCGCTGCTCTACCGCGACGACCGGCCGGTGACCGATGCCGAGTTCGCCACGGCCAACGGCCTGTTCCTCAGCCTCGACCTGCGCGGCGATGCTGCCGGGCGGGTCGGCTACCGCTCCAAGGACTACGCGCCGCTGCTCGACATGAGCCACGTCGATCGCTACGAACCAGTCGACTACTGGGAGCCGGTGCACCGCGAGCAGGGCGACCGCATCGTGCTGGCGCCCGAGAAGTTCTACCTGCTGCTGTCCGACGAGAGCGTGGCCGTGCCCCCCGGCCTGGCTGCGGAGATGACGGCGTTCGATCCCACGAGCGGCGAGTTGCGCACGCACTACGCCGGGTTCTTCGACCCGGGGTTCGGTTTCGACCGGGGCGGCGACACCCACGGGTCGCGCGCCGCGCTCGAAGTGCGCGCCCACGACGTGCCGTTCATGATCGAGAACCGCCAACGGGTGTGCAAGCTCACCTTCGAGCGCATGGCAGCCGAGCCCGAACGCCTCTACGGCGACAACATCGGCTCGAACTACCAGGGCCAGGTCGACACCCTCGGCAAGCACTTCCGGCGGGCACCCCGATGAAGGTGCCGCTCACCATCCGAGATCACCTCGAGCGGGCCCGACTCGTCTACGGCGACCGCATCGGCATCGTCGACGAACCAGACCAACCCGCCCCCACGCTCGGATCGCTCACCTACTCGCGGATCTCGCAGTTGGCCGACGCCCAGGCCGCCCGCCTCGACCAGCTCGGCGTGGGCTTCGGTGAGCGAGTGGCGATCGTGTCCCAGAACGCGGCGCGCCTGTTCGTGGGGTTCTACGGCACGAGCGCACACGGTCGGGTCTACGTCCCCATCAACTTCCGGCTCCAAGCCGACGAGATCCGCTACATCGTCGAGCACTCCGGTGCGTCGGTGTTGCTGATCGACCCGGAGCTCGCCGAGCACCTCGACGACGTCGACGCGCCACACCGCTTCATCCTCGGCGCCGACGACCACGACCTCTACCTCGATGACGTCGACCCTGAGCCATGGGTGCCCGACGAAGACGCCACCGCCACCATCAACTACACGAGCGGCACCACGGCGAGGCCCAAGGGCGTGCAGATGACCCATCGCATGCTCTGGACCAACGCCACCACCTTCGGCTGGCACGTCGGCATCAGCGATCGCGACGTCTACCTGCACACGCTGCCGATGTTCCACTGCAACGGATGGGGCATGCCCTACGCCACCACCGCCATGGGTGTCACGCAGGTGGTGTTGCGCAAGGTCGACGGCCACGAGATCCTCCGTCGCGTCGCCGACCACGGAGTGACCCTGCTCTGCGGCGCGCCGGCGGTCGTGGCGGCCGTGCTCGACGCGGCGGCCGAGTGGGATGGTCCCGTACCCGGCGCAGGCACCACCCGCATGGTGGTGGCCGGTGCGCCGCCGCCCACCCGCACCATCGAACGGGTCGAGTCCGAGCTCGGTTGGGAGTTCATCCAGATCTACGGGCTCACCGAGACGTCGCCGCTGCTCACGATCAACCGCACCCGGGCCGAGTGGGACGATCTCGATGCGGGCCAGCGGGCGCAGCGACTCTCCCGCGCCGGTGCACCGGCCCTCGGCGTGCGGCTGGCCATCAGCGACGAGGGGGAGACGCTGGCGCAGTCGAACCACGTGCTCCTCGGCTACTGGCAGCAGCCCGACGCCACGGCCGACGCGCTGAGCGACGGTTGGTTCCACACCGGCGACGGTGGGTTCATCGACGACGACAGCTACCTCACCATCACCGACCGCAAGAAAGACGTGATCATCTCGGGCGGCGAGAACGTTTCGTCGATCGAGGTGGAGGACCGGCTCTTCTCGCACCCTGCGGTCGCCGAGGTGGCGGTCATCGGCGTGCCCGACGAGAAATGGGGCGAGACGGTGAAGGCCCTCGTCGTGCTGAGCACCGACGCCGACGCGGTCACCGAGTCCGACCTCATCGAGTTCTGCCGAGAGCACCTGGCGCACTACAAGTGCCCGACGTCGATCGAGTTCCGCGACGAGCTGGCTCGCACGGCCACCGGCAAGCTCCAGAAGTACAAGCTGCGTGCCCCCTTCTGGGAGGGCTACGAGCGCCAGATCAACTGAGCACGAAGTCGTCGAGGTCGGGCTGGCGCGTCCAGCTCCAGTAGTCGACCAATCGCCAGGGCGACAGGATGTAGATGCGCCCGTCCTCGTTGCGATACCAGCTGTGCTTGATCGACGGGTGCGACCACACCATCTGATCGAGCTCGGCCTGCATCCGCTCGTTGTAGTCGTCGTGCACGTCGCGGCGACACTCGATCGTGGTGTGGTCACCGGTGAGCAGCGCGGTCAGGCAGCCCATCACGTAACGAACCTGGCACTCGGAGTGGAAGATCAAGCTGCCACCGTGGGCCAGGTTGGTGCCAGGCCCGTAGAGGCAGAACAGATTCGGGAAGTTGGGCACGGTGATGCCGAGATACGCCGTGGGCTCGTCGCCCCACTGCTCGGACAGCACGACGCCGTCGCGACCCACGATCTCCATCGGCCACAGGTAACGATTGGCATGGAAGCCGGTGGCGTAGACGATGACGTCGACGTCGTGACGTCGGCCGGTGACATCGACCAGGCCAGCTTCGTCGATGGATGCGATGGGGTCGGTGACCAGCTCGACGTTGTCGCGGGTGAGCGCGGTGAGCCAGCTCCCGTTGTCCTGCAACGTGCGCTTGCCGAGGCACACGTAGTCGGGCACCACCTTGGCCAGCAGCTCGGTGTCGTCGCCGACCTGCTCGGCCATGTACTGGGTGAACACCTCGCGGGCCGCGTCGTTCACCTCGCTGACCGCGCGCTCGGGATGGGGCCAGTCGGGGTCGACGCGCATGGCCGGCAGACCCCCGTCGCAGGCGGGCCAGAACAGCAGGAATCGGTACCAGCGGCCGTAGAACGGGAGGTGCTTCAGCGCCCAGCGGACCCCGTCGCCCACCTTGTCGTGATAGTGCGGGTTGGGGAACATCCACTGCGCCGACCGCTGGAAGACCGTGAGGTGCTCGACCTCCGGGGCGATCGTGGGCACGATCTGGAACGCGCTGGCCCCGGTGCCGACCACGGCGATCCGCTTCCCGGTGAGGTCGGCGTCGTCGCGCCACTGGGCCGAGTGCATCGCCAGGCCGGCGAAGGTGTCGCGCCCGGGGATGTCGGGCAGCTTGGGCCGGTTGAGCTGGCCGACCGCGCTGATGACCGCGTCGGCGGCGACCATGTCGACCGAGCCATCTCGACCCCGCACACCCACCGACCACCGACCGGTGCCCTCGTCGAACGTGGCCGTGGTGACCTCGGCGCCGAAGCGGATGCGGTCGGTCACCTCGAACGTCCGCATGCACGTCTCGAAGTAGGCCTGCAGCTCGGTGTGTTGGGCGAAGAACTCGGTCCATTCGTCGTTGGGGGCGAAGGAGTAGCAGTAGAAGTGGTTGCCCACATCGACCCGACAGCCCGGATAGCGGTTCTCGTACCACGTGCCCCCAGGACCGTCGTTCTTCTCGATGACGGTGAAGGGGATGCCGGCCTCGTGGAGCCGGATGGCGGCGAGCAGCCCGGACATGCCGCACCCGATGACGACCACGTGGAAGTCCTGCTTGGCCTCCTCTGCGATTCGCTCGCCCCAGCCCAGATCGCGTTGGTCGACACCGTCGAGCTCGAGCTCCTCGAGGATGAGCGGCACGTACTCGGAAGGGACGTCGCCGGCCACGAGGAACCGCATCATCGCGAGCACGGTGTCGGCGTCGGGCGCCGGCGGCAGCACACAGCCTCCGTCGCGGTATGCCTTGATCACCTCGAGGGCCTGTGCTCTCACCGCCGCTTGATCCTCGGGGGACATGAACCCCTGCACCTCGTTGAGATAGATGCCGAGGGGTCGCAGCGGACCATCGAGGATCGACGGGTCGCCGGTCATGTGCACCATCGACATCATCAGCGTCGGCACGCTGAGGTCCTCGAGCGCGGCGGCGATGGTGTCGTCGTCGTCGGTGATCGGCTCGCCGGCAAACCTGCTGCGCTCGGTCAACATCTCCCCCTCGTCAGATCCGGTCGGGCCGGATGAGTGCCTCGGTGCCGCCGTCGACATAGATCACCTGGCCGTGCACGAACGCGGCCGCAGCGTCGAGCAGGAACCGCACGACGGCCGCGATCTCGACGGGTGGTGCGCTGGCCTTGATGCCCACCGGAAGCGTGTCGATGCCGGCGGCGATGATCGGATCGGCGAGCAGGCCGTCGAGCATGGGCGTCTCCATGCGCCCCGGGGCCACCCCGTTGAGGCGCACGCCTGCGCTGGCCCATTCGGCGGCGCGGGCGCGCACCCCGAGGGCGACGGCGCGCTTGGCGGACGCGTAGGCGATCGCCGACCGGAAGTCGGTGCCGTCGGCGGCCGCGGCTCTCGCCTCGTTCTCGTCGCCCGCGAGCAACACCTCGACGAGCGACCCGTCGAACGAGCCGTCCACTGCGCCGATGCTCGAGATGGCCACCGCGGCCGGAGCCTGGCCTCGAGCCAACGCGGGGAGCAGCCCGTCGAGCACCGCCATCGCGCCGAACCAGTTGACGCTCACCACCACACCCGGATCGGGGTGGATGGGCGAGACGGCCGCGCAAGACACCACGCCGTCGAGCTTGCCGGACGACAGGCGCTGGCACTCGGCGATCGCATGGGCCCGCCCGTCTGGGGTGCCCAGATCGGCGACCACCGACGCGTCATGCCGGTCGACGTCGATGACGTCATGGCCCGCGTCGCGCAGCCCGGCGGCCAGCGCCGCACCCAACCCGGAGGCGGAGCCGGTGATCACGATGGCGTTCGTCACGATCCCGAGAGGATGCGCCACGGCCGGCCTCGACTGCCAGTCGGCACGCCGATGGGGCCAATCGGCTCTGGTCCGACGGCCCACCCCGTCCGTACGCTGCCGTTCCCTGTCCACCAGTCGACCACGGGAGCGAAGGTGGCCACATCCCCACGTCTGGAAGGCAGCATTCCGCTACCCGACGGCCGCCGCATCGGATTCGCCGAGTACGGCTCACCCGAAGGGCGACCGGTGCTCTGGTTCCATGGCACGCCCGGAGCCCGCCGACAGATCCCCGAGGCGGCCAGACTCGCCGCCGTCGAGCGAGAGGTGCGGCTCATCGCCCTCGAGCGACCGGGAGTCGGTGCGTCGAGCCCTCATCTGTTCGGTTGCGTGCTCGACTGGACCGACGACGTCGACGTGTGCGCCGAACGCCTCGGAGTCGATCGTTTCGGCGTCGTGGGCCTTTCCGGTGGTGGGCCGTACGCGCTCGCCTGCGCGTTCCGCTGGCCTGACCGGGTCACGACTGCGGCAGTGCTCGGAGGGGTTGCGCCGACGCGTGGTGACGACGCGATCGACGGCGGCCTCGTCGATCTGGCGGCGCGCACTGCGCCGCTGCTCGGAGCGTTGCGTGTGCCGATCTCGCACGGCCTATGGGCCACTGTGCGCATCGTGCAGCCGCTGGCGTCGCCGCTGTTCGACCTCTACGTGCGCCTCTCGCCAGAAGGAGACCGACAGGTCTTCCGCTCTCCAGGCATGAAAGCCATGTTCATCGATGATCTGCTCGGCGGGAGCCGCCGGTGGTTCGGTGCACCGATGTGCGACCTCGTGCTCTTCGGACGGCACTGGGGCTTCAATCTGGTGGAGGTGAAGGTGCCCGTGCACTTCTGGCACGGCGACGCCGACCCGATCGTGCCGCTCCGCCACGGTCGCCATCTGGCGGCGACCGTCCCCGACGCAGAGATCCGGGTGCGACGCGGTGAGAGCCATCTCGGTGGCCTGGGTGCGGCGCACGAAATCCTCGAAGTCGTCGTCTCTCACCCTTGAGGTCGATCAGCTCATCGCGGCGATGGGCTGCTTCGGCGGATACTTGCCGAACGTGATGAGGTGGTCGCGCAGGCCGCTGGTGAAGCTGTCGATGTAGGCCAGCTTGCGGATCATGTAGCTGCGGCTCTCCTTCGGGTCGAGGTAGAGGTTGTAGAGCCGGCCGTGGCTGTACTTCTGGGTGACACCGGTGAAGCCTCCGAGGTTCAGGCAGTCGCGGTCGTCGTCGGACGTCGACGCCACCATGAACTTCCACTCGCCCACCCGCAGCGCGGAGAACACGTTGGTGAGCCAGTAGTAGAGGTACTTGCGATTCGACTCGCCGTCGGGGTCGAGCAGGAAGGACGTCTGGTCGACGCCGTCGATGTAACGGTCCTCCGGGATGGTGTCGGCCGCGCCGGCCAGGTTGAGGATGGTGTTGAAGAGGTCCATCTGCGAGAACAGCCCGTCGGATGCCCGGTCGGCGGCGATCATGCCGGGCCAGGTGAGGATGCCGGGGACACGCTGGCCGCCCTCCCATGTCGAGCCCTTCGCGCTGCGGAACGGCGAGTAGGCGGCGTCGGGCCAGGTCTCCATCTCGGGCCCGTTGTCGGACGAGATGAAGATCAGCGTGTCGTCCATCTGGCCGGTGGCCTCGAGCTCGGCGACGAGCCGGCCGACGATGTCGTCGAGCTCGATGATGGTGTCCTTGTAGGGGTGCTTCGCGGGTGACGATCCGAGGAAGCGCTCGTGGGGGTAGTTGTCGAAGTGCGCCCCCCTCGTGCAGTGATAGAGGAACCAAGGCTGGCGATCATCGGGCGCCGGCTCGGCCATCCGGCGGATGAACTCGAGCGAGTAGTCGGCCCACTTGTCGTCGAGCTGCGACAGCACCGGGATGGTCACCTCCTCGACGTCCTCGGTGTCGCCTCCCCGGGTGGCGTGCACGAAGCACTTGTTGAAGGGCAGGTTCTCGACCCACTTCGTGCGCTCTTCGCTGTAGACGATCTCGGGGAAGAAGTTGGGATCGCGCCACTCGGTGTACATGTCGGACACGGAGAGGAAGCCGTAGAAGTCGTCGAACCCGACGTGCTGGGGTTGGGACTCGACGTTCTCGCCCATGTGCCACTTGCCGACGGCCTGGGTGACGTAGCCCGCCGCAGAGAGCAGTTCCGGCATGGTGACCTCGCCCGACAACCCACCGGGCTGGCCGTACATCGGCGGCCGCAGCAGGCCGTGGCGCATCGGGAGCCGGCCGGTCATCAACGACGCCCGCGACGGCGTGCACGACGGTTCGGAGTAGCAGGACGTGAGCAGCAGGCCTCGTCGGGCGAGGCGATCGATGTTCGGTGTCGGCGCACCGACCGCCACCCCGCCGCCGTAGCAGCCGAAGTCGCCCCAGCCGACGTCGTCGAACAGGATCAGCAGCACGTTCGGGCGCTTGCCGCCCGACCGGTAGGACTCGAGGGCGGCGGTGGCACGCGACTCCTGGTCGGGGAGCACGAACCGCGGCTCGAGGCTGTCGCGCACCTTCGTGGTCTCGGCCACCACCGGATCGTGTGCCATCACGTTCTCCCCTCGTCGACGTGGCAGCGAAGCTAGCGCCGTCGATCGCGCGCCGTCTCCGGTCGTAGGACCGCAGCGGTGGGTGGCACACCGCCGCCATAGAGTGGCCGGCACGCCAGCCGTTACAGGAGCCCCGATGACCGACTTCGACCTCGACACCGTCGACCGCCTGCTCAGCACCACCCGTTCGGTCCGCAAGCGGCTCGACTTCGACCGGCCGGTGCCTCGCGAGGTCGTGCTCGACTGCCTGCGGCTGGCCGTGCAGGCGCCGACAGGGAGCAACTCCCAGGGCTGGCGCTGGCTGGTGGTGACCGACCCGGACAAGAAGGCCGAGCTGGCCGACATGTACCGCAAGAGCGGGAAGGCCTATCTCCAGGCCGCCAAGGATGCCGGCACCGGCGACGACCAGTCCGACCGGGTGATCGACTCGGCGCTGTTCCTCTCCGAGAACCTCGAGCGAGCGCCGGTGATGCTGATCCCGTGCATCATCGGTCGGGTCGACGATGCCGCACCGGTCTTCGCCGCTTCGTTCTACGGCTCGATCCTGCCCGCGGTGTGGAGCTTCCAACTCGCCTTGCGCAGCCGCGGGTTGGGCAGCACCTACACCACGCTGCACCTGGGCATGGAACGCCAGGCCGCGGAGCTGCTCGGCGTTCCCGACCACGTCACCCAGGCCGGCCTGCTGCCGGTGGCCTACACCAAGGGCACCGACTTCGCGCCGGCCAAACGGCCCCCCGTCGAGGACATCACCTACTGGGACACCTGGAAGGCGACCACCCCCGCTGTCTGACCCCCACGCCGCAGTATCCTCGCCGAATCGGAGTTCGCTTCCCCGGCTCCCACATCAGTCCGATCACGATGGAGCGGGGACATGTCGAAAGAGCGACGTAGGCACAACCTCTACGAAGAGGCCAAGCAGGTGTTCAGCCAAGAATCAGCGGACGAGTTCATGAGCTACTTCCCGCCCGTGGGCTGGGCCGACGTGGCCACCAAGGCCGACCTCGGCATCATCCGCAACGAGATGGACGCCCTGCGCGCCGAGCTGCGAGGCGAGATGGCCGAGCTGCGAGGCGAGATGGCCGAGTTCCGAGGCGAGATCCGCGGCGAGATGAAGTCGATGCGAGCGGACAACCGCGCCGACCTCGCCGCCGCGGTCGACAAGATGCGGGTGTGGACGACGGGCACCATGATCGCCCTGTCGGGCGTGTTCGCGGCGATCGCGTTCGGAGCGGCGCGCCTACCGGCGCGACCCAGGATGCGGCGGGTGGCCTCGATGCCGTCCATCTCGGGCATGCGCACGTCCATCAGCACCACGTCGGGCCGCTCCCGCTCGACCAGAGCCACCGCCTCGGCTCCGTCGGCGGCCTCGCCCACCACCTCGATGTCGTCGGCCGAGCGGAGCAGCACGGTGAACCCGCTGCGCACGAGGGCCTGGTCGTCGACGACCGCGACACGGATCATCGGTCGGCACCCACGGCGGCATAGGGCAGCTCGGCGTCTCACCCGGAAACCACCGCCCGGTCGCGGGCCCGACCTCGAGCACGCCGCCGTAGACCGCCACCCGCTCGCGCATGCCGACCAGCCCGTGGCCGCCGCCGTCGGACCGGGCGTTCACCCCTCGACCGTCGTCGCAGACCTCGATGCTCAGCGTGTCGCCGTCGTCGCTCACCCGCACGTCTGCCGAGCTGGGGCCAGCGTGCTTGAGCACGTTGGTGAGCGCCTCCTGCACGATGCGGTAGCCGGTGAGCTCGACGCCGGGAGGAAGGTCGCCGACCGGTCCGTCGACGGTGACGTCGACCGGGACGCCGGCGTCGGTCACCTCACGGGCGAGCTGATCGAGATCGCCGAGGCCCGGCGCGGGCGTGTACGCCGCACCTGCGCCATCGTCGCGGAGCACGCCGAGCAGGCGCCGCAGCTCGGTGAGGGTGGCGCGGCTGGTCGTCGAGATGTTCTCGAGCGCTTTCTTCGCCTCGGCCGGCGTCGCTGTCGGCGACGTGCATCCCGACGCCGGCCTGGACGGCGATGACGCTCATCGAGTGAGCGACCACGTCGTGCAGCTCCTGCGCGATCCGCAGGCGCTCGTCGGCGATGGCCCGCGCCCGCTCCTCTTCCTGCTCTCGCTCGAGGATCGCCGCCCGCTCCTCGGCCTCGGCCAGACGCAGCCGTCGGGTCTGCACGGTCCACCCGAACAGGAGCGCCACGCTGAAGAAGGCCACATTGGCGGCGAACCCGGCCAGACCCAGTTCGTCGGACGTCGGAGATGAGGAGGATCGACGAGTGCCGACCAGCATCTCGACGAACCCGATCAGCGATGCGCCGGCGGAATCGACGCAGGCACCGACGCGTGTACATGCCGATGAGCACGATCGACGGCAGCCCACCTTCGAAGAAGCCCAGCGTCGATGTAGACCACGATGGCGAGCCGTCGAGACAGCGTGAAGACCGACAGCGGGAACCGCCGGCGGAAGTAGTAGGGCACCGTGATGGCGAGGATCAGCAGATAGGCCACGCCAGTCGGGTGACGTCGTACGACGTCGGCCCGGTCGGCTTGTGGCGAACGCTCCCACGAAGCCGAAGATCACGAAGAACGTGCCGAGGGCCGCGTCGAGCACCCAGGGCGAGAGGCCCTTCCCCCAAGCCCAGAGTCGCTGCAACCGTCTCCACGAACTCCACGCCGCAACGGTAGGTCCGCACCTCGGGAGGCGCATCCGACTCAGGTCGCAGTGCGCCTACCCCCAGAGATGTACGCGGCCGGGTCGCCCCGCCCGAACCGAGCACCGAGAGGTGCAGCACCCATGGCCCCCCGGCCGACGACGGCGGCCAGGTCGGGGGCGCATCGTGAGCCCAGGCCTCCGACCCGGCGGCCGATCCGCTTCCAGGGAGGAACCGCCATGACCATGATGCTCGCCTCACTCCAAGCCCCCGCCGACGGGGGTCCGCGCCTCGTCTCGACCGCCCGCCGGTGGCCCGAGCCGTCGATGCCCACAAGGTCTACGGCAAGGGTGAAGCCGAGGTCCGAGCCCTCGACGGTGTCACCGTCGAGTTCGCCGAGGGGCAGTTCACCGCCATCATGGGACCGTCCGGCTCCGGGAAGTCGACCCTCATGCACACGCTGGCCGGGCTCGACGACCTCACCAGCGGATCGGTCTGGATCGGCGACACCGATCTGTCCGAGCTGAACGACAAGGCCCTCACCAAGCTCCGTCGCGACCGAGTGGGTTTCGTCTTCCAGGCGTTCAACCTCGTGCCCACGCTCGACGTAGCCGAGAACATCACCCTTCCGATGGCGCTGGCCGGGCGCAAGCCCGACCGTGACTGGGTCGACAACGTGATCGCGATCGTCGGGCTCGGCGACCGGCTGCGACATCGCCCGTCGGAGCTCTCCGGCGGTCAACAGCAGCGAGTCGCCGTGGCCCGGGCCCTCGCCAGCCGGCCCGAGATCGTCTTCGCCGACGAGCCGACCGGCAATCTCGACTCGCGCACCGGGGCCGAGGTGCTCTCGTTCATGCGCCAGGCCGCCCGCGAGTTCGGACAGACCATCGTGATGGTCACCCACGACCCGGTGGCGGCCTCGTACGCCGGGCGGGCGATCTTCCTCGTCGACGGTCGCATCGTCGACGACGTCTCCGACCCGACCACCGACTCGGTCATCGACCGCATGAAGACCTTGGGGAGGCACTGATCATGTTCCGTCTCACGCTCAAGAACCTGTGGGCGCACAAGGTGCGCTTCGCACTCACCGGCGTCGCCGTCGTCCTCGGCGTCGCCTTCATGGCCGGGCGACTGCGCAGCAGCTGTTCGCTGAGCCAGGGTTCTACGACGTGGTGTTGGTCGACGGCGCAGAGGGCACCGACGACACCGAGTTGTCCGCTCGGATCGACACGGCGCTCGGCGCGGGAACCTACGAGGTGCAGACCGGCGAGCAGAACACCGTCTCGCAGCAGCAACAGTTCCGTGAGGACCTGTCGTTCTTCAACACCTTCCTCATGGCCTTCGCCTTCGTGGCGCTGTTCGTCGGGACGTTCATCATCTACAACACCTTCTCGATCCTGGTCGCACAGCGCACGCGCGACATGGCGATGCTGCGCGCGATCGGCGCCGGACGGCGACAGCTGCTGCGTTCGCTGCTGTTCGAGTCGGTCGCCATCGGCGTGGTCGCGGGCGCAGTCGGGCTGCTGGCGGGCGTGGGCATGTCCTATCTGCTCAAGGGGCTACTCGGCGCCGTCGGGCTCGAGATCCCGTCTGGCAGCACCGTCGTCTCGAGCGGCACGGTCATCACGTCACTGGTCGTCGGCATCGCCGTGACCGTCGTCTCGGCGCTGGCCCCGGCGATCAAAGCCAGTCGGGTCAAGCCCATCGCCGCCCTTCGCGACGTCAACGTCGACCGCTCGGCCGTCTCGGCCACCCGCGCCGGCGCCGGTCTGCTGGTCACGGGTGCAGGCGTGGCTGCCTTCGCGGCGGGCGTCGTCGGCGACTCCGGCAATGCCCTGACCTTGCTGGGCGTGGGCGCGCTGACCGTGTTCGTCGGCGTGATCGTGCTCGGGCCGGTCATCTCGCGCCCTGTGGTGCGGTTGCTCGGCTGGCCGATCGGCAAGCTCAGCGGCGTCACCGGCGAGCTCGCTCGCGAGAACGCCAGCCGAAGCCCCAAGCGCACGGCGGCCACCGCCTCGGCCCTCATGGTGGGAGTGGCGTTGGTCGGGTTCATCACGATCCTGGCTGCCTCGACGAAGGCGTCGGTGGCAGAGGGCATCGACCGGTCGTTCCGGGCCGACTACGTGCTCGACTCGGGCGCCTACGACGAGGGCGGGCTCACGCCAGCCGTCGCCGACGAGCTACGCGGCCTGCCCGAGGTCGACGCTGTCGCCGCGGTGCGACTCACGCCGGCGGAGATCGACGGGGCCTCCGGCATGATCAGGGCCACGGACACGTCCATCATCAGCCAACTGTTCGACATGGAAGAGACCGACGGGCTGCTGAGCGACGTGGGCCCGGGCGAGGTGGCTGTGAAAGACGATGCCGCAATCGCTCACGGATGGACCGTCGGGTCGGTCATCCCCGTGTCGTTCGCGAGAACGGGCGAGGTGCCGCTGACCGTGGCCGCCGTGTTCACGAGTGCGCCCGGCGGCGGGGACGACAGCTCCTACATCGTCGATCTGTCGACCTACGAGGCCAACGTCACCGACGTCTACGACCAGATGCTGTTCGTCAGCGCGGTCGACGACGTCGACGCGGCCACGTCCCGTGCCGCCATCGAAGCGGCGCTGGTCGCCTATCCGAACGCCTCGCTCCAGGATCAGGCCCAGTTCAAGGAGAGCATCACGTCGGACATCGACCGCATGCTCAACCTGATCTACGGCCTGCTCCTCCTCGCCGTGGTCATCGCCCTGATCGGCATCGCCAACACGCTGGCCCTGTCGATCCACGAGCGGCGGCGCGAGATCGGTCTGCTGCGGGCGGTCGGCATGGCCCGTGGCCAGGTGCGGGGCTCGGTCCGCTGGGAGTCGGTGCTCATCGCTCTGCTCGGGACAGCGCTCGGTGCCCTCATCGCCGTCGGCGGTGCCTGGGGCATCGTCCAGGCGCTCGCCGACCAGGACATCACCACGTTCGCGGTGCCAGGCCTGCAGCTGGCGGTCATCACCTTGCTGGCAGGCGGTGCCGGCGTGGTCGCGGCGGTCGGCCCGGCCCGACGAGCGGCCCGCCTCGATGTGCTCGACGCCATCAACGCCTGAGGTCTGAGCACCGCTCGCGCCTTCCGTTGACTCGACGATTCCGGCGGCGAGATCCTGCGACACGTGCAGGGTCTCGCCGCCGCTCTCGGTTCTCAGTAGCCGCCTCGCATGGGCCGACGCAGGGTGGACGCACGGACCGGTCGGGCCGGCGCAGCGGTGGCGTTCTCGCGTTGCGGTGTCGGCGCGTCGGATGGCGGATCGAGGATGAGGGGCGAGGTCAGGTCGATGACCGGCCGACCGGCTGCGTCGGCCAGACCGCCGAGCGCGTCCGCGACCAGTGCCAGCTCTGCCCGGATGGCGAGCAGCTCTCGCTCGAAGCGCACGATCTCGTCGCTGGCTTCGTCGCGCGCCCGCTCGAGCACGCTCAGCTCAGCAAGGATCTCGAGGCGGCGACGTCGCCCCAGCTCACCGATGCACACCTCGACCTCGAGGCGAAGCTGGGCGGCGTCAGACTCGGCGCCGGCCAGCACTGCGGCGGCCTGTGCACCACCGGCGTCGAGGATGCCCTGAGCCCGCTCGGCCGCCTCGCGGGTGATGGCATCAGCGGTGGCGCGGGCGGTACGCAGGATGTGCACCGAGCGGTACGCGTCGCCCCGGCCGCGATCGGCCTGTGGGTCGCGGGCCTTCAGCGCGGCGATCCGTGTGAGCAACGACCCGGCCTCGGACTGTGCCGCGTCGCGAGCCGCCCGAGCCCGCCCCAGCTCGGCCTCGAGCTGGTCGACCCGCGCCATCGCCTGTCGCGCGAGGTCGCGAAGCGCGCTCACCTCCCCGCTCAGCCGAGCGAGAAAGGCATCCACCTGTTCGCGGTCGTAGCGGGACGTTCTGGCCACCCCGCGACGGTAGCCCTCGCCGCGGCCGAGGCCGCGGAATCCCCAGCAAGCAGGTCCCTGGAACGACCTAGTCGCGCAGCCCCTGGTCGACCTCGACCACGACGGTGCCGACGACGTCGGACGCCGACCGGCCCACGTGCACCGTGTAGACACCGGGCTCGACCACCCATGACCGCTCGACCGGGTCCCACGCGGCGAAGGCGGAGTCGTCGAGGGCGAGCTCGACCGTTGCCGACTCGCCTGGACTCAGGCGAACCTTGGTGAACGCGCGCAGCTCGCGGCGGGGACGGAATCGAGGCCCTGGCGGAGCCTCCACGTAGGCCTGCACGACCTCGGTTCCCGCGCGGGCACCCGTGTTGGTGACCGTGACGGGCAGGTCGAGTGGGGCGCCGGTCGACCATGCGATCGGCTCGCTGCGGGGTTCGGCCAGCGCCGTCTCGAAGGTCGTGTACGAGAGCCCGTGGCCGAACGGGAACAGCACGGGCAGCTCGCGGGTGTCGTACCACCGGTAGCCGACGAGCAGGCCCTCCCCATAGCGCACCTCACCGTTCTCGCCCGGGAAGTTGCCGAACGCTGGCGTGTGCTCGAGGCGCTCGGGGAACGTCATGGGCAGCCGGCCACCTGGGTCGTCGACACCGGTGAGCACATCGACGAAGGCGTCGGCCATCTCCTGTCCTCCGAACCACATCTGCACGAGCGCGCCGACCTCGTCGATCCACGGCAGCGCCACGGGTGCGCCGGTGTTCAGGACGACGACGGTGCGGGGGTTGGCAGCCAGCACCTGCTTCACGAGCAAGTCCTGCGCGCCCGGCAGGGCAAGCGTCGATCGATCCTCGCCTTCGGTCTCCCAGTCGTCGTTGGTGCCCACGATCACGATGGCCACGTCGCAGTCGGCCGCCACCGCCACCGCCCGTTCGAGGAGATCGTCCGGCATGGGTGGCCGACAACCGACGAGCACCCCGCGCAGGAACGTCGACCCTTCACTCGAGTACTCGATGACGACCTCGACCACCGACCCCGCAGCCAGCTCCACGTCGGCTTCGAGATCGCCGCTCACCACTCCGAAGTAGCGGGTGCCCGGCGGAGGTCGCTCGGCGAATCCGTCGAGCACGACCGCACCGTCGACGATGAGGCGCCCCCTCCCCGACTGCCCGAGCGTGAAACGGTGCACACCGCTCTCGGCCGGCGTGAACCGCGCCGAGGCTCGGAACGAGTAGACGCCACGCGGGATCTCCGGCAGCGGACGATCGGTGAACAGCAGCCGGCTGTCGGGGAACTGGGCCTGTGCGACGGGGTCGCCCTGCCGATCCGCTCCTTCGAAGAACTCGACGTCGAAGCCGCTGGTGCCGTCGGGACGGGCGATCGACTCGCCTTGCAGCGGCGGGACGACGAGATCGATGTCGCACCCTCGCTCGTGGACCACGTCGACCTCTGTGCCGAGCCGGCGACGCAGCGCCTGCAGCGGGGTGACGCGATAGTGCGGCCGCAGGGCCGCCGACCCACCGCCCATGATCTGGGCCCGATCCGCGTTGGGGCCGATGACCGCCACGCGGCTGACGGTGGACGGGTCGAGCGGCAGCGTGCCGTCGTTGACGAGCAGCACCGTGCCGGCCACTGCGGCCCGCCTGGCCAGGGCCCGGTGATCGGGTCGGTCGACCGACTCCTCTGGTGCATCCGGCGCGTCGTCGAGGGCACCGACGCGATCGAAGGCCGTGAGCAGGCGGACTGCGGCGGCGTCGACCAGACCCTCGTCGACCTCGCCTCGTCGCACAGCGTCGGCGAGGGCCAGGCCGTAGAAGCGACCCGGACCGGGCATCTCGAGGTCGACGCCTGCCTGGGCCGCTGTGGCGGTCGAGCCTGCCGCCAACCAGTCGGTGACGACGAAGCCTTCGAACCCCCACTCGTCGCGCAGGATCCCTTGGAGGAGATCGGCGCGATCGTTGCAGTACTCACCGTTGAGGCGGTTGTAGGCGGTCATGATGCCGAGCGACCCACCCTCCCGCACGGCCAGCTCGAACGGCTTCAGATAGATCTCTCGCAAGGTGCGCTCGTCGATCACCGAGCTGATGGTGTGACGCTCGAACTCGGCTTCGTTGCCTGCGAAGTGCTTGACCGTCGTGATCACGTCGCGCGACTGCACGCCGCGAATGAAGCCCGCGGCGAGCCGACCGGTGAGCAGCGGATCCTCGGAGTAGCACTCGAAGGTGCGTCCGGCGAGCGGCGAGCGGATGATGTTCACCGTCGGTGCGAGCAGGACGCGCGCTGCCTTTGTGCGGGTCTCCTCCCCGAGCATCGTGCCGACCTCCTCGAGCAGCGCCGGATCCCATGTCGCACCGAGCGCCGTGCCGCAGGGCACGCACACCGACGTCACCGCGCCGAAACCGAGCAGAGCCGAGCCGCGCGCTCCTGCGGGGCCGTCGGTGACCCGCACCGGGGGGATGCCGACACGGTCGACCGCGACCGTGTTCCAGAAGTCGGCCCCGGCCAGCAGCAAGGCCTTTTCGTCGAGCGTGAGCTGGGCGACGAGTTCGGCCACATCGTGGGTGGACATCGGGCCCACGCTAACGAGCGATCCGGGTCGCCGCCGCCGTTGGGCACCGCTGACACCGGCGGGCGGTCGGTGTGCTACCAAAGGGGTCAGGCGGGCCCGGCGAACCCCGCCTGAGATCTACCGGCGGTGTCCGACGCACACGGACGGGCCGGCCGTATCCGAGGAGGGCGATACGTGAGCGAGCCCGGCGCAGCCGATGACGATCCGTTCCAACGGATCGGCCATGACGTGGCCGACATCCTGCGCGCCGCCAGCCGAGCCGCGGAGTCGAGCCAGACGCGAGCCGAGGCCGAGGCGGCCGAGACCTTGGCCGCGAGCCGAACCGAGGCCGCGGAGATCGTCGCCGAGGCGCAGGCGCTGCGCGAGCAGGCCCGCCGAGACGCCGACGAGATCGTGCACGAGGCGCGAGCCCGGGCCGATCGGTTGATCGGCCGGCTCCAGTCGCACGAGAGCGACGCGCGAGCCCACATCGAAGCCGCCGTCAGCGAGCTCACCCAACTGGTGACGGAGCTCGAGGCCTACAGCACCGAGGCCTACACCGCAGAGAGGGACGCGGCAGGCACCCCCGCCGGCCGACGACCACGCAGTCATCGATCTTCGCGACGGCCAGCCCGCCCCGGCCGAGCCCACCGGGTTCGTCGCGAGCTCGACGGCGGAGCCCGACGAGGAAGCCGACGACGACACCCAGGCGGCGGGCACCCCCGACCAACCTGGCATCCCCGATCGAGCTGGCACCGCCGACGTGAGCGAAGCGCCGGCCGCGGACGACGAGGCGACCTCCCCGACCGGACACGACGACCCCACGGACGAGGGCGACGCCGAGGCGCAGGGCGAGGCCGCTGCGGACCCGGCCTCGAGCACCGACGCCGCCGCCGAACCCGTCGAGCGGGCGATCCGATCCGGCGTGGCCCGGGCGGTGTCGGGGTTCCTCGGCGGCGACCGCCGACCCCGACCGCGTCGCGAGCCGCCCGACGACGACTGATGCCCGACGCCGGCTGTCGTCACGCGCGCAGCCGGCCGATGGCCCGCCACTAGAGTGCGGCGCGTGCAGGGCACACGGGCGCTGCGGGTCCTGGCGGGCATGGTGGTGCTCTGCGCCACGAGCGTCTGGTGGGCCGGCGCGGCGCACGCTCAGCCCCTCGATCGACCATCCGATCGCCTGCCGCCGGGGGGCATCGAGATCCGCGAGGTCTCGGTGGAGGAGACGGGCTCGTGGATCGAGTCCATCGGCGCTCCGCCACGGCGGGTCGTCGTCGTCACCGTCGAGAACACGAGCGGGGTGGCGATCGCCGGAGCACGGGTATCCATCGCGGTCGGCCGGGACGGTGACGGGTCCGGGTCCGCTCGCAGCGCGCCGGTGGGCACGGTACGGTCCGGCGAGCAGGCCACCGTCCGCATCCCCTTCGAGCTGGGTGCCTTCGCCGTCGGCGACTACACGGTGTCGGGCACCATCACGGGCACCGCCCGACCGGACACCTTCGTGGCCACCACCTCGGCCTACCCGTGGTTGCTGTTCGGTGTCGCCGTCGGGCTGCTGCTGCTGGTGATCGGCGTGGTGGTCGCGCGTCGGCGGCCGCGGCGGCCGACCCCCGCCGAGCACCACCCGCCGGCCGCGCTGCCACGCGGGACCGCGGCCGGCGAAGGCCAGGTGATCGAGCCCGAGATGATCGACTCCCCCACGGTCGCAGCGCCGGTTGCGGCCGACCGGTTCGAGCAGGTGATCGTCGAGCAGTTGGGTCTGGCGATGGGTGAGATCCTCGACGAGCACCGCCTGGCCACCAGCAGCCCGGCGGAGCTCGCCGGCCTTGCGGCCCAGGTGGCCTACACGGCCACCCGGCGGACGGCTCGCGTGCACCCGATCGATGCCGACCAGGCCCACCGGCTGCTCGTCGGCATCTTCGGCGAGCTGACCGCGCAGCTGGGACTCGACGAGCGCACCGCCAGCGCGCGCCTGGCCGACCCACCCGACCCGCCCGACCCGCGGGACACCCACCGCACTCGGTCCGCGGGGCCACCGCTCGTCGGGTGACAGCCAGGCGCGCCGGGCCTACGATCATCCGAGCGGCGACCTGCGGGGAGGGTAGAGATGGACGACATCGACGATCCGGGCGGCGAACGCGATCGGTTCGACCGCATCGGCGACAACGTGGCCGGCATCCTGCGCACGGCCAATCGGGTAGCCGACGCGACGCGAGCCAAGGCCCAGGTCGAGGCCGACGGGCTGCTCGCCGCCGCCCGCACGGAGGCCGACGAGATCGTCCGTGAGGCCGGAGCCGTACGAGAGCGCGCTCAGCAGGAGTCAGACGAGCTCGTGCAGCTCGCCCGGCAGCGCACCGATCGCCTCCTCACCGCGCTGCGGGCCCACGAGGGCGAGGCGCGGACCCATGTCGATGCCGCGGTTGCTCAGCTCCAGCTCATGATCCGCGAGCTCGAGCTCTTCGAGGAGACGGGTCCCGACGCCACCATCGATCTCCGCGACACCGCGCCGGCCTACTCGGGCGACGGCGGCGAGCCGAGCGACGCGCCGGACGATCCACCCACGAGCTGAACGCGAGGCCTTTCGCCCGAGGCGGATCAGGACGAGCTGAGATCGCAGCCCGACAGCTCGCTCTCGGCGGCGTCGGCCAGCGACTGCCACGCCGTGCTCACCGCGGTGATCTCGGTGCGCACCTGGTCGATCAGCGACCCGAGGCTCTGACCGCCGTCGCCGAGCGACCCGAGTGTGGTGCCCAACGCCTCGACCGACTGCTCGAGCGCGTCGAGCTGATCGCCGAACTGGTCGGAGGCGGCGTCGCGCACGTCCTGCCAATCGGACTTCACGGTGTCGAGCTGCGCTTCCAGGCCGTTGGTGCCTTCGGCCGCGAGATCGAAGCTGGTGAGG
This sequence comes from uncultured Iamiaceae bacterium, assembly GCA_963706425.1. GTDB lineage: Bacteria > Actinomycetota > Acidimicrobiia > Acidimicrobiales > Acidimicrobilacustridaceae > CAVPMN01. The sequence continues at coordinate 1,347,488 of CAVPMN010000020.1, forward strand.
CCGTTGACCGCCGACGACAGCTGCTGCATCTCCTCGCAGGTGGATGCGTCCGACGAGCTTTCGTCGTCGGAGCTGCACGCGGTGAGCGCCACCATCAGGCTGACCGAGGCGAGTAGGGCGAGGCGTACGGCGCGGGTGCTGGGCATGGGACGAGACCCTACCGGCTCCGACGATGTGCGCGAGCGCGCGGCTTGCGCAGCCGGTGAGGTGCCCAACATCGACCGGGTCGCCACGAGGAGCGCTCGGGCCATCGGCCGCACCACCGCCGGATCGGCGAGCGGGGGCATGGGCAACCACAGCTGGCGACGGGCGAAACCGGGCAGCAGCCCGATGGCGGCCGCGGCGATGACCCCGTAGGCCGGTCGGGCCGCGATGGGCAGCGGAGGGTTGAGCAGGAACCGCACCGCGTCGCGGGCCTGGGCGCCGACGGCCAGCTCAGCTCGATAGTCGCCGAGCGTCGCGCGCAGCTCCTCGTTCGACCGAGGTGGGCTGGGGACCCCGAGGCGCACGGCCACGTCGGCCATCTCGGCCACGTAGGCGTCGGCGCGGCCGGCGTCGAGGGGCCGGCGGCCGTAGCGCTGATGGGCCCGGAGGAAGCTGTCGACCTCGACGACGTGCACCCACTCGAGCAGATGGGGATCGTCGGCCCGGTAAGGACGTCCGTCGGGCGCCACGCCCCGGACCCGGGCGTGCACCCGCCGCACGGACTCGATGGCCGCCTCGGCGCTCGCCGTCGACCCGAAGGTGGTGGCGGCCACGAACGCCCCGGTGCGGTTGAGTCGGCCCCAGGGATCGGTGCGGTAGTCGGAGTGGTCGGCCACACCGGCCATGGCCAGCGGATGCAGCATCTGCACCAGCAGGGCGCGCAGACCCCCGACCAGCTGGGCCAGATCGGCGTGCACCACCCACGTCGCGCTCTCCGGGCCGAACAATCCGGGGTCGCCGGCAGGATCGAGGTAGCCGGTGAGGTCCGGCTCGGCACCGCCCGAGAGGAGTCGGCGGAAGCCCTGACGGGGGAACTCGAGCAGGGTGTCCGCGACGATCATCGACCCGAGCGTATCGGCGCGCCGATCGAGGTGACCGGTCGGGGCGAGTCGACGCAGAGCCGTCCGCGTCGTGGGCGGGTCAGGCCGACAGCTCGTCGAGCAGCCGCACCGCCGAGGGCAGGATGGAGCGCCCTGTGACGAGCATGGGGTGCGGTTGGACCCGAGCCGGTTGGCGCAGGAGCAGGTAGTCCTCGAACTCGTCGGCTGGCATCGGGCGCCCGAAGAAGTACCCCTGCATGAGCGAGCAACCGTTCCGCAGCAGGAAGTCACGCTGGACCTCCGTCTCGACACCTTCGGCGATCACCCGCAGGCCGAGCGTCTTGGCGAGGGCGAGCACCGCGACGATGAGGGGCGCCTCGGAGTCGTGCGCTTCGACCCTCGTGAGGAAGCTGCCGTCGATCTTGATGCCGCGCACGGGCAGATCGTCGAGGTAGCCGAGACCGCTGAACCCCGTGCCGAAGTCGTCGACCATGCATCCCACGCCGAAGCCGTTGAGCTCGTCGAGGGCCCGCTTGATGTCGGCCGACGTCACGATCTCGAGGCTCTCGGTGACCTCCAGCTCGAGGCGGGTGGCGTCGAGCCCGGTCTGGCGCAGCACCCGGGCGGCCATGTCGACGACCGGGTGCAGCTCGAACTGCCGGGCCGACAGGTTGACCGAGATGGTGAAGCGGTGATCGAGGATCGGTAGCAGGTCGACCGTCTGGCGGGCGGCCTCGTGCAGCACCCATTCGCCGATAGGGACGATCAGCCCGGTCTCTTCGGCGATGGGGATGAAGTCGGACGGGCCGACGAGACCGAGGCGGGGATGGCGCCAGCGCAGCAGCGCCTCGGCCCCGACCACGGCGCCGTCGGTGGCGTCGAGCTGCGGCTGGTAGAAGACCTCGAGTTGACCCTGCTCGAGCGCCGTGTGCAGAGCCGACTCGAGATCGAGCCGGCCCATGGCCTTGGCGTGCATGTCCGGGCTGTACCGGCACACCTGCGCCCCGGTCGAGGCCTTGGCCTTGTACATCGCCGTGTCGGCGTTGCGCAGCAACTCCTCGGCGTCGTCGCCGTCCGCCGGGAAGTGGGCGATGCCGATGCTGGGCACGACGTGGAGCGCCCGGCCGTGTCGGGGCTCCGACCCGATCAGGAAGGGCTCGTCGAACTGATCGACGACCTGCTGGGCGAGTCGCTCGGTCTGCGCCTGATGCGGAACATGGTGGACGAGGATGCCGAACTCGTCGCCTCCCAGCCGAGCCACATCGATGCCGACCCGCCGGAACCGGGCGAGCCGATTGGCGACCGCCACCAGCAGTTCGTCACCGGCGCTGTGCCCCAAGCTGTCGTTGACGAACTTGAACCGATCGAGATCGAGGAACATCACGGCCAGATGAGCACCGCTGACCGTCGCCTCCGAGACGCTCTCGTCGAGTCGGGCCCGGAAGGCACGTCCGTTCGGCAACCCGGTGAGGTGGTCGTGCTGGACCCAGTAGTCGGCGTGGGCATAGTCCCGCACGATCATCGCCAGGGTGGCCACCACCAACAGCGAGAGCACGGTGGTACCGACCGCGATGGTCACGAGCGACGCATCCCAGCCGAAGCGCAGCGTCAACACGGTCAGGGTCGGCCCGACGAGCAGCGCCACCATGAACGCGGCGACGTGTGCTCGGCTTCCACCGACCGGCACCGCGAGCAGTGTCGGCGCCCGCCGCCGGTTCGACAGGCAGACGGCCGCGGCCGACAGCAGGCCGGCCCCGAGCACGTTCAGCGACACGACCCAGACCGACGACGTCGCCTGGTGGGTGGCCGCCGAGACACCGGCCAGCTGTCCGACCAGCAACACGAACATCCCCGCGAGCAACAGGCGGCTGGGCCCGTGATCGTCGTCGTTGCGCAACACCACGTGGGCACACAGCAGCAACGCGACGAGCGTTGCTGCCTCGATGGTCATGAGCAGGGTGGCGCCGTAGTCGCTCTCGAGACGAGGCTCGATGAGTAGGACCCACGACGGCAGCCACACCGCGGTCGCGGCGATCAGAGCGACGAGCATGTACTGAGCCGGCCTGGTCGAGACGGCCTCGCGCAACACCGCCCACATCGCCAATCCCAGCGCCGCGAGGGCGGGCACGGTGGTGACCGCCTCCTCCGAGGCCGTCATCGGCCCGCCCGCCACGAAGCGTCCACAACGCGCCGAGCTGCAGGAGCAGCACCGCCAGCATCAGACAGGACCACTGCACACGCCGAGCGTCGACCCGCCGGCCGATCGCCAGCCAGGCCGTGACCAGCAGCGTCACGCCGACGGCCACAGGGGCAATCGGCTGATCCAGCTGAGCGGCGACGAGCGCGGCGGCCACGACCCCGACGATGAGGGGAACGAGCCAGGTTTTCGGTGCTGCCGTGCCGCCGCCCATCTCACCGCCATGAGTCAGAAGGAAAGCCCATGGTGCAACAAACAGCCACGGACCACCTGAGTCCGATGGACCATCGCACTGGGCCGTTCGGACCCTCGCGACCCTCCCCGAGCAGGCAGGCCGACACGAACACGGTCATCCCGCGAAGATGGCCGCCATGAGCCCGGTCCTCCACCGCCCGCTGCGCATCGGCAGCACCACCGTGCCCAACCGTCTCTATCGCGCGCCGGTGCTCGAAGGGGCGGGCGACGGCGACGACGCCGCTGAGGTCTACAGCCGGCACTTCGTGGCCAACGCCGAGGCGGGCGTGGGCCTCGTGATCCAGGGGTCGTCGTGCTTGTTCCCCGAGGGCCGCACCTCACCCGGGATGAGCTGCGTCGACACCCGGGAAAAGGTGCTGCGCATGAAGCCGATGGTCGATGCGGTGCACCGAGCAGGCGCGGCCATCTTCCTGCAGGTCGGCCACGGTGGGATCTTCGCCATGGAAGCCTGGCACGAGCCGTGGGCCACCCGTCGCACAGGCCCGCTGCTCGCGGCGTCACCGGTGCCGCTAGTGCTCAGACCAGCCTTTCGCAGCGTGCCTGTGCACGTGCTGCGCACCGACGAGGTGCGCGAGGTGGCCACGCGCTACGGCGAGGTGGCCTCCTGGGCTCGGGAAGCCGGTTACGACGGCATCCAACTCGGCTCGGCCAACGCCAAGCTGCTCGATCAGTTCCTCTCCCCCTTCTACAACCGACGCGACGACGAGTTCGGCGGCTCACCCGAACGGCGGGCGTCGATCCTGCGACTCATCCGGCGCGAGGTGGCCGACCGGGCAGGCGCCGACTTCGCGTGCACCGTGAAGGTGCCGGCGGAGCGAGCTCCGTTCGGCTTCGCTCGGGCGACCATCGATGACGCGCTCAGTCTCTGCACCCTCGTCGAGGAGTGGGGCTTCGACGCCGTCACACCGGTCGAGGTATCGGTGTTCCCCGATACGACGTTGTCCCGCGGGGGCGTGCCCGACGGGCTCTGGGCGAACCAGGGCATGGCCGACCGGTTCGAGCAGGCGTTGCCGTCACGGTTCCGTCGCACCGTGATGACCACGACGGCGCGATGGGGTGCACGGCGCGCTCCGTTCGCGCCGGTCTGGAACCGCGACTTGTTCCGGGCCGCCAGCACGCGCTGCGAGATCCCGGTCTTCGCGGTCGGCGGCATCCGCACCGCAGCCGAGGTCGACGAGATCCTCGAGGCCGGCCAGGCCGACATGGTCGGCATCGGTCGGCCGTTCTACGCCGAGCCCGATCTCGCCGCCCGCATCCTCGCAGGCGATGCCACGCCCAGAGCCTGCCTCAACTCCAACCGGTGCGTCCCCGCCCAGATGCTCGGGATGAAGGGCATCTGCTACAACCCCGACGTCAAGCGTCGCCGCGCCGGCTGACCTGCGCCCTCCCTCACACGCGTCGTTCGCGTGCGGCCGACGCGGCCGCTGCGGTGCTAGCCGAGCTGGAGCTGGGCCCGGCCCGTGATGGGCGGCAGGTCGAGCGGACTCAAAGGCCCGGCGGGCGCGGCACACACCGCCGGGATCGCGTTGACGATGCGGTTCGCAGCCGTGGCGTTGCCCCCGCCGGCTGCGCCCGGCTCACCTGGCTCGGTGCCGTGCACGGTGATGACGAGATCGGGGTGGCCCTTGAGCAGCACCCGATGCTCACCACCTGGTGAGTCCGACCGGGGCCAGTCGGGGGCGCACTCGTCATCGATGCGGGTTACGTGCTCGACCACCAGCGGCGCATGATCACCGACCATGCCTCGCACCTCGAAGCGGAAGGCCCCTTGCGTGCCCTCCTCGAAGGTGCCCATACCCGGAACATCGATCGTGCGCTCGAGCGGCCGGCGCTCGACGTGGGTCGTGACGCGGTCGAGCTCGATGCCGAGGAGGTCGGCCAGCACGCGCAGCATCGGCGCCCACACCATGTCGAGCGAGAAGTCGAGGAGCATGAGCGGCAGCTCGTCCATGGGGCCGCCGAACCCGATCACCTCACGGACCACGGCAGGCTGATCGTAGAGCGCGTAGTTGAAGAGCTCCTGGGAGCGGATCTCGGTGATGCCGGCACCCACCCCGCTCACCAGCGCAGGCAGGATGTCGAGTGCCCATCCAGGATCGATGCCGGATACGAACACCGAGGCATTGCCGGCCAGACACGCCGGCTCGATGACGTCGAGGAGCTCGCGGGGAGCGCTGGTCGGATGGAGCAGGGGATAGAACGCCGTGGACACCACGTTGACCCCGGCGCGCAGGCACCGCTCGAGATCAGCGAGCGCTTCTTCCGGCCGGGTGTCGGCGGTCGCGGCATACACGACGGCATCGACGTCCCCGGCCAGCGCCACCGAACGGTCGTCGGTGGCCACCACGCCCACGTCGGCCAGGCCCGCCAGCGCACCGACGTCACGTCCGACCTTGGCCGGATTCGATACGACGGCGCCGACCAGCTCGAGGTCTCGATGGGCCTGCACGGCACGAATAGCCGGGCGCCCCACGTTCCCCGTACCCCACACCACGACACGTTGAGTCACGGAACGTGAACCTAGTCCCGTCAAAGACGCCCACCACGCCGAACGAGTGCGAGAAGGGGTGTTGCGACGTCACACGCACCGGGTACAACAAGGGCAGCACACTCGAAAGGCGGATCCGATGACCGACGTCTCAGCATTCGATCACGACCCATCCGATGGCGACATCGGACAGGCGTCGTCGTCGTGGAGTGCTGCACCGACCGTGCGCACGGCGGGGTTCGTCGTCCTCGCGCTGGCGGCGGCGGCCGCCATGATCTTCCTGCGCCCGACCAGCGTCGACCCCGGCGGCGACTACCGCATGGACATCGCCGACGCGCTCAAGGCTGCCGAGGCGAGCGAAACCGAAGACGTCGATCGCGCGCTGCTGCTGGTGTCTGCCCGTCAGGAGAACGAGCTACTGCTCGCGGCATCGAGCCAGCAGACCGCCGACACCCGACTCGCCGTCCTCGTCCTCCTGACGGTGCTGGCGATCTGCTGGCACGGACTCACCCTGCCTCGGCCCACCTTCACCACCTGACGGCCTTCCGGCCGCCTGTGTCGCACAACGCACGACACGAGCGAACGCCACTGGGTTTCGCGAGACTCGGCAGATGAGCTCTCCCTTCGACGGCGTGATCGGACCGACCTGGAGGGAGTCGACACCGTGGTGGCCGCCCGAGCCCACCGCGCCTGCGGGCACGCCGAACATCCTGTTGATCGTGCTGGACGACGTCGGGTTCGCGCAGCTCGGCTGCTACGGGTCCGATCTCGACACGCCCAACATCGACGGTCTGGCTCGTGATGGTGTCCGCCTGACCAACTTCCACACCACGGCCTTGTGCTCCCCCACCCGCGCCTGCCTGCTCACCGGGCGCAACCATCACACGGTGGGCATGGGTCGGGTGGCCGATCTCGCCATCGGCTACCCGGGCCACAACGGCATCATCGGACGCGAGCACGGTTTCGCCTCGGAGATCCTGGCCACCAACGGCTATCTGCCCGTAGCGATCGGCAAGTGGCACCTGACCCCTGAAGATCAGACCCACATGGCCGCCGATCGGAGCACCTGGCCGACCGGTCGTGGGTTCCAACGCTGGTACGGCTTCCATGGTGGTGAGACCCACCAGTTCGTCCCGACGCTTTTCCAGGACAACCACTGGGTGGCCCCGCCGCCGACCGACGACTACCACCTGAGCGTCGATCTGGCCGATCGGGCCATGGGCTACCTCGGCGAGCTGCGCGCGGTCGACACCGAGTCGCCGTTCTTCGCCTACCTCGCGCTCGGCGCCTGTCACTCGCCTCACCAGGCGCCCGCGTCCTACATCGAGCGCTACGCCGGGCAGTTCGACGACGGTTGGGACGTCTGGCGGGAACGGACCTTCGCCCGCCAGCTCGCCGAGGGAGTGGTGTCGCCGCGCGCCACCTTGTCGCCTCGGCCCCCATGGGTGCCGTCCTGGGATTCGCTCACTCCTGACGACCAGCGCGTCGCCGCCCGCTTCATGGAGTGCTTCGCCGGATTCCTCACGCACGCCGACGAGCAGATCGGTCGGGTGTTGCGATTCGTCGACGAGGAGCTCGGCGAGCTCGACGACACCATCGTGGTGCTCGTCTCCGACAACGGCGCCTCGTCGGAAGGCGGCCGCAACGGGTCGATCAACGACGCTCGGATCTGGAACGGCATCCCGGCCGGGCGCCGCGAGCTGCGGGCCCGCATCGACGAGCTCGGCGGACCGACCGCCCACAACAACTACCCGTGGGGATGGACGATGGCGGGCAACACGCCGTTCCGGCGGTGGAAGCGCGAGGTGCACGAAGGCGGCGTGGCCGATCCGTGCATCGTGCGCTGGCCCAACGGGATCACCGCCGAACCCGGCGCCCTTCGTCACCAGTACGCGCACGCCATCGACGTGCTGCCCACCTTGCTCGACCTCACCGGGTCCGCCGCGCCGACGACCGTGGGCGGCATCGAGCAGTCACCACTCGAAGGCTGCAGCTTCGCCGCTGCACTCCTCGATGCCGACGCGCCACCGACCCGCACCACGCAGTACTTCGAGATGCTGGGCAGTCGGGCGATCTACCACGACGGATGGAAGGCGGTGACGTACAAGCCGCTCGGCGCGATGTACGACGACGGTATCGATCCTGACGCGCCATTCGACGAGGACCGCTGGGAGCTCTTCGACGTCACGACCGATCCGACCGAATGCCACGACGTGGCCGACCACGAACCCGAACGCCTCCAACAGATGATCGACCTCTGGTGGTCCGAAGCCCGACGACACAACGTGCTCCCGCTCGACAACCGTCCCCTCGCGGCCCTCGAGGCGCCCAGACCCAGCCGGACTCGCGATCGGGCCCGCTACATCTATTTCCCACATCGCGCTCCCGTTCCGGAAGCGGTGGCCGTCAACGTGCGCAACCGGAGCCACAGCATCGTGGTCGACATCGAGGTGCTCGACGACACGACACCTTGTGGCGTGCTGCTGGCGCTCGGGTCGGTGCTCGGTGGCTGGACGCTCTACGTCGTCGACGGCGTGCTGCACTACGAGCACAACATGGCGGGTGCGCAGCGCTACCGGGTGGAGGGCCGCCACGCGCCGATCGGTGCGGGCTCACACCTGGTCGGATTCGACTTCACTCGCACCGGCGACTTTGCCGGCGTCGGTCGGCTGTTCGTCGACCAGGAGGTCGTGGGAGAGGCCGAGCTGCCCTTCACCACACCCGCGCGGTTCACCATCGCCGGGTCGGGCCTCACCTGTGGGTACGAGACAGGCCCGGCGATCAGCGCCGACTACACCGCGCCGTTCCGCTTCACGCACGACATCAGGCGCGCCACCGTCGACGTCGCCGGCACGCCCTATCGCGACATGGTCGCCGAGCTGTCCGCTGTGCTCAGCGAGCAGTGACGCGCTCGGCGGCGTCGGCGGTCATCCGCCGGACACCGCCTGCTCGGCCCCCGCCGTCGGTGCGGTGCCGGCCGCCGCGTCGAGCCATCCGTGGGGCAGCGCCACCCGTTGGGGCCCACGGGTGGTCCCGCGCGGTCCCGATGGGGCACCAGCCCTCAGCTCTCCAAAGGGTGTGAGCGCGTCGGTCAGGCGATCGAGGTCCGCCAGGCTGGCCACCCGGGTGGCATCTCGTCGGATGATCGGGTCGATCGGGAAGCCGAGCAGGTACCACGCGGCGTGCTTGCGGAAGGCCCGCATGGCAGCGGTCTCCCCGAGATCGTCGACGAGGTACCGGGCGTGATCGCCCATGACGTCGAGCACACCGCCGAGCACTGGTGCATCGAACGGAGGCAGTTGCCTCAAGGCGGCGTCGAGATCGCGGAACAGCCAGGGCCGTCCGAGGCATCCACGACCCACGACGACGCCGTCGCAGCCCGTCTCGACCATCATCCGGCGGGCATCGTCGCCCTCCCAGATGTCGCCGTTGCCCAACACCGGAATGCTCCGAACCGCCTCCCTGAGCTCAGCGATCGCCGACCAGTCGGCCTCACCGGCATAGAGCTGGGCCGCCGTGCGCGCGTGCAACGACACGGCCGCGACACCAGAGTCCTCGGCGATGCGCCCAGCGTCGAGGAAGGTGCGGTGCCGATCGTCGACACCGATGCGCATCTTCACCGTGACCGGGACGTCGCCGGCCGCACCGACCGCCCCGCGCACGATCGCGCCGAACAGATCGCGCCGCACCGGCAGTGCCGCTCCCCCGCCATGGCGGGTGACCTTCGGCACCGGGCAGCCGAAGTTCAGGTCGATGTGCTGCACGCCGATCTCGTCGACGAGCCGGTGCACGGCGAGGGCGACCACCGTCGGATCGATCCCGTAGAGCTGCACGCTGCGGACGGGCTCGTCGTCGGCGAACGAGGCCATCCGCAAGGTGCGCGGGTTGCCCTCGACGACAGCACGGGAGGTGAGCATCTCGCCCACGAAGAGGCCACCTCCGAAGCGACGACAGACACGACGAAAGGCCCGATCGGTGACTCCCGCCATCGGCGCCAGCACGACCGGCGGGTCGACCACCAGCCCGCCGATGCGAAGGGCGGAAGAGCCGGTCATACCCACAGTGTCGTCGGATCGACGTCGAGTCGGCGGAGCAGTCGCCACGTCGTGGCGATCGAGATGCCCACGACCGTGCCGGGATCGCCGTCGATGCCGTCGATGAAGGCGGACGAGCGGCCGTCGATCGTGAAGCCTCCTGCGACGCCCATCGCCTCGCCCGTGGCGACGTAGCACTCGAGCTCGTGATCGGTCGGTCGACCGAAGCGCACGACGGCAGACACCACCTCGGTCACCACCCGCCCCGACGTCGCGTCGACGACGCAATGGCCCGTGTAGAGCCGTTCGGATCGCCCCCTGCGCTCCCGCCAGGACGCGATCGCGTCGGCGGCCGATGCCGGCTTGCCCGAGCGCCTGCCCACCGAGCTCGAGCAGCGAGTCACATCCGATGACGAGCGCATCGGGAACGCCGGCAGCAACCGCTCGCGCCTTGCGCTCGGCCAGCTCCCGCACGGTCGCCTCGACGCTGCCGAGGTCGATGTCCTCGTCGACGCCGCTCGGGAGCACCTCAGGCCGAAAGCCTGCCGCCTCGAGCAAGCGCAGCCGCGCGGGCGAGGCAGAAGCGAGAACAAGACGGCGCATGGAACGCAGCACGATAGCTCCGCATGCGCAATTCGCCCCGGTCCGCGCCAGACTGCAGGTCGGACCGGTCACCGACCTGGCTGCCGGCCACAACGCGAACATCCTCGGGGGCCCTCGTGACGAAGCTCGGCTATCAGATCGCCAACTTCAACTATCCGGGCGTGGGCCCGGACGGGCTCTTCGAAGCCGTGGCTCGGCAGGCCGAGGCCGCCGACCGGTCGGGCTTCGACACCGTGATGGTGATGGACCACTTCTACCAGCTGCCGATGCTGGGACCGCCCGAGCACTACATGCTCGAGTGCTACTCGATGCTGGCGGCACTCGCCCCGCGCACCGAACGCTGCCGCCTCGGCGCTCTGGTGACCGGCAACACCTACCGCAACCCCGCGCTCTTGGCCAAGACCGTGACGACCCTCGACATCATCTCGGGCGGTCGAGCGCAACTCGGCATCGGCGCCGGGTGGTTCGAGCTCGAGCACGACAGCCTCGGCTTCGAGTTCGGCACGTTCAGCGACCGGTTCCGCAAGCTCGAGGAGGCGCTCGAGATCGTGGTTCCCCTGCTACGTGGTGAGCGGGTCACTTTCGCCGGCGAGCACTACCGGGTGAACGACGCCTTCAACTCACCACCCCCAGTGGGTCGGGTGCCGGTGATGATCGGCGGGTCGGGCGAGCGCAAGACGTTCCGGCTGGTGGCGCTCTACGCCGACGAGTCGAACCTCACCGCGGCGCCCTCCGAGGTGCCGCAGAAGCTCGACGCACTCGCCGCCCGGTGCGCCGAGGTCGGTCGCGACCGCTCCGAGATCACGGTGAGCCTGCAGCGGCCGGTGTGCATCGCCCCCACCCACGACGAAGCGTGGGAGGTGGGCAAGGCCTTCTTCCTCGAGCGCGGGCTCGACCTCGAAGCCATGTCCGAGGAGGACCGGGCCCCGTTCCTCGCCCTGGTGGCCTGGGGATCACCCGACGAGGTGGGCCAGGAGCTCAGCGACCTGCTCGCACTCGGGGTCGACGGCCTCACGTTGAGCCTGCCGGCCAACGGCCACGATCCCGAGATGGTGGCGTTGCTCGGCGAAACCGCGGCGACGCTGGTCGGCTGACGTCAGTCGCGTGGGGTGGGGCGTCCGAAGCCGCTGGGCGGTACGCCGTCGTCGTTCGACAGGTCGAGCCCATCCCAGCGGTCGACGTCACGTACGGTGCGCTGGAGCTGGCGCCGCTTGTCGTGCAAGCGATCGACCCACGCGTCATATTCGGCGATCTCCGCCTCGGTCTCCTCGCCCAGCACGTAGGCGGCGAGCACGTCGTCGAGCACGAGATCGTCGTCCGTGCCGCGCGGACTCGCGGGTGCCGCCGCTCGACGGCGACGACGGAAGAACCCGTCAGCGGAGTCCGCGGTTGCGTCCGCCCGATCCGGAGCGCCCGCTGCCGAAGGCGCAGACAGCGTGTTCGGGAACAGGGGGAGGGCTTGGGGAGCGGCGTCGAGTGGTGCCGATGCAACTGGCTCAGCCGGACCGGAGACGTCGACTTCGTCGAGCGGAGCCGGCTGGTCGGTGTCGAAACCATCGTCGCGAGGTCTGAGGTCGACCGTGGCATTGCGCCGCGGAAGGGCCGGCGCATCATCGGCCGCCACCGCCAGCAACAAGTCGGTTGCTCGCTGCCAGGCCACGATCGCGTCCTGCAACAGCTCGTACGCGATCTCGAAGTCGCCCGCAGACGCCGCCACCGATGCGGCACCCACGTCGATGTTCGCCACGTCGATCATCGACCTGGCCGCCTTCACCGACCCGCCGCCGTCGACATCGTCCCGCGCGACGTCGGCCCGAGAATCACCCGCCACACTCGCCATGGCCCCATGATCCCAGCCCGCGGATGGGGCCGCCAGAGTCGTTCGTACTAGTTCGGCTCAGCGCGCAGCCGACCGCGACGGCTGCTGCGGCCGTCAGGGCCCGCAGCCCGGCGGAGAGGCGGTCGAGCGGTCGGCCAGCCGAATCCCAGCCGGAAGTGGCGATCGTCGAGCTCGAACCAATGACCCGGTCCGACGTAGGTGCCGAGGTCGTCGAGCAGCGTGGCGTAGAAGCGATCGACGTCGAGTTCGACACCGGGCCGGACCCTCACCAGGCCCACCACCCCTCCGGTGGGCTCGACCCACTCGAAGACGTCGTGATCGACGATCCACGAGCGCACCAGCGCGAGCCGCTCCCTGACGTCGGCCACGATCGGGGGCAGCACCCGGTCACGGGCCCCGAGGACCTCACCGGCGATCGCCTCGTCGATCGTGGCCCCGCAGATGACGATCTGCTCCTTGGCTGCCAGGAGGGTTTCGGCGAGCGCCGGGTCGCGACAGATCGACCAGCCGACGCGCAGCCCCGGCAAGCCGTAGGCCTTGGACATCGACGACACCACCACGGCCCTCGACGACAGCTCGACTGCCGAGGGAGTCGTTGTGCCGTGGCTCAGATCGCGATAGGTCTCGTCAACGAGCAGGGTGGCGCCGGCGCGCTCCGCCACCTCCACCAAGTGCTCGAGCTCGTCGGGCGCGAGCATCGTGCCCGTCGGGTTGTGCGGACAGGTGACGCTGATCAACCTGGTCACGCCCGGTCGAGTCAACGCCGCGACACGGTCGACGTCGAGCGACCAGCCGTCGTCGAACGACACGTCGACGATGTCGACCTCGGCGCCGATGGCGCGCGGCGTCTCGAGGTTGGTGGCGTAGTTCGTGCGCATGACCACCGCGTGGTCACCCGGGCCGAGCAACGCAGTGGCGGTGCAGAAGAGGGCAGCCGCCGCGCCCGGCGTGACGATCACGTCGTCGATACCCACGTCGTCGAGGGGGTCGGCGATCGCCTCCCGCAGCGGAGGATGGCCGAGGTGGTCGCCGTAGCAGAGCAGCAGGTCGTCGAGATCGAGATCGAGATCGAGATCGCCGAGCCGACGATCGGCGACCGAGCTCTCGGACAGGTTGTTGGTGATCGTGTCGTAGCCGAGTTGCTCGGGCGACTCGATCTCGATGGGCATCCGTCGATAGCGCAAGGGGCCAGCATCGCAGAGCCCGACGACCGGGTAGCGTCCTCGGCATGTCCGACGCCGAGAAGCCCCATGTCTACGTCCCACCCGGGGAGACGCCGCCCAGCGACCTGCTGATCGAGGATCTGGTGGTGGGCGACGGGCCCGAGGCCGCCCCCGGCCACCAGGTCGAGGTCCACTACGTCGGCGTGGCGTGGAGCACCCGCTCCCAGTTCGACGCTTCGTGGGACCGCAACGACACGTTCGCCTTCGCCCTCGGCGAGGGACAGGTCATCAAGGGCTGGGACGAGGGCGTTGCCGGCATGAAGGTCGGCGGTCGCCGCCGTATCGTGATCCCGCCGCACCTCGGCTACGGCAAGGCGGGCGCAGGCGGGGTCATCAAGGGCGGCGAGACGCTCGTCTTCGTGGTCGATCTGCTCGGCGTTCGCTGACCGCCGACAACCGCCAACCGGCGTCGCTCAGAGGCCCAGGACGAATCGCTGCAGTCGGTCCTTCACCGGCGTGATCGTGAAGCGGTCGAACGCCGCGATCGCCCAGGCATCCCTTCCCACGAGATAGCGGGCCCGGGGAGTGCGCGCCTCGAGCGCGCCCACCACCATCTTCGCGGCCTCCGCAGGCTCGCCCATCAGCAGGTCGTAGCGCCGGGTCAGGTCGAGCGACCGACGGTAGTTGGATGCGTAACGCGACCCGGCCCGTCGCTCGAGCTCGGCCTCCTGTTCGGCCCAGATGCCGGTGCGGAAGCCACCCGGCTCGATGAGCACCACCGCGATGCCGTCGCCGGCGACCTCGACCCGTAGGGCATCCGAGAGTCCCTCGAGCGCGTGCTTGGCGCCCTGATACCACCCGCTGAGCGCGGTGGCCGTGAAACCGTAGATCGAGGAGACGTTGACGATTCGTCCGCTGCCGGCCTCGCGCATGAAGGGCAGCGCCAGCCTTGCCAGGCGCATCGGGGCGACGACCATCACCTCGAGGGCGGCGCGAGCCTCGTCGTCGGTCACGTCCTCGATCGCGCCGGCCAGCGCGTAGCCCGCGTTGTTCACGATCCCCCAGGGTCGGCGGCGCTCGACGAGCAGCCGGCACGATTCGGCGTCGGTGATGTCGAGGACCTCGGTGTCGACCACGACGCCCTCGTCGGCGGCCGCCCGATGCACGAGGGCGGCCTTGGCGTCGGAGCGCACGGTCGCCACGCTGTGGAACCCGCGCCTCGCGGCGAGCACGGCCGTGGCGAGGCCGATGCCGGAGTTGGCCCCCGTGACGATGACGGTTCGCCTCTCAGCAGCTGTGTCCATCAGCCCGTCCTTCCGGGTTCGGGAGCCGGATCCACCCTACGGGGGATCGATCCGACCAGCTCGGGGCCGGGGGCAGGACCTCTGGCCCTGTCGCGGGCGTCCGCCGAGCGCGACGGTGAGTGGGAGACGGCAACACCGTGGACCGAGGGGAGCACCGTGGATCGTCTGAGTTTGCTCGATGCCGAGTTCCTGCACGTCGAGGACGACGTCACACACATGCACATCGCCGGCGTCTCGACCTTCGAGGGGCCGTCGCCAGGCGTCGAGGGCCTG
Source organism: uncultured Iamiaceae bacterium (assembly GCA_963706425.1). Classification (GTDB taxonomy): domain Bacteria; phylum Actinomycetota; class Acidimicrobiia; order Acidimicrobiales; family Acidimicrobilacustridaceae; genus CAVPMN01. The sequence goes on from CAVPMN010000020.1 coordinate 1,362,670, forward strand.
ACCGCCCTGCTCGCGTCGAAGCTGCACCTCATCCCCCGCTATCGCCAGCGGGTTCGCTCGGTGCCGCTCGAGCTCGGTCGGCCGATCTGGGTCGACGACCCCTACTTCAACCTCGACTACCACGTCCGCCACACCGCGCTGCCCGCACCGGGCGACGACGACCAGCTGTGCCGCCTGATGGGGCGGTTGATGTCGCAGCGACTCGATCGCGACCGGCCGCTCTGGGAGGCCTGGGTGGTCGAGGGCCTCGAAGGCAACCGATGGGCGCTCATCTCGAAGGTGCACCACTGCATGGTCGATGGCGTGTCGGGGGTCGACCTGCTCACCGTCTTGCTCGACGCGGAGCCCGATCGGGCACTCGACGAGCCGGTCCCGTGGTCACCCCAACCGGAGCCATCGGGCGTCGCCAAGGTGGCCGACGCCTGGAGTGGGCTGGCGACGGACACCGGTCGGCTCGCCGGCCGAGTCCTCTCTGGGCTGAAGGACCCCGTGGCCACCGCCCGCTCGGCGTTGCACACCGGGTCGGGCCTGATCGACATGGGCCGACACCTCGGCAACACCCCACCGCTGTCGATCGAGGGCACCATCGGGCCGCATCGCCGGTGGGCCCACTCGTCGGTATCGCTCGCAGACGTCCGCGCCATTCGCAGCGCCTATCCCTGCACGGTGAACGACGTCGTGCTCGCGGCGGTGGCCCACGGCTACCGCCAGCTGCTGCTGAGCCGCGGCGAGGACGTCGACCGGGCGATCGTTCGCACGCTGGTGCCGGTGTCGGTCCGCAGCGAGGACGCCCACGGCGTCTTCGACAACCGGGTGTCGGCCATCCTCTACGAGCTACCGGTCGGCGTACGCGACCCGATGGTCCGACTCGCAGTGGTCCACCGCCAGATGGGCGACTTGAAGGAATCGGGCATGGCCGAGGCGGGCGAGGCGGTCACCAGCATCGGCGCGCTCGCGCCCCCGATGGTGGTGGGCACCGTCTCACGCCTGGCCGCCCGCGTGATGCACCAGCTGCCGCAGCGGTCGGTGAACACCGTGACGACGAACGTTCCCGGGCCGCAGTTCCCGCTCTACTGCCTGGGCCGGGAGATGTTGACGCATCTTCCGTTCGTGCCCATCACCGAAGGCGTGCGGGTTGGCACCGCCATCCTCTCCTACAACGGCGCACTGGCGTTCGGGATCACCGGCGACTTCGACTCCGCCGCCGACGTCGACGTGCTCGCCCAGGCGATCCCGAGCGGCGTGGCCGAGCTGCTCGAACGCGCCGAGGTGCTCTCCACCACCGGCGGCTGACCCCAGCGGGGCCCGGCGCTTCCTTCGCGTCAAAGGCTCAATCCCCCCGATCGACGCCCGATGGAGAGGGTGACGGGAGGGTTCCTGAGCGACATGACCACCTTGAGCAGACGTCAGGCGGGCTTCGGCTCGACACGCGACGCGTCGGGCACGGGGGCCTTCGCGCGCGAAGCGATCCTCCAGGAGGCGACCCGCCTGCGGGTGGCCCCCGAGGACAAGGCCACACTCGAGACCCTCGCCCGCCTCGCGTTCGCCCGCCCCGGGTTCCGCGCGGTCATCACTGTCCGCCTGGGCGACGATCGCGCCGACGAGGTGGTCTTCGAGGTCCTGCACGCCGACGGTGATGCCGTCGTGCGGCCGTTCGACGCGGCGAGCGACGACGGCCTCGGGTCCGACGACGAGTCGAGCATCTCCCCCGCCCAGCTGATGGACGAGTTGGCCGAGGAGCTGATCGACGACGAGAGCGACGTCGATGCACTCGAAGCACTCGACGCGCAGCCAGCCTCGGACGACACGGGCGCGAACAGCCCGGCCGACACCGGCCCACCCGACACCGGCGCACCCAGATGCCGACCTGTCGGGGGACGTGCCCGACGTTGCCACGGGCCCGGCGCACCTGGGAACGCTCTTCGCCGACACCGCGTCGCACTCGCCCGACTTCATCGCCGTGTTCTCGCCGACCGGACGCGACCTGCTCTGGGCCAACGAGGCCTTCGACGACGCGTTCCAGGCCACCGGGCCGGTGCTCGCCCTCATGGCCATCCTCGACGACTGGTCGCAAGGCCACTTCGTCGTGCAGGTCCTGCCGACCGTGCTCAGCCAAGGGTGGTGGAGTGGTCGTCTCGCCGTGCTGGTCGACGGAGAAGCGATACCCGTGTCGGCCGTGCTCATCGCCCACCGCCACGCCGGCGGTGACATCGTGGCCCTCGCGTTCAGTGCCCGACCACTCGTCGACGCACCCACCGGCCCCGACCACCAGTTCGGCGAGGGCGAGCTGGCGGCGCTCGTCGAGCACGTGAGCGACCTCATCCTCGTGATGGACGCCGACGGCGTGATCACCTTTGCCAGCAGCGCGGCCCAACGCATGCTCGGCCTCGACCTCGACGCGAGCTCCGATCCGGCACCGACCTTGTTCGACCTGGTCCATCCCGACGACGCCGTGGCATCGCTCGACGAGCTGGTCCGCATCGACGCCGACGGTCACGGCCTGCCGGTGTTGCTCCGGCTCGAGGGCCCCACGGGCTATCGCCGTCTACAGGCGGTCGTCACCGACCTCACCGACAACCCGGTGATCGACGCCTATGCACTCACGGCGAACGACGTGACCGAGCGGGTCGAGGAGGCCGACGCGCTCAGCGCGCTCGCCTACAGCGATCCCGACACGGGCCTCCCCAACCGCCTGCGGTTGCTCGACCGGCTCAACGCCGTGCTCACCGACCCCACGGGCAGCCGGTCGGCGGCGCTGCTGCTCGTCGACCTCGACCACTTCCGCCAGGTCAACGAGATCCACGGCACGGTCAAGGCCGACGCCTTCCTCGCCGAGGCGGCCAAACGGCTGGTCAAGACCTCGGGCGACGACGCCATCGTCGCCCGGTTGCGCAGCGATGAGTTCGCGGTAGCCCTCCCCGGGGTGGACGACCCGGCCATCGCGACCCGGGCCGCCGATGCGCTGCGCGTCGTGCTGGCCCGACCGTTCAGCTGCAAGGGCGCCACCATCCGCGTGACCGCGAGCGTCGGCGTGGCCATCGGCGGGAGCGGTCAGGATCCGGACGCCCTCCTCCACCGAGCCGACCATGCCGCCATCCAGGCCAAGGCCGACGGCCGCAACCGGGTGCACGTGTGGGGCGCCGAGGCCACCGAGCGCGAGACCCGGCGCCGCGACGTCGAACGTCGACTGCTGGCGGTGCTCGGCGACGAGGGCCTGCCCACCCACTACCAACCGATCGTCGACGTGCGATCGGGAGCCGTCGTCGGGGTCGAGGCGCTGTTGCGGGTGCGCAACGACGAGGGCGCCCTCGTGAGCCCTGCGGAGGTGATCGAGGCGGCCGAGTCGACCGGTCTCATCACCCAACTCGGATCACAGGTCCTGCACGCCACGTGCGAGCAGCTCTCGATCTGGGGTGCGCAGCTGCTCACGGATGCCCCCCACCACGTCTCGGTCAACGTGTCGCCTCGCCAACTCGTCGACCCTGGCTTGAACGCCCACGTGCTCGCCGCGCTGAACACCAGCGGGATCGAGCCGGACCGCCTCTGGATCGAGGTCACCGAGAGCACGCTCGTCGGCAGCGATGTTGCGGTCGGCCGGGCCCTCGGCTTCCTTCGCGACCTCGGGATCAAGGTCGGGCTCGACGAGTTCGGAGCCGGCTACTCCACGCTGAGCCATCTCAAGCGGCTGCCGCTCGACTTCTTGAAGATCGATCGAAGCCTGGTGGCCGGGCTCGGCACCGACCAGCGCGACACGGCCATCGTGCGAGCGACGATGGAGCTGGCGCACAGCCTGGGCCTCACGGTCGTCGCCGTCGGCGTCGAGACCGAAGAGCAACTGGAGCAGCTCCGCTCCCTCGGCTGCGACCACGCCCAGGGCTACCTCTTCGCTCCCCCGCTCGAGCCCGACGAGTTCGCGGAGCGGGCGGCCAAGCTCTAGACGGTCAGCGGGGTCGGTGCACCGACACCACCTCGACCGGATCGGTGAAGCCCTTCAACATCCGCCGGCCGGCTGGCTCGAACACCAGCGCGGCACCGACGACGACCGGTTCATCGGCGACCGATGCCTCGGCCAGGATCTCACCGGGAACCGCGATGTCGGTCAGCCGAGCCGCCAGGTTGACGATGGGCCCGTAGTAGTCGCCGTGACGGGCCACCACCCGGCCGTGGGCCAGGCCACCTCGCGGCTGGGAGCCGTCCTCGCCGAACGCGTCGACGAGCGCCAGCGCGATCTGACAGCCGGCCACCGGATCGAGCGCCGAGAACATGATCTCGTCGCCGATGTGTTTGACCACGCGTCCACCCTGGCCGGTGACCACGTCGACCGTGCGGCTGTGGAACTCGCGCACGAAGGCCAGCAGATCGGCGGCGCCCATCGCGGCGGTGAGCGACGTGAAGCCGACCAGATCGACGAAACCCACGGTCAGGCGCGTGTCGAGGCGGTCGACCGACCCGACCATCGCGGCCCGCTGGCGTGACACCGCCGCCCAGAGGTGGTGGCGGAAGAGCAGGCCGAGCATCGAGCCCAACTCGAGGCCGATGTCGCTCGTGGCCGCCGTGACCTGAGCTCGGTTGAGCATGCCGCCCGCCTGGTCGAGGGTGTCCTCGACGCTGCCCACGAACGCAGCGACCGCCGACTCGGCGATGATCGACAGGCCGGCGCCCACCGCGCGCAGGATCTCATCGCCGACGCCGTCGGGGAACGGCGTGCGGTCGCGAGCGAGCACCTGGATGAGGCGGACCTCCCGTTCGTCGAAGATCGGGGCGTCGTCGTCGTCGATCACGACCCCGAGCAGGCGGTAGTCCTCGTGGAGCTCCTGGAGCGACAAGCCGACACGGGCGGCCAGTTCCCTCGCCGAGATCGCTCCTCGCCGTATCCGCAGATCAGCCACGATGCTGCTCAGGTTGCGGTCGCGCTGGGCACCCACCAGATCCTCGAGGGACGCGCCCTCGCCCATCGCGTAGCGCAGGAACTCGAGGCGGTCGTCTGCCTCCGGGTCCGCCGGGTCGTAGAGGCCCGCCGCGATCAGCGCCTCGATGTCCACCTCGGGCACCCTAGTGGCGTTGCGGCGCGCCGGATCAGGCTGCGGCGTCAGGCGCGGCGACGACCCCGTCGTACACCACGGTCACCCCTTCGAACCCTGCGGCGGTCAGCAGGTCGGTCACCAGGGTGGTCGTGTTGCGCTCTGCTCGGCTCAACAGATCGCTCTGGGCGGCGGCCTCCGCCAGCTTCTCCTCGGCGCGGGCGAAGAGCGCCTCGTCGGCGCTCGGGTTGCCACCGGTCAGGGCATCGTCGACCCGGTCGACGAGGCCCCGATCGCGAGAGATCACGCGCGTGGTCGACAGGTCGAGACGGGGATCTTGCAGCGTGGGCGGGGGCAGGTGGACGGTCACTTCGTTGCCGTCGGCGCTCACCTCGATGGCCCCGGCGTCCAGATCGCCGAGGTCGACGTAGGCCTCCACGTCGCCTTCCGCCGAGAGCACCGTGCGCTCGCCCTTCACCCAGTCGGGCAACAGGTTGGCGTCCTGCTCCTGGTCGACCAGCGTCTCGAAGCGGCCGGTGGCGGCTTCGTACCGGGACAGATCCTCGAGCCGGGCGAGCACCACCGCATTGGGCTCCTCGTGCACGGTCGTGCCGAACGGGTTCTGGAGGAGCCCGACGAGGGTGGCGGCGAGCGCCACGCCGAAGGCTGCGGCCACGAGGGGCACGACCAGGAGGAGGCCCCGACCGCGTCGGCGGCGAGCGGCGGGGGCAGCAAGGGTCGGATCGTTGCGATACATGGGAGCTCCCAGCGAGGAGTGGGGGATGACGTGCCCCTGCACCCTGCCGGACGCCGCATAAAGTGCTTGAAAAATCTAGCAAGAGGGCCCCGACCCGCTCCCCGGACACCGAACTGTTCACCGAGAACGCCGTTTTCCGGCCTCCGGGGTGAACAGTTCGAGGTGGGGGCCGGAGCGAAGCGCCGGTGGGTCTGATCCGGTGGGCGCTCAGCGCACTGCGGTGGGCGCGTCCTCGAGGGCCACCAGCTCGACCACGGGCGTGGCCGGCACCTCGTCGGCGTGGAACCACCGAAAGGCGATGATGCCCTCGGCGTGCCCGTTGGTGGAGATGGCGTTGGGATGGTCGTGCGCTCGAGGCGCGATCACCACGGTGACCGTGCCATCGGCGTTGGCCACGGCGCTGCCGTTGTTCACCGATGTCGGCTCGTAGTCGTGGTTGTAGCCGGCCATGAACGGGTTCCACACGTTGAGGCTCCAGAACCGGCACGCCGGCGGGCGATGGGTGACGACCAGCGCCTCCCCCGGCCGCAGCGAGAAGCTGCCGAAGCTGTAGCACGCGTCGCGTGCCGACCATCCGTAGTTGGCGTCGGGCACCTGATAGGGCTCGGCGCAGACGTTGGCGCCCACCGGCGAGTTGTGGCCTTCGGTGGTGCGGGCATCTCCGTCGGCTCGGGGCGTGACAGGCAGCGGCACGATGGCGAACATCTCCTGCACCCAGCGCAGCGCGGTGCGCAGCGCGGCGGCGGTGCGCTCGTCGGACTTGCGGTAGGTGGCCGGTGGATCGAGGTTCTCGATGGTGAGCTCGACCCGCCGACCAGTGGCCGGGTCGAGTTGGTAGTCGCGTGTGACCGCGGCGGCAGCGTCGTGCGTGAGCTCGATGAACGGACCGTCGTAGTCGTCCGGGCGGGTCGGGCCGATCAGGAACGAGAACCGACCGTCGGCGTCGAACGTGAGATCGGAGTCGTTGACGATGCCCACCACCCGATCGGACCACTGACCGGGCGAAGGCTCGTTGTAGACGGTCAGCGAGAAGTAGGTGCTGTCGCCGCGCCGGCCGCTGATGCGGTAGGTGTTCGCCGGATCGACCGGGGCGAACGCGTAGTAGGCGTCGGTGTTGTCGCCGCCCCACGCCCGGTCGCGCCGATCCGGCGTGTTGATGTCGACGAAGCGCGGGCGCTCGGTGTCGGAGAAGAGATAGATGTCGAAGGCCACACCCATCACGGTCGCCAGGAACTCGTAGCCCTCGACCACGGTCTGCTCGTCGGCGACCGCCTTGTCGCCGGACAGGAACACGGCGTCGAGATCGCGCAGTCCCTCCATCAGTTCACGCCACGCCGCGGACGACTGCCAGCTCGGTTCGTCGCTCATGACTGATGCCTACTTCCTCCGGTCTGGCCACCGCCGGTCTGGCCAGGGCGACTGGTGGCCTCGGCCAACGCGGTCGCCGATCCGAGCGCCAGGCCGAGGGCCGCGCCGCCGACCACGTCGAGGGGCAGATGGGCACCCACGTAGACCCGCGACCACGCGACCGTGGTGGCCGAGGCCCAGATGAGCGGCCGCCAACGTGCCGCCACGTTGGGCGCGGTGAGCGACGCCAAGGTGAAGGCGATGGCGCTGTGGCCCGACGGAAACCCGAGCCCGCGCTCGGTGGGCCCTCGGGTGGTCACCTCGTCGAGATGGGCCGCGGGACGGCCGCGGCCGACCCACCGCTTGACCACCTTGCAGCCCAGCCAGGCGAGCGTGCCCGAAGCGACCGCCCCGACCGCCAGGCGGGGCCGGCCCAGTCGTCGCAAGCCCTCGGCGGCCACGAACACCGCCCCGAAGCTGCCCGCCTGCATCACCACGAACACCGGCGGGAGCAGCGCATGAGGCAGGTCGTTGACCGTGCGGAACACCTGGTGCTCGACGGGATGGACGGCCCGGCCCCGCGCCAACGCCGTGGTGCCTGCGGCGACCCCGGCGCCCACCGCCAGCCTGCGCAGCGCCGTTCGGCCGCCCAGCCGCACCTCGCTCATGCCGGGGGCGTCGGGGCGACGGCCGACGACGGCGGTGCCACCTCGATGGCCCGGCGCAACGCAGGCAACAGGTTGCGATCCTGCTTCACTCCGGTGCGAGTGGCGCCGCTCAGGAACTTGCCGTCGAGCCGACCGAGCGTGTCACCCAACTCCGCCGGACCGACGGCTCGGAGGCCGGCGGCCACGGCCCGATCGACACCGACCTGGAGGCTCGACGAGGCGAGCAACTCGGCCAGGTCGGTGGCGAGCAACAGATCGGACACGGCGAGCTCACTGAAGCCGAAGTCGATCATCCAGACCTGACCGTCGTCGCCGAGGAAGATGTTGGCCAGCCGGAGGTCGCGATGGGCGATGCGATGGGCGCGCAGGATGACGACCTGACCCCACACGGCGTCGAGCACCTCGTCGGTGACCTCGGACGGATCGAGCCGGTCGAAGGACCGGCCGGCGATCGCCTCGTAGGCGAGCGCGTAGCCGTCGGGCTGCACGGTGGCGAAGCCGACCAACCGGGGGGTGCGGATGCCGTTGTCGCGCGCCGCGAGGGAGACCAGGGCCTCGTGCTCGACGGCGCGACGCAGGCTCGAGAACGGCTTCTCGTCGCCCAGATCTCGGGGTTGCACCCACCGGTAGATGCGGAACAAGAGGTCGGCGCTGCGCTCGTCGGTGCCGAGCGCCTTCACGAAAAGCGGTTGGCCGTCGACGGCCGTGCCGAAGTAGGGGGTGGAGCCGCGAGCGTCGACCGACGCCTGCTCGAGCCGCTGCAACGGGACACCCACTGCGGCCAAGCCATCAGCCACGTCGCGGCCGGTGGGTCGCCGCACGGGCGAGCCGAGCGCCACCAGGGCCGCGGCGCCACCCACCCAGCCGGCCGACACCGCCAGCGCGGAGTCGAACGACACCGGGGCGATGAGGAACCTGGCCCCGGCCACCAGGAACACCAGCACCCAGCCGAGGCGGCGCCATCGGCGAGTGACCCACGGCGCCGCACCGGTGACCGCGGCCGCCAGCACCGCCACGCCGGCGGCGGTGGGGAACTCGGGCTCGCCCACCACGTCGATGTCGGTCTCGAGCTCGGCCAAGGGCAGCTCCTGCGCCTCGATGGGCGGGTCGACCACCGCGAAGAGCACCACACCGATGACGGCGGCCACGACCAGCGTGACCAGCAGCCGCCAACGGCCATGGAACAACGCGTGCAGCAGCCCGCCGCCGACCACGACCAGGGCGAGCAGCCGGGCGAACACGCCGAGACCGGTCATGAACCACTGGGGCAACGCGTCGAGGCCCCGCAACAGGTCCTGGGTGAAGCCGACGATGGCCTCGTCGAACAGCAGACCGACGACCACCAGCACCACGAACAGCGCCGCCGCCACCGCCAGCCGCAGCACGTCGGTGGGCGACCGGCCCACGGACGGGGCCGGGTGCTCGACGATCGTCAGTTCGGTCCCGCTGCCGGTCATGCCTCTCCCGTGGTCGACGTGGCCGGAAGCTTAGGCTTCGCCGGCTTCGACCGATTCGCCCGACGCCGCCACACCGAACACGGTCAGATATCCATGGCCGACGGAACCATGCGCTCACCTCGGTGGCGGTCGCCGTGATCGGCCAGACTCCACCGATGCGCCTGTCGATCACGCTGCCGACCATCGATCCCAGCACCGTGGCGGCGGCCTTCGCCGCGGCTGAGGCGGCCGGATACGACGGAGCGTTCTCGTTCGAGTCGAACCACGACCCCTTCCTGCCGCTGGCCGCCGCGTCGAGCTCCACGACCCGCCTGCGGTTGGGTACGGCGGTGGCCATCGCCTTCGCCCGCAACCCGATGGTGCTCGCCAACATCGGCTACGACCTCAACGCGATGACTGGGGGGCGCTTCGTCCTCGGTCTCGGCTCGCAGATCCGGCCCCACATCGAGAAGCGCTTCAGCGAGACGTGGTCGCGCCCTGCGGCGCGCATGCGAGAGCTGATCGAGGCGCTGCGCGCCATCTGGGCGGCATGGGCGACCGAAGCCACGCTCGACTTCCGCGGCGAGTTCTACACCCACACGCTGATGACGCCGGCGTTCGATCCGGGACCGACGGCGTTCGGCCCGCCGCCGGTGCTGTTGGGCGGCTTCGGCCCGCAGATGGTCGAGGTCGCCGGCGAGGTCGCGGACGGGCTCATCGTGCACCCGTTCAACACCCGCCGCTCGATGGAGGAGCTCACCCTCACCGCGCTCGACCGAGGTCTCGGCCGGTCGAGTCGGGCCCGCGACGAAGTAGAGGTGGTGTGGGTCACAACCGTCGTCACCTGGTCGACCGACGACGAGCGACGCACCGCCATGCGCTCGGCCAAGAGCCAGTTCGCGTTCTACGGCTCGACGCCGGCCTACCGGCCCACGCTCGACCTGCACGGTTGGGGCGGCCTGCAGCCCGAGCTCAACGCCCTGTCGAAGGCCGGGCGGTGGGACGCCATGATCGACCTCGTGCCCGACGAGATGGTCGAGACCATCGCGGTCGTCGGGCCGCGCGACGAGATCGCCGATCGGCTGAGTGATCGGGCCGCAGGCATCACCGACCACGTCAGTCTGGTCAACAACCGCAACCCGGATCCGGCGCTGTTCTCCGACATCGTGGCTGCGGTGCGCGCCGACCGAGCGGGCCCCTGACGAACGTCGACCACCGGAGACGGCGACGATCAGGCCCCGGAGAACGCCTCGCTCTGCGTTCGGACCAGATCGACGATGTCACCCATGACCAGGCTGATGTCGATGAGGTGCAGGCCCCACTCGGGCGTGAGATCACCGGCGATGTCGTCGGCGCGCGGCCCGCCCTCGTCTGGCTCGACCGTGACCGACAGGTAGGTGAACCCGTTGGTCGACACGCAGTCGCCGCTCAACATCCCCGGCACCGACACGAAGGGCGTGGTGATCGCACCGGCCGAGGGATCGACCCACCCGTCGCCACCGGTCGCGGTGCCGAGGCTCGACAGGATCGACGCCGAGCGGGTGGCGGGGAAGTAGGCGTGCAGCTCGGCGGATCCGCCACCGGGTGCAGCCGGGTTCACGCATCCGGCCACACCTCCGCGGCTCGGGCGGCCGAAGAAGGCGCTGTCCGGTGGTGGACTGGTCGACCGGAACGACGACCAGGTCACCAGGCATCCGGTCTGGTCGTCTGCTCGACACAGCGGGATGTTCTGGAACTCGCCCCCGACATCGGCCCCCTCGGGAACGGCCACCGACGTGCCGGCCAGGTAAGCCGACACCAACAGCTCCCGCACGTCGGGATTCCCGTCGATCTCCTCGCTCATCAGCCTGGCCAGGAACCCCGCGCCCTGCGAGTGTCCGATGAGCACGAAGCCCCGGCCGCCGTTGTCCTGCGCCATGTACGTGCGGAACGCGTCGACGACGTCGGCATAGGGATCGGAGGTGGCCCCGGTCGATCCGGTGGCCGGCGCGGCGCCGCTGAGGCGGCCGACCAACGCGGTCAGCGTCGCCTGCCGGTAGACGGGCGCGAACACCCGACACGCCGACCGCAGTCGTGCCGCCTGGTTGAGCACGGCGTAGCCCTCTTCCTCGGGCGACGCGTCCCAGTCGCTCACCGCGGTCTCGTCGCGGGAGATGGTGGGATAGACGTAGAAGCAGTCGACGGGCGGAGATGCCGCCGGCTCGAAGGCCTCGACGGTCAGCGTGCCGTCGGCCTCGACGACGGTGGTGTCGAGGCTGGTCTGGCAGATGTCGTCGGTGTCAGGACGGCACACCCAGTGTGTGGGGTCGTCGTAGTTCGCGCTCTCGTAGTCGGCGTAGCGGTCGAGGGTCGCCAGTGACGTCGGGGGGCCCGATCCTGCGGTGGTCGCCGTGGTGGCCGAGTCGGAGCCGTCGTTGCACGCGGCCACACCGAGCACGACCACGACCAGCAGGGCCACGCCTCGACGGGCTGACCTCGTCTTCCCCACGGAAACGATGCTACGGCGACGACCGGTGCCGGTGCGCCGGCACCGCCGACCCACCGACCCGCCGACCAATGCGTCAGGCGGCCGACTTCTCGAGGATGTGCACCCCACACGCCGAACCGAGCCCGATGACGTGGGCCAGTCCGACGCGAGCGCCTTCGATCTGGCGATCGCCCGCCTCACCCCGGAGATGGGTGGCGACCTCCCAGATGTTGGCGATGCCGGTGGCCGCGATCGGATGCCCCTTCGACTGCAGGCCGCCCGAGACATTGACCGGCATGGCGCCATCGCGCCATGGGGCGCCCGACTCGAAGAAGTCGACTGCGCCGCCTTCGGGGCAGAGCATCAGGTTGTCGTAGTGCACGAGCTCGGCGGTGGCGAAGCAGTCGTGCAGCTCGACGAGATCGAGATCCTCCGGACCGACGCCCGCCTGCTCGTAGGCCTGCAGGGCGGCGTTGCGCGTGAGGGTGTTGACGTCGGGCAACACCTGGCAACCCTCTTGGTAGGGGTCGGAGGTGAGCACGGATGCCGACACCTTGAGCGCCCGCCGCTGCTGCTCACCCGACAAGGTCTTGAGCTTCGCGTCGCTGACGACCACGGCGGCGGCGGCCCCGTCGCAGTTGGCGGAGCACATGGGTCGGGTGTTCGGGTAGGCGATCATGATGTCGCCCATGATCTGCTCGAGCGACATGCGCTTGCTGTACGCGGCGAGCGGGTTGAGCGTCGAGTGGGCGTGGTTCTTCTCGGAGATGCGCGCGAACAGCTCGAAGCTGGTGCCGCCGTATCGATGGCCGTACTCCATCCCCACCTGGGCGAACACGCCGGGCATGGTCTCGGTGCCGATGCGACCGTCGAGCGGCGCCACCGCGCCGTAGCGACCCTTGGGCTGGAAGGTGTCGCCGTCGTCCTTGCGTGAGCCACCCGCCAGCAGCCCCACGCCCGACAGCTTCTCGACGCCGACGGCGAGGCCCATGTCGCACTCGCCGGCCTTCACCGCCATGATCGCGGTGCGCAGCGCCGTCGCACCCGTGGCGCACGCGTTGACCACGTTGTAGACGGGGATGCCGGTCTGGCCGATCTGCTTCTGCAGCTGCTGGCCGATGCCGGCTGCGGCCGCCATCAGGTTGCCGGCAGCCAGCACGCCGATGTCGCCGATGGTCACGCCGGCGTCGGCCATGGCGCCCAAGGCCGCCTCGGCGGCCAGGTCGACGGTGTCCTTGTCGGTGTGCTTGCCGAACTTGGTCATGGTGATCCCGAGGATCCAGATGTCGTCGCTTGCCATGGGTCGTCTCCTCAGTTCACCGGCTCGAAGCCGAATCCGATTGCCTCGGTGCCCGCCGCGTCGGTGCCGACGAGTTGGGTGGCGAGTTGCACCTTCATGCCCAGTTGCACGTGCTCGGGGTCGGGCTCGACGTTGATGATGTTGCCCGGCACGCTGGTGCCCCCACAGTCGACGAGGGCCGCCACGAACGGCACCGGCACGCCGGGGGCGGCGAACGCCACGATGGTGAACGCCTTGACCTCGCCAGTGGTGTCGACCCGCACTTTGGCGAAATCGAGTCCGCCGCAGCTGGCGCATGCGTTGCGCCGGTCGAAGAAGCGCGCCCCGCAGGCGGTGCACTCGTTGGCCTCGAGGTGGGGGTCGTCGCCAAGGACGAGATAGTCGACCAACGGAATCTGCTCGCTCACGCGCTCCCCCTCGGCTGCCTGACATCGGCCGCCGGTCGGCAGCCGCCTGCCCGAGTGAATGTAGACGGCCGGGCGACCCGGTCGCAGATGCGGGCAGATGGCTAGCCTCTCTGCCCATGTCGGTCGTCGTCATCGATCCACTCCTCGGTGAGCCCGCGGCCACACACATGCTCGAGCTGTGGCGCCGCTTCGGCGACTACGGCCAGTACAGCAACGAGGGCTTCGACACCGCCTTCGCCCCCGAGATCCCCCAGCGATACGACGCCGCAGCCAACTTCGTGCGCACCGGTGGCCGGTTCGGTCGGCGCGAAGACCTCGCCCTCGCCGCCGCCCGCACCAACTACTTCCGGGAGACCTACGCCTACGGCGATCGCGTCGACCTCGACGGCATCGAGGCGTTCCGCGACCATCCCGCCCTCATCGATGCAGCCATGGCCGTGCACGGTCGACCCGTGGTGGTGCCCGCCATCGTCTACGCCAACGTGCTCCTGCCCGGCCAGGAGCTCGCCGTACACACCGACGTGCCCGAGTTCCGCGGAGCGAACCGCACGATCGTCCCGCAGTGGCTGCTGGTGGTGATGCACCACTCCGGGCTGTTCGACGCCTGGCGGATGCGCATCGCCACCGCCATCGCGTACTTCGGACATGCCCGCGGCGGCGGTCTGGTCCACTACCCCGACGGCGTCGACGGTGCGCCTCAGGTGTTCGAACCTCGACACGACACGGCGGTCGTGCTCGACACCGACTCGATCTTCCACGGCGTCGACCGAGTGGCCGGCGACGATCGCGCCCTGGCGTCGATCGACTCGCCCGTCCACCTCCGATATCGAGACGGTGCCGGGTGGCTCGTCGACTCTGCGAACGGGCCGATCGCCTCCTACGTCGACGACGATCTGCGCCTCTCGGTCTCGTGGAAGGCCTACTGCTTCGCCGACCAGGCCGAGCGCGACACATGGTTCACCCATGCCGACGACCTCTCCCTCACCTTCATCCTCGACACGCTCGCAGCGGACCTGCGGGCCAACCGCGGCGTGGCGGCGCGACCCGACGACGACGCCGCGTTCGGCCGTCTGCTGATCGACACCTACATCCGGTTCCCGGCCCCCCAGCCCAGCTGACCGGCTGCGATGTTCAGCCGGTCGGTTGGCGAGCCACGGCGCGGCGCTCCAGGCATCCGGCGACGTCCGTCCGCGACAGCACCCCGACGACACGTCCGTTCTCGACCACGACCAACCGCGCCGAGGCACTGGCGGCCAGCCGCGGCAACACCGCCTCGAGCGGCTCGTGCGCGGACGCGATGGCCATTCGATCGGGCCCGAACGCCGCCTCCCCCACCGTCGTGCTGCCGCGCGACGCCGGCGGCAGACGACGCAACGAGTCGAGTGTGATGATGCCGAGCGGACGACCCTCGTCGTCGACGACCGGATAGCTCGAGTAGCGGTGCGTGAGCACGTACTGATCAAGGAAGGAGCCCACCGTGATCTGCGGGGGTACGCACAACGGCTCAGCCGTCATCACCTGCCCGACAGTCACGCCCGCTAGGAGGTCATGCGCCTCCACCCGATTCCGCTCGGCCTGAGACAGGTTGACGACAAACCATCCGAGCACCGCGAACCAGATCCCGTTCAGGAACGCTCCTACCCAGACCATGACGACACCCAGCGCGACGAGCAGATAGCCGAAGATGCGGCCGGCTTCTGCGGCTGTCACCGTCGCCCGTCGGCGATCGCCGTGATAGCGCCACAGCAGGGCACGCAGCACGCGGCCGCCGTCGAGCGGGAAGGCCGGCGCCAGGTTGAACAGGGCCAAGAGCACGTTGATCATGGCCAGCCAACCGCATGCCGCGATGAGCAGGTCCGGGCCGCCCAGCGCGGCAGCGCCTGCGGTCACGAGCCCGAAGCCGATGCCGATCGCCAGACTCGTCGCCGGGCCGACCACCGCGACCCGTAGCTCCACCCCGGCATCGGGTGAGTCCTCCCCGAGTTTCGAGACGCCGCCGAGCGCCCACAGCGTGATGCCACCCACGGGGATACCTGCACGGCGGGCGACTACGGCGTGGGCGAGCTCGTGCGCCAGCAGAGAGAGGAAGAACAACACGGTGGCCAGGCCGGCCACCGCCCATGCGAGCCAGGCTGGGCTGTCGGGTGCGGCCTCGGGGAGGACGCCGACGGCCAGCCCCAACATCAACAGCGCGGCGATGATCAACAGGCTCCAGTTCGCGCCGATCCGGATACCCAGGACCCGCCCGAACGAGATGGTCTCATGCATGCCTCCACGCTCCGTGCTGGTGGGCCACAGGACAAGGGCACGAATGCCCTGATCCGCGATCCGCGGGCGGCCCCGGGACCGCGACGTGCCCCCGCCGATAGGGTTCGGCTGCACGCCCGTCGGGCGGCGCTCGCAGCGACAGGGGGGACCGTGGAGGACTTCGCAGGCCGGCTGGCCGTGGTCACCGGTGGCGGCACCGGAATGGGCAGGGAGCTCGCTCGGCAGCTGTCGCGGCGAAGGCTGCCATGTCGCCATGTGCGATGTGTCCGACGAGAACGTCGAGGAGGCCAGGACGCTGTGCACCGCCGACGCGCCTGCGGGCACGCGGGTGACCACGCACATCGCCGACGTGTCCGACGAAGCGGCGGTCGTCGCGTTCGCCGCCGAAGTGGCTGACGCCCACGACACCCGACACATCAACCTGTTGTTCAACAACGCCGGCATCGGTGGCGGGGGCAGCTTCGTCGCCGACGATCGCGACGAGTGGGACAAGACCTTCGCCGTGTGCTGGGGCGGCGTCTACCACTGCACCCGGGCGTTCCTCCCGATGCTGCTGGCCAGCGATGCCGGCCACGTGGTGAACACCAGCAGCGTCAACGGCTTCTGGGCGTCCCTCGGGCCCACCATGCCGCACACCGCGTACAGCGCGGCCAAGTTCGCGGTGAAGGGCTTCACCGAGGCGCTCGTCACCGACTTCCGCATCCATGCCCCGCATCTGCGCGCGTCGGTGGTGATGCCCGGCCACATCGGCACCTCGATCGTCATCAACTCCGGCCGCATCCTCGGCCGCGACCCGAAGGACATGGACGCCGACCAGATCGGCGAGCTACGCGCCCAACTCGACCGGCGGGGCATCGACACCACGGGGGCCAGCGACGAAGACCTCAGGCAGGGCATGCAGATGATGGCCGAGGGCTTCCGTGATCTCGCTCCGACCTCCGCGGCCGAAGCGGCGACGATCATCCTCGACGGCGTGCGCGACGAGCGGTGGCGCATCCTGGTCGGTGACGACGCCGTGACCCTCGACGCGGCGGTGCGCCACGAGCCGGAGGAGGCCTACGAGGCTCGCTTCTGGGAGCGGGTGCGGGGCGAGGGCGTGTTCGCCTCGTTCCTCTAGCAGACTGCGCCGATGTCCCGACCGGCGTCGCTCGCGGCCACGCTGCAGAACCTGGTGATCGGCACCCTCGACGAACTGGTCGATCGTCACCTCCCCGACCTCCGCATCCCGGGTACGTTCGCCGGCCATCTGGTCGAGCCCGACGTGGCTGCCGATCTGGTGTTCACGCTCGGCCTGCTGGCAGACGGCGGGGTGACCGAGTGCGCCGGGCGACCGATCGACGACGCCATCGCGGTGGTGCTGCGCGACATCGACGGGCCTCGCACGCACACCTTCTTCTCGTACCGCGTCGCAGAGACGCTGGCGCGCTACGGCCCGTTCGCCGACAACACGCTGGTCGCCGACTGGTCCGACACCGACCGGGCCAACCTGGTCGCGGCGTGCGATTCGTCCGAGTGGGTCTCCCTGCTCGACCTGGGGCTGCCGCGCAACTACGCCGCGGTGCTGGCCCGCTGTGAGACGGCGCGGGCGACGCTCGGCCTGCTCGACGATGCCACGGTGCTCGACGAGCTGGTCGAGCGCACCCGGGCGATGTTGGCGGTCAACCCCCACGGCTACCTCGACGACTCGACCCACCGCGTCGGCCGCTACGACATCTACAGCGCCGATGTGTGGTTGTTCACCGAGCCGCTCGCCGACCGCCTCGGCGCCCTCTGGTCGAAGGGCCTGGCCGCAGCGCTCGACCTCGTCGAGGTGGTCGGCACCACCGACGGCACCGCGGTCCCGTGGGGACGGTCCACCGGCGTGCTGGCCGGCGCACTCACCATCGAGCTCGGCGTGCTCGCGCTCGCCGTCCGCGGCGACGACGCGCAGGCCGCCGGTCGGTGGCTCCGCCGCCTGCAGACGGCCACCGATGCGATGCCCCACTGGTTCGCCGGCGGGTTGGTCAACGCCCACCAGCACCGCTCTCCCTACGACTACCGGGGCCCGTTCCGGCGACTCCAACTCACCCTCGACGTGCTGGGCAAGCTGGCCTGGTCGGCCACCCGGTTGGCGGAGATCGATACCCTGCCCGACACCGACACGTGGGTGGCGGCACCACCCGACCAGGCCTGGCCCGCCCAGGACGTGCTCGTGCGGTTCGAAGACGATCGGGCGGCCGGCGTGTGGGCCCACCGTGGGCCGCACCTCGAGCTGACGCTGCCGTTCGTGGGCGCAACGCGCAGCGACTACCTCGCCGCTCCCCGCTCACCGGGGCTCTTCGACGTGCCCGTCGACAGCGACATCCCGTGCTGGGTGCCCCTCGTCGTGGCGCATGGTCATCGATGGTCCGCGGCCGGGCTCCCGGCCGAGCTCGAGCACCAACCGCACCAGGTCACAGCACGCTGGTCGGGCTTCACCCGAGTCGGCGACCTCGACCCGTCGACTGACCAGCGCGCGCTGGTCGGCGAGTGCCGGGCGACGTGGCGCGTCGAGGGCCGATCCGTCGTGTTCGACCTGCAACTGACCTTCGACGAGTCGCCGGACGCCGTCACGGTGATCGTGCCCGAGACCCGCCGACGGCCGCTTGCGGTCGAGTCGTCAGTGGGCCAGTCTCGACTCGATCGATGTCGACGGCATCAAGGAGTGGCGCAGCTTCTGGTCGGAGCTGCCGAGGGTGCATCAGGTCGACCTCGAACCGGCGGTGGAGTCGACCGTCTCGATCCGGGTCACGCCCGCCCTGCGGGTGGCGTCCACGGCCCACGGGCACCACTACCACGAGAGCCTCTACGAGCCGATGGGTGCCGCGGTGCTGTCGCTGCGATCCCCCATCGGGCCGTTCGCCGATCGCCGGGTCGACATCGACCAGGTCGATCTGTTCCACCTGCACTGGCCCGAATGGCTGGCGTTCGACGACGTCGCCGAGCACCGCCGCATCATCTCGACCCTCGACGCGCACGACGTGCCGATCGTCTGGACCGCCCACAACCTCACACCCCACGACAAGAACCCCGACGTCTACGACCCCATCTACCAGCTGTGGGCCGATGCGGCCGACGCGGTGATCCACCAGTCGCACTGGGGTGAGTCGCTGGTCCGGGCCCGCTACTCGTTCCCACCGACCACCCGCCACGAGGTGATCCCGCACGGCCACTTCGGCGACCTCTGGGCGCAGCGACCGAGCCGACAGGAGGCCGAGGAAGCCCTGGGCCTGCCGCCGTGTCGCTGGCGCATCGGACTGGTGGGTGCGCCTCGGGAGGAGAAGCGGGTGGTCGAGTTCCTCGAAGGTTTCGCGGCCTGCGGGCGCGACGATCTCCAGGTCGTGTGCTGGTCGCTCCGCCCCGACGAGGTGGCGCCCGACGATCGCCGCATCGCCGTCGCCGAGCCCTACGAGATGGTCGACGAGCCCACCTATGCCCGCCGGCTGGCGGCCTGCGACATCATCGCCCTGCCCTTCGACGAGCACGGCGAGATGCTCGCCACCGGGGTGGCCGCCGACGTGGTCGGCCTCGGACTGGCGGCGCTCGTGTCGGACTGGCCCTACCTCACCGAGGTGCTCGGACCGGCCGGCATCGCGTGCGGATGGCGCGCCGAGGAGGTGGGCCCCGCCCTCGATGCGCTCACCGATGAGCAGGTCGTGGCCGCCCGCGCCGCCAGCGCCGACCGCCGCGACGACCAGTCGTGGGACCGGATCGCCCAGCAGACCCTGGCCCTCTTCGAGTCGGTGCTCACCGAGCCCCACTCCCCCGAAATTGGTGCGTGAAACAACCCATACGGGTGTTTCACGCACCGATTTCGAGCGGTGGGGGCAAGCGCCGGGGCGGGCAATCAGGCGATGCGGTCGAGGTCGGCGCGCGTCACCGGATAGCGCGGCGGTTCGCCCCGCACGAAACGCTCCACCTCCTCGACGGCCAGGTCGGCCATGCGCCAGATCTCGCGCCCCATCGACCCGGCGATGTGCGGGGTGACGAACACGTTGGGAAGAACGCGGAAAGGGCGAGTCCGCCGGCAGAGGCTCGGGATCGGTCACGTCGAGCACGGCAGCCAGACGTCCCGCCGACAGCTCGGCGAGCAGCGCATCCTGGTCGATGAGCGCCGGACGGGCGGTGTTGACCAGGGTGGCACCGTCGCGCAACAGCGCCAGTTGCGGCTGGCCGATCATGCCCCTCGTGCTGGGGATGTCCGGCGCGTGGATGCTCAGCACGTGACACCACGAGCACAGCTCGTCGAGCTCCATGAGCTGCACACCGAGCGCGGCCGCCTCGTCCGGCGACAGGTAGGGATCGGCCACACCGATCTCGAGGTCGTAGGGCGCCAGCAGGTCGATGACCAGCCTGCCGACCATCGACGCACCGACGAGACCGACCCGTTTGCCGAGGTTGCCGACCCGGCTCGGATCGAGAGGCACCGCGACCCCGGGGTCACGTTCGCGGGCGGCGAAGAGGAACGCCCCCTTGTTGGCGAACAGGATGGCGGCCACCGTGTACTCGGCCACCGGCACAGCGTTGGCCGGCGCCGCGGTGGTGACCACGATGCCGCGGTCCCACACGGCGTCGGTCACCTGCCACTTGACGGTGCCCGCGGCATAGGCGAACAGCCGTAGCCGGGGCGCGCGGTCGACCACGTCCTGGGTGAGGGTGGGACAGCCCCAGTGGCCGACGAGGATGTCGGTGTTCGCCAGGACGGCCGCCGCGCGCTCGTCGTCGAGATCGGTGAGCGGGACACGATCGAGCAGCTCGCCGGCCGCTTCGAGCCGTTCCCAGTGGCCGGCGTTGAAGGCATGGTCGGCGAAGCCGTCGAGCATCGCCAACGCGATGGTGGGTCGGCCCATCGGCTAGCGGCCGCCGGCGATCTGCTTCAGCAGACCACGAGTGCGCTCGACCTCGTCGGCGTTCGTGACGAACTCGAGTGCGGAGAAGTCGGTGGTGCCTGCCTCGGCGAACCGCTCGATGCCGCGCCGCACCTCGTCCTCGTCGCCCACGATGGAGACGTCGGCCGGGCCCGCCACGCCTTCGCGATCCATCACGGCTCGATACGACGGCAGGTCGTTGTAGCCCACGAGCACCTCGGCGATGAGCGAGCGCACCTGATCGGGCTGATCGGTGACGCAGATCGGCACGCTGGCCACGATGCGAGGCGTGGCCCTGCCGGCCCGGTCGGCTGCGGCCTGCTATCGCCGGGCGGATCTGCTCGTCGACCGTGCGCGGGCCGCTGAGCCACAGGATCGTGCCATCGGTGCGGGCCCCCGCCATCTCGAGCATGCGCGGCCCCATGGCGGCGAGCATCACGGCGGGCGCGGTGACCCCGGCCGGTGCCGGGATCGACTCGACCTCGCCCGACCAGATCTCACCTTCGAACGACACCTTGCGGTCGTGGAGAGCCGGCAGCAGCACCGACAGGTAGTCGTCCATGTGCCGCGCCGGTCGGGCGAAGGGCACCTTGAGGGTCTGCTCCACCGACGGCTTGTGGGCCAGTCCGATGCCGAGCACGAGTCGGTTGCCGCAGAGCTCCTGGGTGGTCAGCGCCTGCCCGGCCAGCATGAGCGGATGACGGGGCCAGGTGGAGATGACGGCCGTGCCCAGCTCGATCGTGGTGGTGGCCCGTCCGACGATCGCCAGCGCAGTGAGGGCATCGGGTGCCGCCAGCTGGGCCACCCAGTAGGTGGCGAATCCGTCCTGCTCAGCTGCGGCCGCGTGCTCTGCGATCGCGTCGACCGGGCTACCCAAGGCGATGAGACTTGATCCGTTGATGCCGATGCGCATGGACAGATCATGCCTCTGATCGACGGTCGACGGGTCGGGTCTCGCTCACGGGCGATACCGTCGCCGTCGATGGCGACCGCTCACCCACCGCCCGCACGACGTTTCACCGGGTTCAGCACTGCGGCCGTCGAGTTCTATCGAGGTCTCACGCTCGACAACTCGAAGTCGTACTGGCAGGCGAACCGGGCCACCTACGACGACGCCGTGAAGGGCCCGCTCGTCGCGCTCACCGAGGAGCTGGCACCCGAGTTCGGGACCTTCCATCTCTTCCGGCCGCACCGCGACGTGCGGTTCAGCGCCGACAAGAGCCCCTACAAGAACCATCAGGGGGCGGTCACCGAAGGCGAGGGGGGCGAGGCCTACTACGTCCATCTCAGCGCCGACGGCCTGTTCGTGGCCTCGGGCTACTACCAGATGGCACGTGACCAGCTCGAGCGGTTCCGCGACGCGATCGACGACGACCGTCGCGGCGCCGAGCTCGAGCGGATCGTCGACGAGCTCGGGCGGCGCTACGAGATCGGCGGCGAGGCGCTGAAGACCGCGCCGCGCGGCTACCCACGTGACCACCCCCGGGTACGGCTCCTGCGCCACAAGGGCCTGACGGCCGCGAAGCAGTTCGGCACACCCGCTTGGCTGTCGACCAGGCGGGCGGCCACGAAGATCGCCGAGACGTGGCGCGCCATCACGCCGCTCAACACGTGGCTCAACACTAACGTCGGCCCGTCACTCGAGCCGCCGCCCGACCGCTGAGCGACACGGTCACTGCGCCACCGAGCTCCCGAAATCGGTGTGGTCAGGTCATTGGCGGGCCATCGAGCCGCGGGCGTCGGTGGCGGCCAACTCGCCGTCTTCGGCACGGCGCGGCGCCTGCAGGTCGATGATGACCTCGCGCAGCTCGCCCTCGAACGGAAACGAGCCGGAGTAGTGCCCGCTCACCGGCGAGCCGCGATCGTGGCCGACGCTCGCCCCGACACTCGAGATCATCCTCATCACGTAGCGGATGGTCACCGAGCCGCACACGTCTCCGTCGATCACGACCGTCGCTTCGCCACCGTCGTCGCCCCGCCGGAAGCGCACGCCGACCACCGACTCGCCCACCGGCACCGGTCGGTCCGACTGCACGATCGTGTGGTCGCCGAAGCTGTTGTAGTGGAAGACCAGGTGGTCGTCCTTGACGAAGACGGTCAGGCCGGAGTTCTCGTTGCCGGTCGCGTAGATGACCCCACCGGCACCTGCCGGTCGATCGATGGTGGCGTCGAGGTTCCAGCTCCGGCCGCCGATCGATGCCGCCACCTGCACGGGGATGTGGGTCATGGGCGGTCGGTAGACGTAGCGACGATCGGCCGGATGCGGCGAGCGGTCACGGAAACGCGCGCCGAACAGCTCGATGGTGCGGTCGTCGAGGGGGAGCACGCCGTGCTCCTCGGCTTCGACCCACCACCGCTCGACCATCTCGGCCACCTTCTCGGGCATCTCGGCGGCCAGATCGGTGCACTCGGACGGATCGACGTCGACGTGGTAGAGCTCCCACATGTCGTCGTCGAAGGCCACACCCTGCTGATGGCGCGTGACGGCCTTCCACCCGTCGAGATAGAGGGCGCGATGACCCATCATCTCGAAGTACTGCACGTCCTTGCGGCTGGGCTCGTCGGGGCCGGCCAGGCTGTACGCCAGTGACGTGCCCGTCACGGGCATCTGCTCGTAGCCCCGGAACACCTCCGGCGCGGTGACGCCGAGCAGCTCGTAGACCGTCGGCGCGATGTCGTTCACGTAGTGGAACTGGCTGCGGATGGCGCCCGGGTCGGGGATGGCACCGGGCCAGTGCACGATGAGCGGCACGTGGACACCACCCTCGTGGGTGTTCTGCTTGTACCACTTGAAGGGCGTGTTGCCGGCCTGGGCCCAGCCCCACGGGTAGTTCGAGTGGCTGCTCGGCCCGCCGATGTCGTCGAGTCGGGCGACGGCCTCGTCCGGGGTCTCCAGGATGAAGTTGAAGAACTTCATCTCGTGCAGCACACCGAACGGCCCGCCCTCCTGGCTGGCGCCGTTGTCGGCCATCACGAGGATGATCGTGTTGTCGAGCTCGCCAAGGCGGTCGAGCGCGTCGACGAACCGACCGATCTGGGCATCGGTGTGGTCGAGGAACGCGGCGAACGCCTCCTGCAAGCGGCTCGCCAGGCGCTGGTGGTTGGCCGGCAAGTCGTCCCATGCCTCGACACCGGGGTTGCGCGGGGCGAGCTGCGTGTCGGGCGGGATGATCCCCAGCTCCTTCTGACGGGCGAACCATCGCTCGCGCGTCACGTCCCAGCCCTCGTCGTAGCGGCCGCGGTACTTCTCGAGGTACTCCGCCGGCGCCTGGTGCGGCGCGTGGGTGGCCCCGAAGGCGAGGTAGGTGAAGAACGGGCGATCGGGTCGGATCGACTTCGTGTCGTGGATGAACTGGACGGCGTGGTCGACCAGGTCCTCACTGAGGTGATAGCCGTCCTCGGCGGTTGCCGGCGGCTCGATGGCGTGGTTGTCGTAGATGAGCTCCGGGCTGAACTGATCGGTCTCGCCGTCGAGGAACCCGTAGAAGCGGTCGAAGCCGCGCTGGCAGGGCCACTGGTCGAACGGGCCCGCCGCCGAGGTGTCCTCCATCTGGCAGAGATGCCACTTGCCGACCGCGAACGTGGCGTAGCCCTCGTCGCGGAGCACCTCGCCCATCGTCGCGGCGTGGTTCGAGACGTGGCCCCGCATGTTGGGATAGCCGGTGTTGAAGTTCGACACCGAGCGCATGCCCACCTCGTGGTGGTTGCGGCCGGTGAGCAGCGCGGCCCGCGTGGGCGAGCACACGGGTGTCACGTGGAAGTTCGAGTAGCGCAGGCCGCCGGCGGCCAGACGGTCCATGTTCGGCGTGTCGATGTCGGACCCGAAGCAGCCGAGGTGGGAGAACCCGAGGTCGTCGAGCAGGATCACGACCACGTTGGGCGCGTCGTCGCCAGGGTGAGCACGTGTCGGCCACCAGGGCTCCGACTCGGCGTGCGTGCGCCCGATGCGGCCTTCGAACGGTGCGTAGTGCTTCATGTCGGGCTCCCCCCGTGGACGAACTCGTCGATGATCTCGACCAGCTCGTCGGATGCATCTTCTTGGATGAAGTGGTTGGCACCCTCGATGACTCGATGCGCCTGTCCGGCCGCACCGGGCACCAACCGCTGGAACTTGAGATGGGCGCCGGGCTTGAACGACACGGGGTCGGCCGAGCCGAACGCGGTGAGAAACGGCTTCTGCCATGTCTCGAGGAACGACCAGGTCTCCCGGCACATCGGCACACCGGGATTGTCGGGTTGCACGGGGATGAGCAACGGGAACTGCAGGGCGCTCGTCTGATAGGTGCCGTCGGGGAACGGCGCGTCGTAGGCCGCCTTCTCCCCGTCGCTCAGCTGGCGGGCCACGCCCGAGGCCACCAGCGACGAGACCGGCAGCTCGTCGACGCTCTGGCTGAACGCCAACCAGTCCTCCATGAACTTGTTGACCCCCTCACCCACCGGCACACCCGTGTTCGAGGCGATCACGCGGGCGAAGCGGTCGGGGTGGAAGCGCAACACGTTGAGCCCGATCAGCCCACCCCAGTCCTGGCAGTAGAGGGTGACGTCGGTGAGCTCCTCGGCCTCCAGCCACTGCCCCACCCAGTCGACGTGGCGGGCGAGCGTGTAGTCGCTCCGCTTCGTCGGCTTGTCGGACCGGCCGAGGCCCATCAGGTCGAGGGCGACCACCCGATGACCACGTGCGACCAGTCCCCGGATCATGTTGCGGTGCAGGTAGCTCCACGACGGATTGCCGTGCATGAGCAGCACGGGCGGCGCGTCGGCCGGACCCTCGTCGACGAAGTGGAACCGCAGCACGGTGCCGTCGTCGGCCTTCACGTCGCGATAATGCGGCTCGAAGTCGTAGCCATCGAGCCCGTCGAACCGCTCGTCGGGTGTGCGTAGGACATCCATGGTCAACCCCCCACAGCCGAAGCGGTGACGATCGACTCGATCAGCCGGTCGATCCGCGGCTCGAGCACGACTGCGATCATCTCGTCGACGCCGTCCATCGTCGAGCCGAGCGCAGCCGCCGTGGCCAGATCGGGCACGCGGTCGAACCTCATCTCGTGCCAGGTGCGCTCGTCGCCCACGATGACCCCTTCGACGTCGAAGAGGGCCACCGGTGTGACCTCGGCGGGCTCGACCCGGGGCGCGTCGGCGTCGGTGAAGCGTCGCACCCGCAGCACCATCACACCCTCGCCGGTGCCGGCCGGATCGCTCGGCGACGCAGGCTGAGGCTGGCCGGCAGCCACGATGGTGAACTCCATGCCGGCCTCCTTGTGCACGTGCTGCTGCTTGAAGTCGTCGCGCTGCTGCATGGCGAAGAAGGCCGCCCGACTCGGATAGCGCACGATGCCCACCCGATCCCACGCGGGATCGCCCGACGGCTGGTCGGCCACGTCGCCGAGGAAGGTGACCATGGCACCGATGGCCGCGAGCGGGCCGAGCGGAGCGTAGGCATCGTCGGCTTCCTGACCCGAGATGCTCTCGCCGCCGTGGTCACCATCGCCGTAGTCGGCGAGCGTCCGGTACTTCATCAGGTTCACGGCCCAGAAGGGGCCGTCCGCACCGGGGTCGAGCTCGAGCCAGCGCCCGATCAGCTCCCAGTTGGGTTCTCCGTAGGAGTACGACTTCTTCGCCTTGTCGGCCACGTGATCCCCTTGTGTCAGGCCCGAGCGGCGTCGGGTCGGTCGAGCAGTGCGTGCAACGAATCGACGAGGAGGGCTCGGGTCTCGCCCTCGGTGAGCCCCCGGTGGAAGCGGTAGTGGTCGAGGGTCTCGAACTGGCACAGCGCATCGACAGCTCCGCCGATCGACCGGCGGTGACGCCGATCGAGCTGGCGCAGCTCCGGTGAGAACTGCTTCTCGATCTGCTCGCGCAGGGCCCGTCGGGTGACGGCAACCTGGTTGCCGATGATCTCGTTGGTGTTGGCCCGCAGGCGCGCCGCCCGACTCGCAGCGGCGATGGCCTCGTAGAGCCGCAGGCGCCCGGCGACGAAGGCGTCGATGCGCTCATCGAGCTCGCCCTCCCCGATGCCGTGGATGACGAACAGCGGCCAGACGAGATCGAGATGCCGGTCGATGGCGGCTCGGATCAGCCCGTCGCGATCCTCGAAGTAGCGATAGACCGAACGTTGGGACAACCCACAGCGCTCGGCCACCAGCGCCGGATCGGGTTCGAGCACGCCCTCGGCGAACAGCTCGATGACGGCGTCGAGCACGGCGACCCGGTTGCGATCGCGCCGCGCCGCTCGTCCGTCGACGGCCGGCTCGGCGTCGTGACGGTCGGCGACTGGCGGTGCCATCAGCGCGGTGAAGCCGGGTTGCGACCGGCCTCGAGATCGTCGTTGCGGCGACGCACGCGTTGGCGGGTCGACTGGTGCGTGAGGATCCAGAACTGGTTGGCCCGCACCGCGTAGGCCACGTCGGCGGCCACGTCGGCCGGGTCCATGGCGACGGTGTTCATCCACTGCTCGATCTGCCTCATCTCCACCGGTGCCGGCGCCTTGTAGCCGAGATGCGCGGGGGCGTTGCGAGTCGACTCGAAGATCTTGGTGTCGACCAGTTCGGGGCACAGACAGGAGACCCCCACACCAGTGCCTGCCAGCTCGAGCACCAACGACTCGGAGAGGCCGACCACGGCATACTTCGATGCGTGATAGGCGCCCAGCACGGGCGACGCGGTGAGTCCCGCCTCCGACGCGGTGTTGACGATGTGGCCCTCGCCCTGCTCGATCATCAGTGGGGCGAACGCGCTGACCCCGTAGGCGACACCGAGCACGTTGACGCCGATCACCCATTGCCAGACCTCGGGACGGGTCTTGATGTTGGGACGCCCGGCGGCGACCCCCGCGTTGTTGCACAACAAGTGCACTGCGCCATGCGCGGCGACGGCCTGATCGCGCAGATCGGCCACCTGCTCGGGGTCGGACACGTCGCACACCACCGCAGTGATGGGCGCGCCGTCGTCGAGCAGCCGCTTGGCGTGGCCGTCGAGCACGTCGGCCTCGATGTCGGCCATCACCACCGACATGCCCTCGCGCACGAAGCGCTCGGCTGAGCGCCAACCCGATACCCGACGCCGCACCGGTGACGACTGCTACCCGTCCGTTCAGTTCCATGCCTTGTCCTTTCGTGGCTCGCCGCCGGAGCGCGCCTTGCCGCGCCCCGTCACGGCATCGAGCAGATGTAGCCGGTGCGGGGATCGCTGCCGCCGTCGAGCAATTCGAGGTAGGCCCGCTCGACCGCGTCGGCGCTGTCGGCCCGCACGAAGGCGACCCAGCCGTCGGCCCAGTCGGCATAGCGGGCCCACGCTTCGCCCACTCGGGCATCGAGCTCGTCGCGGCCCCAGTCGTGGGTGCGCTTGGCGATCTGCGACGGTGCGAAGAAGAACACCGGCTCAGGTCCCGGCAGGTCGCCGAGCTCGGTAGCGGGTGCGTCCCAGTGGGTGCCACCGACGGTCATGCTGTAGGCGAGATGGTCACCCAGTGTCTCGTGCACGGCGTGGAGCACGGCCCGGTCGCCGGCGATGTCGATGTACGGTGCTGGCCTTCGCCGCCAACGAGTCGATCTCGTCGTAGCTGAGCACGGCGTGGTAGCAGCCGAGGCCCTCGACGAAGTCGCGGTTGCGGGCGGAGGTGAGCCCCACCACCTCGGCGTGCCCTCGCGAGTGGGCGAGAAAGGCGGTGCCGATGGCGGTCTTGCTCGACGCACTCGAGATGACGATCTGATCGGCCCCGAAGAGACCGTTGTCGACGAGGAAGTCCTCCACCACGAACGAGGTGAAGAAGAGCGGCCACAGCAACATCTGATGGTCTTCGCGGTCGGCGCGATAGATGGGGTCGGCCGCCACTCGGAGATAGCGGTTGTAGGCCCCCGCCATGGGTGCCCGGTGTTCGGCCATGTCGGTGAAGCCGCGCTCGTCGGATCGGCCCGGCACCACATCGAGCTGCGACGACATCGGGAAGTAGCCGTAGAAGCGCTCACCGACGATGGCGTCGCCCGAACGTGACTCCACCACTTCGCCGAAGCCCCACACCGGGATGCGGCCCCACTCGATGCCGCGGTCGTCGGGCGAGGGAGGGAAGAACTCCCAGTAGCGCAGAGCGTCGCCGAACACCCCGTAGGTGATGTTGTTGGACGTCAGCGCGAACCCGTCGACCCGCAACCGGGTCGCCCCCTCGGCCAGCTCGCCAGGATCGCGATCGACCCGCCGAACGGTGTGGAGCTCACGACGATCGACTTCGAGGTCCATGTGCGGCTTCCCCCTACCCTTCCCCGTGCCGGCGAAACAATTGACAGTATTACTGACAATACCTACGATACGCAAGTGCCTCGCCGTCGGAACGTGCTCGTCATCCTGCTGCTTGTCGTGCCCAGCATCATCGGCGCAGCCTGCGCCGAGGAGGGAACCAACGTGACCGAGTCCTCGCCCGCCACCACCGGCACTCCTGCGCCCGCCGTGCTCGCCGCGGACATCCCGGTGGCCAAGACGCCCCCCGGCGGCTGGACCACCATGCCCGCCCCCATCCTCACCGCCTGCACCGAGCCGCTCGTCGAGGGTGCCCCCGACCTGCGCGGCATGTGGAAGACCGTCTCGGTCGAGGTCGAGGGCCAGCCCGCCCCCGACGACCATCCCGCCTACGGCGTCGTCCAGCGCGTCGAGCAGTGCGGCGACCGCATCGTCATCACCGCGGGCGGCATCATCCACGACATGCGCGCCGACGGCACCGAGGAGAACGGTGTGAACGACGTGGCCGAGCGCGACTTCACCACGCCGATCACCGTGGTGGCCACCTACGAGGACGGGGTGCATGTCCTTCGGCCGGTGGGCATCCCCGTCGAGGTCACCCGCGAGCTCGACGGCGACCAGATGATCTGGACCTATCTCAACTTCACCGCCCGGCTCGAGCGGATCGGCCCACCCGAAGCCGACCCTCCGGCTGCCTGATCGCAAGGGAGCAACCCCGATGACCGACCCCACCCGCCGCGTGGCCCTCGTGGCCAACGCCAGCTTCTACGTCGGCCCCGAACTGGCCCGCCACCTCGCCGCCCGCGGGCACGACCTCGTGCTCGGCGACCCCGACGATGCGCTGGTCGCCGAGCTCGAAGCTGCGGGCGCGACCGTCGAACGGGTCGAAGGCGTGCACAACCTGAGCAAGCCCGAGTCGGCCGAGCGCCTCGTGCGCGCCGCCCTCGACCGGTTCGGTCGGCTCGACGCCGCGGTCGCCGCCTCCGGCCAGATCGTCGTCGGGCGGTTCGTGAACTCGACCGTCGACGACCTGCACAAGGTCATCAGTGGCTGCCTCGAAGCGCCCTACCACTTCCTCAAGGCCGCGGTCGCGCCGATGATCGAGCAGGGCGACGGACAGCTCCTCCTCATCACCAGCGCCGCCGGCGCCCGACCCACGCCGGGTGCGCCGCTCTACTCGGCCGCCCGTGCAGGCGCCACGATGCTGGCCAAGAACGTGGCATCGGAGGTGGCCCGCAACGGCGTGCAGGTCAACGCCATCGGCACCAACTTCATGGACTTCCCCGAGTTCCTGGCCGCATCGGGAGCGACCGATCCCGAGGTGCGGGCCAAGATAGAGGGGCAGGTGCCACTCGGCCGCCTCGGCACGATGGAGGAGTTCGCGTCGTTCTGCATGCCGTTCATCGATGGCAGCAGCCGCTTCACCACCGGGCAGTTCATCGCCTACGCAGGGGGCTGGGCGTGACGACCACCAGGGAGACCAACATGACTGAGCTCATCCTCGACTCGCTGCAGCGGCGCATGGCGGCGATGCACTCGCTCTACTACCAGGCGGTCTCCACGATGGGGCCCGAGCACGTGAACCACTTCGAACGCGAGGGCGTGTTGCCCATCGCGTTCTCGCTGTTCCACTACACGAACATGGAAGACGTGTGCTTCATGATGATCACCGGCGTTCCGCCCGTGTGGAACGACGAGTGGCAGTCGAAGGTGCAGATGACGGTGAACGATCACGGCAAGCACCGCACGGTCGACGAGATGATCCACCAGCGCATCGGCGACTTCGAGGCGTTCAAGGACTACCAGCGAACGGTGTTCGACCGCACCGAGGCCTGGCTCGCCGATGTCGATCCGGCCCTCTTCACCAAGGTCTTGGTGCCGCGGCCGTTCCCCGAGCAGGTGGCCAGCACCTACAGCGCCCGAGTGGCCGGCCCCGACGGCATCACCGTGCTCGACGCCACCGAGTGCTGGCTGTACCAGCACGGCCTGCGCCACATGGGCGAGATCGAGCTGGCTCGTGGCCTGGTGGGCCTCGGCGGCATGACCAGCTGACCCCATCCGACGCCGGCCGTCACGGCCCTGCCGGGCGCCCACCGCGGATAGGTAGTCTCCGCCCATGGCTCGGATCCAACTCGGTGGTGCCGGCGGCGCCCCCACCAACAACGTCATCCGGTCGCTCAGGTCCTCCGCACACGGCGACCACCTGATCGGGATGTCGTGCGTACCCACCGATCTCGTCCTCGCCGACGTCGACGAGCGCCATTGCGTGCCCTTCGCCGACGACCCTGCCTATCCCGAAGCGCTCCTCGGGCTGCTGGCGCAGACCAAGCCCGATCTCCTCCACGTCCAGAACGACCTCGAGGTGCTGGCGGTTTCCCGTCTGCGAACCGAGATCGCCGCCCTAGGTGTCACCCTGTTCCTGCCTGCGGCCGACACCGTCGAGCTGTGCGTCGACAAGTACCGCTCCTACGAGGTGTGGCGCGATGCAGGCGTGCCGGTTCCCGAGTCAGTCCTGCTCGAGTCCGCCGACGACCTTCGCCGCTTCGCCGACCGCCACGACGGAGAGGTGTGGCTCCGTGCCAACGTCGGTGGCGGAGGGCAGGGCGCCCTCCCGGTCGACGACATCGAGTTCGCCGTGCGGTGGGTCGAGCGCTTCCGTGGCTGGGGGACGTTCATGGCCGCCCGCAAGCTCACCGCACGCAGCGTCACCTGGCTCTCCCTCTGGCACGACGGCGAGCTCGTGGTCGCGCAGTGCCGCCGGCGACGGTCGTGGGGCTTCGGCAACCGCACGTTGTCGGGCGTCACCGGCATCACCGCCGTGGGCGAAACAATGAGCGATCCCATCGTCGACGACATCGCGCAGCGCGCCATCCACGCCGTCGACGACCGGCCCAACGGGCTCTTCGGCGTCGACATGACCTACGACGCCGACTCGGTGCCGAACCTCACCGAGATCAACATCGGCCGGTTCTTCACCACGGTGCACTTCTTCACCGCCGCCGGTCTCAACCTCCCTCAGATCTACGCCGATGTCGCCCTCGACGGCCGCATGCCCGACCTGCGTCGCCAGATCAACCCTCTCGACGACGGCCTGGTGTGGGTACGGGGCATGGACGTCCTTCCTGTTCTGACCACGGCCGCTGAGATCGACCGCTTGGCCGCCGAAGGGACCTGACGATGGCCGAGACCTGGCTCGTCACCGGAGGTGGATTCCTTGCCACCCGACTGATCGGGTGTCTACGAGCCCGTGAGGTCGACGTGGTCAACATCCAGCGCACGCCGGTCGAGCCCACTGCGGGGGTTCGGGTCGTGGCGTGCCCGCTGGAACAGCTCACGCAGTCGACGCTCGTCGAAGCGGGCGTGGGTCGGGTCGACGTTCTCGCGCATATCGCTGGTTTCATCCCGAAGCGACGCGCCGAGGCGAACGACGCTGAGCGGGCGATCCGCGACAACGTGCAGGCGACGAAGCAGCTCCTCGACGCGTTGCCCGAAGCACCGGGCCGGGTGCTCTTCACCAGCACCATCGACCTCTACGCTCGGCCAGTCTCGCTGCCGCTGCTGGAGGGGTCGGCGATCCGCCCGACCGACCTCTACGGAGCGTCCAAGTTGATGTGCGAGGCGATGGTTGCTGCATGGGCCCAAGCGCACGACACGCCCGCGACGGCCCTGCCGCGTCGGCCATCTCTACGGGCCGGGGGAGGCCGGCTACCAGAAGCTCGTGCCGCTCACCATCGCCCATCTGCTGGGAGGAGGCCGCCCCGTCGTCTACGGCGACGGATCGGCGCTCGTCGATCTGCTGCACGTCGACGATTGCGCCGAAGCGATCGTGCGTATCGGCAACGCTGAGCTCCCGCTCCCTCCGGTCATCAACGTCGTCGGCACACCTTCGGTCGCGGTTCGAGAAGTGGTCGAGCTCCTCATCGAGATCACCGGGTCCTCCGTCGACATCGACTACCAGCCCGAGCTCCCTCAGGCACCCCCGTTCTCAGCCGATGTCGGTCTCTTGGAACGCATTGCGGGAACCTGGGAGCACATCCCGTTGCCAGCGGGGCTTGCAAGCGAGGTGCCCGTTCCCGTTCTAGGTGCGTGAAACCACCCATACGGGTGTTTCACGCACCAGTTCGCGGGGTGGTGAAGTCGTCGAGCAACGCTCGGGCCCCGGGGTGCGATGCGGCCAGCGCGTCGGCGTCACCGAGCACGACGTCGGACGGGTCGACGCCCGGCCACTCGGTGCTCGCGCCGAGGAAGTAGTCGTCTCCCCTGAGGCGTGCCGTGTGGAACGTCGAGCCGGGGATGAACAGCTGGAGCTTCTGTCCGGCGGCGAGGTCGTCTCCCATCACCTCGATGGCATGCGTGCCATCGGGATAGAGCAGGAGCACCTCGAGCGGGTCACCCAGGTAGCGGTGGTAGAGCTGGTCGTTGCGGATGCAGTGCAGGTGGACGGGGGCGTCCGGCGTGACCTGGAAGTACAGCGCCGACCCAGCGGCCCGGCCGGCCGCGAACGGATCCGGCAACCCGCCTGGCGCGATGGACGAATCGCTGACATAGCTGATGCGCACGAACCCGCACGTCGGATGCGGGGCCAGGTCGAGGAGCTGGCGGATCGCGTCCGCGGGCTGCGGGTCGGTCATCGCCCCGACGCTAGCGGCGTCCAATCGAACGGGTGCTACCGGCGTCCGAGCGAGCGGGTCGGCCCCCTGCCTCAGCGACGATCGAGAACGACCACCGGGATGGTCCGGGGATTGTCCTTCTGGTAGTCGGCGAACTGAGGCATGCGGTCGACCATCGCCTGGTAGAGCTCGCTGCGCTGCGGCTCGTCGGCGAGCCGGGCACTGGCCTCGTAGGTCTCGGCGCCCACCTCGACCGTGACCACCGGATCGGCCAGCACGTTGTGGTACCAGGCGGGGTGGCGGTGCGAGCCACCGGCCGACGCGATGACGTAGACCCCGTCGCCCGCTGATCCGGCGACGAGCGGCGTGGTGTGGGACCGACCCGACTTGGCGCCGGTGGTGGTGAGCAGCGTCATCATCTGACCCTCGAACGGCCCACCGACCACTCCCTGGTTGGCCCGGAACTCCTCGATGACCTGCTGGTTCCACGCCTTCATGGCCTCGAAGTCGGGGGTGTCGTCTGCCACGGGTCTCTCCTCTGTCCGTCGTCCGGTGGTCTTCTTGCGTTCGCAACTACCGGCGGCGCAGCGGTATTCCCGCCGCCTGCTCGATGCCGCCGAGCACGCTGGCGAGGAACGACGGATCTCTCCAGGTCAGCGCGGCGTGCCCCAAGGCGTTGTAGACCGATCGACCCGCACCGATTCGTTGGCTCCAGATGACGGGATGGTCATCGCCCATGCGCCCCGCAGCCGGCACGTAGGTGCGCTCGTCGACTGTGGCGACCACCTCGACCCGGCTGCGCGGGTTGTCGTGGAATCCGTACCACTCGTCGACGCGCCGCGCGCCGTCGACGATGCCACGTGCCGCCGGTGAGGACGGCTGCTCCACGCGCACGACCGCCGACTCGCACGACGAGACGAGCAACGTAGGGCCGAAGGGCTCGGCGTCGGCGGGCGCGTCGACGAGCGCCCCGCAGTAGCGCACACCCGGTCCGTCGGCGACCGGCTCGTCCGAGTAGAGCCGCGCGTCGGTGTGTCCCTTGAACGACGAGCCGACGAGCGCGCGGTAGAACGGCCAGTCGTCGGCGACCTCACCCATGGCCGCAGCCGCGTGCACACCGAAGAACCCGCCGCCACCGTGCACGAACTGCTCGAGCGCCGCACGTTGCGCGGGTTCTGGCAGCACGTCGCCGCTCGTGTGCACGAACACCAACGCGGCGTATGCATCGAGCGAGCCCACGGCGAACCGGTCGGGGTCGTCGGTGACATCGACGCCGAAGCCGTGCTGATCGCCCAGCGCCTCGATCGCCGCGACCGCGTCGGGGATCGACGAGTGCACGAACCCCTTCGCTCGACAGAACACGAGGACCTCGAAGTCGATCACCGCAGCCTGGCCTTGGCCGCCTTCTTCACACGGGCCAGCTCGACGCGTTCCGGACGCTCCTTGTAGAACGGATCGAGCGGGTAGCAGCCCGACACCAGACCGTTGCGCGGGGCCGTCGTGCAGTCGCTGAAGGTGCGACACAGCAAACGCTCTCGAAGCGCCCGCCCGGCGAGCACGTCGACGGGTAGGTCGGGGTACGACAGCACCATGCGACCCAACCCGATCATCGAGGCCCCGCCCGACTCGACCACGGCCTGACCCACGTTGGGCAGCCACTGCTGTAGGTAGCTGTAGCCGGCACCGACGACGGTGAGCCCCGGATGACGGCGGGCGACCTCGGCGGTGGCCGCGAGTTGGCGGGCCACTCCCACCAGCGGGTCCTCGGGCGGCTGATAGCCGTCGGACGGCGGGAACCAGGCCGGCCGCTGGATGTGCGGGTTGTAGTAGGGGCTGCCGGCGGTGGTGCCCAAGAGCCCGACACCCAGCTCCTCCAGCAGCTCGGCGAACCGCAACGGCTCGTCGAGGTCGATCCCGTGCCCGGTGCCGTCACCGCCGAACGCGTGCCGGTAGTCGCGTCCGCCCACCGCAGGCACGCCCACGCCCCCGTCGCCGGCTTGGTAGGGCACCAGGTCGAACACCGACAGCCGCACGGCGACGGCCAAGCCAGGAGCGCGGTCGCGAATCCCCCGCACCACCTCACGCAGGAATCGCGTGCGGCCACCGAAGTCGCCGCCGTAGCGCCCGGCGCGCTCGTAACCGCTCAACAACTCGTGCAAGAAGTAGCCATGGCAGTGCTTGACGTCGACGAACTCGAAACCGGCCTGATGCGCCCACACGGCAGCGTCGATGTAGCTGCGGACCAACTCGTCGAGCTCGTCGTCGGTGAACACACTCGCCTGGTCGGCACCGACACGATCGTCGAGCACCGGGTGCACGTAGGCCGTGCGTGGCGCGGGCCGCCCGTCGGGCCGCGAGAAGCGGCCGGAGTGGGTCAGCTGGAGACCGGCGATCTGGCCGGGCGCGAGCAGCGCGCGCAACGCCGCGAAGTCGGCCACCGCCTCTTCGCTGATCACGAGCTGGTTCGGGTTGGCCCGGCCATCAGGCCGCACGGCGGTCGCCTCCCCCCACACGAGGCCGCAACCGCTCTCGGCGAAGCGACCCCAGCGGCGCCTGACGAGGTCGGTCGGTCGACCCTCGCGGGTCGCGTCCCAGCCCTCCATGGGCAGCACCGCGAAGCGGTTCGGCGCGCGCAACACCCCCGCCGAGCCGTCGCGGATGTCGACGGGTGTCGACAGCGCACCTGCCGGATCGACGCTGTCGGAGAACGGCATCGAGGCGCCCAATTCGGCCAGGCGCTCGCGGAACGCCTCGGCGCTCGCCAGGTTCTTGATCTGCGGGTACCTCACGAGCCGACGACCGGTGGCGGCACCAGGATGTCGAGCCGGCCCGCGATGTCGGCGAGCACGGCGCGGTCGGCGGGCGGGCGACGCGGCACGCCGGGTGGGGTGCGGTCGGTGCGAGCCCAGCCCCGCATCTCGAACCACATGGCGGCGTCATGGCGATAGCCAGGGACCGGTGGGCGGAACGTGAAGTGCCCGAGGTATTGCAGCAGGTCGTTGAGCTCGTAGAACGAGGGATCGCCCAGCTCCCAGAGGCGATCCCTGGCGGCGAAGGCGTCGGGGGCGAAGGTCGACAACCCGAGCAGGTAGTCGGAGCCGTACATCACCATGTCGATCGCCAGGTCGTTGCCGGTGAGGACCTGGAACTCGGGGCGGACCTCGTCGCGAAGCGCCAGCCGATCCCACTCGGCCTGCCGGCTGAGCGACGAGTGCTTGGCGCCGACGCACTGCGGGATCTCGAGCATCGCTCGATAGGCGTCGAGCCCGACGATGCGACCGTAGGGCACGAACATGGGGCCGAGCTCGAAGCCGAGGAAGCGATCGACGGCGTTGCCGATGGCCTTCAACGCGCCGATCCAGTGATCGTCGCTGCCTTCGTTCAGGCCGTGGGATGGGAACACCACCGGGGTGCCACCTCGCTCGCGGATGGCGGACGCGGCCCGCACATAGCCGTCGAGATCGAACGGGTCACCGGGCCGGTCGGCCACGTAGGCACCGGCGACGAACTCACCGCCGGTCACCTCCGACGCCACGTCGAGCACTCGCTGCTTGTCACCGTCGGCGAGCAGCTGCACGTAGCCGGTGTCCATGTTCACGGCCGGAACCAGGCCGGCGGCGCGGGTGCGGGCGATGTGCGCCTCGACCGCCGGCCAGTCGATGGCGCCGTCGGCCGTGTAGGGAACGAGCACGGCCGACATGCCGGTGATCGCGCGACGGGGACGAAGTCGGTCGGAGAGGTGCGAGCCCACCGCTGCATGATGGTCGATCTCCAGCTCGGGTGGGGCCCACTCCGGTGGTGTGACCCATGACGAAGGTTGGGCGACCCGAGGCGTGGGTAAGGACTGTCGACCGCCCGCCACTTTGGAGGACCCCCATGCCGAACACCCAGTCGATCGATGTCGTCGAAGCCGCTCGCGCCGGCGCCGCCCGCCTCGAGTTGGCCCCCTTCACCGAATCGGTGCGCGACGACGTGTGGGATCGCCTGCTCGATGCCACCTACGTGAGCGTTGGCGCAGCCGTCGTCAGCTGGGAGGCCGGCGATCGCCTGCGCCGGCGCACCCTCGCCCTGCCGGGCGACACGGTCCGAGCGGTCCAGGAGATGCCGGACCGGGTCCGTGACGAGCTCGATGACCTGGCTCGCCGTGGCCGCCAGACGGTTCGTCGGGTGCGGCGCGATCCGGACGTGCGCGACGCCGTCGATCAAGCCGAGCGAGCCGGACGGCGAGCAGTCGGCAAGGTGGAGGACGTCGTGTCGGACGCGGCCGACGCGGTGAGCGATGCCGCCGACCAGGTCGAGGATCGCACCCACGACGCGGCCCGCCAGGCCCGACGCACCGTTCGGCGCACGGCACAGCGCACCGAGCCCGCCAGCAGCGGTCGCAACACCAGCTCCTCCCGTCGCAGTGGGCGCTACGAGGATCGCACCGTCGACGACCTGCGCGAGCTGGCTGCCGAACGCGAGATCGAGGGGCGCTCGTCGATGACCAAGGACGAGCTCATCGAGGCCCTCCGGGGCACCTGAGCCGTCGGCAGCGGCCCGACGAGCAACCGCGTAAGCGCGTCGCTCCTCGACGGTCAGGGTTCCCAGACCGAGCCAACCAGGAGGAACATCCGTGAGCCCCAGCATTGACTCCAGCGAGATCGACGAACGTCAGGCGAGCGACGCCGGACGCACCTGCTACTGCGGCTGTGGCCGCCCGATCAAGGGCCTGCGGCCCACCGCCACCAACGCCATCGCCCGTCAGATGCAGACCGACGTCCTGGCCATCGCCGGCGTCGCCCACGATGACCTCGTGCCCGATCAGAGCGACGATCTGGCCGCGATCGCCGAGGAAGGCACCGCCTTGCTCAACGACATCCAGGCGTACCTGCACGGCCAACTCGACCGCCGCGATCGCAACCGCAAGGGTGAGAAGGAGTGGCTGGCCCGTGCCGGTCGGCTCCGCAACCCGATCGCCGATGCCATCGTCGACCATGGCTTCGTGGGGACGGGCACTCGCCCGGCCGAGCTCGTCTACGGCGGGCAACGAGCCCCCGGGGTCGTGGTCAACGTGGTCGATACCGGCATGACCGTCAACCGATCCATCCGGGTGCGGGTGACGGTCGAGGTCCAGCCCGACTCGGGCGCAGCGTTCGAAGCGACTCGCACCATGCTCGTCTCGCGGATCTCGTTCCCGAGGATCGGCGACGACGTCGAGGTGGCCTACAACCCCGATGACCCCAGCGAGTTCGCGTATCGGCAGGTCATCCGCCGATGACTCCGGACGGTCAGGCCATGCCGTAGGCGTGATTCGGCCGCAGCCGCAGCACGAGCCGACGATCGTCGACCATCGCCTGGCGGAACTCGTCCCAGTTGGGATGCTCGCCCGCCATGGCCTGGTACATCTCCACCAACTCGTCGACGGTGGCATCGTCGACCCGCTCGGCGACGGGTGACAGATCGGCCTCGCCCTCGAGCACGACGTAGCTGTAGAAGTCGTCGGAGGTCACGTGCAACGAGATGCGCGGATCGCGCGCCATGTTCTTGGTCTTGGCCCGGTCGGCGGTGATCGACACGCGCACCACGCCGTCGGATACGCCGTACATGATGTTCGACAGTTGAGGTCGACCATCGCGCTTCAGCGTGACCAGCACGCCCTTGCTCCGGTCGGCGACATAGGTGAGCGCGGCGTCGAGGTCCATCCGGCGACTCTACCGGCGGGCCGTGCGATCGGAGCCGCCGGCTCGGGCGACGCGCAGCACCTTGTTGCGTGAGTGATGACCCGAGACGATCTCGACACTGCGCGTCGGCACTCCGAGGTGCTCGGCCACGAGCTCGCACACCGAGGCGTTGGCCCGCCCGTCGACGGGGGCGGCGGTGGTGCGCACCACGAGCCGACCATCGCGTTCGCCGCCGACCTCGTTACGTCTCGCTCGGGGAATCACCCGCACCTCGATGACGGTCGAGGCGTCGCCGGCGGTCACCGGGCGAAGCGTATCGGGCGTATCGAGACCCCCAGGGCGGTCGGGTACGGTGCGCCGTCATGCAGAGCGACGCCGACTTCCTGGGCCTCACCGAGGGCGACCGGGAGGGCCACTACCGCTTCGCCGTGGTCGACCGGCTGGCCCGACTCGACGGTCGCCTCTACGGCGGGGCGGCCATCGCCGTGTCGATCGCAGCGGCAGAGCTGGTCTCGGATCGACAGGCGTTGTGGATGACCACCCAGTTCGTGTCGACCGCCGAACAGGACGCCGTCGTCGACGTCCTGGCCGAGGTGCTGGCGGCGGGCCGACGCACCAACCAGGTGCGCGTCACCGCGACCAGCGCCGTCGGCGACACGGTGTTCGCCTCACTCGGAGCGACCGGCCACCACCGACCGGGTGCCCTCAACGGCGAGTTCGAACGCGCGCCGCTCGTGGAAGCGCCCGCCGCCGCCGAGCGCTGGGCCAGCCCGGCTTCGGGGGTGGCCAAGGCGGCAGGGATGGCCGAGTTCGACCTGCCGGCACGCAACACCGGCTTCGGAACCGCGGTGGAGATCCGCGAGCCAACGATCATCGATCACCCCGACCCGGGACCGGGCCGGATGTGCCTGTGGGTCCGGCGACGCGACGGGGTGGCCATCACGCCCGCCCTGGCCGCCTACCTCGCCGACATGGTGCCCATGGGCGTGGCCCGCGGCCTCGGCATGGTCGGCGGCGGCACGAGCCTCGACAACACGATCCGCATCGGCTCGTTCGTCGACAGCGAGTGGATCCTGCTCGACCTGCGCCCGCACCTGGCCGCCGGGGGCTACGGCCACGGCATCGCCCACGTGTGGAGTGAGGACGGTCATCTCCTGGCCACCGCCAGCCAGACCGCGTCGATGTTCGAGTTCGACCTGGCCAACTTCCCGAGCAACACGTCGGGCACCGGCGGTCGCTGACCGCCATCGCTCGGGGCGGCGGCCGATCAGTTCGGAGGTTCGAACAGGAAGGCCATCGCCTCGCGGATGTGGGCGTCGATCACCTCGATGCGCACCCCCAGGCTGTTGCGGTGGTAGGCCCACGACGCAGGGGCCGCGTCACCGGCGCGACCACAGAGCTGCAAGGGGCAGCCGATCGCGCTGAGGCGGGAGCTGGCCGCCGGGACGTCGTCGCTCCAGAAGCCGATGTGGTGCAGGTTGGAGTGGTCGTTGCACTGCCACACCGAGCCCGGCACCTCCTCGATCAGCTCGAGGTGCGGCGCTTCGATCGAGTAGCACATCGTCGTCGGCAGCACGATGTCGACGCCGTCCCCGTCGCGAACGTCGGTCTCGTCGAGGTGGAGGATCGGCCCCCACGTGACGCCCACCTGCTCGGTGAGCTCGGCCTGCGCGGCCACGAGATCGGGGACGATGATGCCCACGTGGAAGTAGGGCACGAGGCCAGCCGCGGTGCGAGCCTCCCCGGTGCCGTCCACGGCGGCGACGCTACCCGTTCGGGTTGGTCGACAGGCCACTCGGCGCTGGGCGGATTCAACCCTTGGCGATGACCGTTCGGAACTCGCGGTCGTCGCGCTCGATGGCCGCCCACAACGAGGCCAGCATCGACTCGCGGGTGCGCAGCTTGGTGCCGGCGTGCGCCTGGGGCGACAAACCCGCCAGGTGCACCGCTTTGTCGCGCGCCGCGCCCAGCAGATCGTCGGGCGCCACCACGGCGTCGAGCCAACCCGCATCGACCGCCTGGTCCGGCGAGAACACCTCGGCCTGGGCAGTGGCCCGCTCGAAGTGGGCTCGGTTGAGCCGCTGACGGCACACCTCGATCGCCGCGTGCGGCAACGACATGCCGATGGCCACCTCGTTGGCGGTGATCCGGTGATCGGCGCCGGCCACACCCAACCGGTAGTCGCCGGAGAGCACGAGGAAGCCACCCATCGCGTAGGCGTGCCCGGTGCACGCCACCACGATCGGCCGTGGGAACGACAACATGCGGTGCGACAGCTCGAAGCCGGCGCGCAGCAAGCGAGCCGAGTCGTCGGTGAACGCGGTGAGCACCGAGAGCTCGAAGCCTCCCGAGAACCGACCGTCGCGCCCGGCGAGCAACACCGCGTGCCCGTCCGCCTCGGCCCGGTCGAACGCCGCGTTCAGCTCGTCGAACATGGCGAACGACAAGACGTTGGCCTTGCCGTCGTCCATGACGACCGTGGCCACCCCGTCGGCGGCGTCGTAGCTGGTCAGCGTGGTCATGGGTCGGTCACCTCGGCGTCGGGTCGGTGGCCGGGGCCACGGGACAGACCCGGCACCGTAGCGAACCGGCGGCAGCCCGATCACCGCCTGAACACTTAGGTATTGACCAAAGCATTGACTGGCGCCATACTTAGGTTTGTGCCTAAGCATTTGCCTGAGCATCTGGACGAGATCGACGAGGTGCTGCACGCCCTGGCCGATCCCACCCGTCGCCAGGTGGTCGAACGGCTCGTCGCCGGGCCGGCCTCCACGTCGGAGCTGGCCCGACCGTTCGACATGTCGCTGCCCTCGTTCACCCAGCATCTCGGCGTGTTGGAGCGAGCCGGGCTGGTGACGTCGACCAAGGCGGGAAGGGTACGGACCTACGAGCTCTCCCCGAACGCGCTCGAGTCGGTCGACGGCTGGCTGGCCGAGCAACGCCGGATCTGGGAGCGACGGCTCGACCAACTCGACGCGTTCGTCCTCGATCTCCATTCGCAGGCAACACCGTCCACAACCACCCTGAGGAGCAAGCCATGAGTTTCACGCCCTACACCATCGACCCGAAGCTCGATCTCGTGCTCGAACGCGAGGTCGACGTACCACCGGAGCTGGTCTGGAAGGCCTGGACCACCCCCGAGCTGCTGAAGCAGTGGTTCACGCCGAAGCCCTACGAGACGCCTGAGTGCGAGATCGACCTGCGTCCGGGTGGTGCCTTCCGCACGGTGATGCGCTCACCCGAAGGCGACGAGTTCGACAACACCGGCTGCTATCTCGAGATCGTGCCCGAGGAGAAGCTGTCGTGGACCTCCGCGCTCGGGCCGGACTTCCGCCCCAAGGGTGTCGGGTCGGACGACCTGCCGATGACCGCCATCGATCGAGCTGCAGCCGAACGGCAAGTGGTGGCACGCGCTACCGCGCCGTGGCCCTCCACGTCGACGAGGCAGGCCGCCAGCGACACGAGGAGATGGGCTTCCAGGACGGCTGGGGAGCCGCCCTCGATCAGCTCGTCGAGCTGATGACGAACGTGCTGAAGGGGCTCGCCTGGGGGGCCGGCTCGCACCCTTGCTCGATCTTGTCGGCGAACTCGCCGCCATCTACTGCAACCTGCGGTCCACCTCGTCGGCAACCGCCGCTCAAACGCGCAGGTTCGCGAGCACGCCCGCGTCAGTCGCGGACAGTCTCAGGACACGGTGAACACGACCCGGCCGCGCACCTTGCCTTCGAGGATGTCGGCGCCGAGTCGAGGCGCATCGGCGAGCGGGTGCTCGACCGTCAGCGAGTCGAGCAGCGTCGCGGACAGGTCGGTGGCCAGACGCGACCATGCTCTCGGTGCGCACCGGCAACGGCGCCATCACGCTGTCGACGCCGGCGAGGGTGACGCCCCGCAGGATGAACGGTGCGACCGAGGCCGGCAGGTCCATGCCCTGCGCGAGGCCGCATGCGGCGACCACCCCGCCATAGCGGGTCTGGGCCAGCACGTTGGCCAGGGTGTGGCTGCCGACGCTGTCGACCGCCGCGACCCATCGCTCCTTGCCTAGTGGCCGGCCCGGCTCTGACAGCTCGGCCCGGTCGATGACCTCGGACGCGCCGAGCGACCGCAGGTAGTCGCCCTCGGTCTCGGCCCGGCCGCTCGACGCGATGACCTCGAAGCCGAGGCCGGCCAGGATCGCAACGGCGACGCTGCCCACGCCGCCGGCGGCTCCGGTCACCAGCACCGGCCCGGCCGACGGCTCGACACCGTGCCGTTCCAGCGCGAGCACGCAGAGCATCGACGTGAGCCCGGCGGTGCCGATGGCCATGGATCGCGTCGGGGTGATGCCGTCCGGGAGCGACACCAGCCAGTCGCCCGACACGCGCGCCAGTTGCGCATAGCCGCCCAGGTGTGTCTCGCCGAGCCCCCACCCGTTGGCCACCAC
Organism: uncultured Iamiaceae bacterium; assembly: GCA_963706425.1. Taxonomy (GTDB): domain Bacteria; phylum Actinomycetota; class Acidimicrobiia; order Acidimicrobiales; family Acidimicrobilacustridaceae; genus CAVPMN01. The sequence goes on from CAVPMN010000020.1 coordinate 1,406,149, forward strand.
CAGGTCGCCGGCGGCGAACGACGGGTGCGAGGTGTCACGCACCCGACCGACGAAATCGACCCCCGGGATCATCGGCCAGCGCCGCACGACCGGCGACGAGCCGGTCATGGCCAGTCCGTCCTTGAAGTTGAGCGACGAGTGCGACACCTCGACGGTGACGTCCCCGTCCATCAGGTCGGACTCGTCGACCGACGTCCAGTCGAGCGACTGCCCGTCGTCGGTCTTGGTCAGGAGAAACGCGTCGAAGGTCGGCACGAGCCAGGACCCTAGTGGCGCCCGAGAACCGGGGTGACGTGACAGTTAGAGTGACCGGCCATGGCCCAGGACCGACGGGTGGCGCTGATCACGGGCGGGAGCAGCGGCATCGGGCTGGCGGCGGGAGCCGAGCTGGTGGCGCGTGGCTACGACGTCGTGCTGTGTGCCCGCACCCCCGGCAAGCTGCAAGCCGCGGCCGAGCAGATCGGCGCCCGATGGGTGGCCGCCGACGCCGCCGACGCCGACGCGTTCGCGGACGTCGTGCGGGAGGCCGGCAGGGTCGACCTGCTCGTGCACGCCGCCGGGGTGATGGCCGGCACCTTCGTGCGCAAGGAGACCGTCGACAACGTTCGAGTCGGTGCTCCGCGCCAACCTCACCTCGGCGTTCGTGGTCGCCCGCGGCGTGTCTCGACGCGATGCCGGAAGGCGGTCGCATCGATCTTTCTCTCGTCGAGCTCGGCCCACGCGCCCCAGCCCGGGTTGTCGGCCTACTCGGCGTCGAAGGCGGGGCTCAACGCGTTCGCCGGAGCGCTGGCCAGGGAGGTCGAGCGCGACGGTGTGGCGGTGCATCTCGTCACCACCGGCCCGGTCGCCACCCCGATGCTCGACGACGTGCGCTTCCCCATGCAGACCCTGGCCACCTCCGACGTCGTCCAGGCGATCGCGTGGCTCGACACCCTGCCGGGCAACGTCGTGCTGCCCGAGCTGGTGGTGTCGTCGGTGAACGGCGGACCGTTCGCGCCGGAGCCGTTCGTGCCCCGAGGCCGCCCGTGAGCTCGGCCGCACCGAGCTACCTCAGCGAGCGGCTAGACCAGTTCGGCCAGCTCGCTGCGCACGATCTTGCCCATGGCATTGCGGGGCAGCACGTCGACCACCACGACGCGCTCGGGCACCTTGTAGCTCGCCAGCTGCGCCCGGCAGTGCTCGCGGATCGGCCTCGGGTCGAGCGTCCGCCCCGGCGCGGGCTCGACGACGGCGACCACCCGCTCGCCGAGCCGTTCGTCGGGAATGCCGATCACCGCTGACGCCGGCCACCCCGTCGATCGCCTGCAGGACCCGCTCGACCTCGGCCGGGTACACGTTGGCCCCACCCCGGATGATCACCAGGCTCTTGCGGTCGCGGCACGTGGAGGTAACCGTCGTCGTCGAGGAAGCCCGAGGTCGCCGGTGTGCAGCACGCCGTCGGCCGAGCACCGCGCTCGGTCTCCGCCGGCCGGTTCCAGTACCCGAGCATCGGCGGGTAGCGATCGTCGCCGTCCGCCGCACCGACGCAGATCTCGCCGGTGTCGCCGGCGGGCAGCACCGCTCCCTCATCGTCGCGGATCGTCACCTCCAGATGGGGCAGCACGGTGCCGCTGGCACCCGACACGTGAGGGCCGTGCGGCGGGTCGATCGACACCACCGTCGGGGCCTCGGTCAGGCCATAGGTGGCGAGCACCGGCAAGCCGAACTTCTCCTCGAACGCGGTGCGGATCACCTCGGGACAGTCGGCGCCGCCGGTCCACACCTCTTCGAGCGAGGCGAGGTCGGCCGGGTCGATCGTGTCCATCGAGGCGAGCGAGTGCAGGAGCGCGGGCGGTCCGTTCCACGTCGTGACCCGCTCGTCACGGATCCACTCGGCCACGCCCTCGGCGTCGATGCGGTCCATCACGATCGACGTGCCCGTCGCCTGCGACACCAACAGGGTCGTGAGCACAGCCATGTTGAGGATGGTGAACGGGAAGCAGTCGCCCTTGCGGAGCGTGTGGTCGTAGCCACGGGTCTCGACGAGCACCGCGCCCGGGGTGAGCAGTCCACGCTGGCTGTGCACCGCACCCTTCGGTCGACCGGTGGTGCCACTGGTGTAGGCAATGCCCGCAGGAGCGTCAGGGTCGATCGCCGCATCCACCGGTTCGGGACTGGCGTCGTCGACGAGCGCACCCCACTCTGCTGCACCGACGACACGCGTGCCGAGGTCGGGCAGGACCCCCGGTCGGCCCGTCCCCGCCGGGCCTCGGTCGTCGTCGCAGAGAAGCACCAATGCTTCCGCGTCGCGCAACTGGAACTCCTTCTCGGGCGGCGCCAGCACCCGGTTGATGCCCAGCCAGATCGCGCCGAGGCGCATGGCGCCGTGAAACGCCACCACCACTGCGGCATCATTCGGCAGCGAGGCCGCCACCCGGTCGCCGGGGCCCACACCTAGCGCGATCAGTGCATGGGCCGCCTGGTTCGCCTCTGCGTCGAGTTGCGCGTAGGTCACGCGCCGCGACCGCGTGACCAGGGCGTCGCGATTCGGGTCATCGGCGAGCGCTCGGTCGAGCACCTCGGCGATGGACGTGGGCGGCCGGCGCACAGGCTGACGCTACCGCTCTGATCGGCCGTACTAACAACTGCGTCATCTTCTACAGAGGCACCGCCGCACATGGACTTCGACCTCGGGCCGCAGGCCGCCGCCCTCGCGCACCCGTCTGCGGGCGCTGATCGACGAGCACGTCGCCCCCGACTACCTCGGCGCGTTCACCGACGACCCGGCCGACCTCGAGGTGGCCCAGCGCGTTCTGCCGGCTGCTCGCCGACCACGGCCTGCTGTGCATGGCCTGGCCCGAGGAGTACGGCGGGGCGGCGGCTCGGTGTGGGAGCAGACCGTCGTCCGCGAGGAGATGTGGGCCCACCACGAGCCCCGGGGCGCGCAGTACATGGGCGTCAACTGGGTCGGCCCGACGATCATGCGCCACGGCACCGACGGACCAGCAGCGGCAGCACCTGCCCGCCGATCGCCCGCGGCGAGGTCATCTGGTGCCAGGGCTTCAGCGAGCCCGACGCCGGCTCCGACCTGGCTTCGCTGCAGACGCGGCCCGGCCGCGACGGCGACGGCTGGCGCATCACCGGCCAGAAGATCTGGACCTCCTACGCGACGATGGCCCAGTGGTGCGTCCTGCTGGCCCGCATCGGCCCGGGGGACACGCAGCAGCGAGGGCATCACCATGTTCCTCGTGCCCATGGACGGCACCCGGCATCAAGGTGCGACCGATCGACGACGATGCTCGGCCCCCATCACCTCAACGAGGTCTTCTTCGACGACGTGCCGGTCGACCGAGGCCGACGTGCTCGGCACCGTCGACGAGGGGTGGGCGGTCATCCAGGAGGCGCTGGCCTTCGAGCGGGTCGGCATCGCCCGCTACGCCCGGTGCGAGCGCCTGCTCAGCGCGCTCGGCGCCGAGCTGGCGACCTCGCTGGGACGACCTGCCCGCACGCGCTGCGGGCGCAGTGGGCCCGGGCGCTGGTGCAGGTGCGGGTGGCCCGCCTGCTGGCCTACCGCATCGTGCCGCCCAGGCCACCGGCGAGCGTGACCCGACGGTCGCCTCGGCGGCTCGCATCGCGGTCACCCAGTGCGACCAGGCCGTCGCCGAGGTGCTGTTCCAGGCGATTGGGACGGCGCTCTCGAGGCCGGGCCCGACGCAGCGCTGCACGGCGCCGTCGACGACCACTGGCGCTACGCCCAGGCCGCCACGGTCGCGTCGGGCACCATCGAGGTGCAGCGCATGATCGTGTCGAAGGCGCTGCTGCGAGGGCCCGACATGAACCCGGTGCTGCCCGACGAGGTGGTCGAGGTTCGCCCAGGCGGCCCGCAAGGCGTTCGCCGACCTCGGTGGCGTCGATGCCGCCCGCCGAGGCCGAGGACGACCCCACCCGTCGCGCGAGACGAGGTCGCGCCGACGCTGCGCGCCCTCGGCATCGACGAGCTCGACCCGCGGCCGACGCCGACTCGCTCGCCGCCGCGGCCGCACTCTGCGAGGAAGCCGGACGCGTCGCCCTGCCCTACCCGGTGGCGAGCGTCCTGCTGCGCGACGAGCGGGCCGGCCGTACGCGGTGGTGCCCGACACCGGCCGCGAGTCGACCACGGCGACCTCTTCCCCGAGTGGAATGTGGCGCGACTCGACGGCTCAGGTGGCATCGCGGCGTCGAAGAGTGCGCGCCTGGCGACCCGCCTCGGCCCCTTCGTGGCCGACCTCGAGCTGCTCAGCCCCGAGCCGCCCGACCCTTGGCGGCTGCAAGCCCACACCGCGCTCACCGGGTGGACGATCCTCGGCTCGGCCGACCGCGCCATTGAGCTTGCGGTCGACCACGTCAACAACCGTGTCCAGTTCGGCAAACCGATCGCGTCGTTCCAGGCCGTGCAGTTCCAACTGGCTGATGCCGCGGTGGCGGTGGCAGGACTGCGAGAGCTGGCCGCTCACACGCTGTGGCGCATCGATGCGGCGCCCGGTGACGCGCTCGCCGACGCCCTCGCCCTGCGTCTGCACGCGGTCGATGTGGCGCGCGCCGTGCTGCGCACCTGCCAGCAGCTGCACGGCGCGGCGGGCGTGTGCGACGAGTACGACGTATCGGTGCTCGCCCGCATGGTGCAGCCTGCGCTGCGCCTGCCGTGGAGCGCCGAGCGCACCGCCGAAGCTCTGGCCTCCGTCATCCGCCGCAACGGCTTCGAGGGCCTCTTCGAGCATGGACACGCGGGCGTATGACCGTGTTCGACGGGCCGCTGCTCGAGTCGGCCGAGGGCATCGGCGCGCTGACGATGGGTGGGTTCCTCGACGAGGTCGGCCGGCGATTCGCACTGAACGAGGCACTCGTGTTCGACGACCCACTGCTCGACGGCACCACCGTGCGGTGGACCTACGCCGAGCTGCTCGACCAGTCACGGCGGGTCGGACGCGCCCTCATCGCATCCGGGGTCGGGGCTGGCGAGCGGGTCGGGATCGTGATGGCCAACCGCCCGGCGGCGGTGGCCGCCCTCTTCGGCACCGCGATGATCGGCGCGGTGGCCGTGCCGCTCTCGACGTTCGCGGCGCCTCCAGAGCTGGCCTTCATGTTGCGGCGAGCGGACATCTCGCTCGTGCTCACCCAAGAGCGGTTGCTCGGTCGGCACTTCGGCGACGATCTCGCCGCCGTCGCCGGCGACGTGCCTTCGTTACGCTCCACGGTGGTGCTAGGGCAGCGAACCGCAGGCACTGACCAGCGAACCTGGGATGCGTTCCTGGCGGCGGGCGACAGTGTCGACGCCGCCGACCTCGACGCCAGAGCTGAGGCGGTCACCGCCGACGACGATGCCCTCGTCATCTTCAGCTCGGGCACCACCAGCGCGCCGAAGGGGGTGTTGCACGGCCACCGCGCACCATGCCTTCAGTTCTGGGTGCAGGCCCAGCTGTTCGGCCGCCACGGGCACACCCGGATGTGGACGGCTCTGCCGCTGTTCTGGACCGCCGGGCTCAACACCGCGATGGGCGCCACCCTGGCGGCGGGCGGTTGCTTCGTGATGCAGGAGACCTTCGAGCCCGGCCAGACCTTGGCCCTCCTCGCTCGCGAGCGGGTCACCGAGCCCTACACCCTCCCCCATCAGGCCGCCGCCCTCGAAGAGCATCCCGACTGGGCCACCACCGACCTCTCTTCGCTCACCTGCGTGTTCGGCAAGTCCGTGTTCGCCCGCCATCCCACGGTCACCGGCGATCCGAGCTGGGTGATGCCGGTGGGCTACGGCCTGTCGGAGAGCTGCGCCTTTTTCTTCAGCCACCGCTCCGACACGCCCCGCGAGCTCACCCGCCAGAGCATGGGCCGGCTGCTGCCCGGCAACCGCCTGCGGGTCGTCGATCCCGCCACCGGCCGCGACCTCGGCGCCGGCGCAGTCGGCGAATTGGCCATCGCCGGTCCCACGCTGATGAAGCGCTACCTCGGGAAGGACCCAGCCGAGTGCTTCGACGCCGATGGTTTCTTCCACACCGGCGACGAGGGCTCGGTCGACGACGACGGCTACGTGCACTTCGAGGGCCGCCGCACCGAGATGATCAAAACCGGTGGGGCCAACGTGTCGCCCGCCGAGCTCGAGGTGCAGCTGCGCGCCTGTCCACCGGTGAAGCTGTCACGTGTGTTGGGGGTGCCCGACCCGCGGCTCGACCAGCTCGTGGTGGCTTGCATCACCTTGAAGGACGGAGCGCAGGCCACCGAGGACGACATCCGCTCGTTCCTGCGCGAACGGGTGGCCGTCTACAAGGTGCCGAAACGTGTCCTGTTCTTCGCCGACGGCGAGATCCCCATGACCACCAGCGCCACGAAGGTGCGCGACGAGGAGCTGCTGGCCCTCGTCGTTCGCCGTCTGGCCGACAGCGCTGTCCCTTCGGAGATCAGGCCTGTCCCGACGACGACCGGAGACCGATGAGCCCCGAACCGACTTCGACCACGAGCGACGCTGATGCCCCGACGCTCGACGCCTCCGACCTCGACCAGTACATGGGCGTTCCCATGGAGCCGGGCGAGCTCAAGGAGCCGGTGGCCATCAACGACATCCGCCGGTGGGTCCAGGCCATGCACTATCCCAATCCGCTGCACTACGACGAGCGCTGGGCCGCCGAGAGCCGATTCGAGACCATCGTGGCCCCCCAGTCGTTCACCGTGGCCACCGACACGAGCCACGGCTGTTCACCGGCGCAGGTCGGCAAGATCCCCAACAGCCATCTGATCTTCGGCGGCGACGACTGGTGGTTCTTCGGCCCCCGCATCTGGCCGGGCGACCACTTCGTGTGCCATCGCATGCCCTACGACTACAAGGTCACCGATACCAAGTTCGCCGGCCCGACGTGCTTTCAACGGGGCGACACCCTCTACATCAACCAGCGTGGCGAGCGTGTCGCGCTCCAGCGCTCCACCGCCATCCGCTACCAGGTGCGCGAGGCGAAGGAGAAGAAGCTGTTCTCCGAGCCGAAGGAGCCCGACTGGACCGACGAGCAGCTCGCCGAGCTCGACGAGCAGAAGCAGCTGTTCATCGACCAGATCCATTCGCTCGGACATGATCCGCGGTTCTTCGAGTCGGTGAAGGTGGGAGACCAGCTCGCGCCCAACGTGCTCGGCCCGCACAGCCTGGCCAGCTTCACCACCGAGTGGCGCGCGTTCCCGATGACCACGTGGGGAGCCACCGCCAAGGGGCCCACCACCGTGCGGGCCGAGGAGCTGGGCTACACGAAGGAGATGGCGGGGTTCGAGGGTGACCGGCGCATGGAGCGCACCAACCCCGAGCTCACCGACGGCGCCTACTACGGGCCCTCGCGGGCACCTGCAGCCACGTTGGGCTCAGCACGTCGGCATGCCCCGCGGCTACGGCTACGGCGCGTCGATGGGTGCCTGGGTCATCGACTACGTGGCGGCGTGGGCCGGCGAGTGGGGTTTCGTCACCAGCTCGTCGGCGCAGTACCGCAATCCCGCCTTCACGGGTGACGCCACGTTCCTGTCCGGCGAGATCGTCGACACCAAGGTGCTGCGCAAGCGCCGGCACCGGGTGGTGGTGGCCGTCGAGCTGCGCAACCAGGACGACGCCATCATGGCCAAGGCAAAGGTCGAGGTGGAGCTCCCGGCCGAGTCGGCCGAGGGCGCACACGCCTGAGCACGCCGGCCCCGAAGCCCATCTGACCCAGGTCCCATAGGATCTGACCGTCGCGTCACCTTCGGGGCGCGGCGGCTGACCACATCAGGGGAGACCGATGTCCGACTACCAGTTCCTCCAGTACGAGACCTTCGACGACGGACAGATCGTGCGGATCATGCTCGACCGACCCGATGCCCGCAACGCGCAGAACCGCGGCCTGCTCGTCGAGCTCGACGAGGCGTTCCTGCGGGCCGAGGCCGACGACACGTGCCGGGTGGTGATCCTCGGGGGTACCGGCCCGCTCTTCTCCTCCGGTCACGACATGGGCTCGAAGGGCGCGCAGGCCGAGTACGCCACGCACCCCTCCTACCGGATCAACGGGGCGACACGCGACGGCGCCGAGAAGCGGATGCTCCAGGAGTGGCACTACTACTTCGAGAACACCCGCCGCTGGCGTAACCTGCGCAAGATCACCATCGCCCAGGTGCAGGGCACGGTGTTCGCCGCCGGGCTCATGCTGATGTGGAGCTGCGACCTCATCGTCGGTTCCGACGACGCGGTGTTCGCCGACGTGGTCGGCACGCGGCTCGGCATGTGCGGCCTCGAGTACTTCGCCCATCCATGGGAGTTCGGCGCCCGCAAGACCAAGGAGCTGATGCTCACCGGCGACAGCCTCGACGTGCACGAGGCGCATCGCCTGGGCATGGTGTCGAAGGTGTTCCCGCGCGACGAGCTCGACGACCGCACCCTCGACTTCGCCCGCCGCATCGCCAAGCTGCCCACGATGACCGCGCTCGATGATCAAGGAGAGCGTCAACGAGACCCAGGACAACCAGGGCTTCTACAACTCGCTCAACGCCTGCTTCACGCTGCACCAGCTCAACCACAGCCACTGGGCCGAGGTGCACGAGGACGGCTGGCCCGCGGCCAAGCCCGAAGACGGCATCCCGTCGTGGAAAGAAGCGCCTCCCATCGTGCCTGCCGAGAAGACGACGGTACGTGCCGCCGATCCGGCGTGAGGGTCAATCCGACGACGGCAGCGGCTTCGCCCCTTTGAGGGGAAGCGGCTCGGCGCCGATGGTGAGCGGGCCGTCGCCGGCCTTGCTGCACAGCACCTCGAGGCCGAGCTCCTCATCGGCATAGCGCTTGCCCAGCAGCGAGGCCTCACCGGTGGCCGACATCGGCAGCCGCGCCCCGCCCGAGCCCGCGTCACGCATCGCTTCACCGCCGCACCGCAGGTCGACGTCGACGTCGGCGCCGGGCGAGCGCACCACCACGACCTGCGTATCGCACGTGGCGCTCTCGAGACGGGCACCGGGCTTCAGCTGCATCAGAGGTCCCTTCGGTTCAGGTGGGGGTACACGTCATGTCTCACGAAAGCGCTCCTCGAGAGTGGCCGTCAAGCGTCTCCGGTCGACCTTGCCCGAGTCGAGCCATGGGAGCTGCGTCTGGTCGGCGTACACCGCGATGTGACGGGGCACCTTGTAGGAGGCCAGCTCCTCTTTGACCCGGCGACGGGCCTCGTCCTCGGTGAGCGACTGGCCCGGGCTGCAGCGCGATCGCCGCAACCACATCCTGGCCCCGGTCGGGGTGCTCGACCCCGCACACGAACGCCATCACCACCTCCGGCAGCTCCTCGAGGGCCAACTCGACGTCGCGCGGCGTCACGTTCATGCCGGAGGACTTGATGAGGTCACCCATGCGCCCGGTGAAGTAGAAGTGGCCGTCGTCGTCGAAGTAGCCGCTGTCTCCGGTGCGGTACCACCCGTCCGCGGTGAACGTGTCGGCCCGCTCCCGCTTGTGCAGCCCGAGCATCAACGAGTAGCCGCGCAGCCACAGCTCGCCGGTGCGGCCCACCGGGAGATCCGCGTGGGTGACGGGATCGACGATCTTGTGCTCGATGCCGGGCACCGAGAGGCCGAACGAGCCCTCTTTGCCGGCGGGCAGAGGCTCTTTGGACGCGAAGGTGTGGGGCCCGAGGGTCTCGGTCATACCGAGCGAGTTCGCCTTCGGGATGTCGGCACCGAGCTGCTCCGCCTGGGGCAGGAGGGCCGTCAGCGTGCCGCCCCGCACCGACGAGAGGTCTCGTTCGGCGAAGGTCGGGTGATCGACCAGCGCCTTGGCCATGTGGGGCCAGCCCAGCACCTGGGTCACCCGCTCGCGCTCGATCAGCTCGAGGGTGGCGCCAGGTTCAAACTGCTCCTCGAACACGAGCGCTGCGCCGGCGTGCATCGCGGCGACGAGCGTGAAGCTGAAGCCACCCACCCAGAACAACGGCATCGGCGTATAGAGCACGTCGTCGTCGGCGATGTCGCGCATCGGCCACAAGTTGTGAGCGTGGCGCACGACGGGGCCGTGAGCATGCACGGCACCCTTCGGGTCGGCCGTCGAGCCCGACGAGTAGACGACCAGCATCGGGTCGGCCGCGGTGACCTCGGCCTCGCAGGCCGCCAGGAGCTCAACGGCGACCTGATCGGCGCGTCCGGTGAGCTCGTCGATCGGACCCGCCCACGCTCGCCGGCCGGCGCCCCAGGTCCACACCGCGCGGAGGAACGGAGCGGCGGGCACCCGAATGCGCTCGTGGACGGAGTCGGCGAGGCCGGGAACGGCCGACTCCAGGCGTTCGAGGTAGTCGTGGCCGAGATGGTTGTCGACCGACAGGAGCACCTGGGCGTCGCAGTGGCGGAGGAGCCAGCCGAGCTCTTTCGCCTTGTTGTAGGTGTTGAGGAGGGCGACGACCGCGCCGATGCGGGTGGCGGCCAGCCAGCCGACGATCCAGTCGGGGCCGTTCGCCTGCAGCAGGGCGAGCCGTGTGCCCTTGCCGACGCCAGAGGCGAGCAGGCTCCGGGCGAGGATGGCAGACCGTTCCTCGGCCTCTCGGTAGGTCAGGCGCTCGTCGCCCAGGACGGCCAGCGTGTTGTCGCCCCATCGCTCGGCACACCAGCGGATGAGCGTGCCGCTCGTGGGGACGAAGCCGGGGAAGCTCGGTTCGCGCCCCGCGGCATGCGCCTTGTTCACGCGAGGCTGAGAAGCCGATTGAGGTTGCCGCCCATCACTTTGGCCTGGTCGTCGTGTGGAAGCCCATCGAGGTCGTCGATGAAGCTGAGCGGATCGGCCATGCCCTCGGGATGGGGATAGTCGGATCCGAACAACACGTTGTCGGCGCCGAGCAGTTCGATGAGGCCCTTCGGGTTCTCCTCGTGGAACGGGTGCACGAAGATGTTGCGCTTGAAGACCTCGACCGGGTCCTCGGCGAACAGGTGCGGGTTGAGCGTGTAGGCGTGCTCGAGGTCGTGCAGGAGCGGCCTGACCCAGCCGCTGCCGTTCTCGACCGGTGCGAACTTGAGCTTCGGGAACCGGCTGCACAGCCCGTGCCCGATGGCCGAGGCGATGGTGTCGATGATCGGCCGACCGGCGTGACCGACGATGGCGGCGAACCCCGAGCTTCCCTTGAACGGGGTGAACTCGTCGTCGCGGACGCCTTCCCATTCGTTGATGTAGCGCTGGTAGCCGCTGTCGGATGCGTGCATACCCACCAGCACGTCCTTCTCCTGCACCAGCTCCCAGAACGGGTCGAACTCGGGTAGGGCGAACGAGCGGGTGCCCCGGAGGCCGGGGACCGGAGCCGGGCGCACGAGGATGACTTTGGCGCCCCGCTCGGTGACCCACTCGAGCTCCTCGATCGCCTGCTCGAGAATCGGCAGGGTGATCACCGGCGTCGGGAAGATCCGGTCCTCGTAGTTGAACGTCCAGGTCTCGAACATCCACTGGTTGAGCGCATGGACGACCGCGTGGATGGCATCGACGTCGTCACGCAGGCGCTCCTCGACCAGGCTCGCCAGCGTGGGCCACATCAGGGCCCGGTCGAGACCGAGCTCGTCCATCAGCTCGAGGCGTGGGCCGGGCTCGCGGAAGGCCGGCAGGGCGTCGATGCCCTTCCCCATGATCTCCCGCCGGCTCTTGCCTTCGGGATTGCCGACCTTGAAGTACTCCTCTTGCGCTCCCGGCGCCGCCACGCGGTCGAACGTGGGGTTCGGGATGTAGTCGCTGATCTTGCCCTTGACGGTGATCTTCGTGCGACCGTTCACCTCGACGTAGCTGATGACCCCGGCGTAACGGTCGGGCAGGAACTTCGTGAGAGCCTCACGGGTCTCGTACATGTGGTTGTCGGCGTCGAACACCGGAAAGTCGAGCTGACGAGTCGGCATCGAACGACCCCCTCAAGAAATGACGGAACTGTTAGAGCGACCCTACACTGCCGGGCAGTTCGAGCGAAAGCACGCAGAGGAGACCTGACCACGTGGACCTGATGTTGAGCGAGGACCAGGCGTTCTTCCTGGACACGACCCGCCGGTTCCTCACGGCGCAGGCTCCCATGGCGGTGGTCCGGTCGCTCGAACACGAGCCGGCGGGCTACACCGCCGACTACTGGCGCCAGGCGTGTGAGCTGGGTTGGACGTCGATGCTCGTGCGCGAGGCCGACGGCGGCGGGAGCCTCTCGAGTCACGGCCTGGTCGACCTGGCCCTCGTCGCCGAGGAGCTGGGCCGCACCGTCGCACCCGGGCCCCTCGTGCCCGTCAACCTGGTGGCCTCGGCCGTCTCCGCAGCCGGCACTGCTGAACAGCGCCAGGCGGTGCTGCCTGGGCTGCTCAGCGGCGACCGCACCGCGGCATGGACCGGGCCCGGCCTGATCGACGGGGGGCGCGAGGGCGACCGGTTCGTGATGCGCGGCACGACGCCCATCGTCGAGGCGGGTGCCGGCGCCGACCACCTGCTTGTGGCCGTCGGCGACGAGCACGGCGGCGCGACGCAGGTGCTCGTGCCCGCCGATCACCCGGGTATCGCCATCACCCCCCTCGGCTCGCTCGATCTGGTGCGACGCTTCGCCCGCGTCACGTTCGACGACGTCACCGTCGATCCGTCAGCCGTGGTCGGCCAGGTCGGCGCGGCTGCCGCCGAGGTGGCCCGGCTCGACCAGATCGCCACCGTGCTCGGGTGCACCGAAGCCGCGGGTGCCGCCGACCGCTGCTTCGAGATGACCATCGACTACCTGCAGGATCGCTACAGCTTCGGTCGACCGCTGGCGTCCTACCAGGCCCTCAAGCACCGGCTGGCCGACGACAAGCTGTGGCTCGAGGCGTGCCACGCCACGGTCACCGCCGCAGTCGAGGCGGTGGCCACGGGCGCGGACGACGCCGGGCTGCTCGCGAGCGTGGCCAAGGCGTGGGTCGGTCCCCACGCCACCGAGATCATCCAGGACTGCGTCCAGTTGCACGGTGGCATCGGAGTCACCTGGGAGCACGACCTGCACCTCTACCTGCGGCGCGGCGACGGTCGACCGACTCACCTCTGGCACGCCCGACGTTCATCGCGAGCGCATCGCTGCCAACCAGCTGCCGGTGGCGTCGTGAGCTCGCAGGAGCCGACCAACCGCACCGCCGCGGCCGCGGCACGCGAGAGCGTCGACCAGTTCCGGGCCCGAGCGCGCGCCTGGCTGGCCGACAACATGCCGCCCGAGTGCGACGGCATCCGCGAGCGCGCCAACCCGGGCCGCTGGGACGTCGAGCGACGCCTGCAGCGCACGCTCTGGGACGGCGGGTTCGCCGGCATCTGCTTCCCAGCGGAGTACGGCGGGCTCGGTCTGGCGGTCGAATACCAACGGGCGTTCTCCGAGGAGTCGCGGCCCTACGACATGCCGTTCGCCCTCAACGTGCCCACCCTCGGCATCCTGGCAGCCACCCTCGTCGACTTCGGCACCCACGAGCAGAAGGCCCGGCATCTGCCGGCCATCCTCCGCGGCGAGGAGCTCTGGGTGCAGTTCCTGTCGGAGCCGAGCGGCGGCTCCGACCTCGCCGGTTGTCTCACGAGGGCCGACCGCGACGGTGACGTGTTCGTCCTCAGCGGCTCCAAGATCTGGAGCTCGGGCGCGGCCGAGGCCGACTACGCGATGTGCCTGGCCCGCACCAACTGGGACGTGCCCAAGCACCGCGGGCTCACCATGTTCATCATGAGGATCCACCAGCCGGGCGTCACCGTCGATCGCATCCGCCAGGTCAACGGGTCGATGGAGTTCTGCCAGGAGTTCTTCGATGACGTCCCGCTCTCGGTCGACGATGTCGTCGGCGAGATCGACAACGGCTGGACCGTGGCCACTCGCCTGCTCATCCACGAGCGCAACGCCGTGGGCAAGGGGTCGCCCTACACCAGTGGCGCGACCGACCCCGGCGACACCGGCGAGGACGCCATCATCGCGTTGGCGCGTACGGTCGACGCCGTCGACGACGCTCACGCGCGGCAACTCGTGGGCGAAGCACACGTCCGCGCCACTCGTCGGCAGCCAACTCGTCCGTCGGGTCACCACTGCCGTTGCCGCCGGGCAGATGGCCGCGCCGGCAGGCTCGTTGCTGAAGCTCTACAGCGCCACCCACGTGATGCGGCGCTACGAGATCGCCCTCGAGCTCGCCGGCGAGTCCGCCGCCGCGTGGCCGATCGACGGCCCGTCGACGCCCGGTCAGGAGGTGGCCGAGTCGAGCCTTTGGCGACAGGGCCTGTCTCTCGGCGGCGGCAGCAACGAGATCCAGCGCAACATCATCAGCGAGCGACTGCTCGGCCTGCCTCGGGAGTACGCCGCCGATCGCGACGTGCCCTACCGCGACGTGCCCCGGGGCCCGGCGCGCTCGACACCCGGCGCTGGCCTCGTGCGGCTCGTCGTCAGGACGGCTCGCCGAGATCACGCACCATGGCCTCCTGCGCGAACGACGCCACCAACTCCGCGCCTGCGAACACGTCGCCTCTGCCGAAGCTGCGGCCCGCGGCGGTGACGGGGGCGTGCTGCATCACGAGCAACCAGTCGTCGACACGGAACGGTTGGTGGAACCAGATCGTGTGCGACGTCACCGCAGTGTGCAGCCGGACCGTCGACTGCGCCTGCGACACCCCGTCGAACGGGCGCAGGGCCGTGCCGATGAGGGTGAGGTCGGTGGCATGGGCCAGCAGCGCGGGGTGAGCCCGAACGTCGTCGATCGGCGGCGTGCGCATCCACCAGGCCAGATCGGGCGGCCCGCTGGCGACGTCGGCGAGGTCGACGTCATCCACGATGTCGGTCTCCCAGGGGACCATCGCCCCGAGGTCGCGGCGGCCGGCCCGGGGCGGCGCCACCTCGAGCGGGGCGGGGTCGCTGCGATGCAGACCGGGCTCGGCGATGTGCATCGACACGATGGCTGCGGCGATGACCTTGTCGTCCTGGGTGGCGATCACCTCGGTGGTGCCGAAGGTGCGCCCGTCCTGCAGCTTGATGACTCGGTAGCGCATCGGCTTGGCGGTATCACCCTCTCGAGGGAACAGGACGTGGAGTGATTTCACCGACTTGTCGGGCGTGGCGTCGCTCGCCGCCATCAGCATCTGCGAGAGGATCTGCCCGCCGAACACCCGGTGGTAGCCGATGTCGAGGTTCTGCCCCTCGACCAGCCTTCCTCGTCCAGCGACACCCGGCTCCACGTCCGTCAGGTCGAGCGCGCCCACCATGGCATCGAGGTCGAAGTTCACCGGCGCCGTCCCTCCCAAGCTGATTGACGCAACTGTTAGAGTAACCCGCGCGGCGTCGGCCGACGGAGAGAGGCACCGACGATGCGGTTCGCCATCACCCACCCGATCATCAGCCATCCGTGCAACCCCGACTTCCTGAGCGGGCACGGGATCGGCTTGCTCGCCGAGACGGCCGAACGCGCCGGCTTCAGCGGCTACGGGTTCACCGACCATCCGGCGCCGTCGCAACGCTGGCTGGAGGCGGGGGGCCACGACAGCCTCGACCCGTTCGTCGCCCTCGGGTTCGCCGCGGCGCGCACGACCCGGCTGCGACTGATCCCGAACATCATCGTCCTTCCCTACCGCAACCCCACTCCTGGTGGCGAAGGCGGCCAGCACCCTCGACGTGGTCTCTGGCGGCCGCTTCACCCTGGCGACCGGTGCGGGCTACCTCAAAGGCGAGTTCGCGGCACTCGGGGTCGAGCACGGCGAACGCAACGAGCTCTTCGACGAGGCACTCGACGTAATCAAGGCGATCTGGACTGCCGACGACGTCACCTTCGAGGGCCGGCACTTCAGCGCCCGAGGCATCACGTCGCATCCCCGACCGATCAGCGACCCCCATCCTCCGATCTGGATCGGCGGCAACAGCGCAACGGCGCGTCAGCGGGTGGCGGACAGAGGCGACGGCTGGTGCCCGTTCCCCGCGCCCCGGGGGTGGCGCGGACGGCCCGCACGGTCGCACTGAGCACGACAGCCGACCTGGCGCTGCTGATCGACGATCTCCACCGGCGTCTCGATCACGCCGGACGCGACACCCGCCAGGTCGACATCACCTTCTCCGAGAACCGGGGCGGCAACCCGGGCGACGACGGGTTCGCCCCGGACGAGCACCTCTCGGCCATCGCCGAGCTCGCCGCGCTCGGTGTCACTTGGATCCAGGTCCGCCTCCCGGGCGACAGCCTCGACCACGCCGTCGAGACGATCGAGCGCTACGGCGCCCAGGTCATCGCCGCATCCGATCCGGACGCCGGCCCGGATGCCTGAGAACCCGATCTCGCTCGCGGGTAACGTCGCCACGCCATGACGATCCACTACGAGCAGGTCGACGAGCACGTCGCTCGCATCACGATCGATCGGCCCGAGGCGCGCAACAGCCTCGACCTCTACCACTTCCGCGACCTCGCCAACGCGTGGCGACGGTTCCGCGACGACGACCGACGCCTGGGTGGCGATCATCACCGGGGTCGAGGGCAACTTCATGTCGGGCGCCGACCTGAAGACCTACATCCCGCAGATCACCGAGCTGCAGCAGCAGATCGCTTCGGGCGACGTCGACGAGATCGACGGGTGCAGGCTGCGCGACGGCACCGATGCCGTGCTGCGCAACGTCAGCTCTACAAGCCGATCATCGCCGCGGTCAACGGGCCGTGCGTGGCCGGCGGCATGGAGATGCTCGGCGGCGTCGACATCCGCATCGCCACCGAACGCGCCGCGTTCGGCGTGATGGAGCCCAAGCGCGGCCTGTTCGCAGGCGGCGGCACGACGGTGCGGCTGCCGCAGCAGATCCCGTTTCCGGCAGCCATGGAGTTCCTGCTGACGGCCGAGGCGTTCCCGGCCGCAGCGCGCCCTCGAGCTCGGGCTGCTCAACGAGATCGTCCCGAGCGACGAGCTGGCCGACCGAGCCCTCGACTGGGCCCGCCGCATCACCGCCAACGCACCGCTGGCAGTGCAGGCCACGAAAGAGTCGGTGTTGCGAGGGATGGCCGCCGCCACCCAGAAAGAGGGCTACGGCATCGAGAACGAACTGGCCGCCAAGGTGTTCTCGAGCGACGACGCCAAGGAAGGGCCGAAGGCGTTCGCCGAGAAGCGCGATCCCGAGTGGCAGGGCCGCTGACCGTGGCCCGGTCGGCAGTCGACCCTCGCACCCCGTGCATCATCGGAGTCGGCCAGCGCACCGTGGCACCCGGGCGGTGGACCCGCTCCCGAACCGCTGGCGCTCTGGGACGAGGTGGTGCGCGTCGCCGCCGACGACGCTGGGCGCGGCGGGCCGGCCGACGCGGTGCTCGTCGGCGGTCGACAGCCTGCAGGTCGTCTACTGCCAGATCGTGGCCCTACGACGAACCGGTCGACCGTCTGGCCGCTGCGCTCGGCATCGAACCGCGCCATCGCCACTACTCGGGCATCGGCGGCACCACCCCTCAGGTCCTGGTGCAGGACACGGCCGCCGCCATCCTCGCCGGTGAGCTCGACCTGGCCGTCATCGCGGGGGCGAGGCCCTCGAGACCAAGCGGCAGTCCAAGAAGGCCGGCGAGCGACTGCCCTGGAGCCATCGCCATGCGCTCTCGCTCCGCCCGATGCCCTTCGAGGCGCCGTTCCACCCCGTCGAGGTCGCGCATCGAGGTGTTCCCGGCGTGGCTGACGTTCCCGGTGTTCGACATCGCGGCGACGGGCGGCCCGGGGCGACACTCCTGCCGAGTACCGCCGCCCAGGTCGGCGAGCTGCTTGCGCCCATGAGCGCGATCGCCGCAACCAACCCCTACGCCTGGTTCCCGAGCGGTTCAGCCCGGCCGAGATCACCACGCCGTCGGCGACCAACCGCATGGTCGGCTATCCGTACACGAAGTCTGCCGTGTCGGTCATGGACGTCGACATGGCCGGCGCGCTCATCGTCGCCAGCCATGCCGAAGCCGACGAGCTCGGGGTGCCGCCCGACCATCGCGTCTACCTGCACGGATGGTGCTACGCCACCGATCCGGTCTACGTGGCCGAGCATCCGGATCTGGCGCCGTCGCCCGCCATGGCGGCCGCGAGCACGGAGGCGCTGCGCGTGGCCGGGCTCGACGATCGACGACGTCGCCCACCTCGATCTCTACAGGTGCTTCGCCAGCTCGGCGGCCTTCGCATGCGACGCGCTCGGCATCGCAGCGACGACCCCCGCGGGTCTGACCGTCACGGGTGGCCTCCCGTTCCACGGTGGGCCGGGCCAGCAACTACATGCTGCACAGCATCGCGACCATGGTCGACATGCTGCGCTCCGACCCCGGGACGCACCGGCCTCGTGAGCGGCGTCGGCATGCACATGACCAAGCACGTCTTCGCCGTCTACGGCAGCGAGCCGCCGATGAACGGGCGCATCGTGCCACCTGCACAGGCCGACGTGCAGGCTCGGCTCGACTTCGATCCGCCGGTCGCGATCGTTCCCGCCCACGACGGCGTTGCGACCGTCGCGCTCTTACACCGTGGCCCACGGCCGCAGCGGCGAGGCCGAATGGGGCCTCGTGTTGGCCGACGTGCCTGGTGGTCGCACCTACGGCCGGGTCGAACACCCCGGTCTGCTCGCCGACCTCGAGACCGACGAATGGGTCGGCCGCTCAGTCGTGCTCACGCCGGCCGACGGCGGCGTGAACCTCGTCCACGCAGGCTGAACTGGCCCAACGGCAGGCCGGCCGGGCTGGCCGTCGGCTAGCTGCCCGGTGACCTGGGCGGCGAGGAAACCGGCGTCGACGTGCAACGCCTCACCCGCGATGTACGAAGAGCGGGGGCTGTTGAGGAACAGCAAGGGCCACGCCTGCTCCTCTGCGGTGGATCGGCGTCCTGACGGCCCGACGAACGCGTCGATCATCTCCTTGCCGGCGAAGTCTTCGAAGGCCGGCATCATCGCCGTCTGCGTCGGGCCCGGGTTGGTGTTGTTGAGCCGGATGCCACGGGTGGCGACGAGCTGGGGTGCGCGCCAAGCGACCCAGGCGTTCATGACCTTCTTCGAGTAGAGGTAGCCCATGTTGGCGTTCATGTCCTCGGGGTTGGCTTCGACCCACGCGACGGTCGTGTCGAAGTCGGTCGAGGTGACGAGCGGGAGGAGCCGATCGAGCTCGTTCTGCGAGCCGAGCCCCTCGTTGGAGGCCACCGCAGCGACCGCACCACCGTCAGGCATGTCGGGCACCAACGACTCGATGAGGTGACGCGGACCGATGAAGTTGACCTTCAGGGTGTCGAGGTCGGAGAACGGTGGCCCGGGCAGGCCGGCCACGCTGAACACGACGTCGACCGCACCGATACCGGCGATGGCCTCGTCGATGGAGCTGCGATCACGCAGGTCGACCTGGCGCGAGTCGACGCCCGGCACATCGACGGTCTTCACGTCGAGCGCCGTCACCCGCGCGCCGAGCTCGGTCAGCAGGCGCGCAGTCTGTTCGCCCATGCCCGACGCCGCACCGGCGACGAGCGTGTGCTTGCCTTCGTACCCGAGCACGTCGTCCATCGTCCTGTATCCCCCGGTGTGTGCGCCCGCTGGCTACTTCTTGCCCATGCGCTCGGCGAGCGTCATGGCGGTGACGATGCCCTCGTCCTGGAACTTGCCGGTGCCGTGGCTCACGGGCGTGGTGTCGACGTCGGTGGCCTGGGCCCGCAGCGCGCCGACGGTGCCTGCTCGCGGGGATGTGCGCGAACGGGTCGTAGTTGAAGTTCCGCATGGCGTTGAGGTGGGTGATCCGGTCGATGTCGTCGTCGGGCAGGCCGTCGAGGTACCGCATGGCCATCTCCGGCGCGTCGGGCCAGGTGGAGTCGGAGTGCGGGTAGTCGCACTCCCAGTGGATGTGGTCCAGGTTGAGGTGGTGGCGCACCTCCATGCCCACGGCGTCGTCGATGAAGCAGGTGAGGATGTGCTCGTTGAACACCTCGCTCGGGAGCGCGGTCGCCGAAGTCCTGGTTCGTCCACGGTGGTGGTGCTGGTAGACGTAGTCGATCCGCTCGAGGAAGTACGGCACCCAGCCGATGCCGCCCTCGCTGAGCGCGACCCGCAGGTCGGGGAACTTGCGGAAGACCGGCGACCAGACGAGGTCGGCCGCGCACTGCACGATGTTCATCGGCTGCAGCGTGATCATGGTGTCGATCGGCGCGTCCATGGCGGTGATGACCGTGGTGGACGACGACCCGATGTGCAGGCAGATGACCGTGCCGGTCTCCTCGCAGGCCGGAGGAACGGGTCCCAGTGGTCGCTGTGCCAGCTCGGGCAGCCGAGCTTCTCGGGGTTCTCCGAGAAGGTGACGGCGTGGCAGCCCTTGTCGGCCATGCGGCGCACCTCGTCGGCCATGAGCTCGGGGTCCCAGACCGGCGGGACGGCGAGCGGGATCATCCGGCCCGGGTAGGTGCCGCACCAGTCCTCGACGTGCCAGTCGTTGTAGGCCCGCAGGAGCTCGAGGGCGATGTCCTTGTCGTCCATGGTCATGAAGAGCTGGCCGGTGAAGCCGGTCATGCGACGGGAAGTTGAGCGAGCCGAGCACGCCGTTGACGTTCATGTCGCGGATGCGCTCGTGGATGTCGTAGCAGCCGGGCGCGCATCTCGTCGAGAACGCCAGCGGGTCGAGCGCCGTACTCCTCGGGCACCCGGCCGACGACGGCGTTGAGGCCGACGTTCGGCAGCGCCGCGCCCTCGAACATCCACACCTCGCGGCCGTTGTCGAGGCGCTCGAGGCGCGGGGCCCGCTCGGCCGCCTGGCCGGAGAGCCGGCCCTCGAACAGGTCGGGCGGCTCGACCACGTGGTCGTCGACGCTCACCAGGATCAGATCGTCGACCTGCATGCGTGCCCTCCACGCCCTGGTCGCGTGAGGCCGGCATGTGACGTGTTGTTAGATTAGTCGATCGACGGATCGGACGGTGGCAACCGGTAGCATCCCGGGTGATCGCCCCGGTGGTCGACGGCTGGTCGTCGCCGACCATCGTCGCGAACGGGCCCCGTGAGCGTGCGCCGATGGACGCCAGCATCGTGCGCCGACCGCCGTTCGGCACAACCCGCTGGTGGGCGAGCGGGGCACCGACACCCGGCGCCGCGTCCTCGGCGCCGCGCTCGAGGTCTTCGGCGAGGTGGCCTTCACGCCAGGCCCGCGTCGAGCTGATCACCGAGCGGGCCGGCTGCTCGCGACCGGCCTTCTACCAGTACTTCTCGTCGAAGGACGACGTGTTCTGGACGCTCGCCACCCAGCTGGGCGAGGAGATGGTGACGCTGGCCGACGCAGCTGGGCCGGTCGACCCCCGACGCCGAGGGCCTCGGCCCGCCTCGACCGCGTGGATCGACGACTTCATGGCGCTGCACGAGGCCTGGGCACCGGTGTTCGCCTCGTTCCAGGCCGCCAGCCGCGATCACCTCGCCGCAGGCCCGGCGCTCGAGCGCGTGAGCGAGCGCACCGGCACGGCGCTGCTGCGGGCCTTCGGCTGTCGGCCGCACGGCGCCAACGAGCGACTGATGGCCGCGCTGGTCGCGGTGCTGATCCGCTGCAGCTTCTACGCCGAGGCGGCGCCGGCGGGCATGAGCCGCGAGCCGCTCGTGCTCGGCCTCGCCCAGCTCTTCCACCGGGTCCTCGCCGGCCCGATCGAGGGCGTGAACCTGCGACGCGGTCGCGCGCGACCGGCGCCGCATCGGCCAGCCATCGCGCCGCCCCTGCCCACCGGGCCACACGCCGCTGCGCGCCCCGGCGCGAGCGCACCCGCCAGCGGCTGCTCGACGCCGGCGCCGAGGTGCTGCCCGCCCGCGGCTACCACGACGCCCGGGTCGACGACATCGTCGAGGCGGCCGGGGTGAGCCACGGCACCTTCTACCGGTACTTCGACAGCAAGGACGACTTCTTCCGGGCGCTCGCCGAGGAGCCGCGGCCGGCATGATCGAGCTGATCGACCGCGCTCGAGCTCGACGGCGCCGCCGCACGAGCTGCGCCGGTGGCTGCGAGTGGTTCGACGCCTACGAGGCCGACGGCGGGGTGATCAGCACCTGGCAGGACATGCGCACCAGCCCCGAGCTCAGCGACCTTCTCCAGCAGGTCGGCGGCGTCGGTGTTCACCCGCCTGGTCGAAGCTGCTCGACCGCCGCGACTTCGGCAACCCCGAGGTCGACGCCACGTCGATGCTGCTCGCGCTCATCGAGCGGGTGCCCTACAACGTGTACACGCTGCGGCTTCACCACCGAGACCGACGCCATCGACGACCATGATCGCCGATCATCCGCCGGGGCTTCCTCGCCGCGTCGACCGAGCGCTGATGGACTTCGAGTTCACCGACGATCAGCTCGAGCTGCGCGACGCCGCCCGATCGGTGCTCGACGCCGCCTGCCCGCCGTCGCTGGTGCGGGCGGTCTTCGAGGGCACCGGCGACCGCCGCCGAGCTCTGGCGACGCTCGTGCGCTCGACTGGCCGGCGCTCGGCCTGCCCGAGGCGCACGGCGGCCTCGGGCTCGGGCTTCCTCGAGGTGGGCATCGTCGTCGAGGAGCTCGGCCGGGCGGTGGCACCGACGCCCTACCTGGCCACCGTCACCCAGCTCGTCCCCGTCGTCCGGGAGGCCGGCTCCGACCTTCGCTGCTCGCCGACGTCGCCGCCGGCACGGCCACCGGCACGTCGGCCATCGCCGAGGCGGGCGCTGGTGGCCGCGACGACGCACGCGACCCCGGCCCGTCGCGGCGGATCGGGCTGGGTGCTCGACGGCACCAAGTCCCACGTGCTCGACGGCGCCACGCGTCGACGAGCTGCGTGGTCGTCGCCCGGAGAGCGACGAGGGCTCGGCGTGTTCGTCGTGCCCGGTCCGGTCGAGGTCCGCCGCGCCGACGGTGCATCGACCCGACCTTGCCGCTGGCCGACGTGATGCTCGACGACGTCGAGGTCGACGGCGAGCGGGTGCTGGTCGAGCCGGGCGACCCCGGCCGCCGCAGGCCATCGAGCGGGCCCTGCAGGAGGCCACCGACCGCGATCGCGCTGTCGACCGTCGCGACCTGCCGGGCCATCTTCGAGACCACCGTCGCGTACGCCAAGGACCGCGAGCAGTTCGGCCGACCCATCGGCTCGTTCCAGGCGCTCAAGCACCGCCTCGCCGACTGCTACCTGGCCGTCGAGCGGGCCGCCGCGCTCGGCTACTTCGCGGCGCTCACCATCGCCGAGGACGACGACCGCCGCGCCGTCGCCACCTCGATGGCCAAGGCCGCGGCCGGCGACTGCCAGCGGCTCGTCGCCCGCGACGGCCTCCAGCTGCACGGCGGCGTCGGGTTCACCTGGGAGCACGATCTGCACTTCCTCCTGAAGCGGGCCAAGGCCGGCGAGCTGCTGTTCGGCACCGCGGCCTTCCACCGGGCCGCCTGGCGGGGCTGCTCGGGCTGGAGGCGCGGCATGAGGCTGCGCTTCGACGACTCGGTCGAGGCGTTCCGCGCCGAGCTGCTCGAGTGGCTCGCCGCCAACCGACCGAGCGCCGGAGGAGATGGCGGCGGACCCGTCGGTGTCGACCGGTGCACGCCCCGCAGTGGGCCCGACGCTGGACCCGCACGATGTTCGACGCCGGCTGGCTGGTGCCCGGCTGGCCCCCCGAGCTCGGCGGTCGCAACGCCGGGCCGATCGAGACCCTCGTCTACATCGAGGAGCTGGCCAGGGCCCGGGTGCCGCGCACCACCAACGTGCAGGGCCTCGGCATCGTGGCGCCGTCGATCCTCGACTACGGCACGCCCGAGCAGATCCGCGACTACGCCATGCCGCATCCTGCGCGGCGAGGCCACCGCGTGTCTCGGCATGAGCGAGCCCGGCGCCGGCAGCGACCTGGCGTCGCTGTCAGCACCCGGGCGGTGCTCGACGGCGACCAGTGGGTGATCAACGGCCAGAAGGTGTGGACCTCGGGCGCCAACTACGCCGACTTCTGCTTCCTGTTCTGCCGCACCGATCCGACGGCGCCGAAGCACAAGGGCATCTCGATCCTGCTGGTGCCGATGGACACGCCCGGGCATCACCGTGCGGCCGCTGCCCGAGATCGTCCACCCCGAGGAGCCCGATCTGAACGAGGTGTTCCTCGACGACGTCGGCGTGCCGGCCGCGAACCTGGTCGGCCAGCTGAACGACGGCTGGGCCATGGCCAACGGCTCGCTCGCCCACGAGCGCGGCATGGTGTGGGTCAGCGCGGTGATGGGCCTGGAGGAGTCGCTCGACCGGCTGCTCGCCGAGGCGCCCGACCTGCTCGGCTCCCCTGCCGCCGACCGAGCGGGCCCTCGCCGTCGACCAGATCGTGCAGGTCGCCATCGACACGCAGGCGGCCCGCTGCCTCGGCTACCGGGGCTTCGCCAAGCTGGCCCGGGGTGGCACCGCGCCCGAGCAGGCACTGATGAAGCTGTACGCCAGCGAGGCCCGGCAAGCGGGTGGCCCGGGTGGCCGCCGAGATCCAGGGCGCCGACGCGCTCGAGATCGGTCGTGGTCGCGATCGACGGTCACCTCGCCGTCGACGAGCCGCAGGGCACCTGGCTCGAGCAGTACTTCCACTCGCTTCGCCAACACGATCTCGGCCGGCACGTCGGAGATCCAGCGCAACATCATCGCCGAGCGCGTGCTCGGGCTGCCCCGTGGCTGACACGATCGCCGAGCTGTTCCTGGCGCGCACGGCCACGACCCCAACGCCGGCATCGTCACCGACGACCAGGTGTGGACCTGGGCCGAGGTGGTCGACGGAGCCACCCGCCGCGCCGCGCTGCTCGACGATCTCGGACTGCGGGGACGGCACGTCGGGGTCCTGCTCGAGAACGTGCCCGAGTACGTCTTCCTGCTCGGCGGCGGCGGCCCTCACCGGCAGCGTGGTCGTCGGCATCAACCCCACCCGTCGAGGCGAGGAGCTCGCTCGCGACATCCGCCACACCGACTGCGCCCTCGTGCTCACCGACACGACCCAGGTCGCCCTGCTCGACGGCCTCGATGTCGGCGCCGCCGGGTCCGGGTGGTCGATCAGCCCGACTGGCCGCCGCTCGGTCGGCCCAGCGCGGCGCGCCCGCTCCCCACCCAGCTGCCCGAGCCCGACACGTTGTACGTGCTCCTCTTCACGTCGGGATCCACCGGAGCGCCCAAGGCGGTGAAGATGAGCCAGGGTCGTGCGGCCCGCATCGTAGAGGCATCGGGGCTGCCCTACGGCCCGAGCGACGTGCTCTATTGCGCCATGCCGCTCTTCCACGGCAACGCGTTGCTGGCCAACCTGTTTCCCGGTCTGGCCGGCGGTTCGTCGATCGTGCTGAAGCGCAGGTTCTCCGCGTCGACGTTCATCCACGACGTTCGCCGGCACGGGGTGACGTCGTTCAACTACGTCGGCCGCGCGCTGTCGTACATCCTCGCCCAGCCGCCCTCGCCCGACGACGCCGACAACCAGCTCGTGTTCTGCCTCGGATCGGAGGCGTCGCCGCGCGATTCGACGCGAGTTCCGGCGTCGTTTCGGCTGCTACGTCGCCGAGGGCTACAGCTCGAGCGAGGGTGGCGTGGTCATCCAGCCCTTCCCGGGCATGCCTCGCGAAGCCCTCGGCCGGGCCGCCGAGGGCACCGACGTGGTCGTGATCGACCCCGACACCCTGATCGAGTGTCCCCGGGCCGCCTTCGGCCCGCAGCGTGAGCTGCTCAACGCCACCGAGGCCATCGGCGAGATCGTGCGGCGCGACGGTCTGTCGTCATTCGAGGGCTACTACGCCAACGACGAGGCCGATCGCGAGCGAGGTCGCAACGGCTGGTACTGGACGGGCGACCTGGCCTACCGCGACGACGAGGGCACCTTCTACTTCGCGGGCCGCACCTCGGATTGGCTGCGTGTCGACGGTGAGAACTTCGCCGCCGGTCCGATCGAAGCGATCATCGGACGCTTCGATGGGGTGGCGTCGGTCGTGGTCTACGGGGTGCCCGACCCGCGCACCGGCGATCAGGTGATGGCCGCTCTCGAGCTCGATGCCGACGTGACGTTCGACGCCGAAGCATTCGGCACGTTCCTCGGCACGCAGCCCGATCTCGGCACCAAGTGGGCGCCGCGCTTCGTGCGGGTCGTCGACGCCATCCCCATCACGACCACCGGCAAGGTAGACCGCAAACCGCTACGGGCCGAGCGTTGGGATCCGTACGAGCAGATCTGGTGGCGCCCGCCGGGCGCCGGCGCGTACCACCCGATGAGCTCCGACGATGTCGCCGCCCTTCGGCAGGCGTTCGACGAAGCCGGACGCGCTGCCGGCATGCTCACCTAGCCCGGCGGGGCCGAGGGTCGTCGTACGGGTCGTGTAGCTCGGGGGCCCCACCCCCGGAATCCGCGACAAGAACGGCTCAGGCCGAGAGCGCGGCCGGTCGGTCGGCGGGGTCCTTGTTGATCGGGCTGGTCCAGGCCTCGCCCGGCAGGTTCGTCCCGATCACCACCCGCGTCTGCGTGCCGGCGAGGGTGCGATGCAGCCATCCCGCCGGTGCTCGAAGCCGACATCCCGGCTGCACCTGGGTCACGTTGCCGTGCTCGTCCGCGAACGATCCCGTGCCGGAGATCACCCAGGTGACGCCCTCGAACTCGTGCCAGTGCAGGACCTCGTCCTCCACATGGACGTCATCGAACGCCAGCCCGTGCAATCCCATGGCGGCGACCTGCTCGAGCGCCTCGCGTTCGGTGATCGGCTCGCCGGTCGTGAACTCGTACTCCATCCGTGCCATCTCCCCGTCAGATCCGATGGCGGCTCGGCCGGTCGGCCGAGACCCCCAACAGACAGCTCCGCTCAGTCAACCACGGTTTGGTCGGCTTCCCCTGCTTGGCACCATAGGTCGGATGAGGCCGTCGGCTCGTCGACGGCGGGCAGGAGGGTGTCATGGCGAAGCTGGTCTACGCGTCGAACATGTCGCTCGACGGGTGGCACCGAGGACGAGCGTGGCGCGCTCGACTGGGCGCCGCCCGACGACGACGTGTTCGTGTTCATCACCGAGCTCATGCGCTCCGCCAGCACCTACCTCTACGGGCGACGCATGTACGAGACCATCGCCGTGTGGGAGACCGACCCCAGCCTGGCCGACCGGACGGACCTCACGGCCGATTACGCGCGTGCATGGCAGCGCGGCGCACAAGGTCGTCTACTCGTCGACCCTGGCCGCCCCACTCACCGCCCACACCCGTCTCGAACGCCACTTCGACGCCAGTGCGGCACGCGAGCTGAAGGCGACCGCCACCGGCGATCTGTTGATCGGCGGCCCACATCTGGCGGCACAAGCCCTCGGGAGCGGGCTGGTCGACGACCTGGTCTTGTTCGTCTGGCCGGTCGTCCTCGGTGGGCGCAACCTGCGGACTTCCCGCTCGACGAGCACCTCGATCTCGAGCTCGTCGACGAGCACCGCTTCGACACGGCGTCGTCCACCTCCGCTATCGCGTGCGATGATCGGCTGCGATAGAACGGGACGATGGAAGCCAATGAGATCCTGATCGAATCGTTCGCTCGCGTCGGCGAGCACGTTCACGGGGTGCTGGCCGGAGATCGACGCCGAATGGCTGACCCGCACGCCTGTCGACGGTGTGAACCCGATCGGCTGGTTCGTGTGGCACATCGCCCGCGGCCAGGACCTGCAGATCGCGATGCTCGTCGACGGCGAGCAGGAGTGGGTGCACGGCAACTGGGCGCCGCGCTTCGGCCTCGATCCCGACCCCTGGAACATGGGCTACGGCCACACACCCGAGCAGGTCGCCAGCGTGCAACCCGAGAGCGTGCAGGTGCTGCTCGACTACTACGACGCGGTGTGGGCCCGCACCAAGGCCGTGCTCCAGAAGGTGACGGCCGCAGATCTCGATCGGGTCGTCGACGAGAACTGGGACCCGCCGGTCACCATGGGCGTGCGCTTGGTGAGCATCGTCGACGACGACGTCCAACATGCCGGCCAGGCGTGGTACCTACGCGGCCTCTTCGAGCGCTCGGGCTGAGGAGGACCCAGAGCAACGCGTCGATAGTGATCTGCCTGCATCGAGTTTCGTCACGCCCAGTCGTGCAGCGAACGATTCGAGTCGTTTCGTGATCCCGTCGAGCCCGACTCGCCCGGCGGCAACATCGATCACCAGGTCGTAGACATCCTCGTTGGGCGTCGTGGCCACGCTCGCGCCGTTGATCTCGAGGAACACAGCTGGGGCCACCAACCCCAAGCGCTTGTTGCCGTCGACCAGCGCATGGTTGGTGACGACCGACTGGAGGAGCGCCGCTGCCTTCGCACCGAGGGTCGGGTAGGCGTCGTGACCTCCGACGGTCGTCTGCGGTCGGGACACCGCCGCCGCCAGCAGCCCGACGTCTCGCACCGGCGGGGGATCGCCGAGCAGACGCGTGCGAGGCCGATGAGGTCTTCCAGGTCGAGGAACTCGACTGGGTCGGTCATCGGCCGAGGCGGTCGATGGCGTCGGCGTGAACGTCGAGGATGAGATCGGCAGCGCCGGCGACACGACTGCGGTGCTCGCTGCGCGCCACGTAGTCACGGACCGCGTGTCGAGCGGCCTCCTGCATGGAGACGCCCTCAGCCGCAGCGCGCTCCTTCAGCGCCCGCTGTTCGTCGTCGGTGAGCCGAAGTGTCATAGCCATGGCCCCGATGGTATCGAAGCGATACCGCCCGGCGGCGCAGCGTGACGGAAGAAGCCCGGCGACCAGTCGTGCGACGTCGGCCTCGGCGGGGGCACGACCTGTGGTCAGCAGCGATAGACCCGCTCGGCGTTGGACGCGAACAGCTTGAGGCGCGGCCTCGTCGTCGAGACCTGCGGTCACCTCGGCATAGGCGGAGTAGAGCTGGTCGAAGGTGCCGTGCATGCCGTCGACGGGGAAGTTGCTGGCGAACAGGCAGCGGTCGACGCCGAACTGCTCGATGGCGAACTCGATCCACGGGGCGAACGCGTCGGCATCCATCGAGCCGAGCGGCATGGCCAGGCCCGACAGCTTGCAGACGACTCGGTCGCCGAGCGCGGCGAGCGCACGCATGCCCTCTTCCCACGACACGCGCTCGACCTTCGTGGCCGAACGCGGCCAGCCTGTGTGCTCCACCACGACGACCAGGTCGTCGAAGCCCGACAGCGCGCCGGCGGCGATCAGGAGCTGGTCGGGATGGGCCATCAGCTCGAACACCAGGTCGCGCTCCTGCAAGGCCCGCAGCACGGCCGGCTCGGGCACGGGCCCGTCGAAGACACCCATGGGGCGCACTCCTCGAAACCGCGCCGCGGCCATCTGCCGGTCGATCAGCTCGATCGCCTCAGCGGCCGACTCGGTGGGCGGCAGCCCACCGATGATGGCGTCGGGGTGCCCGTCGTCGTCGGCTCGTCGGTCGAGCTCGAGGGTCTCGTCGATCGAGTGGCGGCCGGTCGCGGCGGCGACGTTCACCAGCTTCTGCACGTTCCAGCCGGCCGACTCGCCCAGGTAGGTCGACACGTCGAAGCGCCGAGACATCCCGGTGACATCGCCGAGGTCGATCTTCTGGCGGCCCGACAGATAGGGATACCAGTCGGTGCGAGCCGGATCCCAGAGGTGCACGTGGGCGTCGACCACGCGCGCCGGGCGAGCGCTCACGACGGCCCCCCACCTGTCGCCGACGGATCGACGATCGCCCGCAGCGTGTTGTCGAACCACTCGGGCAGACCCGGACCACCGAAGGTGATGCTTCCGCTCGGGCGCGGGTGACCGCGCAAGCCGAACCAGCCGCGTCCCGCAACCAACTCTGCGCCCGACAGCTCGATCGCGTCAGGGCTGCACGCCAAGTGGGCGGCGATCTCGCCGAGCAGCCGACGGTCGCGCTCGTCGGCGGTTTCGACGCTCACCACGAACGCTGCCACGCGATCGTCGGTCGCCCGGCGGGCCGCCCGCGCGAGTTGAGCACAGGCCTGCGCGCGGCTGCGCCCACCGGCGTCGATCGCGTCAACGAGCATCACCAGGCGCACGGGCCGATCGTCCGCAGCGGCGTACTCCGCGACCGCTCGGGCCCAGCTGGCGTCGGCGAAAAGTCGGGCCGACAGACCGGCGTGCGCAGCAAGCACGCCCTGCCAGTCGGAAGAGTCCAGCCCCACGACCGGATCGCCCGTCATGGCGACGACCATCGCGTCGAGCGGCCCGCCCCGAGCCACCGCTGCGGCCAGGGCCGCCGATGTGGGTGCGAAGCCCGGCCCGGTCTCGAGGGGCGGGACTGGAGTGGTGGCCATCGAGCGGGCATCGAGCGCACCCTTCAGGCCCAGCGCCAGATCGGGCCAGTTGGTGACGACGGCGCACGCACCACCCGCACCACCCGCCGGTGGGTGCTGCGCGGACCCGCCGACCTCGTCGAAGATCGGCTCGCTCCTCGCGTTGCGGCCACCCGTTGTCGTCTGGGCCGCTTCGGCGGGCACCAGCACCGTGGGCGTGACGCGGTCGAGCACATGGGCCGGCGACGTGCCGTCGTCGGTCCGCACCACTTCGATGAGGCGTGGCTCGTCGATGACCGCCACCTCCGACCCACCGGCGAACAGCACTCGACCGCGACACCAGTCGAACTCGTCGCTCACCAGGTGGGCCGCCAGGGGGCCGAGCTGATCGGGCGTCGGCATGGCCCCGAGCGACAGACCACCGGTCTTCGATCCCGCCCCACCGCCCTGCCGATCGCCACCGGTGCGGCCGAGGGCGGCCGTCACCATCCGAGTCACCGCGATCGGCGACATCGCGTTGACCACCACCCCCGGCGGTGCGAGGTGACCGAGCTGCCACGTGAGGGCGGCCACCGCTCGCTTGGCGCAGCCGTAGGCACCGGCATCGGCCTGCCGCCAACCCGAGCCCGAGGTCACGCCGAGGATGTGGCCACGGCCGGCTGCCGCCATGATCGGCAGCGCGGCGGAGAGCACGTTCAGGTAGCCGTCGAGGTGGACCGACAACACCGCTCGCCAGTCGTCGGCGCTGCCGGTGGCGAAGCTCGTGGGCCGGGAGATGCCGGCCACGTTGATCACCGCGTCGAGCCGGCCGTACTCGTCGACCAGGCCGTTGAAGAGCCCGGCAATGGCGTCCTTGTCGGTCACCGAGACTGCCGACGCGCGTGCCGCTCCGCCCGCGGCGACGATGCGGTCGACCGCCGTCTCCTCCGGCGGCGCGATCTGCTCCGACCCGTCGAGCGACACGAGCGGGTCGACCGTGACGACGAACCAGCCCTGCCGGCCGAGCTCTTCGGCGATGGCCGCGCCGATGCCACCGCCGCCTCCGGTGACGACGCCGACCGGTAGAGACGATGCGGCCACCTCGTCGGTCATCGGAGCTCGAGGCCCTCGAACCGGGCTTCGTCGAGCCACTTGTGCAGGAGTTCGCGGTAGGCGAAGTAGTCACCGAACCCGCGGCCGTAGTTGCCGTTGCGCGGGCTCACCCCTGCCGGATCGCCCTCGTTGTTGATGCGCGACGGCGTGCAAGCCGACATGACCGCGCTGGCGTCGACGTACGAGTCGACCACCTTCTGGGTCCACGCGTCCTCGGCGTCGGCCGACACGTCGAACACCTGCCCGCCGCGCTCGTCGAGCAGGCCGACCGTGCGGCCGACGAACTCGGCGCCGAGCACGGCCAGCTGCGTGTAGTTGACCGTCACCACCGCCTGCTGGGCCGGTGCCGGCATGACGAACAGGTTCGGGAAGCCGCGGCTCATCATGCCGAAGAGGCTCATCGCTCCGTCGGCCCACTTGTCGGCCAGCACCACGCCGCCCCGACCGACGATGTCGTGGCCGGCGCGGCGGTAGAGCGGCGTGAGCTCGGGCTCGAACCCGGTGCCGTAGACCAGCAGGTCGACGGCGTACTCGTGCCCGTCGACCACCGGCCCCCGCTCGGTGACCTCGTCGATGCCGGCCGGGCAGTCGACCAGCGTGACGTTGGGGCAGTTGAACGCCTGCAGGTACTCGTCGTGGAAGCACGGCCGCTTGCACAGGTAGCGGTAGTAGGGCTTGAGGATCTCGGCCGTGGCCGGGTCGGCCACCAGCTCCTCGACCCGGCGCCGGTGCTCCTCCATGATCCCGTAGTCGAGCTCCTCCGCGTTGCGGAGGTAGTCCTCGAGCGACATCCCCTTGTGCCGGGGTGGGTGGTGCGTGGGCGCGAAGTGATGCGTCCATCCGTCGTCGGTGAGGTCTTCGTCGACCCGCTTGCCGAGCATGATCGCCTGGAAGTTGTCCATGCGCGCCTGCTGCCAGCCGGGCTGCAGGTTGGTGCCGAAGGCGGGGTCGGTGGGCCGGTTGGCGCGCACACCGATGGCCGACGGGGTGCGTTGGAACACGTAGACGTGCTGGGCGGCGGCCGCCAACGGCGGGAGGCATTGGATGCCGGTGGCGCCGGTGCCGACCAGCGCCACGACCTTGTCGCCGAGCTCGGTGAGCGGCTCTCCCGGCCCACCACCCGTGTAGCCGTAGTCCCAACGTGCCGTGTGGAACGAGTGCCCCTCGAACCGCTCCATTCCAGGGACGTCCGGCACTTTCAGGAGGTTGAGGATTCCGACGGCCAGCACGTAGTAGCGACAGGTGATCTGGTCGCCCCTGTCGGTGTGGATGCGCCAGCGAGCGGCGTCGTCGTCCCAGGTCGCGTCGGTGACGCCGGTGTGGAAGAGGCCGTCATCGACCAGGTGGTAGCGATCGGCGATCGCCTGCAGGTGCAGGCGGATCTCCTCGCCCGTGGCGTAGCGGTCCTTCGGGATGTAGTCGAGCTCTTCGAGCATCGGGAGGTAGATGTAGGACTCGACGTCGCACATGACCCCGGGGTAGCGGTTCCAGTACCACGTGCCGCCGACGCCGCCGGCCTGATCGACGATGCGGATCCGCTCGACGCCCGCCTTGCGCAGTTCGACGCCAGCGAGGATCCCGGCGATCCCGCCACCGACGATCACCACGTCGACGTCGTCGACGACCGGGTCGCGAGGAGTGACCGGGTTGAAGGGGTCGGCGCGGAACGAGGCGAAGCGCTCGTCGTTGGTGAGGTCGCGGATGGCGGTGCGGCCCGGCACGAGGCGCCTGTCGCGCTCGGCCAGATACTTGGCGTGCACGGCGTCGGGCTCGAACCGAGCGCCCGCATCCGCTAGCCCCATCGACCCCTCCATCCAGACCATGCGGCCGTTGAGGCCGCTGCGCTCCCCGAAATGACGCTGCTGTTAGAGCCTAGACGTGACCTCTCGTCGACCGCAGGTAGCGTCGGGGCGATGGCCACCGCGATCCAGCTCCACGACCCGATCGGCGCAACCGATCATGGATGACCTCACCGGGAAGGTCGCGGTGGTGACCGGAGCGGGCTCGGGCATCGGCCGGGCCAGCGCCGAGCGACTGGCGGCCGCAGGCGCCCACGTGGTGGCGGTCGACATCGGCGACGACAGTGCGCGGGCCACCGCGCACGATGTGGCAGGCACGCCGGTCGCCGGCGATGTGGCCGACCCCGATCTCTGGCGGGCGGTGCGAGGCGGCAACCGATGGGTTGGGTGGAATGGACGTGGTGCACCTCAACGCCGGCGTCTACGGCCACACCGGCCCGATCGACGAACTGCCCGACGACGTCTACGAGCGTGTGGTCGCGGCCAACATCGGCGGCGTCGTCCTCGGCACCCGGACGGCCGTAGCCGCCATGCGCGGACGCGGCGGCAGCATCGTCGCCACCGCGTCGATGGCCGGACTGGTGCCGTTCCCGCCGAACCCGCTCTACACCGCCACCAAGCACGCGGTCGCCGGCTTCGTGCGGGCCATGGCCCCGACCCTGGCGGCCGACTCGATCACCATCAACGCGGTGTGCCCGGGCATCGTCGACACACCGATGACCGTCGGGGCAACCGGCGGCCTCGACCCCACCGAGCTCGGCATCAGCCTCATCCCGCCGGCCAAGATCGCGAGCATCGTGTTCGATCTCGCCACCGGCGGGGCCACGGGGCGGTGCATGGCGGTGTGGAGCGGCAGCGAGCCGGTCGAGTGGCAGTTCGCCGGCCCCGAACAGCTGTAGCAGCCGGCCACAGCGCCCCAGCGCCCGCGGCAGCGCCTACGGACCCGGTGAGCCCTCTGGGCGTCCTTCCTGGTCGGCCCATCCCCGGCGGAGCGGACCTCTGATATAGACAATGCGATATATCAGCCATATGCTCACGAGGTGACCGCTGCCGAATTGCTCCTCGTCGCCCGCCGTCGCCACTCGCTGAGCCAAGCCGAACTGGCGGCACGAGCAGGCACGAGCCAGCCGGTCATCTCCGCCTACGAGCACGGCCGGCGAGACCCATCGACCTCGACCTTGCGGCGGCTGCTCGCCGCGGCAGGCGAGCGACTCGAGCTGCGTCTTGCGCCGACCACTCCTGCGATCCCACCACCCAAGGATCTCCGCGAGCACGGTGCGCGCCTGGTCGAGGTCCTCCACCTGGCCGACGCCATCGGCCACCGCCCTCGCGGGCCGCTCACGTTCCCCCGCGTCGACTCGACATGAGCACACCGAGCTTGCCCGAGAGGATCCTGGCCGTCGACCGAGCACTCGAGGGCGTCCCACACGCCTTCGGGGGAGCAATCGCCCTCGCCTACCACGCCGAGCCCCGAGCCACGATCGATATCGACGTCAACGTGTTCGTCCCCGTCGACGCGGCTGACCAGGTGCTCTCGCCCCTCCATGACCTGGGGATCGATGTCGACGACGCCTCGTCGTTGGTGGCACGCGACGGACAGGTGCGAGTGATGTGGGATCGGACACCGGTCGACCTCTTCTTCGCGTACGACCCTTTCCACCACGCCGCCAGTAGGGCGGCCGTCGAGGTGCCCTTCGCAGGAGAAGTCATCCGGGTCCTGTCGCCGGAACACCTCACCGTGTGCAAGGTGGTGTTCAATCGAGCCAAGGACTGGGTCGACATCGAAGCCATGATCACCATCGGCACTCACATCGACGCTGCCGAGGTACTGCGCTGGGTGGGGCGCATCGTCGGAGACGACGATCCTCGCTACGACCGGATCGCGGCCATGCTGACCGCGGTGCGGTGACGGTCCCAGCGGTCGGGGGCTACCGTGCCGAGCTGTCGGCGATGTCTCGGTAGGGGGTCGATCGGTGCGAACCGTGGTGGTGGGCGCGTCGAGTGGCCTCGGGCGTTGCATCGGCATCGGGCTGGCCCGACGCGGTGCGCAGGTCGCCATGCTCGCCCGGCGCGCCGACCGGCTCGAGCAGGCGGCCACCGAGGCGGGCAACGGCGCCGTCGCCGTCCGGTGTGACGTCACCGACCCGGTGTCGTGCTCGAATGCGATCGGTGCCGCCGCCGAGACCTTCGGCGGCATCGACTCGCTCGTGTTCTGCCCGGCGATCAGCCCGCTCGTGCGGTTGGCCGACACCGACGCCGACACCTGGCGGCGCGTGCTCGACGTCAACGTCGTGGGGGCCGCCATGATCACGACCGCAGCCGTGTCGCACCTCGAGGCGAGCGGCGGTCGGGCCGTCTACCTGTCGTCGGTGTCGGCCTCGCAGACCGCGCCCTGGCCAGGCCTCGGTGCCTATACGGCCAGCAAGGCCGCGCTCGACAAGCTGGTCGAGGCCTGGCAGGCCGAGCACCCGACGGTGGGCTTCACCCGGCTCGTCGTCGGCGACTGCGCCGGCGGCGAGGGCGACGCCGGCACCGGCTTGGCCGACGACTGGAACACCGAGCTTGCGGCCGAGTTGATGCCCGCCTGGCTGGCGAGCGGGCTGATGAGCGGCGAGCTCATCGACGTCGACGAGGTGGTCGAGGTGGTCGATGCGCTCCTGCGGCGGGGACCTGGCCTTCGAGTGCCGACCGTCGTCCTCACCCCGGCGACGGGTGCTTGACCGCTACTTCGGTGGAAAGCGGAGGGCGCCGTCGAGACGGATGTTCTCGCCGTTGAGATAGGGGTTGGTGGCGATCGACTCGACCAGCAGGGCGAACTCGTCGGGCCGCCCCATCCGCTTCGGGAAGATGATGCTCTCCTCGAGCTTGGCCCTCATCTCGTCGGGCGCGCTGAGCATGAGCGGTGTGCCCATCGTGCCGGGAGCGATGGCACAGACCCTGATGCCGAGCGGCGCCAGGTCGCGAGCCATCGGCAGGGTCAGCCCCAGGATGGCGGCTTTGGCCGCGGCGTAGGCGACCTGGCCGGTCTGTCCCTCGAGCCCGGCGATCGACGCCGTGTTGACGATGACCCCGCGCTGGCCGTCGTCGTCGGGGTCGTTGGCCGACATGGCGACCGCAGCCAGCCGGCTGACGTTGAACGTGCCGAAGGCGTTCATCTCCATGGTGCCCGCGAAGATGTCCTTGTCCATCGGCGTGCCGTCACGCCCGACCGTGCGCCCGCCCCCGGTGGCACCACCGGCGACGTTGACCACGACCGCGAGCGGCGCCCGCGACGTGGCGGCGGCGATGGCCGCCTGCACGTCGGCATCGTCGTTCACGTCACCGCCGACCCCGACGGCCGCCGCGCCCAGCTCGTCGGCCAACGCCTCCGCACGGTCGCCGTCGCGGTCGAAGATGGCCACGCTCATGCCCACGTCGACCAGTCGGCGGACCGTGGCGGCACCGAGGCCACCGGCTCCACCGGTCACGAGGGCGGATCGTCCTGCTAGCTCCACTGCGCTCTCCTGGTGCTCGTCCGGCGGTCGTTCTGCGACCCCGTCCACCGGGCATCGACCACCGGGAGTCGTGCCTCGGCGGTCAACGTATCCGACGGATCGAACACCGGCCGCGACGTGACCCCGTTCGTGCTCGCCGACGTCACGACGGCCTCGGCGGATCGCACCTCAGGTCGTCTAACGTCGGCGTCATTCCGCCAACCGCCCCCGGGGGGCACGGGGGCACGGAGCGAGGAGGTTGTCATGACCGCAGTGATGTCCGGAGTCCGGGTGCTCGAAGTCGCCGAGCACACGTTCGTACCGGCCGCATCGGCCCTGCTCGCCGACTGGGGGGCCGAGGTGATCAAGATCGAGCACGTCGAGCGCGGCGACGCCATGCGCGGCCTCGCCCAGAGCGGGCTGGCGATGATGGGGGGCGACGTCCACGTCCTGCTCGAGCACTCGAACCACAGCAAGAAGAGCCTCGGGCTCGACCTCAAGTCGCCCGACGGCATCGAGATCCTCTACCAGCTGGCGGCGACCGCCGACGTCTTCCTCACCAACAAGCTCCCGTCGATGCGCAGCGCACTCAAGTTCGACGTCGACGACCTGCGGGCCCACAACCCCGACATCATCTACGTCCGCGGCACCGGCTGGGGCGAGCGCGGACCCGACGCCGACAAGGGGGCCTACGACTCGCTCGCCTACTGGAACCGCTCCGGCATCGCCATGAGCATGAAGCAACCCGACGACGACTTCGTCCTGCCGCCACCCGGGCCGGCGTTCGGCGACTCGATCGGTGCGATGACCATCGCCGGGGGCATCATGGGCGCCCTGTTCCACCGCGAGCGCACGGGTGAGGCCACCACCGTCGACGTGTCGCTGTTGGGGGTGGGCATCTGGTCGATGGGGGCCGGGCTGGCGCTGTGCAACCAGATGGGCAGGCCCACCCTGGGTCTCGGCCGCAAGGGCCCCACCGGCAACCCGCTCGTCACCAACTACGTCACCAAGGACGACCGGTGGGTCTCGCTGTGCTGCCTGCAGGCCACCAAGTACTGGCCCGAGATGTGCGAGCTCATCGGCCAGCCCGAGCTGGGCACCGACGAGCGCTTCGCCGATCCGCTGAGCATGATGGGCAACGCCGCCGAAGCCGCCGCGATCCTCGCGGCCGAGTTCGCGTCGCGCACCGCGGCCGAGTGGCGCGAGATCCTCTCGGGCTTCTCGGGACAGTGGGCCATGGTGCAGGACATCCTCGAGGTGATCGACGATCCCCAGACACAGGCGAACGGCTATGTCGCCGAGTTCGAGAACGAGGGTGGCGACGGCTACAAGTTGGCCACCGCGCCCGTGCAGTACGGCGGCGAGCCCGCCCCCGTGGGAAAGGCCCCGGCGTTCAACGAGCACGGCGACGAGATCCTCGAGAGCCTCGGCATCGACTGGGACACCATCGTCGACCTCAAGGTCCGAGGGGTCGTCGCCTGACCCGATCGACTGTCACCTGACGAACGCCCGGATCGAGGTCCTGGCCGCTCTGTGATCGCAAGGAGACCCGTGAACGCCCCCACCTTCAACCCCGAACCCCGGATGCTCATCGACGGCGCGCTCGTCGGCGCCGAATCGGGCGCCACGTTCGCCAACGTGAACCCTGCCACCGAAGAGGTCCTCGGCCAGGTCGCCGACGCATCCGTAGCCGACATGCAGCGCGCCGTCGACGCGGCCCGTCGCGCCTTCGACGACACCGACTGGTCGACCGACCGCGACCTGCGCAAGCAAGGCCTCGCGCAGCTCCAAGCCGCCCTCGAGTCAGAGCAGGAGGAGCTCCGCCACGAGCTGGTCGCCGAGGTCGGGTGTCCGATCCTGCTCACCTGGGGACCGCAGCTCGACGCGCCGCTGCGGGAGGCCCTGCGGTGGCCGGCTTCGATGATCGACGAGTTCGAGTGGAGCCGCTCGCTCGGCCCGAAGGACGCCCTCGGCATGGGCGTGCAGTCGGAGCGCGAGGTGTGGAAGGAACCGATCGGGGTGATCGGGGTCATCGTTCCCTGGAACTTCCCGATCGAGATCATCCTCAACAAGCTCGGACCCGTGCTGGCCATGGGCAACACCTGCGTCCTCAAGCCGGCACCCGACACGCCGTGGAACGCCACTCGCATCGGTCGGCTCATCGCCGAGAAGACCGACATCCCGGCCGGCGTCGTCAACGTGGTCACCAGCTCCGACCATCTCACGGGCGAGGTGCTCACCACGTCGCCCGACGTCGACATGATCGCGTTCACAGGATCGACGGCGACCGGCCAGCGCATCATGGAGAAGGCGGCGGCCACGTTGAAGCCCGTGTTCCTCGAGCTCGGCGGCAAGTCGGTCAACCTGGTGCTCGACGACGCCGACCTGGAGCGCTCGTTGGGGATGGCCGTGATGAGTTGCATCCACGGCGGGCAGGGTTGCGCCATCCCCACTCGCCTGCTGGTCCCCGCGTCGCGCTACGACGACGCCGTCGAGATCGTCCGCGAGGGGTTCGCCGGCTGGAACTACGGCGACCCCACCGACGCGTCGAACCTCCAAGGACCTCAGGTGTCGAGGCGCCAGCAGGAGCGGGTGCTCGGCTACATCGAACGCGGCCGGCAGGAAGGCGCCCGGGTCGTGTGCGGCGGTGGCGTGCCCAGCCACCTCCCCACCGGCTTCTACGTCGAGCCCACCCTGTTCGCCGACGTCACCAACGACATGACCATCGCCCGTGAGGAGATCTTCGGACCCGTGTTGGTGATGATCCCCTTCGAGGACGACGACGACGCCGTGCGCATCGCCAACGACTCGCAGTACGGCCTGTCGGGCATGATCACCGCCGGCGATCTCGATCGGGCCAAGGCGGTGGCCCGCCGCATCCGCACGGGCACACTCGGGCTCAACGGCGGCCTCTGGTATGGCGCCGACGCCCCGTTCGGTGGCTACAAGGGCTCGGGCATCGGTCGCCAGTGCGGCATCGAGGGCCTCGAGATCTTCACCGAGACCAAGACCGTCGCATGGCCGGCGTCGTGACCTGACCTGCTCCCTGGCTCCCCCGCACCGGAGCGTCAGGCCGTAGCTCGACGTCCGTTGAAGGCGAGGACACGCGTGAGCGCGTCGGCGTCAGGCGACACCTCGACTCGCGGGCCGAAGTGACCGCTCGCCCGCATCGCCTCGTCGACCCCCGGCGGCAGCGCGTCGATGCCCGCAGCCAGACGGTCGAGCGTGGCAGCGTCGAGCTCCACGGCGATGCCGGCCGCTCGGGCGAGGTCCCACGTGTGGACGAGCACGTCGGGCGTGCCCGTCATATCGAC
The DNA here is from genome assembly GCA_963706425.1 of uncultured Iamiaceae bacterium. Lineage (GTDB taxonomy): Bacteria > Actinomycetota > Acidimicrobiia > Acidimicrobiales > Acidimicrobilacustridaceae > CAVPMN01. The sequence goes on from CAVPMN010000020.1 coordinate 1,445,910, forward strand.
CGCCGCCTCGAACGAGAGCTTCCCGGGTGGGCCACAGTCCTCCACTTGCTGGGCGACCGCAGGATCGTCGAGACCCTCCTGGATCGCATCACGCACGGCCGCCCACGCTGCCGCAGGGTCGTCGTCGACCGACGGCGACGGGTCGGGGATCGATGTCGAACGCGCCGAGGAGGAAGCCGGGCGGCGACAACCACTCGACCAGATGGCGGACCACGTCGCGGCCGTCCCAACCTTCGCACGGCGACGGGTTCGACCAGGCGTCGTCGGGCACGGCGGCGATGGTGTGGGTCAGCCCTTCGGCGACTCTACGGAAACGCTCGGCGATCTCGGTCATCGACGTCCTCCTCGTCTCGGGCAGTCAGACGACGCGAAGCGGACAGGCTCATCGGTCGACGTCAAGAGGTGCGGAGCGAGACCGGAAGGCGCTTGTAGGCGTTGTTGAGGTTGGACCGCAGGTGCACCGGCTCACCGTTGAGCTCGATGTGCGGGAATCTGGCGAGGAGCTCCTCGAAGAACACGCGACCTTCGAGGCGGGCGAGGTGCACACCGAGGCAGAAGTGCTCGGCGATGCCGAACGCGAGGTGCGGGTTGGGGGCGCGATGGATGTCGAAGGCCTGGCTGTCGGCGAAGACCGCCTCGTCGCGGTTGGCCGACGTGTAGTACATCGCCACCTTGGTGCCGGCCGGGATCTCGACGTCGTGCAGCACCGTGTCGGCGGTGGTGGTGCGGCGGAAGTAGTGCAGCGGATTGGCCCACCGCAACATCTCTTCGAGCGCGCCGGGGATCAGCGATGGGTCGGCTCGCACCTCGGCCAGCTGCTCGGGATGCCGCAGCAACGCCAGCAGGCCCGATGACAGCATGGTCTTGGTGGTGTCGTTGCCGGCGGTGACCAACTGCACGAAGAAGCTGCCGAAGTCGATGTCGGACATCGGGCTGCCACCGAAGTCGGCCTCGAGGATGAGCGTGGTGAGATCCTCGCGGGGCGGCTCGGCCCGCCGGCGGCCGGCGAACTCGATGGCGTACATGGCCATCTCGATGACACCGCTGTCGTCGAACTCGCCGGCCACCTCGGCGTCCTGGCCGGAGGTCTGCACCTCGGCGAGGCGGTGGATGAGATCCCAGTCCTCCTCGGGCAGGCCCATCAGCTGGCCGATCACCTTGGTCGGCAGCCCGGAGGTGACGTCGTGGACGAACTCGACGTCGCCCGCTTCGGCGGCCTTGTCCATCAGCTCGCGACAGATGACACGGATCTGCGGCTCGAGGTCGGCGATGACCTTGCCCTTGAAGCTGTCGGCCAACGGGCGACGGTGCTCGACGTGGCGGGGCGGGTCCATCGCGAGGAGCATGTGGCGCATCATCTCGAGGCTCTCCGGAGACAGGTTCTCGAGCACCACCCCACCCTCGCTGGCCGAGTAGAGGTTGGGATGACGGGCGACGGTCACCACGTCAGCGTGGGTGAGCACGGCGAAGAAGCCGGGCTCGCCGTCCATCTCCTGCCAGGCCACCGGGGTGGTGGCCCGCAGCTCGGTGAGCAGCTCGTGCGGCGGGCCGTCCACGAAGAGATCGGGGTCAGCGAGCGACACCATCAGCTCACCAGCACCTGGGGTCGGTCGAAGCCCTCGGCCTCGGCGAGTGCGTAGTAGGCCTCGAGCGCACCGGGCCCGTCGAACACGCTCTCGACGTTGCCGTCGGCGTCGAGGTTGAGGTTGACGCCGTACATCTGGAACCACACGTGGGTGTCGTCCTCGATGCACTCGAGCGTGTGCACCGACCCGGCCGGCTCGAAGAGGAAGGACCCGGCCCGATTGACGTAGTCGTATTCCTGGTACTTCCACGCGCCGCGTGTCGTGTAGCCGTAGACCGGGCCGGTGTGGCGGTGGGTCTGCACGGTGTAGCCGGCCTGGAAGATGTTCTCGACGATCCAGAGGCCCTCGGCCACGTCGACCTGGATGACCTTGAGCTTGTTGCCGTCGCCGATCTCGACGAACGGCAGCTCGGCGGCACCGCGGTGCATCGCCTCGGGCGGGGCCTGCAGGGTCATGGCATCTCTCCTGAAACGGGACGGGACGGGCGGGGCCTCGGAAAGCCGCCCATAGGAGTACTCCATCGCGAGCGACGGCACACGCGAACCCCGGCATCGCGACGGGCAACCGGCGTAGGGTGGAGGACGTGACTGCGAAGCCCGCCGCCTCCAGGCTCGGGGGGCACGCCACCACCACCGCCGCCACCGCTGCCGCCACCAGGATCCGGCGACGGCGCCAACGCAGGCGGTCCACCCCCCAAGAAGTCGAACAAGGGCTGCGCCATCGGGCTCGGGGTTGTGGCCCTCATCGGGCTGTTGATCCTCGGCGGCATCGCCGTCGGTGCGGTCGTGCTCTGGAACGCCGTCGACGACGCCACCGACGATGAGGCCGGGGTGCTCGGCATCGTGCCCGGCGGCGACTGCCTCGCGTTCCAGGCAGCCTTCATCAACCTCACGTCCATGTCCATGCTCGGCGCAGGCGGGCCGCAGACCGAACAGCTCGAGAGTCAGCTCGGCGATCTGCAGCAGCTCGTCCCCTCCGAGATCGAGGACGACTTCGACGTCGTCCAGGATGCATTCCGCGAGGCGATGCGGCTCGGCACCGGGGGCGGCGGACTCATCGGCGCGGGCGAGGTCTCCGACGAGCAGCAGGCCGAAGCGGAGGCGGTGCTCGAGACGCCCGAGGTGCAAGAAGCCCAGGCGAACATCAACGACTGGGTGCGCGACAACTGCGGCTGAGCGCCAGCGGTCAATATCGCCGCATCGATCATGCTCGCCTCGCTGTGAAGCGCCCGGGGTACCCCTTTGTGGTCAGAGCTCAGGACGCGGACGCACCACCGACACGTCCGTCGCGGCGAAGTCGTCGCCGACGCACAGCACCGCGGCCCCCCGCTCGACGGCCAACGCGTAGGCGAAGCAGTCGCCGAAGTTGAGCGCGGCGGAGTGGCGGCCCTTCCCGAACCTCCGCCATCCCTCCAGCGCCCGGACTGCCAGCGGATGGTCGAACGGCACGACGTCGAGCGACGCGTCCCGCACGAGCTGGTCGACCACCGCTGCTGCGGTAGGGCCCTTCTTCGCCTCCATCACGATGCCGACCTCGACCAGGGTGGGCGCGGCCATCAGCAGCTCGGCAGCATTCTCGAACGCGTCGAGCAGCTCGTCGTGACCGTCCTCACGCAACAAGAGGGCAACGACGGCCGAGGTGTCGACGACCAACGTGGTCACGCCGGCAGCCCGTGCTCGTCGAAGCCGACGATCTCCTCGGCCGAGCGATCGTCGAGCATGGGCAGCTCGGCGAGCTCGTCGGCCAGCCGGCCGATGCGAGCCCGCACCCCGGGGCCTCGGCGACGTCGCTCGCGCTCGAGCCGCTCGCGGAGCGCAGCGACCACCGCATCGGTGAGCGACTCCCCCGTCTCCTCGACCAGCTCCCGGGCCAGCCGGTCCGCCTCGCTGTTCTTGATGCTCAGGGCCATAGGTAGAAGTCTAGAACAATAGGATCCTAGGTACCCGGGCTATCCGAGCCGCCAGAGGTCGCCGAGCTCTCCGTCCCCACCGTCCCCACCGAACAACCAGACGACACCGTCGCGCTCTGCGACGGCGGCGGACTCGCGATCAGCCGGTGCGCCCGAGGCTGCCGGCGCCCAAGCGTCGTCGCCGAAGACCCATGCGTCACCGACGAGACCGTCCTCCCCGGTGCCACCGATCAGGTAGGTGGTGGCGTCGACCAGCGCGCCGCGCGAGCGCACCCGCGGCTGCGGGTCCCGTCACCGGAAGCTCGGCCCACGCTCCATCCGAGAATCGCCAGGTGTCGCCGAGGTACGGGTCGTCGTCCTGCCGGCCGCCGAACAGCGTCAGCTCACCCGACACCTCGTCGAACGAGCAGGCGTGGAGGCACCGAGCGACGGGCCGGGGTCCTGCGCCGGGCGTGATGTCGGCCCAGGTCGACGTCGACAGGTCGAACGCCCAGGTGTCGTCGAAGCGCTGCGTCGACGAGAACCCGTGGGTGATCACCATGCGTCCCTGGTCGTCGATGACCGCGCACGACCCGTAGCGGGCGGCCGGCCCACCTTGGGCGAGTTGCGACCAGGTCGCCGTCGCCGGATCGAACGCCCACACATCGTCGAAGACCTCGCCGGAGCTGTCCTGTCCGGTGGCGATCACGAGCGCGTCGCGATCCGCGTCCCACACGGCCACGTGATCCTGCCGCGCCGCAGGCGCTGCGCCCGCTACGACGACCAGCTCCCATCGCGAGCCGTCGAAGCGCCACAGGTCGCCGAGCGACGTCCCGCCCGCCAGGCCCCCGTGCAGCCAGAGCGTCCCGTCCGGGGCCGCGGCCATCACCGCGCCGGCGCGCGCCGGTGGGCTCTCACCTTCGACCGTGATCGGGCTGCCAGACGAGCGCCCCGATCTCGGCGGGAGTGCGAGTGCTCGTCGACGGCGTCTCGGTCGTCGTGGGTGCTTCGCTGCTGGCCGTCGCCGTCGTCGTGCCGGTCGATTGGTTCGACTCCGCTCCGTCGTCGTCCCGCGCCGCCGCATCCGAGTGACGCGCGCACAAGGACGACGGCGAACGGCAGGAACCACGCTCGCTTCGAGCGGCCACTCAATCGCGAGGACGAGCACGGGGGCAACGGAGCGGGCCGGTTCATGCCGTCAGCCTCGCGCGGGGCACGCCAGGGATGGTGCCGTCCCGGCTGAGACGCCGAGGAGGGCGCTACCGGGCGTCGAGAGATGCGAGCAACTCGGTGCTGCGCGCGACGACGCCGAACGGACCGGTCATGCCGATCTCCTCGCCGATGGCAACCGCCGTCTCGAGATGCGGGCGTGCCCCGCCGACGTCGCCCCGATCGGCGAGCATCCGGCCGTGGAAGTAGTGCACTCGGGCCAGATAGGCACGCGCCCCGGCGCGCTCGCACAGGGCGATGGCTTCGGCATGGTGTCGGTCGGCGTCGTCCGGGCGACCGAGCACCTCGGCTGCGGTGGCGAGCCCGGTGTCGTTCCCCTCGCCGATCGTGCCGCCGGTCCAGTTGAAGATGCCGGCGAACGGGAGCAGCGCGTCGTAGAGGAACTGCACCACATCACGGGGAGGCTCGAGGTAGAGGGTCATGCGGGCGAGGCCGCAGAGGTTCACGGGATACATGACGTCCCGGCGCAGGGCGGCGCAGTCGTCGGCGACGAGCCAGTCGTAGTGCTCGCGGGCTTCGTCGAACCGGTCGCACTCGTAGTAGGCGCCGGCGAGCGCCAGTCGCCAGGTGGGGAGGCCCGGCTGCGCGGCGACCAGATCTTCGATCGCCGGGATGAGCTCGTCGAGGCGGCCCTGGCCCTGACGGATCGAATAGAAGAGCGCACCGATGGTGGCACTGACGTTGTCGGGGTCGATTCCCGAGTCCTCGGCCAGGGCCAGCCCTTCGAGCGTGAGCTGCTCGCCCTCGGCCAGCCGTCCCTCGAACACCGCCTGCTGGGCCTCCTTCCACCGGACGGCGGCGCGGGAGTCGCGTCGGCGGCTGCGATCGGCAAGGCGTGCGAACGCCGCGAGATGTGCATCCGCGGCGACCTGGTCGCCCACCATCGAGGCCATCGACATGGCGAACAGCTCGGACGATCCAAGCGCCCCGACATCGCCCGTCGCCTCGGCGAAGGTGGCGGCCTCGGCGTTGAGCCGGCCGAACTCGACATGCCAGGGGCGCGACCCGTCGATCATCGCCCAACCCCGCAGGAGCACATGGCCGAGTGCGACCGGATCGCCCGTCTCGCGAGCCACGGCGAGCGCCTCGGACGCCAAGGTGGTGCGGCGATCGTCGTCCGCACTGTGCTGCAGCTCGACCGCGAGCGACGACAGCAGACGGGCCCGATCGGGCGATGGTTCCGGCCCGAGCGCTTCGAGGGCCTCCTCCATCAGCGCGACCAGCTCAAGGTCCACGTTGCCCACACGTTGATTGCCGGGAACGCGCGCCACGATCACCAGCGCCGCCTGCGCCAGTCGGGCCACGTCGCCGCTCTCGCGGGCGATGGCGGCGGCATCGAACGCCGCCTGTCGCTTGCGCTCGTCGCCGCTCAGGTCGAGCGCGTCCGCCCAGGCCAGCAGGAGATCGCAGCGATCTTCGGCAGACGCGTCGTCGACCAGCTCCATCGACCCGAGCGCCCGCTCGAAGTGTGTCGCCGCCGACTCGAACGCCAGATCGGCGAGTGCCCGCTCGCCGGCGCGCTGCGCGATGGATGCCGCCTTGGCGGCATCGCCGGCCAGCGCGCCCTCGCCGAAGTGGAACGCGAGCTCGTCGAGGTGCTCGTCGAGCTTCGCCGAGTAACGGGCTTCGAGCACCTCGCCGATGCGCCAGTGCATCCGCACCCGTCGGTTGGTGGTGAGCTCCTCGTAGAGCGACGCGCGCACCAGCGCGTGGGCGAACGCATAGCGCCCCGGCGCACCGGGAGCTTCGCGGATCAGCCCGAACTGGGTGGCGTCGTCGAGGGCGTCGAACAGCTCGTCACCCGACGGGCCACCGGCACCCTCGATCGTGGCCAGGTCGAACGTGGGGCCGATGACCGCCGCGATGGCAAGGGCCTGGTTGACGGCCTCGGACAATCGCGAGAGGCGACGGCCGACGACCTCGCGCACGCCCTCGGGGATCCCGAAGTCGGCGACCGCACCCGACGTGGTCCAGCGACCGTCGTCGTCCTGGACGATCGCGCCCGACTCGGCGAGGTGGCGCAGCACCTCGCCGACGAAGAACGGGTTGCCCTCGGTCTCGAGGTGCAGCGCCGTGGCGAGCTCGCGGCCGCCCTCGGTGAGCTCGTGGCCGGCGATGTTCGCCATGAAACCGGTGATCTCGTCCTGGTCGAGGCCCTGGAGGTCGAGACGGTCGACACCGGGCTGACGGCGGAGCTCGCCCAGCACGTCGGAGAGCGGATGGCTGCGGTCGAGATCGGTGTCGCGGTAGGTGCCGAGGACGAGCACGCGCATCGGAGTCGGCGAGCGCAGCAGATGGCGGAGCAACACGAGCGACGGCTTGTCGGCCCAGTGCAGGTCGTCGAGCACGAGCACGACCGGTGAGGCAGCCGAGATCTCCGAGAGCAGATCGGCCACTGCGTCGAACAGACGGAAGCGCTCGGTCTCGGCGTCGGCGACCATCGGTTCGGCCAGACCTGGGATGCGGCTGGTGATGTCGGGGAGAATGCGCACGAGCTCGCCACCGAGCGCGCCGACCTCGGCCCGAACCTGCTCGGGCGGGGTGACGAGCACGTAGTGACGGAGCGCCTCGGCGAACGGTCCGTAGGGGGCGCCGAGATCCTCGTCGCACCGCCCCCAGAGGACGATCGACCCGCGATCGTGTGCGGCGCGCACCGCCTCGGTGACCAGCCGGGTCTTGCCGATGCCGGGCTCGCCCGACACGAGCACCGTGCGGCGGGCCCCCTCGGCGGTCTCCTTCCACGCGGTGGTCAGGATCTCGAGCTGATCCATGCGCCCCGAGAAGGGGAACGCCGGGTTGGTGTCGACGAACGCAGGCAGCGGCGTGGCCGTGATGGGGTCGCTGATCTCCCACACCACCTCGCACGCAGCGAGCGGCTCGGGCAGGCCCTTCAGCTCCAACGCGCCCAACGAACGCAACTCGAGATCGGTGCGGGTGCCGGCGAGCGCGCGCACGAGGTCGCTCGCCAGGATCTGCCCACCCCCCGCGGCGGCGCACAACCGAGCCGCCTCGACGACCGGCGTGCCGAACCAGTCGCCGTCCTCGAAGCTGGCGTCGCCTGCGCTCACCCCGACCCTCATCGAGATCGACTGACCGTCGGCGAGACGCCGGTTGTGTCGCTCGACGGCGCGTTGCATCGTGGCCGCGCCGGTGAGGGCGTCGGCGGCGCTCGGGTACGACACCATCGAGCGCGTCGCCGATCGTCTTCACCTCGGTGCCGCCCGTGGCCACGACGGCCTCGCGCAACGAGGCGAAGTGGTCGCGTCGCATCTCGTCGGCGGCAGGATCACCGACGTTTGACGCGTGCTCTGTCGAACCCACGAGATCCGTGAACAGGATCGTGATCAGCTCCGACATCACCGCCGCTCCCAGCCCATGCGCTGCGAGCGTACCCCCCTGCCCTGAGCGCCGGGCTGCCGACGTCGTGTCACGTCGGCGACCGTCTCACGCGACGGGTTCGGTCACCTCACGCTTGCGGCCACGGTGCACTGCGACGCCGGCGGCAAGCACCGCCAGCACGGCAACGGCCGCCGCACCCCAAACCAACGGCTGACCCCCGCTGCCGCCCGTCCCGTCCTGCGACCGCGGTCCGCTTGACAGCGCAGCGAGCGCGGCCGAGAAGCCCGCCTCGTCGAGTCGCGAGAGCGCGGTTGCCGGGTCGACGGTGATCGACATCGACGCCGCGGTCACACCGCCCTGCGAATCGGTCGCGGTGGCGGTGACCACGTGGTCGCCGGCGGACAGCGTGCGCGTCACGAGCTGATCACCGGTGCCGAGTGGGCCGTCGCGGTCCGACGACCAGGTCACCGTGACACCGTCGCCCGCGTCCTCGGCGTCCCAAGTGCTGGCGAGCAAGGTGACCGCCCGGTGCAGGGGAACGGTCGCTCCCTCCCCGGGACTGAGGATCGTGACGCTGGGAGGCTGGTCGGGCAGGACCGCAGGTGCCGACGTGGCCGCGGTGGCATGGATCCCGTCGCGGGCGGTGACCCGGAAGATGGCCTGGTCGCCGCCGGCCAGCCCGGCCAGGTCGTCGACCACGTAGCGCGGGCCGGCGACGAGCTGGGCCAGTGCTTTCCAGGTGCGCCCGCCATCGGGGCTGTAGGCGATGTCGAACGCCAACTGATCGCCGTCGGCGTCCGCCGCCTCCCACACGATCTCGATCGGGCCGGCGAGGGTGCCGCCAGTGGGGGCCAGCACGGTGATGCTCGGTGCGTTGGCGCTGACAGCTCGCTCATCGACGACCTGCCCGTCGACGCGTAGCTGCAGGGCCGCCGCGCCGGGGAGCCAGCGGAGGTAGTCGACGGTGCCGGCCACCGCCGGCTCGACCTCGTCGGGTGAGATGTCACTGTCGTCGCTGTCGCCGCTGTCGTCGCCGCCTCCCGTGGGGTCAGCGCCTTCCATCGTGGTCACGAGGGGCAACTCGCTGAGCACGTTGCCATTGGCGTCGACGAGCACCGCGGTCACGCCGGTCGGGCGGCCGGTCGACCGGCGTCGGGCCATCTCGTCGAGCACATGTGGGAGCGGCTCGACAATCGTTGACGCGTCGAGCAGTTGCGCGTCGGCCTCGGCCACGATGGCGCCGATCCGCAGCCACCCGACCTGCCCTTCGATCTCCTGGTAGGGAGCGCTCGACGCCGCCAGATCGGGCCCGTCGGTCGGCCCGACCTCGTTCTCCGGGATGGCGACCGCGGTGCAGTTCACACCGAACTTCACGAGGGCTCGGCAGTAGTGCCAGGGGTCGGTCCACTTCGACGACTGGTAGCCCATGTACGGGTAGCCCGAGTCGGGATTGATGCCGGGCGTCTGGCCGATCACCGCGGGCCCGTCGGTCACCGCGAACGAATCGTGCCGGATGTCCCAGCCGTAGTAGCCGTCGGCGTCGACCGGGGCGAGCAGGCACGGATCGCTCCACGGGTACGAGCCGGGGTTGCCTTCGGTGCCCTTGCAGCCCACGTGGGCGAAGCCGATCGAGTGCCCGAGCTCGTGCGCCATCAGCCACCCGCCCCGGTGGTACCAGGGGTCGTTGGCGCCGAAGCTCAGGTCGACATAGCCGTAGGCCACCGTGCCGTTCGAGAACCCACCCCACTCGCGAGGCAGGTCCTCCCGGTAGATGCCGTAGTACTGCTCGAGGTGGTCGGTGCTCGACGTCTCGGCCCACACCGCCTCGACGGCCGCGAGGATCGACGATTCGACGCCGTCCTGGGTCAGGTCCCATTCGGTGGCCGCGGCGGGCAGCCAGTCGAAGGCCAGGCCGTGCAGCGGCGGATAGATCATCGGGCCGGGCACGGCGTTGACCCCGGCCACCGGGTGGTACCGGTAGAGGCTGGTCAGGGTGGCGGCGAGCGCCCAGATGTCTTCGGGCTGGGTGCCGAGGGTGGCGTCGGGAGCGGTGGGCAGCGGCTGCTCGTGCATGTGCATGTTCAACAGGTGCACGTCGAGGTCTCCCACCGGATGGAACTCGAACACCTCGGCCTCGTAGTTGTTGACGTCGGTGGGCTCGTAGAGAGCCGGCGTGGTGGGGTGCGTGCTGAACGCGAACGCGGTGGCGATCAGACGATCGCCCTGGCTCGTGGCACCGATCGCGTCGGGAGGCAACGTGAAGTTGAGCGACACGTCGGGATCGAGACGGCTGGGCGTCGTCTCCGACGCGGTGATCGGACCGTTGTCGGGTTCGATCACGGCGACCTCGTGGTCGCCGTCACGCACCAGCTGCAGAACCGCCGACACGTTGGGCAGGTCACCGTCGTCCGTCTGCACGTAGACCCGCAGCACCGTCGTGCGCGCCGCGACGAGTGGCATGTCGTTGTCGCGGTTCTGGATGCCCTGGGTGATCTCCAAACCGGTGACCGACAGATCGGGAAGCGAGCTGTCGCCGGCGTAGGAGCCGAGGCCCGTCCCGTGAGTGGTCGTCGGTCCCGCGAACTGACCGACACCGATCGGCCCGGTCGTGGTCGAGGTGGTCGGCCCGGCGAGCTCTCCAGGTGTGCTGGTCGTCGTCGACAGTGTCACGGTCGGGTCGGGCGCGGGTTGGGTGGTCGGCACCACGAACGATCCCGCGGTGGTCGGTGTCGTGGGTGGCTGGGTCGGCGGGGGTGGTGCTGCGGTCACCCGGAACCGGGCGCGAGGCATTCGGTCACAGGTCTCCGCCGCGGTCTGTCTCCGGATGCAGACGTGCACGACGTGGTCGCCAGGTGTGGTCCCCACCGGAATGACGAAGTCTGTGGCCAGCGTGCCCTGCGCGGTCACCGCCACGCCTTCCGCCAGCACGTCGCCCGCGGTGGCGTCATCGAGCCGGAACCGGGCCGTGAAACCGACCGGGAACCGTTCACCGCGCACATCCACCTCTGTGCCCGCCGGTCCCGATGTGGGACTCAACGCGAACGTGGGTCCCACGGATCCGGGGGCGGCCGGCGAGGCCGCCGCGACCACAGCCACGAGCGCGGACACCGCCGCGAGGGCGAGGAGCCGTCGGAAGGTCAGGTGGGCAGACATGCGCAGCATGGGTCCACGATCGGCGTTCTCGCTGCGGGCCGACACCGCACTGGCTCCCCTGCCCACCTCCGGTTGGCCCTACCCGTCGATCGTCTGCCCCCTTAGGGTGACCGGGGTGACGCTGCGGCTGGTGCTGGCCGAGGACAACCTGCTGGTGCGCGAGGGCATCACCAGCCTGCTGTCGACCTTCGACGAGGTGGAGGTCGTGGCCGTGTGTGCCGACGCCGACGAGTTGCTCGCCGCGGTCGTCGACCACCAGCCCGACGTCGTCGTCACCGACATCCGCATGCCGCCCGACCACAGCAACGAGGGCATCCGCGCCGCGGAGCTGCTGCGGGGCTCCCATCCCGACGTGGGGGTCGTCGTGCTGTCGCAGTTCGTCGAGCCCGCCTACGCGCTCGAGTTGCTCGAGCCCGGCACCGCGGGCCGCGGCTACCTGCTGAAGGACCACGTCGACGATGTCGACCAGCTGTTGGCCGCCATCCGCGCCGTCGCCGCTGGCGGCTCGTTCATCGACGACGACGTGGTGGGCGCGCTCGTGCGCGGGCGCGTGCGCGCCGTCGACTCGCCGTTGACGGCGTTGTCGGCGCGCGAGACCGAAGTGCTCGCCGAGCTGGCGACGGGAAGGAGCAACGCCGCCATCGCCCGCCAGCTCGGTATCTCTGAGCACGCCATCGAGAAGCACACCAGTGCGATCTTCGCCAAGCTCAGCCTCACCGAGGCCACCGACGTGAACCGGCGAGTGGCCGCGGTGCTGCTCTTCCTCGCCGGACGGGACGATGTCGTCGACTAGCGCCTCCGACCGTCGCGACGAACGGGCGCGCCTGCGACAGCTGATCTGGTTCGACGTGGCCACCGTGTGCACCGCCATCGCCGTGACGACTGCCACGTATGCGTTCGTCGAACGAACCGGGTGGCTGCTGGTACTGAGCGCGATGGTGGCGCTGTCCGGGCTGGTGATGCTCGCAGGGCTGTGGCCGCTGGCCCGTGACGACCTCGAAGGTGCGGTGGCGAGGCTGGCCGTGGCGAACTGGGCGATCGCACTGGCAGTCACGGTGATCGCCACCTTTGCCTGGCCATTGATGATGCTCGCCGCCCTGCTCCCCGCCGTGGTCGCTGCTCCCTACGTCTCAGGCCGGCGACTGCGTGCCTACGTGGTCGTGTCGTTCGTGGTGGTCATCGTCGTTGCACGTGCTCGGTCTCTACCAGGACGTGTCAGGCTTCGAGGACGAGGTCCCCACCTGGGCACCGCCACTCATCCTGGTGATCTTCACTCCGTTCCTGGCCGGCATGATCGTGGTGACCGCTCTCCAGCACAGCTCGCGGCTGCAGACCTCCCTCGCCGAGACCATCGAGGCGAACCGGGCACTGCGAATCTCGCGGGCTCGCCTCGTGGCGGCCACCGATCGCGAGCGCCGACGGGTCGAACGCGACCTCCACGACGGCGTGCAGGCCCGTCTCATCGCCATGGGTCTCCGCGTCCGGTTGGCCGAAGACCTGGTCAGCCGTGATCCCGAGGAGGCCGCCGCCGTGCTCGGCGCGCTCCGCCAGGATGTCCACGCCGCCCACGAAGAGCTGCGCGATATCGGCCACGGCGTCTACCCGCCGGTGCTCACCCAGCACGGGCTCGGGGCCGCGCTGGCTGCTGCCGCAGACCGCTGCCCGTTGCCCGTGTCGCTCGAGGTGGCGGGCCTGGGGCGGTTCGCTCCCGATGCCGAGGCGGCCATCTACTTCTGTTGCGTCGAAGCCCTCCAGAACGCAGCGAAGCATGCCGGGGCGACAGCGACGGTCAAGGTCGTGGTTCAGCCCGACAACGCACATCTCGACTTCTTGGTGAGCGACGATGGCCAGGGCTTCGATCTCGATGGCGTGGTCGGCGGGGTCGGGCTCGACAACATGCGGGATCGCGTCGGCGCAGCCGGCGGAGTCGTCGAGGTGCGGTCGGCGGTCGGGTCGGGCACATCGATCATCGGTCGTCTGCCCGCCGCAGCCCCCCGACAACCCATCTGAGGCGCCCTTCGACCGGCGTCCCCGTGGTTGGCTCTTCCGTCGCTACCGTCGGGGGATGGCGAAAGCTCCGGCCGTCGAGGTCGAGGTCGGCGAGCGGACCGTGCGCATCTCGAATCCCGACCGCGTCTACTTCCCGGCCATCGGCGCCACCAAGCTCGACCTGGTCGACTACTACCTGGCCGTGGGCCCGGGCATCGTCAACGCGCTGCGCGAGCGGCCGTGCATGCTGCACCGCTTCCCCAAGGGCGTCACCGAGAAGAAGGTGCACCAGAAGCGCGTGCCCGCCGGCGCACCGCCGTGGCTCGAGACGGTTCGGGTGCACTTCCCCCGCTACGGCCAGCATGCCGATGAGCTGTGCGTCACCGAGTTGGCCCAGGTGATCTGGGCTGTGCAGATGTCGACGGTCGAGTTCCACCCGTGGAACTCCCGCCGGGCGCACGTCGAGCAGCCCGACGAGTGGCGCATCGACCTCGACCCCATGCCCGTGTGCCCGCCCGAGCGGGTGCGTCGAGTGGCGGGTGTGGTGCACGAAGTGCTCGACGAGCTGGGCGTGACCGGCTGGCCGAAGACCTCGGGAGGCGACGGGTTGCACGTCTACGTGCGCATCGTGCCCGATCACAGCTTCGGCGACGTTCGCCGCGCCGCACTGGCTTTCGCCCGAGAGGTGGAGCGGCGTGCGCCCGACGACGTCACCACCACCTGGTGGCGCAAGGATCGCGACCCGGCGAAGGTCTTCGTCGACTACAACCAGAACGCCCGCGATCACACCATGGCCGCCGCCTACTCGGTGCGGGGCCGGCCCAACGCCCCCGTCTCGACGCCGATCAGGTGGGATGAGGTCGACGACATCGAGCCCGAGGACTGCACGATCCGCACGGTGCCGGGGCGTTTCGCCGAGCTCGGTGATCTACACGCCGACATCGACCGGCAACCCTGGTCGATCGACCCGCTCCTCGAGTGGGCCGCTCGCGACGAAGCGGCGGGAGAGGTCGACCTCGGTGAACCCGAGGGCAGCGGCAGCGACAGCGACAGTTGAGCAGCGCTCCTTAGATCAACCCAGACCTCGGACTCCCGATCCCTCGCGCATCCGACGGGCCGTGGACCTCGTGCTGCGTCGGCGTGCACCTGCCCGGTCCACGGAGGCCTTACGTTTACCGTCGGATACGGGCGGAGCGGTACACGCGCGCTCCAATCGGCCGGAATCACCCAACCAAGCACCGCTACTGAACCGGAGGACCCGTGCCCGAAATCTCCGCAGCCGACCTCATCCGCATGCGGGCCCAGCTCTTCTTCGAAGGACCCGACCGGGCACGTCGTCTCAGCCGCTACTGGCTCCTCCTACCGCTCTCCGCCGTCATCGCCGCCGCAGGCGTAATCGGAGATTCCACGGCCACCGTCATCGGGGCCATGATCGTCGCACCCCTCATGATCCCGATCCTGGGCACGGTGCTGGCGGTCGTGCTCGCCGATCGCAACAACCTCCTGCGTTGCGTCGTGCTCCTCATCACCGGCGCCTTGGCGGTGGTCGCCATCGCTTGGGCCATCGGGATCGTTACCGATGTGCCTGTCAACGCCGCCACCAACACGCAGGTCGCGTCACGGGTCACCCCTCGCCTGATCGACCTCATCGCCGCGTTGGCCACCGGCGCGGTCGGATCGGTCGCCCTCGCCCGCGAAGACATCTCCGACACGCTTCCGGGCGTGGCCATCGCCATTTCGCTGGTCCCGCCGCTCGCCGTTGTCGGGCTGACACTCGAGTCGGGCGAAACCGAACAGGCCGTCGGCGCCGCACTTCTGTTCGTCACCAACGTGAGCGCGATCCTCGCCACGGGCCTGGCGGTGATGGCGGCCTACCGGGTGACCCGGCTGGCCAACCGCCCGGTCGGCGAGGTGAAGCCCGTGAACCGCCGACGGGCCAGCATCGCCATCATTGTGGGGTTGGTGGTCATCGCCATGCCGCTCACCGCCACCTCCGTTCGCATCTCCGCCACCCGCACGACCCAATCCGAGGTCAGCGCGGCAGCCGACGACTGGGCCGACCGCACTGGCTGGATCATCGCGGACATCACCACCGAAACGGATGCTGTCCTCATACGTGCAACCGGCCCGCTTCCCGAGCCGGAGACAGCGACGCTCCAAGCTGCGCTCGAAGGGGCTGGCCTCGCTGACACCCAGGTGTCGATCGAGCTCATCCCTAGCCGCAACGTCCAGCTGACACCGGGCACCTGACAGCATCGAGTCATTCCGCCCGCACGCGTAGTGCGAGCTCGACATCGGCCTGGATCAAGTCCGCGTTGATCGCGATCGCTGCCGCGGAGCCTGCCCCCGCCGAGGTGATCACCTGAGCGCGCGGATCAACCACGTTCCCGGCGGCCCACAGTCCCGGAACGCTGGTGCGGCCTGTTCGGTCGACCACGGGAAAGCCATCCCGATCGAGCTCGCAACCGAAGTAGCCCTCGGCGTCGTAGAGCGAGATCGACGAGACCCGTTGACCGGAACGTCCTCGACCCGAGCTGGTCGGGGCGCAGCAGCCCGGATCGACGTGAGGTAGAAGGCCGGGTGCTCAGGCAACCGGCCCCACGGCGGGCGGCAGTACCGCAAGGATGAATCACCGGGTCGACGTCGTCGTTGGCACCGAACGCTCCCGAAACCCATCAACTCCGCGAGCGAGGTCGAGCAGCGGGGCACGAGTGCGTCGAGACTGGCCGTGTCGAGTCGGGTGGCTCGAGGACTTGGCCGACCCGGCCCGCAGGGTGAAACCGTCCTGGAGCGCCGCTACCTCGGCTACGCTTCCGGCCGGGCCGGGTCGACGAGCACGCGTGCCGCACTGCGATCGAACGACGTGTCGAACGCATCGGCGGTCAACTCGTGATCGCCGGGATCGTGGATGACGCGATCGATGCAGCGATCGCGATCCACGATCATCACCAAGGTATGGTCATCGGGTCGAGTCGGCGGCGCGTGCGGCGTGGCCCATCACGCTCGAAGCTTGGCGCGAGCCGGGCGCCTGATCGCTGAGCTCGAGGGCTCGCCGGCCCGGCCGTGGAGCCACTGGTTCACGCCACCAGCATCGTGGGCGAAGCTGGCGAACATCCGGTCGGTCTCGGCTCGGACGAAACTCTTCACGTTCACGAGTTCGGACATCGGGTCATTCTGCCCCTTCGTCGGCGGCGTGGCCCCCACGCGCCGAGACTTCCAGGTCCGATTCGGAACGACTCGGCGGGGCCTGGGACGATTGCCGCTGCCCGAAGGAGGGTCATGAACATCCAGTCCGCCATCGACATGGGCGCGCCGCGCCTCGGCCGCTGGCCGGCCGTTGCTCTCTCGGCGTTGCTCGTTCTGGCCGCTGGCTGCGCCGACAGCGACGACGACCCGGCGGCGTCGGCCCAGAACCCGACGACGGTCACCATCGCGACCGATGCCTCACCCTCTGATCGCGCGAACCCGGCCGGCGCAGGCCCGTCGGCCGGGTGCACCTTGTCGAGCCCCGTCGCCCCGGGAGCCGAGCAGATCCACCTCGAAGCCGCTGGTGCCGACCGGTGGTACCTCCGCCAGGTCCCCAGCGGCTACGACGGCACCTCGCCGACTCCCCTGGTGATCGACCTCCACGGCTACTCCGCGGGGGCCGAGCTGCACACCGCCATCACCGGTCTCGCTGCGTACGGAGATCGCGCCGGCTTCATCACCGTCACGCCCAACGGGCAGGGCATGCCTGTGCACTGGAACGCGGCCATCGGCTCGGACGACGTCGACCTCATCGGCACGATCCTCGATGAGGTGGAAGAGCAGCTGTGCGTCGACAGCAACCGCGTCTACGTCGCCGGGTTCTCGAATGGCGCGGCGATGACCTCGGCGGTGGCCTGCCAGTACTCGCACCGCGTCGCTGCCGTCGCGCCCACCGCCGGCATGCGCGACGTGCCGGGCTGCGACTTCGCCCGCCCGGTGCCCGCCATCACCTTCCACGGCACTGCGGACGAGTTCGTCCGCTACGACGGCGGCATGGGCAGCGGCCTGGCCGGCCTGCCGGCAGCCGACGGGTCGGAGCGCACCCTCGGCGAGCTCGGACCCCAGTCGGAGGCGACCGCCATGATCCTGCCCGGCTCGATCGACGATCGGATCCCCGACATCGCCGCGGCGTGGGCCGAGCGCAACGGTTGCGACGTCGAGTCGACGGAGAGCGCGGTGGCCGACGACGTGACCCTCGTCGAGTTCTCCTGTCCCGACGGCGCCGACGTGCAGCTCTACCGGGTGACCGACGGCGGCCACGCATGGCCGGGCTCGGCCACGTCGGCGGCGCTCAGCGCGACCACCGGCCCGACCACCATGGCCATCGACGCGACCGCACTCATCTGGGAGTTCTTCGCCGCCCACCCGCTCGGCGGAGAGCCCTGAAGCGGGTGATCGAGCGGCGGCGAGCGAGCTGACGACCTCGCTGGCCGAGCAACGTACACTTGCACGCATCGGAGCGTCCTTCCCCGGCTCCCGCGATCGGCCGATCACGAGGAACGAGGAAGATGCCAACCGAAACCGGACGTCACCGGCTGTACGAGAAGATCAAGGAGCAGTGGGGCGAAGAGCACGCCGCTGAGCTCATGAGCTACCTCCCACCCGTCGGCTGGGCCGACGTCGCCACCAAGCAAGACCTGGCCCAGCTCGGCAACGAGCTACGCCTCGAGATCGCCGCCGGATCCATCGGCCTGCGGGGCGAGATGGCCGAGCTGCGAGCCGAGATGCACCAGGAGCTCGGGCGTCAGCTGCGCTGGATCCTCGGCTCGACGATGACGGCGATGGCAGTGCTCACAGCGGTCTTCGCCATCATCGTCGGCCTGCTTGCCTAGCCGGGCGACTGCGCCGAGTGCGCACGGAACATCGTTCGTGCGTAAGCGCGGGGGCGATCGATGGTCAGGTCCTCCATGAACCCAAGGAGGACCACCGTGAACACCGCCGACACCACCCTCGAGATGCCCCGAGTCGCCACCCGTAGCCGCAGGTCACGGCGCCGAACAGCCGTTCTGGCGACCGCCGTCGTGCTCCTGATGGCAGCGGTGCTGGCGGTCGTTGCGGTGCCCTCGTCGAGCCCGGGCACCCCCTCGATGCAGGAAGCCGAAGCGGCGGCCCGATCCCCACAAGGCGCCCACTCAGGCTCGACCCGCCCGGGTAGCGCCGCCGACGTCGACGGGGAAGCCCTCGACGCGACCACCACGACCGGGGACGCGGGTCCGATCGCGGACGGCGCGTCCAGCGCGCAGCCCTCCGGCGCGCCTGACGCCGGCGACGGTCCCGCGGCGCCCGCACCCGCTGCGCCGCAGCTCGTCGTCGACACCGACATCTACGCCGAGCCCGGTGCCAACGGCGTGCTGTTCCGCATCGGCAACAGCGGTGGTGCGCCGCTGCACTGGACGGTGCCGCACGGCGATGGGCCCGTGAACCCCGTTCAGCCCGAGGTGGGGACGATCACACCAGGTGGCACGCAGATCGTGTCCTTCGAGCTAGGCCATCCGCTGCAAAGTGACACTGTCTTCTCGTTGACCGTCGAGAGCGACGGTGGGACCGCCGACGTGAAGGTGCACCTCGACGCCCTCGACCCGGTGTTCGAGATCGTCGGTGGCACGTGGAACATCCGCAACGGCAACACCTTCCTCGTCTCCTACACCGACATGGACCTGGGCTTGACGCTGAAGAACGTCGGCGCCCAGCCGCTGCACATCGAGCCGCAACTGGTCGACGGGCTGGCGATGATCGGCGGGCCGTGGACGCTCGAGCCCGGTGAGGAAGCCCACCTGCACCTCGTGCTCTGCAATGCCGCCTACAGCGGGGGCATCCCCGACTTCCACGACCGCGACTTCCACATCCACACCGATGGCTGGCAGGGGACGCTCGACTTCATGGTCCGATTCACCCTCGCCCCCGGTCAGGTAGCCCTTCCCTGCTGATGACCCGGCGCCCGAACGGACGGTCAGCTCAGAGGTGGTCGTGGCGCTGCAGCCAGCGAAACGCCGGGTAGCCCCAGAGCGGCGGCACGTAGAAGGTGGCCAGACGGTAGAGGATCACCGCTGCGAAGGCCGGTTCCTCGGGCATGCCGGCCGCCACCAGACCGATGGTGAGACCGGTCTCGACCACGCCGACCCCGCCGGGGACCGGCAGCAGGCCGGCGAGCAACGACGTGCTGATCACCGTGACCACCAGGTCGGCGTAGGAAACGCGGGTGCCGAGCGCACTCGCGAAGAGACCGAGGGCGGCAGAGAACGTGAGGATCGAGGCCAGGTTGCCGCCGACGAGCAACGCGAGTCGGCGCGGGCTGCGCAAGCCTCGAGCTGCGCTGCGGCCGTCGGCGAACAGGCCGGTCACCCAGGTGCGGACCTGCCGGCGCCGGCTGGGTCGGAGCACCGAGATCACCACGACCACCACGGCCACGACGGCGAAGGCCGCCAGCACGCTCCCCCACCCCGGCAGGTCCGGGGCGTCGAGATCGAAGTGCAGGCTCTGCGGGGTGAACAGCAGGAGGCTGCCGAGCAACAGGGCTTCGACCGCGAACCCGGCCAGGCTGTCGAGGGCGCCGATGGCGAGGGCCGCCCCCTGGCTGAATCCCTGCTTCTGGAAGAACCGGACGTTCATGGCGACACGTGCCGCACTGGATGGAACGGCCAGACCGACATAGCCCTGGGCGAGCTGCAGGGCGTAGATCGGCCGGGCCGGAAGCGGGCGGGGCGAGGCGCCCAGGGTGGAGATGGTCTGGGTCACGCGGGGGATCTGCGCCACCAGCGCGGCGACCGCGACGAGACCCCATCTGGCTGAGCCGAGCTCTTCGACCACCGTGGCGAAGTCGAGCCCTGCGAGCGCGTCGACGAGGAACCACACCGCCAGCACGAGCAGGGCGACCTGCAGGCCCGACCGCCACGTGGCGCGCTGAAGCACCTGAATCGTCGCCGCCCGCACCCGCCCGACCGGCTTCGGCACCCCACTGCCATGTTCAGCCAAGTCGGCCACTCAGTCAGGGTGTGACGATGTCGAAGTTCGGGTCGACCGGAGCGAGGACCGCAACGAGTTGCGCCAACACGGCGGGGTCGCCATCGACGGTGACCGTGCCGTCGCCCAGCGCCGAAGCGATGTCGAGCGTGCCGGTGACCAGCCCGATCAGCGAACGCCGCGTCAGGGTGAACGTGGTGACGGCGCCAGGCGCAGCGCCCACGGTGCGGTGGTGGAGCGCGCCGTTCCTGAGCTCGGTGACGTAGGTCGTGTCCTCGTCGAGGATCCGCCAGGCGATGAGCACGTGTTGGTCCCAAGCCATGGGGCCGTCGACTCGCACGGCGATGCTGTCGAACACCTGCGAGACGCTCAAGGCGAACACCATGTCGGGCGACGTCGAGGCAGGTGTGCCGAAGGACCCCGAGCGCAGCTCGGTCGCCCCGGCCAGATAGGCGTTGCGCCACGTGCCGTTCTCGGCGCCGAAGCCGAGTTGCTCGAAGGCATCAGCCAGCAGATGACGGGCCTCGATGTCGGTGTCGTCAGCGAACACAAGGTGCTTGCCGACCTCGGCACACCAGCGGTAGTCGCCGTCACTCCAGGCCTGGCGGGCAACGGCGAGGGCGCCGTCACGGCCGCCCATCGCGGCGACGTAGCGGCTGGCGACTGCTTCCGGCGGGTGGGGCCAGAGGTTGGCAGGGTTGGCGTCGTACCAGCCCATGTAGCGCTGGTAGACGGCCTTGACGTTGTGATTGACCGACCCGTAGTAGCCGTGGGTGTGCCACTGCTGTTCGAGCGCCGGTGGCATCTCGAGGACCTCGGCGATCTCGGCGCCCGTATACCCCTGGTTGAGCATGCGCAGGGTCTGGTCGTGCAGGTAGAGGTACATGTCGCGCTGCATGGCAAGGAACTCGACCCCACGCTCCCGACCCCACGTCGGCCAGTGGTGCGAAGCGAACACCACGTCGAGCTGGTCACCCCACAGGTCGATGGTCTCGGTGAGGTAGTGCGCCCACGCATGGGCGTCGCGCACGACAGCGCCGCGAATGGTGAGGATGTTGTGCAGCGTGTGCGAGGTGTTCTCCGCCGCGCAGAGCGCCCGGTGCTGGGGGAAGTAGAAGTTCATCTCGGCGGGAGCCTCGGTGCCCGGAGTGAGCTGGAACTCGATCTCGACCCCGTCGATGGCGACGCGCTGGCCCGTGCGGGTGATGTCAATGGTCGGCGCGATGAGGCTGACGGTCCCGGTCGAGGTGGTCTGCCCCAGCCCCGTGCCGATCTGGCCCGCCGGGCCAACCTCGAGCGACGCGCCGTACATGTATCCCGCTCGGCGCAGCATGGCGGTGCCCGCGAACACGTTCTCGGCGACGGCGTGATGCATGAACCCGTCGGGCGCGATCACCTCCACCTCACCGGCCGCAACCTGCTCTTCGGTGATGATGCCCTTCACGCCCCCGAAGTGATCGACATGCGAGTGTGTGTAGATCATCGCCTTGACCGGTCGGGGCCCGCGGTGCTCGGTGTAGAGCGCGAAGGCTGCTGCCGCGGTCTCCGCGCTGATCAGCGGGTCGATGACGATCACGCCGGTGTCGCCTTCGACCACCGTCATCACCGACAGGTCGTAGCCCCGGAGCTGGTAGATGCCGGGGACGACCTCGAACAGCCCGTCCTCGATGAGCAGCTGGCCCTGCCGCCAGAGGCTCGGGTTCGCAGTGTCCGGCGCGTCGGCACCCCGCAAGAAGTCGTAGGCATCGAGGTCCCACACGATTCGTCCGTCAGCGGTGGTGATCTGCCGCTGGTCGGAGCGGCCCACGAACCCGCGGGTCGCATCGTCGAAGTCCTGGCGGTCGTGCATCGGCAGGGAGCTGGCCATCTGAGCGATGGCAGCCCGGGTCGTTTCGGTCGCTCGCCTCTCGGCCATCCCCTGCACTCCTCTCGATGCGGTTCTACCCACTGCAGAATTTCGGTTACCAACCGCCTACGTTAACGGCATTGGTCCAAACGGTGCGGTCCGGCAGACCATCATTTCCAACTGTCTACAGTGGGCGCCATGGCCGTCGACTCGGGGATCCGCGAACGGCAGCGAGCCGAGAGCGAGGAGGCCAT
Organism: uncultured Iamiaceae bacterium; assembly: GCA_963706425.1. Taxonomy (GTDB): domain Bacteria; phylum Actinomycetota; class Acidimicrobiia; order Acidimicrobiales; family Acidimicrobilacustridaceae; genus CAVPMN01. Next base: position 1,468,182 of record CAVPMN010000020.1, read on the forward strand.
CCTCGATGCCGCATGGGACCTGTTCGCCCGTACCGGGCCCGACGGCACGTCGCTGCGAGACGTGGCGACCGTCGCCGACCGCAGCCATGTCCTGGTCGCCCGTTACCACGGCTCGAAGGATGGACTGCTCGCCTCCGTCACTGCCCGCCTCGCCGATCGCGTCGAGATCGCGGCGAGCCAGGCCCAGGAAACGGACGACCCCGCGACCAACCTCCTCGCCCTCGCCCGAGAGCAGCGGGCCTGCACCCAGCTGCTCATCCGCAGCGCGATGGGCGACCTCGGGCCGAGAGGCGTCCCCGCCGATCTCGGCGCGACGTGGGTGCTCGACGCCACCCGGGCACACGCAGGCACCGGTCGGCGAGCTCCAGGGCGACGCACCCGGGTGCTCGCCTACGCGGCAGCGAGCCTTCTCCTCGGCTGGGTGACCTACGAGGGTTTCCTCATGGCTGCCACCAAGCTCGGCCGCGTGGGCCGGCACCAGCGCGATCGCGAAGCCGGGGCCGCGGCCCATCGACTGATGGCGTTGGCGGCCGCACCCACCCCCCGGCTAGCGGCTCGCGACCTGTCCCATCACAACGCGTCCGTCCCTCCGTTGCCGCCGCCGGCCACCGCGCAAGATGCGTTGCTGCGCTCAGCGGTCGAGCTGTTCGCGGCTCAGGGCCCGGCATCGGTGTCGGTGCGCGACATCGCGCGGCACGCCGGCGTGAACCAGGGGCTCATCTACCGCCACTTCGGGTCGAAGGACGCGCTGCTCGCCGAAGCACTCGAAGCCGGCAGCTCCGGGTTGTTCGGGGCCGCTCAGGCACGCGGTGGGTTCGACTTCGACGCCATGAGCCACCTGCTCCATCACCGGTCGGCAGCTCCTCGTCTCATCGCGCGCACACTTGTCGACGACATCGACATCAACTTGGTCAGGCGGCAGTTCCCCGTGCTGCAACAGCTCGTGAGGGAAGCCCAGCACGCCTCCCCGACCAGAGCCGCCGCCGATCTCTTGCGGCCCCGATTCGCAGGAGCCAACGCGGCCGCGCTGGCGCTCGGTTCGGTGATCTGGGGCAGACATCTCCGCGGCGCGTTCGACCTCTCGACAGACGATGGCATCGAGTCCGCGATCGCGGATCTGGCCCGTTTGCTCGTGCTCGGCCCAAACGCGCCAACCGACCACCGGACCACCGCCCGGTGAGCGACGTCACCGAAGGGCTCATCTTCGGCCCGGACGAGCGCCGACGTCGCTTTGCCTCCATCGAGGCGGCGTCCATCGCCGGCATCGTCTGCGCCATCGGATGGTCGCTGTCACTGCGCGGCCTCATGGCTGCGCCCGACATCGATGCCCCCGCCGCGGAGGTCGCCCGCTTCTACGCTGATCGGTCGAACGCCACCCAGTCGCTGATCTGGCTGCAGGTCCTCGTCTTCTCGACCATCGCCTTCCTCTGGTTCGTCGGGGTGGTGCGCGGCCGGCTCGGCGACCGCGAGCCGAAGCTGTTCGGCACCGTCTTCTTCGGTGCCAGCATCCTCCTCGCCGGTCTGCTGTTCCTCGGCGCGGCATTGTTGGCGGCGCCGGCGACATTGGTGGCAGTCGGCGACAAGGTGCCCGACCCCGACACCGCGTCGCTCACCCGGGCAGCCGCAGCAGTGGTGCTGTCGGTGTTCCTGCCGCGCATCGCCATGCTGGTGATGTTCTCGACCGCAAGCCTCGGACGCGCCACCGGCGCGCTACCCAGCTGGCTGGTCTGGCTCACCTACGCCGTCGGGGCGGTCGAGTTGGTGAACGTCACCATCTCCACTCCCACCATCTACCTGCTCCCGGCCTGGGTCGCCGTGGTCAGCGTGGTGCTGCTCGTGCGCCATCCAGCGCACGCGTTCGAACTCGATCGCGGTTCCACCAGCCCCTGACTGCGGGTGGCGACGGACGATCAGCGGCGCGCTTCGACCCACGCCTGCGCATCGCGTTGCGCACGCGCCAGCGTGGCCCCGACCCGCTCGTCACCCGGATACACGCTGTCGACACCGATCAACTCGGTGATCCCCGTGACGCCGAGCTGTTCGATGATGCGGTCGTTGGCCGACACGATCACCAGCCTGCTCCCTCGCTCGCTCAGGGAACGGGCGTAGCGGAACAGCACGTCCATGAACGTGGTGCCCAGATCGCTGCGGCCCCGGAGGCGCAGGATGACGACCGAACCGACCGAGTTGTCGCCGACCGCCGGCAGGGCCGCCTCGAAGGTGGGCGCGGCCGCGAAGAACAGACTGCCGTAGGGCTGGAGGACCACCACCTCGTGCGCCTCGAGCTCGACCGGAGGATCGACCTCGATGGGCGACCCGTCCTCGGCCAGCACGCGACGCCGCACGGTGACCTGGTTGGACTGGCGAACGACGTGCAGCACGACCGACAGCCCCACGCCGGCGAGCACCGCGTACTGGAGCGGTACGAGCATCGTGAGCACGAACGTAACGGCCAGCACTGCCTTCTGGACCACGCCGGTTCGCCAGACCGACTGCAGGTCACCCGGCTTGATCGTGCGGTAGCCGATGAGGATGAGCAGCCCCGCCAATGCCGGCATCGCCACCTGCCCGACCAGCTCCCCGAACACGACGATCACGACCGCCATCACCGCCGCCGCTACGAGCAACGACTGCCTGGAGCGAGCGCCCGCCGCCTTGTTGAGCGACGACGCCGACACGGACCCACCGACCGGCATGCCCTGCAACAAGCCGGACGCCACGTTGGCGGCGCCCTGACCAACGAAGTCGCGCGACGCGTCCGGATAGCTCCCGTCGGGGTTGGTGAAGTTGGCCGAGATGCCGGCACCCTGCACCAGGCCGACGAACGCCAGGGACACCGCCGGGATGACCAAGGCGGGCACCAGCCGCACCACGGGCGCCTCGGGTCGAGGCAGCGAGTCGGGCACGATGCCCAGATCGCTCAAGGTCGCCACCCCCTCCCACCCCGCCAGGTAGGCGGCCGCGGAGGTGACGATGACCGCCACGACCAACCCGAGCGCCCCGAGCCGAGTCCGCTCGAGCACCACGATGATCGCAATCGTCGAGAGACCGATGAACAGGGTCTGTCCGTCGAGGCGGCCGGGGTGGATCACGGTATTGACAGCCCGGACGACCCGGTTGGCGCCCTCCGCGCTGTAGCCCGTGAGGTTGGCCAGCTGACCCAGCACGATGTTCACCCCGACCGCGTTGATGAACCCGACCATCACGGCGTTCGACACGAAGCGGAGCACCGACCCGAGCCGGAGCAGCCCGGCGATCAACATGACGATCCCAGTGAGAACCGACAGCGTCACCAGAGCGCGCTGCGCGTCGTCGGCGTTGTGCACCGCGCCCACATCGGCGAGCACCATGGCCATGGCGCCGGTGCCCTGAACCGCCATGAACGACGAGCTGGTGAACAGTGCGCCGGTCGCGGTGCCCACCAGGTAGCCGTAGAGACCCGCCAACGGGTTGACACCGGCCAACAGACCGGTCGCCAGGCCGTCCGGCACCGACTGGACCCCCAGCACGACGCCAGCCACAGCGTCTTGCCGGAAGCTCCGGCTGAACGGCGATCTCAAGCTCGGCTGGTGCCCATCGCCGGCAGGAGCCGCTTCTGGTCACGCTGCTTCTCGAGCACCGTGCGCATCTGGGAGAGCGCTTCGGAGGCCGACTCGCTCACGTTGTGCCGCTCCTCCGGATCGGCAGTGAGGTTGTGCAGCTCCCACGCAGGCTCGGCCGGCGGAGCCTGACCCTGATCGACGCGCTGGCCATGGTCGGCGTTCCAGTCGTCGAGCCGCTCGTAGTAGTGGTTGAGCTTCCACAGCTCGCTGGCGCCGCTCTGGCCGGTGGGGAGCGATGCAACGACCGACTCGATGCACGACGGTGGGTCGAGCGACTCGAACGGCTCACCGGTCAACACGTTGGTCTGCCGCTGGCCACGGGTGACCTGGTCCTCGGTCATGAAGTAGACGGGCGTTGCGACCGACTCCTCGGTCGCCTTGCCCGTCACGAGGGCGCTGAGGTCACGGCCCGGCAGCGGCCGGGTCTGGGTGTGGCTGCCGGCGACCCCAGCCGCGGCCCGTTCGACATCGACACCTGCCAGCCCCAGCAGCGTGGGAATGAGGTCGACATGGCTGGTGGGCACCGTGATGCCACCCGGGGCCGGAGAGACACCGGGCCCCTTGATGACCATCGGGACACGGGTGGCCTCGTCGAAGGCGTTGGCCCACTTCTGTTGTAGCCCACCGTGCGCGCCGAGCAGGTCGCCATGATCAGAGGTGAACACGATGATCGTGTCATCGGCCATCCCCGAGGCATCCAGCGCGTCGAGGATGCGACCGACCGCCTGGTCGACCAGCTTGTGCAGGTAGTAGTAGAGCCGCCGGTAGGCGTTGTCGGTCGGCTGCGGTGCGACCATCTGCGGCCAGATCGTCGTGAACTGCTCTTGACACGCTGGGCGCCCGGCGAACGAGTCGGCCTGGGAGGGTGCCTCGGCGATGTCGGGCACCGTGTCGTCGTTCACCTCGAAGCCGAGCAGGAGCTCGTAGAAGCCACCCGCGAAGGCGATGTCGTGGGGATTGACGAACGACGCAACCGCCAGCCACGGCCCGTCGGTCGCCGCTCGGGTGAGACCGTCGAAGAGCTCGACGACCTGTTCGGCGAAGATGCCGTCGCGGACGGTGCCGCAGTCGGACTTGGCCGCGCCGTGGGGCTCCCGGCCGATCCACCCGGAGAACCCGAAGGGGTCGAGACGATCGGCGTTGCGGTAAGCCTCGACCGCCTCGGCGATCACACGACCGTCGTCGTCGGAGGCCGCCAGCCCCTCGTGCGAGCCGGGGGTCGGGAGATCGGCATGGCTGATGTGCCACTTGCCGCGATAGTGGGTCTGGTAGCCACCGGCACGGAACCAGTCGCCGAGCGTGGGCACTGCGTCGGGGTCGAGCCAGCTCATCGCAGGGTCGTCGCTGGCCTTCGCCACGCCGTCGGTCTGAGAGACGCCGTGCAGCGACGGGTACTGACCGGTGAACAGGGTGGCTCGGCTCGGCACACACGCGGTGGAGCCGACGTAGTGACGGTGGAGCTCGAGCCCACCCGACCGGATGCGCTCCTGTGCGGTCAGCTGCGTGCGTCGGAATTCTCTCACTGCGGCGGTCTCGTAGGGCGGCGGGTAGCGTTCCTCGTCGGTCATGATCAAGAGCACGTTCGGCGCAGCCATGCCGGAACTATAGGCCCCACCCATTCATCTGTAGACAGTCGTTCACCCAGAAAGCGCGCACACTGATGGACCCGTCGCCAGAGCCCCGGAAGCACGTTTGCGGTATGGCACCGTGAACGATTCGTTCCCGGCCAGGGTCGAGGAGCTGACGCCGGAGGTCGTCGGTGGCGTGCTCGCGTCGCGTCATCCCGGTGTCGTCGTCGACGCCGTCGAGATCGTGTCGACCAAACGGTGTGGCGACGGGGTGGCCTCGACCGCCGATCGGGTGACCATCGCACTGAGCTACGCACCCGGAGCCGGTGCTGGGCTACCCGAGCAGATGGTGGTGAAGACGATGCTGGCCACGCCGCATGCTCCGGCCGCCATGTACGAGAACGAGGTCCGCTTCTACGGCGAGGTCCGCCCCGAGCTGACCATCGAGGCACCGGCCGTCTACGGCACGAGCTTCGACCGAGCCACCGGACGCTTCGGCCTGCTCCTCGAAGACCTCACGGTGCGAGCCGCGAGCTTCCCGTCGGCGCTCACCCCGGTCTCGTTGGCCCAGATCCGTTCGCTGATCGGCCACCTCGCCACCCTGCACGCGACCTACTGGCAGAGCCCACGATTCGCCAACGACCTGGCCTGGGTGGGAACGCCGACCACCGGCGGGATGGCCGACGTGTTCACCAGCATCGGCCTCGAGCTCATCGAGGACCAGGTGGCCCGCCACCCGTTCAAGGCAGAGTTGATCGCCCCCCTCGGCCGCTCCGTGGCCGACATGTGGGGCCCGCTCTGGGCGGTGCAGGCCAGCCACACCGACGACCCGACCACGTTGCTGCACGGCGACCCCCACATCGGCAACACCTATCTGCTGCCGGGCGACACCGGTGGGCTGCTCGACTGGCAGCTCATGGTGCGGGGCAGCTGGGCTCACGACGTCACCTACCTCCTCGTGACCGGTCTCGACACCGACACCCGCCGCGCCCATCAACACGACCTCCTGGCCGAGTATCTCGATCTCCTCGGCGCGCTCGGCGTGCCCGACCCGCCGTCGTTCGACGACGCGTTCGCACGGATGCGCCGGGCTGCGCTGTGGGGGCTGGTCATCGGCTGGCTCATCTGCCCACCCGAGAACTACGGGCCCGACATCACCATCGCCAACATCGCCCGGACCGTGGCCGCCGTCGAAGACCTCGAGACCTTCGCGGCCATCGACGAGGCATTCACCTAGTCACTCCATTCACTCCGTCCGAACACACCAGGAGACTCGATGGCCGACACCACCACTAGCGCCACGGACGACGGCGGGATCCCCACGCCAGAGCGCCAGGCCGACCTGCTCGCCATCCGTGACCTGGTCGTCGCCTACGGCTATGCCATCGACGACCGCGACTGGGCTCGGTGGGAAGCGTTGTTCATCGCCGACGCGCGCATCGACTACACGCACACGGGCGGTATCGCGGGCACGCCCGCCGAGGTCGGTGCCTGGCTGCCCGACGCCATGGCTGTGTTCTCGTGGTGCCTGCACTCCGTGCTCAGTCACGAGATCCGCTTCACCGGACCCGACACGGCTACGGGTCGCGTCCACCTGTTCAATCGCAACGGCCTCGAGTGGAACGGCAAGCACGAGCTGTGCGATGTCGGCGGCCGCTACCTCGACGAGTACTGCCGCATCGGCGACACGTGGCGCTTCACCCGACGCACCGAGCAGGCCCTCTACGTGACCGGCGGCGAGTTCGCCGCGGTCGTGCGCGATCTGGCCGCATCCACCGCAGGCGACCGGCCGCCCCCCATCGGCTGAACCGGCGCCGCTGACGGGCAGCGCGGGCGAGGCGCTACGGTCCCGGGATGACGAGGGGGGAATCGTGGATCGTGGTCGATGGACGTGGCGGTGGATGGCAGTGGCGGTCGTGGTGGCGACGGCGGTGACCGCCTGTTCGTCGTCGGACGACACGGGGAGCTCCGGCGAGGCCACGACCACGTCGACGGTGGCGTTCGACGGGCTGGCACCGACCGAGATCACCGCCCCTCCGGCTGACGGCAAGGGGATCAACCTGCCCCAACCGGCCGCTTCGTTGCCTGAGGGCTACGTCCAGGAGGAGTACTTCCTCGGGGGCACCGCCACCAGCTTCGACGAGATCGACGCGCCCGACGACGGGCTCTGGTCGGTCACGCCCGGCGAGGAGGCCGACTATCGCACGCGGGTGATCGTCCGCCGCCCGGCCGACGCCGCGAACTTCAGCGGAACCGTGCTGGTCGAGTGGTTCAACGTCAGCGCGCTCGAGGCCGCGCCCGATTGGGGCTACCTGTCGGGCGCCATCGGCCGGGAGGGCCACGCGTATGTCGGCGTCAGCACCCAGGCGCAAGGGGTCGAGGGCGGCGACACCCTGCTCGAGGTGGAGGTCGACCAGGGACAAGCGGAAGAGTCCGGGGCCAACATCGATGCGAGCGGACTGAAGAACATCGACCCCGCCCGCTATGGCACCCTCACCCACCCCGGCGACGCGTACTCCTTCGACATCTTCAGCCAGGTCGGCCGAGCCGTGGTCGAGGCACCCGAGCAGCTGCTGGGCGACCTCGAGCCCACACAGGTGATCGCCATGGGCGAGTCGCAGTCGGCCATGTTCCTCTCGACGCTCATCAACGCGGTGCACCCGCTCGACCCGGTCTTCGACGGCTTCCTCGTCCACAGCCGGGGCTCGTTGATCCCCTCGGTCGACGGCACCCTCGTGCGGAGCCGCCAAGGCGAGACCGACCCCGAGGTGTTGGAGCGGGGCGTGCTCATCCGCACCGACCTCGACGTGCCGGTCATGCTCGTCGAGGCCGAGACCGACCTCACGCTGCTCGGCTATGTCCACGCCCGCCAGCCCGACACCGACCTGATCCGCACGTGGGAGGTCGCGGGCACGGCCCACGCCGACTCCGAGACGCTGCGGGCCGTCATCGGCGGGCCCAGGGATCCGATGGTCGGCGACATCCTCGGCTGCGGCTCGGTGAACTCCGGACCGCACAAGGAGGTGCTCCGCGCCGCGTTGCACCACCTGGTGGGCTGGGCCGCAGGCGGCGACGCGCCACCGACGGGTGAGCGCCTCGAGCTGATCACCGATGGCGACGTGACGGTGCAGCGCGACGAGCTGGGCAACGCGCTCGGCGGCGTGCGCAACCCGCTGGTCGACGTGCCGGTCGCCGTGCTCACCGGCGAGCCCGCCGACGGCGGCGGCCTCGACGAGATCGCCGAGGGCAGCTCGGGCATCTGCGTGTTGTTCGGTCAGACCATCCCGTTCGATCAGGCCACCGTCGTCGCCCTCTACGGCGACGCCGACACCTACTTCGAGCAGTTCCAAGCGTCGGCCGACAAGGCCGTCGCCGCCGGCTTCATGCTGCAACCCGACGCCGACGCCCTCATCGTCGACGTCGAGCCGAACCGAGCCCTGTTTCCCTGACGCTGGTCGAGACCCTCGCGTCGGAATCATCCGCCGCCAGACGGGGTTCTCGAACACATGACGGTCGAGCGCGTGCCTCCGACGGTGGAGGTCTACTGGCGACCGGGCTGTGGGTTCTGCTCGTCGATGCGAGCCAGGCTGGGCGAAGCGGGGGTCGACGTCGCCTGGCACAACATCTGGGAAGACGCCGACGCCGCCAGCTTCGTTCGGTCGGTGGCCGATGGGAACGAGACCGTGCCTACAGTGCGCATCGGCGATCAAGTGATGGTCGCTCCGCGGCCTCGGGCGGTGATCGACCGATTGGTCGACACCGATCCGGATCTGGTGCCCGATCCGAGACGGTGTCCGCCGGGACGACTTGCGCAGTGGATCACGGTCTCCGTGCTCGTCGTCGGCAGCTTCGCAACCGGAAGCACCGGGAACGACCCGGTCGCCCTCCTTCTCGGGGGATCAGCCGCAGCCGCCTACCTCGCGTTCCGCCGCATGCGCTCACGCGCCCACCCGCCGGGGGCGGCCGCCCGAGACTCGAATCATGACCGCCCGGCTTCCGGTTCCCGTTAGCCGAGAGGGAGGAGAAGCACCGCGTCACCGTGCAGTGCGGCCAGGCCTTTGTCGAGGGTGGCGACGTGGCCGCGGTTGTGGCGCGCCAGGGCCACCAGATAGGCGTCGGTGACCTGGCGGTGGCCGATGACCCCGGCGAGATGCGCAGCCTCGAAGGCGACGGCATCGGCCCAGAACCGATGCCACGGTCGGGTGCGCATCGACTCGAGCACGGCCACGGCGTCGAGCGCCCCAGCCGCACGTGAACATCTGTCCTCGGCATGCTGCTGGTGAGCGTGGCCGCACTGCGCACCGGCGCACTCCCCCGCCGCCTGAACCAGCTCGGCATGCTCACCGCGGCCGCTGGCCTGGTCACCGTGGTGCCCGGGCTGTCCGACGTCGGCCTCGTGTTCGGCCTCGGCCTCATCGGTTGGTTCGCCTGGGTCGGCGTCACCCTCCTGCCGCGAGGGCCGCTGACCGGCCGACGGCCAGAGGCGTTGAAGATTCGGAGGTGGCCCCTACGATTTCCCGGCCGCTTCCTGAGCGATGAGCATCCGTCGTAGTCCGTCCTCGACCGCTGCTCGGTTGCGCTCAGATCCGATCGCGTCGCTCACCAGTGCTGCCTCGTGGCGAATGACAACGGGAACGACTTCGTTGATCAGATCGAGGCCCTCGGGTGAGAGCGCGATGAGCGTGCCGCGGCGGTCGTTGGGATCGGGGTGCCGCTCGATGAGCCCAGCGGCCTCCAGGCGATCGAGCCGCTTGGTGGTCCCGCCCGATGACAGCATCAGCGAGCGCTGCAGATCCCTGATCTTGATCGATTCGCCTGCGGCCCGTCGGCGCATCGTGGCGAGCATGTCGAAATCGCCGAGCGTGAGCCCGAACGGCTCGAGCTCGTCTTCGCGGCGGGCCTCCAAGTAGCGGGCCAACCGCAGCACCCTCCCGGCGATGGCCAGGCCCGCCACGTCGCTGTCCGGAAGCCACGTTCGGACCTCGTCGACGATCTCGTCCATGGCATCCGTCTCTCGGTTCGCGTTCACGAAAGCATCTTACTGGCGAGAGTCTTGACAGCAAGCATCACACCTCGCCATACTGAGAAGTATCACACCTAGAAGTTACTTTCTAGCGTGATATATGCGGACGGCGACAACGACCAAGGAGAACCGTCATGACCATCCGGACACGCACCCACCACCTGGACGAGACGGGCAGCGCTCCACGCGACTCGCGATCCACCACCGCACGAACCGCAGGCGTGCTCTACCTGATCATCATCGCCTGCGGCCTCTTCGCCGAGGTCGGCGTCCGGTCCCAGCTCATCGAGCCAGGTGATCCTGCGGCAACCGCACAGAACATCATCGAGTCGCCCATCCTGTTCCGCGCCGGTTTGGCGGCCGACATCGTCATGTTCATCGCGGATGTCGCCCTCGCCATCGTGCTCTACCAGTTGTTCAAGCCGCTCAACCAGACGCTGTCGATGCTCGCCGCAGCCTTCCGTATCACCCAGACCGCGGTCATCGGTCTCAACCTGCTCAACATGTTCCAGGCCGTCCGAATCGTCGACGATGCCAACTACCTCGACGTCCTCGGCGACGGGCAATCCGACGCCCTCGCATTGCTGTACCTCGATGCGCACAAGTACGGCTACATCCTCGGACTGGCGTTCTTCGGTGCGAGCACCCTGATCATCAGCTACCTCGCCCTGTCATCGAGGCAGATGCCCCGCCCACTCGGCGTCCTGCTCGGACTAGCCGGCGCCGGCTACCTGGTCGACACCTTCAGCTTCTTCCTCATCCCCGGCTACGACGGATCGGCATCGCCGATCGTCCTGGCCCCAGCGCTCGTCGCCGAGGTCTGGTTCGCCCTGTGGCTCCTCACCAAGGGCCACCGGCTCGAGCACCTGACCCGGGTCGAGAGCACCCCGCCCGAGGTGCGCGACGGTGCCAGCCGCCCGCTGGCAGCAATCGCATGAACGTCCCGACTGTCAGCCCGCAACACCCGACCGTGCAGCGAACGGAGCACACCATGAAGGCCATCACCAGAAACCGGTTCGGATCCCCCGACGTCCTCCACTACGTCGACGTGGAGCGACCCACGCTCCCCAAGGGCAGCGTGCTGGTCGAGGTCCAGGCGGCCGGCGTGAACCGCGGTGACGCCCTCGAGATGCGGGGCTGGCCTTACATCGCCAGACTGATGGGCTACGGGATTCGCCGCCCCAAGCACGCCGTGCTCGGCACGGATATCGCCGGTCGCGTCGTCGCCGTCGATGATGACGTCGATGGCGTGGACATCGGCGATGAGATCGTCGGCTTCGGGAACGGGGCCTTCGCCGAGCTCGCCACGGTGCCTGTGGCGAGGATGATCGTGCGCTCCGAACACGTCAGTGCCGCAGAAGCCGCCGCCATGCCGACCACCGGTGTGGCCGCACTGCAGGCGATCCGAGATGCCGGTCGGGTCGACGTCGGACAGCATGTCGCGGTGATCGGTGCATCCGGCGGCGTCGGCACCTTTGCCGTGCAGATCGCCAAGGCCAGCGGAGCGACGGTGACCGGCGTGGCCGGCCCTCGCAACACCGACCTCGTCCGATCGATCGGCGCCGACCATGTCGTCGACTACACCACCGATGACATCGGCTTGCATGATGGCCGCTACGACGTGATCGTCGACCTGGTGGGTAGTCAGCCGATCCGGACACTACGCCGGGCACTGACGCCGACCGGAACGTTGGTGGTCGTCGGTGGGCAGAGGCCGCGCTCGCTCACCGGCATGCAGCGCTTCGCATCGGCGGCCGCGATGTCGCCGTTCACCCGCCAACGGCTCGTGCCGCTGTTCTCGAAGCCGAACAGAGACGACCTCGCCGCCGTGGCCGAGCTCGTGCAGCGCGGCTCGGTTCGTCCCGTTCTCGGCGACATGCTCGATCTCAGCGACACTGCAGAAGCCGTCCGTCGAATCGAAACAGGACACGGCACCGGAAGGACCGTGGTGACCACCTGACCGCGACCGCCGATCGAGGAGACGAGATGGCCCATCGCAGCAAGAATGACAACATGCTCGTCGACGGCATCCACCACGTAGCGATGCTCACCGGCGATACCGATCGCCTTGTCCGCTTCTACCGAGCCGTGTTCGACGCGGTCGTCGAGGACACCACGGTCGACGGCCCGGTACGCCTCACCTTCCTGAACATCGGTCCCCACACCGAGCTCAACATCTTCGAGATCGACGGCAACGACCAGGCCGACCGGCAGACACCGATGTTCGGCCGGGGGCGGATCGACCACCTCGGTGTACGCGCTGCCTCGATCGACGCCTTCGCCGAGATCCGCCGCCGCCTCATGGAACATGGGGCGACGGACGGCTACGTCACCGACTTCGGGCCGGTGCTCAGCCTGTTCTTCACCGACCCCGATGGCCTCGAGGCGGAAGTCTGCGTGCCCAATCCGGAGTCGACCCCCGGCGCCCGCAACCCCCCGGGTACGCCCTCCACCAGGTTCCCCATGGCCTGAACCCCCTCCACCGACGGGACGCCGAGCCAGGCCTCGACCAACGGCGTCTGCAGTCGATCGGGCCGCGCTGTCAAGGTCCGGTACACGTGCGACCTATCGGTTCCGGTTGATGTGTGACAGGTAGTCGGGGGTTCAGGAGGCGGCGTTGATGCGGTTGGGTCTGCCGCCGGGGTTGGCCAGGGCGCCGTGTTCGCGGGTGCGGTCGTGGCGGATGGGGTGGACCCGGATGAGCTCTTCGCCGACGGAGATCTCCACGGTGCCGTCGACGACGGCGACCTGGACTTGGCGGCGGCGGAACTTGTTGCCGACCCGGTAGTTGGTGCCGGCAAAGCTCACGTTGCCTGACGTGTCGACTTTGCGGGTCACCGACGCCGCCGATGCCGACGGTCGCGGCGTCGCGGCTTTGGCCACGCGCCGCTTGTTGCCGCGGGCGATCGCCGCGGCTTGGCGGCCGGGGTCGTGGCGACGGGCATGGGTCGCCACGAGCACACCTCGGTGGTGGATCTCGACGACGCCGCCGTCGCAGACCAGCTCGACGGTCTCGCCCGCGAGCCAACGAGCGACCATGTAACGCGCCGACGCGAACGAGATCTGCCCGTTCGCGCTCACCCGCCGGGTCGCCGTGGGGACCACGTCGGTCGTGTCGGGCGCCGCCCTGTCCAGCTCGAGCGTCGACGCCACGGGCTTGGCCAACGCGAAGCGCCGAGCCGGCGGGACCATGCCGATGCCCTGGTGGGGCCGCTGGTGGTTGTAATGATCGACCCACCCGTCGATCTGGGCCTGCGCGTCCTCGATGCTGTCGAAGACCGCGCCTCGCACGATCTCGTCTTTGAGGGTGCGGTGGAATCGCTCCACCTTCCCCGTCGTGGTCGGCGACCGCGGCGCAGTCAGCAGGTGCCGAATGCCGTTCTCCCGACAGATCCGATCGAACAGCACCTCACCGGTCCCGGGCCCGAACCGGCCTGTGAACACCTTGCCGTTGTCCGTGAGGATCGCCTCGGGCACGCCATGGCGGCGCATCGCCAACGCCAACGCCTCACACGTCGGCCGTGCCGTCGCTCTGGGCACGACCATCGCCGACACGCAGAACCGGGAGTGGTCATCGACCCCGGTCACCACCTTCGCCTCGGAGCCGTCAACGAGGCGCACCCCGCCGACGATGTCCATCTGCCACAACTCCATCGACCGCGACCGCTCCCAACGCTTGTAGTCCGCCTTCGTGCGCTTGCGGGCCTCCGGGGTGATCAGCCCGTGGCGGACCAGACACCGATAGATCGACGACCGACCCGGCACCGGCGACACCCCCTCCTGGGCCAACCAATGACCGATCGTCACCGGCCCCCACCCCGGATGCTCCACCCGCATCGCCACGATCCGAGCCTCGACCTGCGGCGCCATCTGATGCGGACACGAACCCGGCGCCCTCGACTGATCCACCAGCCCCGCCAACCCCCGAGCCGCATAGCGCGTCAACCACCGATGCACCGTCTGGCGCGACACCCCAGCCCGGGCCGCGACCTCACTGACCGCGACACCGTCGAGGACCTCCAACACCGCCACATGCCGCTGTTCCACGAGCCCGAGCTCCACCAGCACGACGACACCCCCTGATCGACTCCGTCGACCAGAAAGCACAGCCCGTCAGCTCATCGCGTGTCGCACATCAACCAGACCCGGCGTCGCACATCTACCGGGACAGCTGTCGCACATGTACCGGACCCGCGCCCGGAACTGTCACACGACTACCGGAGCCGCAACGTCAACCATGAACCGGGCCAGCACACCGACCGGGCCAACTCCTTCTACACGACTCGTGTAGAAGACAGTGTAGAAGTCGGGCAGCAGAAAGGCCCTCCCCGATGACTCGGAAAGGGCCTCTGACCTGCTGTTCTCGATGGTGGCGGGGGCAGGATTTGAACCTGCGACCTTCGGGTTATGAGCCCGACGAGCTACCAGACTGCTCCACCCCGCGGCGTGGGGCACACCGTATCGGGGTGGCCTTCCGAGCCGCAACCACGGCTCGATCAGCCATAGAGCTCGACGAGCTCGTGACCCACCGCCGCAAGAGCCGTTCGTAGCTCCGCCGGCTCGACCACTTCGACATACGAACCGAAGCCGGCCAACTCCGCCACCAGCGACTGGATGCTGTGGCCGCGCACCTCCACCTCGACCCGGCCGTCCTCACCTGCACCACCGATGCCCAGGCGGGTGCCGAACACCATCCGCAGCACGCCGACGATCTCGGGATCGACGACCGCCTGCACCGCCAGCGGCGTGCGCATGCGGTCGACCTTGTCGACCACGAGCTGCCACGCCTCCTCGAGATCGAACCCATCGGGACGCACGACCGCGTCGCCCGTGGGCTCGACCGACTCGATGCGATCGACCCGAAACGTGCGCATCCCTGCGTCGGTGCCAGCCACCAGATACCAGTTGGCCCCCTTGGCCGCCACGCCCAACGGATGCACCACCCGGCTGGTCGACGACCCGTCGCGCGCCACATAGTCGAGCCGCAACTGCTCGCCGTCGATGACCGCACGTTGCACCGCGTCGAGCAGCGGCGGGGGCGGACGACCGCTGGCCACCCGGTCCCATCCGGTGGGGTCGACCACCATCGCACTCGACGCGGCCTCGGCTCGCGCCCGCAGCGGCTCGGGCAAGGCGCGCATCAGCTTGCGCAAGGCGGCCCGCACCTCGGGCGTGGCACCGGCGCGCGGCCCGGCCACCAGGAACAGGGCGCGGGCCTCGTCGGCGGTGAGTCCACTCAGGTCGGTGCGACCCCCGCCGGCCAAGCGCCAGCCGCCGCCCCGGCCCCGAGTGGCGTAGACGGGCAGGCCGGCCATGCCGAGCGCATCGAGATCACGACGGGCGGTGCGCTCAGAGATCTCGAGCTCGGCCGCCACCTCGGGCGCCGTCACCTGGCCCCGCTGCTGCAACATGAGGAGGATCGCCACCAGCCGGTCAGCCCGCATCTCGCCAGCTTCTCACCTGAACCGGACACATCCTGACCGGTTTGAGGAGAAAGGATGAAGCCATGAACCAGCCACCCACCTCCACGAACTCCGGCCCGACCACACGGCCGGCCGACGATCCCCGAGCCGTCTTCGCCCGAGCCGCCGCGATCGGCGGCTCTGTCATCGAGGCCACGCCGATCGACCGCTTCGGCGATCCCACTCCTCTCGACATGAACGTCCGCGAGCTGCTCGAGCACCTGGTGATGGTGATCCGACGGGTGGCCTGCGCGGGCCGCGGCGCCGAGCTCGCCACCTGGCCCGTCGACGCCGCCGACGTGTCCGACGACGGCTTCGCAGAAGCCTGGCGCTCGGGTGCCGACGACGTCGAGGCCGCCTGGGCCGACGATGCGCTGCTCGAGCGAGCCACCGACCTGCCGTGGGGCACCTTCCCCGGCCGCGAGACCCTCGACATCTACACGAACGAGGTCACCGTCCACACCTGGGATCTCGCCCAGGCGACCGGCCAACACCCGGCGTGGGACGAAGGTGTGCTCGCCGTCGCAAACGCGGCGATCCACGCTCAGCTGCCCGACGCCGACCGCGCACCCATGTGGGCAGCCTTCAAGCAGACCCTCCCGCCCGAGGTCGAATGGGAGGACCCCTTCGGTGCAGCGGTCGACGTGCCCGCCGACGCGCCACTCATCGACCAGCTGGTGGCCTGGAACGGCCGCCAACCCTGAGCGGTTCGGGCGAGTCGGTCAGGCCTCGGTTTCGGGCAACGTCGTCGTCGTCGTGCTCGACAGCACCCGCTCGGCTTCTGCGATCTTCTCGGCGGCCTCGTTCACCTTCTGCTGATAGGTGGCGAGCGCCGTCGGGCCACCCGCGGTGAGCGCGGCGTTGGCCTCGGTGATCAGCCGGTTGGCGTCGGCCAGCAGCTGATCGATGTCGCTCGGCTCACCCGACGGGGGCGTGGTCGTCGTGGTCGACCCGTTCGTCGGGTCGTCGAGACCTTCCGTCGGATCCTCGGCGGGATCGGTGGGCACCGCGATGCCAACCTGGTTCTCGAAGGTGTCGGCCTGCACGCCCAGCAGCACCTCGAGGGCCTGGCGGAGGGTCGGCCGCATCACCACCTCAGACCCGAACACCACGATGACGTTCTTCAGCTCCTGCACCTCGGTGCTGCCCTCGGACGAGACGTAGAGCGGCCGCACGTACAGGATCGTGTTCTCGATCGGCACCAGCAGCAGATCGCCATAGCTCACCGTGGAGCCCTCGCGGTTGAGCAACGAGATCTGCCGGGCCACCAACTCGTTGGCTTGGATCGTGGCGTTCACGACGGCCGGACCGTCAGGCAGCTGGCCGCTCGGCATCTCGTAGACGATGAGCTTGCCGTACTGATCGGGCTCGCTCTTCGCCACCATGAACGCGGTGAGCTGGCGTTGGCTGTCGTCGGCCGCATAGGGCACGAACGGTCTCAGCATCAAGAAGCTCTCGCGCTCTTCGTCGGGCAGCTTCATGAGCAGGTAGTAGGGGTCGATGCGGGGAGCGAGCTGGCGCGAGATCTGGCCCGTGGGCGTGGTGATGATCGTCTGGTTCTGGGCGGGTGTGCCCGTGGCGACGTTGGTGCCGGGGTCCTGCGCCACCGCCCAGCCGTTGGTGCGGTCGTAGAAGCTCAGCGGCTCGGTGATGTGGTAGCGGGCCCACATGTTGGTCTGCACGCGGAACAGGTCTTCGGGATAGCGGAAGTGGTCCTGCATCTCCGACGGCATCTGGTCGAGCGGCGCGAACAGCTCCGGGAAGGCCTGGCTGTATGCGTTGACGATCGGGTCGTCGGGGTCGACCACGTAGAGGGTGACGTCGCCGTTGTAGGCGTCGACCACCGCCTTGGTGGAGTTGCGGATGTAGTTGAAGCGGTGACCGTCGAGCCCGCTGCCCTCGGGAAGGCCGGTGGCGTCGGCCCGCTGCGCGTTGGGGTAGCGATCGGTGGTCGTGTAGCCGTCGATGACGTAGTAGATGCGACCGCCGACCACGACCGGATAGGGATCGGCGTCGAAGCGCATGAACGGCGCCACCTCTTCGACCCGGTCACGGACATCGCGGTTGTACATCACCTTCGAATCACCGGTGACGAAGTCGGAGAGCACCAGGTTCCACTCGAAGTTGAAGCGCAGGAAGAACGCGGCCCGAC
The DNA here is from genome assembly GCA_963706425.1 of uncultured Iamiaceae bacterium. Taxonomy (GTDB): domain Bacteria; phylum Actinomycetota; class Acidimicrobiia; order Acidimicrobiales; family Acidimicrobilacustridaceae; genus CAVPMN01. The sequence continues at coordinate 1,485,989 of CAVPMN010000020.1, forward strand.
GGATCGGTGAGTCGAGCGCCACACCACCCTCGCCGTCGTAGGGGTTCTCGACCGGGTTGCCGGCCTCGTCGAGATAGTCGACCTCGTCCCGGGTCGTGCCCACGATGCTGTAGCCGGGCATGCCCTCGCCGAAGTAGATCTGCGGGGTGTCGATCGGCAGGTCGATCTCCTCCGAGTCGACCTCCGTGGGCACGTCGCGCACGATGAAGTCGGGCCGGCCGGTCTCGGTGGTGCCGTTCGCCGCCGACAGCGCCAGCCCATAGCCATGGGTGTACGCGATGTGGCGACCCTCCCACGACTGTTGGGGCACCTCGTCGACGTTGAGGTCGCGGTTGGCCAAGATGACCTGTGTGGTCTGGAAGGTGCCGTCGTCACCCTTGATCGGATAGCGGTCGACGTCGAGATCGTTGAATCGGTAGAAGCCGAGCTGCTTCTGCAGGTTCTGGTAGGTGGGCAACACCACGTTGGGGTCGAGCAGCCGGATGTTGCGGATGGTGTCGAGGTTCTGCTCGGCCGCAGCCTGCCCGACTTCCTTGTCGTCCGAATACGGGAAGGGTTGCGTCTCCACCTCGTCGAGCGACAGCGCCTGGCGCGTCGCCGTGATGTTGTGCTCGATGTAGGCGGCCTCACGATCAGACTCCTGCGGATCGACCACCACCCGCTGGATGAACGTGGGATAGGCCGCACCGGCGACGAGCGCCACGAATCCCCAGAGCCCGACGGCGACGACGGGCAGCACCCATCCCCGGCGCCAGATGTTGACGATGAACAGGCCGCACGACAGCAGGGAGATCAAGAGCAACAGATACGTGGCCGGAAGCTGCGCCTGCACCTCGGTGTAGGTGGCGCCGTCGACCGCCCCACGCGTCGAGTAGGTGAGCTCGTAACGACCGAACCAGTAGTCGATGGCCTTCACGAAGGCGAGCAGCGCCAGCAGCACTGACAGGTGAGCCTTGACCTGGGGTGTGACCCGCTGGAACGGCGCCTGCAGCCGGATGCCGCCGTTGAGGTAGTGGGCCACCATGGTGATGAGCAGGATGATGATGAGCGACGCGAACAGCCAGTCGATCACTGCGGTGATGAACGGCAGCTTGAAGACGTAGAACCCGATGTCGGTGTCGAAGGTCTGGTCGTTGATCCCGAAGTCGCCGCCGTTGCGGAAGAGGATCCACTGGTTCCACTGGGCGGACACGCCCACACCGGCGATGAGGCCGAACAACAGGGAGATGCCGGCCCGCAACAGGCCGGCCCGCCGATCGACCACCTGGTGATAGCGGTTGAGCAACTCGTCCTCGGGCCCGGTGGGTCGGAACTTGGGCGCGATGCGATCGGCAATCGTGAGGTTGGCGAAGAGGATCACGAAGAAGATGGCCGTGAAGGTGACACCCAGGAACAACTTGGCGCCGACGATCTCGGTCCAGACCTGCCCCAGATCGAGGCTGTCGAACCACAGGAAGTCTGTGTAGAAGCCTGCGAGTCCTCGCAGGGAGGTGAACAGGACGAAGAGGATGGCGGCGGCAACCAGGAGGAGGATGCGGCCGCGGCCGGCGACCCGAGGGCCTCGCTGCCGCCTCCGGCTCTGGGGCATGTCATCGGGGGCTCGCATGATGGCGTCAGCCTACGGGACAACCGCTGGCCCGCGGCCGCGCCCACCCCCTGCGTTCGTCGACACGCGTCGGGCCGTCAGGTCCGGGCGGGGACGACCAGGCAGCGGCAGCTCGGATGGATCGGCGGGGCGATCTGGCCGGTGGGGAACGCCTCGCCCTTCACCACGTTGCCGGCCAGCGCGTTGTCGGCGCAGTCGGGCGACGGGGTGTCGCCGTCTTCGACCACCCAGTGCACCTTGGTGCCGTCGTCGAGGCCGGCCAGCACGCCCCGGTTGAAGGCGCCGAGCACTGCGTGGGAGGAGGGCTGGTCGATGCGCTGGGTCTTCCACTCCCGGTAGCAGGACCGCAACCGATCGGCGAGCTCGTCGGGCTCGTCGGCCGACTCGGCGAAACAACGGGTGAGCCGCTCCCGGAAGGGTTTGACGATCTCGGTGGCCAGCGACGACGCCAGCGCTCCGGCTTCGTCGGTGGACACCTCGTCGGTCACCGACGACTCGACGAACTGCGCCCCGGCCGCGACCGACTCGACGAGCAGGGGACGCGCCGCGTCGGCATAGCGCTTGCGATGCTCATCGAGCCCGGGCAGCACGTCGTCGGCGTCGGGTCGCTTCGACCGCCGCACCACGTCGAGCACCTCGTTCTGCTCTTCCGAGAGCTCACGTTTCACCCGACGGGCGAGCTTGCGCTCGAGGTCGGCGGTGGCCTCGTCGCGCCGGTCGACCACCGTCGCCGGCCCGCGGCCGGGCTCCGTCGCGCCGCTCTCGCCAGCCGGGGCGTCGGCGTCTGGCACCACACCGCTCATCACCGCAGGCGGCTCGGTGTCCTCGGCGGCATCCTCTTTGATACGGGCGAACAGCCCGGCCACCTTGGCTTTCGAGCCCCTTGCACCCCGACCCTTGGCCGGTGGGTCGGCCTCGGTCGCCGTTGGGCGACTCGGCGCTCGCGCCGGCGTCGTCGGTTGCGGGCTCGTCCGCCGAGCGGATGATCTTCACGGCCGACGACTTGCGCCCCTCGGTGGGGTTGGGCGCCTTCGGCCCCTCGTCGACGTCGTCACCCTCGTGGAGCTCGGGCACGTCCGCAGCCACCACCGGCTGCTCGGGCTCGCCGTCTGCGTCGAGCCCGGTCTCGCCGGCGACCTCGACCATCGACGTCGCTCACGTCGGCGTCGATGGCCGTCGAGTCGGTGTCGAGCTCGGCTTCGACTTCCGCCGCCAGCTCGGCCAGCTCACGATCGATCGCCTCGTCGCCGGTGTCGTCGCCCACCCGCAGGCCTGCCGCCTCGGCGGCCAACTTGGCTTCGGGCAGCGACACCGCCAACTCGTCGGTGACCTGGTCGAGATGACCCCGCACCACCTCGTAGGCCTCGAGCAGTCGGGTGCGTCCGGCCTGGAGCTGCTCGATCTGCTGGCGGAGCAGCTTGCGGCGCCGGGCCAGGTCGCGCAGCATCCGCTCGCGCACCTGCTGAGCCTCGGCCACCATGTCGCGCCCGCGCTGGCGGCCCGCCTCCACCTCGGTGTCGGCGTCACGCCTGGCCTGGTCGAGCAGCCCGTCGACCTGGCGGCGGATCGCGTCGGCGGCCTCGGTGGCCTCACGCTGACGGGTCTCGACGAAGGCATCGGCCTCGGCCCGCAGCCGGGTCACGTCGTCATGGGCCTCGCGGAGCAGCTCGGCGGCCGATTCCTCGGCCTTGGCCCGAATCTCGGCGGCCGCCGCGTTGGCCGCGTCGAGCACCCGCGCGGTCTCTTCGCCGAGCATGGCGGTCAGCCGGCTGGGCGAAGGCTCGCTGACCTCGTGCAACTTGCGCTCGGCGTCGGCCACCGCATGTTCGAGCTCACGCTCGCGTTCGCGAGCGCCGCGCAGCTCTCCGGCGAGGGCCATCAGAAACGTCTGCACCTCGAGCGGGTCGTAGCCACGCTTGACGGAGGTGAAGGGCTTGCGAAGGATTGCGTCGGGATCGATCGGACCAGTCGCGTCGGAAGCCACGATGCGATGGTAGGTCAGCCGCCCGTGGTGTTCGGTGAGGCCTGCGCGAGCACATCGGACCCACCACCGAGCGTGCTGAGCACCGCGAGGGCGTCGTCGATGGTGTCGACCGGCTCGACCCGCATGTCGCCCGCGAACTTGCGAGCCAGTTCGAGCTCGCTGCTCGGCACGAGGAAGAGGTCGGCCCCCGACCGCCGCACGGCGACCGTCTTCTGCTCGACCCCACCCACCGGACCGACGAAACCGTTCGGGTCGATGGTGCCCGTCGTGGCCACGACCTGCCCGCCGGTGAGGCTCTCGGGCGTGAGGGTGTCGATGATGCCGAGCGTGAAGGCCAACCCCGCCGACGGGCCGCCGACCGAGCCCGAGTCGATGGTCACCTCGAACGGGAAGTCGAAGCTGAGGTCGCGAGTCGAGGTGGTGACGCCGAGCAAACCCCGTGAAGGGTCGTCCGGGCTGGCCGCCAACGGAGCGCTGAGGGCTTCGGCGGCCGCACCATCGGCAGGCTCGACCCGCAGGTCGAGCACCTCGCCCGGCGCCATGGCCCGGGTGATCGCGCCAAGATCGCTCGACAGCTCGATGGGTTGGCCTTCGGCTTCGACGATCACGTCACCCGTCTCCAAGATGGCCTCGGCCGGGCTGCCCTCGACCACGCCGTTCACCACCGCTCCCGTGCCATCCACCACGTCGTAGCCGAGCTCCTCGAGCGCCACGGCGGTGGCCACCTCCTTCGAGTCGAGCATCTCCTGGAGGTTCGCTTCCCGGTTCTCGTCGGGTGTGCGTCCGCCGAGCACCAGCTCCTCTTCCACCACCTCGACCGTGGGGTCGAGCCAACCCATGACGGCCTCGAGAGCGGACGCCTTCCGCAACGACACCGTGGTGAACTCCACCGCGCCCTCGTGCGGGAACGTCGGCGCTCCCTCCACCATGATCAGCGGCTCGGTGGCGCGCGCCGACCCGGGCGATAGCAGGATGTAGGGCACCTTGATCAACGCGGCGGCCACCGTGAGCGCCACCAGCACGCCGACCACCACCGCCACCGTGGCCCAGATGCGGATGAGGCGCCGGGAGGGCCCCGTGGGCTGGTCGTCGTCGGCCACGCCCTCGTCACCACTCGGTACGCTCGGTGCTGTCGGGTCCACGATGCTGAATCAACCGCTCTCGGGAGGTGCGATGGTCGGCCGACAGCCTGCCACGGAACCGCCTGACTCCCACCGCGTGGGGCCAACCGACTACCCGGTCGTGCCCGGCCCGCAGGCCCGCGCCGGATGGCGCAGCCGCATCGGGGCGGCGGTCGGGTTGGTGGCGATGGGCACGCTGCTCGGGTTGGCCACCGCGCTGCTCGTCCTGCTCCTCGTCGTGGTGGCGTGGGTGCTCGTCTCAGGTGCTGTCAACTGACCGACTCACCGCAGCCCGAGCATGACGACGTCGGCCGCCGCGTCGCGCTCGCGGGACATCGCGGCGACACCGACCTGGCCCGCCAACACCTCGCCCACTCCGACCCGCGGGTGCGCACGATCGCGCTGCGCGCCCTGCAACGAGCGGGCGACCTTCGGATCGCCGAGTGGGTGGGCGCCAGCACCGATCCCGACCCGGCCGTGCGTCGTGACGCCGCCGAGCTCGCCGGCCGGTGGCCCGCCGACCCGCCCGCCACCGCTGCCCTGCGCTCGGGGCTCTTGGTCCTGCTCGCCGACGACGATGCGACGGTCATCGAGATGGCGGCCTGGGCCGCCGGCGAGCGCGCCGTCGACGCCGACATCGTGAGCCGACTGGTCGACCTCACCGTCGACCACGACGACGCTCTCGTGCGGGAGGCCGCGGTGGCTGCGCTCGGCTCGCTCGGCGACGCCGCCGGGCTGCCGGCCATCCTGTCGGCCACCCGCGACAAAGCAACGGTGCGGCGCCGCGCCGTGCTCGCCCTCGCCGCGTTCGAGGGACCCGAAGTCGACGCCGCCCTCGCTCGGGCGACGGACGACCGCGACTGGCAGGTGCGCCAGGCCGCCGAAGATCTCCTGGCCCCGTAGCCCGCTCGCCAGCCCAACCCACCGAAATCGGTGCGTGAAACCACCGTAGGGGGTGTTTCACGCACCGATTTCGGGGAGGGTGGGGTCAGGAGAAGTTGGGCGGGCGTTTGTCGAGGAAGGCGGCCACCCCTTCGCGCGCGTCGGGCGTCTGGCTGGCTGCGGCCATGACCTCCACGGCGAAGGCGTAGGCCTCGGGTTGATCGAGACCGATCTGGGTGTAGAAGGCCTGCTTGCCGAGCGCCTTCGACGACGTGCTGCCCCGCGTGGCCCGCTCGAGCAGCTCGCTGGTGGCGTCGTCGAGCTGCTCGATCGGCACCACGCGATTGACCAGACCCCACTCGAGCGCGGTCGCCGCATCGATGACGTCGCCGGTGAGGGCCAGCTCGAGCGCTCGCTTGCGTGAGACGTTGCGGCCGATCGCCACCATCGGCGTGGTGCAGAACCAACCGCCCTTGCCGCCCGGCGCGGCGAACCCGGCCGTGTCGGCGGCCACGGCCAGGTCGGCGGTAGCCACCAGCTGGCACCCGGCGGCGGTGGCCAACGCGTGAACTCGAGCCACCACCACCTGGGGGATCGACTGCATGGTCGTCATCAACTCGGTGCACGTGCTCAGCAGGCGTCGCATGGCGAAGAGATCGGCGCCGGCCATGTCGGCGAAGTCGTGCCCGGCCGAGAACACCGGCCCGTTGGCCGCCAGCACCACCCCGCGGGCGTCGCTCTCGCCGACCGCACGGAACGCGTCGAGCAGCTCCTCGAGGTGGGCGAGCGAGAGGGCGTTGCGCCGTTTCGGGAGGTCCATGGTGATGGTGACGAAGGGACCGTCACGCTCGACGTGAATGCAGTCGTAGCTCATGGTGCTGTTGTAGTCCCGAGAATCGACCGCCGCCGGAGAAACGACCAGCCAAAACGAGCTGTGGCCGGCCCGAAGGCCGGCCACAGTGATCGCTGGATGAGAGACGTCAGCCGGCGTAGTCGCCCGACTGGCCCTCGAAGCTCACCACCTCGCCCTGGAGCTCCCAGAACGAGCCGTTGTACTGACCGATCTGCATCTGCTCGATCGGGAACGGATCCTCGGCCCCGTTGGTGTTGATGGTGATGCCCGGCAGCAGCAGGCCGACCTCGAGATCGCTGAGGGTGTAGGCCTTCTCCATCACCGCGACCCGGGTCATCTCGGACGACTGCTTGAGCGTCTCGACCAGCAGCGCACCCATCGTCCAGCCGTAGCCCACGATGCCGTTGTTGAGGTCGTCACCGCTGATGCCGTACTGCGCGCCGAGCGTCTGGAACTCCTGCATCGCCGGATCGTTGTCCCACTGCGGGTCGGACGGATCCTTGAGGTAGATCGAGCTCAGCACGCCGTTGTTGGCATCGGGGGCCAGCGCCACGATGGTCGACGACGTGCACGTCGCCGAGATGTAGGTGGTCGCCGTCCAGCCGGCTTCCTTCACCGCGTTCAGTGCCTGCGGGCACTTCAGCGCCGTGGCGGCGAGCAGCGCGGTGTCGGCACCCGAGGCGGCCATCGTGGTGATCTGCGACTTCACGTCGGGATCGGTCGGGTTGTAGCTCTGCACGTCGACGATGGTGATCTCGCTGCCCTCGATGGCGGCCCGGAAGGCCGTCTCGTAGCCCTCACCGAAGTCGTCGTTCTGCTTGAGGATGGCCACCTTGGCCTGCGGCTTGTTCTCCTTGAGCCAGTCGGCGAAGATCGCCGCCTCGGTCGCGTAGGACGGGATCGAGCCGATCAGCCACGGATAGGCGTCGGTCTCGCCCCAGAGCTGCGAGCCGGTGGCGACGAACAGGTTCGGCACGCAGGCGTCGGCCAGGTCGTCGCGGATCGCCAGGTTGTTGGGCGTGCCCACCACGTTGAACAGGCCGAACACGTTTTCGCTCTCGACCAGCTCCTGAGCGTTGGTGCGGGTCTTCTGCGGGCAGGTACTCGTCGTTCTTGGTGACGAGCTCGATCTGGCGGCCGTCGACGCCATCGTTGGCGTTGATGTAGTTGAAGTAGGCCTGGTAGCCGACCGAGATCTTGGCGAAGGCGGCGAAGGTGCCCGACTGCGGGAAGCTCGAGCCGATCTTGATCGAGTCCTCGGTGACGCCCGTGTCGGGCTCGTACGAGGCGCATTGGTCGGTGTCGATGGTGAACGCCGACTCGCCACCGCCTGCGACGGTGGTGTCGGATCCGCCGCCGCTCGATGAATCGTCGTCGTCGCGGCTCTCGCCGCACGCTGCCGCACCGAGCGTCAGCGCAGCGGCGACCGCGATGGCGACAGCACTCTTCCAGCGAGTTGCACTGCGCATGGATGGTCTCCTGTCGTAGAGGGGTCTCGTCGTCCAGCGAGAACCCGGAGGCCCCTTCTCCCCCGGGCCCTACGGCGACGACGCTAGCTGTTCCGGCGGGTCGGCGGGCGCCGATGGCGAGCCCGACGATCTCATGCGCTGCTTGACCCAGGCGGCGACCTGGCGGGCCAAGCCCGAGCGCTCCCACCTGGCGCAACGATCATCAGGGCGATCAGCGAACCGCCGAACACGACCGGGCGAGAGCTCGGGTGCGGCTCCGAAGTCCTCGAGCCAGACCGGCAGGAAGACGACGAGGAAGGCGCCGAGCGCCGGCCCGAAGATGGTGGCTGCGCCACCGACGACGACGGCGACGAGGAGCGTGATCGACAGGTTGATGTTGTACTGCTCGGCGCTCACGAACGGGTTGTTGAACGCCGACAGCGCACCGGCCACCCCGGCCAGCATGGCGCTGAGACCGAAGACGACCACCTTGTAGGCCGACACGTTCACACCGAGGGTCTCGGCCGCGGTCTCGTTGTCGCGGATGGCGATGATGGCCCGACCCGCTCGACTGCGGATGAGGTTGCGCACCAGCACGAAGGACACCACCGCGAACGCCAGCAGCACGTAGTACTTCCACTGGTCGTCGGCCAGGCCGGTCCAGTCGGGCGCTCGGAAGTCGTCGGTGCGGGGGATGCGCTTGCCCTGCGAGCCGCCCGTGACGTCGCTGAACCGCTGGACGACCTGGGGGAACACGGTGGCGAGCGCCAGCGTGACGAGGGCGAGGTAGAGGCCCTCGATGCGCAGCGCCGGCAAGCCGATGAGCACACCCAGCACGAAGGCGATGGCTGCCGCTGCGGCCAGCGTGGCGAAGTGCGGCCACCCGTGGTCGCTGACCAGGATGACCGTGGTGTAGGCACCGACCCCGAAGAAGGCGCCGTGGCCGATCGAGATCTGGCCGTTGAACCCGGTGAGCAGGTTGAGGCCCAGGGCGGCGATGGCGAACGTGAGGATGATGTTGAAGCGGTTGACCTGGAACGAGGGGAAGTACTGCGGCAGGTAGAGCAGCACGGCGCCGAGAACGACCGTGACGACAGCCTTGATGGCCAGGCGTTTGGGATCGCGGTTCATACGCGCTTCACCTGCTTCTTGCCGAAGAGACCCTGGGGCCGCACGAGGAGCACACCGAGGATGAGCACGAAGGCGGCCCCGAGCTTGAGGTCCTCACCGATCCAGCTGATGTAGCCGCCGGCCAACACGGTGACCACGCCGACGATCAGGCCGCCGACCACGGCGCCCACCGGGCTGTCGAACCCGCCGAGCGTGGCGGCGGCGAACGAGTAGATGAGCAGCTGCAACATGATGTTGGTGTCGAGCGTGGCGAGCTCGGACGCGTAGAGGGCACCGGCCAGCGCGCCGACAGCGGCGGCCAGCCCCCAGCCGAAACCGAGCACGCGACCCACGCGGATGCCGACCAGGCGGCTCGACTCCATGTTCGACGTGACCGAGCGCATCGCCAGGCCGAGCTTGGTCTTCTGGAAGAGCAGGAAGAGCAGGAAGACCTCGACGGCCAGCACGGCGAGCACGCCGATGGCCTGGTAGCTGATGGTCACCGGCCCGATGTCGACCACGTCGGTGCCGAAGATCTTCGGGAACGTGCGGCCGTCGGTGCCCCAGATCCAGCCCGCCAGCGCGTTGAGGGCGAGCAACAGTCCGATGGTGACGATCACGATCGGCAAGGGGTTCACGTGCGGATCGCCCACGGGTCGGATGAACAGGCGCTCGATCACCGCCCCGCCGATGAACGACACCGCCATCGAGCAGATGATCGCCACCCCGATGGGCAACCCCCAGTCGAAGAACTGCCAGGTGAGAAAGGTCGAGAACAGCGCCATCTCGCCCTGGGCGAAGTTGACCAGCCCGGTGGCGCGGTAGATGAGCACCAGCGCCATCGCCACCGAGGCGACCACCGCGCCCTGCTGCAGTCCGAGTACGACCCGGTCGAGAAAGAGGTCCATTCAGTACCCCAGGTAGGCCTTCCGTACGGACTCGTCGCTACCGAGCTCGGATGCGGTGCCGCTGATGGCGATCGCGCCAGCCTCGAGCACATAGCCACGCGAGGCGATCTCGAGGGCGAGGTTGGCGTTCTGCTCGACGACCAACATGGTGGTGCCGGTCTCGAGGTTGATGCGGCCCAGGCGCTCGAAGAGCTCGCGGGTCACGAGCGGCGCGAGACCGAGCGAGGGCTCGTCGAGGAGCAACAGACGGGGCTTGGCCATGAGGGCGCGGGCGATGGCCAACATCTGCTGCTCGCCACCGCTCATGCTCCCTGCCGCCTGCTCGCGGCGCTCGGCCAACCGGGGGAACGTCTCGTACCAGCGATCGATGTCGGCGCCGATCTCGCTGTCGTTGCGCACGTAGGCGCCCACCCGCAGGTTCTCGTCGACGGTGAGGTCGGCGATCGTGCCCCGTCCCTGTGGCACCATCGCCACCCCCGCACGCACGATCTCCTCGGGCTTGCGGTTGGCCAGCGACCGACCGTCGAAGGTGACATCGCCCTTCACCGACACCATGCCGGACAACGCCCGGAGCGTCGTGGTCTTGCCGGCTCCGTTGGCCCCGAGGATGACGACGACCTCGCCCTCGTCGACGTGGAAGTCGAGTCCGTGGAGCACCCGCACCTGCCCGTAGCCGGCCACCAAGCCCGAGGCGGTGAGCAAGGAGGTCATGCAGAGGTCCCCAGGTAGGCCTCGATGACCAACGGGTCGTTGGCCACTTCTTCGGGCAGGCCCTCGGCGATCTTGCGGCCGAACTCCATCACCACGACCTTCTCGGAGATGCTCATCACCATGTTCATGTGATGCTCGACGAGCAGGATGGTGAGGTCGAAGTCGTCGCGGATCTGGCGGATGAGGGTGCCGAGCGTGCCGACCTCGCTGTGGGTGAGCCCGCTCGCGGGCTCGTCGAGCATGAGCAGCTTCGGGCGCGATGCGAGCCCGCGCGCCAGCTCGACCCGCTTGAGCGTGCCGTAGGGCAGCCCCGCGCACGGCCGGTTCGCGAGAGGGACGAGATCGAGCCGCTCGAGCAGTTCCATGGCGTCGGCGCGCAAGCGGCGCTCTTCCCCGAGGTTGGGCACGAGGAACGGGCTGGTGGCCAGGCCGCCACGGCTCCAGGAGTGCGAGCCCACCATCACGTTGTCGAGCACCGTGAGGCCCGGGAAGAGCGCGAGGTTCTGGAAGGTGCGGGTGATGCCGAGCTCGGCGATGGCGTGGGCAGAGCTCGCCAACAGGTCCTCACCGCAGAAGTGGATCTGCCCCTCGGTGGGCAGGTAGATGCGGCTCACCACGTTGAAGAAGGTGGTCTTGCCGGCGCCGTTCGGGCCGATCAGGGCGCAGATCTGGCCCTCTTCGATGGTGAAGCTCAGGCCGTCGAGCGCGACGAGGCCGCCAAAGCGAACGCTGACGTCTCTGACGTCGAGCATCGTCCCCCCGCTTCCCCCCGGTTGCGTCATCCCGACCTCAGTTGGATCCAACTAGATACGAGCATCCATGAACATGACCTTGAGGTCATCGAACGCTTCGATGCAGTGTCCGGCCCCCAGCACCACGCACTCTAGAGGGGCATCGACCAGGTGCACAGGAATCTCGGTCTCCTGCTCGAGGCGAAGGTCGAGCCCGCGCAGCATCCCGCCGCCGCCGACGAGGTGGATGCCCTGCCCGATGAGATCCTGCGCCAGCTCGGGCGGCGCCTGGCCGAGACAGGTGATGACGGTGTCGACCATGGCCGACACCGGTTCGTCGATGGCTTCTCGCACCTCGCCCGCGGTGAGGATCACGGTCTTCGGGAGGCCGCTCATCAACTCGCGCCCACGCACCTCGGCTGCGAACTCGTTCTCGGTGGGCCACGCAGAGCCGATGGTGACCTTGATCTCCTCGGCAGTGCGCTCGCCGATGGCGATGCCGTACTCGCGTCGGATGTAGGTCTGCAGGGCGGCGTCGATGTCGAACGAGCCCACCCGGATGGCTTCGAGGGCCACCACACCTCCGAGCGAGATGAGCGCGACCTCGGAGGTGCCACCGCCGATGTCGACCACCATGTTGCCGAGCGGTTCGTTGATGGGCAGCCCGGCTCCGATGGCGGCGGCCATCGGCTGCTCGATGAGATGGGCCTCGGAGGCGCCGGCCCGCTTGGCCGCCTCGATGACCGCCCGGCGCTCGACCGCCGTGATGGCCGACGGCACGCAGATCACCACTCGCGGACGGTTCCAGCGGTTGACACCCACCCGCTGCAGCAGCAGCCGGATCATGCGCTGGGTGATGTCGAAGTCGGTGATGGCGCCCTTGCGGAGCGGACGCACAGCGACGATGTAGCTCGGCGTGCGGCCGATCATCTGCCACGCCTCGTGGCCCATGGCCAACACGTCCTGCGTCCGGCTGTTGAGCGCGATCACAGACGGCTCGTTCAGCACGATGCCGTCGCCGCGGGCGTAGACGAGCGTGTTCGCCGTGCCCAGATCGATGGCGAGGTCGCGAGCCAGGATCAGCGCCTCTCGCTGGGATCGGGGTCTGGCCCGGCCGACCCTCGCGAGCGCAGCCGAGACCGCAGGCCGGTCGCCGGTTGCTCCTGCTCGCGAGCAAGGGCCTTCATCTCACGTTGGAAGTCGTCGATGCTCGACATGAAGGTCTTGGGTCGGCGGTGGCGGAGCCAGAGCAGCACCGAGCCGATGAGGCTGCCGATGACGGCGACGAGGAGGAACGCGGCGTTGCCCACGGGTCAACCCCGGGCCTCGGACGCGACGGGCGGGGCCGCGTCGACCTCCGCGATGTGCTGGGCGTCGACGCCCCAGCTCTCGCCGCCGTCCCAGACCTCGCGCTTCCAGATGGGCACCGATGACTTGAGCGTGTCGATGCCGAACCGGGCTGCGGCGAACGCCTCGTCTCGGTGAGGTGCGCTCACCACCACGATGACGGCCGACTCGCCGAGCGCCACGACGCCCGATCGATGGACGAGGGCGAGCCGTCCGATCTGGGGCCAACGACGACGCATCTCGGAGGCGATCGCGGTCAGCCTCGGACCGACCTCGGTGTCGTAGGCCTCGTAGTCGAGATGCGTCACACCAGTGCGACCCTCGGCGTGGTCCCGAACGTTGCCGCTGAAGAAGACCACGGCCCCGCAGTCGGGGCGGGTGGCCCACTCGACCGCTGCACCCGCAGGGAGCGGCGCCGACGTGAGCCCGAGCCAGTCGTCACCCGACTCGGGTGGCTCGAGGGCCGTCACCCCCACCGACGACGAGTCGGCACGGTCGTCGCGGTGTGGAGGCGTCGTCACGGGCCCAATGCTAGTGACGCTTGCCGCCACACCTCGATTCCCCGCGCCGGCGTGGCGCGGTCCTGGTGCCGCTCCCTGCGAGGCGAGGTCGTGGCCGCGACCAGCGCGGCAAGACCCGTCACTATCCTCGCCGCATGACCGATGACGACGAGCCCGACGACGCGTTCGGGTTCCAGCCCCCCCTCCCACCGGAGGATCGGCTGTGGCGTCATCCCTCCGAACTGGGCCCGGCCGGTGCCGTCAACCCCATCACGATCGTCAACCGCCCGTTGTCGTCGCGCCGCGTTTGGGGCGTGGCCGGGCTGGCCTGCCTGGTCGGCGCCGGAGCCATGTTCGCCGTCCTCGCAGGCACCGGGGCGCTCGACGACGAGGAGCCGGTCACGGCCGTCGAGCAGGTGCAGATCTCGGTGCCGAAGGACCCCGATGCCTCCGACCTGGCCATCGCGGAGCAGGTCCTCCCAGCGGTGGCGCGGGTCGACTCCACCGGCCCAGCCGGAGCTCGCAGCGGCACGGCCGTGGTCATCCGCACCGACGGCGTGCTGCTCACGTCGGCCGACGCGGTCGACGGAGCCGACAACCTCACGGTGACCTTCCACGACGACCAGACCGTCGAGGGCTCGATCATCGGCATCGACCACAACGAGGACGTCGCCGTCGTCAAGGTCGAGCGCGTCGACCTGCCGGCCGCCACCATCGGCCGGGCCGATCAACTGCAGCTGGGAGAACGCACCGTGGTGATCTCGACCGACGGGCGCCAGCCGAGTGCCTCGTCGGTGGGCGTCGGGCTGGTCAGCGGGCTCGGCGAGAAGGTCGAAGAGCCACTCGAGCCGCCGCTCCACGGCATGATCCGAGCCAACGTGCGGGTGTCGTCGGACGCGACCGGTGCCCCGTTGATCGACAACGCGGGCGCGGTCGTCGGCATCGTGACCCGCCGAGGGCTCGACGACTCGGCGAACGGCGGCGCGGAGGCCGGGAGCACCGGGGAGCGCCTCGACGTGCGCTTCGCCACACCGATCGAGTGGGCCAAGCGCATCGCCGACGAGATGGTGACCTTCGGGAAGGTGTCGACGGTCTGGCTGGGTGTCGAGGGCAGCGACCTCACCCCCGACGAGGTCGATCGGGTCGGGCGCGAGGGCGCCCGGGTGGTCCGCGTCACCGACGGATCACCCGCGTCTGCGGCCGGCATGCAACCTGGTGACATCGTGACCCAGGTCGACGACACGCCGGTGACCACCATGTCGTCGCTCATCGTGGCGTTGCGCTATCACGAGCCCGACGATGTCGTGCGCGTCGCCTACGTGCGCGCCGGCGAGGCCCAGATGTCGCTCGTCACCTTGGCCGAGAAAGACGCCGCCCCGTGAGGGCCGAGGTGGAGCGTCAGCGCTCCTTGCTACTGCGACGGCGACGCAGCAGCAGCGCGGCTCCGGCGACGAGGCCGAGCGCTCCCGCGCCGACGGCGGCCAACGACAGCTCCTGGCGGGCCTGCGGGCTGAGCGACCGCAATGGGCCGGCCCGGTCGACGATGACGTAGGCCTCCTCGTTGGTGTGCTCGGGAGACCAGCCGGCGTCCTTCAGGCGGTCGTTCGCCACCACCCAGGGCCGGGTCACGTAGGGCAACACGTCGGGCGGCACGTGGCTGAGGCCCAAGCGAAACCGCCAGTCGGCCACGCGACGGGCGAGGAAGCCGGGAACCCGGAGCCGGGGCCGAGGTCCGCTGAGCTCACGCCACGCTTCGGTGGCGAGCCACCCGTCGGGCGCCACGTTGAACGGACCGTCGAGTCGCTGGCGCACCGCGGTGTCGACGGCCGTGACCAGATCGTCGACGTGGAGGAACTGGCGGGGTGGGTCGTCGTCGCCCACCTCGAGCCCGGCCGACCGCCAGGGTGAGCGGCGGAACCACTCCGACCGCTCGGGCGCCACCACGACCACCGGGCGCAGGACGGCCGCCGTCGCGCCGTCGTGGTCGTCGCGCCAGGCAGCGGCCATACGCTCGATCTCGGCCCGTTCGACCACCGCGGCCAAGGCTGCGTCGGGCCGCAGCGGCGCATCCTCGGTGAGCGGCACGGGGTTGTCGGGCCACGCCCCGTAGACCATGGCCGTCGACATCACGACGAGCTGGCGCACGCCTGCGTCGGCCGCGGCCGCGAGCAGTTGGCGACAGCGAGCGGCGTCGAGCCGAGCCCCACCGGTGCCATCGAGGTCGGGCCCGCTCAGCGGACCGAGCACCACCAGCACATCGGATCCGGCCAGCGATCCGGCCAGCGCGGCTCCGGTGCTCGTGGCCGCCACGTCGACGATCGTGGCGCCGGACGCCGTGAGGCGCCGCCCGACCCGCTCGGCGACGATGCTGCGGCCGCCGGCGATCACCACCACGGGGGTGGCGCCGAGGTCAGGGGACAACTCCGTCGAGATGCTGGTGCTCACCTGCCCATCATGCCCCCCACCCGCCTACCATGCCCTTGTGAGTCAAGGTCCCCCCGGCCAGAACCCCTTCGGTGACGACAACCCCTTCCAGGGGATGCCGATCTTCGGGGATCTGGCCCGCCTCTTCCAACAGCAGGGGCCGGTCGCGTGGGACGCGGCCCGACAGCTCGCCCTGTCCATCGCCACCAACGGTGAGACCGAGGCCAACGTCGACCCCCTCGAGCGCATCGCCATCGAACAGCTGGCCCGGGTGGCCGAGCTGCAGGTCGCCAACGCCACGGGTCTCAGCGTGTCGGTCGCCGGCGGGGGCATCACCATCGTGCCGGTCACCCGCTCGCAGTGGGTCCACCGCACGCTCGACGCCTACCGGCCGATGTTCGAGGAGCTGGCGGCATCCCTCGACACCGACGACGACTCCCCCGTCGAGCCCGACCTCGATCCTTCGGCGGCCGACCCCATGGCGTGGATGGCGCCGCTCATGGAGATGATCGGGCCGATGATGCTCGGGATGACGGCCGGCAGCATGGTCGGGCACCTGGCCCGGCGGGCGTTCGGCCAGTACGACCTGCCCATCCCTCGGCCGCAGAGCGACGAGCTCATGATCGTGCCGGCCACCCTCGACGAGTTCGGGCGCGCCTGGAGCCTGCCCGCCGACGATCTGCGTCTGTGGGTGTGCCTGTCCGAGGTCGCCCATCATGCGGTGCTCAACGTCCCCCATGTCCGCGAGCGCATCGAGACGTTGCTGCACGGCTATCTCTCCGGCTTCGAGGGGGGCGGCGGTGATCTCGAGGATCGGCTGGGCGGGCTCGAGCTCAGCGATCCGTCGCAGCTCGGCGATCTGCAATCGATGTTCGGCGATCCCGAGGTGTTGCTCGGCGCCATCCAGTCGCCGACCCAACGCGAGCTGCTCCCACAACTCGAAGCGCTGGTCGCCACCATCGTCGGCTATGTCGACCACGTCATGGACGAGGTGGGCACGGGCCTCATCTCGAGCTACGGGATGCTCACCGAGGCGTTGCGGCGCCATCGGGTCGACGCCGACGCCTCCGACCGATTCGTCGAGCGGCTCTTCGGGCTCGAGCTCACCCAGGCCCAGTACGACCGAGGCGAGCGGTTCGTGCAGGGTGTCATCGAGCGGGCCGGCGCCGAGGGGCTCGCCCGCCTCTGGGACGACGCCGCCAACCTGCCCACGCCCGCCGAAGTCGACGCGCCCGGCTTGTGGCTGGCCCGCATCGACCTCCCGCTCGACTGAGTCGACTCCAGCCTGCCGCCTGCCGCCTGACGCGGGCGCGCCGCTCCGGTCAGCCTGCGTTCGGATCCGGCTGCGCGGGCTGGTCGTCGACGGTGGTGACGTCGTCGCGCCAGGGCGGCTCCGGATAGTCGAACGGCCGGCCGAGCGGCAACGTGGGCTGCACCACCGTGGGCCCGTCGCCCTCCGGCTGGTCCGGTGACGGCTCGTCGACCCTCTCCCGCTCACCCACGCCGTGGTCGAACGGCAGCGTCGGTGCAGTCGGGTCGACGTCGGCGAGCGGCTGCGACACGAACCCTGGTGGCGGCTCCCACGCCGTCGTTCGGCGTCGAGGGGCGGCGTGACCATCGTCGAGCGGACGGTGTCGCAGCAGGCGCACCCGCGGGGGGCGGAGGCAGGGGCGGCGGGGGTGGAGGCCGCCCGGCCTCGGTGCCGGTCGGCTCGTCTGGGGCGGCGTCCTGCGGGGAACCGCCAGCGTCGGTCCCGGCTGGGTCGGTGCCGGCAGGTCCTGTGTCCGCACCGGCACCCGTGAGCCGTCGCAACGCCGCCGGCACCCCCCGCCGACGGGCCGGCACGTGGCCGTGGCGCACCCGCCACATACCCCAGAGATACCAGGCGAGCGACGCGGTGGCGGTCAGCCCGACGAGGAAGAACCCCACCTCCGCAGGGATCGGCACGACGATCGGCAGCAGTGCGCCGATCACCCAGAAGAGCTGGAAACGGGTCTCGAAGCGGGCAAAGGATCGGCCGCGGTTGGCGTCGGGCGCGTCGCGCTGGATGATGGCGTCGAACGCCTGCTTCGAGGCGCTCGAGGTGGCGCCGACGATCATCGACAGCAACGCGGCTGCCGGCAGACCGCCGAGGGCGGTGGCGAGCAACGCCCCGACCGCGGTGACCGCCAGGTTGCCCACCAGGATGCGCTCCTCCTCCGCGAGCCGTCGCAGGCGCGGCGCAGCCACGGCCCCGATGAAGAAGCCCAGCTGCGCCCCCGCCGCGGTCACGCCGAGATACCAGCCGGGCGCATCGGAGTCCTTGAAGTCGAACGCCAGCATGAAGATCAAGAAGCCGACGATCGCCCTGATCGACCCCATCGCCACCGACGCCATGAACACGGCCGCGCTGCGCAGCTCCATGCGCTCGACTTCGTCGGGAGCCTCGTTGGCGACCTGCACCGAGGGCAACTGGAACGCGAACACCGTGGCCGCGACGAACGCGACGACCGCCAGCCCGAGAGTCCATTGCGATCCACCGAGCTTGAGCAGGATCCCGCCAGGGATGACCGCCACCACCACGGCGATCGCCGAGAGAACCGTGAGCTTGCTGTTGGCTTCGACCAGTTCGGTGTCGGATCGCACGGTGGTGGGCACCACCGCGCTCTTCGAGATCGTGTAGGTCTTCCCCAGCACCAGCATCAGGAAGGCCTCGGGGTAGAACAACAGGCTGTCGAGGTGGCGGATCACGAGCACGCACAACAGCGCCCGCAAGGCCATCGAGCCGACGATCACCCACCGCCGGCCACCCTTGATGCGGTCGAGGGCGGGCCCGATCATGGGCGCGGCCACCGCGAACGGGGCGATCGTGAGCACCAGGTAGAGCGCCACGCGCCAGCGGGCGGAGTCGAAGTCGAGGCTGAAGAACACCGAGCCCGCCAACGCGATGGCAAAGAGGGCGTCGCCCGCCACGCCGAACGCATGGGTGCGGGCCAGCCGGGAGAACGGGGACGTGGCGAACGGCCGCCGCGGGTCGCGCGGCGAGTCGAGCAGCGGATGCTCGGGCGACGACGGGGGTCGGGCGTCCACGTCGACCATGCTACGGGCGACCCCGCGGGAGACCCCGGCGGGAGACCGGGGACTCAGGGCTTCGGCGCCTCATACTTGTAGCCGAGGCCACGAATGGTGACGATGCGTGTCGGGCTGGTCGGATCGGCCTCCACCTTCGAGCGCAGGCGCTTGATGTGGACGTCGAGCGTCTTGGTGTCGCCCACGTAGTCGGCCCCCCAGATGCGGTCGATCAGCACGTCGCGGGTGAGGACCCGGCCCGCGTTCTCGAGCAGGAGCGCCAGCAGCTCGAACTCCTTGAGCGGGAGCTTGACCTGCGCTCCCCGGATGGTCACCTCGTGGCGCTGGTGGTCGACGGTCACGTCGCCCACGGTGATCACGTCCTCGCCGAGGTCGTCGGGCACCCGACCGCTGTCGACCGCTCCTCGCCGTCGCAGCACCGCTCGCATCCTGGCCACCAGCTCGCGAAGGCGGTAGGGCTTGGTGACGTAGTCGTCGGCGCCCACCTCGAGCCCCACGACCGTGTCGATCTCGGATCCCTTGGCGGTCACCATGATGATCGGGACGTCGGACCGCGACCGCAGCTCACGGCACACGTCGATCCCCGACACCTTCGGCAACATGACGTCGAGCAGCACGAGGTCGGGCTGCACGTCGTCGAACACGTCGAGCGCTTCGGCGCCGTCGCGAGCGATACTCACCCGGAACCCCTCGCGCTTGAGGCCCACCATCAGGGCGTCGACGAAGGAGTCCTCGTCCTCCACCACCAGGACCGAGGTCGCAGGCGTCATGTCGCGTAGTTCGCCTTTCCGTTCGGGGGATTCGAGTCTCATCCGGTTTCGGCCTCCAGATCGGCTAACGCGACCGGGCCGGACGCAGTGGGCAACGAGAGGGTGAAGGTCGAGCCCTCGCCGAGACGGGACTCCACCCGCACCGCACCCTCGTGGTTGTTGACCACGTGGCGGACGATGGCCAGACCGAGGCCAGTGCCGCCGGTCTGGCGACTGCGGGCCTGATCGACCCGGTAGAAACGCTCGAAGACGCGCTCGAGGTCGCTGGCCGGGATGCCGATGCCGCGGTCGCGAACGGAGATCTCGACCTGCAAGCCGTCGGTGGCGGCGCTCACGTCGACCGGGTCGCCTGGGTCGGAGTACTTCACGGCGTTGTCGAGCAGGTTGTAGACCGCCGACACCAGCTGACGACGGTCGCCGAACAGCGCCAAACGGCGCGACGGCTCCTGCACCACCACCTCGATGCCGGCCTGTTCCGCCGCCGGCCGGATGCGTTCCACGGCTTCGGCGAGCACCAGGCTGACGGTGACCGGTTCGCGTTGGGGCATCTCGCCGCTCTCGATGCGACTCAGCTCGAGCAGGTCGTCGATGGTGCGACCCACGCGCAGCGCCTCGGTCTGGATGCGATCGGCCAGGCGCTGGCGGACATCGGCGTCGTCTTCCGTGGCAAGGGTCTCGGCGAGCAGCCCGAGCGCGCCCACGGGTGTCTTCAACTCGTGGCTGATGTTGGCCACGAAGTCGCGACGCACCGCTTCGAGGCGGCGGCGCTCGGAGATGTCGTCGATGACCGCCAGCGCGCCGAGGCCGTTCATCGACGGCAACGGCGTCACGGTGATGACCAGCGTGCGGCGCGGCGGGCCGAACAGATCGAGCGTGCGATGATCGGCCTCGCCCTTCGTAGCCGCCTCGATCAACTCATCGACGGCCGCCTGCACGAGGGCATCGCCGTGCCTCCCTCCGGAGAAGACCTCGGCGACCTCGTTGCGGAAGACCAGCCCGCCCTGCTCGTCGGCGATCACCACCCCCTGAGGGATGGCGTCGAGCGCCCGCTCGAGCCGGCTCTGCAGGCCGGCGGCCTCGTCGAGCACGCCGAGCGCCTCGTCGACCGATCGGTCGAGGCGAACGAGTGCGGCGTGCAGTCCCGGCTGGCGGGTGGTCGCACCGAAGCCGCCGGTGAGACGATCGGTCGCCCGGTCGAGCTCGGTCACGATCCGACGTGACCGCACCAACCCGAGCGCGACAACCACGACGACGCCGCCGACGGTCAACCCGATCACCAACCCGACGACGAAGGTGTTCACGACGTGCCGCCGTCGCTCCCCAGCGCTCGGTCGTCATCCTGAGCAGTGGCCAGGCGGGAAGCGGCCCGGGCCTTGGCCCTCGCGGCGCCACCGTGCTCGGGCAACCAACCTGTGACCATGTACTGCACCCGAGTGCCGATGTTCACCGCATGGTCGCCGATGCGTTCGTAGTAACGGCCGATGAGGGCCAGCTGCACCGCAGCCTGCAGGTTGATCGTGCTCGTGTGGTGCGACTCGAAGATCGCCTGGATGTAGTCCTTGTGGATGAGGTCGAGCTGATCGTCCATGTCGTCGAGGGCGGCCGCCAGGCTGGCGTTGCCCTCCACGTAGGCGTCGATCGACAAGCGGAACAGGCGTTGGGCTTCCTCGCTCATGCGCTCGATCAGGCCGCGCAGCTTGGGGTCGAACTCGGCGCCGTAGATGCGCCGGGCACCCTTGGCCACGTTCACGACCAGGTCACCCGAGCGCTCGATCTCGGAGGTGAGGCGGATGGCGGTGACGATCGAACGCAGGTCACTGGCCATCGGCTGCTGGAGCGCGAGTACGTGATAGCAGCGGTCCTCGATGTCGACGGCGAGCTCGTCGAGCTCGTCGTCGTCCTCGATGAGCTGCTGTGCACCCCGCAGGTCGTTGCCGAGCAACACCTGGGTGCCTCGAGGGATGAGCTCGGTGACCATGGCCGCCAGGCGGACGATGTCGTCGCGAATGGCGTCGAGCTCCTGGTGGAACGTCATCCGTTGCTCTTGCATCCCTGCCCCCTACCTGACCTCGGCCGCGAGATGCGCCGGGTCGCCGGTGATCAGGTACTGGATCCGGCGACCGAGCATCGTGGCGTGGTCGCTGATGCGTTGCAGCGCTTGACCGATCACCAACGACCGTATCGCGAGGCGCACCGCGTCGACCCCCTGCAGACCGAGCAGCGTCGCGGTGAGGTTCTCGGTGTGCAGATCCATCTCGGCCGAGCCGCTGGCGATGACTTCGGCCAGGTCACCATCGTCGGTGGCCCACGCCTTGAGGGCGTCGCGGAACCGGCTCAGGGCGACATCGGCCATCACCTGGAGGATGTCGAAGCTGGCCGCGTTGGAGGCGATCAGCTCGTGTTCAGGCGCCAGCTTGACCACCCGGAGCGAGAGGTCGCCGATGCGCTCGAACGAGCCCGTGACCCGCACCACCGAGACCACCAGCCGCAAGTCGGACGCCATCGGGTTCTCGCGAGCCAGCACTCGATAGCACTGGTCGGTGAGCGAGACGTTCATGGCGTCGATGTCGTCGTCGGCCGCGACCGCGTGGGCCGCGCAGGCCTGGTCGCCGGTGAGCAGGACCTCGCGCATGCGCTCGAGGTTCTGATCGACGAGTACACCCATCATCTCGGTCTGGAGCTTGAGCTCGTGGAGCTCGGCCGTGAACTGGAGACGAACCGGAGCGCCGTCAGCCGAATCGGCCGGTGACATAGTTCTCGGTCCGTTCGTCGCTCGGGTTGGCGAAGATCGTTTCGGTCAGGTCGTACTCGACGAGCAAGCCGGTGCGGGTGTCGCTCTCGGGATTGACCTCGGTCGTGAAGAACGCCGTGCGGTCGCTCACCCGGGCGGCCTGTTGCATGTTGTGGGTGACGATCACGATCGTGTACTCGGACTTGATCTCCTGCATGAGGTCCTCGATGCGCGCGGTGGCGATCGGATCGAGGGCGGAGCAGGGCTCGTCCATCAGCACGACCTCAGGATCGACGGCGATGGCCCGGGCGATGCACAGGCGCTGCTGCTGACCACCGGAGAGACCCATGGCCGACGCCTTCAGCCGGTCCTTCACCTCGTCCCAGAGGGCCGCACCCCGCAGGGCCTTCTCGACGAGGTCGTCCATGTTGCCCTTCACGCCGGCGACCTTCGGACCGAACGCGATGTTGTCGTAGATCGACTTCGGGAAGGGGTTCGGCTTCTGGAAGACCATGCCGATCCGGCGGCGCACCTCGGTGGCATCGACCTTCGGGTCGTAGAGATCGACACCGTGGTAGAGGATCGTGCCGTCGACCCTGGCCGTCTCGATCAGGTCGTTCATCCGGTTGAAGCACCGCAGCACCGTGGTCTTGCCACATCCTGACGGGCCGATGAACGCCGTGATCTCGTGCTGGCGGATCTCGACGTTGACGTCGCGCACGGCACGGAACGCGCCGTAGTAGACGTCGAGGTCGCGCACGTCGAAGACGACCGCGTTCGTCGCGGCGACCACGTCGGGGGGTTCCTCGTGGACTGACAAGTGAATCTCGACCTCGTCGTTCTCAGCGTCGGGTGAGGCAACGCCGAGCGTGCCATCGGGCGCGGTGACCGGGGCATCGTCCGACGCGATGTTGCGTTCCATCATCCTTGCCTCTTCTTCTCGTACTTGTTGCGTAGCAGGATGGCGGCCGTGTTGGCGAGCAGGACCACCACCAGCATCACCACGATGGCCGCCGCGGTCAGCTCGGTCTTGAACTCCTCCTGGGGCAGCCCGGCCCAGTCGGTGATGATCGTCGGCAGGGCGATGAACAGCTCCTGGAGCTGGCTGACGTCGAAGAACGACGGGTTGGGCCCGAGCCGACCGACCACCGCGCCCACCAACAACAGGGGCGCCGCCTCGCCGAGCGCCCGGGCCAGGGCGAGCACCGTGCCGGTGAGGATGCCAGGCATGGCGTAGGGCAGGACGTGGCTGCGGATGACCTCCCACTGGGTGGCCCCGACGCCGTAGCCGGCCTCGCGGATGCCGGTGGGGACGGCGCGGATCGCCTCGGCGGCGGTGATGATGACGATGGGCAGCA
Organism: uncultured Iamiaceae bacterium; assembly: GCA_963706425.1. Taxonomy (GTDB): domain Bacteria; phylum Actinomycetota; class Acidimicrobiia; order Acidimicrobiales; family Acidimicrobilacustridaceae; genus CAVPMN01. Next base: position 1,509,542 of record CAVPMN010000020.1, read on the forward strand.
CCAGGATGGCGACGGTGATGCCCCCGGCCAACAGGGAGCGGCCACCGGTGAAGTCGGCGAGGGTCTTGACGAAGATGGCCAGGCCGAGGATGCCGAACACGATCGACGGCACACCGGCCAGGTTGCGGATGGTGAGGTCGATCAGGCTGGTGAGGCGGGTCTTGTGGGCGTACTCCTCGAGGTAGATGCCCGAGCCGATCCCGATCGGGAAGGCGATGACCACCACGCACACGCCGATCCAGAACGAGCCTTTGAGTGCCTGAGCGATGCCGGCGCTCTCGGGCCGGGTGCTGGTGCGACCGGTGAGGAACGACCCGAGCCTGGTCGACAGGACCGGCCAGGCATCGATGAGCACCACCGTCAGCAACGTGACGAGGATGAGCACCGCGAAGAGGAGGGCGAGCTGGATCGCCAGCTTGAAGACGATGCCCTTTACGTCCCTGCGCCCGGCCGTGAGCTGGGCGCGCACCGACGCCGCAGCGGTGTCCCCGGCGATCGCACCGATGGTGGTCATGTCCAGCGGCCTCTCAGTAGACCTGTCGCACCCGGCGGACGACCCGCCCGGCGATCAGGTTCAGCGACAGGGTGAAGACGAAGAGCAGCAATCCGACGAAGAACAGGCTCTGGAAGGCGAGACCCGACCCGGCCACCTGATCGGTGCCCCGCGCCTGGGTCGCCATGGCGGCGGTCATGGTGATCCCTCGATCGAGCGGATCCCAGGTGAACGGGGCACTGCCTCCCGCGCCGGCTGCGATGAGCACCACCATCGTCTCGCCGATCGCACGCGAGATGGCAAGGATGAACGCGGCGACCAGCCCCGACACGGCGGCCGGGATGACCACGCGCACCGAGACCGTCATCTTGCGGGCGCCCATGCCATAGGCACCCTCACGCAAGGCCTGGGGCACCGCCCGCATGGCGTCTTCGGACACCGACGCCACGAGCGGAATGACGAGGATGCCCACGCCGAGCCCGGCCGCCAGCAGGTTCGACTGGTTGGCGCCGGAGAAGAACCGCTCGACGATCTCGGGCGAGATGAAGCTGAGGGCGAAGAAGCCCAGCACCACGCTGGGGATCCCGGCCAGGATCTCGAGCACGGGCTTCACCACCCGACGCACACGTGGGTTGGCGTACTCGCTGAGGTAGACGGCGGCGCCGAGCCCGACGGGCGCAGCCACGAACATGGCGATGATCGACACCACGAACGTGCCCACGACGATCGTGCGCAGGTCGAACTGATCGCGGCGAGGGTTCCACTGATCGGTCCAGAGGGTGCCGAGATCGACCTGCGAGATGAACGTCCAGGCCTCGCCGACGAGCGAGGCGATGATGAGCACGCTCACCACGACCGACACGAACGACATGGCGAAGAAGACGGTGCGCACGACCGTGTTCGTACGGGAACGCCGTCGGGTTGCCGCGCAGGTCGTCGACGCTCTGCGGGATGCGAGAAACGCCACCGATCGCTGTCATCGCCACCCTACGGTGTCGGCACAGGCCGCCGAGAGCGAATCGAGCGTGTCGACGACGGCAGCGAGCCGGGTCCCGAAGGACCCGGCTCGACCGCCTCGACAGATGGAGCCGACGGTCACTCCCCGCCGTCGCGGGTGCCCGTGGTGCGGTCGTCCCACACCTGCTGGGTGCCGGCGAGCTGGTCGTCGGGAAGGGCGACGTAGCCGACGGTCGGACACGGCCTCGATGCCGTCACCCAGGTAGAAGTCGACGAAGTCGACGATCGACGAGTTGCTCTCGGCCTTCGCCACGTTCACGTAGATGTAGAGCGACCGCGAGATCGGGTAGGTGCCGTCGGCGATCGTCTCCGCGGTCGGGGCCACACACTCGAGCTCGGGGCTCTCGGCGACCTGGAGCTCCTTGATCGTGTCGCGCGTTCTCCTCGGCGAAGGCGAAGCCCACCCAGCCGAGCGAGCTGTCGCTGCCCTGTGATGCCCTGGATGATGGCGTTGTCGTTCGACTGCGAGGTGTAGTCGGTGCGGGTCGTCGCGGCCTCGTCCTCGGGGATGAAGCCCTCCTCGGCCCGCGTCTCGCCGATGCCCTCGAGCACGAGCTCGATGAACGAGTCGTAGGTGCCCGACTCCGAGCCGGGCCCGGTGATGTCGAGCGAAGCGTCGGGGAAGGTGGTCGTCGAGCCGAGCTCAGCGGCCAGCTCCTGCGCGTCGCTCCAGTTGCCGAAGCCCTCGGCCTCCGGGCCGATGAGCGCGTAGAGATCCTCGAAGCTGACGCACTCGACACCTTCGTTCGCCGGGTTGGTCATCACCGTGATGCCGTCGATGGCGACCTTGAGCTCGATGAACTCGATGCCGGCGTCTTCACAGTTGGCGACCTCTTCGGCGGTGATGGGACGCGACGCATCGGAGATGTCGGTCTCGCCGGCACAGAAGAGCTCGAACCCGTCGCCCGTGCCGGGCCCGTCGACCGTGATGTCGACGTCGTTGCCCGCCTCGGTGAACAGCTCGGCGACCTCGCTCGAGATGGGCTCGACGGTCGACGAGCCGGAGATCACGATGGCTCCTCCACCGCCCCCACCGGTTCCGTCGGTGCTGGTATCGCTACTGTCGTCGTCGCTGCAGGCAGCCCCGACCAGCGCAAGCGCACAGGCGATGGCTGCGATCTGGATGGATCGCCTCTTCAGTGAACGCAAGGTGTATCTCCTCGGGCGCATGAATGAACGGCACACGCCTCTCGCATGCCGATGGCGACCGTACGAAGCCCAAGTTGCGAGAGATCGCCGCTCAGGTGAACGCCAGGGGATCAATCAGGTGACTTTTGGGTGAACGACCGCAGGACCTCGAGGTCGTGGTCGTAGCTCAAGAGCCGCTCCACCTTGGCGATCGGCACCCATCGCAGCTCGTCGACCTCGTCGTTCGGCCGGAACCGGCCGCCGCTCACGGTCATGGCCCAGTAGTCGACGCGCTTCGGTCGGCCTTTCGCGTCGACGTAGGACGTGCTGTGGAGCCGGCGACCGAGCTCGCACTCGAAGCCGGTCTCCTCGACGACCTCGCGAACCGCCGCCTCCTTCTCGGTCTCGCCCGGATCGAGCTTGCCCTTCGGGAACGTCCAGTCGTCGTACTTCGGCCGATGGACCACGACCACCTCGAGGTCGCCGCCTCGCCGACGCCACACCACTCCACCCGCCGCCCGCACCAGAGGTCGGTCCGCCGCCTCACCCATCGCTCAGCCCCTGGGCCAGCACACGCGCCAGCTTCGGAGTGGGATCGGCGGGCCCGGCGCCCGCGTCCTGCAAGACGAGGGTGAGCCGGTCGAGCAGCCGCACCACGTCGTCCTCGCGGGCACCACCGATGTCGACGACCTCGGCCTCGAGCTCGCGAAAGGACACCTCGTGCCCTCGGGCCGACGCCGTCACGCGATCGTCGGCCAGTTCGACGGTGATGCCGTCGGCCGTGACCAATCGGATGCGTTGTCGGGCCGTGCGCACCGTGGCGACCGGCTCGACCTCGGCCTCGGCCGACCACGACTGCACCTGTTCGAGCAGCACGTGTGGCGGTTGCATCGACGGATCCTCGATGTCGATCTCGCTCCGCACGAGCGCCGCACCCGAGCGGTCGGCGGCCGGAAGCTTCAGCGTCCACCGTGGCGCTCCTTCACCGGTGCGCCGGCGAAGCGTGACACCTTGACCGATGAGCGCCAACGATGGCGTGTCGAAGTAGACCGCATCGAGGTCGAGGCTCGTTTCGCGCTCGACCGTCACCTCTGGCAGCGCGGCCGCGAGATCGGGGACCTCGAACGCGGCCGGCGCGCCGAGCTTCACCTCCCGTTCGATCGCCACCGGCTCAGACGGTCGTGCGCCGCTCGAGCGCCAACTCTTGCAGCCGACGATGCGTCTCGACCGTGCCGCCCTGGCCGACGTGACGCCACGTGGTGTCGGGCTGGAGGAACCAGGCCAACGTGTCGTCGGCCAGGCTGACCGAGAGGATCTCGTCGAGTTGGGCCTGCAAGGTGTCGTTCTCGACCGGCACGAGCGCCTCGACGCGCCGATCGAGGTTGCGAGGCATGAGGTCGGCCGAACCGATGTGGAACGAGGGCCCGCCGTCGTGGCCGTGCGCGAACCGGTAGATGCGCGAGTGCTCGAGGTAGCGGCCCACGATCGAGCGCACGCGGATGTTGTCCGACAGCCCGGGCACGCCCGGCCGGAGGCTGCAGATCCCTCGCACGATGAGCTCGATCTGCACGCCTGCCTGCGACGCCCGATAGAGCGAGTCGATCATGTCGGCGTCGACCAGGCTGTTCATCTTCAGCGTGATGCGACCCTCGGAGCCGTAGGACGACTCCTGTTCGATCAGCTCGGTGATGCCGCTGCGCAGCTCGCGGGGAGCCACCAGCAGTTTGGCGAACTGGGGCTCTCGGGCATAGCCGGTGAGCAGGTTGAACAGCTGGGTGAGATCGGAGCCGATCTCGGGGTCACAGGTGAGCAGGCCGAGGTCCTCGTAGAGACGCGCCGTCTTCGGGTTGTAGTTGCCCGTGCCGATGTGGCAGTAGCGCCGGATGCCGTCGGGCTCTTCGCGCACCACGAGCGTCGTCTTCGTGTGGATCTTCAGGCCGACCAGGCCGTAGACCACGTGCACGCCCGCCTTCTCGAGCTCGCGGGCCCACACGATGTTCTTCTCTTCGTCGAACCGGGCCTTCAGCTCGACGAGGGCCGCGACCTGCTTGCCCTGCTCCGCGGCGCGGATGAGCGACTGGATGATCGAGCTGTCACCCGAGGTGCGATAGAGGGTGATCTTGATGGCCAGCACCTTGGGATCGGTGGCGGCCTGGCGGATGAACTCCTCCACCGAGGTGGCAAAGCTCGTGTAGGGATGGTGCACGAGCACGTCGCCCGTGCGGATGACGTTGAAGAAGCTGACGCCGTGCTCTTCGCGGCTCGCCAGCCGAGCTTCGGTGATGGGCACCCACACGGCATCTTTGAGATCGGGTCGGTCGAGCGAGTGCACCGACCACAGCCCACCGAGGTCGAGCGGACCGTCCTGCGCATAGACGTCCTCGTCGTCGACGTCGAGCTCGCGCTGGAGCAGATCACGGATCTCGTCGGCCATGAGCGAGTCGATCTCGAGGCGCACGGCCCGCCCGAAGCGACGCCGGCGCAGCTCCATCTCGACGGCGGCCAACAGATCGTCGGCGTCTTCTTCTTCGAGGGTGAGATCGGCGTTGCGGGTGACGCGGAACGTGTGGTGCTGGCCGATCTCCATGCCCGGGAACAGCGACTCGAGGTGGGCGGCGATGACCTGCTCGAGCGGCACGAACCGGTCGCCGTCGGGCATGGCGACGAAGCGGGGCAACAGGTTCGGCACCTTGACCCGAGCGAAGCGCCGCGAACCGGTGTCGGGGTCGTGCACGATCACGGCCAGGTTGAGCGAGAGGTCGGAGATGTAGGGGAACGGGTGCCCGGGATCGACCGCCAACGGGGTGAGCACCGGGAAGATGCGCTCCTCGAAGACCTGGTCGAGGAACTTGCGGTCGTCCTCGTCGAGGTCGTCATAGGCCGAGAGCACGACGCCCGCGTCCGAGAGCGCCGGTGCCACCACGTCGAGGAAGATGCGCTGCTGGCGGCGACAGAGGGCGTCGACCCGGTCGCGCACGTCGAGCAGCTGCTCCGCGGCGGTGCGACCGTCGGGTGTGCGGTTGCCGACACCGGCTGCCACCTGGTCTTTCAGACCGGCGATGCGCACCTGGAAGAACTCGTCGAGGTTCTGGCTGAAGATGGCGAGGAACTTGGCCCGCTCGAGGAGCGGCACATTGGGGTCCTCCGCCAGGCGCAGCACCCGCGCGTTGAAGTCGAGCCAGGAGACCTCGCGGTTGATGAACCGAGCCGGCTGCTCCGCCAACTCGTCGCCGGGCGGCACCTCGAGCGCCAGGCCGATCGGGTCGGTGATCAGCGGGCTCTCGTCGGACATGCGCTCAGCGTAGCGGTGGGCCGGGGCCCGCTCGCCGGCGAGAACGGACCTCCGCGGCGTGCTACGCGGTGGCTGCGGTCTCGTCGTCTTCGGGCAGCCCGAGGTCCCAGGTGAGGATGAGGCGCTCACGCTCGGCATCGCGAGCCACCCGCTCGCGGTTGCGCCGGAACTGGGGGTCGTGGGGCGGGAGCAGCAGCAGCCTGGCCATGGCCCGATCTCGGAACCCGTCGATGAGCCCTCGCTCGCTCGATTCGCCCCGCACCTCCCAGTGCGGCGCCACCGGGCCGAGATAGACGATCTTCACGTGCCCACGGGGCGGTTCGTCGGTTTCGGCGAGAGACATCGGTGTGACTCCGGGTCGGTGGACAGGGACGGGACAGCCTACCGGCCGTCAGCCGCCGATGTCGCTGCGGGTGCCGAGCTCGACCGTGACCGTCTCCTTGCGGCCGGCCCGTTCGTACTCGATGGTGATCTCGTCTCCGGCCTTACGAGACCGGATGATGTCGCCGACATCGGTGTTCGAAGTCACCCGTTCACCGTCGATGCCGGTGATCACGTCGCCCTCCTGGAGACCACCGCGCTCGGCTGCTGAGCCGGGCTGGATGCTCGAGACGAACGCTCCGCTCGACGCCGACACCTCGAACTCGTCGAGATCGGCCTGCGGTATGGCATCGACCGACTCGGTGATGACACCCAGGAAGGCCGAGTCGGGCGTGACGGTGCCCCGGCCCAGCTTGAGCTCCTCGATGAGCGGCTTGATGGAGTCGATGGGGATGGCGAACCCGATGTTCTGCGCATCGCTGATGATGGCGGTGTTGATGCCGATGACCTGGCCCTGGGCGTTGAGCAGCGGTCCGCCCGAGTTGCCGGGGTTGATGGCGGCGTCGGTCTGGATCAGGCCCTGCATGGTGGTCTCGGGCGCCTGGATCGTGCGATCGGTGGCCGAGACGATGCCTTCGGTGACGCTCGGCGGGCCGCCCAGGTTGAGGGCGTTGCCGATGGCGACCACATCGTCGCCCACCTTCGCGTCGGCCGAGCTGCCGAGCTCGGCGGCGGTGAGCGTCACGTCGTCGCGGATCTGGACGAGGGCGATGTCGTCGTCGGGGAAGCTCCCGATCAGATCGGCCTCGTGCTCGCTGCCGTCGAACAGCGTGACCCGCACCACGTTCGCGCCGCCGATCACGTGCCAGTTCGTGAGGACGAAGCCCTCCTCCCCGATGACCACCCCGGTGCCCGCCCCGCCGTAGAGGCCAGGCTCGGACGAGTCGCCGGTCTGCACCGCGACGACCGAGGGCTGTGCCTTGGTGAGCAGCGCCTGGATGTCGAGCCGCTCCCCTGCCAGCTGGTTGGGTCCCGAGCCGCTGGCCACGGTGGCGTCGTCGTCGAGCATCGTGACGGCGCCGGCCGTGAGCACCGCAGCGAGCAGGGCCGACAGCACCGCGGCCGCGACCACCCAGCCGAAGCTCACCCGTCGGGCCGGCGGGGCCGACGGTGGGGCTTGGTCTCCGGGTAGCGGAGGGAGGGGATCGTGTGGTGAGCCGAACGGCGCCTGTGGGTACACGGGGGGCGACGGCGGCAGGGACGACGACGGGCGCGAGACGGGTGCGGAGCCAGGGGCGGGCGGCAGCGGCGGGGGCGGAACGGATTGGGCGGGCGCGGGCGGGGCCGGTGGCGCGGACGTCGCCAGGCCCGGCGGGGCGACGGTCGTCGTCGCTCCCAGCGAGCGGTTCGCGTCCTGACGGGTGGGTGCCGCCCAGGGGGGTGACGCCGCTTCGGTCATCGGTGGCGGAGCGAACGGGGACCGCGGACCGGCGGGCTGGTGCCCGGGGGGCGCCGGCGGTGCCTGGGGTGCCGGGGGGCTGGAGCGGGGACGTCACCGGCAGCCCACCACGACGACTGGCTGGGAGTGAGCGGGGGTGGAGGCGTGGGCGGCGCTGGATGCGACTCGGTCGGCGGCGGGCCGGAAGCCGAACCGGGCTCGCTCGTGGGGGGCTGGTCCCCCAGCGTCGAGGGCTCGTGCTCCACTTCACCCTCCTGGTCGACGACGGCGGTCAGCGACGGCACCGTCGCGACCTGCTGGCTCGGGTTGTGGTCTCGGCGCCTTCGGGAGTCGACGAGCCGCGAAGGGCGCCAGATGGGCACTGTAGCGGTGGTGTCGTGGTTCTCGTGCCTCGGGGGATACCCTCGGGGAGCGCAAGGCCGCCGGAGATGCTGGGAACTTCTCGGGCTTCTGCTCCGTATCAATGAAGACCCACGGAGGCGACATGGACACATCCTGGATGGCCGGAGGCAACTGTGCCTTCGAGCCGCCTGCGACCTTCTTTCCCAGCGACGGCGTCGGCGTCGAGGTCGCGAAGCGAATCTGCAGCACCTGCCCGGTGAAGGAGCGATGCCTCGAGTACGCGCTCGAGCACCGCATCGACCACGGCGTTTGGGGTGGGACCTCCGAGCGTCAGCGGCGCCGGATCCTGAAGAAGCGCAAGGCCACGCCGGCCCCGCTGGCGGGCAGCTTCCTCTGACCCGGCCCCACCCCTAAGCCGGGTAGCCGAACGCCCGCGCCAGCTCGCGCATGACGTCGCCCACCCGGTCGACGAACGAGCGTCGCTGCGACGCCGGCATCTCGTCGGCCACGGTCATCACCGCGTCGGCCGGCTCGCCGCTGACGACGGTGAGCACATGGCCGTCGCGCTCCACCACCACCACCTCGCCGGTGTCGCCCGTGGCGTGCCACGCCTGGTCGTCGCCCATCATCATCATCTCGCCGCCTTCGGGCAGGCTGGCCCAGTCGACCCGGCCCGGCTGCTCGAACACCGACACCATCGCGTCGCCGTCGCTCAACACCAGTTGATGCGCATCGGGAGCGGTGTAGAGCGCCATCGGCTCGAAGCCAGCGGGCCGGGGCATCGACGCCGTCTCGTCGAGCGGCATCGGCACGAACCCACCGCTGGCCGGCTCAGAAGCCATCGCCTCATGACGCTCGACGAAGCGATCGAGCGGCGGCGCAAGGGTCTCGGCCACCGGGGTGAAGGTGGCCACCAGGATCACGACCGCAGCTGCGGCGGCCAGAGACGCCATGGCGAGCGACCGCACCGGTCGCCTGCGGGAGCGGCGCGGTCGCAGGGTCAGCACCGTCGGCGGTTCGACGGGCGGCAGACCGCGCACCGCGGCGCGCACCCGTGCGATGGCATCGAGCTCGACCCGTGCCTCCGCCGACCGAGCGAGTAGCTCGTCCACCGCAGTCCGCTCGGCCGGATCGAGCTCGTCATCGAGATAGGCGTCGAGCAGGGTGAGCAGCTCGTCGTCGGAGTACGCCCGACCGGTCATCCGAGCACCTCCCGGAGCATCGCCCGTCCGCGGTGGATCCGGCTGCGCACGGTGCCGACCGGCACGTCGAGCGCGTCGGCGATCTCCTGGTAGCTCAGGTCCACCACATCGCACAGGACCACCACCGCGCGGAAGTCGGGTGGCAGGCCCACGAGCGCCTGTTGGATGTCATCGGACAGCCCCGCCGCGGCGAGGGCCTCGTCGGCGGACGGTGCTCCGGCCAACACCCGCTCGGCGTTGTCGGGCAGCGGCTCGACCGGGCGACGCTTCCGGCGGCGGACGTCGTCGAGAAACGCGTTGGTGGTGATGCGACTCAGCCAGCCCTCGAGCGAGCCGGGCTGATAGGTCGCCAATCCTCGTTGCACTCTGAGCAACACGTCCTGCACCAGATCCTGCGCGTCGTTGTGGTCACCGGTGAGCCGGTAGGCGACGGTGTACAGGAAGCGCCCATGATCGCGAGCGACCTCCTCCCAGGAAGGCACCCCGGGGGGCGGAACGCGGCCGGTCACCGTCAGACTCGATCGATCAACGACAGCCGACGGCGACGAGTTCCCGCGCCAGCGGGTCAGGCCGTCTTGTCAGTGCCTGTGTCTGCCTCGCTCGTCCCGGTCTCGCCTTCCTTCAGGCCCGTCTTGAACTCTTTCTGGGCCTGACCGAGGGAGCGGGCGAGCTTCGGCAGCTGCGTGCTACCGAAGAGGAGGAGCACGACAACTGCGATGAGGATCAGTTCGCCACCACCGAGGTTCATAGTGCGTAGCCTACCCCGTCGGCATCTTCTGACCCCACCGGGCCCGAACCGCCCGATCTAGGACCGCCACCGTGCTCGAATGCGTGATGAACATCAGCGAAGGGCGCAGCATGGACACGGTCGGGCTGATCGCCCGAAACGCCGGCGCCGACCTGCTCGATGTCCACACCGACCCCGATCACAACCGGTCGGTCATCACCGTCGTCGGGGAGCCCGCCGCACGATCGGTGGCCACTGCTGCGGTGCTGGCCCTCGACCTCGCTACCCATCGGGGGGTGCATCCGCGGTTCGGCGTGGTCGACGTGGTGCCGTTCGTGCCTCTCGGCCCGGCATCCCTCGCCGACGCGATCGCGGCGAGGGACGACTTCGCCACCTGGCTCGGTGGCGAGCTCGACGTGCCGTGCTTCGTCTACGGACCGGAGCGGTCGCTGCCCGACGTGCGGCGCGCAGCGTTCGACACCCTCGCGCCCACCACGGGACCGCCGGTACCCCACCCGACCGCGGGGGCCTGCGCGGTCGGCGCCCGACCGGTGATGCTCGCCTACAACCTGTGGCTGGCCGAGCCCGACCGGGCGACGGCCGCATCGATCGCCCGCGCGCTGCGCGGTCCCAACGTGCGCGCCTTGGCGCTCGAGGTGGGCCAGGAGGTGCAGGTGTCGATGAACCTGCTCGCCCCCCTCGTCACCGGGCCGGCAGAGGTCTACGACGCCGTCGACCGCCAAGCGCGGGTGGCACGGGCCGAGCTGGTCGGCTTGGCACCGGCGGCGGTGCTCGACCAGATCGACGCCACCCGATGGGAGCAACTCGATCTCGCGATCGAGCGCACGATCGAGGCTCGCCTCGCGGCGGCGGGCCTCAGCTCGGACTGAACGAGCGGGCTCGGCTCGCGAGCGGTCAGCCGACCGCGTCGGCGGCGGCCGCTCGAGCCAGCGCGCGTTGGCGCCGGATGCGGCGACGCTCACGCTCGCTCATGCCGCCCCAGATACCGAACTTCTCACCGTTGGCCAGCGCGTACTCGAGGCAGTCCTCGCGCACCACACAGCCCCGGCACACCTCTTTCGCTTCCCGCGTGGATGCACCTCGCTCAGGGAAGAAGAGATCGGGATCGACGCCCAGGCAGTTCGCGTAGTCCTGCCAGGACTTGTCCGTTGACGTCTCCGCAGTGGCATGCAGCATGTTCCGGCCTCCTCCTCCCGCCCCGGCTTGTGGCCGGGCCCCTCGCAGGTAGGGAGTGTCTCGATGTGTTCCGGTGCGGCACTGCGTCGCCTCCTGCCCGTTCCCGGCAGCTCCGGCTCCACCCGAGGCGACAGCGCATTACCACATGTGTAATTACATTGGTGTGATCATGACCGCCAAACCGCGGGAACGCAAGAGGAAGTTGAGTTTTCCGTGATCAGGCCTGGGATCGCGGCACGCTGAAGGGGTGCAGGTCGACGCGCTCGACGCCGACATAACCACCCTTTCCGTCGACGCGATCGTCAACGCGGCGAACCAGTCGTTGGCGCGCGGCGGTGGTGTGTGCGGCGCCATCTTCCGTGCGGCCGGCGCTCGCCTCGACGCCGCGTGCGCGGCCATCGGCGGATGCCCCACGGGCGACGCCGTGGCGACCCCGGGGTTCGACCTGCCCGCGCGATGGGTGATCCACGCCGTCGGTCCGGTGTGGCGCGGTGGAGACCTGGGCGAGCCGGAGCTGCTGGCCTCGTGCTACCGCCGATCGCTCGAGGTGGCCGACGAGCTGGGGGCCAGATCAGTGGCGTTCCCTGCCATCTCCACGGGCATCTACGGCTACCCGGTCGACGACGCGGCACGCGTGGCCGTGTCGACCGTGAGATCCGCCGGGCGCGCCGCTCGCAGCGTCGAGCGCGTCGTGCTCGTCGCCTTCGACCGGGCGACCCGAGCGCGCTACGACGAACTGCTCAGCTCGCCCGACGCCCTTTGAGGAGCTGACGACGCTGCTCGATGAAGTCGACCAGCACGTAGTCGCCCAGCGTCTCCGGCGTGGTGAAGAACGCCCGACCCTTGTTCAGCTCGCTCAGCTTCTCGACGAAGCGCGCGCAGGTGCGGGGTCGGGTCGAGCATGAACGTGTTGATGCGGATGCCGTCGCGCGTGCACCGGGCCACTTCGCGCAGGGTGGCGTCGACCGTCTCGCGCACGGGCGGGTAGTTGAAGAAGACATCACCCGACGACGTGATGTGGGCGGTCGGCTCGCCGTCGGTGATCATGATGATCTGCTTCGTGCCGCTCTGGCGGGCGAGCAGACGGCGGCTGATCTGGAACGCGTGCTGCATGTTGGTGCCGTAGACGAAGTCCCACGAGACCTCGGGCAGCTGCTCGGCTTTCAGCTCGCGTGCCACCTCGCTGAACCCGACGATGCCCAGGTAATCGCGTGGGAACTGCGACGAGATCAGGGCGTGGAGCGCCATGGCGACCTTCTTGGCCGGCAGGAAGTTGTCGCGCATGGGCATCGACAACGACAGGTCGAGCATCAGCACCGTGCTCGAGCGCACCAGGTGCTCGGTGCGCTCGACCTCGAAGTCGTCGGGCGAGAGCGAGATGGGGGTGCCCCCACCGGTGCGCCGGATCGCGTTGCGGATCGGTGCGCTCGATGTTGAGGTTGAACGGGTCGCCGAACTCGTAGGGCTTGGTGTCGTAGTCGCGCTCGTGACCGGCGCCGACCTTCTGCAGCTCGTGACGGCCCATCTTGTCGTCGGCCAGCTTGCGGAAGAGGTCGTTGAGCGCGTTCTGGCCGACGCGCCGGATCCCCCTCGGCGTGAGCTCGAAGCGGCCTTCCTTGTTCTCGATGAGGCCGGCTTCCTCGAGCTTGCGGGCCAGCTCGGACATCTGCTCGAGGCTGCGGGCGGCCTCGTCGCCGAGCAGCTCGCGGGCCCGGTCGATGTCGACCTCGGCGAGGGCACCTGGGCTGGTGGCTCCCCGCAACAGGTTCTCGAGCTGATCGATGTCGCCCAGCTCCTGGAGCATCGAGGCGGCTTCGGCGAACGAGAGCGGGTCCTGGCCGCTGAAGTCGTAGCGCCGGTTCCAGCCCATGTCGGGGAACATCGACTGCAGGTTCTGGCCGAGCTGATCGACCTGCCAGCGCAGGTCCATGTCCTCGAGGAGCTGCTCGGACAGGCCCTGGAGCTGGGCCCGCTGCTCGGGAGTCATCGAGTTGAGCATCGACTGCATGGCCGCCATGCGCTGGGCCATGACCTCGAGCAGCTCGTCGAGGTTCTGCGGGTTCTCCGGGAAGAAGTCGCCGTAGCGCTCCATGAAGCTCTCGAAGTCGGGCTCCTCGCCCTGCTGGCGCTGCTCGAGCATGTGGTTGAGCTCGGCCAGCATGTCCTTCATGCGCTGCATCTGCTCGGGCGTGACGTCGTTCATCGCCCCGGCCATCTGATTGACGTAGCTCTGCATGAGCTGTTGGCGCAGCTGGTCGAGCAGCTCGTCGAACTTCTCTCGGGCCTCCGACGAGGTGAACTCGTAGTTCTGCAGGTCCCGCACCATGCCCGCCAGGTCGGGCGACAGCATGTCGAGCTGCATCTGGCGCTCCTGCACGACCTGCTCGGTGATGTCCTGGCGCCGCTGATCGCCCGACTCGCGGGCTTCGTCGGCCATCTCGTCGAGCGACCCGCGTTCGGTGTCGATGACGTCGCGCAGCTCTTGGGCGATGTCGTCGTAGACGCCACCGAGGTCGTACTGCTCGAGTCGCTCGCGTCGGCTGCGCCGGAGCTTCTCGAGCATCTCGCGGATGCCCTGGAGCTGCTCGCCGTTGCGATCCTGGAACCCCGACTGCAACATGCGACGCAGCGCGGCGTTCAGGTCGCCGTGGTAGAGCAGGTCGTCGGTCATCTCCTCGAAGATGTCGGACGCGTCGAGCTCGAACCCGACCTGCGACCCGTCCCAGCGGGAGTAACGAGCGCGACGTCCCTGCGGCATAGGCCGAGGGTACCGGCCACCTCGCCCGCCGCGTCGTCGCGCCCCGTCCGCCGGGCAGTCGCACCCGTGCCCTGCCGGGGACTGCCAGACTGCAGCGGCGGCATGGAGCTGGCCTCCCCGACGGCTTCCTCTGGGGCACCGCCGCCTCCTCGACGCAGACCGAGGGAGCCGCGCCCGCCTCCGACTGGTCCCGGTGGGAGGCGCTGGGTCGGGCCCCACGATCTGGCGACGGCAACGGCTTCGCCACCGCGTTCGCAGACGACTTCGCCATGTTGGCCGAGCACGGGCTGACCCAGCATCGGTTGTCGTTGGAGTGGGCCCGCCTCGAGCCCGAGCCGGGCCGGCACGACCCGGCCGCGGTCGAGCACTACACCGCCGTGCTGCGTGCCGCGCGCGACGCGGGCATCGACATCTGGGCCTGCCTGCACCACTTCACGCTGCCCGGTTGGTTCGGCGACGACGAGGGAGGCTTCCTCGACGACCGGGCCCGGTCGTACTTCTGGCCCCGCCACGTCGACTGGGTGGCGGAGACCTTCGGTGACCTGATCGCCGGATGGAAACCCATCAACGAGCCCGTCGCCTACGCCTTCGGCTCGTACCTGATGGGCACCTTCCCACCGGGCAAGGCGTCGATGGACGACTTCGCCAAGGGACTGCGCGCCATGCTGCTGGCCAACCACGACGCCTGGCGACTCCTGCACAGCGGTGCCAGCCCGGTGGCGACGGTGATGAACCTGATGCCCGTGTTCCCCGGCGTTCGGTCGCGCGACCCGGGCGAGCGCGAGGCCGCCGATCGGGCGGCCGAACTGGTCGATCAGGTGATCTGGCAGTCGTGGATCAGCGCGCTGCGCGACGGCGTGCTCGCCGTTCCGGGACTGGCGCGCGAGGAGATCCCGGACATGGCCGGTTCGTTCGACCTCGTCGGGTTCTCGTATTACAGCGCCGCCACCGTCTACGCCGACCTCACCATGGGCGCCTATCCGGCCGACGCCACGACCGGCCCGTTGGGCTATGCCCCGTGGAGCGAAGGGCTGGCGCTCGTCCTGCGCAGGCTGGCCGACGAGCTGCCGGGTCGGGCGCTGCTCGTGTGCGAGTACGGGCTGGGCACCGACGACGACGACGAACGCATCCGCTACCTCCACGACGGCATGGCCATCGTGGGCGAGGCCATCGCCGACGGGATCGATGTGCGGGGCCTCTTCCACTGGACCGCCGTCGACAACTACGAGTGGCTGCACGGGTTCGATGTGCGCTTCGGGCTCTTCGACCGCGCCCGCAAACCGAAGGGCAGCGCCGCGGTCGCCCGGCAGTACGCTCTCGGCCGGTGAGCGAAGCGATCGACCGAGCCAAGGAAGCTGCAGGACGACACGCGGCCGCGTACGCGGTCGACGGCATGCGCGTGGGCCTGGGCACGGGCAGCACCGTGCACTGGTCGATCGTGGCGCTCGGCGAGCGCCTTCCCGACATCGTCTGCACGGCGACCTCGACGCAGACCCACGACCTGGCGACATCGCTCGGGCTCGACGTGGTCGACCCCGACACGATCGGCCATCTCGACCTCACCATCGACGGCGCCGACGAGGTCGACCACGAGTTCAACCTCACCAAGGGCGGCGGCGGCGCCCACACCCGCGAGAAGCTGGTGGCGCGCATGAGCGATCGCTTCGTGGTGGTGGTCGACGAGTCGAAGCTGGTCGATCGACTGGGCCCGTTCGGCACGCCGCTCGAAGTGCTCGACTTCGCCCCCGGCGTGGTGGCTGGCTGGGTGGAGGCACTCGGCTCGTCGCCAGTCACCACCCGCGCGCAACGAAGCGACAACGGCAACCTGCTGATGGACGCGCACTTCGAGGCCATCGACGATCCCGACGCGCTGGCTGGCGCGCTCTCGGCGATTCCGGGCATCGTCGAGCACGGCCTCTTCCCGGCCTCCCTGGTGGAGCGGGTGGTCGTCGCCGGCGCCGACGGGGTGCGCGAGCTCGTGCGCTGAGCGCGGTGCTCACGGTGTGACGTTTGTGTGACAGTCGGGGTGTGATCCCCCAACCGGCGCGGGATTCTTGGTCAACTCAGTCCGCAGTACCACCACACAGGCAGGGGGCAACATGAAACTCGGTTCTCGGTTGGGTGCGGAGTTCCTCGGCACCTACGTGCTCGTTCTCGGCGGCACCGGCGCCGCGGTCTTCGCGGCCGCGTTCATCAAGGGCGGCGAGGACACCGGGCTCGGCATCGGCTTCGTCGGCGTCTCGCTGGCGTTCGGTCTCACCGTGGTGTGCATGGCCTACGCCGTCGGCCACATCTCCGGAGGCCACTTCAACCCGGCCATCACCCTCGGCCTGGCGGCAGCGCGCAAGTTCGAGTGGCGCGACGCCATCCCCTACCTGATCACCCAGGTGATCGCCGCCATCGCCGCGTCCGCCACCGTGTTCGTGATCGCCATCAACAAGGCAGGCACGACCAAGGATTCGTTGATGGAGGGCGGCGCCCTCGCCGCCAACGGCTACGGCTCGCACTCCCCGGGCCTCTACCGGCTCGGTGCGGGCCTGGTGGCCGAGGTCGTGCTGACGGCGATCTTCCTCATCGTGATCCTCGGCGTCACCGACAAGCGGGCGTCGAAGGGCTTCGCTGCGCTCGCCATCGGCCTGTCGCTCACCCTGATCCACCTCATCAGCATCCCGATCACCAACACGTCGGTGAACCCGGCCCGGTCGACCGGCCCCGCCGTCATCAGCGCCTTCGCCGGCGAGTCGTGGCCGCTCGAGCAGCTGTGGCTGTTCTGGCTGGCCCCGATCGTGGGCGGCGTGATCGGTGCGCTGATCTACGTGTTCGTGGCGGGCGACGACAGCGTGTCCGACGCCAGCGTCGCCGGCGCCGACTGAGCTCACTCTGCGAAATCGGTGCGTGAAACACCCCATACGGTGGTTTCACGCACCGATTTCGGGGGTGGTGTGGGGGTCGGGATCAGCCCCGGCCGCGATACTGGGCCCGGGCCCCGACCGCTTCCTTGTTGAGTCGCTTGGCGAGGTGCAGGCCCTCGAGCACCAGCTCGACCGCGGCCGCCACCGACGCCGGTGACTCGTTGCCCCCGGTGAGGCGGAGCACGGGCTCGCGCAGCTCGGGGATCTCCTCGACCAACGTGACGTAGTCGGCGGACAGCACGTCGTCTCCGGCGTGGACGACCCGACTCGAGTCGAAGGCGTCGATGACCGGGCGCAGGTCTTCGATGGGCAGACGGTCGCGGAACACCGTGAGCACCGCCGACTTGAGCAGGTGCTCGATGATCTGCTCGTCGCGCCCCTCTTCGATGGACTCGATCTCGACCTTGCCGGCCGTCGAGGAGGCCAGCGCGTCGAGATCGCTGACGCGCGGCACCACGTCGGCCTCGCCGTGCACGAGAGCGCGGCGGGTGGCGTTGGCAACGAGCGTCTCGATGTTCGACACGGTGAGCCGCACGGAGACGCCGGACCGCTGATTGATGTGCGGGCTCTGGCGGGCGAGCTGGCTGAGCTCGGCCACGATCTCGGCCATGTACTCGGGTACCTCGACGCGCACGCCGGCGGCTTCGAGCGGCCTGGCCTCCTGGCGGGCGATCTCGACCTCGGTGGCGACATCGAGCGGGTAATGGGTGCGGATCTGCGCGCCGAAGCGATCCTTGAGCGGCGTGATGATGCGACCGCGGTTGGTGTAGTCCTCGGGGTTGGCCGAGGCGAGCAGCAGGACGTCGATCGGCAGGCGGATCTTGTAGCCCCGGATCTGGACGTCACGCTCTTCGAGCACGTTGAGCAGTCCGACCTGGATGCGCTCGGCGAGATCGGGCAGCTCGTTGATGGCGAAGATGCCGCGATTGGTGCGCGGCACCAGCCCGTAGTGCAACGTGAGCTCGTCCGAGAGGTAGCGACCCTCGGCGACCTTGATGGGATCGACTTCGCCGATGAGGTCGGCGATCGAGGTGTCGGGGGTGGCCAGCTTCTCGCCGAAGCGGTCGTCGCGGTGCACCCACGAGATGGGCGCGTCGTCGCCTTCGGCGTCGATCAGATCGAGCGCGTGCCTCGACACGGGAGCGAAGGGGTCGTCGTTGATCTCCGAGCCGGCGACGATCGGCATCCACTCGTCGAGCAGCTCGGTGAGCGCTCGGATCATGCGCGTCTTGGCCTGGCCTCGTTCGCCGAGGAAGATCACGTCGTGCCCTGCCAGCAGCGCGTTCTCGAGCTGCGGGAGGACGGTGTCCTCATAGCCGAGCACACCGGGGAAGAGGGCCTCGCCGGCACGGATCCTCGCCACCGCGTTCTGGCGCACTTCCTCTTTCACCGGGCGGGACACCCACCCCGAGGCGCGAAGCTCGCCGATGGTCACGGGACGGTCGCTGGCTGACATGACCGTCACGCTACAGCGGCGGATCGGAATCACGCGGGTCGGACAGGAGCCGGCGCTCGAACGCCGAGGCGGGCTCCGGACGACCCAGCAGATAGCCCTGCGCGCGGCGACAGCCCAGCCGCACGAGCTCGTCGAGCTGCACCTGCGATTCGACGCCCTCGGCCGTCACGCCGAGCGTGAGCGATCCGGCGAGGCTCACGATGGCGGTGACGATCGCCGTGTCGTCGGCATCGACCCCCAGGCCGTCGATGAACGACCGATCGATCTTGACGACGTCGACCGGAAGCCGCTTGAGATAGCTGAGCGACGAGTAGCCGGTGCCGAAATCGTCGATCGCCAACTCGACGCCGAGCCCTCGGAGCTTCTCGAGCACCTGCAGCGACGCTTCGCCATCGGCCATCACGGTGGTCTCGGTGATCTCGAGGCACAACGACGAAGGCCCGACCCCCGCGGCCCCGATGGCGTCGACCACGCTCTGCACCAGATCGGGCTGGCTGACCTGGCGGGCCGACAGGTTGACCCGCATCACCAGGTCGCGCTCGGGAAAACGGCGCTGCCACGAGCCCAGCTGCGCGCAGGCTTCGCGCAGCACCCAGGATCCGATCTCGAGGATGAGCCCCGTGTCCTCGGCGATGTCGATGAACTCGTAGGCCGCCAGCACGCCGAATCGGGGATGGTTCCATCGCACCAGTGCCTCCGCCCCCACGACCTCACGAGTCGCCAGGATGAGCTCGGGTTGGTAGTGCACCTCGAGCTCGTTCTGCTGCAGCGCGCGGCGCAGGTCCTGCTCGCGACGCAAGCGGTGACGGGTGCGCTGCCGAAGGGCGTCGTCGAACACCTCGACGCGGTTGCGACCGTTGGCCTTGGCCTCGTACATCGCCGTGTCTGCGTCGCGCAGGAGATCTTG
This sequence comes from uncultured Iamiaceae bacterium, assembly GCA_963706425.1. Taxonomy (GTDB): domain Bacteria; phylum Actinomycetota; class Acidimicrobiia; order Acidimicrobiales; family Acidimicrobilacustridaceae; genus CAVPMN01. The sequence goes on from CAVPMN010000020.1 coordinate 1,528,753, forward strand.
CGCAGGAGTGGACGGATCGGCGGCGAACGCCACGCCCGCGCTGACCGACACGACGGTCTCGTGGCCGGCGATGCCGATCGGCTCGGTCAGCGTGGCCTGCATGGCCCGGGCGACTTCGACCGCCGCGGACGGATCGGTCACGTCCGTGGCCAGGAGGATGAGCTCGTCACCGCCGAAGCGGGCAAGCGAGTCGCCGGGTCGACACACCTCGGAGAACCGGCGAGCCATCCGCGTCAGCAACTCGTCCCCAGCGGAGTGGCCGAGCGAGTCGTTGACGGCCTTGAAGCGGTCGACATCGAAGACCACGACCGCAAGCCCAGCGGCGCCGTCGGGGGCCAACCCCTCGACCGCGGTGCGGAGCCGGTCGAGGAAGTCCCAGCGGTTGCCGAGGCCCGTCACGGCGTCGTGGCGGGCCTGGAACGACAGCTCGAGCTCGGCCGCCGAGCGGGCCAGCGCCTGGCCGATGATGCCCGCCGCCGACCGCAACGTCGAGAGGTAGCGCTCCTCCCACGCCTGCTCGGCCCGAACGGCCTCGAACCCGATGAAGCCGACCAGTTCGCCCTGGTCCAGCACGGGCACCGCCACCGTCGATCGTGCGCCCCGACGTATCCAGAACCGCCGCTCGACCTGCCACTCGTCGGGCAGGCGCTCGACCCGAGGTACGTAGACGGTCTCGAGTGCGGCCAACGCCCGGATCGACGGGAGGTCGCGCAGCGGCATCACCCCGTGCGTGCGCTCGAAGGCCGGGATGTCGGGCGCGGCCCACTCGGCGATGGTGCGCATGACCCGCTCGCGCGAGTCGATCATCGCCAACGACACCCGGTCGACACCGGGCAACGACCCCATCTCGGCGAGGGCGGTGCGGATGCCGTCCTCGATGCGGTCGGCGGGCAGGTGCACGAAGGCCGACGCGATGCGGGTGAGCCGCTCGTCCTGGCTCTCGGTGTCGCCGTCGTGGGCGGGGCTCAGGACGACCGCCGCCGCGAACGGCGCGATCTCCGGGCCGGTGACCGCCTCGACCCGCACGTCGATCCACTCGTCGGTCGCGGTGCGCACCCGCAGCGTGGGACCGACTCCCTCGCCCGCACGTCCGGTCCATCGCTCCATGCGGCCGAGGATGTGCTCGTGCTCGTCGGGATGGAGCAGGTCGAGCATGCTCTGACCGACGAGCTCGTCGGCCCGCCACCCACCGAGCTGCCGGGCACCGCCCCCGACGAAGCGGACGACACCCTCGTCGTCGATGAGGATGATCGTCTCTTGCACCCGAGCGAGAATCGCCCGCACCTGCTCACCCGAGAACCCGAGCCCCTGCTCGCCGGTGTCCTCGGGCTCGTTCATGGTTCGGCTGGTCCCCGACTCACGGTCACGGCGTCGTCCCCCCGACGCCCGCGAGGGCGATGCTCCAGAAGCGATCGGCCGGCACCGCGGGCGAGAAGAGGAAACCTTGGGCCCGATCGCAACCCAGCGCGCGCAACTCGGCGAGCTGGCGTTCGGTCTCGACCCCTTCGGCCACGATCCGCAGCCCGAGGGCCCGACCGAGGCTGATGATGGCATCGACGATGGCGGTGTCGTCGGGATCGACGCCGAGGCCGTCGACGAACGAGCGATCGATCTTCAACACGTCGACCGGGAGTTGCTTGAGATAGCCGAGCGACGAGTAGCCGGTGCCAAAGTCGTCGATGGCGATCTCGATGCCCGCGGCCCGCAACGCGGTGAGCGCCTCGAGGCTCGCCTGGGAGTCGGCCATCAGGGTGGTCTCGGTGATCTCGAGGCAGAGCATGGCGGGCGGGATCCCCGACTCGTCGAGGACGTCGAGCACCACCTTGACCAGGTCGGCTTGCGCGAGCTGGCGGGTCGAGAGGTTGACGCGCAGCGTCTGGAGCGAGGCCTCGGGATCGTCCCGCCACCTGCCCGCCTGCCGGCAGGCCTCACCGAGCACCCAGAGGCCGAGATCGACGATGAAACCGGACTCCTCGGCGACCGTGATGAACTGGCTCGCCTCGAGCAGACCATCGGTGGGGTGACGCCAGCGCACGAGCGCCTCGCAACCGACGACTCGGCCCGAAGCGATCTCGACCTCGGGCTGGAAGTGGACCTCGAGCTCGTCGAGCTCGATGGCGCGGCGCAAGAAGCTCTCGAGGTGCAGACGAGCGGTCGCCTGCGTGCGGAGCTGCTCGTCGAAGATCTCGAAGCAGTCGCGGCCCCGTGCCTTGGCGCGGTACATGGCGGCGTCGGCGTCGCGCAGCAGGCCCTCGGCGGTGACCTTGCCATTGGCATCGACCGTGCTCGACGCCAGCGCGATCCCGATGCTGGCGGTGGAGAACACGTCGTCGCCGTCGACCGACACGGGCCGCCGCAGCGCCTGCAGCACCCGCTCGGCGATCGCCACCGCCTCATCGCTGCCGTTCACGTCGGGAAGCAGGATGACGAACTCGTCGCCACCGAGCCGAGCCACGGTGTCGCCCGCCCTCAGGACGCGCGGCAGGCGACCGCCGACGGCGACGAGGAGCTGGTCGCCGGCGGAGTGCCCGAGCGAGTCGTTGATCACCTTGAAGCGATCGAGGTCGAGGAAGAGCACGGCGAGCTCCTCGGCCCGGCGATCGATGCGGGCCAGGGCGTTGTCGAGGTGATCGAGGAACAGCGCCCGGTTGGCCAGGCCGGTGAGTGGATCGTGCAACGCCTGATGGGCGAGCTCGGCCTCAGTGCTCTTGAGGGCGGTGATGTCGGTGTTCATCACCAGCACGTACTCGACCTCGCCGTCCTCGTCGAACTCCGGCACCGCCCGGCTCTGGAACCAGCGGGCGCCGTCGCCGACGGGGATCTCCCACTCGCTGTCGTGGCGCTGACCGGTGTCGAACACCCGTCGAAGCGAGGTGAACCACTGGAGGTAGGCGTCGTGGTTCTGGGCGAACAGCTCGCTGGTCTCACCCAAGAGCTGCTCGCGACTGAAGGGCAGGAACTCCTCGATCGCCGGGCTCATGAACACCATGCGACCGTCGCGGTCGAACCGCGTGACCACCGCCGGCGAGTTCTCGACCAGGGTGCGGTAGCGCTCCTCGCTGACCCGCAGGTCGATCTCGTTCTGATGGCGCTCGGTGATGTCCTCGAGGTGGGTCACCAGGTAGCGCAGCGCGCCGTCGCTGCCGCGCACGGCCGCGCTGTGGGCGCGCAGCCAGCGGACACCGTCGTCGGCTCGCAACGCCCTCAGCTCGTGCGAGACTCGGCTGGCGCGCCCGGTGATGAGGTCGGCGTAGCGGTCAAGCAGGTCGTCCTGGTCGTCAGGGTGGACCACGTCGATGACCGGCAGGCCGAGCAGGTCGGCCTCGTTGAAGCCCACCAACTCGCAGTAGGCCTGGTTGACCTGCACGTGGCGTCCGTCCGGGCCGTGCAACGCCATGCCGAGGGGAGCGGAGGTGAAGGCGGTGACGAAGCGCTGCTCGGCGGCGCTGCGCGCCAACGCCTGCGAGATGATGCCAGCGGCCGAGTTGAGCAGGGCGAGGTGGTCGTCGGACCACATGCGCTCGGTGGCGATGGAGTCGAACCCGATGAAACCGACGAGTCGGCCCTCGTCGGCGAGCGGGACCGCCAGCGCCGATCGGGTGCCCTGGGGCTCGAGCAGGGCCCGCTCGGCGATCCAGTCGGGGTCGAGGTCGGAGATGCTCGGGAGGTAGACCGGCTCGAGGTCGCGAAGGGTCGACATCCACTTCGGTGCGGCGGACTGGCGCACGACGCGCGGGCGGGGACGGCCTGCTGCGGTGGGCGTGGCGTTCCACGCGTGCGTGTTCTCGACCACGCCTCGCTCGTCATCGACCGCGTACACATAGACCCGATCGACGCCCGCGAACGCGCCGATGTCGGCCAGCGCGTCGGCGATGCCCTCGTCGATCTCGTGGGCGGGGCGCAGGATGAACGACGAGGCCACCCGGGTGAGGAGGTCCTCGAACGCCAGTCGGTGGCGGAGCGCATCGAGGGTGTGGCGCCCGCCGTCGAGGTCGCGCAACGTGAGGGCCAGGTAGTCGCCTCCGCCGACCCGCAACGCCGGCACCGCGCTGGCCTCGACGTCGCGTCGGCTGCCATCGGCGTGACGCAGCGCCAGGGCGATGCGGCGATCGCCCTCGCCGACCGCGTCGGCCAGGTCGGCCAGATGGCCGGCGCCGTCGTCGCCCTCGAGATCGCAGAAGGGCCGGCCCACGAGACTCTGGTGATCGTGACCGAGGAGTCGCCGCACGCCGGGGCTCACATAGGCGATGACCCCATCGCCGTCGAGCAGGACCACCACATCGGTGAGCGAGGCCAGCACTCGGTCGAGTTGCTCACGCCCTGCGGTCTTCCCGACGTCGAGCGCGTCTGACCAGGGGCCTGCCGCCGGTTGTTCCGCCGTCCCGACATCGGCATCGGTGGTCAGATCGGCCACGATCCGCTCCCCTTGTTGATGCAACGTCACTGTACCTGAGCGACCGGGTGGTGTCCTCGGGCCTTCTCACGCACCCTCGGTCGCCCCTTGCGCCTTCCAGTAGCGTCGGCCGCAATGCAGCCGTCGAGAGATCTCTCGGGCGATTGGCGGGCTATTCCGGCCGACGACGACCTCCGGCGGACCTATCCGGACGCCGACTTCGACGACACCGACTGGCCGACCGCCCCGGTCCCCGGGCACTGGCGGTCGGTGCCCGCGTCTGGCCGACGAAGACGGTCCGATCCTCTACCGGCGACGCTTCGAGGGCCCCGGCGCCGAGGAGACCGCCGGGCGATGGTGGCTCGTGCTCGACGGGGTCTTCTACACGAGCGACGTGTGGCTCGACGGCACGTACGTCGGCGACACCGAGGGGTACTTCTTCCCCCACCGGTTCGAGGTCACCGAGCTGATGGCCGCCCGTTCGGAGCACGTGCTCGGGCTCGAGGTCGCCTGCGCTCCCCAGGTCGACCGCCGGCGCAAGCGCAACCTCACCGGGGTCTTCCAACACTGGGACCTGCTCGATCAGGACTGGAACCCAGGAGGCATCTGGCGGCCCGTCCGACTCGAGCGCACGGGCACGGTGCAGATCCGTCATCAGCGGGTCCTCTGCCGCGACGCCCAGCCCGAGACGGCCCAGATCTTCGTGCGCGCCGTGCTCGACACGCCCGAGTCGCTCAATGTCACGGTGCGCACCACGGTGACCGACCCGTCGGGCGCGGAGGTGGTCGAGCTCGAGCGCGAGCAACCCCTCGCCGCGGGCGAGAACCGCCTCGAGTGGACGGTCACGGTCCCCGACCCGCAGCTGTGGTGGCCCTGGTCGCTGGGCGAACAGCCGCTCTACCACGTCGAGACGGCCGTGCTGATCGGCGACGAGGTGAGCGACCGTCGCGACCGACCGATCGGCCTGCGCCGCGTCGACCTGCGCAACTGGATCATGTCGGTCAACGGCGAGCGGCTCTTCGTGAAGGGGTCGAACCAGGGACCCAACCGCATGGCACTCGGTGAAGCGCCCCCGGAGCTGTTCGCCGACGACGTGCAGCTCGCCCGGGACGCCGGGCTCGACCTCCTGCGGGTGCACGCGCACGTCGGTCGGCGCGAGCTCTACGACGCTGCCGATCGCCTAGGGATGATGCTCTGGCAGGATCTGCCGCTCCAGTGGGGCTACGCACGCGGGGTCAGAGCGCAGGCCAGACGCCAGGCGCGGGAGGCCGTCGACCTGCTGGCCCACCATCCGTCGGTGGTGGTGTGGTGCGGGCACAACGAACCGCTCGCGATCGACGTCGAGCCGGCGGCACTCAGCGATCCGCGCCGCCGCGCCCGCCTCGTGGCCCGCGCCGCAGCCGGGCAGTTCCTCCCCTCGTGGAACCGCAGCGTGCTCGACCACTCGATCGCCGCGGTGCTCGAGAAGACCGACGGCTCACGACCCGTGATCGCCCACAGCGGCATCCTCCCGCACCCGCCCCAGTTCGACGGCACCGACTCGCACACCTACTTCGGGTGGTACGCGGGCGAGCAGCGCGACTTCGGCCGCTTGCTGCGATGGTGGCCCCGGCTCGCCCGGTTCGTGTCGGAGTTCGGTGCGCAGGCCGTGCCGGCCGACGCGTCGTTCCTCGATCCCGACGTCGTGGCCCGACCTCGACTGGGAGCGGGCGGCCCGCACCCACGCGCTCCAGAAGCCGTTCTTCGATCGCTATGTGCCACCGGAGCGCTACGACACCTTCGACGAATGGCGCACCGCCACCCAGGCCTACCAGGCGGAGTTGATCGCCCGGCACATCGAGACCCTCAGACGCATCAAGTACCGACCCTGCGGGGGCTTCGCCCAGTTCAGCTTCGCCGATGGCTATCCGTCGGTGACCTGGTCGGTGCTCGGACACGACCGCCAGCCGAAGCTCGGCTACGACGCCCTGCGGCGGGCCTGTGCGCCGGTAATCGTGGTGAGCGACCAGCTCCCCCCGACCTGCACCCGGGCGAGCCCCTCCGGGTGCAGATCCACGTCGTCAGCGACCGGCGTATCTCACTTGACGATATGCTCTGTTCAGCCGATCTGTACTGGAGACAGGATGGTCAGGAGCGCACCCTCGGTTGGGCATGGCGGGGTGCCGTCCCCGCGGACGCCTGCGCCCTGGTCGGCATCATCGACACGCTCGCGCCACCAGCCGACGACGACATCGAGCTGCGGCTCACGCTCTCGTCAGGTGACGACCGCAGCGTGGTGGCCACCAACCGCTACCTCGCGCGCGCCGCGGCCGCCACGCGAGGCCGGGCCCCGCTCGACCTCGGCCCGTCGGCTAGCCCCTGACGACCCGTCATGGGTAGCGTCTGATCCGGCTCGGGTGATGACTCGCCCCGGCTCTCGTCCCACCGACTTGTCGCGCCGTCGCGGCACCGACTGGCCCTGCCCGTGGAGGAATGAGTGACCGCGACCCAGGATGTGCCTCCGCTCACCCCGAACGTCACCTCGCCGACGATCCGCAAGCCATCGAAGCGGAGTCCGTTCCCCCTGATCGACCTCTACCGGTCGGCGGTCGGCAAGAAGTGGGTGATGGCCATCACCGGCATCGGCCTCATGGGGTTCGTCTTCGCCCACATGGTGGGCAACCTCAAGATGTACCTCGGGCCCGAAGACCTCAACCACTACGGCGAGTTCCTCCGCGAGCTGTTGGTGCCGATCCTGCCCCGCACGGTCGCGCTGTGGCTCATGCGCATCGGGCTGATCGTGATGTTCGCCCTCCACATCCACTCCGCCTACTCGCTCACCCTGCTCAACCGGAAGGCCAGGCCCACGACCTACCAGTCGCCTCGCGACTACATCGCGGTCAGCTGGGCCGCCCGCACGATGCGCTGGACGGGTGTCATCGTGCTCCTCTTCCTCATCTGGCACCTGGCCGACCTGACATGGGGCATCTCGTTCGTCAACGGCGAGTTCGTACGCGGCTACCCCTACGAGAACCTCGTGTTCAGCCTCGAGCGCTGGCCAGTGGCGTTGCTCTACATCGTCGCCAACGTCGCCCTGGGATTTCACCTCTACCACGGCGGCTGGAGCATCTTCCAGAGCCTCGGATCGATGAGCCCTCGCTTCAATCCGCGCCACAACCCCCTGCGCCGGGGCTTCGCGGCGGGCTTCGCCATCATCGTCGCCGGCATCAACATCACGTTCCCGATCGCCGTGCTGACCGGCGTGGTCGGCTGAAAGGAAACCGTTTCGATGAGGAGCCACAGGCGATGAGCGACACGCAGATGTCACAGCCGGTTGGCGTGCTCGACGCCAAGCTTCCCAGTGGACCGATCGAGGACCGCTGGGACAACCACAAGTTCTCGATGCGCCTCGTCAACCCCAACAACAAGCGGCGCTTCGAGGTCATCGTCATCGGCACCGGGTTGGCCGGCGCGTCCGCCGCGGCGTCACTCGCGCAGCTGGGCTACCGCGTGAAGGTGTTCACCTTCCACGACTCGCCCCGTCGAGCCCACTCGATCGCCGCACAGGGCGGCATCAACGCCGCCAAGAACTACAAGAACGACGGCGACTCGGTGTTCCGGCTCTTCTACGACACCGTGAAGGGCGGCGACTTCCGGTCGCGCGAGGCCAACGTCTACCGGCTCGCCCAGGTGAGCGTCGACATCATCGACCAGTGCGTCGCTCAGGGCGTGCCGTTCGCCCGCGAGTACGGCGGACTGCTCGACAACCGGTCGTTCGGCGGCGCCCAGGTGAGCCGCACGTTCTACGCCCGTGGCCAGACCGGCCAGCAGCTCCTGCTCGGCGCCTACCAGGCCCTCATGCAGCAGGTGGCCCTCGGCACGGTGACGCTGCACACCAAGACCGAGATGCTCGACGTCGTGGTGAAGGACGGCGTCTGCTGTGGAGTGGTGGTGCGCGACCTGGTCAGCGGCGAGATCACCTCGCACTCGGGCCACGCGGTGCTGCTTGCCACCGGTGGCTACTCCAATGCGTTCTACCTCTCGACGAACGCCATGAACTGCAACGTCACTGCGGCGTGGCGAGCGCACAAGAAGGGCGCGCTCTTCGCCAACCCGTGCTTCACGCAGATCCACCCGACCTGCATCCCAGCGAGCGACGAGTTCCAGAGCAAGCTCACACTGATGTCGGAGTCGCTGCGCAACGACGGCCGCATCTGGGTGCCCAAGGCGCTCGACGACAACCGCCCGCCGTCCCAGATCCCCGAGAGCGAGCGCGACTACTACCTCGAGCGCAAGTACCCCGCGTTCGGCAACCTCGTGCCTCGCGACGTCGCCAGCCGGAACGCCAAGACGGTCGTCGACGAGGGCCGAGGGGTGGGCCCGCTGAAGAACGGCGTCTACCTCGACTTCGCCGATGCCATCTCCCGCCTCGGCCTGTCGGTCGTGAAGGAACGCTACGGCAACCTCTTCGACATGTACGAGCGCATCACGGGGGAGAACCCCTATGAGGTGCCGATGCGCATCTATCCGGCCACCCACTACACGATGGGTGGGCTCTGGGTCGACTACAACCTCATGACCACGGTGCCCGGCCTCTACGCCCTGGGCGAGGCCAACTTCTCTGACCACGGCGCCAACCGCCTCGGTGCGTCTGCGCTGATGCAGGGCCTGGCCGACGGCTACTTCGTCATCCCCTACACGATCGGCGACTACCTCGCCGGCCTGCTCGGCCAGCCCGCGGTCGGCACCGACGACCCCGTGTTCGCCCAGGCGGAGGCCGAGGTGCACAGCGAGATCCGGCGGTGGATGTCGGTCGGTGGCACCAAGTCGGTCGACCACTACCACCGCGAGTTGGGCAAGTTGGTGTGGGACTACTGCGGCATGGCTCGCGACCGGGTCGGTCTCGAGAAGGCGCTTTCCGAGATCCCCGCGCTCTACGACGAGTTCAAGAAGAACGTCCGGGTGCTCGGGTCACACGAGGATGTCAACCAGTCGCTCGAGAAGGTGATGCGAGTGGCCGACTTCTTCGAGGAGGCCGAGCTCATGTGCCGCGACGCGCTCAACCGTGAGGAGAGCTGCGGTGGCCACTTCCGGGTCGAGCACCAGACCGAGGAGGGCGAAGCGTTGAGGGACGACGAGAACTTCGCCTACACCGCTGCATGGGAATGGCAGGGAGCGGGCACCCCGCAGCGGCTGCACAAAGAGCCCCTCACGTTCGAGTACGTCAAGCTGACCCAGCGCAGCTACAAGTAGCCGAGGAGCGACCACGTGAAGCTGACGCTGAAGGTCTGGCGACAGAGCGGCCCCGACACCCCCGGGACGTTCGAGGTGTACGAGGCCGACCAGATCAAAGAAGAGATGTCGTTCCTCGAGATGCTCGACATCGTGAACGAGCGGCTCATCGAAGAGGGCCGCGAGCCGATCACGTTCGACAGCGACTGCCGAGAAGGCATCTGTGGCACATGCGGCGTGATGATCAACGGCCAGGCGCACGGTCCGTGGAAGGCCACGGCCACGTGCCAGCTGCACATGCGTGCCTTCCACGACGGCGACGAGATCGTCATCGAACCGTGGCGGGCCGCAGCCTTCCCGATCATCAAGGACCTCATGGTCGACCGCTCGTCGTTCGACGGCATCATCGAGGCCGGCGGCTTCATCACGGTCAACACGGGCGCCGGGCCCGACGGCAACGAGATCCCCATCCCGAAGCCGGCGGCCGACACCGCCATGGACGCCGCGGCCTGCATCGGCTGTGGAGCCTGCGTGGCCGCCTGCCCCAACGGCGCCGCCCAGCTCTTCACCTCCGCCAAGCTGGCCCATCTCAACCTGGTGCCCCAAGGCCAGGCGGAGCGGTGGCGACGCACCGAGGACATGGTCGACACCATGGAAGAGTTCTTCGGGTCGTGCACCAACTACGGCGAGTGCCAGGAAGCCTGCCCGAAAGAGATCCCGATCGACTTCATCGCCTTGATGAACCGCGACTACATCCGGGCCAAGGTCAAGAACCGCAAGCTCATCGGCCAGCGCTGAGCCGCCGGCCGACGCGACGACGGCCCGGCAAGCCGCCGGGCCGTCGCGCCGTCAGTCAGGACGATCGCTACAGCTTGATCTTCTGCACGATGAACTGGAACGTCCCGTCGGTCGGGTTCCCGACCGCGTAGACGTTCGAGAGCGTCCGGTTCGCGAGTTGGAACTTCTCGACGCCGGCCACCTTGGCTCCGTTCGACGCCACCTTCACCGCGATGTCGTACTTCAGCGCAGGCAGCTTCAGGTCAGCCTGCTGACCGTTCGACGCCGGGCCGACGGTCTTCGTGAAGAACTTGGGGAAGAAGCGGTTGAAGGGGAACAGCCCCACGTCGACGTTCACCGCAGGGGCCGCAGCAGCATGGCGGATCGACAGGCGACCCTCGAACCACGAGGTGCGGGAGACGTCGTTGACGAACACCGCGATCTGGGGTGCACCGGCGGCGGTGAAGCTCGCGACGGCGGAGAGATTCAGCCCGGCCGGAACCGTGAGGTCCTGCTGGTAGATCGTCTCGCCATCGGTGAGCGCACCATCGTCGCCGGCAGTGGGCGCGGCCAGGTAGACGGTGTAGTCGGCAGCCGGCAACTCGACCGGACCGACCGTGTTGCCGAACGTGAAGTCGTCGATGAGCAGCCCGGCCGCCGCCGGATCGCCCTTCGGGCCGGCGAACACGTCGACCTTCGTGCCCGCCGAGTCGAGCGGCAGGCCGTGGGTCACGTAGACCTTCGAGGTGCCGGGACTGCTCGCCCCGGCGGTGACGGCTGGTGCGATGCTGAGGCCGACGGCGAGCGCGAGGCCCGCGCCGAGTGCACGTTTGATCCGCATGTGAGTCCTCCAGAGATCGGATCGGTGATGGTGGGTATTCAGTGCTAAATACGGACCCACCGCCGATCTGGATGACCCGGCGGGCGCGACGGGGTCGATACGATCTGACCCCGTGCCCCACAAGCCTCTCTCCCTTCTCGCGCGCGGCTACTTGATGGGAGCGGCCGATCTCGTGCCCGGCGTCTCCGGGGGCACGGTGGCGCTGGTCACCGGCATCTACGAAGAGCTGATCGACACGGTGCGCCTGGCCGCCGCGGCGGTCGGCCACCTGCTGCGGGCCGACCTGCCCGGGATGCGCGCTCGGCTCGGCGAGATCCGATGGCTCTTCATCCTCCCGCTCGGCGCCGGCATCCTGCTGGCGCTGCTCTCGCTGGCGCGCGGCCTCGAACACCTGCTCGAGACCGAGCCGGTGCGCATGGCCGGGCTCTTCTTCGGATTGGTCGCCGGATCGGTCCTCGCCGCCTTGCCCAGGGTGCGCCATTGGGACGGCGGTCGGGTGATGTCCCTCGCGATCACGGCGGTGGTCGCGTTCGTCGTGCTGGGGTTCCGCGCCACCGACATCACCGACCCGCCACTGCTCGCCTATTTCTTCGCCGGGTGCCATCGCCATCTGCGCCATGATCCTGCCGGGTATCTCCGGCTCGTTCATCCTGCTCATGCTGGGCATGTACGACTTGGTCCTCGAAGCGCTCAACGACCGCGAGTTGCTCATCCTCGGGGTGTTCGCTTTCGGTTGTGCGGTCGGCCTCATGTCGTTCAGCCAGCTGCTGCACTGGGCGCTCGACAACTTCCACGACCTGGTGGTGGCCTCGCTGATCGGCCTGATGATCGGCTCGCTGCGGGTGTTGTGGCCGTGGCCCGACGGCACGGAGGGCACCGCCATGTCGTGGCCGTCCGGTGACGTGATCGCCCCCGTGGTGCTGGCCATCCTCGGTTTCGCGGTCGTCGTCACCTTCACGGTGGTCGCCGACCGTCTCGAACGCCGAGCCGGCGCCGCCGACTCGGCCGAGCCTGCCGGGAGCTGATCGGCCCGGGGCGGCTAAACGCTCGGCGCGTCGGTCGGAGCCACCGTTGCATCGACCGGCGGTTCGGCGGGGCCCGACGCCGGCGCGGCGTTGCGGGCCTTGCGCCGCTGGCGCCACACCTCGATGCCGATGGGCACGACCGAGAACAACACGATGACGACGACGGCGATCTCGAGGTTGTCGGCGATGCCGGGGAAGGCGTGACCCAACCAGTAGCCGAGCTGGGTGAACCCAACGGCCCAGATCACGCCGCCGATGACGTTGAAGCGCACGAACCTGCGGTAGTCCATCTTGCTGACACCGGCCACGATGGGGCAGAAGGTGCGCACCACCGGCACGAACCGGGCGAGCACGATGGCCTTGGCGCCGTGGCGCCCGAAGAACTCTTCGGCCTTCTCCACGTAGTCGGGCTTGAAGAGCCTCGAACGCGACCTGCGGAAAAGCGACGGGCCGACCCGGCGGCCGAACAGGTAGCCCACCTGGTCGCCGGCGACAGCGGCGATGGCGCACCCGATCGACACGATCCAGATGTTGCCGCCAGCCAGATCACCCCGATAGGTGAACAACCCGGCCGCGAACAGCAACGAGTCGCCCGGCAGGAAGAAGCCGATCATGATGCCGGATTCGGCGAAGATGATGGCGAACAGTCCCAACAGACCGACGGTCTGCAGCAGCTTCTCCGGGTCGATGCCGACGGCCAGGACGACGGAGAGGATGACGGGCACGGGGTGACGCTACTGCGGTGGCTGGTTGAACTCGATCCAGCCCAGGCCCTATCGTCCGTCGTCCGACCTGAATCGGGCCATCGCCCTCGGAAAACGCGACTCACGACCGTCGGGCGCCGTCAACAACACGGGCGCCCAGGCCAGGGGCTCGACCGCGAAGGTCAACCCGGCGAGCGAGAGCTCGGCGGATACGGGGATGCCCTCTGGCCCGAGCACCTCGTCGACGGTGGCCTCGATGACCAACTCGGGCTCGTGGGCCGGCTCTTGGGTGTAGCCGATCTGGAACTCCGTGCCCTCGGGGATCACCGAGTGCATCCGGGCCCCGTCGTCGAGGCGAAAGGCGTTCCAACACCACCCGATCGACCACCAGTCGCGCACACCCCACGAGTGATCGCGCTGGCCGATGCCGTCGATGGTGAGCGTGTCCGAGCCCACCTGGACCTCGCCGTGCACCCGGCAGGGAACCTCGTAGCGATCGAGTTCAGGGGGATAGCGGAACACCTCGCCGTCGGTCTCCCACTCGAGATCGAACCCCAACGGCGTGCGCTCCCCCCGCATCCCGTCGGAGCGATAGGCGTCGACCGGGTCGTCGAGGCCCACTCCGAACGCCTCGAGGCCGAGGCTGAACCGTTGCAGGGGCTCCTCGACGTGATGATCGGCCCACAGCCCGTCGGTGCGCACCTCGAGTGAACCTCGGGGCGAGGGTGGGGGCGCAGCGTGATCGACCACCATCACCGGCCTGCGGCCAGGGCCCACCAGGCACGCCCAATACCAGCTGACGCCCAAGTTGGGATAGAGCCCGAGCCGGACATAACCGCCGACCGAGCCGTCGGCCGCACAGAAGTCGAAGTACCACGACTCGTTCCACAGCGCCTCCGTCGCGGGAGGGTGGGATCGCTCGTCGGCGCCGGCGGCAGTCCACGGAAAGGCCATCAGTAGCCGGCCTGACGATCGATGACGTGTTCGAGGGGCTGATCGTCGAGGTAGCGCCGCAGGTTGGACGCGAAGCGGTCGAAGATGGTGGCGAACGCGTCGGGCTCACTCCACGACAGGTGGGCGGAAAGCCGCACCGACGGGTGGTCGTAGAGCCAATGACCCTCAGGCAACGGCTCGGGGTCGTAGGTGTCGAGGGACGCGCAGGCCACCGTGCCGTCGTCGAGCGCGACCCGGAGCGCGTCCTGGTCGACGAATCCCCCGCGTGCGATGTTCACGAGGTGGACGCCGGGCCGGCACAGCGCGAACGTCTCGGCGTTCAGCAGGTGGCGCGTCTCGGGGGTGAGCGGCGCAGCCAGCACGAGATGGTCGGCGTCGCCCACCAGATCGGCGAGCGACAGCGCCAGGTCGACGTCGGGGTGGGGGCTGGCCGCTGAGGTGCGCCGGAGGGCCCGTACCCGCATGCCGAACGCCAGGGCGCGCTCGGCAGTCGCCAACGCAATGGTGCCGAGGCCCACCAAGCCGAGCGTGCGGCCGTGCAGCTTCCCGAGCGGTGGCTGGGAGAAGCGCTCGCGATCGCTGAACGGTCGATCGATCCAGCTCTGCGGCAATCGTTTCTCGAACGTCAGCATCATGGTCAGGACCCACTCGGCGATGGCCACCGCGTTCGCTCCTCGCGAGTTGGTCACCACGACATCGTCGGGCACGGCGTGGAGCGGAAACGAGTCGAGCCCGGTGCCCGCCACATGGACCCACCGCACCCGGGTGACCGCGTCGGCGAGCGTGTCGACCGACCGCGCCATGGTGAACAACACGTCGCCCTCGACGGTGGGGTCGAGCTCGCCCCGCACCGGGATGGGCACGATGTCGGCCCGGGCGCGCAGATCGGCGGGCAGCTGGATGTCGTCGGCTTCCCCGAGATGACAGAGGACCCGGATCTTCGCCACGACTTCTCCTTCGTCCACGGCGCGCGCCGCTGCTACGCGGGCCCCACTATCACTGGGGGAATTAGTTAGCGTTGCTATCGGTTACCTATGGTAACCATGTGCAGCGGTGACCGTTCTACCAGCCCAAGACCATCCGTTCCCGGGTCGGGCTGACGAGACCGGTCGACCCAGCAGCCGGTCGACCCAGCAGGAGGAGTGACGTGCAAGACGACGAGACGGTGAATCGGCTGCGGATGGTGGTGCTGAGGCTGTCACGTCGGCTCCGCCAGCAGGTCCGCAGCGGGATCACCCCGTCGCAGCTCTCGGCGCTGGCGATGGTCGAGCGCCACGGCCCGCTGACGCTCGGCGACCTGGCGAACCTCGAGAACGTGCAGCCGCCGAGCATCTCGCGCATCGTCGGGGCCCTCGAGGGCGAAGGATGGGTCGAGCGCACCACCGACGAGCGCGACCGTCGGGTCTCGCTCGTGCAGACCACGACCGCGGGCCGCCGCGAGTTGCGCCAGATCCGTTCCGAGCGCAGCGCCTGGCTGCGTCGTCGGCTCGACTCGCTCGACGACGCCGATCGCCACTGCTTGACGGTCGCCCTACCTGCCCTCGAGCGGCTGCTCGAGGACGAGGGCGGCGAGCCGAGATGAGCGCGCTGCGCGCCGCGACGCGCCACACCTTCCGGGCGCTGAGCACGCGCAACTACCGGCTGTTCCTGGCCGGCCAGGTCGTCTCGGTCAGCGGCACGTGGATGCAGACCGTGGCGCAGGCGTGGCTGGTGCTCCAACTCACCGACAGCGGCGTGGCCCTGGGCCTCGTCACGGCCATGCAGTTCCTCCCCATGCTCCTGATCGGACCGTGGGCGGGCGTGGTGGCCGACCGTTCGGACAAGCGCCGCGTCCTGCTCGCCACCCAGGCCGTGGCCGGCACGCTCGCGTTGACGCTCGGCGTGCTCACCGCCACCGATGCCGTTGAGCTCTGGATGGTCTACCTGCTCGCTCTCGGGCTCGGGCTGACCAACGCCTTCGACATGCCGACCCGCCAGTCGTTCGTCTTCGAGATGGTGGGCAAGGACCACTTGACCAACGCGGTCGGTCTCAACAGCACGGTCATGAACGCCGGACGACTCGTCGGTCCCGCCATCGGCGGGCTCATCATCGCCACCCTGGGGCTGGCTGCGTGCTTCTTGTTCAACGCGGCGAGCTACCTCGCCGTCATCGCCGCGTTGCTGGCGATGCGCACCTCCGAGCTCCACCCCGCCGAGCGGGTCGCCCGCGAACGGGGTCAGCTGCGCGAGGGCCTCCGCTATGTGTGGCGCACGCCCTCGCTGCGCACTCCCCTGCTGATGGTGGCCGTGATCGGTACCTTCACCTACGAGTTCCAGGTGAGCCTGCCCATCCTCGCTCGGTTCACCTTCGACGCCGGGGCGGGGGCATACGGCCTGCTGCTCTCTGCGATGAGCGTCGGCGCGGTGGTGGGCGGCCTGGTGCTCGCCGGTCGGCTGTCGGCCTCGCACCGCCATCTCGGACGAGCGGCGCTCGCCTTCGGTTGCCTCGTCCTGGTCGCGTCGATCATGCCGACACTCGGTGCCACCGCGGTGGCCCTGGTGTTCGTGGGCGCGGCCAGCATCGCGGTGATCACGCTGTCGAACGCGACCCTGCAGCTCACCGCCGATCCCCAGATGCGCGCCCGGGTCATCGCGCTCTACGGCGTGGCGTTCCTCGGTAGCACGCCGATCGGTGGCCCGATCGTGGGATGGGTGGGCGAACAAGTGGGCGGTCGGGCCGCCCTTGCCTTGGGCGGGGTGGCCGCCATCGGCGCTGCGCTGGTCGCTTGGCGGTCGTTGGCCACCGCCACCCTGCAGGCGGAGGCGGGCGCGACGGCTACTGATCCGCCGGCGGCTCGCCGGTCACCACACCCGGAGGCGGGGGCGGCGGAGGCACCGCACCCCCGGCCGGCGGAGGCGGTGGCGTAGGCGCAGCCGGTGGTGGCGGGGGTGGCACCGAGCCGCCCGGTGGAGGCGGCGCTGGTGTCGGGGCGGCCGGCGGAGGCGGAGGCGTCGGGGCGGCCGGGCGGCGGAGGCGGCGAGGCGTCACGCCACCCGGAGGCGGAGGGGGCGGCGTCGCTGCGCCCGGCGGAGGCGGAGGAGTGGCTGCACCCGGCGGTGGGGGTGGCGCGGTGCGCAGGGCGAGCGGTAGGGCCACGCCCTGCGCCTCGAGCGCCTGCAGCTCGCTCATGACCCGTTGCACGTCGGCCTGCTGGTCCTCGGTGAGCCGACCGGTCTGGTCGAGGAAGGTCAGCACGCCGAGATCGCGCAACAGCGGTTCGGCCTGTGACGAGCTGGGCGCGCCCGTGCCGGACAGGCTCTGGTTGATCTTGCCGCTGAGCTGGTCGGCACCGCGCTTGAGGTCGTCCATGAAACCCATGCTGTGCTCCTCGTCGACGAAGGAAGGCGTCGAGAACGGAGACTACAACGAGCGGCCGATACGACGAGCGGGGTCAGCCCTCCGGGAACAGGTCGTAGTAGGCGGCCTCCTCGTCGAAACCGGCCTCGTCGCCGGTGATGGCGGAGAACAGCTGATAGGCCGGCTCGGGCAGCGCCTTCGGTACGGACCAGTCGAGGTCGTCGGCCACACCGGCCGCCTCCGCGAACGGGCGGAGGAAGGTGAAGTACACGTAGGCACCGCAGCGGATCATGTCGTCTCGACTCATCGCCGCGATGTTGCGGTAGTGGCGGGCCTGCACCTTTCGCACCTGGTCGACGATCGCCGGCATCTCGTCGAGGCTCACCGGGGTGAGGCTGCGATCGCCGTTGTCGGTGGTGAACAAGCCGAACCCGACCAGTCGGTCGAGATAGTCCTCGGGGTCGGTGATCGCCGTGCCGAAATCGGTGATGCGCAGGTCGACCCCGTCGAGCACCAGCGCCGCGGTGAGGTGGTGATAGGGCAGGTCGGCGGCCACGTCCGACCACCAGAAGTCGCTGCGGCCCATGCGGTAGAAGTCGCGGACGAGCAGGATCCGGCCATCGGGCAGCCGATAGGGACCGGTGTCGCCGCTGCCCACCCTTGTGTCGAAGTAGAGCAGGAACAGGTAGTTCACCAGCGTGGCGTTGAAGCGCTTGATCGAGTCGCGGTCGGCGTCGGTGGCGACGTCGACCACGCCGGCGAGGAGCTGGGCGATGACCGCGTCGTCGTAGGGCGTCACCACCCCGTCGGCATCCCAGGCTTGGCGAGTGCCGTCACCGCCTCGAAACGCCGTTGGCGGCGCGCTCCCAGAAGTCGAGCACCGTGTGAGCGGCCACCGGATCGTCGAGCGACGGGTCGACGGCGGTCATGATCTTGCGGCCGAGCAGGAAGAAATTGACGATCGACCAGAGGTAGACCGTGTTGATGTTGCTGCCCGGACGGCGTCCCTGCTGCCCGATCTCCTCCGCAGGCAGAGCGGCGTCGATGGTGCGCATCATCTCGGGATAGCGGTAGAAGGTCTCCGCGCAGGCGACCACGATGTACGCGGTGACCGGGATCAACTGCGAGCTGTAAGACGTGCGCTCGATGGTGAGTTGCTTGGAGATCGGCGCGTGGTAGGCGATGAGGCGATTGGCCTCGGTGATCGCCGTGGCGCGATCGAGCTCAGCCACGGACGACCCCGTGCGCGCCGCTGCAATCGAGGACGACCACGGCATCGGTGTCGGGCTCGTCGCCGGTGAACGCGGCACCCATGATGCACGGCACCTGGAACTCGCGGCTGACGATGCCGATGTGGCTGCGCGGCGTGCCACCGGTGCAGACGACGCCGGACAACTCGTGGAAGATCGGCGCCAGGAACGTGGCGCCGGCGTCACGGACCAAGGCGATGACCCCCTCTGCGCCGTCGTCCATCAGGTCGAGCACGTCGTCGGGACTCTCGAGGCGACGCCACCGACCCTCGACCGGCGGCGCGTCGAACACCTTCACTCCCGTCGCCAGATCGCGCATGGCGGGTGATGCTACCGGCTGGTGATCTTCTACCCTGGCGACGTGGTCGAGTTCCTGAGCCAGGAGTGGATCGAAGCGCTCGATGCCGCCGCGTCGGCGGCCGGTGCACGTCGCGATGCCGCGGCTGAGTCCACGTCCGCCGCACCCGATGGCGAGATCGTCATCCAGCAGATCGTCGTCGACGCGTCGGGGAGCGAGACCGCTTATCACCTGGTCCTCGCCGACGGTGTGTCTGTGCGGCCCGGCCGCGCGGTCAGCCCAACCATCACCTTCACGACCGACCGCGAGACCGCGGCTGCGGTGAGCCAGGGTGCACAGAGCGCACAGGCCGCGTTCATGACCGGCCGGCTACGCATCGCCGGTGACGTGCAGACCCTCACCGCACACCAGGCGGCGACCTCCGACATCGACGACCTGTTCGCCGCCGTGCGGGCCGCCACCACCTACTGAGCGCGACATGCCCGAGCTCCCGGAGTTGCAGGCCCACGCCGAGCGCTTGACCGAAGAGTTCGGCGGTCGGCAGCTCGACGGGTTCCGAGCCATCTCGTTCACCGCCCTCAAGACCGCCACCCCCCGTCCGGACGAGGCGTTCGGCCACCCGCTCGTCGGCGTGTCGCGTCGTGGCAAGTACTTGCTGCTCGGGTTCGAGCCCTGCTCGTTCGTCGTGCACCTCATGCAAGGGGGCCGCCTCAAGCCCGACGACAAGCAGGCGGCCAAGCCACGCGGGGGCCTGGCCAGGTGGCGGTTCGCCGATGAGTCGGCGCTGCTGTTGACCGAAGCCGGCAAGGAGCACCGCGCCGGCGTGTGGGTGGTGGCGAGCGACCAGCTCGGCGCGGCGGTCGACGACGCTCCGGGCACCGTCGAGCCCTTCGTCGGCCTGGGCCCCGACGCCGACACCGTGTCGCGCGACGAGCTGGCAACGTTGCTGGCGGCGGCCTCCATGCGCCTGCACGGGTTCCTACGCGACCAGCGCCAGCTCGCGGGCATCGGGCGTCGACTGGCCAACGAGATCTGTCATCGCGCGCGCCTGTCGCCGTTCGCCAACACGGCGAAGCTGACGCCCGACGACGTCGACGCATTGCACGAGGCGATCGGCGCGTGCATCGCCGAGTCGCTCGCCTACGAGCGCGGCCGGGCCGACATGAGCTCGTCGAAGGAGCGGCCCGGCTCGGTGCATCATCGTGCCGGCGAGCCTTGCCCCGTCTGCGGCGACCAGGTCCGCGCCGTCGAGTACTCGTCCTACACGGTGAACTACTGCGCGACGTGTCAGACCGGCGGCAAGGTGCTGGCCGACAACACCACCAGCAAGTTCCTCAAGTAGCGAGCTGGGGCGAGCGTGGGTCAGATGAGGCCCAGCTCGACGACCGTGTCGCGCTCGGCGGCCAGCTCGGCCACGCTCGCATCGATGCGCTGCACGGGAGAACTCGTCGATGTCGAGGCCCTGCACGATCTCGTAGCGGCCGTCGCGACACGTGACCGGGAACGACGAGATCAGACCCCTCAGGCACTCCGTAGCTGCCGTCAGACGGGATCGCCATGCTGACCCAGTCGCCCTCGGCCGAGCCCAGCATCCACGTGCGCACGTGGTCGATGGCCGCGTTGGCGGCCGACGCGGCACTCGACAGGCCCCGGGCCTCGATGACCGCAGCCCCGCGCTGCTGCACGGTGGGGATGAACTCGCTCTCGATCCATGCCTGGTCGCCGATGGCCTCAGCTGCTGTGCGACCGCCGACCTCGCAGTGGAAGAGATCGGGGTACTGCGTGGCCGAGTGATTGCCCCAGATGGTCATCTTCGTCACGTCGTTCACCGTGACGCCGAGCTTCTTGGCCACCTGCGCGATGGCACGGTTGTGATCGAGACGGGTCATCGCGGTGAACCGCTCGCGTGGCAAGCGGGGAGCGTTGTTCATGGCGATGAGGCAGTTCGTGTTGGCCGGGTTGCCGACGACCAACACCCGGATGTCGTCGGCTGCATGGTCGTTGAGCGCCTTGCCCTGCACGGTGAAGATGGCACCGTTCGCCTCGAGCAGGTCTTTGCGCTCCATCCCCTTCGAGCGGGGGCGAGCGCCGACCAGCATCGCCACGTTGGTGCCGGAGAACGCCTCGGCCGGATCGTCGCTCTGGGTGACACCTGCCAGGAGCGGGAACGCGCAGTCCTCGATCTCCATCACGACGCCTCGGAGCGCGTCCATCGCCGGCGTGATGTCGAGGAGCTGCAGCACCACCGGCTGGTCGGGCCCGAGCATCTGGCCGCTGGCGATACGGAACAGGAGGCTGTAGCCGATCTGGCCGGCGGCGCCGGTGACGGCAACGCGGATCGGGTCGTTCACAGGTTCCTCCAAGGGGTAGATACGCACGCCCGGTGACGATGCGAGGCCGGGCGCGAGGGGGACCCGCCGAATCTACTCATCGGGCGCCGCCCGGCGAAAAAGCGCCCGAGGCGGCTCAGACCGGCCGGCGGGTGTTCCCGAGCCAGCTCTCGTAGAGCGCCGCGTAGCGGCCACCAGCGGCCACCAGCTCGGCGTGGGTGCCTCGCTCGATGATGCGGCCGTGGTCGAAGACGAGCACCAGATCAGCCGCCTCGGCCGTCGACAGCCGGTGAGCGACACTCACCGTCGTGCGACCCTCGGCCAGGCGGGCCAGGGCGCCGCTGAGGGCACGATCGGTCTCGGGATCGACCGCGGAGGTGGCTTCGTCGAGGATGAGCAGGCCCGGGTTGGCGAGCGAGGCTCGAGCCAGGGCGACGAGCTGGCGTTCGCCGACGCTCAGGTTCTCGCCCCTCTCGCCGACCTCGGTGTCGAGCCCGTCGGACAGCCTGGGCAACCACGACTCGAGCCCGAGCCGCGAGAACGCGTCGCGCACATCGGCGTCGGAGCCGTCCAGGCGACCCATACGCACGTTGTCGGCAACCGTGCCGTCGAACAGGAAGCCGTCCTGGGGCACGAGACGCACCGCCTCGTGGCGCGAGGCGGGCGCCATCTCACGCAGGTCGACACCGTCGAAGAGGATGCGGCCAGCCGTGGGATCGGCCAGCCGGCACAGCAACTTGGCGAACGTGGTCTTGCCCGAGCCGGTCTCGCCCACGACCGCGATGTGCGCACCGGCGGGGAGCACCACGGCGACATCACGAAGGACCCGCCCGCCCTCGCGATAGGAGAAATCGAGGTGGTCGACGGTGATCTCGACAGGACCGGATGGCAACGTGACGCCCGGATCCGGCTCGGGCACATCGACGGGCATGTCGAGCACGTCGAGCACCTTGCGCCAGCCCGAGAGGGCGGTCTGGGTCTGGTCGAGGATCTCGCCCAGCTCGGCGATCGGTCCCAGGATCAGGTTCACCAGGAACAGGCAGGCGACCAGGCTGCCGACGTTGAGACCCCACGAGGGCCCGTACCACGCCCCGGCGAACACCACGACGGCCAGCGCCAGGCCCCCGAAGATGTCACCCAACGGGAACATCAGGGCGAAGAACCGGGCCGCTTTCACCTCGGACTGGTACTGCCGCTCGATGGCGTCGCTCAGCCGGCGGCGGCTGCGCCGGGTGATGCCATAGGCCCGCACGATGCCGGCACCCATGATGCTCTCGGAGATCTCCGACATGGTCTCGCCGACCCTGGTGCGCACGGTGTCGTAGGCGCGCAGCTGTCGGCGCTGCAGTGCACGCATCAGCGGCAGCATCGGAGCGAACACGAGTGCAGTCAGCAGCGCGAGCTGCCACGAGTAGACCGCCATCACGATGAGCACACCGACGATCACGATGGAGTTGACGATCCAGGCGATGCCGCCCCACTGGGCGAACCGGGCGATGGTCTCGATGTCGCTGGTGACCCGTGCCGTGAGCACGCCCCGCTTGGCTTCGTTGTGATCGGCCACCGAGAGGTGATGCACGTGGGCGAAGGCCCGCACGCGCAGGTTGCGCAGCATCGACTCAGCCGCCTCGACCAGCCGGATGTAGGTGATGCGTGACACGAACGCCACCCCCACCACGATCACGAGGGTCAGGGCGCAGGCGCTGAGGACGAAACCCGGCCGGAAGCCGTCGTCGCCGGTGATGCCCTTGTCGAGGATCTGCTGGATCAGAACCGGCACGGCGATGCGCCCGGCGGCCCCGACGAGCGCCATGAGCACCGTGAACTGGAGCCCCTTGCGCAGCTCCGGGCTGGCCGCCAGGCCCCGGCGGAGCACCTCGAACGCGCCCCCGACCGGCGTGACGACCGGGCCGTGCACGTGGCCTTCCAGGTCGTCGTAGAGCCCGGCCTGGGTGCGATCGCGACCGGCGTCGGGCTCGTCGCGCTCGTCGCGCTCTTCGTAGGTCGCCGTCACGGTTCTCGCCCCGACTCGTAGGCGCGCACGATCGCCGAGTAGGCAGGGAGGGCGAGCAGGTCACGGTGCTTGCCGATGCCCGCGACCCTGCCGTGCTCGAGGAACACCACGCGGTCCGCGAGCAGGATCGTCGAGACCCGATGCGCGACCACCAGGGTGGTCATGTCGAGCGATCGCCGGAGCCCGTCGAGGATGTCGGCTTCGACGACAGGGTCGACCGCCGAGGTGGCGTCGTCGAGCACGAGCACCCGGGGTCGGCGCAGGAGGGCGCGACCGAGGGCGACTCGCTGGCGCTGACCGCCCGACAGCGTGACGCCGCGTTCGCCCACGACGGTGTCGTAGCCCTGCGGGAGTGCGCGGATGAAGTCATCGGCGCACGCGATGCGAGCGGCTTCGCTCACCTCGGCGTCGGTCACGTCGGCACCGAGCGCGATGTTCTCGCGCACCGTGTCGGCGAAAAGGAAGGTCTCCTGGAAGACCAGCGCCACCGCGTGGCGGACCTGGTCGAGGTCTGCGTTGCGCAGATCGACCCCGCCGACACGCACGGAGCCACTCGAGGGGTCGGCCATGCGCACGAGCAGCTCACACAAGGTGGTCTTGCCCGCTCCGGTGGAGCCGACGATGGCGACGATCTCGCCGGGATCAACGGCGAGTGACACGTCGCTCAACACGGAGAACCCGTCGTAGTCGAACGACACGTGCTCGTAGACGACGTCGAGAGGACCATCGGGCAGCGCAGACGCGCGTCGCGACCGTGGCCCGGGGTGCGTCAGGCTCGTCGAGGACCCGGTCGAGGCGGGTGGTGGCGGCGACCGCTCGCGGCAGTTCCTGGAGGAAGAAGCCGACAACACGCATCGGGAACGCCAGCAGTCCGAACAGCGCCATCGCCTGCACCAGCTCGCCCTCGTCCAGCCGTCCCTCGCTGATCTGCCAACTTCCGATGAGCAGCAGGACGATGATGCCGATGTTGGGGAGGGCGTCGATCGCCGGCTCGAACGATCGCCGCGGATGCGCCCGACCCGTACGCGTGCCTGACGGAGACGGTCGGCGGCCCCATCGAGCCGCTCGATCTCGTCGTCGGTGCGGCCGAGGGTCTTCACCACGAGGGCGCCGTCGAAGCTCTCGTGGGCGATTCGCGAGACGTCGCCCACCCGTTGCTGCACGACCGCGACCGGCTGCTCGACAGCCTGCGTGTAGAACCGGTTGATCAGCGCCAGGCGGGGAAGAGCAGCAGCGCCACCAGGGTCATCGAGGGGTCGACGAGCAGCAGGCTGATGACCGCGAACACGATGAGCACGAGGACACCGAGGCTGAACGGCAGCGCGTTGAGCACCTCGGTGCCGGCGAGGATGTCGGCGTCGGTGTGGGCCAGCAGCTCACCGGTGGGCTTCGCCCGGTGATACGAGAGCGGCACCTCGAGATAGCGGTCGGTGACCGCGCGTCGGAGCCGGGCCTGGGTGCGGAAGGTCGTGAGCGCCGCGAAGTAGCGGCGCAGCACGATGGAGCTGGCCCGCAGGAGGGCGACCAGCATCAGCGCCACCGCGCCGCCGACGGCGAGGTCGCGGGTTATCCCCTCGCCGAAGGCCGGGACGATGACCTCGTTGGTGATGCGGCCGAGCACGACGGTGGTGCCGACGGCCGCGGCGGCGTAGATGGTGGCCCCCACCAGGCTGATGACGAAGGTCGCCTTCTGCCGGCGCGCGTGGCGCAGCACCACCGCCATACCGCGACGGAAGATCCTGCCGCTGGGCGCGGCAGCGTCACCGATCGTGGCGGTCGTCACCGGTTGCCGTCAGGCCGGTAGCTGGAGCGACTTGATCTCGAGGAACTCATCGAGACCGAAGCTACCCAGCTCACGCCCGTTGCCCGATTGCTTATAGCCACCGAACGGCGCCAGTAGGTTGAACCCACCTTCGTTGATGTTGACCTGGCCGGTGCGCATGCGCCGGGCGAAGGCCTTGGCCCGCTCGACGTCACCCGACTGCACGCCGCCGGCCAGCCCGTAGATGGTCGAGTTGGCGATGCGCACCGCGTCGTCCTCGTCGTCGTAGGGCATGATCACCAGCACGGGCCCGAAGATCTCCTCCTGGGCGATGGTCATGTCGGTGGTGACATCGGCGAAGATCGTGGGCCGCACGTAGTAGCCGGTGTCGAGGCCCTCGGGCGGCTCGACACCGCCGGTGACCAGCGTGGCGCCCTCGTCGAGGCCCTTCTGGATGTAGCCGCGGACCCTGTCGCGCTGGGTGGCCGACACCAACGGGCCGAGCTGAGCAGCGCTGTCGGACGGCCCGAGCGTGACGCTCTCGGCTGCGGCCTTCGCCAACGCGACCACCTCGTCCTGCTTGTCGCGGGGCACGAGCATCCGTGTGAGGGCGCTGCACGTCTGGCCGGAGTTGAGGTAGCAGCCGAAGATGACCCCCGGCGCCACGCAAGCCTCGAGGTTGGCGTCGTCGAGGATGACGTTGGCCGACTTGCCCCCGAGCTCGAGGTGGACCCGCTTGACGGTCTGCGCGCCCAGCTCGGTGACCCGCTTGCCCGCCCGGGTGGAGCCGGTGAACGACACCATGTCGACGTCGGGATGCGATGCGATGGCTTCACCCACCACCGGGCCGGTGCCGGTGACCAGGTTGAAGACGCCGGCCGGCAGCCCGGCCGAGTCGATGACCTCGGCGAGGATGAACGCGTTGAGCGGGGTGACCTCGCTCGGCTTCAGCACGACCGTGCAGCCGGCCGCCAGCGCGGGAGCGACCTTGGCGATGATCTGGTGCAGCGGATAGTTCCAGGGCGTGATGGCGCCGACGACACCGACGGGCTCGCGGACCACGAGCGAGTTGCCCACCTGCTCTTCGAACTCGAAGTCGTCGAGGATCTGCCGGTAGTTGGCCATGTTGGCCACCGGCAGACCGGCCTGGATCATGGTGGCGAACATGGCGGGCATGCCGAGCTCTTCGGCGATGGTGGCGCCGATCTCGTCGGTGCGGGCCGCCAGCCCCTCGGCGATGGCCTGGATGTACTTGCCCCGTTCGTCCTTGGACGTGTGACCCCACGACTCGAACGCGGCCTTGGCAGCAGCGACCGCACGATCGACATCGGCAGGGGTCCCCTCGGGGATACGCCCACAGACCTGCTCGGTCGACGGGTTCGTGACCTCGATGGTGCCGGCACCTGCCGGTGCCACCCACGCACCGTCGATGTAGAGCTTGTCGTACTCCCTCACGAGAATCCCCCTTGATCCGAACGATTGCGGTTCGACGCTATCGGCTTGGTCCGGCGACACCTCAACCGGCTCGCCCGCCGACCCGGCCCGCCTCGGGTGCCCTCAGAGCCGGTCGGTGATGGCCGAGGCCCACTCCGAGCACTTGACCTCGGTGGCGCCCTCCATCAGGCGGGCGAAGTCGTAGGTGACGATCTTCTCGCTGATCGTGGCTTCCATGGCCCGGATGATGTCGTCGGCCTCGGCCTGCCAGCCGAGGTGCTCGAACATCATCACGCCCGACAGGATCACCGAGCCGGGGTTGACCTTGTCCTGACCGGCGTACTTGGGCGCCGTGCCGTGGGTGGCCTCGAAGATGCCGTGACCGGTCACGTAGTTGATGTTGCCCCCGGGAGCGATGCCGATGCCGCCGACCTGGGCGGCCAGCGCGTCGGACAGGTAGTCGCCGTTGAGGTTCATGGTGGCGATCACGTCGAACTCGGCCGGGCGGGTGAGCACCTGCTGCAGCGTGATGTCGGCGATGGCGTCCTTCACCAGGATCTTGTCGCCCGGCTGGCCGTCGCAGTCGTCCCAGCCGACCGCCACGTCGGCGAACTCGTCGCGCGTGATCTCGTAGCCCCAGTTGCGGAACGCGCCCTCGGTGAACTTCATGATGTTGCCCTTGTGCACCAGCGTGACGCTCTTGCGGCCACGGTCGACCGCGTACTGGATGGCGGCGCGGATCAGGCGCTTCGAGCCGCTCTCGGACACGGGCTTGATGCCGACACCCGAGTCGGGCTTGATGGTCCATCCGAACTCGTCGTGCAGCAGCTCGATGAGCCGCTTGGCCTCGGGCGAGCCTTCCTTGACCTCGAGGCCGGCATAGATGTCCTCGGTGTTCTCCCGGAAGATCACCATGTCGACCAGTTCGGGATGGCGCACCGGCGAAGGCACGCCCTGGAACCAGCGCACCGGCCGTAGGCAGACGTAGAGGTCGAGGATCTGGCGCAGCGCCACGTTGAGGCTGCGGAAGCCCTCACCGATCGGTGTGGTGAGCGGGCCCTTGATGCCGATGAGGTACTCACGGAAGACGTCGACGGTCTCCTGAGGCAGCCAGTCGCCTGTCTCGTTGAACGCCTTCTCGCCGGCGAGCACTTCCTTCCATTCGATCGACTTGCCGTACTTGGCGGCAGCGGCGTCGAACACGAGCTGGGCAGCGGGCCAGATGTCGACGCCCGTGCCGTCGCCTTCGATGAAGGGGATGATCGGGTTGGTCGAGACGTTGAGGGATCCGTCTGCGTTCTGGGTGATCTTGTCGGCCATGCCGGGAAGGCTAGTGGTGAGACAAGTTCAAGACAAGTGCTCGTCGACGTCGGTTTCTCGGGGCCCGAGGCCCAGGTTGGCGTAGATGTCGCGCGTCGCCGTCGATCGGTTGAGCGTGTAGAAGTGCAGGCCGGGAACCCCTTCGGCGAGCAGCTGAGCGGCCAGCTCGGTGGCGATCTCGACCCCGATGCGCCGCACGGCCGCGGGATCGTCGGCCACGGCCTCGAAGCGCTGCGCCAGGTGGGGTGGGAACTCGGCGCCGGCCAACTGCGCGAACCGGGCCACCTGCTTGGCGTTGGTGACCGGGATGATGCCGGGGATCACCGGGGTGGTGTTGCCCAGGGCGTCGAGCTCGTCGATCATGCGGAGATAGGGCTCGACCTCGAAGAAGAACTGGGTGATGCCGAAGTCGGCGAGAGCCAGCTTGGCGGCCAGATGGCGGCGATCGCTCTCGCGGTCGGGCGAACGGGGATGGAGCTCAGGGTGCGCGGCCACGCCGATCGAGAAATCGTCGTGCTCCTGGATCAGCTCGACCAGCTCGGAGGCATAGGTGAGATCGGTGGCGTAGTCGTCGACGCCGGTGGGCGGGTCGCCCGCGAGGGCCAGCAGGTTCTGCACACCGGCCTGCTGATATTCGGCGACGATCTCCGAGAGCTGGGCGCGGGTGTGGGCGATGCACGTGAGGTGTGCCATCGCGGTGAGCGAGGTATCGCGCTCGATGTGGACCACGATGTCGCGGGTGCGATCGCGGGTCGATCCGCCCGCGCCATAGGTGACCGAGACGAACGACGGCTCGAGCGGTGCGAGCTCACCGATCGTCTTCTCGAGCTCGCGCGCCGCTTCGTCGGTCTTGGGCGGGAAGAACTCGAACGAGAACGTCGGGCCCTGCGCGAGCAGGTCGCGGATGTGCGTCACGGCAACAAAGGGTAGACCGTCAGCCCACCTTGCGACGCAGCATTGTCTGGGTCGAGGTGGCCACCAGGCGCCCGCCCGACCAGAGGTCGGTCTCCGTGTAGACGTGGCCCTGTCCGAGCCAGCGGGCCTTGATGTCCGACAGGATCCACTCGTCGGTGATCGGCTCGAGGAAGCTGATCGACAGGTCGAGCGATAGGAAGAACATGGGCGGGTCGCCGGGCTGGCCGCGCACCCATACCGCCGGGCCGGGCAGATCGGCGAACGGCAACAGTGCGATGGGATCGACCCCGCCCTCGGCCAGCGCGGGGGTCATCAGATAGCGGTTCCACCGCGTGTGGCGGGCCGGTTGGCCTGGTGTCCAGCCCGGGGCCCACGGGAGCACGCCCACGACCGACCGCACGTCGAGGTGGTCGAACAGGGGCGGCACCGGCAGCGGGCCTGCCCCCTCGAGCGGCGCTTCGGAGGTCGCGGCGTCGGGCCCGACGACATCGGGCGGCGTGGCGTCCAGCCACTCGATCGACTCGAGCCCGGCGGTGAACACCACGGTGAGGTCGATGGCCGCGTGCTGCTGTTGGGCGCACGTGCCCGTGACCCGCACGTGGGCACTGCCTCTTCCCTGCCGGAGAAGGGCCACGTCGAAGTGCAGATCGTTGCTGGGCGGGGCGAGGAACACCGCGTGCGCGAGCCGCATCTCGAGCTCGGGCCGGGCGAGCGCCTCTCGTGCCGCTCGCAGTCCGGCGGCGACGAGCATGCCGCCGTGCACCCCACCCGGTGTCGACCAGCCCGGCGGGATGTGGGCGTCGAAACGTCCGTCGATCTCGGTGCTGGCGACGACGGCGGTGGCGTCGGCGAACGAGTGGGACATGGTGATGATCAGCGTCCAGACGATCAGGAGCGACGACGCTCGGCCGCGTCGACGGTGTTCGACAGCAGCATGGCCCGAGTCATCGGTCCGACACCCCCGATCCGCGGCGAGAGCCAGCCCGCTACCTCGGCAACCTCGTCGGCCACATCCGACAGGAGCTTCTTGCCGTCGAAGCGACACGCCGGCCGCCACCACGACCGCTCCGGGCTTCACCATGTCGGCCGTGATGAGCGCCGGCGATCCAGCGGCGGCCACGAGGACGTCGGCCTGGCGGGTGTAGGCGGTCAGGTCGGGCACGCCCGTGTGCACCACGGTGACGGCCGCGTTGGCGTCGGGCCGCTTCAGCGTGAGCAGGTTGGCCAGCGGGCGGCCGATGGTCATGCCGCGCCCGACGATGACGACGTGGCGGCCGGCGATGGGGATGTCGTAGTGCTCGAGCAGGCGCTGGATGCCCGCCGGGGTGCACGCGAGCGGCGCCTCGACCCCCTGCACCAGCTTGCCGAGGTTGACCGGATGCAGCCCGTCGGCGTCCTTGGCCGGGTCGACCTCGAGGAGGGCGGCCTCGTAGTCGAGCCCGGAGGGAAAGGGGTATTGCACGATGTAGGCGTCGACGTCGGGGTTCGCATTGAAGTGGCGGATGGCGGTGACGACCTCGTCCTGGGTGGCGCCGGCACCGAGGTGGACGTGATGCGATGCCATGCCCAACGACTCGCAGTCGCGGTGCTTCATCGCCACGTAGTTCGCCGACGGCCCGTCGTCGCCGACGAGCACGGTGCCGAGGCCGGGGCGGATGCCACGATCGAGCAGCGCGTCGATGCGCTCGCTCAGCCCCGCCTTGATCTGGGCCGCCACCACCTCACCGTCGAGCACCTGCGCCGTCATGGATTCGACCCTAGACGCTCTCCCACACTCGTTCTGACGTCCGCCGACACGTCGAGACGGGATCGCTAGTGGCGGAAGTGGCGCTCGCCGGTGAACACCATCGCCAGGCCGTGCTCGTCGGCGGCGGCGATCACCTCTTCGTCGCGGATCGATCCGCCCGGCTGGATCACACAGGCGGCGCCGGCCTCGACCGCCCCGTCGAGGCCGTCGGGGAACGGGAAGAAGGCGTCGCTGGCATAGGCGCCCCCGCGGGCCCGGCCGGCGGCCTTCTCCCCCGCCAGCCGTCCGGCATCGCGACGGTTCTGCTGGCCGCAGCCGATGCCCACGGCCTGGCCGTCGTTGACGAGCACGATCGCGTTCGACGTGACCTTGGCGACCACCCGCCAGGCCAGCTCGAGATCGGCCCACTGCTGCTCGGTGGGCACCGCCTTGGTGACCACCTCCCACGACGAGCGGTCGACACCGACCACATCGGGCGTCTGCACGAGGAAGCCACCGTCGATGGGGCGAAGGCCGAGCGGCAGAGGGCCGGGTGGCTGGGCCTCGAGCACCCGCAGGTTTCGCTTCTCCAACAGGCGGACGAGCGCGTCGTCGTCGAAGGCAGGCGCGATGAGCACCTCGGTGAAGACCGGCCCCAACGCCTCGGCCATCTCGACGGTGACCGGCCGGTTCACCGCGACGATGCCACCGAACGCAGAGACCGGGTCGCACTCGTGGGCCCGCTGGTAGGCCGCGGTGATGTCGTCAGCCACCGCCACGCCACACGGATTCGCGTGCTTGATCACCACCGCCGCGGGGCCGTCCCCGAGCGAGTGGGCCAACCGCCACGCCGCATCGGCGTCGAAGACGTTGAGGTAGGACATCTCCTTGCCGCCGTGCTGAACGGCCGTGTCCCACCAGCCGCTGTGGCCTGCGGTCGCGTAGCGGGCGCCAACCTGGTGGGGGTTCTCGCCGTAACGCAGCACCGAGCGCCGCTCGAGCGAGAGGTCGATGCTCGCCGGCAGCTCGGCGGGCTCGTCAACTTCGACAGACGAGGTGCCCGCTGCGAGCCACGCCACGATCTGGGCGTCGTAGGCCGCGGTGGTGCGGAACGCGGCAAGAGCGAGCGCCCGCCTCGTGTCGTCGGAGAGCGACCCGTGGGCCCGAAGCTCACTCAACACCAGCTCGTACTGGCCGGCGTCGGTGACCACACCCACGCGGGCGTGGTTCTTCGCCGCCGCCCGGATCATGGCCGGACCGCCGATGTCGATCAGCTCGATCGACGGGTCGGAGGAGAACGGGTAGAGGTTCGAGACCACCAGGTCGATGGCCTCGATGCCGTACTCGTCCATGTCGGCGAGGTGTGACTCATCGGCGGTGTCGGCGAGCAGACCCCCGTGCACCTTCGGGTGCAACGTCACCACACGGTGGCCGAGGATGGCCGGCACGCCCGTGAGCTCGGCCACGTCGGTGACCGGTATGCCGGCCTCGGCGATCGCCTTGGCCGTGCCGCCACTCGACACCAGATCGACCTGGAGGTCGTGCAGTGCCTTGGCGAACTCGACGATGCCGGTCTTGTCGTAGACGGACAGCAATGCCCTCACTGCACCGAGCCCCTTTCGAGGATTTCCTTGATCGTCTGGATGTAGAGCTGCCGCTCGACCACCTTGATGCGCTCGTGCAACGACGCCTCGTCGTCGCCGGGCAGCACGGCGACGGCCGCCTGGGCGAGGATCGGGCCCTCGTCCACCTCTGTTGTGGCGACGTGCACCGTGCACCCCGTCACCTTGACCCCCGCGTCGAGCGCGTCGCGCACGGCGTGCCAGCCCTTGAAGGCAGGCAGGAGCGCGGGGTGGGTGTTGATGATGTGCCCGTCGAACGCCTCGAACATCGCCGCACCGAAGATGGTGCCGTAGCCGGCCATCACCACCAGGTCGATGTCGTACTTCCCGAGGATGTCGACGACCTCGGCCGTGTAGGCGTCGCGATCGAAGTCGGCGCCAAAGCTGGTGCGCTCGGCCAGCTCCCAAGGGACGCCGTGGCGGGCCGCCACCTCGGTGGCCGCGCAGGGCCGATCGACGAGCACGAGATCGACCTGGATGTCCTCACCGAGGATGGCGTCGAGGATGGTTCCGCTTCCCGAAGCCAACACGGCGACACGCATCGAGCGCACGCTACCAGCGCGATGCGAACGGCCCGAACGGCTGGCAGACCAACCCGGGCGACCGCCGCCGACTCCGGTGCTCAGCCGTTGCGGAGCAGCTCGCCGGCAAAGGCGCCGGTGTGCTCACCGCGGTCCATGAACACCTCGCCGTTGACGAGCGTGGCAACGTAGCCCTCGGCTCGCTGCACGAATCGGCCGGCGCCGGCCGGGAAGTCGTGCTCGTAGGTGGGCAGCGGCAGGCGCAGGCCGTCCCAGTCGATCAGGTTGACGTCGGCCGCCGCTCCCGGCCGGAGCACGCCGCGGTCGGAGATGCCGGCGAACTCGGCGGTGTCCGAGGTGAGCCGCCGGATGCCCTCCTCGATCGACACCAGGCCGCGCTCCCGCACCCAGTAGCTGAGGAAGAACGTCGGCTGGCTGGCGTCGAGGATCTGCCCGACATGGGCACCGGCGTCGGCGAGGCCCATCATGATCAGCGGATGGGTCAGCATCTCGGCGATGACCGTGAAGTCCTGGTTGAGCACCGGCCAGTTGATGATGACCGCGCCGTCGGTCTCGAGGCACAGGTCGAGGTAGGCCTCGGCCGGCGATACGCCCCGCCGTTCGGCGTGGGCCGCCAGGCTGTCGGCCGGGTCGCAATCGTAACGGGCCCCCCGGTCGGGCAGCAGCACGTAGAACTCACGGAAGCCCTCGGCCCGTGGGCCACCCTCGCCTGCGTCGACGAGGCGGGCCCGTTGGTCGGGGTCGCGCATCGCCGCCAGCTTCTCCGGGACCGGCCGACCGGCCAGCTCCCGCCAGGCGGGATGGCCGTCGAAGGGCGTGTTGTGAGCCAGCGAGAAGATCACCCCGATGCCACGTGACGTGGTCTGAGGGCGAAGACGCGCGCCGGCTGCGTTCTCGGCCTCGACGAACGCCAGCGTCTGCCGCCAGAGCTCGGGGTCGGCGAAGGTGTTGGTGAGGTTGAAGGTGAAGGGCCGGCCCGACGCCCGACTCATGGCGGCCATCAGGGCCACCTCGGAACGAGCCCGCTCCTTGCCGGGGCCGTCACCGTCGAAGCGGGGTGAAGCGCCGAAGATGCCCCGGTCGTAGCGGCCCACCGCTCCGGCCAGGGCCACCAACTCGTGCTCGAGCGCCCAGGTGCCGGGCACGTTTCGCCCGTCGGGGGCCGAGTGGCGGCGGGTGCGTGAGATCGACAAGCCGAGTGCGCCCGCCTGCATCGCCTCGTCGACCAGATCGACCATGGTGGCCAGCTCGTCGTCGGTCGGCTGCTCGCCCTCGTCGAGCGCGCGATCGCCCATGGCGTAGTAGCGCAGCGCGCAGTGGCCGACGAAGCCACCGGTGTTGAGGCCCTTGGGTCGACCGTCGAGCCAACGGAGGTAGTCACCGTAGGTCTCCCACTCGAACGGCACTCCTTCGAGGATGCTCGTCGCGGGGATGTCCTCGACCGACTCCATGGTGGCGGCGAGGTAGGCGTGGTCGTCGGCGCGCACCGGGGCGAAGGTGACGCCGCAGTTGCCGAGCACGATCGACGTCACGCCGTGCCAGCACGACGACGTGGCGATGGGGTCCCAGGCGATCTGGGCGTCGAGGTGGGTGTGCAGGTCGACGAACCCCGGCGTCACCAGCAGTCCGTCGGCGTCGATGACGCGCCCGGCGCCCGCCGCGTCGACCGAGCCGACCGCGGCGATCTGGCCGCCGTCGATGGCCACGTCGGCGCGCACCGCGGGTGCGCCGGTGCCGTCGACGACCGTGCCGCCCTTGATCACCAGGTCATGACTCATCGCTACCCCCTGTGGCCGGCGACTCGGTGGGCGCAGACCGCACCCGTCGCACTCGTCGAACCCGTCGCCCCCGACCGTACGCCCCCCACGAAATCGGTGCGTGAAACAACCGATACGGTTGTTTCACGCACCGATTTCGGGAGTTGGGAGGGCCGGCTACCAGCCGTGCTGGCGGACGACCTCGACCATCAGCTCGCCGGCCTCGGTGGGGTTGCGGCCCACCTGGGCGCCGGCCGACTCGAGCGCGTCCATCTTGGCCTGGGCGGTGCCCTTGCCCCCGGAGACGATGGCGCCGGCGTGGCCCATCTTCTTGCCGGCCGGTGCGGTGACACCGGCGATGTAGGAGACCACCGGCTTCGACATCTTGTCCTTGATGAACTCGGCCGCCTCTTCCTCGGCGGAGCCACCGATCTCGCCGATCATCATGACGGCCTTGGTGTCGGGATCGGCCTCGAAGCGCTCGAGGCAGTCGATGAAGCTGGTGCCCGGCACCGGATCGCCGCCGATGCCCACGCACGTGGTGACGCCGATGTCCTGCAGCTTCAGCTCGTAGAGCGCTTGGTAGGTGAGCGTGCCGGAGCGGCTGACGATGCCCACCGGGCCGCCGGCCTTGGCGATGTGGCCCGCGGTGATGCCGATGTTGCACTTGCCGGGGCTGATGATGCCGGGACAGTTGGGCCCGAGCAGCTGCACGTTCGGGAAGTCGCGCCGGAGCTTGTTGAAGAACCACGCCTCGTCCTGGGCGGGCACGCCTTCGGTGATGCACACCACGAACTCGACACCACCCTCGGCGGCCTCCATCACCGCGGCGCGCACACCGGGCGCCGGGATGAAGATGCACGATGCGTTGGCCCCGGTCTCGGCCACCGCATCAGCCGACGGACGCGAAGACGGGAATGCCGTCGACATCGGTGCCGGCCTTCTTGGGGTTGGTGCCGGCGACCACGTTGGTGCCGTAGTCGCGGTTGAGCAGCCCGTAGTAGCGGCCCTGGCTGCCGGTGAGGCCCTGGTAGACGACCTTGGTGTTCTCGTCGACGAAGATGCTCACGTTCGATCCTTCAGTCCTGGCCCTGGGCGGCCAACTCGACGACCTTGCGGGCCGCCTCGAGCATGGTGGGCGCCATCTGCAGCTTGTCGGAGAGGTGGGGCTCGAGGATGGCTCGCCCCTCGTCGGCGTTGGTGCCGTCGAGGCGGATGACGATGGGCGCCTCGATCGTGACCCGACCGAGCGCCTCGACGATGCCGTTGGCCACCTCTTCGCCTCGGGTGATGCCGCCGAAGATGTTGATGAAGATCGCCTTCACCCGGGGGTCGTTGTTGATGATCTCGAGGGCGCCCGACATGACGTCGGCGTTGGCGCCGCCACCGATGTCGAGGAAGTTGGCCGCCTCGCCGCCGACCTGGTTGACCACGTCGAGCGTGCTCATGGCCAGGCCGGCTCCGTTGGCGATGATGCCGACGTAGCCGTCGAGGCCGACGTACTGCAGGCCCTTCTCGTAGGCGGCCTGCTCGCGCTCGTCGCGCACCTGGGTGAGCTCGTAGTCGCCCCACTCGTGGCGGAACTCGGCGTTGTTGTCGAGCGTGACCTTGGCGTCGAGGGCGTGCACGCCGCCTTCGGGCTTGAGGATCAGCGGGTTGATCTCGACCAGATCGGCGTCACCCTCGGTGTAGGCCCGGTAGAGCTTGAGGAGGATGTCGACGGCACCGTCCTCGGCCGCAGGGTTGAGCTTGGCCGCCTTGCACCCACTCGCGGCAGGCCTGCTCGCTGAGGCCGTCGACCGGGTCGACCCACACCTTGGCGATGGCGTCGGGATCTTCTTCGGCCACCGTCTCGATCTCGACGCCGCCCTGGGCCGAGAGCATGCCGAGGTGCTTCTTGGCCGAGCGGTCGAGCGTGAAGCTGGCGTAGTACTCCTCGGCGATGTCGGAGGCGTGCTCGATCCAGACGATGCGGACCTTGTGCCCCTTGATGTCCATCCCGATGATGTTGCCGGCGTGGGTGCGCAGCTCGGCCTCGTCGGCCGCGAGCTTCACGCCTCCGGCCTTGCCACGCCCACCGACGTGCACCTGGGCCTTGACCACGACCGGGTAGCCGACCGCCTCGGCGGCGGACACCGCCGACTCGACCGTGTCGACGGCGCGACCGGCGGAGATCGGGATGTCGAACGTGGCGAAGAACTGCTTGCCTTGGAATTCGAGGAGATCCACGGGCGGCAACCCTATTCAGGTCGCGGACAAGCGTCGAAACGGTGCGTCAGCCGCGCTGGCGACGGCAGGGTCTCGACGTCGACCAGCTCTCGACCACGTAGATCAGTGTCTCGTCGGGTAGCGATCGGGCGATCGGGCCGGAGGGTTGGCGCCGTAGGCCTGGTCGGGCGGAACGACCACCGACTCGTTGACCGCCCTCGCGCATGCCCATCATGCCCTCCGCGGCACCCGTCTGCAGCTGCGCTGAACTGGCACCGACACCGGCTTCGCCGCGGTCCCACGTCGAGTCCCACTGCAGGCCGGTCGAGCAGGCGACGATGAGGTAGTTGATCGGTCACCGTGCTCGCCTCCGTGACCTCGTCGCCGGTCCCGACCACGAGGTCGGTGATCGCCAGCTCGGTGGGCGCAGGTCCCGGCCTCGTAGCTGAAACGGCGGCTTGGCCTTCCACCTGCGGCATGTTGGTCGGTGGCACACACGGCTGGCCAGCCACCGACTCCAGCGGATCGGTCACGCCGACCAGCTCGACCATGAACGACCAGCGTCTCGTAGGGAAGCACGCCGCCTCGACCCGATCGGCCGTAGCCGAGCTGAGGCGGACGACGAGACGGCGAAGCCCACCGACCTTCATCCCGACGAGGCCCTGCTCGAACGCCTGGAGGGAGCTGGAGACCGGCGAGGACCAGCGGCTCCCCGGTGTCCCACGTGGAGTCGAACTGCAGGCCGGTGGAGCAGGCGATGCCCACGAAGTTGATCGTGGCGTGCTCCGCCACGGTCAGCTCGGTGCCCGTCACCGACTACCACGTCCTCGATCTGACAGCTCCCGCACCGACTCGGGCGGGGTCTCGATCGTCGGGCTTGCCCTCGGCCTCGGGGATGTCGGTGGCCGGACGCGCACGGGATGATCGGCGGCTCGGTGGTGGGGACGATGCTGTCGTCCGATGCATCGTCCTCGGCGCCCGTCGACAGGCACCGAGGAGGCAGACGTGGCGCACAGCGGCAACCGCAACGACGAGAGTGCTGACGAGACATCAACTGGCCCTTCCGAGTGGAGATCGCCCGGCAGGCTAGCGGGGGCGGAGCCTCAGGGTTCGCGGGCGTCGAGGGCCTGCTCGAGCCAGCTGCTGATCTCGTCGAGGGGCGCCCCGGGCGTGAAGATCTCGGCCACACCCGCCGCCTTCAGGGCAGCGACGTCGTCGGCCGGCACGATGCCACCCCCGAAGACCAGCACGTCGTCGAGATCCCGGGCCGCCAGCTGCTCGACGACCCGGGGGAACAGGGTCATGTGGGCCCCGGAGAGCACCGACAGCCCGACGGCGTCGGCGTCCTCCTGCCGCACTGCCTCGGCGACCTGCTCAGGGGTCTGGAACAGCCCGGTGTAGATCACCTCGAACCCGGCGTCGCGCAGGGCGCGAGCGATGATCTTGACCCCCCGGTCGTGGCCGTCGAGACCGGGTTTGGCCACGACGACTCGGTATCGACGCTTCACGGACGGGATACTACGGGGGTGAGTCCCGTCCAGCAGTCGACCAACCGCAGCATCCTCTTGGCCATCGGCGGCGTCCTCGTCGCTGTCGTCGGCCTCGGAGCGCTACTGCTCTTCGTTTTCGCCGTGCAGAGCGGCACCGAGTCGGGCACCGTCGAGGTCAAGCTCGGCGACGATACGTTCCGGGCCGGCTCGGCCGAGGCGCTGTCACGTGCCGTCGCCGAGGACGGGCCGCTGCTCTTCTCCGACGTGGCCAGCGGCGAGCGCGACATCTACCTGCAGCACACGGGGGACGACCCGAACGTGGGGTGGCTCGCGTTCGACGCCCGCGAGATCGACGCCAGCCGCGACTGCACGCTGGTGTGGTCGGCCGAGCGCAGCCTGTTCGAGGATCCGTGCGACGGATCGACCGTGCCCGCCGATGGTGAGGGCCTGCGCCACTACACGGTCACCGTCGACGAGTCGGGCACCGTGGTGGTCGACCTGCGCACGCCTCCGGAGTGACGTGGGCGCGCCCTCCGGCGGCGGTGCTCCCTCAGCCGGCGGGACTGACGAACAGGTCGAGCAGCGGGCGCTTCTGGAGCTTGCTCGTGCCCGTGCGCGGTAGGTCGTCGACCGATACGAACTGCTTCGGCACCTTGTAGTCGGCGAGCCGTTCCGAGGCCCACGCGCCGAGCGCGAGCGAGCTCAATTCGGCCCCGTCGGCCAGTCGCACAACGGCCACGGGCACCTCGCCGAGGCTGTCGTCGGGCAGACCCAACACAGCGGCCTCGAGCACCGCGGGGTGCTCCTCGAGCGCGTGCTGCACCTCGACGGCGTAGACCGAGTAGCCACCGTGCTTGATGACGTCCTTACGCCGTCCGACGAACAGCACCGTGCCGAGCGGGCCCTTGCGCACGAGGTCGCCGGTGCGCAGCCAGCCGTCGTCGGTGACCACACCCGCGGTGGCCTCGGGCGCGCTCCAGTAGCCACGGATGACACCAGGGCCTTGCACCCACAGCTCGCCCACCGCCCCGGCCTGGGCCTCGCCACCATCGTCGCCGACCACCCGCATGCGATAGCCGGGCAGGCTGAAGCCGAGCGACTCACCGAGACCCACACCCAGCAGCGGCGGCGACACCTTGGCTGCGATGCCACCCGCGGTCTCGACCAGGCCGTAGCCCTCGGCGAAGGTGGCCTCGCCGATGGGCCCCACGAAGGGCAGCGTCACCGTGGCACCGAAGCCCTTGAAGGTGCGGGCCAGATCGGGCGGCATGACGTCGGCGCCCGATCCCCACAGTCGGATCGACGTGAGGTCGCGATGCTCCGCGCCGGCCTCGAGCATCATGCGGTACATCGCGGGCACGCCGATGAACACGGTGCTGCGGCGGCGCTCGATGGCGTCGAGCACATCGGTGGGTCGGAAGCGAGGAAGCACATAGACGGGGATGCCGCCGCATCCGTAGGCCATCAGGACGATGAAACCCATGATGTGGGCCACCGGCAGGCTGAACACCGCTTCGTCCCGGTGGAGGCGAGCGGGCCACGCCGCCGCGGCCGACACCATGCCGACCAGCGCGCGGTGGGTGATCTCGGCACCCTTCGGCGCGCCGGTCGTGCCCGACGTGTAGAACAGCGCAGCCACCTCGTCGGGATCGACCGGCGCAGGCTCGGCGAGCGGCTCGGCGCCGTCGACATCGCTCGCCCCTCGCACGATGAGCGCGGCACCGGAGTCACGCACGACATGCGCCACCTCTTCGGGGCGCATCTGCTCGTTGATGGGCACCGGGATGCCCCCCGCTCGGGCCACCGCCAGGCAGAGCAGGAACATCTCGTAGCCGTTGGGCACCGACACGACCACCCGGTCGCCCACGTCGATGCGGCGGGCGACGCCGCCAGCCCAGCGGTTCACGCGCTTCGCGGCTTGGCGGTAGGTGACCCGCAGGCCGCCATCGGCCTCCTCGACCAGGCGGCGGTTGCCGTGCACCTGGGCGAGTGAGCCCATGATCGTGCCCAGCGTCTCGTCCCTGCGCAGCACCAGCTGCGCGCGTTTCAGTGTCCTCATTCGCAGCCCTCCGGCCGCTCGATCCCTATCGGAGCATCATCACCGAGAGTCGGCGGCGGTGCCAGTCCCCCGTCCCCGTCTCGGCGCGCCTCAGAGCTTCTCGAGCGG
Source organism: uncultured Iamiaceae bacterium (assembly GCA_963706425.1). GTDB lineage: Bacteria > Actinomycetota > Acidimicrobiia > Acidimicrobiales > Acidimicrobilacustridaceae > CAVPMN01. Next base: position 1,568,830 of record CAVPMN010000020.1, read on the forward strand.
GGCCCAGGCCAGCAGGAGGCGCTTTTCGCCCACGTCGCGGAAGTTGACCACCGCCTCGATCTTGTCGTCCGTGCCCTCGAGACCGAGGATGACCCCCTCGCCGAACTTGCCGTGGCGGACGTCGTCGCCCACCCGCAGACCGAGAGCATCGGCCCCGCTCGGGGTGGGACGTGACCGCTCGAGGGCCGACTCGACGACTCGTTCGCGGTGCTCGCTCCACGAGCGGGTGCTACGGCTCTCGCGAGCATCGCGCCCCCTGAGAAGCTGCCACCCGATCGACGCGACGCGCGTCGGCTGCCCTGCACCTGCTGCACGAGTTGCTCGGGGATCTCCTCGAGGAACCGACTCGGCGGGTTGTACTGCGTGCCCCCGTAGAGGGTGCGGCTCCAGGCATGGGTGAGGTAGAGCCGTTCCATCGCCCTGGTGATGCCGACGTAGCAGAGCCGACGCTCCTCCTCGAGCTGGTCGGGCTCGCCGATCGACCGCAGATGAGGGAACACGCCGTCTTCGAGCCCGATGAGGAACACCACTGGGTACTCGAGGCCCTTCGCCGAGTGGAGCGTCATCAGCACGACCGACGAGTCGTCGTCGGCCAGGTCGTCGGTGTCGGCCACGAGACCCACCTGTTCGAGGAATTCGTCAACCGACTCGAAGTCGCGGGCCGCGCCCACCAGCTCGGCCAGGTTCTCGAGCCGGCCTTCGGCCTCGATGCTGTGCTCGACCTCGAGCTCGGCGGCGTAGCCCGACCGCGTAAGGGCAGCTTCGAGCAGTGCGCCCGGTCCGTCGGGCACCAGCTCGCCGAGCTCGTCGACCAACGCGAGGAACGACTCGATGCCCTTGACCGCCCGACCGGTGACACCGGCTTCCTCGGCCCGGCGCAGCGCCTCGATGAACGGCACGTTGTGCGCGCTGGCCCACACGTCGAGTCGGCCGACCGTGCTGTCGCCGACGCCTCGCTTGGGAGTGTTGAGCACTCGCTTGATGCTCACCTCGTCGACCGGGTTGACCACGGCCTTCAGATAGGCGAGGGCGTCCTTCACTTCGCGGCGGTCGTAGAACCGCGTGCCGCCGATGACCTTGTAGGGGATACCGACGCGCATCAGATGCTCTTCGAGCACGCGGCTCTGCGCGTTGGTGCGGTAGAAGACGGCGAAGTCGCCCCACCGGTGCTGGCCGCCGTCGTGCAGGTGCGCCATCTGGTGGGCCACCCACTGCGCTTCGTCGGTCTCGTCGTCGGCGTGGTAGCGGATGATCGGCTCGCCCGACCCGCTCGCCGTCCAGAGCTCCTTCGGCTTGCGGCCGAAGTTGTTGGCGATCACCGAGTTGGCCGCGTTGAGGATGGTCTGCGTCGAGCGGTAGTTCTGCTCGAGGAGGATCACGGTGGTATCGGGGAACGCGTTCTCGAACTCGAGGATGTTGCGCACGTCGGCGCCCCGGAACGCGTAGATCGACTGGTCGCCATCGCCCACCACGCACACGTTGCGATGCTCGGACGCGAGCTGCATCACCAGCTCGTTCTGCACGTGGTTGGTGTCCTGGTACTCGTCGACGAGCACGTGCCGGAACCGACGTCGATAGTGGTCGAGCACGTCGGGGTGCTCGCGCAGCAGCCGCACCGTCGCACTCAACAGGTCGTCGAAGTCCATCGCGCCGGCCCGAACGAGTCGCGCCTGGTACTCGCGATAGACGTCGCCGATCTTGCGCTCGAAGATGACGCGGGCCCGCTCGACGTAGTCGTTCACGTCGACGCCGTCGTTCTTGGCTGCGCTGATGGACGCGTGCACCGAACGCGGTGGGAACTTCTTCGGGTCGAGGCCGAGGTCGCGGATGACGTAGCCGGTGAGCCGGAGCGCGTCGGCCTGGTCGTAGATCGTGAACGACGACGGGTAGCCCAGCTTGCCCGCGTCACGCCGCAGGATGCGCACACATGCCGAGTGGAAGGTCGACACCCACATCTTCTCGGCCACGGGCCCCACCAGGCGGGCGACCCGGTGCTTCATCTCGTCGGCGGCCTTGTTGGTGAAGGTGATGGCCAGGATCTCGAACGGCGAGACTTCGAGGTTGCGGATGAGATGGGCGATGCGAGTGGTGAGCACGCGGGTCTTGCCCGAGCCGGCACCCGCGATGACCAGCAGCGGCCCGTCGACATGGGTGACCGCTTCGAGTTGCACCGGATTGAGGCCCTCGAGCAGGTCGGGGCGGGACAGGTCGAGAGACGCAGAGTCGGGCACGTCGAGGTCAGGCATGTCGGACCAACCCTACCGGTGCGCGCCGACGGCCTCGGCGGCCCGCCGGGGCCCAGGAGCAACGCCGCCTGACCACGGTCAGCGCACAGCGCGCCTGCCTCCGAGCTAAGAAACAGGCAAGGACCTCTTCGCCGGCCCGTCACGTCGGGGTCCGCGGCCGTTCATCGCAGCGGTCGATGGAAGGGCATGACCACCTCCGCGGAGATCAAGACGAAGAGCGGCACGAGCACGGTGTGGTTGGAGGTGGGCTATGACGGCCACCAACCACCCCACGACCTCTTCGCCGACCTGACCATGATCGGTTGGCGGGTCCCGCCCACTCCCCCGCCGCCCCGGGCGGCGATCGACTGGTCGACCCCCGACCCGGCCACGGGCGAGCGCTACACGGTGCAGTCGTGGCGGGTCGAGGGCCAGCAGGTGGAACCTCCCGCGGGCACGGGGCCACGAGGGGCCTGGCTGGCTGCGGAGGCCCCCGCGTTCCTGGTCGCCCTCAACGGCGTGCTCGATCGTCACGGGCTGACTGGCCGACCGGCCACCGCCACCATGGCCACCGTGAGCGTGGTGGTGGAGCCGGACCGACGAGCCCAGGTCGAAGCGCTCGTCGCGACGCTCGGCTCGAGCCCGCGCTGGTCGGCCACCACCGTCACCAGGGTCCAGTACTACCGAGGGTCGCCGCTGGAGGTGACCGCCGAAGCCTGGCGCCTCGACGTGGTCGTGCCGGGCGACCGCGCCGACTCGCTGGCGTCCGAGCTGGCGGAAACCGCAGGTGTCGACGTCGACGATCCCGCCCGGGTTGCGGTCGCCCCGGGCGAACCACCGGCGCCCCGACTGCAACTGGTCGACCAGCCCGAGGTCCAGACCGCCTGAGTCGCGGGCCGGTCACCGGCGCGGGTCAGAGGGCTCGCTCCAGGCGATGAGACCGTGATGACGCTCGAGCACCCGACGAACCGTCCACGGGTCGGCCGACCGGGCCACCACCAAGGTCTCGTCCGGTCCCAGCGGCAACGGCATCGGCTGGTCGGCTCCGTCTGTCCGTGGGTGGCCCTCGCGGCGCATCACCAGTGCGCCGACTGCGCCTCCCGTCACCGCGCCACCCATCGCCGCCGCCAGCAGCACCCCGAACCCCGCCACGACCCCTGCCGCGGGCAGCACGAAGAACCCGACGACGAGTCCCGCGCCGACGCCGAGGCCGGCGCCCGGTAGCACCTCGCGCAACGACATCAGACGCGACGGCCGGGCCACGGCCACTTCCTCGGGACGAACGCCATCCTCGTGCAACTCCCGCAGAGCCTGCGCGACCTCGGCGCGGTCCCGAAACAACGCAGCCACGCTTCCGACGTTGCGTTGCGAGGCCATGGCGATCCGTCTCCCGATACGACGGTGGGTCGTTCGTGGCCCTACCCGCTCGTCGAATCCGCCAGACGCACGGTCCTGGCTAGATTCGCCGGGTGGGAGATCGACCATGAGGCCGTTCCGGTTCGGCGTGCAGGTTGGCAAGGCGGCCGACGCTCGGGAGTTCACCGACCTGGCCCGCAAGGCCGAGGACCTCGGCTACGCCACCCTCACCGTGCCCGACCACCTCGACGACCAATGGGCGCCCACCCCGATGCTGATGGCTGCCGCCTCGGCCACCACCACGCTGCGTCTCGGCACGCTGGTGTGGTGCAACGACTACCGGCACCCCGTCGTGCTGGCGAAGGAAGCGGCCACCATCGACCTGCTGTCCGACGGTCGGCTCGAGCTCGGCCTGGGGGCCGGGTGGATGACCACCGACTACACCGAGGCCGGCATCGACCTCGACCCTGCGGGTGTGCGTATCGCGCGCATGGCCGAGGCCCTGGCGGTCATCAAGGGCCTGATGGCGGACGGTCCCTTCGACTTCTCGGGTCGCTACTACCAGGTGAGCGGCCTCGATGGATCGCCGGTGCCGGCGCAGCGCCCCCACCCGCCGATCGTCATCGGCGGAGGCGGACGCAAGATCCTCACCCTGGCCGCCAGGGAAGCCGACGTCATCGGGCTCAACATCGATCTGCGGTCCGGCCGCATCGACGCCACTGCGGGACCCACCGCCACTGCGGACGCCACCGAGGAGAAGCTCGGTTGGATACGCGAGGCCGCGGGCGACCGCTTCGAAGACATCGAGCTCCAGGTCCGCGTGCACCTGGCGGCGGTCACCGACGACATCGCCTCGCTGGCCGAGGCGATGGCGCCGGCGTTCGGGCTCACCCCGGATCAGGCGATGCACTCCCCACATGCCCTGGCCGGGTCGGTCGACCAGATCGTGGAGACGCTGGAGGAGCGGCGCGCCGTCTTCGGCATCTCCTACATCGGGTTGAGCGCCGACGTCATCAACGAGCTGGCGCCCGTCGTGGCCCGACTCGCCGGCTACTGACGATCACCACTCGCCTGCTCCGACTCGCCTATTCCCACTCGATGGTGCCCGGCGGCTTCGACGTGATGTCGTAGGCCACCCGGTTGACCCCGGCGACCTCGTTGATGATGCGGCTCGACAAGCGCTCGAGCAGCTCGTAGGGCAGCCGAGCCCAATCGGCCGTCATGGCGTCTTCGCTGGTGACGGCCCGGATGATGATGGGATAGGCGTAGGTGCGCTCGTCACCCATCACGCCGACGGTGCGGATGTCGGGCAGCACCGCAAACGCCTGCCAGATCTCGCGCTCGAGCTCGGCCTTGCGGATCTCCTCGCGCACGATGGCGTCGGCGTGCTGGAGGATGGCGACCTTGTCGGGCGTGACCTCGCCGATGATGCGCACGCCGAGACCGGGCCCCGGGAACGGCTGACGCCAGACGATCTCCTCGGGAAGTCCGAGCTCCTCGCCGACCCGGCGCACTTCGTCCTTGAACAGGCTGCGCAGAGGCTCGACCAGCTCGAAGTCCATGTCGTCGGGCAGCCCACCGACGTTGTGGTGGCTCTTGATGCGGGCGGCATCGCTCGTGCCCGACTCGATGACGTCGGGGTAGAGCGTGCCCTGCACCAGGAAGCGGGCGTCCTCGATGCCACCCGACGCATCCTCGAACACCCTGATGAACAGCTCGCCGATGGTCTTGCGCTTCTCCTCGGGCTCGGTCACGCCGGCGAGGCGCTCGAAGAAGCGGTCGGCGGCACGCACGTGGATGAGCTCGATGCCCTGGTGGCGCTGGAAGGTCTCGACGACCTGCTCGCCTTCGCCGTGGCGCATGAGCCCGGTGTCGACGAACACACAGGTGAGCTGCGGCCCGATGGCCTTGTGCACGAGGGCGGCAGCCACCGCCGAGTCGACACCGCCCGAGAGGCCGCAGATGGCCCGGCCCTTGCCGACCTGGTGGCGGATGGCCTCGACCGACGTCTCGATGATCGAAGACATGGTCCAGGTGGGCAGGCACCCGCAGGCGTCGTAGAGGAAGTGCTTGAGGATGTCTTGGCCGTGCGGCGTGTGCACCACTTCGGGGTGGAACTGCACGCCGTAGATGCCACGATCGGCGTCCTCGAACGCGGCGGCGGGTACCACGTCGGTCATGGCGGTGACCTCGAAGCCGGCGGGTGACTCGGTGATCGAGTCGAAGTGGCTCATCCACACCTGCTGCTGCGGGGCCTGGTCGGCGAAGAGCACGCCTTCGTTGATCACCTCGAGCTGGGTCTTGCCGTATTCGCCCTTGCCGGTGTTGGCCACCACCCCACCGAGCTGCAGCGCCACCAGCTGGGCGCCGTAGCAGATGCCGAGGATGGGCACCCCGGTGTCGTAGACCGCGGGATCGATGCGGGGGGCGCCGTCGACGTGCACCGACGCCGGGCCGCCGCTGAAGATGACACCGGCAGGCTGGCGCTCGGCGATCTCGTCGGCCGTGATGGTGTGGGGCACGATCTCGCTGTAGACGTGCGCCTCGCGCACCCGGCGAGCGATGAGCTGCGCGTACTGCGCACCGAAATCGACGACGAGGACGGTGTCGAACTGCTGATCGCTCACCCGCGGACCCGGGGACTCAGTGGCCCATGCCGACGTGCTGGGCCTTCTGCAGCGACTTGCCCTCGGTCTGCAGCGCCGGCGCCACCATCACCTCGGCCTTCTGGAACTCCTTGACCGACTCGTAGCCGCAGGTGGCCATGGACGTGCGCAAGGCACCGAACAGGTTGAGCTTGCCGTCGTTCTCGGTGGCCGGGCCGACGAGGATCTCCTCGAGGCTGCCGCGGATGTCGGTCTTGACCCGTGCGCCTCGCGGGAGGGTGGGATGGAACGTGGCCATGCCCCAGTGGTAGCCCTTGCCGGGCGCCTCCTCGGCGGCGGCGAGCGGCGAGCCGATCATCACGGCGTCGGCGCCGCACACGATGGCCTTGGCGATGTCGCCCCCGGTGCCCATGCCACCGTCGGCGATGACGTGCACATAGACGCCGGTCTCGTCGAGATGACGCATGCGGGCGGCTCGGGCGTCGGCGATGGCGGTGGCCTGCGGCACACCGATGCCGAGCACACCTCGCGTGGTGCAGGCATGACCGGGGCCGACGCCGACGAGGATGCCGGCGGCGCCGGTGCGCATGAGGTGCAGCGCGGCCTGGTAGCTGGCGCAGCCGCCGACGATGACGGGCATGTCGAGCTCGCGGACGAACTTCTTGAGGTTGAGCGGTTCCTGGTTCTTGGAGACGTGCTCGGCCGACACGACGGTGCCCTGGATGACGAGCAGGTCGAGCTCGGCGTCGATCAGGTACTTCGAGAACGCCTCGGTGCGCTGCGGGGTGACCGATGCGCACGACACCACGCCGGCCTCTTTGATCTGGCGGATGCGCTCGGAGATGAGCTCGTACTTGATCGGCTCGCCGTAGATCTCCTGCATCCGGCCGGTGGCCTTCTCGGGAGGCAGCTCGGCGATCTCGTCGAAGTAGGGCTGAGGATCGTCGTAGCGCGTCCAGAGGCCCTCGAGGTTGAGCACCCCGACGCCACCGAGCCGGCCGATCTCGATGGCGGTGGCGGGGCTGACGACCCCGTCCATGGCCGATGCCATCAGGGGCAGCTCGAAGGTGAAGGCGTCGATCTCCCAGGTGATGTCGACGTCCTCGGGGTCGCGTGTGCGGCGGCTCGGGACCACCGCGATGTCGTCGAACCCGTAGGCCCGCCGACCCGACTTGCCGATCCCGATCTCGACCTCAGCCACGTGACTCGTCCCCTTCCGTTCGGCCCTCGCTCCGGCCGGTGAAGGCGTCAGTCTACGCGCCGGTGAGCGTCTTGAGCACCTGCTTGGCCACGGCCACGTTCATCTGGTAGACCGCGCTGCGACCCTTGTCGCTGACCTGCTTCAACACGCTCCCCCCGGTGAGGGTCTCGACGCTGTCGAGGCCGTCGACGAGGGCGCGGGACGTGGTGTCGGTGGCCTTGTAGCCCATCGAGGTGAGCGACTTGACCAGGTCGTTCTGGGCCACCGGCTTGGGGGCGGCCGAGGCGATGATGCGCAGGGCGTCCTTGGTGAGCTCGGCCCCCTGGGTGATGGCCTGCGACACCGAGATGGCGCCCTCGTCGTCGGCCTCGAGCGAGGCCAGCCACCGCTTCACCTGGACGATGAGCTCCTGGTTGGTGTCGGCCTCGAAGATCAGCTTCGGCATGGGCCCACGGTACTCGGTGGACTCCCGCCGCGGCCCCTGCCAGGGTCTGGCGATGGCCAGGTACACCCTCGGCGACAACGAGCTCGCGGGCGACCGCCTCGCCCTGCTGGCCGAGGTGTTCGGGCCGACCACGGAGGCGTTCGTCGTCGCCGCGCTCCCACCGGTCCCCGGGTCTGTGGTCGACCTCGGCTGCGGCACCGGCCACACGACCGACCTGCTCGCCCGGCTCACGGGCTCCTCGTCGGTCACCGGCCTCGACCTGTCGACCGGCTTCCTGGCCCGGGCCCGGGCGAGCTACCCGCAACTCGAGTTCCGGGAGGCCGACATCACCCGATCGCCGCTGCCGGTCGCTCACCCCGACGTGATCTTCGCCCGGTTCCTTCTGGCCCATCTGCTCGAACCGAAGGCGCTCGTGGCCGCCTGGGTGGCGCAACTAGCGCCGGGCGGGCGCCTGCTCGTCGAGGAAGGTGAGGGCATCGAGTCGACCAACGCCACGTTCCGGCGCTATCAGCAGCTCGCTCACGACATGATCGCCAGCTACGGCGCCGACCTCTACGTCGGCCGATCGCTCACCGCGGACGGCGTCCCCGGCGCCGCAGTGGTGCACTCCGAGCTGGTCGAGCTCTCGCCCCCCACCGCGGTCGTCGCTCGCCTCTTCGCCATGAACCTGGCCACCTGGCGCCACGACCCGTGGGTCACCGCCCACGTGCGCGGGGTCGACATCGACCGACTGGTGACGGCGCTCGACGAGCTGGCCTACTCGAGTGCTCGCGACGAGATCGTGTTCCGCAACCGTCAGGTTGCCTACGAGCCCGCGCCCGCCCGCTGACCGAGCAGGTCGCCGCACAGGGCAACGGTGCCGCTGACGAAGGGACCGGGTGCCTCCCATGGCACGAAGTGGCCGCAATCTCGCAGCAGGAACGGGCCGACGTGATCGGGGAAGGCCTCGGCCGCGTCGAGGTCGAACCCGTCGGGCATCACATGGTCATCGGGTCCGTAGAGGATGAGGGCCCGCACGTCGGCGTTGACCTTCAGATCGGACACCTCGCTGCGCTTGGCCGGATCGAAGAACGCCTCATAGGAGCGAATGCTGGCCCGCAACGTGGCCGCATCGGAGAAGGGCTCGGCGTGGAAGGCGATGGCCGCCTCGTCGAACGCGCCCCCATGGGCCCAGAACCGCGACGAGTAGAACGTGGCGATGTAACGGCGGCGCTGCTCAGGTGTGTCGAGCTCGGCCACCAAGGCGTCGGCATCGGTGCCCTGCCTGACGAAATAGTCATGTGCGCTGCCCCCACGGTGGACCCGCACATGCCCGCCCACGCCCGGTACCGGCGTGTTGAAGACCACCATGCGATCGGTCAGGCCGGGCCAGCGCAGGGCCATGTCCTGGATGACGGGCCCGCCGAGGTCGCCACCGGCGAGCACCGCGTGGTCGATCCCCAACCCGTCGGTGAGCAACGCGTGCAGATCGCGAGACATCGACGGGACATCACCGAAGCCGTCCGGTCCCGGGCCTGAGTCGCCGAAGCCCCGGAGGTCGGGGACGATCACGTCGAACCCGGCCGCGGCGAGCGGCTCGATCACCCGCCACCAGATGCGCTTGGTCTCAGGCCAGCCGTGCACCAGGAGCAGCGGCACCCCGCCGTCGCCGGCCCGCACGTAGGCCAGCGGGAAGCCCCGACCGTCGAAGTACTGGGTGGCGAAGCGTTCGGGGTCGAGGTCGGCAGGTGGCCCAGTGACCATCGACCCACGTTAACCACCTCCATCTCCCGCGTTCTGGCTGGTCAAACCCGCACCGCAGTGCGGGTTTGACCAGCCGGTTGCGAACGTCAGGGGTGGGACCGGCCAGCCGTCCCGGTGACGAGGGCGAGGAACGACCGCAACATGTAGGCGGTGGCGCCCCAGATCGTGTCGCCGACGACCTCGAAGAAGTGGATCGGGCGATCGAGCGGGGGCAGCCCCCACCGCTCCTCTCGATAGACGCCGTCGAGCAGCAGCTCGTCGAGTGAGACATGCAGGATGAGCTCGACCTCGGACGGATTCGGCTCGAGATGGGGCCGTCCGGGCAGGACCCCGACGAACGGGACGATGAACGATCGGCTGGTGACCGTCTCGAGATGGTCGAGCTCACCAATGATCTCGACCGACGCTCGATCCATGCCGGTCTCCTCGCAGGACTCGCGCAGCGCCGTGGTGACCAGGTCCTCGTCGCCGTCCTGACCGCCACCGGGGAAGCTCACCTCACCGCGGTGAGAGCGCAGGTGCTGCGCCCGGCGGGTGAGCACGACGAAGACCTGGCCGTCTTCCTCGTAGAGGGGCACGAGAACGGCCGACGCGCGCACGCCGGTGCCCTCCAGCGGAGACAGCCGAGGTGGCGCGGCGGACGCCAGCGCAGCGCGGATCGTCGCGAGGTCGACCCGTCGATCGTCGGCAGCCAGGTGCTGCCAGGGAGGCGGCCCGCCCGGGCGCGACGACAGGGGTCGCGGGATCGCCTGCGCACCGCCCCGATCCGACATCACCAGCCGGCGGTCAGGAGGCAGCTGAACGGGCCTCGACGAGCTGCCGCAGCAGATCGGGCAGCCCGCCGGTCTTGAGGTTGCTCATCACGCGACCGGGTGGGGTCTCGCCCGTCTCCCACTCCATCCACCAAGCGAGCAGCTTCTCGGGATCGGGCGGCGGCAGCTGGTCCATGGGCGCAGGTTACCGATCGCGATCGACGAACCCGCGTGCGGGCGTCTCCCGGGTCGCACCCTCCACTGGGCCCTGTGGGCCAGACTGCTCCCGATGAGCCCGGACGACGACGCCCTCGAGCCGGATCTCGACGCACTCGACGACGAGATGGAGAGGATCGAGCGCGAGCTCGAACGAGCCGAAGGCCAGGGACGCGAGGAGGCCAGCACCCGGCTCCGCCGGCTCCGCCGCAGAGCCGCAGAGGCCGCTCCCGACGCCCTTTTCGGTCCCGTCGAGGAGGACGGCATCAGGGGCATCGCCCGGCGCACCGACAGCTACGGCTTCGTGCTGATCATGCTGGCCGCGCTGATCTGGGTGTTCCTGCCGCTGTCGACCGAGCGAAGTTGGGCACGGGTGCCCACCATCTCGGTGTTCTTCCTCACGATCATCATCGCCATGCACACGTCGTTTGTCCGCCGGTCGCGGCTGAGGATGGTGATCGCCCTCGACTTCGGACTGCTCGTCGTGGGCATTGTGGGCTTCGCCCTCGACAACGACGACGTGCGGGCCATCACCGATGTCGGCTTCGCGGCCCTCCTTTTCGTCACGGCGGGGGTGGTCCTGGCGAGGGTGCTGCGCCACAACGCCGTCACCTCACGCACCATCTCGGGAGCGGTGGCCGCCTATCTCTTCGTAGGGCTCGGATTCGCCAGCCTGGCGAACGGCATCAACCTGGCATGGCCGGGGGCCTACACCACCACGAGCGGTGCCGTTGATTTCTCGTCGATGACCTACTTCTCGTTCGTCACGCTCGCCACGCTCGGCTACGGCGACATCCTGCCGGTCAACAACTGGGCCCGTTCGATGGCCACCCTCGAAGCGGTGCTCGGTCAGATCTACCTGGTCACGATCGTCGCCCGCCTGGTGGCGCTGTTCGGCACGGTTCGCCGAACCCCGACCGACGACGACGACCAGGCCTGAGGCATGAGACGCGAAGCGGCCGGCCCCGAAGGGCCGGCCGTTCGCAGCACTCAGGCGGGAGGCCTGATCACATCATGCCGCCCATGCCACCCATACCGCCCATGGCGGCGGCTGCGGCGGCAGCCGCACCCGGGTCCTCGGGCTGATCGGCGACCAGCGTCTCGGTGGTGAGCAGCAGGCCGGCGATCGAGGCCGCGTTCTGCAGCGCGGCACGCGTCACCTTGGCGGGATCGATCACGCCGGCCTTGAGCAGGTCGACGAACTCGCCCGTCGCGGCGTTGAAGCCGGTGTTGCCCGACTCGGCCTCGGTGCGCTGCACCACGACCGCACCCTCGTGGCCGGCGTTGTCGGCGATGAGCCGGGCCGGGGCCTCGAGTGAGCGGGCGATGATGCGAGCGCCGGTGGCCTCGTCGCCCTCGAGCGACTCGGACAGCTTCACCACGGCGGCGCGGGAGCGCAGCAGGGCGGTGCCGCCGCCGGCGACGATGCCCTCCTCGATGGCCGCACGGGTGGCCGACAGCGCATCTTCGATGCGGTGCTTCTTCTCCTTGAGCTCCACCTCGGTGGCGGCGCCCACCTTGATGACGGCCACGCCGCCCGACAGCTTCGCCAGACGCTCCTGGAGCTTCTCGCGATCCCAGTCGGAATCGGTGTCGTCGATCTCGCGCTTGATCTGGGCGATGCGGCCCTTGACATCGTCGTCGGTGCCGGCACCCTCGACGATGGTGGTCTCGTCCTTGGTGATGACCACCTTGCGCGCCCGGCCCAGCAGGTCGAGCGTGGTGTTGTCGAGCTTGAGGCCGACTTCTTCGGAGATGACCTGGCCGCCGGTGAGAATGGCCATGTCGGCCAGCATCGCCTTGCGGCGCTCGCCGAAGCCGGGGGCCTTGACAGCGACGGAGTTGAAGGTGCCGCGGATCTTGTTGACCACGAGCGTGGCGAGGGCCTCGCCCTCGACGTCCTCGGCCACGATCAGCAGCGGCTTGCCCGTCTGCATGACCTTCTCGAGCACCGGGAGCAGATCCTGCACCGAGGTGATCTTGCCGTTCACGAACAGGATCTGGGGCTCGTCGAGCACCGCCTCCTGCCGCTCCGGGTCGGTGACGAAGTAGGGCGACAGATAGCCCTTGTCGAACTGCATGCCCTCGACGAAGTCGAGCTCCATGCCGAACGTGTTCGACTCTTCGACGGTGACCACGCCGTCCTTGCCCACCTTGTCGATGGCGTTGGCGATGACCTCGCCGATGGCGTCGTCAGCGGCCGAGATCGAGGCGACCTGGGCGATCTCGCTCTTGTCCTCGACGTCCTTGGCCTGGTCGCGCAGCGCCTCGATGGCGGCACCGACTGCCTTCTCCATGCCCCGCTTGAGGCTGAGGGGGCTGGCACCGGCGGCCACGTTGCGCAGGCCTTCGCGCACGAGCGCCTGGGCCAGCACGGTGGCGGTGGTGGTGCCGTCGCCGGCGATGTCGTTGGTCTTGGTGGCAACTTCCTTCACCAGCTGAGCACCCATGTTCTCGAAGGGGTCTTCGAGCTCGATCTCACGGGCGATCGACACACCGTCGTTGGTGATGGTGGGCGCACCGAACTTCTTGTCGAGCACCACGTTGCGGCCCTTCGGGCCGAGCGTGACCTTGACGGCGTCGGCGAGCTTGTTCACGCCGGTCTCGAGGGCGCGCCTGGCGTCCTCGTCGAACTTGAGCATCTTGGCCATGTGAACTCCTACTTCTTGACGATCGCGAGCACGTCGCGACCGTTGAGGATCAGAACGTCTTGCCCGTCGAGGGTGATCTCGGTGCCGCCGTACTTGCTGTAGACGACGGTGTCGCCGACCTTCACGTCGAGCGGAATCACCTCACCGGTCTGCTCGGACCGACGGCCAGGGCCGGCGGCGAGCACCTCGCCCTGCTGGGGCTTCTCCTTGGCGGTATCGGGGATCACCAGGCCGCTGGCCGTGGTCTCCTCGGACTCACCGGGCTTCACCACGATGCGATCGTCAAGTGGCTGAAGGTTCATCTTGCACACGCCTCCGTATGGCGGGGTTGGCACTCTCAGGTTTCGAGTGATTAGCACTCTCTCGGGTCGAGTGCTAACGATACGCGCGGCAGCCCGATCGACACAACCCGACCCGGCCGATTCTCCTGTCGACGGAGCGGGGTCGGCGGCTCGGGGCTCGACCCCGAGGGGCCCGTCAGTCGACGGCGGGGAGGCGCAGGTTGGGATAGGCCCCGGTCTCGAGCGAGGACGGGCCATCCGACCGCAGCCGCCACCACGCCGCGGCGGCCACCATGGCGGCGTTGTCGGTGCACATCGAGTGGCTCGGCAGAAAGCCGTGCAGGTCGTCGGCCACGCAGACATCGAGCAGGCGCTCACGCAGCTGGGAGTTGGCGGCCACTCCTCCGGCCAGGGCCAGCCCCCGGGCGCCGTGGTCACGAGCGGCCCGGCGGGCCTTGGTGACGAGCACGTCGACCACTGCCTCCTGGAACGAGGCGGCCACGTCGGCGGTGGCCACCTCGGGGTGCTTGCGCACATGGTTCACGACAGCGGTCTTGACCCCGCTGAACGAGAAGTCGTAGCCGTCGTCGAGGATGGCCCGCGGAAAGGCGATGGCCTGCGGGTCACCCTTCATCGACAGCTCATCGATGGCCGGGCCGCCGGGATAACCGAGGCCGAGGAAGCGGGCCACCTTGTCGAACGCCTCGCCGGCGGCATCGTCGATGGTCGAGCCGAGGATGCGATAGCGGCCGTGCCCTTCCATCAGCACCAGCAGCGTGTGACCGCCCGAGACGAGCAGCACCACCACCGGCAACTCGAGCTCCGGCTCCTCGAGCAGCGCGGCGTAGAGATGCGCCTCGAGGTGGTTGACCGCCACGAAGGGCACGTCCCACACCAGCGCCAGCGCCTTGGCGGCGCTCACCCCGACCAGCAGCGAGCCGATGAGACCCGGCCCGACCGTGGCGCCCACGGCGTCGACGTGATCGTCGCTGATGCCCGCTTCGACGAGCGCCCGGGCGATCACGGGCGACAACAGCTCGACGTGGGCGCGGCTGGCGATCTCGGGCACGACCCCGCCGAACCGAGCGTGGAGATCGACCTGGCTCGACACCACCGACGACAGCACCTCCCTTGCGTCGACCACCACCGACGCCGCGGTCTCGTCGCAGGAGGTCTCGATGCCGAGGATCCGCAATCCGGTGCGATCGGAGTAGTCGGTCACCACCCCACCTCCTCGATCAGGGTGGGCGCTGGGAGCTCGGCCTCGATGCGGGCCAACCGATCGGCGTAGTCGGACTCCGCCACGTCGTGGGCCCACATGATGAGCGCGTCCTCTCCGATGTCGCTGTAGTAGTTCTGCCGGATTCCGGCCGGTGCGAAGCCGAACCGGCGATAGAGGGCGATCGCCGGCTCGTTCGACGCCCGCACTTCGAGCGTCATGGCGTGGGAACCACGCTCGACCGCCTTGCTCGTCAGCACCAGCATCATCCGGGTGCCGATGTGGTGCCGTTGCCACGACGGGTCGACCGAGATGGTGGTGACGTGGGCCTCCCCGTCGACGAGCAGGGCCCCGGCGAAGCCGACCACCGAGCCGCCGGCACGCGCCACGAGGTAGATGCGGCCCTCACGGACCGCCAGCTCGCTCATGAACAGCCCGAGCGACCATCCCCCGTGGTGGAGCCGGCCTTGGATGCGCAGCACCGACCGCAGGTGCCGCCGTCGCATCGGCTCGATCCGCACGTCGACCAGGTCGGCCTCGTGGTCGGTGTGGGTCTCGACCGTCATGCTGCGCCGTCCCGGGTGGTCCAGTTGACCTCGGCGTCGGGCTTGCGCAGATAGAGCGGCGCCAGCTCCCAAGGCTTCACGAACTGCTCGCGCAACGCCTGCGCGTGGGCCAGCTGCACGAGCGACGAGGCCGATGGGAACGCCAGCCCGTCGTCGACGATCTCGACCCGGGCCAGACCCTCGAACGTCTCGTGATAGCGCAGGGCGCCGTCGCCGACGAGCAGGCACTCCTCGCCACAAGCGAGGATCTCCGAGGCCAGATCGTCGGGCGACCCGACCCGGTAGTCGTTGAGTCGTTGCATCCCCCCGGGCACCTGTCGGTAGAACGCGTAGAACACCTCGCTGCGACGCGCGTCGATCACGGCGGCGATGAGCCGCGGACTGAAGCGCACGGGAAAGGCCACCAGGTCGAGGCTGGTCACGCCGATCATCGGCACGCGCAGCGCGTGCGCCATCGCCTTGGCCGCGGCGATCCCGACCCGCAGGCCGGTGAAGAGCCCCGGACCCAGATCGACGGCCACCACGCTGACCTCCGAGAGGTCGATGCGCGCCTGGCGGCAGACGAACTCGATCGACGGCGTGAGGATCTCCGCGTGCTGGCGGCTGCGCGCCGATTGCGTCGAGGCGAGCACGCCTTCGTGCCCCCCGACGGCCACGCTCACCTGGGGAGTTGCGGTGTCGATGCCGAGGATCAGCACGGGGTGGCTCCCTCGACCGACCAGGGCTGCAGTGCGGTGGCCAGCGTTCGCGTCGCGCGCGGACCAACGCGGCCCCACCGCGTTGAGCACGAGGGTGCGATCGTCGTCGCCCTCACCGAACCCGATCCGGATCTCGAGGTAGTCGGCCGGCAACGCCGGAGTGATCGCATCACCCCATTCGATGAGGATGACGGAGCCCTCGTCGAGCATCTCGGGCAGGCCGATGTCGAGCACCTCGGCCAACTGCTCGAGGCGGTAGACGTCGAGGTGGTCGAGCAGCAACCGACCCTCGTAGCGGCTGTGCAGGGTGAAGGTCGGGCTGGTGATCCGCTCGGTGACGCCCAGGGCGGCGCCGAACCCCTGCGCGAACGCGGTCTTGCCGGCGCCCAGATCACCCGCCAGCAAGATGAGGTCGCCGGGGCGGGCCAGCTCGGCCAGGGCGGCCGCCAGCGCCTGGGTCTCGGCCACCTCGTGGGTCGCGGCCACGATCACGAGAGCACCACGCCGCGCTCGGCGAGCGCCTGCTTGGCCCGCACCAGATCGGCGCGCATCTGCGCGAGCGGTGCCCCACCGCCCCGCAGGGCATAGGCAGGGTGCAGCGTGGGGACCAGCACCCCACCCCGGAACGGGTAGGACCGTCCCCGCAGCTTGGTGATGCCATCCTTGGTGCCGAGCAAGAGCTGAGCCGCGAAGTTGCCGAGGGTCACGACCACCTTGGGATCGATGAGCTCGAGTTGTTGCTCGAGGTAGGGCCGACAGGTTTCGATCTCGTCACGCTCGGGGTCGCGGTTGTTGGGCGGCCGACATTTCACCACGTTGGCGATGTAGACACGATCTCGGGTCACCCCGAGCTCGTCCTCGAGTAGTTGGTCGAGCAGCTTGCCCGACCGGCCGACGAACGGGAGGCCCTGGCGGTCCTCTTCGGCGCCAGGACCCTCACCGACGAACATCAGGTCGGCGGCGGGATCACCCATGCCGAACACGACCTGGGTGCGCCCGAGCTGCGCCAGCTTGCAGCGGGTGCAGCCGAGCGCCTCGTCCCGAAGTTGCTCGAATGGGGTGGGCACGACGACTCAGGCTACCGGGACCGGTCGGCGCCAGACCCGGGGCCGACGGAGCGAATCGCACCGTTCGACCGCGAGCACGGCCAGCGCCCGCACGAGGTCGATGCTGGCTTGCACCCCGCCCGTCGCGGCCGCCACGACGGCATCGCCGTCGAGCCTCGTGTGTGGCGGGAACAGCGCTCTGGCGAGACCGTCGTGCCCGCCTTGGGCGACGACGTGGCAGCCCACCTTGTCGAGCGTCGCATTGGTGGCGACCAGCCCGATCACCGTGTTCATGAACCCGGCCGCAAGGGCCTCGTCGAACGCGTCGTCGACCTCGGCCGAGCCGTCACCCGGGTCGATGTCGCCAAACGCATTGACCGCCATGAGCGCCGAGACCACGACCGGGCCGTGGCTCGCGGTCGCCGTGCCCAACCCCGCAGGCCGGGCGTGCGCGCGGCCGCGCCACTTGCCCGCGGTCGCCCCCGCGCCGGCGCCCACGAGCCCGGTCTCGACCGAGCCTCCCCGAGCGGCCTCACAGGCCGCCCGGCCTTCGTCCGCACCCGGGCGCACGGAGCCGTCGCCCACCAAGAGGTCGAAGAGCGACATGCCCACCACGATCGGGATCGGTCCTGCAGAAGTGCGAAACCCTCGACCCCGCTGCTCGAGCCACTGCATGGCGCCGTCGGCGGCCGCCAGCCCGAACGCGGAGCCGCCCGACAGCATCACCGCATCGATGCGCTCGACCACCCGATGCGGCTCGAGCAAGGCGAACTCGCGCGTCGCCGGAGCACCGCCCCGCACCTCACCGGAGGCCACCGTGCCCTCGGGGAACAGCACGACCGTGCAGCCGGTGCGGGCGTCAGAATCGGTCCAGTGCCCGACAGTCACGCCCTCGACGTCGGTGATCATCAGACGTAGTGGCGGGGGACACGCGGTCCGATGCCGCAGACGATCTCGTAGGCGATGGTGTCGAGCCGATCAGCCCAGTCGTCGGCGGCGATCACTTCGTCTCCCTGCCGCCCGATCAGCACCACCTCGTCGCCCACCTCGACGGACCGGTCACCGCAGTCGACCATGAGCTGATCCATGGTGACCACACCGACGATCGGACGGCGACATCCACCGATGAGCACCTCGCCACCGACCAGAGGCAGCCGACGCGGTACGCCGTCGGCATAGCCGATGGGCACCGTGGCCACCGTGGCGTCGGCGGGGAACACGTGGCGCAGGCCATAGGACACGCCCTCACCCGCCGGCACGCGCTTCACATGGGCGACCTCGGACGTCAACGAGAGCGCCGGCTGCAGATCGACCCGGCCCCGTAGTGCCGCGGCCGGCGCGATGCCATAGAGCGCGATGCCGGTGCGCACGACGTCGAGACGGGCACGCGGATGGTCGATGGCGGCAGCCGAGTTGGCGGCGTGCAACATCGGTGGGCGCAGCCCGGCCGCGTCGAGCTCGGCGACCACGGCGTCGAAGCGATCGAGCTGCCGATCGGTGAACTCGTTGCCGGGCTCGTCGGCCACCGCGCAGTGGGTCCAGAGCGCTTCCAAGGCAAGCGCCGGTTGATCGGCGATCTCCTTGGCCAGCCCGACGATGTCGGCGGGCCGGGCGCCGACCCGGTTCATGCCGGTGTCGACCTTGAGGTGCACGCTGGTGACCACCCCCGTTGCCGCCGACGCAGCCGCCACCGCGGCGATGCCCTGCGACGTGTAGACGGTGATGGCCAGCCGGTATCGGACCGCTGCCGCCAGATCGTCGAGCCGGGGCTGGGACAACAGCAGGATCGGTGCGTCTATCCCGGCTTTGCGCAACACCGCGCCTTCTTCGACGAGGGCCACGCCCAGCCAATCGGCGCCGGCCCCGAGCGCGGCCTCGCTGACGGCAATGGCGCCATGGCCGTAGCCGTCGGCCTTCACCACCGCACACAGCTGGGCCGGTGCGGCCAGTTCGGTCAGAGCGCGAACGTTGTGCGCAACGGCTCCGAGGTCGACCTCAGCCCTCGTCGCTCGCATCGCCCGAGTCCGAGGTTTCGCGTTCGCGCACGAGGGCCCGCACGATGTCGCCCCTGGCGATGATGCCGAGCAGTCGACCATCGGGGGCCACCACCGGCAACCTCGACACGTCGTGATCGTGCATGGCGGTGGCCGCGTCCTCGATCGTGTCGTCGGGACCGACGGTGACGGGATCGGCCGTCATGACCTCGCCCACCGTTGCGCCGAGGGCCTTCTCGACCGACTCGTCGAGCTTGCGCTCGCTGAAGGGCATGGTCACGTTGACACCGAAGAAGTTGACGATCGTCGGGAAGTGGAGTCGGGCCTCCTCGACGATCAGGTCGCCGGTCGACAGCAGGCCGACCACCACGCCTTCGGCGTCGATCACCGGGCCTGCGTCGACGTTCTCGGCGACGAGCTGCTGCATGGCCTCGTTGACGTTCTGGTCGTGCGTGAACGACACCACCTCGGTGGTCATGACGTCGCGCACGGGCATCTCGCGCAGCATTCGGTTCCTCCTGCTCAGCCGGCGGCGATGCGTTCGAAGACCTTGGGCAGGTTCGCGATGAGGTCGCCGGCCACGAGACCTCGCCGCCAGCCTAGGACCCCCGCCAGGCCGTGGAGGTGTGCGGCCGCCGCTGCCGCCCGGAACGGCTCGAGCCCGCTCGCGCAGAGTGCGGCGATGACTCCGGTGAGCACGTCACCCGAACCGAGCGTGGCCAGGCGGGCGTCACCCGAGGTGGACACCAGCACCTGCCCCGCCGGATCGGCCACGATCGTGGCTGGCCCCTTGAGGAGCACGATCGCGCCGAGGTGGCGGGCCAGCTCACGTACGTCGTCGATGCGGTCGGCCCGGGGGCGGTGACCCGAGAGACGTTCGAACTCCGCCTCGTGCGGGGTGAGGATGGTCTGGGCGTGCGCACAATCGGCCGCATCGCCGCCGAGCAGCGTGATGGCGTCGGCATCGACGACGACCGGCACCTCTGCGCCGGCGACCAGCGCGGTGACGTCGGCTTTGTGCCCAGCGTCGAGCCCGAGACCGTTGCCAACGGCGATGGCGCGAAAACGGCGGTGATCGTCAAGGACCGCCGCGGACCAGCCCATGGCCGGCAACGCCACACCGACCACCTCGAGCGGCTTGACGGCGCCGGGCACGCCGCCGGGCGAGCTCCACCGCACGTAGCCGGCGCCTGACCGCAACGCGGCCCGAGACGTGAGCGCGGCTGCCCCTTCGAGACCAGGGCTCCCGCCCACGATCTCGACCGCCGACTGCCACTTGTGAGCGTCGGCGTGGCGCGGCGCCAGCCAACCCCTCACATCTGCGTCGGTGACGAGGTGGGCGCGAGCCGACGACACATCGAGCCCGATGTCGGCCACCGACACGTCACCTGCGAGAGAGGCGCCCTCGTCGAGGAGCAGACCGGGCTTCAGGGCGGCGAAGGTCACGGTGCGCTCGGCGGCCATGACCGCATCCGCAGGCGCTCCGGTGAGCCCGTCGACCCCGGATGGGATGTCGACCGCCAGCACGAAGGGGTCACCGGCGAGCGCGGGTGCTCGATAGTCGCCGCGGAAGCCCGTGCCGAACGCGGCGTCGATCACCAGATCGGCCGCAGGGAGCGAGGCAGGAGCCGACAGCGCGTCGACCTCGATCACACGCACGCCCCTGGCCCGCAACAACCGCGCGGCCTCGCGTCCGTCGTTGCCGTTGTTGCCCTTGCCGGCGAGCACGACCACCCGACGCCCGTAGGTGCCCCCCATGGCCTCCACCGCGGCGCGCGCCACCGCCGCGCCCGCTCGTCCGATCAACACCTCGACGGGCTCGGGGGCCGCCCGGTCGATGCCGGCCATCTCCTCGGGGGTCACGATGGGGATCATGTGGCGTCGTCTCCCAGCGCGACGGCGATGGCCTGAGCCACCCGCTCGGTGTGGGTCATGGTCAACAGCCAGCGGCGAACGCCCCGGTCGGCCGCGAGCGCCGCGGCGTCGCCGTGCAACTTCAGCGATGGTGCCCCTGACTCGGCCCGCACCACCTCGATGTCGCGGAACGCCATCGCGCCCAGCCCGAGGCCGAGAGCCTTGAGCACCGCCTCCTTGGCGGCGAACCGGACGGCGAAGCGCTCGGTGGGATCGCGGCGTCGGCTGGCGTAGGCCTGCTCGTCGACGGTGAACAGGCGGTCGACGATGGCAGGTGTGCGCTGCAGGGTGACCCGGAAACGATCGAGCTCGACCAGATCGGTGCCGATGCCGATCACCGCGGTCACGCCCGCCAGTGATCGGCCAGGTCGTTGATCGGCTCGGTCATGAGGTCGACCAGCGCAAGGGTGGTGATGAGATCGTCGCGGAAGGTTGGCTCAGTTTCGGTGACCGCGTCCTTCAGCGCCTGATAGCGGCCGCGGTAGCCCTGCAGCACGTTGCGCAGCGGAGCCAACGGCAGCGAGTCGGCCAGACGGACGTGCAGCAGGGTGAGCCCGGTCGTCTGGTTGTCCTTCACCTCGGGCACGATCAACACCGTGCGACCGTCGCTGCGGCCCTTCGCCAACAGCACCATGCGCTCGGTGGCCACCCGGCGCTTCGTGCCTCGCAGCGAGGGGTTGTCCTCGGTGCGGCTGCGCAGCTCTCGGCCGATGCCGCCCCGGTCGATGACGACCGCCGTGGCGTCGTCGGCGACGGCGTCGACCCGACCGCCGATCGCGTAGCGGGTGTAGCCGAGCACTTCGTCGACCAGTGGCTCGAGGGCCGCCAACGTGCGCAGCGAGCTGTAGCTCAGACGATCGCGGGCCACCCCGGCGGCGAGCACCGCCTGTACCAGCGGGATCTGGAGCAACGTCTCGTCGCTGCGGCTGATGCCTACCGTGACCGTCTTCGCCTGATGCTTGATGGCGTCGACCGGTCGGGTCAGCTCTTCGATGGCCCGGGTGAGCGCGGCGACGAGGTCTTCCACGACCACACTCGGTGTGCCGACCTTGCCGTATTCGGTCTGGTAGGACTCGAGCGCCACCATGCCCAGCGCGAACCGGAACAACGAGGCGAGACGCACCGCCGAGCTGGCTTCGAGGTGTCCGTCGTACTCGCCGCCGCGCAGGCCGTCGAAGAAGCGGCCGGCGATGGGCTCGAGCGTGGGCGCCAGCTCGTCGAGCACCGAGTCGGGCTCCGGGGAGCGGTTGCGATGCGGGTCTCGATGGCGGCGCGAGCCTCGCGAAGCGGTCGGGCCTGCGCGTCGATGGCCAGGGCGGCTTCGTAGCCGAAGAGGTGGCCGGCCATGGCCGAGAGCACGAAGGCCAACCCGGGGTGGGTGGTGGGCACCAGCACCACCTGGAGGGCGGCGCTGAAGCGCTCGTCACCTTCGCTGGCGATCACGATCGGAGCCGCTTTGTGGGCTCGGAAGATGGCGACTTCCTTGGCCACGTCGTCGGCTGTCGAGCCTTCGAGCCCGGCCGCGCACACGACGATCAGCGGCTCCGACGACAGGTCGATGTGCTTCTTGTCCTCCGTCGAGTCGCAGGCGATCGACTTGTAACAGAGCTCTGAGAGCTTGATGCGCACCTCGTAGGCCGCAATGCGGTTCACGCCGTTGCCGACGATCGCCCAGTAGCGGCGACTCGGTGCGAATCGGTGAGCAGCCTCGGCGAGTTGGGGGCGCAAGCCGATGGTGCGTTCCATCGCGTCGGGCAGCACCCGCAACGCGGCGAGCACCTCCTGGCGGTCGGGTCGTCGGGGCGCGTCGATGGCGTCGGCGATGGCGAAGGCCAGCAGGAAGCACGCCGCGATCTGCGAGTAGAACGCCTTGGTCGACGCCACGCTCATCTCGACGTCGCGACCGTCGGAGGTGTAGAGCACGCCGTCGGCTTTGTCGGTGAGGTCGCTGTTGCGACGGTTGACGATCGCGAGCACGGTCGCGCCCCGGTGAACGAACGAGGTCGACCGTACGGTTCGTGTCGGTGGTCGTGCCGGACTGGCTGATCGCGACGACGAGCGTGTCGCCCATGTCGCCCTTCAGGTCGAATCCGGAGAGCTCGGTGGCGAGAAGCGGTGCCACCTGGAGGCTCGAGTCGGGCGCGGCGAGCGCAAGGGCGGCCGCCAAGCTGTGGCCCGCGCCGGCAGCCGTGCCCTGGCCGATCACGAAGACGCGGCGGATCGAGCCGTCGCGGAGGCGGGCTCGGACATCGTCGGGCAGCGCATCCGGGGGCAGGCGGACGTCGAGGCCGTCGTCGGTCTCGATCAGCTTCCCCCGCAGCGTCTTGCGGAACGACGCGGGCGCCTCGGAGATCTCCTTGAGGAGGAAGTGGGGATAGGTGCCCCGATCGATGTCGCGCGTGGTGATCTGGGCCGAGACCACCTCGTCTGCGGTCACCGGCGACGGCTGGCCGTCGTAGGACCAGCGCTCGACGCCCTCGATCGAGCCGGCGAGCAGGCCCCGCAGCCGGATCACCTGACCCCGCGATCCCGGGTTGTCGGGGTCGGTGAGGTTCTCACCGTCCATGCGCAGATAGGCCTCGGTCTCCTCGACGACGCCGTAGGGCTCGCTGGCCACCACGAAGGCGTCGTCGGCCAACCCGACATAGAGCGCCTGGCCGCTCCCCCGCAGGGCGAGCAGCAAGTCAGCCGGCTCGGCCGAGGCCTGCGCGGCGATCGCCACCGAGCCTTCCAGCCGGTTGACGGTCGTGCGGAAGGCCTCGACCAGCTCCACCCCTCCATCGAGCTGACGCGAGGTGAGCGCAGGGATGACCTTGGCGTCGGTGGTGATCTCCGGCGCGATGTGGAGGCTGTCGCTCGCCTTCAGATCGGCGAAGTTGTCGACGTCGCCGTTGAGGACGGCCGTGACGTAGGAGCCGTCCGCGCGGTCGAGCTCGTCGGAGTTGAGTGGATGGGCGTTGGGTTGGGAGATGATGCCGACGCTCGCCCAGCGGGTGTGCCCGAGCACCACCGCTTGCGACGCCTCGCCGGCGAGCGCCTGACGCAGCAGCGCATCGGTGCGGATGGCCCGGCGCAGATCGCGAGTGTTGTCGCCGAGCTCACCGATCTCGGCCGCCGACTTGTAGACGAAGCCGACATGCCCGTCGGCGACCCGCACGCTGCCCGTGCCGAACAGCGGATCGTGACCCCGATGCTCGAGGGCGCTCTGCACCGCGGGCGATGAGAGATCGAGCGCGTGGTCGCGCACGAGGACATGGATGCCGGCCGAGTCGCGGCCCCTGACCTCGAGCCGGTCGAGGGCCGACAGCGCCTGTTGGATGGAGGTGTAGGCGGCGATCGCCGCGTGGCTGGCGTCGGTGCCGGCCAGCTCGTCGACCAGGCGCGTCGTACGCAGCCGATCTCGCTCGACCGCCCAGCACGCGTCCTTCAAGCGGACCAGGTTGGCGTTGATCTGCTCGAGGCCGTCGAGGGGCCGACCGCGGGCCTCGCCTTCGTCGAGGTCACGCTCGAGGGCATCGACCTGCTGTGCGACCCCTGCCATCAACAACTCGATGCGATCGATGAGCGCGCGATCGGCCAGCAGAGCCCGCACGCCGGGCACGCCCCGCAACAGCCCGTCGGCCTCGGCGACGCGGAGGGCCGCCTGGTCGAGGACCGCCGCCAGCCGATCGGGGCTGAGATCGGCCAGCAGGCGAGGGACCGGGTCGAGCAGGTCCAGCAAGGCTGCTGAGGTCGGGGGTGTCCGTTCGTCGGGCCGGCGGACGACGGCGATGATCCCGCACATACGAGAGGGAGTCTACGCCCCGCAGGCTCGCCGAACGGCCGTGCTCAACTCGTCCGCGGCCCGCTCCGCAGCCTGCTCGTCGTCGGCTTCGACCATCACCCGGACGAGGGGCTCGGTGCCACTCGGGCGCACGAGGACTCGGGCGCGGGCGCCGAGCGCCGCCTCGACCGCCGCGATGTCAGCGGCGATGGCGTCGACGATGTCGGGTCGGCGGATGGCGACCTTCACGTTCTTCAGCACTTGGGGCAGCCGGACCATGGCCGTCGACGCCAGCCTCGACAACGGCTCCCCGCACCGCCGCACGAGGTCGAGCAGTTGCACCCCGGTCAGCAGGCCGTCACCGGTCGTGGCCAGCTCGCGGAAGATCACGTGCCCGGACTGCTCGCCGCCGAGCGAGTACGGACCCTGCTCCAACGCTTCGAGCACGTGACGATCGCCCACCGGGGTGACGACCACGTCGATCCCCCGCTTCTCCATGGCCAGCCGGAAGCCGAGGTTGGTCATCACGGTGACGACAACGGTGTCGTGCGCCAGGCGCCCCCGCTCTCGGAGGTCGATGGCGCACATGGCGATCAGCTGGTCGCCGTCGACGAGGGTGCCGTCTTCGGCCACCGCCAGCACACGGTCGGCGTCGCCGTCGAACGCCAGCCCGACGTGGGCACCGGCCGCCAGCACCGCTGCCTGCAGCTGGGCGGGGTGGGTCGACCCACAGGCGTCGTTGATGTTGCGACCGTCGGGTCGGGCATTGAGCACCTGCACCGCCGCACCGAGGCGCTCGAGGGCGCGCGGAGCCACGGTCGACGCGGCGCCGTTCGCACAGTCGATGACGATCGACAACCCGTCGAGGGAGCGGCCGTCGATCGAGTTCAACACGGCCAGCTCGTAACGCTCGAGGTCGTCCTCGCCCTGGGTGGGTCGGGCCGGCACCGAACGGGTGGGAGCCGGCCGCCGCAAGGCGTCGTCTACTTCGAGCTCGAGGCGACGCTCGAGGTCGTCGGCGAGCTTGCGCCCACCGGCTGAGAAGAACTTCACCCCGTTGTCGTGGAACGGGTTGTGCGAAGCCGAGATCATGGCCGCCGGCACGTCCCGAGCCGCTGCGATCCATGCGATGGCCGGCGTGGGCGCCACGCCCACCAGCTCGACCTCGACCCCTTCGAGAGCCAGCCCGTCGACGAGGGCGGTCTCGATGCGAGGGCCCGACTCGCGAGGGTCGCGACCGATGACGAACCGCTCGGTCGGCCGGCGCTGCAGATCGGCCGCCAACACGCGCGCCGCGGCACGCCCGAGGGCGACCACCAACTCGTCGGTGAGCTCGTCGGCGTGGCCTCGGACGCCGTCGGTACCGAAGCGCAGGGTCATCCGCCGCAGGCGATCAGCGCTTGGAGTACTGCGGTGCCTTGCGGGCCTTCTTCAGGCCGTACTTCTTGCTCTCCTTCTCACGTGCATCGCGCGTGAGGAAGCCGGCCCGCTTCAGCTCGGCCCGCAGCTCGGGGTCGAGGTCGACCAGGGCGCGGGCGATGCCATGCCGCAGGGCGCCGGCCTGGCCGGAGGTGCCGCCGCCGTCGATGGTGGCGTCGACGTCGTAGACCTCGGCGGTGTTCGTGATCCGCAGCGGCTCGGTGAGGATCATGCGATGGGTCTCGGACGGGAAGAAGTCTTCGACCGTCCGCTGGTTCACGGTGATCTGGCCGCTACCGGCGCGGATGCGGACCCGGGCCACGGCCCGCTTGCGGCGACCGGTGGTCTGGACCAATGGCTTCGACATGCTCACTGCGCTCCGTGTTCTCAGGTGCGGGCCCGGGCGTGCTCCAGCGCGAGTGGCTGGGGCTGCTGCGCCGAGTGCGGATGGTTGGGGCCGGCATAGACCTTGAGCTTGCGCAACATCTGCCGTCCGAGGCGGTTCTTCGGCAGCATGCCACGCACAGCGCGACGCACCGCCTCTTCGGGCTGGCGGGCGAGCAGGTCGCCGTAGCTACGGGAGTGCAGACCGCCGGGATAGCCCGAGTGGCGGTGCACGAACACCTTGTCGCCCTTGTTCGAGGTGAGCACGATCTTGTCGGCGTTGATGACGATGACGTGATCGCCGGTATCGAGGTGCGGCGTGAAGATCGGCTTGTGCTTGCCGCGCAGGATGCGGGCGACCTCGGTGGCCACGCGGCCGAGGACGAGGCCCTCGGCGTCGACGACGTGCCACGAGCGCTGGATCTCGCTGGCTTTGGGGGAGTACGTGCGCACGCGCGGCACCTTCTGGCAGACGATGTGAGAGGCACTCGACCTGGAATGGCGGCTGAACTGGAGGCCGAGGCGACCTGTAACGATACGGGCGCCAGGCCCGCCGGGCAACTCGGCCAGCTCAGGCCGTGACGATCTCGTCGATGCGGGCCAGCGTGGCCGCCATGTTCTTGCGGGTGGTGTTGGCCGCCCGGCGCACGATAGGCCTGGTGAACGGCGACTCCTGACGGATGTCCCAGCTCTCGCGCACGAGGGTGCCGCCCTCCACCGGCTCGAGCTCGTAGCGCCAGATGCGCCCGGCCACGTGGCGCCCGATGGGTCCCGGGCCACGGGTCTGCCACGCCAGGCGGCGGTTCTCCTCGTACTCGACCACCGTGCTCACCATCGAGTAGGGCAGGCCCATCTTCATCGACATGCCGAAGCGGCTGCCGAGCGCCAAGCGACGGCTGTCTGCGTCCGACCCGTCTTCCGGTGGGTCGACGTCGCGCGCCTCACGAACGGTTCCGGAGCCGTCGATGTCGCGATGGCGTCGGGGGTCGGCGATGAGGTCGAAGATCGGTCCGGGAGGGCTCGCGATGAAACGCTCGACCGTGACCACGTCGCGCTCGTCGCTCATCGCACTCAGTCGGGGTAGCGCAGGTGGATAGCGGCTTCGGGGGTGCAGATCTTGAGGGTCACGCTCTCCTCGAGATAGAGCCGCACCGTCTCGGAGTCGTGGCTGAGGTAGCCGAGCGAGACATCCTGGCCGGTGACCAGCTCGAAGTCGCCGCCGCGCAGGCTCACCACGATCGCCCCGTCTGCGGCGGGCGCCCGCACAACCGGACCGCCGAGGATGAGGCGCAGGTGCTCGAGCACCGGATAGCCACCCATCTCGGACTCCTCGACCACGCCGGTGTAGCAGCGCGGCCCGAGCGCGATGGCGTACGGACCGCCCACGCCGGCGTCCTGCAGCCGAGCCATCGCCTGGGCGACGAATCGCGGGTAGTGCTCGTAGTCGTTCGAGATCGACACCGGCTCGAGTGGCGAGGCTCCGCTGAGACCGGCGATGCCTCCTGCCGGGAAACCGTGGAACACGAGGCCGTCCTCGGCGAGCGCCAGGCTCTTGGCTGCGTCACGCACCGCATCGAGATCGGCGTCGCAGGCCCCGCGATCGATCGCCTCGAGCTCGGAGCGGGCGACATCGAACTCGGCCCGCAACTCGATCATCGGTTGCAGGCGCCGCGCTCGCGTGGTGACCGCGCCCCCTTGCAGGGACGTGAGCTCCTCGGTGCGCCCGGTGGGCTCACCGACGTGGGTCCATCCCTTCGGGCCCACGAAGTCGACCAGCTTGCGTGCGGCCAGGAAGTGCCGCAGTGTCTCGCTGGCCTCGTCGTCGATCTCGGCCCAACCGGCGTCGGAGATCGGTGCTTTCTCTCGCAGCAGATGGTTCATGGGTCTGGTCACGCTCCTCGCAAGCTGCCGATGCCGAGGCTGCCATCCGCCTCGCCGGGCGACGACGAGCCGCCATCGCCGTGCTCTGCCTCGACCTCGAGCTCGAGGATCGATCCTTCGGTGAAGAGGTAGGTGCGCAGGTGGCGATCGAGCACCGGATCACGCCGGCGCAGCCACTCGAGCGTCATGGCGGCGTGCTCTTTCTCCTCGTCGCGATTGTGAGCGAGCACCTCGGCCAGCTCGGCGTCGGAGGTGGCGTCCACGCGCTGGTCGTACCAATCGACAGCCTCGAACTCCTCCATCAGCGAGGAGATGGCGCGATGGTGGTCGAGGGTGGCCGCGCTCAACATCTCGATCGGCTCGTGGTACCCCTCACTCGACATCGACGCTCCCTTCGGTGTGGCTCCGCCCGCGACGAGACGCCGAGGCAACGAGACGGAGCCTACCCACAACCTTCAATAGATGACCTCCCAGAGGCACAGCCCGTGGGGCGGCGCGAGTTGGCCGGCACGAGACCGATCGCGCGCCCGGATGATGCCCGCCACCTCGCCAGCCTTCTTCTTGCCCAGACCCACCTCGACCAAGAGCCCCACCACGCTGCGAACCATCTGATGACAGAACGCCGATGCGGTGATGGTGAAGCGCAACACCTCGTCGTCGAGCTGCTCCCATCCGGCAGTGATGACCCGACGCGACATCGAAGGCTCGACCGCGGTTGGCTCACCGGCGGCCGTCGGACGGGTCTTCGGTCGCCGGCAGAACGAGCTGAAGTCGTGCTCGCCGATCAGCGGGTCACAGCCGAGTCGCATGGCGCGCAGATCGAGCGGTCGGTCGATCCACCACGACGTCGGGCCCAGGAACGGGTCGGGCACGGGCCGGTTGACGATCGTGTAGCGGTAGGTGCGACCGCGCGCCGAGAAGCGGGCGTCGAACTGGGCATCGGCCATCTCCGCCTCGCGCACCACGATCGACCCCCCACAGAGCTGGTTCACGGCGCGCGACAACGCCACCAGGTCGAGCCGCTCGCTCGGCGCGTCGAAGCTGATCACCTGGCCCCAGGCGTGCACGCCCCGGTCGGTGCGACCGGCACCGGTGATCTCCACCGGCGCCCCGAGCACCCGGCCGATCGTCTCCTCGAGCGTGCCGGCCACCGTGGCGACCCCGGCGTTGGCCGCGAAGCCGTGGAAGGGCCCACCGTCGTAGGCCACCACCATGCGCACACGGACGAGATCGTCACGCTCGACCGGCCGCTGCGGAGCGACGTCGTCGAAGAGGGTCAATGCGATCCCGTCCGGGCGTAGGACGCGGATCGACCCGCTGGTCAGACCAGCTCGATGCGAGCCATCGGCGCGTTGTCGCCGTGGCGGGGGCCCAGCTTCAGGATCCGCGTGTAGCCGCCGGGCCGCTCGGTGTAGCGCGGCGCGATGTCGTCGAACAGCTTCGACGCCATCTCCCGATCACGCAGGTAGGACACCACCTGGCGATGCTGGTGGAGCCCGCCCTTCTTCGCCTTGGTGATGAGCTTCTCGGCCACCGGGCGCAACGCCTTGGCCTTGGCCTCGGTGGTGACGATGGCCTCCGCGGCGAACAACGACGCCGCCAGGTTGGCCATCATGGCCTTCTGGTGCGCAGCGTCGCCCCCGAAGCGGCGGGTCTTGCGTGGTGTGGCAGGCATGTGATCAGTCCCGGTGCTTGAGCGAGAGGCCCCGCTCGTCGAGCTTCTGGATGACCTCGTCGAGCGACTTCTGGCCGAAGTTGGTGATGGCCAGCAGGTCGTCCTCGGTCTTCTCGAGCAGTTCGCCGATGCTGTTGACCTGAGCCCGCTTGAGGCAGTTGCGAGGCCGCTCGGAGAGGTCGAGGTCCTCGATGGGCAGCTCGAGATCGGGCGAGCCGGCAGCGACCACACCCACCTCGCCGAGCTCGAGGCCCTGCGGCTCGTCGCTCATCTCGGCGACGAGCTGCACCAGCGACTGCAGCGTCGCGCCGGCCGAAGCCAGCGACTCACGTGCCGAGATGGAGCCGTCGGTCTCGATGTCGAGCACCAGCCGGTCGAACGCCGTGGACTGCTCGACCCGGGTGGGCTCGACGGCGAAGGTGACCCGCCGGACCGGCGAGAAGATCGAGTCGACGGGGATGACGCCGATCGTGGCCGAGGTCTTGTTGCGGTCGGCTGACACGTAGCCCACGCCCTGCTCGACGGTGATGTCGATCGCCAGACGGCCGTTGCCGTTGAGCGTGGCGATGTGCAGATCGGGGTTGAGGATCTCGACCTCGGGGTTCGGTGAGAGATCGGCCGCCGTCACGTCCTTCGGGCCGCGAGCGTCGAGCCGCAGGGTCACCGGCTCGTCCGAGAAGATCCGCAGCACCAGGTCCTTGAGGTTCAAGATGACGTCGGTGACGTCCTCGGTGACGCCCTTGATGGTGTCGAACTCGTGGAGGGCGTCGTCGAACCGCACCTGCGTGACCGCTGCGCCCGGAATGGACGACAGCAGGGTGCGGCGGAGGGAATTGCCGAGCGTGTGGCCGAAGCCAGGCTCGAGCGGGCCGATAGCGAAGAGTTGACGGTTGCCGTCGGCCTCGCTGAGAGCTTCGACCTTGGGACGCTGCATGACCAGCATGTGCTTCTACCTCGAATGGTTTGCGGTCTTCGGAGCTGCGGGGACTACTTGGAGTAGAGCTCGACGATGAGCTGCTCGCGCACGGGCACGTCGATCTGCTCGCGGCGGGGCAGGTCGGCGACGGTGACGGCGAAGCCGTCGTCGCCGGAGTCGAGCCAGGCCGGTGGGGTGCGGCCGAGCACGTCACGGTTCCACTGCACGACCACCATCTCGCGCGCCTTGTCGCGCACGGTGATGATCTCGCCCTTGCGGACCCGGTAGCTCGGGATGGTCACCCGCTTGCCGTTCACCGAGATGTGGCCGTGGCCGACGAACTGCCGGGCCTGCGGCCGGGTGGCGGCCCATCCGGCGCGGTAGACGACGTTGTCGAGCCGGAGCTCGAGGAACCGGAGCATGTTCTCGCCGGTGACGCCTTCTTTGCGGTTGGCTTCCTCGTAGAGGTTGCGGAACTGCTTCTCGGACAGGCCGTAGGTGAAGCGCGCCTTTTGCTTCTCCTGCATCTGCAGCAGGTACTCGGAGACGTTGCCCCGACGGCGCGTGCGCCCGTGCTCACCTGGCGGGTAGGGCCGCTTCTCCAGGGCGACGGTCTCGCCCTTGGTGCCCCAGATGTTCGTGCCCAGCCGGCGCGACACGCGCGCCCTGGGACCCGTGTACCTGGCCACTAGACCCTCCGTCGCTTCGGTGGGCGGCACCCGTTGTGGGGCACCGGCGTGACGTCTTTGATGCCGGTGACCTCGATGCCGGCGTTCTGGATCGACCGGATGGCGGTCTCGCGGCCCGAACCCGGGCCCTTCACCAGCACATCGACCTTGCGCACGCCGTGCTCCATGGCTCGACGGGCACACGACTCGGCGGCCATCTGGGCAGCGAAGGGCGTGCTCTTGCGGCTGCCCTTGAAGCCCACATTGCCGGCGGAGGCCCAGGCGAGCACGTTGCCCTCCTGGTCGGTGATGCTGACGATCGTGTTGTTGAACGACGTCTTGATGTGCGCCACCCCGTAGGTGACGTTCTTGCGTTCCTTGCGGCGGGGTCGGCGCCCACCTGCGCTTGGCTTGGCCATGTTCTCCCCTGCCTACTTCTTGATCTTCTTCTTGCCGGCCACGGTCTTCTTCGGGCCCTTGCGGGTCCGGGCGTTGGTCTGCGTGCGCTGTCCGTGCACCGGGAGACCTCGGCGATGGCGGATGCCCTGGTAGCAGCCGATCTCCATCTTGCGCTTGATGTCCTGATCGACCTCGCGCCGCAGGTCACCCTCGACCTTCAGGTTCTGGTCGATGTAGCCACGGATGCGCGAGACCTCTTCGTCGGTGAGGTTGTGCACCCGGGTGTCGGGGTTGATGCCCGTGGACTCGCAGATCTGCTGGGACCTGGTGCGGCCGATGCCGTAGATGTAGGTCAGCGAGATCTCGAGTCGCTTCTCGCGGGGGATGTCGACGCCTGCGATACGTGCCATCTCAGCCCTGCCGCTGCTTGTGACGCGGGTTGTCGCAGATGACCTGCACACGCCCGTGGCGGCGGATCACCTTGCACTTCTCGCAGATCTTCTTGACGCTGGGTCGTACTTTCATTTCGCCTGAGCTCGTTTCCCTCTGGGTTCGAGATGCACCGTGCGGTGCGTTTCGGTCAGGTACACCGGGGCGATTCCCCCCGGCGGGTCCGGCCTCGTGGGACCGGACTCTCGCTGTCGGTTGTCAATCGGTGCGCCGTGGCGGCCGGTTGGTGCGGTTACTTGTATCGATAGGTGATGCGGCCGCGGGTGAGGTCGTAGGGCGTCAGCTCCACCTGGACGCGATCACCGGGGAGGATGCGGATGTAGTGCATGCGCATCTTGCCGGAGATATGGGCCAGAACCTTGTGGCCATTGTCGAGCTCGACCCGGAACATGGCGTTGGGGAGCGGCTCGATCACCGTCCCCTCGAGGACGATCGCGTCTTCTTTTGGCTTCGCCAGCGTGGGACCTCCTGCGTCCGGCCCGGGCCCCGCGATCTCGGTGCTCCCGGACGGGAGGGGTGAGGGGCGCGCAGAGCCGAAGGGAGAGCTTAGCGGTGGCCCCCACCGGCCTCCAACTCGGCGGCTCGATCGGATCCGAGGTCAGGGGAGCGTGAGGATCTGAGGCCCCTCGTCGGTGATGGCGATCGAGTGCTCCCAGTGAGCAGCGAGAGAGCCGTCAGCGGTGCTCACGGTCCATCCGTCGTCGAGCAGCCTGGTGTCAGGGCCCCCGGCGTTGACCATCGGCTCGACGGCGAAGACATTGCCCACCCGCAGGCGGGGCCCGGTGCCCCGCTTGCCGTAGTTGGGGACTTCCGGCTTCTCGTGCATCTCCGTGCCGATGGCGTGGCCGACGTATTCCCGCACCACCGAGAACCCGGCCTTCTCAGCCACCTTCTGCACAGCGTGACCGATGTCACCGATCCGGTTCCCGTCGACCATCTGGGTGATGCCCTCCATGAGGGACTGCTCGGTCACGTCGATCAGCTGGCGGGCCTCCTCGGAGATCTCACCCACCCCCATGGTGAAGGCGGCATCGCCGTGCCACCCCTGCACGATGGCGCCGCAGTCGATGGAGATGATGTCGCCCTCCGCGAGGCGGTAGTCGCCCGGGATGCCGTGCACGATGACGTCGTTGGGGGACGCGCAGATGACACCGGGGAACGGCGGATAGCCGTAGCCGAGGAAGTTGGAGGTGGCGTGGCGGCGCTCGAGGACGTGGCGGCCGATGGCGTCGAGCTCGCCGGTGGTGATGCCCGGTCGCACGGCCTCGCGGATGCACGAGTGCATCTCGGCCACCACCCGGCCCGCCTTGCGCATCTTGGCGATGTCGGCGGGCGACCGCTTCACGTCAGCGACCGGCGTGGGCGTCGATGGCCTCGACCAGCCGCTCGGCCACCTCGTCGGGTGTGCCCAGCCCGTCGACGGTGACGAGTAGCCCCTTGTGGTCGAACAGCTCGATGGCAGGCACCGTCTCGGCGGCGTAGGCCGCCAGCCGGGTGCGGATGATCTCGGGGGTGTCGTCGCTGCGGCCGCGTCCGACCATGCGCTCGAGGACGACCTCCTCGGGAACCTCGAGGTTGACGGCGATGTCGACCGGCGTGAGGCCCATCAGCGCCTCCGCCTGGCCGAGCGTGCGCGGGAACCCGTCGAGCAGGAACCCGTGCTCGCGGACATCGGGCTGCGACAGTCGCTCCTCGATGACCCGCAGCATGACCTCGTCGGGCAACAGCCGCCCCGAGTCGAAGTAGCTCTTGGCCTCGAGGCCGATGGGCGTACCGGCGTCAGCCGCCTCGCGCAACATGTCGCCGGTCGAGATGTGGGGAGCGCCGTAGTGCTCGGCGAGCCGAGCGCTCTGCGTGCCCTTCCCGGCGCCCTGGCGCCCGAAGATCACCAGTCTCACCACTACTTGAGGAACCCCTCGTAGTTGCGCATCATCAGCTGGCTGTCGATCTGCTTCATGGTCTCGAGTGCCACACCGACGGCGATCAGGATGGAGATGCCGGAGAACGACACCTGGCTACCAGGCAGGAACGACGTCAGCATCAGCGACGGCACGAGGGCCACTGCGGCGATGAACAGCGCTCCGGGGAGCGTGATGCGCGACAGGATCTTGGCCAGATAGCGCTCGGTCTGCGGGCCGGGCCGGATGCCGGGGATGAAACCGCCCTGCTTGCGCAGGGTGTCGGCCTGCTTCACGGGGTCGAACGTGATGGCCGTGTAGAAGTACGCGAAGCCGATGATCAGCAGGCCGAAGATGAGCAGGTGCAGGGGGGCGTTCGGCTGCACGATCTGGTCGTTGATGAACGCCTGCACGCTCTCGCCCCAACTCCCCGGCTCCGAGGGCAGCAGCCCGGCGAGCAGCTGGGGCAGGTAGAGCACCGAGCTGGCGAAGATGATGGGGATGACGCCGGACTGGTTGACCTTGAGCGGGATGTAGGTGCTCTGGCCGCCGTACATGCGCCGGCCGACGACTCGCTTGGCGAACTGCACCGGGATGCGGCGCTGGCCCTGCTCGACGAAGACGATGGCGACGAGGATGAACGAGAAGACGATGAGGGTGGCGACGAGCGCTCCCCAGCCGCCGTTGGCCCGGATCTGGCCACCCTGGGCGGGCAGGGTGCTGACCACCGAGGCGAAGATCAGCAGCGACATGCCGTTGCCGATGCCCCGCTGGGTGATGAGCTCGCCCATCCACATCAGCAGCGCGGTGCCTGCGGTGAGGGTCATCACGATGAGCAGCACGTGCCACACGTCGAAGTCGGGGATCAGGTCGAGACCGGTGGTGTTGCCCTGGCCGAACCCTCCGCCACCGTTGTGGAAGAGGTAGCTGAACCCGGTGGCCTGCATGGCGGCGATGCCGATGGTGACGTAGCGGGTCCACTGGGTGATCTTGCGTTGACCGACCGCGCCCTGGTTCTGCCACTCCTCGAGCTTGGGGATCACCACGGCGAGGATCTGCATGATGATCGACGCGGTGATGTACGGCATGATGCCGAGCGCGAACAGCGAGAACTGGGTGAGCGCCCCGCCCGAGAACAGCTGGAGGAACGAGAGCACACCGCCTTCCTCTGCCTGCTCGCGCAGCGTCTTCAAGGCGCTGACGTCGATGCCCGGCACCGGGAGGTAGGCCCCCAGCCGGTAGAGAAGGATCATGAGCAAGGAGAACAGGATCTTGTTGCGAAGATCCGGAACCTTGACCAGGTTCTTCAGGTTGGCAAACACGGTTGTCTCCCGGAACCCGTGGCCGACCGGCCGTCAGCGATTGGTGAGATGGTTGCCCTTGGCCGGTGGGCGACGATCGCCCCACGGCAGCGGGATGACCTCAACGCTACCCCCTGCGCCGGTGATGGCGTCCTGCGCGGCCTTCGAGAAGGCGTGCGCCTTGACCTGCACCGGGCGGGTGATCTGGCCGCGCCCGAGGACCTTGACGAGCGCACCCTTGTGGGTGAGCCCGCGGTCGTGGAGCACGGTGGGGTCGATCTCGTCGAGACCGGTGGCGTCGAGTGCGTCGAGGTTCACGGCTTGGTACTCGACCCGGAAGGGGTTCTTGAAGCCCTTGAGCTTCGGCACCCGCATGTGCAGGGGCAGCTGACCGCCCTCGAACCCTGCCGGGATGGTGTCGCGGGCGCCTTGGCCCTTGGTGCCCCGGCCGGCCGTCTTGCCGCCCTTGCCGCCGATGCCCCGCCCGACGCGCTTGCGGCGCCGGTTCGAGCCGTCGGCCGGCTTGAGATCATGGATCTTCACGATTGTTCCCCTGCATTCTCGGTGACCTCTTCGACCTGCACGAGGTGCGGGACCCGGGCGATCATGCCCCGGATCTCCGGACGGTCGGGGAGGACGTGGGACTTGCCGATGCGACCCAGGCCGAGGGCCCGCAGCGTGCCGCGGTGCTTGGGCTTGGTGCCGATGGCCGAGCGCACCTGGGTGACCTTGAGCGACATCACTTCACCTCATCGGGTGTGTGGGGGCCGCGCTGGGTGTCCTTGTAGGCGTTCAGCAAGCCGGTGGGCACGAACTCCTCGGCGCTGAGCCCACGTAGTCGGGCGATCTCGTCGGGCCGCTTCAACGACCGCAGTCCGGCGATGGTGGCCCGCGCCACGTTGATGTGGTTCGACGAGCCGAGCGACTTGCAGAGCACGTCGTGGATGCCGGCCTCTTCGAGGATGGCCCGGGCGGCGCCGCCGGCGATGACACCGGTGCCGGGGGCCGCCGGCTGGATGAGGACCCGCCCCGCGCCCATGCGGCCCACGATCGGGTGCGTCACCGTGCTGCCCGCGAGCGGCACGGCGAACAGGTTCTTGCGGGCCTCTTCGGTGCCCTTCTGGATGGCGAGGGGCACCTCTTTGGCCTTGCCGTAGCCCAAGCCGACCCGGCCGGCGCCGTCACCCACCACGACGAGCGCAGTGAACGAGAATCGGCGGCCACCCTTGACCACCTTGGCGACCCGGTTGATGTTGATGACCCGCGACTCCCGCAGCGGCGGGGCGTCGGCGTCGTGACCCATCGTCTGGTTGGCTGCCATCAGAACTCCAGTCCGGCTTCGCGTGCGGCGTCGGCCACAGCGGCCACCCGCCCGTGGTAGAGGAACCCGCCTCGGTCGAACACGACCTTGTCGACACCGGCGGCCTTGGCCCGCTCGGCCACCAGCTGACCCACTCGCGTGGCCGCGGTCTTGTTGCCGTTGGCTGCGCTGCGGACATCGGCTTCGACGGTCGACGCCGACGCCACGGTGATGCCGCTGACGTCGTCGATCACCTGTGCACTGATGTGACGGTTCGACCGGAACACCGCCAGGCGGGGACGGCTGGCCGTACCCCGCACCTGCTTGCGCACCCGGCGATGCCGACGGATGCGCGCATCGCGCTTCTGCTTCGCGTTGTCGCTCACTTCGCGGCCTTTCCAGCAGTGCCCAATGGGCCGTTCAGTACTCTCATCACTTCGCTGCCTTTCCGGCCTTCCTGACGATGTGCTCGTCGCGATACTTCACGCCCTTGCCCTTGTAGGGCTCGGGCTTGCGGATCGAGCGGATGTTGGCGGCCACCTGACCCACCAGCTCCTTGTCGACACCGACGACGGCGACCTGGGTGGGCGTCGGGACCTCGAACGTGATGCCGTCCGGGGCGTCGACGCTGACGGGATGGCTGAACCCGAGCGCCAACTCGAGCTTGTCGTTGCCCTTCGCGGTGGCGCGATAGCCGACGCCGACGATCTCGAGCTCCTTGCGGAAGCCGTCGGTGACGCCGACCACCATGTTGTTGACGAGCGACCGACACAGCCCGTGCAGGGCCCTGCTCTGGCGCTCGTCGTCCGGGCGCTCGACGAGCAGCTGGTCGTCTTCGCGACGGATCGAGATGGGGCCGGGCAACCGGCGGTCGAGCGTGCCCTTCGGGCCCTTCACGGTGATGTGATCGCCGTCGATGGTGATGTCGACGCCGCTCGGGACGGGGATGGGGCTCTTACCGACTCGTGACATGGTGGTGCTCCTCCCCTACCAGACGTAACAGAGGATCTCGCCGCCCATGCGACGCTTGCGCGCCTCACGGTCGGTCATGAGGCCCTGGCTGGTCGAGAGCACGGCCACGCCGAGCCCACCCAGGACCCGAGGGATCTTGTCGGCCTTGGTGTAGACGCGCAGGCCGGGCTTGGACACGCGCCGGACGCCCGAGATGACGCGCTCGCGCTCAGGCGAGTACTTCATCTCGACGACCAGGGTGCTTCCCGGGCGGTCGACGTTGTCCTCGACATGGAAGTTGCTGATGTAGCCCTCCTTCTGGAGGACCGCAGCGAGCGACTCCTTCAGCTTCGAGCAGGGCATGCGGACGTCGTCGTGCATCGCCACGTTGGCGTTGCGGATGCGGGTCAGCATGTCGGCGATGGGGTCGGTCATGGTCATCGTGTCATCCCTCCCCTCACCAGCTGGCCTTCTTGAGGCCCGGGATCTCGCCGGCATGGGCGAGCTCACGCAGGCACACGCGACACAGCATGAACTTGCGGTACACCGAGTGAGGGCGTCCGCACCGCTGGCATCGGGTGTAGGCACGCACCTTGAACTTGGGCGTGCGCTGGGCCTTTTCGATCAGTGCCTTTTTGGCCATGACTACTGCTGTCCCTCTCGCTTGAACGGGAAACCGAGCGCCTCGAGAAGGGCGCGACCCTCGGCATCGGTACGGGCGGTGGTGACGATGGTGATGTCCATGCCGCGGGTGGTGTCGACCTTGTCGTAATCGATCTCGGGGAAGATGAGCTGCTCGGTCACGCCGAACGTGTAGTTGCCGTGACCGTCGAACGCGTGCCGGGGCAGGCCTCGGAAGTCGCGGATGCGGGGCACCGAGATGCTGACCAGGCGGTCGAAGAACTCCCACATGCGATCACCTCGCAGGGTGACCTTGGCCCCGATGGCGTTGCCCTCGCGGAGCTTGAACCCGGCGATCGACTTCTTGGCCTTGGTGACCACGGGCTTCTGACCGGTGATGATCTCGAGGTCGGTGACCGCACCCTCGATCAGCGACTGCTGCACCAACGCCCGACCGACGCCCATGTTCAGGACGATCTTGTCGAGCCCCGGCACCTGCATGATGTTGTCCAGCCCGAGCTGGTCCTTGAGCTGCGCACGCAACTCGTCGCGGTAGCGCTGCTTGTAGCGAGGGATCGCGGTGGGCTGGCTGGCGGTGGTCTCGGTGGTGCTCATGTGAGATCGGCCTCGCACTTCCGGCAGATTCTGACCTTCGTGCCATCGGGCTCGAAGCGGTGACCGACCCGGGTGCGCTGGCCGCAGGCCGGGCAGATGATCGCCACGTTCGACGCGGACATCGGCATCTCTTTGTCGATGATGCCGCCCTGTTGGGTGGAACGAGTGGGCTTCTGGTGCTTCTTCGCCATGTTGGCGCCGTCGACGATCACGCGGCCCTCGCTGGGATAGGCGAACGTGACGGTGCCTTCCTTGCCGCGGTCCTTGCCCTGGAGCACGACCACGCGGTCTCCCTTGCGGATCTTCATCAGAGGACCTCCGGCGCCAGTGACACGATGCGCATGAACTTCTTGTCGCGCAGCTCGCGACCC
Organism: uncultured Iamiaceae bacterium; assembly: GCA_963706425.1. Taxonomy (GTDB): domain Bacteria; phylum Actinomycetota; class Acidimicrobiia; order Acidimicrobiales; family Acidimicrobilacustridaceae; genus CAVPMN01. Next base: position 1,608,355 of record CAVPMN010000020.1, read on the forward strand.
ACCGGGCCGAAGATGCGCGTGCCTCGGGGCTGCATCTGATCGTTGATCAGCACCGCTGCGTTCTCGTCGAAGCGGATGTAGGAGCCGTCCGGACGACGCTTCTCCTTCTTGACCCGCACGACGACGCACTTGACGACATCGCCCTTCTTCACACCTGCACCGGGGATGGCGTCTTTCACGGTGGCGACGAAGACGTCACCGATCGACGCATAGCGCCGCCGGGAGCCGCCGAGCACCTTGATGCACAGCACCTCTTTGGCGCCGCTGTTGTCGGCCACCCGGAGTCGGGATTCCTGCTGGATCATCGGGCCCGCTCCAGCACTTCGACCAGCCGCCAGCGCTTGAGCTTCGACTGGGGCCGGGTCTCGGCGATGCGCACGCGGTCGCCGATGTTGAGATCGTTCGACTCGTCGTGCACATAGAGGCGGTTGGCCCGCTGCACGGTCTTGTTGTAGCGGGGGTGCCGCTTGCGGTCGACGACCTCGACGACGGCGGTCTTGTCCATCTTGTTCGACACGACCAAGCCCTCGCGCACCTTGCGCGGGTTGGGCCTGGTCTCAGGCACGGTGTCGGCCATCAGGCGGTCTCCTCGTCAGCCAGCAGCGCTTCGGCTGCTGCGATTTCGCGGGTGCGCAGCTCGGTCATGAGCCGGGCGATGTCCTTCTTGACGGCGGTGAGCCGCGAGTGGTTCTCGAGCTGACCCGTCACCGACTGGAACCGGAGGTTGAACAGCTCTTCTTTGGTCTGCGCCAGACGCTCGAGCACCTCGGTGTCGTTGAGGTCGCGCAGCGCCTGCGCCTTGGTGTTCGGCATCAGAGAGCCTCCTCGCGAGCCACGAACCGCGCCTTGATCGGCAGCTTCTGGATCGCCCGCTCGATCGCCGCCCGGGCGATCTGGGGATCGTTGTAGGACAGCTCGAACAGGATGCGCCCCGGCTTGACCACGGCCACCCACATCTCGGGGTTGCCCTTGCCCGAGCCCATACGGGTCTCGGCCGGCTTCTGGGTGACCGGCTTGTCGGGGAACACGTTGATCCAGACCTTGCCGCCGCGCTTCACGTGGCGGGTCATGGCGATACGGGCGGCTTCGATCTGGCGGGCCGTGATCCAGCCCGGCTCGAGCGCCTGGATGCCGTAGTCGCCGAACGACACCGTGGTGCCACCCTTCGCCTGGCCACCCATGCGGCCGCGATGCTGCTTGCGATGCTTGACCTTCTTCGGCATCAACATGTCGGTACCTCTCGCTCCGGGCCCACGTCAGTCACCATCGCCCGGACGGAAGTGCGGGGTCTCGTGGTGGTCGCGCACCGAGCGCTCGATCTCTTCCTCTTCGGCGAGGAGTCGCTCGAGCTCGGGGTCGGCCTCCTTGATGAGCGGCGTGGCCTCTTCGACCTCGACGACCTCGTCGGGGCTGACGCCTTCACCGGCCGGCTTGCGGCGGGCGGCGGCAGACGACGACACGACCTTGCGCGGCTTGGCCTGCCCGGAGGTCTCGCCCACGGCCATGGCGGCCTCGCGGGTGATCTTGTCCTCGAGCACGCTCTTGTAGGGCAGGATGTCGCCCTTGTAGATCCACACCTTCACGCCGATGCGGCCGTAGGTGGTCTTGGCCTCGCGGAAGCCGTAGTCGATGTCGGCGCGCAGCGTGTGCAGCGGCACCCGACCCTCGCGGTACCACTCGGTGCGAGCCATCTCGGAGCCGCCCAGGCGACCGGAGCACTGCACCCGGATGCCGAGGGCGCCGGCCTTCTGAGCGTTCTGCACAGCCCGCTTCATGGCCCGACGGAACGCGACCCGACCGGCGAGCTGATCGGCGACACCTTGGGCGATCAGCGCCGCGTCGAGCTCGGGCTGCTTGATCTCCTGGATGTTGAGCTGGATCTTGTTGTTGCCGCTGATCTTGGCCAGTCCGGCCCGCAGACGATCAGCCTCGGCGCCGCGGCGGCCGATGACGATGCCGGGTCGGGCGGTGTGCACGTCGACCCGCAGACGATCACGGGTGCGCTCGACCTCGACCCGGCTGATCGCCGCGTGAGGGAGCTGGCTCATCAGGTAGTCGCGGATCTGCCAGTCCTCGATGACGAAGCCGGCGTACTCGCGACGATCGGCGAACCACCGGGACTTCCAGTCGGTGGTGATACCGAGGCGGAACCCGTAGGGGTTGACCTTCTGGCCCATCAGTCGTCCTTCTTCTCTGCGTCAGACTCTCGGCGTCAGGCTTCTCTGCGTCAGGCTCTTCCGTGGCGGCGTCTCCCGGCTCGACGTCGGCCGCGATGGCCTGCTCGTCGACGCTGGTGTCTTCGGCGCTCGCCTCGTCGCCGGGGTCGGCGTCGGCAGCCGTGTCGGGGCTGTCGTCGACGGTCGTGGCGCCCTCCGCCGCGGGTGCCACCACCACCTCGTCGTGCTCGTGGTCGTGGTCGTGATCGTGGTCGTGCTCGGCCTCTTCGTCGGCCGCCTTCTTCTCGGCCTTGGCCTGGCGGCTGCGGGCGACGCGCTCGCGACGGGCCTCGCTGGCAGCACGGTTGCCACGGGCGCGGCCGCTGCTCGCCTCGCGCTCGCGCATCTGCTCGAGCTCGTCGGTCGACAGCCGGCTCACGATGACGGTGATGTGGCTGGTGCGCTTGCGGATGCGACCGGCACGGCCGCGGGCACGGGGACGGAAGCGCTTGAGCGTGGGTCCCTCGTCGGCGAAGCAGGCCGACACGGCCAGCTCGTCGGCGGGGATGCCGTTGTTGTGCTCGGCGTTGGCCACCGCGGACTCGAGGCACTTGAGCACCGGGCGGGCGACGTCGCGCTCGCTGAACTCGAGGATCTCGAGGGCGCGTCCGACGTGCTCGCCCCGGATGAGGTCGAGCACCTCGCGGGCCTTGTAGGGCGACACCCGCACGTAGCGGGCCTGCGCCCGCACGCCCGACGACTCACCGGTGGTGACGCCTTCGTTGGTCTTGGTGCCGAACGCCATCAGCGCCGCCCCTTCTTCTCTTGGCCGGCGTGGTAGCGGAAGGTGCGGGTGGGCGCGAACTCGCCGAGCTTGTGCCCGACCATGGATTCGGTGATGTACACGGGCACGTGCTTGCGGCCGTCGTGCACGGCGATGGTGTGGCCGACCATCTCGGGGATGATCGTCGACCGGCGCGACCAGGTCTTGACGACCCGCTTCTCACCCTTGCCGTTGAGGTCGTCGACCTTGGTGAGCAGGTGCTCGTCGACGAACGGACCCTTCTTGAGACTGCGAGGCATGACGGTGGACTCCCCTTACCGCCGCGAACCGCGGGTGCGACGACGACGGACGATGAGCTTCTGCGACGGCTTGGTCTTGTCGCGGGTGCGACCTTCGGGCTTGCCCCAGGGCGACACGGGATGCCGGCCACCAGAGGTCTTGCCCTCGCCACCACCATGCGGGTGGTCGACGGGGTTCATGGCGACACCGCGGGTCTGGGGGCGCTTGCCCTTCCAGCGGTTGCGGCCGGCCTTGCCGATCTTGATCAGCTCGGCCTCGGCGTGCCCGACCTCGCCCACCGTGGCGCGACAGTCGATGGGCACGCGGCGCATCTCGGTGCTCGGCAGGCGCAGGGTGGCGTGATCGCCTTCCTTGGCCACCAGCTGCACGCTCGTGCCGGCGCTGCGGGCCATCTTGCCGCCCCCACCAGGCTTGAGCTCGACGTTGTGCACGGTGGTGCCGACCGGGATGTAGCGCAGCGGCAGCGCGTTGCCGGGCCGGATCTCCGAGCCCTGGCCGCTCTGCAGGCGATCACCGACCACGACGTCTTTGGGGGCGAGGATGTAGGCCTTCTCGCCGTCGTAGTAGTGGAGCAGCGCGATGCGGCAGTTGCGGTTGGGGTCGTACTCGATGGCCGCGACCTTGGCCATGACGCCGTCCTTGGTGCGACGGAAGTCGATGAGCCGGTACTGGCGCTTGTGGCCGCCGCCGCGGTGGCGGGCGGTCTTGCGGCCGTAGTTGTTGCGCCCGCCGGTGCGCGGCTTGGGCGCGAGCAACGACTTCTCAGGCGTGCTCTTGGTGATGTCGGAGAAGTCCGAGACGGTCTGGAACCGTCGGCCGGGACTGGTCGGCTTGCGCTTTCGGAGTGCCATGTCGCTTAACCCTCGAACAGATCGATGCTGTCGCCCTCGGCGAGGGTGACGAAGGCCCGCTTGGTGTCGGACCGCTTGCCATAGGTCCACGAGCCACGGTTGCGCTTGCGCTTCCCCTGCCGGTTCAGCGTGTTCACCTTGGTCACGCGCACGTCGAAGATGCGCTCGACGGCGTCGGAGATCTCGGGCTTGCTCGCCGACGGGTGCACGCGGAACGTGTAGACGTTCTGCTCGAGCAGGGCGTAGGACTTCTCGCTCACGATCGGCTCGAGGATGACGTCGCGGGGGTCTTTCACTGCGCTTCCTCCGTGTCGCCCGCGGTGCGGTTGAACGAGAACGGTCCGTCGGTGGCCGCGGTGTCGGTGCCCGGCTCGACCGGCGCATCGAGCTCGACGATCTCGTCGACCGGCTCGTCGGCTGACGCCTCGGCGCGGGCTCGGATGCGAGCTTCGCGATCGGCCCGCTCGAGGGCCGCGGCGAACCGCGGCTCGGCCTTGTCGGCCGGGCTCTTCACGCGGTCGGTGGGATCGACCAGACGCTCGCGCTCGTCCGGTGTGGGCGTGGGGCGGTTCGGGAGCTCGGTCGCCATGCTCATTCCCCTCCTCCAGCCGGCGGAGAGGCGGCCGCGGGCGAGGCCGGCAACGTGGCCTTGGTGAACACGATGTAGTCGTTCACCAGCACGTCGTAGGCGTTGAGCTCGCGGGCCTCGATGATCTGCACGTCGGGCAGGTTGCGGAAGCTGCGACCGGCGTCGACGTCGTCGTCGCCGAGCACGATCAGCACCCGGCCCTCGACGCCGAGGGCCGCAAGAGCCGCCACGGCGTCCTTGGTGCGGGGCGCCGAGAACTCCCAGGCGTCGACCACGATGACCTTGTCGTCGGCGGCCCGATCGCTGAGCGCCGAGCGCAACGCCAGGCGGATCATCTTCTTCGGCGTGCGCTGGGCATAGCTGCGCGGCTTGGGACCGAGCGCCACCCCGCCGCCCTTCCACTGCGGCGAGCGGATCGAGCCCTGGCGGGCACGGCCGGTGCCCTTCTGCTTCCACGGCTTGGCACCGCCGCCACGCACCTCGGCGCGCGTCTTGGTGCTCTGCGTGCCGGCCCGGCGGGCGGCGAGCTGCGCCGTGACCACCTGGTGCATCACCGGGACGTTGGGCTCGATGCCGAACATGTCGTCGGCCAGCTCCACGGAGCCGGCTTCGGCACCGACCTGCGTCTTGACCTTGAGCTCGGGCATCAGGCACCGCCCTTCGAGCCGGCGCCGTTGGCCGTGTTGGCCTTCACGGCGTCACGGATGATGACCTTGGCGCCCTTCGGACCGGGGACCGCGCCCCTGATCAGGAGCAGACCGCGCTCGGCGTCCGCCTCGACGACCTCGAGGTTGAGCGTGGTGGTCTTCTGGCCACCCATGCGGCCGGCCATGCGGGTGCCCTTGAAGACCCTGGCGGGGGTGGCGCACGCGCCCACGGAGCCGGGCTTGCGGTGCACCCGATGCGTGCCGTGCGAGGCCTTCTGGCCCGAGAAGTTGTGACGCTTCATCGTGCCGGCGAAGCCCTTGCCCTTGCTGACGGCGGTGACATCGACCAGCTCGCCGGCCGCCAGCACGTCGACGCCGATCTGCTGACCCACCTCGTAGCCGGTGACGTCGTCGATCCGTAGCTCGACCACCGACCGGCCGGCGTCGACGCCCGCCTTGTCGAAGTGGCCGCGCTCGGGCTTGTTGAGCTTGCGCGGGTCCTGGTCGCCGAACGTCACCTGCAGCGCGGCGTAGCCGTCGCGCTCGGGAGTCTTGACCTGGACGACTCGAAGGGGCGCGACCCGAAGCACGGTGACGGGGACGACGCGGTTCTGCTCGTCCCAGACCTGGGTCATGCCGACCTTCTCGCCGACAACTGCCTTGTTCGCCATGGCGGCAACGTTCTTTCTCTGCTCACGCGAACGCTCCGCTCGGGGAGTCCCCCCGGCGGAGCGCCTGGTTCGGTTGTGCTGTGCGGTACCCGACCCGGAAGGGGGGCCGTCACAGACGTCAGTTTGAGGATCGGTCCAGAAATGTGGCTGCCGGGAAGCTCCGGCGCACGAGGGGGAGATGATAGCGGTAACACTCCCCGGCTTCCAAACGGGCTCGGGCGGGCCGGGAGACAACCCTCGGACCAGCGGCCTGGCAGCTGTCAGGATCATGCCATGGACCCGGTGCCCACGTGGCTCGACGAGCTCCCCCTGCGGGCCGGACCGCCCTGGTTGGCCATGGGCACCCATGCGCTCGACCTCGAACGGTGGTTGATCGTCGACGAGGCGCGCGACGACGAGCTCGCGCTGAAGAGACGGCTCCTGTCCGAGCAACCCGCCGAGGTGGTGGCCGTGCTGGCCGGCAGCGAGATCGGCGCCGCCGAAGCGCTCGAGCTCATCGAAACCTGGCTCGCCGCCCGCCGGCTGGCCAACCACACGCGCCGACAGCCTCGGCGATGGGCACCCGATCGACCTCGCGGGGCGGCTGGTCCAGGAGGACCTGTGCCTCATGGAGCGCTGCGAAAGCGGCTGGGTGCTCACGGCGGCGTCGGTGTGCTTCCCCTCGCACTGGCGGCTGTCCGAGAAGATGGGGCGACCGGTGGCCGAGATCCACGCCCCGGTGGCTCACTACGACGACACCCTCCGTGCCCGGGTCGACACCTTCTTCGACCGCCTCCGGGCCGACAAGCCGGTGTGGCGCCGCAACCTGTCGATCCACAACCACCCTGACCTCTTCTGCCCCGACGACCACGAGCAGCCCGACTCGTTCGGCTCGACCATCGACGGCGTCTGGCTGCGCAGCGAGTACCAGACGCTGCGGCTGCTGCCCCAGTCGGGCTCGGTGCTGTTCACCATCAAGACGCAGGTCTGCGCCGCCTCCGTGCTGGCCCAGCGGCCCGACCTCGCCCATCGCTTGGCCACCAAGCTCAGCGCCCTGGCCGGCGAGCTCACCGCCCTCGGCCGACCGGCGCCGTTCCCCCCGTGGTTCCCCGCCTGGCTCGCCAACCGTTGAACTCGCGGTGCTCGATCGCTACCGTCGGGTCACTTCCCCTTCGATGCACCGTCGAGAGGGAACCATGACCATTGACGAACGGGCTCGACACGAGCTGTTCCTGGCGGTCGAGCACCGCCTCGGGCCAAGTCAGGCGGAGACGCTGATGGCACTGCTACCCCCCGTCGGGTGGGCCGACGTAGCCACCAAGCACGATCTCGACGCGCTCGAATCCCGCCTCGACCTCCGCTTCGAGTCGCTCGATCCCCGCTTCGAGTCGATCAAGCATCGCATCCTCGGCGAACTCGACCGCAAGCTCAACCAGCAGACCCGCACGCTGTTCTTCGGGGTGGTGGGCATGCAGGCCACGATGGTGGCTCTGGTCGCCGCCCTCCTGCGCTGAACGCCGAACGCCGAACGCGACGATGCCCGGGCCATCGGCCCGGGCATCGCAGTGCAGATCGGTAGGCGGGTTAGGCCTGCTGGATCTTGATCTCGATGTCGACGCCGGCCGGCAGGTCGAGGCGCTGGAGCGAATCGACCGTCTTGGGCGACGGGTCGAGGATGTCGAGCAGGCGCTTGTGGATGCGCATCTCGAAGTGCTCGCGGCTGTCCTTGTCCTTGTGCGGCGACCGGATCACCGTGTAGCGGTGCTTCTCGGTCGGCAGCGGCACCGGGCCCCGGATGGTGGCGTTGGTGCGCACCACGGTCTCGACGATCTTCTTCGTCGACTGATCGATGATCTCGTGGTCGTAGGCCTTCAGCCTGATGCGGATCTTCTGCTTGTCGGCCATGGTGAGGTGCTCGTGTCTACTTGAGGATCTTGGTGACTCGACCGGAGGCAACCGTGCGCCCACCCTCGCGGACGGCGAAGCGCAGGCCCTCCTCCATGGCGATGGGCTTCTGCAGCGCAACGGTCATCGGAGTGTTGTCGCCCGGCATGCACATCTCGGTGCCCTCGGGCAGGTTGATCGTGCCGGTCACGTCGGTGGTGCGGAAGTAGAACTGCGGGCTGTAGTTCGCGAAGAACGGCTTGTGCCGACCGCCCTCTTCCTTGGTGAGCACGTAGACCTGAGCTTCGAAGTCGGTGTGCGGGGTGATCGAGCCCGGCTTGGCCAGCACCTGGCCCCGCTCGACCTCTTCCTTCTTGGTGCCTCGCAGCAGGGCGCCGATGTTGTCGCCCGCCCGACCCTCGTCGAGGATCTTGCGGAACATCTCGACACCGGTGCAGATCGTCTTCTGGGTGGGGCGCAGGCCGACGATCTCGATCTCGTCGCCGGTGTTCAGCACACCCTGCTCGATGCGACCGGTGACCACGGTGCCGCGGCCGGTGATGGTGAAGACGTCCTCGATCGACATCAGGAACGGCTTGTCGGTGTCGCGGACGGGCTCGGGGATGTAGGCGTCGACGGCAGCCATGAGCTCCTTGATGCCCTCAGCAGCGGCAGCGTCGCCTTCGAGCGCCTTGAGCGCCGAGACCTTCACCACCGGCACGTCGTCGCCGGGGAACTCGTACTCGCTGAGCAGCTCCCGCACCTCGAGCTCGACCAGATCGAGCAGCTCCTCGTCGTCGACCATGTCGACCTTGTTGAGCGCCACCACGATGGCCGGCACACCCACCTGGCGGGCGAGCAGCACGTGCTCACGCGTCTGGGGCATCGGACCGTCGGCCGCGGAGACCACCAGGATCGCACCGTCGACCTGAGCGGCGCCGGTGATCATGTTCTTGATGTAGTCGGCGTGACCCGGCATGTCGACGTGCGCGTAGTGACGGTTCTCCGTCTCGTACTCGACGTGCGCGATGTTGATCGTGATGCCACGCTCACGCTCTTCGGGGGCCTTGTCGATGTCGGCGAACTCGGTGAACGAGTTGTTGCCGGGGTTCTCGTCGGCGAGGACCTTGGTGATCGCCGCCGTGAGCGTCGTCTTGCCATGGTCGATGTGACCCATCGTCCCCACGTTCACATGCGGTTTCGTCCGCTCAAACTTCTCTCGTGCCATGACCTGCTCCTAGAACCTCTCTGTGTGCACTACGGGGGAAGGGGTGGCGACTACTCGCCACGCACGCGGGTGACGATCTCTTCCTGAACGTTCGCCGGCATCTGCTGATACGAGTCGAACTGCATGGTGTACGTGGCTCGACCCTGGGTCCGCGAACGCAGGTCGGTAGCGTAGCCGAACATCTCCGACAGCGGCACGTGCGCCCGCACCACCTGGCTGTTGCCACGCTGCTCCATGCCGCCGACCTTGCCTCGCCTCGACGACAGATCGCCCATGACGTCGCCCATGTACTCCTCGGGCGTCACCACCTCGACCGACATGATCGGCTCGAGGAGGATCGGCTTGGCCTTGCGGGCGGCCTCCTTGAAGGCCATGGTGCCGGCGATCTTGAACGCCATCTCGCAGGAGTCGACGTCGTGGTACTTGCCGTCGAGCAGGGTGGCTCGGATGTCGACGGTGGGATAGCCGGCGAGCACACCTGCGGTCATGGCCTGCTGGATGCCGGCGTCGACCGAGGGGATGTACTCCTTCGGGATGCGCCCACCGCTGATCTTGTCGAGGAACTCGTAGCCACCGCCGGGACCGGTCGACTCGAGCGCGATGGTGACCTCGGCGTACTGACCCGAGCCACCGGTCTGCTTCTTGTGGGTGTAGGTCGACTTGTCGATCGTCTGGCTGATGGTCTCGCGGTAGGCCACCTGCGGCTTGCCCACCGTGGCATCGACCTTGAACTCGCGCAGCATGCGGTCGACCAGCACCTCGAGGTGCAGCTCGCCCATGCCCGAGATGACCGTCTGGCCGGTCTCCTCGTCGGTGCGGACCTGGAAGGTGGGGTCCTCTTCGGACAGCGCGTAGAGCGCCTTGCCCATCTTGTCCTGGTCGGCCTTGGTCTTCGGTTCGACCGCCACGTGGATGACGGGCTCGGGGAACACCAGCTCCTCGAGCACGATCGGCGAGCCCGGGTCGCACAGGGTGTCGCCCGTCTTGGTGTTCTTGAGGCCGATGCCGGCGACGATGTCGCCCGCGAACACCTGGTCGAGGTCGTCACGATCGTTGGCGTGCATCTCGAGCAGGCGACCGATGCGCTCCTTGCTGCCCGTGCGGGCGTTCATCACCTGGCCACCCTTCTCGAGGGTGCCGCTGTAGACGCGGAAGTAGGTGAGCTTGCCGACGTGGGGGTCGGTCATGATCTTGAAGGCCAGCGCGGCGAACGGCTCGTCGTCGGTGGCCTTGCGCTCGAGGGTCTCGTCGCCCTTGATGTTGGTGCCCGACACGGGCGGCACGTCGAGCGGCGACGGCAGGTAGAACACGACGGCGTCGAGCAGGGGCTGCACGCCCTTGTTCTTGAAGGCCGAACCGTTGAGGATCGGCACGATCTCGCCCGAGATGGTGGCCCGACGAATGGCATCGCGCAGCTCGTCGATGCCGATCTCCTCTTCGGCGGCGAACTTGTCGAGGATCGTCTCGTCGACCGTGGCGACCGTCTCGATGAGCTCGGCCCGCCACTGCTGGGCATCGTCGAGCAGATCGGCGGGGATCTCCTGGACCTCCCACTTGGCGCCCAGCTCCTCGTCGAGCCAGACCAGGGCGTCCATGGTGACCAGGTCGATCACGCCCTTGTAGTGGCCCTCGGCCCCGATGGGGAGCTGCACCACGGCCGTGGTGCACTCGAGCCGATCCTTGATGCTGTCGAGGGCGGCGTAGAAGTCGGCGCCCAACCGGTCCATCTTGTTGATGAAGCAGATGCGCGGCACGTTGTACTTGTTGGCCTGGCGCCACACCGTCTCGGTCTGCGGCTCGACGCCCGCCACACCGTCGAACACCGCGACGGCGCCGTCGAGCACCCGCAGGGAGCGCTCGACCTCGACGGTGAAGTCGACGTGGCCGGGCGTGTCGATGATGTTGATGCGGTGGTCGGCCCAGAAGCAGGTGGTGGCAGCCGAGGTGATGGTGATGCCGCGCTCTTGCTCCTGCACCATCCAGTCCATGGTGGCGCCACCGTCGTGCACCTCACCGATCTTGTAGTTCTTGCCGGTGTAGTAGAGGATGCGCTCGGTCGTGGTGGTCTTGCCGGCATCGATGTGCGCCATGATGCCGATGTTGCGGGTTCGCTCTAGGGGTGCGGGGCGGGCTGCCATCGTTGCTACCTGCTCAGTTCGTGCGGTGAATGATGTCGTTGGGCGGATCGGGGCGGCGGGCGGGGGGCTCGGTGCGGAGGAGAATCGCTCCCTGACGCGGCCGATCCCCAGCGCGGGGGCCGGGGACCAGGCTACGGCGGGGGCCGTCCCCCCGGGCGGGAGGGACTACCAGCGGTAGTGGGCGAACGCCTTGTTGGACTCGGCCATCTTGTGCATGTCTTCCTTGCGCTTCATCGAGGCGCCGACGCCGTTGGATGCGTCGAGCAGCTCGTTGGCCAGGCGCTCGGCCATGGTGCGCTCGCGACGCTGGCGCGAGTAGCCCACGATCCAGCGGATGGCGAGCGTGTTGGCGCGACGGGGGCGGACCTCGACGGGCACCTGGTAGGTGGCGCCACCGACTCGCCGGCTCTTGACCTCGAGCTGGGGCTTGACGTTCTCGATCGCCTTCTTGAGCGTCGCCAGCGGCTCGTTGCCGCTCTTGGTCTGGATCTGGTCGAGCGCGTCGTAGACGATGCGCTCGGCCACCGAGCGCTTGCCACGCTGGAGGATCTTGTTGGCGAGCTGGGTGACCAGCACCGACCGATAGATCGGGTCGGGCATCAGCTCTCGGCGGGGGGCGGGACCCTTGCGCGGCACGTCAGCTCTCCCTCTTCGCGCCGTAGCGGCTGCGAGCCTGCTTGCGATCGCGCACACCCGAGGTGTCGAGCGTGCCGCGGATGATCTTGTAGCGAACGCCCGGCAGATCCTTCACCCGGCCACCACGGACGAGCACGATCGAGTGCTCCTGGAGGTTGTGGCCCTCACCGGGGATGTAGGCCGTGACCTCCATGCCGCTCGTGAGCCGGACACGGGCCACCTTGCGCAGCGCGGAGTTCGGCTTCTTCGGCGTGGTGGTGTAGACGCGCGTGCACACGCCGCGACGCTGCGGGGCACCCTTCAACGCCGGGGTCGTGCCCTTGGCGGGCTTCGACTGGCGCCCCTTGCGAACCAGCTGCTGGATGGTGGGCACGAACGGGCCTTTCTGCGGACCGACAGACCAGGTCTGCGGAGACTGCGAACCGGAGGGTGGTGGGATTGCGGACGGTGGCGTCGGCCTGAGGGCCAAACGAGCCGAAGATCAATGCTAAGGCTCGTCCGGCCCGTCGGCAAACTCCTGGGTGGACGTCGTGGTCGGGATGATCAGCCGGCGACGTCGTCGCTGACCGGTAGGTCGATCACCTCGGCGTCGGCGACCTCTTCACCCACGAGGGCCAGATCGCCCTCGCCGGCGACCAGGTCCTCGGCGTTGCTCCGACCGGCGAGCCAGTCGGCCAGATCGGCCTCCTCGTCGGCCATCGAATAGAACTCCATCGGCTGGTAGTCCGGCGCGTGGGGCCGGATGTCCCGGTAGGACGGCATGCCCGTGCCGGCCGGGATGAGCTTGCCGATGATGATGTTCTCCTTGAGGCCGATGAGCCCGTCGCTGCGGGACTCGATGGCCGCCTCGGTGAGCACCCGGGTGGTCTCCTGGAACGACGCCGCAGACAACCACGAGTCGGTCGCCAGCGAGGCCTTGGTGATGCCCATGATCTCGGGACGGCCCTCGGCGGGCTTCTTGCTCTCCTGGACCAGGCCACGGTTGGTGTCGGTGTAGACCTTGCCGTCGACCCGCTCACCCGGCAGGAAGTCGGAGTCGCCCGGCTCCTGCACGGCGATGCGACGGGTCATCTGGCGCACGATCAACTCGACGTGCTTGTCGTGGATCGGCACACCCTGATCGCGATAGACGCGCTGCACCTCGGTGACGAGGTACTGCTGGGTCTCGCGGATGCCCTTGATCTCGAGCAGCTCCTTGGGATCGCGGGGGCCGTCGATGATCGGGTCGCCGGCCTGGATCTCCTGGCCCTCGGTGACCTCGAGGCGAGCCAGGCTGGGCACGGTGTAGACGTCCTCGGCACCGTCGTCGCCGACGATCGTGATGACGCGGCCCTTGCCCTCGTCCTCGCCGATGCGCACCACGCCGGTGGTCCGCGACAAGGTCGCCTTGCCCTTCGGTGACCGGGCTTCGAAGAGCTCGACCACGCGGGGCAGACCGCCGGCGATGTCCTGGCTGCCCGCCACACCACCGGTGTGGAAGGTACGCATCGTGAGCTGCGTGCCCGGCTCGCCGATGGACTGGGCGGCGATCACGCCGACCGCCTCACCGAGCTCGATGATCTCGCCGGTGGCGAGCGACAGGCCGTAGCTCGCCGCGCTGATGCCGACCGACGAGTCGTCGGTGAGCGGCGAGAGCACGCGCACCCGGGTGACCTCGGGGTCGTCGCGCATGATGTTCATCTCGGGCTCGCGCACGACCGTGGAACGCGGCAGGGTGATCTTGGCGCCTTCGCCCGACTTCTTGGCGGGCACCCAGCCCTCGGCCCAGTCGTTGCCGTCCCAGTGCAGGACACTGAGGCCGAGCTGGCCGTCGCGCTCTTCGAGCTCGGACAGCGAGGCGATGACGTCGACGTCGTCGGCGAGCACCCGGCTGTAGAGCCGCTGCTCGAGGTAGGCCCGCTTGCCGGGGCGATCGGGCCCGATGTCCTCGATGAAGACGCCGCGCACGGTGGCCCCGTCGGCGAACGGGTCGTTGTCGTTGATGATCAGCTCCTGGGCCACATCGACGAGGCGACGGGTCAGGTAGCCGGAGTCGGCGGTCCGCAGGGCCGTGTCGACCAGGCCCTTGCGGGCGCCGGGCGTGGCGATGAAGTACTCGAGCATCGACAGGCCCTCGCGGAAGTTCGACTTGATCGGGCGAGGGATCATGTCGCCGCGAGGGTTGGCCACCAGGCCACGCATGCCGGCGATCTGGCGCACCTGCATCATGTTTCCGCGAGCGCCCGAGCCCACCATCATGTCGATGGGGTTGAACTTCTCGGCCTTGAGGGCCAGCTCCATGGCGCGGCGCACCTCGTCGGTGGCCGTGGTCCAGATCTCGACCTCTTTCTGCCGCCGCTCGCCGTCGGTGATGATGCCCCGGCGGAACTGGGTCTCGACCTTCTCGGCTTCCTTCTCGTGCAGGTCGAGGATCTCGCGCTTCTCGTGCGGGGTCTTCACGTCCTCGATGGAGATGGTGAGGCCCGACTTGGTGGCATAGCGGAAGCAGAGGTCCTTGATGCCGTCGAGGCTCTTGCCCACGGCTGCCTTGCCGTACTGCTTCGAGAGCAGGTCGACGATGCGGCCCATGCCGCGCTTGTCGATGACCGTGTTCTGGTAGGGGAACGTGTCGGGCAGCGCGGAGTTGAAGAACACCCGCCCGGCCGTGGTCTTGATGTAGGTGGACGACCCGTTCTCGCCCTCGGTGAGCTGGGGCACGCGGAACTCGATCAGCGCGTGCAGATCGAGCGCGCCCGACTCGTAGGCCCGCTCGAGCTGGTGCACATGACGGAACACCTGGCCTTCGCCCTTGCCGCCGTCGACCTCCTCGGTGAGGTAGAAGGCACCGATGATCATGTCCTGGGTGGGCGTGACCAGGGCGCGGCCGTCGGCGGGGCTGAGGATGTTGTTGGCCGACAGCATGAGCACGCGGCTCTCGGCCTGGGCCTCGGCCGACAGCGGCAGGTGCACCGCCATCTGGTCGCCGTCGAAGTCGGCGTTGAAGGCGTGGCACACCAGCGGGTGGATCTGGATGGCCTTGCCCTCGACGAGCACCGGCTCGAAGGCCTGGATGCCGAGGCGGTGGAGCGTGGGCGCCCGGTTGAGCAGCACCGGATGCTCCTTGATGACCTCTTCGAGCACGTCCCACACCTGGGGTCGGCGGCGCTCGACCATGCGCTTGGCCGACTTGATGTTCTGCGCCAGCTCGGCGTCGACCAGCTTCTTCATCACGAACGGCTTGAACAGCTCGAGCGCCATGAGCTTCGGCAGGCCGCACTGGTGCAGCTTGAGCGTGGGTCCGACCACGATGACCGAACGGCCCGAGTAGTCGACGCGCTTGCCGAGCAGGTTCTGGCGGAACCGGCCCTGCTTGCCCTTGAGCATGTCGGACAGCGACTTGAGCGGGCGGTTGCCGGGACCGGTGACCGGACGGCCACGACGGCCGTTGTCGAACAGGGCGTCGACGGCCTCCTGCAACATGCGCTTCTCGTTGTTGACGATGATCTCGGGCGCACCGAGGTCGAGCAGTCGCTTGAGGCGGTTGTTGCGGTTGATGACCCGCCGGTAGAGGTCGTTGAGATCGGACGTGGCGAAGCGGCCACCGTCGAGCTGCACCATCGGGCGCAGCTCCGGCGGGATCACCGGGACCACGTCGAGGATCATGGCCCGCGGGTCGTTGACCCGGCGGCCGTTCTCGTCGCGGCGGTTGAACGCCGACACGATCTTCAGGCGCTTGATGGCCTTCTGCTTGCGCTGGGCGCTGAGCGGGCGCTGCCCCTCCTGGGGGTCGATGGCGGCGCGCAGCTTCTCCTCTTCGATGTCGAAGTCGATGCGATCGATGAGGCGGGCGATGGCGTCGGCGCCCATCCCGCCCTCGAAGTAGTCGCCGTAGCGCTCGACCAGCTCGCGCCACAGCATCTCGTCTTCGATGATCAGCCGGGCGAAGAGATCCTTGAACTCCTCGAAGGCCCGGGTGACCAGATCGAGCTCGATGTCGTAGCGCTCGCGGATGGCCGCGGCATCCTTCTCGGCGGCCCGACGCCGGGCGTTGAGCTCGGACTCCTTCGAGCCCTGTCCCTCGAGCTCCTCGAGCTCCTTCTCGAGCGCTTCCCAGCGCTCGGCCAGCTCCTTCTCGCGATCACCCTCGATCGCCTCGACCTCGCCGCGCATCTCGGCTTCGAGGTTGGGGAGATCCTCGTGGCGACGCTCCTCGTCGACCCACGTGACCAGGTTGGCGGCGAAGTAGATGACCTTCTCGAGCTGCTTGGCCTTCAGCTCCTCACGGGCCTCGGTGCCCATGAGCAGGTAGGCCAGCCACGAGCGGGTGCCGCGGAGGTACCAGATGTGCACGACCGGGGCGGCCAGCTCGATGTGGCCCATGCGCTCGCGGCGCACCTTGGAGCGCGTGACCTCGACGCCACAGCGCTCGCAGATGATGCCCTTGAAGCGGACGCGCTTGTACTTGCCGCAGTAGCACTCCCAGTCCTTCGTCGGACCGAAGATCTTCTCGCAGAAGAGTCCGTCCTTCTCGGGCTTGAGCGTGCGGTAGTTGATGGTCTCCGGCTTCTTGACCTCGCCGTTCGACCACATGCGGATCGACTCGGCCGTGGCGAGGCCGATACGGAGCTGATCGAAGTTGTTGACGTCGAGCGGTGCCATGGTGGGTTACTCAGCTCCTCTCCGCCTGGCGGCGGGCGTCTTCTTCGTCGCTGCCCCGTTCGGGACGGGACAGGTCGATGCCGAGTTCCTCGGCGGTGCGGAAGATGTCTTCGTCGAGCTCGCGCATCTCGATCTCTTCACCGGTGGTGGAGAGGACTTCGACGTTGAGGCAGAGGGCCTGCATCTCCTTGATGAGCACCTTGAAGCTCTCGGGGATGCCGGGCTCGGGGATGTTCTCGCCCTTGACGATGGCCTCGTAGACCTTCACGCGACCGAGCACGTCGTCGGACTTGATGGTGAGCAGCTCCTGCAGGCAGTAGGCGGCGCCGTAGGCCTCGAGGGCCCACACCTCCATCTCGCCGAAGCGCTGGCCACCGAACTGCGCCTTACCGCCCAGCGGCTGCTGGGTGATCATGGAGTAGGGGCCGGTCGACCGGGCGTGGATCTTGTCGTCGACGAGGTGAGCCAGCTTCAGGATGTAGACGACGCCGACGGTGATCGGGTTGTCGTAGGGCTCGCCGGTGCGGCCGTTGAACAGCGTGGTCTTGCCGTCGGACTGCATGAGGCGGCCGTTGTCGCCGTAGCGGGGATCGGTGGCCTCGGGCCGGATGTTCTCGAAGATCGACTTGATCGTCGGATGCTTGCCGGCGTCTTCGACCTCGTCCCAGTGGGCGCCGTCGAACACGGGCGTGGCCACGAGCTGCGCTGCGGGGGTGGTGGGGCGGGTCTTGGTCTCCGTGCCTCGCACCGGGTCGAAGCCCTGCACCTGGCCGTCGATCTCCCAGCCGTACCGCGCCGCGTAGCCCAGATGGGCCTCGAGCACCTGGCCCACGTTCATGCGGGACGGCACGCCGAGCGGGTTGAGGATGATGTCGACCGGGGTGCCGTCGGCGAGGAACGGCATGTCCTCGACGGGCAGGATCTTGGAGATCACGCCCTTGTTGCCGTGGCGGCCGGCCAGCTTGTCGCCCACGCTGATCTTGCGCTTCTGGGCCACGTAGACCCGCACGAGCTGGTTGACGCCCGGGGGCAGCTCGTGGCTCTCGTCACGGCTGAAGACCCGCACGTCGATGACCTTGCCGGACTCGCCGTGGGGCACCTTGAGGGAGGTGTCGCGCACCTCGCGGGCCTTCTCGCCGAAGATCGCCCGCAGGAGGCGTTCTTCGGGGGTGAGCTCGGTCTCGCCCTTGGGCGTGACCTTGCCGACCAGCACGTCGCCCGGGCCGACCTCGGCGCCGATGCGGATGATGCCGCGCTCGTCGAGGTCGGCGAGGATCTCCTCGGAGAGGTTGGGGATGTCGCGGGTGATCTCCTCGGGCCCGAGCTTGGTGTCGCGGGCGTCGATCTCGTGCTCGTGGATGTGGATCGACGTGAGCACGTCGTCGCGGACGAGACGCTCGGAGAGGATGATGGCGTCCTCGAAGTTGTAGCCCTCCCAGGTCATGTAGGCCACGACCAGGTTCTTGCCGAGCGCCAGCTCGCCGTTCTCGGTGGAGGGGCCGTCGGCGAGGATGTCGCCCTTCTTGAGCTTGTCGCCCTCGCGGACGCGGGGCTTCTGGTTGATCGAGGTGTCCTGGTTGGAGCGCTCGAACTTGAGCAGGCGGTAGACCTTGCGGCCGAGCGACTTGTACTCGACGGTGAGGGCGTCGCCGTCGACCTCGACCACGGTGCCCTCGTCCTCGGCGAGGACCATGTCGGCCGCGTCGCGGGCTGCCCGCGCTTCGATGCCGGTGCCGATGTAGGGGGCCTCGGCCCGCACCAGCGGCACGGCCTGGCGCTGCATGTTGGCGCCCATGAGCGCCCGGTTGGCGTCGTCGTGCTCGAGGAACGGGATCAGCGCGGTGGCCACCGAGACGATCTGCTTGGGCGAGACGTCCATGAGCTGGACCTCGTCGGGCGACACCGAGGAGATCTCGGTGGTGGCTCCGAAGAAGACGTCGCGCTCGAGCTGCAGGCGCAGCTCGCCGAGGGTGGCCGACTGCGGCGAGCGCCGCACGAGCACCCGGTCGTTGGCCAGCGACCCGTCGGGGTTGAGGGGCACGTTCGCCTGGGCGACGACGTACTCCTCTTCCTCGTCGGCGGTGAGGTAGACGATCTCGTTGGTGACCTTGCCGTTCTTCACCACGCGGTAGGGCGACTCGATGAAGCCGAACTCGTTGACGCGGGCAAAGGTGGCGAGCGCACCGATGAGGCCGATGTTGGGACCTTCAGGGGTCTCGATCGGGCACATGCGGCCGTAGTGGCTGAAGTGCACGTCGCGGACCTCGAAGCCGGCTCGCTCACGGGACAGGCCACCCGGGCCGAGCGCCGAGAGGCGCCGGCGGTGCGTGAGTCCCGACAGGGGGTTGACCTGGTCCATGAACTGCGACAGCTGGCTGGTGCCGAAGAACTCCTTGATGGAGGCGACCACCGGCCGGATGTTGATGAGCGTCTGGGGCGTGATGGCCTCGACGTCCTGGGTGGTCATGCGCTCGCGCACCACCCGCTCCATGCGGGACAGCCCGATGCGGACCTGGTTCTGGATGAGCTCGCCGACCGAGCGGATGCGCCGGTTGGCGAAGTGGTCCTGGTCGTCGAGGCGATAGCCCGGCTCCTGCACCATGAGGTGCAGCATGTAGGTGCACGCCGCCAGCACCTCGGCGGGGGTGAGCACCGACTGGTCGAGCTCGGGGCGGTCGAGCTTGATCTTGAAGAGCTGCTCGATGCGGTCGAGCTCGGGGCCGAGCTTGCGGTTGAGCTTGTAGCGGCCGACCCGCGAGAGGTCGTAGCGGCGGGACTCGAAGAAGGCGTTGCGGAAGTAGGCCTTGGCCGACTCGACGGTGGGGGGCTCACCCGGCCGGGCGCGCTTGTAGATCTCGACAAGCGCCTCGTCCTGGGTGGGAGCGAGCTCGCGATCCTTCTCCCACTGGCCCTCGAGGAAGTCGAAGTGGCGCACCAGCCGATCGAGGAAACCCGGGTAGTTCTCCTCGTCGAAGCCGACGGCCCGCAGGAGGGTGAAGATGCTGAGGCGACGCTTGCGGGCCACCCGGCAGCCGGCGGTGACGTCCTTGCCCGGCTTCTGCTCGAGATCGATCTCGAGCCACTCGCCGCGATAGGGGTGCACCGTGCCGGTGACCAGCTGGTGCTTCTGCAGGTTGCGCAGGCGGAAGCGCTCACCGGGCTGGAAGATGACGCCGGGCGACCGCACGAGCTGGGACACGACGACCCGCTCGGTGCCGTTGATCACGAACGTGCCCTTGTCGGTCATCATGGGGAAGTCCCCCATGAACACCGTCTGCTCCTTGATCTCGCCGGTGCTGGCGTTCATGAAGCGGGCCCGCACGAAGATCGGCGCCGAGAAGGTCATGTCCTTCTCTTTGCACTCCTCGACCGAGAACTTGGGCGGAGGACGAAGGTCCTCGTCGTCTGGATCGAATTCGAGCTCGAGCTGGAGGGTCTCGGTGAAGTCCTTGATCGGGCTGATGTCGCGGAAGGTCTCGGCGAGGCCCTGATGCAGGAACCACTCGAACGAGGCACGTTGGATGGCGATCAGATCAGGAAGTTCGAGAACCTCTTCGAGGTTGGCGAACGAGTACCGATCCCGGACGGCAGAGGTCGCAGGCAACACTCACTCCTCAAATAGGACGTCGGTGAGGGCGCAGATGCCGTGCCCGGGCGCGCGGGGTCGCCGAAGAGGGAACGGCGGGCACACAGGGCAGAGCACGGCAACGTTGGAGCCTAGGCGCGCCCGCGGCTTGAAGCAACCCGAAGGGTCGAGCCGTTCGGACGGAGCGCTCGGGGGCCGGGCCAGCGGTGAGCCGGGTGGGTACCCCACGTCAGGTTGTCCGGCAGGGTACGGCGAACGGCCCCCGAGGTCAAGGTTTCTGGGGTTCGCAGGTGGTTCGGGGCCTGCGGCGAGCGGGTCCTGTCGGGCGGTCCGCGCCCGAGGTGCTCGCTGCGCTCGCAGCGGGCTTGCGGCCGCCCGCCACCCGCTCGCCTTCGGCCCCGGGGGCGCTGCGCACCCCGGGGACTCGGCGACCTCGGGACCCGGTTCTTGTTTGGGTGGGGGGTCGGTGCCCTACTTGCGCTTCTTGGCTTTGGCCTTCTTGCCCTTCTTGGCCTTCTTGCCCGTCTTGGCGTTCTTGGCCTTGTGCTTCTTGGACTTCTTCTTGCCTCTTGGCCTTGTGCTTCTTCGGCTTCTTCTTGGGCTTGGCCTGGGCGTCGTCTGCGGGGGTGGTGGGAGGAGCGGGGCGCTTGGTCGGGCGTTTCTTGGTGGGCCGCTTCTTGGGGGGGCGCTTGGCGGCGGGGCGCTTTTTGGTGGTGGGGAGGCGGACCCGGTGTCGAGGAGGGATCGGGCGGCGGATTTGGCGGTGGCGGCTTTGGCCGGGCCGAAGCCGGGCACCGATTCGAGGCGCTCGAGGCTGGCCGCAGCCAGCTGGCCGACGGTGCGAATCCCTGCCGCGGTCAGGTTGGCAGCGGCGACCTCGCCGATGCCGGCGACCTCGGTCAGCTGAGGGGTGGCCATCGGTCGTTCTCCCGTGGGTCGAGGGCGTCCCCCGCCGTTCGGAGGCCTGCGTGCGCCATGATGGTCGACTCTCGGCGAACTGTCATCCGACTCGTTCGACCCGAAGCCCGAACGAGGTGACGGCGTCGGACGACGTGGGCCGATAGACGACCAGATGGCCGGCGCCGAAGGCCTCGATGCGATCCAGCGCGGCCGAGGTGGCTACCTCGACCACCAGCCCGGGCAGCTCCCACCGCGAGCTCGTCACGCCTGCCGGGTCGAGCTGGTCGACCTCGATGAGAAACGTCGGGTCGCCTGGTCGACCGGGAGCCGCTGGGCCGCAGCTGATCTCGAGCAACGCCGGCGAGGCGGTGGCCGACGTGGCGCCGGCGTGCACCAGGCGGATCGACCCGATGCCCGCCGGGGCCGACCAGTGCACGGTGGCCGGGTAGTACTGGTGCCACGCCCACCAACCCTGGTCGTTGCGTTCGCCGCCGAGCATCACCCAGTGGTCCATCCACATCGTTGCGGTGCGGCCCGGCACCACGTCGATCTCGACCTGCGTCGGCTCGAACGCCACGAAGCGGGCGCGGGCCACCTCTGGGATCGGGTCGGCGAGCGCCGCCACCAGCGGGCCGAGACACAGATCGTGCCCGTGATCGATGGCCGGCGCGTCGAGGTCGGGCAATGGCGTGCGCGCCCGGCCGAGCGTGGGCCAGAGCCACAACGCGAAGGCCGCCACGTAGCGGTGCTGGTCCATGCCGTAGCTGCGCGAATAGGGCCCGCAGAGGTTGCCGAGCTCGGCGTGATACGCCAGCGACGCGGCCCGCCAGATCCGATCCTCGACCGTGCGCCCTGCGGCGCGCAGCTCGGCAGACGACGGGCAGCTCCGCGCCATCGCTGCGCCGAGCAGGTCGATGCCGTAGTAGGTCGGTGAGTTGAACTCCTCGATCGGCTGGGCCGCCACCGCTGCGGCCAGGTCCAGGCCTCGCTCGATCCACGTCGGCTCCCCGAGGCGCGCGCCGGCCTCTACCTCGAGCACCGCCTTCATCGACGCGATGTTGGTGTAGGCCGCCGTGACGCGATGGGGCGGTTCGCCCTCGACCGCCAGGCGCAAGGCCCGGTCGATGCGGGCGACGAGATCGGCCGGGAGGACCGGCTCGGCCCGACGGAGGATGAGGAGCAGCGCGGTGCCCACGAACTGGCGCCAGTTCGGGTCGTAGTGGTCCCACTCGACGGCGTCGTCGCCCGGCTCGGGCCATTCGGCGAAGCGCGAGAAGGTGCCGTGCCAGATCGCGCCCGGCCGGTCGTACTGGTGGTCGAGCAACACCCCGATCACCGTCTCCGCCCGTTCGAGGTCACCCGGACCAGCCCGGTCGAGCAGCCCGAACGCATACCAGGCCGACTGCGGGATCAGGTGGACGGACCGATCCGCGACCGCACCACCGAACGAGCCCGGCGGGTTCCAGAGCAGGCCGACCTCCGCATCGAACCACTGGTCAGACCATGCCACCGTGGTGACCGCCAACTCGGCCCGGTGGGCGGCCTCGTCGTCGTGGCTCGGCGTCACCGCTCGGCTCGCTCGAACACCCACGTCTGGAAGGCCTCCTCGATCCGATCGCGCTCCCAGACGTCGTCGTGCACGATCACCCGATGGTCGATCACCAGCGCCTCGTCGGAGCCGACGGACAGCGGCTCGTGGAAGAGGAACGCCGCGTTGAGGAAGTTGGACCAGCCGTCGTCGCCGTAGGTGTCGGCCCTGGTCGAGGCGTACCAGGGCGTCGGGAATCGGGGGTTCGACGGGGCGTCGAACAGGGCCACTCCCCCGCGGCGACCGGTGGCTCCGAACGTGCCCGTGAGGTCGCACCAGGGCGAGGGCTCGCCGATCACCCGCTCGTGTGAGGTGCCGTCTGCCAGGAGCAGGGTGGTGTCGTGCCAGTCGCCCGGTCCGCGCAGGGTGAGGCCGCCGTAGCCACCCCAGGTCGTGAAGGGTGTGCGGTCGAACGTCGTGTCGACGGTGGGGCGCAGCTCGGTGTGCAGGTCGATCGCGTAGGCGTCCGCTGACATCGGCACATGGGTGAGGCGCCGGTGCTCGCGCACGGCGACCGTCTCCCGGTCGGGTCGGATCCATCGCAGGTCGCCAGCCAACTCCACCACACCCTCGTCGTGTTGGGTGACGGCGGGTGGCCCGTCGTGGCGAAGCACGCCGTAGTCGTCGTACTCCTCCCAGAAGTTCTCGCCGTTGACGAACTTGATGGTGAACCACAGGCCGTGGTGCCACGGGTGGTCGTCGGGGGCATCACGGGTGACCACGTCGCCGGCGGGCGTGCGCACCGGGATGCAGAAACGGCCGTCTCGATGCGCCCCACACATACGCCCAACGATCAGCGACGTCGATGGTTGGCGGCCGCTCGTCGTCCGACATCGACCGATGATGCCCGAAAACGGCAGATGCCCGGGCCGTGACGGCCCGGGCATCGTCCTCGTCGAAGTGACGACTACTTGAGCTCGACCGAACCACCGGCGGCCTCGAGGGCCTCCTTGGCCTTCTCGGCCTCGTCCTTGGGCACGTTCTCGAGCACGGGCTTGGGCGCGCCGTCGACCAGATCCTTGGCCTCCTTCAGACCGAGGCTGGTGAGGGCACGCACCTCCTTGATGACCTGGATCTTCTTGTCGCCGGCAGCGGTGAGGATGACGTCGAACTCGTCCTTCTCCTCGGCGGCGGCCTCGCCGCCCCCACCCGGGGCGGCAGCGGCGGCCACGGCCACGGGGGCCGCAGCGGTCACACCGAACTTCTCCTCGAACTCCTTGAGCAGCTCGCTCAGCTCGAGAACGGTCATGTTGGCGATGGCGTCGAGGATCTCTTCCTTGGTGGCCATGATCAGCTTTCCTCCGTGTCGGTCTCTGCGGCGGGCGCCGCGTCGTCATCCGCTGCGGCGGACGCCGCGTCGGGAGCGGCCTCGGCCGCCGGTTCGTCAGTGGATGCCTCGGCCGGGCTGGCCGCAGCGGCATCGTCGTTGTCGGTCGCGGCGGCGGGTGCCGCCTCGTCGGTCGTGTCGATGGCGTCGGCGGGTGCCTCGGCTTCGACAGGCGCTTCGGGCTCGGCCTGGGGAGCGCCGGGGGCGCCTCCTGCCTCGACCAGTGCCTGCAGGGCATAGGCGAAGTTCTGCGGCACGGCGTTGAGCAGGCTGGCGAACTGCTGCATCGGTGCAGCCATCAGGCCAGCCAGCTTGGCGAGCAGCTCCTCGCGGGCGCGACCTCGGCCAGTGCCTTGATCTCGTCCTGCGTCAGGATGCGCCCACCGAGCACGCCACCCTTCATCACCAGGTTGGGATTGCCCTTGGCGAAGTCGCGCAGCGCCTTGGCCACCATGACGGGATCGCCGTCGCCGTCCCGGGGGACGAAGGCGATGGCGGTCGGTCCGGTGAGCATCTCGTCGAGCTCGAGCCCGAGCTCGTTGGTGGCGAAGCGGACGAGGGTGTTCTTGTAGATCTTGTAGTCACCACCCGCGGCCCGTAGTGCCCGGCGCAGCTCGCTCATGTCGCCGACATTGATGCCGCGATACTCGGTGAGCACCGCCGCATCGCTGTCGTTGAAGCGCTCACGCACCTCGTCGACGACGGCGACCTTCTCCGGTCTCGGATTCTCCATTCGCACCTCCTCTCTTTCTGTTGCTGTCGGGGGCCGAAAAACGGCCCAGGGACGCTCGCTGCACGCGAACGCCCCTGACAACTTCGGAGGAGTCCGCCTCGTCAGGCGGGTCCCTTGGCGAGGTGGGACCCTTTCAGCGCCGGCCGGCGCACCGGATGTCTTTGGCGAGCGACATCTATTCGATTGTGTGGCCCGCGGGCCAGACCGATGAGGGTACCTGCCCGGGGTGGTCGCTCCCAAGCCGGAAGCGGCTGGGATCAGGCCTCGGCGGCCGTCTCGTACATGCGGTTGGGGTCGACGTCGATGCCGGGGCCCATGGTGGACGCCATGGTGATGCGCTTGAAGTAGCGGCCCTTGGCGCTGGCCGGCTTGGCCCGCTCGAGCTCCTCGAGGACGGCACGGAGGTTGTCGGCCAAGCGCCGGCGCCTCGAAGCTCACCTTGCCGATGGGCACGTGCACGTTGCCGTGGCGGTCGGTGCGGTACTCGACCTTGCCGCCCTTGAAGTCGCCCACGGCCTTGCCCACGTCGGGGGTGACCGTGCCGGTCTTCGGGTTGGGCATCAGGCCGCGGGGGCCGAGCACCCGGCCGAGCTTGCCGACCTGGGGCATGAGATCGGGGGTGGCGATGGCGACGTCGAAGTCGAGCATGCCTCCCTCGACCTGGGCGATGAGCTCGTCGGCCCCGACCAGGTCGGCGCCTGCGTCGCGAGCGGCCTGGGCCTGCTCACCGGCCGCGAAGACGGCGACCCGCACGTCGGTGCCGGTGCCGGAGGGCAGGGCGACGGTGCCCCGCAGCATCTGCTCGGCCTTGCGGGGATCGACGCCGAGTCGCACGGCCAGCTCGACCGTCTCGTCGAACTTGGCCGACGCCAGGCGCTTGACCAGATCGACCGCCTCGCTGGCGCCGTGCAGGCCCTGGTCGTCGTAGCGCTTGACCGCGTCGTTGTACTTCTTGCCGTGAGCCATGGGTTCGCCTCCAGTTGGATAGCTACCTCGGGGATAGAACCGGTCGGTGGGCGAGGTGCTCCCACACGTCCCGGGGGCGATCAGACGACGCTGATGCCCATCGACCGGGCGGTGCCGGCCACCTGCAGCTTGGCTGCGTCGATGTCGTTGGCGTTGAGGTCGGGCATCTTGGTCTGCGCGATCTCGGTGAGCTGGGCGTCGGTGATGGTGCCGACCTCTTCCTTGCCGGGTTCGTTGGCCGCCTTCTCGAGGCCGGCCGCCTGGCGCAGCAGGGTGGAGGTGGGCGGCGTCTTGAGGATGAACGTGAAGCTGCGATCCTCGAAGATCGTGATTTCGACCGGCACGATCGTGCCGCGCTGGGCCTCGGTCTTGGCGTTGTAGTCCTTGCAGAAGTCCATGATCGCCACACCGTGCGGGCCAAGCGCCGTGCCCACCGGCGGTGCCGGCGTCGCCGCCCCAGCCGGGATCTGGATCTTCACAACGGCCGCAACCTTCTTCTTGGCCATGTCCTTCTGCCTACTTCCTTCTCTGACGAGCCGCCTTCTCGGGCGTCCTCGAAACACGAACGGTCAATTCTGCCGGTCCAGACCCACTTGGAACAACTTTGGCGATCTGACGCACCCCGGCTCGCCTACCCCTTCGCCCGCTGTGGCGCCTTCGGCGCCACTCGGGCCGAAGGCGGCGGGTGGCCGGCGCCCGCAAGCCCGGTGCGAGCGCAGCGAGCATCCCGGGCGCGGAGCGCCGGACAGGACCCGCCGCCGCAGGCCCGAACCCCAGGCCGAACCGAGCTAGAGCTTCGCGACCTGGGAGAACTCGAGCTCGACCGGCGTCTCCCGGCCGAAGATGTTCACGAGCACCTTGACCTTCAACTGGTCCTCGTTGATCTCGACGATCTCGCCCGAGAAGTCGGCGAACGGCCCTTCCTTGACCCGCACCGTCTCGCCCATCTCGTACTCGAGACGGGGCTTGCCCCGCTTGGGCACCTCTTCGCCCTCGGGCTTGACCTGCAGGAACGACTCGACGTCGCGCCGGGGCAGCGGCGAGGGCTTGGCCCCCTGGCCCACGAAGCCGGTGACGCCGGGGGTGTTGCGCACGACGTACCACGAGTCGTCGTCGAGCTCGCAGCGCACCAGCAGATAGCCCGGGAACATCTTCTTCTGGACGACCTGCTTCTTGCCGTTCTTGAATTCGACGACGTCTTCCATCGGGATGACGACCTCGTGGATGCGCTCCTCCATGTTCATGGACGAGATGCGGGCCTCGAGGTTCTGCTTGACCTTCTTCTCGTAGCCCGACTGGGTGTGCACCACGAACCAGCGGCCGGGCCGGTCGTAGGGGCTCTCGGGCTTGGGTGCGTCTTCGAGCAGGTCGTCCTCGTCGAGCACGTCGTCGCCCTCGGGACCGGTCCATCCGGCGGGGCCGCTGGAGGCGGCGCCTTGCTCGGCAGCGGACTCGTCGGGCTCGACAGCCTCGACGGCGACCGACTCGTCGGCCTCGGTGTCGGGCACCGCGGTGTCGACCGCGGAGGTGGCGCCGTCGTCGGCGGGGGGCGTGACGTCATCCATGGTGAAAGAGCTCACTTGGCGTTGAAGAGGCGGAGGACGAACTCGCTGAACACCCAGTCGACACAGAAGATGAGCGTGGTGAAGAAGATGAGCGTGACGAGCACGATGATCGAATAGTTGATGGTCTCGGACCGGGTGGGCCACACGACCTTGCGCAGCTCGCCGCGCACCTCGTGGGCGAACTCGCGGGGACCGGTGCGCTTCTCCTTGGCCTTCGGCGCGGGGGCGGCGCGCTTGGTGCGAACCGGCTCGCCGTCAGGGCCGATCTCGCCCTGACGCTGGAGCATGCGCTTTTGTTCTCGGTTCAACGCCATGTCGGA
Organism: uncultured Iamiaceae bacterium; assembly: GCA_963706425.1. Classification (GTDB taxonomy): domain Bacteria; phylum Actinomycetota; class Acidimicrobiia; order Acidimicrobiales; family Acidimicrobilacustridaceae; genus CAVPMN01. The sequence goes on from CAVPMN010000020.1 coordinate 1,635,841, forward strand.
AAGACCCTCGAGCTGGTGGTCGTGGAGCAGGGCAGGAGGGACTCGAACCCCCAACCGCTGGTTTTGGAGACCAGTGCTCTACCAGTTGAGCTACTGCCCTAAGGGGGTGTCCTGCCCGAGTGGGGAGGATAGCAGCCAGCCCCGAAGCCGGAACATCGAGCTGGACGGCTCGTCACCCTAGACGAGCGGCCCGCAGCCCCCTCAATCGTGGACAGGCGGCGCCGTCGACGACGGTCAGCCGGCGAGGCTGACCCGGCGGCGGGTGCGGCTGGCGAGCACGATGGCGCCGGCCGCGCCGGCGGCCGTGGCCGCCGCGATGCCGCCCAGGTAGGCGGCCCGTCGACCGCTGATCATGCTGCGCACCGCCGAGCGCTCGCCGGCCTCCTCGAGGTGGGCGAGGATGTCGGGCAGCAGGCCCGGAGCCGGAGCGAGCACCTCGGTGCGCAGGGCGTGCAGGGCCCGCAGCAACTTGCTGTACTGCACCAGCTCGGCCTGGCAGCGCAGGCATTGCTCGACGTGGTCACGCGAGGCGCCGTCGAGCACGAGCGAGCCCGTCGGCGGCGTCGGACAAGGACTCGGTGACCTGCTCACACCGCACGGGCCTGCTCCTCGGTCGGACGGCTGAAGAGATCGTCGCGGAGCTTGCGGCGGGCCCGGTGCAGGCGCACCTTGGCGGCCGACTCGGAGATGCCCAGCTCGGCCGCGATCGCCTCGTGGGGCAGGTCGTAGACGTCGCGCAGGATCACGACGGCCCGCAGCTTCGGCGGCAGCTCGCGCAGGGCCTCGTGGAGCCGATCGCGCAGCACGGTGGCGTCGGCGCCGGCCTCGGGGTTGGCGGCCACCCGCTCGTCGGCCAGGTGCAGCTCGTCGGTGAGCTCGTCGTGGCGGTTGCGCTGGCGCTTGCCGAGGAAGGTCGAGGCGCAGTTGGCCGTGATGCGGTACATCCAGGTGGAGAACTGGGCGTCGCCACGGAAGCGCTTCAAGCCTCGAAAGGCACGGAGATAGGCCTCTTGCACCACGTCACGCGCATCTTCCTCGTTACCCGTGAGCCGGTACGCGAGCGTGTAGGTCTCGACGTAGGTGGCTTTCACCAGCTCATCGAAGGCGGCTCGATCACCGTCGCGGGCGGCGGCGACGAGGTCAGTCACATCGACTGGCATCGAACGTTTGACCTGTCTCGAGGCTGAGGGTTACGTGACGGTTTGATGACGGCGTGGGCGTCCCTCACATGGAACCGCTAGCGGTTTCCTTCACATGGGAAACCCGCTAGCGGGTTTCCTTGTGCAGCGTGTGGGCCCGGTCCCACTTGCAGTACTTCTTGAGCTCGATGCGCTCGCGATCGTTGATCTTGTTCTTCTTGGTGATGTAGTTGCGACGCTTGCACGTCTGACATTCGAGGGTGACCTCGCACCCGCTTGTCGTTCCTGGCCATGGCTGCTCTCTGCGTCGACTCGGCTGCGCTTACTTGATGATCTTGGTGACTCGGCCGGCACCCACGGTACGGCCACCTTCACGGATGGCGAAACGCAGGCCCTCTTCCATGGCGATCGGGTGGATGAGCTCGACCGTCATGGTGGTGTTGTCGCCCGGCATGCACATCTCGGTGCCCTCGGGCAAGGTTGATCGTGCCGGTCACGTCGGTGGTGCGGAAGTAGAACTGCGGACGGTAGTTGGAGAAGAACGGCTTGTGCCGGCCGCCCTCTTCCTTGGTCAGCACGTAGATCTGAGCCTCGAAGTCGGTGTGCGGGGTGATCGAGCCAGGCTTGGCCAGCACCTGGCCACGCTCGACCTCTTCCTTCTTGGTGCCGCGCAGCAGGGCGCCGATGTTGTCGCCCGCCCGACCCTCGTCGAGGATCTTGCGGAACATCTCGACACCCGTGCAGATCGTCTTCTGGGTGGGCTTGATGCCGACGATCTCGACCTCGTCGCCGGTGTTGACGATGCCCTGCTCGACCCGACCGGTGACCACGGTGCCGCGACCGGTGATGGTGAAGACGTCCTCGATCGGCATGAGGAACGGCTTGTCGGTGTCGCGCTCGGGCTGGGGGATGTAGGAGTCGACCTGCTCCATCAGCTCGAGGATCTGGGCGGCCGCATCGGCGTCGCCTTCGAGCGCCTTGAGCGCCGAGACCTTGACCACCGGCACGTCGTCGCCCGGGAACTCGTACTCGTTGAGCAGCTCCCGCACCTCGAGCTCGACCAGATCGAGCAGCTCCTCGTCGTCGACCATGTCGACCTTGTTGAGCGCCACCACGATGGCCGGCACGCCCACCTGGCGGGCGAGCAGCACGTGCTCACGCGTCTGGGGCATCGGACCGTCGGCCGCGGAGACCACCAGGATCGCACCGTCGACCTGAGCGGCGCCGGTGATCATGTTCTTGATGTAGTCGGCGTGACCCGGCATGTCGACGTGCGCGTAGTGACGATTGCCCGTCTCGTACTCGACGTGGGCGATGTTGATCGTGATGCCACGCTCACGCTCTTCGGGGGCCTTGTCGATGTCGGCGAACTCGGTGAAGGCCGTCGAGTCGGGGTTGGCGTCGGACAACACCTTGGTGATCGCCGCCGTCAGCGTGGTCTTGCCATGGTCGATGTGACCCATCGTGCCGACATTCGCGTGCGGCTTGGTCCGCTCGAACTTCTCTCGCGCCATCGAACTCTCCTGAACCTGTCTGGTGTGCGGCCGCTGCGGACCATGTCTTCGGGCGATCCCGCACCGGCAGGGCCGGGACGGGCGGTGGCGGCGGTCGGACTCGAACCGACGACCCCTCGATTATGAGCCGAGTGCTCTCACCAACTGAGCTACGCCGCCCGGCGTTGTGACCAGCCGTCCTGCTGGCCGGTGTCGGGCTGGCCATCGGCGAACTGGCATCGCAAACCGGCCCACCCTCGTTCGGGTGAAGGCCAGCGAGCCCCCTGTCAGAATCGAACTGACGACCTTTTCCTTACCATGGAAACGCTCTGCCGACTGAGCTAAGGGGGCCGGCCGCTGCCTTCGCCAAACGCTCCGGCAACGGGCGGAACATCTTGCCACGCCAGGTGTGCGGATCCCGAACCCGGGGGCCGGACGCCCTGGGGGGGGCATGGTCCTTTCGGCTCAAGTCGACCGGCGAGGACGTCGATCAGAGAGGGTGCACATCGAACGGCTGACCATCGAGGCCGGGGACGCCACGTTCGCCCTCGATCTCCACCCCTCACTCACGGTCATCGCGGGCGTCGGGCAGGCGGAACGTCGAGGCCTGCTCGGAGAGCTCGTCGGCGCCCTCGGCTCCGGGCGCAGTGGCGTCCATCTGGAGCTGCGCGCCGACTCGGGCACCCGCTATGGCCTGCTCAGACCGGTCGACGGCCCGGCGCGGGTGATCAGCCTGGCGCGTGGCATCGACGTGACGCCCTCGTTCACCTCTCCTGACGGCGAGGTGAACATCCTCGAGCGAGCCGGGCTCACCGCCCGGGCCGCCCGCTCGACGATGCGGCTCACCGCCACCGACCTCACCACCCGGTCCCAGCTCGAGGAGCGAGTGCTGCGGCTGGCCCACGTCGACCAGGCGCGGCTGTGGGACGTGGCCCGCAAGGTGCAGGAACGTGAGGCTCAGGTGGCCGAGGCCGCGGCCTCCGTCGGCTCGGACGTCGACGACGCCGTGATCTTCGAGGAGATCGAGCGCCGCCACGCCGAGTTCGAGGCCGCCCAGACCGAGCACGAGCGCGTGCGCAGGGTCTCGCTGCTCGTCGGAGCGAACGCCGCCGTCCTGGCGATCCCGCTCGCAGGTCTGTATGGCCTGGCTGCAGCGGTGCCGGCGGTGATGCTCGCCATCGGCATGACGATCTACTCCTACCTGGCCTGGCAGAAGATGGAGCAGGCCCGCCGGGACGAGCAGGCGGCCCTCAGCCAAGCCGGTGCCCAGTCGTATCTCACCTTCCAGATCAACCGGGTCAACAACCTGGTGTCGGACGACCATCAGCGTCGCCAGATGATGCAGGCGGCCGAGTACCACCGGGCCGCGGTCGCCGAGTGGCGCCTGCTGGCCGGCGAGATCTCGGTCGAATGGGCGGTCGAGCACAAAGCCGAGGTGCGCGCCGCTGCGACTCGCCTGCGCGACACCGTCGGTGCGGCCAATCGCATGGGCGGGCACCTGTCCCCCGTCGAGGAGACCACCGCCGACCTGGCCCACGCCCTGCTGCACCGCCTCAACCAGCTCCGTGAGCTCGGCGCGGGTGGCGAGAGCTTCCCGTTGCTGCTCGACGAGCCGTTCCCCGACGTCGACCCGGCGGTGAAGGCCGACCTGCTCGAGTTGCTGATGAGGGCCTCGGTGCGCCAGCAGGTGATCTTCCTCACCGAAGACGCCGACGTCGCATCGTGGGCTCGGGTGGAGGCGATGACCGGCAACGTGGCCATCGTCGAGCCCGCCCGCCCCGCCGAGGGTGGGTCGACCGGCGGCGACGGCAGCCGGCGCTCGAAGCACGTCGCCGCCTGACGGGCGGATCGCGCACAGGCCACCTCCGCCTCTCGACCTCGTCGTATCGCCGCGGCGCGGTCTCCCGTGTGGACCGGCACCGCCGGTAGCGTCGGGACGATGGAGATACGGCTGGCCCGGGTGTCCGACGCGGAGGCGTTGCGGCAGATCTACAACGCGGAGGTCACCGGCACCACGGTGACGTTCGACCTCGTGCCCCGCACGCTCGCCGACCAGGAGGCCTGGCTCGAGCAGCGGTCCGGCGCGCACGCGGTGATCGTGGCCGAACGCGACGACGAGTCGTGATCGGCTTCGCGTCGCTCTCGCCCTATCGGGATCGCCCTGCCTACTCGACCACCGTCGAGGATTCGGTGTACATCCGCGGCGACCAGCGCGGCACCGGGGTCGGCCGCCTCCTCCTCGACGAGTTGGTGAAGCTGGCCACCCTGCACGGGTTCCACACCGTGCTGGCCCGCATCGTCGGGGGTCACGAGGCGTCGATCGCCCTGCACCGCTCGGTGGGTTTCGAGGTGGTGGGCACCGAGCGAGAAGTTGGCCGCAAGCTCGGGCGCTGGCTCGACGTGGTGGTCATGCAGCGCATGCTCTGATGCGGTCGGCCCGGCAGTCGACCAGCCCCGAGTCGGCGGCCATGCCGTTTTCAGCCTGCCAGGCCGAAGCGGTAAGGTCACCCCTTCTGGGTCGGTGCCCGAGTGGCCAAAGGGAACGGGCTGTAAACCCGTCGGTTCTGCCTACGGTGGTTCGAATCCACCCCGGCCCACCATTCACTAACGTCTGTGCCATGCCAAGTTTCGATGTCGTCTCCGAGCTCGACACGCAGGAAGTGCGCAATGCCGTCGACCAGGCCGCCCGGGAGTTGTCGACCCGCTACGACTTCAAGGGCACCGACACGAGCGTCGAGCTGACCGAGTCGGACATCACGCTCAAATCGGTGAGCGAAGACCGTCTCAACGCCGCTCGCCAGGTGCTCGAAGAGAAGTTGGTCAAGCGCAAGGTGTCGCTCAAAGGCGTCTCGTACGGCAAGGTCGAAGATGCCGCCGGCGGCACGGCCCGCCAGGTCGCCACGCTGGCGTCGGGCATCTCCGCCGACAAGGCCCGGGAGCTCAACAAGTTCATCAAGGCCCTCGGCCTGAAGGGCGTCCAGTCGCAGACACAGGGCGCCCAACTCCGCGTCACCGGCAAGAAGCGCGACGACCTCCAATCCGTCATCGCCGCCCTGAAAGAAGAAGACTTCGGCATCCCCCTCCAGTTCGAGAACTTCCGCGACTGGCGAGAGCCGCGTCCGGATCGACCCTCGGGTCGATCGGTGTCGAGAAGCGACCACCGACCATCGGTCCGGCTCCGGGTCCGATCTGCGAGCGCCGGGCCGCAGGCCCGCCCAAGTTCGTCGGAACCTCCGGTTCGGCGCGAGTCAGTCGTAGTAGCCGCTATGGATGTAGACGCAGGGGACGCCTTCGGTGTGGAACATGTGCACGTTGCGGCGATCGTCCTCGAACGCCAGGCGCAGATCGAAGCCGAAGCGGCGCAGCTCGCCCACGGACCGGCGCTTGAAGTCCCGGGCGGCGCCGTAGTCGCCGAAGTCGCGCATGATGAGCAGGTCCCAGCGCAGGTCGAACCGGCTGAGCCACGCCAGCGTGTTCGGCTGCACCCGGATGGGTCGGGCGGTGAGCAGGATGATCTGGTTCGCCGGGTCGATCACGTCGAGCAGCGCCGCCACCTCGTCGATGAGGGGGTCGTCGGTGCAGGCCTCGAAGAACGCCTCCCAGTCGCGGTAGGGACGTTCGAGGAAGTGCTGGCGGCCGGCGGCATCGGACAGCACGCCGTCGAGGTCGAAGACGACCGCGGCGGCGGGAACGACCGGACCGCTGCGCCAGCTCCAGTTCTCGGGATCAGGGAAAGCCGCCACCTCGCTCGCTCAGTCCTCCTGCGGTGACTCGACCGCACGCCGCCGGATCTCGTCGACCACACCCGCATCGGCCAGCGTGGTGACATCGCCCAGCTGGCGCCCCTCGGCGACGTCGCGCAACAGCCGGCGCATGATCTTGCCCGACCGGGTCTTCGGGAGATCGGGCACCACGACGACGGTCTTCGGGCGGGCCGTGGGCCCGATCTTCTTGGCCACGTGCTGGCGCACCTCCTCGACCAGCTCGGTCGTGGGATCGGCCCGCTGCTTGAAGATGACGTAGGCGATGATGGCCTGGCCGGTGGTGGCGTCGGTGGCCCCGACCACGGCGGCCTCGGCCACCGAGGGGTGGTCGACCAGCGCTGACTCGACCTCGGTGGTCGACACACGGTGACCGGACACGTTCATGACATCGTCGACCCGGCCGAGCAGCCAGTAGTAGCCGTCGTCGTCGATCTTGCAGCCGTCCCCTGCGAAGTAGCGACCCGGGAAGCGGCTCCAGTAGGTCTCGCGATAGCGATCGGGGTCTCCCCAGATCCCCCGCAGCATGGCCGGCCAGGGCTGGGTGAGCGTGAGGTAGCCGCCGCCCCGCTCGATGCGGTGGCCATCGTCGTCGACCAGCTCGGCCCCGATGCCCGGAAGCGGGAAGGTGGCGGAGCCAGGCTTGAGCGTGGTGACGCCCGGCAGCGGCGAGATCATGTGCCCGCCGGTCTCGGTCTGCCACCAGGTGTCGACGATCGGGCACCGCTCACCGCCGATGTAGCGGTGGTACCAGATCCAGGCCTCGGGGTTGATCGGCTCGCCGACGCTGCCGAGCAGCCGCAGGCTCGACAGATCGTGCTTCTCGGTCTCCTCGTGTCCCCACTTCATGAACATGCGGATGGCCGTCGGTGCGGTGTAGAGCTGGGTCACGCCGTAGCGCTCGACGATGTCCCAGAGTCGGTCACGTCCCGGGGTGTCGGGGGTGCCCTCGTAGAGCACGGACGTGGCCCCGTTGGCCAACGGCCCGTAGACGATGTAGCTGTGCCCGGTCACCCAGCCGATGTCGGCAGCACACCAGTAGATGTCTTCGTCGGGTCGCAGGTCGAAGACGACGCGATGGGTGTACGCGACCTGCGTGAGATAGCCACCGGTGGTGTGCATGATGCCCTTGGGCTTCGCGGTGGTTCCCGAGGTGTAGAGCAGGTAGAGCAGGGTCTCGGAGTCGAGCGGCACCGCCGGGCAGTCGGCCGAGGCCGCGCCCATGAGCTCGTGGTACCAGTGGTCGCGACCCTCGACCATGTCGACGTCGTTCTCGGTGCGGCGCACGACCACCACACTCGACACCGACGGCGTCTGCGTCGTGGCCTCGTCGACGTTCGGCTTGAGGGGCGAGACTGCGCCGCGGCGATAGCCACCGTCGGCGGTGACGATGACCTTCGCCTCGGCGTCGTTGACCCGATCGATGATCGAGTCGGGTGAGAACCCCCCGAAGATCACCGAGTGGGCGGCGCCGATGCGCGTGCACGCCAGCATCGCCACCGGCAGCTCGGGGATCATCGGCATGTAGATGGCGACCCGATCGCCCTCCTCGACGCCGAGCGAGCGCAGCACGTTGGCGAATCGGCACACCTCGTCGAGCAGCTCGGCGTAGGTGATGGTGCGGGTGTCGCCGGGCTCACCCTCCCAGTGGAAGGCCACCTTGTCGCCCCGGCCGGCGTCGACGTGGCGGTCGAGGCAGTTGTAGGAGACGTTGAGGCGGCCGCCCACGAACCACTTGGCGAAGGGCAGATCCCACTCGAGCACGGTGTCGAAGTCGTCGAACCAGGTGAGCAGCTCCCGGGCCTGCTGGGCCCAGAACCCTTCGACGTCGGCTTCGGCCTCGGCGTACACCGCCGGATCGGACACGACGGCCCGGGCCACGAACTCGGGGGGCGGCGCGAACGTGCGGTTCTCGCGTAGGTAATCCTCGATCGTGGGTTCGGACATGGGCTCGGTTCCCCCCGTTTCTCACCCGGCTCCCGGGTTGCCCGTCACGGACGGGGCGAGCCTATCGGCCGCCCCGAAGGCGAGAACCAGCCGGTCGGACCGGGCCGGCGGCGGGTGCAGCGACACGCAGGGACGAGGCTGGATCCGTAGGTCACCTGGACTATTCATACCGCCCCCCTCACGTGCCGATGGAAAGGGGTATCCATCTCACCAGGAGAAGCGATGCGGTCGCTCTTTCGGCGGCAGGGTAGGGATCGTCGCGAGGCGACCCCGCTCAGTCGCCGCTTCACCTACCGCTACTTGATCGCCGTGACGGCATTCGTCGCGATGTTCCTCGCGGTCAAGTACGGGGAGGAGCAGACCCTCGATGACCTGCAGCGCAACACCGCGCAGCTCGAGGCCGCCGCCACCCAGCCGGCACGCGTCTACCGCATCCTCGAGCTCTCGAACCGGGTGAACGTCGGACCCGGCCGGTCGGACATCTCCCAGATCGTCGGAGAGCTCGAACAGGAGACCGACACGCTGCGACTGGTGCAGCGTGCCCTCGCCACGGGTGAGGGCGGCGCAGGTCTACCGCAGTCGACACCCGACCCTGCGCTCTACGACCTCTACTTCGGCACCGACACGCGCCTCGACCAGGACGTGCGCGACATCGCCAACGCCGGCCAGCTCGTCGCCGACTTCTCGGCGGCCACCGAGGAGGCGGCCGACGCGCGCACCGAGCAACTGCGAATCCTCGAGACGAACGTCCCGAGCGCGGCAGCCGAGCTCGAGCGCGCCGTGCGCCTCTACACGGGCGCCACCGATCGCATCATCGAGGAGCGTCGTGATCAGACGACCCTGCTCCTGCTCGGCGAGACCGCGCTCGTCCTGCTCGTGGTGTTCGGCCTCTTCCGGCCCATGGCGCGCTCGATCCACATGGAGACGTCACACCTCGAGGACGCCGAGCGGATCCACCGGGAGAACAACGAGCGCCAGACGTTCCGCAACGACTTGACCAAGGCGCTCGAGGTGACCGACAACGAGCCCGAGGTGCTGGCCACCGTCGAGCGCGCGCTCGTCGCGGTCGTCCCCGAGAGCCCGGTCGAGCTGTTGTTGTCGGATGCCAGCCAGGTGCACCTCCGTCGGGTGGCCGAGCACCCCACCATGGGCGCGGCGCACTGCCCGGTCGACTCCCCGAAGAGCTGCGCGGCGCTGCGCAGCACACAGCGCATGGTCTACGAGAGCAGCCGCATGCTGAACGTGTGTCCCAAGCTGCCCGAGCACGGCTCAGCGCCGTGCTCGGCGGTCTGCGTGCCGGTGACCTTCAACGGGCAGGCGCTCGGCGTGCTGCACGCCACGGGTGCCGACAACCAGCCTCCGAACCAGACGCAGATCGAGCGCCTCACCGTGCTCGCGGCGGAGACGGGCGCCAGGCTCGGCCATCTGCAGGTGATGAAGATGACCGAGCTGCAGGCCACCACCGACGGCCTGACGGGCCTGTTCAACCGGCGCAGCCTCGAGGCCAAGGCACGCAGCTTGCTGCTCGACCACGTGCCGTTCAGCATCGCCCTCGCCGACCTCGACGACTTCAAGGACCTCAACGACACCTACGGCCACGAGACCGGCGACCGCGCCCTGCGCCTGTTCGCCACCAGCCTGCGCCGCCATCTCCGCCCCGACGACATCGCCTCCCGCTACGGCGGCGAGGAGTTCGTCATCCTGCTGCCGAACACGGGCATCACCGAGGCCGTCCGAGCCCTCAACCGGCTGCAGGTGGCGATCACCGACGACATCAGCCGTTCGTCGACCGTGCCGTTCACGACGAGCTGGGGGCTCACCGACAGCTCGGCGGGCACCACCTTCGCCGAGATCGTGGCGGTCGCCGATCAGGCCCTCTACAGCGCCAAGCGGGCCGGGAAGAACTGCATCGTCGTCGACGGCGAGGCGGCTCGGGCGGCCAGCTCGGCGGTCGACAGCGCCCTGTCGGCGGCACCCGTCAGCCACGACGGCACCGATCTGCTCGACGAGATGGACGACCTCGACGAGATCGACGAGATGGACAACGTCGACCAGAGCCTGGTCGAGCTCGACATCGGCATGCTCTCTGACGGCGTCTACGGGCAGAAGGGCTGATCGACCGGCGACCCGTCGTCGGTCAACCGATCTCCCACTGCAGCACCCGGAACGCTCCCAGCCCATCGGCGTCGACCAGGGCCTCGGCTTCTCGGACGCGGCTGCGGCCCCGGACCGCCTCGAGGTCACCGAGGTGAGCCCGCTCGTGCCAGATGCGCCGGCCCTCGTCGACCAACTCGTCGAGACCATGGCCACGCAGGAACTCAGCCTGGGGTTGGTCCGAAGACAGCGCCTGCACCCTGGCCAGCTGATCGACGGCCACCTCGCACGTGATGTCCTGGGTGCCGAGCGCGACGAGGGGGCCGGCCCCTCGGTCGTGACCCCGGAAGGTCCGCAGCCAGTCACGCCAGGGCCGGGTCGCCATCTCGGCGGTCGTCGAGGCGTAGTCGATGACGACCACCCGACCGCGCTCCACCAGGCCGAGGGCCTCGTCGATCCAGGTCGCCGCCGGCATCTGGACCGGCACCCGACCGCCCTCGGGTGCCGCAGGCGCGAGGCGATCAGCGAGACGCGCCAGGTTGTCGGGCGCGGCGACCGGCAGCTCCTCGAGGCCCCGGCCGTCGCCGGACCGCCCGACGCGGATCTCGGACCAGCCGTGCTCAGTGCGCTCGAGCAGCCGGAACGGCAGGTTGTCGAGCAGTTCGTTGGCCATCACCACCCCCACGAAGGAGATCGCGGGTAGCTCACCGAGCGACACGAAACGCGGGCCGGTGCCGTGATCGACCGAGCCCGACGGAAGGTCATCGCCGTCGGCCGTCGCGGGCGCGAAGGCGAACTGAGGCGTCGTCAGGGCGAGGATCTGCTCGTGGCGGGCCCGGAGCGCGGCTGACTGCTCGACGAGCACATAGGTGAGGGCCCCGAGGCAGGCCGGCCCTGCCGCCAGCACCGACCGGGCCAACGTGCCGGCGCCCGCACCGCCTTCGACGACGACGAACGGATCGGGCCGGCCCAGCTCGTCCCACCAGCGGTCGAGGGCCCGGGCCATCACCGCACCGAAGAGCGGTCCGACCTCCGGGCTGGTGATGAAGTCGCCCCGGCGACCAGCGGCACCACCGGCGTTGTAGAAGCCGAGCGTCGGCTCGTAGAGCGCGAGAGCCATCACCTCGTCGAATGGGATGGGGCCGTGACGGTCGATGCGCGCCCCGACCTCGTGCTCGATCGTCTGCGGACCGGACCCATGCTCGGGCACGGTCAGGCTCAGGGGCCGAGGCCGACGAGGCTGACGTTCTCGGTCAGGTTGGTGACCAGCGCCGGCAGCACACCGAACGCGATGGTGATCGCCACGGTGATCGCGAGGGCGGCGTTGAGCGAGACCGGCACGCGGATGGGAGCGACGTCTCCGTCAGGAGCATCCTCCATCCACATCTGCCGCGCGATTCGTGCGTAGTAGAAGAGGGCGATCACCGAGTTGATGCCGACGATGACCGCCAGCACGTAGCCGACCGTGGTGCCCGGCTCGACCAGGGCGCGGAAGATGGCGAACTTGGCGAACCAGCCGCCGAGAGGCGGGATGCCGGCCAGCGAGAACAAGAAGATCGTCATCGACACGGCCAGCCCCGGCGCGTACTGGAAGAGGCCACCGAACGAGCTCAGCTCGGCCGACCTGGTCTTGCGCGCCACAGCCATGATGACGGCGAAGGCGCCGAGGTTCATGGCGGCGTAGATGACCAGGTAGATGATGATCGACTGCAGCGCGGTGACCGCCGCATCGGCGCTCGCTCCCGCGACGGCGAGCGGCGCCAGCATGTAGCCGGCTTGCGCGACACCGGAGTAGGCCATCATCCGCACCACGTTCGTCTGCCGCAGGGCGATCAGGTTGCCGACGAACATGGTGACGATCGACAGCACGAAGAACATCGGCTCGTAGATGTCGGCTCCGGTGCTGCCCGAGAAGCCCACGAACACGAGGATCAACAGCGCGACGAAGCCGGCGGTCTTCGACGCCACCGCGAGGAACGCGGTGATCGGCGTTGGGGCACCTTCGTAGGTGTCGGGTGCCCAGGTGTGGAACGGCACCGCCGACACCTTGAACGCGAAGCCGATGACGACGAACACGATGGCCAGGGCGATCATGGGCTCGCCCTGGGGGAGATTGGCCACGTAGCGGCCGATCTCGGCCACGTTGGTGGTGCCGGTGAGCCCGTAGAGCAGGGACATGCCGTAGAGGAGGATGGCCGAGGCGAACACGCCCATCAGGTAGTACTTCATGCCCGCCTCGTTGCCCCGCAGATCGCGCTTGCGCCACGCGGCGAGCATGTAGGCGGGGATCGAGAGCAGCTCGAGCGCCACGAAGATCGTGACCAGGTCGCGCGCCGAGGCCATCACGGTCATGCCGAGCACCGAGCAGAGGATGAGCTGGTAGTACTCGCCCTCCCAGTAGTCGCCCTCGGCGATGTAGTTCGTGGAGAGCAACACGACCACATAGGCCGTCACGAGGAAGAGGGCCTTCAGCACCAGGGCGAAGTCGTCGACGACATAGGCGCCGCCGAAGAGGAAGCGATCGCTGCCCTCGTAGGCCAGGGTGGCGATGGGGATGCATGCCGCGAGCAGGCCGATGCCGGCGAGCGACGGCTGGGTCCACTTGTTGCGCTCGCCCCCGAACAGGTCGAGCATCATGAGCAAGGCGAGGGTGCCCACGAGCACGATCTCGGGGGCGAACGCGTGGAAGTCGAGGGTCGGTGCCTCCCACGTCGTCAGGTCGAGCTGGGCCAGCACGGCCGCCTCAGCCCCCCAGCCCGCGGAAGGCGACCATCGTCTGCTGCACGGCCTCGTCGGTGACGCCGAAGATCAGGTTGGGGAAGATGCCCAGCACCACGATGCCGACGAGCATCGGCGTCCAGGCCAACCACTCGGTGAAGGTGACGTCGCGGATGTTGGTGTCATCGGCGAACTCCTCCGTCGGTGTCCCGAACGCGACCCGTTGGTAGAGCCAGAGCAGGTAGCCCGCGGCGAACACCGTGCCGATGGCGCCGATGACCATGTAGACCCGGAACAGCTGCTCGCTGAGGTCGCCGGCCGGGTTCCAGGCCGAGAGGATCGCCGGGAACTCACCCCAGAACCCGGCCAGGCCGGGGAGGCCGAGGGACGCCATGGTGGCGAGGCCGAGGATCCAGCCCATGTGCGGGGCCTGCTTGAGCATGCCGCCGAGCCGGCCGATCTCGAGCGTGTGGTAGCGCTCCTTGGTGGAGCCGGCCACGAAGAAGAGCATGCCGGTGATGAGGCCGTGGGCCACCATGCCGTAGATGGCGGCGTTGATGCCGAAGTCGGTGAGGGTGGCGATGCCGAGCATCACGAAGCCCATATGGGCCACCGACGAGAACGCGATGAGACGTTTCATGTCGGTCTGGGCCAGACAACAGAGCGCGCCGTAGATGATGCCGATGACCGCCAGCAGGCCGATCCACGGCGCCCAGGACTCGGCGGCGTCGGGCAGGATCGGCAGCGCGATGCGCACGAAGCCGTAGGTGCCGAGCTTGAGCAGCACCGCGGCCAGGATCACCGAGCCGACCGTCGGGGCCTGCGTGTGGGCGTCGGGGAGCCAGGTGTGGAAGGGGAACATCGGCACCTTGATGCCGAACCCGATGAACATGCCGCCGAAGATGAACAGCGCCGCCGTAGAGCCGATCCCCCGGGCCGCCTCCGGGAGGATGCGCATGTCGAAGGTGTGTTGCAGGCCGTCGGGCGTCGGCACCTCGTTCGAGAGGAAGTAGAGGGCCAGGAAGGCCACGATCATGAGGGCCGAGCCGAACAGGGTGTAGAGGAAGAACTTGATCGATGCGTACTGGCGCTGCTCGCCGCCCCAGACGCCGATCATGAAGTACATCGGCAGCAGCACGACCTCGAAGAAGACGAAGAAGAGGATGAGGTCCTGTGCGAGGAACGAGCCCACCATGCCCGTCTCGAGAATGAGCAGCAGGATGAAGAACGCCTTGGGGTTGCCGGGATCGGGCAAGTGGTTCCACGAGTAGATGACACAGAGCGGCACGACCAACGCAGTCAATGCCAGCAGCGGCAGCGAGATGCCGTCGAGTCCGACGATGTAGCGGCTGTTGATGAACGGGATCCACTCGTTGTCGACCACGAACTGCAGCTGACGGCTGTCGTCGTAGTTGAAGTTGGCGAGCAACAGCACCACCACCGCCATCACGCCGCCGCTGGTGATGAGCGCCACCAGCTTGTGCATCTGCTCGTCGCGGCGAGGGATGACGAGCATCACGAGGGCGCCCACCAGGGGCAGGAAAATCGCGAGGCTCAGACCCCAGTCGTTCAGGAATTCCTTCATCTCAGCTCTCTCGCTTCCGCAGTGATCAGTGGAGTGCTTCGGCCGGGGATCATTGGAGGGCTACCGCCACGACGAACACGGCGGCCAGGATGGTGGCCGCGGCAAAGAGGATGGCGGCGTACTGCTGGACCTTGCCGGTCTGCATCTGCCGGAGCACCTGTCCGGACTCATCGGAGAGGTAGCCCGAGCCGTTGACGATGCCGTCGACCACCCGCTGGTCGACGTCGCGATAGAGCACGGCCGCCACCACCACCGAGATCTTGGCGGCACCGTTGACGATGGCATCGATGACGTGCTGGTTGAACCAGTAGGAGGCTCGCGCGATCGGGCCCTTCACCTCGGCCACGATCACGTCCTCGTAGAGCGTGTCGAGGTAGTACTTGTTCTCGAGCAGCACGTAGCCCTGACGGAACGGCGCTCGATGGCTGAGGCCCCGCAGGGGGCTCTTGCCCAGCCAGTAGTACTGGTAGGCGACGAAGATGCCGAGCGCGACGAGGACCGTCGAGGTGAGCGCCAGCAGTACGTTGAACGACGCGTGCTCGATCTCGGGGAACGCGAACGTTGGCTCGACGAAGTGCTCGAAACGCGTCGCGTACTCGATCACACCGTCGACCTGGAAGGCCTTCGGCAGGTTCAGGAAGCCGAAGGTGATACCCCCGAAGGCGAGGATCCACAGGGGGATCGTCATGACACGGGGTGATTCGTGGGGTGTGCCATGGCCGCGGTACTCGCCGAAGAACGTTAGGTAGAGGGCCCGGGTCATGTAGGCCGCGGTGAGGATGGCGCCGATGGCGCCCATCACGAGCATCAACCAGTAGCCCTGCTCTTGGCCGCTCGATGCGCCGGCGAGGATCTCGTCCTTCGACCAGAACCCCGCGAATGGCGGGATGCCCATGAGCGCGACGGTGCAGATGGCGAACGTCCAGAAGGTGGACGGCATGTACTTCTTCAGGCCCCCCATCTTGCGCATGTCGAAGGTGTGGTGCGCCGCGTGGCTCACCGAGCCCGCCGCCAGGAACAGACCTGCCTTGAAGAACGCATGGGTGAACAAGTGGAACACGCCGGCCGTCCAGGCCCCGACGCCGAGCGCCATCACCATGTAACCGAGCTGACTGATGGTGGAGTAGGCCAGCACCTTCTTGATGTCGTTCTGCACGAACGCGAGCGCAGCCCCGGCGAGCAAGGTGACACCACCGATGACGGCGACGTAGTTGATCCAGTTGTTGCCGATGTTCAGGCCCTCGAAGAACACGGCGTAGAGACGGGCGATCAGATAGACACCGGCCACGACCATGGTGGCGGCGTGGATGAGAGCCGACACCGGGGTGGGGCCGGCCATGGCGTCGGGCAGCCAGGTGTGGAGGGGGAACTGGCCCGACTTCGAGGTGACCCCGGCGAAGAGGGCGAGCGCGCCCACCAGGAGCAGGGTCTGGTTGGCGCCGTCGGACAACGCGTACTCATTGATGTGCAACACGTTGAAGCTGGTGGCCCCGGCCGCGAAGAACGTGGCGGTGACACCGATGAGCAGCCCGACATCGCCCACCCGGTTGGTGAGGAAGGCCTTGAGCGCGGCGTCGCTGTTCTTCTTCTCCTCCCACCAGTGCCCGATGAGCACGAACGAGCAGACGCCCACCAACTCCCATCCGACGAGCATCTGCATGGTGCTCATGCCGAGCACGTAGAAGAGCATCGATGCCGTGAAGAGGCTGAGGAACGCGTAGTAGTGCGTGAAGCGCACGTCGCCGTGCAGGTACTCCTTGGAGTAGACGTGCACCAGCAGCGAGATGATCGAGACGGTGACGAGCATCATCGCGGTGAGGCCGTCGACCAGCGTGCCGACCTCGACCTTGATCTTGCCGCTTTCGAACCAGGTCACGCTGCGCACGACCGGGGGCACCTCTTCGTGCGCCTCGCCTTCCTCGGCGGCGGGAGCCGCGAGGTTGAGCGGGGCGGCCTGTTCGCCCTCGGCTGCACCGGTGGTGGCGCCGTCGTCGGCGGGCGCCTCCTCGCCGTGCGGTTCACCCTCGTTCGCTGTGCTCGACCTCCGGCGGATGGTTGACACGGTCGATCCACTGCGTGGCGACACCGAGCGACAAGACCAGGCAGGCGCCGACGGCAGCGATGCCGATGCCGGAGGTGACCCGTTCGGGCAGCCGCTTGCCGACGAACAGGATCGTCAGGAACGAGCCCGCCATCACGAGCGGGATGATGAACGCGTTCTCGAGGAACCAGCCGGCGTGTTGGTCCATGCGGAAGCTGTCAGCCCTTCATGAGATCGACGCCGTCGACGTCGATGCTCTGGCGATTGCGATAGATCATCAGGACGATTGCGAGGCCGACGCCCACCTCGGCGGCGGCGATGGCGATGACGAAGAGGGCGAAGACCTGGCCCGAGAGGTTGGCCGGGTCGGTGGCGTGCCACATGGCCCCGAAGGCCACCAGGTTGATGTTGACCGAGTTGAGGATGAGCTCGATCGACATCAGCACCAACACGGCATTGCGGCGCGCGAGCACGCCATAGACGCCGATGCAGAAGAGGATGGCCCCGAGGAACAGGAACTGGTTGACGAGCATCAGTCACGCCTCGCAAGGACGATGGCGCCGATCAGCGCACCGAGCAGCAACACCGAGACCACCTCGAAGGGCACCAGGTAGGTGGAGAAGATCGAGTCGCTCACCTGACCAGTGGTCTGCACTGCGATCTCGCCGAACTGACGATCCTCGAAGCCGTCCCAGAGCGTGAAGCCCATGACGGCGAGCAACGTGAGCCCGATGACGATGCCGACGATCTTGGCTTGGTTGCCGTTGTCGAGCTCGTCTGAGTCGCCCATCGGGGCCCGGGTGAGCATGATGCCGAACAAGAAGAGCACGATGATCGCCCCGATGTAGACGAGCACCTGGGTGATGGCGATGAACTCGGCCGCCAGCAAGATGAACTGGGCCGCCATGCCGCCAAGCACCACCACCAGCCACAGCGCGGCGTGCACCATGTTCTTGACGGTGACCACCTTGACGGCGGCGAGCACCATGCCGGCCGCGATCACGTAGAACGCGATGTTCTGGGCCACGAGCAGGTCGGCGAGGACGGTCATCGCGGCGGCACCTTCTTGACCTTCTGCTCCGAGCCGCTCTCGTAGGCCTCGAAGTCGGGCACCGTCTCCATCCACTGCGCGAGCCGCTCCTTGTCGTGGAGCAGGTCGGAGATGCGCAGCTCGCTGTACTCGTACTCAGGGCTCCAGAAGAGGGCCTCGAACGGGCAGACCTCGACGCAGATGCCGCAGAACATGCACAGCGAGTAGTCGATGTCGAACCGGTCGAGCGCGTTCTTCTGTCGGGGCTTGCCCCCCTCGCGCCGCGGTGGGGCGAGGTACTTGTGGGCCTCGATGTAGATGCACCAGTCGGGGCACTCCCGGGCGCACAGCATGCACGCGGTGCAGTTCTCCTCGTGGAGGGCGATGACGCCACGAGCCCGTGGGGTGGGCTCTTCCTTCACATGCGGGTACTGGACGGTGACCGGACCGTCCTTCAGCGTCTTCACCATCTCGCCGAAGGTGATGCCGAGACCTTTGATCAGACCGGGGACCTTGGGCATCAGAACGCCACCTTCAACACGCCGGTGATCACGATGTTCACGAGGGCAAGTGGGATCAGGAACTTCCAGGCGATCGTCTGGAGCTGATCCTCACGGAACCGCGGGTAGGTGAAGCGGAACCAGAAGATCAGGAACGACACGAGCATGACCTTGGCGAAGAGGACCGCCGGGCCGAGCACGTAGTACCAGTCGCTGTTGGTGTCGAGCCACGGCACCGCCCACCCGCCGAGGAACAAGACAGCGGCGACCGCACCGAACGCGAACGCGGTGGCGAACTCGGCCAGGAAGAAGAAGAGGAAGCGGAACCCCGAATACTCGACCTGATAGCCCGACACGATCTCGGACTCGGCGACCGGCATGTCGAAGGGGGTCTGGGTGAGCTCGGCCTGGACCGCCGCGAGGAAGATGGCGAAGCCCACGAACTGCGTGAGGATGTAGGGGTAGCCGATGCCGTCCCATCCGAAGATGCCGCTGTTGTTCTGGGCCTCGACGATGCCGTTGAGGTTGAGGGTGCCGGCCTGGATGACCACGCCCACCACGGCGAGCACGAGCGGCAGCTCGTAGGCGATGAGCTGACCTGCGGCGCGCAGGCCGCCCATCAGGGAGTACTTGTTGGCGGACGCCCAGCCCGCCATGAGGATGCCGATGACCGAGAGCGACGACACGGCCAGCACGAAGAAGATGCCGACGTCGAGATCGCTCACCACCAGGTTGTTGCTCGCCGGAATGGCCACGTAGACGAGGAAGGTCGACACCAGCACGACGACCGGGGCGGCCTTGAACACGAAGTTGTCGGCCCCGTTGGGGGTGAGATCCTCCTTCTGGAGGAACTTCACGCCGTCGGCCAGCAGCTGGAGAAGCCCACGCGGGCCGGCCTCCTGCGGGCCGAGGCGGCTCTGCATCCAGCTCATCACCTTGAACAGGAACACGATGCCGAGGATGAGCGCGGTGGTGGGCACCACGAGGGCGACCACCCCCACCTTGATGAGGGTCGACAGCCAGTAGGGCGGATCGAACGCGGCCAGCACCGAGATCACCGGTCGATGTCTCCCAGGATGAAGTAGAGGCTGGCCAGGATGCTGATGAGGTCGGGCACGTAGACCCCTCGGCACACCCAGGGCACGACCGACACGTTGTTGAACGAAGGCGTGCGGATCTTCACCCGGAAGGGCACCAGATCGCCCTTGCTCACCACGTAGTAGCCCATGACGCCGAGCGGGTTCTCGGTCTCGACGTAGGCCTCGCCCTCGGGCACCTTGATGATGCGGGGCACCTTCGCCATGATCGGACCGCCCGGCAGCGTGTCGAGCAGCTGGTCGACGATGTAGGTGGCTTCGCGCGTCTCCTGCAGACGCACCCAGGTGCGCGAGAAGGAGTCGCCGTCAGGGTGGGTCCACACCTTCCAGTCGACTTCGCCGTAGCGCAGGCCGGGCGGGCAGTCGTCGCGACGCAGATCCCAGTCGACGCCGCTGGCCCGCAGGTTGGCCCCGGACATGCCGTAGGACAGCGCGATGTCGGCCGGGATGACGCCGATGCCACGCGTGCGGGCCTGGAAGATCTCGTTGCCGAGGACCAACCCGTCGAGCTGGTCACACAGGTCGCGCATCTTCTGCATGGCCTGGCGGGTCTCGTCGATCCAGCCCTTCGGAAGGTCGTCCTTCAGACCGCCGATGCGGTCGAAGTTGGGATGGAACCGACCACCGGTGGCGGCTTCGATCTGGTTGAGGACGTACTCGCGGTCGCGGAAGGCGTAGAAGCCGGCGGTGAGCCCGCCGAGCTGCAGGCCGATGTCGCCGAGGAACAGGCTGATGTTGGCCATCCGAGACATCTCGAACAGGATCGTGCGGATCCACTGGGCCCGAGGCGGCGCCTCGATGCCCATGAGCTGCTCGGCGGCGAGGATGAACGGCACCTCGTTGGCGAAGCTGCCCAGCCAGTCGATGCGGTTGATGAGCGTCGTCACCTGCGGGAACGAGCGCACCTCGGTGAGCTTCTCGTAGCCGCGATGCATGTAGCCGCACATGGGCTCGGCCGACACGATCTGCTCACCGTCGAGCTTGGCCACGATGCGCAAGGTGCCGTGCGTGGCGGGGTGCTGCGGGCCGATGTTGAGGGTCATGCCCTCGGTCTCGAGCTCGACGTTGACGCGGGCGTCGGCAGCCTGCGCGGCCACGTAGGCGAACTTCTCCCGATCGGAGATGGTGTCGGCATCGAGGCGCTGATCGATCGGCGTGGTCATTCGCCCTCCCCTTCGCCCTCGTCGGCTCCGCCTGGCATCGGCTCGACATCGACGATGCCGGGCCACGGCTTCACCCGCCGCGCCACCAACGGGAAGTCCTTCCGTAGAGGATGACCCTCGAAGCCGGTGGGAAGGTAGATGTTCTCGAGCTGGGGATGCCCGACGAACTCGATGCCGAACATCTCCCAGGTCTCGCGCTCGTGCCACTCGGCGCCGGCATAGACCGGCACCCAGGTGTCGATGCGCAGATCATCGTCGGGCACGTCGGCCTTGAGGATGATGCCGGCGTTGCGCTTGGGGTTGTAGACGCGGGCCAGCACCTGGAACCGCGTGTCACCGCCACCGACGCCCGTGGTCATGGTCGGGAGCTCTTTGGGATCCTGCCCGTGCACCAACGCGTCTTCCTGGCTGTCCATGTCGCGCCCGAAGGGCGACGGCATCCAGTCGATGGCGGACACGAAGTCGAAGAACTCGAAGCCCATCCGTCGCTTGAGCAGCTCGCCAGCAGCCCGCCAGGCACCCCGATCGACCCGCACCCACAGGGCGTGCCCCACGGTGATGTGGGATCCGACCACCGCGTCGCCCAGCTCGGCCGACACCTCGGCCAGCAGCGCCTCTCGGGCCTCGTCACGCGGCGCCTCTTCCTCCACGGCGTCCTCAGCGACCGCCGGTGTCGTCTCATCCGACGACCCTGCCGCTGGTGTCGTCTCATCCGACGACAATGGGATCACCCTTCCAACGCTCGGCCATGTCCTCGTGGTGGATGCGCTCCTGCAGCAACACGATGCCTTCGAGCAGGGCCTCGGGCCGCGGCGGGCACCCGGGCACGTAGACATCGACCGGAATGAGCTGGTCGACGCCCTTGGTCACCGAATAGGAGTCCCAGTAGGGGCCCCCGCAGTTGGCGCAGCTGCCCATGCTGATCACGTACTTGGGATCGGGCATCTGCTGGTAGAGCCGCACCAGCGCCGGCGCCATCTTGTCGGTGACGGTGCCGGCGATGACCACCAGGTCGGCCTGGCGGGGGCTGGCCGGGAACGGGATGACGCCGAGGCGCATCACGTCGTAGCGGGGCGACGCGAAGGCGGCGCCCATCTCGATGGCACAGCAGGCCAGGCCCCATTGGTAGACCCAGATGGAGTACTTGCGGCTGAGGTTCAGGAGCTTGGTGAGCGGCTTCGGCATCTTGCCGCTCTCGACTAGACCCACCGCAGCACCTTCTTCCGCCAGGCGTAGACCAGGCCGAGAGCGAGGATGGTGATGAACACGACCATCTCGATGAGACCGTAGGTGCCGTAGACCTCGAGTCGGGTGGCCCACGGGAAGATGAACACCGCTTCGACGTCGAACAACACGAAGAGCAGGGCGAAGACGTAGTAGCGGATCTGGCTCTGCGACCAGCCCGTGCCGACAGGATCGACGCCGCTCTCGTAGGTGATGTACTTCTGCTCCTGGGGCCTGACGGGTCGCAGGATGCGGCCCACGCCGAGCATTGCGCCCGCCATGGCGAGGCCCAACGCACCGAAGATGGCCACGGTGAGGTACTGGCGAAGGAAGTCCGAGTACGTCTGAGACATCGGCTGGTCAGCCTAGTGAACGGGTGAACAAGGCGGGAAATCCGTGCGCACGCGATCGTGAGGGGGTTCGCGGCATGCGAAACGCGGCCGTCAGGAGCCCGACGCGGAGCCCGTGGGAAGGCCGTCGGCGCCCGTTCCGGCATCGGTGACGGCCTCGATCGCGACCGGTTCGCGGACGAGCGCGGGGCGGCCGTCGCGGGCCGGGTCGAGCACGAGGGAAGGCAGGATGCCGGCCAGCAGGGTGACACCGAGACACAGGGCCAGTCCCACCGCGGCGGCCGCCGGCACCCGCACGGGCCCGGCCTCGCCTGCCTGCCCGTCGATCGGTGCTACGTCGGCCTCCTCGTCGCCGTGCTCACCGCCCGACATGTACATGGCGGCCACGATGCGCAGGTAGAGGAACGCGGCGATCACCGCCGTGACCATCGCGACGATGGCCAGCCACACCTCCTCGGCATCGACCGCTGCACCGATCACGGTGAACTTGGCGAAGAACCCCGACGTGAAGGGGATGCCGGCCTGCGCCAGCAGCAGCACAGCGAACACCAGGGCCAGCACCGGGTTCGTGTGCGCCAATCCCCGGTAGTCGGCCAGACCGTGGTGGTTGTCGCCACGCCGACCCACGAGCGTGGCCACGCCGAACGACCCACCCACCATGAAGGTGTAGGCGGCCAGGTAGAAGAGGATGGCCGTGACGCCGGCCTGCGTGCCGGTGGCCACCGCCACCAGGATGAATCCGGCGTGGTTGATCGACGAATAGGCCAGCATGCGCTTGACGTTGGTCTGCACGATCGCGAGGGCGGCACCGCCGACCATGGACAGCACCGCGAGGCCCATCACCAGCGGCTTCCAGTCGTTGAGAGCCGTCGAGAACGTGAGCATGAACACCCGCACGATGCCGGCGAACGCCGCGGCCTTCACCGCGGCGGCCATGTAGACCACCGCAGGCGTGGGTGCGCCGTCGTAGGCGTCGGGGCTCCACGAGTGGAACGGCACGGCCGCCACCTTGAAGCCCAGCCCGACCAGCAAGAAGGCGAGGCCGAGCAGCAGCAGGCCGTCCTCGACGATGACGTTGGCGGCCAAGAAGTCCTTGATCTCGATGAAGTTGGTCGAGCCGGTGGCGCCGTAGAGCATGGCGATGCCGTAGAGGAAGAAGGCCGACGAGAACGCGCCGAGCACGAAGTACTTGACGCCTGCCTCCTGTGATTGCGATCGACGCAGTTGCATCGCAGTCAGGACGTAGACAGCGATCGACAAGGTCTCGAGGCCGATGAACAGCACGATGAGATCGTTGGCCATCGCCATGATCACGCCGCCGAACGCCGACAGCAGGATCAGCACGTAGAACTCGGGGCCGTCGAGGTTCTCGCGTCGGAGGTAGTCGTCGGCGAAGAGGGCGGCCACCACCACGGCCGCCGCGATCACCACGGTCACGAAGAGGCTGAAGCCATCGATGCCGAGGGCACCACCGATCGCACTGAACGGCCCGGTGCCGTCGTCGTGCTCGAGGTCGAACCACAGCAGCTTCGGCCAGCCCTGCACGCGACCCCACAGCGGCAGCACGGCGATCATGGCCGCCGACGCCACCGCGATCGTGTAGACGGCGTAGAAGCTGCGGAAGATGCGCCCCTTCACCAGCGAGGTGATGGTGAGGAGGAGCAGGCCGCCGACGCCGAGGATGAGCAGGGGGAGGAGGGCCTCCCACGAGATCGAGGGGGTGGGCACCGGCCCGGCCGTCGGGCCCTCGGCGCCACCGGTGATCGGGGTGATGAGCTCGCCCGCCTGGGCGAGGACTGCGGGGAGGCCGCTCATGGCTGCTCCTCGCTCTCGACCGGCTCCTCGTCAGCGTGCTCTTCGCTCTCGCCGTGCTCGCTGTGCTCGGCCAGCTTCTCCTCGATGCGCTCGGCGTCGAGCTCGCTGCCTCCCTGGGTGACGGCCTCCCGAAAGTCGGTGCTGGCCTCGACATGGGCGACCAGGCGGTTGACCGAGGGCTCGATGCGCTCGAGCATCGGCTTGGGGTAGATGCCGATGAAGAACATGAGACCGAGCAGCGGCAGGATCACGAGCTTCTCGGTGAGCGTGAGGTCGGGGAACGTGCGGTTGGCCTCGTCGGGCTCGCCGTGGAAGGTGCGCTGGTAGGCCCAGAGCATGTAGAGCGCGGCGATGATGACGCCGGTGGCGGCCACGACCGCCCACCACCGGTTGGCGACGAACGTGCCGAGGAGGACGAGGAACTCGCCGACGAAGCCGTTGAGGCCGGGCAGGCCGATCGACGACAGCATGGCGATGGTGAACGCACCGGCGAACCAGGGGGCCACCTTCTGCAGGCCCTTGAGCTCGGAGATGGCGTAGGTGTGCCGGCGCTTGTAGATCCACCCGAGGAGGATGAAGAGCGCGCCGGTGGTGATGCCGTGGTTCACCATCACCATCACGCTGCCTTGGAGGCCCTCGGTGTTGAGCGCGAAGAGACCCACGACGGCGAAGCCCATGTGCGCGACCGACGAATAGGCGACAAGGCGTTTGAGGTTGCGCTGCATGGCGGCGACGATGCCGCCGTAGACGATGCCGATCGTGCCGAGGGTGAGCATCACCGGCGCGAACCACACCGAGGCTTCGGGGAACAGATAGAGGCCGTAGCGCAAGAACCCGTAGGTGCCGAGCTTCAGGAGCACGCCGGCGAGATCAACGGAGCCCGCGGTCGGCGCCTCGGTGTGGGCATCGGGCAACCAGGTGTGGAACGGGAAGACCGGCGTCTTGATGGCGAACGCGACTGCGAACCCGAGGAAGATCCATCGCGCCGTGTCACGGGCCACACCCTCTTGCTGCACCGCCTCGACGACGCGTTGCAGGTCGAAGCTGACCCCGCCACCCTCGCCGGCCCCTGCCAGGACGGCGAGCGCCACGATCGACACCAGCATGAAGGCCGAGCCGAGCATGGTGAACAGGAAGAACTTGGTGGCCGCGTAGACCCGTCGGCCGTGGCCCCATCGGCCGATCAGGAAGTAGAGCGGCACGAGCGTGAGCTCGAACATGAGGAAGAACAAGAACAGGTCGAGGGCGAGGAACACGCCCATGCAGCCCGCCTCGAGCAGCGTGATCCAGAGGTAGTAACCCTTCTCGTCGTGATCGGGCTTGGCCGCGAACAACGCGATCGGGAACAGGATCGCCGTGAGCACCACCAGGAACAGCGAGATGCCGTCGATGCCGAGGATGAACTTGATGTCGAGCGAGCTCACCCACGTCTGGCTCACGACGAACTGGAACCCGGGGTCGTTCTTGTCGAACTCGACCAGCACCCACAGGCTGAAGCCGGCGACGAGCATCGCCGTGATGACCGACGTCAGACGGTGCAGCTCGGGCCGCGATCGGGGGATGAGCGCGATCACCGCCGCGCCGAAGATCGGCAGCAGCACCATGGCCGGCAGCACCGGGAAGCTCACGGCCGAGCCGGCGGATGCCAGCACCCCGACGCCGCTCACCACGCCGTCACCCTGGTGAGCACCCAAGCGGCGAGCAGCACGGCGCCGATCGCGATCATCAGGGCGTAGGCGCGCACGTAGCCGTTCTGCACGAGCCGCAGGCGCCCACCCGACCAGCGGGTGACACGCCCGACGCCGTTGAGGGCACCGTCGATGCCGACCTGGTCGGCGGTGGCGGTGGCGTCGAAGGCCCGATAGCCCGGCCCACCCATGAAGGCGCTGACCCCCGTGTCGATGTACCACGCGTTCTGCAGGAGCTCCGGCTCGACCCGCTCGGGCTCGACCCGCTTGTAGAGGTAGACGTAGGCCGCTGCGGCCACGCCCATCAGGGCGACGACGGACGACACGATCAGCAGGACCACGATGGCGAGGTCGGAGAAGTCGAGCTCGGCCGGGTTGCCCAGCTCGAACACGGGCTCGAGCCAGTCCTCGAGGAAGTGCGCGCTCTTCGGCAGCGGGCAGGTTCAAGAGCCCGGACACGGTGGCGAAGAACGCCAGCACCACGAGGGGCAGGGTCATGGTCCACGGCGACTCGTGTGGTTTGAACCCGGCCGGGAATCGCGGTTCGACGTCGACCTCGGCGGGGGCCTCGTCGAGATCATCGTCGGTCGCCTCTGCGGTGTCATCCCCTCCGGCCGACGACGGAGGCCTGGGCGCGGGTCTTGGCCGCCAACTCCGCCTGGGCCGACTCGGTCCAGCGGGGGTCGCCGTAGAAGACCATGAACACCTGGCGGCTCATGTAATAGGCCGTGAGCAGCGCGGTGAACAGGCCGACCGCGTAGAGCGCGACGTTGTCCTGAAGGGCGTAGGCCAGGATCTCGTCCTTCGACCAGAAGCCCGAGAACGGCGGTAGGCCCGAGATGGCCAACCACCCGACGATGAACGTGCCCGCGGTGATCGGCATGAGCTTGCGCAAGCCGCCCATCCACCGCATGTCCTGCTCGTCGTGCATGCCGTGGATGACCGAGCCCGATCCGAGGAAGAGCAAGGCCTTGAAGAAGGCGTGGGTCACCATGTGGAAGATCGCGGCCCAGTACGCGCCCACGCCGACGGCCAGGAACATGTAGCCGATCTGGCTGATCGTCGAGTAGGCGAGCACCTTCTTGATGTCGTACTGGCTGGTGGCGATGGTGGCCGCCAGCAGCGCGGTGAGCACACCGCCCCACGCGATGAGCGTCGGGACCCAGTCGTAGGACGCGCCGATGATCGGGTTGAGCCGGCAGAGCACGTAGACACCGGCGGTGACCATGGTGGCCGCGTGGATGAGGGCCGACACCGGGGTGGGGCCGGCCATGGCGTCGGGCAGCCAGATGTAGAGGGGGATCTGGGCCGACTTGCCCACCGCACCGATGAGGAACAGCACCGCGATGAACGTGGCGGTGGTGGCGGCCAGCCCGGGGGCGACGGGGAGGAACTCGGTGTAGGTGATGGTGCCGAAGGCGAAGAAGGTGGCGAAGATGCCGACCATGAACCCCCAGTCGCCAACCCGGTTCGTGATGAAGGCCTTCTTGCCGGCAGAGGCGTTGGCGTCCTTCTCGAACCAGAAGGAGATGAGGAAGTAGGAGCAGGCGCCCACGCCCTCCCAGCCCAGGAAGGTGAGCAGAAGGTTGTCGCCGAGCACCAGCACGAGCATCGAGAACACGAACAGGTTGAGGTAGAGGAAGAACTTCGGATACCGGGCGTCGCCGTGCATGTAGCCGATGGAGTACAGGTGGATCAGCGCGGCGATGAAGGTGATGAACAACGTCATCGTCATCGACAGCTGGTCGAGGTAGATGCCGATGTCGACCGAGAAGTCACCGGCCGGGATCCACTCGAACAGCGTTTGCGAGAACACGTGGCTCGGCTCGTCTCGCAGGCCGACGAAGACGACGGCCGACACCACGAACGAGGCGGCGACCATCGCGGTGCCGAGCCAGCCCGCCGCGGGCTCGCCCAGGCGGTTGCCGAACACGAGCAGGATCGCGAATCCCACCAGTGGCAGGGCAGGGATCAACCAGACCAGATCAACCATCGCCGCTCTCCCCTATCCCCTGAGTACCCGGAGGTCGTCCGCCGTGGCGTCGGGACGACGTCGGGCGATCGCGACCACGATGCCGAGGCCCACCACGACCTCGGCGGCAGCAACCACCAGCACGAAGAACACGACGACCTGACCGGCCGTGTCGTTCAGCATCCGTCCGAAGGTGACGAACGAGAGGTTGACCGCGTTGAGCATCAGCTCGACGCACATCACCATCACGAGCGGGTTGCGGCGCACGAGCAGACCGAACGAGCCGATGGCGAAGATGACCGCGGAAAGGGCGAGGTAGGCGGTGTTGAGCTCGGAATCCATCAGTCGCCTCCCTCGTCGTCGGTGCGCACGAGCGTGTCGTCGGCCTCGGCCAGCGACTCGGGCTCGGGTAGGGGCTGCAGGTCGCGAGGGCGCCTCGACATCACGACGGCGCCGACCACCGCGATGGTGAGCAGACCGGCGGTGGCCTCGAGCGGGAACACGTAGGTGGTGAAGAGCTGCTGGCCGATCTGGCGGATGTCGGTGACCTCGACCCCGTCGGCGAGGGGCTCGGTGACGCTGCGGGCACCGGTGACGATCTGGTCGCCGCCGATGATCACGATCGCCAGCACCACGCCCAGGATGGCGGCCGCGGTGATGGCGGCGAGCACCCGCTGGCCGACGAGCGGCTCGACGTCGAGGTCTTCTTCCTGATCGACGCCGAGCAGCATGATCACGAACAGGATGAGCACGACGATGGCGCCCGTGTAGACGATGACCTGCACCGCCGCGAGCAGGTTGGCTCCCTGGTTGAGGAACAGCACTGCGATGGCGAACAGGGTGGCGACCAGGCTGAGCGCGCTGTGCACCGGGTTGCGCGAGAAGACGACGCCGAACGCACCGCTCACGGCGATGACGGCGCACACGACGAACACGGCGGTCTCCATGTCAGTGGCCCCCGTGGCCGTGATCGTCGTCGGTGCTCGGCTCGTCGGCAGTGCGCCTCGACCGCGGTCTGGCCTTGTTCGGGGGCGCGCACGCCGTAGCCCAGCTCGCCCGACCACGAGACGCGTCCTTCGAATGACGCGTCACCGGACGGTGAGGTGGCCCGCATCCAGGCCGAGGTGTGCTCGTCCTCGCCCTCGCGCCAGTCCTCCCAGGGGAGCTGCTGGGGTCGGCCGTCGTCGGCCACCACCAGCTCGTCTTTCGTGTAGATCGCGTCGCTGCGGTTGGTGAAGGAGAACTCGAACAGCTTGGTCTCGGTGATGGCCTCGGTCGGGCAGGCCTCGACGCACAGATCGCAGTGGATGCAGCGGAGGTAGTTGATCTCGTAGACGTAGCCGTATCGCTCACCGGGTGAGACCGGATCGTCGGGTGAGTTGTCGGCGCCGCGCACGTAGATGCATCGGGCCGGACACACACCGGCGCACAGCTCGCACCCGATGCACTTCTCCATGCCGTCCTCGTAGCGGTTGAGGACGTGGCGACCGTGGAGACGGAGCGGCTTGGGGGCCTTCTCCTCCGGGTACTGGGTGGTGACCCGCTTGCCGATCTGGCGCACGGTCACGAGGAAGCCGTCGAGGTAGCCCATCAGTCGATGCTCCCCACAGGCTCGTCGGCCTCGGCGCGTTGGCGCGCCGTGGTGATGGCCCGTTTCAACAGGGCGGCACCGAGCAGCAGACCGGCCACGCTGACGAGCGCGACCACCACCAGGTTCCAGTCCTGGTCGCGGCCGACATCGAGCGCGGCCAACAGCAGGAACCAGCCGAGGGCGAGCGGGATCAGCAGCTTCCACCCGAGGTCCATGAGCTGGTCGTAGCGGACGCGGGGAAGAGTGGCCCGGAACCAGACGAACGATGAAGAGGAACACCATCAGCTTGGCGAAGAACCAGATGCAGCCCCAGAGCCAGCCAGGCCCGAAGGGCGCCGGTCCGGCGGGCCCGCCCAGGAACAGGGTGACGATGATCGCCGACATGGTGACGGTGTTCATGAACTCGGCGAGGAAGAAGAGGGCGAAGCGAATGGAGCTGTACTCGGTGTTGAACCCGCCGACCAGCTCCTGTTCGGCCTCGACCAGGTCGAAGGGTGGGCGGTTGAGCTCAGCCGTGGCGGCGATGAGGAAGATGATGAACGGCACCAGGCCCGTGAGCAGCAGGTTCCAGTTGGGGATGAGGTCGCCCGGGCCGGCACCCGCCTGGAAGTTGACGATGCCGTTGGTGCTGAGCGTGCCGCTCTTGAGCACGACCGCGGCGACGGTGAGGCCGAGGGCGGCTTCGTAGGACACCATCTGGGCCGACGCCCGCACCGCGCCGAGCAGGGGGTACTTCGAGCCCGACGACCAGCCGGCGAGCATGATGCCGTAGACCGCCACCGACGACATCGCCAACGCGAACAGGATGCCGATCGGCGGGTCGGCCACCTGGAGGTAGGTCTCGTACCCGAAGATCTCGACGACGCCGTCGTTGCCGTTGTTGAAGTCGCCGCCTACCGGGATGATGGCGAACAACAAGAAGGCGGGCACGAACGAGAGGAACGGGGCGAGGATGAACACCCTGCGCTCGGCCTTCTCGGGCATGAGGTCTTCCTTGAAGAAGAGCTTGATGCCGTCGGCGAGCGTCTGGAGGATGCCGAAGGGACCGGCCAGCGCCGGGCCGATGCGGTTCTGCATGTCGCCCACGAGCTTGCGCTCGAACCACACCATCAACATGGTGGCGACGAGCAGGAAGGCGAAGACCACCACGACCTTGAGCAGCACGATGCCCACGACCGCCAGGTCGACGTTGCCCTCGAGAAGGGGATCGAGCGCGAACATCACGGCGCCTCCCTCTCGATGCGTACTTCAGTGACCGGCTCGCTGGCGTCGATGAGCTCGGACAACCCCACCCCCGGCTGGTTGAACACAGCAGCCGCCGTTCCGCGCGGCACGGCGGCGTCGACCCGGATCTCGAGACTCAGACTGCCACGCGACGAGGTGACCCGGACCTGGCTGCCCTCCTCGATGCCGAGCTTGCCGAAGTCGTGGGGGTTCACGCGCAGCACGGTGCCGGGCGCGAGGCGGGCCAACGAGCGGGCGTGCTGCACGAGCACGCCGTCGTCGTAGAGCTTGCGGGTGGCCGCCAGCCGCAGCGAGTAGCTGTCGATCGCCGGGAGGTCGCCGGCGGGGGGTCGGGCGAACACGAGGAGCTCGGGTGGCGCAAGGATGTCGGCGCGGATGGCATCGGCTTCGTCGCCTGCGTCCTCGCCGATTTCGGCCTCGGCCTCGGCCACCGGAGCGGCCTCTGCCTCCGTCTCCGACTCGGCCTCTGGCGTGGCTCGGCCCGGGAGCGGCACGACCACGCCGTCACCGCCGGCGTCGCCATCGAGATCGGCCGCCAGCCCGCGATAGGCAGGGGCGAGGCGCTCGATCTCCGCCCGGATGCCCTCCGCGGATTCGAGGTCGAAGTCGGCTCCGAGGCGCCGAGCGATGTCGGCGGCGATGACCCAGTCGGCCTGTGCGGTGCCCGGAGCCGTCACCCGGCGGTGCACGGTGGTGACCCGACCCTCGATGTTGGTGGTGGTGCCGTCGACCTCGGCGAACCCGGCGGCGGGCAGCACCACATCGGCCTGGCGCGACGACTCGGTGAGGAACTGATCGACGGCGACGACGGTGCGCGCCCCGGCGAGGGCCCGGGTGGCGAGGTCGCGATCGGGGAAGTCGGAGAGCGGATCGGCTCCGAGCAGGACGAGGGTGTCGATCCGACCGTCGGCTGCGGCCTGCAGGATGCCGGCGGCGTCGAGGCCGCCGGCGGCGGGCACCGTGGGCCAGTTCGCGGCGTACCACTCGCGCCCGGCGTCGAGCGACACCCGACCGGGCAGCACACCTGGTGCAAGGCCCATGTCGAGCGCACCGTGCACGTTGGCCCGTCGCAACGCCGAGAGGAACCGCACGTCGGCCAGGCCGTCGAGCAGTTCGGCCGCGGCCGCGACGACACCCGCACCCGACTCGGCCACGTTCGCCCGGCCCAACACCACCGTGATCGGACCGTCGGCCGCCTCGATGAGCGCTCGGCCCTGGGCCAGCAGCGACGCAGGCACGCCCCCGACCTCTCGATCGGCTCCGAGCGCGCCGACCAGCACCTTGGCCACCTCACCCTGCTCGGCGGGCCGGGTGGGCAACGACACGGCGGCCAACTCGCTGAGACCTGAATCGTGCGGGCCGACCTCGACGATCGTCACGCCGTCTTCGAGCACCGCGTGACGGAGCCGCAGGTAGAGAACCGGCAGCTCCTCCTTCAGATCGGGAGCCAGCAGGATGACGGTGCCGCCCGGCCGGCAGGCGTCGTCGATGGTGGCGCGGGGCACGCCGAGGACCAGCTCGGCGGGGAGGCCGTCGCCGAGTTGGGCGTCGACGTGGTCGGTGCCGATCACGCCCTTGGCCAGCTTGCTCCAGGCGTAGGCACTCTCGTTGGTGAGGCGGGCTCCACCGAGCACCGCCACTCCCCCGGGCCCGTTCGTGGCCAGCCCGGCCTGGATCGCGTCGGCAACGCGGGCGAGCGCGTCGGTCCAGCGACTCGACGCGAGCTCACCGCGTGCGGACGAGGGCGACGAGGCCGCCCGCACGAGCGGGTCGCGAAGACGGTCGTCGTGGTTGAGCGCCTCGAACCCGAAACGACCCTTGTCGCACAGCCAACCCCAGTTGACCGGATCGACATCGACGCCGACGTAGCGGAGGACCTCGTTGCGCGACGACTGCACCGCGATGCGACAGCCCATCGCACACTGCTGGCAGGTCGACTCGGTCTCGTCGAGATCCCAGGGACGGGCACGGAACCGATAGTCGGACGCGGTGAGTGCGCCGACCGGGCAGATCTGCACCGTGTTGCCGCTGAAGTAGGACGCGAACGGATGATCCGGGAAGGTGTTGACCTCGGTGCTGCTGCCGCGGTGCAGGAAGTGGATGAGCGGGTCGCCCGCCACGTCCTTGGCGAACCGCGTGCAGCGGTCGCAGAGGATGCAACGCTCGCGATCGAGCAAGACGAGGTCGCTGACCGGGATCGGCTTCTCGAAGTGGCGCTTCTCCTCGACGAACCGGCTCTCGCCCGGCCCGTAGGCCATCGTCTGGTCCTGGAGCGGGCACTCGCCGCCCTTGTCGCACACGGGGCAGTCGAGGGGGTGGTTGATGAGAAGGAACTCGAGCACGCCGTCCTGGGCCTTCTTGGTGACCTCGGACTCGGTGTCGACCACCATGCCGGGTGTGCACTCGAGCATGCACGTGGGCTGCAGGGCGGGGCCGCGGCCGGTGTCGACCTCGACGATGCACATGCGGCACATGCCCACCGGCTTCATGCGCGGGTGGTAGCAGAACCGCGGGATGTAGACGCCGTTGCGTTCGGCCGCGTCGATGATCAGCTCGCCCTCACGGGCCACGATCTCGCGGCCGTTGAGCGTGACGGGTACGCCCGTCGGCGCGTCGTCGGCCTCGGCGGGGGCGTCCGCGCTGGTGTCAGTCACCACGCCTCCCGAACCCGACGGGAACCTCTCCCGACGCGAGCGCTGCCGGCTTCGCCGCAGTGCGACCCTTGGGGTTGCGGGCGATGTGGGCGTCGAACTCGTGCGGGAACTTCCTGATGGCCGACGCGATGGGCGACACCGCCGAGGGCCCGAGGGGGCAGATCGTCGTCTGCTTCGGCGGCCAGGCGATGCCGGGGCTGATGTTGTCGGAGACGTCCATCAGCAGGGCCAGGTCGCTGGGTCGCCCGTAGCCGTCGAGGATGCGCTTGAGGATGCGCTCGAGCCAGCTGGTGCCCTCGCGGCAGGGGGTGCACTTGCCGCAGGACTCGTTGGCGAAGAAGCGCACGACACGATGGCAGGCCCGCACGATGTCGGTGGTCTCGTCCATCACGACGACCGCGCCCGAGCCGAGCATGGAACCGGCCCGATCGACGGTGCCCTTCTCGAGAGGGAGGTCGAGGTGCTCCTCGAAGAACCACGGAGCCGACGCGCCGCCCGGGATGAACGTCTTCAGCGAGTGGCCGTCACGGATGCCGCCGGCGTAGACGGGGGCGTAGATGAGGTCGCGGAAGGTGGTGACGCCGTACTCGACCTCGAAGACCCCGGGGTTGTTGACATGGCCCGACACCGCGAACATCCGCGTGCCCTTCGAGGCCTCGGCACCGAGCGCGGTGAACGCCTCGGCTCCGTTGGTGACGATCCACGGCACGTTGGACAGCGTCTCGACGTTGTTGACGATGGTGGGCTGCAGGTAGAGGCCCTTGGCCGCGGGGAAGTACGGCGGCTTGAGTCGGGGCATGCCCCGGTTGCCTTCGAGGCTCTCGATGAGCGCCGTCTCCTCGCCCACGATGTAGGCGCCGGCGCCCCAGTGCAGGACGATGTCGACCGAGAAGTCGGTGCCGAGGATGCGCTTGCCGACATAGCCGGCGGCGTAGGCCTCGTTGAGCGCGGCGGCGATGCGCTCCTGTGCGAGAGCCATCTCGCCCCGCACGTAGAGGAACGCCTGCGCGCAGCCCACCGCGTAGCAGGCGATGAGCACCCCTTCGATGAGCTGATGGGGATCGCGCTCCATCAGCATGCGGTCCTTGTAGGTGCCGGGCTCGCTCTCGTCGCCGTTGACCACGAGGTAGCGGGGCCAGACCCCAGGAGGGCAGAACCCCCACTTGACGCCCGCCGGGAAGCCGGCGCCGCCTCGCCCGAGCAGGCTGGCGGTCTTCACCTCTTCGACCACCGCTTCGGGCGTCGTGGCCAGCGCCTTGCGCAGCGCCTGGTAGCCGCCCGTGGCCTCGTAGCGCTCGAGCGTGTGCGAGTCGTCGAACCCGAACCGTCGGGTGATGATCTTCGGGGCGTCGGTGACGGTCATGAGGCCGCTCCCCCGTCGGCGTCGGCCGTTCGGCCCATCCACACCGGCTCGGCCAGCACGTCGGGATCGGCGGCACCTGCAGCGCGGTCGGAGGGGATGTCCTGGCGGGTGCGCGCCAGCACGCCGTGGCGAGGCACGTCGGTGGCGTTGCCGGCGCGCAGATCGTCGAGGAACTCGTCGAGCGACTCGGCGGTGAGCCGGTAGCGGTAGCGGTAGTTGGCCTGCAGGCACGGAGCCTCGGTGCACGCCGCGATGCAGGTGACGCCCTCGATGGTGATGGCGCCGTCGGCGGTGGTCTGGCCGGAGCGGACCCCGAGCGTGCTCTCGGCGTGGTGCAGGAGCTGGTCGGCACCGAGCAGCATGCACGAGATGTCGGTGCAGATGTTGACGACGTAGGTGCCCACCGGCTCGAGCTTGAGCATCTCGTAGAAGCTGGCGGTGCCCAGGACCTCGGCGGCCGTGCACCCGACGAGGTCGGCGATGTGCTCCATGGCTTCGTCGGTGACGTAGCCGTCCTGCTCCTGTGCGAGGTGCAGCAGCGGGATCAGCGCCGACTTGGGCCGCGGGTAGCGACCGATGATCTGGCGGGCCAACAGCTCGTTGTCGGCCGTGAGGCGCGCCATCAGCGGTCGACCTCGCCCATGATCGGATCGACCGACGAGATGATGGCCACCGCGTCGGCGACGAGGCCGCCGTGCATCATGTGCGGGAGGGTCTGGACGTTCACGAAGCTCGGCCCGCGGATGTGCATCCGGTAGGGCTGTGCGCTGCCATCGCTGACGATGTAGCACCCCAGCTCACCCCGGGGCGATTCGACCGCGACGTAGGCCTCGCCCTCGGGCACCTTGAAGCCCTCGGTGAAGATCTTGAAGTGGTGGATGAGCGCCTCCATCGACTCGTCGATGCGGGCTCGGGGCGGCGGCGTGACCTTCTTGTCCTGGATGCGGTAGTCGCCGTCGGGCATGTGGTCGAGGATCTGGTGCACGAGCCGGATCGACTCGCGGATCTCGTTGAGGCGGATGGCGTAGCGATCGAAGCAGTCGCCGTAGGTGCCGACGACCACGTCGAAGTCGACCTGGTCGTAGGCCAGATAGGGCATGTCGCGCCGAAGATCCCAGGCGTAGCCGGTGGACCGGAGGATGGGCCCGGTGACGCCGAGGGCGATGCACTCCTCGGCGGTGATGACGCCGACGCCCTGCAGGCGCTCGCGCCAGATGGGCTGGCCGGTCATCAAGATGTCGTACTCGTCGAGCCGCGGCGGGATCATCTCGAGCAGCCGCAGGACATCGTCGCGCCAGCCGTCGGGGAGGTCGGCCGCCACGCCACCGGGCCGGATGTAGTTGTGGTTCATGCGCAGACCGGTGACGGCCTGGAAGAACCGCAGCACCTCTTCGCGCTCGCGCCAGCCGTAGAGCATCATCGAGACGGCACCGAGGTCCATGCCGTTGGTGGCCATGAACAGCAGATGCGACGAGATGCGGTTCATCTCGGTCATCAGCATGCGGATCCACACGGCCCGAGGTGGAACCTCGATGTCGAGCAGCTTCTCGACGCAGAGAGAGAACGCCAGCTCGTTGAAGAGCGGCGCGGCATAGTCCATGCGGGTGACGTTGGTCGGTCCCTGCAGGTAGGTGAGCTCCTCGCCGGTCCACTCCATGCCGGTGTGCAGGTAGCCGATCACCGGCTTGCAGCGCAGCACCGTCTCGCCCTGCAGCTCGAGCATGAGGCGCAGCACACCGTGGGTGCTCGGGTGCTGCGGACCCATGTTGATGATCATGGTCTCGTCTTCGGGGGCCGAGTCGGCCTCGGCCGCGATGGCTTCGGCATCGGCTTCGGACAGACGCAGCACCGCGCCGAGCTCGCGGAGCCGCTCGGTGGCGTCGACCAGATCGCGACTGGTGAGCTCCTGGCTGCCCTCGGAGGTGAGGTCGACGTTGGCGTCGGTGAACGAGCGGTCGGTCGGCGCGCTCATGGGGTGCCCGTGGTGGTGGTCATCGGCCGGTCGGCGCAGCCTTGAACTGCACGGGGATGCGGCCGGAGTTGTAGTCCTTGCGCAGCGGATGGCCGGTCCAGTCCTCGGGCATGAGGATGCGGGTGAGATCGGGATGGCCGTCGAACGCGATGCCGAACATGTCGAAGACCTCGCGCTCGAGGGCTTCGGTGCCGGGATAGAGGTCCCACAGGGTGGCGAGCACCGGATCGGCCTCGGGCACCTGGACGCGCAGGCGGATGCGAGTGCGGGTGCGCAGGTTGACCAGGTTCACCACGACCTCGAAGCGCTCGGCGTCGATCCCGTCGGGAAGCGGGCGGCCCGGATGGGTCAGGAAGTCGACCGCGGTGAGATCGGCACAGAGCAGGTAGCCCTCGTCGTGCAGCGCCTTGACGAGGGCGTGGTAGCCGGCCCGATCGGGGTGCACCACCGTCTCGCCACGAACGACCGTGGCGGGTGATCCGTGCACCATGAGCGGCTCGTGCACGGTTTCACTTGCCGGATCGGGTGGGTCGGGCTCGGTGGCGTCGGTCATGGGTCAGGGCTTTCCGAGGACGACGTGCGTATCGGTCTGGCCGTCGTGCTGGTCGACGGCCAGGGGCCCGGCGCCCGTGTTGCGCCGGTGGGTGATCTCGCCGGTGAGGATCTTCTCGTGCAGGGTGAGGATGGCGTGCATGAGCGTCTCGGGCCCGGGCGGGCATCCGGGTGCGTAGATGTCGACCGGCACGACCTGGTCGACGCCCTGCACGATGGCGTAGTTGTTGAACATCCCGCCGCTCGATGCGCACACGCCCATCGAGATGACCCACTTGGGCTCCATCATCTGGTCGTAGATCTGCCGCAGGACGGGCGCCATCTTCTGGGAGACACGACCGGCCACGATCATGAGATCGGCCTGCCGGGGTGAGGCGCGGAAGACCTCCATGCCATAGCGGGCCAGGTCGTAGTGCGGGCCGCCGGTGGCCATCATCTCGATGGCACAGCACGCCAGGCCGAAGGTGGCGGGGAACACGCTGCGAGCGCGAGCCCACTTCACCAGGCCTTCGACGGTGCCGGTGACGAAGTTGTGGTCGAGACCGGCCAGGCCGTCGTCGCGGAACGTCGGTCGCTCGAGGTCGGACTCGGCCATCAGGCAGCCTCTCCTGCACCGGTGGGTGCCACCGTGGCCGGCTCGCGTCCTTCGAGGCCGACCCGGCGGATGGTGGTGGCTGCCGTGCGGGCCGGGCTGACCACGTCGGCCGGCACCGACCGGCGGGCCGGACCCCAGTCGAGGGCGCCGTTGCCGATGAGGTAGACGAACGACTCGAACACGGCGGCGGCGAAGATCACCACGGCCGCGATGCCGAAGCCGCCGAGGTCGCGGAACGCGATCGCGAACGGGAAGAAGAAGATGATCTCGATGTCGAAGACGATGAAGATCATCGCCACGAGGTAGAAGCGCACGGGGAAGCGCCGCGGCGGCTCGCGCGAGGGGATGATGCCGCACTCGTAGGGCGCCACCTTCGCCGGATTGGGCCGGGGCGGCACCAGCAGCTTCTGGGCGACCAGGCTGACCGCGCCGAACAGCGTGGCGAGGACGAGGAGGGCGAAGATCGGGAGGTACTGGGCCATGGGTCAGACCCCCTCGGCCGCCGCCTCGAGGTTCTTGTTGAGCGTCTTCTCCCGGTAGTGCAGCACCAGGACGAAGAAGATGAACAGCGACAGCGAGATGACGAGGTAGAGCAACGGGATGACCCGTTCGCTACCCAGATCTCGCACCATGACCACCGAGACCACCGGGGCGTCGGGGTCGACGGTGGGCAGCGGGGGCGCCTCGCCGGGCCGGGCCTCCTGGGGCACCACCTGCTGCACCTGCACGATGGCGTAGTGCGGCGGGTGCTGGAACTGCAGGGCGGTCTGGATCTTGTGCCGCACCCGGCAGATCGGATCGTCGGGCAGGAAGTCGCCACCGATGGCGTTGGGGCAGGTGTCGGTGCGCTTGGGCTTGCCGCCGTACTCGAAGGTGTTGAGCTTCTTGTAGTCGGTGGGCCCGGAGAAGAAGCCCGACTCGACGAGGGCCACGTCGGCGGCCGCCTGCGTCTCACCTGCTGCCGACGACGACACCAGCGACCAGCCGTTCAGCTCGAGCTCTTCGAGATAGGGCTCGAGCACCTCGGCGTGGCTCGACTGGAGATCGGACAGC
Source organism: uncultured Iamiaceae bacterium (assembly GCA_963706425.1). Lineage (GTDB taxonomy): Bacteria > Actinomycetota > Acidimicrobiia > Acidimicrobiales > Acidimicrobilacustridaceae > CAVPMN01. The sequence continues at coordinate 1,674,483 of CAVPMN010000020.1, forward strand.
ACGAAGCCGTTCGGGAAGTCGGTGGCCAGCTCGGGGTTGCTGGCGAGGATCTCGTCGGCGCTCGGGAAGTCCTCGGGTTGGGGCAGCAGCGCCGCCTCCTCGGTTCGCGGATCTTCGGGACCGTTCACGTAGATCTCGATCGGCACCCAGGTCGGGTTGTCACCACGAGGGCCGATGCCCGGGGGGGCGATCACCCAGATCGTGGTGAGGATGACCATCCATCCGCTGAGGCCGGCGAGCGCCACCAACAGTCCCAGCCGGGCACCCAGGTTGGTGCCGAGGAGCAGGTAGATCGATCCCATGAGGATCGCCACGGCCACCACGACCGTGAGCGCCCCTCGGATGTGCGGATCCCAGGCGATGCCCGCGAGGACTGTCGACAGTTGCGCCATGCTCAGAGGCTCCGCTCGTACTCGACGACCGCCGCGATCTGCTCCTGCGTGAGCATCACCTGGTCGTCGGACATGGGGAAGATCTTCGGCCCGGTGACCTCGACCGGATCGGTGTTCGGGTTGAGCCCGAAGCCGGGCATCATGCCGGCGCCGGACATGCCGTTGACGCCGTAGGACTGGCCCGCCACGGACCCGACGGTGACGTACTCGATCTGCTGTTCGGCGGTGGGGAACTGGCGCAGGCTGCGCCCACCGGTGAGGTTCCAGCCGAACGCACCCCCACCAGAAACCTGGGGCTCACCGTAGGACCACCCCTGGGTGTGACATCGCCCGCATGAATACGCGCCACCCGCGAACTTGGTGGTGAAGCCCATGTTGAAGATGGCCTCGCCGAGCGTCTCCCATTCGGCGTCGGGCAGCGTGCACAGCCCGGCGTCGTCGGGCGCGCACGTCGCCGCGATCTCCGCGTCGACCTCGGCGCGGGCCTCGGCCCCGGTGAGCTGGATGCTCTGCAGGTAGTCGATGATGTTGTCGATCTGCTGGTCGGTGAGCGGACCACCGCCCGCGGCGCCCCACGCGGGCATCGGCGAGAACGGGCGTCCGTAGACGAGGATGGAGCGCACCTCGTCGCGCGAGTAGCGGAACAGCACGTTGTTGAGGGCCGGAGCCTGCCAGCTCACCTGGCTGACGAAGTCACCGTTGGGGGCGGTGATGGTGAACTGGCTGGCGCCGCCGACACCGCTCGGGCCATGGCAGGCGGCGCACTGGGCACCTACGTTGTAGAGCTCCTCACCCCGTCCGATGAAGGTCTCGTTGTAGCCCTCGACGCGATCGTCCATGCGACCGGGCTCGGCCAGCCAGTAGAGCGGCAGGGCCACGCCGATGACGGCGAGGGACATCAGGCCGAAGGCCAGCGTGCGGTCGAGTCGCTTGGTCTCGAGCTCTTCGTCGTCGTAGTAGGGCTTGCGGTTGGCCGCCAACTCGATCTCGGCGCCGACCTCTTTGCGGCCCTTGCGCATGTTGACCGCGACCGCGATGAAGAAGCCGAGGGTGAGGACGACGGCGATGACATAGCCGATCGTCTTCTGGGTGTCGGCGAGCAGGAGCGCGCCGTTCATGAATGGCCTCCGGCCCCGACGCAGTTGGGACCCTCCGCTTCCTGGCCGGTGGTGTTGGTGCCGATGGGCGGGCCCTGGATGACGGTGCCGGTGTCGACGAGCAGCACGCCGCCGGAGACCTCGGTGGCGAAGCGGTCCATGCCTCGGGGGGCCGGGCCACCCTTCTTCTCACCAGCCTGGTTGTACTGCGAGCCGTGGCACGGGCACTCGAACCACTGCGAGGTCTCGCACGACGGCACCCGGCATCCGAGGTGGGGGCACTTCTGGTAGAGCACCGCCACACCGGCCTCGAGGCTGTTGAGCACGGGCTGGTCGTAGACGGTGGTGGCCCGCTCGACCGCGGCCTCGGGGTACTGGGTGAGCCACATGCGACCCTCGGCCACGTAGAGGAAGCCGTTGTTGGCCGCGATGTCGGCCTGGAGGTCGTCGACGTTGCCCACCCGGATCTTCGAGCCGAAGCCACCCTTGGGTTGGGGCCACAGGAAGGCCAGCACTGCGGCGCCGAAGCCGCTGAGGCTGAGGCCCATCAGCAGGACGATGCTGCGGTTGAAGAACTGGCGCCGGGTGACGCCGATGGCATCGGGGTCGGGCGGCACGTAGGGGGCCAGATCGGGCGCGCCCGCGGTGACGAGCTCGCCGTCGCTGCGCCGCTCGACCGCGACCGAGCGCTCGACCTCGCGGCCGGTCGGTGCGGTGCTGGCGCCCACGAGCACCGCCGGCTCGCCGCGGTCGCGCTTGATGGTCTCGCGCGACAACAACCCGGTGGCCTCGTCGGTGTCGCGTCGGCGCGCCGCGGCGATGAGCACGACGACGGCGAGCACGACGACCACCGCGATGACGAAGACGATCGGGTTCATGAGGAGCTCCTCGGAGAACGGCGGGGGGCGATCACGGCAGGCATCACAGCTCGAAGAACAGACCCTCGGTCCAGGGCGCCACGAAGTTGAAGCCGGGGCCCCGGAAGAACGAGCCGATGATGACCAGCACGGCCCAGAACATGAGCTGCACGGTGAAGAGGGAGATGGCGAACTTGCGATCCTCGGGCTTGTTGCTCGGGTTGCGATCCATGTAGGGCGCCAGGATCAGCAAGAAGATGCCCATGCCCGGAATGGTCACGCCGGCGACCATCGGGTGGAACATGGTGAGCAGCTCTTGCAGGCCGAGGAAGTACCACGGCGCCTTCGACGGGTTGGGCGTCTCGTTGACGTTGGCCAGCTCGAGCAGCGGGGCGTCGACGAAGATCGAGAAGAGCAGCGTGAACACCGTGATGGCGAGGGCCGCCACGAACTCGGCGGCCAGCAGGTGGGGCCACACGTGCACCTTGTCTTGCGGCGTGGCCTTCACGTCCTGGATGGAGCCGGCCTTGACCACGGTGAGCAGGCGCTGGGTGTGCCCACCCGGGCCGGTGGCGGCGGGTGGCGGAGCCGCGGTGGCGACCGCCGCTGCGGCCGCCGTGGTGACGGCTCCCGGCTCGGCGTCGGACGCCCCGGCTTCGGCCTTGCGGGCCTTGGCCGCCTTGCTGCGCTCGAGGAGGTGGGCCGGGATCTTGCCGGCGTCGGGCGAGGCGGCCGCGCCGGCGTCGGCGGCATCGGCCGGTGTGTCTGCAGGCGCGGCGTCGGACGCCCCGGCCTCGGCAGCCTTCTTGGCGGCAGCCTTCTGGCGGGCTTCCTCGGCTCGCTTGCGGAGATGTTCGGGAATCTCAGTCATGGCAGCTCACTCACCTAGAGCGGACCGGAGATGCCGCCGTCCTTGCGCACCCGCCAGAAGTGGATGGCCAGGAAGATGACGGTGACGAACGGAACGAACAAAACGTGCAACACGTACCATCGCAACAGGGTGTCGGTGCCTATCTCCCGACCGCCGAGCAACACGAAGCGCACCTGATCGCCGAACACCGGTGTGTAGCCCATCATGTTGGTGCCGACGGTGACCGCCCAGAGGGCGAGCTGGTCCCACGGCAGCAGGTAGCCGGTGAACGAGAGCAGCAGGGTGAGCGTGAGCAGGATCACGCCGATGACCCAGTTGAACTCACGGGGCGGCTTGTAGGCGCCGTGGTAGAAGACGCGAGCCATGTGCAGGAAGACGGTGAGCACCATGAGGTGCGCGCCCCATCTGTGCATGTTCCGCACGAGCAGCCCGAAGGTGACCGAGGTCTGCAGGGTGTAGATGTCGTTCCACGCCTGGGCCGCGGTGGGCCGGTAGAAGAACATCAAGAAGATGCCGGTGATCGTGAGCAGGATGAAGAGGAAGAAGCTCAGGCCACCGAGGCAGAGCGTGTAGCTGACCTTGACCGCGTGGCGCTTCACCTTCACCGGGTGAAGGTGGTAGAGCACGCTGTTCATGATCACGTAGGACCGGTTGCGGGGGCTGTCGGTGTAGCCCTTGCGGAACACCGAGCCCGGCCGGAAGATCGAGTTCCAGGCCTGCGACCCCTGCACCGTGTCGTTGAGATCAGAGACCTTCTTGGCGATCTTGCTCTCGCCCGGCCGGCCCATCGTCTTGGCCACGGTTACTCCCTCGTCTCCTGTCCGACGGCGTGCCGCCCGCCGTCGATGCCGTTCCGTCAGTCGTGGTCATCCGAGCCTCATCCCGTAGCCGTAGCCGTGCGTGTTGGTGCGCTGGTGCGGATCGCCCTCGGCCGGCGGATCGCCCACCTTCCCGAGGATGATGACACCGGTCGGGCAGCGGTCGACGCACAGCGCGCACCGGGTGCACACGTCGTCGTCGATGGTGAAGATGACGTGATCGCGGGGATCCTCGCCGGGTTGCTCGGTGCCGATGGCCTCGTCGATGGCATCGGGCCGCACCATGTGGATGCACTTCCACGGGCAGATGTCGACGCAGCCCTCGCACATGATGCACTCGGACTGGTCGATGTGGATGAACTGCTTGGGCTTCACCGCCTTGGACAGCCAGGCGGCGTCGACCTCCTGCAGCACGTAGTCGTCGCGGAACTCCGGCATCGGCGGGTTGGCATCGATCTTGGCCATCGGCTCAACCCTTCCTGACGAGCGGACGCCCGTAGTCGGAGGTGGTGAGCGAACGGTCGGCGGCAGCCTCGTCGGCGCGCTTCTTGCGGTCGTTCCACCAGGCGAAGGCCCAGATGTTGACACCGAGGAACACGACGTAGATCCCGACGGCGATCAGGTCGCGCAGCACCTGGTAGGTGATGGTCATCGGGAAGGCGCCCCCGAACTGCTGGGGCTTCAAGATGTCGAACGGCCCGTAGACGATGTTGTCGGGACGCCACTTGAGCTCGTTGTCGGCCCAGGTCAGCCAGTAGTGGGGCACCACGCCGTAGGCCCAGAAGAAGATGAAGAACACGTAGGTCGAGGCCAGCATCGCCTCACCCCAGGTGAGCGGCGCACCGACGGGGCGCCGCTTGCCGTAGGGGATCACGAGAGCGACCAGCACGACGAGCACGAGCAGCGATGTCACGAACGCAACCAACGGGTGGTGACCTCCTTCTTGCTCGTGAAAGTGCTCACAATTGTATCGGAGACACGTCTGGAGACTGGTGGTCCGAGAGGTGTCGACGCGGAGATTGGTTTAGCACGCGCTCGCGGAGCCAGGCACATCGCGGGCGTCGGCCCCCGCGACGCGCTGCGGCGGGTCGAATTCCGCCACACCCGGCGCCGTACTTGGCTCCGCCCGTTCGTCGTCGCGTAGTGTGAGCGCGTCCGCTCGGAGATGGCGCGTGAGCGTCATCGGGCGGGCCCGAAACCGGCCGACCAACTCGTCGGCCGGACCCGATCGACACCAACCGAAGCGTTGGGCCCCCGCCCCCGAGATCCGTTAGGAGCTGCGCTGTGACCGAAGTTCCCGAGCACCTCCTGCAGCGCTCACGCGACCGGCGCGCCGCGCTCGGGCTCGGTGGCGAAGGAGGGGGCGGTGCCGCGTCGGCAGCAGCCGACGATGCCGCCCCGAGCAGCGGAGCCGAGGTCGAGCCCGCCGGCGCCACCGCGGCCGCCCGTCCCGCCGCCGCCGCACCGGCCGAGGTCGAGGCTGCCCCGCCACCTCCCCCGCCTCCCTACGTGCAGGCGGCGCTCACCCGCAAGAAGATCCCGTTCTGGGCCATGCCCGTGCTCGGCATCCTCCCGGTGTGGGCCATCCTCTATGCCGGCTCGCTCTCGCCGGCCGACACCGGCGAGGCGTCACCCAGCTCGACCTCGGAGCCGAGGTCTACGCCGCACGCTGCGCCAGCTGCCACGGTGGTGGCGGCGGCGGTGGCGTCGGCCGACCGCTGAGCGACGGCGAGGTGCTGAAGACCTTCCCCGACATCGAGTCGATGCTCGAGTTCGTGGCCCTCGGCACGGACGGCTCGGGCTCGGCGTCGGCTACGGCGACCCGAACCGCGAGGGTGGGCAACACACCGGCGGCTCGTACAACGGGAACAAGATGCCCGCTTTCGGCGATGTGCTCACCGGTGAGGAACTGCTCGCGGTGATCCGCCACGAACGTGAGACATTGAGCGGCGAGGAGCTCACGCCCGAGCAGGAGGGCGACGGTGAGACGCGCAACAACGACGCCGGCGACCCGCTGCTGAGCGACGACGGCGAGCTCATCACCTCCGACGGCGAGCCGTTGCTCGACGAGGAAGGCAGGCTCACCGTCGAGGTCGCCGGGGCCGAAGGCGGCAGCGTCGGCGGACAGCCCGGCGAGACCTGATCCCCCGAGGGGGTCGAGCCGTGACGCCTCGCCGTAGGCTGACGGCGTGACTCCTGCAAACCGCCACGACGTCCTGGTCGTCGGCGGCGGCCCTGCCGGCGCCGCCACCTCCTACTGGTTGGCCGAGGCCGGCCACGACGTGGTCTGCATCGAAAAGAAGCTGTTCCCGCGCGAGAAGACCTGCGGCGACGGGCTCACCCCACGGGCCGTCAAGCAGCTCGACGACATGGGCCTGGCCGACCGGCTCACCGACTTCCACCGCTACGACGGCCTACGCGCCGTCGCCCACGGCGTCACGCTCGAGCTGGCCTGGCCGAGCCACCCGATCTACCCCTCGCACGGCTACGTGGTGCGCCGGCGCGAACTCGACCAGATGGTGGCCGACAACGCGGTGAAGGCCGGCGCCACCCTGCGCCAGGGCACCGAGGCGGTGCGGCCCCTCGTGCGCGACGGGCTGGTGGTCGGCGCAGAGGTGAAGAACACGTCGTCGGGCACCGTCGAGGAGATCCACGCCCGGTACGTCGTCATCGCCGACGGCGCCAACTCGCGGTTCGGGCGAGCACTCGGCACCGCCCGACGACGCGAGTGGCCCCAGGGCATGGCCATCCGGGGCTACTACGAGAGCCCACTGCACGCCGAGCCGTGGATCGAGAGCGCGCTCGACGTGCGCGACCGCAACGGCAACTCGCTGCCGGGCTACGGCTGGATCTTCCCGGTGGGCGACGGCCAGATCAACGTGGGCATCGGCCTGCTGTCGACCTTCCGCGACTTCAAGTCCGTGAACACCACGCACATCCTCAACGAGTTCGCGGCCACCGCACCCGACTACTGGGGCATCTCGCCCGAGACATCCGCCGGTCCGCCCACCGGCGGTCGCCTCCCGATGGGCGGCTCGATCGAGCCCAAGGTCGGGCCGACCTGGGTGGTCGTCGGCGACGCGGCCGGATCGATCAACCCGTTCAACGGTGAGGGCATCGACTACGCGTACGAGACCGGCCACCTGGCGGCCGACCTGCTCGACGAGGCGCTGCGCACCGGCAACGGCCTGGCCCTGCAGCGCTACCCCCGCATGCTCGACGACGAGTACGGCCTCTACTTCAAGGTCGCCCGCCTGTTCGCCAAGGTCATCGGGCGGCCGGCGCTCATGCGAGAGCTCACCCGCGTGGGCATGCAGTCGCGCTCGCTCATGGACTGGGTGCTGCGCATCATGGCCAACCTGCTGCGGCCCGACGAGATCGGCCCCGCCGAGGCCGCCTACAAGGCGGCCGCCGCCCTGGCCCGCCTCGTGCCCGAACGCGCCGCCTGATCCTTCGGTCGATCAGTCGACGAGAGGCTCGTGCCAGCCGCCGTGCGTCGCCGCGAGCGCCTCGGCTTCGGGTGGCCCCCACGTGCCCCGTCGTAGAGATGGAGACGCGGTGGCCACGAGAGCACGTCGTCGACGATGCGCCACTGCTGGCACACGGAGTCCCATCGGCCGAACCGGCGCGGGTCGCCCTTCATGGCGTCGTCGACCAGGCGCTCGTAGGGATCCTCCGACGAGCCGAACAGCCGCTCCTCGGTGACCTCGAGATCGATGGCGTGCGACAGCAGCCGATCGCCGGGCGTCTTGGCGTGCAGTTGCAGCAGGATGCCGCCGACCTGTCCCAATCGGAAGCGCAGATGGTTGGGATGGGGCGCAGCGGCACCTGCGTCGGCGAAGAGCATGCGCGGCGGAGCGGTGAACTCGACGATGGCCTCCGTGGCGGTCACGGGCAGGTTCTTCCCGGTGCGGATCAGCCACGGCACGCCTGACCACCGCCACGAGTCGATCTCGAAGCGCAGCGCGGCGAAGGTCTCCGTGTCGGATCCGGGGGCCACGCCCGGCTCGTCGACGTAGCCGCGGTACTGCCCACGCACCACCGCCGCCGGGTCGATGGTGTCGATCTGGCGGAACACCTTGACCTTCTCGTCGCGCAGCGCGTCCGCGTCGGCGGCGACCGGCGGCTCCATCGCCAGAAGGGCCACGATCTCCAACAGGTGGTTCTGCACGACGTCGCGGATCGCGCCGGCGGTGTCGTAGAACTTGGCCCGACCGGCGGTGCCGAAGTCTTCCGCCATCGTGATCTGGATGTTCGAGATGAAGTTGCGGTTCCAGATGGGCTCGAGCATCGAGTTGGCGAAGCGGAACACCAGCAGGTTCTCGACGCCGTCCTTGCCGAGGAAGTGGTCGATGCGGAAGATCGACTCCTCGGGGAAGGACCGCCGCAGCACCTCATTGAGGCTCTCGGCCGACTCACGATCGCGCCCGAAGGGCTTCTCGACCACGACCTTGGCGCCTTCGGTGAGCCCGACCCGCGAGAGGCCCTCGACCACGTCGTCGAAGAGGGCCGGCGGGATGGCCAGGTAGAAGAGCGGGTGGGCGGCGTCGCCCACCGCCTCGCGCAGGTGGTCGAACGTCGTGGCTTCCCGGTAGTCGCCGCTCACGTAGCAGAGCTGCTTGGCGAGGCGACTCCAGACCTCCTCGTCGATCGGGCCGCGCGCTTCGAGGGACTCGCGCACACGGGCGCGCAGCTCGTCGTCGGTCAAGGGAGATGACGCCACGCCGACGACGGTGCACATGGCCGCCCCTTGGCGAGCCAGCTCGTAGATCGCCGGGAAGATCTTGCGGCGAGCGAGGTCGCCCGTGGCGCCGAACAGGATGATGGCGTCGGTGTCGCTCACCGTGCGGCCGCGACCACGGCTGCCTCGTGCGCCGCGTCGAGCACCCGGTCGATGACGTCGGGCCGGTGGGCCAACCCCGGGAAGAGCACCTCGTAGGCGCCAGGCGCGATGGCCACCCCCCGGTCGAGGAGCGCGTGGAAGAACCGCGAGTAGCGCTCCTCGTCGGTGCACTTGGCGCCGTCGTAGTCGACGGGCGGGGTGGGGCCGAAGAAGATGCCGACGAGGGAGGCGTAACGGGTCACCTGTGCCTCGACGCCGGCCGACGCGAAGGCTTTGGCCAGACCGTCGGCGAGTTGACGGGCGTGCTCGGTGAGTCGCTCGTAGGCGGCGTCGTCGAGCAGCTCGAGCGCAGCGAGGCCCGCGGCGGTGGCCACCGGGTTCCCGCTCAAGGTGCCCGCCTGGTAGACCGCGCCCTGCGGCGACAGCGCGTCCATGACGTCGGCCCGGCCTCCGAAGGCGCCGACGGGCAACCCACCGCCGATGACCTTGCCGAAGCAGGTGAGATCGGGACGGACCTGCTCGAGTTGCTGGGCCCCGCCGCCGGCCACCCGGAACCCGGTGATGACCTCGTCGAAGATGAGCAGCGCACCGACGCGGTCGCACTCGGCCCGCAGCCCGTCGAGGAAGCCCGGCACCGGGGCCACCAGCCCCATGTTGGCGGCGACGGGCTCGACGATGACGCACGCCGTCTGGTCGTCGAGCGTGGGCACCACGTTGTAGGGGGCCACGAGGGTGTCGGCCACCTGCGCCGGCGTGACGCCGGCCGAGCCCGGGAGCCCGAGGGTGGCCACACCACTGCCACCCGCGACGAGCAGCCCGTCGGAGTGGCCGTGGTAGTTGCCCGCGAACTTGAGGATGCGAGGCCGCCCGGTGAAGCCGCGGGCCAGGCGGATGGCCGACATGGTCGCCTCGGTGCCGCTGCTGACCAGGCGGACGCGCTCGACCGATGGCACCCGGGCGCAGATCGTCTCGGCCAGCTGCACCTCGCGTTCGGTCGGGGCGCCGAACGAGGTGCCGTCGGCCGACGCGGACTGGATGGCGTCGACGACCGACGGATGGGCGTGCCCGTGGATGATCGCCCCGTAGGACTGCACGAGATCGAGATAACGGTTGCCCTCGACGTCCCACACGTGCGGGCCTTCGGCCTTGGCCACGAAGTAGGGCGTGCCCCCCACCGAGCCGAAGGCGCGCACCGGCGAGTTGACCCCGCCCGGGATGACCGACCGGGCCCGCCGGAACAGCTCGTCGTTCGTGCTCACGAGCGTCGCCCTCTCCCCAACCCCACCAAATTGGTGCGTGAAACAACCGGATGGGTTGTTTCACGCACCGATTTCGCAGTGGGGGGGGTCATCGGGCGAGCACCTCGGCAACCTCGCGGGCCAGGTAGGTGAGGACGATGTCGGCGCCCGCTCGGCGCACGGCGGTGAGCTGTTCGAGCGCCACCGCAGGCCCGTCGATCCAGCCGTTGGCCGCGGCCGCCTTGATCATGGCGTACTCGCCGGACACGTGATAGGCCGCGAGCGGCACGTCGAGCTCGGCGCGCGCCCTCGCCAGGATGTCGAGACAGGTGAGCGCCGGCTTCACCATCACCATGTCGGCGCCCTCGACCACGTCGAGCCGGATCTCTTCGAGGGCTTCGCGGCCGTTGCGGACATCTTGCTGATAGTCACGCCGATCGCCGCCACCGGCGATGGTGACGTCGACGGCATCGCGGAACGGACCGTAGAGCGCCGAGGCGTACTTGGCGGCGTAGGCGAGGATCGCCACGTCGTCGAAGCCCTCCTCGTCGAGAGCGTCGCGGATGGCCGCGACCTGCCCGTCCATCATCCCCGAGGGCGCCACGACGTCGGCGCCGGCCTCGGCCTGGGCCACCGCGACCTGGGCGTAGAGATCGAGGGTGGCGTCGTTGTCGACCCGGCCGTCGTCGTCGAGCACACCGCAGTGCCCGTGGTCGGTGTACTCGTCGAGGCAGAGATCGGCCATGAGGACGACGTCGTCGCCGACCTCATCTCGCACGTCACGCAACGCCACCTGCACGATGCCGTCAGGATCCCAGGCACCGGAGCCCTGGGCGTCCTTGCGGGTGGGGACGCCGAACAGGATGACGCCTGCGAGACCGAGTCCGACGAGCTCGCGCACCTCTTTGCGCAACGAATCGCGTGAGTGCTGCACCACGCCGGGCAACGACGCGATCGGGATGGGCGCGTCGGTGTCCTCGCGCACGAAGAGGGGCGCCACCAGATCGTCGACCGACAGTCGCGTCTCGGCGACGAGACGACGCATCGCCGGCGTGCGACGCAGGCGACGGAGGCGGCGTTGGGGGAAGCTCATGGCGACACCACCGTGTCAGCCTAGGCGAGCCCGTACGAGACGAGTCAGGCCCGCACCAGACCGGTGAGAACGGCGAGGGATACCTCGTCGAGCGACTCGACGACGAGGTCGGCGTGCGCGAACTCGGCGCCACGCGTGACGTCATTGGGCACGACGACGCACGCCAGCCCCGCCGCCTTGGCCGCCGAGCAGCCGTGGTGAGAGTCCTCGAGCGCCACCGAGCGCTGAGGATCGGCGCCGAGTGCGGCGAGCGCGGCGAGGAAGAGGTCGGGTGACGGCTTGGCCCGCTCGACGTGGTCACGGCAACGCACCACCTCGAAGTGGTGCAGCACGCCCAGGCGCTCGAGATGGCCCGCCACCCACTCCTCCGACGAGCTCGACGCCACACCGACCGGCACGCCTGCGACGGCTGCTTCTCGGAGGAGGCTGACGACGCCAGGCAGGATCTCCTGCTCGGCGATGAGTGCGCTGATGACGCTGGCGGCGCCGCTCGACCACCACGTCGCGCTCGAGTGCCCGACCGGTCTCCTCCTCGAGCCAGTCGAACCAGTGCCGGTGGTCGGCCCGGCCCACGATCCCTTGCCAGTCTTCGAGCACCAACTCGACACCATGGTGGGCGAACTCGTCGCGGACCGTGGCGAACTCGGGCCATTCGGTGTCGAGGATGAGGCCGTCGAAGTCGAAGATCAGTGCGTCGAGGTTCACGTCACCGATGATCCGACGTCATCGCCGGCGAATCGAACGAGTTCCGAGAGCAGCCCGTCGATGGTGTGCTCTGTCGCGACGATCGTGACATCGAGTCCGAGCTGGGTGGCGGTCGCGGCCGTGACCGGTCCGATGCACGCGACCACCGGCGGCGTGGCATCGACACCGAACGCCTCGACGAATCGGGTCACCGTCGATGACGACGTGAACAAGATGGTGTCGGCGGTGGCGACGGCTTCGCGCTGCTCGGCGGTGATCGGTGCGGGCACCGTGCGGTACGCCGCGACCACCTCGACCGACCAACCGGCGGCTCTGAGCCCCTCGGGCAGCACCTCTCGCGCCACCTCCGCCCGCGCCAACACGACCCGACCGCCGGCCTCGGGATCGGGAGACGGGAAGGCGTCGAGCAGCGACTCGGCCACGAAGCGCTCGGGCAGGAGATCGGCGACCACGTTGCGCTCTGCGAGCGCCTCGGCCGTGCCCGGCCCGATGGCCGCGACCTGCACGCCTCCGAGGTCGCGGGCATCACGCAACTCCGCCATCACCCGGCGCGCCCCGTTCGGTGAGGTCACCACCAGCCAGTCGCCGCGCTCGAGCGCACTGAGCGCCTTGCGCAACGCGGCGCCACCATCGGCCGGGTCGACCACGTCGATGGTGGCCACCTCGATGGGCTCGGCACCGAGGTCGCGCAGAGCGGTGGCCACCTCGGATGCCTGATGGGCGGCGCGGGTGACCACGACCCGCCGCCCGAACAGCGGGCGGCGCTCGTACCAGTCGAGCTGCAGGGCCGCCACGCTGCCGATGACGATCGTGGTGGGCGGCGCGAGCGGATGGTCGGCGATCGTGGCAAGCGTGGCTCGCACCGTGTGCTGGGCGGGACGGGTGCCCCAACGGATGGCGGCCACCGGTGTGTCGGGGCTGAGGCCCGCGTCGATGAGCCGCCGCGTGATCTTCTGGATGCGCCCCACGCCCATCAGCACGACGATGGTGCCACCGACCCGGGCCACGGCATCCCAGTCGAGGTCGTCCGTCTTGTCGGGATCCTCGTGGCCGGTGACCACCGTGAACGACGTCGACGAGTAGCGCATGGTGACGGGCACGCCGGCATAGGCCGGCACCGCGATGGCTGCCGACACGCCGGGCACCACCTCGAACGCCACCCCGGCATCGAGAAGGGCCTGGGCCTCTTCGCCGCCGCGGGCGAACACGAACGGATCGCCGCCCTTCAGGCGCACCACGAGACGGCCGGCCGTTCCGTGTGCGACGAGGAGGTCGCAGATGTCGGACTGTGCCCACGTGACCTGCCCGGGGACCTTGCCGACGTTCACCAGCTCGGCCGATTCGGGCGCCAGGTCGAGGAGGGAGGCCGCCGACAAACGGTCGTAGACGACCACCTCCGCCCGGCGCAGCAGATCGGCCCCCCGCTGGGTGAGCAGTCCCGGGTCGCCTGGCCCGGCCCCCACGAGGTAGACGGTCACGCCGCCAGCCTAGGGGCGCGGGGAGACCTGGCAAGATGGCGCCGATGGATGCGACGGTCGAGGCACCGGCGGACGGGCGGGCGGCGCGAGCCGCTCGAACCCGAACGGCCATCGTCGACGCGCTGCTCGAGCTGCTCGACGAGGGCGACCTGCAGCCGACCGCAACCCGCATCGCCGAGCGCGCCGGCATCTCGATCCGGCTGATCTATCACCACTTCGGGGACCTCGAAGCGCTCTATCGAGCGGTGGCCGAACGCCAGGCCGAACGGGTCGTCGCCATGGTGCGGCAGATCCCGCTCGACCTGCCCCTCGACGAGCGCATCACGCAGTTCGTGGCCGAGCGCAGCGCGATCCTCGAGCAGATCACCCCGGTGCGACGCGCTTCGTTGCTCCAGGAGCCGTTCTCCGAAGCGCTCAGCAAGACCCATCGCATCTTCGTGCAGTTGGGCGAGGATCGCATCACCCACGTGTTCGCTCCGGAGCTGGGTGGCCTTCAGGGATCCGAGCGCGACACCGTCGTGGCGGCCCTTGCGGCAGCAGGTGGCTGGAACTTCTGGGACGCCCTGCGCAGCAGCGACCGCTCGGTCAGCGCCTCGCGTGCTGCTCTCACGCGCACGTTCCGGGCGCTGCTGACCACCGCCGCCTGACCGCCACCGCCTGACCGCCACCGCCCTGACCGGACGGACGGGACCGGACGGTCGGGACGGGCCCGGGACGGACATCCCCGGAATTTTCCTCGGCGACTTCTCATCCGATCGAGCGCCGGTTCCGTACTCAACGTTGGAACCATAATTAGCACTAAACTGAGGAGCACCCATGAAGAACCGTAGGAACCTGGCCTTCGTAGGCCTGCTGGCCGTCGGATCCCTGCTCGCCGCAGCCTGCAGCGACGACGACGACTCGACCTCGACGGACACGTCGGCCGAGACCAGCACCACCGAGGACATGACCGAGAGCACCGAGGCGATGGCCGACGAGACGATCGTCGAGATCGCGGCCGGCAACCCCGACTTCTCCACCCTGGTGACCGCCGTCCAGGCCGCCGGCCTGGCCGAGACCCTGTCGGGCGAGGGCCCCTACACCGTGTTCGCGCCGACGAACGAGGCGTTCGCCGCCATCCCCGCGGAGACCCTCCAGTCGCTGCTCGAGCCGGCCAACCAGGAGACCCTGACCCAGATCCTCACCTACCACGTGGTGGCGGGCGAAGTCATGGCCGCCGACGTGGCCCCGGGTGAGGTCGAGACGGTCGAAGGCACTCCGTTCACCATCGAGGTCGAAGGCAGCGATGTGTTCATCGTCGACGGTCAGGGCGGTCGCGCCCAGGTCGTCACGACCGACATCGTCGCCTCGAACGGCGTCATCCACGTCATCGACGCCGTCCTCATCCCCTCGGGCGTCACCGTCTGACCAAAGGAAGCTGCATGAAGACGCTCCACGACAACCGTCCCGACGACGACTGGGTGAACCAGCATCGGGTCGAACAGGATTGGCTGGAGCGGGCAGCCTGCAAGGGCAAGACCACGTTGTTCTTCGGCATCGCCGGAGAGCGACCCGAACGGCGGGTGCGCCGCGAAGCTGCCGCCCGCAAGATCTGCGCCACGTGCCCGGCACTGCTTCAGTGCCGGGCCGTGGCCCGGGCCAATCGGGAGAACGGCTTCTGGGGCGGGGAGTCCGAAGAGGAGCGAGCCGCCGCCGGCTACCCGCCTCGTTCGATCAGCCGGCGAGCGGTCCAGGAGGCGGCGGCCGGCGGAATTCAGATCTCGCCGGCGCCCCGGGCGGCTGCGTCGGCGTAAGCCGCCAACGCCCGCTTGCGGCTCTCGGCCAGATCGACGATCGGGTCCGGGTAGTCGGCGCCCAGCACGACACCGACCTCCGCCAGCTCGAGGGGCCCGGCGTCCCAGGGCGCATGGATCAGCTCGGCGTCGAGCGGGGCCAGCTCGGGCACCCAGCGGCGGATGTAGTCACCGGCGGGATCGAACCGGCGACTCTGCAACACCGGGTTGAAGATGCGGTTGTACGGGGCCGCGTCCGGACCGGTGCCGGCCACCCACTGCCAGTTGCCCACGTTCTGGGAGACGTCACCGTCGGCGAGCAGGTGCCGGAAGTGCCGCTCGCCGAGTCGCCAGTCGACGAGCAGGTTCTTCACGAGGAACGACGCCGTGATCATCCGCACGCGGTTGTGCATGAACCCTGACTCGGAGAGCTGGCGCATCCCTGCGTCGACGATCGGGATGCCGGTGCGACCCTCGGCCCACGCGGCCAGGCCGTCGACGTCGTCGCGCCACTCGACCAACTCGTAGCGTTCCTTCATGGCCCGATCGGGCAGGAACGGCAGCTCGGCGAGCAGGTGGGCATACCAGTCGCGCCAGGCGAGCTGGCGCGTGAACGATGCTCGGCCCGGCGAGCCCTCGCCCACGGCGTCGACGACGGTGCGGGGCGACAGCGTGCCGAACTTGAGATCGATCGACAGGTGTGAGGTGGCGTCGATGTCCGGCCGGTCGTGCCACTCGTCGTAGGCGTCGACGCGCTCCAGGAACGCCTCGAGCCGAACCTGCGCGCCCGACGCGCCGCCCGGCGCGGGAACCTCGCCGTCGATGCCGGGCAGGTCGTCGCCGGCCACATCGAGCACGATGGCGTCCCCGGGCTCGGGCCACGGGTCGACAGGGGCCACGCGCCAACGACGATAGAAGGGCGTGAACACACGCGACAGGGTGCCGCCTTGGGTGAGCACACTGCCGGGTGGGTGCACGAGCGTTCCGTGGGAACGGACGACCGGCTGCGGTAGCACCTGCGCGATCGCCTGGTCGCGTCGCACCGAGTAGGGACTCACGTCGTCGTTCCAGTACACCGCTTGCACGCGGTGGGTCGATGCCAGCTCCGGGATGACCGCCTGCGGGTCACCGCGCCTGATCAGCAGCCCGCCCCCCGAGCGCCGCTGCACGTCTGCGGCGAGCGCGGCGACACTCCCCAACAGCTGGCGCCGCCGATGCGGCCCGGCCGCACCCAACAGAAGTGGGTCGACGACGAACACCGGCAAGACGTGGCGATGGCTACGGGTGGCGGCCGCCCAGGCCGGGTTGTCGTCGAGGCGGAGATCACGACGGAACCAGACGAGGGCCAGGTCCGACGGGGCCGGGCCCGAGGCAAGAGGCATCGTCGCCGAGCGTACGGCCGCCCACCCAGCCGTGGCGCACCGGGAGCGGGGTTCGTATCAGGCGAGCGGGCGACCGAAGGGGAGGTCGTCGCACCACGTCGCCAGGTAGGCCTCGGCGCGCCGGCACGCGACCAGCACCGGCGGCTCCTCGGTGCCGATGACCTCGGCGAGCGCGGCGGCGATCCGGGCCGACACTGCCCCGTAGCGGTCGCCGTCGGCGACAACCGAGGGGAACGACGTGAGGGTCGGGCCCGCCGTGGTGATGAAGTCGGGCAACACCACCGAGCCTCGGCGTCCGAGGACCGCCAGCGCCTTGGCGGTGACGGGGATCGGTCCGCTCGGGACCACGTGGGCAGCCGTCACGGTGGCGGCGACGTGGTGATCGAGCACACCCGCCTTCGAGCCGACGACGAGGACGTCGGCATCGGTGGCGAAGAGAGCGTCGGCAGGGCCCACCTCGACGCCGAGGTGGGCCACGGCGTCGGCGCCGTGAGCGGTGAGCTCCGTCTTCAGCGACTCGGGGGACAGGCCCCCGGTCGCCTCGGCGGTGCCGGCGCTGGTGGAGACCGCGACGACGGACGCTCCCCGCGCCGCCAGCTGGTCGACGAGGGCGATCGTGCGGACGTCAGCACCCTCGATCGCCACCCGACAGCTGTCGAGCGCACCGACGGCGGAGTCGATCGACTGGGTCAGACCGACCGCCAGGTCGGTCGCCGCCCGATCAGCGACCGCGGCACCCCGGGGATCGTCGCCGCGCAGGGGCGACAGGTCGGCCTCGGAGACGCCCTTGCCCGCGTCGACCAGCAGGCGATGCGACGCCACCCACGGGGCGACCTCGGCCACGAAGCCTTCGACCGCCGCCGCTCGGCCGTCAGGCCGGGCGTTGATGCCGGCGGAGGCCCCACCCATCGCCAGCTCGAACGAGGCGAACTGGTAGGTCTGGGATCGGGCCAGCCAGGTCGCCCCGTCGACGAGCACCTTCGGGGCCAGCCTCACGATGCCGAGCGAGGTGGAGGCGGCATCGAGGTCGAACACGACGAAGGCATCGACTGAGGTGAGCTTCTCGGTCTTCACGGCCGTGATTCTGACACCGAGCCGGACCGACGCAGGACCCGGAGCAGCCGGGCCCGGTTGTAGCGCTGCACCAACAGGCACGGCAGGTTGGCGATCAGGGCGTACGCGATCATCACCAACCCGAGCCACCACGGGTTCCAGAGGAAGAACAACGGGGCGACCGCGATGACCGCCCAGTGGGTCAGCTCGGCTCGACGCGTCTCGGCGACGAAGCGGGTGAGCGTGGCGTTGTCGGCACCCCGCAGCGATCGTTTCGAGAAGCCTCCGGCGAAGAACCCGCCGGCCTCGGGCAAGCGATCCTTCCATCGCTTGATGTGCAGCCGGCGTTCGTACCAGCGCCCGTCGCGCTCGAAACGGCGCAGCCGGGTGATGCGCCCGGCCCGCTCGAGCCGCGCCAGCGGCCAGCGGTGGGCGATGTAGCCGAGGCCGAAGCCGAACGCCGCCCACGCGACGACGTCGACGAACACGACCCACAAGATGGGCAGCTCGATGACGGGCACCGCTCAGCCCTCCCCGGCACCCGCAGGTGAACGACCGCGCGAGTCGAGGGCGATGGTGCGGCCGCGCCAGGTGACCTTGCGGCGCACGATCGTGAGCCATGCGGACCAGGCGAACACCGCCACGAAGAAGACGAACATGAGGGGATAGGCCGGGCCGACCCACCAACGGAACCGGCCGACCTGACCCAGCATCACCAACTGCTGACCGACGAAGGCCAGGTAGGCGCCTGCGGCGACGGCGAGGTTGCCGGCCGACGGATCCTGGACCGCGGCGCCCATGAGCTGGATGGTCACGAGGGCAGCCGTGACCCAGAGCGCGATCAGCAGGCTGCGGCCGAGCACCAGTGAGCGGGCGCCGGCAGCCAGGTTCTTCGCCCAGCCTTCGACCAGCTGGCCGAGGCCGTGGGGGTACATGCGGTAGGACACGACGTCGCGACCGCCGACCACGGCGACCGGCAAGCTGGCGTCGGCGAACCGGCGGGCCAGCGCCATGTCCTCGATGATCTCGTGGCGGACGGCGGCATGACCGCCGACCTCGTGGTAGTCGTCAGCGGTGCAGACGAGGCAGGGCCCGAAGGCCCCCCGCGCCCGCCCGGACCGGCCGGGCGACGCGGCCCCGATCCCCATGGTGGCGATCAGGTTGAACACCGCCGACCACTGCTCAGAGAACGCTCCGGGTCGGTGGTGAGGCTGCACGGACAGCAGGCCACGGCGCCGCTCCTGCTCGGCGACCACCGCGGTGACGGCGTCGGGCGCCAAGCGGACGTCGGCGTCGAGGAAGACGAGCACCTCGCCGGTGACCGCCTGCACACCCTCGTGACACGCCCACGGCTTGCCGGTCCAGCCGTCGGGCGGCGTTCGCCCGGTGACGACGGTGACCCCGGCGAACGACCGCGCCAAGTCGCCGGTGCCGTCTCGCGAATCGTCGTCGACCACCACGATCTGGTGCACCGACGCCCGCTGAGCGGCCAGGTCGTCGAGCAGCAGGCCGAGGCAATGGGCCTCGTCGCGCGCCGGGATCACCACCGAGACGGAGCGGGGCGGGGCGGTCAGGCCACCTGTCCGGGCCAGTCGGGGCAGGCGCCAGAGCAGCCACCATCCGCTCAACCATCCCGCGGCGACGAGCACCAGACGCAAGCTCACACCCATCAGCATGGACCGCGCCTCTGCCCGACGCTCGATTGTGGCGCCCGAATCCCGCCAGGTGGGGCCAGAATGCCCCCGTGAAGAACGACGACGACCTCATCGACGTGGTGATCGAGATCCCGAAGGGGAGCCGCAACAAGTACGAGATGGACCACCAATCGGGCCGCATCCGCCTCGATCGTCGTCTGTTCTCGGCCACCGTCTATCCGACCGACTACGGCTACGTGCCCGACACGCTCGCCGAGGACGACGACCCGCTCGATGCCCTCGTGCTGCTCGAAGACCCGACGTTCCCCGGCTGCGTGGTGGGTGCCCGACCCGTGGGAGTGCTGTGGATGCAGGACGAAAAGGGCCGCGACGCCAAGATCATCTGCGTCGAACCCAACGAGCCGCGCTTTCGCAAAGTGACCGACATCGGCGACCTCGGTGTCGATCTGCTCGCCGAGATCAAGCACTTCTTCGCGATCTACAAGGACCTCGAGCCAGGCAAGTACTCGACGATCGGCGACTGGGAAGGGCGCGACGCGGCATGGAAGGAGATCGCAGACTCGCGTGACCGCTACGTCCCGCACTGAGCGCACCGATGTGGTGGTCATCGGGGCCGGCATCCTCGGCCTGGCGACCGCGCGAGCGCTGACCGCGCGCCATCCCGACCGGCGAGTCACCGTCATCGACAAGGAGCCGGCGCCGGCGCGACATCAGAGCGGTCACAACTCCGGGGTGCTGCATTCGGGCATCTACTACCGGCCCGGATCGCAGAAGGCCCGGCTCTGCGGATCGGGCCGCGAGCAGCTCGAGGCCTACTGCGCCGCGAAGGGGGTGCCCTTCGAGCGATGCGGGAAGGTCATCGTGGCGACCCATCCCAACGAGCTCGCCGCCCTCGCCACCCTGCGCGAGCGAGCGATCGCGAACGGGCTCGACGTCACACCACTCGACCGAGCCGGCCTCGCCGAGCACGAGCCCCACGCCGATGGCCTGGCCGCCCTCTTCGTGCCGGCCACCGGGGTGATCGACTTCGGTGAGGTCTGCGAACGCCTGGTCGACGACCTCGTGGGCGCGGGTGTGCGCATGAGCCTCGGCCGTGAAGTGGTGGCGTTGCGCGAGGACTCCACCGAGGTCGTGGTCGACACGACGGATGGCGTGGTGCACGCGGCACGCGTCGTGAACTGCGGCGGGTTGCACGGCGACCTGATCGCCCGGCGAACCGGCCTCACGCCGTCGGTCCGCATCGTGCCGTTCCGCGGCGAGTACGCCACGCTGGTGGACGAGCGCAGCTACCTGGTGCGACACCTCATCTATCCGGTGCCCGACCCGAGGTTCCCGTTCCTCGGCGTCCACCTCACCCGCGGCATCGACGGTCGCGTTCACGTGGGCCCGAATGCCGTGCTCGCTCTCGCTCGCGAGGGCTATCGGCGCGGCGACGTGTCGGCCCGACAACTGGCCCGGCTGGCCACCGACCGGTCGGTCTGGCGACTCGCCCGGCGCTACTGGCGCACCGGGCGCGCGCGAGATCAGCCGGTCGGCCAGCCCGTCTCGAGCGCTGGCCGACGTGCGCCGCCTCGTCCCCGAGATCGAGCCCGACGACCTCGTGCCGTGCACCCATGCCGGCGTCCGGGCCCAGGCCGTCGCCTCGGACGGAACCCTCGTGGACGACTTCGCCATCGACACCACCGCTCGCACGGTGCACGTGCTCAACGCCCCGTCACCCGCGGCCACCGCGTCGTTGGCGCTCGGTGCGTGGATCGCCGACGGGGTCGATCGGGGTTTCGGCGAGCCGGCGCCCGACGGGTAGGCCCGGCGGGTAGCGTCCGCACGATGGCAGCTGCCGACGACGCTCTACGCGAGCAACTCGAGGCCCTCGGCCAGTTCATCCGCGCCCAGCGCCTGCAGGCCCAGCTGTCGCTGCGCGACCTGGCCGCTCGCACCAACGTCTCGAACCCCTACCTGAGCCAGCTCGAACGAGGGCTGCACGAGCCGTCGATGCGGGTGCTCAAGTCGATCGCCGGTGCGCTCAACGTGCCCGTCGATGCCCTGTTGGCCCGAGCCGGCCTGCTCTCGGACGAGGACGGCGACCGCACCGCCGCCACCGAACGGGCGATCCTGGCCGACGAGCGCCTCACCGACGACCAGCGCCGCGCCCTGCTCGAGGTCTACCGCAGCTACCTCGGCTCGAACGCCCGCACCGACTGAAGCGCTCGAGCGGCCGCGCTGGCTGCAGCGCCGTCGAGCACTGGGTGCGGCGCTGCGCCCGCTGTGACCACCTTCACGCTCGCGATCGCGAGCAGGAGGTTGACGAACCAATCGGTGCTTGGTTTACTTAGCGCAGCGGTCAGGCCAGCGAGCACCCCCCCCCCAAGAAAAGAAGCGAAGACGACGCTCGCTCCCGATCCTCCCCCAACGCCCCTACGGAGGCCCCCCATGTCCAGCCCAGTCATCGAGCGCCTGACCGAGATCCAGGACAAGGTCGTCGAGACCGTCACCTCGTTCCAGGACCCCGTCGTCGACTCCGTCCGCAAGGCCGTCGACACCGTCGAGGAGCGCATCCCCGAGTTCCCGACCGACAAGATCGCCGACAAGCTCCCCACCGCCCGTGAGCTGGTCGACAACCAGTTCGACTTCGCCAACCGGATGCTCAAGGTCTCCCACGACTTCGTGATCGCCGTGCTCGACGCGGTCGAGCCGGTCACCGACAAGGTCACCAAGCCGGCCAAGCCGGTGTCCGCCGCCAAGAAGGCCGCGGAGAAGGCTGCCGACAAGGCTGCTGCCTGACGGATCCCCCTGGGCCATCGGCACCCCCCCGATGAGCCCATATCAGGCCTGCAGGCATGTCCCCCCGTGCCGCAAGGTCTCCCGAGAGGGCCCCTCGAGGGCCCTCTCGGTCGTTTTGGGGTGCGGTTCCACCGCTAGACCTAAACCCGACTGGTCTTGTCAACTTTCTCGCGGATCCGCGTAGGCTGGCGGAAACCAGCACCGATCGCCCAGACCGATCCGCACCAAGGAGCCGCTCCATGGCCATTCGACTCGGGGACCTCGCCCCCAACTTCCAGGCAGACACCACCGAAGGACCGATCGACTTCTACGAGTGGAAGGGCGACAGCTGGGCGGTGCTGTTCTCGCACCCGAAGGACTTCACGCCGGTGTGCACCACCGAGCTGGGTTTCGTCGCCGGCATCAAGCCCGAGTTCGACAAGCGCAACGTGAAGGTCATCGGCCTGAGCGTCGATGCGCTCGACTCGCACGGCGAGTGGAGCAAGGACATCGCCGAGACACAGGGCCACGGCGCCCAACTTCCCGATGATCGCCGACGCCGACCGCAAGGTCTCCGACCTCTACGACATGATCCACCCGAACGCCAACGACACCCTCACGGTGCGTTCGGTCTTCGTGATCGATCCCGACAACAAGGTGCAGCCTCACGCTCACCTACCCGGCCAGCACCGGTCGCAACTTCGACGAGATCCTCCGCGTCATCGACTCGCTGCAGCTCACCGACGGCTACAAGGTGGCCACGCCCGCCAACTGGACCGACGGCGACGACGTCATCGTCGTGCCCGCGCTCTCCGACGAGGAGGCCAAGGAGCTGTTCCCCAAGGGCTTCACCGTGCTGAAGCCCTACCTCCGCGTCACCCCGCAGCCCAATCGCTGACGCCGGCCGGGCGAACCGCTGACGCCGGCTGGGCCAATCGCTGACGCTCAGCCCACCGGGTGCTGGGTGGCGGCCTGGTCGCCGCTCAGCACCTGCCGGCAGAGCCGGCTCCATCCCTCAGCTCGGATCCCCAGCTGGTCGAGGCGCGCATCGGCCGCGTCGCGCGCCAGCTCGGCGGTGGGCAGGCCCAGCCAATCGAGCACCATCGCCTCGGCCAGGCGGACCACCGCTTGGCCGACGCGATCGTCGGTGGCATCGAGCATGGCCACCAGGTCGGTGAGGCCCTCGACCGCGAGCTCGTCGCGCTCGGCGCGCCCGCACCAAGTGGAGCGCGAGCTGTGCGCCGGCCCGGTCGAGGTACGTGGCCCGCTCGCTGAGGGCGACCGCGGTCGCGAGCGACTCGACCGCGTCCCTGCGGCCCGCAGCCGCCTGCGCAAGGGCCAACGAGCTACACGGCGAACGTCGACGGGCCTTCGCCATGGTCGGCCGCGGCCGGCTCAAGGATGGCCAGTGCCTCGTCGAGCTCGCCCAGCTGCAGGCGGGCCAAGCCCTCGGCCACGGAGCTCTCGATGAGACCGATGCCGTACTGTCCTCGCCCCGTCGCACCCAACGGGGCGAGGATGGCCAATGCCAGCTCGGGATCGCCGATCTGGGTGGCCGCGCTGGCCGACAGGGCCACCACCGACGCCTTGAGCTTGTCGTTGCCGATGTGCTCGAAGTGCGCGACGGAGTCCTCGAAGACGTCGAAGCCCTCCGACACCCGACCGGCGGTGACCAGGCTGCGACCGTACCCGGCCGCCGCCTGGGCCAGCCCCTGCTGATCGGCGATGGATCGGAAGGCCTCGACGGCATCGGCCGCCGGCCCGATCGCCGCGTCGGCCCGACCCGACCAGAGCCGCACCGATGAGGTGAGCACGAGCATCATGCCCTCGCCCCACCGATCGCCGCGGTCGCAGGCCTCGCTCAGCACCTGGGCGCCCAACTCCTCGGCTTCGGCGAAGTCGCCCTGATGGAAGCGGACGAAGGCGAGCAGCCCGTTGGCCCAGCTCAGCCCGCCTCGATCGCCGAGCGCGGTGAACAGCGCGGCCGACTCGGTGAGCCGTTCGGCTGCTGTGGTGGCTCGACCTTCGATGTAGGAGATCCACGCCAGGTTCTGCAGCGCCCAGGCCTCACCGCGCCGGTCGCCCAACGATCGGTAGGCGTCGAGGGCCGCGGAGATGCACTGCTCGGCCTGCGCGTTCTCACCTCGGAAGATCTCGGTCATGCCCCGGAAGCGCAGCGCCTCGGCCGTGCCCTGCACGTCGCCGAGCTCGGCGAACGTGCGTTGTGCTTCAGCCAACGTGGCCACGGCCTGGTCGAGGTCGCCCAGCTTCTGCTCGATGTCGCCTCTGACCAACAGCGCGTCCGCGACACCGTCGGTGTCGTGACCCGATTCGGCGAGCGCGGTCGCGACCTCGAGGTCGCCCAGCGCCTCGTCGAGCAGCCGCAGGCCCGCCGAGGCGCGTGCGCGCGCGACAGGTGCAGACGCACCCGACGGGTCGGGTCGTCGCGTGGTCCCCCGGGCTCGCCGAGCAGCTCGATGGCCTGCGACACGAGGCGCTGCGCGACCGGCAGCACGTGGGCGACCTCGGCGCGCCGGGCGGCTTCGTCGAGCCAGTCGAGGGCGGAGTCGTTCACCGTCGGAGGGATGAACGTGATCGGGCCGAGCTCGGCCACGATGCCCGCCGCGGCCGCGAAGTGATAGGCGACCACGTCGACCGTGCGCTCGCTCGCCTCGTGACGATCGGACACCGTCTTCTCGAGGTAGGCGGCGATGCCGTGATGGCGGCGGGCGCGGTCGGCCTTGGTGAGAGTGTTGTAGGCCACCTCTCGCACCAGATCGGAGCGGAACGACCACCGGGCGCCGTCGACCAGCAGCACCTCCTTGTCGACCAGCCCGTCGAGCACCTCGCCGAGCAGGCCGCCGTGGATCTCCTCGCACATGCGCTCGAGGGCCGCGATCGGTCCGCTGCGACCCCACACCGCCGCATCCTCGAGGGTGGCCCGCTCGCGACCGGACAGACCGTCGATGCGCGCCGCCACCAGCCCGCGCAAGGTGTCGGGCAGATCGAACGACACGCCGCGCTCGCTGACGAGCTCGTCGGCAGCCAGATCGGACGACGCAACCAGGGTCACCAGCTCTTCGAGGTAGAAGGGGTTGCCCCCGCTGCGGTCGAGCAGGGTGTCGCGCAGCTCGGCGGGCAGCTCGGACTCGGCCAACGCGTCGAGCAGGGCGGCCGACGCCGCCCGATCGAGCGGGTCGAGGTTGACGACGACCTGGTTGTGCCGGCCTGCCTTCACCGA
Source organism: uncultured Iamiaceae bacterium (assembly GCA_963706425.1). Classification (GTDB taxonomy): domain Bacteria; phylum Actinomycetota; class Acidimicrobiia; order Acidimicrobiales; family Acidimicrobilacustridaceae; genus CAVPMN01. The sequence continues at coordinate 1,699,738 of CAVPMN010000020.1, forward strand.
CCACCGCTCGTGCAACTCGTGTCGGGCGGTGGCCACGACGATGACCGGACTGCGGTTGAGCCGGTCGAGCACCGCCTCGAGCAGTTCGAGGACGACGTCGTCGGCCCAGTGCAGATCGGAGAGCACCACCACGACGGGCCGGCTGCGCGCCGAACCTTCGACGAAGGCCAGCACTGAGCGCACCGCCTCTTCGCGGGCGCGTTGGGCGTCGATCTCGCGAAGCGGTACCTCGTAGCCCATCAGGTAGAGCAGCCCGTTGGCGATGCGGATCACCTCAGCCGAGTCGACCGGCTCGTCGACCGCCCTCGCCACCGCTTCGCGACAGAGGTCGGTGGCCGTGTGCAGGGGATCGTCGGCGGCGACCGCGCAGGCCTGCCGCAACGCCTCGGCCACCGGCCACCACACGTTGGCTTCTCCGTAGGGCACACAGCGACCCTCGAACACCGCGGCGCGCTGGCCGAGACGGGCCCGCTCGGCGACCTCCTCGGCCAGTCGCGACTTGCCCACGCCCGCCTCGCCGAACAGCAGCACCAGGTGGGCGCGGCGGCGAGTGGCGGCGGCATCGACCGCGTGCGCCAGGATGCCGAGCTCGGCCTCGCGGCCGACCAGCGGGGTGACGATGCGGCGCGGTCGATAGCCCGGCGGCAGCAGCGGCGCAAGCGCCTCGTAGGTGTCGATGGGCTCGTCACGGCCCCGCACCTCGACCGAGCCGATGGCCCGGTAGTCGATCACGAACTGGGTGGCCGCATGGGTGGGGCCGCCCACGATGACCGCGCCCGGCCGGGCGGTCGACTGGAGGCGCTGGGCGATGTTCACCGCGTCGCCCATGGCCGTGTAGTCGCCGCCGGCACGCAACGACCCGACCAGGACCTCGCCGGTGTTGACCCCGATGCGCAGTTGCACCCCGGCGCCGGTGGCGTCGCGGTACGCAGCCACCGTCTGCTGCATGCGCAGCGCCGCCCGCACCGCCCGCTCGGCATCGTCCTCATGGGCGACCGGCGCACCGAAGAGGGCGAGGATGGCGTCGCCGATGATCTTGTCGACCTTGCCCCCGAACTGGTTGATGTCGTGCACCAGCCGCTCGAAGCACGAGTCGACCAGGTTCTTCACCTGTTCGGGGTCGCGATGCTCGGAGAGGCTGGTGAAGCCCACCAGATCGGCGAACAACACGGTGGCCACCCGCCGCTCGTCGCCTCGCGCCAGCAAGGAATGGCCGCACGACGAACAGAAGCGGGCGCCGTCGTCGACGACCGTTCCGCACGTTGGACAGGCCATCCCAGCAGCATACGGGCGATGCCACAGCGCCCGGCAGGGACGGGCGCCCATGGGTCAGCGCCAGGCGAGGCGCCTGGCGACCCGTGGACCAGCGCCAGGCGAGGCGCCTGGCGACCCGTAGGATCGGGGGGTGTCGACCCCCACCAATGGTCCCCGACTCGATCCTGCGGCGCTGCCCGATGGCGTCCGCCTGTTCCTCCAGGAACGTCACCTGGCCACGTTGACCACGTTGCGCCCGAACGGCACGCCTCATGTGGTGGCGGTCGGCTTCACCTGGGATGACGACGAGCAGCTGGCTCGGGTGATCACGTTCGCTTCGAGCCGCAAGGTGCGCAACCTCGACGCGAGCGACGGTGGGCCTGCCGCGATCTGCCAGGTCGACGGCGGACGCTGGCTCACGCTCGAAGGGCGGGCGGCGGTGACCCGCGATCCGCGCCGGATCGACGAGGCCGTGCGACGCTACGCCAACCGCTATCGCCAACCCGGCGATCGCGACGACCGCGTCGCGATCGAGCTGCGGGTCGAGCGGGTGCTCGGCCGGGCCTGATCGACGGAGACCCCATGCCGGATCACGACGTGCCGCCCGCACCCGACCGCACGACGGTCGTGGTCGCCCACACCGATGTAGGTCGTCGAGCGACTCTCGCCGGCGTGCTCGGCCAACCCGACGACCTCGAGCTGGTCGGCGACGGTGGCTCGCTCCAGGCCGCAGGTGACCTCGCAACGACCCTGGTGCCCGACGTGCTCGTGATCGACTGCCGACTCGACGACAGCCGACTCGAGCCTCCCGCCGGCACCGATGCCTTCGCTCTCTCCGCCTCGATCGCCGACCTGCTGCCCGCCATCCGCAGCGTCATCGTGACCGACACCGACAACACCGACACCGGAGCGCGCTTCGTCGCATCCGGGGCCATCGGGCTCGTGTTCGACGACGACCTCGACCAGCGAGCGGTCGACGTCGTGCGCCGGGCCGCTCGCGGCGAAGCGCTCGTCACGCCCGGCTGGGCAGCGGCGCTCGGCGCGCTGCTCGACGGCTCGACGGCGCCTATCCCGGAGTCGCTCGCGACCTTCAGCGACGACGAGGTGGCCGTGGTGCGGGCCCTTGCCGACGGACTGGGCGCCGCAGAGTTGGCCGCACGGCTGACGGTGCCACGAACGGGTCGTCAACCTGCTGGTCGCGTCGGCGCTCCACAAGGCCCGCCGGGCCCGTCGCGACCAGGCGTTGCTGGAACCATGAAGGCGATCCTCACGTAGGAGGCGTCGTTGGGAGGCCTCGGGTACGTGAGGCCTCAGGCCTCGTAGGGGTGCATCTCGGCGGCGTCCCAGAAGGCGCGCATGGTGGTGATGCGGCCGTCGTCGTCGAAGGTCATCACGTCGATGATGTCGACGGCCATCTTGGTGCCGCCGAGGTCGTTCACCGCCTGCATCGGGAACGCGGCCTCCGCACCGGCCACCCGCACCGGGCCAGTGCGCACGAGCAGGATCGACTCCGAGAGCTGGTGCACGATGTCCCAGAACTCCGAGATCTGGTCGACCCCGCGCCGCACGTCGGTGCCCACCGGATCCTCGACCGTGGCATCGGGAGCGAACAGATCGAGCCAACCCTGCTTGTCGTTGGCGCTCATGCACTCGGTGTAGCGATCGATGGTCGCACGGATCTGATCAGGGGTCGGCACTGGTGGCTCCTGGGTCGCTCACTCCGACGTCGGCCGGGTCGTCAGCATTGTCTGCTGCTCGGGGGGCGAGCGTAGTCAGCCCGACGCCGTCGGAGATCGGGTGGGGCGCGTGAGGCAGCACCTCGGGCCGCAGGATGAGGCGCGGCCCCCGATCCCAGGTGAGGTAGTTCCACGCCCAGTTGACGAAGACCGAGAACCGGTTGCGCACGCCGAGGAGGTAGACGAGGTGCAACCCCAACCAAGCCATCCACGCGATCGGCCCCGTGAGCTTGATGCCGCCCGCCAACTCGGCCACCGCGGCCCGCCGGCCGATGGTGGCCATGATCCCCTTGTCGACGTAGTGGAAGTCGCGGCGAGGTTGGCGAGCGATGGTGGCGAGGATCTGGTCGGCGGCGTGCTTCCCGGTCTGGATCGCCACCTGCGACAGCTGCGGCAAGCGGCCGCCGGACCCGTCGTCGATGTCGGCCACGTCGCCGATGGCGAAAGCATTGGGATGCCCGGGTATGGAAAGGTCGCCGTTGACCGCGATGCGCCCGCCCCGACCCTGCGCCACCTTCAGAGTGTCGGCGATGCCGCCGGCGCGCACACCCGCCGCCCACACGAGACAGCGCGTCGGAATCACCTCACCCGACGCCAGCCGCACCGAATCGACGGTCACCGATTCGACCACCTCGCCGGTGCGCACCTCGACGCCCCGCGCCTCGAGCACCTTGCGCGCGTAACGCTGAGACCCGTTGCTGAACGCCGTCAAGAGGTGGTCGGCCTGTTCCAGCAGGATGATGCGACTCCGGTGGACGTCGAGGTCGTGGAAGTCCTGGGCGAGCACCTTGTCGACCAGCTCGGCCATGGCGCCGGCCATCTCGACCCCCGTGGGACCGCCGCCCACCACCACGATGTTGAGCACCCCTTCGGGCACCAACGAGGGCATCGAGTCGGCTGCCTCGAACAGGCTCAACAGGTGGTTGCGGAGTCGCACCGCGTCTTCGAGCGTGTAGAGCGGGAACGAGAACTCGTCGGCGCCGTCGACGCCGAAGTAGTTGGCGGTCGACCCGGCCGCCACGATGAGGTAGTCGAAGTCGACCGCTGGCTCGTCGCGCAGCGCGACCTGTTTGCGCTCCCAATCGACGCCCACCACCTCCGACTTCCGGAAGAACACGCGCTGCTGGCGCCGGAACGAGGCCCGCACCGGATAGCCGACATCGGCCGGGTTCAAGCCGGCCGAGGCCACTTGGTAGAGCAACGGCAGGAACTGGTGGTAGTTGTGGCGATCGATCAAGGTGACGTCGACGGCCTCGCGCTCGAGTCGTTTGGCGGCATTGAGCCCGCCGAAGCCGGCTCCGACGATCACCACATGCGGACGGGCGCCCATCGATCCATCATGCCCGCGGTGGCCCGGTAACCACCTCGCCGTCGGCCTTTACCTCGACCGGAGTCCCGCACCAGGGGGTTGGCAACGAGGGCACCAATAGGTGCTGCGCCGGTGCTCACCGGTGCGCTGCATCTGCACCGGCGAGCCGCAGTGTCGGCAGGGTCGGCGCCACCGCCCGTAGACCGCCAGCGTGCCGGGCGGACCGGGCGCGGTGGTGCGGGGACCGGCACCGAGGTTCGCCTGGAGCAGCCGCGAGGCGGTGTCGACCAGGCGCTCGAGCATCACGTGGTCGAGTTCGCCCACGGGTGTGAGGGGGTGCAGGCCGAGCGCGAAGCACACCTCGCTCTTGTAGACGTTGCCCACCCCACAACAGATGCGCTGGTCGAGCAGCACGTCGGCCACCTCGGTGTCGGGCAGGACGAGCCGGTCGATCCGCCGCAGGCACTCGGCGATATCGGGGGCGGGGCGGCAGAGGTCGGGGCCGAGGTGCTCGGTGGCCCGGCCACTGATGTCCAAGCGCACGGTCGGCGCGCTGAAGCACACCGCCACCCAGCCCTCGACCTCGATGACCACCCTCGCCAGGTGCGCCGGTCGGCGCCAGCGCTCGCCGATGGCATAGAGGTGCCAGCTGCCCGACATGCCGAGGTGGGTCTGCAGCACCCGACCGTCGCCGAAGCCGACGAGCAGATGCTTGCCCTTGGCCTCGACCGACTCGATCACCGTGCCCGGTCGTGGATGGGGCCGACGGACGCGCGGCGCATCGAAGCGGACGAGCGCCCGGCCGACGAGCGCCGGTCGCAGGCGCGCCGCCGTGCGGTGAATCGTGTCGCCCTCGGGCACCGGCCCAGTGTCGGGGGCGCGTGCTACGCGCGCAACGTGAGGCCGCGGTAACCGTCGACGAAGCCCAGGTGACGGAGCTGCTCCGCGATGGGCGACTCGACGGCGGGCTCACCGTCGATCTTGGCGATCTCGAGCTTGCGGTAGCGACCGTCCTTCACGAGCGACACGAGCGCCTCGGGCCAATGCGGATGGTGGGCAGACGCGGCGAAGGTGGCGAGGCTGCGACCGCCGCGCTCGAGATAGGCGACGGGCTCGCCGCCGACGGTCACGAGGTGGGCCCCGGCCTGCCGGGCGGGCCGACCCTGGCTCTCGGGCCAGGGCAGCGCGGCACCGAACGGTTGGGCGGGGTCGGTGGCGGCCAACACGAGGGGGGCGAGATCGTCGGGACCGATGTCGCGGCAGGCGCGCAGGCGGTCGACCGCGCCGGGCAACGCGAACTGGGCGGCCCCCAGCCCGGCCACGAAGTAGCCCCGCCGCACATGACCACGCTCTTCGAGCGCCTTGAGCACCGGATAGACCGCCGCGAACCCGCCGTCGACCCCTTCCGCCAACACCGCCTCGCGGGTGAGCACACCGTGACGCTCGAGCAGCTGGCGTGCCTGTGCGTGGGCCACCTCGGTGGGCGACGGCCTGGGCTCGAGCATCGGCGCCACCAGCGACCAGCGGCCCGCGGCGCTCGGCGGGCCGAGCCGGCTGATGGAGCCGACCGCAGGTCGACCCAGGTCGGGACGCCGACCGTGGGCGCGCAGCCCGCGTGGTCGGCGCGCCGATGCCGCCTTGCGGGGCTTGGCGCCCACCAGGGCGCGCAGCGGGGCGAGCGAGTCGTTGGTGACCTCACCCGACCAGACCAGGGCCCAGAGCGCGGCCGACACGGTGTCGTCGTCGTAGGGCTGGCCGGCCTGCTGCGCGGCGGCCACCAGCTCGGGCCAGAACGACGCGCCCCGATCGGCCAGGTGCCCGCGGAGCGCCTGCTCGACCTCGCCCTCCGGTGGCTCGACGGCGGCGTTGAACGCGGGCGCCAGCAGCCCGGCCTGGTCGCGGAACAACAGGCGGACGCGGCCGTCGGAGGCGCCGAGGGGGCCGGCGCCGACCCACACCACCTCGCCAGCCGTGCAGAGGGCATCGAGATCGGCTGGTCGATAGCCGGCCACCCGGGCGGCGAGCACATCGTCTTCGAGCACCGACGCCGGCACGGCCGTGCCCTGCAGACCGCCGATGGCCTCGACCACCGCGTCGATGCCCCGGCGGGGCACGCCCACCCCCTGCCACCGCGGCAAGAAGCGGGCCAGCGTGGAGCTCTCGACCGGCTCGACCTCGCGCCGCAGCGCCGCCAACGAGCGCCTGCGGAGCTGGCGCAGCACGTCGGCGTCGCACCACTCGCGTTCGATGCCGTCGGGCCGGAACTCGCCGCGAACGAGCCGGCCGTCGGACTCGAGGGCATCGAGGACCGGCCCGACCCGATCGAGGGAGAGACCCAGGCGGCCGGCCAGCTGGGCGCCCACGAACGGACCGTGGGTGCGCGCGAACCGCGCCACCAGGTCGGCGAGCGGCGTGGCAACGGGGTCGGTGTAGGCGGCCGGCAGACCCATGGGCAGCGCCACCCCGAGGGCATCGCGCAGCCGGGCGGCGTCGTCGGCCGCCGCGATGCGGGACTCGCCGGCCACCGTGACCTCGATGGCCCGGCGCTCACCGAGCAGACCGTCGATGAACCCGGCCACCTGTTCGGGAGACGCCTCGACGCGCGCTTCGACCTCCCACCGGGACAGCGGCCCGAGCGTGCGCAGCAGGTCGTGCACCTCGTCGGCGTCGCGGGCGCGACGACCGTCGGCCAACCGCTGCAGCTCGAGCTCGAGATCGGCGAGCACCACGGGGTCGACCAGGTCGCGCAACTCTTCGGCGCCGAGCAGATCGCGCAGGAGATCGCGGTCGAGCGCCAGCGCGGCGGCCCGCCGTTCGGCCAAAGGTGCGTCGCCTTCGTACATGTAGACGGCGATCCACCCGAACAGCAGCGACTGCGCGAACGGAGAGGCTCGAGGAGTGTCGACAGGCACCACCCGTATGCGGCGCGACCGGAGATCGGTGAGCACCTGGCGGAGCGCTGGCAGGTCGAAGACGTCGTTGAGGCACTCGCGTGTCGTCTCGAGCAGGATCGGGAAGTCGGGGTGCTTGGCCGCGACGGTGAGCAGGTCGGCGGCGCGCTGGCGCTGCTGCCACAGCGGCGTGCGCCGATCGGGCCGCCGTCTCGGCAGCAGCAGGGCGCGCGCCGCGCACTCGCGAAAGCGCGAGGCGAACATGGCGGTGGACGGCAGTTGCGCCACCACGATGTCGCTCAGCTCGTCGGGGTCGATCAGCAGCTCATCGACCGGGATGGTGTCGGTGGCATCGGGGAGCCGCAGCACGATGCCGTCGTCGCTCCACATGAGCTCGACGTCGATGCCGTGGCGGTCGGCCAGCCGGGTCTGCAGGGCGATGGCCCAGGGCGCGTGCACCTGCGCCCCGAACGGCGTGAGGATGCACACCCGCCAGTCGCCGATCTCGTCACGGAAGCGCTCGACCACGACGGTGCGGTCGTCGGGCACCACGCCGGCCGATGCCTCGGCTTGCTCGTCGAGGTAGCCGAGCAGGTTCTTGGCGGCCAGCGGATCGAGGCCGAGATCGGTGTGCAGGCGGGCGAGCGCCGCCTCGGCGGGCTGGGCCCGCAGCTCGCGGACGAACGCGCCGAGCGCCTGGCCGAGCTCGATGGGGCGGCCGGGCCCGTCGCCGTGCCAGAACGGCATCTTCCCTGGCTCGCCGGGAGCGGGCACCACCACCACCCGATCGGGGGTGATGTCTTCGATGCGCCAGGTGCTGGCCCCGAGGAGGAAGGTCTCGCCCGGGCGGCTCTCGTAGACCATCTCCTCGTCGAGCTCGCCCACGCGGGTGCCGTCGGGCAGGAACACCCCGTAGAGCCCCCGGTCGGGGATGGTGCCTCCGCTGGTGACCGCCAGGCGTTGCGTGCCCGCACGACCGCGGACCACCTCGTGCACCCGATCCCACACGAGTCGGGGCCGCAGCTCGCCGAACTCGTCGGAGGGATAGCGCCCCGAGAGCAGATCGAGCACGTTGGTGAGCACGTCGTCGGAGAGCTCGGCGAAGTTGGCGGCGCGGCGCACCAACGTGGCCAGCTGCGCCACCGGCCACTCGTCGAGTGCACACATCGCCACGATCTGCTGGGCGAGCACGTCGAGCGGGTTGCGGGGATAGCGAGTCGACTCGATGAGACCGTCGCGCATGCGGTCGACCACGACGGCGGCCTCGACGAGATCGGCCCGGTGCTTCGGAAAGATCTTGCCCCGGCTGGGCTCGCCCACCTGGTGGCCCGCACGGCCGATGCGCTGCAGGCCGGTGGAGACCGCGCCCGGTGACTCGACCTGGATGACGAGGTCGACCGCGCCCATGTCGATACCGAGCTCGAGCGAGCTGGTGGCCACCAAGCCCTTGAGCGTGCCCTGCTTGAGCTCGTCTTCGATCTGGAGCCGTCGCTCTCGTGACAGCGACCCGTGGTGAGCCTTCACCAGCTCGTGGGAGGGAGGGGGCGGGCGGCCCTCGGCCTCGGCCGCACGGTTGAGGCCGTCGATCGCCAGTTCGTTGAGCCGGGTGGCCAGTCGCTCGGCCAACCGCCGGGCGTTGACGAAGATGATGGTGGAGCGGTGCTGCTCGACCAGCTCGAGCAGCCGGGGATGGATCGAGGGCCAGATCGAGCTACGCACCGGCCCGGCCGCCGCCGGGCCACCGACCGGGTCGTCGATGACCTCGCCGAGCGCGCCCATGTCGTCGACGGGCACCACCACCTCGATCTCCATCGGCTTGCGCACGCCAGCGTCGACGATGGTGACCGGGCGAGGTCGGCGATCGTCGTCGTAGCCGCCGAGGAAGCGGGCGATCTCGTCGAGCGGCCGCTGGGTGGCCGACAGGCCGATGCGCTGCACGGGTGCGTCGGTGATCTCGTCGAGCCGTTCGAGCGACAACGCCAGATGGGCGCCTCGTTTGGTGCGGGCCAGCGCGTGGATCTCGTCGACGATGACGGCTTCGACCCCCCGCAGGGTGTCGCGCGCCGCCGAGGTGAGCAGGAGGTAGAGCGACTCGGGGGTGGTGATGAGCAGGTCGGGCGGATGGCGTTGCATCCGGCGGCGCTCGTCGGCGGGGGTGTCGCCGGTGCGCATCGCCACGGTGGGCAGATGGGTACTCGACCCGAGCCGCTCGGCCGCCAGGCCGATGCCGAGCAGGGGGGCCCGCAGGTTCTTCTCGACGTCGACCGCCAGGGCCCGGAGGGGCGAGATGTAGAGCAGGCGGGTGCGCCGCGTCTTGTCGTCAGGGGGCGGCTCGGTGACCAGCCGATCGATGCCCGAGAGGAACGCAGCGAGCGTCTTGCCCGATCCGGTGGGCGCGAGGATGAGCGTGTGCTCGCCCTCGGCGATGGGTGGCCAGCCCTGCTCCTGCGCGGCGGTGGGTGCCGGGAAGGTGGTGGTGAACCACTCGCGCACCGGCGGCGAGAATCGGTCGACGACCCGGTGCTCGGCCACCCGATCACCGTACCGGTGGCCACCGACAGCTTCACCGCCCGGGACCGACCGAGTCGACAGGCCGAGGTTTACACTTCGGCCTATGGCCTCCTACCGCACGCCCGAGTGGCATCCCGCCTTCGAGGAGTACTGCGAGACCATCTTCGAGCTGCGCGAAGACGACGTGGCGGTCATCCAGGCTCGCATCGCGGAGCGCCTCGAGGTGTCGCGCCCCGCGGTGTCCGAGATGATCCGGCGGCTCGAGGGCGCCAACCTGGTCGCCGTCGAGAAGGGCAGCATCCGGCTGACCACCGACGGCATGGAGCTGGCCGAGCAGGTCGTGCGCCGCCATCGGCTGGCCGAGCGCTTCCTCACCGACATCCTCGGCCTGTCGTGGGCCGACGCCCACGTCGAGGCGGGCAAGTGGGAGCACGTGATCTCCGAGCCGGTCGAGCAGGCCATGATCCGGGTGCTGGGCGATCCCACCACCTGCCCGCACGGCAACCCCATCCCCGGCTCCAACTACCAACCACCCGACGCCGTCTCGCTCAACGAGCTGGGCGTGGGCTCGCACTTCACCGTCACCCGCATCCCCGAAGAGCTCGAGTTCACGCCGGGACTGCTCGACTTCCTCGAGGAGTCGTCGCTGCAGCCCGGCATGTCGGGCACGATCACCGCCAGCTCGCCCGACGGCACCACCACCGTCGAGATCGACGGCAAGCACGTCGGCATCGGCGCCTTCGCCAGCCAGCGCATCCTCGTCACCAGCTGACTCGGCACCCGCAGGTGCATCTTCGGGCTGACGCGGCGCGGGCTGCGGCTTGACACCGCCCTGCGCTCCCTGCTGAAGTTAGGGCACCCTTACACTTTCGATGCAGGAGACTTTCATGCGCAGGTCCGCCCTTGCCGCCGCACTGCTCGCCCTGGTCGTGTTCGCCGCCGCGTGCGGCTCGAGCGACGACGGTGAGTCCTCGAACGACACCGGCGGCGGCGAGGGCGGGGAGCTCACCGTCTACTCAGGCCGGTCCGAGGAGCTGGTGGGCCCGCTGATCGAGATGTTCGAGCAGCAGACCGGCATCAACGTGAGCGTGCGCTACGGCGACACCGCCGAGCTGGCCGCCCAGATCCTCGAGGAGGGCGACAACTCGCCCGCCGACGTGTTCTTCGCCCAGGACGCCGGCGCGCTCGGTGCCGTGTCGGCCGCCGGCCGCTTCGAGGTGCTGCCCGCCGAGTACCTCGACAAGGTGGCGCCGGCGTTCCGCTCGACCGAGGGTGAATGGGTGGGCGTGTCGGCCCGGGCCCGGGTGGTCGTCTACAACACCGACGCCCTCACCGAGGACGAGCTCCCCGACTCGGTGCTCGACCTCACCGACCCGCAGTGGAGCGGCCGCATCGGGTGGGCGCCCACCAACGGGTCGTTCCAGGCGTTCGTCACCGCGTTGCGCGTGCTCGAGGGCGAGGAGGGGGCGAAGGCGTGGCTCGAGGCGATGGAGGCGAACGGCACGCAGGCCTACGAGAACAACGTGGCGATCGTCGAGGCCGTGGCCAACGGCGAGATCGATGCCGGGCTGGTCAACCACTACTACCTGTTCCGCACGCTCGCCGAGGACCCGTCGACGCCTGCCGCCAACAAGTTCTATTCGGACGGCGATCCGGGCGCGCTGGTGAACGTCGCCGGCGTCGGCGTCCTCGACACCACGGAGCACCAGGACGACGCCAACGCGTTCGTCGAGTTCCTGCTGTCGCCCGAGGCCCAGGAGTACTTCGCGTCCGAGACCTACGAGATCCCGCTGGCCGACGGCGTGGCCACGGTCGAGGGCGTGCCCGACCTCGACACCCTCACCGTGCCCGAGCTCGACCTCGATCAGCTCGCCGACCTCGAGGGCACGCTGGCGCTGCTGCAGGAAGTCGGCATCTTGTGAGCCGTCTCCACCGGTGCACACTGGCGGGGTGACCGCTCCCTCCCTGCCGTCCGCACCGGCCGACAGCCCCGACCTGGTCGTCCCGGTCGACGCGCGGGCGGGCGGGTCGGCGGGCGCCGTTCTGGCTCACCGCGCTCGGCGCGGTGGTGGCGGCCGCCGCCCTGCTGCCGCTCGTCTACCTGCTCATGCGCGCACGTGAGCTCGGCCTCGAGCAGGTCTGGGAGATCGCCACCCGGCCGCGCACCCTCGAACAGCTGCGCAACACGCTGCTGCTCGCCGTCACGGTCACCGCCACCGCCATCGCCATCGGGGTGCCACTCGCCTGGCTGACCGTGCGCACCAACCTGCCGGCGCGGCGGTTCTTCACGATCGTGACCGCGTTGCCGCTCGCGGTGCCCACCTACGTCGGCGGGTTCGCGTACGTCGCCTTCCTCGGCCCGCGCGGCATGGTGCAGGGTTGGCTCGAGCCGCTGGGCGTCGAACGCATCCCGTCGATCTACGGCTTCTGGGGTGCGTGGCTCGTGCTGAGCCTGTTCACCTATCCCTACGTGCTGCTCACGGTGCGCGCCGCTCTCCGACGGCTCGACCCCACCCCCGAGGAGGTGAGCCGCACCCTCGGTCACGGTCCCTGGTCGACATTCCGCCACGTCGTGCTCCCCCAGCTACGGCCGTCGATCACCGCCGGCGGCCTGCTGGTCGCGCTCTACACACTCAGCGACTTCGGCGCCGTCTCGCTGTTGCGCTTCGATTCGTTCACCACCGCCATCTACGTGCAGTACCGCGCGTCACTCGACCGCTCCGCGGCGGCCGTGCTGGGACTCATGCTGGTGGCGATCACCGCGATCGTGCTGGTCGCCGAGCTGCGATCGCGCAACCGCACGCCGTTGCATCGCCTCCATGCCGGCGGTGGGCGCGCGGGTCGCATGCTTCGCCTCGGGAGGTGGCGTTGGCCGGCCACCTTCGCCACCTCGTTGCTGGTGGCCGTCGCCCTTGTGATCCCCGTCGGGGTCGTCATCTACTGGCTCGTCCGCGGCCTCGAAGCAGGCGAGCCCATGCGCTTGACGATCGACCTGGCCGCCAACTCGCTCAAGGCATCGGCGCTCGGCGCGCTCGCTGCCGTGCTGGCCGCCCTGCCGGTGTCGTGGCTGGCGGTGCGTCATCGCACCCACAGCTCGCGGCTGATCGAGGCCGCGTGCTGGGCCGGTCACGCACTGCCCGGTGTGGTGGTGGCGTTGTCGCTCGTGTTCTTCGGCGCACGCGTGGTGCCCGACGCCTATCAGACGCTCAGCATGCTGGTGTTCGCCTACGTCGTGCTGTTCCTCCCCCAGGCAATCGGCTCGATCCGCTCGTCGCTGCTACAGATCAACCCGTCACTCGAGGAGGCGTCGCGCCTGTTGGGTCGGGGCCCGCTCACCACCCTGCGGCGCATCGTGCTGCCGCTGGCCCGGCCCGGCGTGCTGGCCGGCTTCGCGCTCGTGTTCCTCACGTGCATGAAAGAGCTGCCCGCCACGTTGTTGCTGGCTCCCACCGGCTATCGCACGCTGGCCACCCAGGTGTGGAACGCCACGGCCGAGTCGTTCTTCGGCCGGGCCGCCGCGCCAGCGCTCGCCCTGATCGTGCTCGCCAGCCTGCCGATGGCGTTCCTGGTCGTGCGAGAACGTGACCTGACCAGCTGACGATTGCGACCCAACCCGATCGGGTGCCCCGACCGGCACGTCGAGGGCACCGGCCGCTGCCCCCAACCTGCGTCCTCAGCGTCGGAAACCGACGACCACCAAACGCCGGTCCAGCGGCGCGCCGCACACCGTCCCCAACCCGCGTACAGGAACGTCGAAACCGATGCCCAACGCCGGCTACGACCGGCATGTCGGGGGCGTGCAGAGGTGGCGCTTCGCCGGACAGGTGTTCGACGCCCGTGCGTTGCGCTACTACTCCGTGGCAGCCAATACGATTCCGGACATTGTTCGGTGCGCCTGGAGGGGACGACCGTCAGCCGGTGAAGCTCGGGAGGGCGATCACGCTGGGGATCGTGGTCGGGGTGGGTTCGCGGAACCGGATCGGTGTCCTGACCGGTGTCCCGCCGTCGCCGATGTACACGACGGTGATCTCGCACGCCAGCGGCAACGGCGCAGTCGACGTCCCGGTCGGGCTGGTCACCACTGCGGGACACGGTGATGGCTGGTCGTGAAGGCGCCGGCGAGGTCGGTGGTGACGACTGCTGACGGCGACGAGCTGGGTATGCAGCCCGACGGGCCGGTGGCGTCGGTTGGGCACTGCAGGACGACGATGTCGACCGGGGGTGACGGGATAGGGCGGACGGGAAGTCGATGCCGCTGACGGTGACGGTCTGACCGTCGACGAGGTCGACTGGGGGAGACGAGACCGTGGGCCTGACCGGCGGGACCGCCGGGTCGACTGCACGCCACCGTGACTTCCGCCGGCGGGTCGCATCGACGTCGATCCGGCGATCAAACAAGCGCCCTGGACCGTGAGTCGATGATCGTCTACGACGGTTCGCGGAGCATCCGGTCGACTCGGCGCCGAACGATCCGGACAGAGCTGCGTAGACGATGGTGTAGGCGCTGCAGCCGCCTGCCAGTGCTGTGCCGGTCGGGCACTGCTCCACAACGACCTTCCCGATTGATGAAGCACGTCGCGCTGCCCGCCACTCGGTTGCCGGTCCACCAGTCCCGAGGCCGTCACGGCGCCGCCGCCTCGGGCGCGACGCTCACCGGGTGCGGGCGTGGCGGGTTGGAGCGTGACTGCGATGAGGACCGCGGCCACCGCCACCACGGCGGGCCATCGGGATTGCCATCTGACGCACGCACGCGCTTGCTCGCTGAGGTGGTGCAAGATCGGCTACTTGCCGACGACTGCATCGCTGACGTCGACGCAGCGTGCTTGACCTTCGCGCAAATGTCCTCGAGCGAGGCCTTCACCTGGTCGGATGCGCTCTCGAGGGCCTCGTACCAGTGGCTGACGACCGCTCCAGTCGTCGCCTCAGGTCGCAGCGTCGATGCCTTGTCCTGGGTGCCATCGGAGTCTCCTTCACCGTTGGTCACCAGTCTGAAGCCACGCCGGCGGAGATCAGCCGAAACCGACCCGGACGACAAGCGCAGCTGCGCCGCGTTCTGCGTGCCGCTGAACGCGGGGTCATCGGCAGTCGACAGCGACCGAGAGCAGCATTGCAGACCTCCGCATCCGTTCGTCGCTGAGCCGTCCGAGACGGGTGTGACCAGCACGCCGAGCGAGACACTCTCCACCGAGTCGAGGTTGACCGCGCCGACCTTCGGGACCGGGTCCACCTTTGGTTCGAGCACCACCTCACTGGGCAGGTGGCGGATCGTCGTCGTGCACGGGGCGATGAGGGCTCGACCGAGGCGGGGGATCGCCGACGTTCGCGACTGAGCACGACGACGGCCGGCGACGGATATCGGGCGGCTCACACCACCACAGCTCCGCGACAGGCGGGGCGGCTCGGTCGGCCGTGCACCAGCAGCCGCCCGAAACGACGCCAGGTCGCCCACTCGTCGGCTCGTCGACCGGCCGCTCGTCGTACGCGGCGTAGGCCGAGATCGACCGAGTCGGCAGCGCCGGTGCTGCGCGAGGAGTGCGGCGAGACGCCTGGTCGAACAGCGCAGCATCGGAGGGCGCCGTCGTTCTTCTGCCGGCTGCCTTGAGCCTCGGTCAGCACGGCATGGACCGTCGTACGCACGCGTGCGCGACGCTCATGGCACGACTACGCCGACGACCGAGTCGGTGATCTCGACGCCCGACGCATGTGCGCCGGCGGACATCGGGTCAGCTGAGCTCCTGGGCGAGCGCCGATGAGAATCCCTTCGGCCCACGGACGTAGCAGAGCCGGTACGAGGTCTCGTACTGGACCACGTCCCCGACGAGCTGCGCACCGTGCTCGACCAGCCGGCCGACCGTGTCGTCGATGTCGTCGACGGCGAACATCACGCGGAGGTAGCCCAGAGCGTTCACCGGGGCGTTCCGGTGATCGGCCACCACCTCCGGCGCGAGAAAGCGCGAGAGCTCGAGCCGGCCATGGCCGTCCGGCGTGCGCATCATGGCGATCTCGACCGTTGGTCGCCCAGGGCCGGTGACGCGACCTGCCCACTCGCCCTCGATCATGCCTCGACCTTCGAGCTCGAGGCCGAGCTCACCGAAGAAGTCGACCGCGGCGGTGAGGTCCTCGACGACGATGCCGACGTTGTCCATCCTGAGAGCCATCGGCCGAGGCTACCGAGACGCCTTCCACCAAACGCCGGTTCCGGCGGTCGTCGGTACCGCGGCAGGGACGGCAGCCTGGCCTGACCTCGGTCAGGCGGTGAGCTCGGCCGGGTAGGCCGACGTGGGGCCGCCGGCGTAGTCGACGTCGACGCGGTCACCGCGTCGGAAATCGGGCGCCGCACCTTGGCGCACCCGCAGCTCGACCGCTCCCTGGCCGTCGCGGTCGCCGCCGACCCGCACCACATAGACGGTGTCGTGACCGTAGAACTCGATGAGCTCGATCTGGCCCTCGGTGCCAGGGCGCAGCTTGCACTCCTCGGGTCGCACCAGCACGTCGACCAAGCCCTCGGCCGCTGTCGCCAACGGCAAGGTGCCGATGGAGGTGTGGGCCATGGCGCCATCGGCCGAGCCCGGCAGAAGGTTGGCATCGCCTACGAACGCGGCGACGAAGCGATCGGCGGGGGTGCGATAGAGGTCGGCCGGTGCCGCCTGCTGCACGACCTCGCCGTCGTGCATCACGGCCACCTCGTCGCCGAGCACGAACGCCTCTTCCTGATCGTGGGTGACGAACACCGTGGTGATGCCGAGCTCGACGAGCAACTGATGGACCTCGGTGCGCACCTGCACGCGCAGGGCCGAGTCGAGGTTCGAGAAGGGCTCGTCGAGCAACAGCACCTCGGGCTGGGGAGCGATGGCGCGGGCGAGGGCCACACGCTGCTGCTGGCCACCCGAGAGGGTGCCCGGCGCCCGGCGTTCGAGTCCGGCGAGCCCCACCATGTCGAGCGCTTCGCCCACCCGACGGGCCCGCTCCTGGCGGCCGACGCGCGGCAGGCCGTAGGCCACGTTGGCGCCGACGTCGAGATGGGGGAACAGCGCCCAGTCCTGGAAGACCATGCCGATGCGCCGCCGTTCGGGCGGCACGGCGACCCCGTCGCCGGTGAGCAACCGACCGCCCACCCGCACCTCACCGGCGTCGGGCGTCTCGAGCCCGGCGATGATGCGCAGCAGGGTGGTCTTACCGCATCCGCTGGGGCCGAGCAGCGCCAGCATGCGCCCGTCGGCCACCTCGACCGACACGTCCCGGAGCACCACCGCCGAGCCGAAGGCCTTGGTGACACCCCGCACCGACACGGCATGGGCGTCACCGGCCGACGCATGCCCAGGCGGGGCATCGGCCGGTCGGGGGGCGGTGACGTTCACCATCCCTAACAGGCTACCGGTGGGCCACCGAACGGAGCCAGCGGGCCGAGCGCCCGGGGCTCAGGTGTACATCAGCGACCCCGGCGTGGTGAGCAGCTCACCGGTCTCGAGCCAGGTCTTGAGACCCGACAGGATCATCGGCCATCCGCCGAAGAGCTCGTCGTTGGCCCCCTCGCGCAGCTGATCGTGGGTGACGGTGAGCCGACACGAGTCGGCGACCTGCTCGATCTCCCAGGTCACCCGCGACGGCCCCTCGCTCTTCACCTCGTCGCTCCACAGCGCGACCAACGTGTGCACCAGGCGCCGCGGCGGGTCGACCTCGAGCACCTCGCCCTCGCCGAGCAGCAGCCCGCGGTCGGCGACGCCCATCTCGAGGCGCGAGCCCGGCGTCCAGTCCGACGTGACGCCCGCGCCGAAGTTGTACTTGCGCCGGATCTCGCTGTCGGTGATGGCCTCCCAGAGACGTTCGGGGCTCGTGCGGATGTAGATCTCGAAAACCTTCTCCATGGAACGCTCCAGTTCGTGTTTGAGGTCGCTCAGGGCGGCCGTCCAGGGCTCGGCGTACTTGCTCACCCACCGGTCGTGGACGAGGCGGATCGGCACGGGGTTCAAGAAGTGCAACTTCTCCGGCCCCGCGCCGGGTGACGACGAGCCCGGCCTCTTCGAGCTGGGCCAGGTGCTTCATCACCCCGAACCGGGTCATCGAGAAGTGCTCGGCCAGCGCCGTCAGCGTCTGGCCGTCCTGACGGAACAGCTCGTCGAGCAGGCTGCGCCGGGTCGGGTCGGCCAACGCCTTGAACACCTCGTCCACGTCCGCACCATAGGTGACTATTTAGTCACATGTCAACGGCGCTACTCGCGGAGGGCGTGGGGCAGCTCGCGATGATGGACGAGGGCCAGGCGCTTGGTGGCCCGGGTGAGGGCGACGTAGAGGGCGCGCAGCCCCTGGGCCTCTTCGTCGACGATGGCGGCCGGCTCGACCACCACGCTGGCATCGAGCTCGAGGCCCTTCACCAAGCCCACGGGCACGACGGTGACCTGCTGGTCGAGACCGTGGCGGGTGGCCTGGCCGTGGTCGATGCCGGCATCGTCGAGCGCCGCGCTGACCCGCTCGACCAGCGACTGGGGGCAGATGACCGCCACCTGCCCGGGGTCGACCGCGACCAGCTCGACCCGGGTGGCCTCGACGACCTGGTCGAGCAGGGCTTCGGGCGACCCCGCTCGCAGGATGCGCGGCGTGGTGCCGTCGTCGCGAATCGACCGGGGCGGGGCCAGATCGGGGGCGGCCTCGCGCAGCACCCGGGCCGCCAGCGCCATGTTGGGCGCCGGCAACCGGTAGCCGAGCGTGAGCTCGGCCCGGCGGGCCGGTCGCTTGTCGGGCAGGTGCTCGAGGATCTCGTCCCAGTTGGCATGGGCCCACTGGCCGGTGGCCTGGGCGATGTCGCCGACGATGGTCATCGAGCCGTTGAGCGATCGGCGCTCGAGCATGCGCAGCTGCATCGGCGACAGGTCTTGCGCCTCGTCGACCACGATGTGGCCGTAGGTGCGGATCTCGTCGTCGTCGCGAGGCTCGCCCGGGCGACGACGTCGCGGTCGCACGCCGAGCAACGCGCGTGCCTCGTCGAGCAGTGGGGCGTCGTCGTGGGTGAACACCACGTGATCGATCTGGTCGGCGCGCGGGCGATGCAGCGCGGCCACCTCGTCGTCGCTCAGGATCGATCGGCCGGCGTTGCGCAACAGGGCCATCGAGCCGAACAGATCGTGCAACAGCTGGGCCGGCGTGAGCACCGGCCACATGCGCTCGAGCGCTTCGCGCACCGCAGGGTCGGAGCGCAGGCGCTCTCGCACCTCGGAGGCCTCGATGTCGCCCCGGCCGCTGCGCGGCCAACGCCGCGTAGACCTCGGACTCGACGAAGCGTCGCCCGGCGTTGTGTCGGCGATAGCGCCGCCTCGCCTCGTCGACGATGCGCCGACTGGCACCCACGCCGAGCCGCAACCGTTGCAGACCGTAGGGAACGACGAGATCGGAGCGCAGCGGGCGCTCTCGGTTGCGGATGGCGCGGCGCAGCACGGGCACGATGCGCAGGTCGCCCTTGACCCGCGCCGTGAGGCCCCGGTCGTACGCGTTGATGTGCACGTCGGGCACGAGATCGGCGAGCACGGCCAGCTCGACACCGGCCTCGCCGAGCGACGGCAGGACCTGTTCGATGTAGCCGAGGAACAGGCGGTTGGGGCCGATGACCAGCACGCCCTGACCTTCGAGCGGGAAGCGGTGCGTGTAGAGCAGGTAGGCGGCGCGGTGCAGGGCGACGACGGTCTTGCCGGTGCCCGGGCCGCCCTGCACGACGAGCACACCCGGCATGTCGGCCCGGATGACCTCGTCCTGTTCGCCCTGGATGGTGGCGACGATGTCGGTGAGCCGGCCCGTGCGCGCCGTCTCGAGGGCGCGACAGCAGGGCGCCGTGGCCGCTGATGGCCGGGCCGTCGTCGCTCTCGATGCCGAGTGAGGCGAGCGCGTCGCCGAACAGCTCGTCCTCGATGCCGAGCAGCTGGCGACCCCGGGTGGCGAAGTGACGGCGGCGGGCCAGGCCCATGGGCTGGCGGCCGGTGGCGCGGTAGAACGGCTCGGCGATGGGCGCCCGCCAGTCGACGATCACCGGCTCCTGGCTCTCGTCGGCCACCGCCACCCGGCCGATGTAGTAGGTGGCGGCCTCGCTGTCGCCGTTGTGGCCCGCCCCAGACGTGTCGATGCGCCCGAAGCACAGCGCCGCCGCGCCCAGGTCGAGCTGGGCCAGCCGGTGCAGCATCGTGTCCCAGATCACGTCGCGCTCGAAGCGCGCCTGCTCGGTGCCGCCCTGACCCACCTCGACCATGCTCGTCATGCGGCTGGCGGCCACGCGGGTGGCCTCCAGGCAGGCATACGCGTGATCGATGTAGGCCTGCTCCGCTTCGAGCTCGGGGTGTGCGGACATGGGCCTCCTCGGACCGACCTGCCGTGCACAGGACATCCCTGCGGGGCGCAGGGAATCGTCCATGCTATCCGGGGGCTCCCGGCCGACGGCACCCCCGATGGGTCGCGGCGTACGCCGCCCGCGCCGCGGGGGGCACGCCGGCCGCCGGAAAGCGGTCAGCGAGCGGTGTAGGCCGCGTAGCCGCCGAGCAGATCGCTCACGTCGTCGAACCCCTCCGCCGCGAGCAGGCTGGCGGCGATGCTCGAGCGATAGCCGCCTGCGCAGAACACGACGGTGGGACGGGCGGCATCGAGCTCGCTCAGGCGACGGCGCAGCTCGGCCAAGGGGATGTGCGCGGCACCGTCGATCGTCCCGAGCCTGACTTCACCGTCGTTGCGGATGTCGACGACCTGCAGCGGCACGCCGTCGCGCTGTCGCTGCGCCAGGTCGGCGGCGCTGACGCGGGAGCTCCGCTCCACCACCTCGTCGTGCTCGACGAAGGTGCGCAACGGATCGGCCAGCTGGCCGACCACGTTGTCGAAGCCGATGCGCGCCAGCCGGTTCCTCGCCTCCACCGCGCCGTCGGGGTCGACGACCAGCACGACCGGCGTGGTCGGGTCGACGATGCTGCCGACGTATTCGGCGAACCGCCCGCCGAGGCCCACGTTGACCGAGCCTCGCAGATGACCGGCCGCGAACTCGGCGGCGTCGCGCGTGTCGATGATCGTGGCGCCTTCGTCGCGCAGTGCGTCGACCTCGGCGAGGGTGAGTGACCTGACCTCGGCGTGCTCGTCGAGCAACGGCCGCTCCCGCTTGTTGAGGCCTGCGTCGAACGCGAAGTAGCCGGGCGCGCTCGGCTGTCCGTCGGTGACCACCGCCACGAACTCGTCGACGCCCATCGGCGCCAGCGCGTAGTTGGTGCGGCGCTGCTCGCCGATGGTGGACGACGTCTCGGTGGAGAGGCTCTTGCCGCATGCCGAGCCGGCGCCGTGGCCGGGGAACACCTTGGTGTCGTCAGGCAGGGTGAGCAGCTTGTCGTGCACTGATCGGTAGAGCATGGTGCCGAGCTCCTCGGCGGTGACGCCTACAGAGGTGAGCAGATCGGGCCGCCCGACATCACCGATGAACAACGTGTCGCCAGTGAGGACACCGAAGGGCACCGCGTCGTCGGCATGCTCGAACACCACCACGCTGATCGACTCGGGCGTGTGCCCCGGCGTCGAGCGGATCTCGAGCACGACGTCGCCGAGTGAGATGCGCTCGCCATCGGCCAACAGCCGCGCCGGGAACTCGGGGGCGGCCTGGTCGCCGTAGGCGATGGTGGCGCCGGTGGCCTCGGCCAGCTCGAGATGGCCCGACAGGAAGTCGGCGTGGAAGTGCGTCTCGATCACGAGCTCGATGCGCAGGCCGTGCTCCGCCGCGCTGCGCAGGTACTCGTCGACGTCCCGGCGGGGATCGACCACCACGGCCCGACCCGTGGTCTGGTCACCGATGAGATACGACGCCTGGGAGAGGCAGTCGAGGTAGTGCTGCTCGAAGATCATGGTGCCAGCATACCCCCCTGGGTATTAGCTCAGGCCATGCTCATGGCCGTGGCCGTGCTCGTGGCCATGCGGTTCCTCAGTGACCACCAGCGTGCCCTCCAACTGTCGGATGCTCACACCGAAGGTCTCGAGCAGGTGCTCGGTGGTGAGCACCTGCTCGGGCGAGCCGGCGGCCACCACCCGACCGGCCAACAGCAGCACGAGGTCGGCCCGCGCCGCCTCGCCGATGTCGTGGGTCGCCACCACCACGCTGGCCCCCCTCGCCAGCTCGTCGCGGACAGCCTGTTGGTAGACCTCCTGACCTCGGGCGTCGATGCCCGCCGTGGGCTCGTCGAGCACGAGCAGGTCGGCCTGACGGGCGAGGGCCTGCGCCAGGTAGGTGCGCTGCTGCTGGCCGCCCGACAGATCGCGCAGCGGCCGCTTGGCCAGATCGGTGATGGCCAGGCGCTCGAGCGCACCATCGACCAGCGCGTCGTCAGCCGGGCCGAGTCGACCGAGCAAACCGTGATCGGCGAACCGGCCCATGCGCACCACGTCGCGGGCCCGCAGGGGCAACACGAACGCGTTGGGATGGAACTGGCTGACGTAGGCGACGCGGGCGGGTGCCTGCCCGGCCTCGGCACCGAGCACCGACAGCTCGCCCGAGATCGGCGGCAGCAGGCCCACGAGCGTCTTGAGCAGCGTCGACTTGCCCGAGCCGTTGGTGCCGACGAGCGCGACCAGACGTCCGGGTTCGATGGTGAGGTCGACGCCGTCGAGCACGGCGCGTCCCGAGTAGCCGACGGCCAGACGAGAGGCCGAGACGGCGGGGGCGACGGTCGGGATCACGCCGAGGCCCCCGTCACCGACATGGTGGTTGGCCGCCGGCCCCACGCCCGGCGGGCGCCCTGGCCGGCCAGGACGAGGAAGAAGATGGTGACCGCGGACAGACACCACCGCCGCGCCGCCCGGCGATGTTCCAGTGGTAGCTGGCCAACAGCCCGAGGTAGACGGACACGAGCCCGACCCCGATCGCCCAGCCGACCATCACCCCGACCCGGTGAGCGACGAGCGCGGCAGTGCCCGCAGGAGCGATGAGCATCCCGAAGACGAGCAGGGTGCCGACGGTCTGGAACGACACCACGACGGTGACGGCGATGAGCAGCATCATCACGAGGTGATAGCGACTCGACCGGAAGCCCGACACGTCGGCCAGCTCCGGATCGACGCTCAACAGCAGGAACGGCCGGGCGCACACGAACGCGACCAGCACCACGAGCACGGTGGCCACGCCCTGCACCCAGAGATCGTCGGCGCTGATGCCGAGCAGCTCACCGAAGAGGATGTTCACCAGATCGCCGGTGAAGCTGCGACTGCGCGACACGATCACGACACCGAGCGCCAGCATGCCGACGAAGAGCAGACCGATGGCGGTGTCCGACGACAGCCGGGAGTGACGGGTCACCAGGCTCACCCCGCCGATCATCGCCGCCGCACCAACCAGGGCGCCGACGACCCCCGGCCATCCCAGCAGCAACGCTGCGGCCACGCCGGGCAGCACGCCGTGAGCGAGGGCGTCACCGATGAAGGCGAGGCCTCTCAACACCACGAAGGTGCCCACGACCGCGCAGGCCACCGCCACGAACGCACCCGCCAGCAGCGCCCGCTGCATGAACTCGTTCGCGGTGAACGGATCGACGAACCAGTCCATCACCCGAACGTCCCAGCAGGCACCCGAGCTTCCTAGCTGGGCGAGAGGCCCTGCGCCACTCCCTGTGCGATGTCGTCGATGAAGGTGAAGTAGGAGCCGTCGTCGGGCAGGTTGTGGGTGGCCAACTCGATGACCTCGACGCCGGTCTCCGAGGCGATGGCCTCCGAGAGCGCCGGTGGGGTGCCGATCTCGTTGAAGATCACCGGCACCGACAGGGCCTCGATCTGCTCACGCAGCTCGGCCAGTTCGGCGGCCGACGGCGCCGACTGCGAGGTCGTCGACGGGATGAGGGCGCCGACGAGCTCGAAGTCGTACTGGCGGGCGAAGTAGCCCATCGACTCGTGCCCGGTCACGAGCAGCCGCCGGTCGGCCGGGATGACCGCGAGCGTGTCGACGGTCTGGGCGTCGAGATCGTCGAGGCGGGCCTCGAGGTCGGCGGTGGCCTCGGTGAGGTCGACCCCGAGCGCGGCCGACGCCTCCGGACCGAGCGCGGCCGACGACCTGCTTCATCGACACCGGGTCGACCCAGAAATGCGGGTCGTCACCCTCGTGCTCGTGGTCGTGCTCCTCGCCTGCCTCCTCGGCGTGCTCGCCAGCCTCCTCGTCCGTGTGCTCCACGCCGTCACCGAACTCGCGCACCTCGATGTGGTCGGTGGCCTCGAACACGGGCACGCCGTCGGCCTCGGCCGACTCGATGGCATCGGCCAGCGACTCCTCGAGATCGAGGCCGTTGGCCACCACCAGGTCCGCGTTGCCGAGCTTCTCGATGTCCTTCGCCGACGGCTGGTAGTCGTGGGGATCGATGCCGTTCGGCATCAGCACCTCGACCTCGGCGACGTCGCCGAGCAGATCCGACACCACCGCGCCGAGCACCGAGTAGGTCACCACCACCGTCGGCAGGGATCCATCCGTGCCCTCCGGTCGGGACGCGCCGTCGTCGGACGACGAGCCGCACGCGGCGGCCAGCAGCGCCACCGAGGCGAGCAGGGCCACCACGACACCACGACGACCACCGAGCACGAGAACCTCCGACCTTCTGGAAACGGGAATGATTTCCAGAATAGTGAGAAAGATTCTCAGCCTGCAACCCAACGAGACACAACCCGGTGAGTCGGCAATCGGCGTCAGGTGCCGGGATCCTCGCCGATCTCCCGCAGTCCGTCGCGCAGCGTGATCCGCAGCCGCCGGGCGATCGCAGGGCTCAGGTGGGCAACCAGCCCGGCGCCGGCCCGCCCCACTTCCTCGACGGTGAGCACCACCCGGGGCTCGGCGTCGTCGTAGTCGTCGCTGATGGCGACCGCCCACGAGATGGCGGTGAGCTCGTCGTCCTCGTAGTGCGGTGGGTAGTCCGCGGGGTCGAACGGGTAGTCATCGATCGATCGGCGCATGCCGCCAGTGTTGCCCAGACGCGGCGACCCCCGCCGAAGCGGGGGTCGCAGGCCAACTCAGAGAGGGGTCGATCAGCCGGTGAACCGCGGGGTCGCGGTGGCCGCAGCTGTTGCCGTGGTGGTGGGCGCCACCGTTGTCGTGGTGACCGGCACGTCGCAGAGCTCCTCGTCGATCACCTTGACGAAGGCGCCGATGTCGCCGTCGTTGCCACCGATGGCGTAGACCACGTATTGGGTGCCCTCGTCGAACGGGCCGAGGTCACCGAGCGCAGCGGCCACTGAACCGTCGACCTGGATCTCGACGTTCTCGGCCACCGTCCCCGCCGGCACCTCGAGAGTGGCCTGAGCCCCCTCGTCGAGCCCGGAGACGAGCGTGGTCTCGGTGCCCCCGACGGTTGCCACCACGTCGACCGGCTGCGCCTGACTGTCGGCCGCATGGCGCACGGTGACCCTCGACTGGCCGGCATCGAGGCAGTCGTTGTCGTTCGGCCACACGACGATGGTCGGGCCGGTGGACGGCCACGTGGCGGCCGCCGTGATGTCATCGCCAGCGGCGACCGGGAGGTCGGCCTGGATATCGGGCTCGCCGTGCACAGGCCTGATCGGCGCCGATGAAGATCTCGACGTTGTACGTGCCGGGCTCGAGGTCGAGCGGGCCGATGCTGTCGCCGGTGTTGAAGGTGCCGTCGACCACCTCGTCGTCCACGCAAAGCGTGACCTCGAGGCTCTGGCCCGCGTCGTAGGTGGCGGCGTGCACGATCGTGACGGCGCCGGTGCCGGCGACGCCGGCTCCTGCGGTGGTGGGGAGCAAGGCCAAGCCGAGTAGGGCGGCGGCCAGAGCGGCGATTCGTTGCATGTGAGGGGCTCCTTCGTCGATTTGCACCTGCCATGGTAGGTGACCGACGACCACGGCGACAGGATGAGGGTCTCGCCCGCCGGGGCGCCCCCGGGATGGGGGGTCGACAGGACATGGGCGTTACCGTGGCGCCCGTGCCTGCCGCCCCCGACGCCTCGCCCTTCCTCGCCGCGTGCCGGAGCGAGCCCCACGACCGTGTGCCGGTGTGGTTCATGCGCCAGGCCGGGTCGGTCGCTGCCCGAGTACCGCCAGATCCGAGGCGAGGGCAGCATCCTCGACGCCATCGCCAAGATCCCGAGCTGGCGGCCGAGATCACCCTGCAGCCGGTGCGGCGCTACGGCGTCGATGCCGCCATCCTCTACTCCGACATCGTGGTGCCGGTGGCCGCCATCGGCTTCGGCGTCGACGTCGCCCCGGGCACCGGGCCGGTCGTGGCCGAGCCGTTCCGCAGCGCGGCCGATCTCGACCGCCTCCGCCGATCTCGAGCCCCCGCTCGACACGCCCTACGTGCTCGACACCATCGCCATCCTCGTCAACGAGCTGTCGGTGCCGCTGATCGGCTTCGCCGGCGCGCCGTTCACCGTGGCGTCCTACCTGATCGAGGGCCGACCGTCGCGCACCTACGGCCGCACCAAGGCGCTCATGCACGGCGAGCCGGCGCTCTGGGACGCCCTCATGGACCGGCTCGCCGACCTGGCCATCGTGTCGCTGCGGTCGCAGGTCGAGGCGGGCGCCTCGGCGTTGCAGCTCTTCGACAGCTGGGCCGGGGCGCTGTCGCCGCCCGACTACCAGCGCTTCGTGCTGCCCGCACACACAACGGGTCTTCGCGGCGGTGGCCGATCTCGGCGTGCCGCGCATCCACTTCGGGGTGGGCACCGGTGAGCTGCTCGGGCTCATGGCCGCCGCCGGCGCCGACGTGGTGGGCGTCGACTGGCGGGTGCCGCTCGATGTGGCCCGCTCGCGGGTGCCGGCGGGCATCGCGCTGCAGGGCAACCTCGACCCGGCCGTCTGCCTCGCGCCCTGGGAGGTGGTGGCCGACCAGGCGCGCGACGTGCTCGCCCGCAACGCCGGACACCCCGGTCACGTGTTCAACCTCGGTCACGGCGTGCTGCCCGAGACCGACCCGGCCATCCTCGAGCGGGTGGTCGACCTGGTGCACACCGAGGGCACGGTCGCCGCGGGGAGCGGAGGGGCGAGTGAGCGAGCTCGGCCTGCTGGTGATGGCCTACGGCACCCCCCGTCGGCCGCGAGGACATCGAGGGCTACTACACGCACATCCGACGCGGCCGACCCCCCACCACCGAGCAGCTCGACGGAGTTGACCGCTCGCTACGCGGCCATCGGCGGGATCTCACCGCTCGCCGAGCGCACCGAGGCCCAGCGGGCCGCGCTCGAACGAGCGCTCGGCGAGCGGACCGGCGAGCCGGTCCCCGTGGCGCTCGGGCAGAAGCACGCCGCGCCCTTCGTCGAAGACGGCCTGGCGTCGCTCGCCGATGCGCGGCGTCACGACCGTGGTCGGGCTGGTGCTGGCGCCGCACTTCTCGCGCTTCAGCGTGGGCCAGTACCACGAGCGAGCCGCCGTGGTCGCGTCCGAACGGGGTGTCGACTACCGCCCGATCGATCACTGGCACCTGCTGCCGGCCTACGTCGACTTCCTCGCCGACGCGCTCACCACGGCGCGCGGCGAGGTGCCAGCGAACCACAAGGTGCTCTTCACGGCGCACTCCTTGCCCGAGCGCGTGCTGGCCGACGATCCGTATCCCGACGAGCTGCGCGCCAGCGCCGAGGCCGTGGCGGACGCGCGTCGGGCTGAGCCCGTGGCCCGACTGGGCGCTGTGCTGGCAGAGCGCGGGGCGCACGCCGGAGCCCTGGCGCGGTCCCGACATCCTCGAGGTCATCCGCGAGCTGGCGGGCACCGGCGGGGCTCCGACGGGGTGGTGGTGTGCCCGCAGGGCTTCACCGCCGATCACCTCGAGGTGCTGTACGACCTCGACATCGAGGCTCGGAAGGTCGCCGCTGATGCCGGGTTGGCGTTCGCCGCACCCGGTCGCTCAACGACGACCCCGAGGTGATGGGCGCGCTGGCCGACCTGGTCCTCGAACGGGCGCGCTCCTGATGGCCGGGCGACTCGATCGCCGTCGTCGGTGCGGGCATCACCGGGCTGGCCGCGGCCGTCGAGTTGGCCCGGCTCGACCCCGACGCCGACATCCAGGTCTTCGAGGCGTCCGACCGGGTCGGGGGCAAGATCCTCACCACCGGGTTCGCCGGTCGGCCGGTCGACTGCGGCGCCGACGCCTTCCTCGCCCGTGTCCCGGAGGGCATCGAGCTGTGCCGGCGTCTCGGGTTGGCCGACCACCTGGTGAGCCCGGCATCACGCCACGCGTACGTCTACAGCCGCGGCGCACTTCGCCCGTTTCCCGCAGGCACGGTGCTCGGCGTGCCCACCGATCTCGACGTGCTGGCGGCGTCTGGCGTCGTGTCGCCCGCGGGGGTCGAGCGGGCGGCGGCCGACCTCACGATGGGCGGCGACCCGCTGCGCGCCGACCGGTCCGTGGGCGACCTCGTGCGCGAGCGCTTGGGCGACGAGGTGTTCGAGCGCTTGGTGGCCCCCCTGTTGAGCGGGGTGAACGTGGGCGACGCCGACCAACTGAGCGTCGAAGCCGGCGCGCCGCAGTTGGCCGCCGCGGTTCGCGATCAGCCGAGCCTCATCGCCGGCCTGCGGGCGCAGGCGTCCGAGCGCGACCGACCCCGACGCCCCGGTGTTCTTCGGCTTGCCGAACGGCACGCAGACCCTCACCGACACGCTGGCCGCCCAGGCGCGCCAGGCCGGCATCGCCATCCACCTGCGGTCCGACGTCCGCTCGGTGGCGACCACTGCTGATGGCGCGCGCTATCGGCTCCACGTCGGCGACGACGCTGACGGCGGCGACCGCACGCTCGACGTCGATGCGGTCGTGCTGGCCACCCCCGACTTCGTCACCGCCCGCCTGCTCGAGCACCTGGCGCCCGACGTCGCCTCCGGCCTGGCCGCGGTCGACTACGCCTCGGTCGTGATGGTGGCCCTGGCGGTGCCCCGCGCGGCCATCGGTCGCGATCTCGACGGCAGCGGCTTCCTCGTCGCCCAGCCGGAGGGCTTGGTGCTCACGGCCTGCTCGTGGGCGTCGAGCAAGTGGGCACACCTCGACGACGGCGACACGGCCATCCTGCGGGCGTCGGCCGGACGGGCCGACGACCGACGGGCCCTCGAGCTCGGCGACGACGAACTGGTCGAGGCCCTGTTGGCCGACCTCGGCACCACCATGGCGCTCGACGGTCGACCGTCGGCGATCCGCGTCACCCGTTGGCTCGACGCGCTCCCGCAGTTCCGGCCCGGCCACCTCGACCGGGTGGCCGAGTGGCGGGCCCAGCTGGCGACCGACCGTCCGGGTCTGGTGACCGTGGGCGCGGGCATCGAAGGGCTGGGCCTGCCGGCGTGCATCCGCCAGGCGTGGGCCGCCGCCGCCCAGCTCGCCCCGGCCTGAGCGGCCTGAGCGGCCTGAGCGGCCTGAGCGGCCTGAGCGGCCTGAGCGGCCAAACGGTGCTGTGCGGCCGGGATCGTTCCGCGACCGCTGCCACGCTGCAAAGCTTCCGTAACAATGCAGCCACGTATGGTCCACTGGAGACTTCGGGTCGCGGTCGGCCTGGTCGCCGCCTCGGTGCTCGTGGGCGCCATCGGGCTGCCGGGTGTGGCGGGCGCCGACGAGCTCACCGACAAGCGGGCCGAGGCACAGCGGGTCTCCGCCCAACTGGCTCATCTCGAGGCGCGGACGCACGAGCTGAGCGACGAGGCCGAGCTGGCGAAGGGTGAGCTGGTCGAAGTCGAGCGGGCCGTCGCCGAGGCCGAGCAGCGAGCCGCCGACGCCCGCGCCCAGGTCGACCAGCGTCAGGCCGAGCTGCGCAGCTTCGCCGTCGAGGCCTACGTCGGCGGCGGGGATGGCGACGGCTTCGACGCGCTGCTCACCAGCAGCACCGCCGACGCCCCGAAGGTGAAGGGCTACCTCGACGTCACCACCGGCAACCGCCAGGACCTGGTCGATCAGCTGCGGGTCACCCGACGCAAAGCCGACGACCAGAGCGAGGAACTGACCGCCGCCAGGGCCGAGCTCCAGGCTCGCCACGCCGGCGTGGAGGCGATGCTCGACGACACGGCCAGCGGCAGTCGCGGAGCAGGCGGCCATCAAGTCGCGCCTCGACGGTGAGGTCCGCGAGCTCGTCGCTGAGGAGCAGGCCCGTCAGGCTGCGGCCGCCGAACTGGCTGCGGCCGAGCAGGCTCGCCAGCAGGCTGCCGAGGCCGCCGTGGAGCGGCCGCGAGTGGCCGGGCCGTCGTGCCGGTGCCCACGGCACCCGCGCCGCCGCGACTCACCGCACCGGCACCGGTCACCAACGTCGGCCCACCGCCGGCCGTCAGCCCGGGCGCTGCGGGCGCGGTCGAGGCGGCCATGAGCCGCATCGGCTCGCCCTACGTGTGGGCCGCAGGTGGGCCCAACTCGTTCGACTGCTCCGGGCTCACCATGTGGGCCTGGGCCCAGGCGGGCCGCAGCCTCCCCCACTACACGGGCAGCCAGTGGGCCATGAGCCGACCGGTCTCGGTGGGCGACGCCCAGCCCGGCGACCTGGTGTTCTTCTGGGGCAAGGGCGACGGCGATCCCAGCCACGTCGGCCTCTACATCGGCGGCGGCTCGATGGTGCACGCACCGCGGCGCCGGCCGCTCGGTGCGCGTCGAGAGCATCCACTACTGGTCCGGTGCGCGCTTGGCCATCGGCCGCATCTGACGTCGGTCCCCTGCGTCGACCACCACTCCCCGCGGAGATCTCGGTTCCCGATGGCGCCGACGCGTTGGTCGTGCTGCTGCACGGCTACGGCGACGCCCCCGACCGGCTGCCGGCGGCGCTGGCCCCCTCCCTGCCGGCTCGGGTCGGGCTGATCGTGCCGTCGGGCCCGGTGCAGACCGATGACGGTCCGGCCTGGTTCGCGACCGACGCGGCGGGGGGCGCACCGCGGCTGTCCGACACGCTCGATGCGCTCGTCGAGTTGATCGAGCCGTCCGCCCGCACCGCGTCGCTCGACGATCGGGCGGTGACGGTCGTCGGCTATTCCCAAGGCGCGGCCGTCGCCCTCGCCTTGGCCTGCCGGGCGACCAGCGGTTGGCGACCGGCCACCACCATCGCCATCGCGCCGTGGCTCACCGACGAGCCCGACATCACCTGGGACTTCGCCGCCGCCGCCGACCACGGGAGCCGGGTGCTGCTGGTCCAGGGCGACGACGACGAGGTCGTGCCGGCCACCCAGGCGCGCAGCGCCAAACGGGTGCTCGAACGCCACGGGGTGTCGGTTTCGCTCATCGAGCACCCAGGCGGCCACGCGCTCGACGAGGTGCCCGTCGACCCGATCCTCGAATGGTGGCAGGCGCCACACTGACCGGGCCCGATGGGCGCAGACGAGGGCTCGTGGGTGACAATGGTCGGGCCGTGACCACCACGATCGACCCCGAGCCGGCTCCCCAGGCACCGCCGCCCGCGCCTCCGTCACTTCCTCGTTGGACGTTGGTGGCGTTCGCGCTCGGCGGGCTGGCCTTCCTCGCCATCGCCATCGGGGCGCTGATGTGGACGTCGTCCGGCGACGACGACGTCTCGTCCTCTGCGTGGCACGGCACGGTGCTGCCCGACCCCGCCCGCGAGCGACCCTCGTTCACCCTGGTCGACACCGAGGGCGAGCCCTACGACTTCACGTCGCAGACGACGGGCAAGCTCACGCTGGTGTTCTTCGGCTACACCAACTGCCCCGACGTGTGCCCGGTGCACATGGCCACCATCGCGCAGGCGCTCGAACGGGTCGACGTGCCGGTCGACGTCGTCTTCGTGACCACCGATCCGGCACGCGACACCGGCGAGCGCATCCGGTCGTGGCTCGGCTCGTTCGATCCCGAGTTCGTCGGACTCACCGGCTCGCTCACCGACATCGAAGCCGCCCAGGCGGCGATGGGTGCAGCGGTCGCCATCGCCGAGGCTCCCGACGACGACGGTGACTACCTGGTGGGCCACACGAGCGGTGTGTTCGTGATCACCCCCGACGACAAGGTGCGGCTCGTCTACCCGTTCGGCACCCGCCAAGAGGACTGGGTCGACGACCTGCCGCGTATCGCCGCCAACGACGACTGGCAGGCCAGTGCAGTTGAGGCCGGCGGGGACGGCCGAACCGACGATGCAGAGGGCGCGTCGTGAGCTGGTGGTGCAGTGCCACCCGCGAGCCCTGGTCGTGGGGCTTTCGCGCCTATCCCGGCATCTGGCTCGCCATGGGCGTGCTCATCGGCGCCTACGCATGGGCCTGGCACCGCTATCACCGCGGCGGCCTCGACGTCAGCGCAGGCGATCGGCGCAAGCGCATCTGGTTCGCGCTCGGTGTCGTGGTGCTCTGGCTGGCGACCGACTGGCCGCTCGGCGTGCTCGGCGCGGGCTACCTCGCCACCGCCCACATGCTCCAGTACATGCTCTACACGTTGGTGGCCGCGCCGCTCATCATGCTCGGCACGCCGGCCTGGATGGCCCGATCGATCGTCGACAAGCTCCACCTCGACGGGGTGCTGCGCGTGCTCGCCAAGCCGGTCGTCGCCGGGGTGGGCTACAACCTCGTGCTCATCGCCACCCATGCGCCGTTCACCGTCGACACGTTCCGCACCAGCGAGTTCGGCTCGATGGCGCTCGACGTGGTGTGGCTGCTGTCGGGCTTGCTGCTCTGGCTGCCGCTGATCAGCCCGCTGCCAGAGCTGCGTCACCCGTCGCCCGCGGTGCGCTGCGTCTACCTGTTCCTCGCCGCCGGCGCCATCGCCATGGTGCCTGGAGGCATGCTCACCTTCGCCGACTTCCCGCTCTATCGCACCTATGAGCTGGCGCCCCGCTTCTACGGCATCGCCGCCAGCGACGATCAGCAGACCGCGGGCATCCTGATGAAGATCGGGAACATCCCGATCATCTGGACGGTGATGTTCGTGATCTTCGTGCGCTGGGCCGCCGAATCCGCCGACTCGAACCGCAAGGCGCCGGCCCCGACCACCGACCGGCCCGCTCCGCGCTCGGCGTGAAGCGGGTCGCCGGCGCGCTCCTGGTGACGCTGGTCGCGACGGCCGGAGGGTGCAGCGACGGTGAGTCGCCCGAGCCGACCGCCGTCGTGGTGAGCACCGACATCGTCGGCTCGCTCGTTGCCAGCCGTGGCCGGACCGTCGGCCGACGTCACCGTGCTGGTTGACGACACCGATCCGCGCACGTATCGACCGGACCAGGCTGCGTTCGATCGGATCGACGAGGCCGACGTCGTCATCGTGGTCGGAGGCGGTTACGAGGCGGGCATGGCCGACGCGCTCACGGCCGCTCGCCGCGACGGGGCGGTCGTGGTCGAGTTGCTCGACGAGCTGGGCCCCGTGCCCTACGGCAGCAGCCCCGCCTATGCCGATAGAGAGGGGGGAGGGGTCGGAACCGTCCCCACCGGCGACGGGGCGCCGGCCCTCGGCGATCCCGACCCGGCCTTCTGGCTCGATGCCGACCGGGCCCTGCAGGCCGGGCGGGACATCGCCCGGGTGCTCGACGAGCGGGCGCCCGAGTTGGCCACGGTGACCGCAGTCGGCCTGGCGAGGCTCGAGGAAGACCTGATGGCGGCCGACGAGGAGGCCCAGGCTGCGCTGCTCCCGCTGCCCGACGATCGCCGCCTGCTCGTCACCGCCGACCCCCACCTGGGCTACTTCGCCGAACGCTACGGATTGCGGCTCACCGCTCCCGGGCCCGACCGGCCCGCCACCGAGGTGGTGGTCTTCACCGATGCGCTCGGCCCCGACGGGTCGGGTGCGGAAACGGTCGCCGGCATGGTGGCCACCAACGCCCGAAACATCTCGGCCTCGTTGTCGGCGCCCTGAACCGCTACAACTGGAGCCATGCCCGCCAGCGTGCGCACGAGGTCACCGCGCCGGTCGCGGCTGCTGCTCGTGCTGGCGCTGTTCGTCTCGGCGGTGGTCGCCGGAGCGATCGTCAGCCGTCCGGAGCCGGCGCCCGGCGACCACGCGGTGGGCGGACGGCTCGGCGCCGCCATCGGGGCGTCGGGCCAGCCCGAGCCCACGGTCGTCACCGAGCCCGCCAGGCCACCCCTCCCGATTCCCGAGGCGCTGCCCGAGAACCCCTACGCCCCCACTCCCGCGGTGGTGGTGGGCACCATCGAGATCCCGAAGCTCGGCCTGATCGAAGACATCCAGCACGGCGTCACGCTCACCGCCATCAACCGGGGGCCCGGTTGGTGGCCGGGCACGGCCGAGCCGGGCGGGTGGGGCAACTCGGTGATCGCCGGCCATCGCACCACCTACTCCAAGCCGTTCGCCCGCCTCAACGAGCTCGAGCCGGGCGACCAGGTCGTCATCACCACCGACGACGGCCGCTTCGTCTACGAGGTGCGCGGGGTCATCACCGTGCCCGGCGACTGGATCGACATCGCCGCGCAGACCGAGGCCCACACCGCCACGCTGTTCGCCTGCCATCCGCCGGGCTCGGCGAGAGAGCGCATCGTCGCCAAGCTCAAGCTGCTCGACGACCAGGGCGTGCCGGTCGACGACGAGGCCGACCTGCCCGCCATGGACGCCGAAGCGCAACGCACCGAGCACACCCTCATCGTGCGGCCGGCCACCGACATCGTCATCGGTCGGGTCGGGATCGGGATCGGGCGCCGACCCGTTCGCCCTCGTCGACGACTGACGGCGAAGCTCGGCGCGACCCGACCTGCCGATCAGAGCTCGCCGCGTTCGAAGAAGCGGGGCCAGTTGCTCTGCGACTCGCTGCCGTCGGCGACGAGTGGCCGCCCCGTTGACGAAGCGAGCCGCCGGCGAGCAGAGGAAGAGGATGATCCCGGCCATCTCCTCGGCGGTGCCCATGCGGCGCATCGGGCCGATCTCGTCGACCTTGGCCGCCCACGCGTCCTCGTCGTAGCCGAGCTGACCCACCTCGTTCTCGTGCATGCCCTCGGTGGCGATGGTGCCCGGCGCCAGCGCGTTGATGGTGACGCCGTGATAGCCGAGATAGGGAGCCATCGTGCGCGTCATGTTCACCACCCCGGCGCGGGCCGCACCGGAGTGCACGAACCACGGTGAGCCGCGGTCGAACGAGAAGATGTGCACCACGTTGACGATCGATCCGGAGCCGGCGGCGGTCATCGGCACCATGAACCGGCTCACCATGTTCCAGGTGCCGTTCAGGTTCAGGTCGACCACCGAGCGCCAGCCGTTGTCGGAGATCTGGGACGGCAGGGCGGGGAACTGCCCACCCGCGTTGTTGACCAGGAAGTCGACCCGGCCGAACTCGTCGTAGGCCCGGTCGCGGAGGCGGTCGACGTCGTCGGGCTCGCGGATGTTGGTGGGCTGGGCCAGGCACCGACGCCCGAGTGCGCCGATCTCGGCGGCCGTCGGCGCGAGGTGGGCTTCGTCGCGGCTGGCGATGACGACGTCGGCGCCGTAGCGGGCGAACGCGAGGGCGGCGGTGCGGCCGAGCCCGGTGCCGCCACCGGTCACCAACGCGACCTTCCCGGCGAACAGATCGGGGGCGAAGATGTCGAGCGGGCCCGGCCCGCTGGTTTGATCGGTCATCGGAGCGGCAGCCTACGTCCCATCCCCGTTCTGGCTGGCCAGTCGGTTCGACGGTACTGCGCGAGAGTTGCGGCCGATGACGTGGAACGGGCGGGCCCTGATCGGGTTGAGGTGTGTCGGCGCCGGCCTGCTCGTCGCCGCGTCGGTGCCGCCGTGGGGATGGTGGCCGCTGGCCTTCGTCGGCCTGGCGATGTGGGAGCGGCTGCTGGCCGGTCAGGCGCCGGCCGCTCGGTTCCGCCGCTCGTGGCTGGTCGCGGCCGCGTGGCTCTTCCCCGCCATGTTGTGGATGTGGGACCTGACCAAGCCGGGTTACCTCATCGCGGGCGCCACCTACGCCGCCTACTTCGGGGTGGCCGCACTGGCGGTGCCACCCGAGCACCCGGCACGCCGCATCGCCTTCCCGGCCGCCATCGTGCTGGCCGAGATCTGCCGGTGGACCTTCCCCTTCGGAGGCGTGCCCCTGGCCTCGCTCGCCATCGGCCAGGCCGACGCGCCCCTCGCCCAGGCGGCCCGCATCGGCACCGCCATCGCCGTCTCGGGGCTGGTGGCGGTGGGCGGCGTCGCCCTGTCGGCCGCCTGGGATCGTCGCTGGGCAGCCGCGGGGGTGGCCGCTGCGCTCGTGGTCGGGTGCGCCACCGTCGGCTGGCTGGCCCCCGACGGAAGCGGGCGGGTCGACCCGACGGGCGAGGACAGCATCACCTACGCCATCGTGCAGGGCGGCGGGCCGCAGGGCACCCGGGCCGCCGACACCGACGAGCGCGAGGTGTTCGAGCGTCACCTCGCCGCCAGCGAGGAGATCGTGCCCCCGGTCGACTTGGTGCTGTGGCCCGAGAACGTGGTGAGCGTCGAGGGCGATCTGGCCGACTCACGCGAGGGCGAGGAGCTCTCCGAGTTGGCCCGCCGGCTCGACACCACCATCGTGGCCGGGGTCACCGAAGGGGCGGGGCCCGACCGCTTCTACAACGCATCGATCGTGGTGCTGCCCGACGGCACCATCGGCGAGCGCTACGACAAGGTGCGCCGGGTGCCGTTCGGTGAGTACGTGCCCCTGCGCAGCCTGCTCGAGGCGGTGGCGGGCGACGCCGGCTTCTCGAGCCGCGACGCCATCGAGGGCGACGGCCCGGCGGTCGTCCGCACCCCTGCGGGTCCGTTCGCCGTGGTGATCTCGTGGGAGGTCTTCTTCACCAACCGGGCGCGAGACGGTGTGCTGGCCGGCGGCGAGGCCCTGCTCAACCCCACCAACGGGTCGTCCTACTGGCTCACCCAGGTGCAGACCCAGCAGGTGGCGTCGTCGCGCTTGCGCGCCATCGAGACCGGTCGCTGGCTGCTGCAGGCCGCGCCCACCGGGTTCAGCGGTGTGATCGACCCCGACGGCGCGCTGCTCGTGCGCTCCGACATCAGCGAACGCTGGGTGCACCAGGGCGAGATCGAGCTGCGCACCGGCGACACGATCGCTGCAGTGGCCGGTCCGACGCCTGTGGTGGTGTTGGCCGTCGCCGTGCTCATCGGGGCGCAGGTGCTCCAGCGGCGACGACGGTCAGAGCGCGACCTCGCGCGTGAGGGCGAGTGATTCGAGAAACCGCCGGTCGTGCGACACCACGATGAGCGTGCCGTCGTAGCCGGCCAACGCCTGCTCGAGCTGCTCGATGGCCTCGATGTCGAGATGGTTGGTGGGCTCGTCGAGCACCAGGCAGTTGACGCCTTCGGCCATCAGCACCGCCAGCACCGCCCGGCTGCGCTCACCGGGTGACAGCTCCGAGCCGGTGCGGGCGACGTGGTCGGCACCGAGGCCGAACTTGGCCAGCAACGAGCGGGTCTCGCTGCGCGACAGGCCCGTGCGCTCCTGCACCACGGTGGCGACCGATCGATCGCCGTCGAATGCGGTGCGGGCCTGGTCCATCTCGCCGACGACCACGCCCGGCCCCAGACGACGGGTGCCCGCCGAGAGCGGCACGCTCCCCAGCAACGCTCCGAGCAACGTGCTCTTGCCGCTGCCGTTGGGGCCCACCACCGCCACACGGTCACGCCAGTTGATCTCGAGATCGAGGGGGCCGAGCGTGAACGCGCCGCGCTCCACGACGGCGTCGTCGAGCCGGGCGACCACATCTCCGCTGCGCTCGGTCGCCGCCAGCGACAGGTCGAGCTGCCACCCTTCCCACGGCTTGTCGACCACCTCGAGTCGCTCGAGGCGGCGCTCGGTGGTGCGTGCCTTCGACGCCTGCTTCTCGCTGCGCGCGATCTTGGCCCGGCGCACGTTCTTGTCGGGCTCGCCCGATGTCTTGGCCTTGCGCACCCCCTTGTCCGCCCACGAGTCCTGGGTGCGCTGGCGTTCGCGCAACCGGTCGCGCTCGGCCACATAGGTGCGATGCGCGTCGTACTGCTGGGCGCGCGACAGCTCGCGAGCGGCGACGTAGTCGGTCCAGTTCCCGGCGAACTCGCGCAACGTGTGGCTGTGCCCGTCGAGCTCGGCGATGCGGTCGACCGTGCGGTCGAGGAAGACCCGATCGTGCGAGACGATCACCATGGCGCCGCCATAGGCAGCAACGAACGCCTCGAGTCGGTCGAGCCCGGCGAAGTCGAGGTTGTTGGTGGGCTCGTCGAGCAACAGCACGTCGAACCGAGACAGCAACACCGCAGCCAGCGCGGCGCGTGCGAACTCGCCGCCGGACAGGGTCTCCATCGACTGGTCGAACCGGCCGGCCGGCAGACCGACCTCGTCGCACACCGCCCCAGCGCGTGAGGCCAGGTCGTCGCCGCCGAGCGCCAGGAAGTGCTCGAGGGCCTCGGCGTGGGCCTCGATGGTGCTGGCCTCGCCCGTGATCTGCTCGGCCCGCGCGTCGAGCTCGGCGGTCGCCGCGGCCACGCCGGTGCGCCGCTCCAAGTAGGCCCACAACGTCTCCCCGGGCCGGGCGTCGACCTCCTGGGGGAGGTAGCCGACGGTGAGCGCGACCGGTGCTCGCACGACGTCACCGCCGTCGGCCGGTCGGTCGAGCCCGGCGAGCATCCGCAGCAGCGTCGACTTGCCCGCGCCGTTGGGTCCGACCACCCCGACCCGATCGGTGCCGTCGACGCTCAGATCGACCCTGTCGAGCACGACCTGGCCACCGAAGCTGTGCGACAGCGCGCGGGCTCGCAGCACCGTCAGACCTCGACCAGCAACGTGACCGGACCGTCGTTCACCAGGTCGACCTGCATGTCGGCGCCGAAACGCCCGGTCTGCACCGACGCGCCGAGACCTCGTAAGGCCCCCACCACCTCGTCGACCAGCGGCTCGGCCTGCTCGGGACGGGCCGCGGCCACATAGGAGGGCCGGCGGCCCTTGCGGGTGTCGCCGTAGAGCGTGAACTGGCTGATCACCAGCAGCTCGCCACCCGTGTCGGCGACCGAGAGGTTCATCAAGCCGGCGTCGTCGGCCAGGATCCGCAGACCCCAGAGCTTCTGGGCCAACCTGGTCGCCGCCGCCTCGTCATCGTCGTGGGTGACGCCGACCAGCACGCACAGTCCGGCACCGATGGCGCCGACCACCTCGGCTTCGACGGTCACCGACGCGCGGGTGACCCGTTGCACGAGCGCCCTCATGCTTGCGACCTCATCGGAAGCGCTTGGTGACCTCGGAGGCGACGCGTCGCTGCACGCCCATCGACAGCACGCGCATGGTCGACACCATCGCCTTGTTGTGCAGGCCGGGCACCTCGACGGCGTCGCCCCGAGCCGCTGCGTCGAGCCCGGCGCGGGCCACCTCGTCGGCCTCCTGCCACGCGAAGTCGGGCACGCCGATGCGATAGCCGCCCCGCTCCTGGAACTCGGTGCGCGTCAAACCCGGGCACAGCGCAGTGACCGTCACGCCCTTGCCCTTGAGCTCCTCGTGCAGCGACTGGCTCAGGCTGGTGACGTAGGCCTTGGTGGCGGCGTAGTTGGCGCCGAGCGGCGCGGGCTGGAACGACGCCACCGACGAGACGTTGAGGATGGCGCCACCGCCGGTGGTGGGCATGCGGCGAGCGGCGGCGTGGGACAGGCGGACCAGCGCCACGATGTTGACCCGGATCTCGGCCTCCTCGTCGTCGACCGGGATCTGACCGAACTCACCCTGGAAGCCGTAGCCGGCGTTGTTCACGAGCAGGTCGATGGGCTGCTCGACCGCCGCCACCCGCGCCTCGACCGTCGCCAGGTCGTGGGGATCGGCCAGGTCGGCCACCAGCACGTCGGCGGTCACCCCGAATCGGGCCGTGAGCTCGGCAGCCAGGGCGGCGAGGCGATCGGCGGAGCGGGCGACGACGACCACGTCGGTGCCCGAGGCGGCGAGCTGGCGGGCGAACGCCGCGCCGATACCGCTCGACGCGCCGGTGACCAGGGCACGACGCCAGGTGGGTTGGGGCGACATGGGGGCTCTCCTGGGGCTACGGGGCAGAGGTCGGTCAGGGGGCGGTCAGGCTACCGTCAGGCCGCTCCGGGCCCCGGTTGTGACTTTGTGACCGTCGTCTCGGGACGCCGGCCTCTACTTGACCGCCCGGTCAGGGACGATGAGACTCGGTGCCTTATGCAACCAGAACG
Source organism: uncultured Iamiaceae bacterium (assembly GCA_963706425.1). Lineage (GTDB taxonomy): Bacteria > Actinomycetota > Acidimicrobiia > Acidimicrobiales > Acidimicrobilacustridaceae > CAVPMN01. The sequence goes on from CAVPMN010000020.1 coordinate 1,739,430, forward strand.
GGCCGCTGACGGCGACCTTCCGCTGTCGATCGCCTTTCTGGCCTACCGGGGCAAGCCGCACGTCGGTGGCCAAGGGGTCTACACGCGCCATCTCACCAAGGCGCTCACCGACATGGGCCACCACGTCGAGGTGCTGGGCGGCCAGCCCTACCCGGTGCTCGACGACCGGGTGCCGCTGGTCGAGCTGCCCAGCCTCGACATCTACAACGACTACTTCCCCATGCGGATGCCGGGGTTGTGGGAGCTGAAGACCCTGGGCGACTTCGTCGAGGTCACCGCCTTCTCGTTCGGCACCTTCCCCGAGCCGTTGGCCTTCAGCGTGCGCGCCCTGCAGCATCTGCGCCGGCGGGTCGCCGACTTCGACCTGGTGCAGGACAACCAGTGCCTCGGCTACGGCCTGCTCGGTATGGAGCGCCTCGGGCTGCCCGTGCTCGCCACCATCCACCACCCCATCACGGTCGACCGGCGGCTCGAGATGGAGCACGCCGAGACCCCCTGGCAGCGCTTCTCCAAGGCCCGTTGGTACGCCTTCACCAAGATGCAGACCCGGGTCGCCTCGCAGATGACCCGCGTGCTCACGGTGTCGCAGAACTCCAACAACGACATCCACGCCGACCACAAGGTCCCCCTCGAGCGCATGCACGTCGTGCCGGTGGGCGTCGACCAGGATCTCTTCAGGCCCTTGCCCGACGTCACCCCGATCCCGGGCCGGCTCATCACCACCGCCAGCGCCGACGTCACCATGAAGGGCCTGCGCTACCTGCTCGAGGCGCTGGCCAAGCTGCGCACCGAGCGCCACGTCGAGCTGGTCGTCATCGGCCGGCTCAAGGAGGGTGGCCCGTCGGCCCGCATCATCGACGAGCTCGGCCTTCGCGAGTCGGTCACGTTCGTCACCGGCGTGCCCGAGGAGCGCATCATCGAGCTCTACTCCGAGGCCCAGGTGGCGGTGGTGCCGTCGCTCTACGAGGGGTTCTCGCTGCCCGCCATCGAGGCCATGAGCTGCGGGGTTCCGCTCGTCGCCACCACGGGTGGCGCCCTCCCCGAGGTGGTCGGCACCGACGGCGACACCGCCCTGTGCGTGCCCCCGGGCAACAGCGAGGCCCTGGCCGCCAAGATCCGCGAAGCCCTCGACACGCCCGACCTGCGATCGACCGTCGGCGCTCGCGGCCGCCAGCGGGTCATCGACCGCTGGACGTGGCGCCACACCGCCGTGGGCACCGTCGAGCAGTACCGGGCCCTGCTGGCCGAGACGCCCCACATCCAGGCCCGCCGGGCCGGCGGCGCCGCCGCGGCCCCCCGCTACCGCCGGGCCCGGGCCAATCGCACGGGCACCCCGACCGCGGGCACAGGTCGCTAGCCGATGCTCACCGTCGACTACGACCGGCTGGGCCTGCGCGCGGGAGATCTCCTGCTCGACCTGGGCTGCGGCTTCGGTCGACACGCCTTCGAGGGCCTGCGCCGCGGCGCCAGGGTGGTGGCCTGCGACATGGCCGTTCCCGAGCTCGAGCAGGTGCGGGCGCTGTTCGAGGCCATGCGCGACGCCGGCGAGGCGCCGCCCGACGGCATGTCCGTGGCGCTCAACGGCGACGCCACCCGGCTCCCGTTCCCCGACGGCACCTTCGACCGCATCATCGCCTCCGAGGTGATGGAGCACATCCCCGACGATCTGGCCGCCCTCACCGAGTTGGTGCGGGTGCTGCGCCCCGGTGGCGTCATCGCCATCACCATCCCGGCCCAACTGCCTGAGAAGGTCTGCTGGATGCTGTCCGACGAGTACTACGCGCCGAAGGCCGAGGGTGGCCACGTGCGCATCTACTCCGAGGGTGAGATGAAGGCCAAGATGACCGGCGCCGGCCTGGCCCCCACCGACTCGCATCGGGCCCACGCGCTGCACACGCCCTACTGGTGGCTCAAGTGCGCGGTCGGCCCCCGCAACGACGACTTCCCGCTGGTGAAGCTCTACAACAAGGTGCTCGTGTGGGACATCGCCGAGCGCCCAGCGGTCACCCGCATCACCGAACAGGTCCTCAACCCGGTGCTCGGCAAGAGCCTCGTGGTCTACGCAACCAAGCCGGTCCTGCGGACCGACGCCCTCAACGATCGGGAGGTCGCACGTGTCGGTGCCTGAAGTTCCTGGCATCCTCTCGGCCGCTGAGACGCAGGCCACCGTCGACGCCATCGCCGACTGGCAGCTGCCCGACGGCATGGTGCCGTGGTTTCCCGGTGGCCACGCCGATCCGTGGAACCACGTCGAGGCCGCCATGGCCCTGGCGCTCGGCGGTCGCCGCACCGAGGCCGAGCGGGCCTTCGACTGGCTGCGATCGAAGCAGCGGCCCGACGGGTCGTGGCACCAGTACTACCTGGCCGACTCCATCGAGCAGGACAAGCTCGACGCCAACACCATCGCCTACGTGGCCACCGGTGTGTGGCACCACTGGCTGCTCTTCGGCGACCGCGGCTTCGTCGAGTCGTTCTGGCCGTCGGTCGAGGCGGCCATCGACTTCGTGCTCGACCTGCAGACACCCCGAGGCGAGATCCTCTGGGCCCGTCACGCCGACGGCACGCCGTGGTCGTTCGCCCTGCTCACCGGCAGCTCGAGCATGTGCCACAGCCTGCGCTGCGCCATCGCCATCGCCGAGCTGCTCGGCCACGAGCGCCCCGACTGGGAGCTGAGCGCCGGGCGGCTCGCCGACACCATCAAGGGCCACGTGCGGGGCGACCTGCCCGATGCCTTCGCCCCCAAGCACCGCTGGGCCATGGACTGGTACTACCCCGTGCTCGCCGGCGTGCTCGACGGCGACGAAGGCCGCGAGCGGCTCGACTCCCGTCGCGACACGTTCTTCGTCGACGGCCTGGGCGTGCGCTGCGTGAGCGATCGACCCTGGATCACCGCGGCCGAGACGTGCGAGTGCCTGCTCGCCTACCTGTCGATCGGCCATCGCGACCTGGCGCTCACGCTGTTCGAATGGGCGCAGGGCCTGCGCGCCGACGACGGCCACTACTGGACCGGCATCGTGTTCCCCGAGATGGTGCACTTCCCCGGCAACGAGAAGACCACCTACACGGCGGCGTCGATCGTCTTGGCGGCCGACGCCCTGTCGGGCACCAGCCCCGCCGCCGCGCTGTTCGTCGACCACGACGCGCTGCCCGCTCTCATGAGCACGGCCGACGTGGCCGACCCCTCGCGCGACTAGTCCGTCGGGCACCACCGGCCGGCCCCTGTGAACAGGTCCCGGCTTTGCCTCGAACTGTTCACCGAGAACGCCGTTTTCCGACCTCCTAGGTGAACAGTTCGGAGTGATTTGGAGTGACGCATCGCCCGGACCGAGCGACGTGCGCTCGGGCCCGGCACGAGCTGCGACTAACAGCCTTCGGCCACTCGGCGCAGGACGCGCAGCGAGCCGACGGCGCGCTCCTCGACGAACGCGCCGCTGTCGAGGGCACGCGTGTAGATCTCGTACGGCGGGCGACCGCCGTCGGCGGGATCGGGGAACACGTCGTGGATCACCAGCAGGCCGCCCGACTCGACGTGAGGCACCCACGTCTCGTAGTCGCGGTGCGCGGGCTCGGTGCCGTGGCCACCGTCGATGAACAGCAGCGCCAGCGGCGTGCGCCAGTGACGACCGACGGTGGGCGAGTCGCCCACGACCGCCACCACCGAGCCTTCGAGACCGGCGTCGTGGATCGTGCGGCGGAACACCGGCAACGTGTCGATGCGGCCGACCGCCGGGTCGACCAGATCGGGTTCGTGCCACTCCCAGCCGGGCTGGTTCTCCTCCGAGCCGCGGTGGTGGTCGAGCGCGAACAGCACCGTGTCGCGTTCCTGCGCAGCGGCGCCGAGGTAGATCGCGGACTTGCCGCAGTAGCTACCGATCTCGAGCATCGGCGAACCACCCGACGCCGACCAGCAACCCGGCTTCGTGCAGCGCCAATCCCTCGTCGGGCGGCATGAACCCGCGCGCTGACTCGGCGAAGGTTCGCAGGTCTGCTCGCACGGCGGTCGGAGGTTCGAACCGTCAGGCCGGCGTGGTGGACTCGAGGTCCTCTTCGACAGCGCTGTGATGGTGCTTGCCGAACATGAACGCGTCGAGCACGAAGAACTTCACGATCCACAGCACACCGAAGGCGAAGAGGTTCGCCAGGTTCGGCACCAACTTCTGGATGAACGTGCGGTCGGCCGGCGGGATGTCGACGATGCCCGTGATGTGGGTGGCCACCCACACGGCACCGGTGGACAGGATGAGCCCGGCGAACGCGAACCCCCAGAACGGCAGCACCTCTTTGGTGAGGTGGCTCTTGCCGGTCTTGCCCCACACCCACGCGCGGGTGAGGTAGTAGGCGGGCACCGCGCTGATCGAGACGGCCAGCACGTTGGAGATGGCGGGGCTGAGATGCAGCACCGCACTGAAGATCACCAGCAGGCCCTGGCCGATGACCACGTTGATCATGGAGACCGCCGAGTACTTCAACCCGTGGGTGCGAACCTTCTGCAGTGCCCCCTGGAGTGCGGTGGGCGTGGCTGCGGGGGTATCCAATGCGGTCATTCCGGGTGAGGCTACTTCTCGTGAGGGAGCACGGACCGAGGCGCGGCCGGGAGGGAGTCCGCCGGCGGGGGGCCGAGGTCGAGGACCAGGGTCGAGGAACGTTCGATCTTACCCCGCAGGTAGCCGGTTCTCGCGCGCCACGTCGGCGAGCCAATAGGCGCTTGGCTTCACCCGGCGCTCCTGGGTGGTGCGATCCACCTCGACCAGGCCGAAACGCGGGCCGTAGCCGAACGCCCACTCGAAGTTGTCGAGCAGGCTCCAGTAGGTGTAGCCCCGCACGTCGATGCCCTCGGCGAGGCAGTCGAGCACCCCGTCGAGGGCCACCCGCACGTAGTCGAGCCGCTGGTCGTCGTCGTCGGTGCCGATGCCGTTCTCGGTCACCAGCACGGGCACGTGGTCGGTGACCTCCCACGCCCTGCGGATCGTGGCCGCGAGCGCCTCGGGATAGAACTCGTAGCCCATGACGAGCACGGGCACGCCCTCCTCGGGACCGAGGTCGCCGGACGGACCCACCCGTGTGCGGCTGTAGGTCTGCACACCGATGAAGTCGTCGCCTCGGCACGACTCGAGGAAGATGTCCTCGGCGAAGTAGCGAATGGTGTCGCGCGTGCGCACGGCGGTGTCGTCGTCGGCCGGCACGGCCTGGTAGTCGCTCATCGCCATGGTGAGCCCGACTGGGAAGTCTCCCCTGCCCGACTTGAGCGCCTCGTAGCTGCGGCGGTGGGCGGCGATCATGTTCTCGTAGGCCGCTCGCCAGAGATCGGCGTCGACGAGGCCGGGCGGGAACATGCCCATCTGATAGCCGAGGTAGGAGACGATGTTCGGCTCGTTGATCGTGCATGCGCGCGACACGAGATCGCCGAGGTGATCGACGGTCTTCTCACAGAAGCGAGCGAAGCGGTCGACGATGCGCTCGTCGTGCCACCCCCCGTCGGCGGTCGCCCAGGTGGGCGTGGTGAAGTGGTGGAAGGTCACCACCGGGTCGATGCCGTTGGCCAGGCACTCGGCACACACGCGTCGGTAGTGGTCGAGGGCGGCCGTCGAGAAGTGACCCTCTTCGGGCTCGATGCGGCTCCACTCGACCGAGAACCGGTAGTTGTCGAACCCGAGTGCCGCCAGCAGCCGCAGGTCGTCCGGGTAGCGGTGGTACTGGTCGCACGCGTCACCACTCGGCTCGACACAGACCGTGTCGGGCCGGTGCTCCCATTCCCACCAGTCGTTGTTCACGTTGTTGCCTTCGACCTGGTGCGCGGCGGTGGCCGTGCCCCAGCGGAAGTCGTCGGGGAAGCTGCGGGACATGCCGGCGAAGGCTACTGCGCTTGGGGTACGCCATCTCGAGCCATGACAGGATCGTCGGCATGGGACAAGCAGCCGTCGACGACCTGGTCAATCTGCTCGACCTCGAGGCCATCGAGGTGAACATGTTCCGGGGCACGAGCCCCGATGTCGATCGCCAGCGGGTGTTCGGCGGCCAGGTCGCAGGCCAGGCGCTGGTGGCGGCGGCGCGCACGGTTGATGCCGACTTCTCGGTGCACTCGCTGCACGCCTACTTCCTGCGGCCCGGCGATCCGACCGTGCCCATCCTCTACGACGTCGACCGCATCCGCGACGGCCGGTCGTTCGTGACGCGGCGCGTGGTGGCGATCCAGCACGGCAAGGCCATCTTCAACCTGCAGACGTCGTTCCACATCGCGGAGACCGGCCTCGATCACCAGGCCCCGATGCCCGACGTGCCGCCGCCCGAGAGCCTGCCCGACTTCAAGCAGCGGTGGGCCGAGTGGGCGGAGGCGATGGGCGACGACTACGAGCGCGACCGGCCCATCGACACGCGCAACTGCGACTGGGAGCCGCGCGACCGCAAGCAGGCCCTACCCCCCTACCAGCGGGTGTGGATGCGAGCTGATGGCACGCTGCCCGACGACCCCGTCCTGCACGCTTGCGTGCTCACCTACGCGAGCGACATGACCCTGCTCGACACGTCGCTGCTGCCCCACGCCGCGGGTGCCCTGGAAGATCAGATCTTCATGGCTAGCCTCGACCACGCCATGTGGTTCCACCGACCTTTTCGCGCCGACGACTGGCTGCTCTACGCTCAGGACACTCCTTCGGCCTCGGGGGGTCGTGGGCTGGCCCGGGGGCTCATCTTCACGAGCGACGGCACGTTGGCGGTGTCGGTCGTGCAGGAGGGGCTGATCCGCCTGATGCGACCATGACCCGGCGTCCCCGCGTGCTCGAGCGGCTCGCCCGTCTCGTCGGTGTGCTGGCGGTGCTCGCGCTGGCGGGCGCCGCTTGTTCCGACGACCCCGAACCAGACGCAGCCGACGCCACCAGCACGAGTGCCGCCGCCCAGAATCGCACCGACGGCGAAGACACCGGCACCGGCTCCCTCGAGGGCGTCGAGGTGCGCCTCGAGCCGGTGGCCGAGCTCGACGTGCCGGTGGCCATGGCGGCCCGGCCCGGAACCACCGATCTCTTCGTCGCCGAACAGGGTGGCGAGGTGCGCCGCATCGTCGTGAGCGACGACGACGGCGGGCCCACCTACACCGTCGACGAGTCAACCGTGCTCGACCTCACCGACGAAACCAACGCCCGCGGCGAGCAGGGTCTGCTGGGCTTGGCGTTCTCGCCCGACGGCGAGCGCCTCTATGTCGACTACACCGACCTGTCGGGCGACACCCGCGTGGTGGAGTACACGATGGACGGCGATCGAGCCGATGCCGACAGCGCCCGCGAGCTGCTCTTCGTCGACCAGCCCTACCCCAACCACAACGGCGGGCAGCTGGCGTTCGGCCCCGACGGCTTCCTCTACATCGGCATGGGCGACGGTGGTTCACGCGACGACCCCGAGCGACGCGCCCAAGACACCGACGAGCTGCTCGGCAAGGTGTTGCGCATCGATCCCGACGTGCCTGCCGACAGTGCCGAGCCCTACGCCATCCCGGCCGACAACCCCTTCGTCACCGGCGGTGGCGCGCCGGAGATCTGGATGACGGGCGCCCGCAACCCCTGGCGTTTCAGCTTCGACACCGAGACCGACGATCTCTGGGTGGCCGACGTGGGGCAGAACGAGATCGAGGAGGTCAACCGGCTCGTCGCCGATCCGGGTGGCGCCGGGCGGGGCGTCAACCTCGGTTGGCCGCTCCGGGAGGGCACCCAGGACTACCTCGACGAGCCCATCGACGGCCTCACCGACCCGGTCTTCGAGTACGACCACAGCGGCACCAACTGCTCGGTCACCGGCGGTTACGTCTACCGAGGCACGGCCATCCCCGGCCTCACGGGGCGCCTACCTCTTCGGCGACTACTGCACGTCGAAGCTGCGCGGGCTGATGGTCGACGGCGGTCAGGTGCTCGACGAGCGTGAGCTCGGCGTCTCGGTGGCCGAGAACTCGCTCGTGTCGTTCGGCCAGGACCTCGACGGTGAGCTGTTCGTCTTGTCGGCGGCCGGAACCGTCTACAAGATCGAGCCTGCGTGACCACCACCTCGCCATCCGAGCAGGAGCGGCCCCGATGGCGACGGGGCACACCGCTGCGCGACGGCTACACGCTGCACTGGTGGAAGGAGCTGCTGATCGTCGGCACGGTCTACGTCGTCTACGAGACCGTGCGGAACCTCTCCAAGGGCAAACCATCGGTGGCCTTCGACAACGCCCTGCTGATCATCGACTGGCAGGAGGCCCTCGGCATCTACCACGAGAAGTCGATCCAGGACTGGCTGCTCGACTACCGGCCGCTCGTGATCGCCAGCAACTACTACTACGGCGCCGCATACGTGGCGGCCACGCTCGTGCTGATCATCTGGCTCTACCGCGCCCATCCCAACGACTACCCGTTGCTGCGCAACACGCTCGCCATCGGAACCTTGTTGGGTCTGATCGGGTTCGCCACCTTCCCGCTCATGCCACCGCGTCTGCTCGACGTCATGGGCGACGGGCAGGTCTTCGGCTACGTCGACACGCTCGTGAAGTACCCGACGTTCTGGTCGTTCGAGTCGTCGGCCATGCAGAAGGTGTCGAACCAGTTCGCGGCCATGCCCAGCCTCCATTGCGGGTGGGCGTTCTGGGGTGCGGGCGTGCTGTTGCCGCGCGTGCGCACGAACTGGATGAAGGCGGTGGCCCTGCTCTACCCGATGACCACGATCTTCGTGGTGGTGGCCACCGCCAACCACTACTTCCTCGACGCCGTCGGGGGAGCGGTGATCTTCGCGGTGGCCTACGGGGTGTCGCGGCTGATCACCAGAGCGGGCCGCAGCGGACGCCTCGTCGAACCCGAGATGGCCGACCGGTAGGCCGCCACGTTGAGATCGACCACATCGGCCCAGTCGACCGGTGAGCGGGTCTCGCGGTTGTTCTTGGCGATGAGCAGCCGCAGCTCACGGTCGCGGACGATGCGCACGAGCTGATCGACCATGTCGCGGTCGGACAGGGCGAGCAGGCCCTCGCGTCCGTGCTCGACGAACTCGCGGATGCCGGTGCGTGCCTTGGCCACGACGGGCAGGCCGGCGCACCGCGCTTCGAGCGCGGCGATGCCGAACGACTCGAGGTTGGCGGGTGCCACGAAGACGTCGGCGGTGGCGAACGCCTCGCGGATCTCCTCGCGCGACCGGCGGCCCGCCAGCTCGACCATGTCATCGAGTCGGTTGGCCCGGATGTAGCGCTCGAGGCTGGCCCGTTCGGGACCCTCGCCGATGATGACCAACCGCACCGGCGTGCCAGCGACCCGGTCGCGCAGTCGCTTCATCATCTTCAACAGATGCAACGGTCGCTTGCGGGGCGCGAGGCGCATCACCGACACGAGGGTGACGACGTGATCGTCGCCCTCGTCGGCATCGTCCGGCCGGTCGATCGCCCACGAACGGTGATCGATGCCGTTGGGCAGCACCAGCACGTCGCGATCAGAGCCGCAGATCTTGCGGATGGGCTCGGCGGCCACACTGCTCACCGCCGAGAACACTGCGTTCCACGACGACCAGTGGAAGACCCGGTCGAGCGCCGCGAACGCAGGCGTGGCGTAGCTCCACAGGCAGTGAGTGGTGATGACCGTGGGGATGCCCCGCTTCTGGGCCGTGTAGGCGGCCAGGTAGGACAGGGGAGAGACGATGCCGCCGTGGAAGTGGGCCACGTCGATGTGCTCTCGTTCGATCAGGTTCGACACGAGGCGGAACGTCTTCGGCGTGAAGGGGATGTTGAACGGCAGCAGGGGCACGTCGAGGCGGTGGACGGGCACCCCGTCGACGTCGTCGGGCCCACTCGTGGGCGTGATGACGATGACCTCGTGGCCGGCCTGCTGGAGATGCTGGGCCAGGTCGTGCACCTGCATCTCGATGCCGCCGATCTGCGGCAAGTAGCAGTCTGTGACCAGGCCGATCCGCATGAACGACACCGTACAGGGCGGCCCTACCCACCGGTGGCAAGCTAAACGCCATGAGCCGGACCCTCGTGGCCTTTCACGCCCATCCCGACGACGAGGCCATGCTCACGGCAGGCACCATGGCGAAGGCGGCCGCCGAAGGCCACCGGGTGGTGCTGGTGGTGGCCACACAGGGGGAGGTGGGTGACGTGGCCGGGCGCGTCCTCGGCGACGGCGAGCAGCTCGGCGAGCTGCGATCCCGCGAGACCGAGGCCTCGGCGGAGGTGTTGGGCGTGGCCCGGCTCGAGTTCCTCGGCTACCGCGACTCAGGGGTGGCCGGCGATGCCGGCGGCGACACGTTCGCGGCGGCCGACCTCGACGAGGCCGCCGAGCGGTTGGCCGCCGTGCTGCGCGACGAACGGGCCGACGTGCTCACGACCTACGACCCCAACGGCGGCTACGGCCATGCCGATCATCTCAAGGTGCACGCGGTCGGTCGGCGCGCCGCAGAGCTGGCCGGCACTCCCCTGCTGCTCGAAGCCACCATCAACCGCGACTTGCTCCGGCTGGCCGCCGACCTCGCACCCACGCTCGGCTTCGAGATCCCAGAGGGCGTCATCCCCGACGATCAGACGCACTGGTTCGCCGGGGCCGACGAGATCACTCATCACGTCGATGTCACGGCTTTCCTCCACCAGAAGCGGGCGTCGATGGCGGCCCATGCCAGCCAGACCACGTCGGACGTGAGCACCACGCGCAGCCTCCAGCTGTTCCTCTCGCTGCCCGACGATCTCTTTGCCACCGCCTTCGGTACGGAGTGGTTCATCGACCGGCAACGGCCCGGGGCCAACGTCACCGACATCTTCGTCAGCGACGATGCCTGAGCTCCCTGACGAAACAGAGGTGACCGCCTCGCAGATGGAAGGCATCGACGCGCTCAAGGTGCCCGGCGAGCTGGTAGAGCACGAGCTGTCGGCGAAGCCGAGGGCACGGCGCATTGCCGAAATGGCGGCGTCGATCGTGGTGGTGGTGCTGATCTTCGCCTTCGCCATCCCGGCCATCACCAACTCGGACTACGCGGACATCTTCGACCAGTACGAGCAGATCAGCGGCTGGACCTTCCTCGCCCTGTTCCTCGTCTGGCTGGCCGTGATGTTCACCTATACCGGCGTGCTCGTTGCCGCCCTGCCAGGCCTCAAGCACCTGCAGGCGCTGGTGGTGAACTTCGCCGGCAGTGCCGTGTCGAACGTGGTGCCGTTCGGCGGCGCGGTCGGTGTGGGCGCCACCTACGCGATGGAGATGTCGTGGGGCTTCGATGCGGCGGCCATCACGCTGTCGATCCTGGTGACCGGCGTATGGAACGTCTTCACCAAGCTGGCGCTGCCCGTCATCGCGTTGGTGCTGCTCGTCCTCGCCCACGAGGCCACCGGGGGCTTGGTCGTGCCCACCATCATCGGCCTGGCGGTGCTGGTCACCGGCATCGTGCTCTTCAGTCTGGTGCTGCGCAGCGAGCAGCTCGCCGAGCGGGTTGGGGGCCTGGTCGAACGAGTGGGCAATCGACTGCTCACTCTCGTCCACCGGCCACCGGCCGAGCTGCGTCGGGCGGTCGTCGACTTCCGGCACCGCAGCATCGGCCTCCTCCGAGCCCGCTGGAAACGGCTCACGGCGTGGATGTTGATCTACAACACCGGCCAGTTCCTGCTGCTGTTGTTGTGCGTGCGAGCCATCGGGGCCGACACCAACGAACTGGGATGGATCGAGGTGCTCGCCGCGTTCGCGTTCGCCAACCTGCTCACCACCATCGCCATCACCCCGAGCGGCGTGGGCTTCGTCGAGGCGGGCACGGTGGCGGCGCTCATCGCGTTCGGTGGTCCCGAAGCGGGGTCGGCCGCCGCGGTGTTCCTGTTCCGAGGTCTCACCTATCTCATGGAGATCCCGCTGGGTGCGCTCGGCTGGGTGGTGTGGGCGGGGCGATCGAGCTGGCGCCGGCCGATCGCCTCAGGCGTCAACCCGTGAAACGAGGCGTCGCCGTGGCAGCCTGCGTCGCCGCCGTCGTGGTGGGCGCGGCCGTGGTGGTGGTCGACGGCGGGCCGGCCACCTCGATGACCTCGGCGTTCAGCGTGGTGGCCTCGACCGACGCGAGAAACGAGGTGATGAGGTAGAACAACTCGACATCGCTGCACGTCACCGGTTCGGGCACCGACTCGTCGATGCCGAGGTAGTCGATGAGCGCCTGGACCGCGGCGTCGAGGTCAGCGGACTGAACCGGATCGAACTCTTCATTCTCGATGCAGCCGTCAAGGGCGGCCCCGAACGCGGCCTCGGCGGCAGCGCCGGCGTCGGCGCCAACGATGTCGAACACCCGCTGATCGAGGTTGTCCACGTCGAAGGGCCATACGGTCACCGCCGCCAGAGGATCGACACCCGTGGGGGCCACGAGCGTGTAGCCCTCAGCCACGTCGGTGACCCGGAAGCCGACGCCGGTCACCAGCCCGAAGCCCTCGATCTCGGGCATCGTATTGACGGCGGGATAGATGTAGTGGCCGGGACCGGGATAGGCGGGGAAGTTGAAGGGGGCGTCGCCGAGCTCGTCGTTCCACTCGTCCTCGGTGACCTCTTCGGGCACACAGGTGATGGTGCCGCCCTCGGTCTCGATCTCGAGCACCACGCTCACCCCGCCGTTCTCGACCGTGGGTGACGGCGCCGGGCCCTCGCCGTCGACCTCGACATCGAACTCGACGAGGTCGACCTTGCCGAACCCGAAGTAGGCCGAGCACGGCTCGAACTCGCCGGTGCCCGCAGTGGTGAACCTGACATCGGTGACGCTGTTCGCGTCGCCGCCGTCGCCAGCCGCCACCACCGTGGGCGTGACGCCCACCAGCGCCGTGGCCGCCGCAGTCGCCAGACCGACCGCCGGAAGAACCGAGCCCCTGCCGTGGGTAGCCATGCCGTGCCCCTTTCATGGCCACCCAGCTGCGGCCACCGCGAACGTTAGTCCGACAAGCCCGCTCGGGTCGAGAAGCTCGAGGTTCAGCCGGGTGGCTCGTCCATGGGCGGCATCAGGGTGTCGAGGGGCGAGATGCGATCCGGGTGGCGCAGGCCCGCCACGAGCTCTTGGCCGAGGGTGGTCCGGCGGCCGTCGCTGTGCAGTCGCCCGGGCCAGCCGTGGAGCTGGTGGTAGGCCGACGCGGCGTAGATCACCGCGGTCGCCACGTGCCGTCGCCGCCACCGCTCGCCCACGTAGACCTGGTCGACCACGGCCTCGTCGCGCCACCAGCGGATCGCCCCGACCTGGTCGTCGTTGCGCACCGGCAGGTGGAAGAACACGGCGTCGGGCACGACGACGCCTGCGGGCAGGCACGGATCGTCGAAGCCGACGAGCGCCATCGCCCGCCGGGGCCCACTCGGCTCAGGCAGGGCCACGAACCACATTTCGGGCGAGCCAGGGATCGCCTCCGGGTTGACCCACAGGCGTGGTCGCCCCTCCTCGTCGACATCGGCGCGCCACAACTCGAACAGATCGGACGTGTCACCCGGGTCGTCGACCACCGCCCCGTCGGGATGATCACCGCCGAGCCAGCACCGGACCCGCCAGCGTCCGTTGGACAGCGGTTCCTGGCGCTCATACCAGGCGGCGGTGCCACTTGGCGGCACCTGCTCGCCTCCAGCGCTGGACACAGTCGCCGACGCTAACCGAACGAGCCGCGCTCGGCGCTGACACGCGACGCCTAGATTCAGCGGTTGTGAAATGGACCGTGCCGTTCCCCATGTTCCCAGCCGAGCAACTGGTGCCGATGGCGAAAGCGGCCGAGGCCGCCGGCTTCGACACCATCGCCATGCCCGATTCGGTGTTCTTCCCCCGGGAGGTGTCGGCCGACTACCCCTACTCGGCCGACGGTGGGCGCTTCTGGCAACCGGAGACGCCGTTCGTCGATCCGTTCGTGGCCATCGCCGCCATGGCGGCCGTCACCGAACGCATCCGTTTCGTCACCAACGTGGTGAAGCTGCCCATCCGCGATCCGTTGCTCGTCGTGAAGCAGCTCACCTCGATCGCCGCGCTGTCGAACGACCGCATGGCCATCGGCGTCGGCCTGAGTTGGATCCCCGAAGAGTTCGAGTGGACCCACACCAACATGCGCACGCGAGGCAAGCGCGCCGACGAGATGATCGAGATCATCAAGCTCGGCTGTGCCGGTGGTGACCCGTCGTGGATCGAGTACCACGGCCGCTACTACGACTTCGGCCCGCTGATGATGTCGCCTACCGGTCGACAGCCCACTCCGGTCTACGTCGGCGGCCTCAGCGAGCCCGGCCTGCGACGAGCTGCCCGCCTGGCCGACGGATGGATCTCGGTGCAGAACTCCGAAGCCGAGATCACCGATGCCATCGCTCAACTCGACCGCTACCGGGCGGAGTACGGCCGCGCCGATCAGCCCTTCGAGGTGAACGCGCTGTGCATCGACGCGTTCGACCTCGACGGCTACCGCCGGCTCGGCGAGCTCGGCGTGACCGAGCTGCAGGCCGTGCCGTGGTACTTCAACGGCGGCGATCCCGAGTCACTCGACAACCGCATCGACTCGCTCGCCTGGTTCGCCGACGAGATCATCACCAAGTTCGACAGCTGAGACCTAGAGCGGGTTGGGCTTCACCGTCAGCTGCTCATCCGCCTCACCCCGCAACACGCGGATCGCCAGCTGGCCGTTGGCGAGGGTCGCCTCCACCCCGCCGCCGTAGCCGTCGGGGAGGTCGATCTGGCGCTCGTAGCCGCCGTAGTCCCACTCGTGGGTGAGGTAGTCACGCGGGCCGGCACTGCGCAGATGGGCCCAGAACCGCAGCGCACCGGGACGGAGCTCGATGGTGACGTCGTCGGCGGTCACCGCGGGCAGCGGGGCCACGATCACCAGCGCCTCGGTGGCCTCGTAGACGTTCACTGGCACCCGCTGGGGACGCATGCCCCGCTCGGTATCGGCGGTCGCCTCGACGACCTCGTCGTGGGTGGGTTGGTTGGTGCTGGCATCGGTGCTCATGGCTCGCCTCCTACCCACATCATGAGGCCGGCCATACGGTTGGTCCATGGCGGACACGATCTACCACCTCGCCCTGGCCGACGAATGGGCCGCAGCCGTGTCGGCCGACGAGCCCTATCGCCGTTCGACCATCGGCCGATCGCTCGACGACGAGGGCTTCATCCACTGCTCGTTCGCCCATCAGGTCGCCAGCCACCGCCGAGCGCTACTACGCCGGCCGCTCCGACGTGGTGGTGCTCGAGATCGACATCGCCCGAGTCGAGCACCTGCTGCGCGTCGAAGACCTCACCGGCACCGGTGAGGCGTTCCCGCATCTCTACGGCCCGCTTCCGCTCGACGCGGTCGTCTCGGTGCGCGAGTTGTCGTGAGCCTGGCGGCATCAATCTTTCGATGGTGGCGCTGGGCCCGCTCGTTGGGTGCCGTGGCGCTGGGACCAGAACCGAGAACCGTTGGGGGTGGTCCAGTGGAACCAGCCGTCGGTGGTGGCGGTCATGGTCCAGCCGTTGCGGTGGGTGACCCGGTGGTGGTGTCGGCAGAGTCCGGCGAGGTTGTCGATGTCGGTCGGGCCGTCGGTGGGGGTGTAGTGCTCGACGTGATGGGCGTCGGTCCACGCCGCTGGGCATCCACAGCCGGGAAAGACGCAGCCGCCGTCGCGCAGGGCGATGGCTCGTCGTTGCCGGGCGGTGGCGTATCTGACGGTGTGGCCCATGTCGACGGGTATGCCCAGGCTGTCCAAGACGATGGGGTGCAGATCGGGATCGCACAACAACACGCGGCTCACCTCGTCGGGCACGACGGTGCCGTCCGGGGTGACCGCCCCCGACTGCGGGGTCATGGCGTTGACGGCCAACGTCACATCCGGCCGCGGTGCCTTGGTGGCGTCGAGGTCGACACCGAGCCCGCGGCGGCACAGCTCGACGAACGCCAGGGCGCGCAGGGTGGACGGGTCGGGCATCACCAGCTCGGGGCAGACGCTCGCGATCGGCTTTGAAGGCGCGGCGTAGTTCGGCGGCCATGTCGTCGATGGCCTGGCGGGCGATCAGGCCCCACTCACCCACCAACCGGCCCGACACCTCGGTCGAGCCGCCGAACGTGCCTGACAACAACAACCGGTTCCGGGACAGGCCGTCGTCGGGATCGTGGCCGCCGTCCTCGTCCAGCAGATCGGCGATACCGGTCACCTCGCGCCGCCACCGCTCGAACAACGTGCCCCGAGCGGCCGCGACCAGGTGGTCCTGGATGTCGGCGATCTTCTTCACGATCCGCGGGTCGGCCGCGGCCACGATCACCCGGGCGTGCTCCCAAGCAGATCCGCCCGGCGACCAACGCCTCGTCCACCGACGAGAACCGGCCCGACAGCTCGACGCCCACCTTCACCCGACAACGGGCCACCGTCGGCGGCAGCATCGCCTCACGGGCCAACCACCCGCCCGTCGACAGACCGTGATCACGCTCGCACACCGACCGCTTCTCGAGCCTCGGCCGCCACATGCCCCTCGGCCGCATCGACCAGCCGGCGGGCCTCCTCGAGACGCCAACGCCGCCTCACACAGCTCACGATCCGACAACAACGACACATCCGCGCCGGCCGCCTTACGGCCCTGCTCCACGAGTGCGACGCTATCGAACATGTGTACGATCATCCCCGACGAGCTCGGAAGCGCCAGATGACAAGCGCCACACCCGCCACGCACTGAGCAGGCGTCGACGCCCTCCGCTGCCATCCGGCGTCGACCGAACTCCATGCGGCCCGTATCCCTAACATGCGGCTCATCACCACCGCACCGACCAGCCCGCCACCCGCCGGCCAGCCAGATCAGAGCGACCTCGTTGCCGCCATCGCTGCACTCGGACCTACGGCCGACGAACGTGCCGCCGAAGGCGAGCGGCTCCGCCATCTCCCCGCCGATCTGGCCGACCAGCTGATCGCCACCCGCATCTTCCAGGCGTGGGTGCCCGAGCGCTACGGCGGCGACGAGCGGAGCGTGCTCGACGTGCTCGACGCCATCGAGCAAGCCGCCTACCACGACGGCTCGTTCGGCTGGTGCGCCATGATCGGGGCCACCACGGCGCTGCTCGCCGCCCACCTGCCGCCCGAATGGGCCGCCACCATCTATGGCGATCCAAACTCGTGCACCGGCGGGTTCGCCATGCCCGCCGGCCGCGCCACGCCCGTCGACGGGGGCCTGCGCGTGACCGGCCGCTGGCAATGGGGATCGGGTGTGCATCACTGCACGTGGATCGGGGGCGGTTGTCTCATCGTCGACGCCGACGGCAACCGGCTCACGCGCGACGACGGCGTCACGGCGCCGTTCGTGTTCTTCGAGCCCGACCAGGTCGAGCTGCTCGACACGTGGGACGTCATGGGCATGCGTGCGTCGGGCAGCACCGACTACCAGGTCACCGACCAGTTCGTGCCGGAGGGCCGCTGGGCGCAGCCCGCGGCCGCCGCACCGCACGTCGACGGCCCGCTCTATCGCTTCCCCTTCATGGCCGCGCTGGCTCTCGGTGTGTGCTCGGTCTCGTTGGGACTGGCCCGCCGCGCCCACGACGAGCTGATCACCCTCGCAGGCGGCAAGCGGCCGGCCCAGAGCTCGCGCACCCTGGCCGAGCGCGCCGTCGTGCAAGCCGATGTCGCCATCGCCGAGGCCGCGTTCCGATCAGCACGCGCCTTCGTGCGCGAGCAGGTCGCCGACGCGTGGGATGCCGCCTCGAACGACACGTTCGACGACACCACCAAGCGCAACCTCCGCCTGGCTGCCACCAACGCCACCCTGCAGGCCAAGCGAGCCGTCGACCTCATGTACGACGCCGCCGGCGGCAGCGCGGTCTACCGCACCAACGCCCTCGAGCGGGTGTTTCGCGACAGCCATGTGGCGACGCAGCACGCCATGGTGGCGCCCCGCACCCTCGAGGTGCTCGGCCGCGTGGCCCTCGGCCTGCCCACCGACCTGTCGAGCTTCTAGGCGAACACGCACGCTGTGGACTTCGACCTGCCCGCCGACGACGACCCCCGGCGGCTGGCAATCCGCGCCTGGCTCGCCGAGCATCCCTCCCCCACGCCTCGACAGTTGGCCGAGGCCGGGTATGTCGCGCCCCACTGGCCCCCGCCGTGGGGGCTCGGCGCCGGTCCCACCGAGCAACTGATCATCGACGACGAGCTCGACCGAGCCCGCGTCACCCGGCCCGACAACCCCATCGCCGTCGGTTGGGCGGGGCCGACGATCATCGCCGGAGGCACGCCCGAGCAACAGCAGCGGTGGCTGCCCGACATCCTCGACGGCACGACCGAGTGGTGCCAGCTCTTCAGCGAGCCCGACGCGGGCAGCGACCTCGCCTCCCTACGCACCCGCGCCGAACGCGACGGCGACTGCTACGTGGTGAACGGCCAGAAGATCTGGAGCACGTGGGCCGACCGCAGCGACTGGGGCATCCTGCTGGCTCGTACCGATCCCGATGCACGACCCCACCGCGGCATCTCCTACTTCGTCGTCGACATGCGCACGCCCGGGATCGAAGTGCGCCCGATCATCGAGATGACGGGCGGCAACCACTTCAACGAGACCTTTCTCGTCGACGTGCGCATCCCGGTCGAGAACCGCATCGGTGCCGAGGGCGAGGGCTGGCGCCTGGCCAAGGTCACGCTCGGCAACGAGCGGGTGTCGCTGTCAGAGGGCGGCGTGCTCTGGGGGATGGGTCCGACGAGCGACGAGTGCTTCGACCACATCCGTTCGGCGCACCCACGGCATCCAGTGACCCGCCAGCGAGCGGCTGGTGTCTATACAGAGATGGTCATCCTGCGGCTGCTCGGCCATCGCCTGATGACCTCGATCGAACGCGACGGACAGCCCGGGCCGTTCGCCTCTGTGCGCAAAGCCCTTGCCGATGAGCACGGGCAGCACATCATGAGCCTCATCCGCGATCTCGACGGCACCGCGGCCATGATCGGCCGACAGGATGCCCACGCCGAAGAGCACGACTCCTGGACGTGGGGCTATCTCTTCTCCCGTGCGCTCACCATCGGCGGAGGCACGAGCGAAGTGCAACGCAACATCATCGCCGAGCAGCTGCTCGGCCTGCCCCGGGAGCCTCAGCCATGAGCGACGGCGACGACTTCGCCTATCTGCAACTCGACCGTGACGGAGACGTGCTGCGCGTGGTGATCGACCGACCGGACGATCCGATCAACGCCGTCGATGCCACGCTGCACCACGAGCTGGCCGCTCTGTTCCCTCGCCTCCAGCGCGAGCGCCAGGCTCGCGCCGTGCTCCTCACCGGCCGAGGGCGGGCCTTCTCCGCCGGCGGCGACTTCACCTGGTTTCCCGACCTGCAACAGCCCGGCCGCCTCGAAGAGCTGCGTCTCGACGCCAAGCAGATGATCTGGGACCTGCTCGACGTGCATCTGCCGATCGTCTGCGCGTTGAACGGACCGGCGGTGGGACTCGGAGCGAGCATCGCCCTCCTGTGCGACCTCATCGTGATGGCCGAGTCGGCCACACTCGTCGACCCGCACGTGCGAGTCGGCCTGGTCGCCGGCGACGGCGGCACCATCGCCTGGCCACTCGCCATCGGGCCGGCGAGGGCCAAGCAGTTCCTGCTCACCGGCGATGCGGTCAGTGCGCACGAAGCCGAGCGCTTCGGGCTGGTCAACCAGGTGGTGCCCGACGACGAGCTCGACGCGACCGCGATGGCGCTCGCCCATCGTCTGGCCGCGGCCGCGCCGCTCGCCGTGCAGCACACCAAGGCCGCGGTGAACAACTGGGTCAAGCAGAACGCAGCCGCTTCGTTCGATCTGGCCACCGCCTCGGAGATCGCCACCTTCCGCTCGAACGACCACGCTGAAGCGCTGGCCGCGCTCCGCGAGAAGCGCGCCCCTCGATTCACCGGCACCTGACCTGGGAGACCTCATGGAACTGCTCGACGGCATCATGACGACGCGGGCGATCCGCCGCTACACGGACGAGCCGGTGACCGACGACGAGATCTGGACGTGCCTGCGCGCTGCGGTGCAGGCGCCGAGCGGCGGCAACATCCAGCCCTACCGGTTCGTCGTCGTGCGCGATGCCGGCATCAAGGCGCAGCTCGCCGAGGTCTACCTCCGCGCGTGGCGGCGCTACAGCACCGCGGTGGCCGCGGCCACGGGCGATCGATTCCCGAGCGACGCAGCACGGGCTGCCTGGCAACGCAACGTCGATGCCTCCGATCACCTGGCGGAACATCTCGCCGACGCCCAGGCGCTGGTGCTGTTCCTCATGCCCGACATCGAGATGACCGTCGCCGACGACGAGGGCGTGATGGACGTCGGCCCCACCTATGCGTCGGTCTACCCGGCCGTGCAGAACTTCGTGCTGGCCGCCCGAGCGCAAGGCATCGGCACGGTGCTCACGACCGTCTACCGCATCCACGAGCAGGAGGTACGCGACATCCTGGGCGTGCCCGACCGCTATCAGGTGGTGGCCCTGCTGCCGCTCGGTCGACCGCGTGGCAGCTTCGGCGTGGCCCCGCGGCCGCGCACCGCAGAGCAGCTCACCAGCTGGGACCGCTGGGGCGACAAGCGCACCCAGGACGACGACTGACCGATCAGCCGAGCTGCCCGGCCGCGATCGCCACACCGGCGAGCGCCGTGTTGGCCGCGACCGCGAACAAGAACGTCCGGAGCTCGCGCTGGAACTCGACGCGCAACTCGTTCGCGAGGTTCTCGAGATCACGGCGAGTGGCCACGTCAGCCCAGCCGACAGGTGGCAGATGCTCCATCAGGTGATCAGGATCGCACTCCCCGTGGCGTTCTCCGGCCGAGGCGACGGCTCCCGATGCGCATACCCGCCCGGTCGTCGCCAGGGTGAAGGCATGACTGCTGTCTTCGTCCACGGGGTGCCCGAGACCGCCAGCGTGTGGGCGCCGCTCATCGACGCCCTCGACCGCGACGACGTGGCCACCCTGTCGCTGCCCGGCTTCGGCAGTGCGCTGCCCGACGGCTTCGACGCCACCATGCATCGCTACGCCGACTGGCTGGCCGACGCGCTCAGCGGCTTCGACGAGGTCGATCTGGTGGTGCACGACTGGGGCGCCATCCTCGCCCTGCGGGTGCTGGCCGACCAACCCGGCAACGTGCGCTCGTGGGTCACCGACATGGGCGATCTCGACGACGAGTTCCGTTGGCACGACGCCGCCCGCACGTTCCAGACACCCGGCGAGGGCGAGGCGCTGGTCGAGGCCATGGTGGGGATGAGCGCCGACGACCGGGCCGCCATGCTCACCGGGCTCGGCGTGCCGGCGGCGCACGCCCCCGAGATGGCCTCGCACCTCGACGCCACGATGGGACAGGCCATCCTCACTCTCTACCGGTCGGCGGTCGACGTGGGTCGCGAGTGGGGCCCCGGCATCGACGCCATCGAGGGGCCCGGTGTGGTCATCGAGTCGGGCCAGGATCCCTTCCGCAGCCCGGCCCGTGCCCAGCGTCTGGCCGAGCGCACCGGCGCCGAGTTGGTGCAACTACCCGAGGCCGGCCACTTCTGGATGCTCGAGGACCCCGCCGGCGTGGCCGAGGTCCTCACCCGCTTCTGGGCGGCTCAGACCTGACGGTCGATCTCCGATCGTTCTGATCGCCGGAGAAGGCTGACCGTCTCCTCCAGATCCTGCCGTCGGCGCCGGAGGAACGATCGTTCCGATTCGTTGGTGCTGCACGCGATCGCACGGTCGAGTGCAGCGGCTGCGTCGTCGCGACGATCGAGGCGGGCCAAGGACGTCAGCTCGGGCGGTGTGGAAGTACACGTAGCCGTTGACGTCGCCGGTGAGGTCGTCGGCCTGGAGAATCGCATCGAGGGCGGCCAGCGCAGCGGCGGGTCCGTGTACGTGGTCGACGGCGATCGCCCGGTTCAGCGCGACCAGGGCGCTGGCCTGGCGCTGCAGGAGCACGTCGTAGAGGCGCAGGACCGTCGTCCAGTCGGTGGCTTCGAAGGTGGGCGCAGTGGCGTGCAGGGCGGCGATCGCCGCTTGGAACTGAAAGGGCCCACCGCGCTGGAACGAGTGTGCTCTCGCCAGTTCGGCGAGGCCGCGAGCGATCATCGGCTGGTCCCACAGAGACCGGTCCTGTTCGGCAAGCAGGATCGGGCTGCCATGGCTGTCGAGACGGCTGGGTCGTCGGGCATCGGTCAGCAACAGCAGCGCATGAAGTCCTGCGACCTCCGGATCGGTCGGGACGAGCTTGCTCAGGAGCTCCGCGAGCCAGATCGCCTCCTCGCAGAGATCTCCTCGGATGAGCGCCGTATCGGTTGCGCTGGCGTGGCCCTCGGTGAAGATCGACGAGATCACCTCGCACACGGCACCGACGCGCTCGGCGAGCGTGTCCAGATCCGGCGGATCGAAGGGAATTCTCGCGGCCCGGACCTTCGCCTTGGCGCGGGTGAGTCGACGCGTCATCGTCTCCTCGGACACCAGAAAGGCCCGGGCGATCTGTGGCGTCGAGAGCCCCGCCACGATCCGTAGGGTCAACGCGACCTGCGCCTCTGGGGCGAGCGCGGGGTGGCAGCATCCGACCAACAGCGCGAGTTGATCGTCGAGGGCCTGCTCGACCACGAGGTCGGCGCGAGCCGACTCGCTGCTGTCGGAGGTGTCGGTTGCGAGATTGGCAGCCAGCACCGGGAGACGATCTTCGAATCGCCGCATCCTGCGGATCTGATCGATGGCCTTGCGTCGGCCCGTCGTGACCAACCATGCACCCGGCCGCTCAGGGACCCCATCGGCCGGCCAACGGGTCGACGCTTCGATGAACGCGTCCTGGGCCGCGTCTTCCGCGATGGTGAGGTCGCCGACGTCGCGCACGAGCGTGGCCACCAGCCGTGGCCACTCAGCGCGGAAGACGTCGGCGACACCCATCGGATCCGTCAGCAGACCGAGCCGCTGGCGCTCGTCAACCCTCGAACTCCATGACCGGTCGGACCTCGATCGTCCCGAAGTGGGAGTTCGGAATCCTGGCGGCCCAATCGAGCGCTTCGTCGAGGTCGGCGACGTCGATCACGTAGTAGCCGCCGATCACCTCCTTGGACTCGATGAACGGCCCGTCGGTCACGATGCGCTTGCCATCGCGAACTTGGACGGTGCTCGCGGTGTCGGCGCCCTGCAGCGCCTCGCCGGCGACCATGGCGCCCGCCTCGGCGAGGGCCTGGCTGTAGGCGGCCCACTCGCCCATGTAGGGACCGAACGCCTCGCTGTCGGGCGCTGGTTCGTCGGCGGGGTCGCTTGCGAGGAGGAGCATGTACTTCACGTCGTGACGTCCTTCGTGTCGATGATCATTTCCGATTGTCACAGACACGACGAACGGCGACACGAGATCCGGACACTTGCGCCGACGATTCTCATCGAGATTCAAGTCGCCGGTCGGTGGTGATGTGCAGGGTTGCCGCTTGCCCTACCGCCTCAGGTCATACCTGTAGACGTTGGTGTCGCGCGGCTCGAAGCCGAGGCGACGGTAGAGACGGTTGGCCGCCTCGCGGCTCGGACGCGACGTGAGGTCGACGGTGCGCGCACCGGCCGCCTTCGCCCGGTCGAGCGCAGCCGAGTTGAGCGACTCGCCCACGCCCTTGCCGCGAGCCGCCTCGTCGACCACGACGTCTTCGATCCAGGCGCGCACACCGGTCGGGATGTGAAACACCACGAGGGTGAGGCTGCCGACGATCTCGTCCCCGTC
Organism: uncultured Iamiaceae bacterium; assembly: GCA_963706425.1. Lineage (GTDB taxonomy): Bacteria > Actinomycetota > Acidimicrobiia > Acidimicrobiales > Acidimicrobilacustridaceae > CAVPMN01. The sequence continues at coordinate 1,763,036 of CAVPMN010000020.1, forward strand.
GATCGCCAGGAGGAGCTGGGTGGCGGGCGACGAGGCGATCTCGGCCAGGGCCTCGGCCGTGGGAGGTGGGTTCGATCGGGAGAGCTGGGGCGTCAGCCGTTCGAACGCGGCCACGACGGCCGGGCTCACCTCGGTGCACTCCACGATCTCGATCGTCATGGCCGGACACGCTACCGCTGGCGTTTCCGACCCCCGTCCACCACCGGATCCAGGCACGTGGTGACGCCGAAACGGGGGGCGTGGGCCGGTACGGTGAAGTGATGGCTGATCCTCAAGGGGTCCCCCAGCTCGAGCACGTCCGCTGGCAGCGCCGCCCCCAGCTCTACGCCCCGGTGATGATGGTGGCGTTCTCCGGCTGGAGCGACGCCGGCGATGCCGCCAGCTCCTCGGTCGAGTACTTCGCCGAGCGGTGGAAGGCGCGCCCCTTCGCCACCATCGACCCAGAGATCTTCTACGACTTCACCACCACGCGACCACACGCCCAGTTCGCCAGCGACGGCCAGCGCGAGATCATCTGGCCCGAGCTCGAGCTCACCGCGGCCACGGTGCCCGGCATCGATCTCGATGTCATCCTCGTGGCCGGCCCCGAGCCGCAACTGCGCTGGCGCACGTTCTGCGAGCAGTTGATCGGTGTGGCCCAAGCGTTCGACACCCGGCGTGTCCTCACGTTCGGGGCCCTGCTCGCCGAGGTGCCCCACGCCCGGCCGGTGTCGGTGTTCGGCATCGGCCACGACGACGAGACGGCACGCGAGCTCGGGCTGCTCCCGTCGCGCTATGAGGGGCCCACCGGCATCACGGGCGTGCTGCAGACCGCGTGCCGACAGGCCGGACTCGACGCGGCCTCGCTGTGGGCCGCGGTGCCCACCTACGTGCCGGCGGCGCCATCACCGAAGGCCACCCTTGCCATCGTCGAGCGCGCCGCGCGCTTGCTGCGCGTGCCGGTCGACATCGATGAGCTACGCGGCGCGGCACGCGAGTACGAGGACGAGGTCAGCTCACTCGTCGACGACGACGACGAGACCAGCGATTACGTGCGCCAGCTCGAGCATCGCTACGACGAGGACGAGCCCGCGGTGTTCGGCGACGGCTCGTCGCTGGTCGAAGAGGTCGAGCGCTTCCTGCGCGACCAGGACTGACGCTCGGTCAGCCGCGACCCATCGGGGCGTGGCGGGGCCAGGGCTGGGCCTGCTCGAACAGGCGGGCCAGGCGCAACACCACATCGTCTGCATGACGCCGGCCCATGATCTGCACGCCGATGGGCAGGCCGTCCGAGGCGATGCCCGCCGGCACCGAGCAGGCCGGGTTCCAGCACAGGTTGCCGAGCATGGTGAACGGCACGTTCATGGCCCCGGCCGCCAGCTTCCCGAAGCGTTCCTCGAGGTCCTCACCGGCGATCGTGGCCGGTGGTGGGCCCTCGGCCGCAAACGCCGTCACCGCAGTAGACGGCGTGATGAGCACATCGACGTCGGCGAAGATGGTGGCGATGTCGTGGTCGAGCTGGAGGCGTCGGCGCAACCCTGCCGCCAACGTGCGGGCCGGCCGCTCGTAGCTGCCTTCGAGGCTCGAGCGCACATAGGGCGTGAGGTCGTCGAGCCGGTCGGGGTAGTGCTGCTTCTCGTCGATGTCGAGCCACAGGGTGAGTGCGCCCGCGGTGAGCCAGGTGCGCACCGGGTCGGTGAGCTCGACCTTGTAGTCGACCAGCTCGGTGCCGGCCGCGGCGGCGATCGTCGCGGCGGCGCCGTGCGTGAGGTCGAGCACCTCGGGGTCGACCACCGCGAACCCGAGGTCGGGTGACCAGCCGATGCGCAGGCCCCGACAGTCGAGCGACTCGATGACCTCTTCGTAGCGCACGCCGGGAGGGGGCAACGAGGTGCGGTCGGTGTCGTCCGGACCGGCCGTGACGTCGAGATGACGGGCCGCGTCGGTGACGGTGACCGTCTCCACGCCGTAGACCGCGGTCTGCGACGGGTCGGCGGTGGGATGCGGGATGCGCCCATAGGTGGGCTTCATGCCCACCAGACCGCTGAACGACGCCGGGATGCGGGTCGAGCCGCCGCCGTCGCTCGCCGTGGCGATGGGCACCAGCCCGCCCGCCACCGCCGCGGCCGAGCCACCGCTCGAGCCGCCAGGTGTGCGTTCGAGGTTCCACGGGTTGCGGGTGACGCCCCACGCCTTGGTGCGGGTGTATTGGATGGTGCCGAACTCGGGTGCCGCCGTCTTGCCGACGAACACCGCGCCCGCGGCCCGCAGGCGTGCCACGTGCACCGAGTCGGCGTCGACCGGCGGCCTGCCCTTGAACAGCAACGAACCGTGCGAGGTGGGCATGCCGTCGCAGTCCTCGAGGTCCTTCACGCCGAAGGGCACGCCGGCGAACGGGCCCGGATCGTCACCACGCGCCACCGCGTCGTCAACCGCGGCCGCCTCAGCGCGGGCGGCGTCGGCGTCGAGGTGCACGAACGCGTTGAGCTCGTCGTTGCGAGCAGCGATGGTGGCCAGGCACTGCTCGACCAGCGCGAGGGAGCTGAGCTCTCCCCGTCGGATGGCGTCGGCAGCTTCAGTGGCAGACGGCAGCTCGCCCACGATGCTCCTGTTCAGTCGTCGCTCCCATTCAGTCGTTTGGCGGCAGCCACGGCGGCTGTCGGGGCAGGTCGTAGAGGACGTCGACGGGCTCGCCGTCGATGGCGCGAAACGCATGCTCGGCCCAGTGGTCAGCCCCGGCCACCAGATCGGGCAGGCCGTCACGACCGAACCAGGCCACGTCGAGGCACTCGAGAGGATGGGCGGTCAGCTCCCCGCCGATGGCCCGGCACTGGAACACGAGGGAGTACAGCGGGATGTGGGTGAAACCCAGCCGCAGCCCGTCGAATACGCCGATGAGCCGCTCGATCTCGCAGATGATGCCGGTCTCCTCCGCCACCTCCTTGACCGCCACCTCGGATGCCGAGTAGCCGATGTCGGCCCAACCGGTGGGATAGAGCCAGATGCCCGAGTCGGCCCGTTGCACGAGCAGGATCTCGCCCCGATCGTTGCCGACCACCGCCCCCACCGCGATCTTGGGCGTCTGGTAGCCGGCCACGCCCTGGCCCACCGACTTCATCCACTCGCCGACGAGGTGCTCGTGGTCGAAGTCGACGTCGGACGCGTGGCGGATGTCGGCCGCGACGCTGAGCACCTCCTCGAAGCGCTCGCGTTCGTACTGGTTGTCGGTGAAGCCGAGACCCGTTCGCGCGATGCCGGCCAGCGCTTCGCTCCAACGGAGGAGGTCCTGCTTGCTCACCCGACGATCCACGCCAGTGCACCGTAGTGCGTCAGCGGTGGACGTCACTCGGCGAGCGAGTGCAACACCGCCCGTTCGAGCTCGGCGAGGTGGTTGGGATCGAGGATCTTGTGGCCCTCGCGATCGCAGACGTAGAAGGAGTCGACCACATCGCTGCTCAAGGTCTGCGCCTTCACCGAGCGCAGATCGAGATCGAGCTCGGCGATGGCGTGGGTGATGCGGTAGAGCACGCCCACCGCGTCGGGGGCCCGCACCTCGACCACCGTGGCCACCTTGGAGATCTCGTTGTCGACCACGAGCGAGGGCGGCAGCGGCATGGTGGGGCTCTTCACCTTGCGCTGGTAGACCCGGGCCCGCTCGGCGAGGCGGGCGTGGAGTGCAAGGCGCCCGTCGAGGGCCTTCTCGATGTCGGCGATCACCCGATCCCACTGCACGATCGGACCGAAGCCGCTCTCGACCCGGAACGTCTCGAGGGCCATGCCCTGGTCGTCGGAGTAGGCCGCGGCCTCGAGCACGTCGAGGCCGTGCAGGGCGAGCGCGCCGGCCACCCGCCAGAACAGGCCGGGTCGATCGGGGGCGATCACCTCGAGGCGGTCGTCGAGACCCTGGATGATGCGTCGCTTCTCGGCCATACGCCGGATGTGGTCCTCCGACGGGAAGCGGTCGCCGATGACTTCATCGACCGACCCACCACCGAGCACGTGTGCGGTGCGAGCCACGAGCTCACCGACCAGCTCGGCCTTCCAGCTGTTCCACGCCGCGGGGCCGGTGGCGAGCGAGTCGGCCTCGGTGAGGGCGTCGAGCAAGCGCAGCGTCTCGAGCGATCCGACGGCGCCGGCCACCATGGCGATGGTGCCGTCGTCGGAGAGGTCGCGCCGCACGGCGATGTCGGGCAGCAGCAGGTGGTGGCGCACCATGTCCTGGAGGACCTCGACGTCGGCGGGCGCGAAGCCCATGCGCGGTGCGATGCGACCGACCACCTCGATGCCCACTTCGGTGTGGTCGCCAGGGAAGCCCTTGCCGATGTCGTGGAAGAGCGCGCCGACCACGAGCAGATCGGGTCGGTCGACCCGGTCGACCAGCGCGGCTGCGTTGGCGGCTGCCTGACAGAGGTGCCGGTCGACTGTGTAGGTGTGGTAGGCGTTGCGCTGCGGTTGGAAGCGCACCCGCGACCACTCGGGCACGATGCGGATCCACAGGCCCTTCTGGTCGAGCGCCTCGACGACGGCCAGCGCGGCATCGCCGCAGAGCAGCAGTTCGACGAACAGCTGGCGGGCCTCGTCGGGCCACGGATCGCTCAACACCGGCGGCGCGTCGGCCAGCCGGTTGAGGGTTCGGCGTTCGATGCGGGTGGCGTTCTGGGCGGCGGCCACCGCCACGCGCAGGGCCAGCAGCGGGTCGTCGCCCACCTCCACGCCGGCACGCAGCTCGACGACGCCCTCGCGCAGCACGATGCCCGAGCCCAGGTCTCGGTCGCGGACCATGAACGACTGGATCGGGCCTTTGAGCGACGAGTCGACCCGCTCCCATACCTCGTCGCTCGTCCACGCGATGCGACGGGCCGCCGCCGAGATGCAGCGCATCATCTCGTCGGGGTCGGCGTAGCTGAGGGCGACCGCCACTGCGTCCTGCTCTTCGAGCACCAGTCGATCGCCGGGCCTGCGGGTGCGCCGATGCAGCTCGACCCGGGCCGACAGCACGGTCTCGTAGGCCTCGACCATCCCGGTGTCGTCTCCCTCGAGCATCACCCGGCGGGCCGCCTCGGCCCAATGGATGGCGTGGGCATCGCGCAGCCCGCCGCGCCCGTCCTTGAGGTCGGGCTCGAGCAGGAACGCCACCTCACCCGCCCGGGCGTGGCGCTCGCGCACCGAGCGGCTCAGCTCGCCGAGCCAGCGCTTGGCCCGCTTCTGCCACAGCGCCAACGCCTGGTCGGCGACCTCGGTGGCCATCGCCTGATCGCCCGCCACCGATCGGAGCGACAACAGCGACGTGGCGGTGTCGAGATCGTCGGCGGCCAGTGCGAGCGCCTCTTTCGGCGTGCGCACGGCGTGCCCGAGCTTCAGCCCGGCGTCCCAGATCGGATACCAGATGCGCTCGGCGATCTCACCGATGTCCTTGCGTCCTCGGTGCACGAGCAGCAGATCGATGTCGCTCTGCGGCGAGAGCTCGGCGCGCCCGTAGCCGCCCACCGCCACCAGCGCGACATCATCGACGCGGCCCACCTCGGCGGCGAACAGCTCGGACAGCCAGCTGTCCATCAGGTCGCTGTAGGCCCGACAGAGGGCCACACCGGCCAGGTGAGGTTGAGCGAACAGCTCGTCGCGGTCGAGGGACGGGGCCATGGTTCGAGCTTACGGAGCTGCCACCCGCCGGCGCGCGCCTATCACCGCGCCGACAGGTGGTAGCTGACGTTCAGATCGCGTCCGCGTCGCGTTCGCCGGTGCGGATGCGCACCACCCGTTGAACGTCGGTGATCCACACCTTGCCGTCGCCGATCTTGCCCGTGCGAGCCGACTCGACGATGGCGTTGGCCACCTGGTCGGCATCGCCGTCGTCGACCACGACTTCGAGGCGCACCTTGGGCACCAGGTCGACGGTGTACTCGGCGCCTCGGTAGACCTCGGTGTGACCACCCTGGCGACCGAACCCTTTGGCCTCGTCGACGGTGATGCCCTGCACGCCCGCTTCTTTCAACGCGTTCTTCACGTCGTCGAGCTTGTGGGGCTTGATGATGGCAGTGATGAGCTTCATGGGGCTGTCTCCTGTCGAGTGCGGGTTACCCGATGCGACCCATCGAGCCGACATCGCCGAGGTTGTAGGCGGACTCCGAGTGCTGGCTGAGATCGAGACCCTGCTCTTCGTCGGCCTCGCTCACACGCAGCCCGATCACCAGATCGATCGCCTTGGCGATCACCAGGGTGACCAGGAACGAGAACGCCAGCACCGCACCCGACGCCAGGGCCTGCTTGCCCAACAGCTCCAGCCCGCCACCGTAGAACAGGCCGTCGGCACCGGCTTCGTTGATCGCCGTGTCGGCGAACAGGCCGAGCAGGAGGGCACCGGTGAGCCCGCCCACGAGGTGGATGCCCACCACGTCGAGCGAGTCGTCGTAGCCGAAGCGGTACTTGAGCTGGATGGCGAACAGGCAGATGACCCCGGCGGCGAACCCGATCAGGATCGCAGGCATCGCCCCGACGAACCCGGCACAGGGCGTGATGGCCACGAGGCCCGCCACCGCGCCCGACGCCGCGCCGAGGGTGGTGGGCTTGCCGTCCTTCGCCCACTCGGCGACGACCCAGCCGAGCATGGCGGCGGATGCGGCCACGAAGGTGTTGAGGATGGCCTGCGCGGCGAGCCCGTTGGCGGCCAGGGCCGAGCCGGCGTTGAAGCCCGCCCAACCGAACCACAGGATGCCCGTGCCGAGCAGCGTGAGCGGCAGCGAGTGCGGGTGCATGCCCTCCTTCGGCCAACCGAGTCGCTTGCCGAGCAGGATGACGAGAGCGAGCGCAGCAGCACCGGCGTTGATGTGCACGACCGCGCCGCCGGCGAAGTCGAGTGCGCCCATCTCGAAGATCCAACCGCCGCCCCACACCCAGTGGGCGACCGGGGCATAGACCACGAGCATCCAGATGCCGATGAACACGCCGTAGGCCGCGAACTTCATGCGATCGGCGGTGGCGCCGCTGATGAGCGCGGGCGTGATGATGGCGAAGGTCATCTGGAAGGCGGCGAACAGGATGACGGGGATCGCCAGCCCGTCCATCGCCTCCATGCCGACGTCCTTGAAGCCCACGAAGTCGAGGTTGCCGATGAAGTCACCGCCGGGGCCGAAGGCGATCGTGTAGCCGAGGAGCACCCACAGCACGCCGAGCAGGCCCATGGCGAAGAAGTTCTGCATGAGCATGCCGAGCACGTTGCGGGAGCGCACCATGCCCCCGTAGAACAGCGCCAGGCCCGGCGTCATGAACAGCACCAAGGCCGTCGACGCCAAGATCCACGCGGTGTCACCGCTGTCGATCACCGATTCCATCGCCCTTCGCTCCCCTCCCGGCGCCCCTCAGCGCCACCCAACGGCAAGATGGGCGAAAGGATGACGAAAGCGTGTTTCCGGGCGGCTTCCTCATTGTTTCCATCTTGTGAACCGGCACCGTCGCGGCTCTGACGGCTGCGGGTGTCGGACTGCAGGAGGCGCCACCGATCGCGAGATCGGCTCAGGTCATGGCCCGGGCGGCCACCTGCACCGGGTCCCACACCGGCGAGAACGGCGGGGCGTAGGCGAGGTCGAGGTTGACCAGGTCGGCCACCGCCATGTCGTTCCAGATGGCCGTGGCCACGGTGTCGATGCGCTTGGCCGATCCGGCCCCGCCGACGATCTGGCCGCCGAGCAGGCGCCCCGTGCCCTTCTCGGCCACCAGCTTCACCGTGATGGCCGAGGCGCCCGGGAAGTAGCCCGACCGGGTGGTCGCCTGGATGCGACCGGCCTCGACGTCGAAACCTGCATCGGTCGCCTCGGCCTCGGTGAGCCCGGTGCGGCCGATCTCGGTCTCGCACAGCTTGGTGACCGCGCTGCCGAGCACGCCGGGGAACACCGCGTCTCCCCCACCGATGTTGATGCCGGCCACCCGCGCCTGGCGGTTGGCCACCGTGCCGAGCGGGATGTGGGTGGGCCGGCCGGTGACCCGGTGGTACGACTCGGCGCAGTCGCCCGCCGCCCAGATGCCCTCGACGCTGGTGCGCTGGTGGTCGTCGACATGCACGGCGTCGCGCGCGCCCAGCGCGATGCCGGCCTGGCCCGCAAGCTCTGAGTTGGGAGTGACACCCATGCCGAGCACGACGAGGTCGGCCTCGATCGCACCACCCGACGTGTGCACGGCACCGTCGCCGAAACCGGTGATGTCGGTCTCGGTGCGCAGGTCGATGCCATGGTCGACCATGACCTTGACGATCAGCTCGGCCATGTCGTCGTCGAGCGTGCCCATCACCTGCGGGGCCCGCTCGACCACGATCACCTCGAAGCCCCGCGTGCAGAACGCTTCGGCCATCTCGAGCCCGATGTAGCCCGCCCCGACGACCACCACCCGATGGCAGTCGCGCGTGGCTGCGGCCGCCAAGAGCACCTCGGCGTCGTCGAGGTTCTGCACACCGAAGACGAACTCTCGGTCGTCGATGCCGGGGATGGGTGGGCGCATCGGTCGCGCACCGGTGGCGATCACCAGGTGGTCGAACCCGAGCTCGAGCTCACGTCCGGCCTCGAGATCGAGCGCGGTGACCGATCGGCTCGCACAATCGATCGACGTGACTTCGTGACGGGTCCTCACGTCGAGGCCTCGCGCCCGGTGCTCTTCGGGCGATGCGCGCCACCAGGTCGTCGAGCTCGGACACCTCACCGCCGATGTAGAAGGGGATGCCGCACGCCGCGAAGCTCGTGCGGGTGCCCTTCTCGAACGCCACCACGTCGAGGTCGGGGCGCATGCGCTTGGCCTGCGACGCCGCCGCCATCCCCCCGGCATCGCCACCGATCACCACGAGTCGTTCAGACATGACTGCAGGGTAACGACCGTCGAGGCGATGCTCGCAGGGCCAAAGGGCCTCTGACACACTTGGGCGAATGGGTGTCCGGGAAGACTGTCGTCACTACTCGAGTCGGAGCACCCCGACCGGCGACCTCTTCCAGCGTTGCCGCTTGGGGGTCAACGAGGAGATGCCCTTCGCCTGTCCCGAGGGATGCCTGTTCTTCGAGCCCCGTGCGGTCTCCGACACGGGCTGGCAGATCGCCGACAGCGACGAGGAGTGACGGCCCGCTCAGGTGCGCCCCTCGGCCCGCCGACGGGCCTTGAACACGAAGGCCTTGGCCGCACCCCACGCCAGACCCACCTCGTGCAACGACGGGTCGAGGTCGGCGAACGAAGCCGGGGTCAGGTCATAGTCGTCCGCGGGGAACTGACGGACGGCCTCTGGGTCTCGCACCACTCCTGGCACACCCGCCCGTCGGAGCACCGCCGTCGGATAGACGACGGCGCCACGGATGATCGCCATCGGGTTGGTGCGCTGGTCGTCGATGTCGGCGAGCAGCAGCCGGCGCACCTCCGGTCCGATCACGGCGCGCGCCTCGGCGCCGGCAAGGCTGGCCTCGGCGCGCACTGAGGGTTCGACCTGGCCCGGCCAGGCGTCGACGATGCGGACGACGCACCGCTCGACCCACTCGGGGAGCGCGCCCTCGACCCCGTCGGCCAACTCGATCGCCAAGAGCCGCAGACGAGCGTCGTCAGCAATCTGGTCGCTCGCGTTGGCATCGTCGGCCACGGCGACCATCCTTGCCCAGATGAGCACACCTCAGAGGATCGAACCCGGACCCGGGCAGGAATCGGTGTGGGACTACCCCCGCCCGCCTCGTGTCGAGCCGGTCACCGAACGGCTCCGCGTGGTGGTCGACGGCGTCACCATCGCCGACACCACGCGCGGCTACCGGGTGCTCGAGACCAGCCAGCCGCCCGCCTACTACTTCCCGCCCGAAGACGTCTCGTTCGATCACCTCGAGCCGTCCACCTCACGCACGTTCTGCGAGTGGAAGGGCAGCGCCTCCTATTGGTCGGCCCGCGTCGGTGGGCGGGCGGTGGACGACATCGCCTGGGCCTATCCCGATCCTCGACCCGAGTTCGAGGTCATCACCGACCACCTCGCCTTCTACGCCCAGAAGGCCACCGAGTGCTACGTGGGTGACGAACGGGTGGAGGCCAACGAAGGCTCGTTCTACGGCGGGTGGATCACCTCGCGGGTCGTGGGCCCGTTCAAGGGCGGCGCTGGAAGCGCCCATTGGTAGGGCGCGGGCAGCGCCCATTGGTGAGCTGACGCTCCCGTCGGCAGACTGACCTCGTGCGGATCCGGGCCCTGTCGGTCTTCGAAGGCGTCGTCTACCACTGCTGGTGCACCGACAGCTCCAACCCGGGCCGGCCCACGCTCGAGGTCGAGGCGCTGCTCCGTGAGGGCGACGCCGACGCCACCTCAGGGCCACTGCTGCTGAGCGTGTCGGACTACATCGCCATGGTGGGCAGCTTCGACCGGGCCCGGCCCCATCTCGAGCAGCTCCGAGCCAAGGGGCGCATCGTGCAGTTCCTCGGCGCCGACCACATCGCCTTCCCCACTTGGACGCGCGTGGGCGACGAGCGCCTGATCGCCGGTCAGTCGGCGAGCGCCTGGTTGAGGTTGCCCGAGCGCAGCCCTTCGAGATCGACGGTGACGTAGCGATAGCCGGCGGCGCGCACGGCGTCGACCACCTCGCCCCGGGCGGCCAGCAACGCCGGCAGGGCCGACAGCGGCACCTCGATGCGGGCCAGGTCGCCGTAGTGGCGCACCCGCAACTCGTCGAAGCCGAGGGCGCGGAGGGCCGTCTCGGCCCGCTCGACCTCGGCCAGCACGCCGAGCGTGACGGCCGTGCCGTAGGGCACCCGCGAAGCCAGGCAGGCGGCGGCCGGCTTGTCCCAGGTGCGCAGACCGAGGAGCTTGCTGGCGGCACGCACGTCGTCCTTGGTGAACCCCGCGTCGACCAGTGGGAACTGCGCGCCACGTTCCGCTGCCGCGCGTTGGCCGGGGCGGTGGTCGCCGAGGTCGTCGACGTTCACCCCGAGCACGACGGTGGCCGCCAGCTCATCGGCCAGCGGCTGCAACGCGTCCATCAGGGCGTCCTTGCAGTGGTAGCAACGGTCGGCGTCGTTCTGCTCGATAGGCCGCCCGTTCGAGCTCGTCGGTCGCCACCTCGACCCATCGCAGACCCCACTCGTCGGCCAGCTCGGCGCAGTCGTGGCGCTCGAACCCGGCCAGTGACGGCGACACCGCGGTGGCCGCCACCACGTGGTCGGCACCGAGGGTGTCGTGGGCCATCCGGGCGAGGAACGCCGAGTCGGCGCCGCCGCTGAACGCCACCACCACCTGATCGAGACCGCGCAGCTGGTCGGCGAGCGCGGCGATCCTCGACTCGAGTGTGGTGGTCATCGACACCGGCGGCCGTCAGTCGAGGCCGACCTGCGCCAGCACCTGCTCGACCGGCGCCACCATGCCCGCGTAGAACGGGCCGAACTCGGCGTAGATCGCCGACGCCTGGTCGAAGCGCATCGTGTAGACGACCTCCTTGAGGTCGTCGGGATGCTCGGCGAACAGCGTGACGCCCCACTCGTAGTCGTCGAGACCGGTCGAGCCGGTGACCACCTGCAGCACCCGACCCGAGAACTTGCGGCCCGACGCGCCGTGCTCGTACATCAGGTCCTTGCGCTCGTCGTAGGGCAGCGTGAACCAGTTCTGCTCGGGCTGGCGGCGCTTCGACATCGGGTAGAAGCACCAGGCCGGCTTGCCCTCGGGCGGCAGCACCGGATGCAGGCGGGCCTGCCTCATCGGCTCGGGCACGCCTTGCGCGTACTCCGACAGCTCGGTGAGCGACACGTAGGAGTCGGCGATGTCGAGCCCGGCCGCCTGCAGATCGGCCTGCAGGCGCCGCAGACCGCCACAGATCGGGACCGAGGGCCATGAACGCCAGATCGGCCTTGTGGCCGAGCACCCCGACCGACACCACCTGGTCGCCGTCGGCCTCGGCTCGCTTCACCGCGCCGGCGATCTGCTGGGCATCGGACAGGGGGGTGAGCTTGCAGAACAGGTGCAGCACACCCTGCCCGACGGTGGGGCTGACGGGTTCGGTCACGTCGGTCAGTGTAGGAGCCTGGTTCGGCGGACCGGGCCCGCAGACCGGCTGACGCGCCCGCTATCGCAACTGGCTGGTCAAACCCGCACCCTGGTGCGGGTTTGACCAGCCGGAACTGCGTTTTCAGGCCGGTTCGAGGGTGACGACGGCGTTGTAGTCGGGCACCTTCGAGCCTGGCTCGCGATGCTCGGGCCCGGCACCGATCAGCACGTTCCCTTCGGGCCAGTGCACCTGCAGGGTGCCCGCCGGTAGGCGCACCACCTTCAGCCGACCGCGCAGCTCGCCCACCTCGTTGCGCAGCACGACGGCGGCACCGTCGGCCAAGCCGAGGCCGGCCGCGTCGCGCTCGTCGATGTAGACCGCGTCGCGGTCCGCGCCCGTGAGCGGGTCGCGCTCCGACCACACCATCGAGTTGAACTGCTTGCCCCGGCGGGTGGCCACCGTGAACATGCCGTCGGGCAGGTCGCGATCGGCCGGCTCGAGCACGGTGAACCGGGCCCGACCGTTAGCGCGTCGGGAACACACCGTCGGCGCACAGGTGCCGGCCGCCCCACTGCACCTGATCGCCGGTGTCGGCCAGCGTCTCGATGCCGGCGTAGAGCGGCACCACCTCGCCGATCTCGGCTCGCAGCGCCTGGTTGGTCGGCCACCGGAATCGGGCGCGCCAGGTCGGGCCGCACCCGACAGGCCACGTCGGCGAACAGCCGCCACTCGCTGCGGGCCTCGCCGACCCGACGAGGGATCTCGGGCGAGAAGGCGATGCGGCGCTCGGTGGTGGTCTCGGTGCCGCCGCCCTCCTGCTCGTAGCGGGTGCACACCGGCAACAGGATCACGTCGTCGCCGGGCACCAGCATCTGCGAGCTCACCACGATGTCCTGGTGCACGCGCAGCGGCACCCGATCGAGCGCGGCCTCGACGCGCGGCGGGTCGGGCAGGACGTCGAGGAAGTTGCCGCCCGACATCCACAGCACGTCGATCTCGCCCCGCTCGATCGCCTCGACCATCTCGGGCGCGGTCAGACCAGGCGTCGACGGCACCGGGAAGCCCCACTGCTCGGCCAGGGTCGACGCGTTGGCTTCGTTCACATCGACACCACCCGGGAAGGCCGTGGCGTACGCCCCCATCTCGGCGCCGCCCTGCACACCGGAGTGACCCCGCAGGGGCATGAGCCCGGCGCCGTCGCGGCCGACGTTGCCCCGGGCCAGGCCCACGTTGACGATGGCCTGCACGCCCGCCACCGCGTCGCGGTGCTGGGTGATGCCCATCGACCACAGCAAGATGGCCGAGCCGCGCCGAGGCGTACTCGTCGACGAACGCCTCGACCTGCGCTCGCTCGAGACCGGCCGCTGCGCAGAGCTCGTCGACGTCCTGCTTCGCCAGCGCCTCCTCCATCTCGGCCCACCCGTCGGTGTGCTCGTCGATGAAGGTGCGATCGACGGCCCCTCGCTCGATCAGCAGCTTCAGCGCGGCGTTGGCGAAGGCCACGTCGCCGCCGGGGCGCACCGGCACGTGCAGGTCGCACATCTTCGTGCCGAACACCGCCGACTCGACGTTCGACGGCACCCAGTAGCGGTCGAGCCCCGGCTCGAGATAGGGGTTCACCACCACCACCCGGGCGCCGCGCTGGCGGGCCAGGTAGAGGTACTTCATGAACACCGGTTGGTTGTTGGCCGGGTTCGCACCCCAGATGACGATGAGGTCGCTCTCGATGACATCGCTGCAGCGAGCAGGTGGTGGCCGCCACACCGATCGTCTGCTTCAGACCCAGGGTCGACGGGGCGTGGCACACCCGCGCCGCCGAGTCGACGTTGGCGATGCCCATCGCCCGCGCCGCCTTGCCGGCCACGTAGTAGGTCTCGTTGGTCAGGCCGCGACTGGTGAGGTAGAGCGCGGTGCGCTCACCGCCGCCGCGGCCGATCGAGCCCGCCAGCGCGTCGAGCGCTTCGTCCCAGTCGATGCGCCGAAAGCCCGCCTCGCCCCGACGGCGCCGCATCGGGTGGGCGAGCCGACCGAGACGACGCAGCTCGGACCCTGACCGCGCGGCCAACGCCGCCGCGTCGCTGAGCACGATCGGGTCGATCGGGTCGGCGGTGTTCACCTCGAGCATGCGCAAGCGGGTGGTGCAGAGGTGCACGCCGTCGATGGTCCAGTCGTGCAGTCCGGCCACGCCGAGGGCACAGCCGTCGCACACGCCTTTGGTCAACACGTCGAGGGCGTACTTCGGGTGGGCCCGGTTGTCCCACGCCACGCGCACCATGTCGCCGTAGTGGTTGGGCTTCTGCTGGCCGATGCCGTTGGGCGACAGGCCCACCCAGAGGTCGCGGCGCACTCAGTCGTCTCCCGAATAGACGTTGAGCTCGCCGTGTCCGCGCGAAACCGGCGAGCTGCAGGTTGGCCCGGCGCGGCGGTCTCGACCGCCAGCGCCGACGGCGCGCTCACCGCCACGACGCGCGGCGAACCCGGCGGCCCACGCCTTCTGCACCATCTCGAACGACGCCCGACCGCTCACGTAGAGACCGAGACCGTCGCGCGGGAGGGCGCCGTCGAGCAGCAGGCGCCCGACCACCTTGTCGACCGCGTTGTGGCGACCGATGTCTTCGCGCACCACGCCGATGGTGCCCGTCGACATCGAAGGTGGCCGCCGCATGCACCGCGCCGGTGGCGGCGAACAGCGGCTGCTCGGTCCGCGCCCGCTCGGGCACCTCGGCCAGCAGTCCCGAGGTCGAATCGCTGTCGGCGCCACCAACGGCTGCAGCCGCTCGGTGAGCTCGTCGATCGACGTCGAGCCGCAGAGCCCGCACGACGACGACGTGGTGCCCACCCGCGGCGTGGGGGCCGGCGCCTGGCCAGCCGGTGTCGACGCTCACGATGTTGAACTCGGTGTCGACCGCCGAGCCGGTGCCGCAGTAGCGACACGTCTGCACGGTCGCGCCGGCCAGCAGTCCCTCGGTGAAGCAGAAGCCGGCGGCCAGCTCGAAGTCGTGGCCGGGCGTGCGCATGGTGGTGGCCACCAGGTGTGCCGTCGAGGTGGATCTCGAGCGGCTCCTCGACGATGAGGTCGTCGGGCCGGCGGTGGCTGGCCCCGTCGGCGAACCGAGTGGTCAGCACCGACTGCGTGCGCCCGCGGCTCATCCGTTCACGACCGCGATCGGCGATGGCGCGTCCACGTCGACGACGCTACCGCCGCCGTCGACGCGTGGAGAGGCCGGAACGACGAAGGGCGCCCCGGAGGGCGCCCTTCGCTCGGAACTGGAGAGCCGACGGCTCAGAAGTCCATGTCGCCGCCGGGCATGGCCGGCGCGGACTCCTCGGGCTTGTCGGCGATGACGGCCTCGGTGGTGAGGAAGAGCGCCGCGATCGACGCCGCGTTCTGCAGCGCCGACCGGGTGACCTTGGCGGCATCGATGATGCCGGCCTTCACGAGGTCCTCGTAGTCGCCGGTGGCGGCGTTGAGGCCCTCGCTCGGCGTGTCGAGACCACGCACCCGCTCGACCACGACACCGCCTTCGAGGCCGGCGTTCTCGGCGATCTGCTTGAGCGGCGCCTCGAGGGCGTGGGCCACGAGACGGGCACCGGTGGCCTCGTCGGGGCCGAGGTCCTTGGCCGCGTCGAGCACCTTGGCCTGCGCCCGCAGCAGGGTGACGCCACCGCCGGCGACGACACCTTCTTCGATGGCGGCCTTGGTGGTGCTCACCGCGTCCTCGATGCGGTGCTTCTTCTCCTTGAGCTCGACCTCGGTGGCCGCGCCGACCTTGAGCACCGCGACACCACCCGACAGCTTCGCCAGGCGCTCCTGGAGCTTCTCGCGGTCGTAGTCGGAGTCGGTCTTGTCGATCTCGGCCTTGATCTGGGCGATGCGGCCCTCGACGTCGGCACCTTCGCCCGCGCCCTCGATGATGGTGGTCTCGTCCTTGGTGACGACCACCTTGCGGGCCTGGCCGAGCAGGTCGAGCGTGGTGTTCTCGATCTTGAGGCCGACCTCTTCGGTGATGACCTGGCCACCGGTGAGGATGGCCATGTCCTGCAGCATCGCCTTGCGACGATCGCCGAAGCCGGGGGCCTTGACGCTCACCGAGTTGAACGTGCCGCGGATCTTGTTGACCACGAGCGTGGCGAGCGCCTCACCCTCGACGTCCTCGGCGATGATGACGAGCGGCTTGCCCGACTGCATCACCTTCTCGAGCACCGGCACGAGATCGCGCACGGCGGTGATCTTCGAGCCGACGAGCAGGATGTAGGGGTTGTCGAGCACGGCTTCCATGCGCTCGGGGTCGGTGACCATGTAGGGCGAGATGTAGCCCTTGTCGAAGCGCATGCCCTCGACGAGGTCCATCTCCATGCCGAAGGTGTTCGACTCCTCGACGGTGATGACCCCGTCCTTGCCCACCTTGTCGATGGCTTCGGCGATCATCTCGCCGATCTCGCTGTCGGCCGAGCTGATGCCGGCGACCTGGGCGATCTGGCTCTTGTCGTCGACCTCGACGGCGACGCTCTTGATGGCGCTCGACCGCGGCGTCGACCGCGGCCTCGATGCCCTTCTTGAGGGCCATCGGGTTGGCGCCGGCGGCCACGTTGCGCAGGCCCTCGCGCACCATCGACCACGCCAGCACGGTGGCGGTGGTGGTGCCGTCGCCGGCGACGTCGTCGGTCTTCTTGGCGACCTCTTTGACCAGCTCGGCGCCGATGTTCTCGTAGGGGTCCTCGAGCTCGATCTCCTTGGCGATGGAGACGCCGTCGTTGGTGATGGTCGGCGCTCCCCACTTCTTGTCGAGCACCACGTTGCGGCCCTTCGGGCCGAGGGTGACGCGCGACGGCGTCGGCGAGCTGGTTCATTCCCCGCTCGAGCGCACGGCGAGCCTGCTCGTCGAACTCGATGATCTTCGGCATCTGGGACATTCCTCCGGGGTCTGGCGGGAACTGTTAGCACTCTCGGATCGAGACTGCTAACAGCCAACCACCGTCGCCCGGGAATCGCAACCCGGCGGATGGACCCGGCGCCCGCTAGCCTTCTTGACCGGCCGGTCAAGTTCGACGGGTCACGTTCGGTCGGGCAGGAGGAGCGTGGACGGGTCCGGGCAGTCGTGGCCAACGCAGTGGTGGTCGGAGCCGGCGTCGGCGGGCTGGGCACGGCGCTCGCCCTCGCCCGGGCGGGCCGGTCGGTCACCCTCGTCGAACGCGACGCCACGCCGTTGCCCCCCGATCGCCGACGCCGCCTTCGTCTGGGACCGGCGGGGCGCCCCACAGGTGCGCCACTCGCACGCCCTGCTCGCTCGGCTGCGCAACCTGCTGCGCGACCACTACCCCGACGTGCTCGACCAGCTCCTCGACGCGGGCGCCACCGAGATCCGCTTCTGCGAGCTGCTTCCCGCTGGAGATCACCGACCGGGCGCCCCGCGACCGGGCGACGACGACCTCGTCGCCCTGGCCTGCCGGCGCACGACGTTCGAGTGGGTGCTGCGCCGTGCCGTGCTGGCACTGCCCGCCGTCGAGCTGCGCCACGGGGTGACCGTCGACGGCCTGGTGACCGCCCAGCCGGCCACGGCCGGTGAGCCGCCGACGGTGAGCGGCGTCACCCTCGCCGACGGCACCGACCTGCGCTGCGGATCTCGTGGTGGCCGCCGTCGGTCGCCGTTCGGCGGTGCCCCGATGGCTCGACGCGATCGACGTCGACCCTCGACGAGACCCACGAGGACACCGGCATCGTCTACCTCTCGCGCTTCTACCGCCTGGCCGACGGCGCCGAGTTCCCCGAGGCCGCCGGGCCGATCGGCGGCGACCTCGGCTACCTCAAGTACGGCGTGTTCCAGGGCGACAACCGCACGTTCTCGGTCACGTTCGCCGTGCGCACCCACGACGACGAGCTGCGCGCCCTGCTGTTGCGACCCCGACGACGTTCGACCTGGCGGCCGCGAACCTCACGGCCACGTCGGCGTGGGTCGACCCCGACCGGGCGCAGGCCATCACCGAGGTGCACGTGATGGGCGGACTGCTCAACCGGCACATCGGCTTCACCGACGGCACGGGCGAACCGCTGGTGCGCGGCCTGCACGCCGTGGGCGACGCCCACACCTGCACCAACCCGCTCTACGGCCGGGGCTGCTCACTGGCCATGGTGCAGGCCCACCTGCTCGCCGAGGCCGCTCGGGCGCACCCGACCGACGCCGCCGCCCGCGGCCGGGCCTACGAAGCGGCCTGCGCCGAGGTCGTCGAGCCGTGGTACCGCGCCGCCGTGAACCAGGACCGCATGGCCAGAGCGCAGGCCGCGGCGAAGCCGTCGAGGCGCGAGGGCGCGTGCTCGTCCGCCAGTGAGGTCGGCGACGATCCGGGCGCGTTCATGCGCGAGGTGCTGCGCGACGGATTGCTGCCCGCGGTGCGCACCGACCCGACGGTGTTCCGCGCGTTCATCCGCACGTTCAACCTGTTGGTGGAGCCCGATGCGATGCTCACCGACCAGGAGGTCTTCGCCAAGGTGCTCGAGGTCTACCAGGACCGCGACAACCGCCCACCCGAGCCGGTGCTCGGACCGCCGCGCCCGCAGATGCTCGCCACGCTGACCGGCTGAGCCGAGAGGCTCGAAGCCGGCGGGGACGGCTGAGCCGTGAGAATCGACCAAACAGCATGGCTGGCCGGTCGACCTCCCCCGCCGGGAGGGCCGACCGGCCAGTCGAACCGTCTGGTCGCCGCCGCTGTTACGACCACATCTTCGACGCTCAGATGGCCCTCGTTGATCGAAATGGGCCATGCGGTCCGCCGAATGATCCGTGTGGCCCACGGACACGCCTTGAGCGACTCAACATGCGCCGCTCGGCCCCTCCATCCCGCTCAGGTCGGCTCCGCCGACAGGGCCGCTCAGGCCCCGGCGTCGCCCGCTCGGGCCGATCAGCCGCCGGCGACGGCCTGCATGATCGACACCGTGCCCCCGTCGGGCACCGGGGTCTCGAGACCTTGCAGGAAGCGCACGTCGTCGTCGTCGACGAACAGGTTCACGTAGCGCACCAGGTTGCCGTCGTCGCCGAGCAGCTTGGCTTTGAAGCCGGGGTGGGCGCCGTCGAGCGAGGCGAGCACCTCGCTGACCGTGCCGCCCTCGACGCTGACCTGGGAATCGCCGCCGGTCATCGTTCGAAAGACCGGCGGCACACGGACCGTGACGCTCATGCTGAGTTCCTGTTCGTCGAATGTGGATCCTGGGAGTGTGGATCCTGGGGTCTGCTGGCCGGGAGCCGGCTCGCAAATGCTACCGGGCCGCTCGATGGTCCCCGCCGCCCACGTCCCGACGGGGAAGGAACGTGGGCCGATGAGGAAGGGAAGGGCGGCCCGCGTGGTGTTCTAGTGGGCGTCCTTGCCCCCACCCAAGCTGGTCGGAAACGATGGCCTCCGTGCTCACCCCGATGATCAGGACGTTTCGCGCCGGCGAGTTCGACGCCGCCGTCCTGGCCGAGCACAAGGCGGGGCAGCGGATCTCGGTCTGCCTGCCGGCGCGCGACGAGCAGGACACCGTCGGCCCCATCGTCGAGGCCATCCGCGCCGAGCTCGTCGAACGGGTCGAGCTGGTCGACGAGCTGCTCGTCATCGACGACCACTCCTCTGATCGCACGGCCGACGTGGCCGCGGCCGCCGGCGCCAAGGTCGTCGACGCGGCCAGCATCCTGCCGTCCTACGGGTCGGGCCACGGCAAGGGCGAGGCGCTCTGGAAGTCGCTCTACGCCTGCACGGGCGACCTCGTGGTGTGGTGCGACGCCGACGTCCGCCGGTTCGACCCCTCGTTCGTCACCGGGCTCGTCGGGCCCCTCCTCACCAACCCGGGGGTCGAGTTCGTCAAGGGCTTCTACGAGCGGCCGCTCGACGACCAGCCCACCGGGGGCGGCCGCGTCACCGAGCTGGTGGCCCGGCCGGTCATCGCCCTGCTGTTCCCCCAGCTGTCGCCCATCGTGCAGCCGCTCGCCGGCGAGTACGCCGGCCGCCGCTCGCTGCTCGAGCGCCTGCCCTTCGTGCAGGGCTACGGCGTCGACATCGCCCTGCTCATCGACGCGGCCCGCACCGTCGGCACCGATCATCTCGCCCAGGTCGACCTCGGCGTGCGCCATCACCGCAATCGCAGCCTGGCCGAGCTGGCCCCTCAGGCCACCGCCGTGCTCCAGGCCGCCCTGCGCCGGGCCGACGCCGGGCTGGTCGAGCGGGTGAAGGTCCTGCACCGGCCCGACGAGGAGCCGGTCGAGATCGAGTGCGCCGAGCGGCCGCCCCTCGTCGAGGTTCCGGAGTATTTCGGCGCTGGGCCTTCCGAACTACGCATCTAGGCCGATTGACCTAGGGTACGTCGGCGTAGTACCACTGGCAGTGGTTGCCCAACCGCCTATCCACGCCCGCCAGCCGGTTACCCGCCGCAGCCCCAGGAGGTCGCCATGCCCGCCACGGGAGTCGCCATCGAGAACCGGACGACCGACGTCGCTGCCCGGTGTCGACCTGCGGGCCGCCCGGCTGGCCGAGCTGGTGGCCGAGCTCACCGGCTGCGGACCGGCCGGCGCCCTTCACGCCGTGAAGGCCGAGCCGCTCGACGTGATCGCCGACGGTGGCGACCCACTCGAGGTGGTGGCCCGGGCCATGCTGCACGTCGACCGGCCCGATCCCGAGGGCTTTCGGGTGACGGGCTTCCTGCGCGACGACCTGGTGATCGACTGCCGCGACGAGCCCGCGTCGGTTCGCCTGCCCCAGCGGGTGGTCGGTCGGCTGCCCCGCCGCCAGCCGCTGCCCTGACCGACGCCCAGCGCCCGCCGGCACCACCGACGCCTCAGGCGTGCAGGCCGGGCACCCGGTCGGCCCACGGCAGGGCCACCTCGAGCTGCGAGGCGACCTGGAGCAGCAGGTCTTCACGTCCGTAGGCGCCGGCCAGCTGCACCCCGATCGGCAGGCCACCGGCGCTCATCGCCACGGGGATCGAGATCGCCGGCTGGCCGCTCATGTTGAACGGGATGCAAAAGGCGACGATGGGCGCCGACCGCCACAGACCGCGCAGCGGATCGTCGGCCGTGCCGGCGAACTGGCCGAGCGTGGGCGGCAGTTCGGGCAGCGTTGGAGTGAGCAGGATGTCGAACTCGTCCCACCACGCCGACTGCTCGCGGACGTAGGCGTGGATGTGTGAGACCGCCTCCAGGAACTGCGGCCCGGTCACCGTGCGGCCCATCTCGGCCACCGTCCACGTGCCGACCTCGACGCCGTCGGGCGTCACGTCGTGGCCGGTCAGCCGGCCCAGGTGGTCGAGCTCGGCGGCCGTCCAGACCGAGAACGCGGTGACGAAGCTCGATGCGAGCGCGGCCTGTCGATCGGCGTCGTCCCACACGGCCGGGCGCGACTCGGTCACCTCGTGACCGAGCGACTCGAGCACCCGGCCGGTGGTCTCCACCGCGGCGGCGCACTCGGGGTCGGTGGCCATGGTGGCGTCGGGCGTTTGCGTGGTGAGTCCGATGCGAAGCCGGCCCGGGTCGGCGCCCACCTCGTTGGGATAGGGCCGGCGAGGGGTGGGCGCGGCGTAGGGATCGCCCACCATCTGACCCTGGGCGCACTGCAGGATGGCGGCGGTGTCGCGTACCGATCGGCTCACCACCAGGCGCGCCACCAGCCCGCTCCACGCCTCGCCCGCCTCGGGCCCGACCGACACGCGGCCCCGCGACGGCTTGAGACCGACCAGACCGCACTCGCTGGCGGGCACCCGGATCGATCCTCCGCCGTCGCCCGCGTGGGCCATGGGCACGAGGCCCGCGGCCACCGCGGCGGCCGAGCCACCGCTCGAACCGCCGCTCGAACGGGTGAGATCCCAGGGGTTGCGCGTCGGCCCGTAGACCTCGGGCTCGGCCGTCGGCACCAAGCCGAGCTCGGACGTGTTGGTGCGACCGATCACGACCAGCCCTGCCTCGCGGAACTTGGTGGTGAGATGGCTGTCGTGCTCGGCGCGATAGCCGTGCACCCGGAGATGGCGGGTGCCCGCGTGGTAGGGGTCGCCTTTCGAGACCCCGTCGAGGTCCTTCAGCAGGAACGGCACCCCCCGGAACGGCCCGTCCGGCAGCGGTCCGGCCGCCTCGGCTCGGGCTTGTTCGAAACGCTCGTGGATCACCGCGTTGAGCTCGGGATTGAGCCGGATCGTGCGCTCGATGGCCGCGTCGACCAGCTCGAGCGGAGAGGCCTCGTTGGTGCGAACCAGCTCGGCCTGAGCGGTGGCGTCGAGATGCGCCCATCCGTCACGCATGCGACCACCCTACGGCGTTGGGACGAGCCGTCCGGGGTTGGTCGGCCTCGCTGGCGACTCCGGCTGAGACGGTCGCCGATGACCGTGGCCGTAGCATGAGCGGGTGACCGACGATCTCGAACGACCCACCCTCCCCGTGTGGTTGTGGGTCGCGGTTGGCGTCGTGTTGGCCATCCTCGTGATGACCGTGGTCGGCTGGCTCGTGTCGGCCGCGTTCGCGCTCATCCGCCTGGTGGTGCTCGTGGCCGTGGTGCTGGTGGTGCTGGCCTTCGTGCGCTGGGCCTTCTGGCGCCGCGACTGATCGTCCCGGCCCACGGCCCGGCTCAGCGAGCCGCCAGCGCCTCGCGGACGGCCACCTCGACGCACCCGGTGGGGTCGTCCATGGAGCGCTCGTGCCCGAACCGCTCGGAGAGCGAGATCACCTCCACCCGCTCGTCGACGCCGTCGAACACCTCACCGGCCACCGCGAGCACGGGCACGTCGGCCGCAGCCGCCAGCTCGACCACGCCGCCGACGACCTTGCCGGCGAACGACTCCTCGTCGACGAACCCTTCGCCGGTGATCACCAGGTCGGCACCTTCGATGCGATCACCCAACTCGAGTTCGTCGGCCACGACGTCGAACCCCATCCAGAGCTCGGCGCCCACGGCCGCCAGGCCGCCAGCCAGCCCGCCGGCCGCACCCCCGCCGACCAAGGTGCTGACGTCGACCCCGTAGTCGCCGAGGTACACCTGCACCAGCCGTTCGAGCCGGCGCCTCAGGAGCTCGACCTGGCGCTCCGACGCGCCCTTCTGGCCGGCGAACACGGTGGCCGCGTCGACGAAGCAGGTCTGCACATCGCAGGCCACGACCAGCTCGATCCCTTTCAGGCGATGGGGTGGGTAGAGGGCCCGCAGCGCGCCGAGGCCCCCGTCGGTCGTGGCCGAACCGCCCACACCGACCAGCACCCGACGCGCCCCCGACTCGATCGCCGTGCTGATCAGCTCGCCGGTGCCGTAGGTCGACGCCGCCATGGGGTCGTTCTCCTCGGGTCCGCCGACGAGCGTGAGCCCGGACGCGGCCGCCATCTCGATGACTGCCCGGCCTCGCTCGAGGCGCCATCCGGCCTCAACCGGATCACCCAAGGGCCCCGACACCGTCGTGGAGCGGTTGGCGCCCCCGAGCGCATCGAGGAACCCCTCTCCGCCATCGGCCACCGGCACCTCGTCGCACGTGGCCCCGGCCGCCGCCGCGGCCCGGCCGATGGCGGCGGCCACCTCGCGCGCCGTCGCCGTTCCCTTGAACTTGTCGGGCGCGGCCACCACGTGCATCGGACCATCGTGGCCGAAACCGGCCTGGGGTGCGTCCGGCGGGCGACGGGTAGGGTCCCTCGCCGTGGCTGATCGTGCCGTCGTCATCGTGTCGAACCGCGGGCCGTTGTCGTTCGAGCCGGCCGACGCCGGGTCGCCCGGCGAGCTGGTCGCCCGCCGCGGCGCGGGCGGGCTCGTCTCCGGCCTCGGCCCACTGGTGGCCGGCACCGATGCCACCTGGATCGCGGCCGCCATGACCGACGGCGACCGCACTGCAGCAGAACGGGGCGTGGTCGAGGCCGAGGGCTTTCGCGTGCGTCTGCTGTCGATCGACGCCGAGCGCTATCGGATGGCCTACGACGTGGTGTGCAACGCGGTGCTCTGGTACGTGCACCACGGTCTGTTCGACCTGGCCCGCCGCCCGAGGTTCGACCGGCGCTGGCTCGAAGCCTGGGAGGCCTATCGGCAGGTCAACGCCGAGTTCGCCGCCGCCGTGGCCGACGACGCCCCGCCCGATGCCGTCGTACTCGTGCAGGACTACCACCTCACGCTCTTGGCGACCGAGCTGCGGGGGCGCCGGCCCGATCTGCGCCTGGTGCACTTCTCCCACACGCCGTTCGCAGGGCCTGATCTGCTGCGTGTGCTTCCCACCGCTGCGGCGCACGAGATGCTCACCGGACTGGCCGCTCACCACAGCTGCGGCTTCCACACCGAACGATGGGCACAGGCTTTTCGCGACAGCTGCCGCGAGCTGATCGGGTTCGAGCCGCCGACCTTCGTGGCGCCGCTCGCCCCCGAGCCCGACGACATCGGCTTGGTGGCCCGCTCCGACCGCTGCCAGACCGCCTTCGACGAGCTCGACCGCGGCGTCGGCGAGCGAGCGCTCGTGGTGCGGGTCGACCGCATCGAGCTGTCGAAGAACCTGCTCCGCGGGTTCGTCGCCTTCGACGATCTGCTCGATCGCCATCCCCACCTGCGAGAGAAGGTGGTGTTCGCCGCGTTCTGCTACCCGTCGCGCGAAGGCCTGGCCGACTACCTCGCGTACCGCCAGGAGGTCGAGAGCTTGGTGCAACAGATCAACGCCCGATGGGCCACCGCCGACTGGACCCCGATCATGCTCGAGACGTCCGACGACTTCCCTCGTTCGGTCGCCGCCCTCCGGCGTTACGACGTGCTGCTGGTGAACCCCATCCGCGACGGGCTGAACCTCGTGGCCAAGGAAGGACCGCTCGTCAACGAGCGCGACGGACTGGTCGTGCTGAGCACCGAATCGGGCGCGTGGGCCGAGCTCGAGGGCACGGTGCTGGCGGTGAACCCGTTCGACATCACCGCCACCGCCGACGCGCTGGCCGACGCGCTCGGTCGGGCACCCGACGAGCGCCGGGCCCAAGCGAGGGCGTTGCACGAGCGCGCCGGAGCGCGCACGCCGGCCGACTGGCTGAACGACCTGCTGTCAGCCGCGGGCTGAGTCGCGCAGGTACTCGAGTAGCTCGAGCACTGCGGGGGGGCCATCGACCACCGCGTCGGCCCGGCCGATCAGCTCCTCGGACACCTCGGCGCTGCGCACGGCGACCTTCAACGTGAACAGGTCGCGTCCGGTGAGCTCGTCGAGAGCGTCGAACGCGTGCAGATCGCCGGTGTCGTCGCCGATGAAGGCCACCGCGTCGAGGCCCTCGGCC
Organism: uncultured Iamiaceae bacterium; assembly: GCA_963706425.1. Lineage (GTDB taxonomy): Bacteria > Actinomycetota > Acidimicrobiia > Acidimicrobiales > Acidimicrobilacustridaceae > CAVPMN01. The sequence goes on from CAVPMN010000020.1 coordinate 1,788,207, forward strand.
AGCTCGAGCAGCGCAGTGCCCTTGTCGGCCGGGATCGGTGGATGCAGCTCGTAGGACATGCGCGCCGGTCGGCATTCGAGCCCGGACCGAGCTGCCTGCTGCTCGGCGAACGCTCGCACCTTGGGCCCGAGGCGGGGATGGGTGCGGTAGTGCAGGGTGAGCGACAGGCCCTTGGGCTCGACGTTCATCCCGGCCGGGCCGCGCGCCCGGGCGAGCGAGGCCACGTCGTCGATGACCTCGCGCCAGGAGCCACCGAGCGGGTGATCGGTGCGCGTGCCGTCGTAGACCGTCTCGAGCCCATAGAGGCCCGCGAGCAGCACGGTGTGCGGGAAGAACTGCTCGAGGAAGGCGACCGGCCGGCCGGAGAGCACACCGACCCGACCGAATCGACCGGCCAGGTCCACCAGCACGTCGACCACCCCGTCGAGCGGTCGGGCATCGCTCGGGTCGCGGACGATCTCGGAGAGGGTGCCGTCGAAGTCGACGAAGAGGCCCGCGGTCGTTCGCCGCTCGACCAGCGGAGCTACTGCCTCAGCCATCTCGCCGCCAACGCTCACGCGACTGAAGGATACCGACGGCGCGAGCGGCAACGAGCGCGCTCGGCGCATGATGTGTCCGTCGTCAGACCTTGTCGGCGCCGATGATGACGAGCACGGTGGCGCCGGCCAGTGCGACCGGGGGTGGATCGGGCACGGCCGCGACCTGCGTGTCGGCGATCTCGAGCACGGTGGCGACGGCCAGCGCGTCGCCCTGGGCGCCCTCGGCGTAGTAGACCGCGCTGGTCTCTTGGACGGGCGCGTTCTCGGTGGCGACATCGGTGTAGCCGGCGCCTTCGAGGGTGGCCTGGTTCTCACCCGCGACGCCGCTGACCCCCGTGCCGTTGGCCACGATGACGCTCACCTGGGCGGGCGGGTTGGTGGCGAGCGTGGTGGTGGTGGTGTCCTCGACCCCCGGTCCGGGGGCCGTCGTGGTGGTGGTCTCCTCGACACCGGAGCCGGTCTCGACGAGCCCGCCCTCCTGGTCGAAGCCCTTGGCCAACAGCACGAAGCCGATGAGCACGGCGACGGCGATGAGCACCCCGCCGAGCACCGAAGCTCTCGAGTCGTCCTCTGCCGGCGGCGTGGGGGCCGCGCCCCCGGGGGCGGTCACTGGCCTGGCGGCTCGCTCGCCTGATAGCCCTCGTGGCGAGCGCGCCGCCGGCGGTCGCGCAGACGACGGAGCCGACGGACGACCAGCGGGTCGTAGTCGCAGGCTTCTTGCGACTCGAGCAGCTCGTTGAGGATCTGGTAGTAGCGGGTCGCCGAGAGCTCGAACTTCTCACGGATCAGCGCTTCTTTGGGACCCGCCTCGGCCCACCACGAACGCTCGAAGTCGAGGATCGCCCGGTCACGATCGGTGAGTTCCATCCCGCCGATCCTTCCCTGCGCTCCCGCCCATTGCAAGGACCCTCGGTGGGGAAAGAGGACGCAACCACGGTGAGCCGGGCCCGCGCAGGCATCTACGCTGGCGCCGTTCTCGCCCGAGTAGCTCAGTTGGTCAGAGCAGCTGTCTTGTAAACAGCAGGCCGTCGGTTCGAATCCGACCTCGGGCTCCGACTCGACGGCGCCGACCCGCTGCTCGTGCCGCGGACGCCGGCTTCACGAGTCCCAGACGGCGACCAGCTGCGAACCGTTCACGACGACGACGGCGAAGTAGATGCCGACCACCAACCAGAGCAGGCACAGCGTGATCACGCGGATGCCCCGTTGCCACACATCGACGAACAGTGCACCCACGATGAACAGCTTCACGCCGAGCGCGAGGCGAGAGCTGAGCAGGAAGTCGGCCACCGGATTGAGCTCGAGGCCGCCCCGCCGTAACAACAGCTCGGTGAGCACCACGTCCGCCACATTGAACAGCACCAGCAGGACGAGTCCTGCGAACGCCGCCCGCCGCAGTTCCGCGGCGTCGCCCACCGGCTGGGTGTCGGGCACCTCGGACCCCCTCAGCCTCCGGGCTTGCGCCCGGCCCCGAAGCGAATGGTGGTGTCGAGGTCGCGCACGATCGAGCGGCGCCGCATCCGGTGTTGGAGGTCGCGGGCGTTGAAGGTGATCGGGTGGATGTGGTTGTCGCGCAGCAGGCGCCGGAAGGTGCGGTCCTGCTCGGGGTCGATCTTCGACAGGTCGTCCCACATGCCGTGGTAGCCGTCGATGTCGCCCGCCTGGCCCGACTCGACCAGGTCCTCGATGACGAAGTGCTCCGCACCCTCGATGTTCATCCGCAGGATCGTGATCATGCAGCTCGGCGAGAGCCCCGAGTCGGTGAGCGCCGCCGACAGGCGCACCGCCGGCACCTCGTCGTAGTCGCGGTCGCCCCTCTCCGCGAAGAGCGAGTCGCCCCGACCGAACTTGTCCTTCGTGCGGAAGAGCTTCACCGTCTGACCCTCGTAGTCGGGGCCGACAGCGCGCACCGCGCAGGTCGACACCGGGAACGTCGGCCAGGTTCTGAAGCGCGTCGGTGAAGTTCCGGGGACTGGCCTCGAAGGCGATCAGTCGCAGGTCGTAGTTGTCGCCCAGCTGCTCGGACACGAAGCGCAGCTCCTGGCCCCGACGGTGCACGCCACAGTCGACGTAGAGCACGGTGAGACGCCCGAGCGGCCGCGAGCGGAACGCACCGAGACCGAGAAGACGGAGCCGCCGACCCCACACCCGCAGGCCGAGCAGCACCGAGTCGAGCCACACCACCAGACCCACGAGCACCGATCCGAGCGGGAGGCGACCGAGGCCGTGCACGAGCCGCCAGTTCCACAACTTCTGATGCGGGTGCCACACGAGCCACAGCGGGTGATCGGGGAGCTTCGCCATACCCGGGAGGTCGCCCCTCAGCCCGTGGTGGGGGGCTGGTTCAGGCTCGAGCAGTCGTCGATGACCACGCCGACGTCGGGCACGTCGGACGTCGCGCCGAACGACAGGTAGTTGGCCAGCGGAGGCAGCTCGGAGGCCGGCAGGCTGAAGCTGATCGTGTTGTTGTCGACCACCGGCTGGGTGACGACCGCCCGCTGCTGCTCTTCCTGGGGCCAGGTGATGATGGTGACGCCCCAGTTGCCGGTCTGCTCGTCACGCACGACCCGCACCTCGAAGGCCAAGGGCTGGAAGGGGATGCCCTGGGCGATCACGAACGACGGCGCCGGCACCAGGTTGATCGGCCCAGCGGTGGTGAAGCGCACGTCGAGTTGATCGTCGCTGAGCACCGCGGACGCCTCGACGATGTCGATGCCGGCCGGTTCGGCGAGCGGATCCGACGACGAGCCCAGCGTGAGGTCGCCGGCGGGGTCGCTGCACTGATCGCCCGTCGACGAGGGAATCGTCTGCGTGGGCGGCGGCGCCGTGTCGTCGTCGCCGTCGTCGCCCGAGCACGCGGGGGCGGCCATCAACAGCCCGAACGCCAGCACCGCCATCATCCTGCGCACTCGCGTCCTCCCGGGGGCCAACCAGCGCGTCATGCTCGCATCTCGGCGTCGCCGGGTGGCGGAGCCAGGCGCCGGCGGGTGACCTCGTAGCACGCGAGCGCGCCTGCGGCGGCGACGTTGAGCGACGCCAGGTGGCCCACCAACGGGATGCTGGCCAGCGCGTCGCACCGCTGCCGCACCAGCCTCGACAGGCCACTGCCCTCCGCGCCGAGGACCAGGCACACCGGCTCGGGCCCGAACGGCAGCTCGAACAGCGGCCGGTCGCCAGCTGCGTCGAGGCCGATCACCCACACCCCGAGCTCCTGCATGCGCTTCATCGCCGACGGCAGCCCACCGACCACCGCCATCGGCAGGTACTCGATCGCGCCCGCGGCGGCCTTGGCCACCGTCGGCGTGACGTGCACGGCGCGATGACGAGGGAGCACCACACCGGTGGCACCCGCGCACTCGGCCGAGCGCAGCAGCGCGCCGAGGTTGCCTGGGTCGGTGACACCGTCGAGCGCGACGAGGAACGGAGACACCCCGCCCGTCCCACGGCACAGATCATCGAGATCGGTCTCGACCAATGCATCGGCCCGGGCCAGCACCCCCTGCGGTGACTCGGTGCGGGCATCGGCATAGAGCCGCTTGCGAGTCACCTCACGCACCGCCACACCCGTCGACGCCGCCAGATCGGCCAGGTCCTGCAACGGCTGCAGATCCTCGCGGTCGGTGGCGATCACCACTTCGCGCACCCGCCGGCGGCCGGCGATCATCAGCTCACGCACGGCTTGGCGACCCTCGACCTGCTCGCCCCCCAACCCTCGATCGCGAGCTCCGCTGCTGCGCCCTCGCCCGGCGGCTCTGGTGGGCTCGTCGGCACCTCGACGGGCGCCGCCGCCACCCGGTCGGTCGGCCTTGCGCACCGAGGCGGCCGCATGGCGGGCGCGGCGCGACTCGATCGCCTTCTCGGCCGCCTTCGACGGCGGCTTGGCCCGCTTCGAGGACCGGCCCGGCGCGCCGCTCTTGGCCGCGCCTCTCTTCGTGCTGCCGCGTTTCGCGGTACCACCTCTCGCAGCGCCACCTCTCGAAGCACCACCCGCCGCACCGCCCCGCTTCGCGCCGCCTCTGGGTGGTGGCTTGGCCGACGAGCGCTTGCGCCCCTTCGGTGATCGGGCCGCGCTCACGGGGTGCTCACCAGGGCGACGGCCCAGCAGGCGATGCCTTCCGAGCGCCCCAACGACCCGAGACCCTCGGCCCGCTTGCCCTTCACCGTCACCGGTGCACCGACCACCTCGGTCAGCCGCTGCTGCATCTCGACTCGCCTCGGCGCCAGCTTGGGCTGCTCGCAGACCACTGCGCAGTCGACGTTGCCGGGAGCGAAGCCGGCTTCTCTCACCCGCGCGACCACCTCCGACAGCAGCGCCATCGAGTCGGCGTTGTGCCAACGCTCGTCAGTGTCGGGGAAGAGCAGACCGAGGTCACCGAGACCGGCGGCGCCGAGCAATGCGTCGGCGCAGGCATGGGCCACCACATCGGCGTCGCTGTGTCCGACCAGCCCCCGCTCGCCCGCGAACTCGACGCCGCCGAGCCGCAGCACCCGGCCGGCCTCGTCGCTGAATCGATGGACGTCGAAGCCCTGCCCGACCCGAACCGACATGGCCGCAACCTAACCCACCCGGCACCCGGCCACGCCCGGGCCCCGGATGGCAGCCCGGCGACAGCCACCACTCGGTCACCTGAGGTAGAGCTCGGCCGCCAGCAGATCGTGGGCGAAGGTGATCTTGAGGTTCCTCGGGTCGCCGGGCACCACGAGCACCGTCCCCTCCACGTCCTCGACGAGGGCGGCGTCGTCGGTGGCCTCCGGATCGCCGGCGTGGGCAGCACGAAGTACGTCAGCCCGGAAGGCCTGCGGGGTCTGCACCGCCACCAGCTCATCGCGGTCGAGGGTCTCGAGCACGCGGCCGGTGTCGTCGAGGCGCTTGAGGGTGTCGGTCACCGGCACCGCGGGCACCGCTGCGTCGCTGCCGGCGAGCACGCCTTCGATGACGGCGTCGAACAAGCCCACGTCGGCCAGAGGGCGGGCGGAGTCGTGCACCACCACGATGTCGGCGTCGCTCGGCACCACGGCCAGACCGGCCCGCACCGAACCAGAGCGGGTCTCGGCCCCCTGCACGACCACGTCGGCCTCGGGCTCGTCGCGCGCGAGGAAATCCTCAGCCACCACCAGCACGACCCCGTCGCAGGTGGCTCGGGCCGGCTCCATCGACCAGTCGAGCACCCGACGCCCGAGCAGCGTCTCGTACTGCTTGGGTGAGTCGCCGCCGTACCGGCTGCCGCTACCGGCCGCCAGCACGATCGCCCACACGCTCATCGGCTGGGGGCCGACGGCGCGTTCAGGTCAGCACCTCGTCGAGCTTGGCCTCGGCCTCCTGCTCGCTCACGTCGATGGCGAACGTGAGCTCCGACACCAGGATCTGACGGGCCTTGGTGAGCATGCGCTTCTCGCCGGCCGAGAGGCCCTTCTCCTGATCGCGCAGGGTCAGGTTCCGGACGACCTCGGCCACCTGGTAGACGTCGCCCGACTTCAGCTTCTCGACGTGGTTCTTGAAGCGCCGCGACCAGTTGGTGGGCATGCGTGTCTCTTTCTTGCGGAGCACGGCGAACACCTCTTCGACCTCTTCGTCGTTGATGATGTCGCGCAGGCCCACCTCGTCGGTGTTGTCGGCCGGAACCATCAGCGTGAGGTCGCCATAGGAGAGGCGGAGCACCAGGTACTCCCGTTCCTCACCGAACACCTCTTTCTTCTCACGACGCTCGATCACGGCCGCGCCGTGGTGCGGGTAGACGACCTTGTCTCCGACGTCGAATGGCATGGTGCTCCCGAGGAGGACGGCCGGCACAGGCCGACTCGTGAAGCGTAGGCCAAAAGCATGGCGACTCGGCCGGGTGAACGACTCGTGATCAGCGCACCGACGGTGGTGCCGTCGCTCTCCGCACGCGTCGCTCGCGCCCGGAGGCACTACGATCCCGAGCGTGATCGACCGGGCACTACTCGTCGACGTCGAGCTGTTCCGCGGGCTCGCTCCCGCCGACCTCGACACGCTGGTCGACGCGGCCGAAGACCGGCTGTTCAGCCGGGGCGACGTCCTGTTCAGCGAAGGCGACGACCCCACCGAGCTCTTCGTCGTGGTCTCTGGTCGCATCGCCATCGCCAACAAGTCCGTCGACGGGCGCGAGTCGGTGATCTCGTTGATGGAGCAAGGAGACCTGTTCGGCGAGATGCCCCTCTTCGACGGTTTGATGCGCTCCGCGGAGGCGCGGGCCCTCGAGGCGTCCGAGGTCATCGCCATCCCCTACGCGCCCCTGCGCGGCCTCTACGAGACCCAACCCGAGCTGCTCTGGAACGTGGTGGCCCTGCTGGCCGGCCGGCTGCGCTCGACCGACGAGGCGCTGGCCGACTCGGTGTTCCTCGACGTCACCGGCCGCACCGCCAAGCGACTGCTCGAGCTGGCCGGCGACCTCGACGAGTTCTCGCTGCCCATCACCCAGGAAGAGCTCGCCGGCATGGTGGGCGCCTCCCGCGAGCGGGTCAACAAGGCCATCGCCTCGTTCGTGCGGCTCGGCTGGATCGAGCAGTCCGACCGGCGCTACCGCATCACCAACCGCGACCAGCTCACCCGCCGGGCCCGCTGAGGAACGCCATCACCCGGCGCCACGCGTCGGCGGCGTCGTCGGCGCGGTGGGCAGGCCGGCTCGGATCGTGCACGAAGCCGTGCTCGGCACCCTCGTAGCGCACCACCTCGACGCCGGTTGCCTCGAGGGCCTCGACATCGGCGGGCGGTGTCCACGGGTCGTCGGTGCCGATGATCGCCAGGGTCGGGCACCGATCGGGTGAGGCCAGCGCGTCGAGCGGCTCGCCCTGGGTCGGGCTGCGCCACTGCTCGGGGATGCGGATCATCCCGTAGAAGGCGGCGGCCCGGCTGAACCGGCCACTGCCGGCGGCCTTCAGCGTGTACATGCCGCCCATGCAGAACCCGATCACGGCCACCTGCTCGGCGCCGGTGAGGTCGGCGGCGGCGATCGCGTCGCCGAGCACCGCGTCGTCGTGCAGGTCGCCGACATGCTCGAGTCGCCACTCGAGGGGCTGGCCGGCCGCCTGCGGCCAGACGTCGAAGGCCACCACCGGCCAGCCGGTCTCGGTGGCCAGCCGGGCCACCATGTCGTCGAAGAGCGGGCGGAGGCTGCCGATGTCGGGGATGACCACCAGGGCATGCTCCGACGTGTCGTCGGGTGGGCGGGCCACCTCCGCCTCGGTGCCGGTGGGGAGCTTCACGCGCATAGGACGAGTTCTAGCCCGAACGCGGTGCTGCCGCCCACGAAGGGCGGCAGCACGCCTGCCGTCTCGGTCTCGTCGATCAGCCCGTGAAACGGGGTGCCGCGGTCGCCGCAGCCGTCGCGGTCGTGGTGGGCGCGGCCGTCGTCGTGGTCGTGCTGGTGCTCGTGGTGGAAGGCTCTGCCTGCACCACCGTGAACACGAGGTCGGGATACTGGAAGAACGGTTGGGCCGCAGGGCCGATAGACGAGATCTGGATCTCCGACTCGCAATCACCCTCGACCAGGTAATCGCCAGCGGGCAGCATTCCGAGCGACTGCGACCAGTTGCCGGACGCATCCGGCACGACGTAGTCGTCGAAGTACTCGACCTCGCCGGCTTCGTCCTCGACGAAGAGTCTGACCACCCCGCCCTGGCACGTGCTGTCGTCGTTTCCGACGTTGGAGATCACCACGTCGTCCTCGGTGGTCGCAGGAGCAGGTGAAGCCTGCATCTCCGCCCGGATCCCGGCGCCGGCAGCGGCGGGCATGACCAACACGAGCGCAAATGCGCCTACAGCCAACGAACGTCTCATCGGATTCCTCCCGTTTGGAGCGTCGAGCGCGTACCGACTCGGCGAGCGCACCCACGCTAGATGAATTCACGCGTAGCGATCGAGGATGCTGGTCTCGGCCAGCCGGGACAGGCCTTCCTTGATGGCCTTGGCCCGCGTCTCGCCCACGCCCTCGACGTCGTCGAGGTCGTCGATGGTGGCCCGCATGATCTTCGACAGGCTGCCGAACCGCTCGACGATGTGCTCGACCACCGACTCGGGCAAGCGGGGGATGCGCGAGAGGAGGCGGTAGCCCTTGGGTTGCAGCGGTCCGTCGAGGTCGGAGATGCCCTCGGGCAGGTGCAGCACCTCGGCCACCCGCTTCAGATCGCCGAGCTCTTCGGTGTCGAGCTCCGACAGGCCTTCCATGGCCTCTTCGAGGTGCCAGTCGTTGTCCTCGTGGAGGTAGTCGAGCACGACGAGGCGCCGGTCGTCTTCCACACCGGCGAGCACCTCCTCGAGCTGGAGGCGCACCAGCCGACCGTCGGCGCCGAGCTCGATGATGGCGTCTTCGATCTCCTCGGCGATGCGCAGCACCATCTCGGTGCGCTGCAGGAGCATCACGACCTCACGGATGGTGACCAGGTCTTCGACCTCGCGGGCATCGAGCTCTGACCCGACCTCGTTGAGGCGTTCCTTGTAGCGCTCGAGCGTCTGGAGGGCCTGGTTGGCCCGATCGAGCAGCCGGGTGATCGGCACCAGCTGGTGCTTCTCGCCGCCGGCATAGACGGCGATGATCTGCATGTCCTCGGACACCGAGATCACCGGCACGTTGATCGAGCGGGCCACCCGCTCGGCGGTGCGATGCCGGGTGCCGGTCTCCGAGGTGGGCACGTTGGGGTTCGGCACGAGGTGCACGTTGGCCCGGGCGATGCGACTGGCGTCGCGGGCGAGGATGATGGCACCGTCCATCTTCGCCAGCTCCGACAGGCGTTGCGGGCTGAACGCGGCGTCGAGGAGGAACCCGCCCGAGCAGATGTTGAGGACCTCGGGACCGTCGCCCACCACGATGAGGGCGCCCATGCCTGCCTGCAGGATGCGGTCGAGGCCCTCTCGCAGCGGCTTGCCAGGGGCCACCGCGGCCAGCGCGTCGTGCAGCCCCTCACTGCGCCTGCGGGTCACGGGGGCAGTCTAGTTGCTGGTCTGCGGCGTCAGGGCAGGGGCAGGCCGGCGAGGGCGACCGCTTCGCCCACGGTGGTGGCCCGCAACGCCACGATGCCGTCGGGCACGTCGGGCGACAGGCGCGGCACGATGGCGTGGGTGAACCCGAGGCGCGCCGCCTCGTTGAGGCGCCGCTCGCAGTGGTGCACCTGGCGCAGCTCGCCCCCCAACCCGATCTCGCCGCACACGACCAGCTCCGGAGGGATCGGCTGATCCGCGAGTGACGACGCCACCGCGAGCGCCAGCGCGAGGTCGGCCCCGGGCTCGACCACCCGGACCCCGCCCACCGCCAGCGCATAGACGTCGGACTTGGCCAGGTCGGCCTCGAGGCGCTTCTCGAGCACGGCCAGCACGGTGGCGAGCCGGCCGGAGTCGACCCCTTGCGCCGATCGCCGGGGCGCGGGCAGGCCGCTCGACGCCACCAGGGCCTGCACCTCGACCAGCAGCGGGCGGTAGCCGTCGAGCGTGGGCACCACCACCGAGCCGGGCACACCCGCCCGGCGATCGGCCAGGAACAGTCGGCTCGGGTCGGGCACCGGCTCGAGGCCGGCACCGGTCATCTCGAACACACCGAGCTGGTCGGTGGGCCCGAAGCGGTGCTTGACGGCCCGCAACAGGCGCAGCGCGTGATGGCGATCGCCGTCGAACGACAACACGGTGTCGACCAGGTGCTCGAGCACCCGCGGGCCTGCCAGGGCCCCCTCCTTCGTGACGTGACCCACGAGCACCACGGCCACGTCTCGCCGCTTGGCCTCGCGCACGAGCCTGGCCGAGCATTCGCGCACCTGTGCGACCGAGCCGGGCGCCGACGACAGCTCGGGGTCGTAGATCGTCTGGATGGAGTCGACGATGAGCACGACGGGATCGGCCTGGTCGACCTGGGCGAGCAGGCCGGGCAGGTCGTTGTCGGACGCGAGCCACAGCGACGGCGAGAGCGTGCCCAGGCGCTCGGCCCGCAACCGCACCTGCTGCACGGACTCCTCCGCGGACACATAGAGCACCCGAGGGGCGTCGACCCCCGCGGCCATCTGCGAGGCAGCCTGCAAGATGAGCGTGGACTTGCCCACGCCGGGCTCACCACCGATGAGCGTGGCCGAACCGGGCACGAGGCCACCACCGAGCACGCGGTCGAGCTCGGTGACACCCGTGGGCCGGGTGTCCCACGAATCGAGCTGGATGTCGACGATCGAGCGGGCGGGGGCGGGAGCGGCGCCGATGAACGAGGACGATGACGATGACGAGTGCGGCACGTCACGTTCTTCGACGAGCGTGTTCCAGCCCTCACACGACGGACAGCGCCCTACCCACTGGGGCGCGGCGCCTCCGCACTCGGAGCACCTGAACACCGTCTTCGTCCTGGCCATGGGAGCGACGTTACCGAGGAGGTGTGACGGTCACGGGCATGCCGGCTGGAGGCCGGGGGCGCACCAGCCAGGTCGGCCTCTATGCTCGCCCCGATGCACACCATCGTCCACGAGCTCACGATCGCCGCTGCGCCTGAGGTGGTGTTCGACGCCGTCACCACCGCCGCCGGGCTCGGAGCGTGGTGGTCGAGCTCGGTCGACACCGACGCCACCGACGGCGCTGAGGTCTCGGTGTCCGGTCATCGCGACCTCCGACTGCGGGTCGACACGTTCGATCGACCCGAGCTGGTGCACTTCGACGTGCTCGACGGCCCCGAGGAGTGGACCGGCACGCAGATCGCCCTGCGCATCGAGCCCACCCTCGACGGCCGCGGCAGCGTGCTGCGGCTTTGGCACGGCGGCTGGGAGTACGACGACGGCGAGCTGCCGCGGGCCAGCTTCAACTGGGCTCTCGAGCTCGACAGCCTGCGCGCCAGCCTCGAGTCCTGACGCCCGCCCACCGTTCCTGTAGCCGAACCGGGACCCCTGGGTCCCGCATTGGCCACCGGTTCGTCGCAGTTGCCGTTCCTGTAGCCCGATCGGTACCCCTGGACCCCGGATTGGCCACAGGTTCGGGGATGGATGGGTGGGTCAGTGGCGGGTGTGGCGGAAGGCCCGGCGCAGCGCGATCAACGCCACCAGTCCGACGGCCACCACCACGGCCCAGATCCAGAGCTTCGAGACCCAGCTACCCGTCGTCGACGACACCGCGATCTGCGTGGGCTCGGCATCGGTGAACGACGGGGTAACGACCTGCGGACTGGCGCCCGGCACCGACACCGTGACCTGGAAGTCGACCATCTCGCTGACCGGACGGCCCTCTTCCTGCTCGATGGCCGCGAGGGTGCCCCCGAAGGGGTCGCCACCGAGTGCGTTCGCCAGGGCCTCGTCGCTGAACACCGCCGGGCCGCCGGTGAGGTCGACGGTGCCCGTGACCTCGGTGGTCACCCCGAGCAGGTCCTCCTCACGGGTCACCGTGAAGTCGCGAAACGCCCCGTCGGGCCCGGTGAGCTCGGCCATCACGCCCGCAGCGGCTTCCGGGTCGGCGAAGGGCTTGCTGGCCCGCACCCAGGTGAGCCCGTCGGCCTCCTTCGCCGGGTCGCTCACCTCCCACCCTGCGGCGCGCAGGTCGTCGACGCGCACCTGACGCTGCAGGTCACCGACCCGAGCCAACGCGTCGTCGTCGAGTCCCACCCCCACGATCACCACGCCACTGCCGTCGTCGGCCACCTGGATGTCGACCGCCACCTGCATCTGGCAACCTGCGGCCACCATCACCAGCAGCCCCAGCACGGCGAGACGGCGGCAGAGGCGGGCAGACATGGGCGCAGAACGTAGCCCGAGCCCGTTGCACCCGGTGGGCCCCAAAACGATTCCACCCCCGCTCGGCGAACCGAACGGGGGTGTCATCGGACAGGATCCTCCGACCGTAACCACGCAGAGTGGTCACGTCACTCGGTCGTTCGGCCCAAATCCGCGTGGGGTGGAGGCGGACGCTAGCCCGGACGCGACGAGGGCGGCCCGGAGGCCGCCCTCGCACGACAGGTAGTGGGTTCGCTACTCGGTGGGACCGGCTTCGGCCATCTCGACCGGCGGCGGCTGGAGGCCTTCGATCGACTTGAAGGTGATGACCTCTTCGTTGGTCTCGGGATCGAGCTCGGCGTCGACGATGATGGTCTCGCCGGCGCGGAACTCCTTCCAGAGCAGCCGCTCCGACAGCGGGTCCTCGACCAGCCGCTGGATGGCTCGACGCAACGGCCGGGCGCCCAACGTGGGGTCGTAGCCCTTGTCGGCCAGGTGCTTCTTGGCCGCCGGCGTGAGCTCGAGGCCGAGGCCCTGGCCCTCGAGCTGGCCGGTGACCCGCTTGATCATCAGGTCGACGATCTCGGTCACCTCGGCCTTGCTCAACTCGTGGAAGACGATGGTGTCGTCGATGCGGTTGAGGAACTCGGGCCGGAAGTGCTGCTTGAGCGCGTCGTTGACCTTCTCCTTCATCTTCTCGTAGCTGATCGCTTCGTCGGCCTTGCCGAAGCCGAGGTTGGCCTTGCGCAGATCGCGGGTGCCGAGGTTCGAGGTCATGATGAGCACGGTGTTGCGGAAGTCGACCGACCGACCCTGCGAGTCGGTGAGGCGACCCTCTTCGAGGATCTGCAGCAGCGTGTTGAACACGTCGGGGTGGGCCTTTTCGATCTCGTCGAACAGCACCACCGAGAACGGCTTGCGGCGGACGGCCTCGGTGAGCTGGCCGCCCTCCTCGTAGCCGACGTAGCCCGGAGGCGAGCCGACGAGACGGCTGACCGTGTGCTTCTCCATGTACTCGGACATGTCGAGCTGGATGAGCGAGTCCTCGTCGCCGAACAGGAACTCGGCGAGCGTCTTGGCCAGCTCGGTCTTCCCGACGCCGGACGGGCCGAGGAAGATGAACGAGCCCGACGGGCGCTTGGGGTCCTTGAGGCCGGCGCGGGTGCGGCGGATGGCCTGGCTGACCGCCTTGATGGCGCTCTCCTGGCCGATGACCCGCTTGTGCAGCTCGTCCTCCATGCGGAGGAGCTTGGCCGTCTCCTCCTCGGTGAGCTTGTAGACCGGGATGCCCGTCCAGATCGAGAGGACCTCGGCGATCGACTCCTCGTCGACCTCGTCGAACAGGTCGATGCCCTTGTCCTTCATCTCGCGCTCTTTGGCCTCTTTGGCCTGGAGCAGCTCCTTCTCCTGGTCGCGCAGGCGACCGGCCTCTTCGAAGCGCTGCGCCTCGACGGCCTCCTTCTTCTCCTGCACGACCTGGGCGATCTGGTTCTCGAGCTCCTTGAAGTCGGGCGGCGTCTCCATGCGCTTGATGCGCAGGCGCGAGCCGGCCTCGTCGATGAGGTCGATGGCCTTGTCGGGGAGGTGACGATCGGAGATGTAGCGGTCGGCCAGGTTGGCCGCGGCCACGAGCGCCTGGTCGGTGATGGTGACCCGGTGGTGGGCCTCGTAGCGGTCGCGCAGGCCCTTGAGGATCTCGATGGTGTGGGCGACCGACGGCTCCTCGACCTTGATGGGCTGGAAGCGGCGCTCGAGGGCCGCGTCCTTCTCGAGGTGCTTGCGGTACTCGTCGAGCGTGGTGGCGCCGATGGTCTGCAGCTCGCCGCGGGCCAGCATCGGCTTGAGGATGGAGGCCGCGTCGATGGCGCCCTCGGCCGCACCGGCACCGACCAGGGTGTGCAGCTCGTCGATGAACAGGATGATGTCGCCGCGGGTCTTGATCTCCTTGAGCACCTTCTTGAGGCGCTCCTCGAAGTCGCCGCGGTAGCGGGAGCCGGCCACGAGGGCGCCGAGGTCGAGCGTGTAGAGCTGCTTGCCGTGCAGCGTCTCGGGCACGTTGTCGGCGGCGATCGCCTGGGCCAGGCCCTCGACGATGGCGGTCTTGCCGACACCGGGCTCGCCGATGAGCACGGGGTTGTTCTTGGTGCGGCGCGACAGCACCTGCATGACCCGCTCGGTCTCGCGCTCGCGCCCGATGACGGGGTCGAGCTTCTTCTCGCGCGCGAGCTGGGTGAGGTTGCGACCGAACTGGTCGAGCACCAGCGAGCCCGACGGGCTCTGCTCGCCGCTGCCGCCCGCGGTGGCGCCGGCCTTCTCCTGCTGGCCCGGGCCGCTGTAGCCCGACAGCAGCTGGATGACCTGCTGGCGCACGCGCGACAGGTCGGCGCCCAGCTTCACGAGCACCTGCGCGGCGACGCCCTCGCCCTCGCGGATGAGCCCGAGCAGGATGTGCTCGGTGCCGATGTAGTTGTGACCGAGCTGCAGCGCCTCGCGCAGCGACAGCTCGAGCACCTTCTTGGCCCGCGGGGTGAAGGGGATGTGGCCGCTCGGCGACGACCCGCCCTGGCCGATGATCTCCTCGACCTGGCTGCGGACGGCCTCGAGCGAGATGCCGAGAGACTCGAGGGCCTTGGCGGCGACGCCTTCGCCCTCGTGGATCAGCCCGAGCAGGATGTGCTCGGTGCCGATGTAGTTGTGGTTGAGCAGGCGCGCTTCCTCTTGGGCGAGGACGACGACTCGGCGAGCCCGATCAGTGAATCGTTCGAACAAAGGGGGTGCCTCCCACGACAGGGGAACGTGGGCCAAGTGTAACCACGGCCATCGACAACACACGGCTCCGCACGGTCACCTATCGGCGGGTTCCGGGGTTTCTGGATCGGGTCGGCCGGTTTCTCTCGATCGCGAGCGGCGGGCGGACTCCGGCGGGCGCCGAGCCACGACCGGGCCCACCACCGGATCGCCCTGGCCAGGCAGGGTTTCTGGATCGCCAGGTCGAGTTTCTGGATTGCACGGGTGGCCGCCTATCGTCAAGGGGTGGCCTCCGCGAGCCCGCTCCTCCAGCTTCCCGTCCTCCAGGCCGATCTCGGCCGGGTCGAGGACGAGCTGGTCGCGGCCGTCCAGGCCACCGACCCGTTCCTCACCGAGGTGGCCAGCCACCTCATCCGGGCCGGCGGCAAGCGGGTCAGGCCGGCGTTCGCCCTCGCCGCGGCCGGCTCCATGCAGCCGCAGCTGCGCCCCGCCGATCGCTCGGTGATCCTCGGCGCGGTGTCGGTCGAGCTGGTCCACCTCGGCTCGCTCTACCACGACGACGTGATGGACGACGCCATCACCCGACGCACGGTCGAGAGCGTCAACGCCAGGTGGGGCAACCTCAAGGCCATCCTCGCCGGCGACTACCTGCTGGCCAAGGCCTCCGAGATCGCAGCCTCGCTCGGCACCGAGGTCGCCGGACTGCTGGCGGCCACCATCGGCCGGCTCTGCGAGGGCCAGGTCCTCGAGCTGCAGCACACCTTCGACACCGCTCGCACCGAGGCCGCCTACCTCACCTCGATCGACGGGAAGACGGCGTCGCTGCTCGCCACCGCGTGCCGCATCGGCGCCCTGGTGGCGGAGCTGCCCCGCGAACAGGTCGACCAACTCACCACGTTCGGTCGAGAGTTCGGCATGGCCTTCCAGATCGTCGACGACATCCTCGACGTGGTGGCCACCGACGAGCAGCTCGGCAAGCCCGTCGGGCCACGACCTCGTCGAAGGCGTCTACACGCTGCCCGTGATCCGCACGCTCGCCGACGGCGGCTCATCGGCGGGCGAGCTCGGCCATCTCCTCGGCACCCCACTCGGCACCGACCAGCTCGACGCGGCGCGGTCGCTGGTGCGCGCCAACGGAGCGGTCGACGGCGCCCTCGACACCGCCCGCACCTACGTCGACGCCGCCCTCGCGGCCATCGAGCCGCTGGCCGGCAACGAGTCGGCCGATGCGCTCACCTCGGCGGCCGAGCACCTGCTCGCCTCCGTCACGGCCATCGCTCCCTGACTCGAGCCCGATCTCAGCCCAGACGGTAGAGCCAGATGGCGTCGGGGATGCCCTTCATCCGCACGGGCCCGATCGGCGCGCACGCGACGCCCGCCTGCTCGAGATCGCAGCGCTCGACGAGGGCTTCTGACGCCAACGATTCACCGGGTCCGGCCTGGTCGGTGATGCGGGACGCCGTGTTGACGTCGTGTCCGATGAGGTCGGCACCGCGGTGGGCCGGGCTGCCCCAGTGCAAGCCGATGCGCACCCACAGCGGCAGCGAGCACTCGTCGGCAGCCGAGCGGAACGCTCGCTGCAGGGCGACCGAGAGCACGACCGCATCCTGGGGTTGAGCGATCCAGAGCATCAGGCCGTCGCCGAGCTCTTTCACGACCCGCGCGTCGGCGGGGAGATGGTCGTCGACGATGTCCTGCTGGACACCGAGCAGTTCGAGCGCCCGGTCGTCGCCCTCGACCGCCGTGAACTCGGTGAAGCCCACGATGTCGGTGAAGGCGATCACGCCCGCGTCGCTCATTCGACGCGCACCTGCACGCGGCCGCTGACCGTGCGGGCGACGATCTGGCAGTCGTCGCCTTCGGGCACCTCGTTCTCGACCCGCCCGCTCGTGCTCGACATGTCGACATCGGCTGCCAGCCCGCGGGCGAGTGACAAGACGATGCGGCCCGTCATGGTCTGCGCCGCGATCTCACCCGGCCCGTCGACACCGATGTCGACCCGACCGGTGGTGGTCGACGCGTTGACCGAGCCCCTCGAACGAGCCACATCGACCCGTCCCGACTCGGTATGGATGTCGAGGTCACCCGCCCGATCGACCCGTACCGATCCCGATCCGTTGACGACCCGGCAGCCGCCATCGGAGCGGCCGACGTCGACCCGACCCGACTGCGCGCGCACGTCGACCGAGCGAGCCTCTTCGATCTTGGTCCGGCCGCGCTCGTTGGAGACGCTGACATCGCCGAAGCGACCCGACAACGTGACCCTCCCCGATTCACTGCCGACCACCATCGAGGTGCCTTCGGGTACACGGACCTCGAGCGAGCCCGAGTCGGCGGTGACGGTGATCGTCGAGCCGGACCGCACCACGTCGCCGCGGTCGCTCACCAGGTCGTCCCGGTCCTCGGCGACGACGGCGATCCGCCCGGAGCGGCTGCTCACGCGAACGAGGTCGACACCGGCAAGGTCATGCCGCGCCATGTGAGGAACGTAGCGGACAACGCCCCTCGCCAGCAGTGGTCGTTCGCCACGTCGCGCCACGGCGCGCCCGATGTCAGCCGCGCCGGAGCGCGACGGACGTCGGCGAACCGGCGACGCTAGAGTCGGCCGACATCTGACGACCACTCAGAACCGATCCATCAACCGGGGGGACCGATCGATGAACGACACCCGAGAGCGCCCGATCGCGGGCCGCCTGCTGAGCCTCGTCGCCGTCCTGGGGGTCGTCGCGCTGTTCGGGGTGTCATGCTCGTCGGGCTCCGACGGTGAGACGGGCAGCGCGGGCACCGTCAACCAGGCCGCGCCCACCGACGAGGGCGAGCCCACGCCCGGTGGCAACCTGCAGGTGGCCGTCGGCGCGGAGATCGACGCGCTGAGCCCGATCACGGCGCGCTGGTCGCTCGAGGGCAACATGATCGCCTCGTCGATGTACGACACGCTCATGACGTTCGATGAGGAGCGCAACCTCGTCCCCCGCCTGGCCGAGTCGATGACACCGAACGACGACGGCACCGTGTGGACGATCGTGGTGCGCGAGGGCGTCACCTTCCACGACGGCACACCGTTCGACGCCGAGGTCGTGAAGATGAACATCGACGCCCGCCGCGAGGTACCCATCACCGGCACGGCGCTGAAGCCGATCGAGGAGGTCGTCGTCATCGACCCGACCACGGTCGAGGTGCGCATGAACACTCCGTGGTTCGGCTACGACTACACCGTCGCCGCCCAGGGCGGCTACATGGCAGCACCGGCCATCATCGAGTCCGGCGACAGCGCCGCCGCCGTCGGCACCGGGCCGTTCAAGCTCGTCGGCACGTGGCAGCCCGGCCAGCCGGTGCGGGTCGAGATCAACACCGACTACTGGGACGAGGGTCCCTACCTCGACGGCATCGAGTTCGTGGCCATCACCGACCAGACCAGCCGATCGGCATCGCTGCGGTCAGGTGACGTCGACATGATCTTCACCCAGGATCCCGACTCGATCAGTGCCTTCCGCGACACCGCAGGATTCGAGCAGGTCGAGGACTTCGCCGCGGAAGAGACCTTCGCGATGCTCAACTTCGCGCAGGCCCCGTTCGACAACATCCACGCGCGAAAGGCCCTCGCCTACGCAACGAACCGCCAGGCGATCAACGACGCGGTCGGCGGCGGCATCCAGCGCGACGCCGACCAGCCCTACACCGAGGACGAGCGCTACTACCTCGAGGACTCGGGCTATCCCACCTACGACCCCGACGCGGCCCGCGAGGAGATCGAGCTCTACAAGGCCGACACCGGCGCCAGCTCGCTGTCGTTCACGCTCTCGACCCCGTCGTCCAACCAGCAGCGGGCCGAGGCCGAGCTGCTGCAGGCGCAGTGGCTCGAGGTGGGCATCGACACCCAGATCGACTCGCTGGAGCAGGCGTCGTTCCTCGCCGGGATGTTCACCGGCGACTTCCAGGCCGCGATGTTCCGCAACTTCGCCTACGTCAACCCCGACTCCAACTACATCTTCTGGCATTCGAGCTACGCCAGCGACGAGGGCGGCATCAACTTCGGTGCGCTGCAGAGCGACGCCGTCGACGACGCCCTCGACACCGCCCGCGCCACCGCCGACGAGGCGCAGCGGGTCGTCGAGATCAAGAAGGCCGTGCGGGCCATCAACGACGAGGTCGGTTTCGTGTGGCTCTACCACAACGCCTGGGGCCTGGCCGCGACCGAAGCGGTGGGTGGCCTGAGCGCCCCGCAACAGCTCGGATTCGCCCGCCAGGACGGCAAGCCGTGGTGGCCAGGCATCTGGCTCCAGCAGTAGATCCGCGAGTTCCCGCCCCCCAACCTGCACCATTGAGCGGTCGGTACCGTTCAAGTTCACGCTTCTTCGGCCGACGTGAACCACAGAGTCCGGCGTCCGCGCCCGGACGCAACCCGGTCGAGGCCCTCGCGGCGTCGGCCGGAGGGGGAGGCCAAGATGTTGCCAGACGACGAGGTGCGCTCACCTCGCCAGCGACGGGTCATCGCCACGGCGGTGCTCGTCACGATCCTGTTGTTCGCGTCGGCGTGCGGTAGCAGCGACGACGACAGCACCGGGAGCGACGACACCACCGCAGCCGAGCCGGATGCCACGGCCGGCCTGCCCGACGAAGGCACACCGACCGACGGCGGCAAGCTCGTGATGGCGGTCACCGCCGAGACCAACGGCTGGAACCCGGCGCTGGCCCAGTGGGCCGACGCCGGCAACATCGTGGGCTCGTCGTTCCTCGAGCCGCTCTTCGTCTTCGACAACGACGAGAACCTGGCGCCGTGGCTCGCACGCGATGCCGTGCCCAACGAAGACTTCACCCAGTGGACCATCCGCATCCGCGAGGGCATCCTGTTCCACGACGGCACCGAGTTCAAAGCGTCCGACTCGGTCGCGGGCATCCGCCTGGCGATCGACGAGGGCCTCTCGGGCATCGCCCTCGGCGACTTGTTCGGCGAGACCCGCGTGCTCGACGACTACACCTTCCAGGTCGACGTCACCGAGCCCTGGGCCGCCTTCCCCAACACGCTGGCCGGCCCTCTCGGCTACGCCATGGCGCCCTCGATGCTCAACTCCGACGACAAGGGCATCGACAGCCCGGTCGGCACCGGCGCCTTCGCCTTCGAGAACTGGCGGCCCGACGACAACCTCACCGTGCGCCGGTTCGACGACTACTGGGGCGGACCCTGCTTCGCCGGCGATCCCGATCCGCCGATCCAGCGGGCCATCGAGAGCCTCTGTGGCGAGATCGGTGTGCCGATGGGCCAGCGCAACGGCCCGTTCCTCGACGCCATGGAGTTCCGCCCGATCCCCGATGCGCAGCAGCGGGCCAACGCGCTGCAGTCGGGCGACGTCAACCTCATCCTCACCAACCTGGCGGTCGACGCCGCCCGGTTGAAGGAGGACTACCAGGTCGTGCCCGACTACAACGCCGAGAAGACGTTCGTGGCCTTGAACGCCGGCCAGCCCCCGTTCGACAACATCAACGCCCGTCGTGCCCTGGCCCTCGCCACCGACCGGGCCAAGATCGTCGAGCAGGTCGCCGCTGGCGAGCCCGTGGTGTCCGACACCTCGCCGTTCTCCGAGGTGTCGAAGTGGGGCGGTCTGGCGCCCGACCAGACCGGCTATCCCGCCTATGACCCAGAGGCGGCTCGCGAGGCCGTGGCCGCGTACACGGCCGAGACCGGTCAACCCCTCACCTTCACCCTGAGTGGCCTTCCGCCGGTCGAGGAGCGCGAGGTGCTGCAGAGCCTCCAGGCGATGTGGCGCGAGGTCGGCATCGAGGCCCAGGTCGAGACCGTCGAGCAGACCGCCTACATCATCAAGCTGACGCAGGGCGACTTCCAGGGTGCCTATTACCGCAACTACGCCTACCCCGACCCCGACCAGAACCACGTGTTCTGGAGCGCCGACACCATGGGGCCAGGCCTCATTCTCAACTTCAACCAGTACACGAGCGAGACCACCGAGAACGCCCTGCGCCTCGGACGGTTGAGCACCAACTTCGAGGAGCGGGCCGCGGCCTACGAGAAGCTGGTCCTCGACCGCAACGAGGCGGTCGTCGACCTCTGGCTGTTCAACACGCCCTACGCACTGATCGGCGACGAGAACATCCGCGGCCTCAACTGGTTCCGACAGCTGCCGTTCGGCAACTTCATGCCGAAGCCCTACCTCACCGGAATGTGGCTCCAGCGGTGATCGGTCACGCCATCTGAACAGGGAACGGCCCGGAGCAACGGCTCCGGGCCGTTTCGCGTCAGCGAGGCCGAATTCGGTCAGGCGGAGTCGGCCGTGCGACCGGTGCGTGCAGCCACCACCCGGTCGAGGAACTCGAGGGCCACCCGGTTGAACGAGCTGGCGTTCTCGAAGTTGAAGCCGTGTGCCGCGCCGCGGATGACGGCCAACTCGGCGTCGGGTACGAACGCCTGGATCTCCTCGCTGTCAGCACGGGGCGTCAGCACGTCTTGTCCCCCCACCAGCAGGAGGGTCGGCGCGGTCACCTCGGCCAACTCGAACCGCAAGGCGTCGTCGAGCGCGAGGATCGCTTCGATCTGTGCCACGAACGCCGGGGCCGGCACCTGGATGGCGAGTGGGCCGAGCATGCCCACCACCGGCCAGAACCGCACACGAGAACGGGGACCGATGAGCCATTCAGCCGCGGTGTCGACGAGCGAGCGCATGCCTTTGGTCGAGGCCACCTCGGCCCACTCCTCGAGCAGCTCGCGGCGCCACGGGAGGTGACGACAGGCGGTGCACGCCAACACGAGCGACCGGACCCGGTCGCGATGGCGCACGCCGAGGATCTGGGCCAGTACGCCCCCCATCGACGCCCCCATGACATGGGCGCTCTCGTAGCCGGCGTGCTCGAGCACGGTGATCGCGTCGCGAGCCATCACCTCGAGGTCGTACGGGCCGTCGGGCTTGTCGGACCCACCCACCCCTCGGTTGTCGGGGGCGATGCAGCGGAACCTCGACCCGAACGCCCGCCGCTGCCGGATCCACCCCCGGCTGTCAGCGCCGAGTCCCTGGATGAGCAGCAGGGGCTCGCCCGCCGGATTGCCGAAGAGGTCGTAGTTGATGCGCACACCATCGTCAGCCCGGACCAGCGGCATGGCGGCAGTGTAGTGGGGTCGGCAGCGCGGGCCTGACTATCCGTCAGATCGCAGCGCGACGAGCACGACTCACGCTGACTGCGGCTCGGGCACCGCCAAGCGGTCGAGCACCGCGGCAGCCAACGCCGCGTCGTCGAGCGCCTGGCGCCGGCGCGTGACGATGGGCTGGCCGATCGTGACCAGCCGGTGGCGACCCAGCTCGAACCCCTCGACGCGCACGGGAATGATCGGCGCCCCGACCGCTTGGGCCACGGCGAGCGCGTTCGCGACCGGACGGCCCGGACCGAACGGGCGGCGCAGATCGAACGCGAGGGGCCGGATCACGATGTCGCCGGCGCGAAGCAGGCTGCGGAGGTCGTGCTCGTTGCCGGGCACGCCACCGAGGCGACGCAGCAGTGGACCGATGGGGACCAGGTCCGGAACGGACGCGAAACGAACCGGACGACCACTCGCTCGGCCGAGCGCGGCGGCCAGAAGCAAGGGCTCGACCGGAGCCATCCGGCGGTTGGTGACGACCAACGCCGGACCGATCTCGGGCAGGTGATCGGCCCCGAGCACCTCGGCGCTCTGCCGCAGTGCGCCGAGCGGTGCCAGCCCGGCCACGAGGTCGGCGTCGTAGCCCCACTCGTCGACCTCGAAACGACCGGAGATCCGGCGAGCGAGCAACGCCGGGTAGCTGTCGTCGTGTCGATCGGGGTCGAGCTCGGCCAACTCGTCGTCGGTCACCGTGCCACTCATCACGCCACCATCCTGGTGACGACGTGGCCCATCACGCCACCATCCTGGTGACGTAGTGCACGGCTTCCCAGGCATAGATCTGTTCGACGATGACCGGTGTGGCCCGCTGGGGACGTAGGCCCAGCACCTCGACGGCCCGCGACCCGTCGGCGGTGCGACCCCGCACCAGGAGCTCGTGCACATGCTCGGGAACCGGCGCACCGACGAACTGCGCCAGCGCTCGCGCTCCCCGCCATCCGGCACCGACGACCGGCACCGGTAGGCGCCCGCCGAGACGCGCCGCCTGCGTGACGGTGACCGCACCCGGCGCGACCACATTGACCGGGCCGTCGTGGCCGCGTTCGAGGGCGGCCACGAAGCTGGCGGCCACGTCGTCCTGGTGGACCACGGAGAACACGGGGTCGCTGAACGGTGCGAACGGCACGGCTGGCAACCGCAACAGACGCCCGAGCGGGCTGGGCACATGCGGGCCCATCACCGGGGCGAAGCGCAACGCGGTGACGGGCACGCCGGCGCGCACACCTGCCTCGCGGCACACCTGCTCGACGTTGAGCAACGAGTGACCGAATGCGCAGGTCGGGTCGGTGGGCGCCTCCTCGTCCGGCCGGAGGGGCGAGCCGCGTCGACGTCCATAGACCTCGACCCCCGAGCGCACGACGATGCGGGTGAGCGCCCCTGCGCCGACCGCGGCACCGACGGCCGCGACGGTGCCCGAGGCGGTGCGGGCGACGGCAGCCTGTGGGGTGCTACGCGAGTGGGGCTCGTAGACACCGAGGTGCACCAGCGCCGTCGGTGCGAAGTCGTGCACCACGGCCGCGATGCGTTCCTGATTGTGGGGATCGATGCGGTGGAAGTGCGCCTTCACCAGCCGACGCCGAGGCGGGAACAGGTCGATGCCGACCACCTCGTCGACGTCGGGATGGGCCTCGACCAGCTGGGCCACCGCGGTGCCGAGCTCACCACCCATTCCCGTGACCAGGACTCGGAACATCCTTCTAGTCAAGCATTCTTCTCGTAGACGAGGCGTAGTCCGTGCAAGGTGAGCCACGGTTCGACCCGCTGGATGCAGCGCGACAACGGCGCGATGAGATCGGCCAACCCGCCCGTGGAGATGATCGTGCACTCACCCAGTTCGTCCTGGATGCGGTCGCAGAGGCCGTCGACCTGGGCGGCGAACCCGTAGACCGCGCCGGACTGGATCGACTCGACCGTGCTGCGCCCGAGCACGTGCTTGGGCTCACGCAGCTCGACCGCCCGCAGGGCGGAGGCTCGGCCCACCAGCGCGTCCATGCTGATCTCGACGCCCGGGGCGATGGCCCCGCCGAGGTACTCGCCGTTGGCCGACACCGCGTCGCACGTGGTGGCGGTGCCGAAGTCGGCCACGATGGTGGGCCCGCCGTAGACGTCGAAGGCACCGACGGCGTTGGCGATGCGATCGGCGCCGAGCTCTTTGGGGTTCTCGATGTTGATGGCGATGCCGGTGCGCACGCCGGGCTCGATCACCACCGGATCGAAGTCGAGGTAGCTGTCGGCGAGATCACGGAGGCTGGCCGTCACCCGAGGCACTCCCGAGGAGACGGCGATGCCCTCGATGTCGTCGAGCGTGTGGCCCCGGAACGACAGGAAGCCCTGGAGCAGCACCGCCATCTCATCCGACGTGCGGTCGTGCTGGGTGGCCACCCGCCAGTGGTCGAGCAGACCGTCGCCCGGTTGCCGTTCCTCGGACACGGCCGCGTCGTCGAGGGCATAGAGGCCGACGACCGTCTGGGTGTTGCCGGCGTCGATGGCGAGTAGCACGTGAGCTCCTTGTCGCGTTGGGTGAGCTTCGGGTCAGCGTTGGTCCGCTGCGGTCATGTGGCGACGATGTCGAGGCCGATGTCGAGCACCGGCGCCGAGTTGGTCAGTCCTCCGACCGAGATGCAGTCGAGGCCGAGCAGGGCGTACTCCATGACGGTGTCGAGGGTGATGCCCCCGGAGACCTCGAGCAGCGGTCGGCGACCACCCACCCGGGCCACGTGGGCATCGGCCGCGACCACGCACTGGGCCACCTGCTCGGGAGCCATGTTGTCGAACAGGAGCGCGTCGGCACGAGCCGCCAACGCCTCCTCGACCTGGTCGAGCCGGTCGCACTCGACGTGCACCGTTCGTCCGGGCCAGCAGGAGCGCGCCTGATGGATCGCCTTGCGCACGCCCAACAGCGCCAAGTGGTTGTCCTTGATGAGCACCCAGTCGGAGAGGTTGCCGCGGTGGTTGGCGCCGCCTCCGGCGCGCACCGCCGCCTTCTCGAGGGCGCGCAGGCCAGGCGTGGTCTTGCGCGTGTCCCACACGCGCGTGTCGGACCCAGCCGCGGCGAGCACATCGACGAACCGACGGGTCAGGGTGGCCACGCCTGAGAGATGGCCGACGAAGTTGAGCGCCGTGCGCTCCGCAGTGAGCATCGAGGCCAGCGGCCCCTCGACCTCGGCGAACGCCACGCCGGCTTCGATGGCGTCGCCGTCGTCGACCTGCCACGTGATCGTGAGCGACTCGTCGATCTGACGGAAGGTCTCGTCGGCGCAGGCACGACCGGCCAAGATCCCCTCGCGTCGGCCGACGAACTCGGCCCGAGCGCGCAGATCGCCGGGGAGCAGCGACGAGGTGAGGTCGCCGAGCGGGGCCAGGTCCTCGGCGAGAGCACGCTGCACCGCATCGACCACGAGGACCTTCGGGGGCTGACAGTTGGCGTTCATGGGGCACCAGCCTGCCGGGCCGGCGCTCCGAGCACGAGTCGACACCGGAACCGCTGGTCGTCGCGCTCGACGAAGTCGCCCCGAGTGTGCGCGCCCCGACTCTCCTCACGCATCAGCGCAGCCTGGAGCAGGCCCTCGGCGACATCGACCAGGTTGCGCAGCTCGGCGAGCGCCCGGTCGCCGGGTCCGAGTCGGCGCACCTGCTCCGAGACGGCCTCCACCACGGCCAGACAGCGGTTCATCGACTCGGCGGTGCGCAACACCCCGGCGTCGACCGTCATGGCCCGTTGCAGGCGTTCCCGCAGCTGATCGACCGTGCCCGCCGCGACCGACGGCTGCGAGCCGGCCTCGCGATCCGCAGCGGCGCGGTAGGTGACAGGAACGCCCGTGACCGCGCCACCCACGTCGGGCGCGAGAAGGGCCCGCATGGCGCCGGTGGGCTCGGCCTGGCGCTTGCCGCGCTCGATCGCCTCGACCACCCGGAACGCGAACACCATCCCTTCGAGCAACGAGTTGCTGGCCAGCCGGTTGGCGCCGTGCACTCCCGAGCACGCCACCTCGCCGGCGGCCCACAAGCCTTCGAGCGATGCGGCGCCGTCGAGGTCGGCCAGCACGCCTCCGCAGAGGTAGTGAGCCGCAGGGGCGATGGGCAGCCAGTCGGTGGTCGGGTCGAGCCCGACGGCGCGCAACTCGCCGGCGATGGTCGGGAAGCGCTGCTCGAAGTCTTCGAGCCCGGTGGCGTCGAGCCACAGGTGATCGACACCTTGCTCGAGCATGCGCTTGGTCTCCGCTCTCGAGACCTGGTCACGAGGCAGCAACTCGTCGACGAAGCGATCACCATCTCGGTCGCGAAGCAGTGCCCCGTGACCCCGCAGCGCCTCCGACAACAGCGGTCGGGGCATGCTCGGGTGGTGCAGCGCAGTCGGGTGGAACTGCACGAACTCGATGTCGGCCACTGCGGCGCCCGCCCGGAGGGCCATGGCCATCCCGTCGCCGGTGGCTTCGAGTGGGTTGGTGGTCACCGAGAAGAGCTGCCCGGCGCCACCGGTGGCGAGCAGCACGTTGGCGGCGCGCACCTCGTCGCGGGTGCCGTCGGGCCAGCGAGCCACCACGCCGACGCAGGCCCCGTCGTCGATGAGCAGGTCGAGCGCGAAGGTGTTCTCGAGGACCACCGCCGCCGTGCGGTGCACGGCCTCGACCAGCGCCCGCTCGATCTCGGCGCCGGTGGCCGCCCCGCCGGCGTGCACGATGCGGGGCAGGCTGTGGCCGCCCTCGCGTGCCAGTTCGAGCTGGCCCTTCTCGTCCCTGTCGAACATCGCGCCGAGGGCGATGAGCTCGTTGACCCGACCCGGCCCTTCGTCGACCAACACACGCACGGCTTCGGGGTCGCAGAGCCCTGCGCCCGCGGCGAGGGTGTCGGCGAGGTGCAGGTCGGTGGAGTCGGGGTCGTCGTGCAGCACCGCCGCCACCCCGCCCTGCGCCCACCGGGTGGTGGCCTGGTGCAGCTCGCCCTTGGTGAGCACGCCCACCCGCATGCCGTGCAGCTCGGCGGCTCGGACGGCCGCGGACAATCCGGCCACACCGCTCCCCAGGACGAGCAGGTCGAGCGCCTCGAGCGGGACGGGTGGTGTCATCGAGGCCGGCTCAGGTCATCGACGCGAATGCCGCGTCGACCTCGACATAGGTCGACGCGGCCAGCGCCTCGGCCACCTCGGCGGGCACCGGTCGGTTCTGGGTGTCGACGTGCACCACCCGAGGCCGGAAGTCGACCAGCTCGGCGTCGTCGTAGTCGGCGTAGGTGATGATGATCACCCGGTCACCGGGCTGCACGAGCCTGGCTGCCGCACCGTTGAGGCACACCGCACCCGAGCCCGCCGGGCCGGGGATGGCATAGGTCTCGAACCGGGCACCGTTGTCGAGATCGAGCACGTGCACCTGCTCGTGCTCGCGGATGTCGGCCAACTCCATCAGCTCGGTGTCGAGCGTGATCGAGCCGACGTAGTGGAGGTTGGCGTCGGTCACGCGCGCCCGATGCACCTTGGACTTCATCATTCGCCGACGCATGCCGGACTCCTTCATTGCTTGACGCCGACAGGTCGGTCGCCGTGCGGACCCCTCACACCTGATGCAGGCGGTCGCCCACGACAGGTACGTGCACGCCAAGGTTATCCAACAGACGCGGTGTGCCAAAGCGAGCGGCGACGAGCAGCCGGACATCACCCTCGAGCACCGGCCGGGACTCGAGGCTTTCCGCATCGACCGCTTCGGCGTAGTCGAGGTGGGCCAACGGCTCGCTCTCGACGACGGAGCTCATCAGGGTGGTCACCGCGCCACGATCCCGCTCGCCGTCTTCGATGGCGGCTGCCGCAGTGCGCAGCGCGCGGTAGAGCACCGGGGCGGCGGCCCGCTCGGCCTGGGAGAGATAGACGTTGCGGCTCGACATCGCCAGGCCGTCGGGTTCACGAACGATGGGGCAGCCGACGACCGCAACAGGAAAGGCGAGGTCGTCGACCATGCGCCGGACGATCGCCAACTGCTGGAAGTCCTTCTCACCGAAGTAGGCGCGGCACGGCCCGGCGATGCCGAACAGCTTGGCCACGACCGTGGTGACGCCGTCGAAGTGGGTCGGCCGCGCCGAGCCTTCCATGGACTCACCCAGCTCGGCGACGCTCACGGTCGTGAGCATGGGACGTCGGTACATCTCCTCGAGGTCGGGCGCGAACACGTGGTCGGCACCGACGCCGCGACACAACTCCAGATCGCGATCGAGGTCGCGTGGGTAGCTCGCGAGGTCCTCGTTGGGGCCGAACTGCAACGGGTTCACGAAGATCGTGACGGCCGTGACGGCGCCGTCATCCGCCGATCGACGCATGAGCGAGAGATGACCGTCGTGCAGATAGCCCATGGTCGGGACCAGGCCGACCTCGGCACCACCGTGCCGGACCTCGTCGAGGGCGGCGCGAAAGGAGGCGATGGTGTGGTGCACCTGCACGCGCCGAAGGCTGACACATCGCCCACCTCCACCCAAACCCGGCGACCGGGTCAGCTCGGGACGCTCGGCCCGCCGCCCGGTGGCAGCAGTCGTCGCGCCGCGTGGGCCAGGGCCACATAGGCCGGGCGCTCGTCGGGGTGCAACGCTTCGAGATGTCGCTCGATGGTCTGCCAGTCGCCGCGGGCCACCGGGCCGGTGAGGGCGGCCGCGGGACCGAGGTCGGCCACGTTGTCGACCGTGGCGCGCACCAGATCGAGGTACGCGTCGAGGGGCACACCGGCCACCGCGGCGACCCGCTCCGCCTGGCCGAGGAGAGCCACCAGGTGGTTCGAGGCGATGACGGCGGCCGCGTGATAGGCCGCCCGATGCTCGTCGTCCACCGTGAACGAACGACCGGCGAGGGCGCTCACCACCTCGTGCACCTGGGGATCGCCGGCCACCGCGAACCACGCCCCCTCGAGGCGGCGAGCCCCCGTCTCCTCGTCGGGTAGGGCGACGAGCGGATGCAGGGCCGCCCGCCGAGCATGCCCCTCGAGCACGTCGAGGCCCAACGAGCCCGACAGGTGCACCACCAGCGTCTGTTCCGCGGGCTCCACGACGCCGGCAACCTGGCCGATGGCCGCGTCGGGCGTGGCGATGACGAGCAGGTCGACATCCCGAGCGGCATCGACGATCGAGTCGGCCCGACCCCGCAGGCCACCGTCGTCGTAGCCGCGCGACAGCAGGGCGCGATGCACGCTGCGCCCGGCTCGACCGGGACCGATCACCCGAAGGATGGGCACGAGCCGACCCTATGGCGTTTCGAACCCGACGGCGCGGCGCACAATGGAGCATGGCCGAGATTCTCGAGACACGACTTCCTGGTGTGGGCGTTCGCCACGACTTCGAGTGCATCGGAGGCACCCACGTCGGTGTCATCACCCGGCACAGCGGACGGCGCGAGCTGCTGATCTACGACCGGCGCGACCCCGACGCGGTCGCCGCCAGCATCGAGCTCTCTCCCGAGGAGAGCCTCGAGCTGAGCGAGCTGCTCGGCGGGTCGCGGGTGGTCGAGCAGCTCCAGTCGGTGATCACCGACATCGAGGGCCTGTCGATCGACTGGTTGCCGCTACCACCGACGTTCCGAGCCCGCACCGTGGGGGAGACGGAGCTGCGCACGCGCACCGGGGTCTCCGTCATCGCCATCGTGCGAGGAGACGACCAGATCCCGGCGCCCGGCCCGGAGGACATGCTCGAGCCTGGCGATGTCGTGGTCCTCACCGGCACCGCCGACGGCTTGGGCCGCGCCGCCGAACTGTTCGGGGTCTGAGCCCCGTGATCCTCGCGGCGGGCACGGCCGAGACGGCCGCCCCGCTCCTCGAGCTGGGCTTGGTGCTCGTGATCGTCGCCACCCTGGCGCGCCTCGCCGCGCGCGTCGGGTTGTCGCCGATCCCGCTCTACCTGCTCGCCGGGCTCTTCCTCGGCTCCGGCAGCCCGGTCGGGCTCGATGCATCCGACGACTTCATCGAGGTGGCCGCCACGCTCGGAGTGGTCCTGCTCCTCTTCTTCCTCGGGCTCGAATACACCTCGGAGGAGCTCACCACCAACCTGCGGCTGTCGGCCAAGGCCGGCTTGTTCGACTTGGTCAACGCCATACCCGGCGTGTTGTTCGGACTGGCGCTCGGCTGGTCGTTGCTGGCGTCGGTGGTGCTGGGTGGCATCACCTACATCTCGTCGTCGGGCGTCATCGCCAAGACCCTCACCGACCTCGGTCGGCTCGGCAACCGCGAGACACCGACGATCCTCTCCATCCTCGTCATCGAAGACCTGGCCATGGCCGTCTACCTCCCGATCATCACCGGTCTCATGGCGGGGGGCGCCGCGCTCGCGGTGGGCGCCAACGTGGCGATCGGCATCGTGCTCGTGGTGTTGGTGCTGGTGATCGCCGCCCGGTTCGGCGAGCACATCAGCAGGGTGGTGTTCAGCCGGTTCGACGAGGTGGTGCTCTTCAGCATCCTCGCCATCGTGTTCCTCGTCGCCGGCGCAGCCGAGAGCATCGGGGTCTCTGCTGGAGTCGGCGCCTTCCTCGTGGGCATCGCCCTGTCGGGCCGGGCCCAACAGCGAGCAGAGACCCTCATCGCACCGCTGCGAGACCTGTTCGCGGCCGCCTTCTTCATCTTCTTCACCTTCCAGATCGACGCGTCGACCCTCCCGAGCGCCATCGTCCCGGCCCTCCTTCTCGCCGTGGTCACCGCCGTCTTGAAGGTCGTCACCGGCTGGTGGGCCGCCCGTCGGGCCGGCATCGGCCGCGCCGGACGTCTGCGCGCCGGGCTCACGCTCATCGCCCGCGGCGAGTTCTCGATCGTGATCGCCGGCATCGCCGTGGTGAACGGGGTCGAACCCGACCTCGGCCCGTTGGCCGCCACCTACGTGCTGGTGTTGGCCATCGTCGGGCCCATCCTCACCCGCGGCGACGAGTGGCTCGGTCGGCTCTGGCCGCCTCGCCCGAAACCGGTCGCGCCTACAGCGGTCCCACCCGGTTGACCCGGCCCTCCGCCCGGTCGTGCCAGTCGGGCGGCAGCAGGTCGGGTGCCAGCTCGCCGAGCGGCGCCATCACGAACAGGCGCTCCCACATGCGGGGATGGGGCACCTGCAGATCGGGCTCGTCGATCTGCTCACCATCGATCCACAGGATGTCGACGTCGAGGGTGCGGGGCCCCCATCGCACCTGACGCACGCGGCCGGCCGCCGACTCGAGCCGGTGGCAGACCCCGAGCAACTCGCGCGGGACGCGTCCGTTTCGAGCTCGGCGACCAGGTTGAGGAAGGCGGTCTGCCCTGCCGGGCCGCCCACCGGATCGGTCTCGTAGACGTTCGACACCGCGACCAGGCCCATGCCCTCGAGCGAGTGCACCGCATCGCGGAGCAGGCTGCGGCGGTCACCCATGTTCGAGCCGAGGCCCAGGAGCACCCTCACACCGACACCAGACCCGTCATCGTCGACGGCGGACGATGCGTACGCCGGTGGTGTCGAGCTGCTGGGGCACCGGCGGGCGCAGCTTGCGCAGAGCGACCTCGACCTCGGCCACCCGGTCGTCGGCCAGCACGACCTCGGCGATCCGCTCGGCGAGCCGCTCGAGCAGGCGCACGGGCTCACCGGTGATGATCGCCTCGACCTGGGCGACGAGGCTGCCGTAGTCGACGGTGTCGGCCAAGGCATCAGTGGCGCCGGCGCGGGAAAGGTCGGTCACCACGTCGAGGTCGACCTCGAGGGGTTGGGGCCGGTCCTGCTCTTCGGGCAGCACGCCGCAGATGCCGAGGGCGCGCAGCCCCCGCAGTTCGATGCGGTCGAGGCGCCCGGCGCCCGGCTCGTTCCGGTGGTCCATGGGGTGGGGCACGCTAGAGCGACAGCGAGGTGGCCACCAGTTCGCGGCCCACCGGACCCATCTGGCGATGGGTGATCTGCTCGACGACCTGGATGGCGTGCGGCCCGGCATCGACCAGGCCGTCCCACAACAGGTAGCCGGCCATCACGCCGCAGATGCGATCGCCGAGCTCTTCCTGGTGCACGAGCACCTTGGCCCCGGCGCCCAAGAGGGCCTTCAGCTCGGGGAACAGGCTCGCCAGGTAGAAGGCGTTCTCGTCACCAGCGCCGAGCGGGCGATGGCGCCAGGCCACCCCCAGCTCGTCGTAGTTGTGCAGGTTGTGCGGGGCCGAGATCATCGAGATCACCGTCGTGAACGACTGCTCCCGGATCCAGATGATCTCCTCCTGGCGCCGCACCCGGCGATGGTTGGCGCCGTAGCCCCCAGGACGTTCGCAGACGGCGAGCTGGTCCTTGATGATCCAATGAAAGTTCCGGGGGCGGATGCCCTGGGCCCATTTGCCCTTGGTTGCCACGCCCCTCATGCTGCCACGACTTTGGCGGCCTGGACGGCGGCCCGCACGTCGTGGGCCCTCACCATGGCCGCGCCGCGGGCCATGGCCCACACCTGCATCGCCAGCGAGGCCTCCAGACGATCGTCGGTGGGGACGGGCTCGAGGTGGTCATCCACGGGCACAATGCTCCTTTTGGCGCCTCCGCCGGCGGCGCTCTGGTCGGAGGCGGCCAGCAGCCGGCCCGCGGTGGCCTTCCGCGAGAGGCCCACCACCACCGGCCATCCGAGGGCCACCAGCCGGTCGAGATGGCGCAAGAGGGTCAGGTTGTGGGTGAGGGTCTTCCCGAAGCCGAACCCCGGATCGACCCAGACCTCGCTGACCCCGGCCGCCACGGCCCGCTCGGCCCGGTCGGCGAGGAAGGCCGCCACCTCGCCCACCACGTCGTCATAGGTCGGATCGACCTGCATCGTGGCCGGGTCGCCCTTCATGTGCATGGCCACCCAGCCCACACCGAGCTCGGCCGCCACCGGCCAGAGGCTGGCCGACACGTCGTTGACGAGGGTGGCCCCTGCGGCCACCGCCTGGCGCGCCACCTCGGCTTTGCGCGTGTCGATCGACACGCGAGCGTGAGTCGACAGCGCCTCCACCACCGGCAGCACCCGGCGCAGCTCCTCGTCGAGCCCGATGGGCGGGGCGCCCGGCCGGGTCGACTCACCGCCGACGTCGATGACGGCTGCGCCCTCGGCGATCAGCTCGAGCCCGTGGGCGATCGCCCGGTCGCCGTCGAACCAGCGCCCGCCGTCGCTGAACGAATCGGGTGTCACGTTGACCACACCCATGACCGGGATCGTCGCCGCCACGACCCCTGCTCAGCGGCCGTCGATGAAACGCATCGCCTCGAACCGGGTGGCCGTGTTCTCGCGGAACAGGCCCCGTACGGCGGAGGTGACGGTGCTGGCGCCTGGCTTGCGCACGCCGCGCATCGACATGCACAGGTGCTCGGCTTCGATGACGACCAGCACCCCCTTGGGCTGCAGGGTGCGCTCGATCTCGTCGGCGATCTGGGTGGTGAGCCGCTCCTGCACCTGCGGACGCTTCGCGTAGGCGTCGACGAGGCGGGCCAGCTTGGACAGTCCGGTGACGCGCCCGTCGTCGTTGGGGATGTAGGCCACGTGGGCCTTGCCGATGAACGGCACCAGGTGGTGCTCGCACATGGAGGTGAGGGCGATGTCGCGCACCATCACCATCTCGTCGTGGTTTGCCTCGAACACCACCTTGAGGTGGTGGTCGGGGGCCTCTCGGAGCCCGGCGAACACCTCGGCGTAGAAGCGTCCGACCCGCGCTGGGGTATTGACCAAGCCGTCGCGGTCGGGGTCCTCGCCGATCGCGTAGAGGATCTCGCGCACGGCCCGCTCGATCCGCGGGAGATCGATCGGTGCGTAGTCCGGGGAGACGACGTTCTCGCTCACCGCGTGAGGTTACCGGCGCCGCTCGGCCACATGCCTGGTCGGGAGCGTCAGCTCTCGCCTTCGTAGGTGACGATGTCGGCCAGGTTGCGATAGCGCTCGCCCACATCGAGCCCGTAACCGACCACGAAACGATCGGGGATGCGAAAGCCGACGTAGCGCAGCTCGGGCTCTCGCTTCTGGCGACCCTCTTTCACGAGCAGCGCGCAGATCTCGAGGCTGGCCGGATGACGAGCGTGCAGGTTCTTCACCAGATAGCTGAGCGTCAGGCCACTGTCGACGATGTCCTCGACCAGCAGCACATGGCGGTCGGAGAGATCGACATCGAGATCTTTGACGATGCGCACGACACCGCTCGTCTTGGTGGCGCTCGCCGTAGGACGACACCGCCATGAAGTCGAACTCGACCGGTAGATCGATGCAACGCGACAGGTCGGCCATGAACATGAACGCGCCCTTGAGCACACCGACCAGCAGCGGAGCGCGGCCCTCGTAGTCGGCGGTGATCTCCTTGCCGAGCTCGCGGATGCGGGCCTGCAGGTCGACTTCACCCACCACCAGATCGCCGAGCCGAGGATCAGCGTTGGGGTCGGCGGCCCCTGAATCGGCTGTGCTCATCGTGCGGTGACCCTATCGGTGACGGCCGGGCGACGCCCGCCGGAGGTCGAGGTGCTGCGCGTGTCGTTCGACGCGCCAACCGTCGCCGACGTCAGTGGCCACGGCCTCGTTGCGGGCCACAGCGAGCACCCGGTCGACGGCGGCCGCATCGGGCGGATGACACTCGGCGGAGCAGGCCCGCAGCCAACGCCGCACGGCCACGCGCGCCAGGGCCACCGGTGCAGCGGCGAGCGCCCGGGCGTCGGTCGGGTCGAGATCGGCCGCCGCGGCCGCCAGGTGGTCGACCGTGTCGACCATCAGCCCGGCTTGGCGCGCCAGGATCGGCACGACGTCGCGGCCCGCGATGTCGTTGAGCACGGGCAGTAGCTCGTGGCGCACGCGGTTGCGGCGAAAAGCGGGATCGGTGTTGGTGGGGTCGTCGACCGGCACCAACCCGACCTCGGCGCACATCGCGTGGGTCTCGGCCCGCCGCAACCCGAGGATGGGGCGGCGATGGCCGGGCCGCATGCCGGCCAGGCCGTCGGGGCCCGCCCCCCGCAACAGGTTCAAGAGCACGGTTTCGGCCTGGTCGTCGGCGGTGTGGCCGGTCATGACGTCGGGAGGCAGCACGCCGTAGCGCACCTTGCGGGCGCGGGCCTCGATGTTGGGCCCCGGCTCGACCGTGACCCGCTCGCTCCGGAACGCGGCCCCGAAGCGCAGGGCGGCGTCGGAGACCACGTGGGCTTCGGTAGCCGAGCCGGGTCGCAAGCCGTGGTCGACGTGCACGGCGGTGACTGCGCACCCGGCTTCGACGGCCAGCACCAACAGCGCGAGCGAGTCGGCTCCGCCCGACACCGCGCAGGTGACGCGGGTGCCCGGCTCGGGGAACGTGCAGCGGGTGAGCAGGTCGGTCACCAGGGCAGACCCTTGCGGACCCGGCCTCATGGCTCAGGCGACGCGTGCAGGCGCGACGCGGTCGATCCAGCCGGCCGGATCGCGGATCTCGGCGATGCTCGGCAGGTTCTCCGGGCGCTCCCAGGCGAGATCGAGCAGCGAGGTGCCCCCGGCCCGCTCGATCTCCTCGATGAACTGCTCGCCCTGTTCGTATTGGGCGAGCTTGGCGTCGAGACCGACGAGTTGTTGGATCAACTTGGCCAGCCCGTGCGCCGACTGGCGACGCTGGCGCAGGACGCGGGCGAAACGCTCGGCGCTGGGCACCAGCCCCTCGCCGGCGCGGTCCATGGTGACGTCGCCGTGCCCTTCGAGCAGGCTCATGAGCCCCGACACCTGGTCGAGGACCTCGCGCTGCTCGGGTGACGCGACCAAGCGCCATCACGCCACCGTCGGCCAACGGGTTGCGCCCGGAGCGGATTGCGTCGGCGGCCCGGTCGACGGCGGCGAGGAACCGCTTGGGATCGGGATCGACCGCGTCGAGCATCTGCTCGACCAGACCCAGGAAGTGCTCGCGCATCCACGGGACGCCCGTGAACTGCGCCCGGTGGGTGACCTCGTGCAGCGCGATCCACAACCGGAACTCGCGCGGCGGAAAGGCATAGAGCTTCTCGAGAGCCAGCACGTTGGGGCCCACGTAGTAGACGAGGTCCTGGTCGTGGGGGGCCTCCTCCTCGACGATGAGCAGGTCGTACTGCCCGAGCACGCGGTTCGACATCCACCCGAGCATGACGCCCACCTCGGCGCCGGCGACGCGGCGACCGACGGGGGCGAACGGGCTGCGATCGATGCGGTCGCCCAGCTTGTCGGTGAGCGGGCGCAACAGGCGCTGGAACGAAGCGATGTTGGCGCGCACCCAACCGGCGCGATCGGTGACCCGGCCGCGGGCGTTGCCGCTGAGCGAGCGCAACCCGGTGGCATCGGCCACGAGGTCTTCGGCGCGGGCGGTGAACTCGGCGAAGTCGGGCTCGAGCGACGCGTAGTGATAGCTCTCGGCGAACGGCTCGCGGCCCGCCGCCCGAACGGCCACCCGCTCAGCCAGCGCCCAGTCGACCGCGCCGCTCACGACGGGATCAGTCCCTCGGATAGCGGGGCATCTCGACCTTCTTCAGGTACATGATGCCGATGCCCAGGACGAGCATGATGGCGCCGGCTGCCAGCGCCACCGAGATCCAGAAGTGCCACACGACGGCCAGAACGGGATTCATGAGGTCGATCATACGGGTCGGCGGCGCTCGACCCCATTCGCGGGGCGAGCGAAGGGGCCGGGCTCAGGACGACCCTGGTGTGTCGCCCGGCTGGCCGACCACGAAGCTGGCCCGCAGCGTCTGCTCGATGCGCACCCGCAGATCGGTGGGCACCTCGTCGCGGCACTTCTGTTGGATCACCAGACGCAACTCTGCCTCGAAGTCGAACACTTCGAGGCAGGGGTTGCAGTCGTCGAGATGGTGCGAGATGAGCGACCTGCGCTCGTCGGTGAGCTCGCCGTCGAGGAAGGTGTAGAGCTCGTTGAGCGCTTCCTGACAGTTCGGTTGGTGATCGTGCTCGTCAGACATGCCTAACCGTCACTCGTCCGCTCGCCGACCGCTGCCGGCTCAGGTTCGCTCGTCGCAGCATCGCTCATCGAAGGGTCGGCGCCCTCTCGGGGAACGAGGCCACGTTGGGTAGCGAACTCGTACAACTGCTTCTGGAGCGCCTTTCTTCCCCGATGCAGCCGACTCATCACGGTGCCGATGGGAATGTCGAGGATCTCGGCGATCTCCTTGTAGGAGAAACCCTCGACGTCGGCCAGCAGCACGGCCATGCGGAACTGGTCCGGCAGGGCCTCGAGGGCGTCTTTCACCTCCGCATCGGTGAACCAGTCCATCAGCTCGTCTTCGGCGCTGCGGCCCGCCTGGGCCGCCTCGAGCCCGCCGAGGCGGCGATAGAGGTAGAGATCCTCCACCTCGTCGAGCTCGGTCTCGTCGGGTCGGCGCTTCTTCGCTCGATACGTGTTGATGTAGGTGTTGGTGAGGATCCGGTAGAGCCAGGCCTTCAGGTTGGTGCCCTCCTGGAAGCCCCCGAAGCCCCGGAACGCCTTGAGATAGGTCTCCTGCACGAGATCCTCGGCGTCGGACGGGTTGCGCGTCATGCGCAGCGCCGCGGAGTAGAGCGCGGGCATGAACTCCATCGCCTGATCGACGAACGTCGCCTGGTCGGCCATCGGCGCCACCCTACCCGTCCCGTTCGAACCCACCCCCGGCCGGAACCCCGGAAACCCGGCCTTCGCCGCGCCTCGACGACGGAACCTGGCCGAGGCCGGGCCACCCCCAACAACGGAACCCCGGCCTACGGCCGGGGTTCCAGGGGGCGGGTGCACATCAACTAGCTACCTCTGTTATCGGCCGACCTGAACGGTGTCTTTATGGCGATCATGGGTCGATCGGCCTACTTCCTGGTGTCAGGCGTGCTCGTGTCTGACACGCCGGTGTCAGGCAGTGCACGGACGGCCGTTCGCCAGCACCCGGTACTGGCGGTCGGGGTCGTCGCAGGGGGTGCGGGTGGTCGGCGGACCGGCCGCCGGGTCGCCGGCGAGGGCCTCGGCACCCTCGGGGGCGTACTGGACGATGTAGGCCTTGCGCACGCGGTCGGTGACGTTCGGACCGGTCAGATGCGGCGACAGCGACGAGAACACGACCACGTCGCCCGCCCGCACCTCGGCGACCATCGGGGCCACCGGCGGCTCACGGAAGCACTCGAACCCCAACGGGTCGACCCATCGATGGGCCAGCGTGCCGAGACGATGCACGCCGGGGACCACCTGCGGGCAGCCATCGTCGACCGCTGCGTCGGTGAGCGCGATCCAGCACGTGAGGTACTGCTGGGGCTCGACGAACGTGTAGCCGTTGTCCTGATGCCAGGGGAATCGGCGCGGCTTCTCGGACTTCTTGTAGACCGCCTGGTCCCAGTAGAGGCGCACGTCCGGACCGACCAGGTCGCGGCACGCGCCGAGCAACGTCGGGTGCATCGTCGCTCGCCGCGCCGGCTCGGACCGGGCCGCAAGGTGCACGCTGAAGGTGATCGCTCCCCGCTCGGCGATCATCAGGCGTCCGTCGGGCAGATCCGCCGAGGAAGTCGTCGGTCTCGCGCTCGGCCTCGTCGAGCGCGTCGACCAGCTCGGCCAACTCGTCGCCCGTGACGACCTGCTCGAGCACCACCACACCGTCGCGGTCGAAGGCCGCCGCCTGCTCCGCCGTCAGCGCGGTCAACTCAGTGGGCGACCGCCACCGGAACGACGAGTTCCAAGGGTGGAGTGTGAGGTCGTCGGCGGCGCCGTCGGCAGGCATGCCCGACTAGGTTCGCGCGGCCATGGGCCTCGCCTCCGACCTCGGCTACACCTACCGCCCGCCCAACCTCGTGCAGCGGCTCGGACAGGCGCTCGGGTCCACCCGCCCCGGCGCGTGGATGTTCTCGAAGACGCTGCCCGTGGTCGATCAGCGGGTGCACCGCTGGTCGAAGGGCCGCACCAGCCTCCCGGCGCTGTTGGCGGGCCTGCCGGTGCTCATGGTGACGACGACCGGTCGGCGGTCCGGCGAGCCGCGCACCTCGCCGCTGGTGGCGCCGCCCTTCGGCGACACGTTGGCGTTGCTGGGCACCAACTTCGGCCAGACGTCGACACCCGCCTGGGTGCTCAACCTCGAGGCGGACGCACGAGCCACGGTGACGTATCGGGAGCGCACCTGCTCGGTGGTGGCCCGACCGGCCACCGAGGAGGAGCGGGCAGAGATCTGGACCACCGCAGGTTCCCTCTACGGCGGCTACGACAAGTACCAGCAACGCATCAGCGGGCGTCACGTGCGCATCTTCGTGCTCGAGCCGGACGGCGCCACCGGCTGAGGAACCCCGAACCCGTTCCCGTCGAGGATTCCGGGCCTCTGGACCCGGAGTACGCGACAGGTTCGAGCGTGGAGCCCGGGAGGAGAATCGAACTCCTGACCTGCTCATTACGAGTGAGCCGCTCTGCCGACTGAGCTACCCGGGCGAACCGGGTGCGACGGTAGCAGCGCGGGGCGGCCCGCCGACAAGCGACCACCAGCCGAAACCTGGCTCCTTGTTTGACGCAGGTCTACGCTTGTCGCAGCCGCCGGATCGCTGGGGAGCGCTCCGGACCGATCGGCATCGGCCACCAGGGGGCACGAGCGTGGCGATCCAGCAGGGTGAACCGAACGGGTCGCCGCTACCCGACGAGAGCGCGCTGCTCGCGGGCATCCCTGATCTGCTCGGCGCCCCTGCCACCATCCCCGACAGCGCCTTGCTGCGCGAAGCCCCCGTGGCCATCTACTCCACCGACATGGACGGACGGGTGCTGTCGTGGAACCCAGCGGCGGAGAAGATCTTCGGCTGGTCCGCCGACGAGGTCATCGGCCGTTTCGTGCCGTTTCTCCTCGCCGAGTCGATGCCCCGGGCCCGAGCCGCCTTCAACGACCTGCTGGTCGGCAGCTCGGTGCCCGCGCTGCAACAGCCGCTGATGCGCAAAGACGGATCGCGCTTCGACTCGCTGACTTCGGCGTCGGTGCTGCTGACCCCCGACGGCACGCCGAGTGTCATCGTCGCCTTCGCGCTCGACGTCGAGCGCGCAACGGCAGGCCGCCCAGGCCATCGAGCAGGCGGAGCATCGATGGCGCACGCTGCTCGAGAGCACGAACGACACGGTCACCGTGCTCGACGAGCACGGGTGCGTGCAGAAGTCGACTGGCGAGTTCACCGACGTGCTCGGCTACGACCTCGACTCGTGGGTCGGTCGGTCAGGCTTCGAGCTGATCCACCCTGACGACCGCTCGATGACCGAGGAGCTGTTCGGCTGGGTGATCGACCATCCGGGCCAGCCGATCTCCGACGTGTTCCGCACGCTGCACCGCGACGGTGGCTGGGAGCTCATCGAGTACACGGTCGTCAACAAGCTCGACGACCCGCTGGTGTCGGGGGTCGTGGTCACCACGCACAACGTCACCGAGGTGAAGCTCGCCGAGGCCCTCGTGTCCGACGAGGCCGGTGTGCTCGAGATGATCGCCCGCGCCGCGTCGCTCGACGCGGTGCTCGACGAGATCGTGCGCATGGTCGAGTTCCACACCGGCGGGCGAGCCGGCGTGTTCTTGTTGCCCGGCGCGTCCTCAGGCAGCGACGGTGCGGTGGCCGACGACCTCGCCGTCATGATGGCGAGAGCCGCCGAGCTCGACTTCACCGGCCCGTGCCGCCTGGCGATGACCGAGCACGAGACGGTGGTCATGGCCGACCTCGAGCTGGCCGCGCGCAGCTCCGGAAGCGACGCCCGCGCCTTCCTCGAGGCGGGCGTCCGCTCGGCGTGGTCGCATCCGATCACCGAGCCCGACGCCAACGACGTTCTCGGCACGATCGCGGTGTTCAACCCGCTGCCCCGGGAACCCACCCTGCGAGAGCTCGAGGTGGTCGCGGCGGCCGCCCACCTCACCGCCATCGCCTTGGAGCGCCACCGCGCGCAACGCCGGCTCGAGCACCAGGCCCGGTTCGATCAGCTCACGGATCTGCCCAACCGGTGGGCCATCATCGAACGCCTCGACGCCTCGCTGGCCCGCCCGTTCGATCCCGACAACCGGGTGGCCGTGCTGCTCATCGACCTCGACCGGTTCAAGGTCGTCAACGACAGCCTCGGGCACGGTGCGGGCGACGCGTTGCTGGTGGCGTTCGGCGATCGCTTGCGGTCGCTCGCCCATGGTGACGACTTCGTCGGCCACTTCGGAGCCGACGAGTTCGTCGTGGTCATGGACGGCATCGCCGACGTCGACGACATCCACCGCGTCGCCAGCCGGCTCGACCTGGCCCTGCGCGAGCCGTTCGCCATCCCGATCGCGAACGGGCTCGGTGAGCACCCGATCTACTTGTCGACGAGCGTCGGGGTCGCGATCGCCAACCAGTCGTCCACCGGCCAGCAACTGCTGCAGCAGGCCGACACGGCGATGTTCCGCGCCAAGGACCGCGGTCGTGACCGACTCGAAGTGTTCGACGACGCCATGCAAGCTCGCGCCGCCGAGCAGCTCCGGGTCGACCGCGACCTACGCCTCGCGGTTGAACGGGCCGAGTTGGTGCTGCACTACCAACCCAAGGTCGAGCTGGCCACCGGCCGTATCACCGGCGTGGAGGCCCTGCTGCGTTGGGAGCATCCCGAGCGTGGGTTGGTCGAGCCTGCCGAGTTCATCGGCCTCGCTGAGGAGACCGGTCTCATCGTGCGCATCGGCGCCTGGGTGCTCGACGAAGCGGTGCGCCAGGCCAAATCGTGGATCGAACGCAACGACACGCTCGAGTCGTTCTGCGTGGCCGTGAACCTCTCGGCCCGCCAGCTCATCGCACAAGGCCTGGTCGAGGCAGTCGCGCGGGTGATCGAGCGCTACGACTGGCCCGCCTCTCAGCTCACGCTCGAGCTCACCGAGAGCATCCTGATCGACGACGCCGACGGCGCGCTCGGGGTGCTTCGCCAGCTCAAGGCTCTCGGTGTGCGACTCGCCGTCGACGACTTCGGCACCGGCTACTCGTCGCTCGGCTATCTCCACCGGTTCCCCTTCGACATCGTGAAGGTCGACCGTCAGTTCGTGACGCCCCTCGATGCCGAAGGCGGAGGCTCGGCGGTGGCCACCGCGGTGATGCACATGGCTCGAGCCCTGGGGCTCACGACGATCGCCGAGGGCGTCGAGGAGCCCCAGCAGCTCGCCGGGCTCCGTGCGCTCGGATGCGATCAGGCTCAGGGCTTCTACTTCGCGGCCGCGCTGCCGGCCACCGAGGTCAACGCGTTGTTGGCTGCTCGCACCTCGTGGTGAGCAGTCAGGCGAGCTCGCCGAGACGCACGAACAACGCTTGGAGTTGCAGACGCTCGTTGGGATTGCGCACCAGTCCCTCCGAGGTGGCCTGCACCGCCGCCAGCGCGTCGATGGA
This sequence comes from uncultured Iamiaceae bacterium, assembly GCA_963706425.1. Taxonomy (GTDB): domain Bacteria; phylum Actinomycetota; class Acidimicrobiia; order Acidimicrobiales; family Acidimicrobilacustridaceae; genus CAVPMN01. The sequence goes on from CAVPMN010000020.1 coordinate 1,830,556, forward strand.
TCGCGCCGGGCGGGGGTCGCTCACCATGCGGTCCCGATAGCACCGGGCCAGGGTGAGCAGGCCGAAGCGCAACTCGTCGGTGCGATAGCGACGCTCCTCGCGCTTCTGGCGATCGACCAGCTCCTTGCGACCCGACCCGCGTTCGCCGAACTGCTCGACCCGCGCTTCGAGCTCGGCCAGCTCGGCGGCGTGGCGAGCCCGCAACGGGCCGAGAGCGTCGTCGATCATGCCGAGCAGGTCGTCGACCAGACGGGCGGCCGTCGCGCCGGTGCCGTCGAGCTCGTCGGCCACCTTCAGCCATCCGGCCCGCCTCAGTTGAACACGATCGTCGGTGGCCAGCACCCGGGCCCGGCGCAGGTCACCCACCGACGCAGCCGCCGCGTCGGTGGCCCGCTCGGGCGCCACGCCCTCGGCCACCAGCTTGGCGACGATGGCCTCGGTGTCGACCGGGCCGAGGTCGATGCGCACGCACCGGGAGGCGACGGTGACCAGGTCGGGGGTGACCTCCTCGGCCAGCACCACGAACACCGTGCCCGCAGGCGGCTCTTCGATCGTCTTCAACAGCTTCGGGCCAACCACTGCAGTCACCAGGTGGAACTCGTCGAGCACGAGTACCTTGCGATCGCTTTCGACGGGGCTCCGGCTGGCCCGCTCGACGATCTGATCTGCCTGCTCCGCGCTGATCGACGCCGCCAGCCGCTGCACGATCGTCAGGTCGGGATGCTGCTCGGCCAGAGCCAACCTGGCGTGGCGCTCGGGATCGGGCCGGCCCTCCGAGAGCAGGGCGGCGGCGAAGGCTCGGGCGAGCGCCCGCTTCCCCGAGCCGCGCGGCCCCACGATGAGATAGGCGTGTACGGGCGCCTTGGCCGCAGCCTGCATCTGCGCGACCGCACGCGGCTGACCCACCACCTCGCTCCACACGTCGAGACCGACCTGGTCGGTGACGGAGTTCGCGGCGGGGGTCACACCCGGAGTTCTAGCCGCGACCGCACCGCAGCGCGCACGGCGTCGGCGACCGCCTCGACCGGCTGCGAGCCGTCGATCACGACCCAGGTCACCGGGTCGTCGGCGGCGAGCTGGCGGAAACCGTCGGCCACCCGCGCGTGGAACGCGGCGTCTTCGCGCTCGAACCGATCGAGCGAGTGCCCGAGGCGGGCGGCGGCGACCTCGGCGGGCACGTCGAGCAGCACGATGAGATCGGGCCACAGGCCGGCTGCCGCCCACTCGCTCACCTGGCGCACGTCGGCAACCGGCAGACCCCGGCCGAAGCCCTGGTAGGCAAGCGACGAGGCCGCGAACCGATCGCTCACCACATGCCTGCCGGCGGCGAGGGCTGGGCGGATCACCTCGGCCACGTGCTGGGCGCGGTCGGCCGCCATCAAGAGGGCCTCGGCGCGGGGATCGACCACACCGGTCGAAGGATCGAGCAGTACCTGGCGCACGAGCGCACCGAGCTCGGTGCCACCAGGCTCCCGGGTGAGCACCGCATCGAGCGCCCCCGCGAGCCGAGCCGCCTGGGTCGACTTGCCACAGCCCTCGCCACCCTCGAAGACGATGAACCGGCCGGTCACGCGCTCACGCCTGGGCCGGTGGTCGTGACCGGAGGGCGAGGCCGTGGCGGGAGGGATGGCTGGCCTGGCGCGACGCCTGCTCGCGTTGGCCCGAGCGCAGGGCGTGCCACGCCAACAGGCCGGCGCCCACGATGATCAGCGAGGCCAGCCAGAGCGCGAGGCGCACGCCCGGCAGGGCGATGGTGAGCGCGCCCACCTCGATCTCACCACCGGTGAGCGAGTCGGAGACGCGACCGAGCGTGGCCGCGAGCAGCGGGCCCACGATCATCGCCAACAGGACGCACATGCGCACCAAGGTGTTGAGCGAGCTGAACACCCGGCCTCGCAGATCGTCGCTGACCTCTTCCTGGAGCAGCACGAACCCGATCACGTAGACGGGTCCGACGAACACGCCCATCACGAAGACCGCCGCAACCGTGAGCCCGAGTCGCGACGACGACGCTCCCACGAACAATGCGGCGCCCGCCACGAGCAACGACACGGTGAACACCGCGGCCTTGGGCAGCCGCTTCTGGAACACCGACACGAGGATGGCGCCGGTGGCGACGCCGAAGCCGAGGGCCGTGGTGAACAGTCCGTAGCCGACGCCATCGCCGGCATCGAGAACCTCGGCGGCATACACCGCGCCGAGCGGGATGAGCATGCCGCCACCGATGAGCCCGGTGGCCAGGCCCACGTTGACCGCCCGCACCGTGTGGTTGAGGAAGATGAAGTGCCAACCCTCCTTCAGCTCGGCGAGGGTGTTGGCCAGGTCGGCCCGACGGGTTCCCTGGCGAGCACGGGTGCGCTGGCGTCGTGGGATCGGCAGGCCGCGCACCATCAGGGCCGCGAAGAGAAACGTGGCCACGTCGACATAGAGCGCCAACGACATCTGGTCGAGGTCGAGCGCGCCGAACGCGTCGAGACCAGCCAGGCGATCGGAGACGCCGGCGAGCAGGGCGAACAGCAGCGCGGCGAACGGGAAGGTGCCGTAGGCCGCGGCGAGCGAGAGCGAGTTGGCGGAGGTCAGGTGCTCGGGGGGCACCAGGTTGGGCACGGTCGCGTCCTTGGCCGGTGACCAGAGGAGGGTGAACACCTCGAGCACCAGCGAGGCCAGCACCAGACCCGCGAGGTTGTCGACGAAGGGCAGCAAGGCGACCACCGTGGCCCGACCGAGGTCGCACACGACCATCACCCGTTTGCGGTCCCACCGGTCGACCAGCACCCCGGCCATCGGTCCGAAGAAGAACCCCGGGATGATGCGGGCCGCCATCACCAGCGAGATCGCCCCCGCTCCCCCGGCCCCACCGACGCGCGAAGCGAGCACGATGATGGCCGACAGCCCGAGCCAGTCGCCCATCGACGACACCACCTGCACCAGCCACAGCCGGAAGAACTCGTGGGTGCCGAACAGGCGCACGTGCAGCGTGGGGCGGTCACTCGGCGAGTCGGGATAGAGCTCGTCGGTGCGGTCGCCCACCCCCTCGACGGTGAGCAGCGCCTCCGCGATCACCGAGGCGTCGCCGGCCGCGTCGAAGCGCCCACCCGCCGGCCGACCGCCACCGGTCGCGGCGTCGTCGAAGCCACCCGTGTGGTGGCGGGCGTTCGTCTCCTCGAAGGGAGGCGGATCAGGACGCAGGACCGCCACTGGCCACCACGTTAGAGCGAGGCCCGGGCCAGCCCGGGCACCACTGGTCGATCAGTCGGCGCCCGGTGCGTGCTCCGCGGGTGCCTTCTTCGCAGTCGCCTTCTTCGCAGCCGCCTTCTTCGTTGGGACGGACTTCTTGGCCGCAGCCTTCTTGGCGGGGGTCTTCTTCGCCGCCTTCTTCTTCGTCGCCGCCTTCTTGCGACCCGACTTCTTCGCCGGGCCCTTCTCGCGTCGATCCTGCAAGAGCTCGGACGCACGCTCGTCGGTGATGGTCTCGGGGTCGTCGCCCTTGCGCAGCGACGCGTTGGTCTCACCATCGGTGACGTAGGGCCCGAAGCGTCCTTCTTTCACCACCATCGGCTTGCCGCTCACCGGGTCGGTGCCCAGCTCTTTCAGTGGGGGCCGGGCTACCTGACCACGGCGGGTCTTGGGCTGGGCGAACAGCACCAAGGCGTCGTCGAGCGTGATGGTGAGGAGCTGCTCCTCCGACGTGATGCTGCGGCTGTCCTTCTTGCCGTCGGCACCGATCTTCTGGAGGTAGGGACCGTACTTGCCGTTCTGTGCGGTGATCTCGGCGCCATCGGCCGGGTCGACGCCGACCACGCGAGGCAACGAGAGCAGCTCGAGCGCGTCGGCCAGCGTGATGCGCTCGAGTGACATCGTCTGGAAGAGCGACGCCATCTTCGGCTTGGCCTTGGTCTCCTCGTCGAACTCGCCGAGCTGGACGTAGGGCCCGTAGCGCCCGTTCTTGGCGAACACGGGCAGGCCGCTGTCGGGATCGGTGCCCAGCTCGAGTCCGCCCTTGGGCGCGCTCAGCAGCTCGGCCGCCTTGTCGAGGGTGAGCTCGTCGAACGGCAGGTCGTCGGGGATGTTCGCGGTCTCGTCGCCCCGGCTGATGAACAACCCGTAGCGGCCGTTGCGCACCTCGACCAGCTCACCGTTGGCATCGACCCCGAGCGGGATCGAGTTGACGGCCCGCGGATCGATGTCGTCGAGCCGATCCTCGACGGCCTCCTTGAGGCCGCCGTGCCGGTCACCGTTGGTTTGCGGACCGAAGTAGAAGTCGGCCAACCACGGCACCATCTCGCCGTCGCCGTTGGCGATGGCGTCGAGGTCGTCCTCCATGCGGGCCGTGAAGGTGTAGTCGACCAGATCGCCGAAGTGCTGCTCGAGGAGGGTGACCAGCGCGAAGGCCACGCCGGTGGGCACGAGCGCCGAGCCCTTCTTCCACACGTAGCCCCGGTCCTCGATGGTGTTCATGATCGACGCGTAGGTCGACGGGCGCCCGACGCCGAGTTCCTCGAGTTTCTTGACCAGCGACGCCTCGGTGAAGCGAGGGGGCGGGCTGGTCTCGTGGCCCTTGGGCTCGATCGCCCGGGCGTCGATGCGGTCGCCTTCGACCAGGACAGGCAGCCGGCGTTCGCGGTCGTCGTCGGACGACTCGCCCTCGTCGTGCTCCTCGACGTAGGCCAGGAGGAAGCCCTGGTGGGTGATCACCGTGCCGCTCGTGGCGAACTCGGCATCGCGTCCGGTCGCCGACACCGCCCCGAGGCGGACACTCACCGTCTCGCCGGTGGCGTCGGTCATCTGCGAAGCCACCGTGCGCTTCCAGATGAGGTCGTAGACCCGAGCTTCGGTGGCGTTGACCTCGCGGCCGACCTCCTCGGGTGGGCGGAAGGCGTCGCCTGCGGGACGGATCGCCTCGTGGGCCTCCTGAGCGTTCTTCACCTTCTTGGCGTAGACGCGGGGCGCGTCGGGCAGGTAGTCGCGGCCATAGCGCTTGGTGATCTCGCTGCGGGCGGCGGACAACGCGGTCTCCGACAAGGTGGTGCTGTCGGTGCGCATGTAGGTGATGTAGCCGTTCTCGTAGAGCGACTGGGCGGCGCGCATGGCCTGTTGTGCGGAGAGCCGCAGCTTGCGACCGGCTTCCTGCTGGAAGGTGGAGGTGATGAACGGGGCCGCGGGGCGACGCCGGTAGGGCTTGCGCTCGACCGACCGCACCGAGAAGTCCGCGCCGGTGAGCTCGTCGGCGAGGGCGGTCGCCTGTGTCCGATCGAGCACGGCCAGGTCGGCCTTGGTGACCTGGCCGGTGTTGTCGAAGTCCTTCCCCGTGGCCAGCCGGCGGCCGTCGAGCTGCACCAGCGTGGCGTTGAACGACTCGGCGCCGGGAGCCCCTGCCGCATCGGCCGATGCCTGCTTGGCGAACTCGCCTTCGAGATCCCAATACGAGGCCGACACGAACGCCATGCGCTCACGCTCTCGCTCGACCACCAGGCGCACCGCGACGCTCTGCACCCGCCCGGCCGATCGGGCATTGCTCACCTTGCGCCACAGCACCTTCGACAACTCGAAGCCGTAGAGACGGTCGAGCAGCCGCCGGGTCTCCTGCGCGTCGACCAGGCGGCGGTCGAGGTCGCGAGGGTTGTCGATCGCCTCCTGGATCGCCTGGGGCGTGATCTCGTGGAACACCATGCGCTTCACCGGCATCGACGCCGGCGGGTTGAGGACCTCGAGCAGGTGCCAGGCGATGGCCTCACCCTCGCGATCCTCATCGGTGGCGAGATAGAGCTCGTCGGCCTGCTTCATCAGCCGCTTGAGGTTGCGCACCACATCCTGCTTGCCTGGGCTCACCACGTAGACGGGCTTGAAGTCGTTGTCGACGTCGATGGCCAGGTTCGCCCAGCTCTCCCCCTTGAACTGCTCGGGGATGTTCTTCGAGGTCGCCAGGTCGCGAATGTGCCCGACCGAGGAGTCGACGACGAAACCGTCGCCGAGGTACCGCTCGATCGTCTTCGCCTTGGCCGGCGACTCGACTATGACCAGACGTGCCATCGCCGGAAGGTTGAGCGCATGACTGGGTCCTTGTCAATCCACCCCGACCGGCGACGTCCGGCTCCCCCCGCAAGGCGGGGGGAGGAATTCCGAGGCGGTCGACCCAGAGAATCTTTCGGGAGGGTTGACGGCGGGCCCTGTGGTTAGGCATGCTTTACAGCACCCATCAACTGCTTCTGTGAGCGTCCTGATGATCGTCTGCCACTGCCACGCACTCAACGACCGGGCCATCCTCGACGAGGTCGCGGCGGGTGCGCGCAGCAGCGACGAGGTGCGCGAGCAGTGCGGGGCGGGCGGCGACTGCGGCGGGTGCGCCGCCACCGTCGACGAGCTGGTCGAGCGTTTCTCGCAGCTCGTGGACACCTCCGCCGCCTGAGCGTGCCAGACTCGGCGTCGTGCAAGGCGACCCTGAAGTTCTCGACATGCTCAACGAGGTCCTCACGGCCGAGTTGACCGCCATCAACCAGTACTTCATCCACGCCAAGATGTGTGCCAACTGGGGATTCGAGCGGCTCGCCGAGAAGAACCACGAGGAATCGATCGACGAGATGAAGGACGCCGACGCCATCATCGAGCGCATCCTCTACCTCGACGGCATCCCCAACATGCAACGGCTGAACCCCGTCGCCGTGGGCGAGAACGTGCACGAGCAGTTCCGGCTCGACCTCGAGCTCGAGCGAGCGGCCATCGAGCGCTACAACCGGGGCATCGCCCTCTGCGTGGCCAAGGGCGACAACGGCACCCGTGAGCTGTTCGAGAACAAGCTCACCGGCGAGGAGAGCCACGCCGACTGGCTCGAAGCTCAACTCGAGCTCATCGACCAGGTCGGCATCGAGAACTACCTCGCCCAGCAGATCCACGGCTGACGCCGACGCCTCGCGACAGCGACCCATCTACAGTGCGCGGATGGCCGACAACGACCCCCAGTTCGATCGGCGCCCGTGGGGGACGTTCCAGGTGCTCGATGACGATCCCCGTTGGAAGGTCAAGCGCATCGTCGTCGAGCCGGGATGCCGGCTGAGCTACCAGCGCCACGCACACCGCGCCGAGCACTGGGTCGTCGTGGCCGGCTTCGCCGAGGTGACCCTCGACGACGTGGTCCATCGCCTGACGACCGGTGACTCGATCGACATCCCGCTCGGGGGCGCGCACCGGGTCGAGAACCCGGGCGATGCCGACCTGGTCTTCATCGAGGTGCAGACCGGCGACTACTTCGGCGAGGATGACATCGTGCGGCTCGCGGACGACTACGGGCGGGCCGAGCACTAGCGACGATCAGCGCCTGCGGGCGCGAGGGGGCCCCATGGACTTCGAGCTGAGCCCGACCGCCCGAGACCTGCGCGAGCGCCTGCTCGCGTTCATGGACGAGGCGGTCTACCCGGCCGAGGCCGTCTACCGCGAGCAGATGGCTGCGTCCGGCGATCCCAACCACCATCCCGAGGTCATCGAGGAGCTCAAGCTCGACGCCCGCCGTCGAGGGCTCTGGAACCTCTTCCTCCCCCACAAGACCGAGTGGACCGAGGGCCTGTCCAACACCGACTACGCGCCGCTCGCCGAGATCACGGGCCGCAGCCCGCTCGGCCCGGAGTCGCTCAACTGCTCGGCACCCGACACGGGCAACATGGAGATCCTCACCATGTTCGGCACGGCCGAGCAGAAGGAACGCTGGCTCCAGCCGCTGCTCGAGGGCGAGATCCGGTCGTGCTTCGCCATGACCGAGCCGGCCGTGGCGTCGAGCGATGCCACCAACATCCAGTGCGAGATCCGTCGCGACGGCGACGACTACGTGATCAACGGTCGGAAGTGGTGGATCTCCGGGGCGGCCAGCCATCGCTGCAAGGTCGCCATCCTCATGGGCAAGACCGACCCCGACGCGCCCACCCACCTGCAGCAGAGCATGGTGCTGGTGCCGCTCGACACGCCTGGGGTCACGATCGTCCGCAACCTGCCGGTGTTCGGCTACCAGGACCGCGAGGGGCACTGCGAGATCCTCTTCGAGGACGTTCGTGTCCCCATCACCAACGTGCTCGGCCAGGAGGGCGGCGGCTTCGCCATCGCCCAGGCCCGGCTCGGACCCGGGCGCATCCATCACTGCATGCGAGCCGTGGGGATGGCCGAACGAGCGCTCGAGTTGATGTGCCAGCGGGTGCACACCCGCGTCGCCTTCGGCAAGGCCCTCGCCGAGCAGGGCGTGATCCGCGAGTGGATCGCCGACAGTCGCATCGAGATCGACCAGGCTCGCCTGCTCACGCTGAACGCCGCCTGGCTGATGGACACCGTCGGCAACAAGGGGGCGCGCACCGAGGTGTCGGCCATCAAGGTCGTGGCGCCCAACGTGGCCCTCCGGGTGGTCGACCGGGCCATCCAGGCCCACGGTGCCGCGGGCGTCTCGAACGACTTCCCGCTCGCCGCCATGTATGCCGGACTGCGCACGCTGCGCCTGGCCGACGGGCCCGACGAGGTGCACCGCATGGTCATCGCGCGACGCGAGCTGCGCAAGCACCAACCCGGCACCGACGAGGCGCCCATCTCGTCAGGCGACATCGGCGTGGCGCGCTGAGCGACGATCAGGTCGGCGAGATGATGCCCGCGGTGGGCTCGGCGGCGAACAGCTCGGCCTCCTCGGCGGCCTCGATGGCGCGCTCCTGATCCGAAGCTCGGGAGGCCGCCCAGCGGAGCACCAGCAGACCCAGGATGGCGGCGCTGATCGACGCTGCGAAGATGCCGATCTTGGCGTCCTCCTGCAGCACCAGGTCGTCGAACGCCAGGCCGGCCACGAAGATCGCCACCGTGAAGCCGATGCCCGCAGCGATGGCAGCACCGAGGATGTGCAGGTTGGTGACACCTCGGGGTCGTTTGGCCACACCCAGCTTGAGCGCGAGAAGCGACGCTCCGGTGACGCCGACGGTCTTGCCGACCAACAGGCCGAGGAAGACGCCGAGCGTGATCGACGACGATGCGGCCGCGCTCAAGGCGTCGGCGTTGAGCGGGATGGCCGCGTTGGCGAAGGCGAAGATCGGGATGATGACGTAGCCGGTCCACGGATGCAGCATGTCGGTGAGTCGCAAATCGACCGGCACCGCTTCTTTGATGAGGAAGGCGGCCTGGCGAACGTCGCCGGCCGACAGCTCCGGACGCTCGTCGAGCTGATGCGTGATCAGGTCGGCATCGAGCGTCGGGCGCAACGGGGTGGTGGGCGTGAGGAAGCCCGCCACCACGCCTGCGACCGTGGCGTGCACACCCGACTTGAGCATGAAGTACCAGGCCACCACACCCAGCACGACGTAGAGCGGGAAGTACCACACCCCCGCCCGCCGGAACACCACCATGGCCACGAGGGCGGCCGCCGCGCCCGCCAGCCAACCGAACGACAGACCAGACGAGTAGAAGGTGGCGATGACCGCGATGCCGCCGAGGTCGTCGGTGACCGCGAGCGTGAGCAGGAACAACTTGAGCTGCACCGGCACCCGCGGGCCGAGCAGGCTCACGATGCCGACGGCGAACGCGATGTCGGTGGCCATCGGGACGCCCCACCCGCTCGCGCCCTCGCCGCCGAAGTTGAACGCGGTGTAGATCAGGGCGGGCACGACCATGCCACCCGCGGCGGCGATGATCGGCAGGGCGGCGGCCCTCGGGTCGCGCAGCTCACCGGCGACCATCTCGCGTTTGATCTCCATGCCCACCACGAAGAAGAACAACGCCATCAGCGCGTCGTTCACCCATTCGTGCAGGGTCAGCTCGAGCTCGAAGCCGCCCAGGTTGAAGCCGGCCTCGGTCATCCAGAAGTCTTCGTACGCGTGGGCGTTGACGTTGAACCAGACGAGCGCGGCGACCGTGCCGACCAGCATGAGCATGCCGCCGGCGGCCTCGATGCGCAGGAAGCGAGCCACCGGCCGCCCCACGTTGCGGGCGAGCAGGCGATCGCTCGCCAGGAAGGTGTGGGGCAGGTGTTCGACAGGTTGATCGCTGCTCATCAGAGTCCAGGAAACGTGAGGGTCGCCGGGTGCGACCACGGGTCTAGCGGGTCGCTATGTTGGCGCGTTTTCGGCTCGATGACCGATTCCTGAACACCGCCCGGTCGGATCAGGCGTCGGGGGGTGGGGACGCGGATCTCGGCTTGTAGACCACCAGGCGCACCTCGGTGCCACCCTCGGACGACCGGATCTCCGTCTCGTCCGCCAGGTCGGCCATGAGCGGCAGGCCCAAGCCGTGCTCCCACAAGAGTCGATCGGGGTGCTCGGGCGCCGGCGGGCCCACCACGCTCGTCGGGTCGAAGCCGGCGCCCACGTCGATGACCTCGACCTCGATGCGGTCGTCGGCCAGGTTGCACCGGATGCGGATGCGCTCGTCGCTCGACAGGTCGGCGTGGGCGATGATGGCGTTGGTGGTCGCCTCCGATACGGCCAGCCGCAGGTCGTCGATGCGCTCGTCCCGGAACGTCGGCTCGACCGACGCTGCGGCGGCCACCACCTGCCTGGCCAGGCTCAGGTAGGCGGGTCGGGCCGGGATCTCGAGCTCGACCTCAGCCATCCTGCCCGCCGCCGGTGGCGTCGGAGACCGACTCCACGATCTGGATGATCTCGCTGACCCTCGTGATCTCGAAGACCTTGCTCAGCTGGGGGGACAGGCCGGCGAGCACCAGCTCGCCGCCGTGCCCGCGCACCCGTTTGAGCACGCCGATGATGACCCCGAGCCCGGTCGAGTCGAGGAAGTCGACGCCCGAGAGGTCCATCACGAGCTGGAGGTGCCCCTCCGAGACCACCCGCACGGCCTCTTGGCGCAATCGGGGCGCGGTGGCGACATCGAGTTCCCCGGTGACCCGCAGCAGGGTCCAGCCATCCTGGTCAGAGACGTCGACGTCGAAGAGCACGGGCGTCCTCCCCAGGTGGCGTGCGGGGGTGAGGCTAGTGGACACCACGACGCCCCGGGCGGGCTGGGCGTGCGGATCTCGTCGGTGATTCACAGCCTCCACCCCTGTAATTACGGACCCGCAACTCGTACCATGAGGCTCCTCATGGCGATGGCGATCGATCTCGGCCTCGACAACCGGCACCGACTCGACGCGTTCGTCTCCGGCCTGGTCGACGATCCCCGGTTGGTGCACCTCGAGCGGTTGCCCGCCCGCCCTGCTCGGTGGGCCGAGCTGGCCACGCCCCTGCCCGCCGCGGTGCACGATCGCCTGGGCATCGACGGCTTCTGGTCGCACCAGGCCCAAGCCATCGACCTCGTGCGCGCCGGCCAGTCGGTGGCGGTCGCCACCGGCACCGCGTCGGGCAAGTCGCTGTGCTTCCAGGCGCCGGTGGCCGAGGCGGTCAGCCAGGGATTGCGTCCGGCCACCGCGCTGGCCCTCTTCCCCACCAAGGCTCTCGCCCAGGATCAACTGCGGGCGCTCACGGCCCTCGACGTGCCCCGACTGACGGCCGCCACCTACGACGGCGACACGAGCGCCGAGGCGCGCACGTGGGTGCGCACCCACGCCAACGTGGTGCTCACCAACCCCGAGATGCTCCACGTCGGCATCCTTCCCCACCACGCCGCGCTGGGCGACCTATCTCATGCGCCTGCGCTATGTCGTCGTCGACGAGCTGCACCTGTTGCGCGGCATCTTCGGCAGCCACGTGGCCCACCTGCTCCGGCGGCTGCGGCGCGTGTGCGCGCACTACGGCGCCGACCCGACGTTCGTGTTCACCTCGGCCACCATCGGCGAGCCGGCCGAGCTGGCCACCGAGCTGTGCGGCAAGCACGTCACCGCGGTCACCGACGACGGCTCGCCGCGGGGCGAGCGGTTGTTCGTGCTGTGGAACCCGACCGCCGACGAGCCCCCCGTGCGGCCGGCGCTGGCCGACGAGGCGCCCCGCCGCCGGGCGCCCTCCGCGAACCGTGAGACCGCCCGCTTCGTGGCCGACCTGGTCGAGTCGGGGCACCGCACCATCGCCTTCTGCCGCAGCCGCAAGGGCACCGAGGTGGTGGCCGCCGACGTCCGGCGTCGCCTCCCGGCGAGCCTGGGCGACTCGGTCCGCCCTTATCGAGGCGGCTACCTCGCCGCGGAGCGGCGCGCCATCGAGCTCGAGCTGTTCGGCGGCGACCTGCGGGGAGTGGTCGCCACCAGCGCGCTCGAGCTGGGCATCGACGTGGGCGGCCTCGATGCCTGTGTGCTCGACGGCTTCCCCGGCACGATCGCCTCCATGTGGCAGCAGGCCGGCCGGGCCGGGCGCGAGGGTCAGCAGTCGGTCGCGGTCTTGGTGGCGGGCGACGACCAGCTCGACCAGTGGCTCATGGCGCACCCGACCGAGGTCTTCTCCAGGCCGCCCGAGCCGGCCGTCATCAACCCGGCCAACAACCACGTGCTGCTCCCGCATCTCGCGTGCGCGGCCTACGAGCTGCCGCTCCGGCCCGACGACGATCGTTGGTGGCCCGACCTGCTCGACGACGGCGTGCGCCAGCTCGTGGTCGACGACCGGCTGAAGCTCCGGCCGCGACGAGGGCCGGGCCCGGCCGAGCCCGTGGCGTTCTGGTCAGGCGCGGGATGGCCGGCACGGGGGGTCGGGTTGCGCAGCGGCCACGCCGACGAGTTCCGCATCGCGACACCCGACGGCTCACTCGTCGGCACCGTCGAGGGGGCCCGGGCCTTCTCGTTGGTGCACCCCGGCGCCATCTACCTCCACCAGGGCCAGGCCTTCCGGGTGGCCGAGCTCGATCTCGACGATCAGGTGGCCATCGTCGAGCGAACCGACGGCGGCGAGTACACCCAACCCCGCGCCGAGACCGAGTTGTGCCTGCTGGCCGTCGACGACGAGCGCGGGTTCGGCAGCAGCACGCTCGGGCTCGGACCGGTGCGGGTGCGATCGCGGGTGGTCGGCTACAAACGCTTCGACGCGTTCACCGGCGAGCTGCTCGGCCACGACGAGCTCCACCTGCCGCCGAGCGAGCTCGAGACTCGCGGCTTCTGGTACGCCATCGACCCCCTGGTGCTGCACGAGGCGGGCCTGGGTGCGCCGGCGTGGCCGGGATCGCTGCATGCCGTCGAACACGCGGCCATCGGCATGATGCCCTTGTTCACCATCTGCGACCGATGGGATGTCGGCGGCATCTCCACCCCGCTCCTGCCGGAGACGGGCCGCCCCACGATCGTGATCTACGACGGCTACCCGGGAGGGGCGGGCATCGCCGAGCTCGGGTTCCGGGCGTCCGATCGGCATCTGGCCGCCACCCTCGACGTCATCGAATCGTGTCGGTGCGTCGCCGGCTGTCCGTCGTGCGTGCAGTCACCGAAGTGCGGCAACGGCAACGAGCCGCTCGACAAGGCGGGCGCCGTGGCCCTCTTGCAGCAGTTGCTGGGCTCTCGTCACGCTGAGTGAGCAGCGGCGTGCACCGTCTCGTCACGCGCGCCGGCGATCTCGTCCATGCGCACGGTCCAACCGTCGACCACGACGACACCGTCGGTGAGATTGATCTCCTCGACCTTGCCGCTGATGGTCTTGCCCGACCGCAGCACGATCGTGGCGTCTCCCTGGTGGTTCATGGTCACTTGCAGCTGTTCGGTGATGGTCGCCATCTGCCCCCCTCGGTTCCCTCGTCGACGGTCCGCCGCCCTCACTCGCGGTGGCTTGCGTCATGGTAGGCGCGCTGAGCGTGGTCGCCTAGTGACGTTGCCGGTCGGCGCCTGTGCTCATCCTTCTTCCACCCCCATGGTCGTGCGGGCACGCAGCGTGAGCACCGGAAGGAGCTGGCCGATCAGGGCGACGTCGGTGGGCTCGCGATAGCGCACCTCCACGGCCACCCGGCCGTCCACCTCGTCGGTGGTGACCACGAGCCGACCCCGGTCGAGGCCGCCGGCCTGTTCGGCTGCCTCTCTCGCAGCGCGATGCCGATCGACCTCGCTCACCGCCGCGGCCCGCGCCCCTCGCGGGCGGCGTGCACCACCAGCACCGAGCGGTGCGCCACCACGGTGACCTGCACCACCACGAGCGCGAGGGCGGCGACGACCGGGAGCAGCAGCGCCATCTCGACGCTGGCCTGACCCCGATCGTGGCGCGCTCTCGGCGTCACGTGACGCGCCCGATGACCTGGTCGATGACGAAGTCGAACAGCTTGCCGATGCGGTTGGTCTTGGTGGCCCAGGCGACGAGCAACAACGCGATGGCGGCTGCGCCCAGCAACACCAGGGCGTACTCGGCTGTCGCCTGGCCACGGTCGTCGTTGCGAAGGGCGATCCACACCTGGAGTCGAACGAAGAGATCAATCATGTCGAGAGGCCTTTCTCACGCGGTTGGTGGACGGCGAAGCCGTCGAGATGCCTTCAGATCGCCAGTGATCGCAATGAACCGGCGAGCAGCGGGACCACCGTGAGCAGCCCGAACGAGGGGAGGATGCACACCACCAAGGGGAAGAGAAGCTGGACAGGCAGGCGGCGAGCGCGTTCTTCGGCCGCCCGGCGCCGCACATGGCGAGCTTCATGGACCACCTGGTCGAGAGCCTGACGCAGCGGTGCGCCATCACGCTCGCTGGAGACGAGCGCGAGGTGAAGAGCCACCGCAGGCTCGTCGAGGCCATCGAGTGCGTCGAGTGCCTCGACCGTCGGAACGCCCAGATCGATCCGGCGGCGCACCTCGTGAAAGCACTCGGTGAACGGGCTCGACGTATATGGAGCGACGGCGTCAACGGCGTGGCCCACGGTGAGACCGGCGGCGACGGCCAGCCGCAGGAGATCGACCACATCAGGTAGACCGTCGACGACGACTCGGTGCCTGGCCCGTCGGGCGCGACGCGTGCGGACGATCGGCCACGACCACACGGCCAACCCCGCCGCGGCGCCGACGACCGGGTGGATGACCACTCCGGTGAGGCCGGCCACAAGCAACGACCCACCGACGATGCGAGCTCGCTGGGCGCTGATGGGTCGACCGACCAGTCGTGAGCACACCAGGCCCACCGCCTCGACCGCGGCCGCCGCGCGGCCTCGGAAGCGCCTCGGTCGGCGTGGCGATGTGATGGTGTGACGAGCGGTCGGCTGGCCGAGGCGGTCGACCCTGGGCGGGCGGGCCGGTATGGCGAGGGCGGCAGAGACCACCGCCGTGGCCGCGGACGATCCGGAGACGAGGGCCACGAGGATGGCCGGTACGTCGGCGCTCATGATCCCGCACCGATCAGGCGGGCCATCCACCACGCGCCGAGCACGTCGAGCCCGATGCCGAGGGCCAGACAGGCCAGCCCCACCGGCGATCCGACGAGGAACGCGAGGACCCGCCCGTCGACCGACCCTGCCACGACGGTGAAGGCGACCGGCGAGGCCGCGATGACCACCGCCGACAAGCGGGCCTGCGTGGCCAAGGCCCGCGCCTCACCTCGGATGCCGACGAGATGGCGCAGGGTCGCGCTGACACCGTCGAGCGCCCCCGACGGGGCGCCGCCCACCTCGCTGGCCAGAGCGAGGGCGCGCACCGTCAGCTGACGTGGAGGCGACGACAACGCTCGGTCGAACGCCTGCAGGGCGCTCGACAGCGGATCGCCTTGTTCGATGGCGCGCCCGAGGGCCAGCACATCGGCACCCAACGGCGTGGAGGCGACCGACGACGCCGCGCCGGCCAAAGCCTGCGCGAGCGACCCGCCCGAGCGCACCGACCGGGCGGCGGCGTCGAGCCAGTCGGACAGGGCCTCGTCGGCCTGGCGTGCACGCCGACGGCGTGTGACCCGCTCGATCGCCTGCCGGGCCCCGCCGGCGACCATCTCTGACATCGCCGTGCGACGGGGGCCGATCGACAACCGGCGCAACATCCGTCGTCGGACGATCGACGCTCGGCCGCGATCGGCAGAGGTGGCGGCGGCGAGCACGGTGAAGGCAGCCAGCACGGCGGCGAAGAGCGATGCGCTCATGTCTCGACCCACCGTGGATCGGGCGGCGCGGACCATGCCGCTCGGGGCGGCCGCCGCGGTAGCGCCACCACGCGGTCACCGGCGACCAGTGCGAACGTGTCGACGCGGCCGTCACCGTGTGGCGCGATCTCGTGGACCGCCGCCACCCGTCGCCCACCGTGGCGATCGCGCACCACCTGCACGACCACGTCGAGCGCTGACGCGATCTGATCGCGAACGGCGGCGAGGGGTAGATCGACATCGCCCATGAGCACCAGGGTCTCGATGCGGCGCAGCGCGTCGCCGGGGCTGTTGGCGTGGCAGGTCGAGAGCGAGCCGTCGTGACCCGTGTTCATGGCCTGCAACATGTCGATCGCCTCGCCACCCCGGATCTCGCCCACGACGATGCGATCGGGGCGCATCCGCAACGCGGTGCGCACCAGATCGCGGACCCGAACCTCGCCCACGCCCTCGGCGTTGGCCGGTCGGGCCTCGAGGCGCACGACATGGCTGCCCGGTAGGCGCAGCTCGGCTGCATCCTCGATGGTGACAACGCGATCTCCGTCGGGGATCGACCCGGCGAGCGCGTTGAGCAGCGTGGTCTTGCCGGCGCCCGCCCCACCGCAGACGATGATGTTGAGGCGGGCGCCGACGACCCATCGGAGCAGCTCGGCCACCGGCGGCGAGCAGAGCTCCCACAGCGAGATGGGGCGCACGCCGAACCGCCTGATCGTGAGACAGGCGCCGTCGACCGCCAAGGGACGCACGATGGCATGCACCCGTGAGCCGTCGGCCAGGCGGGCGTCGACGATGGGGCTGGCCCGATCGATGTGCAGCCCGAGGGGCGCCACCACCCGCTCGATCAGGAGCAGCACCTCGGGCTCGTCGAGGCACAGCTCGGTGCGGCTGAGCACTCCCTCGCGCTCGATCCAGACACCCCCACCCCCGTTGACCATCACCTCGGTGACCCGCTCGTCGCTCAGGTAGGGATCGAGCGGACCGAGCCCGTGGATGCGGGCCTCGACCCGTTGCACGGCGCGCTCGACGGCGCGGCCGGCCAGCAAGGGAGCTGCCGTGCGGGTGAGCGCCCGCAGCCCAGCCCGCTCGGCGGGTGGGCCGGATGCGACATCGGCCGCGAGCAGCCGACCGTGGACCGTGTCGTCGACCGTGGTCATGCGGCCCGCCGCAACGCTCGGGCCAGACCCTTGGGAAGCCGACTCACGAGCAAGCCGGCGTCGACAGCTCGCGACACCGAGGCGTCGTAGGGCACGTCGGCCAGCACCGGCACGCCGAGCACCTGCTCGACGTCGTAGCTCGACAGCGCACGCCCGGGCTCGCTCACCACGACGAGACCCGACGGCTTGAGCGGGGCGGCGGTGGCCGCCCGGAGCGCCAGATAGCAGGCACGGATGACCAACAACGAGTGGGTAGCCGAGGCGGCGAGCACGCGGGGCACTTCGAGGTCGATGCGGCCGCAGTCGACCACCACCGCTCGAGGTTCGGAGGCGAGCATGCCGGCGAAGACCTCGGCTCGCTCGCCGTTGGCCAGCGACCCCCGTCCCCGAGGGATGAGGGCCAGGCCGGGAGCGACGTCGTGCTCGATGCGGGCCAGCCCGTCAGCCGGCACGTCGGTGCCGGCTTCGAGCCATTCGCTGACTCCGGCACCATCTGGCTCGGGTAGCCCGAGCACGGCCGGGGCGTCACCACGAACGTCGACGAGCAACGCGCCCGCGGGTCTCGACCTCGCGAGCACCAAGGCGAGCGACGCGGCCACCACCGTGGCACCAGAGCCGCCCTTGGCCGACCAGCAGGCGATGAACACGACACCCTCCCCGAGCGATCACGACACGAGCTCGGGGAAGAGCGAACGGAGCGTACCGACGATCGATCGCCGCCGACAAGGGGTGAAGCGCGTGACCTACGTCCCAGGCACGTCGCGGTCGAGCGCCCTCGACCGGCGACGGTGCCGCCGTATGCTCGCCGTGATGCAGGCCGCCTTCTTCGACTTGGACAAGACGGTCATCGCCAAGGCCTCGATGGTCGCGTTCGGCCCGCCGCTGCTCCAGGCCGGGATGATCTCGCGCCGACTGCTCGTGCGCGCCCTCTGGAGCCAACTCGTCTTCCAGACCCTCGGCGCGGACGAGGCCCGCATGCGCAAGTTCCGCGAGTCGGCGTTGCGGGTGACGAAGGGCTGGGACCACGTCCGCATCAGCACGCTGGTACGCGACACGCTCACCGACGTCATCGAGCCGATCGTCTACGACGAGGCGCTGGCCCTCATCGCCGAGCACCGCCAGGCCGGACGGAGGGTGTTCATCGTGTCCGCGTCGCCGGAGGAGATCGTCGCGCCGCTCGGCGACTACCTCGGTGTGGACGCCTCGATCGCCAGCCGGGCCCGACTCGACGACGAGGGCCGCTACACCGGCGAGGTCGAGTTCTACTCCTACGGCCCGTTCAAGGCGGAGGCCATCCTCGACGTCGCCGACCGGGAAGGCATCGATCTCCAGGAGAGCTACGCCTACTCCGACTCGATCACCGATCTGCCGATGCTCGAGGTGGTGGGGCACCCGGTGGTGGTCAACCCCGACCGCGACCTGGCCCGCATCGCCCGCGAGCGCGACTGGGAGGTGAGGATCTTCCGCATCGGCGTGCCCCTACGCGAACGGGTGGCGATGCCGCCGCCGCGCACTGCGGCGCTCGCCGCAGCCGGGGCCGCATCGGCGGCGCTGGTCGTGGCGGGAGGGCTCTGGTGGTGGGAACGTCGGCGCAGGGTCGCCCCGACGGGCCTGGCTCGCGTACGCCACGACCTCGAACGGACGCTCGAACCTCTGCAGGAACGCGTATCGCGAGCTCGGAAGCTCAGGCCTCCTGCAGCTTCTTCACGGCGAAAGCAGCGAGGGCGACCACGACGATGAGCACCAGAAGCTTCTTCATGGTGGCAGCATAGGTTCACGCTGCCCAGGGCACCACTGCGAGGTGGTGCCGCCGCTGGACTCAGACGGCGAGCAGGTCGCGAGCGCCGGTGTCGCTCGAGGGGTGCCGCAGCTTCGACATCGCCCGAGCTTCGATCTGGCGGATGCGCTCTCGGGTGAGGTTGAAGTGCTCGCCGACCTCTTCGAGCGTGCGGGGCTCGCCCCGGTCGAGGCCGAAGCGCAGCTTCAGGATCTCGCGCTCACGTTCGTCGAGCGGGCTGAGCAGCCGGGCGATCTCCTCGGGCAGCAGCGCGGTGGCCGCCACCTCGAAGGGCGACTCGGCCGAGCGATCCTCGACCACGTCGCCGAGCTCGGCGTCGCCGTCCTCGCGGAGCGGCTCGGACAGCGAGAGCGGCTCGGCGGCGAAGCGCAGGGCCTCGGTGACCTTGTCCTCGGGCATCTCGACCTCGGCCGAGAGCTCGGCGAGGGTGGCCGGACGACCGAGCTTGAGCTCGAGGCGGGCCCGGGCCTTCTGCAGGCGGGCGAGCGTGTCGCCGGCGTGCACGGGCAGCCGGATGGTGCGGCCGGTGTTGGCGATGCCGCGGGTGATGGCCTGGCGGATCCACCAGGTGGCGTAGGTGGAGAACTTGAAGCCCTTGCGCCAGTCGAACTTCTCGACGGCGTGCATCAGGCCGAGGTTGCCCTCCTGGATGAGATCGAGCAGCGGCAGACCCGACGCCTGGTACTTCTTGGCGATCGACACCACCAGTCGGAGGTTCGACTGGACGAAGGTGCGCTCGGCGTCCTCGCCGTCACGGATCTGGCGGCGCAGCTCACGCTTGCGGGCCGGCGTCAGATCCTTGCCGCCGGCCTCGAAGTCGGTGCGGGCTGCGTTGCCCGCCTCGATGGCCTGGGCCAGACGAACCTCGTCGTCCTTGGTGAGCAGCGGGTACTGACCGATGTCGGTGAGGTACAGACGGACGAGGTCTTCTTCGTCACGTTCAACACGCTCTTTGGGCAACCTGCACCTCGTGGTAGACGGCGGATGGACCGGCGGATGGGTCTCGATCGGGAACCGAACCACCGGTCACGGCGGATGCGACCGTGCGTGCCGTGTCCGGGCTCTCCCTACGATACCGATGTGGTCAAGAGGCCCCACCTTGTCGTGGATCGACGTACTCCCCTACGTTCGGCGCGGTTTTGGCCGCGTTGAGTGGTTTTTGGGGACAACCTGGAAAGAGACCCAAAACATGGACGACGAGGTAGATCTCGTGGTGGTGACGCTGATCTTCGACGCCACCGACCCAGCGGCGGTGGCTGCCGTGCTGTCACGCTATGTGGTGGTGAGCCGCTCGCATCCGGGCTGTCGAAATATCGACCTGGCCGCGTCGGCCACCCAGCCGGGCCGGTTCGTGGTGATCGAGAAGTGGGCCTCACCCGACCTTCAGCAGGCCCACTTCGACTCGCCCGACATGGTGACCATGGCCGAGTCGTGCCGTGGGCTGCTCGCCGCGCCGCCGCTCGTCGACCTGCTCGAGCCCATCTCGGTGCACGACCTGAACTGACCCACCAGTTCTTGTCGCGCGTTCCGGATCCCCACGCCCGGGATCCGCGACGAGAACGGTCCCGCTCAGGCGGCGCGGTCGGCGAGCGCGCCGTTGCTGATGCGCTCGACGTCGGCCCACGTCAAGCCGTCAGAGGTCCACAGCAGGTCGAAGGCCTGGTCGGCGCCGTCGTGGAAGCCGTGGCGATTGCGGAACGCGTAGAGCCAACGCTGACGCTGGCTCTCGTAGCCGAGGCGTTCGACCCGGCCCGCGCTGTAGGCGTCCCATGCGACCCGCAGCGACAGCGACAGCTCGTCGCGATCGGGAGGATCGCCGAACGACGCGTCGAGCTGGTCGTGCGCCTGAACGAGGAGCCGACCCAGCACGCGGTCGGCTCCGAGCGGGAAGAACTGACGGATGCGCTTGGGATCCTCGAGCGCACCGCCTTCGAGCTCGAGCACGATCGGATCGATGGCGGCCACCCGCACCCGACCGAGCGGCACCGACTCGTCGATCTCGACCTTCACCACCTGGTCGCTGCCGAAGCCGATCTGGTCGCACAGGCGCTCGACGGCGGCGCGGATCTGTGCCGCGTCGAAGTCGACCAGGGTGAACGTCTCGGGTGAGACGTCGACCTTCGCCATCGGCTAGCCGGCCTCGGCCATGGCCTCGCCGGCCAGGTGATCCTGGAACTGGGCGCGTGCCTGGCTCGACAGCTCGGCGATCTCGTCGATCTCTCGATCATCGAAGCCGGCGAGCTCACGGAAGCGCCGAGCCAGCCGGATCGGGCTGTCGTCCTCCTCGCCGCGGAAGCCGCCGAGGGAGAAGAGCTTGTCGACCGTGCGCTGGAACTCGAGGGCCTGGTCGCGGCGCTCCTTGTCGTTCTCGGTGAGCCGGCGCAGCCAGTCGGAGCCCATCTTCACGTGGGTGACCTCGTCGGCGAGCATCCAGTCCTCGCAGAACTCGAGCACCGGGTCGTCGGCGATCTGGCCGAACTCGCGCATGGTGTTGAACACGTCGATGGCCAGGCCTTCGAGGGCCCGGTTGACGCCCGTGAGCCGGAAGACGGGATCGGGAGCGCAGGCGGCTTCGTAGAGGAACACGCCCTCGCCGAACTCGCCGATCTCGGTGCCCATCCACTCGCTGAGCTTCACCGAGATCTCGCAGTGACGGGCCTCGTCCCAGCACTGGCGGGCCATGTCGAGCTTGAGCTCGAACGGCACCTCGTCGGTCGAGCCCACGCCCGCCGACTTGCCGGTGCCGACCTCGAAGTCCCAGCAGGTGCGGCCGGCACCCTCGAGGGCCTGGATCTCACCGACGAAGATGCCGTGCATGAGGGCACGGGCGCGATCAGGGGCATCGGGCAGATCAGGGGTGAGTCGCTGAGGGCCGCGCCGCCCTTCGCCCTGCGTGCTGTTGCGCTGGTCGCTCATCTGGTCGAGCAGGTTGCTACGCACGAAACGCTCGTCGCGCGCCAACTCTGCAGCGGGCAGGTGCTTCTTCACGAGGCGACCTCCTGGGTCAACTCCGGTTGGGAACCGATCGAGCCCGGGCCGGCGATGCCGCCCGCCGCGAGCATGAGCTTTTCGAGCCTGGCCTGTCGATCGGCGGCCCGCTGTACGTCGTCGTTGGTCTCGAGCAGGGACTGGATGAGCATCTCGCCGTCACGCCAGTCGTCGAACTCGTCCTGGAGCGCGAACTTCAGCGATCGGATGGTGGGCGCGTCGGTGATGGTGGACGTGTTGTTGAGATGGAACGTGTAGGCGGCGATCTTGTGGGGGATCAGGACGCGGTAGACCCCGACCAGCTTCTCGATGGTCTCGCCCGGCGCCTCGGGCTCGGTCATGGCGTCGATGAAGGCCACGATCTCGTCGTTGGCCGGGACGGTGAGCCGATCGGGGTTCATCTCGCGCAGCTCGGGCAGCCGCTTGTGCCACAGCTCGGCGTGCCAGGCGTGGTGATAGGCGTGGGTGCCGAGCCGCAGCTTCACGTCGAGCTCGGGCACGGTGGCGACCCATCCGCCGAGCACCTCGAAGAGCCGCATCTCGATCCACTTGTAGTGGCCGACCCGACGGGCCGTGTCCTCGACGCTGAACGCTCCCGGCAGCTCGCGCCGGTCCCACGGCGCGAAAGCAGCTCGTGGTTTGCTCGGATCGGGCACCCCAAACCCCCTGGTTCTGCTGGCCCCTGGTTCGCTGAGCCTGTGCGGGCGATGCTACCCGTCAGAGCGGGCGCGACGCATGGCGAAGGATCAGCCTCGATACCCGTTCGTTATCGGCAGGCGCCGGTCCTTCCCGAAGGCCTTGGTGGTGACCCGCACCCCCGGGGGCGCCTGGCGGCGCTTGTACTCGGCCACATCGACCAGCCGCACCACCCTGCGCACGATGTCGGGATCGATGCCGTCGGCCGCACAGAGCTCGACCACCTCACCTGCGGTGCGGTCCTCCTCGACATAGGCCTCGAGGATGCGATCGAGGATCTCGTAGGGAGGCAGGCTGTCGGTGTCGAACTGGTCGGGCCGCAGCTCGGCCGACGGCGGCTTGTCGATGACCGTCTGGGGCACCAGCTCGCGACCCGCCCGCCGGTTGAGGTCGCGACAGATCTCGAACACCCAGGTCTTCGGCACGTCCTTGATGACCGCGAAGCCACCCGCCATGTCGCCGTAGAGCGTGGCGTAGCCGACCGCCATCTCGCTCTTGTTGCCGGTGGTGAGCACCAGCCAGCCGAACTTGTTGGACAGCGCCATGAGGAGGTTGCCCCGGATGCGCGGCTGGAGGTTCTCCTCGGCGAGGCCCGCCGGCAGGTCGCCGAACGACGGGTGCAGCATCTCGAGGTAGGCGCTGAAGGCCGGCTCGATCTCGATCAGACGATGCTCGATGCCGAGGTTGGCGCACAGCCGCTCGGCGTCGGTGATCGAGTGATCGGACGAGTAGCGCGAGGGCATCAGCACGCCACGCACCCGATCGGCGCCCAACGCGTCGACCGCGATCGCGGCCACGAGCGACGAGTCGATGCCTCCGGACAACCCGAGCACCACGTCGGTGAACCCGTTCTTGCGCACGTAGTCGCGGGTGCCGATCACCAACGCGCCGTAGACCTCTGCCCAACGTTCCAGAGGTTCTGCTGACGTGGCGACCAGGACAGGGCCCGTGGCCGTCGACGCGCGGGTGATCTCGTCGACCTGGGCGGGGGGCGTCCTCGTCTCGTCGCGGTCGGCGATCTCGACGTCGGTGATGAAGATCTCCTCGGTGTACTGACCGGCCCGGGTCTGCACGTCACCATCGGGACCGACGATCAGCGATGAGCCGTCGAACACCAGCTCGTCCTGGCCACCCACCAGGTTCACGTAGACGATCGTGCAACTGGCCTCGTCGGCCCGGGCCGCCAGCATCTGCTCGCGCGCCTCGACCTTGCCGGCGTGATAGGGCGACCCGTTGACGTTGACGATCAGCTCGGCCCCGGCGCGACTGAGGTCGGCAACCGGACCGTCGGCGATCCAGGCGTCCTCGCAGATCGATACACCGACCCG
Source organism: uncultured Iamiaceae bacterium (assembly GCA_963706425.1). GTDB lineage: Bacteria > Actinomycetota > Acidimicrobiia > Acidimicrobiales > Acidimicrobilacustridaceae > CAVPMN01. Next base: position 1,854,423 of record CAVPMN010000020.1, read on the forward strand.
CACGCCGGCGATCTCGAACAGGCGCAGATCGTCGGCCCCGTTCGTGAAGTATCGCTGCTCGTCGAACACCGCATAGTTGGGAAGGCGTCGCTTGCGGTAGATGCCGTGCAACACACCCCGGGAGCAGACCGCGGCCGCGTTGTAGAGCTGATCGCCCGCCTGATCGACGAACCCCACGATCGCCACGCAGTGGCCCGTGTGGGGCAGGATCCGCTGCAGCGCCTCGCGGTTGTCGGCCACGAACCCCGGCTTGAGCAACAGGTCTTCCGGTGGGTAGCCGGTGATGGCCAGCTCGGGGAACGCAACCAGGTCGCAGCCGTCGGCTTCTGCGACCTTGATCGCTTCGATGACCCGTTCGACGTTGCCGTCGAGGTCGCCCACGACCATGTTGACCTGAGCGGCCGCGACCCTGACCCGACGCATGCGGCCAGGCTAGTGGCGCGACCTTGTGCCTACCCTTGCCCCGTGACCGAGACGATCGACCGGCTCGGGTTCGACGAGGAGATCGAGCGGTCGGCCGCGCCCGTCCTCGTGCGCGCGTCGCTGTCGCGGCTGGTCGAGGGCACGCCCGAGCTCGCCGATCGTTTGGTCGATGACGTCGCGTTGCGGCGCACCCTGGTGGCTGTGATTGCGGCGAGCCGGTCGATGGCTCGCTTCGTCGAAGCCCACCCGGTCGCGATCGATCAGCTCGCCCAGCTCGACCGACGAGTCCCGGTCGACAATGCCACCCCGGAGGCGCTCGTCGCGTGGAAGCACCGCGAGTATCTGCGGCTCGCGGCACGCGACCTCGTCGGGATCGACCAGCTCGAGCAGACAGGGGCAGGGCTGGCTCAGCTGGCCCGCGACGTGCTCGAGTCGGCCTGTCTCATCTCGGGGGCCGACCGACTCGCGGTGATCGGCATGGGCAAGCTGGGCGGCGACGAGCTCAACTACTCGAGCGACATCGACATCCTGTTCGTCGGTGAGGGCCGCCGTGACGAGCTCGACCCGCAGGCGCGGCAGGTCGTCGCGGTGGCCCGACAGTGCTTCCGCGTCGACGTCAACCTGCGGCCCGAGGGACGCGACGGCCCCCTGGTCCGCACCCTCGACTCCTACGAGGCCTACTGGGACCGGTGGGCCGAGCCGTGGGAGTTCCAGGCGCTGGTGAAGGCGGTGCCGGTCGCCGGTGACGCTGCGCTCGGTCGACGGTGGCACGACACCGCCCAACGATGGCTGTGGTCGCGACCGTTCCACGCCGACGACCTGCGCTCACTGCGGGCGATGAAGCGACGCACCGAGCTCGAGGTGGCCAAGAAGGGGCTCACCGATCGCGAGCTCAAGACGGGTCCGGGTGGCATCCGCGACATCGAGTTCACCGTGCAGCTCCTCCAGCTGGTGCACGGGCACAGCGACGCCGACCTGCGGTCGCCCAACACGCTCGCCACGCTCGCCGAGCTCGCCGAGGCCGACTACGTCGACCAAGCCGATGCCGACAGCCTCTCGGAGGCCTACCGCTTCCTACGCCTGGCCGAGCACCGATTGCAGCTCGTCGACGAGCAACAGGTGCACACGCTGCCCACCGACACCGTGGCGCTCGACCAGTTGGCGAGGGTGATGGCCTACCGCGATGCTCCCGAGGGCGACGCGGTCGAGCTGATGCGGCGCGACCTGAAGCGGCACCAGGTGAGCGTGCGCTCGGTGCACGAGCGGGTGTACTTCCGTCCGCTGCTCGAGGCGTTCGCCGGCACGACCGGTGCGATCAGTCCCGATGCGGCGGTCGAGCGCCTCACCGCGTTCGGCTTCACCGACGCCAAGCGCACGCAGGCCGCGGTGAAGGAGCTCACCCGTGGGTTGAACCGTTCGAGTCGGCTCATGCAGCAGCTGCTGCCGCTGCTGCTCGACTGGTTGTCGGCGGCTCCCGATCCCGATCTCGGCCTGCTCATGTTGCGCAACCTGCTGGGCAGCACCGAGCGCTCACGCCTGATCATCGAGGCGTTCCGCGACTCGGCCGAGGTCGCGCAACGACTCTGCATCCTGGCCGGAACGAGTCGCATGCTCGGCGACATCGTCACCCACAACCCCGACCTCGCGGCCCGGCTCCCCCACGAAGAGCGCCTGCAGACGATGCCCCGCGACGAGCTGGTCGCCAGCGGGCGCAAGTCGGTCGGATGGCGCGACGCCCGACGCGATCAGCACGACAGCCTGCGGCGTTGGAAGGATCGTCACCTGCTCGGCATCGCGGCGCGTGACGTCTTCGACCACTCGCCCGTCGAGGTGGTGGGTGCCGACCTCACCCGGCTGGCGGAGGCGACGCTCGAGGTGGCGCTGGCCGAGCTCGACCCGCAGATCCCGTTCGCCATCATCGGCATGGGACGCCTCGGCGGGGGCGAGCTGAGCTATGCCAGCGACCTCGACCTGATCTTCGTGCACGAGGGCCGAGGCGCCAACGGGGTCGAAGAGGCCAACCGGCTGGCCACGTCGATCCTGCGCTTCGTCGGCGGGAGCACACCGGCCGAGCGGGTGTTCGAGATCGACGCCGACCTACGCCCCGAGGGCAAGCAAGGACCGCTGGCGCGCAGCTTCGACGGGTTCCTCGCCTATTGGCGCGACTACGCGCTCACGTGGGAGCGCCAGGCCATGACCCGCGCCCGCCCGGTCGCCGGCGACCTCGACCTGGGCCGTCGCCTGCTGGACGAGCTCGACGACCGGATCTGGGGGACCGGGCTCACCGGCGAGGAGGTGCTCGAGATCAGACGCATGAAGGCCCGCATCGAAGGCGAGCGTCTGCCTTCCGGTGACGACGCCCGCTTCCACCTCAAGCTCGGTAGGGGCTCGCTCTCCGACATCGAGTTCACCGCGCAGCTGCTGCAGCTGCAGTCGGGGGTGCGGGCCCCGGGCACCACCGAGGCGTTGCGAGCGCTCGAGGCCGCCGACGTGCTGATGCCCGACGACGCCGACGTGCTCGCCGAGGCCTACCGGTTCTGCGAGCGCGTGAGGAACCGGTGGTTCCTGGTCAACAGCGGACCGAGCGACTCACTGCCCACCCAACCCGAGCCGCTGCTGTGGCTGTCGCGTTCGCTCGACACCACGCCGGCCGAGCTGCGCGACGAGTACCGCCGGGTCACCCGCCGAGCCCGTCGGGTCGTCGAACGCGTCTTCTACGGCCAGGACTGACCGGCAGCCTTCACAGCTCTACGAAATCGGTGCGTGAAACACCCGCATGGGTGGTTTCCCGCACCGATTTGGCTGGGTGGCGAACGGCTACCACGGGTCGCCCGGCCGTGCCTCGCAGACGATGGGTGCTGGTGAGATCGATGCTCGAGCGCTGCGGGCCGAACCGCAGCACCATGACGCGTCGTCATCGTCGGGTGTGTGCTGCAGCTGCAGGTCGCGGGTCACGCACGAACGTGGGGCCGCGCCAGCGCTCCCAACCCGAGGTCGCTCGTAGAACGCATGGCTGCCCGTCGACAACGCGCCCAGCTCGTAGTCACGCTGGATGATGGCGTCGATCTCTTTCATCGCCAGCCGCCGAGCCCTGTGTGTCGCCTCGCCGGCGCCGTGGCGACCCCCTCGACGTAGCCGGCGCGATACGTCACCGCTCCCACCTCGATCGGTCGCGACACCACCGAGGCGTGTGCGATGACACGTCGTCGTCGATGGACGACCACGTGAGAGCCCCCGAAGGCGTGCCCCCAGTCGTCGTCTGAGAAGTCGCCGTCGAACACGTCGACGAGCATGGCGCGAATCTCCACCAGCAACCCCACCGATGCGTCCGAGCTGAAGAACGCCTCGGTGCGGACCATCCGACCAGCCTGGCTCCGTCATCCGTCTGGACCACTTCAGCGGTGGGCAACCGTTGCCCGCAACGGTCTGGCGCTGCGAACCGGCACTCCACGTCAGATGTCGTAGTAGAGGGCGAACTCGTAGGGGTGGGGACGCAGGCGGATGGCGTCGATCTCCTGGGTGCGCTTGTAGTCGACCCAGGTCTCGATGAGGTCGTCGGTGAACACGCCGCCCACCTTCAGGAAGTCCTGGTCGGCCTCGAGCGCGTCGAGCGCCTCTTCGAGCGACGACGGCACCTGCGGCACCTGGGCCAGCTCCTCGGGCGGCAGGTCGTAGAGGTCCTTGTCGACCGGCGCCGGCGGCTCGATGCGGTTCTGCACGCCGTCGAGACCGGCCAGCATCATCGCCGAGAACGCCAGATAGGGGTTGGCCGTGCTGTCGGGGCAACGGAACTCGACCCGCTTGGCCTTCGGGCTCTGCTGGGCGAGCGGGATGCGGCACGACGCCGACCGGTTGCGCTGGCTGTAGACCAGGTTCACCGGCGCCTCGTAGCCGGGCACCAGACGCTTGAAGCTGTTGGTGGTGGGGTTGGTGAACGCGATCACCGCCCGGGCGTGGTGCAACAGGCCACCGATGTACCAACGGGCCATGTCGGACAGCCCGGCGTAGCCGCTCTCGTCGTAGAACAGCGGCTCTCCGCCCTTCCACAGCGACTGGTGGGTGTGCATGCCGGAGCCGTTGTCCTCGAACAGCGGCTTGGGCATGAACGTGAGGGTCTTGCCCGCCTGCCACGCCACACCCTTCAGGATGTACTTGAAGGTCATGAGCTGATCGGCCTGATCGAGCAGCGTCGAGAAACGGATGCCGATCTCGCCCTGCCCGCCGCTCGCCACCTCGTGGTGGTGCAGCTCGGTCTCGATGCCGATGTCGTGCAGCGCCACCGACATGTCGGAGCGCAGATCCTGGTAGTGGTCCATCGGCGGCACCGGGAAGTAGCCCTGCTTGGTGCGCGGCTTGTAGGAGAGGTTCGGGCCCTCGTCGGCGCCGGTGTTCCAGATGCCCTCGACCGAGTTGACGTAGTAGTACGACTCGTTGCCCTTCGTGTCGAAGCGCACGTCGTCGAACACGAAGAACTCCGACTCCGGGCCGAAGTACGCCGTGTCGGCGATGCCCGTCGAGCGCAGATAGGCCTCGGCCTTCTGAGCCACGTAGCGCGGATCGCGCGTGTAGCTCTCGCCGGTGACCGGATCGGCCACGAAGCAGTGGATGACCGCGGTCTTGCGCTTCATGAACGGGTCGATGTAGCAGGTGTTCGGATCGGCGACGAGCACCATGTCCGACTCTTGGATCTGCTGGAAACCACGCACCGACGAGCCGTCGAAACCGTGGCCGTCCGTGAAGTGCTCCTCGCCGAGCAGCTTCGCCGGGATGGTGACGTGCTGCATGATGCCGGGCAGGTCCGAGAAGCGCAGGTCGACGAACTCGCACTCCTCATCCGAGACGTAGGACAGGACTTCATCTGGGGTTCGTTCCTGCACGGTTTCTCCTCTTGGTGGATCAGGCGTTTGGACCAGTAGAACGAGCGGCAAGCGGCACCAGAGTGGCTGCCGCCCGGACACTAGCGGCCCGTCCGGTGCCCGTTCCTTGGGCACCGGACGGCTCGCCAGATGGGGTGCGAGACCGCGCCGGGCACGGCGCGGGGAACAGACTCAGGCGAGGGCGCTGCAGCAGGTCTCGACGATCAGACGGGTGACCGTGTAGGGATCGCAGTTCGAGTTCGGGCGCCGATCCTCGATGTAGCCCTTCTGGTCGACGTCGACCTGCCACGGGATGCGCACCGACGCGCCGCGGTTCGACACGCCGTAGCTGAACTCGGTCCACGGAGCGGTCTCGTGCAGGCCGGTGAGCCGCCGTTCGACGCCGGGGCCGTAGTTGGTGATGTGCTCCTCGGCGTTCTTCCCGAGCGCCTCACACGCCGTGATGATCGCGTCGTAGTTCTCGCGCATCTTGTTGGTGGAGAAGTTCGTGTGCGCGCCGGCACCGTTCCAGTCGCCGGGCATCGGCTTCGGATCGATCGTGACCGCCACGTTGAAGTCCTCGGCGACGCGGTAGAGCAGCCAGCGCGCCAGGTAGAGCTCGTCGCGCGACCTGCGGCGGACCGGCCGGGCCGATCTGGAACTCCCACTGGCCCATCATCACCTCGGCGTTGGTGCCCGAGATGGCGAGGCCGGCGTCCATGCACGCCTTGGTGTGGGCCTCGACGATGTCGCGCCCCCAGATCTCGTCGGCACCGACACCGCAGTAGTAGGGCCCCTGCGGACCGGGGAAGCCGCCCTGCGGCCAGCCGAGCGGGTGACCGTTCTGCAGGAACGTGTACTCCTGCTCGATGCCGAACCACGGCTCCTGGTCGGCGTACTTCTCGGCCGCCGCCGCACACGCGGCGCGGGTGTTGGTGGGATGCGGCGTCATGTCGGTGAGCAGCACCTCGCACATCACGAGCTTGTCGTCGCCACCGCGGATCGGGTCGGGGCAGACGTAGACCGGGCGCAGCACGCAGTCGGAGTTGGCGCCGGGCGCCTGGTTGGTGCTCGAGCCGTCGAAGCCCCAGATGCCGGGCTCGTCACCGTCGGCGATGATCTTGGTCTTCGAGCGCAGAAGCGGGCTCGGCTCGGTGCCATCGATCCAGATGTACTCGGCCCTGTAACTCACGGTGTCTCCTCGTGACGGTGCGGCGTTGATGTCCGACTGCCTCTCGGCGAGAGGCGGGACCGCCGGCGACGGTTGCGTGCGCGGACCCGGGACCGCAGGGATCCGCGGGGCCGCTGGGCACACTTCCAGGAGGCTGTTACCCGGCCTTTTCTCTAATGTGAACGCTATGTGAACTGGAATCGGGCCGATTCCCGTTGGTCCGGCCCGGTGTAAACATGCTGCCCATGGAACGCCAGCAGGACTACGTACTGCGCACCGTCGAAGAGCGAGGGGTGCGCCTGATCCGCCTCTGGTTCACCGACGTGCTCGGCCAGCTCAAGTCGGTCGCCATCTCCCCCGCCGAGCTCGAGAACGCCTTCGAGGAGGGCATGCACTTCGACGGCTCGGCGATCGACGGGTTCAGCCGGGTGCAGGAGAGCGATGTGCTCGCCACCCCCGACCCGAACACGTTCGAGCTGCTCCCCTGGGGTGATCGCGACGACGTCTCGGGACGCATGTTCTGCGACATCCTCAACCACGACGGCACCCCGTTCGAAGGCGACCCGCGCCAGGTGCTCAAGCGCAACCTCGACCGGGCGCGCGAGAAGGGCTTCTCGTTCATGGTCGCCCCCGAGATGGAGTTCTTCTACTTCCGCGACGGTGACCCGTCGCATCCCCCGCAGGCGCTCGACTCGGGCTCCTACTTCGACCTCACCACCGCCGATGTCGCCAGCGATCTCCGCAAGCGCACGTTGCAGGTGCTCGAGGCCATGGGCATCCCGATCGAGTACTCGTTCCACGAGGATGCGCCCAGTCAGCACGAGATCGACCTGCGCTACACCGACGCGTTGAGCATGGCCGACAACGTCATGACGTTCCGCCTCATCGTGCGCGAGATCGCACTCGAGCAGGGCGCGTACGCCACGTTCATGCCCAAGCCGTTGGCCGGCGTGCAGGGATCGGGCATGCACACCCACATGTCGTTGTTCGAAGGCGACAGCAACGCGTTCCACGAGCCGGGCGACGCGTACGGGCTGTCGAAGGTGGCGCGTGGCTTCATCGCCGGGCTGCTCATGCACGCCGGCGAGATCACCGCGGTCACCAACCAGCTCGTCAACTCCTACAAGCGGCTCATCGCCGGCTACGAAGCGCCGGTCTACGTCACGTGGGCGCGCAACAACCGGTCGGCGCTCGTGCGGGTGCCGGTCACCAAGCGCGGCAAGGAGAGCTCGACACGCATCGAGTACCGCGCCCCCGACCCGGCCACCAACCCCTATCTCGCCTACTCCGTCATCCTGGCGGCGGGCATGCGCGGCATCGAGCAGGGCTACGAGCTCCCACCCGAGTCGACCACCAACATCTTCGAGATGACGCCCGAAGAGCGAGCAGCCGAGAGCATCCATCCGCTCCCGCAGTCGCTGTCCGACGCCCTCGACCTGATGGAGCGCTCCGAGCTCGTGGCCGAGGCCCTCGGAGAGCACATCTTCGAGTGGTTCCTGCGCAACAAGCGGGCGGAATGGCTCGACTACAAGTCACAGGTGACACAATTCGAGCTCGATCGGTATCTCCCGAACCTGTGACGGCGCTGATGGAACCACTACTTCTGTTCCCCGATCCCGCGCCACCGGAGCTCGCCCAGGCCCTCGACCTCGGTGGCTATCCGTGGAAGTCGGTCGGCAACGAGAGCGCCATCGTCCCCCACGAGCCCGACGACGGCTGGGCCGGTGCCATCATCTGCGCCGACCTCGACCCCGAGGGTGCGTTCGCCATGTGCCGCGCCCTTCGCAAGCGCGACGTGCCCCTCGAGCCGCTGCTGCTGCTCGTGTCGGGCGCCCAACTCGGCGATCTCGAGCTGCGCGACGACCTGTTCGACGACTTCTGCCTGGCTCCGTTCCACCCTCGCGAGCTCGAGGCGCGCCTCAAGCACCTGTTCTGGCGCACCGGGCGGGGCACCCGACCCGAGCTCGTCGAATACAGCGGGCTGGTGCTCAACCTCGAGACCTACCAGGCGGCCATCGACGGTCGACCGCTCGATCTCACCTACATGGAGTACGAGCTGCTGAAGTTCCTCGCGTCGCATCCCGGCAAGGTGTTCACCCGCGAGACGCTGCTGTCGCGCGTCTGGGGCTACGAGTACTACGGCGGGGCCCGCACGGTCGACGTGCATGTGCGGCGCCTGCGAGCCAAGTTGGGCGAAGAGCACGCCAACCTGATCCAGACCGTGCGCTCCGTGGGCTACCGGTTCGGCCAGAGTCGCTGGGGCATGTAGCCGACCGGCCTCAGCGGTGACCGGTCAGGCGAGGTCGACCCACTCGGTGCCCTCGTAGCGCTCGTCGACGTCCTCTTTCAACAAGTAGCCGAGGACACCGGCACCGATCGCGGCGCTCACGAGCACGGCGACGGGGATGGCGATCACGAGCACGATGACGATGATGGCGACGCTCACGGCGACCATCCTTGCCGAACGCGACGCCCGCGCTCAAAGATCCCCGTTTCTGTGGCCGAGCCGGGACCCTGGGGTCACGGTTCGGCCACAGGAACGCGGCGAGGTGCGGGAACGTCAGGCGGGGCGGTGGGCCCACGCCTCGATCTCGACCAGAGCGACCACCGGCAACTCGACCACGGCCACGGTGGAGCGGGCCGGCCGGTGCTCACCGAACACGTCCGCGTACGCAGCGTTCATCAGGCCGAAGTCGCGCATGTGGCGCAGGAACACCGTGGTCTTGATCACGTCGGCGAGCGACGCGCCTTCGGTGGCCAACAGGTCGTCGATGTTGCGCAGCGTCTGACGGGTCTCCGCGTCGACCCCGCCGGGCACCACCTGGCCGTCGACGACTCCGCACTGGCCGGAGACCACGAGCAGGTCGCCTGCCCGCACGATCGGTGAATAGGGCCCGATGGGTGCGCTCATCGGGTCATGCTCGCACACCGATGCCCGTCGGCCAGTCGGGGGGTGCGCCCTGGTGCAGCCACACCGCCGCGGCCACCGCGGCGAAGACCGCGTCGGAGCCGTTGACCGGCGGCCCGTCGTCGGGCTCGATCTCGACGACGATCGATGGCGTGTCCGCCGCCCGCAACACACCGAAGGAGCGAATGGTCAGGTCGTGCACCACACCCTCCCCGTCGACGGTGAGGCCCTCGGACGTCACCCAGCCGAGCGCCATGTGGGCGGCGCCGATGCAATAGGAGCGCAGCACCACCTCGTCGAGCGGCTCACCGCAGCGCACCGTGACCCGCACGGTGCCGTCGGCGTCGATGGCGGCGGTAGCCGTCGACCCGTCGGGGCTGGTGACCGAGCCCGCCACCCCGGTGGCGCCTGCCAGGAGCACCGCCGCCTCGGCCCAGCCGGCCGCACGCAACGACGCCGACGTGGGTGGTCCGGGCACGGCCACCTCCTCGACGACCAGCCCCGGGGCCTGCCTGGTGATGCGCTCGGCGATGCCAGGGGTGGCCACCACGCGGACCACGCCCGTGCCGTCGGCGCGCACACCCGCAGCGATCGGCGGGCGCTTCGGCCCCCGGCGCACGACGTCCTCGCGCGACAAGAGCACGCGCACGGTCCGCCCGTGTTCGCGGGCCAGGCGGCGAGCCACCTCGGGCACGATCGACTCGGCCTTGCCGCCGAACGCACCGCCGTTGGCCAGCGGCGACGCCGGTTCGCCATCGGGCGTGCACCACGACGCGTCGGTCTCGAGATAGGCCGGCTCCACCCACGTGGTGCGCAACGTCGCCGCCCAATCGCCAGGGGGCAACTCGAGTGGATGGCGCAGACCCTCGGTCGTGCGCCGCCCCTGCACCTTGCCGGCTGCCTGCCGAGCCTCGGCCAGGTTCTCGCCCACCGCCCAGCCGCCCGCGCCATCCGGCACGGCCACCAGCGCATCGGCCGGAGCCCCGTCGTCGGCGAACCCGCCGTCACCGACCGCCACCGCCGGGTCGACCCGCTGGGGCACCCGGCCCTCGATGCCCGCTCGCACGGCGGCCGCCGCGAGGTCACGACCCTCGTCGGGCACGTCGCCGAACGCCGCGTAGGCCTCCGCGATGGTGACCCAGCCGGTGCAGCGGCACAGGTGCGCGGCCAGGGCTCGATCGAGCGCGGTGCGATCGCCCCCGCCGACGCCAGCAGCGCGCAACGCCTCCAGGCGCATGACGATGCCCGGCGTGCAGAAGCCGCACTGGCTGCCGCCTGCCGCGCAGAACGCCTCTCCCCATGCCGCGCGATCGGCAGGCGGCAGCCCTTCGAGCGTCGTGATGGATCGACCGGCGACCCGCCGCACCGGCGTGACACACGAGACTCGCGCCGCGCCGTCGACCAGCACCGTGCAACAGCCGCACTGGCCCTGAGGGCTGCACCCGTCCTTCGGCGAACGCACCCCTACGACCTCACGCAGCACATCGAGGAGCGTGGCGCTCGGATCGGGAACGTCGACGCTTTCACCGTTGACGGTGATCGACAGTTCCATCACTGCCAGCCGCGGGAGGAGGGCACGGGTCGGAGGATAGGTTCAGTGGTCGTGTCGCTCCCATTGCAGCTCAGCCGTCGCCACTTCCTTGCCGGATCGGCAGGGCTTCTCGTCGTCGCCGCGTGCGGCGAGAGCTCCTCGGACGACGACCAGGCCCGGCCCGAGCTCGGCCTCGACCCCGTCGACGACGGCGGCAGGGTGTTGATCGCAGGCTTCGCGTTCCAGGGCGGCTACCTCGTCGACGGCCCCGAGCAACGCATGACCTTCCAGGTCGCCAGCGCCGACGGCGCACCGACCACCGAGGTGCCCGACGAGCTGACGTTCAACTTCTCGAAGGAGGGTGCACCGGTGGGCGAGCCGATCGTGGTCGCCGCCCACCGCGACGGCGTGCCCCTGCCCTACTTCCCCGTGCGGGCCACGTTCGCCGAGCCCGGCAACTACCAGGCCTCCGTCGAGCTCGACGGCCTGCGCCAGGACCAGTCGTTCATGGTCAGCCCCGCCGCCGAGGTGTCGCTGGTGCAGGTGGGCCAGCCGATGATCCCGGTCGAGACGCCGACGGTCGACGACCACCGCGGGGTCGAGCCCTACTGCACGCTCGCCGAGCCGTGCCCTCTGCACGCCGAAACGCTGAGCACCGCGCTGGCGTCGGGCGCGCCGGTGGCCTTCCTGGTCGGCACTCCCGCGTTCTGCGCCACCGGGCTGTGCGGCCCGGTGCTCGAGCTGCTCGTCGAGCAGGCTCCCAACTATCCCGGCGTGCGCTTCGTGCACGCCGAGGTCTACAGCCGACGCCGAGGCCCTCGGGGGCAACCTCACCGCCGCGTCGCTCGCGCCGGCTGTCGACGCCTACGGGCTGGTGTTCGAGCCGAGCCTGTTCGTGGCCGATGCCACCGGCACCGTGGTGACCAGGCTCGACAACGTCTATGACCGAACGGAGCTGACCGCCGCCCTCGACCAGGTCAGCTGACCGACTGGCCGGTCAGCTGAACGACTGGCCGCAACCGCACGTGCGTTGCGCGTTGGGGTTGTTGATGGCAAACCCCGCGTCCTGCAGCCCGTCCTTGTAGTCGAGCGTGGCGCCCGTGAGCAGCTGGGCGCTCGACGGGTCGACCACCACCGTGACGCCGCCGTACTGCATGGTGAGGTCTTCGTTGTCCTTCTCGGTGTCGAAGAACATCTCGTAGCTGAACCCGGAGCACCCGCCGGGACGGACGGCGACGCGCAGCATGAGCTCGTCGTTGCCTTCCTGGGTGATGAGCTCCTTCACCTTTACTGAAGCATTGTCGGTGAGGGTGATCACGGTCGGGCCTCCTGGATGACGTCTGTGGGGGTCAAGGGTATCGGTATCGGTCGGGGTGCGGTCGAACTGAGGCACTCACGGCACGCTGAGCTCGACCTGGCAGGGCGTGCGGTCGACGAGGCTGTGGAATCGGACGACCTCGGCTTCGCCGACCTCGTCGAGCAGGCCCTCGACGAGCCCGCAGTGGACGGAGCACACCAGGTCGGGGTGGGCCTCGGCCAAGGCCCGGAACGGGCAGTGCGCGAACGCCACGGTGGCTCCCTCGTCGTCCTCGACGACGGTGGGATCGAACCCGAGGCGGGCCTGCTCGACCAGCACGGCTTCGAGGGGGTCGGGGTGCTCGCCCCAGCGGCGGCCATCGGCCCGGCCTTGCTCGCGAGCCGCCTCGAACAGGTCTGCTCCGTCGAGGCCACTGGTCGCCGCCGCCTCGAGCAGCACCGAGGTGAGTGTGGGGAACGAGGGCGGCTCCAGCCCGAGCGACGGGGCTCCGGGAGCGATCGAATAGCGGTGTTGGGGCCGGCCCACGCCGCCGCGCGCCTCGGCGTCGACCTGCAGCAACCCGACGTCGCGCATCCGCTCGAGGTGCGGGCGCACGGTGTTGACGTGCAGGCCGAGGAGGTCGGCGATCTCCGCCGTGGCGAGCGGCACCGGCGATCGGGCCAGCTCCAGATAGATCGCGTAACGGGTGTTGTCGCCGAGGGCCTTCAGGATGTCGAGACGCGGGGTGGCCGGATCGGTGAGGTCGATCCCCACGGCGTCGTCACGCATGCGTCGAGTTTACACGGGATTCTCCGTTAGAATCGAAGGGTGCCTTCGCTGCCCACCCCCAACGACGTGATGCAGTTGCTGCGAGGGGTCATCGACCCTGAGCTCGGCAGCGACATCGTCGAGCTCGGCATGGCCAAGGGCGTCGCAGTCGACCCCGACGGCCAGGTCACCGTCACCATCGCCCTCACCACGGCCGGCTGTCCCCTTCGTGCCCAGATCCAGGGCGACGTCCGGGCCCGCGTGGGCTCGTTGCCCGGGGTGACGGGCGTGCGCCTCGACTGGACCGAGCTGACCGCCGACGAGAAGTCCGCGGCCATGGCCAAGGCCCGGTGGAACGTGCGCGACAACGCCCCCGACACCGAGATCCCGGCCACCACCAAGGTGCTCACGGTGGCCTCCGGCAAGGGCGGCGTCGGCAAGTCGTCGGTCACGGCCAACCTGGCGGCCGCCCTGGCGGCCCGGGGCTTCACCGTGGGCGTGCTCGACGCCGACATCTGGGGATTCTCGATCCCACGGATGCTCGGCGTGGAAGGACGACTACAGGGCAAGCCCGGCACCAAGAAGATCCTCCCGCACGAGCTGCCGTTCGGCACCGGCGTGCTGAAGGTCGTGTCGATGGGCCACCTGGTCGACGACGAGGAGACCGCGCTCATGTGGCGCGGTCTCATGCTCAACCGGGCGGTGCAGCACTTCCTCGAGGATGTCGAGTGGGGCGACATGGACTACCTGCTCATCGACATGCCGCCCGGCACGGGCGATGTGCAGATGGGCTTGGCGCGCATGCTCCCCCGAGCCGAGATGATCGTGGTGACCACCCCGGCCAGCGGCGCCCAGAAGGTGGCCGTGCGCGCCGTCAACATGGCCCGCAAGAGCTACCTGCGGGTCGTGGGAGTCATCGAGAACATGAGCAGCTTCGAGTGCGAACACGGCGACACCTACGAGCTGTTCGGCTCTGGTGGCGGCGACGAGTTGGCGCGCACCGCCGGGGTTCCGCTCCTCGGTCGCGTGCCCATCGAGGCAGCCGTGTCCACCGGAGGCGATCAGGGAAGCCCCGTGGCGCTCGGCTCGGGTCGCGCTGCGGCGGCGTTTCGCGCCATCGCCGATCAGCTGGTCGACGAGTACGTGCCGCCCGTGGCCATGGCGGGCTGTTCCGCCCGCATGCTCGACGCCGCGCTCGAGGCGCTCGACGCACTCGACGCCAAGCCCTCACCAGAACCGTCGCCCGAGCCATCGGGCGCCTGACGCACGCGCGAGCGGGTCAGCTGCTCGCGAAGTCGACGACCTCGGCGCCCACCTCGTCAGGGGCGGTCTCGTCGATCGGTGGATGCGACGCGCCGGCTGACCGCCTGGCGGCGAGCAACCCGGGCAGGGCCCCGGCACCACGTGTGGGCCGGAAGCGGTCGCTCTCGTCGGTGAGCCAGGCATCGTCGTCGTCGCTCAGCACCAGATCGGCCGCTTCCGCGTTGCGCTCGAGCTGCTCGACCGAGCTGGCTCCGGGGATGGCGACCACGTTCGGTCGACGGATCACCCAGGCCAGCGCGACCTGCGCCGGGGTGGCGTCGTAGGTGCGGGCGACCTCGCGCAGCGCATCGATGAGCCCCTGCGCCAGCTCGAGGTTGTCGGGCAGGAACAGCGCGTTGCCCGCGCGTGCCGACCCTTTCGGCGGGTGCTTGGCGTCGTAGCGGCCACCGAGCAGACCCTGCGCCAGCGGGCTGTACGCGATGACCAGCCGATCGTTGGCCTGCGCGTAGGGCACCACCCCGCCAGCCGCATCGGGCTTGCGACAAGCCAGGCTGTACTGCACCTGGTTGGACAGGACAGGCGATCCGAGCGCTCGCTCGGCACGGCGCCACCACGCGGTGTTGAAGTTGCTCACGCCCACCTGACCGACCAGCCCGACGTCGACGAGGGTGCGCATGCCGGCCATGGTCGTGGGCAAGGGCACGATCGGGTTCGGCCAGTGCACCTGGTAGAGGTCGATGCGCTGCACCCCGAGCCGCTTGGCCGACTGCACGCCGCGCCACTGCACGACAGGCGAGATCGGCATCACCGGGAAGACCTTGGTGGCGAGGAAGGCCTCGTCGCGCCGGTCGCCGAGCGCGTCACCCACGATGCGCTCTGACCGCCCGACGGCGTAGATCTCTGCGGTGTCGATGAGGTTGATGCCGAGGTCGAGCGCTCGACGTACGAGGTCGCCCGCGACGCCGGACGCGTACTGCTCGCCGTAACCCCACTCCGACGAGCCGAACTGCCAAGTCCCGAGACCGATGGCCGAGAGCCGCACCCCACCCACGTCGACGTAGCGCATGAGGCGATCCTAGGACCGGCCCGCCTCGGGCCGCTCCGGTGCGGTGGGCTTCAGCGCAGCCGGGCGTGGCGCAGCGCTTCGGGCAGCTCGCCCGTGACGTGCGAACCGAGCGGCTTGGTGGCCAGCAGGCCGGGGCCCTCTGATCCCTCGATGGGGCACGACTCGTCGACGCCCCGATCGATGCCCAGTCCGCGAAGAAAGAGCCGACAGCCCCACTCGGTCTCGATCGACAGCGACTCGGCCGGCTCCTCGGAGACATCGATGACGACACCGTCGTCGCCGGGATAGAGGGTGCGCAGGTAGTCGGGTGCGAACACCTCGACGCCGGCGACCGATCCCACCACGGCCTGGTCGGGGCCCGGCCAGAAGTCCTCGTAGAGGAACGGCGCGGTCGACTCGCAGCAGCCGGTGCCGATGGTGATCGTGAGCCGCCCGGCTCGGGCCGACTTGGCCCGCTCGATCACCCGCTCGGCCCGTTCGGTGGCGCTCACCTGCATGACGTCCATCCTACGGGCGACCGACGAGTGTCGGGGCTGCCCGACCGGCGCCTGCCGGTCGGCCTACCGTGACCGCATGACCGACCGCCGGGCGCGCCCGTCTCGCTGGGTGGCCTGGCTGCTCGCGTTCGCGGTCGTGGCGATCGGTTGCTCCGACCCTGCCGGCCAGGAGGTGCGCTCCGACGAGGCACGCGCCGACCCGGCACCGGCGACGGTCACCGGCACGGTCGCTGCGCTGAACCAGTTCGCGGGCGAGCTCTACGGCGCAGCCCGCGACAGCGGTCAGAACCTCGCCATCTCGACCTACGCCGTGGCCACGGGCCTGGCCATGGCTCGCGAGGGCGCCGCCGGCGACACGCTCGCCGCGCTGGATGCCGCCCTTCACACCGAGCGCGCACCCGACCTGGCCGAAGGCATGAACACGATCGCCCAGCAGCTGGAAGCGGCCGAGGGGGAGCAACGCAGCGAACTCCGCAAGGGCGAGGTCACCGTCGACCTGGCGGCGTCGCTGTGGGCGCAGGACGGCACGGGCTTCGAGTCCCGCTTCCTCGACCGGCTGGCGGCCTACTTCGACACCGGCATGCGCACGGTCGACTTCCGCTCCAACCCGGAGGGGGCACGCGACACCATCAACGAGTGGGGCGACCGCGAGTCGAGCGGACGCATCCCACAGCTGCTGGCGAGGGGATCGATCCGCGATCGCACGCGGTTCGTCGTGCCCTCGCTCGGCTCGTTGCGAGCGCCCTGGAAGGTCCGCCTGACCGCCGAGAGCGCCGACGTCGACTTCACCCTGCCCGACGGGCGCTCCGTCGACACGCCGATGCTGCGCGTGCGCGACGACGGCGACCTCACGGTCGCCTCGGGGAGCGGATGGACGGCGGTCGGGCTGCCGTACCTCGGCGACGACCTGACGATGGTGCTGGTGCTGCCTGATGCCGGACGGTTCGACGAGGTCGAATCGACGCTGGGCGCCGACCTGCTCTCCACCATCACGACCTCGCTGCAGACCGCAGCCCTCGAGGTGGCCCTACCGCCGTTCGAGTTCGCCTCGGAGACCGATCTCGAAGGGCCACTCACCGCCTTGGGGCTGGGCGATCTCTTCGTCACCGACCGGGCCGACTTCTCGGGCATCACCGGCGACGAGCCGCTGGCGATCTCGCGCGCGGTCCACCAGACGTTCGTGACGGTCGACGACGACGGCAGCGACGCCGACGCCGCCACCGTGGTGCCAACGGTCGAGGCGCCCGTCACCGGCGCGACCCGCGTGGAGATCGACCGGGCCTTCCTGTTCTTCGTGGTCGACCAGCGCAACGACCTCGTCCTGCAGATCGGCCGGGTGGTCGACCCGACGTCCTGACGGCCCGTGCGGCCTGACGGCGACGATTCCGGACGTCAGCCCGGCTCGGGCCCCGACTCGTCGGCGGCCAACGGCGACACCCTGGCCGTGAGATACACCTCGTCGGTGCTCGCATCGACGGCCCACAGGGCCAGCGGGCCCGACGAGCCCGACCGACCGGCGAGCTCTCGCCGCGCGACCACCGCGAGCGCGGCGCCCCGCTCGATCGGCCCGCGATACTCGAGCTCGGCGCGGTAGGGCGGGCGCAGGTCGGCGTGACGGGCGAGCTCGTCTTCGACCACCGACCAGCTGGCGGCGTTGTTCACGTGGTCGAGCGGGTCGAAGTCGACGAAGCGCAACGGAAAGGCGCGGCGCGGCTCGCCAGCGGGCGGTCGGGCGTCGTGGCGCAGGCGGGCGGTGACCTCGCGTCCGCCGGCCGTCGGCCCATAGATCGACTCGAACTGGGCATCGACCGGGATGGGACGCCCCGACGGGAGCTCGACGTGCACCCACAAGGTGGCCGCGTCGACGACGGCGCCCTCCGCGCCACGGATGGCGATGCGGCGCTCGGCCCAACGGCTCCCGATGCCGGAGCAGAACGTCGACAGCTCGATCATCTCCCTGAACACCGCGGGCCGACGCACCTCGAACACTGTGCGGCGCACCACCCACGCCATGTCGTCGTCGAGGCCGGCATCGACGGTGTCGTCGTTCGACACGTCCTGGAGATACCGCGCCAGCGAGTCGAACCTGGCCCGCCCCGCCGGGCTCACATCGCCGAACCGCACCCGTCGACAGGCCCGGAACACCCGGCCGTCGCGCGGCACCGGCACCAGGCGGTCGGCTCCGTGCTCGCGCATGGCGGCGACGCTAGTGCGACCGGCGACGACTGGCGGATGGCGAGACCGTCCGAAACCCCTGGGAACCGTTGGGATTCCAGGCATCGCCGGCGCCGACAGGCGGGTTCTGGAAAATAGATTGACGAGTTGCGGAAGGCCATGGTCCGATGGCACCCGCAGGTTCACGCCTGCTCAGACGACCCGAGGACTGCACGATGACGAACCCGACGACCAACATGGCGGCCCCGCAGGCCAACGCCACGTCGTCGCGCGTCCGTGCCCGCATGGCGATGACCGCGTGCGCGACCTCGTGGTACGCCACCGCCATCAAGGGCAACGACGTGACCGTGTTCGACGGTCACCCGCTCGCCCCCCGGCGACCGAAGGAGAGCCCGCAGTAGCGACACCACTGCGAAAGGGATCACTCCGAAGGCCGCCGGGAAACCGGCGGCCTTCTTGCATCTCTGGACACAGTTCGCCCAGACCACACCGCGACCGACACATCACATCCACACCGCCATCGGGAGAACGGCGGCACACGAAGGGGACGAAACGCATGCTCGCCCAGCTGAGCGAGAACGCAATAGAGGACTGGTGGGACGACGCACTCTGCCGCGACGGGGAGGCGTCGCTGGCACACGTGTTCTTCTCGGAGGAGCTCCAGGACATCGCCCGGGCCAAGACGATCTGCTCGGAGTGCCCGGTCATGCTCGATTGCCTCGAAGGAGCGATCGCCCGCCACGAGCCGTGGGGCGTGTGGGGTGGCCAGCTCTTCCTCAACGGCAAGATCCTGGCGACCAAGCGCCGCCGGGGTCGCCCGCCGAAGAACCCCCGTCCGGAGGACCAGCTGCCGGAGATCCCGGTGCCGATCCACCTCCAGACCCACCTGCGGTCGGCCTGAGCGCCACCGCCGAAGGCCTTTCCCCCGGGGCCTTCGGCGGTGGCCCCGGCCGCAGCACCGGACTGACGAGGAACCATGCAGCCCGGGCGACGTTCATCGAGCCCGGACCTGCCCTTCGGTCCACCCACGACGGGCGCCACCTTCTGGTGGCGCCCGTCGTGCGTTTCCCGATGAGGCGGCGGTACCGTCGTCGGCGCCGCTATGGACACCCCCCTGCCCGCCGAGGACCGGCCCGTGCCCCCGTCCACCCGTCGCCCCAGCCGTGGGCTGCTGTGGGCGATGGCGCTCGCCACCGTTGTCTTGGCCATCGCGACGATCGTCGCCTTCACCGCCGGGGACGGTGACGACGACCAGGCCGACAAGCTCGACCCCACCGCCACCCAACCGCCGATGCAGGGTGAGGACGTCACCGGCCAGCAGGTGCCCGACATCGACTTCGAGCGGTTCGACGGCACGGTCGGGGCATTCTCCGACTACGAGGGCCGGCCCCTCGTGATCAACTTCTTCGCCTCGTGGTGCGTGCCGTGCGTGGCAGAGATGCCGGACTTCGAGCAGGTCCACCAGGCGAACGGCGATCAGGTGGCGTTCCTCGGGCTCAACGTCACCGAGCAGCCCGAGAGCGCCCAGGCGCTCATCGAGCGCACGGGCATCACCTACGACACCGGCCGCGATCCGAAGGGTGAGCTGCTCGCCGCCTTCGGCGGGGCCAACATGCCCACCACGGTCTTCGTCGACGCCAACGGCACGATCGTCGCCGTGCACACGGGCAAGATCGACCGGGCCGAGCTCGAGCAGATCCTCGCCACCGAGCTGAGCTGATGATCGACGCCCCCCTTGCGTACGCCTTCGGCGTCGGCATGGTGGCCACGTTCAACCCGTGCGGCTTCGCCATGCTGCCGGCCTACCTCTCGTTCTTCCTCGGTCTCGAAGGAGCCCGCGACGAAGGCGCCCGGGGCAGCCCGCTGCGCGCGCTGGCCGTGGGCGCCACCATGACCGCAGGCTTCCTGGTGGTGTTCGGGACCCTCGGCATCCTGCTCGAGCCGCTGCTCGACACCATCCAGGAGAAGCTGCCGTGGGTCACCATCGTGCTCGGCCTCGGACTGGTCGGATTGGGAATCGCCCTGCTGGCCGGCAAGAGCCTGTCGGTCGACGCCCTCAAGATCTCGCGCGGCGCCGACAGCCGCGAGCTGTGGTCGGTGTTCGTCTTCGGGATCTCGTATGCGTTGGTGTCGCTCTCGTGCACCCTCCCCACCTTCTTCGCGGCCGTGGCCGGAGTGTTCGACACCGAGAACTTCGTATCGGGCGTCGCCGTGTTCATCGCCTACGGGTTGGGCATGGGCCTGGTCCTCATGGTGCTCACCCTCGCCATCGCACTGGCCCAGAAGGGTCTGGTCACCAACCTCAAACGAGCGCTGCCCTACGTGAACCGCATCTCGGGTGCGCTGCTCGTCGTGGCCGGCGCGTACGTCGCCTACTACGGCTGGTACGAGCTGCGGGTGCGCGAGGGCGACACCAGCGGCGGGGCCGTGGCCGACTTCGTGTTCGATCTCAACGCCCGCATCAGCACCTTCATCCAGGACGCCGGGCCGGTGCGCATCGGCCTGCTGCTGGCCACGATCGTGCTCGCCAGCATCACGCTTGCGCTCTCGCGTCGCTCGGGCACGCCGGTCGACTGACCCCGAACGATGTTCGACGAGCTGCTCCGTCATCCGGGTGTCACCGAGGAGCTCACGCTCGGATCGCCGTTCGGGTTCATGGCCTTTCACGGCGGCTCGCTGGAGAAGGGCACCGACGTGATCGCCCGTGAGGCCGCCCGTCGCAGCGGCTCCAGCTACTACGGCGTGCTGCAACCCGACGACTTCCGCTGGCACGTACCTTCGACCGCGTTTCGCCCCGAGCACTCCGACGCGCTCGGGAGGTTCCTCGACCACGTCGACGTGGTGGTCACCGTGCACGGGTATGGGCGTGAAGGCATGTTCACCACGGTGTTGCTCGGGGGACGCAACCGCACCCTCGCCGCCCATCTCGCCACGGAGCTGCGGCCCGCGCTGCCGCACTACGCGTTCGTCGACCAGCTCGACGACATCCCGAGCGCGCTTCGTGGGCTGCACCCCGACAACCCCGTCAACCAGCCCGTCGACGACGGCGTGCAGGTCGAGCTCCCTCCGCGCATCCGAGGCCAGGGCCCCTACTGGACCGACTGGGAGGGAACCGGGCACACGCCCCACACCGAAGCGCTCATCACCTCGTTGGCGGCTGCGGCCACCGCGTGGACCGACCGCTAGGGTCCCGGCTCATGGACCTCCGCATCATGGTCGAGCCCCAGCAGGGTGCCACCTACGATCAGCAACTCGCGGTCGCGCAGACCGCCGAGGCGCTTGGGTTCGACGGTTTCTTCCGATCCGATCACTGGCTGCGCATCGAAGGACTGTCACAGGTGGCGCTCAACCCCGGACCGACCGACAGCTGGGTCACCCTCGGCGCGCTCGCTCGCGAGACCTCGCGCCTCCGCCTCGGCACCATGGTGACCTCGGCGACCTTCCGCTATCCCGGTCCGCTCGCCGTGGCCGTGGCGCAGGTCGACGAGATGAGCGGGGGGCGCGTCGAGTTCGGGCTCGGCGCGGGCTGGTACGGCGACGAGCACGTGGCCTACGGCATCCCGTTCCCGAGCCTGAAGGAGCGCTTCGAACGGTTCGAGGAGCAGCTCGAGATCATCACCGGGCTGTGGGCCTGCCCGCCTGACTCGCAGTACACCTTCGAAGGCACGCACTACGGCATCGTGGGCTCGCCTGCGCTGCCCAAGCCGGTGCAGGTGCCCGGGCCACCGGTGATCATCGGCGGCTACGGCGAGAAGCGCACCCCTCGACTGGCGGCTCGCTACGCGCACGAGTTCAACCTGCCATTCGCGCCCGTCGACGTGTTCGCCGAACAGCGGGCGCGGGTGCGCCAAGCCTGCGAGGCCATCGACCGCGACCCCGAGTCGATGACCTTCTCCGTCGCCCTCACGGTGTGCTGCGGCGAGAACCACGAGGAGCTCGAGCTGCGCGCCGGTCGCATCGGGCGGGTAGTCGACGAGCTGCGCACCAACCACCTGGCCGGCTCACCGGCCGAGGTGCTCGATCGCATCGCCACCTATGCCGAGGCGGGCGCCGAGCGGGTCTACCTCCAGGTGCTCGACCTCGACGACCTCGAGCACGTCGAACTGCTCGGCGAGCGCGTGCTCCCGCTGCTGCCCTGATCGTCGAACGCTCGTCAGGGCGAGAGCCGGTCGATCCGCCACGTGGTCGGGTCGTCGGGGCTCGTTAGGTAGCGGAAGCGGTCGTGCAGGCGGTTGGGTCGGCCCTGCCAGAACTCGAACTCGACCGGCAGCAGCCGGTAGCCGCCCCAGCTCGGAGGCCGGGGCACCTCGCGGTCGCGGAACCGCTCGGTGGCCTCGGCCACCCGCTCCTCGAGCACCGCTCGGCTGGGCAGGACGCTGCTCTGTCGTGACGCCCATGCGCCGAGTTGGCTCTCGCGAGGGCGCGACGCGAAGTAGTCGTCGCTCTCGGTCTCGGCGACCCGCTCGACGCTGCCCGACACCCGCACCTGGCGCGACAGTCGGATCCACGGGAAGCACAGCGCCGCCACCGGGTGGGCGTCGAGCTCGTGCGCTTTGCGGCTGTCGTAGTTGGTGAAGAAGACGAAGCCGTGATCGACGCCCTTCAGCAGCACATGACGAGCCGAGGGTCGACCGTCGGCGTCTGCCGAGGCCAGCACCATCGCCTCGGGCTGTTCGAGACCCCAGGTGGCGGCCTGTTCGAACCAGCGGGCGAACTCGGCGAACGGGTCGTCGAGCAGGTCGGATCGATCGAGACCACGGTCTTCGAGGTCGCGCTGGCGGCTGGTGAGGTCCATGGCCGCGAGTATGGCCCCGGCAGGACGTGACCCCAGCGTTCCGGCAGGCAGATCGCGCACCAGGGAGCGCGTTTCGGCTGCCAGAACGGAGTGGGTACGGGCGACGTGGGCCAGGCGGTTCAGGTGGCGCGCCGGGCGACACACCAGGTGCCCCAGCCGGCTTCGGAAGCCTGCGCGTGCCACGAGCCGGGCAGGGCAGCGACCACCTCGTCGGCCGACAGGTGGATGGGCGTGCGGTCGCCGAGCGAGTTGGCCCAGACGACCGCGCCGCCGGGGGCCAGCACGCGATCGGCTTCGAACGGGAAGAGCAACGCGTTGGCCAGCACCAGCGCGTCGACCGACCCGGCGGGCAGCGGCAGGCAGGCGGCGTCGGCCAGCACTCGGGCCGCCAACTCGGCCGGGGCCCGGCTGAGCATCTCGTAGGCCAGGTCGACCGCCACGACCGAGCCGAATCGGTCGGAGAGGTGACGGGTCGCCAGCCCGGTTCCTGACCCCACCTCCACACAGCGATCGCCCGACACGGCACCGCGGTCGAGGGCGTCGACCAGCGGATCGAAGCGTCCGATGCCGTCGCGCGTGTTCCAATCGGGGGCCAGGTCGTTGAAGAGCGCGGCCACCTTGGCCGCCCGAGTGGGGGTCCAACCATCGGGCTCGAACGCGACCTGGCGCGTGACGACGCGCATCGGGTGGTCAGCGTCGGCACCCGCGGGCCGATCGGCGGGCTCGGCGATGACGCGGGGCAGGTGGGTGATCACGACCCGATGACGGTGGCGCCGCGCAGGTAGGGCAGCAGCACGTCGGGAACCTGGACGTTGCCGTCGGGGCGGCGATGGGTCTCGACGAGCGCGGCCCACACGCGGGGCACCGCCAACGCGGAGCCGTTGAGCGTGTGCACCGTCTCGGTGCGCTTCTCGCCCGTCGGTCGATAGCGGATGTTGGCGCGGCGCGCCTGGTAGTCGCTGAACCACGACACCGACGACACCTCGAGCCACTGGTCGACGCCTGGCGCGTAGACCTCGATGTCGAGCGAGCGGTAGTGCGATTGACCGAGGTCGCCGGTGCAGATGTCGAGGACCCGGTAGGTGAGGCCCAACGCGGCGATGGTCGACTCGGCGCGTTGGAGGATTTCGTCGAGCATGGCGGGCGCCTGCTCGGGCGTGGCGTAGGCGAGCAGCTCGACCTTGTCGAACTCGTGCACGCGGAGCAGACCGCGCGTGTCGCGCCCCGCCGACCCCGCCTCTCGCCGATAGCAGGGGGTGTAGGCCATGAGCCGCATCGGCAGGTCGGTCTCGTCGAGGATCTCGTCTTTGGCCAGCGACGTGAGCGGCACCTCGGCCGTGGGGATGCACCAGAGGTCGTCACGTTCGACGTGGTAGGCGTCGTCGGCGAACTTCGGCAGCTGCCCGGTGGCGGTGAGCGTGGAGGTGAGCACCAGGCTGGGTGGGCGGATCTCCTCGAACGCGTCGGCGTTGCGGTCGAGGGCGAGTTGGCACAGGCCGCGTGCGAGCGTGGCCCCCTGGCCGCGGAACATGCTGAACATCGAGCCGGAGATCTTGACCGCCCGTTCGAGATCGAGGATGCCGAGCTCGGCCCCGGTCTCCCAGTGCGGCACCCGCTGGTGATCGGCGTAGTCGCCCGCTCGTCCCCCGGTGACGGCGTGCCGCCCGCCGTCACGTTCTCGACCACCCGCACCACCACGTTGTCGGCGTCGCTCGCTCCGTCGGGTGCGTCGGGGGCAGGCACATTGGGGATGGTGAGCAGCAGGCCGTGGAGCTCGGCTGCGATCAGGTCGGTCTCCTCGGCCAGCGCGTGCTCCCGCTCACCGAGCCGGCGGCTCTCGTCCTGCTTGGCCGCAGCCTGGTCGTCGAGGCCGTCGCGCCGGAGGGCTCCGACCTCCTTCGACAGCGCGTTGACCTGGGAGCGGACGTCGTCACGCTCGCCGACCAGCTCGCGCTGGCGGGCATCGAGGGTGCGAGCCCGTTCGAGGTCGACGAGCAGCGACGAGTCGTGGCGGCGCGACAGCCCGGCGAGCACGTCGTCGTAGTCGGTTCGCAGTCGTCGCACGTCGAGCATGACCCGCGAAGCTAGTCGGCGGGTTTCCCCCATCGGCCCGCTTTGGTCCGCAGCGTCCCGACGTGACGCGCCGGCCGTCCAGATTGCCCGATTCTCTTGATCTGCACGGCCAGTTCGGGTGTTCGCTCGCAGCGCTGGGTTATCGCACCGAGAACGGCGGCGAGTAGCGTCGCCGCCGATGACGGCGCCGGGTCGTGCACTCGAGGTCGACGCGCTCACCGTGCGCTACGGCGAGGTCACCGCCGTGGCCGAGCTCTCGTTCTCGGCCGAGCCCGGGTCGATCACGGCCCTGCTCGGCCCGAACGGGGCGGGCAAGACGTCGACCGTCGAGGTGCTCGAGGGCTATCGACGGGCCAGCTCGGGCTCGGTGCGGGTGCTCGGCCTCGACCCCATCGCCGATCACGCCCGCCTGACCCCCCAGATCGGCGTGATGCTGCAGCAGGGTGGCGTCTACACCGGCATCCGGCCGCCAGAGGTGCTGGCCCTCTTCGCGAGCTACTACGCCGAGCCTGCCGATCCTGACGAGCTACTGGAGCGGGTCGGGCTCGACCACCGGCGCAAGGCGACCTGGAGGCAGCTGTCGGGAGGCGAGCAGCAGCGCCTCTCGCTGGCCCTGGCCCTCGTCGGGCGTCCCCGAGTGGCGTTTCTCGACGAGCCCACCGCGGGCATCGACCCGGCCGGTCGACGGCTCATCCGCGACATCATCGCCGAGCTGCGAGAGCGGGGCGTCTGCGTGCTGCTGACGAGCCACGACCTCGACGAGGCCGACCGCCTGGCCGACCAGGTGCTGATCATCGACCACGGCCGGCTGGTCGCGTCGGGCTCGCCCGCCGACCTGCGCACCGGCCAGCGCGCTGCGCAGATCAGCTTCGCGGCGCCCGCCGGCCTCGACACGACCGCGTTGGCCGCCCACCTCGGTGCCCCGGTCGTCGAACGGGAGCGGGGCGAGTACGTGGTCGCCACCGACGCCACGCCCGGCGCGGTCGCGGCGCTCACGGCCTGGTTGGCCGAGCGCAACCTGCCGCTCGACGACCTGCGCGCCGGGCGCAGCACGCTCGAGGACGTCTACCTGCGGCTGACCGAGTACGAGCCACCCGAGGGGTCGCCATGAACGCCCTCGTCACTCAGGCCCGCACCGAGCTGCGCTTGAGCCTGCGGCAGGGCGAGCAGCTGCTCGTCAGCCTCGGCATCCCGCTGCTCGTGCTCGTGTTCTTCTCGCTGGTCGACGTCTTGCCGAAGCCCGAGGGGGTCGACGACCCGGTCGACTTCCTCGCGCCGGGCGTGCTCGCCCTGGCCGTCATGTCGAGCGCCATGGTGGCCCTCGGCATCGCCACCGGGTTCGAGCGCTACTACGGCGTGCTCAAGCGCTTGGGGAGCACCCCGCTCGGCCGACCCCGGCTGGTGAGCGCCAAGATCGCCATGGTGCTCTGCCTGGAAGTGGTACAGGTGGTCGTGCTGGTCGGGGCCGCCTTGGCCCTGGGGTGGGACCCGGACGGGCCGGCAGCCCTGGCCGTGCCCGCGTTCGTGCTCGGCACCGCCGCGTTCGCCGGCATCGGCCTGTTGATGGCGGGCACCCTTCCCGGGCCGGTGAACCTGGCGGCCGTGAACGGGCTCTACCTGGTGTTGCTGCTCCTCGGCGGCATGGTGATCCCGCTGAGCGAGCTGCCGGGCGCACTCCGCACCGTGGCCGAGTTGCTGCCGGCCGCCGCGCTGAGCGGCGCGCTCGATCAGGCCTTCGATGCCGGCGCGGCCTCGTCGACCCAACCCTGGGTGGTGCTCGGGGTGTGGGCGGTGGGGGCGCCGCTGGCCGCGGCCCGCTGGTTCCGCTGGAGCTGAGCGGGGCTCAGTTGGTCTGCACCATCTGGTCTTCAGCCCAGAAGATGCGGAACATCGCCATCATGGCCAGGTAGACGCCGACGGCGAGGAGCAATCCGGCGTAGAAGAGCCTAGTGAGGATGGGCTTGTCGAACTTGAGGTGCATGAACACCCACGCCACGACGAAGAACTTCACGGCCATGAGCACCATGAGCACGATGATCAGCCCGGCGTTGCTGTCGCCGCCCCAGCTCCACAAGAACAGGTCTTCCCAGACATAGGTGGCCACCTCGACCAGCGTGACCGCCGCGAGGAACAGGGCGGTGAGCACGTAGACCTTGTCGCGGGAGTACTCCTCGACGGCGCCGTCGAGCTGCGCGGTGGGGATCGGTTGGTCGGTGGGCTCTGGGGTCACCGTGGTCATGATCGATGCTCCCTAGGGGATGAGGTAGACGACCGCGAAGATGAGGATCCACACGACGTCGACGAAGTGCCAGTAGAGGCCGACGATCTCGACGGTCTCCGATCGGTGCTCAGGCAGGCGACCACGTGCCGACAGCAGCACGAGCGACACGAGCATGATGATGCCGACGGTGACGTGCACGCCGTGGAACCCGGTGAGCGTGTAGAAGGCCGAGCTGAACCGGCTGGTGGTGTAGCCGAGGCCCTCCTCGTAGAACACGGTGAACTCGTAGACCTGCCCGGCGATGAAGGTGGCGCCGAGCAGCGCCGTGCCACCGAGCCAGATGCGCATGCGATGGTGGTCGCCCCGCTCGATGGCCGAGACGGCCAGCACCATGGTGAGCGAGCTCATGAGCAGCACGAACGAGCTCATCGACGTGAAGGGGATGTCGAAGACGTCTTCGGGCGTGGGGCCGCTGAGCGGGTTCTTGTAGAGCAGGTAGGTGGTGATGAGCCCGCCGAAGAGCAGGCACTCCGACGCGAGGAACAACCACATGCCGAGCTTCGTGTTGGAGATGCCCGTATTGGTGGCGTGATCGGGATGAGCGGTGGCCGCGTGGGCGTCGCGCTCGACCATCACCTCGTGACGGGTCGCAGTGTCAGCCAACGGTCTCGGCCTCCTTGTCGGCCGATTCGGTGTCGGCGTCGGCGATCGGGCCGGCCGCGTCGGTGGTGGCACCGGGCGCCTCGTCGCTCGACTCGTCGTCGGGGCCGTGATCGTCGCCATGGGCGGCGTCGGGATCGTCAGGCGGCTCCATGGCCCAGCCGTAGATGCCGGCCACCACGATGATGCCGCCGATGAGGCAGAGCCACCAGGTGTAGAGCAGGCCATAGGCGATCACCGGCAGGCCGAGGGCGGTGACGAGCGGCCAGTAGGACGGTGACGGCAGGTGCACACCCTTGCCGTCGCTGTGCTGCACGACGTCTTCGGTCTCGGCGATACGCACGAGGTTGTCGTTCTCGTCCTCGCCGTACTTGCGGTACCAGAAGTCGTCGACCCGCTCGACGGTGGGGATGGGATCGAAGTTCCACTCGGGCGTGGGCGAGTCGACCATCCACTCGATGGTGCGGGCATCCCACGGATCGGGGCCCGGAGGCGGCAGCTGCTTCGACTTCGCCTTGCTGTAGAAGACGTTGAAGAGGAACAGCGCCACGCTCGACGCCAGGATGAACGCGCCGATGGTGGCGACCTTGTTCCACAGGTCGAAGCCGTAGCCGGGGTCGTAGGTGTAGATGCGGCGCGACATGCCCTGCAGGCCGAGCACGTGCATCGGGGCGAAGGTGAGGTTGAAGCCCACCAGCATCAGCCAGAAGTTGGTCTTGCCCAGCTTCTCGTTGAGCAGGTAGCCGAACACCTTCGGCCAGTAGAAGTAGAGGCCGCCCATGAAGCCGAAGAAGGCGCCGCCGAAGAGCACGTAGTGGAAGTGGGCGACGATGTAGTAGGTGTCGGTCTGCTGCGTGTCGGCCGGGGCGATCGAGTGGCTCACACCCGAGAGGCCGCCGATGGTGAACATCGTGATGAGGCCGATCGAGAACAGCATCGGCGTGTCGAACTTCAACTTGCCGCCCCACATGGTGGCGGTCCAGTTGAGGATCTTCACGCCCGTCGGTACGGCGATGAACATCGTCGTGAGCGAGAACGTGGTGACCGAGATCGGCCCGATGCCCGAGACGAACATGTGGTGGGCCCACACGCCCCAGCCCATGAAGCCGATGGCCACGCCCGAGAACACGATGAACGGGTAGCCGAAGATCGGCTTGCGGGAGAACACCGGCAGCATGTCGGACACGAGCCCGAACGCCGGCAGGATCATCAGGTAGACCTCGGGGTGACCGAAGATCCAGAACAGGTGCTGCCACAGCAGCGGGTTGGCGCCCTGGGCCACGTTGAAGAAGTTGGCGTCGAAGAGGCGGTCGAACATCAGCAGGAACTGCGCCGCCGTGAGCACCGGGATGGCGAAGAGCAGGAGGAACTGGGTGACCAGGGTCATCCAGGTGAAGATCGGCATCTTCATGAGCGTCATGCCCGGCGCCCGCAGGTTGAGCACCGTGACGATGAGGTTCACGGCACCGGTCAACGAGGCGATGCCCGTGATGATGAGGCCGAGGTTCCAGAAGTCGATGCCGTTGCTCGGAGAGAACAACACGCCGTTGTTGGGCGCGTAGTTGAACCAGCCACCGTCGGCGCCGCCGCCGAGGAACCAGCTCGTGTTGAGGAAGATGCCGCCGGCGAGGAAGCACCAGAAGCTGAACCCGTTGATGCGCGGGAAGGCCACATCGCGCGCGCCGATCTGCAACGGCATCAGGTAGTTGGCGAACGCGGCGCCGAGCGGCATCACGACGAGGAACACCATGGTGGTGCCGTGCATCGTGAAGACCTGGTTGTAGGCGTCGGCCGACAGCAGCGTGCCGCGAGGCGCCCAGAGCTGCACCCGGATGAGCAGGGCCTCGATGCCGCCGATGATCAGGAAGAAGATCGACGCGGCGCCGTACATGATGCCGATCTTCTTGTGGTCGACCGTGGTGAGCCACGAGCGCCAACCCCGCTTGGGCTTCGGGCGTTCGAAGACGCCGAGGGGGTGGAACTCCTCGGTGTCGACCTCGCCCGAGGGCAGGGCCAACGCCGGGCGGTTCTCAGTGAGTGCCATGGTGGTGCTCCGTGACGGCAGGTGCGGTCGTCATGTGGGCTACTTGAGGGTCTCGAGGTAGGCGACCAGCTCGTCGATCTGCTGCTCGCTGAGGCCGAGGTTGGGCATGCCACGGCCTTGGCCGTTGGCGTTCTGGTCCGGCGCCATGGGCTTGAGCGCGGTGGGGTCGCGCAGCCAGGCCTCGAGCGTCGGCCGGTTGAGGTAGTAGGGCGCGCTGTCGCCGCCGAAGAGAGCACCACCGGGATCGCCCGGCTCGGCCACGTCACCCGGGTCGCCCGGGGCGGGCTCGTCCGAGTCGGGGTCCTGCGGTGTGTAGAGGTTGTAGATGGCGCCGGCGAAGGTGCCCCGGGTCATGAGGTGGGTGAGGTTGGGGGCGACGCCTGACACCAGCGGAACCGACGCCGGATCCTCGAGCGCCTTTTCGAACTGACCGTTGACGACGTGGCACTGCGCGCACAGGGCCGAGAACTGGTCCTTGCCGGCGGCCGCCAGCGAGCCCGCCTCGGGTTCGTCGGGCGGTTCAAGCTGGTTGGCCAGCCACTCGTCGTACTGGTCGGGCTCGAGCGCCCGCACGATCATCCGCATGTTGGCGTGCGAGAGCCCGCAGAACTCGGTGCACTGGCCGCGGAAGACGCCGGGTTCGTCGGCCTCGATCTTCCAGTACGTGTCCATGCCGGGCACGGCGTCGCGCTTGCCGCTCAGCGCCGGGATCCAGAAGCTGTGGATCACGTCGTTGGAGGAGATGGTGAGGTCGATCTCGCGACCGGCGGGGATCACCAACTCGTTGGCGACGGTGAGGTCATCGGCACCGTCGTAGGAGCCGTCGCCGTCGAGGTCGTACTGATAGCTCCACCACCACTGCTGGCCCGCGACCCGTACCTCGATGGCGTCGGGCTCACGTTCCTCGAGCTCGAGGATGGTGATGACCGTGAACACGGCGATGCCGGCCAGCACCACGGCCGGCAGGATGGTCCAGCCGATCTCGAGCGTGGTCTTGCCGTGCAGCTGCCCGGGCATGGCGTCGTCGTCGGGATGCTCCCGGAACCGCCAGGTGATGTAGAGCACCGCACCGAGCACGCCGACGAACACCAGGCCGGCGATGGCGAACACCGGGATCACCAGGTTCTGGATGGTCTGCGCAGACGGGCCCTTCGGCGCCAGGGTGGTGAGCTGCTTGCCGTCGTTCTGGAAGACGTCCCAGATGAGCAGCACGTAGAGCACGCCCACGATCGCCAGGGACACGGCACCCAGGATTCGTAGGAACGTGGAACGGCGGGGCATTCAGACTCCTCGTGAGGACGGACCGGGGTCCGATTCGCAGTGTTCCCCAGGGCGGCCGAGGGACGCCAACCGGGGAGCGGAACTATGCGGCGCAATCACCAGGCTCATGCGCCACCACGCAGGGTGACCGCGACCATCGGGGACGTGGCCTCACCACCGCCTACGGCGGACATGCCCTCTTCGCTCTCGGCGCCGTCGGTGCTGCCGCCCTCGGTGGCACCGCCTTCGGCCGTGCCGGCCTCGGTCTCGGTCTCGGTGGAGTGCTCGTCGCCCTTGTGCTCGATGTCGCGCTGGCCCTGCACGGCGGCGATGATGCCGGCCGCGATGACGGCGACGGCACCTACGAAGAGCAGGATGGTGATGGCGTTCTTGGTGATCTGGGGCCGGGCGGCCAGCAGGGCGGCCGCGAGGAGGACCAGCGCAGCGACCACGCCGAACACGGCCACAGAAGCCACCTTGGAGACGGCCAGCAGCACCCGGGAGAGCCCGACCACCACGACCGCGATCGTCACCGCCGACAGCACCGGCACCCGGAAGGGCTCGATGAATCGCTGATAGATCTCGCGATTGACCTCGTCGTCGCCGGTGGCCCGCTCGGCCCAGGCCCGCAGCACCCACACGCCCATCACCAGCACGACGAGGCCGAGACCGGCGAGGGTGACGTACTGGTTGGTGACCTGGCCGATGACGACCACGGCCACCGCGAACGCCGCCATGAGGGGCAAGAAGTTGGTGCCGGTGGGAGCGCGGGTGAGTGGCACCGAGTCGGTGTGCACGACCTGCGCCTCGGCTTCGGCGTCGGCGTCTCGGAACACGATGTGGAGGACCGCCAGCACCGCCGACACCACACCGAGCGAGACCAGCACCGTGTAGGTGAAGTGGTTCCCCACTCCGCCCTTCCATCCGAAGGTGACCGGACCCAGCACCGCGTTGAGCAGCGATTGGTCGCTCGTGAACGCGAGCGTGAAGGCACCCACGAAGCCGAACACCGCGAGCGCGGAGAAGACCTTGAAGGCCGGGGTGAACATACGGGAGCGCAGGAACGTGAGCATGTCGCCTACTTCGTCACGAAGATCGCGTACCAGATGATGGCGTAGACCACGACCATCGCATGCCAGAACAGCGCGGCCGCCGAGATGCCGTCGTGCTGACGGCTGGTCTGTTGCCCACCGAGCGCCCGGAAGGCCATGAGGCCGACGAAGACCATGGCTCCGACCAACATCGCCAGGTGGGCGCCGGTGATGGCATAGATGAGCACCGCCTGTTGGTTGGCGGCGATGTCGAACTCCATGATCGTGTAGA
The DNA here is from genome assembly GCA_963706425.1 of uncultured Iamiaceae bacterium. GTDB lineage: Bacteria > Actinomycetota > Acidimicrobiia > Acidimicrobiales > Acidimicrobilacustridaceae > CAVPMN01. The sequence continues at coordinate 1,886,754 of CAVPMN010000020.1, forward strand.
GGTAGGACGCCATGTTGATGACGGCGATACCGAACACGAAGGTGACCCCGAGGGCGAGGTAGGTGTTGACCCGGTCGTCACGGGAGACCGCATAGACCGCCCACTGCACGGTGATCGACGAGGCGATCAGCGTGAAGAGGATCACGTTGGGCTGCTGCAAGGGCACCGTGACGCCCTCGGGCAGCCAGGCGTTGCCGGCGGCGATGAGCTCGGCCCGGCGGGTGAGGTAGACGCCGAGCAACCCGACGAACACCATCACGGTGGCCGCGGTGGCGAACGCGGTGCCGATGATCAGCACGCGTGGGCGTTGCACCGGCGGAGCCGGGGGCAACGCGTGGGTGGCGGTCATCAGGACACGACCTCCTTGTCGGCAGAGGCGGTCTCGGAGCCCGCGAGGTCGAGCAGGGGCTCGGCGGACTCGACGGTCGGGAGCTCAGCGAAGTTGCCGGTGGGGGGCGGCGAGGTGGTCGACCACTCGAGCGTCTGACCACCCCACGGATCGTTGCCGGCGGCGGTGCCGCGGGTCATCGAGAAGATGTCGATCGCCGCGACCAGCACCGAGATCGCCACGATGGCGTAGCCCACCGCCGAGATGACGTTGAGCGCATCGGCGGCGTCGGCCAGCCCGTCCCACCGGTTGGCGAAGCCGAGCACGCACTGCGGCAGGCCGGCCAGGACCGCACCGCCGAAGGCGGCCAGACCGAGCAGCTTTCCGAGTCCTTCGTTGCCGAGGTGCCCCCACATCTTCGGACCCCAGTAGTACAAGGCGGCGATGCCGCCGAGGGCGACGAAGCCGATGACGAGGGCGAGCAGGCCGTCCTGGAATGCGGGGCTGTCGTGGAGGCGCAGCGGCTTGATGACGTAGAGGGCGCTGCCCGTGACCGACAGGAGCAGGACGAGCGACGCGAAGAGCGTGGCGAGCGACGCCGCAGTGACGGCGGGCTTGCCGCCCATCATCGACGTGACCCACCCAGCGACGAGCATGAGCGTGGGAATGACGATGACCAGGCCCACGCCGACGAAGAGAACCTGCTCCCAGACCTCTTCGTTGAAGAACTCCTGGGCGAACGCCCCGAACGAGAACACGCCGAAGGCGGCGATGGCACCGAGCAGGAAGCCCCGGTTGCGTTGCCGAACGCCGGCGGAGGTGGCGACCACATCGCCGAGCGCGCCGAGCACCGGGATGGCGAACGCGAACACCTGCGGCTGCTGGAAGAACCAGGCCAGCTGCGGCCACTGATCGGCGGCCACCCCGAAGGCGCTCGGTTGTCCGAACCGCACGTCGAGGTAGATGAGCACGATGTTGGCGAGGAACACGGGGAGCGTGAGCAGCCAGATCGATGCAGCCACGAACATGCCCCAGGAGAACATCGGCACCCGGTCGAGCGGCATGCCGGGGGCGCGCAGCGCCACCACCGTGGTGATCACACACACCGCCGCGAGCAGGAGGGCCACGACGGTGACTCCCATGGCCAGGTAGGACAGGTCGACGGCGTTCGCCCGACCGCCGGCGACGCCACCGTTGCTGACGTAGGACACGATGAGCAGCCCGGCGCCGAGCAACCACACCCAGAAGGCCGCGGCGGCCGCACGGGGGAAGGCGATGGTGGAGGCGCCGACCTGCAACGGCACCACGTAGGTGGCCACGCCGAGGAAGAGCGGCACGGCGAACAGCAGCACGAGGCTGAGGCGGCTCAGCGTGTAGACCTGCCCGACGGTGTCGTCGGGCAGCAGGTCGATGTCGGGCACGGCGTCGAGGGCCACCAGGCCTGCGAGCACCCACGCCTTCACGCCGAAGAGCAGGGCGAAGACGATGTAGAAGCGGCCGATGGTCTTGTGATCGCTCGACCCGATGAGCTTGGCGAAGCCAGGCGTGGGCTCGCCGGTATCCCACGGGTTCACGTGGTCGTCGGCGTGCGTGGCGGGTTCGGGTCTGGTCTCTGTGATCGCCATCTCAACTGTGAGCTCGCGACGGTGACAGCCGTGCACCTCGGCACTCGGGCCGCGGCGTCAGGGCGCGAACGCCTCCTCCCGGTACGAACAGTACGGAGCGGGACTCTACACAGCCCCTCGTCGGGGCACGAAACGACGGCCGGTCGCTCGTCATACGCCGTAGCGGACCAGCACGTCGACGGCCATGGCCGCGAACAGCAGGGTGATGTAGGTGATCGAATAGCTGAACAGCCGCATGGCCGCGTTGGCCGATTCGGTGCGCAACACGACCAGGCACATGGCGGTGAAGACGGCACCGAGCACGAGCGCCGAGATCACATAGATCGTCCCCATGCCGGCCACCGGGGCGAACACGAGCGTGAGCGCCCACACCACCAGCGAGTAGGCGACCATGCGCACGGCGGTGGCGTGCAGCGTGGTGACCGACGGCAGCATGGGCACGTCGGCGGCGCTGTAGTCGTCCTTGTAGCGGATGGCCAACGCCCAGAAGTGGGGCGGGGTCCAGAAGAAGATCACCCCGAAGAGCACCCACGGCGCCCACGCCAGCTCGTTGGTGACCGCCGACCAGCCGATGAGCACCGGTGCGGCCCCCGCCGCACCGCCGATCACGATGTTGCTGGTGCTCGTGCGCTTGAGCCACAGCGTGTAGACGAAGACGTAGAACAGGCAGGCAGCCAGGGCCAACACGGCGCTGAGCAGGTTGACGAACACCCACAGCCAGATGAAGGCCAGCGCCTCGAGGTTCACGGCGAAGGCCAGGGCGCTCTGGGGGTCGAGGACGCCGGTGACCAGAGGGCGCTGGCGGGTGCGCTTCATCACCGCGTCGATGTCGCGATCGACGTACATGTTGATGGCGTTGGCCCCGCCGGCGGCCATGGTGCCGCCGAGCACGGTGGCCACCACCAGCCATGCCGAGGGCAGGCCCTTTTCGGCCACCACCATGGTGGGCACGGTGGTCACGAGCAGCAGCTCGATGATGCGAGGCTTGGTGAGCGCCACGTAGGCGGCAGCGCGAGTGCGCCAGGACACACTGGCCCGGGCGGCGGTCGTGATGGCCATGGTGGCCAAATCGTAGAGCGTGACGAGGGTCGGGCGGAAACCTGGCCGGACCCGTGCCGAACAGGGCTGCGGCTTTGGGTGCTCGAACGGCCTGGCCGTACCATCGGAGGGTGCCCTCGAGCGTGCGTCGCCTGCCCCCTCGGAAGTACTCGCTGTCCCCCCGCACTTACCGGCGCATCACCCTCGTGGCGCTGCTCGCACTCGGGTTCATCATCGTGACCGGCGCCGCCGTGCGGCTGACGGGCTCGGGCCTCGGATGCACCGAATGGCCGGCTTGCACCGAGGATCGCTTCGTCGCCGAGGCCGAGTACCACCAGATGATCGAGTTCGTGAACCGCGCGATCACGGGTTTCGTGTCGCTCGCGGTGATCCTGGCGGTGCTCGGGTCGTTGGTACGGGTGCCCCGCCGCCGCGACCTGACGTGGTGGTCCCTCGGGTTGGTCGCCGGCGTGATCGCCCAGATCATCCTCGGCGGCATGGTGGTGCTGCTGCACCTCACGCCGGTGTCGGTCATCGGGCACTTCCTCCTCTCGATCGTGCTCGTGTGGAACGCCACCGTGCTCTACGACCGCGCCGGTCACCCGGGCACACCGGGGCAACCCACGGTCGGCCCCCGGGTGGTGTGGTTCGGACGGGCCACCGTCGCCGCCGCCTTGGTGGTGGTGGTGGCCGGCACGGTGGTGACCGCCACAGGACCGCACGGTGGCGACGATCGAGCCGACCGGCTGTCGTTCGACATCGGCGCGGTGGCCCGCAACCACGGCATCGCCGCCTGGGTGCTGCTTGCACTCGTGGTGGCCACGCTGTGGCTCGCCTACCGGGAGGGCGCCAGCTCGCTCACGCGCCGCCGGGGCGGGTGGCTCGCCGCGCTGATCGTGGCGCAGGGTGCGCTCGGCTACACGCAGTACTTCACGGGCGTGCCCCCAGTGCTCGTCGGCGTCCATGTGCTCGGGGCGGTGGCGGTGTGGACCATGGTCCTTCTCTTCCACCTGTCGCTCTTCGCCCACCCCGAGCCCCCGCCGGAGGTGGCGGCCGATCGCTCCACCGCCGACCGCTCGTCGAAACCCGAGCCGGCAGCCGCCACACTGTCGTCATGAGCCCGTCACCGACGACGTCGCCGGTCGAGGTCGACGAGCCGGATCTGGGCGAGGACGTCGACCTCGAGCGACCGTGGATCGTGCTCGTGTGGAACGACCCGATCAACCTCATGTCCTACGTGACCTACGTCTTCCAGAAGCTCTTCGGCTACTCCCTCGAGAAGGCCGAGCAGCTGATGCTCGACGTGCATCACAAGGGTCGGGCGGTGGTGTCGAGCGGCGCGCGCGAGAAGGCCGAGATCGACGTGTTCCGCCTGCACGAGCACGGGCTCTGGGCCACCATGCAGCAGGACTGACGATGCTGATCGCGAAGCGCGCCGACGGCGACTTCGACCTGCGCCTCGGCGCGGTCGAGCGCAAGCTGCTCACCGACGTGTGCGCGGAGCTGCGCACCATGATCGACGGACGCGACGACGACCCGCTGCTGCGGCGGCTCTTCCCCACGGCCTATGCCGACGACGCCGAGCACGAAGCCTTCTACCAGCAGATGGCCCATGACGAGCTGCGCGACCGCAAGATGGCCGCGCTCGAGACGGTCGAGCGCACCGCCGGCGATGACACCGTCACCGCGGCCGACCTCGACCAGTGGCTCACCGCGGTCAACGCGGTGAGGCTGGCCCTCGGCACCCGACTCGACGTGTCGGAGGACTGGGGGCCCGAGGACGTCGACGAGGACGACCCCGACTTCCCGGCCCACGTCGTCTACGACTACCTCGGGCGCCTGCTCGACTCGATGGTGCGCGAGATGTCGCGCGCCTGAGACGAGAGGTTCAGCCGCCCGGCAAGCAGCTCTGGGTGGCTTCCTGGGCCCGGTCGACCAGGGCCTGATCGGGCGTAGCGGTCGCCAGCTCTTCGAGCGTGAACTCGTCGAAGAGGCTGTCGACCACGCACCACACGTCGTCGAGCTCGGCCTGGCCCTGCGACTGCTCGAGCAGCAGGCTCATGTAGCCGAGTCGGCTGGCCGGGTACTGCAGCGCCTCGAGGGCGTCGGTCTCCGGCTCGGCCGCCGCGTCGGCTCCGGGGTCACACGAGGTGAGCTCGACGAACTCGTCGCTGCGAGCGACCGATGACGCGCCCTCGGGCATGGCCGCCGCCCATTCGTCGAGCAGATCGGCCATCTCGGTCGTGACGTCGTCGGTAGTGCCCTGGAAGCGGGCCTTCACGCAGACCGTCCCTCCGTCGTCGTAGGTGACGTAGGAGTCGGACTGCCACTCGTCGACGACCTCGAGCGCAGCACGCGGGTCGACCCTCGACGAGAGCACCACGAACCACGAGAAGACGCCGAACGAGCCGTCGTCGATCAGCTCTTGACCGTCGGTCAGCTCGGGAAGCGGCAGCTTCTCGACATCGCCGGGCTCGTCGGCCCGGGTCGGATCGAAGAGCGCGACCTCGCTCGGTAGCCCATCGCGAAGGATGTCGTCGAGATCCTCATCGCCGGCGCCGGCACTGCGCAGCACCTCGGTGAACGGTGGGCCGAGGGAGTAGGGCGCCACGAAGAACGCCACCAACGCGGGCGCTCGATCGGCGTATGCCGCCTCGCCGGTGTCGGCATCGGACTCGGCGGCCGCGTCGCGCTCCTCGGCGGTGAGCTCCTGTTCGGAATAGGCCTGTTCGATGTTCGTGGCATCGCCTTCGATGACGGCTCGGTAGACGAAGGCGCCGTCCTCGCCGGCGTCCTCGCCCAGCTTCTGCAGGTCGAAGTGCTGGTCCTGCAGGGCATGGGTCATCTCGTGGGCGAGGGTCGCCTTCACCGACGGGGTGAGCTCGGTGCCTCGCACGGTGATGCGCTTGTCGACCGGGTCGTAGAACGCCAGCGCCCCTTCGCCGGTGAGCTCGTTCTGCTCCTCGAACAGGTCGAGATCGCCCTCCACCAGGCCGAGGGCGCGGAGCTGGGCGGTGGCGTCGTCGAGTGCCTCGCGATCCTCGTCCGTGAGGTCGTCCTCGGAGGTGGTGACCTGCTCGCGGAACTCGTCCTCGGCCAGGAAGTCGACGTGCACCGGGGTGAGGAAGTCGAGATCGCGCTCGTCCTCGACGAAGGTGGCGATGTCTTCGACCTTGGGATCCCAGGCCTGGGGATAGCTGGGGCCGTCCTGCTGCAGCATCGTCCAGCCCACCCAGGTGGCGACGCCGATGACGGCCAGCGCGCTGACCATGAGGCCGGCCACCAACCAGGCCTTCGGTCGGTGCGGGCCGGGCGCGGTGCCACGCTCGCCGGTGCCGTCGGGGGCGAAGGGAGCAAGGGGAACGAACGGCGACGCCGGCGCGGCGGCAGGCGGCCAACTCGGCGGCTCCGCGGGCGGCGGTGGGTACGGCTGGTGGTCGTCGCTCACGGGTTCTCCTCGGGAATCGGGCCACCGTAGCCAGGTGTTTCGCCGTTGAAGAGGCACCCGAGCGTCCTGCTATGGTGACACGGCCTTCAGCGGGAACAGAGCCCCCATCGTCCAGCGGCCTAGGACGCCTGCCTTTCACGCAGGTAACACGGGTTCGAATCCCGTTGGGGGTGCCAGACCTCAACACTTCGAGGTCCCGTGGTGCAGTTTGGAGTGCACGCCGGCCTGTCAAGCCGGAGGTCGCGGGTTCAAATCCCGTCGGGACCGCTAGGCCATCGTGCTCGCACGGTGGCGCCTTGGTCGGGTAGCTCAGTTGGCAGAGCGTCCGCCTGAAAAGCGGAAGGTCACCGGATCGACGCCGGTCCCGACCACCAGCGAAACCCCTGCTCGCCAGGGGTTTCGTCGCGTGTCGGGTCGATGCCGGTGGTGGCGTGCCACGACGCTCCCGACGTTCCTGTGGTCCAACCGGGACCTGGAGGTCCCGCTCCGACCACAGGAACTGGGGCGGGACGATGAGAGGATTCTCATGATGCTCTCATCGACCGGTTCGGACGCCGCCGCCACCATCGAGCCGTGAGCCCTGCCGCGCGCGCCGCCCTGGTCGTCCTGCTCGGCGTCTTCGCGCTCGGCATCGGCTACGCGGGCGCATCCGCGCTGCGGCCCCCGCCACCGGCACCGGTGACCCCGATCGTGCTGGAGGGCCCGGTCCCGTCCACAGAAGCGCCCACCGAGCCCACGGTGGTGTCCCCACCCACCATCCCCGCCGCACCGCCGACGACCGCCGCCGCGCCCGCCCCGCCCGCCACGGTCGCGCCGGCGCCGGCACCCGCCCCACCGAGCCCTGCTCCCGCCCCGCCGGCGCCCCCACCGGCGGACGACGATGACGACGGTGACGACGACGACGAGGTCGACGATGACGACTGAGCGCCGTTGGCGCGTCGGGTTCCGGGGCCGCGTGCTCGGTTCGTTCGTGGCCCTCGTGGCGTTCGCCACGCTCGCCGGCCTCTTCGTGCAACGCGCCGTTCTGCTCCGCCAGCTCGACGACGAGGTCGACACCACCCTCGAGCAGGAACGGTCCGAGCTCGAGTCGCTCGCCGGGGGCATCGACCCGGCCACGGGTCAGCCGTTCGCGGGGGATGTGCGGGCGATCTTCGACACCTTCCTCGAGCGCAACCTGCCCCTCGAAGGGGAGGCGTTCTTCACCTTCGTCGACGGCCGGCCCTACGCGTCGACCCCCGCCCCCATCCGGCTCGACCTGGACCCGGCGCTCGCCAGCACGTGGGCCAACCTCACCACCGGCACCCGCAGTCAGCTCTCGTCCGATGCCGGCCCCGTGCGCTATCTCGCCGTGCCCCTCGTGTCCGACGGCCGCACCAACGGCGTGTTCGTCGTGGCCAACTTCGTGCAGGGCGAACAGGACGAGATCGATCACGGCATCCGGGTCGCGGCTGCGGTGGCCCTCGGCGTGCTGCTGGTCGCCACCGGCATCGCCTGGGTCGTCGCCGGGCGGCTGCTGCGGCCCGTGCGGGAGCTCACCGAGACCGCCGAGCGCATCTCCGACACCGACCTCTCCCAACGCATCCCGGTCACCGGCTCCGACGAGCTCGGCCGCCTCGCCCAACAGTTCAACGAGATGCTCGACCGGCTCGAGTCCGCGTTCGCACACCAGCGCACCTTCGTCGACGACGCCGGCCACGAGTTGCGGACCCCGATCACGATCGTCCGAGGCCATCTCGAAGTGATGGGCGACGACCCCGACGACCGCCGCGAGACGATCGCCCTCGTCACCGACGAGCTCGACCGGATGGCGCGCATCGTCGACGACCTCTTGCTCATGGCCAAGGCCGACCAGCCCGACTTCGTGCGCCTCGACACCGTCGAGGTGGCCGACCTCACCGCCGATCTGCTGGCCAAGGCGCGCACCCTCGCCGACCGCGAGTGGACGCTCGACGGCGCCGCCGTCGGTGAGATCCGCGTCGACCGCCAGCGGGTCACCCAAGCAGTCCTGAACCTGGCACGCAACGCGGTCGAGCACACGGCGAGCGGTCCCATCGCCATCGGCAGCGCCTGGCACGCCGACGGGCTGCACCTGTGGGTCCGCGATCACGGCCCGGGCGTCGACCCCGCCGATCGCGAACGCATCTTCGACCGCTTCGCGCGGGGCGCGGGCCCGCGTCGCTCCGACGGTGCCGGGTTGGGCCTCGCCATCGTGCGCTCGGTCGCCGAGGCCCACGGCGGACACGTCGAGCTCGAGAGTCGTCGAGGCGACGGGGCCACCTTCACGATCGTGCTGCCCGGTCGGCCGCCGCCGCCCGAGCCCGTCGACCCTCCGACTTCCCCCGAGCACGAGCTGGCCACCCCCGACCAGCAGGACCCGACCGAACCGATTCCCGTCGTGGGATCCGACGAGCCCACCCGAGAGATCCGCCCCAGCAGGGAGCCCACCACATGACCCGCATCCTGATCGCCGAAGACGAGCCGCGCATCATCTCGTTCCTCGAGAAGGGCTTGAAGGCCAATGGCTACAGCACCCTCGTGGCCGAGACCGGGACGCTGGCCGCGGAGATGGCGCGCGACACCGACTTCGACCTGCTGATCCTCGACCTCGGGCTGCCCGAGCTCGACGGCCAGTCGGCCCTCAGGCGGATCCGCGAGCGTGGCGAGCGCTTGCCGATCATCGTGCTGACCGCCCGCACCGGCATCGAGGACACCGTCAACGGCCTCGACGGTGGCGCGGATGACTACGTCACCAAGCCGTTCCGATTCGACGAGCTCCTTGCCCGCATACGGGTGCGCCTGCGCGACGGCGGCGAGACCGAGACGACGGTGCTGCGTGCCGGCGACGTCTCCCTCGACCTCCGCACCCGCCGAGCGACGGTGGGCGAACGGTCGGTGGAGTTGACGGCGCGCGAGTTCACGCTGGCGGAGACGTTCCTGCGCCACCCGGATCAGGTGCTCAGCCGCGAGCAGTTGCTGTCACACGTGTGGGGCTACGACTTCGACCCCAACTCGAACGTGGTCGATGTCTACGTCCGCTATTTGCGGCGCAAGCTCGGTGATCAGGTGATCGAGACCGTGCGAGGCATGGGCTATCGGCTACGCGCCGACCAGCCGACCGGTTCGTGAGAGGTCTCTCATCTGACTCTCAAGTGAGACCAATCGAACGGGCCGACGCTGGCGGCCATGAGCACCATGCTGCCTGGCCACCCGTCGACCCATCCGGACACCCAAGCTGACTGGCCGCCTTCGCTGGTCCTGCTCCTCGGCCCCGACGCGGCCTCGCTTCTGAGCACTGCACTCGACGGCGCCGGCGGTCGCCTGTTGGCCTGGAAACCGCGCCAGGTCACCCATCAGCCCCGACGCTCGACGGTCGTGCAGTACGGCGCGGATGTCGAGTGGGCCGATGGACGCACCACCACCGAGACGATGGTGGCCGCCACCGGCGGACGTATCCCCGAAGGCGCGACAGTGCTCGACGACGGCACCACCCAGGTCGCGCTGTGGCGCTGGCCGTGGGATCCGTCGCTGCCCGGACTCGCCCGGGCGCTCGATCGCAACCGGGTGGCCCGCCTGCTCGACGACGTCGGTGTCGGCGGCCATGCCGGACAGCTGCGCGTCCGCGCCTACCGCCCCGGCCGGCGGGCCGTCATCGAGGCGGCGGGCGGCCGGGGTCGGCTCTTCCTGAAGGTCGTGCGACCCTCGGCCGTCGAGGCGCTGCACGGCATGCACCGCGACCTGGCGGCCCGGCTCCCGGTGCCCGACAGCATCGGCTGGACCGACGACGGGATCCTGGTGCTCCCCGGACTGCGGGGACGCACGCTGCGCGACGTGCTGCGGTCGTCGAAGGACATGCCGCCTGACCCCGCCGACATCGAGTCGCTGCTCGACGACCTGCCCGCAGAGCTGGCGACGAACGCGCCGAGACGTGACATCTTCGCCACGGCGATGCACCACGGCGACGTACTCAGGGAGACCGTGCCGTCGCTGCGACCCGCCATCGACGACCTGATGGCCGTCCTCGATCTCGCGCCCCGGAGCGAACACCCCGTCGTGCCGGTGCACGGCGACCTCTACGAAGCGCAACTGCTCGTCGAGAGCGGACGGCTCACGGGGCTGCTCGACGTCGACACCGCCGGCGCCGGTCACCGCGTCGACGACCTGGCGAACCTGATCGCCCACCTCGACGTGCTCAGCCTGGTCACCGACCGCCCGCGCGCCGTGGCCCGCTACCGCGATCGGGTGATCGCCCACTCGCTGCCACGCTTCGACACCGGCGACCTCCGAGCCCGGGTGGCGGCTGCGGTTATCGGACTGGCCACCGGCCCGTTCCGTGTCCTCGAGCCCAACTGGGTCGAAGCCACGGCCCGCCGCCTCGATCTCGCCCGGGCGTGGTTGAGCTCGGCCACGCCCGGGACGGTGTGGAGATGAGGAAAGCCTCACCCGTGGCTCCCGAGCACCTCATTCGCAGGGCGCACGCTTGGCCCATTCACCCGAGATCCCGAGGAGGATCATCATGAACACCAACAAGTGGAAGATCGTGGCCGGCGGTGTCGCAGTGATCGGCCTCACCGCCGGAGGCATCCTCGCCTCCGGCGCCGACGACTCCATCGACCTCAACGACCAGCGCAACCCGATCACGCTCGCCGAGGCGGTGCCCGAGACCAGCACCACGACGGTGACGGTGGCACCGGTCGATGCGTCACCCGAGTCGGCCGACTCCCCGAACGAGAGCGTGCAGGAGTCGGTCGACTCGGCCTCCGACAGTCCCGACGACCCCGGATGGGTCGACCCGTCGCCGGAGTCGTGGGACTCGCCCGGCGACAGCGCCGAGGACAGCCCGCCGCCGGCCCCGGCCGTGTGGTCGGCACCGGCACCGGCACCGGCTCCGGCCCCCGCAGGCGTCGTTCGACTCCCCCGCGCCGCAGGCCTCGTTCGACTCCCCTGCATCGGCAGCCTCGTACGACTCGCCGCCGAGCGGCCAGAGCGTCGACAGCGTCTGACCCCCTCACCATCGCCCGCGACGAGGCCCCTGGCCCCGATCCGGCGTTCCTGTAGCCCAACCGGGACCTCTGGGTTCCGCTCCGACCACAGGAACGTTCGAGAAGGGCGGGGGCCTCGTCGCGTGCCGGCTCCCGTCGCGACGTCGGTCAGGCTGTGGCGGCCCGTCCCAGCAACACCGGCAACAGGTCGAGGTGGTCGGCGATCACGTGATCGCCTTCGACCGGCTCACCCAACTCGGGGACGATCGGATCGTCCTCGACCCCGCAGTAGCGCACCGCCAGCATTCCCATGGCTCGCGCACCGGCGATGTCGGTGCGGCGCAGGTCGCCCACGTGCGCCGCTCGGCCCGGATCGCCGATGCCCAACCCCTCGAGAGCGTGACGGAAGATCGTCGGGTGCGGCTTGTAGACCCCGACCTCGTCGGAGAACGACCAGTGATCGAAGTGGCGCAACACGTCGAAGCGCTCGAGATAGCCACGCAGCACGGTCGACGGCGTCATGCCCACGTCGCAGATGATGCCGATGCGCAGGTCGGCGTCGTCGAGCGCGGCCAACACGTCGGCCACGTTCGGGGCGAGCGTGACCTCGACATCGACACCGGCATCGAGGAACGCGGCGATGAGCGCGTCGCGTGCGAACGGGGTGAAGTCGCGCCCGAGGGTGGACACCACGTGATGGGCGCCGTCGTGCGCGGTGAACTGACGGTTCGCCGCCCAGCTCTCGTTGAAGGCCCGCACGGTGTCCTCGAACACGCCGTCGAGCATCTCCGCGGTGACGTCGTGGTGACCGTGCTCGCCGAGCACGGCGAGGATCGCCGACCGGCGCTGCTCGCGCGTGCCCTCCATGTGCGCGACGACGAGGGTGTTCCAGAAGTCGAAGGTGACCGCCTGGAAAGGCGGGCCGGACACGTCAGTGACCGCGGACGACACCGTCGCGCACGGCCGCCGCGGCCGACGCCTCGGCGACGAGCGTCGCCACCCGCTTGTCGAACACCGACGGGATGATGAAGTCGGGCGCCAACTCGTCGGGACCCACCGCGGAGGCGATGGCGTCGGCCGCTGCGAGCTTCATGCCCTCGGTGATCTGGGTGGCGCCGGCGTCGAGCGCTCCTCGGAAGATGCCGGGGAAGCACAACACGTTGTTGATCTGGTTGGGGTAGTCGCTGCGCCCGGTGGCGATGACCGCGGCGATGCCCGCAGCCTGCTCGGGGCGGATCTCGGGGTCGGGGTTGGCCAGCGCGAACACCACGGGGTCGGGGGCCATGGTCTGCAGGTCGTCGCGGCTGATGAGGTTGGGCCCGCTCACGCCGATGAACACGTCGGCGCCCGGCAGCACCTGGGGCAGGGTGCCCTGCACCCGGTCGGGGTTGGTGTGCTCGGCGAACCACTGCTTGGCCGGGTTGAGCTCGGTGCGACCATCCCAGATGGCGCCCTGGCGATCGGCGCCGATCACGTGCGGCACGCCGGCCTCGAGCAGGATCTTGGCGCACGCCACGCCGGCCGCGCCGACGCCGGCGATGACCACGCTGAGGTCGGCCATCTTCTTGTCGACGATCTTGAGCGCGTTCTCGAGGGCGGCGAGCACGACCACCGCGGTGCCGTGCTGGTCGTCGTGGAACACCGGGATGTCGAGCAGCTCCTTGAGGCGCTCTTCCACCTCGAAGCACCGGGGCGCGGAGATGTCTTCGAGGTTGATGCCCCCGAACGCCGGCGCGATGCGCTGCACGGTCTCGACGATCTCCTCCGCGCTCGACGTGTCGAGGCAGATGGGGAAGCCGTCGACACCTGCGAACTCCTTGAACAGCAGCGCCTTGCCCTCCATCACCGGCATGGCGGCCAGCGGGCCGATGTCGCCCAGCCCGAGCACCGCGGTGCCGTCGCTGACGATGGCCACGGTGTTCTTCTTGATCGTGAGCTCGTGCGCTTTGGCCGGCACGGCTTCGATGGCCTTGCAGACGCGCGCCACGCCGGGTGTGTAGGCCATCGAGAGGTCGTCGCGGTCGCCCACCGCCATGAGGGGCAGCACTTCGATCTTGCCGCCCTCGTGCATGGCGAAGGTGCGGTCGGCCCACTCGACCACCTCGACACCTTCGAGGCCGTCGATGGCCTCGATGACCAGGCGCTGATGCTCCTCGGACGAGCAGTTGACGATCATGTCCTCGTCGAGGTGGGCCACCTTCACCTCGAAGCCCTCGAGCGCCGAGATGTTGCCGCCTACGTCGCCGATGGCCACTGCGAGACGACCGAGGGTGCCCGGCTGGTTGGCCAGGCGCACGCGGATGCGGACCGAGAAGGCGGCGGTGGGCGTATCGGACATGGCGCCGACGCTACCTGATCGGTCAGGCCCCTTCGTAGGCGAAACCGAGGTCGGGGGCCGTCACCAGGGCGTGGAACGCCAGGCCTTCGGCCTTGGCCATCGCCTCGCAGGTGCCACCGCGGTCGACCACCACCAGCACCATCACCGGCTCGGCGCCCAGCTCGCGCACCACCTGCGCTGCCTCGAGGGCGGACGTGCCGCGGGTGACCGTGTCCTCGGTGATGACCACCTTGTCGCCGGCCAGCAGGGGGCCGGCGAGACGGCCGGCCACGCCGTGGTCCTTGGCTTCCTTGCGAATCGTGAAGGACCGGAGCTCGCGGCCCCGAGTGGCGCCCACCGCGGCCACGCCGTAGGCGACCGGATCGGCCCCGACCGTCAGCCCACCGATGGCCGTCACATCAGGCGGGATGACATCGAGGGCCAGGTCGGCGACGAGCAGCACGCCGTCGGGTCGGCAGATGGTCTGCTTCGAGTCGATGAACCAGTTGCTGCGCCGACCCGACTTCAACTCGAAGTCGCCCACCTTGACCGAGTGCTCGAGCAGGTGCTCGACCAGCGCCGCGTGGCTCACGAGATGTCGACCCGCCCGTCGCCCTCGACGACGCGACCGACGTCGGTGGCGGTGACGCCGCTCGAGCGCAGGATGTCGAGCGAGCGATAGACGTCGCTCTCGGGCACCACGACGATCATGCCCAGACCCAGGTTGAACACCTTGGCCATCTCGTCGTCGGTGATGTCACCGAGCTGTTGGATCTCGCCGAAGATGCGGGGCGACTCCCACGACCGGCGGTCGAGCTCGGCGGCCGTGCCGTTGGGCAGCACGCGCACCAGGTTGCCGGGGATGCCCCCACCGGTGATGTGCGCCACCCCGCGGACCTCGACAGCCCGTTGCAGGGCCGCCACCGCCGGGGCGTAGATGACCGACGGCCGCAGCAGCTCGTCGCCGAGGCTGTGGTGGGCGCCGTCGAACGCAGGTGCGTCGAGCGATCGTCCGGCTCGTTCGAGCAGCACCCGCCGAGCGAGCGAGTAGCCGTTGGAACGCAGGTTGGGCGACGCCAGCCCGATGAGCACGTCACCGGGCGCGATGTGCTCGCCGGTGATGAGCCGATCGCGCTCGGCCACCCCGACGGCGAAGCCCACCAGGTCGAACTCGCCGGGCTCCATGGCACCCGGGTGCTCGGCCATCTCGCCGCCGATGAGCGCGCAGCCGGCCTGGCGACAGCCCTCGGCCACGCCCTCGACCAGCTGTTCGACGTGGGCGGGGTCGAGCCGGCCGACGGCGATGTAGTCGAGGAAGAACAGCGGCTCCGCGCCCTGGCACACGAGATCGTCGACGCACATCGCCACCAGGTCGACCCCGATGGTGTCGAAGCGACCGACCGCTTGCGCGACGAGCGCCTTGGTGCCCACCCCGTCGGTGGACGACACCAGCACGGGCCGCTGGTAGCGGGCCGTGTCGAAGGCGAACAGGCCGCCGAAGCCGCCGATGTCGCCGATGACCTCGGGCCGGAACGTCGAGCGGACCTTGTCCTTGATGCGCTCGACCGCTTCTTCGCCGGCGTCGATGCTGACGCCGGCCGCCTCGTAGGTCTCGCCCATGCGTCAGTCGTCGGCCTCGGTGGCCTGCCGGGCGGGCAGGTCGACCTCGGACTCGAACAGCAACCCGAGCGTGCCCGACGCCTCGTCGGCCTCGCCGTCGACGTCGTCGGTGAGCTCGAGCACGCTCTTGGTCGACTGCTCGGGCACGGTCACCGGATAGGTGCCGGTGAGACATGCGGTGCAGAAGCCGGCCCCCACCGCGCCGGTGGCCTCGAGCAGCCGATCGAGCGAGAGGTAGGCGAGCGTGTCGGCGCCGATGTAGTCGCGGATCTCGTCGACGCTGAGGTTGGCCGCGATGAGCTCGCCGCGCTCGCCCGTGTCCATGCCGTAGAAGCAGGGCCACTTGTAGGGCGGCGACGACACCCTGAGGTGCACCTCGGTGGCGCCGGCCTCGCGCAGCATCTGCACCATGGCCCGCGTGGTGGTGCCCCGCACGATCGAGTCGTCGACCACGACGAGGCGCTTGCCGGCGATGTTCTCGCGCAGCGGGTTGAGCTTCATGCGCACGCCGAGGGCGCGCATCGACTGGTTGGGAGCGATGAAGGTGCGCCCGATGTAGCGGTTCTTCACCAGGCCCTGGCCGTAGGGGATGCCGGTGCGACGGGCGAAGCCCTCGGCCGCGGGCAGGCCCGACTCGGGCACGCCCATCACCATGTCGGCGTCGATCGGCGCCTGGTCGGCGAGCGGTTCGCCCATGCGCACCCGCGCCGCGTGCACGCCCTGGCCGTAGAGGGTGCTGTCGGGTCGGGCGAAGTAGACGAACTCGAACAGGCAGAGCTTGGGATCGACCGAGTCTTGGGGAAACACCCGCTCGGAGCGGTAGCCCGTGGCGTCGATGACCACCATCTCGCCCGGCTCGAGCTCGCGGACGAAGTGCGCACCGACCACGTCGAGAGCCGGGGTCTCCGACGCCAGCACCCAGCCGTGGTCGAGCTTGCCGAGGCACAGGGGCCGGAAGCCGCTCGGGTCGCGCACGCCGATGATGTGGCCCTCGTCCATGAGGACGAACGAGAACGCGCCCTTGAGCCGGGGCAGCACCTTGACCAGGGCCCGCTCGAGGGCCCGACCGTCGGCGCTCTCGTCGGGCTCCTTCGCCAGCTCGGCGGCGATGAGCTCGGCGACGAGGTCGCTGTCGCTGGTGACGGTGCCGGGCAGCATGCCGGCCTCCTCGGCCAGCATCTCGGTGTTGACCAGGTTGCCGTTGTGCCCGAGGGCGAAGGTGTGGGCGGCCACGTCGCGGTAGACGGGCTGCGCGTTGCGCCACGTGCTCGAGCCGGTGGTGCTGTAGCGCGTGTGGCCGATGGCCAGGTGCCCGTCGAGCGCGGCGAGCGTGCGGTCGTCGAAGACGTTCGACACCAGGCCCATGTCCTTGACGACGGTGATGGTCTGGCCGTCGCTCACGGCCATGCCCGCCGACTCCTGTCCGCGGTGCTGCAACGCGTAGAGGCCGAGGTAGGAGAGATGAGCCACCGGTTGGGCCGGTGCGTACACCCCGAAGACGCCGCAGGCCTCCTTCGGCGTGTCGTCGTCGCCGTGGGAGGGCTCGCCGCCACCGGGGACGGCGTGGGCGGGCTCGCTCACGCGGTCCAGCATAGGCCGACGGAGGGTCGGCTCATGCCTGGGCGGTGCCCGCACCGAGCGCCACGGGCAGCCGGTCGCGCCAGGCGGCGACTGGCCTCGGCCAGCGGGAGGTCGACGAGGCCCTTGATCGAGAGCCGATCGCCGGCGGCCACACCGATCCGCTGCACGGGCACGCTCGCGTCGGCGCACACGTTCTCGACCGCGGTGATGTGCTCGGGGGCGACGCAGAGCAACGCCCGCGACGGCGATTCGCTGAAGAGCTCCGTGTGATCGGCGATCCGCGCCGCCTGGATGCCGACCCCCGAACGCACGGCCATCTCGGCGAGCGTGAGGCCGAGACCTCCGCTCGACACGTCGTGCACGCCGGTGACCAGCCCGCCGAGGACGAGCTTGCGCACCACGTCGGTGACGTTGGTGTGCATCGCCAGGTCGAGCGCGGGCAGACGGCCTCCCCGATGGCCCTTGCTCCTGGCCCAGGCAGAGCCCGAGAGCTCGGGCTGCGTGACACCCACCAACAGAAGGCGGCCGCCCTCGGTCAGCGTGACCCCGGGAGGGCGGCGGTCGAGCCGGTCGACCAGGCCCAGCAGCCCGATGACCGGGGTGGGGTCGATGTTGGCCCCTCGGGACTCGTTGTAGAAGCTCACGTTGCCACCCACCACCGGGATGCCGAGGGCCCGGCACACCTCCGACATGCCGTCGACCGCCTCGGAGAACTGCCACATCACCTCGGCGTGCTCGGGGTTGCCGAAGTTCAGGCAGTTGACGACCGCGAGGGGCCGGGCCCCGACGCAGGCCAGGTTCATGACCGACTCGGCGACGGTGAGGGCCGTGCCCTGCCGGGGATCGACCGCACACCAGCGGTGGTTGCCGTCGGTGGTGAGCGCCAGGCCCCTGCCGGTGTCGACACCGGTTCGCGGGTGCTTCAGGCGCAGCACCACGGCGTCGCCGCCGGGGCCCTCGACGGTGTTGAGGAAGAGCTGGTGGTCGTACTGCGACCACACCCAGGAGGTGTCGGCCAGCAGGTCGACCAGGTCGGCGCCCGGGTCGGTGCACTCGGGCAGCGACGGTCCGGACGTGGAGCGAGTGGAGGCGTCGAACGCCTCGGGCGCGATGCAGGGGCGGTCGTAGAGGGGCGCGTCCTCGTGCAGCGAGGCGGCCGGGATGTCGGCGAGCACGTCGCCGTCCCAGCCGTCGAGGATGCGCAGCCGGCCCCCGTCGGGATCCCCCGTGGCCGGGCCGGGCGTGACCTTCCCGACCACCGCGGCTCGCACCTCCCAGCGTTCGCAGATCTCGAGCACCCGATCGAGGTCGGCGGGCTCGACGATGGCGAGCATGCGCTCCTGGCTCTCGCTGGTGAGCACCTCGTAGGGCTCCATGCCCGGCTCGCGACGCGGCACCGCGGTGACGTCGACGTCCATCCCCATGCCGCCGCGCGAGGCGGTCTCGCTGGTGGCGCAGGTGAGGCCGGCGCCGCCGAGGTCCTGGATGCCGACGACCAGGCCGGCGTCGAGCAGCTCGAGGCAGGCCTCGATGAGCCGCTTCTCCTCGAACGGATCGCCCACCTGCACACTGGGGCGCTTGTCGGCGTCGGCGTCGCCGAACCCCGCCGAGGCCAACACGCTGACCCCTCCGATGCCGTCTCGGCCCGTGGTCGAGCCGAGCAGCACCGCCAGGTTGCCCACACCGGTGGCCTTGCCCAGCACGAGGCGTTCGACCGGCATGACCCCCAGGCAGAGCACGTTCACCAGCGGGTTCTCGGCGTAGGTCTCGTCGAAGACGGTCTCACCGCCGACGGTCGGCACCCCGACCGAGTTGCCGTAGCCGGAGATGCCGCTCACCACGCCCTCGGCGATCCAGCGGCTGCGCGCCTCGTCGAGCGACCCGAACCGCAGGGGATCCATGAGGGCGATGGGACGGGCGCCCATGGTGAAGATGTCGCGCAGGATGCCACCGGCACCGGTGGCCGCCCCCTGGTAGGGCTCGATCGCGGACGGGTGGTTGTGGCTCTCGATGCGGACGGCGGCAGCGATGCCGTCGCCCACGTCGAGCACGCCGGCGTTCTCGCCCGGACCGACCAGGACGGCCTCGCCCTCGGTGGGCAGCCGCTTGAGGTGGATGCGCGACGACTTGTAGGAGCAGTGCTCCGACCACATCACCGAGTACATCGCCAGCTCGAGGTGGTTGGGATCGCGACCGATGATGCGGACGATCTCGTCGTACTCGGCGTCGGTGAGTCCCAAGGACCGGTGGATCGGCGACCCCTGGATCGGTTCTGGCATGGAAGCTCCCATCGGGCCCGCAGGCCCAGCGAGCGGATCGGAGGCGCCCCGCAAGCAGGACTGAGCGCGCCGTCATCCGGCGCGCCACGTGCACGCTACCTGTTCGCGCCGCCTCCCCGACCCACGCCAATTCCTTAAATCAAATCTCCCTCCGTGAATGGATCACGCCGCGCGACTCTGCTTCTATTGCCGATATGGCACCCGCAAAGAAGAACTCGACCGGCATGTCCGATTCGCACAAAGCAGCCCTTGCTGAAGGTCGTGCCCAGGGTCGGGCGGTGCGCCGCTATCTCGAGGCGCTCGACGCCCACAAGCCGAAGCGGGGTCGCAAGCGCACGCCCGAGTCGATGCAAAAGCGACTCGAGCGCATCGAAGCCGATCTGCCGTCTGCCGATCCGCTCAAGCGCCTGCAGTTGGTGCAAGAGCGCATCGACCTCACCTCCCAGCTCGGGGCCGCCGGCGAGACGGTCGACCTCACCGAGCTCGAGGCCGAGTTCGTCACCGCGGCCAAGGGCTACTCCGAGCGCAAAGGCATCAGCTACCAGGCCTGGCGCGAGCTCGGCGTGTCGGCCGCCACCCTGAAGGCTGCGGGCATCGGACGCGGCGCGGCCTGACTCGCCGGCCCGCCCGATCTGGTCACCCGAAACGACGGAAAACGATGTTCTCGGTGACCAGTTCGAGGAGGATCAGGCCGCCGAGCTGACCGCGCCGGCGGTGGCCAGCAGCGATTGCAGCAACGGCACTCCGTCGACGCTGCCCAGCAGCTCGGTGTAGGCCCGTTCGGGGTGCGGCATGAGGCCGACCACGTTGCGTCCCTCCGAGCAGATCCCCGCAATGTTGTCGATGGACCCATTTGGGTTGTCGACGTAGCGCAACACCACCCGATCGTCGCCCTGCAGCGCGGCGAGCGTGCGCTCGTCACAGGTGTAATTGCCCTCGAAGTGATTGATCGGAATGCGCAGCACCGAACCGAGGGCGGCCGAGGAGGTCAACGCCGAGTCGGTCGACTCGACCCGAAGGTCGACCGGACGGCACAGGAACTTCAACCCGCGGTTCTTCTGCAGGGCCCCGGGCAGCAAGCCCGCCTCG
This sequence comes from uncultured Iamiaceae bacterium, assembly GCA_963706425.1. Taxonomy (GTDB): domain Bacteria; phylum Actinomycetota; class Acidimicrobiia; order Acidimicrobiales; family Acidimicrobilacustridaceae; genus CAVPMN01. The sequence continues at coordinate 1,907,058 of CAVPMN010000020.1, forward strand.
GTGAGGACCTGGAAGCCGTTGCAGATGCCCACCACCGGACCGCCGTCGGCCGCGAAGTCGCGCACCGCGCCCATCACCGGGGAGAACCGGGCGATGGCGCCAGGCCGCAGGTAGTCGCCGTGGGCGAAGCCACCGGGGACGACCACGGCATCGACGCCGTTGAGCGTGGGGTCGCCGTGCCAGAGGATCTCGGCCGACCCGCCCAGGGCGTCGAGCGCCTCGACGACGTCGCGCTCGCAGTTCGAGCCGGGGAACACGATGACACCGACGCGCGTGCTCATGACGAGGCGACCGCCGCCACCTCGAGGTGCACGGTGGCGTCCTCGATGACCGGATTGGTCAGGAAGCGATTGCACATGTCGTCGACCTCGGCCCGAGCGGCGGCCTCGTCGACGGCGTCGATCTCGAACCGGATGCTCTTGCCCACGCGCACACCGCTGACCCCGTCGAAGCCGAGGGTGGGCAACGCCCGCTCGATCGTGGCGCCCTGAGGATCAGCGATCCCGTCACGCAAACGCACCTCTACCTGCACCGAGTAGCGCATGCCCTCACTCTCCCACACCGGGCCAGTCGGCGAACCGCCTGCCCGTGATGCGCTCGTAGGCCTCGACATAGCGGTCGCGGGTGGCCGCGACCACCTCGGGTGGCAGCGCCGGAGGTGGTGGCTTCTTGTCCCAGTCGAGGCCGTCGAGGAAGTCGCGGACCGGCTGCTTGTCGAACGACGGCGGGGTCGAGCCCGGCTGCCACTGGTCGGCCGGCCAGAAGCGCGACGAGTCGGGGGTGAGCACCTCGTCGGCGAGCACCAGCTCGTCGCCGACCAGGCCCAGCTCGAACTTGGTGTCGGCGATGAGGATGCCTCGCTCGGCCGCCCAGGCGGCACCCGCGGAGTAGATCTCGAGCGAGAGGTCGCGCGCCCGCTCGGCCAGCTCGTGGCCGACGAGCGAGGCCGCCTCGTCGAACGAGATGTTGATGTCGTGGCCCTCGTCGGCCTTGGTGGAGGGGGTGAACACCGGCTCGGGCAGCTGGGCCGACTCGAGCAGGCCGGCCGGCAGCGGCGTGCCGTGCATCGTGCCGCTGGCGCGATACTCCTTCCACGCCGAGCCGGTGAGGTAGCCGCGCACGATGCACTCGATCGGCAACATGTCGGCCCGGCGGCAGACCATCACCCGGCCGTTCCACTCGGGCCGCTGTGCATCCGCCGGGACGTCGGCCAGGTCGGTCGAGAGCAGATGGCTCGGCGTGGTCGACGCGAAGTGCTCGAACCAGAACGCCGACATGGCCGTGAGCACCCGGCCCTTGTCGGGGATGGGCTCGTCCATCACCACGTCGAACGCCGAGATGCGATCGGAGGTCACCAGCAACAGCCGGTCGTCGTCACCATCGCTCGGGAGCGCGTAGATGTCGCGCACCTTGCCGCTGTAGAGATGGGTCAGATCGTTGCTCAACGGGGGTCCTCTCGTGTCGGGGGCGGGATCACGTCGGCCGAAGGCCGAGCATGGATCACGTCGTCGGGTCACAGGATGGGCTCGGGGTCGTAGTCGGCGGCAGCCGGGTAGCGACTGACGAGCTCGTCGACCGACGCCACGAAGGCGGCGGTCTGGGTGCGGGCGGTGCCGACGAAGTCGATCGGGTCGGCCAACACGGCACCGACCTCGGCGGTCGACAGGCCGAGGCGTTCGTCGCCGGCGAGCCGGTCGACGCAGGTCGTTGGTGTCGGCGCCCTTCTCGCGCATCTCGAGGGCGACGGCCACGGCGTGCTGCTTGATCGCCTCGTGGGCCTGCTCGCGGCCGACGCCGTTGCGCACCGCCGCCATGAGCACCTTGGTGGTGGCGAGGAACGGGAGGTAGCGCCGCAGCTCGCGGTCGATGACGGCCGGATAGGCCCCGAAGTCGTCGAGCACGCTGAGGAACGTCTCGAGCAGGCCGTCGGTGGCGAAGAACGCATCGGGCAGGGCCACGCGCCGCACGACCGAGCAGCTCACGTCGCCTTCGTTCCACTGATCGCCGGCCAGCGCGGCGACCATGGTGAGGTGGCCGCGCAAGACGTTGGCCAAGCCGTTGACCCGCTCACACGATCGGGTGTTCATCTTGTGCGGCATCGCCGACGACCCGACCTGCCCGGGCTGGAACCCCTCGGTGGCGAGCTCGTGGCCGGCCATGAGCCGAATGGTGAGGGCGAAGCTCGACGGTGCCGCGGCGGCCTGCACCAGGGCCGACACCACGTCGAGGTCGAGCGAGCGCGGATAGACCTGCCCGACGTTGGTGAGCACCTCACCGAAGCCCAGGTGGGTGGCCACCAGCCGTTCGAGCTCGGCGACCTTGGCGTCGTCGCCGTCGAACAGGTCGAGTTGGTCCTGCTGGGTGCCGACCGGCCCCTTGATGCCCCGCAGCGGGTAGCGCGCCAGCAACTCGTCGACGCGGCGAAACGCCTGGAGCATCTCTTCGCCGGCGTTGGCGAACCGCTTGCCGAGGGTGGTGGCCTGGGCGGCCACGTTGTGGGTGCGCCCGGTGATCACCAGGGTGTCGAACTCGACGGCGCGCGCGGCCAGGCGGGCGAGCACTGCGACCATGCGATCGCGCACCAGCTCGAGTGACCGCCGGATCTGCAGCTGCTCGACGTTCTCGGTGAGATCGCGCGAGGTCATGCCCTTGTGGATGTGCTCGAAGCCGGCGAGCTCGGTGAACTCCTCGATGCGCGCCTTCACGTCGTGACGGGTGCGCCGCTCACGCTCGTCGATCGACGCGAGATCGACCTGGTCGACCACCGCCGCATAGGCATCGATCACCTCAGCCGGCACCTCGAGGCCGAGCTGGCGTTGGGCCGACAGCACGGCCAGCCACAGCTCGCGCTCGAACACCACCTTGCGGCGCGGCGTCCAGAGCTCGACCATGGCCGAGCTCGCGTAGCGCGAGGCGAGCACGTTCGGCATCTCGACGGAGGACATCAGCAAGGCCCCGCCGACCGGGCGCTGAGCCGATCGGACCCGAGCACCGGCGATTCGCTAGTTCGTTCAGCCCATTTGTCGTCCGAACGACTCCTAACCGTAAAGGGCGCTTGGCGAAGGGCCGAAGCACCACTCGGAGGGTCGCCCGGACGTTCGGTGCGGGTGACTGAGGATTCCCGAGCACGGGCGAGGGGTTGAACGGCATGGAAGAGCGGTGCACGACTCACCAGTTCGAACCGGCGGCCGACGTGTGTCGGACCTGCGGGTACGACTTCTGCGCTGAGTGTGTCGTCTACTCGTTCGGCCGGGAGCAGCCGCCGTTCTGCGTATCGTGCGCGCTGGCGGCCGCCGGTGTGCGGTCGAACGCCGCTCGGCCTCCGGCCATGTCGAAGCGGGAGATCAAGCGACGGGTGAAGGAGCGCCAGAAGGCCGAGAAGGCCCGGCGGGCCGCCCAGCAGCGGGTCGAGGTGAAGCCGGTCGAGATCGACTGGTCGGTGCCCGACAGCGAGTCGGGTCTGCCCGCTCCGGAGTGGCTCGAGGAGCACCTGCCGAGCGCCGGCGAGCGCGTGTCGTTCTGACGAGCGACGCCCCGACGACACCCCTCAGCCTCCGGCCATCTCGCGCCGGTGGTCGACCAGCTTGGCCACGAGCGACTCGTCGTTGATGGCCAGCATCTCGACCACCAGCAGGGCCGCGTTCATGGCCCCGTCGACCGCCACCGTGGCCACCGGGATGCCCTTCGGCATCTGGACCGTCGAGTAGAGGGCGTCGACCCCGTTGAGCGCGCCCCCGGAGAGGGGCACACCCACCACCGGCAACGTGGTGTGGGCGGCGACCACACCGGCCAGGTGAGCGGCCATGCCGGCCCCGCAGATGAAGGCGACGTAGCCCTCTTCGCGCGCCGACGACACCAGCTCGACCACCTGATCGGGATTTCGATGGGCCGAGAGCACCCGCACGTCGGCTTCGATGCCGTACCGCTCGAGGGTGTCGCTCGCCGGCTTCATCTTGTCTCGGTCGGAGGCCGACCCCATCAGCACCGCCACCTTCATCCCTGCTGTTCCTCCTCTGCGCTGGCGCGCTCAGCGATATCGCTTCGGTACTGCATACCGGGCCAACTGACCCGTGCCACCGCTGCGTAGGCCCGTTGTCGGGCGACGGCCAGCGTGGGACCGGTGGCGGTGACGTCGAGCACCCGACCGCCGGCGGTCAACAGGCCACCGTCGGGCGCCGAGGACACCCCGGCGACGAAGATGTCGACCCCGTCGATCGCCCGGGCGTCGTCGAGACCGTCGATGCGATCACCCACCCGGGGAGCCTGCGGATAGCCCTCGGTCGCGCACACCACGGTGACGGCCGCATCGCGAGCGAACACTGGTGGCTCGCCGAGCGAGCCGTCGGCCGCGCCGATGAGCAACTCGACCAGATCGCTCGAGAGCCGCGGCAGCACGACCTGGGTTTCCGGGTCGCCGAAACGCACGTTGAACTCGAGCACCTTGGGGCCGTCGGGGGTGAGCATGAGCCCGGCGTAGAGCACGCCCCGATAGTCGATGTCGAGATCGCGCAAGGCGACGAGCGTGGGCTCGACCGCCAGGTCCATCACGGTGTCGACCACCGACTGGTCGGCTGCGGGCACCGGTGAGTAGGCCCCCATGCCCCCCGTGTTGGGGCCGGTGTCACCGTCGCCGATGCGCTTGAAGTCCTGGGCGGGCGCCAACGCCACGCCGCGTTTGCCGTCGCACACCGCCAGCACCGACAGCTCAGGGCCGGTGAGGCCCTCCTCGATCACGATGCGCCGCCCGGCGTCACCGAACGCCTCCCCCGACAGATAGGAGTCGACCGCGTCTCGGGCCTCGGCGATCGATTCGGTGACCACCACACCCTTGCCGGCAGCCAGGCCGTCGGTCTTCACCACGTAGAAGCCAGGGAGGGTGTCGAGGAAGTCGAGCGCCGGTCCGCGCTCGGTGAACGCGGCGTGTCTGGCCGTCGGCACACCGGCGGTGACGAGCACCTCTTTCATCCACGACTTCGAGCCCTCGAGGCGGGCGCCGTCGGCACCGGGACCGAACACCCGCTTGCCCTGTGCTCGCAGCCGGTCGGCGAGACCGTCGACCAACGGCACCTCGGGGCCGATGACGAACAGGTCGGCGTCGAGATCGGTGGGCGGGGTGTCGACCGAGCCGGCGATACCGGGGTTGCCCGGCGTGGTGACCACCTCGGCATGCCGGCCGAGCACCTCGGCCAGGGCGTGCTCGCGGCCTCCGCTGCCGACGACGACGACCCGGGTGCTCAACGGAGGATCACGCTGCGAAGTAGAGGTACTGGTCGCGGCCTGGACCGACCCCGACCAGGCGGATGGGTACGCCCACCTGCGCCTCGAGGAAGCCGACATAGTCGAGGGCCTGCTGGGGCAGCTGGTGGCGCTCGGTGATCTCGGACAGATCGGTCTGCCAACCGGGCAGCGTCTCGTAGATCGGCGTCACCTTGTGCAGCACCGACTGGTGATAGGGCAGGTGGTGGAACCGCTCACCGTCGAGCTCGTAGGCCACGCACACCTTGAGCTCGGACAAGGTGTCGAGCACATCGAGCTTCGTGAGCGCGATCTCCGAGAGCGAGTTGAGGCGCACGGCGTGACGCATCATCACCGCGTCGAACCACCCTGGTCGGCGCCGACGCCCCGTGTTCGTGCCGAACTCGTGACCCCGCTCGACGAGCAGATCGCCGGTGTCGTCGGTGAGCTCGGTGGGGAACGGACCGGCGCCGACGCGCGTGACGTAGGCCTTGGCGATGCCGATGACGCGATCGATGTGTCGGGGCCCGACACCGGCGCCGGTGCAGGCGCCGCCGGCGACCGGGTTGGACGAGGTCACGAACGGATAGGTGCCGTGGTCGAGATCGAGGAAGGTGGCCTGCGCGCCCTCGAGCAGGACGTGTTGGCCCTGTTCGAGGGCCTCGTGCACGAGGGCCACGGTGTCGGCGATCATCGGCTCGAGCCGGGGCGCGCACTCGTCGAGGTATTGGGCGGCGATGTCGTCGGCCGACAGCGGGAGCTGGTTGTAGACCTTCGCCAGCACCGCGTTCTTCTCCTTCAGCACCACGTCGAGCTTCTCGCGGAAGATCTTGGGGTCGAACAGGTCCTGCACCCGCAGGCCCACCCGGGATGCCTTGTCGGCATAGGCGGGCCCGATGCCCCGCTTGGTGGTGCCGACCTTGTTCTTGCCGAGGTGGCGCTCGGTGAGCTTGTCGAGCTCCTGGTGGTAGGGGAGGATCAGGTGCGCGTTGCCGCTGACCCGCAGCAGGCTGGTGTCGACGCCCTTGCGTTCGAGCATGTCGACCTCGGCCAGCAGGACCCGCGGATCGACCACCACACCGTTGCCGATGACCGGCGTGATGTGGTCGTAGAGGATGCCGCTCGGGACGAGCTGCAGGGCGAAGCTCTCTCCGTCGACCACGATGGTGTGCCCGGCGTTGTGCCCACCCTGATAGCGGACCACGAGGTGCATCTCTTTCGCGACGAGGTCGGTGAACTTCCCTTTTCCCTCGTCGCCCCATTGGGTCCCGACGACGACCGTCGCAGGCACGCGTGTCTCCCCTCAACTGAGGCGTCGTCTTACGGATCAAGCGTAGTCGGTCGCCGACGCGAGTGAGGAGGCCCGAAGGCCTCCTCACCGCTCGTCGTGGTGGAAGTGTCCACCAGAGGACCCGCCGCCGACTTGGATTGATCGAGTTCGAAGACGTGCCGGTGGGGGCACGTCGACACCAGTGGTTCGCCTAGCCCGGGACCGCCCTCCCCGACGAGGCGAGCCGAGATCGACTGAAGAGGAAGAGGCCGGCCCCACACATCACGAGACCCAAGGCGAGCACCACGAGTCGCCCGGTGGATGAGCCGGTCACCGGCAGCGAACCGGTGCTGGTCGAGCCGCCGGAACGGGTCTGGACCGTGCCGAGCACCTCGGCCGGTGGCGGCTCGATCGATTGGGTCGAGATGGTGGGCGGCGGTGCGACCGACGTGGGCGTGGTGGGTGGCGACGCGCAGGTGCGGGTGACGGTGATCGAGCCGATCACCTCGTCGCCCTGGGACACCGTGATCGCCGCCGTCTCACCCTCGTCCATCGGGACGAACACCTCGACGGTCGAGACGGCGGGCACGGTCACCGTCTCGACCTCGGCGCCATCCTTCGAGACGACGAGCGTCGCGGGGCTGGGACCTGGGTTGGCGAGGCCGAGGATCACGCCGCCTTCGGCGCACTCCTGCAGCAGCCCCACCAGTTGCGGCTTCTGGCACTCGACGACGACCACCACCGGAGCGAGCGGCGTGCCGTCGGCGGAGATGGGGATGGAGTGCTCGCCCTCGGCCAGTCGCTCGAACACCACCAACCTCGACTCGCCTGCCGGGACCACCACGAACTGAACCGCAGAGATCGGCGAGCCGGGATCGGCAAGCGGATCACCCACGACGAAGAGGATCGAATCGGCTTCGCCCGGCGGCGACGTGTTGGACAGGTTGATGGTGACCACCCCGCCCTCGGGAGCGCAGGCGAGCGCCGCGGCCACGCTGGGTGTGCCCGGCGTCGACTCGACCGCGGGGGTCACCGGCGGGGCGACCGGTTCGTCGGGCGCCGGGGGCACGACCGACGTGGTCGGGACGGGTTCGTCGACCGGTGGTTCGGTCGGGTCGACCTCGGGTGCGGGATCGCAACCGGTCGGCCGGAAGATCGTTGCGGAACGCGCGCTGCCGGGCTCGGCGCCATCCTCGTCGAGGCCCCAGCGCACCTGTTCCTGCACGAAGAGGGTGAGGGAGGTGAGTGCGGGGTCGGGCCAGTCGAACCGGCCACCGAACCGATAGGCGTTGGTGATGTTGAACGCCCCGGTGGCGACGTCGACCTCGGCCTGCGAGCCGGCGTCGGCGAGGTACCAGACCCGCACCTCGTTGTTGGTCTGCTCGGCCTGCGAGCTGCCGCTCCAGGCACGAGCGGACCACTCGACCACGCCGGAGCAGTCGGTGCTCGCCTCGATCTGGGCGTGATGGGCGAGCACGTCGGGGGCGGCCACGACGAAGCCCACGAGCAGCAGACCGGCCGCGACCAGCGCCAGCGGCGCGCGCGGCAGGCGCCGCACCGGCGACAAGCTGCTCGGCCTCATCGTCTCCCCTCGATCGCCTCGTCGAGGTCGATCCGGGGATCACCACGACACGGTTGAAGCTCTCGGGGCCGGGTTCGCTCTAGCTCCCCCCAGGCTCAAGCGACCAATGCAAGCCTGTGGATCAACGCTTCCCCATGCCGACACGCCACATGCCGACGGAGTGCGAAGCTAACCACTCAGCGTGTGATTGGCAAGGGACGTGACCACGCTGAGCCATATGGACTAGTCGTTTCGTACATTTTCACGTTGTACGGTTCATTCACCGGACTCTTCGTGGTCAGCCGTTCAACGCAGCACGATCGAGCCGTCGTCGTCGAGCTCGACCCGGATCGTGTCGCCCTCCACGTAGTGGCCCTCGAGCAGCGCGAGCGCCAGGTGGTCGCTGATCTCGCGCTGGATCACCCGCTTCAGCGGTCGCGCCCCGTAGGCAGGGTCGAAGCCCTCCCTCGCCAGGGCGTCGAGCGCCTCGTCGGAGAACTCGAGGTGCATGCGACGAGCAGCCACCCGCTCGACGAGGGCGCCGAGCTGGATGTCGACGATGCGGCGCAGATCGGCCTCGGTGAGCTCGCGGAACCGCACGATGTCGTCGATGCGGTTGACGAACTCGGGCTTGAAGAAGGTGCGCGGGTCGCCGGGGAGGTTCGACGTCATGATCAACACCACGTTGGTGAAGTCGACGGTGCGGCCCTGCCCATCGGTGAGCCGGCCGTCGTCCATCAGCTGCAGCAGCACGTTGAACACGTCGGGGTGGGCCTTCTCGATCTCGTCGAGCAGCACCACGGCGTAGGGACGGCGACGAACTGCCTCGGTGAGCTGGCCGCCGGCCTCGTAGCCCACGTAGCCGGGCGGCGCGCCGATGAGACGGCTCACCGCGTGCTTCTCCATGTACTCCGACATGTCGATGCGCACCATGGCGCGCTCGTCGTCGAAGAGGAAGTCGGCGAGCGAGCGGGCGAGCTCGGTCTTGCCCACGCCGGTGGGTCCGAGGAACAGGAACGAGCCGATCGGTCGGTGCGGATCGGACAGCCCGGCCCGGCTGCGGCGGATGGCGTTGGCGACAGCCACGACCGCGTCGTCCTGTCCGATGACCCGCTCGTGGAGGACGTCTTCGAGGCGGACCAGCTTGGCCATCTCACCTTCGACCAGCCGGCTGACCGGCACGCCGGTCCACTTGCTGACGACCTCGGCCACGTCTTCCTCGTCGACCTCTTCCTTCAGCATCTTCTGCTGAGCCTGCAGCTCGTCGAGCCGCTTGCCGGCCTCGGCGACCTGGCGCTCGAGCTCAGGGATCTGCCCGTAGCGGATCTCGGCGGCCTTCTCGAGATCGGCTTCGCGCTCGAGCTCGAGCCGCTTGTGCTCCAGCTGCTCCTTCAACGCCTGGATCTGGGTGATGGCGTCCTTCTCGGCCTGCCAGTGCGCCTTCATACCGGCGATCTGCTCGCGCAGGTTGGCCAGCTCCTGGTCGAGTGCGGCCAGCCGCTCGACCGATGCGGCATCGGTCTCCTTGGCGAGCGCGACGCGTTCGATCTCGAGCTGGCGGATGCGCCGCTCGACGATGTCGATCTCGGTGGGCAGCGAGTCGATCTCGATGCGCAGCTTCGACGCGGCCTCGTCGACCAGGTCGATGGCCTTGTCGGGCAGGAAGCGACCCGTGAGATAGCGGTCGGAGAGGATGGCGGCGGCCACCAACGCGGCGTCCTGGATGCGCACGCCGTGGTGCACCTCGTAGCGCTCCTTGAGCCCGCGCAGGATGGCGATGGTGTCCTCGACCGACGGTTGACCGACGTAGACCTGCTGGAACCGCCGCTCGAGCGCAGGGTCCTTCTCGACGTACTTGCGGTACTCGTCGAGGGTGGTGGCACCGACGAGACGCAGCTCGCCGCGCGCCAGCATGGGCTTGATCATGTTGCCGGCGTCCATGGCCCCTTCGGCCGCACCGGCACCGACGATGGTGTGCATCTCGTCGATGAAGGTGATGACCTCGCCCTCGGAGTCGGTGATCTCCTTCAGCACCGCCTTCAGCCGCTCCTCGAACTCGCCGCGGTACTTGGCGCCCGCCACCAACGAGCCGAGGTCGAGCGCGATCAGTCGCTTGTTGCGCAGCCCCTCCGGCACGTCACCTTCGACGATGCGCCGGGCCAGCCCCTCGACGATGGCCGTCTTGCCGACACCGGGCTCACCGATGAGCACGGGGTTGTTCTTGGTGCGGCGGCTGAGCACCTGGATCACCCGGCGGATCTCCTCGTCTCGGCCGATCACCGGGTCGATGCGGCCGGCTCGCGCCGCCTCGGTGAGGTCGCGGCCGTACTTCTCGAGGGCCTGATACTGCTCTTCGGGGTTCTGGCTGGTGACCCGGTGGCTGCCCCGCACCTTCTGGAGGGCGACGAGCAGGTCCTCGCGACTGGCCCCGACCTTGTCGGCCAGCGCCAGCAGCAGGTGCTCGGTGGAGAGGTACTCGTCGTGCAGGTCGGCCCGCTGGCGATCGGCCTCGTCGAGCACCGCGCTCACCTCGCGTCCGAGACGCGACTCACCGCCGTAGGCCTTCGGCAGGCGACCCACCGCCTCCTCGGCCTGGTTGCGCAACGCGAGCGGTGCGGTGCCCACGCTCTGCAGGATCGGGAGCACGACCCCCTCGGACTGGCCGATGAGCGCCAGCAGCAGGTGGTCGGGGGTGACCTCGGGGTTGCTGTTGGTGCGCGCCAGCTCGACGGCGGTGTTGAAGGCCTCTTGGGTCTTCAGGGTCCAGCGGTTCGGATCGAGTGCCATGGGCGGAGAGCAGACTCCTCGCTCGGGATCAGTACAAGAAAGTTGACAATCTGATTGTCAACTTTATTCCGGGATCGCCCGGTTTCCTCCCTGGGCATCCCCGGGTCGACGGTGGGTACAGGCGAATCTTCCTTGGCCCGATACGGTGACGCTGACAGAAGGGGGGCTGCGTGACAATCGTGTGGAAGGACTGTCTTCGGCTCCCCTCGGTCCGCGACCCCGAGTGGGTCGCCGCGAGCTTCGGGCACGACTGACCGATGTCCGGCCCGCAGGCGGCGATCGCGCTCGAAGGGGTGGGGAAGGTCTTCCCGGGCGCCTCGCAGCCTGCGGTGACCCATCTCGACCTCGATGTACCCGAAGGCTCGATCACCGCGTTGGTGGGCCCGTCGGGGTGCGGGAAGACCACCACCCTGAAGATGATCAACCGGCTCATCGAGCCGACATCGGGACGCATCGTCGTGGAGGGCGTCGAGATCCACGAGCAGCCGGTCGACGAGTTGCGGCGGCGAATCGGCTACGTGATCCAGCACACCGGACTGTTCCCGCACCGCACCATCCGCGCCAACATCGGCACCGTCCCGAAGCTGCTCGGATGGGACAAGAAGCGCATCGAGGACCGCGTCCGCGAGCTCACCACGCTGGTCGGGCTCGACGACGACATGCTCGACCGCTATCCCTCGGCGCTGTCGGGAGGCCAGCAGCAACGCGTCGGTGTGGCGCGCGCCCTGGCGGCCGATCCACCAGTGATGCTGATGGACGAGCCCTACAGCGCCGTCGACCCCATCGTGCGCGCCCATCTGCAGGACGAGCTGCTCGCGCTGCAGAGCCGGCTCAACAAGACGATCGTGCTCGTCACCCACGACATCGACGAGGCGATCAAGCTCGGTGACCGCATCGCCATCCTCAACGTCGGTGGTGTGCTCGAGCAGTACGGCCCTCCGACCGATCTGCTGGCCGCGCCCGCCAACGAGTTCGTCGAGCAGTTCCTCGGCACAGGTCGCGGGCTCAAGCGCATGGCCCTGTTGCGCGTGAGCGACGTCGGCCTCACCGACGGCGCCGTGGTGACGGTCGACGCCGCACCCGAGGAAGCCAAAGCGGTGATGACCGCCTGGGGCTTCGACTGGGTCGGCGTGACCGACGGTGACCAACTCCTCGGCTGGGTGTCCGAACACGACCTCGACGGCGTGGCCACGGTCGGCGAGGCCCGGCGCGAGCGCTTTCGCGCCAGCGTCCGTCGCGACACCCCGTTGCTCGAGGCACTCGACATCCTCGTCACCTCTCAGACCCGGGTGGCGGTGGTGCTCGAGGACGACCAGACCTACCTCGGCATGCTCACCATCGATCAGATCAGCGAGGGGGTCCAGTGATCTGGTCATCGGCCCCTTCGACGATCGTCGCCAACGGGCCCGACTCGCTGATCTGGTGGGACTGGGTCGGTCGCAACACCGACGAGATCGTCGACCGCACGGTCGAGCACCTGCAGCTCACCGGCGTGGCCCTCGGCATCGGACTGGTCATCGCCACCGCCCTCTCGCTGATCGCGCTGCGCTGGCGCCGCAGCTACGCGCCGATCACCTGGGTGACCGGCCTGCTCTACTCCATACCGAGCGTGGCCCTCTTCGCCTTCCTGGTCCCCATCACCGGCCTCACCTTCACCACCGCCGAGATCGGACTGGTCAGCTACACGTTGCTGATCCTGGTGCGCAACATCGTGGCCGGCATCGACGGCGTGCCCGCAGCTGTGAAGGAGGCGGCCGACGGCATGGGCTTCAGCCGCACCAAGCGCTTCCTCTCGGTCGATCTGCGGTTGGCCACCCCGACGATCATCGCCGGGCTGCGCATCGCCTCGGTGACGATCATCGGGCTCGTCACGGTCACCGCCCTCGTCGGCTCGGGCGGCTACGGCGTGTTCATCCTCGACGGACTGAGCCGTGACTTCACCACCCCGATCATGGTGGGTGCCACGCTGTCGATCGCGCTGGCCGTCGTGATCGACGTGGTGCTGCTCGGCGTGGAGCGAGCGCTCACCCCGTGGTCGACCGAGCGGCGGCGGACCCGATGAGCGCCCTCGACGACTTCTGGTCGTACGTGACCACGGCGTCCAACTGGACCGGCCCGAAAGGGCTGCTCTTCCTCACCTGGAACCACATCCGCATCTCGTTCATGGCCACCGTCGCAGGCGCGTTGGTGGCCATCCCGCTCGGCGTCGCGGTAGGCCGGGCGCGACGGGGCGGCGCCGCCACCGCTGCGGTGGTCAACATCGGGCGGGCGCTGCCCTCGTTCGCCGTGCTGGTACTGGCGTTCAGCCTCTTCAGCGGATGGGGTCGGGGCCTGAGCGTATGGCCCACGTTCGTGGCCCTGGTGCTGCTCGCCATCCCGCCCATGTTCACCAACACCTACACCGGTGTGCGCGAGGTCGAGGGCGACATCAAAGAAGCGGCGGCGGGCATGGGGATGGCGCGCCGTCAGGTCGTGCTGCGGGTCGAGACGCCCATCGCCCTTCCGCTCATCATCACCGGGGTGCGCGTGTCCGCCGTGCAGGTGGTGGCCACCGCCACCCTCGGCGCTTGGGTGGGCTTCCAGTGCCTCGGCACGCTGATCTTCGAGGGCTTCGCCCAACAGAACGACGGCAAGATCGTCACCGGTGCGGTGTTCGTCGCACTGCTCACCATCATCACCGAGATCGCCTTCTCGCTTCTCGTCCGTCTGGTTGCACCGTGGGAGTCGCGCTCGACGCGTCGCTCCCGCCCGGTGCGCCCGGCAGGGGACGAAGCGACGGAGTCGGCTGTGCCTCTGGAGGGCGCAGTATCAACCCGAGGCGCGTGAGCGTCGCGGGATCAGCAACACCGGGCGCGCCGCGCCCGGACAACAGGCAGGGCGCACTTTGCGCTCGGGGAGGAATACATGCGAACCAAAGCGAGATGGCTCATCGCCCTCTTGGCCGTCATGGCGATCTTCGCGGCCGCGTGCAGCGACGATGACGACGGTGACACCAGCACCGAAGGCACCACGGGGGGCTCGGTACCGAGCGGTCCCCAGATCGTCATCGGTGCGCAGGACTTCGGTGAGTCGGCGATCCTGGCCGAGATCTACGGCCAGGCGCTCGCGGCGAACGGCTACGACGTACGCCAGCAGTCGCTCGGCGGCTTCCGCGACATCGAGATCGCGGCGTTCGAGTCCGGCGAGATCAACTTCGCGCCGGAGTACGTGGCATCGATGCTCGAGTTCCTGAACGAGCAGGCCGGTGAGGCGACCAGCGACGTCGACGAGACGCTCGGGTTGCTGCAAACCGCACTCGAGCCGTTGGGGCTGGTCGCGCTCGAACCGGCGCCCGGCGTCGACACCAACGCGTTCGTCATCACCAAGGAGACGTCGGAGTCGCTGGGCATCACCACGCTGAGCGACCTGGCCGAAAAGGGTGGAGACCTCAGCCTCGGTGGACCGGCTGACTGCGAGACCAACCCGTTCTGCATCCCCGGCCTGCAAGAGGTCTACGGGGTGGACTTCTCGGCCAACTTCACCGGCCTCGACACGGGCGTGATCGCGACGGCGCTCACCAACGGTGAGATCGACGTGGCTGTGCTCTTCTCGACCGACGGTCGCATCGTCGAGAACGAATGGGTGCTGCTCGAGGACGACCAGACCATGCTGGCGGCCGACAACATCGTCCCGGTCGTGACGCAAGGGCTGGTCGACGCCTATGGCGACGACATGGCCGATCTGGTCAACAGCATCAGCGCGAAGCTCACCACCGAGGCGCTGACCGACATGAACAAGCAGTACGACGTCGACAAGGAGAGCGCCTCCGACATCGCCACCTCGTGGCTGGAGGAGAACGGCTTCCTCTGAGCCGACGACTCATCACACGCGTGCGATGGCCGGTCCGAACGGGCCGGCCATCGTCGCGCAAGCCGCCCCAAATCGGTGCGTGAAACAACCACATGGGTTGTTTCACGCACCAGTTTCGGAGAGGCGGCAGCGGGTGGCTCAGTCGCGCTCGAACACCCGGCGGGACTCGCCGAAGCGCACCAGGGCCTGCCGCACCGGCACGAGGTCGCGCCGGTACTGCTTGTGGGTGCGCTCGACCGCCTGATGGGCCTCGGCGCGCGAGCGGTCGAGCTCGCTGCGCAACCGATGCAGCTCGGCCTCGAGGTCGAGCACCCGCTTCACGCCCGCCAGGTTGAGGCCCTCGTCGGTGAGGTCCTGGATGCGGCGCAACAGGTTGATGTCGGCATCGCTGTAGCGGCGGCTGCCGCCCCGGGTGCGGGCGGGTTCGACCAGGCCCTTGCGCTCGTAGATGCGCAGGGTCTGCGGGTGCACGCCGGCCAGCTCGGCCGCGACCGAGATGACGTAGACCGCCATCGTCTCGGACCTGTCGGTGTGCCCCTGACCCATGCTCATCCGCTCACCCCGTCGACCATCATCGCTCACACACCCAGGTGCTGGCGCGGAGACTCGGTGGTGGCCGCCGCCAGCGCCTCGACGGCCTGGCGTTGCTCGTCGGACAGCGACTTGGGCACCGCCACCTGCACGGTGACGAGCAGGTCGCCCTTGCCCTTCTTCGACTCGACCCCACGGCCCTTGACCCGGAACACCTTGCCCGACGGGGTGCCGGCCGGGATCTTCAACGTGACCGGCTTGTCGCCGAGGGTGGGCACCGACACCTTCGTGCCGAGCGCCGCCTCCGCGAAGGTGACGGGCACGGTGAGCGTGAGGTGCTGGCCGTCGCGCCCGAAGAGGGGATCGGGCTCGATGTGCACGAGCACGAGCAGGTCGCCGGGCGGACCGCCGTTGCGCCCCGGACCGCCTCGGCCCTTGAGCCGGATGCGTTGCCCGTCGCTGACACCGGCGGGGATGCGCACCTTGACCTCGCGGGGTCGGCGTTCGACACCGGAGCCCGAGCAGGTGGGGCACGGGTCGGTGACCACCGAGCCCCGACCGGCGCAGTTCGGGCAGGGCGTGCTGAACGAGAACATGCCCTGGTTCTCGTCGAGCACCCCTCGACCGCCGCACTGGGGGCACACCTGAGGAGCACTGCCCGGCCGCGCGCCCGATCCGTGGCACGTCGAACACGGCGCGTCACTGGTGAGGTGCAGCGAGGTGGTGACCCCCGCGGCCGCCTCGCGGAACGGCAGGTGCAGCTCGGCTTCGAGGTCGGCGCCGCGTTGCGGGCCGGCCCCGCGAGCCGCTCCCGGGCCGCGACGGCCACGACCGAACAGGCCACCGAACAGATCGCCGAGGTCGCCGGGGTCGAAGTTGAAGGTGGCCCCTCCGGGGCCACCGGGCGCGCCACCGAAGCCCATGCCGCCCATGGGCCCGAGGGTGCGGACCTCGTCGTACTCCTTGCGCTTGGCCTCGTCGCCCACCACGTCGTAGGCGGCCGAGACCTCCTTGAAGCGCTCCTCGGCCGAGGCGTCGCCCGGGTTGGCGTCGGGGTGCAGCTCGCGTGCGAGCTTGCGGTAGGCCTTGGTGATGTCCTTCTGCGTGGCCTTCTCGGACACGCCGAGGACCTTGTAGTAGTCCTTCTCGAACCACTCTCGCTGCGGCGCCATGTGGTCGGTCAGCCCCTGACCTTCACCATCGCCGGACGGAGGACCTGGCCCTTCCAGAGGTAGCCGGTGCGGAAGCTCTCGACGACCACGGCGTCACCGCCGTCGCCCTGCTCGTGCATGACGGCGTCGTGCAGGTTGGGGTCGAAGGGCTCGCCGACGGGATCCATGCGCTCGAGGCCCTCCTTCTCGAGCACGTCGACCAGCGACTTCGAGATGGGCTCGACGCCGTCGGCTCCGTGCTCGACCGCGGCGTCGCACGCGTCGAGGACGGGAAGGAGCTTGTCGGCGAGCTGAGCGTTGGCGCGGTCGGCCAACTCGACGCGCTCGCGCGACGTGCGCTTCTTGTAGTTGTCGAACTCGGCCTTCACCCGGCGGAGCGCGTCGAGGTATTCGTCGCGCTCGGCGGCGAGGTCGGATCGGCCGACGGTGCCGTCGACGAAGAGCTCCTCGTCGTCGGTGTCGCCGTCGGCAGCCGGGTCGCCTTCTGCGACCGCGGCTGCCTCGAGCAACTCGTCGTCGGTGACCGCCTCGTCGGGAGCGAGTGGACCCTCGGGCGTGCCGTTGTCCACCCCCGACATCACTTCTCCTCGTCGTCGACGATCTCGGCGTCGACGACCTCGTCGTCGTTCGGCGCCGAGGCACGCTGCGGACGCCTGCTGCGTCGTCGGCCGCGGCCTGCTCGTAGAGCTTCTGGGTGAACTCCTGGCTGGCGTTCATCAGTCGCTCGGTCGCGGTGCGCATGGCCTCGATGTCGCTGCCACCGAGTGCGGTCTTGAGCTCGGCCAGCGGCTCTTCGACCTTGGTGCGCTCGTCGGCCGAGATCTTGTCGCCCTGCTCCTTGAGCAGCTTCTCGGTCTGGTAGACGAGCGTGTCGGCCTTGTTGCGGACCTCGGCCTCCTCCTTGCGCTGGCGATCCTCCTCGGCGTGGGCCTCGGCGTCCTTCACCATCTGGTCGATGGCGTCCTTGTCGAGCGACGACTGACCGGTGATGGTCATCGACTGCTCCTTGTTGGTGGCCCGGTCCTTGGCCGACACGTGCACGATGCCGTTGGCGTCGATGTCGAAGGTGACCTCGATCTGGGGCACGCCACGGGGCGCCGGCGGCAGGTCGACGAGCTGGAACTTGCCGAGCGTCTTGTTGAACTGCGCCATCTCGCGCTCGCCCTGGAGCACGTGGATCTCGACCGACGGCTGGTTGTCCTCGGCGGTGGTGAACACCTCGGTGCGCCGGGTCGGGATGGTGGTGTTGCGCTCGATGAGCCTGGTCATCACGCCGCCCTTGGTCTCGATGCCGAGCGACAGCGGCGTGACGTCGAGCAGCAGGACGTCCTTGACCTCGCCCTTGAGCACGCCGGCCTGCACGGCGGCGCCGACGGCCACGACCTCGTCGGGGTTGACGCCCTTGTGCGGGTCGTTGCCGGTCATCTCCTTGACCAGGTCGACCACTGCGGGCATGCGGGTGGAGCCACCCACGAGGACGACGTGGTCGATGTCGCCCTTGTTGAGCCCGGCGTCCTTGATGGCCTGCTCGAACGGCGTCTTGCAGCGCTCGAGCAGATCGGCGGTGAGCTCCTGGAACTTGGCCCGGGTGAGCTGCTCGTCGAGGTGCAGCGGACCCTCGGCGGTGGCGGTGATGAAGGGCAGGTTGATCTGCGTGGACTGCACCTGCGACAGCTCGATCTTGGCCTTCTCGGCGGCTTCCTTGAGCCGCTGCATGGCCATGTTGTCCTTCGAGAGGTCGACGCCGTGGTCGCCCTTGAAGCTGTCGACGAGCCAGTCGATGACCCGCTCGTCCCAGTCGTCGCCACCGAGGTTGGTGTCGCCGTGGGTGCTCTTCACCTCGAACACGCCGTCGCCGATCTCGAGCACCGACACGTCGAAGGTGCCGCCGCCGAGGTCGAAGACGAGGATGGTCTGGTCGGTGCCCTCGCTGTCGAGGCCGTAGGCCAGCGCCGCCGCGGTGGGCTCGTTGATGATGCGCAGCACCTCGAGGCCCGCGACCGCGCCGGCCTCCTTGGTGGCGGTGCGCTGGGCGTCGTCGAAGTAGGCCGGCACGGTGATGACCGCCTGGGTCACGGTGTCGCCGAGGTAGGCCTCGGCGTCGCGCTTGAGCTTCATGAGCACGCGGGCCGAGATCTCCTGGGGCGTGTAGGCCTTGCCGTCGATGTCGATCGTCCAGTTGGTGCCCATGTGGCGCTTGACCGAGCGGATCGTGCGATCGGGGTTGGTGATGGCCTGGCGCTTGGCCACCTCGCCCACGAGGACCTCGCCGTTCTTGGCGAAGGCGACCACCGAGGGCGTCGTGCGCGAGCCCTCGGCGTTGGGGATGACGACCGGATCGCCGCCCTCGAGGACCGAGACGACGGAGTTGGTGGTGCCGAGGTCGATACCGACGGCCTTGGGCATGGTGGTGTTCCTTCCGTTGTGGAGATTCGTGTTCTGTACGGGGGAGGTGGCGAACCACCTGAGACCTGTCAGCGCTCAAGGATAAAAGTTGAGCGTGGCAGTATCAACTTCGAAGCGGCGATCTGCATTCCCGGGAATTGCAGGGGTTTCGGTACTGTGCGGCCATGACCTACACGTTGGTGCTGCTCCGTCACGGCCAAAGCGAGTGGAACAAGGCGAACCTGTTCACCGGCTGGTTCGACAGCGACCTGTCGGAGCAGGGGCGGACCGAGGCCGTCGAGGGCGGCGAGGCCCTGCTCGCCGCCGGCGTGCTGCCCGACGTGGTGCACACCTCGCTGCAGGTGCGGGCCATCCGCACCGCCGACCTGGCTCTCGACGCCATGGGTCGGCTCTGGATCCCGGTGCGCCGGTCGTGGCGGCTCAACGAACGCCACTACGGCGACCTGCAGGGCAAGGACAAGAAGCAGACCACCGAGCAGTACGGCAAGGACCAGGTGTTCGAGTGGCGGCGCAGCTATGACATCCCGCCACCACCCCTCGACTGGGACGACGAGCGCCATCCCCGCTTCGACCCTCGCTACGCGTCGCTGGCGCCCGATGTGCTGCCCGCCTCGGAGTGCCTGAAGGACGTGGTGACCCGCATGTTGCCGTGGTGGTTCGACGCCATCGTGCCCGATCTCCGCAGCGGGGCCTGCGTGCTGGTGGCCGCCCACGGCAACAGCCTGCGGGCACTGGTGAAGCATCTCGACGGCATCTCCGACGACGACATCGCCGAGCTCAACCTGCCCACCGGCAAGCCCATCCGCTACGAGCTCGACGAGAGCTTCCGCCCGGTCGAGACCATGCCGGTGCTCGACCGCATCGTCGGCGACGTCGAGGCGGCCAAGGCCGCGGCCGAGGCCGTCGCCCGCCAAGCCGGCTGACCCCGGCTGACCCCGGCTGACCCCGTCCGGCCCCGCCTCGCCTCACCCACTGCCGAAATTGGTGCGTGAAACAACCCATCCGGTTGTTTCACGCACCAATTTGGATCGTTGGGGTGGGGTGGGCGATGGGTCCGGGACGACCCACCGACGAGGCGAGTCCGGACGCGAAAGAGGTGCGGCCGGCGGCCGCACCTCTTTCGGTCTCTGAAGAGCGGGTTGCCCGCGCTGGCTAGAGGGCGTCGTCTCCCATCTCGCCGGTGCGGATGCGGATGACCCGGTCGACCGGTGCCACCCAGATCTTGCCGTCGCCGATCTTCCCCGTCTGGGCCGCCTGCACGATCGCGTCAGCGACCTTGTCGGCGTCCTCGGTGGGGACGAGCAGCTCGAGCTTGACCTTGGGCAGGAAGTCGATGGTGTACTCCGCACCGCGATAGGTCTCGGTGTGGCCGCCTTGGCGACCGAACCCCTTGACCTCGGTGACGGTGATACCCAGCACCCCCACGCCTCGCACGGCTTCTTTCACCGCGTCGAGGGAGTGAGGCCTGATGATGGCCGTGATGAGGTGTTGCATGGTTGCCTACTTTCCTGCGCCCACGGGGGCCATCGAACCGACGAGGCTGTCGGCGCTGGCACCAGCGAGGATGTCGGGGCCGTAGCCCGGGTAGCCGTGCTCGTGCACGTCGAGTCCTTCGATCTCCTCGTTCTCCGGAACCCGGAGGCCGATCGTGTACTTGATGGCCGGCGAAGACGATCGCCATGGCGACTGGCGACGAAGGCGGCGATGGCCACCACGCCGATGGCCTGGGTGACCAGCTGGTCGGCGCCACCGCCGTAGAAGAGCCCGTCCACCGAGTCCTCACCGAGGGGCGACCCCGACGTGGTGGCGAACAGGCCGACCGCGAGACGTGCCGCACGCACCACAGACGCCGTGCACCGACACCGCGCCGACCGGGTCGTCGATCTTGATCCGATCGAAGAAGAAGACCGCGAACGACCACGATGAGCCCGGCGATCGAAGCCGATGATGACCGCGCCCCAGTTGCTGACGTGGGCGCGAGCCGGCGGTGATGCCGACCAGACCGGCGAGCACACCGTTGCCGGCCATGGCCACGTCGGGCTTGCCGCTCTTGATCCAGGTCAGAGCAGTGGCCGACGACGCCACCGGCCGCACCGGCCAGCACCGTGGTGACCGCGATGGCGGGCACGATCGTGCCGTCCGCTGCGAGCTCGGAGCCGGGGTTGAACCCGAACCAGCCGATCAAGCAGGATGAACACGCCGATGATGGCGAACGGGATCGAGTGGCCCGGGATGGCCCGCGGCTTGCCGTCGGGTCCGTACTTGCCGATGCGAGGCCCGAGGAACGCGGCACCGACCATGGCCGCGACGCCACCGATCATGTGCACGATGCTCGACCCGGCGAAGTCGATGTAGGGCGTGTCGAGCTGTCGAGAGCCAGCCGCCACCCCAGGTCCAGTGGACGACGATCGGGTAGACGATGGCCGTGATCAAGAAGCTGTAGATCATGTAGCTCTTGAACTTGGTGCGCTCGGCCATGGCCCCGGACACGATGGTGGCCGCCGTGGCGGCGAACGCCACCTGGAAGATGAAGAACGTCGGCAGGCGTCAGGTTGGCATAGACGTCGGCCAGGTAGTTGTCGGCGATGTTGCTACCGAGGAACCAACCCGTTGGTGCCGATGAAGTCGTTGCCGGTGCCGAAGGCGAAGGCGAAGCCGACCGCGGCGAAGGCGAGCACGCCGACGCTGAAGTCCATCAGGTTCTTCATCATGATGTTGGCGACGCTCTTGGCCCGGGTGAGGCCGGCCTCGACGAGGGCGAAGCCTGCCTGCATGAAGATCACCAGCACCGCGGCGATCAACACCCAGATGTTGTCGAGGACCGCCTGCACCGCTTCGGCCGCCAGTGGCTCCTCGACCACCTCCTCCGCCTCCTGCGCAAACGCCGGAACGGCTGTGATCGCGAGCACCGCCGCGATCACCCCCGCTCCCACGAGCAGTTTCCTCCGCATATGACCTCCTTGGATGGGACCTCGACCTCGCCGAGATGCGGCCGTTGCTGACCGGTTGCTGACGTTAGGAAGGGCCTGTTTCGAGTCCGTACGAGCTGCGTTACGCATTTCGCACGGCTTGCTGACCGGAATCTGACGACCCGTTGCGTCCGCCGCCGTCGACGACGGACACATCCGGCTCGAGCAGATAGCCCCGCGATCGGACCGTCTTGATGGCCAGTCCGAGCGGCGAGATCCGACGACGGAGTCGCAGGACGTGGACGTCGAGCGCGTTGCGACCCGGGGCACCTTCGGGCCAGCCGGCGCGAGCCAGCTGGTCGCGACTGACCACCGCCCCGAAGCGGCCGACCAGCGCGCCCATGAGGCGGGCCTCGACCGGCGGGAGGGGAACCCACGCCCCACCGAAACGCAGCACGCCGTCGCGATCCAGGTTGGGCAGATCGTTGCGGTGTGCGTTGTGCCGGTGGGTCAGCCCGTCGATCCTCGATCGGACATCGACCTCGTCGGCCGGCACCCGGATCCAGTCCTCGAGGCAGTCGGCCGCGGTCGGGGCCACCGTGTCGCCCTCGACCAGGAGGAGCCGCAAGCGACCCTCCCGCTCGAGTCGGTCACGACGTTCCCGTTCGAGAGGCCAACGCAGGAGCACGACATCCACGGCGGCGAACGTAAAGAAGCTTCGTTTCCAGTCTGTTTCGCCGCCATGAACCGGCCGGGAACCGCCAGATCGTCCTGACGTCCACGTGTTCCCGACCCGGCCGACCCGCGAGACCTATGCTCACGCGATGGCTCGCGGCTCCTATCTCGACCACCTCGCCAATGTGCGGCTCTTCTCGGCGTGCTCCAAGCGCGACCTCCAGAAGATCGCCCGGGCGTCCGACGAAGTCTCGGTCGAGGCCGGGCGTGTCCTGGTCGAGGAGGGCAGCCGAGGTCGCGAGGCCTTCGTGATCCTCGACGGCACCGCAACGGTCAAGCGCAACGGCCGCAAGGTCGCCTCGCTCGGCCCCGGTGACCAGTTCGGTGAGCTGGCGCTGCTCGACGGTGGCGACCGCACGGCCACGGTGATCGCCGATGGCCCGATGAGGGTGCTGGTCATCGGCCAACGCGAGTTCACCGGGGTGCTCGACGAGGTGCCCGGGCTGGCCCACAAGGTCATGACCTCCATGGCGCAGACCATTCGAGCCCTCGACCAGAAGGCCTACGGCTGACTGCGCTCCCGTTTCAACCTGCGACGCGGTGCCGAGTAGTTTCGGGAGCGCTATGAGCACCGCCACCAGCGACTCCGACACCGACCAGCACGCCAACGGCCAGAGCCACCGGCAAGCGCTTCAAGGCATCGAACGCCGTCATCGGGCTCGGCCTCGCGCTGGCGCTCATCACGGTGGGCTCCGGCATCCTCGCCACCCTCACGCAGTGGCACGACGACAGCACCGTGACCCGCGAGGTCTTCGGCGGCATGCCGAGCGTGTTCAAGGTCGTCTTCTACATCGTGGTGCCGGTCGCGTTGCTCTACGGCGCCGTGCTGTTCTCGTACCGCACGCGCAACTGGGAGCGGGGCAAGCCCGACAACCGGGCCACCACGCCGAAGAACGTGAAGCGCCGCCTGGCCGACTTCCGCGCCGGCGTCTACATGCAGACGCTGCTGCGCGACCCCGCCGCCGGCATCATGCACTCGCTCATCTACTTCAGCTTCCTGATCCTGCTGGCCGTCACCACGGTGCTCGAGATCAACCACCAGCTGCCCGAAGACCTCAAGTTCCTGAACGGCCGCGTCTACCAGGGCTACTCGTTCGTGGGTGATGCTGCCGGTCTGGCGCTGACGATCGGCGTGGGCTGGGCCATCGTGCGCCGCTACGTCCAGCGCCCCTACCGCATCCGCATCAAGTCGAAGCCCGAGCACGCCATCATCCTCGGCATCCTGCTGGCGCTGCCGGTCACCGGCTTCGCGCGCCGAGGCCTTCCGCATCGCCGAGGAGGGCACGCCCGACTTCGAGAAGTGGTCGTTCATCGGCTATCCGCTCGCCCTGCTCATCGACGGCAGCGACAACCTGGCCGGCTGGCACCAGGTGTGGTGGGTGCTGCACGTGCTGGTGTTCCTCGCCTTCCTGGCCATCCTGCCGGTGACGATGCTGCGCCACATGTTCACGTCGCCCATCAACATGTACCTCCGCGACCGCGACCGCCCCAAGGGCGCCATGAAGCCGATGCCCAACCTGATGGAGACCGAGCTCGAGAGCTTCGGCGCCTCCACCGTCGAGGACTTCACCTGGAAGCAGCTGCTCGACACCGACTCGTGCACGATGTGCGGCCGTTGCACGGCCGTGTGCCCCGCGCACGCCACCGGCAAGCCGCTCGACCCGCGCGAGATCGTGTTGAAGACGGGCGAGGTCATGGCCGCCACCAGTGCGCAGTGGGTGTCGCCCCCCATCGGGCTCGACGGCGACATCAAGATCACCGCCGACTCGGTGTTCGAGCGCATCACCTCCGAAGAGGTGTGGGCCTGCACCACGTGCAAGGCGTGCGACGAGAACTGCCCGGTGAACATCGAGATCCTCGACAAGATCCTCGACATGCGGCGCTACCTGTCGCTCATGGAGTCGGACTTCCCCACCGAGCTGGGCAACGCCTACCGGTCGATGGAGAACTCGGGCAACCCGTGGGGCATGAGCCAGGGCGAGCGGGCCGACTGGGCCGACAAGCTCGAGGGCATCACCATCATCGACGGCAGCGACCCGCTCGAGGCCGAGTACCTCTACTGGGTCGGCTGCGCCGGGTCGTTCGACGACAAGAACAAGAAGGTCACCCAGGCGATGGCCAAGCTGATGCAGCGGGCCGACATCGACTTCGCCATCCTCGGCCCGTCCGAGATGTGCACCGGTGACCCGGCCCGCCGTTCGGGCAACGAGTACATCTTCCAGATGCTGGCCATGCAGAACATCGAGACGCTCAACGGCATGGGCGTGCGCAAGATCGTCACGCAGTGCCCGCACTGCTTCAACACGCTCGCCAACGAGTACCCGCAGCTCGGCGGCAACTACGAGGTCGTGCACCACAGCCAGTTCCTCGAGTGGCTGATCGACCAGGGCAAGCTCGACATGGACGGCGCCCGGCTCGACGAGCGGGTCGTCTACCACGACTCGTGCTACCTCGGCCGCCACAACGACGTCTACCTGTCGCCCCGCAACGTGATCGGCTCGCTCGCCGGCATCGAGATCGTGGAGGCCAGCCGCAACGGCACCAAGGGCATGTGCTGCGGCGCCGGCGGTGCTCGCATGTGGATGGAGGAGCACACCGGCAAGCAGGTGAACGTCGAGCGCAGCCAGGAGCTGATCGCCACGGGAGCCAGCAGGATCGCCACTGCGTGCCCGTTCTGTTACATCATGATCGACGACGGTGTGAAGGGCGAGGGCCTCGACGAGGACCAGGTCCGAGTGGCCGACATCGCCATGCACGTGCTCGAAGCCATCGAATCCGGTGAGAAGGAGAGCGAGCAGGTCGGTGCTACGTCGATCGAAGAGTGAGCCAGCCGACAAGGGGCCCACGCGGGTGCTCGTCGTCAACGACGACGCCGACGCGTGCGAGCTGATCGCGCGGATCGTCGAGTCGGCAGGGTGGGCGGCCGACCGGGTGCACTCGTCGGACGACGCCGTCGACGCGTTGGTGGGGGCGCAGCCGTCGTTCAAGGCGGTGCTCATCGACTTCAGCAGCGGCGGCACCGGCATGGGCATCAACCTGCTCGACGTCATCCGCCGCACGGCCGGCATCACCGACGTGCCGGTGGTGCTGCTCACCCGCACCACCACCAACCGGGTGTTCGCCTGGGAGTCGGGCGCCGACGGGTTCCTGGTGCGGCCGTTCCACGCTGACGACGTGATCAACGAGTTGATGGCGGTGTTCTCCCGCTCGCCCGAGGAGCGCGACGCCTACCGCCAGGAGCAGCTCGCCGCCAGCTCCTGACCTCTCCCCGAAATCGGTGCGTGAAACCACCGCCTGGGTTGTTTCACGCACCTATTTCGGGAGGGAGAGTGGGCAGTTCTAGGATGTGGCCCCTCTGCGGGTGTAGTTCAGAGGCAGAACATCAGCTTCCCAAGCTGAGAACGCGGGTTCGATTCCCGTCACCCGCTCCACTCGCCCCATCCAGGCCGGTGGCGACCCTCATGGGTCTCTGCCGCCGGTGAGGCATCGCTGTCGTAGCGTCTGAACATGGAGCCACGCGACGGCAGCCCGTTGCCCCGCCCACCTCGACACCGGCAGCCGATGCTGATGCAGCGGCTCATGTCCGACCCACGACCGGTGCTCGACGAGCTACGTGACGCCTACGGGCCGATCTTCGGCCTGGGCGGCGGGCCGATGCGCCTCGCCGTCGTCGGCGACCCGGTTGCACTCCGCCAGCTCTTCTCGATGGGGACCGACCCGTTCCGCTGGGCGCACCGCTTCAACGTGCTCGGGTTCGTCGTCGGCCCGACCTCGCTGATCGTCAGCGACGGCGCCGACTGGAAGCGGCGACGCGCCGCCGTGCGAGCGGGCTTCAGCCGGCGGCGCCTCAACGGCTGGGTCGACACCATCGTGCGCCAGACCGACCGGCGCATCGACACCATCGTCGCTCGGGCGAGCGGTGAGTCGTCGGTCGTCGACCTCTACGGCGAGGGCCGTGAGCTGGTGCAGGAGATCGTTGTGCGCGCCGAGCCGGCCGACGATCCACTCGACGTGCTCACCGGACTGGTGACCGACGGCTGAGCTCCGACTACACGATGCACCGCGACCTGCGCGACGGCGTCGACGTGCTCGTGTGCACGGTCGGCAAGACCGTCCTGCTCTACGACGCCCGCTGTCTCGAGGATCTCGCCGCCTGGCTCACGAGCAAGGCGACTGGGTGCCGCTCGGCTCGGCCGATGAGCAGAAGGAGGCGAAGCACGGCACCGTCGAGGCCTGGGGCCGCTCGCCCGGCAACCCGATCGGTGGCTGGTACGGGCTGAAGAAGGGTCTGCGGGGCCGCTTCGGCATGTACATCCCGCCGCTCATGGAACACCTCGGGCCTGGCCGAGGTCGAGCACAACGCTCGCAACAACCGCATGCGGGCCGTCTGAGTCGACGGACGATCACGGTAACGAGCGCCTTACCACCGGGTTGGTGCGGTCACCGCCCGAACCCCCGTGCCAGCGGTCAACCCCAGCCGAACAGCTGACCGAGCTGGCGCACCGCCCGGTCGGCGCCGTCGATGCGCAGCCGGCCGGTGCGGCGCGCCCGGGACAGCGAGAGATCGCCCCGATCGAGTTCGACGAGGGTGCCCAACGTGGTGACGACCCGCACGTCGGGCGTGGACAGCTCGGGTCCGGCCGGATCCGACAGCCGCAGTCGGGCGATGGCGGGCTGATCGTCGAGTCGCGGACCGACGGCCACGCCGATGGCACCGTCGGGCAGCTCGATGACCGCCGACCACGATGGCCGCGCCCAGCCGTTCGGGGCTCATGAGGGCGAGCAGCGCGCCGCGCAGCAGCCGGCGGGGCGGCGGAGCCTCGTCGGGATCGTCCCAGTCGTCGACGCCGAAGCGACCGAGCGCATGGACCACGGGCGCGAGCTGACGACCGCGAGCGGTCAGGGCATAGACGGTGCGCGCCGCCGGAGGCGGGAGCTCGACCTTCTCGACCACCCCCCGCTCGACGAGCCAGCGCAACCGCTCACTCAGCAGGTTGGGCGCCAACCCGGGCAGACCCTCGCGTAGGTCGGTGAAGCGCAGCGGGCCGAACATCAGGTCGCGAACGATCAACAGGGTCCAGCGCTCACCGACCAGGTCGAGGGCGTGGGCCACCGGACAGGCCTGCCCGTAGGTCCTTCGTTCCGTGTTCGTCGTCGGCGTCACGAGTGAGAATCATCCATTGATTGGTTGAAAAACAGATACTACGTTCGGCAGCACGGTCGGCGCGAGCAGACGACCGAGCGAGCGCACGGAGAACGGACCACAGCGAAGGATCGGGCGATGACCACGATGACCTCCTACCCCCACGGCGTGCCGAGCTGGATCGACCTGGCCACCCCCGACCCCGACGCTTCACGGTCGTTCTACGCCGAGCTGTTCGGCTGGGACTACGACGTCGAGCCCACCGATCAGCCGGGCAACGACTACACCATGGCCCGCAAGGACGGTCGCAGCGCGGCGGGCATGATGAAGCTGTCCGACGAGATGGCGGCGTCGGGCATGCCGCCGGTGTGGAGCACCTACGTCACGGTCGACGACATCGAAGCCGCCGTGGCCAAGGTGGGGCCGGCCGGTGGCAACGTGCTGCAGCCCCCGATGGACGTCATGGACGCCGGGCGCATGGCCGTGGTCACCGATTCGGCGGGCGCGGTGGTGTGCCTGTGGCAGGCCAAGGAGCACATCGGCGCCGAGGTGGTCAACGAGCACGGCGCCCTCACCTGGAACGAGCTCATCACCCCCGATCCTGCGGCGGTGGTGCCCTTCTACTCGGCGGTGTTCGGGTGGACCGCCGAGACCGCGCCGATGCCGGGCGGCGAGTACACCGTGTTGAAGGTCGAGGGCGGCAACGAGAACGGCATCGCCGGCGCCATGGCTCCGCCGATGCCGGGCATGCCCGCCTTCTGGGGCGTCTACTTCAACGTCGACGACGCCGCCGCCACCGTGGCGAAGGCCGCGAGCTGGGCGCCCAGGTGCTCATGGAGCCCACCCCCATGCCGGGCGTCGGCACCCTGGCCACCCTGGTCGATCCCCAGGGTGCGATCTTCTCGCTGATGACCCCGGAGAGCTGACGATGGCCGATGACGACGACGGCGGCTTCGATCCAGCCAGCCTGCCGACTGCGCCGGCGGCACCGACCGGCCTTCCCGGCACGGTGGAGCTCGGCGTGTTCTCGCTCTCGCTGGCGGTGGCCGACCTCGACGCGTCGCGCCGCTTCTACGAAGCGCTCGGGTTCGAGGTGACCGGCGGCGACGCCGAGCAGAACTGGCTCATCCTGAAGAACGGCGAGACCACCCTCGGGCTGTTCCACGGCATGTTCGACTCGAACATGCTCACGTTCAACCCGGGCCTCACGCCGCGGATGGAGCGACTCGAGTCGTTCACCGACGTTCGCGAGATCGCGCAGCGACTTACGCGACGCAGGTTTGGAACTGGACGTCGCCCCCGAGCCCTCCAGCACAGGGGCGGCGTCGATCACCTTGGTCGACCCCGACGGCAACCCGGTGCTCATCGATCAGTTCTTCTGAGCGTCGCGCTGGGTCTCCTAACCGGCTGTCGAAGGGGGGAGTGCGACGGCGCCGCCCACGGCCTCCTCGGCTACGGTCACCGCCAGCCCACAGCGTCCTGCCAGCCGCAGGTGCGAACGCGAGGACCCCCGATGGACAACGCCCTACGTCGCATGCTCAACCAGTCAGAGTGGGATCTGCTGCGCGAGACCGAGCCCGCTCGGCTGCGCAAGAAGAGCGAAGACGATCTCGTCGAGCTGCACACCCGAGTGCGGCGGGCTCGCAACAAGTACTCGAAGCTCTATCGCCGGCGGGCGAGCGCCCAGGTGAAGCGGGACACGACCAAGGGGAAGCAGGCCACCCACCAACGCACCGCCCGCAAGGCCGAGCTGTTCGAGGACGCGCGGGCCGGGTGAGCGCCAAGCTGGCGAAGGTGGCTCAGGCCAGCGCCGACCAGCTCCGCAAGGAGCGCCTCGCACACTCGCGCGGCGAAAGGTGGCCAGGCGAAGGCCAAGGGCAAGGCGTCGAAGCGTCTCTCATCATCGAAGGGGCGTACGGCAAGGCCGCGGCCGTCTCGTGCCCGAGCGGGCAGCCGAGGTTGTTCGCCGCGTCGAGCGTGGCCGCCAGGCTGAGCATCGTGTCGCGATCGAGGCAGGCCAGCGCGATCGTTCACCTGAGCCTGGATGTTGAACGGCTCGGCGAAGCGGCGCGTAGGGATGAGCCGAGTCCCTCGTGGGCGGCGTTGAGGAACGCAGCCACCGAGGCCCGCATCAGGATCTTGGTCGCCCCGGCCACACCGCTGCCGCCGCCGCCCTGCAGGGCCTGCAGGTAGGTCTTCTCGCCGTACGCAGCGAGCTCCGCCGGGAAGGTGAAGTCCTGCTTGAGCTTGCGGGCGGGGCTGTACTCCTCCCAGTTCTCGGTGTGGTTCTTCCAGAGCCGGGGGTGCACCCCTCGTACCGATGTTGGTCGCCCCCGCCGAGGTGGCGGCGACGGTGAGGCCGACGGTCAAGACGACCGCGGCTGACAGGACTGCGAGCAGTCGTGTCATAGGTGACTCCCTCCAGAGAGTGTTTTGCATCGCCAGACGGTCGCGACTGCGAGCCGCCGATACTCCAGAGATCGCCGGGCCGACCGCCCTCGATACCACTCAGAGCGAGAATTGTGCGGCGCTCAGCGTGAGCGGCCGCCTCAGGTGACGGCGGCGAAGCCCTCGCCGAGCAGCTTGGCGCCGATCACCAGCAGCACGACCATCATGATCACGTTGCTGTGATCGGCCATGAACTCCTTGAGGGAGGCCAAGGGACGCTCGGCGCGTTGGCCCGCCATCGAGGTAGGCGAGCACGGCGCCGGCCACGGTGATCGAGCCGATCGCCACGAACACGGCCACCGCGATGGCTTCGTCGCCCGTGCTCAACCCCGCCTGCGCGATCGACACGGCGGCGGCCATGGTGAGGGCCAGGTTCTTCGGGTTGGCGGCCGACAGCACCACCCCGAAGCCGAGCGACTTGCCTGCGCCGAACCCGTCGATCGTCGTCATCCAGGCGGGCATCTCGGGTTGCTCGCCCTTCTTCGGGCGCTTGCGCCACTGCTTGGCGGCCAGTGCCAGCAACAACGCCCCGAGGCCGACCTGCACCCAGTTGACGGTGGTGGCCGTCGTGCTGTCGGGGTCGTCGGCGCCACCGGCGACCGCCAGCACGACCACGCTCACGACGACCAGCCCGGCCACCCAACCGACGGCAAACGCCGGTCCGTTGGTGCGAGCCCGGGGCGTGGCGAGCATCGAGATCACCGCGACGATCGGGATGGGGCTGAGGGCGACCGCTACCGCCGACGGCAACAGCCCGCCGATGGCATCGTTCAGCATTGTCGAACCCTAGACGGCAGGTCGAGCCTCGGGTGGCCTGACGGGGCCTCAGATAGGGTGACCAACGCTCGCCGTCCACCTCTGGAGACCTCAATGAGCGACCAACCGCTGGTGCTCGTCGACGACCCGGCGCCGCAGGTTCGTCGCCTCACGCTCAACCGGCCCGAAAAGCGCAACGCGCTGAGCAACCGGCTGCGAAGCGAGCTGTTCGAGGCCCTGCACGCCGGCGACCGCGATGCCGACGTGCACGTGATGATCATCCGGGGAGCCGGCACGTGCTTCTCCGCGGGCTACGACCTGCGCCCCGATCCGGCCGATCCCCAGCCGTGGTTCACCACCGGCGGCGACGGCCAGTGGCCGCGTCATGTGGTGGCCGGTTGGTTCGACATCTGGGACCTGGCCACGCCGGTGATCGCCCAGGTGCATGGTTGGTGCCTGGCGGGTGGCAGCGAGCTGGCGACCGCCTGCGACCTGGTCTACGTGGCCGACGACGCGCAGATCGGCTACCCGCCCATCCGCACCATGACCACACCCGACATGCAGTTCCACCCGTGGATGATGGGGATGCGCAACGCCATGGAGCAGATGCTCACCGGCGACGCCCTCACCGGTGGGGAAGCCGCCGAGGCCGGTTGGGCCAACCGGGCCTACCCCGCCGACGAGCTCGAGGAGCGCGTGCTCGAGAAGGCCGCACGGGTCGCCGCCATCCCGCCCGATCTCCAGCAGCTCAACAAGCGCACGGTGCATCGGGCCATGGAGGTCATGGGCATCCGCACCGCCATCCGCTACGGCTCCGAGATCCTGGCCCTCGGGCTGCACCAGCGCTCATCGCGCGAGTACCTGTCGGGGATGCAGGCGGGTGCGCTCACCGATGCCCTCGCCGACCGCGACAAGCCGTTCGGCGACTACGGCCAGGGTGCCAGCGCATGACCCACTCACCCGCACGCCGCCACCCCACCGCCCGGAGAGGACCAACACCGTGCTGACCCGACCCGCTCACGCGTTCGACGCCGACAACCACTACTACGAGGCCGAAGACGCGTTCATCCGCCACGTCGACCCCAAGATGCGCAGCCGCTGCATGCGCTGGGCCGACATCGAGGGCAAGCGCCGGCTGCTCGTCGGCGGCAAGGTCAACCGCTTCATCCCCAACCCCACGTTCGACCCGGTGTCGAAGCCCGGTGCCCTCATCGACTACTTCCGCGGCAAGACCTCGATCAACGACCTGCACTCGGCGTTCGGCGAGCTCGACCCGATCAGCCCTGCCTACCGCGACCCGGCCGCGCGCGTGAAGGTGATGGACGAGCAGGGCCTCGACGGCGCGTTCTTGTTCCCCACACTCGGTGTCGGCATGGAGGGCGCGCTCAGCAACGACCGCCCCGCACTGTTGGCGGCGTTCGCCGGGTTCAATCGCTGGCTGCTCGACGACTGGACCTACGACTACGAGAGCCGCCTGTTCGCCGCGCCCTATCTCACGTTGGCCGATGTCGACTGGGCGGTGGCCGAGCTCGACTTCGTGATCGAGCAGGGCGCCCGCATCATCAACATGCGGCCCGGTCCCATCGAGAGCGCCACCGGCTTTCGCTCGTTCGGGCATCCCGACCACGACCCGTTCTGGGCCCGGGTCGACGAAGCCGGCATCACCGTTGCCTTCCACGCCGGCGACGCGGGCTACGGCTTCATGCTCGAGCGGTGGGGCGTCGATCCCGACTTCCAGGCCTTCCGACTGCCCGCGCTGTTCCAGCTGCTCACCATGTCGCCGATCAGCGACACCATCGCGTCGCTCATCGCCGACGGTGTGTTCGCCCGATTCCCCAACATCCGGGTGGCCACCATCGAGAACGGCGCCGAGTGGGTGCGGCCGCTGTTCGGCAAGTTGAAGAAGGTGTGGAACATGCGCCGGCCGATGTGGGACGAAGATCCTCGCGACACGTTCCGCCGGCACGTGTGGGTGGCCCCCTTCTACGAGGACAACCTCACCGAGCTGCGCGAGATCATCGGCATCGACCGCATCATCTTCGGCTCCGACTTCCCGCACGCCGAAGGGCTGGCCGAACCGCTGTCGTATGTCGACGACCTGGCCGACGCCGGCTTCGAGCAGAGCGACGTCGAGAAGGTGATGTACGCCAACGCCGCCTCCCTGGCGGCGCCCAGCACGTAGTTGCCCTTCCGGCTGGTCAGACCCGCACCCTGGTGCGGGTTTGACCAGCCAGAACGATTGCTGAAGGAGGGCAGGGGTCAGGTGGGGAAGCCGAGGCGCTCGACCTCGCGGGTCTGGCCGCCAGCGGCCAGGAACGCCGACATGCGCTCGTGCGCGGCCGGGTCGCCCAGCGACTGGCGGAACAGTTGGTCCTCCACGAGCAGACCCGGCACCACATCGCCGAGCGCGGCGTCGACCGCCTGCTTGGCCCGGGCGACCGCCGACGCCGGGAACGAGGCGATGCGGGCGGCCAGCGCGTCGACGAACGGGCGCAGCTCGTCCGGCGGCAGGGCCCGGTTGACGTAGCCCCAACGCTCGGCCGTCTCGGCGTCGATGTCGTCGCAGCCGAGCACGATCTCGAGGGCTCGGCCCCGTCCGACCAAGCCGGGCAGCCGTTGGGTGGCGCCACCGCCCGGGATGATGCCGACGGCCACCTCGGGTTGGGCCAGCACCGCTCGACCGAGGGCCGCGAAGCGCATGTCGAAGGCGAGCAGCAACTCACTGCCTCCGCCTCGTGCGATGCCCTCGACGACGGCGATGGTGGCCTTGGGCATGGTGCGCACTTGCTCGACCATCGTGTGGAACGTCGAGAGCTGGTCGTGCAGCGTCACGTCGTCGGTGGGCAGGCTCTTGATGAGCTCGACGTCGGCGTGCGCCGCGAAGAACTCGGGATCGGCCGAGTCGACCACGACGACCCGCACGTCCTCATCGGTCGCCACCTCGCCGAAGAAGCGGTAGAGCTCGAGGATGAGCGTGAGGTCGAGCAGGTTGATGGGCGGGTGGTCGATGGTGGCGCGGGCGATGCCGTCGGCCACCTCGATGCGCAGGGCGTCATAGCCGTCGTAGTCCATGGCCGCGACGGTACGCCCGACCGCCGTTGCGTGCTCAGGCCCAGGCGGGCAGGAGATGGCTGGCGGTCTCGGCCGCCAGGATGGCGAACACCACGAGGGCGGGCGTGGTGAGCAGGTAGGCCACTCGCGTCGACACCCGCCGGTAGAGCCAGACGGCCGCCACGGCCGAACCGACCAGCCCCGCCATCGCCAACACGAACGGCGCCCACGCCGACGGGTCGCCGTCGAGGCCCGTCTGGCTGTCGGTGCGCCCGTTCTGCGGGGTGGGCTCGTAGGGCTGGCCGACCAGACCGGCGATGACGACGACTGCCGAGTCGGCGTTCCAGGGCAGGGCGCTGTCGGACGTGACCAGCGTGAGGCGGTCGTCGGCAGTGGGGCCGTAGAGCTCGTCGACGGTGATGACCGGCTCGTCGTCCGCGGCCGCCGCGAGTGCTTCGTTGGTGACGCCGGTGGCGGCCGAGGCGCCGGTCGAACCTTCGTCGAGCGGCTCGACGATCGTGCGCCGCTCGACGCTCACCACTTCGTACACCGCCTGGCCCTGGGTGGTGGTGACGACGATGGGGTCGTCCTCCTGCAACGAGCCGAGATCTCCGAACGGCCCGCCGTACATCGCCCGCCGCCCGACGATGGCGCTGTTGCCGGGCTGACCCGGCGCGGCGGTGCCCGGCACGTGGCCCGGACCGGCCTGCGTCTGCGACGGCGTGACGCCTTCGACCACCACTTGCTGCACCCGCAGCCCACCGATCTCGACGATGCCGATCGGTGCGCCGAGCTCGGGTGCCTTGGTGGGCGTGGTCACGCCGAGCACGGTGCTGGCCTCGTTGGCCGCCTGGGTGAGCTCGGCGCGGTACGACGTGAGCAACTCGTCCTGGGTGCGGGTCTGGAAGAAGGGCTCGAGCACGTAGAGCACCAGCACGAAGATGGCGAGGGCGACCACCATCCACACCACTACCAGCACGCCGGGGCGTCGCACCGGCGCCGCCTCGGCCACCTCCTCTCGGGTGAGCCGCGGGGCGGGCGACCCTTCGGTCTGTCGCGGCTCCGGAGGCAGATCGGGTACCGGTTGCGTCGATTCGCTGATCAAGGTCGTCATGGCCTCGTCGCTCGCGTGGTGCTGGTGTTCATGGTTCGACCACTCCGGTGCCCTTGCGGGTGCCCGAGGTGAAGCGGGCCGCGGCCGTCGGTAGCGCGATCAGTCCGAGCAACCCGATGGCCGCGGCCAGACCACTCGTCGAGCTGCCTCCTTCGGACGGCGGCACATCGATGGCCTCGAGCGCCGCCTCCTCGTCGCCTGCCGCAGTGTCGGACAGCGCCTCCGCGGCCAGCAACGCCCCGGTCGCCGCCCCGCCCAGGGGACGAGCGCCGCTGCCGACCAGGCTCGACGAGCCGACGGGCGCACCGGTGGTGGTCCCGGCGGGTGTGTCCGTGGGCGGTGGTGTGGTGGTGGGCGTCGTGGTCGGCGTGGTGGGGGGTTGCTCGAGGCAGGGCGTGGCCGCGGCCGTGGCCCCCACCTCGGCCAGCTTGGCCCGGGCCTCAGCCCGCAGCTCGGGGGTGAGCGGCGCCATGCCGGCCGGCATCAGGCTCTGGCCTTCGTCGGTGACGTAGTCGAGCCAGTTGGTGAGCAACGCCTGCGATTGGGTGCGGCACAGCCCGGTGGTCGGATCGGCCAGCGGCTCGGCCGGCACGACGGCGTAGACGACGTAGGTCAGCGGGTAGCCCTCGGTGAGTCCCGGCTCGGCCAGCAGCATCCCGTCGTCAGTGCGCTCCATCGTCGAGACCGCCTGGCGCATGCTGGTGTTGTCGGGCAGCACGAAGTTGCCGTCGGACCCTTCGATCGACACCGGCTGCAGGTCGAGCGACAGCGCCGTTGTGAGATCGGTGAGCACCCAGATGCCGCCGCCCTGGGGGGCCAAGCCGCCGAAGATCTTGGCGAGGCCGGGCCGGCCGGTGGCCAGGCTGAGCGCGGCATTGAACGTGGGATCGGCGAGAGCCAGGTTGTTGTGGACCCCGCGTTCCCGACCGGTGTTCGGGAAGAACAGGGGCAGGTCCGGCACCTTCCAGCGATCGGGCGACAGCTGCTTCAGGTGGCGCGTGGTCAGCCAGGGCGTGGTGCCGCCTTCGGACGGCCCGCCCACCCGCACCGATGACGTGGCCGATTCGGCGAAGATCCCCGGGCCGACCCCCAGCTCGGGGTTGCGGGTGGTGATGGCGACCTCGTCTTCGGGCGAAAGCCCCCACTCACCTCCGGCGAGAATGGTGGTCAGCTCGTCGGTGGTGAGCGTGGTGGGACCGTAAGGGATCTTGCGGTCACCCGACCGGTAGCCATTGCCGAGGGCGAGCACCGACGCCCCGATGCCGACGGGCACGGCCACCGAACGGCGAGGCCCCTGGGCGAGGGTCTCGTCGGAGAGGAATCCGGCCTCGTCGTTGTAGCCGACCCCCGTGTAGGCCACGTCGAGCTCACCGCGGGCGAAGCGGTCGACCGCGTTGACCTCGTCACCGAACAGCGCAGCGGTCCACGCTCCGTTGAGGCCCTGCGTGTTGCAGCTGTCGAGCGTCCAGCGAATCCAGGCCTCGGAAAGCGCGTCGGTGGAGGCGGTGGCGAGGATCCCCGGCGCCGGGCCGCCACAGCCGGCGATCGGATCGGCATCGAGGAAGTCGAGGTCGAACACGAGGGGGACCCAGACCAGCGGTTCCCCAACCGGACCGGTGCGGATCTGCACCACCAGCGAGCAGGGATTCGCCTGATCGCACGTCAGCGACTGCGGCGCACCGTTGTACTCCCAGTCGACCACACCCACACCGACGCGGAGGAACATGGTGTCGCCCTCAGGCGTGGGCGCGAACTCGAACGTGGATGAGCTGGCGGCCACCGTGTCGGCCGAACTCGACAAACCCCGCGGCGGGCAGTTCGGCCCCGCTGGGTTGAAGTCGGGGTTCGGCGTGGACGACGTCGATCCCTGGTAGGTGACGCCGCTACGACAGACCCGCGCGAATGCCCCGAAGATCGGCTGTGACGCCGTGGTCTTCAGGTTGATGGTGATCCGAGTCCCATCGGTGAGGTCTGACGTCGGCGTTGCCGTCACCGTGTAGGGGGTGGCGTCTGACGGGGTCACCTCGTTCGAGGGGAGCGACGGCGAGCTGGTGCCCACCGAGTTCGTCGCCGTCACCGTGAACGTGTACGGCGTGCCGTTCGACAAACCCGCCACCACACACGACAGCGGTCCCGCCACCCACACACACGAACCGCCACCCGGCGACGCCGTCACCGTGTACCCCGTGACCGGCTGGCCACCGTTGTCGAGCGGGGCGATCCACGTGATGGCCGCCTGGCCGTTGCCAGGCGAAGCCGACACACCGGTCGGCGCACCTGGTGCGGTGTCGACGACGGGCGCGAACGGCGTGACCTCGTTCGACGGCGCCGACGGCGGGCCGGTACCCACCGAGTTCGTCGCCGTCACCGAGAACGTGTAGGCGGTGCCGTTCGACAAACCCGCCACCACACACGACAAGGGACCCGCCACCCACACACACGAACCGCCACCCGGCGACGCCGTCACCGTGTACCCCGTGATGGCCGCACCGCCGTCCGACGCCGGAGCCGACCACGACACCGTCGCCTCAGCGTTGCCGGCGGTGGCCGTCACGCTGAGCGGCTCGGATGGGACGGTTTCGACGACGGGCTCGAACGGCGTGACCTCGTTCGACGGTGCCGACGGCGGGCCGGTACCCACCGAGTTCGTCGCCGTCACCGTGAACGTGTAGGCGGTGCCGTTCGACAAGCCCGGCCACCACACACGACAAGGGACCCGCCACCCACACACACGAACCGCCACCCGGCGACGCCGTCACCGTGTAGCCGGTGATGGCCGCACCGCCGTTCGACACCGGCACCGACCACGACACCGTCGCCTCACCGTTTCCAGGTGCCGCCGTGACGGCGGTCGGCGCCGACGGCACCGTCTCGGCCGGCCCGAACGACAGCGGGAAGCTCAAGAAGTTCGACGATCCGACACCCCCGCTGACCTCGACGCGCACCACCAGTTGGCAGTCGTTGCCCGGGCCACAGGTGAATCCGGGGTTGATCTCACCGGTGATCTGGCTCTCGAGCTCGGGGGCCACGCCCGCGCCGACCGCGAACGGGATGGTGATCTCGGAGGTGCCCGGTGCCACGGGGCCCGAGTCACGGAAGCCGCCGGGCTCGCCCGCCCCGAGCGTGGCCGAGGTGCACAGGTTGAAGAAGTCCGGGTTGAACTCGGCGCTGTTGCTCACCGAGGAAGTACCCGTGCATTGGCGCGCCTGCAGGCGGGCGAAGCTGTCGCCACTGACCTCGACGGTGAGCGGCGTACCGTCAGCCACCTCGATCGTCGGACCGGTGGCGTTGGGGAAGCTGCCCGTGGGCTCGTAGGTGTAGGTGGTCGACCCAGCCGTCACGGTCAGCGTGAACGGTCCGGTCGTCGGCGGGTAGACGCTGTCGGCGCGCGACACCAGCGGCATCAGCACCACGAGCAGCACGGCCGCCACGAGGGGAAGCGAGCGGCGTCGGGACGCTCGGATCGACAACATCGAGTTGGGTTCCTTCCTGGTGGGGTCGATCACTCAGCGACGGGCGGGGCGAACGGGTCAGGCGTACGAGAGCGGGAACTCTTGGAATCCGAAGCCGTAGGGCACCTGGATCATCAGCACGAGCTTGCAGGGGTTGTTCTTGTCGCAGCGCACCGTGACCTGACGGTCGTCCTCGGTGGTGAACGTGCTGGCTCCGAGGCCGATGGGCATGGAGCCCTCGGCCACGTCGTAGGGCGCCTGACCTTCGACCCGCAGGTACTCACTCGATGTGGGCGACAGGGCTGTTGCCGCGCAGGTGCCGGTGACGGTGGGGAAGAAGTCGTAGAGGCCACGGAACGTCGAGTCCTGCGTGCAGATGCGGGCTTCGAAGCCGTAGATCTCCGAGTCAGGGTTGGCTTCGATGCGGATGCCCACCGGCTGGCCGTCGACCAGGTTCTTGGTCGACGTCATGCTCACCTTCACGGGCAGGGTCGGGGGCGGCACCGTGCCGGTGGCCTGCTGACCTCGCTCGGACTCCTGGTAGGCGTAGCTCGGCGCGTTGGCCGGCTCGACCACCACGAGCGGGCCGGGCTCGCCGGGCACCGGGTCGCTGGCGGCAGGAGCGACGCCCGGGTTGGTGGCGCCGGGCCCGTCCGGCCGGGCATCGCTGCCGGGCGGCAGGCTGTCGCCGGTTGCAGGGTCGACGATGCTCGACGTCGGGGCGGAGCTCGAGCTGCTTGCCGCGTCCGCCTCAGCGGAGGGCGAGTCTTCGGTGGACTTGGCGAACAGCAGGCCGCCGAGGGCCACGCCGGCACCGAGGGCCACCACGACGAGGAGGGCCACCACCCCTCGATTCGAAAACCACTTCTGCATCGGCCTGTTCCTGTTTCCGGGGGAGCGAGGCGGACCGTATCCGCCGCTGCCGTTGGCGCTCCCGCGGTCGCGGGTGAGTTCGCGAGTGTTCATGCTTCGGCTACCTCGGTGACACCGGCTCGCCATCTGGCCGCCGGATTTCGGTCGGATGTCTGAACGCGGTCGGGGGCCGGTGTCACCAGACACCGGCCCCCCAACCGCAGTGACGACTCAGTCGTCGTTGAGGATGATGCTTTCGGCCGAGCCGATCTGGACGGGGACCCCACCGGCGTTGGTGATGGTCGCCACGATCGTCTCGTCGCCTTCGACATCGGTGTCCGCGAAGTTCTGCACGGTCACCGACTTCTGGAACTGACCGGCCTTGAACTTCACCGGCTTGGGCTTGCTGAAGCCCTTGTAGTCGCCGAAGGGCGGCTCGAACTTGGGCAGGTCGCCCGTGGCCGTGCCGTCAGCGATGGTCACCTCGAGCTCGAGGTCGGTCGCAGCCGGCTCGGAGAGCACCACGTTGAAGACGAGCTTGTTCGTCTTCGGCGCACCCGACGGCGCCGGCGTGAAGGCGTTGCCCTCACAGGCCGACATCGGGGTGATCGCCACCGACTGGCCGCTGGCCGTCGTCGTCGACGATGGTGCCGGTGCCGACCGCTCGACCGAGCGACAATCCGCCGGTCGGGTTGCTCAGCTCGACGGTGAAGGTCTCGTTGCCCTCGTTCAGCAGATCGGGAGCCACCTTCACGACGACGTACTTCTGCGTCGGGGTGACACCGGAGCTCGCCGCCGGCTTGAACTTGATGGTCTTGGTCAGGCCCTTCTCCTTGGGCAGATCGGCCGGAACGGTGGCCGAGCCCGGGATGAGGTTCCAGTCGACCGTCGCCTCGACGTTGAGGTTGTTGGCCAGGGTCACCGGCAGCTTGAGCGTGCGCTCCTTGCCGGAATCGCCTTCGAGCACCGCGGCGTCACCGATCGACACCGTGTTCGCGCCGGTTGCG
The DNA here is from genome assembly GCA_963706425.1 of uncultured Iamiaceae bacterium. Classification (GTDB taxonomy): domain Bacteria; phylum Actinomycetota; class Acidimicrobiia; order Acidimicrobiales; family Acidimicrobilacustridaceae; genus CAVPMN01. The sequence continues at coordinate 1,947,336 of CAVPMN010000020.1, forward strand.
CACTCGCCACCGGAGCTGCCGCCGAAGTCGAGCGGGAAGCTCAGGAAGTTCGACGAGCCACCGTCGGAGGCCACCTCGACCCGCACCACGAGCTGGCAGTTGTTGCCCACGCCGCAGGTGAAGCCGGGGTTGATGTCACCGGTGATCTGGCTCTCGAGCGCCGGAGCCGTGCCTGCGCCGACCGCGAACGGGATGGTGATGTTGGTCGTACCAGGAGCCACCGGACCCGAGTCGCGGAAGCCGCCCGCCTGTCCTGCACCCAGCGTCACCGAGGTGCACCGGTTGAAGAAGTCGGGGTTGAAGTCGGCACTGTTGTTGATGGGGGTGCCACCGACACACTGACGGGCCTGCAGGCGGGCGAAGGTGTCGCCCGTGACCGCGATGCTCAGTGCATCACCGTCGCTGACGGGGATGGTCGGGCCCGTCTGGGCGGGGAACGCCCCATTCGGGCTGTAGGTGTAGGTGTTCGCGCCCGAGGTGACCTCGAGCGTGAACGGTCCGGTCGTCGGCGGGAACGCCGTGTCGGCCTGAGCCGACGAGACCGTGAGTCCGGCGGCGATGACCGCCAGCAGAGCGAGCAGGGTGGCGAACCTGGTCGTCTTTCGTTTCCGATCGCTTAGCAAGAAACCCCTCCTTCAGAGTGGGTGAGTCGTGAGTGCTCGTGCCTCCGGCGTGCGCCGGGGAGATCAGGTGCCCGTCGTGGGGCGGGCCGGGGTGTCGGCCCGCCCCACGTCGAACGGTTCAGGTAGCCGCTGAGGACTAGGGGGTGTACTTACGGCAGGAGGCGCCGGCCAGGTTGCGGGACGAGTTGACCTCTTGCGGGTTGGTCGTCGGCAGCTGGGCGAAGCCGTTGCTGATGATCAGCGACAGCGCACCCTGCGAGCACAGGCTCGACTTCGAGCCGGCCGGGACGTTGTCGAAGCCGACCAGGTCGCGGGCCTGGGTGTAGTTGGGCGACGTGCTGTCGGTCACGTTGAACACGTAGCGGACTCCGAAGAAGTCACGGTTCGGGTTGTTCAGCGTGATCTGGCCCTCGTTGATCGGTGCCCGCGGGTTCGACGCGTTCACCGTGTTGGGGAGCCAGCCGCCGACGCCGGTGGTGATCCACCGCACGGGGGTGTTGGCCAGCGAGCGCACGAACACCGACGGGCTGCCCGTGACGGTGGCCGCGTTCGACATCGTGGCGCGTCTGGCCGTTGCCCGAGATCGACACGATGGTGGTGTTGGCCGGGATGCCGATGCCGGTCACGGTGGCGCCCACGTTCACGTTGGTGAAGCGGAAGTTGACTCGGGAGCCGCGTGCTGAGCGTGGTCGACCCGTTGGTGGTGTTGGCGGTGAAGGTCGCCTCCGGGATCTGGTTGCCCACCTGGGTGCCGTTGGTGAGGTCGAGCGTCGGGTTGATCGACAGGTTCTTCTGGAAGAGCCACTTGCCGGCCGAGTAGCCGAGGATGGCCTTCTGGTAGTCGGCCACCGGGATGCCCGTGGCGTCGTTCTCCTGCAGCGAGGTGTTCACCGCCGGGCAGTTCGGGCCGGAGAAGGCCGTCGGATCGAAGCCGATGTACTGGTTGACCCAGAAGTCGGTCGTGCCGGAGCCGGGCTGGGGGATGTAGCGCTGGATCGGGCCCGGAGCGCCACCCACCTGCGACCAGTCGGTGAAGGTGCAGTTGTAGATGCTCTGGATCTGGCCACGGGTCAGCTGCGCCGGAGCGTTGAGGCTGGGCGACACCCAGGCCAGCGCGTCCATGGCGAAGGCGTAGTACTCGAAGGTGGCGTTGTCACCGGTCGGTGAGACCGCACGAGGCGTGCTGGACGAACGAGCCAGGTCGTAGCAGCCGGTCGAGCCGGGCACCGTGAGCGTGTCACGCAGCGCGTTGCGCCCTGCGGACGAGCCGTTGGGGGCGACCACCGGGTTGGGCGGGCCGACCGGAGCGGTGCCGGTGTAGTAGGTGCGCGTCGCGCAGTTGGCGTCACCGGGCACCTCTTCGGTGTCGCCACCGAAGTAGCGAGCCTGGATGTTGTAGACGCCGTTGTCGCCGGCGCCGCCTGGGTCGGGGTTGACGAGGTACTGCTCCATGAAGTCCTCGGTGGTGTCCGAACCGGTCGCAGCGATGATCTGCGCCGGTGCAGCGTTGGCCGTGGGGGCGGTGACGAGCATCGTTGCGGCGATTGAGCCCAACGCGACCGTGGCAGCCAGTCCCCTTGCGAAGAGAGATCGCTTCACAGGTGTTGTGTCCTTTCCAGCGTGAATTGGTGTATCCGCTTCGTCGTGGACACGCCGGCGGCGCTCCTCCAACTCAGCGCACCTGTTCTCTCATCCTCGGATGAACTGATGGCTGCCTCCGCGCCAAACGCCGGGTGAAGTCTGGATAGCGCGTTGGCGATCGACGCATCTCGTGCCCGGGCGCGCCGAATCGGGCTCGCCGGTGCGACCCGGGGAGCCCGCTGGCAGTGCGATCAACCGAACGGCACTGGCTCGGCGCCGCCCCCGTTTCGACGTTGGCGAATGCTGGCGACCACCGGTGGTCCGGCCATGAGGCCGACGAGGGCGGCGAGAGGCAAGGCGACGGGCAGGCTCTCGTTGTCGCCGTCGAACTCGACCGGATCGGCGGCGCGTGTGTCGGTGCTACCGCCGCCCACCGCGCGCACCTCACCCACCGCTCCGACCGCGCTCTCCGACGCACTGTCGCCCGCCGCAGACGAACCGGACGACCCTGCACCTGCCGGCCGCTCCGCCCGGACCGATCCAGACCACCAGCGCCGCCTCCGCCCCCGCCACCGAGTGCCGCCCCATCGACGTTCTGCAAGGGGTCGGGCGGACTGCCCGGCAAGGGCTCGTTGCGGAAACGCGGGTTGGCGCAGTTGTCGGGCGTGAGCACCTCGGCCGCGGTGCCGTTCATGCGCCCGATGCTGTTGGCGATCTCCTGTGAGAGGTTGGTGGGCAGCGGTGAGTAGCCGATGTCGGCCATGTTCCGTTGGCCGTCGCACGCGATGTAGCGCATCCACTGGGTGAGGGTCTCGGCCACACCGGGATTGGCATACGGTCCCTTGCACGTCTGGCGGTCGGCCGACTGCGAGCACTGGGTGACGATGTAGCTGTAGGCCGACAGCGGATAGGCAGCTGGGTTGGTGCTGTTGTACACACCTGAGAGCTCCTGGCTGAGGTCCGGGCGCAAGGCGGCCGACTCGAGGGCGGCCGAGATGTTGGCCGCGAAGGGCAGCACCCACTGGCCGGCTGCGTTCTCCACGTAGGCCGAGGTTGCGTTGTAGACCTTCGCGTAGCCGAACTCGTCGTAGCCGATGCTCCACTCGCCGGCGGGGCTGGCGATGAACTGGGCGATCTGATCCGATCCGCCGAACGCCTGGGTCTTCGGCGCGAAGTTTGGCGAGCTGTCGAGCTGGATGATGCGCACGTTGGTGGGGAACTGATTTCGCTGCGCCCAGGGATTGAAGATGTCGGGGGCCACGTTCTGCACGAAGTCGTAGAACAGAGCGGTCGTGCCCGACTGCCCGCCGCGGTAGACCACCGTGATCGGCTGGTCGGGCAGGGCGATGCCCTTGTTGTCGGCCGTGATCGCCGGATCGCTCCAGCGGCTGATGTCGCCGGTGAAGATGCGGGCCACCGTGCGGCGCGACAGCCGCAGGTAGTCGATCTTGCGGCCGGCCGCGTCCTTGGCGTTGTACAACACGGCGATCGCACCGGCGACGTCGGGCACGTACTGGTAGCCCCGAGGGATGTTGTCGCCCGCCTGCAGCGCCGAGAACTCGGCCTCGGTGCCGGCGAAGTCGATGAGGTTCTGGCCGAACGAGGTGAGGCCCTGGGGCGAGCCCGTGGGCAGGTAGTTGACCCGCAGGCCCTGCGTCTGGCCGTCGGCCACCCACTGCTGCATGGCGAGGGCGACGTACGTGGAGCCCGCGCCGTTCACCGCTGCGGGAGCAGCGTCGGCCGGCTTCGGCACGGTGGCCACCGCCAGCAGCCCCGCGATGGCCAGCGCGAACGGCGAGCCGCCGCACACCCGCGTGCCGGCGCACCTTCCGAGGGGAGGTGCTCATCCGAACCGACCTTGCACGTAGTCGAGCGTGCGCTGGTCCTTCGGGGTCGAGAAGATGACCTCGGTGGGTCCCTGCTCGACCACCACTCCCGGCTGGTTCTCGGCCGCGAGGAAGAAGGCGGTGTAGTCGGACACGCGGTGGGCCTGCTGCATGTTGTGGGTGACGATGACGACCGTGACCTCACCGCGCAGCTCGGCGATGGTGTCCTCGATGCGACGGGTCGAGGTGGGGTCGAGGGCCGAGCACGGCTCGTCCATCAGCAACACGTTGGGCTGCACGGCCAGCGACCGGGCGATGCACAGCCGCTGTTGCTGGCCACCCGACAGCGCGCCGCCCGGCCGGTCGAGGCGATCACGCACCTCGCGCCACAGGCCGGCTCGCTCCAGCGACTCTTCGACGAGTGCGTCTTTGTCGTCGCACTTGATGCGCGCCAGCTTGAGACCCGACAGCACGTTCTCCTTGATGGTCATGGCCGGGAACGGGTTGGGCTTCTGGAACACCATGCCGATGCGCATGCGGATCTGCTGCGCCCGCTTGCCCTGGGTGTAGATGTCCTCGCCGTCGAGCAGGATCTGGCCGTCGAGCGCCGCGCCCGGCACCAGCTCGTGCATGCGGTTGAGCAGGCGCAGGAAGGTCGACTTGCCACAGCCAGACGGGCCGATGAGGGCGGTGACCTCACCGGCGCGCATCTCGAGATCGACCCCTTCGAGCACCAGGTGATCGCCGAACCAGGCGCAGGCGTCGACGGCCTGCAGCCGGGCCGGGCCGGGCGGCGGCCCACCGGTGAGCGTGGGCCGGTTCGGGGCGGACGTGGGTCGGGGCACCGTGGCGCGACCCGCGTGTCGGTGGCGAGGCGGGTGGTGCGGTGACGTCACTCATGCGGGATCTCCCAGAGCGGTGACCGAGGCGTCGAGCGACACCTCGGAATCGATGTTGGCGATGCGCCCCTGGCGACGCTTCGAACGATCTCGGCCGATGAAGCGGGCGAGGGCGAAGAGCCCGAGCACGATGATCATCAGCACGAGCGCACCGGCGAAGCCGCGCGCGATGGCCGCCACGTCGGGCTTGCGGATGTTGCGGTAGACGAACAGCGGCAGGCTCTCCTGCGCCCCGGCGAAGGGGTTGCTGTTCATGAGGTCGTAGCCGAACGCGGTGAACAGCAGCGGCGCGGTCTCGCCGACGGCGCGGGCGATGCCGAGCACCACGGCGGTCGTCATGCCGGTGCGGGCGGTGGGGAACACCACCGACCACACCGTGCGGGCGCGTGACGCCCCCATCGCCAGGCTGGCCTCGCGCAGCCCGTCGGGCACGAGCCGCAGCACCACCTCGACCGTGCGGGTGATGGTGGGCAGCATGGTGATGGCGAGCGCCAGGCTCGCCATGAAGCCGTTGTAGCCGAACAGCGGGTTGTTGCTGCCGGCGTAGGGCAGGATCAGCGTGGCGAAGATGAACAGGCCGGCCACGATCGAGGGCAGGCCGCTCATGGCGTCGACGAAGATGCGCACCGGACGCCGCCAGCGACTGCGCGACTCGTTGAGGAACACCGCGGCGGCGACCGCCAGCGGCAACGACCAGAGCAGGGCCAGGCCCACCTGCACGATGGTGCCCACGATGGCGTGCGATCCGCCGCCGGCCGTGGCGGGGTCGAGCGGCGTGATGCCGGTCTGGTCGTTGAAGAAGAACGAGATGCGCAGCGCCTTCAGGCCCTCGACCAGGATGTAGCCGATCAGGAACACGAGCGGCACCAGCACGACCATGGCGCCCGATGCCACGAGCACCGTGATGATGCGGTCGGTGGCCACCAACCGTCCGAGGCGATCGATGCTCACCACCGCGAAGATGACGATGAACGTCAGGTAGGTGCACAGCACGAAGCCGAACCCGTCGACACCCGACACGATGCGGGCGAACACCAGCCAGTTCAGGCAGAGCGCGCTGATGGCCGAGCCCACCAGCATGATGGCGTCCATCGACGTGATGTCACGGGGGCGGCGGGCACGACGGGCTGGGCGGGCCGGCTGAGGCTGACGGCGCGGAGGCCGGGGTCCCTGGCCGTCGGGTGGGACGCGATCGACGGCGTGCTCGCCGAGGTCGATGACCTCGTCGTCGCCGGTCCGATCAGCGGTGTCGGCGTCGGTGCGCAGGCTCAAATCTCGACCCCCGCGCCGGAGCGACTGCGGGCCACGACCACCGACGCCACCAGGTTGGTGCCGAGGGTGATGACGAAGAGCACCAGGCCCGCCGCCATCAGACCTGAGGTGGTGAAGGCGTCGGCGCCGGCCCGGTTGGCGATGAACGCGGCGATGGTGGCCCCGCCGTTCTCGAGGATCTGCACCGACCGCTCCGGCACGCCGGGCAGGATGATGGCGATGGCGATGGTCTCGCCGAGGGCGCGTCCGAGGCCCAGCATCGAGCCACCGACGATGCCGCCCTTGCCGTAGGGCAGCACCACGGTGCGGATCATGCCCCACCGGGTGCCGCCGAGCGCCAGCGCCGCTTCCTTCTCGCCAGGAGGCGTCTGGGCGAACACCTCGCGCACCACCGACGTGATGATCGGCAGCACCATCAGCGACACCACGATGCCGGCGATGAAGATCGACCCCGTGAGGTTGGCGCCCGGTTCGGTCTTGAAGAACGGGATGAAGCCGAGGTTGTCGGTGAGCCATTGCGAGATCGGCACGATCTTGTCGGACAGGTAGAGGAAGCCCCACAGACCGAACAGCAGGCTGGGCACCGCGGCGAGCAGGTCGACGATGGCGGTCAACCACTTGCGGGTGCGCGCGTTGGAGTACTCGGTGATGAACAGCGCGCAGATCACGCCGAAGGGGATGGCGATGCTGACCGCCACCAGTGCGACGAGCACGGTGCCGATCAACAGCCCCTGCACGCCGATGCGAGGCGGCTGCACGTCGGTGCGCCACTCGACGCGCGTGAGGAACTGCCAGGGCCCGGAGACATCGACGGCATCGACGCTCTGCACGAGCAGGAACACACCGACGAGCGTGAGCAGCACGAGCACGCTCAACCCGGCCGCCATCGTGATGCGGTTGAAGTTGCGGTCGGCCCGGCTCGGATCGTCGTGCACGATCCGAGGGCTGCGTCCTGAGCCAGCCGATCCGGGGTCGTTGTCGACGGGGATCATGTCGATGCGCGCGGTCACGCCATCCTCCGTCGCCCGGTCGCCACCACAGTCACCCCGGAAGGCAATCGCGGCCCGATCAATCGCAGCGGAACCGACGGTGAACGGCCGGCCGCTCTTGAGTGAACTTCTCGTGCCAGCGGCCAGACGAGGCTGTCGCCGGCTGCAGGCATCGACGATGATCGATACAGTCCCGTTGGTCGATACAGGGCGGCCGAGAGCACCTGGCAGGAGGACGGCATGGACCTCGAGGAACTCACGATGGAGCAGCTCCAGGTGGTGCGAACCGTCACCGCCCGGCTGAGCGACGAGTTCGCCGGCACGTTCGGGCCCGAGACGATCGACCGTTTCATCGCCGACTCATGGGATCGTCTCGACCAGGGCCGCGTGAAGGCGTTCCTGCCGGTGTTGACCGAGCGGTTCGCGCGGGAACGGCTGCGGGCCCTGGCGTCGGTGGAGGGACACGGCGACGGCAAGCCTGCGGTGCTGTTCCTGTGCGTGCACAACGCCGGCCGCTCGCAGATGGCTGCCGGTTGGATGCGTCACCTCGCGGGCGACTCGGTCACCGTCTACACCGGCGGGTCCGAGCCGGCCTCGTCGATCAACCCGCAGGCGGTGGCGGCCATGGCCGCCGTGGGCGTCGACATCGCCGCCGAGTTCCCGAAGCCGTGGACCGACGAGGTGGTGCGCGCCGCCGACGTGGTGGTGACGATGGGCTGCGGCGACGCCTGCCCGCTCTACCCGGGCACGCGCTACGTCGACTGGGAGCTCGACGACCCCGCCGGGCTCACCGCCGAGCAGATCGCGCCGATTCGCGACGAGATCCGACAGCGGGTCGAAGCCCTGCTCGTCGAGCTCACCACGCCTGCTCCTGCCGCCTGACGGCACGGTGTCGACACGTCACGGCGTGACGATGTCGAACCAGAACTCGAAGTCGACGAGCAATGCCAGCAGTGACTCGACCGCAGCTCGGTCGCCGGTGATGGAGAGCAAGCCGGCGCCTTCGAGCTCGTCGAGCGCTTTCGTGCCCAGGGCCAGCTGGGCCAGTGCGGCATGGGTCAGCGTGAGCCGGGCGTCGTGGTGCTCAGGATGGCGCTGCTCGGTCGTGTGCAGCGCGCCGTTGACCAGGCCGACCGTCCACCGCTCGTCGCGATCGCTCACCTCGACGCGCAGCGCGAGGGTGGTGGCGGCCGCGGCCGGGCCATCGAGCCGCACCGCCATCAGATCGAAGAGCATCTCGACGGTCATGGCCTCCATCACATCGGGGGTGGCCAGCGCCGGCGCGGGCAGCCCCTTCGGCGGCCCCGACCGCAGCTCCTGGGCCGCGGTGAGATAGAAGCCGCGCCACGGGCCGGACTCGGCCTGATAGCCGAGTTGCTCGAGCGTGTCGGCCTGGAGGTGTCGGGCCTCGACGTTGTCGGGGTCGGCGAACACCACGTGGTTGACCACCTCGGCCACCCAGCGGTAGTCGCCGTCGGCAAAGGCCTGGCGTGCCCGGCTGAGCACCGCGTCGGCACCGCCCATGTAGTCGACGTAGCGCACCGCGGCATCGACGGGGGGCAGGGCATGGAGGTGCGCGGGGTTGCCGTCGAACCAGCCCAGATAGTGCTGGTAGACGGCCTTGGTGTTGTGGTTGAGCGTGCCGTAGTAGTCGCGGTTGAAGAACTCGTCGCCGAGCACCGCCGGCAGCTCGACCAGCTCGGCGATCTCGTTCATGGTGTGGCCCTGGTTGGCCAGCCGCATGGTCTGATCGTGGATGTAGCGATAGAGGTCGCGCTGCTTCTCGAGGTAGTCGACCACCTCGTCGTGGCCGAAGCGGGGCCAGTGGTGACTGGCGAACATCGTGTCGGTGTGGTCGGCGAACCACTCGATCGACTCGTTGATGTACTTGCTCCAGGCCAGCGCGTCGCGTACCTGCGCGCCCCGCAGCGTGTAGAGGTTGTGCAGGTTGGCCGTGCAGTTCTCGGCCATGCACAACACCCGGTGGTCGGGGAAGTGGAAGTTCATCTCGGCCGGTGCCTCGGTGCCCGGCGTGAGTTGGAAGACCAGCCGCACACCGTCGATCGTCATCTCGGTGCCCGACTCGGTGATGTCGATGGTCGGTGCGATGAGGCCGCGCGATCCCGCGAGCGGCACGCCCTTGCCGAGCCCGGCATCGACGTGACCGCGTGGCCCGACGGGCAGCAGGGATCCGTACATGTAGCTGGCCCGTCGGGTCATCACGTTGCCGGCGATGACGTTCTCGGAGATGGCCGCTTCGAGGAACCCGGCCGGGGCGATCACCTGCACGTCGCCGGCCCGCACCGCGTCGTCGCTCACGACGCCCTTCACCCCGGCGAAGTGGTCGACATGGCTGTGGGTGTAGATGACCGTGTGCACCGGACGCGGTGCGACGTGGCTGTGCAGCAGGGCGAGCGCCGCGGCCGCCGTCTCGGCGCTCGTGAGCGGGTCGACGACGATCCAGCCCTTGTCGCCTTGGATGAACGTGATGTTGGCCAGGTCGAAGGCGCGCACCTGGTAGAAGCCGGGCACCACCTCGAAGAGCCCGCCGATGCGGTTGAGCTGGGCCTGACGCCAGAGGCTGGGGTTGACCGTGCTCGGCGCATCGTCGTCGAGGAAGTCGTAGCGGCCGAGATCCCAGATCGGGAAGCCGAGCGGGTGCATCACCGGCTCTGCGGGTGGGGCCGCGATCAGGCCGCGTGTCGCCCGATCGAAGTCGGTCCGATCGGCGAACGGCAGGGCCTCGAGCACCTCGTCGTGGCGCGAGCGGGTGTGCTCGCTGGCGTCGTGAGGGCTCGGGGTGGGATCGGGTGCATCGCTCACCCGAGGAGGTCTAGCCGCCGCCGACCGACCAGTGCCAGGGTTCGCCGGCCAGGGGCCCGAACCCGAAGCGCGAGGCGTTCCCCGAGAGCCATCGATAGCCGGCGCTGGAGGTGGTGAGGGTGCGGCCGCCTTCGGTGAAGTCGATGGCCAGGCCTCGCTCGTGCTTCGAGGCGCCCGGGCGGGCCGTGGCGGGCCGGCACTGCTCGGCGGGCATCTGGTAGATCGCGTACTCCGACGTGCCGCAGTTCTGCCGACGCAGCTCGATCTGGCGGGCCACGTCGCGATAGCCGTTGCCGGCGAGGATGATGCCGTCGGCCGCTGCGGCGGCGAGCATGGCCTCGGTCTGGCCGGCGATGCTGGCCGCCACGACGATGCCGCGCACGTTGGCCAGCGGGATCGGGCCGGGCACCGAGATCGGTGGTCCACCGGTGGAGCCACCCGGCGAGCCGCCCGATGCGACCCACCGCTCGACGAGCCACCGGTGGCGACCGGGCGCGGCAGCCATGCGAGCCAACCGCGACGCCAACTCGGCCTCGCGCCGGCCGATCTCGGCGGACAACTCCTGGTCGGTGTCGGCCAGGGCGGCCGCTTCGCCGAGCCGGGCGTCGAGACGCTGCTGCACCTGGGCCGCGAACTGCGCCTGCTGAGCGCGCGCTGCTTCGACCTCGCCGAGCTGCGCCTGTGCGGCGGCCCGCTGTTCGATGGCCTGCTCGCTCGTCTCCTCGGCGAGCTGGCGTGCCTCGCCCAAGGCGCGCTCCGCGGCGCGCAACTGATCGAGCAGATCGGTGTTGTTGCCCGAGCGCAGATCGAGGAGGGTGCGCTTCTGCACGGCGTCGCCGGCGTTGTCGGCCCGGAAGCTGTCGAGGAGGTCGTCGCCGGGTGGATCGACGTAGGCGTCGACCGCGAACTCGGCGATGCGATCGCGCAATCCCTCGATCTCGAGCTGCTTCTGCTCTTCCGCCTCGCGCGCCTCGGCCGCTGCCAGTTCGGCTTCGGTGGCGGCTCGATCGGCGTCGGCGAACGCGGCCTGCTTGCCGCGCAGGTTCTGGTCGAGCGCGGCGAGGGCGGCGTCGACCTCGGCGTCGTCGGCGCGCAGAGCGTCGACCTGCACGGCCAACTCGGCGCGCTCGGCTCGCACCTTGTCGCGTTCGGCGCGCGGGTCGCTGCTACTTTGAGCGGAAGCCGGCAGAGCGATCAGCGAGATCGCCAGCGTCACCAAGAGGGTGACCGCCGCCGGGCGCCGCCGCCCACGGGTCGCGAGCGATCCGTAACGGGGCAGCAACAATCGCAACACGGCCGTAACACTAGCGCGCCTGATGGGCGGCGCGGCCCATACCGCTCTCCTGCCCGCGTCGGCGGGACCAGCGGCCGGGGACCCGCCGGGGGTGGCGTTCACCACAAGTTCGCCCGGGGTTCGGCTCGGCGTGGCCGGCCGCTCACCTCCCGCCGGGAGAGTGCAGCCGGAGGGCGACGACCAGGGCACCGCCTGGTCACGAGGACCGCCCCGCGCGCCGCACAGGAGGCTGGTCTGCCGTGTCGTCACCCCGATCCCCGCTCCGTCTGGTCGTCACCTTGCTGGTGACGCTGACGTTCCTCGGCCTGGTCCCCCAGCCGAGCAACGCCGACAGCCAGTTCCCGCCAGCGACCGGGCCGTTCACGCTGACGGTCACGTCGGGTTCGACCGTCTACACCTATACGAGCACCGGCACGTTCCCGAACACCACCGGGCCCACCATCCCGGTCGAGGACGGCACCCCGCTCACCGTCGAGGTCAGCGGCGATACGTTCGCCCGCCTGCAGGCCCGCCAGTGCAAGGGCGGCGTGCCCATCAACAACAGCGCCGACTTCAACCCCGATTTCTTCAACCTGTGCACCTCGGCCACGTTGGGCGACGGCGAGCCGCTCGGCTTCCGCGACAGCGGGCCGGTCGCCCCGGGCACCACGTCGATCGAGATCCCGTTCGCGGTCGGCGCCGGCACCGCACCCGAGCTCGAGAGCCAGATCACCGGTGAGATCAACCCCGGCTTCACCTGCGGGGTCGGCAACAACTGCCAGCTGGTCGTGCGCGTCGAAGTGAGTGCGGGTGTGGGCTCGTCGAACTTCCTCAGCTTCCCCCTGTCGTTCGATCCACCGCCCAGCCGCTCCCGGCGCGCCGACCGGCGTCACCGCCACCGCCGGCAACGCCAGCGCCGCGGTGTCGTGGACGGCACCCGCATCGAACGGTGGCGCCCCGATCACCGGCTACACCGCGACCGCGGCACCGGGAGGCGCCACCTGCACCACCGCCACCCTCGGCTGCACGGTCGGCGGGCTCACCAACGGCGTCGCCTACACGTTCACCGTGACCGCGACCAACAGCGCCGGCACCGGCCCGGCGTCGGCTCCTTCGGCGGCGGTCACCCCGACCGCGCCACCGGGGAGCTTGTTCACGCCCCTCGATCCGGTGCGCATCCTCGACTCGCGATCGGGCTCGCAGGTCGGCCCCTACTCGACGCCGTGGGCCGGCCAGACAGACCCGCAACGTCACCGTCACCGGCGTGGCCGGGGTGCCCGCCGACGCCGAAGCCGTCGTCTTGAACGTCACCGTCACCGGCACCACCGCCTCGTCGAACCTGCGGGTGTGGCCCCAGGACTGCCCCTGCCGCTCGTGTCGAGCCTCAACTGGCAAGCCCGGCTGGACCATCCCCAACTCGGTCACCGTCAAGGTCGGCACCGGCGGCCAGATCAGCATCTACAACAACAACGGCAGCGCCAACGTCATCGCCGACGTGGTCGGCTACTACAAGCCGGGGGTGGGCGCCGGCCTCACCTCCTTGGACCCGGTGCGCATCCTCGACTCGCGATCGGCGACTCGCAGGTCGGCCCCTACTCGACACCGTGGGCCGGCCAGACAGACCCGCAACGTCACCGTCACCGGCGTGGCCGGGGTGCCCGCCGACGCCGAAGCCGTCGTCTTGAACGTCACCGTCACCGGCACCACCGCCTCGTCGAACCTGCGGGTCTGGCCCACGGCGACTGCCCCTGCCGCTCGTGTCGAGCCTCAACTGGCAGCCCGGCTGGACCATCCCCAACTCGGTCACCGTCAAGGTCGGCACCGGCGGCCAGATCAGCATCTACAACAACAACGGCAGCGCCAACGTGATCGCCGACGTGGTCGGCTACTACAAGACCGGCGCCGGCGAGGCGTTCCATCCCCTCGACCCCGAGCGCATCCAGGACTCGCGACCGGGCTCGCAGGTCGGCCCCTACTCGACCCCGTGGGCCGGCCAGACAGACCCGCAACGTCACCGTCACCGGCGGGGCCGGGTGCCCGCCGACGCGTCGAGCGTGCTGCTGAACGTCACCGTCACCGGCACCACCGCCTCGTCGAACCTGCGGGTGTGGCCCGCAGGACTGCCCCTGCCGCTCGTGTCGAGCCTCAACTGGCAGCCCGGCTGGACCATCCCCAACTCGGTCACCGCCAAGGTCGGCACCGGCGGCCAGATCAGCATCTACAACAACAACGGCAGCGCCAACGTGATCGCCGACGTGGCCGGCTGGTTCGGCTGATCGTCGGGGCCGGTGATCGGCCACCGTCGTCGGCGGTGATCAGACCTCGACGGTGGCCTGCACGCCGAGCACGGCTTGGCACCGAGCGGTGAGCTCGGCGATGAGCTCGTGGTCGCAGGTGGGCGACGTGGTGGTGAAGCGCCCGAACAACAGCTCGTGGTCGAGCGTGGCCGCGACCAACTCGAACATCTGGTCGGATGCCCGCTCGGGATCGGGACAGCGCATCTCGTCGGCCCGGGTGAGCACGAACCGCTTCTGCTCCTCGGCGCAGATGCTGAGCACGCCGATGCGCGCCGCGCGGAACCGCTCGTCGTTGGTGGCGGCCACCAGCGCGGCGCGGAACAACGCAGGTGTGCGCCGATAGGCCTGCACGTTGAGGCGCACGCTCTCGCCCACGAAGTCGGCGAGCGGTTGCCCTTCCCAGCGCACCGGATCGCAGAAGGCGCGCACCACGTGGTTGATGCGGTCGTCGACGCGGCGCACCAGCTCGTAGAGCACGGCGTGCTTGTCGTCGAAGCGGGCGTAGAACGAGCCGACCGTGCGCTCGGCTCGTTGCACGATGTCGGAGACCGTGATGTCGTCGAACGACTGCTCGTCGAGCAGTTGCCGGGTGGCCTCGACGAACCGCTCGAGGGTGGCCTGGCTGCGCGCTTGCTGCGGAGCCCTGACCCACGCCTCCTGCTGCGTCATGGCGCCAGGCTAACGGCTGGTGGCGGCCGGGTCACCTCGGCAGTTCGCAGCGGCGGCGAACGCCCATTGGCAGGCAGTGACAGGGCAGTTCAGGAGTGTCGTCGAGCACCTCGGAGCCGAGGTAGCTCGAGGCCAGCAGGTCACGATCGGCGGCCAACGCGGCGGCCGGTCCTTCGACGACGAGCTCGCCATGGCTCATCACATAGGCGCGGTCGGCCACGTCGAGCGCCAGTTTGACGTGCTGTTCGACCATGAGCACGCCGGTGCCGAGCTCGTCGGCCGCGCGCCGCACCGCGGGCAGGAGACGCTCGACCACGATGGGCGCCAGCCCCAGGCTCAGCTCGTCGACGAGCAGCAGCCGGGGCGCCCCGGCGAGGGCTCGGGCGAGGGCCAGCATCTGCTGCTCGCCCCCGGAGAGCAGCCCGGCGCGCCGATCGAGCAGCGGCACCAGGGCAGGGAACAAGTCGGTGGCGGCCACGGTCGCGAGACGCGCGTCGGGTTGGGTCGACGTCGCCTCGTGGCCGGCACTCCGACGGCCCCGACGCTCACCGAGACGCAGGTTCTCGCGCACGGTGAGGTCGGCGAACACCGAACGCTCCTCGGGAACGTGGGCCACCCCTCGCCGCGCGACCTTGGCGGGCCGACGGGGCGACGGCGGGCCCTCGCCCACCACGTCGAGCGTGCCGGCCATGGGTGCCACCAGACCCGACACCGTGAGCAACGTGGTGGTCTTGCCCGCGCCGTTGGGACCGAGGAGGGCGACCACCTCGCCCGCGTCGACGTGCAAGGTGAGCCCGCGCACCACGGCCACCCCGTCGTAGCCGGCGTCGAGCTGCTCGATGGTGAGCACCCTGGTCATGACGTGGGCTCAGGCCGGTGGGCCTCGCCGAGATAGGCGTCGATCACCGCGACATCGCCGCGGATCTCGTCGCTCGACCCTTCGGCGATGACCCGACCGAAGTCGAGCACGGTGACCCGATCGCACACGCCGAGCACGAGCGCCATGTCGTGGTCGACGAGCACCACGGTGACACCCTGGTCCACCACGTCGACCAACGTGTGCCCCAACGCCTCGCTCTCGGCGGTGTCGAGCCCGGCCGCCGGCTCGTCGAGCAGCAACAGCGAAGGTCGGGCGGCGAGCGCCCGCGCCAACGCGGCGAGCTTGCGCTGACCGAGCGACAGCTCGCCCGGATGCCGGGTGGCCATGTCGCCCAGCCCGACCAGGTCGAGGGCCCAGGTGACCGAGTCGAGGTCGCGTTGGCGGCCCGGTCTCACGATGTCGCGCCAGAGGGCGGCGAAGCTCTGGCGTTCGGCGGCGGCCCGGCAGTTCTCGAAGAGGGTGAGGTCGTCGAACAGCTCGAGCGACTGCCACGTGCGGGTGACCCCGAGGCGGGCCCGTTCGTGCGGCGGCCAGCCGCTCACGTCCTCGCCGTCGACCCGCACGCGACCGTCGTGGGCCACGAAGCCGGTCAGGGCGTCGATGGTGGTGGTCTTGCCCGCGCCGTTGGGACCGATCAGCCCGTGCAGCGCTCCCGCCTCGACCTCGAACGACACCCGGTCGAGCGCCCGGATGCCGCCGAAGCGCACCGTGAGCTCCACCACCTCGAGCAGCGGGGCCATCGCTCAGCCGCTGACCAGGCTGGCCAGACCCCAGAGCGCGGCGACCGTGCCGACCACGATCATCACCACGCTGCGCCCGAGCGGTGGGCGCTCGAGCTCGCCTTCGGTCGGGGAGGTGCGGGGCCGCAACAGGGCGAGCAGGGTGCCCACCGCGAGCGCGCCACCGATGGCGAGCACCAACCACGGGAGCAGATCGTCGCCCAGGAACACGGCGACAGCTTCGCCGACCATCCTCCCCGTCGCCAGCCACCGGCGCAGTGCGGGCCCTGGCGGGGCGCCACCACGCTCCGCTACCCGAATCCGTCGAAAAAACCACTCAAGGCGTTCACGCTGTGGGCCGATTGAACCCCTGTCGGTGGTAATCGCCCCCACCGGCACGTTTGGGGAAGCGGGCGGGGGTCGCACTCCCTCCAACGCATCGCCACCAGTTCCTCACAAGGGTTCTGGCGCCTTCGTGGCCTCCGCCCTCCCCGAACAAACGGCCCCGGGATCCTCCAGACCCGGGGCCGCTCCGCGTCGTATCCATTGCCCCGGCGTGCCTGTCTCATGGCCCCGGCGTGCCTCCCGCCGGGGCGCCCGGCCTGTCTCATGGCCCCGGCGCGCCTCCGCCGGGGCCGTCAGCCGTCGGTGGGACGGGGGTCGTAGGCCTCGTCCTGTTCCACCACGAAGTCGGCGTCGGTCACGTCGGTGCGCACCTCGACCGCCTGGAACCGGTCGGTCGCCCCACCTTCGCGCCGCACCTCGAGCAGGTCCATCGCCCCGCTGGCCTCGTCGAAGCACAGGCGCGCACCGAGCCCGTAGGGCGCCTCGGGCCGTTGATAGAGGCGCGCCAGCTCGAAGCAGCCATCGCCCGCGTCACGCACCGAGTAGAGCGCGGGCTCGTCGACCAGGTAGCCCCGCAACGCCTCGACCTCGCCGGCGACCGCCTCGTCCCAGGGCTCGACCGGGCCGCCGGGCGCGCACCGAAAGCCGCTGCCGGGCACGGTCGAGCAGTTGAGCCACTGGTTCTGGAGTCGGCCGGTGATCGAACCGAGCTGGCGGCGCAGCTCGTCGGGCGGGCGCTGGGCCACCACCGCGGCCGAGGCCAGCTGGCGACCGTCGGCCATCGTGCGGGTGAACTCCGCCTCGACGACATAGGTCGTCTCCTTGCTGCGCCGGTAGGCCGCGAGGAAGTCCTCGATGGCGTCGGCGTCGTCGTCCGACGAGCTCGACGGCCACAGGAGGGCAGCGGCCAACCCGGCGATCATCGCCACGACGACCACCGCGCCCACGACCAGCGCCATCGAGAACCGGCCTCGCTGCCGGTCGGAGGTTGGCGTCCTCCGGGGGGTCGGTCCGTGGCGGGTCCACGGGCGGCGCATCGGTCATCGAAGCGACGGTAGCCCTCGCCTCCGCCGACCAGCGCGCACCCCGGACACCTGTCGTCCTGTTGTCAGGGCACCGCCCTGCTCGAGTTCCGCTGCGCTCGGGTGGTCGTCACCGCACCGGCGCGCGAACCTGAGGGGAACGGCCGGACGGGCCGGTGAGGGGGATCGATGGGTTTTCACCACGTGGCACTGGCGGTCAACGACCTCGAGGCGACGCATCGCTTCTACACCGAGGCGATGGGCTTCGAGTTGGTCAAGGTGGTGGTCGGGCCCACCGAGAACGCCGGCGGTTGGGCCAAGCACGTCTTCTACGACACCGGGGGCGACGGCCTCATCGCCTTCTGGGAGCTGCACGACGAGCAGCTGCCCGAGTTCGACGCCGCCATCTCGACCGCGCTCGGGCTGCCGGCCTGGGTGAACCACGTGGCCTTCCACGCCGAGCCCGACCAGATGGACGCCCGCCGCGATCGCTGGCTCGACGCCGGGTTCGACGTGATGGAGATCGACCACGGGTTCTGCGTGTCGGTCTACACGGTCGACCCCAACGGCGTGCTGGTCGAATGGTGCGCCGACACGCGCGCCCTCGACGAGTCCGACCGGGCCCACGCCGCCGCCATGCTGGCCGATCCTCATCCCCCGCTCGAGGACATGCCCACGCCGGTGTTCCACCGGGCCCGTCGCCCGGTCGCCAGCGCCTGACCAGCGGTCCCACATGACCGAACCGAGCGAGCGCCGGCCGTTCCTCGGCTACTGGCCCGATCCGGCCGACGACCCGGGCGTGGCCGTGCGCCGCGAGGCCGTCGCCCTGGTGACGCCCGACGGCGCGGTCGTGCGGGGCGTGCTGTGGACCCCGCCGGCCGGCACCGATTGGCACACCGCGGTGGTGCTGTCGCATCCCCGCGGCGACTTCAGCGTCCACTACGCCTGCCCGCTGCTGGCCGCCGCCGGCTACGCGGTGTTCGGCTTCTCCACCCGCTACGTCAACAACGACATCGACTGCCTGCACGAGAAGTGCGTCGTCGACGTCGAGACCGCGGTGACCGAGATGCGACGTCGTGGTGCGCGCGCGGTCGTACTGCTCGGCAACAGCGGTGGCGGCTCGCTCATGGCCCTCAGCCAGATGACGGTGACCGCCGAGGGCCGCCCGCTCGGCGACGCCTTCGTGGCCCTCGCAGCCCATCCGGGCGAAGGCGTGTTCATGCTCCAGGTGATCGACCCGTCGGTGACCGACGAGGACGACCCCTTCTCGGTCGACCCCACCCTCGACATGTACGACCCCGACAACGGTTGGCGGCCGTGGCCCGAGCCTTCGTCCTACGACCCGACCTGGCTGGCCGCCTACCGCCAGGCCCAACGAGACCGCGTCGCCCGCATCGACCACGTGGCCCGCAGCGCGCTCGCCGCCCGCACCGACGCGCGCTCGGCGCTGGCCGACCACGAACCGGGCAGCCGCGCGTGGAACCTCGCCCGGCGTCGAGCCGTGCACGCCCGCTACCTCACGATCTACCGCACGCTCGCCGACCCCGCCTACCTCGACCCCACCATCGAGCCCGACGACCGTGTCCTCGGCACGGTGTTCGCGGCGCCCGACCCGCTCGATGCCAACTACGGCTACGGCGGGTTGGCCCGCACCATGACCGCACGCGGGTGGCTGTCGACCTGGTCGGGCCTGTCGTCGCACGCCGCGCTGGCCGACACGCTGCCCGCCGTCACGGTGCCGACGCTCGTGATCCACCCCACGGGCGACACCGAGATCCGCATCGGACAGGCCGAGGCCATCCGTGACGCCGCCGGCGCCGACGACGTCAGCTACCAGACCATCGCCGGTGCGCCGCACTACCTCCACGGCCACCGGCGCGAGGCACTCGGCCTGGTCGTCGACTGGTTGTCGTCGCGCGGATTCTGACCGTCTGCCTGACCCGGTCATCCTCAGCTCGTCCACAGGGTTGTTCCTCTGTCGATCCACAGGACGGCCGTCGTAGGGTCGCCCACGAGCCACCCCGTCCGACCGCCGTCAGGGGCACACCATGAGAACGAGCTTGCGCAGAGCGTCGGAACCGCCGAACCCGACGCTCGCCGACCACCCGCCGAGCGCACCGACCCCGCTCGACCTCCGCGAGATCGATCGAGGGGTGAGCGCCATGTTCGCCCACGTCCCCGAGCGCCTCGATGCGGCCAGCCGAGCGTTCCTGTGCGGCGACCGCGAAGCTGCCCGCCG
The DNA here is from genome assembly GCA_963706425.1 of uncultured Iamiaceae bacterium. Classification (GTDB taxonomy): domain Bacteria; phylum Actinomycetota; class Acidimicrobiia; order Acidimicrobiales; family Acidimicrobilacustridaceae; genus CAVPMN01. Next base: position 1,966,793 of record CAVPMN010000020.1, read on the forward strand.
GGTGGTCGAGTCCGACCCGTCGATCGACGCGCTGCAGACCGACATCGAGGTGTTGGTGCAGGACGAGCTCGTGCGGCAACCGCTCACGCCCGACGACCTCCGCTATCTCGTGACCGTGCTGCGCATCGTGCCCGAGCTGGAGCGCAGCGCCGATCTGGTCGAGCACATCGCCCTGCGCACCCAGCACGCCCTCACCGGGCCGCTGTCCCCGAAAGCCCGCAGGCTCATCGAGCAGATGAGCGCGCTGGCCGTCGAGATGTGGTGCGACGCGGCGTCGGCGTTCGAGCGACGCGACGCCGGCGCCGTGGTCGCCCTGCGCGCCCTCGACGACCAGATCGACGATCTCCACGTGCAGCTCACCGCCGAGCTCGCCGACGGCGAGCTCGGTCCGTCGGTCGCCATCGAGCTCGGCCTGGTGGCTCGGTTCTTCGAGCGGCTCGGCGATCACGCCGTCAACGTCACCGCCCGCCTGGCCTACATCGACGCCGGCAACGAGGTGCGGCGATGAGCGCCCGCCAGTTCGAGCCGATCGAGAGCCCGACGCGCGTCCTGACCTACGTCTGCGCCTGCACCGATCGAGCGCGCGACCAACTGGCCCAGGTCACGTCGGCCACATCGGGACCGCCCGACGCCGACGCGATGTTCGATGTCGTCGAGCAGCTCAGCGACGACCTGAAGTGGGCCGCCGACCGTCTCGGATCCGACGCGGTCACCCGGCGGCGCCTGCTGTCGCTGCGCGAGACGCTCGACAGCCACCTGCTCACCGGGTTCGCGCTGGCCACGTGCGACCTGGGTGACGCGGCCGTGCCCACCATGCTGGCGCGGGGCCTCAACGCGGTCGCCGAAGGCCTGCGCGCCGACACCCCCGGCAAACGGGTGCGGGTGCACTGACCGGTTCGACCCGACCGATCACACGAGCGCGGCCAGGCCTCGCCCCAGCGCGGCGGCCAACAGCCCGACCACGACACTGAACGCCACGTTGGCGACGGCCGCGCGTCGGTCGTCGACCTCGAGCAATCGCACGGTCTCGTAGCCGAAGGTCGAGAACGTGGTGAAGGCGCCCAGCAGGCCGGCCCCGGCCACGTCGCGGTGCGTCTCATCGAGATGTGCGTGGTCGACCAAGCCGACCAGCATGCCGAGCGCGAGGCAGCCGACCATGTTGACGACGAACGTGCCGAGCGGGAACCGCCTGGTCCATCGCCGCTGCACCGCCCGGTCGGTCTCGTAGCGGGCCACCGCACCGACGGCGCCGGCGAGGGCCACGCCCACCCAGATCATCGGCCCACTCGCTGAGGAGGCGGCACGGCACGGGCACCGGCGATGCCCACCAGCGCGAGCGTCACTCCGCCGACGACGCTGGCGAGCACGTAGGCCAACGCTACGCCTCCCTGGCCGGCGTCGATCAGGTGGTCGGTCTCCACCGCGAAGCCCGAGAAGGTCGTGAACGCGCCGAGCAGGCCGATGCACAGGAACGGTCGGGCGTAGCGGCTGGCGCGCCACCGTTCGAGCAGCAGCGTGAGCACCAACCCGAGCAGGAAGCAGCCGATCATGTTCTCGGTGAAGGTGGTGGTGGGAAACGTGCCCGGTGCGACAGGGAACAACTCGGCCAACCCGAACCGCAACAGCGCTCCGATCGCGCCGCCGAGGGCGATCGCGACCACTCCCGCCCAGCGGGACTCCTTCCTGTCTCCCTGCACGAAACCTCCGGACACGGGGAGTGGCCGACGCCGAAACGGAGCGGCCAGGCGTGCGGCCCCGACGACGGCGGTCAGGCGCCCCGAGCCATGTTGGCGAACTTGGTGTAGTGGTCGAGGAACGCCAACCGCACCATGCCGGTGGGTCCGTTGCGGTGCTTGCTCACGAGGATCTCGGCGGTGCCCCGGTCGGGTGAGTCGGGGTTGTAGACCTCGTCGCGGTAGATGAAGAGCACCACGTCGGCGTCCTGCTCGATCGAGTTGTGCACGACGATGCCCTCGGCCACGAAGTTGTGCGTGCCGGGCATGGTGGCGTCGAACACGGGCTGGTCGCCGATCTCGTCGATGCCGACGATGCAGTCCCAGCGCACGTCGGCGGTGGCGAGGTCGGCCAGCACCGGATCGGGCACCAGCGTGGCGATGCGGCCCACCTGCTCGCGGGTGAGGGGCTCGCCGTAGACCTGGTCGAGGAAGACGTCGCGCCCGCCGAAGGGCTCCTCGAGATCGCGCAGGTCGAGGCCCGCGTTGGGGAGGGCCTTGCGGATGTAGCCCCACACCTCACGCGGGATGTCGGCCAGCGGGGTGCCCGACCCGTCCCCGCCGGCGTGGCCGTCGTCGGCCCCCACCGACGACGGCCACGATCCGGCTCTGGGCACGGCCACGAAATCGCCCACGTCGAGCTTCTCGAGCGGGAACCAGCCTTCGAGGGCGAGGAACGGATGGTTGGCGCTGGCCTTGATGCGCCGGCCGGAGGCCAGGCGCAGCTCGTAGACGGTCTTGATGCCGCTCGGGAAGACGTGGGTGAGGTGCCCGACCCGCAGGCGGTAGTGCTCGTCGAGGGTCCACACCGGGATGTCGTGCTCGTCGCGATCGAGCAGCTCGCCCATGGTGACCTGCTCACCGGTGTCGGCCCGCGTGAGCCGGGTGTCGGCGGTGAGACACCCCGACTCGCGCAGGTCGGCCAGGATGGGTCGCTTGTCGGCGCGCAGCTCGAGGCCACGAGACAGCTGTGAGAGGGCCAGCACCGGGCACTCGAGCTCGCGGGCGAGGATCTTGAGGCCACGACTGATCTCGCTCACCTCGACCTGGCGGTTCTCGGCGGAGGACCGGCCGGTCATGAGCTGGAGGTAGTCGACCACCACCAGGCCGAGGTCGCCGATGCGGGCCTTCAGCCGGCGTGCTTTCGAGCGCAACTCCATGATGGTGAGGTTGGGGTTGTCGTCGATCCAGATGGGAGCCTCGGCCAGCCGACCGGTGGCGTGGGCGATCTTCTGCCAGTCGCCTTCGGTGAGGTTGCCGTTGCGCACCCGCTTGGAGTCGACCCGGGCCTCGGAGCAGAGCATGCGCTGGGTGAGCTCGAGCTGGCTCATCTCGAGCGAGAAGAGCAGCACCGGGCGCGCCGCCTCGAGCGCGACGTTGGTGGCGACGCACAGGCCGAGTGCGGTCTTGCCGGCTGACGGTCGGGCGCCCAGCACGTAGAGCGCGCTGTTCTGGAGCCCCGACAGCAGCTCGTCGAGATCGAGGAAGCCCGTGGCCGCGCCGGTGATGGCGTCGCCCCGCTCGTAGAGCGACTCGAGGCGGTCGAGGTTGGCGTCGAGCAGGTCGTGGATGGGCGCCATCGTGTCGGTGACCCGCCGTTGGGCCACGTCGAACACGAGCGACTCGGCCCGGTCGACCACCTTGGTCACGTCGTCGGGCAGGTCGTAGCCCATCTCGGCGATCTCACCCGCCACCCCGATGAGCTTGCGCAGCAGCGCGTGCTCTTCGATGATGCGCGCGTAGCGCTGGGCATTGGAGGTGGCGGGGGTGGACGCCTGCAGATCGGCCAGCACCGCTTGACCACCGATGGCCTCGAGCAGGCCGGCCCGGCGCAGCTCGTCGGCCACCGTCACCGGGTCGGCGGGCTCGCCCGACGCCGACAGGTTGGTGATGGCTTCGAAGATGTGACCGTGGGCGGGCTTGTAGAAGTCGTCGCCGGCCAGCACCTCGGTGGCCGCCGCGATGGCGTCCTTCGACAGGAGCATGGCGCCGAGCAGCGACTCCTCGGCCTGGAGGTTGTGGGGTGGGACCCGACCGGTGCCGTCGGGGCGGGCGGGGCGGGTGGACGACAGCTCGTCGAGGGGCGTGCTCATGGGAGCCTCACACTGACCCACCGGGCCTGGGGATCGTAAGGAGGACAACCCCGCCTTTTTCGGTGGACGTCCCTGGGGACGCGGTGTGGAAACCGCGGGTGAACTGTGGGTGACGACCACGCGCCGAACCCCGGCATCGAGGGCTCATGGAGCGAGGGTAGGAACCGAGGGCCCGCGCCGGGTGGATGGTCGACCGAGGAGATCCCACGGGTGCGATCATCCCGACGACCACTGACAGTTTCCTTGCTGTCGACGTGCCCCCCCGCCGACAGGAATCGCCGACCCGCCCCGGGGACCCGGCCTGACAACGACAACGGGCGCCGTCGTGCGACGGCGCCCGTGTGCAGATCGGAGTGGGACCGGTCAGGTGGCGGCGACCTCGACCGTGATGGCGAACTGCACGTCGTCGTGCAGTTTGGTGGTGACCGCGTGCGTGCCCACGCTCTTGATGGGCTCGTCGAGGTGCAGCATCTTGCGATCGAGCTCGATGCCGGTCTGCGCCTTCACGGCGTCGACCACATCGGCGCTGGTGACCGAGCCGAAGAGCTTGCCCTCGGGGCCGGCCTTGGCCGACACGTTGATGATGGCCGGCACCAGCACCTTGGCCACCTCCTCGGCGGCACCACGATCGGCGGCATCGCGCAGGTCGCGCGAGCGACGCATGCTCGCCGCCTGGGCCTCGACGCCGTTCGACGCGGTGATCGCCAGGCCCTTCGGCACGAGGTAGTTGCGCCCGTAGCCGTCGGCCACCTCGACCAGGTCGCCCTTCTTGCCGACGCCCTTGACGTCGGCCCGCAGCAGCAGCTTCATCAGGTGTCCTCCTCGGCGCCACCGACCGCCTCGACCTCGACGGTCTCGACCACGACCACCTCGTCGATGACGTCGATCTCGACCTCGGCGTCGACCGGTGCGGGGGTGGGCTCGTCGACCGCGCTGTTGGGCATGGGCAGATCACGGTCGCGCTCGCCACGGGGTGGGCGATCGTCGCGGGGGCCACGGTCACGATCGCCGCGTCCACCGCCACCGCGCTGGGTCGTGACCCGGTTGGTGTAGGGCAGCAGCGCCATCTCACGGGCGTTCTTGATGGCCCGGGCGATCTCCTTCTGCTGCTGGGAGTTGTTGCCCGTCACTCGGCGAGCCCGGATCTTGGCCCGGTCGGACATGAACCGGCGCAGCAGGTTGATGTCCTTGTAGTCGACGTAGTCGACCTTCTCGACGGTGAGGATGCTCGTCTTCTTCTTGCTGCGGCGGGCGTTGTCCTTGTTCTTCCCGCGCTTGGGGGCGGCCTTGGCCATCAGAACGGCTCCTCATCACTCGGGTAGTCGGCCGCGGGCTCGGCGCTGCGGCCACCGCCGCCACCGCCGCCGCCCTCGAAGCCCTCACGACGTTCGTTGCGCTGCACCGAGGCCGTGGCCCAGCGCAGGCTGGGGGCCACCTCGTCGGCCACGATCTCGACCTTGGAGCGCTTCTCGCCGTTGTCGGTCTGCCACGAGCGCTGGTTGAGACGGCCGGTGACCACCACGCGGGTGCCCTTCTGCACCGACTCGGCCACGTTGTCGGCCATCTCGCGGAAGCAGCTGATGTCGAAGAAGGACGGCTCGCCGTCCTCCCACTGGCCGGTCTGCTGGTTGCGGCGACCGTTGTTGATCGCCACGCCGAACGACGCCACGGCCATGCCGCTGTTCGTGAAGCGCAACTCGGGATCGCGGGTGACGTTGCCCACGATGGTGACGGTGTTTCCTACTGCCATGGCGATTGTCCTCCTCGCCTCAACCGGCCTGGGCCGGGGTCGCCTCGCCCAGCAGACCGCGACGGGCGGCCTCGGCGTCGGGCAGGCGGATGACCTTGTGGCGGACGACCTCGTCCGCGAGACGCAGGGCACGCTCGATGTCGTGCAGATCACGAGCTTCGGTCGTGATCTCGAGCACCACGTAGATGCCCTCCCACTTGTGATCGATCTCGTAGGCGAAGCGGCGCTTGCCCCACAGATCGGTGGTGGCGACCTGGCCGCCACCCGCCTCGACGGCGGCGGTGACGCCGGTGAGGCTGTCGCTCACCACCGCGTCGTCGGTGTCGCCGACGTAGATGATCATCAGTTCGTATGCTCGCATGGCGAGCCACCACCTCCCTCTGGACCGCGGCGAGACGCCGGGGCCCCGACCGGGTGCCGGGGCAGGGTTCGATTGAACCCAGGCATCGTAGTTGATCGCCCACCCGGCGCCCACATCGGCTCGTCGTCGTTCATGGGCCCAGTGTGCCCAGGGGGTGTGACACGTTCGGCCCGGCGGGCGCGGCGCGGGCGCCGACGCGAGGGCTCAGGCCGAGATGCTCGTGGGTGCGCCGTAGAGCCCGAGCGACTCGGCCACCTCGCCCGTGAGGTGGTAGCTCTCGCCGTCGCTCGGGAACCGCCCGCTGCGCACATCGGCGCTGTAGGCCTGCATGGCCTCGACCGCGTCGGCCTTGAGCGACCCGTAGCGGCGGACGAACTTGGGCACGATGCGATCCTCGATGCCGAGCAGGTCGTGGAACACGAGCACCTGGCCGTCGCAGTGCGGGCCGGCGCCGATGCCGATGGTGGGGATGTCGAGCGCGTCGGTGACCAGGCGGGCCACCTCGTCGGGCACGCCCTCGAGCACGATGGCGAAGCACCCGGCGTGCTGGAGCGCCTTGGCGTCGTCGATGAGGGCGAGCGCGGCGTCGTGCTCGCGGCCCTGCACCTTGAAGCCGCCCATGGCGTGCATCGACTGCGGCGTGAGGCCGAGGTGGCCCATCACCGGGATCTCGGCGTCGATGATGGCCTCGATCATCGGCAGGCGCTTGCGGCCGCCTTCGAGCTTCACCGACTGCGCGCCGGCGCGGATGAGGGCGGCGGCGTTGCGCACGGTCTCGTCGACCGACACGTGGTAGCTCATCCACGGCAGGTCGCCGACGATCAGCGGCCTCGGCTTGGCCCGGGCGACCGCCGCGGTGTGATGGGCCATGTCGTCGACGGTCACCTGCAGGGTGTCGTCGTAGCCGAGCACCACCATGGCCACCGAGTCACCCACGAGGATGATGTCGACGCCGGCTTCGTCGGCGATGCGCGCGCCGGGCGCGTCGTAGGCCGTCACCATCACCAGGGGCTCGGACCCCCGGCGGACCTTGCTCGCACGCACGGCCGGAGCCGTCACGCCCTTGCTCAGCACAGGCTTGCTCATGTCGAGCCTCCTCATCCCGTCCAGCGCCCCTCGGCTGCCAGCGGTGACTCGACTGTACCCCCTCGGCGCCCCCCGCAACACTCCGGGCGGGCGTAACGCTCAGCGGCGCTCGAAGCCGAGCTCGAACGACTCGACCATGCAGGCGAAGATGTTGGGCACGTCGACGATCTCGCGCTCGACGCGCAGGGCGGTGATGCGGGGCACGAGCTGCTCGAGCAGGGTCGACAGCACCAGGCGGGCCAGCGGTGCGCCGAGGCAGAAGTGGGTGCCGAAGCCGAAGCCCACGTGCGGGTTGGGGCGCCGGGTGACGTCGAAGCGATAGGGCTCGTCGAACACCGCTGCGTCGCGATTGCCCGAGGGGTAGAGCAGGATCAGCCGGTCGCCGGCCGCCACCGGCTGGTCACCGATCGAGCTGTCGACCACGGCCGTGCGGAAGAAGTTGTTGAGGGGCGTCACCCAGCGCACGAGCTCGTCGACCGCGGTGGGGATGTGCTCGGGCTCCCGGTAGAGCAGCTCCCACTGGTCGGGATGGTCGCAGAACGCACGCAGCCCCCGGCTGATGACGGTGCGGGTGGTCTCCGCACCGCCGGAGATGAACAGGCCCGTCTCGTGCATCACCGACAGCGGGTCGAGCGGCTCGCCGTCGATCTCGGCGTTGGCCCACACCGAGATGAGGTCGTTCATCGGACAGCCCTTGCGCTCGTCGAGCATCGGGCCGAGCTCACCGGCGAACTCCATGATGGCCTGCATCATCCCGGCCGCCGCCGCCGGGTCGCGCTCGACCTCGTCGTACTGCATCAGCCGTTCGGCCCAACCCATCACGTCGCGCCAGCGGTCCTCGGGCCAGCCGAGCAGTCGGGCCGTCATGCGGGTGGGCAGCTGGCCCGCCAGCGCGTCGATCACCTCGACGGTGTCGTGCTCGATGAACCCGTCGATCAGCTCGATGATCGTGGCTCGCAGCCAGTCGGCTTGATCCTGCACGGCACGCGGGGTGAACCGCCGCGACACGAGGCGCCGCTGCTGGCCGTGACGGGGATCGTCCTGGGCGATCATGTTGGTCTCGGTGGGCTCCCAGAACGAGCGGTAGCCCCGCCCGCTCACGAACACGTCGGAGCGGGCCTCGACGTCTTGTATGTCGTGATGGCGGGTGACCGCCCACAGGCCGTTGGCCTCGTCGCGGTAGACGGGCTCGTGCTCTCGCATCCACTGATAGGAGCCGTGGGCGTCGTCGAGGTAGAAGCCCGGGTCGAGCAGATCGAAGGCGGGCCGGGTGCTGGCTGCGGTCGACATCGAACGGTCAACCTAGGCGATAGCGTGCCGCTCGTGACCACGACGGGCACCTGCGAGAGCTGCGGACGCGACGACGAGGACATCGTGCTCGTGCGCCGTCTCTACGTCACGCCCGAGGCCTGGGACACCCCCGGCAAGGTCGAGGTCGCCGGCGAGGAGTGGTGGTGCTTCGTGTGCCGCACCCACTACCCCCATCAGATCGAGGGCCAGGACACCGGCTGGCCGACGCCGCCTGCTTCAGGCTGACCCCTGAGCGGGCCTAGCCGTCGGGATCGGCGGTGGTCGTGGTGGTGGGTGCCGTGGTCGTGGTGGTGGGTGCCGTGGTCGTGGTGGTGGGCGCCGCGGTGGTCGAGGTGGTGGCCGGCGCCGTGGTGGTCGTGGTGCTGCTCGGCGCCACCGTGGTGCCCGACGACCTCGGCTGGGTGCCGGGCACACTCGTGCCGGGCGTCGAGGGGGCCGCCGCCGGACGCTCGTAGGGGCACGACGGCAGCCCGTCGGTGGCCTCGGTCATGTACTTGCGCCAGATGGTGGCGGGGAACGACCCCCCGGTCACCTCCTTGCCGTGCACGTTCTCCATGAACCGCGTCTCGGTGCCCGGGTAGCCCATCCACACCGCCGTGGTGAGCGAGCACGTGTACCCCACGAACCAGGCGTCGCGGTAGTTCTCGGTGGTGCCCGTCTTGCCCGCGGCCGGCTGGGCGATGCGCGCCCCGGTGCCCGTGCCGCTCTCGATCACCTGGGCCAGCGCCCAGTTGACGCCCTGGGCCACCTCCTCCGACACGACCCGGTCGCGTTCGGTGGGCGACTGGTAGAGGAGGGTGCCTTTGGCGTCGGTGACCCGCGAGACCACGAACGGGCCGATGTGCTCGCCGTTGTTCGCGAACGTCGAATAGGCGGTGGCCATGTCGAGCACCGACACGCTGCCGGTGCCGAGCACGATCGAGGGCACCTCGGGGAGCTCGCCGGCGACGCCCATGCGGCGGGCGAGCGCGACGGTGTTGTCGGGCCCCACGTCGAGCACGAGTTGCGCATACGCGGTGTTCGACGACTGCCGGGTGGCGTCGACCAGGTTCAACCGCCCGAGGCCCGCGTCGGCGTAGTTGCCGACCTCCCAGTCGTCGCCGGCGTCGGCACCCTCGAACACCTTCTTCGCCGGCGCGTCGTAGACCTGGTTGAGCGAGACACCCTGCTTGAGCGCCTCGGCCAGCGCGATCGGCTTGAACGCCGAGCCCGGACCGCGACCCGAGCCACCACCGTCGCGACCCACCGCCAGGTTGACCTTCGAGGTCTCGAAGTCGAGCCCCCCGACCATCGACCGCACCCGGCCCTGCTGGTCGATCGACACCAGCGACGCCGCCGGGTCGTCCGGTCGGTCGAGCGTCGACGTGATCGCGTCGATGGCTTCTTCCTGCATGGCGAAGTCGAGCGTGGTGTAGACCCGCAGGCCACCGCCGAAGACCTCGGCGTCGGTGAACCCTCCCTCGGTGACCAGCCAGTGGCGGACATACTCGACGAAGTACTCGGTGCCCAGATCGGCGCGCGCCACCTTGCCGAAGTTGCCGCTCTGCGTGCGGATCGTCACCTCGTCCCACCCGGCGTCGACCGCGGCGTCGTAGTCGGCCTGGGTGATGTACTCCTCGTCGAGCATGGCCGCGAGCACGTTGGTGCGACGCACCGTCGCCTCGGCCCGCTGGTCGGCGGCGCGCGGGTCGTCGTCGGGGAGCTTGGCGTCGGCCAGCTCGGGTGCGCGGATGAGGCCGGCCAGATAGGCCGCCTGGGTGAGGGTCAGGTTCTCGACGTCGACCCCGAAGTAGGTCTTCGACGCGGCCTGCACGCCGTAGGCACCCCGCCCGAAGTAGATGACGTTGAGATAGCGCGTGAGGATCTCCTGCTTGCTCAGCTCGCGCTCGACCTTCACGGCCAGCGACGCCTCCTTGAGCTTGCGGGTGAAGGTGCGCTCCTGGCTCAGGTAGACGTTCTTGACGTACTGCTGGGTGATCGTCGAGCCGCCCTGGGTCACCTCCTCGCTGCGGATGTTCGCCCAGAACGCCCGTGCGATGCCCACCGGATCGACGCCCTGGTGCTCGAAGAAGGTGCGGTCCTCGGTGGCCACCACGGCGTTGATGAGCACGGGCGGCAGTTGCTCGAAGCTCACGTTCACCCGGTCGACCCCGCCGGAGAGCTGCGCGATCGAGTTGTCCGCGTTGCAGCCCGACGTCACGTCGGACGCGCAGATGAACGTGGTCTGCAGCAGCGGCGGCTCCGCGTCGGGCAGCGGCACCTGGGCGAACAGGTAGCCGACGCCGGCGATCGACAGGAAGAACACCAGGCCCAAAAGGAACAACACCCGACGCCAACGCCAGAAGATGCTGCGTCGGCCCGAGGGATCGGGCGTCTTCGGGGGTCGGGGCGTACGGGTTCTCGACATGCAGGTGGGGGTGCGCTCGGGGCCCGGGGGTCAGGCAGAGCGGGCGGGATTCAGGACGAACGTACGCGCCAAATGGTTCCACGCACATTCGGGGCACACCTCGACCACGTAGCAGGCGAAGTCGCCTGACCGCTTGGCGAAGGCCTTCAGCTCCGCCTTCGAGGTGATGCAGCGCCCGTGGGCCGGCAGCCTCGGCCCGAACACATAGGTGACCAGCACCACCTCGGCGTCCTCGCAGATCGGGCACGGCTGGGTGGTGGCCTCGCTGCACTCCCTGGCGGCCCGGCGCAGCTCCGGATGGGCGTCGCACACCTCGTGGGGCGCCAGCCTGCCCTTGCGGAACTCGGCCAGGACCGCCTGGCGCGCCAGGCGGTAGTCGACCTCGCCGGGGGTTCCCGGGGCGGCCCCGACGACCGAAGGCGGACCCAGACGCACGCCGCCAGGGTAGCCAGCGGATCTGCGCCGCGGCCGTTCGGGGCCCGAGAGCCGGTGGCAGGCTCCCGGCCATCGGTGCCAGACTCGCGTCGCCTGGGGCGGAGTCTGACCCAAAGAGATCGGCTCGCCACGTCCCGTGACCCGAAGGGCGATGCGGGAAAGTGAGTAGACCACCACAGCGAGCAGGGGGACAACGGTCGCCACGTCGCCGGTCGGGCGCGGGCCAGCGTCGTTGGTCTCGCTCGCCCTGTTGGCGGCGCTCTTCTCGGTGGGCTGCAGGCGCCTCACCGTCCAGCGCCCAGGGAGTCGACGAGCCGGTCGACATCATCCTCTCCGAGGCGACGGCCTCCAGCGCGGTGGTGGCCGGCACCAACACCGTCGAGTGGTTCGACCTCGCCGCCGACATCACCAGAGTCGGACCGGGCCAATCGGTCACCGTCATGTCCGGCCTCTCGCTCGGCCGCACCGGTACGGTGGCGTCGGTCGATGTGCTCGCGGGCCTGATCGTCATCGACACCTCCCCGGCCGACTGGCCCGGCATCGCGGCCGGCGACCTGATCATCGATCGCGGTCGGCACCGCCCCCGGCCCGCCCACCGCCCGAGCCGCCGCCACCCACCGAGGTGGTCTCGGTTGCTGCGGAGGCCAGTCGTGGCGGGCCCTCAGGTGACCTGGATCGACGACGGCACCGCCGACCTGTCGCTCGTCGCCCCCGGCCAGCCCGTCACCGTGCTCGACGACCTCGCGATCGGGCTCACCGGCACCGTCACCGCCGTCGACACCACGCTCGGCCAGATCACCATCGACACCGGCACCGACGACTGGACCGGCATCGCCCCCGGCGACTCCATCAGCATCGACCTCACCCCGCCACCACCGCCCGAGCCGATCACCGAGGTGGTCTCGGTCGCGGTGGACGGCACCTACGTCGCCGCCCCCGACGCCGTGGTGTGGATCGATGACGGAACAGATCTCTCACCGGTGGCAGCCTGACCAGTCCGTCACCGTGCTCGACGGCTCCGCGGCCGGCCTCACCGGCACCATCGCTGTAGCCGATACCGTCAACGACCAGTTGGTCATCGACACCGGCACCGACGACTGGACCGGCGTCGCCCCCGGCGACTCCATCAGCATCGACCTCACCCCGCCACCACCGCCCGAAACGGAGCCTGCACCGCCTCCAGGTGAGCCGATGTCGGAGGAGCTCGGCACCCTCGGCGGGCTCGGCCAGCTTCGCCCTCGCGCCGAACCGACGCCGGTGAGGTGGTGGGCACCGCCTACCTCCCTGGCGACCTGGCCTCCCATGCGTTCGTGTGGGACTCGACCAATGGCCTCATCGACCTCGGCACCTTGGGTGGCACTGACTCGATTGCGACCGCCATCGATCCGACGGGTGCCATCGCAGGTTCGTCTCAGGTCACAGGCGACCTCGGCTGGCATGCGTTCGCCGGCGATCCGGTGTCGGGGCTCACCGACCTCGGAACGCTCGGCGGCACCAACTCCTTCGCCAGCGGCTTCGACGAGCTGGGGCGGGTGGTGGGAGTGTCACAGACGGTCGGCGATCTCGGATTCCGGGCGTTCGCGTGGGATCCGATCAACGGCATGGTCGACATCGGTGATCCCGAGCCCACCGCGGTGATCACGTTGGCGATGGAAGGCACCGCTGTCAACGGCACCAATGTCCTGTTCGTCGACAGCCTCAGCGATCTGGCGCTGGTCGCCCCCGGTCAGGCCGTCACCGTGCTCACCGGCGTGGCGCAAGGCCGCACCGGGGTCGTCGCCACCGTGAGCCCGGGCAGCGGCCTGGTCATCGACACCGGCGCCGACGACTGGACCGGCATAGCCATCGGCGACGCCATCAGCATCGATCTCGTGACACCGCCGCCGACACCCGAACCACCGCCACCCGAGCCGCTGACCGAGGTGATCTCGATCGCCGTGGCCGACCCCGTGGTCAACGGCTTCGAGGTGACGTGGACCGACGATGGCAGCGCAGACCTGTCGGTCGTCGCGCCGGGGCAACTGGTCACGTTGCTCGACGGCTCCGCGGCGGGGCGTACGGGCACGGTCACCGCCGTCGATACCGCGATCGACCAGATGACCATCGACACCAGCACCGACGACTGGACCGGTGTCACCATCGGAAACTCCATCAGCATCGACCTAGGCTCGACGCCGTGACGCCGCCGTCCGAATCCGAACCGTCACCCTCGCCTTCCCAACGGGGGCTGGCCCGACGCGACCTGCTCCGCATGGCCGGGGCGGCCACCAGCATCGCCTGGGTGGCTCCGTCCATACTCACCATCGACCGGGTGGGCGCGCAGGGCTCGCCTGCTTCACCGTACTTCCGGGCCGCCCTGTCCGCCGCCGGCGGCTTCGGGGCCACCACCTTGCCCGTCGCCATTCCGCCGGGCACGTTCGTGACCGGAGACAGGCTGCTCGCCCTGGCGATGGTGCGCTGGACCACAGCGAAGAACCCCGGCATCACCGCACCGACGGGCTGGACCACCGTCGAGGGACCCGAGGTGTCGAACGCCACGCCCGGCACGGCCACCGCCCTGCGCGGCTACGTGTTCACCACCACCTATGACGGCGTCGCCACCTCGTACACCTTCACCAAGGGGCCCAACAGCCAGTCCGGCAACCCCACGACCTGGAGTGTCCTCCTCGTGGGCTTCGTCGATGTCGACCCCACCACACCCTTCGACGGCACGGACGGTCAGGGCGGCATCAGCACGTCTGTCACCGCTCCGGCGGTCACCACCACCGTGGCCAACACCTTGTCGGTGTTCCTCGGCGGGTCGTTCAGCAACGCGGCCTGGACGGTGCCCCCGTCCGGCTATCTCGCGGTGGGCGAGGGACCCAGCACCGTCGACAACCCCGAGGGCTTCGCGGCCAGCGTGGTGGTGGGCCCACCCGTGCTCAACGGGCCGATCACGGCCACCACCGCCGGGGCCAGTCAGGACGACTACGTGGCGTTCCAGATCGCCCTGCGCCCGCTGCCCTGATCCCGGGTGACGCTCGACGAACCCATCAGGTGACGCCCGAACGCGCCGATAGGTACCCCTATGACCCGTCTCCGCCGGTGCACAATGTGACGATGTCTGATCCCGCTCGACGAGCCACGCTACGAAGGGCGCCGTTCGTTCCTGAAGAAGGTCGGCATCGGCACGGCGATCGCCTGGACCGCGCCCACGATCGCCACCACCAAGGCGTACGCCCAGGGCACCTGCGGCATCACCGATCCCACCGACCTCATCGGCCTCTATGCGTGGTACGACGGCGCCGACCCCACCACCATCAACTCGATGGGCCCACCGCCCATCGCCGATGTGGCCGTCACGCAGTGGGACGACAAGTCCGGTGCCGGCCGCCACCTCGGTCAGGCCACGCCGGCCCTGCAGCCCACCTTCCGCTTCAACACCGGCATCAACGGCCTCGGCTCGGTCGACTTCCAGGGCGCTCAGCTGCTCGACTGGCTGGTCGCCGACGCCACCCTCGCCACCATGCTGCAGACCACGGTCTTCCTGGTGCTCACGAGCGATCTCGGCCCGGCCCCCGACGGCCCGGTGCTGTGGGGCAGCAACATGACTGCGGTCACCTCGGCCTGGCAGATCGGCGGCCCCGACGCACCCGGGCTGATCGCCGGCGAGAACTTCACCATCGGGTCCAACGACCTGGCCGCGGCCACCAGCAACGCCGACTTCGTGCTCGGCACCAACCTCTTCAGCATCACCCAGAACGCCATCCCCGGCTCCAACGCCATGCGGGTCGACGGCAACCCGGTCACGCTCAGCCTGGGCAACCCGCTGCAGAACCTCACCCCGAGCGCCGCGGTCGGCGGCGCAGGCGTGGTCATGCTGCGCATGGGCGCCGACGACCTGGCCACCACCACCTACTTCGACGGGCTGGTCGCCGAGGCCATCATCTACGACTCCGAGCTGAGCACCGCCGAAATCCTCGCCATCGAGTGCTACCTCACGCTCAAGTGGTTCACCTGATCTGAGCCCGAGTCCCCGACGGCAGGCGGGCCCGACCGCCGTCGGCCCCGTCGCGATCACCGGGCGTCAGCGCCATCCCCGTGCCGACGGGGCGCGGCCGCCAAGATTGGCGCATGGCCGAGCCGCCCGACGACGACACCGACCAGGGCCGGCCCACGTCCGGTCACCCGAGCAGTCACCTGCGCGCCGCCCCTGATCCGGTCGACCCGGCCCCCTCGGCGCCCGACGAGCCCCTCTCGGCCCGCTTCCCCGCCGACGCGCTGCTCCCCCACGACGTCGTGAGCTACGGACCCGACATCGCCGACGAAGCCGCCCTGCGGTTGCTCGGCCACGTGCAGGGCAAGCGGGTGCTCGAGCTCGGCTGCGGGGCCGGCCAGGCGGCGATCGCGCTGGCCCGTCAGGGTGCTCACGTGATCTCGGTCGACCCGAGCCAGCGCCGCCTCGACCGGGTGCGCGCCGCGTGCGACCGCGAGGAGGTGCGGGTCGAGCTGCACCAGGCCGACCTGGCCGAGCTGGCGTTCGTGCGGGCCGACACGGTCGACGTGGTCCTCAGCGTGTTCGCCCTCGCGGCGGTGAGCGATCTCGACCGGGTCTTCCGCCAGGCGCACCGGGTGCTGCGCACCGAGTGCCCGCTGGTGTTCTCGCTGCCGCACCCTGCCTTCGTCCTGGCGACGGGGGGCTCCTACTTCGATCGGCGCTCCGAGCCCTGGCAGACCGACGATGCCGCGGGCGTCGAGTTCGCCCGCCCGCTCACCGAGATCTTCACCAGCCTCGGGCGGGCCAACTTCCGGGTCGACACCCTGCTCGAGCCCGAGCCCACCGACGGGGCCCGGTCGGCGTTCTGGCGCCCCGAGATGCAGCGGGCTCCCGCCACCCTCGTCATCCGGGCCCGCAAAGAAGGCATCTGAGCCTCGGCGGTTTCTGGGCCCGGGCGCGCCAGTGGGGGCCCGGAGGCCCCCACCGCGATCGCATCGCCACGATCGATCAGTGCAGACGGGGCCGGGTTCGCTGTAGCTCCCCGCCGGCGCAGCGACCAGTTCAGCCGACGGATCAACACTTCCCCGCCCGGACCACCGCCCCACGTTCGCCAGGGGTGGTTGCCCGAACAGCGGCCACATTACCACTCTGTGTGACAAGTGCAACCGGGTCCCGCCGCTCTCCGCGGCGAGGCGTCAGTCCGCCCGGTCGGCGCGCGCCGCCCACCAGGCGTCGAGCCGGGCCAGGGCCTCGTCACGGCCGAGCGGACCTTCGTCGAGCCGCAGCTCGAGCAGGTACGACAACGCCTCGCCCACCACCGGCCCCGGCTCGAGGTCGAGGTGCGCCATCACGTCCTGGCCGTCGAGGTCGGGGCGCAGTGCGGCCAACTCCTCCTCCGCGGCCAGCTCCTCGATGCGGGCCTCGAGCTCGTCCATGCGGCGGGCCAGGGTGCGGGCCTTGCGCTCGTTGCGGGTGGTGCAGTCGCACCGGGTGAGCTCGATCAGCTGGTCGAGCAGCGGCCCGGCATCGCGCACGAAGCGGCGCACCGCGCTGTCGGTCCAGCCCATCTTGTAGGTGTGGAAGCGGAGGTGGAGGTAGACCAGCCGACTGACCGCTTCGACGTCGTCGTTCGAGTAGCGCAACGCCCGCATGCGCTCACGGGTCATGCGCGCGCCCACCACCTCGTGATGGTGGAACGACACCCCGCCGTCGCCGAACGAGCGGGTACGCGGCTTGCCCACGTCGTGGTAGAGCGCGGCCAGCCGCACGATCCGCTCGGGTCGCGTGTTCGCCACCACCGCGATGGTGTGCGACAGCACGTCTTTGTGCCGGTGGATCGGATCCTGCTCGAGGCGCATCGCCGACAGCTCCGGCAAGAACTCGTCGGTGAGCCCGGAGTCGACGAGGAACCAGAGGCCGGGCGACGGGTCGGGTACCACCATCAACTTGTCGAACTCGTCGCGGATGCGCTCGGCCGACACGATCGCCAGCCGGCCCGTCATCTCGCGCACCGCGTCGACCAGCTCGGGCACGGGCTCGAGGCCGTAGCCCGCCAGGAACCGGGCGGCGCGCAACATGCGCAGCGGGTCGTCGGCGAAGGACTCCTGGGGCGACAGCGGTGTGCGCAGCCGCGAGGCGGCCAGATCGGCGGCCCCGTCGAACGGATCGACCAGCTGGGGGTCGGGGAGCGAGAGGGCCATGGCGTTCACGGTGAAGTCGCGCCGCGACAGGTCGGCCTCGACCGCGTCGGCGAACTGCACGTCGGGCTTGCGTGACTCGGGCACGTAGGCCTCGGCCCGATGGGTCGTGATCTCGTAGGTCCAGCCGTCGATCCGGCAACCGATCGTGCCGAACCGCTCGCCCTGCGCCCACATCGCCTCGGGCGCGAGCTGACGCAACACCGCCTTGATCTCCGCGGGCCGCGCGTCGGTGGTGAGGTCGATGTCGCGCTCGGCGTCGAGGTCACGGCCGAGCAGCAGATCGCGTACGACCCCGCCCACCAGGTAGACCCGATGACCGGCCGCGGCGAACTGCTCGGCCAGCGGCCGAGTGCGTTCGAGCACGGGCTGCAGCCGGTCGGGAACCACGGCGGGTCACGCTACCGGCCGACCACAACGACGCTCGACTTCCAATCGTCGGGCCAGGCGCAGCCCACCGCCGTCCACCCGAAACCGGTGCGTGAAACAACCGTATGGGTTGTTTCACGCACCAATTTGGCGAGGTGGCACCGGCACCGGGCGAGCGGGTCAGGGCCAGCGGGTCAGGGCCAGCCGGCGATGTCACGCAGCCGGCGCACCGCGTCGACCACGTGGCCACCCGGCCCGCCGGACGTGGCCGGCTCGGGTCGGAAGTCGCCCCCGACCAGGCTCGAGAGGCTGGCGCCTACAGAGTCGGCCAGCGCCCGGAGGTCGTAGCCGCCCTCGAGGAACAAGAGTCGCCGGCCGGGGGGCACGAGGGCGCAGAGCTGGACAGTGAGGTCGGCGAAGTCGCCGGCGGCCAGGCCGAGTCCGGTGAGCGGATCGGCGCGGTGGGCGTCGAAGCCCGCGGACACCAGCACCCAGGTCGGCTGCCACCGAGCGGCCAAGGGCTCCACGATCTCGTCGAGCACGGCGCGGTAGACGTCTCCGGTGGCGCCGGCCGGCAGGGGGACGTTGACCGTCAGGCCCTCGCCTTCGCCCGTGCCCGTCTCGTCGATGGCCCCCGTGCCGGGATAGAGCGGGTACTCGTGCATCGACACGTAGACGACGTTGGCGTCGCGGTAGAAGATGTCCTGCGTGCCGTTGCCGTGGTGCGCGTCGTAGTCGACCACCAGCACGCGCTCTCCTCGATCGGCCAGTGCGGCGGCCGCCACCGCGACGTTGTTGATGAGGCAGAAGCCCATCGGCCGGGCCCGGGTGGCGTGATGGCCTGGCGGGCGCACCGCACAGAACGCGGCGTCGGCGTCGCCGCGATCGAGGCGGTCGATCGCGTCGAGTCCGGCGCCCGCCGCCAACAGGGCAGCTTCGTACGACTCGGATGACGCCACGGTGTCGGCGTCGATGTGTCCCCCACCGCTGAGCGAGAGCTCTTCGAGGGCACGGAGGTAGCGGCCCGGATGCACCCGCTCGATGGCCGCGGCGGAGGCCGGTGTCGGCTCGAACGTCACCACGGCCTCGGCCAGATGAGCCTCGGCCAAGCCGGCGCTCACCGCGTCGAGTCGCGCCGACTCGTTCAGGATGCCCATGACCCGTGTCGTGTCTGGCGAACGCGGGATGGGTGGCCACCAGGATCGTCACCAGGCTCGAGGGTATCGGTCGAGCCCACCGACCCTGGCCGGTCGGCGGTCCCCGACCAGGCCGCCCTATTCTCGTTCCCAGACCGATGGCCAAGCTCGATGTTGCCCAGTGGGGACCAGAACGCCTGCGGGTCGCGCCCTGGCGCGGCGATCCTTCCGTCGCGCAGCTGACACCGAGCCCGGGACACCTGCCCACGCCGGCCACGCTCGATCGCTGCCTCGACGCGCTCGCCGGGCGGGGCTACCGGTCCGTGCTCACCGCGGCGCTCACCGAACAGGAGCAGCGTCCGTTTCGCGAGGCGGGGTTCGTCGAGCACGAACGCCTCCACCTGCTGCGCCACAACCTGGTGTCGGTGCCGAGCGTCAGCGTGCCGGCCCACAGCGGAACCGGGCGCGCCCCCGGCTGCGCCGCGGTCGGCGCAGCGACCGAGCCACGGTGCTCGAGGTCGATGGTGTCGCGTTCGATCCGTTCTGGCGCTTCGACGCCGCCGGCCTCGACGACGCCCGTGCGGCCACACCCAACTCGCGCTTCCGAGTCGCCGACTCCCACGGTGAGGTCGTCGGCTATGCCATCACCGGACGCGCCGGGCTGCTCGGCTACCTGCAGCGGCTCGCCGTGCGCCCCGATCGCCAAGGCGAAGGGCTCGGTCGGGCCCTGGTGGTCGACGCGTTGCGCTGGGCCCGTCGCCACGGCGCCTCGTCCATGCTCGTCAACACCCAGGAGACGAACGCGCGAGCGCTGGCGCTCTACCGCAAGCTGGGGTTCGTGCAGGAGACCGTCGGTCTGGCCGTGCTCGAACGGCCGGTCGACGACGGCATCGAGGAGCGGGGGTGACCGGGCCGCGCAAGCGGCTCCGGGCGGACCCTTCGAACCTGGGCCGAGTCGGCGCCGCCGTCGCGGTGCTCGTCACGGTGCTGGCGGTGCTGGCTGCGATCGGGTCGCCGCGTTCTGCCGCCCAGGGGACCGACACCACGACCACGGCACCGGGCGACGGCCCCCTCACCCTCGTCGAGCAGACCAGCTGGGTGGCGCCCGAGGGCATCTTCGAGTTGGGGCTGGCCCTCGACGACCCTCCACCCGGCGCCCAGCTGATCGTCGAGGTCTACCCGGCCGTGATCACGCGCACCGGGTTCGGGCGTTCGATCGCGGGTGAGGGGCTGGGCAGCCCGCTGCGGCCAGGCCTGCCGGTGGTCCCCGTCGACGCGCTCGCCACCGACGCCGCGGGCGCACGCCGCGCCTCGTTCCTGGTGAGTGCCACCGACACCCCACCGTTCGGCATCCGCCTGAGCGCGGCAGGCGTCTACCCGGTCCGGGTGGCCGTCGCCGACGGCGCCGGGAACGAGATCGACAGCTTCGTCACCCACCTCGTGCGCCTGCCCGAGGCCGGACCAGGGCTGAGCCTGGCGTTCTCGCTCGTCGCCCCGCTGCAGGCCCCGCCCGCCTTCCAACCCGACGAGCAGGTGCAGATCGAACCGGAGGCGCTCGACCGCCTCACGACCACCATCGAGGCGCTGGCACGCCGCCCGGGTGTGCCGCTCGCCGTGTGGCCCACACCCGAGACCGTCGACGCGCTGGCCGCCACGGGCAGCGCCGAGACCGACGCCGCGCTGTCGGCCCTGACCCGGGCCCTCACGGGTCGCCAGACCATCGCCAACACGTTCGTCGGGCTCGACCTCGGCACCTGGGCGAGCGCGGCGCTGACCGATCTCGACACCGACCTCGAGCTCACCCAGCAGTTGGTCTCCGGCCCGGAGGCGCTGGCGGCCACCACGGGAGCGCGACCCGACGGCCGCACCTGGGTGGTG
Source organism: uncultured Iamiaceae bacterium (assembly GCA_963706425.1). Lineage (GTDB taxonomy): Bacteria > Actinomycetota > Acidimicrobiia > Acidimicrobiales > Acidimicrobilacustridaceae > CAVPMN01. The sequence continues at coordinate 1,987,526 of CAVPMN010000020.1, forward strand.
ACGCCCTCGACCAACGGCGACGCGCTCACTCGCTTGCGCGAGGCAGGCGTGCGGCAACTCGTCGTGCCGGAGGGCATGCTCGACCCGGCGCCAGGCACCGAGTCGGGCAGCTTCCTGTCGACCTTCGACGTGCTCGACACCGACGGCGAGCCGATCCGAGCGGTGCAGTCGGACGCGCTGCTCTCCGAACGCCTCATCGCCACCCCCGACCCGGTGCTCAACGCGCACGTCCTGCTCGCCGACCTGGCCCTGCTCTACTTCGAACGACCGTCGATCGAGCGGGGTGCCGTGCTGGCGATCCCCGCCGAGTTCCCGGTGCCGGAGCCGACGTGGAACGCGCTGCTCGACGGCTTGGCCGACGAGGTGGGCCCGTCGGCCAGGCGGGTGGTGACGCCGATGGTGCTCGACGAGCTCTTCCGTGTCGTCGAGCCAGCCGACGGCGAGGGCAGCGACCCGCTCGTCCGTTCCTTCAGCGGTGGGCCCACGGTGTCGCTCGACGGCTTCGCCGAGCGGGCCACCAGCACCCGTGAGCGCATCGAGTCCTACGCCTCGATGGTGGGACCGACCTCGGAGCGACCCGAGCAGCTCGAGCGCCAGGTGCTCACCGCTGGTGCCGCCGGCACCAGCGACGAACGACGGTCGGCGTTCCTCGCCGGTGTCGATGCCGACATCGCCGCCCAACTCGACGCGTTGGTCATCCCCGAAGGGCAGCAGATCACGCTGACCGACCGCACCAGCCGCATCCCGCTCACCTTCGAGAACCCGCTCCCCGTCGCTGTCGACGTCAAGGTCATCCTCGCCAGCGACAAGCTCGACTTCCCCAACGGCTCCGAGCAGATCGTCACCCTTCCGCCGGCCACCACCACACGCATCGAGGTCGAGGTCGAGACACGCGCGTCGGGGGCGTTCCCGCTCGATCTCGCAGTGCGCTCACCCGACGACGGCCTCACGGTGGGCACGGCCCGTCTCACGGTGCGCTCCACCGCGATCTCGGGCATCGGGCTGGTGCTGTCGGCCCTCGCCGGGGTGTTCCTGCTCGTGTGGTGGGCCCGTCACTTCCACAAGGTGCGCCGCAGCCGTCGCCTGGTGTCGACCGACCACCCGACCATGCGCCAGGCGCCCGGCCAGCAGGGCGACGACACCGCGACCACACCCACCGGGCCCGACGGGGCGTCCGCTACGCTCCCGCCAACGGCCGCCGAGCGTGCGACCAACGAGGGGAACCATGTCCGCAGTCCACATCGTCACTGACAGCGCATGCGACCTCAGCGCCGACGACGTCGCCGCTGAAGGCATCACCGTCGTCCCGCTGTCGATCCGCTTCGGCGCCGACGAGTTCATCGACCGCGAGGAGCTCTCGGTCGAAGACTTCTACAAGCGCATGGCCGACACTGACGCGCTGCCCGAGACGGCCGCGCCCGCGCCCGGCGCGTTCGAGCAGGCCTTTCGCCAGGCGGCCGCCGACGGCGCCACCGCGGTCGTGTGCATCAACCTGTCGAGCGCGTTGTCGGCCACCATGCAGTCGGCCCTCAACGCGGCACAGGCCCTGAAGGGCGAGCTCGACGTGCGCGTGGTCGACTCCAAGTCGATCGCCGGCGGTCTCGGCACGCAGGTGCTGCTCGCCGCCCAGGCGGCGCGCGACGGGAAGAGCGCCGACGAGATCGAGGCGATGGTCACCGACCTGGCCGAGCGCACCGAGATCTACGCGGCACTCGACACCCTCGACAACCTCAAGAAGGGTGGGCGCATCGGTGGCGCCAAGGCGCTGCTCGGCTCGATCCTCTCGGTGAAGCCGGTCATCCACATCGAGTCCGGCGCGGTCGAAGAGGCGGCCAAGCCCCGCACCCGCCGCAAGGCCCTCGAGTGGCTGCGCGACAAGCTCTACGCCGAGGGCGACGTCGAGCACCTCGTGGTGTGCCACGGCGAGGCACCCGATCTCGACACCTTCCTCGACCTCATCGCCGACCGCTACCCCCGCGATCAGGTGCGCGTGGCGAAGATCGGGGCCGTGATCGGCACCCATGGCGGCCCGAGGGTGCTCGGCGTCTGCTACGTGAAGTAGCGCCACCCCTCCGACCGCCCGCCGACAGCGGCCACTACCGTGGGTCGCGCCGTGCCCGAGACCCCCACTCCGCACCGAACCCGCTCGACGGTCCCCCATCCCGGTCTGGTGGTGGCCGGTCGCTACGAGCTGCTGCACCTCCTCGCGAGCGGCGGCATGGCCGAGGTGTGGGAGGCGGTCGACCACGTGCTCGAACGGCCGGTTGCGGTGAAGGTGCTGCACCGCCATCTCACGGCCGACGAGGCGTTCAGTCGCCGGTTCCGCGCCGAAGCCATCGCCGCGGCGCGGCTGCACCACCACTCCATCGTCGCCATCTACGACACCTGCCACGACGACGATCTCGAAGCCATCGTCATGGAGTTGGTGCGGGGTCGGACGTTGCGCGACTACCTCGACGAACAGGGCCGACTCGAGTGCGACGAGGTCGTGCAGATCGGCGCCGACGTGGCCGACGCACTCGCCGCCGCCCACCGAGCCGGCATCGTGCACCGCGACGTCAAGCCGGCCAACATCCTGCTGTGCGACGACGACCGGGTGATGGTCACCGATTTCGGCATCGCCAAGGTGCGCGACAGCGCTGATCTCACCAGCAACGGCACCATGGTGGGCACCGTCAAGTACCTCTCGCCCGAGCAGGTCGAAGGCCGGGCGGTCGATCCGCGGTCCGACCTCTACGCCCTCGGCGTGGTGCTCTACGAGGCCCTGCTCGGCCGACCGCCGTTCTCGGCCGACACTCCCGCCGCCACGGCGCTGGCCAGGCTGCACCAGACACCCCCGCGGCCGCGATCGGTGCGTCCCGATGTCCCGGTCGCGCTCGACACCGTGTTGATGCGCGTGCTCGACCGCGATCCCGAGCACCGCTTCGCCGACGCGGCGTCGTTTCGCGCCGCGCTGTTGGCGCCTCGTGTGCTCCCGCTGCCCGCCACCGAGGTCGCCGACACCGGCGACCTCACCCAGGTCACACCCGTCGATCGGCCGGTCGATGCCACCGCCAGCCACGCCCGTCCGCCGACGGCCCAGCCCCAGCCCGCCGGGGTCGGTGCCCCGCCACCTCGTCCTGCTCCTGGCGCTGCTCCTCGCGCCCCGGCCGAGCCCCCTCGACGGCGGGCATCGTGGCTGCTGCCGCTGGTGGTGCTCGTCGTGGTGGGCGGCTCGCTCGCCCTCGCCGCCGCGCTGGTGGCCCGCACCGAAGCCGGCGACGACCTGATCGACCAGGTCGACCAGGTGGGCCTGGGGGCCGCGCCGGTCGTGGTGCAACAGGCCCGGCCCTTCGACCCGTTGGGGGACGAGGACGAGAACGGCTCGATGGCCGTGCTGGCGATCGACGCCGACCCGGCCACGGTGTGGCGCACCGAGACCTACCAGTCGCGCACGTTCGGCAACCTGAAGGCAGGCGTCGGCCTGGTGGTCGACCTCGACCGCGAAGCCGACCTCGACACGATCGTGCTGCGCTCGCCCACAGCCGGATGGACGGCGCAGCTCTACGTGGGCGACGGCTCCGAGACCACCCTCGACGCCTGGGGCGAGCCCGTGGCCGAGCTCACCGCCGATGCCGGCGCCACGTCGGTCGACCTCGACGGAGCGCGCGGCCAGGCGGTGCTCGTCTGGATCGTCGACCTGGGCGACGGCGCCAACCGGGTCGAGATCGGCGATCTCACGGTCGCCGGCTGACCGACCGCACCGCCGTTCGGCGCCCTCAACACATCGGTCGAAGGCCCACCGGTAGGCTCCCCCGCATCACGCCGGAGGCCGACGACCCGACGCTGGTGGCCGCTGCGCAGGCGGGCGACCGGGCTGCGCTCGACGCGCTGTTGCGTCGACATCACGACCGCGTGTTCGCGCTGTGCCGCCGGCTCACGGGCAACGACGCCGACGCCAGCGACGCCACGCAGGAGGCCTTGCTGGCCATCGTGCGGGGACTACCGCGCTTCGACGGCCGGGCCGCCTTCACCACGTGGACCTACCGGGTCGCCACCAACGCCTGCCTCGACGAGCTGCGGCGCCGGAAACGGCGACCCGACCCGGGCCTACCCGAGTTCGAGGACGCCCCGGTCGGTGGCGACCCCTCGATCGAGTCGTCGGTCAGCGATCGCCTGGCCATCGACGAAGCCCTCGCCGAGCTGCCGTCCGAGTTCCGGGCCGCCGTCGTCCTGCGCGACCAGCTCGGGCTCGACTACGCCGAGATCGCCGAGGTCCTGGGCGTGCCCCCGGGCACCGTGCGCTCCCGCATCGCCCGGGGGCGGGCCGCCCTGGCCAAGCGCCTCGGGAACCTGGACCGGCCCCCCAACGTCCCAACTGAAGCTCCATGACCGACGCCACCGGGCTGCCCGGCACCCCTGACGACGAGATCGTCTCCGCCGTGCTCGACGGCGAGGCCACCGCCGCCGAGACCGCGCTGGTCGCCGGCGACCCCGCCCTCACGGCCCGGCTCGAGGTCTTCCGCTCGGTGAGCGGGGCCGTCGCCACCCCGGTCGAGCCGCCCGCCGGGGCACGCGACGGCGCCGTGGCGGCCGCCCTCGCCCTGCACGACTCGCTCGCCACGCCCGGCGACCCCGACGTGGGCGACGGGGCCGACCACGTCGCCCCGGTCACCCCGTTGGCCCCCCGCCGATCCACGGGCCGCACCCTGTCGATCGCGGCTGCGGTGGTGGCCGCCATCGTGCTGCCTCTCGTGGCCCTGGCCGCGTTCAACTCCGACAGCACGAACCAGTCCGACAGTGGCCAAGAGACCGCCAGCGACGTCGTCACCACCGAGCAGGACGGCAGCGGCAGCGCGGCCGACGCAACGTCCACCACGCTGTCCCCCTCGGGGCCCACCCAAGCCGAAGCTGTCGGCGGCCTCGACCCGGCATCCGACCTCGGTGCGATCGACGACGTCCAGACCCTGGCCGCCGCCACCAACACCGCCAAGACCACCAGCGGGTCGTCGGCACGTTCCGATGCGCCCGACGAGTCGTTGCCGGCCACCGATCCCCAGCCCTCAACCACCACGGCGCCAGCGGCCGGACCCGAGACGTTCAGTGCCGTCGTGGGCGACGACCCGTGTGAGATCGAAGCCCAGGCCGCCGAACAGGGCCTCGGCGACTTGGTCTACACCGCCACGGTCACCTATCGGGGCACGCCGGCATGGGTGCACGTCTTCCGCTCGGTCGACGGCAGCTTCGAAGTCGCCGTGGTCAGCGCGACCGCCGACTGCACCGTCCTCGCCACCGTCCGGCTCTGACCCGGGAGCGCGACGCAACCGCCGCACTAGGATCACCGGCCATGGCCTCGCCCCTCGACCCGAACGGCGCGCCCCCGGACCGGCCGGGCCACCCGCGGGTCAGCGGCCCGCACCCATCGGCCCGCCAGCAGATCAGCGGCCCGGCCCCGTCGGTCCGCGTGCGCCCGAGCCGGCCACCGACGACTGGCCGGTCCAGGCCACCAACGCCGTGGTCAACGTGGTCGACCAGGTGCGCGACAAGACCACCGGGCCCATCCTCACCGCAGCGCGCGGCCTCGTGTTCGGCGTCATCGTCGGTGTGCTGATCGTCATCGTGGCGATCCTCGTGCTCATCGCCGTGCTGCGGTTGCTCAACGAGTTCCTGCCCGTCTGGGCCACCTATCTGCTGGTGGGCTCGCTGTTCACCATCACCGGCGCGCTGGTGTTCCGGAAGCGCCACATCGGCGACGTGCTCTGACGGAGGAATGCGCCGCCACCGCCGCACGTTTCCACCAGTACCTCCCGGGTGCCAGCGGCGGGCCGACGTTCGTCACGGTCAGCGCGCTCGCTCGGTTCGGCAAGCAAGGAGCCTTTCATGACCACCGACGTCCACGACGTCATCATCATCGGATCGGGTCCCGCCGGTCTCACTGCGGCCATCTACACCGCCCGGGCCAACCTGGCGCCGCTGGTCATCGAGGGCGAACCGTCCTCGACGAGCGATCAGCCGGGCGGCCAGCTGATGCTCACCACCGAAGTCGAGAACTTCCCTGGCTTTCCCGAAGGCATCATGGGCCCGGAGCTCATGACCAGGTTCCGTGAGCAAGCCGTGCGCTTCGGGGCCGAGATCGTCACCGAGAAGGTGACCCGGGTCGATCTGTCGAGCCGGCCGTTCGGCGTGTGGATCGGCTCGCCCGACGCTGCAGAGCCCACCTATCGGGCCCAGTCGGTCATCGTGTCCACTGGCGCCCGCTCCCTCATGCTCGGCCTCGAGTCCGAGTCACGCCTGCTCGGGCACGGCCTGTCGACCTGCGCCACGTGCGACGGCTTCTTCTTCCGTGGCCAGCAGATCGCGGTGGTCGGAGGCGGTGACTCCGCAGTCGAAGAGGCCACCTTCCTCACCAAGTTCGCCGACAAGGTCACGCTCATCCATCGTCGCGACGAGCTGCGGGCGTCGAAGATCATGCAGGACCGGGCCCACGCCAACCCGAAGATCGAGTTCCTCTGGAACCACGTGGTCGACGACATCATCGGCCAACAGTCGGTCGAGAAGCTGCGGGTGCGCAACGTCCTCACCGACGAGGTGAGCGACTCTGGCGGTCACCGGGGTCTTCGTCGCTATTGGTCATATGCCCAACACCGATCTGTTCAAGGGTCAGCTCGAGATGGAGGACACGGGCTACCTCGTGACCCACGACGGCACCTACACCAACGTCGACGGGGTGTTCGCGTGCGGTGACGTGCAGGACCACACCTACCGTCAGGCCATCACCGCCGCCGGCTCGGGCTGCATGGCCGCCATCGACGCCGAGCGTTGGCTCGAGGCCAACGTGCACAGCTCGACCTGACACCGATTGACGACCCGGCGGCAGCGCCCGGCACGGTGAGCTGACCGCGCTAGCGTTGGCGACACCGGAATGCGGCGAACGGTTCGCCTGTTCCACTCGACGTCCCCCCATTCAGCCCCGCCCCATCCACCCACGCGACGGCGTGCCCCCCGCCGTCAGGCCGGAAGGATCGTCACATGTCCGCTTTGGTCTCCACCCTCTCCGACGCCACCTTCGACGAGGAGATCGGCTCAGCCACCGAGCCCGTGCTGGTCGACTTCTGGGCCGAGTGGTGCGGTCCCTGCAAGATGGTCGCGCCGATCCTCTCCGAGATCGCCGACGAGCACGAGGGCAAGATCGTCATCGCCAAGCTCAACGTCGACGACAACCCCGACATCGCCCGCCGCTATTCGGTGATGAGCATCCCCACCATGATCGTTTTCAGAGATGGCGAGGAGGCGGCGCGGATCGTCGGCGCCAAGGGCAAGGGCCAGCTGCTCCAGGAGCTCAGCGAGTTTCTGTGACCGCGCGGCGCTCGTGGGCCCGACCCTGACCCCCGATCCGAACGCCGCTCTCGGCGGTCTGCCGCTCGACGCCTCGGCACGCGGCGAGGCCGTCCGGGATCTCCAGCGCCGCTTGGCCGCGTGCGGGTTCGACATCGACCCATCCGAGCTGGGCACCTTCGGACCCTCGACCACCATTGCGGTGCATCGCTTCCAGGAGTCCGCGCGGCCTGTTGCTGGCCGACGCGTGTGATGCCAGCACCTGGGCTGCGCTGGTCGAGGCCGGCTACCGGCTGGGCGACCGCCTGCTCTACCACCGCACGCCCATGCTGCGGGGCGACGACGTCTCAGAGCTGCAGCTCCGTCTCGGTGCCCTGGGTTTCGACGCCGGCCGGGTCGACGGCATCTTCGGTCCGCACGCCGAGCAGGCCCTGAAGGACTTCCAGCGCAACGCGGGCCTCACCACCGACGGGGTCTGCGGCCGCGACGTGCTGGCCGCCCTCGACCGTCTCGGCGGCCACGACCAGAACGCGCCCAGCGTGGCCGGCGTGCGCGAGCGCGAGGCCCTCCGGGACGCGCCGCGGGTGCTGGCCAGTCGCCGCATCGCCATCGGCACCGCCGGTGGTCTCGACGTGGTGTCGGCGGCGCTGCGCCGAGCTCTGCAGGACACCGGCGCGGTGGTGGTCGAGCTCACCCATCCCGATCCGTCGGTGCAGGCCGCCGAAGCCAACCGCTTCGCGGCCGAGGTGTTCATGGGCCTCGGGGCCGACGAACGTGGGCCCTGCCGCACCGCGTTCTACGGCACCACCGGATTCGTGAGCGCCGGTGGCCAACGGTTGGCCGCGGTGGTGACCGAGTCCCTCGAACGGCGGGCGGGCCTCACCACCGAGGCTCCCCGACCCATGCGGTTGCCGCTGCTACGAGAGACCCGCATGCCTGCGGTGATGTGCTATCTCGGCCCCACCGACGCGTTGGTCGAGGCCAGCACGACGGTGGGCGACGCCCTTGCCACCGCCGTGGCCCAGTGGGCCGCCGAGCCCGTCGAGAACTGACGGCGGGCGGCACGCCGACACCAGAGACACTGACGGCGGGCGGCACGCCGACACCATGGGCGTGGGAAGCCACTGGATGAGGCCTGGACACCTTGTGACCTGCGGCACCAAACCCAACCGTTAACCACAGGGTTTGTCACAGGGTGTGGATGTTGCCCTGGCGGTCACCGATCGGTCACATCAGGTTCGCCTGGCGGCCTCATCCGGGGTCACTCCAGCTCGGAGCCTCCGGACGCGATGACCGAGTAGATGCGCTCCAGATCGTCGAGGGCGGCGAACTCGATCACCACCCGTCCACGGCCGGTGCCCATGGTGACCTTCACCCGAGTGTCGAGGCGATCGGCCAGCAGGCTCTCGAGCTCGAGCAGCGCCGCCGGGCGGGTCTGTCCCGGATCGGGACGGGCCGCAGCCCCCGGGGCGGCGCTGCGATCCTTCGGGGTCGACGCTTCCGGGGTGGCGTCGCCCTGCACCTGCCGGCGCACGAGGTCTTCCACCTCCCGCACGGTGAGCTCCTCGGCCACCGCCAGCAGGGCCAGCTCTTCCTGGAAGCTGCGATCGGGCGAGCCCAGCAGGGCCCGGGCGTGGCCCGCCGACAGGTCGCCGTCGGCCACGTGCTTCTGCACCGTGGGCGGCAGCTGCAGCAGCCGGATGGTGTTGGCCACCGCCGAGCGGCTCTTGCCCACCCGCTTGGCCACCTGGTCCTGGGTGAGCGAGAAGTCGTCCATCAGCTGCTGGAAGGCCGCGGCCTCCTCCAGCGGGTTGAGATCCTCTCGATGCAGGTTCTCCACCAGCGCCTGTTCGAGCGACTGCTCCGATTCGATGGTGCGCACCAACGCCGGCACGGTGGTGAGGCCGGCCCGCTTGGCCGCCCGCCAACGACGCTCGCCGGCCACCAGCTCGTAGAGGTCGGTGCCCGCGGGCCGCACCAAGATGGGCTGGAGCACCCCCACCTCGCTGATCGAGGCGGTCAGGGCCACCAGCGCCTCCTCGTCGAAGTAGGCGCGGGGCTGGAAGCGATTGGGCTCGATGTGGGCGATCGGGATCTCCCGCAACTGGGCGGCATCGTCCTCGGCGCGCTCCGACGCCGGGATCAGTGCCCCGAGACCCTTACCCAACCCGCTGCGCCGCGCCACCGCTGACCTCCTTCGCCAGTTCCCGATAGGCGATGGCGCCCCGGGAGCTTGGATCGAACGTGATGATGGGCTGGCCGAAGGAGGGCGCCTCCGAGAGGCGCACCGTGCGGGGCACCACTTGGTGCAGCACCTTGTCACCGAAGTGGGTGCGTACCTCCGTGGCCACCTGGTCGGCCAGCTTGGTGCGAGCGTCGAACATCACCAGGACGATGGCGCTGACCTCCAGCTCGGGATTGAGGTTGCGCTGCACCAGGTCGACGTTGCGCAGGAGTTGGCCCAGCCCCTCGAGGGCGTAGTACTCGCACTGGATGGGCACCAGCACCTCGGTGGCGGCCGCGAGGGCGTTGACCGTGAGCAGGCCGAGCGACGGGGGACAGTCGATCAGGATGTAGTCGTAGTCGTCGCGCACCTCGCGCACGGCGTTGCGCAGCTTCATCTCCCGACTGAACGCCGGCACCAGCTCGATCTCGGCGCCGGCCAGATCGAGGCTGGCGGGGGCCACGAAAAGCCCCCGCACCGACGAGCCCTCGATGCAGTCGTCGAGGGGCACGTCGCTGATGATGACGTCGTACATCGACGCCTCGAGCGCCCGGATGTTGATGCCGAGGCCCGTCGACGCGTTGCCCTGGGGATCGAGATCGATCACCAGGGTGCGGTAGCCCAGCTCGGCCAGGCAGGCCCCGAGGTTGACGGCCGTGGTGGTCTTGCCCACCCCACCCTTCTGGTTGGCGACGGCGATGACCCGGGGCAGGGGCCGTTGCACCGAGGCGGGCTCGCCACCCTCGGCCACCCGCTCGGCCAGATCGAGATCGGCGGGCAGGTCGATGGCCGCCGGCTCACCCGGGGAGCCAGGCTCGTCGCTCCCGCCGGGCAGGCTGCCTTCGGCCAAGACATCGTCGGCCTGGGGATCGAGCGCCCCGCCCCCCCGTGACGACGTGCCTCCCGCCGTCACCGAATCGGCGGGTTCTTCCTCTGCCGGAGGCTGGCCTGGCAGGAAGCGGCGCAGGAGGCCGAACGTCGGCTGACCGGCAGTTTCCTGAGGCTCGGGAGTCACCGGCCCATCCTTCCCGCCGGGGTGCAGGCGGTCAAGGATTGTCGGGCCTGTTTCACGTGAAACGCGCCACCGACGGCGTGGAGTCGAGCTGCTGGCCCCTGTTTCACGTGAAACAGGGGCGCGGACCCGATCAGAACAGTGGTCGTTTGGCGGGTACGCCGTCCCGGCGGGGGAACTGGGGTGGGCAGGGCTCCACCTGCTCCACCACCTGGAAGTGGCCCGCATGATCCGGTCGAGTCACCGCCGCCGCGGGGCGCTGTCCCAACAGAGCCAAACCTGTCGCCGGCCAGCGGTCGGCCGGCGCAGGATCGGGAGGCTCGCTCACCACCAACCGACCGCCCACCGCCAAGAAGCCGGCCGCGCACTCGGCCACCACCGCCGGCGGGCCGAAGCTGCGGGCCACCACCAGCTCCTGCGAGGCGCGCCATCGGGCTTCCTGAGCCAGGGTCTCGGCCCGGCCGCGCAGCACCTCGACCCGGTCGCCGACCCCCAACTGCTCGACCGCCTCGGCCAAGAACGCGGTGCGGCGGGCCGAGGCGTCCACCAGCACCCACGTCGTGGTGGGCCACGCCAGCACCAGCACCAGCCCGGGCAGGCCGCCGCCGCTGCCCAGATCGAGCGCAGTGGCCGGCGGATGGGGCACGGCGGCGAGAAAGCCCAGGCTGTGATCCACATGAGGTGCCAGATCACCCGGACCGACGAAGCCGAGCTGGCGCGCCTGGGCCAACACGTCGAGCAGCAGCTCGGTGTGGGCCTGATCGATCATCGACCGGAACCGACGGGCGGGGTCGTCCGCTCGGTCCCGTCTTCGGTGCTCACCGCACCCACCGTCACTCGGGAAGGATCACCACACATCGGCGAGGCTCCTCGCCCTCGGACACCGTGACCACGCCGTCGATCTCGTTGACCGTGTCGTGGACCACCTTGCGATCCGCCGATCCCATCGGCTCGAGCGCCTTTTGCACACCCGACGCCTTGACCTCGTCGGCCACCGAGCGGGTGAAGCGCTCGAGGGCCTCGCGACGACGCTGGCGATAGCCCGACACGTCGAGGCGGAAACGGCCCTGGTGGCCGCCGATCGCCTGACGCTGCACGACGGTGCGCGAGAGCTCCTGGAGGGCGGCCAGGGTCTGGCCCTTCGGGCCGATCAGCAGGCCGAGGTCGTCGCCCTCCACCCGAAGCTCGAGCATCTCCTCGTCGACCAGCTCACGGGCCACCTCGCCGTCAAGGTCGAAGGCATCGAGCAGACCGTCGAGGAAGGCCTCCACCATGTCGCCTTGCTGCTCCAGGGTCACCTCTTCGGTCATCTCCGGTCCTCCTCCATCGCGGCCTTCTCCTGTGCGACCCGCCGAGCGCGCCGGGGGGGCGCCATCGGTGGGGCGGTCGTTCGGGGTGGGTTCCTTGGGGGCCGCTGATCGGCTGCGGCCACCGCCGGAACCGCCTCGCCGAGTCGAGCTCGCGCCCCCGGAGCGGCCACCCCCGTTACGGCGCTGGCCCTCGGCCGGCGCGCCGTCGTCGGCGGCATCGGCCACCGCCACCTTGCTGTCGCCGCCCGCACCGCCGCGGCCAGAGGATGCGTTCTTCGCGCCCCCGTTCTTGCGCCCCGACCCTCGGCGAGGGCGTCGCTCGACCTTCGGCCGGGGCTGGGTCGGCTGCACCCGGGCTCGCACCCGGGCTTCGCGACGCATCCGACCGAACAGCCCGGCTTTGGGCTCCTCGACCACCTCGAACTCGGCCTCGGCGGCGTCGACCCCCAGCCGATCGAGGGCGACTTCCTTTGCTTCTTCCACGGTTCGTCCCGTGGTCTCGACCCACTCCACGCTCTGGTTACCTCTTCTTGTTCTTGCGGGCACGCGGCTGCAACGCCGGGGTCTGGCTGCCGTTGCCGGAGCTCCCCTGGCCGGACTTCGGGGTGACCCGGCCCGGCTTCTGCGCACGTGTGCTCGACGTTTTCGATGCTCGGCCTTCGGCCGACGACTTGGATGCTCGGCCGCCGGCCGACGACTTGGACGCCTTGCCTCCAGCCGACGACTTCGATGTCTTGCCTTCGTCCGACGACTTGGACGCTGCCGGCTCGCCCAGAAGCTTCGCTCGCCAACCGCCCGACGCGCCCTGCTTGGCCTCGGTCTCGGCGTCGGGCTTGGCCGCCTTGTCCTTCTTCGGGGCGGCTTCCTTCGCCTCGATCACGGCGCCACCACCCTTGCCGCCACCACCGCCGCCCTTGCCCTTGTCGGCGGCGCCACCAGCGCCTTTGTCTCCCCGCTTCATGCCGTAGATGCTGCGGGAGATGAAGGCCTGCTGACCGATCCGGTAGAGGTTGGAGGTGGCGAAGTAGAGCACCAGGCCGGTGGGCAGGGTGAACGAGATCACCGGCAGGAAGATGGGCAGCAGCCGCATGATCGCCTGCTGCTGGGGGTTGATCTGCGCGTTGGGGTTGCGGCCCTGGATCTGGCGCTGCTGGATGAACCCGGTGGCACCCACGATGGCGATGAGCACCAGGTAGGGCAGCGCCGACACGATGCCGTCGCTCAGGGCCTGGCTGGGCGAGATGGCCAGGTCCATGCCCAGCGGGCCCGACATGGTGGTGGTCTCGTGCAGGGCCTGGTACATCGACGAGTCGGTGTGGAGGTAGGCGGGATCGAACGCACGTACGATTGACGGTGGTTCGGTGGGAGTCTGGCCGAGGCCCGTCTGCCCGCCAATCCAACCCATGTCGAAGCCCAGGCCACTGTCGCGGCGGGTGAGCCCGCGCAACACCTGGTAGAGCACGATGAACACCGGTGCCTGCACCAGCAGGGGCAGACAGCCCACCCAAGGGGTTGAGGTTGTTCTCCTTGTAGAACTTCAGCAGCTCTTCGTTGAGCCGCTGGCGGTCGTCTTTGTACTGGGTCTGGATCTTCTTGATCTCGGGCTGCAGTTGCTGCATCACCATCATCGAGCGGGTGCCCTTGAGGGTGAGCGGCGTCACCACGATCATCACCACCAGCGTGAGCATGATGATCGAGAAGGCGTAGTTGGGCACCAGGTCGTAGAAGAACGACAGGACCTGCGCGAAGAAGTCGAAGAAGGCTTCCATCTACGAGGCGACCTTTCCCACGGGAGTCGTCGGCGCAGCTGCGCTCGACGCGGCGGGCGGTACCGGGTCGAAGCCATGGCTGCCCCACGGATGGCACCGGCCGATGCGCCGCACGCCGAGCCAGGAGCCCTTGGCGAACCCGTGCACCTCGACGGCCTCGAGGGCGTAGGAGGAGCACGTCGGCACGTAGCGACAGGGTGAGGGGCGCCACGAGAACAGCCACTGATAGGCCAGGATGAGCGCTCTCAGTGCTCGCGCCGGCACGCTGAGGCGGGCAGGGACCGCCGACCGGGAGAACTGAGGCGGCGGGATCGCCGATCGGAGAATCGGCGGGTGGTGGGGCGCGACTCGCTCATGTGCGACGGTCTTCCAGGCGCTCCAGCGCGGTCTTCACGATGGTTCTCAACTCCACGTACGAGAGTGGCACGACTTGCGGCCCCGCACTGATCAGGTAGGCGCCCGGCCGCACCGGACCGTCGGGGCGCCCGGCGAGCTCGGACATCACGGCCCGCAGCCGGCGCCGCACCCGGTTGCGGACCACCGCGGATCCGACCCGTCGACCGATGGCGAACGCCACCCGAGGGGGATCGGCGACCCGGTGGTCGTCGGGCGCAACCGCCAGGTGGACCACCGTGACCGGGCCTTCTCGACATCGGCGACCCTGTCGCCGCAGCGCCTCGAACGTGGACCGGTCACGCACCCGCCAGATCAGGCCGACAGCTTGTGCCGGCCCTTCAGACGACGGGAGCGCAGCACCCGTCGACCTGCTCGGGTCGACATGCGATGCCGAAAACCGTGTCGTTTCGCACGCCGACGGTTGTTCGGCTGGAATGTTCTCTTCACCTCGGGCCTCCTCGACCACCTAGCCTCCTCGGCCGGCGGTGGCATGTGAACGATCGCACGCCCCCGCTGGCCACAGACCGGCGGGGGATCGACCTTGCGTCTCGAACGACCGGGCGCGTGGCGCGAGCCGCCGCGGTCGTGCTCCCCGGAGGCTAGAACCCCCGAGCGCTCAGCGGCAACATGGCCCCGGACAGAGGCGTTCGATGGCGGGTCGATCGAGGGCCCGACCACGGCGGAACCAGGCCTGAGCAGCCCGTTCGACCCCCGCGAAACGGCCCTTGCGCGACTGCCTCCACACGGTGCTAGGTTCGCCACCCACGCCGGTAACGGGCCGGCAGATCCACAGCCCGATATCCGGCACGAGGAGCGTCCGCCACCACCTCGCTGTGGGGGGCTCTCCCGACTTTTCCACAGTTGTGGACTTCACTGTGGACGTGACGGCAGTCAGGGAGGCGTTCAGGCTGGTGGACGGGGCGCTCGAGTTGTGGACAGCCTGCGCTGAGGTGCTGCGCGAACAGGTTTCCGAGGCGGTGTGGCTCACCACCTTCAACGCTGCCGAACCGCTGAAGCTCGACGACCACCAGCTGGTGGTGGCCGTGCCCAGCTCGGTGGTGAAAGAACGCATCGAGGGCCGTTACCTGGGCCTCGTCACCAGCGCGCTCACCGACGTGGGCGCACCCGACCTCGACCTCACCATCGAGATCCGCACCGACGACAGCTCGCCCCTACAGCACGAGCTGGACTTTGACGTCCACATCCCTGTGGACAACCCCGTCGACCAGGCGGTGGGCGCACCCGTCCGTCCCGCCCGCGAACCCGAGTCGGTGAACCCCCGCTACACGTTCGAGGCGTTCGTGATCGGCACGTCCAACCGCTTCGCGCACGCAGCCGCACTCTCCGTGGCCGAAACCCCGGCCCGGTCCTACAACCCCTTGTTCATCTACGGCGACGCGGGGCTCGGCAAGACCCACCTGCTGCAAGCCGTCGCCCACTACGTCAACGAGAACTACCCGACCTTCGTGGTGCGCTACGTCACCACCGAGACCTTCCTCAACCAGTTCGTCGACGCCATCCGGGCCAACACCATGGCCGACTTCAAGAAGCGCTACCGCGAGGTCGACGTCCTGCTGCTCGACGACATCCAGTTCATCGAGAAGAGCGAGCAGCTCCAAGAGGAGCTCTTCCACACCTTCAACGCCCTCTACCAGGCCAATCGCCAGATCGTGCTGTCGTCCGACCGGCCCCCCGACGCCATCGCCAAGCTCGAGGACCGCCTCCGCAGCCGCTTCAAGATGGGCCTCACCACCGAGATCAACCCGCCCGAGCTCGAGACCCGCCTGGCCATCCTGCGCAAGAAGGCCGAACGCGAGCCGGTGCCCCCGCCCCCCGAGGTGCTCGAGTTCATCGCCTCGCACATCACCAACAACATCCGCGAGCTCGAGGGGGCGCTCATCCGGGTGTGCGCCTACGCCAGCCTCACCAACGAGCAGCTCTCGGTCGACCTGGCCGAGAAGGTGCTGTCCGACATCATCGCCGACAGCGGCCCCAAGCCGATCACGCCCGATCTCATCATGCGCAAGACCTCGGAGATGTTCGGCTACTCCGAAGAGGAGATCCGCGGCAAGAGCCGGCGGCGGCCGCTCGTCATCGCCCGTCAGATCGGCATGTACGTGTTCCGCGAGATGACCGACATGAGCTATCCGGCCATCGCCCGCGAGTTCGGCGGCCGCGATCACACCACGGTCATCCACGCCGTCGAGAAGGTCGGCGGCCTCATGAAAGAGCGTCGCCAGGTCTACGACCAGGTCACCGCGCTCACCCAAGCCGTGCGCAGCGGATCATGATGGCAGCCCCGACCTCTCCCAGCTCACGCCGTGGACATCGCTGCTCACGCCGTGGACAACCCGGCTCACGCCGTGGACAACACTGCGGACGACACTGTGGATCGTCGTTCGCGACCGGTGGACAGGTGGCCACTCATCCCCCGACCACCTCGGGACCCGTGCGAACCTGTGCGTCACTGGGGATGGCACGCGAACAACAAAATGGCACCCCACCTGCCCGAACGGCCGGTCCTCCACAATCCACAGGCCCTACTACCACTACTACCGACTATCAGTATTCAGAGATAGAGAAAGCGAGCAGACGGTGAAGTTCCGTTGCGAGCGCGACAAGCTCCTCGAAGCCCTCGGTGCCGCCCAACGAGCGGTCACCAGTCGGGGTGGGAGCCTGCCCGTCCTCTCCGGGGTGCGTCTCGAGCTCGAGGGCAATCGCCTGCGCCTGACGGGCAGCGACCTCGATCTGACGATCTCGGTCACCATCGAGGTGGCCGCGGGCGACGACGGTGTCGGTGTGCTGCCGGCCAAGCTCGTCACCGACATCGTGCGGGCCCTCGGTGCCGGCGCGGTCGAGGTCGAGGTGTCCGACGAGGAGGCCCGCATCGTGTCGGGCCGCTCCCAGTTCGCCGTGCGCACCATCCCCGCGCACGAGTTCCCCCAGTTGCCCGAGCCGGCCGAGCAGTCCGTCGAGCTCGACGCCCAGACGTTCGCCGACGCGCTGCGCCAGGTGGTGGCGGCCGCCAGCGTCGACGAGTCCCGTCCCATCCTCACCGGCGTGCTGATGGCCGCCGAGGGCGAGGGCCTGCGCCTGGTGGCCACCGACTCCTACCGGTTGGCCGTGCGCGACCTGCCCGGCACGTCGGTGCTCGACGCAGAGCAGAGCGTGCTCGTGCCGTCGCACGCGCTCAAGGAGCTCACCCGCCTGCTCGGCGACTGCGAGACCGTCACGCTGCGCCTCGGTGAGCGCGACGCGTCGTTCGAGTTCGATGACGTCGGCGGTCTCGGCTCGGTGCGGCTCATGAGCCGCCTCATCGAAGGCGAGTTCCCGAACTATCGCGGCCTCATCCCTTCGACCCAGCCCAACCGGCTCACGGTGGGCCGCGAAGCGCTGCTCGAAGCGCTGCGCCGGGTGCGTCTGCTGGCGCGAGAGGCCACGCCGGTGCGCCTGGTGATGAACGGCGACAACCTCGAGCTGCTGGCCGTCACCCAGGACGTGGGTCAGGCCCATGAAGAGCTCGACGCCAAGTACGAGGGTGCCGAGCTCACGGTGGCGTTCAACCCCGAGTACCTCATCGCCGGCATCGAGGTCACCCCCGGCGACGAGATCACGCTCGAGACCATCGACGCCCTCAAACCGGCGCTCGTGCGCACCATCGAGGGCAACGAGTTCCTCTATCTGCTGATGCCCGTCCGGGTCAGCTGACCCGCGCCTGCGGGCCCCGGGGCACCGAGCAACCGTGGAGCTGCGCCGGCTCTGGCTCACCGACTTCCGCAACTACACCGAGGCCGACGTGTCGTTCGCGCCTGGGGTTACGGCGTTGCTCGGTGCCAACGGGCAGGGCAAGACCAACATCATCGAGGCCATCGCCTACCTGGCCACGCTGAGCTCCATGCGAGGTGCGCCCACCGACGCGTTGGTGCGGCGCGGCGCGACGAGCGCGGTGGTGCGCGCCGAAGGCCGCCGCGACGAACGCGATCTGCTCATCGAAGCCGAGATCGTGCCGGGCGGTCGCAGCCGGGTGCAGGTGAACCGTCAGCGCCTGGCCCGCACCCGCGACCTTCTCGGCGCCTTGCGGGTCACGGTGTTCGCGCCCGACGACCTGGTGTTGGTCAAGGGCGGGCCCGCCGATCGGCGTCGCTATCTCGACGATGCTCTCGTCGCGGTCAATCCTCGCCACGATGCGTTGCGCAGCGATCTCGATCGCATCCTGCGTCAGCGAAACGCGCTGCTGAAGCAGAGCGGTGGGCGACTGACACCCGAGATCGAGACGACGCTCGACGTGTGGGACGCCAAGCTGGCCGAGACCGGCGAGGCGCTGGTGGCCGCTCGTCTCGCTCTGCTCGATCGGCTCACACCCGTGCTGGCCGAGGCCTACGCGCAGGTGGCCGACCACCGCGTCCCCTCGGCTGCCCCCGCCACCGATCGGGGGTCCGAGCCAGTGTCGAGCCACGACGTGGTGTCGACCGACTACCAGGCGCCATGGCGTGAGCAGGGCCTGGCTGCGGCGTTGGCGGCCTCTCGTCGCGACGATCTGCGACGGGGCGTGAGCCTCGTCGGTCCGCATCGTGACGAGCTCGCGCTGCTGCTCGACGGCCTGCCCAGTCGCACCCACGTGTCGCAGGGCGAGCAACGCTCGTTGGCCCTGGCGCTGCGTCTGGCCGCGCATCGGGTGGTCACCGAGGCGGTGGGCACGCCCCCGGTGCTGCTGCTCGACGACGTCTTCTCCGAGCTCGACGACGATCGCGCCGATGCCCTGTTGGCCCATCTGCCGCCCGGCCAGACCGTGCTCACCAGCGCGTCGGGCCTGCCGCCGAGGGCGGCCCCCGACCTGGTGGTGCACATCGACCAGGGCCGCATCCGGCCCTGAGCGCCACCATCGGGCCGGTCGCGGCGGGTGTGGGAACCTGCGACGATGGGCCCCATGCCGTGGGAGTCGCTGCCGAGCAAGCCCTCCGACGAGCCCGTGCCCCTCGAGGGCAGCCTCGACCGGGTGGTGCGTCGCCTCGGGGGCCCGTCGGCGGCCGCGGTGGGCGGTCTGTTCGAGCGTTGGAGCGACATCGTCGGTGACCAGATCGCGGCCCACGCCACCCCCTCGTCGGTGCGCGACGGGGTGCTGGTTCTCACCGTCGAGGACCCGGCCTGGGCCACGCAGTTGCGCTTCCTCGAGCGCGACATCGTGGGCCGAGTGGAGGCCGCTCTGGACGGGGTCGAGGTGACGGCCGTCGAGGTGCGCGTGAGGCGGCCGAAAACCTGAAAAAACGCAGGTCAGAGGCCCTGAGCCTGGTCATTTCCGTCACCCCTGGCTGATACACTGACGCAATCGCGTTCGCCTGCTCCGCCACCCCCTGCGGGACGAGTGCCAGCAGCGATCTGCCTCATCCTCTGCATCGATCTGACCCACCGTCCCCGACCGCCGGGGACCTGCTTCTCGAAAGGCCCTTCCTGCGTGGCCCAGACCACTGATTCCTCTTACGGCGCGAAGGACATCACCGTCCTCGAAGGTCTCGAGGCCGTGCGCAAGCGGCCCGGCATGTACATCGGCTCCACCGGCCCGGCGGGTCTGCACCATCTGGTCTACGAGGTGGTCGACAACGCCGTCGACGAGGCCATGGCCGGCCATGCCACCCGCATCGACGTCACCCTGCTGGCCGATGGCGGCTGCGAGGTCGTCGACGACGGTCGGGGCATCCCCGTCGACCTCCACCCCAAGTACAAGAAGATGTCGGCGGCCGAGGTGGTGCTCACGGTGCTGCACGCCGGGGGCAAGTTCGGGGGCAGCGGCTACAAGGTGTCGGGCGGCCTGCACGGCGTGGGCGTCTCGGTGGTCAACGCCCTCTCGCGCCGCGTCGAGGTCGAGATCGACCGCAACGGCGACCGGCACTTCATGGCCTTCGAGAACGGTGGCAAGACGGTCACCAAGCTCGAGGTCATCGGCAAGGCCCCGCGCGGTCGCACCGGCACCACCGTGCGGTTCTGGCCCGATCCCACCATCTTCGACGAGACCCACTTCCGCGCCCAGACCTTGCTCGAGCGCTTCCAGATGATGGCGTTCCTCAACAAGGGCCTCGAGATCCGCTGTCGCGACCTGCGTCCAGAAGGCAATCCCGAGCCCGTCATCTACAAGTACGCGGGCGGCATCGTCGACTTCGTGCGCCACATCAACGAGACCAAAGAGGCGCTGTTCAAGAAGGTCGGCTACCTCGAGCAGAAAGAGGAGACCCAAGAGGTCGAGATCGCCTTCCAGTGGAACACCGGCTTCAACACCGACGGCCTGCACAGCTTCGCCAACGGCATCAACACCATCGAAGGCGGCATGCACGAAGAGGGCTTCAAGAAAGCGCTCACCAACGCGGTCAACAAGTACGCCCGGGCCCGCACCCTCCTGAAGGAGAAGGAAGAGAACCTGCAGGGCGAAGACATCCGCGAGGGCCTCACCGCCATCATCAGCGTGCGCCTCGTCGACCCGCAGTTCGAGGGTCAGACCAAGGCCAAGCTCGGCAACGTGTCGATGCGCTCGCTCGTCGAGCGCGCCACCAACGAGCGCCTGGCCGACTGGCTCGAGGAGAACCCGGCCGAGGCCAAGAAGCTGGTGGCCAAGGCCACCTCCGCCGCTCAGGCCCGCATCGCGGCGCGCTCGGCGCGCGACGCCACCCGCCGCAAGTCCGCCCTCGAAGGCGCGGGCATGCCCGAGAAGCTGAAGGACTGCGGCAGCAACGACCCCGACGAGTGCGAGCTGTTCATCGTCGAGGGCGACTCCGCCGGCGGCTCGGCCACCCAGGCCCGCGATCCCCGCACCCAGGCGATCCTGCCGATCCGCGGCAAGATCCTCAACGTCGAGCGCTCACGCCTCGACAAGATGCTCAAGAACAACGAGATCCAGACGCTCATCTCCGCCATCGGCGCGGGGCTCGGCGAAGAGTTCGACGTCACCAAGATCCGTTACAACAAGATCATCATCATGTGCGACGCCGACGTCGACGGCAGCCACATCCGCACCCTGCTGCTCACGTTCTTCTTCCGGCAGATGAAAGACCTGGTCGAACAAGAGCACGTCTACATCGCGCAGCCGCCGCTCTACTCCACCGTCGTCGGCCGCGAGAAGATCTACCTCAAAGACGACGCGGCCAAAGACGCGTTCCTTGCCGACAACCCCAACCACAAGCGCGAGTTCCAGCGCCTCAAGGGCCTCGGCGAGATGGACTACGACGAGCTGGGCGAGACCACCATGGACGCCACCAAGCGCACGCTGCTGCAGGTCAACGTCGAGACCGCAGTGGTGGCCGACGAGGTCTTCTCGAAGCTGATGGGCGACGACGTCGAGGCTCGCAAGCACTTCATCCAGACCAACGCCAAAGATGTCCGCTTCCTCGACATCTGAGCCGGCCGCTCCGACGGCCAAAGGGGTTTCCGTTTCATGAGTGACGCTTCTCCGCCCGACGACGGCGGCGAGATCAGCAGCATCGAGCCGATCGAGATCCAAGAGGAGATGGAGCGGTCGTTCCTCGACTACTCGATGTCGGTCATCGTGTCGCGAGCGCTGCCCGACGCGCGCGACGGCCTCAAGCCGGTGCACCGCCGCATCCTCTGGGGCATGTTCGACATGGGCGCTCGGCCCGACCGGCCCACCATGAAGTGCGCGCGTGTCACCGGTGACGTCATGGGCAAGTACCACCCGCACGGCGACGGCGCCATCTACGACGCCCTCGTGCGCATGGGCCAACCGTTCAGCCTGCGCCATCCGCTGGTGCACCCCAAGGGCAACTTCGGCTCGCTCGACGATCCGCCCGCGGCGGCCCGCTACACCGAGTGCCGCCTCGCGCCCATCGCCATGCGCATGCTCGACGGCATCGACGAGAACACCGTCGACTTCCTCGACAACTACTCGGGTGAGGTGCAGGAGCCCGAGGTGCTGCCGGCGCGGTTCCCCAACCTGCTGGTCAACGGCAGCCAGGGCATCGCGGTCGGCATGGCCACCAACATCCCGCCGCACAACCTGGCCGAGGTCATCGACGCCACCACCCACCTGCTGGCCAACCCCGAGGCCACCCCCGACGACCTGATGCAGTTCGTCAAAGGCCCCGACTTCCCGACGGGCGGGCTCATCATGGGCCGCGCCGGCATCCTCGACGCCTACCGCACCGGCAAGGGCTCCATCCGCCTGCGCGGCCAGGCCGAGATCGAAGAGGGCCCGCGCAGCGACCGCATCGTCATCACGTCGCTGCCCTATCAGGTGAGCCCCAACCAGTTCATCAGCAAGGTGAAAGACCTCGTCGACGCCCGCGAGCTCGACGGCGTGGCCGACCTCAACGACGAGTCGTCCGGCAAGACCGGCATGCGCATCGTCATCAAGCTCAAGCGCGACGCGCCGGCGCTCGTCATCCTCAACAACCTCTACAAGCGCACCCCGTTGCAGACCAACTTCGCGGTCAACACCGTGGCCCTGGTCGACGGCGTGCCCCGCACGCTCAACCTGCGCGACGCCCTCGTGGCCTACATCGACCACCAGGTCGAGGTCATCACCCGCCGCTCGCAGGACCGGCTCGACAAGGCGCAGGCCCGGGCCCACATCGTCGAAGGCCTCATCAAGGCCCTCGACATGATCGACGCCATCATCGCAGCCATCCGCGCCTCCGACGACAAGTCCGCGGCGCGCACCGCCCTCATGGCCGCGCCGTTCGAGTTCAGCGATCGCCAGGCCGAGCACATCCTCGACATGCAGCTGTCCCGGCTCACCCGCCTGGGTCGTTCGCAACTCGAAGAGGAGATGGCCCAGCTCCGCCAGACCATCCTCGAGCTGCAGGCCATCCTCAGCGACGACGCGAAGCTGCGCTCGGTCATCAAGGACGAGTTGGGCGAGGTGCGCGGCGACTATGCCGAACCACGCCGCTCCGAGATCACCTTCGACGTGGGCGACCTCGACATCGAAGACCTCATCGACGACGAAGAGCTCATCGTCACGATGTCGGCCAAGGGCTACATCAAGACCGTGGCGGCCGACGCCTTCCGCACCCAGGGCCGCGGCGGCCGCGGGGTGGCCGGCGCCAAGCTCAAGGACGAGGACTACGCCACCCACATCATTCACACCTCGGCCCACGCCTACCTGCTGTTCTTCTCGAGCCGGGGCCGGGTCTACCGGCTCAAGGCCCACGAGATCCCCATGAAGGACCGCACGGCACGCGGCACCGCCATCGTCAACCTGTTGCCCCTGCAACCCGGCGAGTCGGTGCGGTCGATCATCGACACGCGCGACTACGAGACCAACCGCTACCTCTTCTTCTGCACCAAGAACGGTCAGGTGAAGAAGACCAAGTTCACCGAGTACGACTCGTCGTTGCGGGCCGGGCTCATCGCCCTCAACCTCAAAGACGGCGACGAGTTGGTGAAGGTCATCCCCACCAACGGCACCGACGACATCTTCCTCGTCAGCCGCAACGGCCTCACCATCCGCTTCACCGAGGAAGAGGTGCGTTCCATGGGTCGGGCCGCCGCCGGCGTGCGGGGTATGCGCCTGCGTCCCGGCGACGAAGTGGTGTCGTGCGACGTGGCGCGCGACGACGTCAGCATCCTCATCGTCACCGACGCCGGCTACGGCAAGCGCACCCAGCTCGACAAGTTCAACCGCCAGGGTCGCGGTGGCCAGGGTGTTCGGGGCATCAAGATCACCGCCAAGAAGGGCGTGGTCGTCTCCGCGTTCATGGTGGGGCTCGACGACGACATCTTCGTCATCGCCTCGGGCGGGGTGGTCATCCGCATGCCGGTGCGCGGCATCTCCTCACAGGGACGTGACGCCACGGGCGTGCGGGTCATGAACCTCGACGCCGACCAGACCGTGGCCGCGGTGGCTCCGGTGCTCCAGGTCGACGACGACGCCTGACGGCCACCCCCCGGTTCCACCCCGGCCCCGGCCGCTCCTCCCCCTTTCGACGCTCCAACCCCCGATCCCGGGAGGTCGTCTGGTGGATGTGCGACGTGATGACGGACAGGCGGCGCCCCTGCTGGCGCTGGTGCTGGTGATGGCGCTCGTCGGTGCGCTGCTGGTGATGCGGTCGGGTGGCGCGGTGATCGACCGGGCGCGGGCGCGCAGCGCGGCCGATGCCGCCGCCCTCGCTGGTGTGGTCGACGGTCGCGACGGCGCCCAGCGGTTGGCGCTCGACAACGACGGTGTGCTCGAGCAGTTCGTGGCCGCAGCCGGCGAGGTCGAGGTCACCGTGCGGGTCGGCGAGGCTCGCGCCACCGCCCGCGCCCGAGCGACCCACGGGCCCCAGGGATGTGGCCCGCAATGGTGCCCGTAGACTCGACCCATGGCGCTCGAACAGGCGGGCCCCCGGCAGTCCGACGCGCCGCTGCCTGGCGGCGAGTCACCCTCGTCGCGTCCGCCCGGGGCCGACCTGGTCGCCGTCAACGAGGTGCCCTCGCCGATCGCCCCCACCCCCGATCGCGATCGGGTTGCCAAGGGGTCGACCCGTCGAGGCCAGCAGCTCATCCGGGCCCGCCAGGTCGAGCGGCTGGTGCGCCGGGTGCGGCTGTGGTCGGTGCTGCGGGTGGCGTTGGTGTTCTACCTCTGCCTGTGGCTCATCCTCACCGTGGCCGGCGCCATCCTCTGGCGGGTGGCGGTGTCGGCGGGCGCCATCGGCAGCGTCGAGAGCTTCCTCGCCGATCTGTTGGTCGACGAGTCCGACAGCTTCGTCATCGACGGTGGCACCATCCTGCAGGCGTCGGCCCTCGGCGGGCTGATCCTGGTGGTGGCCGGCACCGCCGTCACGGTGTTGCTCGCGCTGCTGTTCAACCTCATCAGCGAGCTCACCGGCGGCATCCGGGTGGCGGTGGTCGAGTTGGAGACCGCCGAGTTGGTCGTCCCGGAGGGCCCGGCCGATCCGATCGATGTCGCCGATCACGAGGCCTCCGTGGGCTCGCCCGACGACGATCGCGTCCGCTAGCGTTCTCAGTTCCTCCGGTGCGGCCGCGACGCGTGTCAGCACCCGGTACGGGGCTATAGCTCAGTCGGTTAGAGCGCATCCCTGATAAGGATGAGGTCGCAAGTTCGATTCTTGCTAGCCCCACCAGAACCCCGTGGAACGAGACGTGCCAACCCCTCGGACGAGACGTGCCAAACCCCTCGGGACGAGACTAAAGGCCCCCGCCATGAGCATGCTCCGCAAAGCGCTGATCGCCATCGGACTGGCCGGCCTGGTGGCCACCATCCTGCGTCTGCGGGGCACCGGCGGCACCCCTCCCCAGGACGGGGGCTGGCGAGAGCTGTCCGGCCCCGAGCTGAGCTGAACCGGCTGCCCATGCGAGTGGCGATCCTCGGTGTCGGCGCGGTCGGTGCCCGCTTGGCCCGACAACTGCTGTCGACCCAGTCCGTGGCGGGCGTGGTGATCCGCGACGCCCACGAAGGGCGTCTGGCCGCCGTGGCCCGATCGCTCGGCGACGGGGCCACCACCGACGAGGGCGCGTACACCGATCCGGTCGATGCCGACGTGGTGGTGCTGGCCGGCGAGGCCGGCACCCATGCCGACCAGGCCCGCACGTTCGTGGCCGCCAACCAGCACGTGGTGTCGGTGGGCGACGACCTCGCCGACGTGCAGGCTCTGCTCGATCTCGACAGCGAGGCCCGCGAGCGCAAGGTGTCGGTGGTGGCCGGCGCCGGCTTCGCGCCGGGGCTCACCTGTGTGCTGGCCGCTCACGCGGCTCGGCGGTTCGATCACGTCGACGAGATCCACGTGGCCAAGGTGGGCACGGGCGGTCCGGCGTGTGCCCGCCAGCACCATCGGGCGCTCGGGCGCATGGCGCTCGACTGGCGCGAAGGCGGCTGGGTGCAACGGCCGCCCATGTCGGGGCGCGAGCTGTGCTGGTTCCCCGACCCCATCGGCGCGGAGGACTGCTATCGCGCCGCCCTGCCCGATGCCGCCCTGCTGGTGCCCGCCTTCCCTGGCGTGCAGCGGGTCACCTCGCGTGTGGCCGCCACCCGGCGCGACCGGCTCACGGCCCGGCTGCCCATGTTGTGGCCCACTCATCCCGAAGGCGGGCCCGGCGCGGTGCGCGTCGAGGTGCGCGGCCGGCGTGGGGTGGCCCACGACGTCACCGTGTTCGGCGTGATGGACCGCCCGGCCGTCGCCGCCGGCGCGGTCGGCGCGGTGGCCGCCGTCTTCGCCGCCGAGGGACGGCTGCGACGGCCGGGCGCGGCCGGCCTGGCCGAGTTGGCCGAGTCGGTGCCGTTCCTCACCGAGTTGTCCCGCCGCGGGGTGCGCGCCGCGATTTTCAGGGAGACGCGCTGGCCCCTCCGGCGGGCGCCGCGTAGCTCGTTACAGCCCGCGCGTAGGTCATACGCCCCATGTTTGGCCACGCACCGCGACATCTGCGTTCGTGCAGGTCACACAGGGCGAGGGGCGGCAAATTACATCGGTGTCATGCACCAGCTTCGTGAGGGGTTCTCCTAAAGTCCCGCCCGCTCCTGGACGAAAACTCGCTGGGCGTTGTGGACTGGGAGGGCACCGAAAATGCGCAACACCGAAGCCGAGTCACAAGAGCTGACGAAGCTCATCGAGGACAACCTGCCACTGGTGAAACACATCGTGTTCCAGGTGGCGGTCCATTTCCCCCGGCACGTCGATCGAGACGATCTGGCGAGGGCCGGGGCACTCGGGCTGGTCGAGGCCGCCCGCCGCTACGACGAGTCGCGAGGGGTGCCGTTCGACCGCTTCGCCGCTCAGCGAATTCGAGGCGCCATCCTCGACGCCGTGCGGGCCGCCGACTGGGCGCCGCGTTCGGTGCGCACGTTGGCCCGCAAGCTCGAGTCGGTCGAGCAGCGTCTGGCCACCGAGCTCGGGCGGGTGCCGGGCCTCCAGGAGATGGCCGACGCGCTGGGCATGAGCATCGAGGAGCTGCGCCGTCTGCAGGACCGCATGTTCCGCTCGGTGGTGCTGGCCCTCGAGCACGAGGTCACCGACGACACCGACGAGGACCTCACGCTGGTCGACGTCCTGCGTGACCGGGGCCAGGTCGAGCCCCTCGAAGAGCTCGAGAGCCGTGAGCTGCACGCCTACCTGCGTGACGCGGTGAACCTGCTGCCGGAGCGCCAGCGCCTGGTGGTGGTGGGCTACTTCCTCGAAGGCCGCACCTCTCAGGAGCTGGCCCGTTTCCTCGGGGTCACCGAGTCGCGGGTGTCCCAGCTGCGCTCCGAAGCGCTCGCCATGCTGAAGGAAGGCATCGAGGCCCAGTACGCCGGCCCGGTCGCGCCGGCCGAGCAGGCCAGCGGGCGGGTCGCCCGCCGCAAGGCCAGCTACGCCGCGGCCATCGCCGATGCCAGCGCCTGGCGCAACCGCCTCGACGGCGCCCCCGTCCCCGCGGCCCCCGCCGCGGTCTGAACCCCGGTTCGTTTCCCCGTCCCGCTCTGCGCGGCTCAGCCCCGTCCCGCTCTGCGAAATCGGTGCGTGAAACCACCCATACGGGTGTTTCACGCACCGATTTCGGGGTTTTGGGGGGAGGGTTGCCTCCCCTTGGCGGTGATGTAATCATGTAACTCATGCAACGCAAGCAGGTGTGGACGGTCGACGAGGTGCGGGCTTGGTTCGCCGGGCGGCTGCCAGACGGGTGGTTCGTGGATCCGCCTGACGTCTCGGCCGATCGTGAGGAGATCCTGGTGGTCGGCGAGCTGGCTCACCCCGATCTGGGCGACGACGCCGACGACGAGAGCCGAAAGGTCGCCTGCTTGGCCCGCCTCGGGGGCTTTCGCGAGGACAGCCGAGCGGCACGCATGAAGATCGCCGACGACGCCGAGGTGCTGTGGGCCCGCAAGGTCTCGTGGGGCGCGCGTTGCGGCGGCCACGAGGAGCTGTTCACCACCCAGAGCGTGCCGGTGATGACCCGGCTGCGCATGCGTGAGCGCGCCGTGCTCGACACGCTCATCGACGCCGGCGTGGCCCGCAGCCGCAGTGAGGCCCTCGCCTGGTGCGTGCGGCTGGTGGGCCGGCATCAATCGGAGTGGATCGACCAGCTGCGCGAGGCCATGGCCCGCGTCGAAGAGGTGCGGGCCGACGGCCCCGAGCTCTGAGGGCGCTGAGGCCGGCCCTGTGGCCGGAGGTCAGTCGGTGCGGGGCTGGCGGTGGCGCAGGTAGAGCACCAGCGCCCCGATGACGATGGCGCCCACTGCGACGCCGCCGACCACCAACCCGACGTTGTTCTGCGGTGAGCCTTCCTCGGTGATGGCCACGTTGGCGAAGGTCGACGTGGTGGTGGGCTCGGCGGTGGTGACCGGAGTGGTGGGCTCGGCGGTGGTGGCCGGCGCTGCGAACGTGCTGGGCAGCACGATCGACGGTGCGACGTTGGGCGGTTCGGGCTGGCCGGGCTCCTGGATCTCGATCCACGCCTCTTCGCCGTTGGGACAGCCCTGCACCGTCCGCAGCCAGATGGTGTCGCCCTCCTGACCCCACACGCGCATGGTGGCGGTGAACGACGCGGTGTCGCCGTCGGGCACCGAACCGCCGCTCCAGCCGAACTCGGTGCCGTCGGTGGCGAAGGTCCAGCCGTCGGGAGCGGTGTCGCCGGCCACCTCGGCCACGCCGTCGGGGATCAGCACGCGCAGCGAGGTGGTGGGCTCGCCGTCGCACCCGTGTTCGAAGCTGAAGGTCACGGTGGCGATGCCGGTGTCGTCGACCCCGTCGAGCCGGGCGCTCACATGGGCGCCGGCCACGCCGGTGGTGGCCGCCAGCACGACGGCGACCAGCAAGGCGCCGGCGGCCAACGCCATGCCTCGCGTGGGACGGCGCCCGGTGTCGGCGGAACGGGGGAACGGCATGGCAGACCTCACGGCTTCACGTGTTGACGGGTCAGGGGGCGATGCGCACCTGGAAGGTAGTGCGCGTCTGCTCGAAGTCGGACAACCGGGCGACCAGGGTGATCTCCCAGGTGCCGGCGATGGGCAGGTTGGCGTCGTCGAGGATGAAGTGACCGGGGCCGGCCCGCAGCGCGGGTTGGCGGAGTGGCCCGACGTTGTCGGCCGGTAGGGCCAGCTCGGTTTCGAGCAGTTGTGGTTGGTCGACTGGGCGGCCGGTGTCGTCGAGGTACTGGATGTGCAGCGCGTTGGGGCCGGTGGCCGCGGGGGTGACCACCAGGTTCACGTCGAGGTCGCCGGCCGGCAGGGTCTGGTTGAACACCCGGGCCTCGTCGGTGCGGACCCCCCGCGCCGGGGTCACCGACACGAGCACCGCCGTGATGGCGAGCACCACCACCAGGCCGAGCACCTCGACCTTCATCGAGTTGGCCAGCCGAGTCCACGCCCGAGCCGGTGCCCGGGTGGAGGTCACCGTGGCCAAGCCCCCGTCACCGCCGCTGTCGGCGGGGGCGTCGCCCGACTCGCTCGACTCGTCGTCGGGCCAGTCGTCGTCGGCCTCGTCGTTGGCGAGCTCGTCGATGTCGGGCATCAACACGAACCGGTTGTACGCCGCGGCCCCGAGCACCACGAGCACGACGAGCACCTTGGCCAGCAGGACCCGCCCATAGGTGGTCGAGGTGAACGCGGCCCGCGAGCCCACCTCCTGCCAGGACAGCACGGCGCCGGCCACGAGCAGCGCCGCCACACAGGCTCCGGCCAGGGTCGAGAACCGGGCCACCATCGCCGCGGTGGCACCCACGTCGGCGTCGTCGGACCGCCAGCGCCAGCGCAGCACCTGGACGAGTCCGACCAGGCCGCCGAACCACACCATGGCCGTGGTGGTGTGCAGGCCGTTGGCGACCACGGCCACCACGGCGTTGGGTGCTTCGCGGGCATGACCCCAGAACACGAACGACACGGCCACGGTGACGCCCCCGTAGAACGCCAGCACCTGGGCCACCACCAGTCGTTCCGTGTCGGTCGACAGGTGCACCGCGGCCAGCCCGACGAGTAGCACGACCGACTGCCATCCGAGGCCCTCGGCGAGCGAGCCGCGCAGGGTCGACACGTCGGTCATGGCGGCCAGGCCGTCGCCGGTGAGCAGCGCCGCCTGCACGGCGATGTTGGCGATCGCCACCATCCCGCCGAACAGGGACGCGATGCGCACGATCGGGGCGAGGCGCCACCGGTCGTGGGTCTGGTCGTGCACGAAGGCGAGGAAGATGGCCAACCCGGCCGCGAGGAACGCCGCGACGTAGGTGACGAACCGCGTGATGGCGGCCGCGATCTCATAGGGCGTGTCGCCCTCGACGGTCAGGTCGGCCACGCCGGCCTCGTCGATGACCGTGCCCTCGCCGATGCCGAACACGATCGCTCCTGTGACGGGGTGACCGTCGGCCGAGACGACGCGGTAGTTCACCACGTAGGTGCCGTCGGGGAGGTCGGCCGGCAGCTCGGTCACCAGCGTGTCTCCCGACGGGCCCAGTCGGCCGTCGCGGTCGACCTGTGCGCCGGCGGCGTCGAGCACGGAGATGCCACCCAGCTCAACCGAGACCCGCTCGCTGAACTGCACGGTCACCACCTCAGGCGACTCCGTGTAGACCTGCCCGGCCGCCGGGCTGGACGACACCACCACCGCATGGGCGTGAGCGACGCCCGCGAGCGGGCCGGCGAGCAGCACCAGCAGCACCACCACACCGGCCAGCCCGGCCGCGATCCGGCCGGCCGGTGGGATCATGCGGGATGGGGCCGGCGATGGACCCTGGTCGAATCGCCGTGCGTCGAGTGCGCCAGGAACCAGAGCACGAGCACGCCGGTGAGCTCGAGGAGGTGCACCACCAGACCGTGCGACGCCGGATGTCCGTTGCGGATGTCGACGTAGGTGGCAAGGGTCATCGTGGCGATGAGCACGACCGCCATTGGTAGCAGACCGCGGGAGCGCTCCGGTTGCCAGGCGGCGAAGATCAGGCCGGCGGCGAAGGCCACGTCCCAGGCCGCCAGATGCCCGCTGGCGCGGCCCGGGGCCACCAGCTCGGGCAACGCGAACGCGAGCAGCACGAGCGCGATGGTCACCAGCCCACCGCGGGCCCACCACGACAGGGGCGCGATCGGCGGTGTGTGGGCGGGTGCGGTGTCGGCGATGATCCGGGCGGTGAGGTCGGGCACCGCATCGGCCGGTCGCACGCGGGTCAGTCGGTGGAGGGCGGGCAGCTCCGCGGCGTAGAGCTGACAGTCGCGGCAGTGGGCGAGGTGGGCGTCGACATCGTCGATCGCGACGCCGAGCTCCTCCCCGTCGAGGCGGGCGGACAGGGCTTCACGGCAGGTGACGCAGCGCATACCCCATTGTCGTTCCGGTGCCGTCGCCGGTTCCCGGCCGTCGCCGGGTGTGCTGGTGACATGCGGCGCAGGCCAGACTGTCGCGGTGGCCGACTCCGAACGCATCACCGAGTTGGCCCGTCGCGCCGGACGCGGCGACCGGGGTGCGTTCGCCGACTTCGTGAGGGCCACCCAGGCCGATGTGTGGAAGTTGTGCGCCCACCTGGTCGACCGCCAGAGCGCGGACGATCTCACCCAGGAGACGTTCATGCGCACGTCGCGCGGGCTGCGGACCTTCCGGGGCGATGCGTCGGGCCGCACGTTCGTGCTGAGCATCGCCCGGCGTACCTGTGCCGACGAGCTCCGCCGCCGCTCGCGCCGGCTGGTGCTCACCGGCAAGTTGCGGGCCCACCTGGTGCCGAACGACGACGTCGACCCCGATCCCTCGGGCGGCGTCGACCTCAGCCGCCTGGTCGACTCGCTCGATCCCGAGCGCCGCGACGCGTTCGTGCTCACCCAGATCCTCGGGTTGCCCTATGCCGAGGCGGCCAAGGTGTGCGGGTGTCCCATCGGCACCATTCGCTCGCGGGTGGCAAGGGCGCGAGCCGACCTGATCGACCTACTCGGAGGCGAGGTCCGAGCCGAAGAGGCGTAGGACGTGGTCGTGCACGTGGCCGTTGGTGGCCACGGCCGAATGCCGAGCCGTCGGGTGCAGGGAGACCTCGTCGTGGCCGTCGACCCCGCTGAACCGGCCACCCGCTTCGCTCAGGATCACCGGCATCGGGGCGATGTCCCACACCGAGACGATGGGGTCGACCATGGCCTCGGCCCGTCCGGTGGCCACCAGGGCGAAGCCGAAGCCGTCCCCCCAGGTGCGCAGCAGCGGACCGGCGTCGTCGACCGCGGCCAGATGAGCCGGTGACCACGATCCGAACCCCGACGTGCAGAGGCAACCTCCGTCGAGGGTGGTGCGGTCGCTGACCGACGCCGGCCGGCCGTCGAACCAACATCCGAGCCCCCTGCCCGCGTAGACGGTCTCGCCGAGGGCGGGCAGGTTGATGACGCCGATCGCCGGGCCCTCGTCGTCGAACAGGGCGAGCAGGTTGCTGTAGAGCGGCACCCCGTGGGTGAACGCCTTGGTGCCGTCGATCGGGTCGATGATCCACGTGCGCCCACTCGTGCCGTGTGAGGTGTCCTCCTCCTCGCCGATCACCGAGTCGGTCGGATGGCGGGCTTCGAGCTGCTCGCGCAGATAGCGCTCGGCGGTGCGGTCGGCCTCCGTCACCGGCGTGCCGTCGCCCTTGTGCTCGATGCCCAGCTCCTCTTCGTGGAACCAGCGCAGGGTCAGCTCTCCGGCGGCGCGGGTGAGCGCCACCGCTTCGTCGAGCAGCGCCTGGTCGATCGGGTTCATCTCCCAAATGATGACAGGGCTGTGATGGCAGGGCTGCGCCGGGGAGGGTTAACGTCGGCGGGTCGTCGATTATGACGACCAGTGAGGTCGTCGATATGACGCGAATGAGGTCGTCGATGACGACGACGAATGAGCGAGAGGGGTGGCACCGTGTCCACGTCGTTCAACCCGTTCACGCCCGGCTTCTTCGACGACCCCTACCCGCACTACCGCGAGCTGCGCGAGCACGACCCCGTGCACTTCAGCGACCTCGGGTTCTGGGTGTTGTTCCGATATGCGGACAGCTTCGCCCTGCTGCGCGATCCCAACACGAGCGTCGACTTCAACCGCGAGGCGGCCGACCAGGGTGCGGGCCGCCGGGTGCGTCTCGAAGTGGCCGAGGAGCACTTCTCCGATCGCCTGGCCCGCGAGCCACGCGACCTCCTCGTGCTCGATCCGCCCGATCACACGCGTCTCCGCCGCCTGGTGGCCAAGGTCTTCACGCCCCGTCGGGTCGAAGAGCTGCGTCCCACCGTGCAACGTCTGGTCGACGACCTGCTCGACGAGGTGGCGCCCACCGGATCGATGGAGCTCATCAGTGACCTGGCGTTCCCGCTGCCGTTCACGGTGATCTCCGAGATGCTGGGGATGCCCGACGCCGACCGCGACCAGCTGCGGGGTTGGTCGCACACCATCGTCAAGCTGCTCGACCCGGTGTTGTCGCCCGAGGAGATGGCCGAGGCGTTCGACGCGGCCGACCACATGCGGGGCCACCTCGACGAGGTCATCGAGTGGAAGCGCAGCCACCTCGGCGACGACCTGCTCTCGGCGCTGATCACCGCCGAGGACGACGGCGACGTGTTGAGCCCCGAGGAGTTGGTCGATCAGGTCAACCTCCTGTTCGTCGCCGGTCACGAGACCACGGTCAACCTGATCGGCAACGGCACGCTGGCGCTGCTGCGCCACCGCGACCAACTCGAGATGTGGCGCGACGATCCCTCACTCGACGTCGGCGCAGTCGACGAGCTGTTGCGCTTCGACAGCCCCGTGCAGTTCTCGCGGCGCATCACCGTCGACGAGATGACCATCGGCGACCAGGTGATCGAGCCCGGGCGTTTCGTCATGACCTGCCTCGGCGCGGCCAACCACGATCCCGACCAGTTCGGCGCCGACGCCGACTCGCTCGACCTGCGTCGACCCACCGCCGGACGGCACCTCTCGTTCGGCAGCGGCATCCATCACTGCCTGGGCGCGGCGCTCGCCCGGCTCGAGGGTCAGGTGGCGTTGGGATCGCTGATCCGGCGGCTCGACCACATCGAGCTGGCGGTCGACCAACCGCAGTGGAACGGGCGCATCGTGTTGCGGGGCCTCGACGCCCTGCCCCTGTCGTTTGCCGCGAGCAAGGTGGGGGTCACTGCTCACTAGAGTGCCGCCATGCGCGCCGCCGTCCTCGAGGCCTACGGGCAACCCCTGCACATCCACGACGACATCGAGATCGAGCCGCCGCGCGCCGGTGAGGTGCAGGTGCGCGTCGCGCACTGTGGGGTGTGCCACTCCGACCTGAGCGTGGTCGACGGGGTGTTGCCCGCGCCGACCCCGACGGTGCTCGGCCACGAGGCCGCCGGCGTGGTCGAGTCGGTCGGCGAGGGTGTCACCATGGTGCAGCCGGGTGACCACGTGGTGCTCACGCCGTGCCCGCCGTGTGGTGTCTGCTACTACTGCCAGCGCGGCGAGTTCAGCATCTGCGTCAACAGCATGGGCCTGATGACGAGCACGATGCTCGACGGCAGCACCCGGTTGAGCCGTCACGGCGAGACGCTGTATCGCGGGCTCGGCCTGGGCGCGTTCGGCGAGCTGGTCACCGCCCAGGAGAC
Source organism: uncultured Iamiaceae bacterium (assembly GCA_963706425.1). Lineage (GTDB taxonomy): Bacteria > Actinomycetota > Acidimicrobiia > Acidimicrobiales > Acidimicrobilacustridaceae > CAVPMN01. The sequence goes on from CAVPMN010000020.1 coordinate 2,022,009, forward strand.
CGCCGCGGTGAAGATCCCTGCCGAGGTCCCGCTCGACGTGGCGTGCGTCATCGGCTGCGCGGTGCAGACCGGCGTGGGCGCGGTGATCAACACCGCTCGGGTCGAGCCGGGCGCCACCGTGCTCGTCACCGGTCTCGGCGGGGTGGGGCTGTCGATCGTGCAGGGCGCGGTGCTGGCCGGCGCCAGCCGCATCATCGTGAGCGACCCGGTGGCCGACCGCCGCCAGGCCGCCCTCGCGTTCGGCGCCACCGACGCGGTCGATCCCGCAGTCCGACGACGTGCTCGCCGCGGCCCACGACCTCACCGGCGGGGTGGGGGTCGACTACGCGTTCGAGGCGGCCGGCCGGGCGTCGTTGCTCGAGCTGGGCCTCTACGCCACCCGCAACGGCGGCACCACGGTGATCGTGGGCGTGCCCTCGATGGACGAGCCGGTCAACATCCCGCCGGTGGCCCTGTTCGCCACCCTCGAGAAGAAGCTGCTCGGCTCGCTGCTCGGCAGCACCAACTCGTTGCGCGACATCCCCCGCCTGGTTGCGCTGTGGCAGGCCGGTCGACTCGACCTCGACGCGCTCATCACCGGGCGTCGTCCGCTCGCCGACATCAACGACGCGTTCGACGATCTGCGGGCCGCACGCGGCATTCGCACGGTGCTCGACTTTTCGTGACCGGTCGCGTCGACCGCTGGTGGCGACCAGCCGTCGTGGCCCTCGCCGCGGTGGTCGTGCTCGTCCCGGTGGTGCTGAGCGCGCTCGACGGAGCCAGTCGCGACTGGTGGCCGGCGGGCGACTGGGCCGTGCTCGAGCTCAACACGCGCGACGTGGGCTCGTCGATCACCCCGTTGATCGGGCCCTATTCGAGATTCGGCTGGAACCATCCCGGCCCACTGCTGTTCTGGGTGCTGGCCGTGCCCTACCGGGTGCTCGGAGCGTCGTCGACCGCTCTGTTCGTCGGCACCGCCCTCGTGAACGGGGCGGCCGTGGCGGCGACGGTGGTGTTCGCCTGGCGGCGGGGACGGCTGGCCTTGTCGCTCGCCATGCTCGTTGCGTTCGCGATCGCCGTCGGCAGCCTCGGGCCCGCGTTCCTGCGCGATCCCTGGAACCCCACCATCACGGTGCTTCCCCTGGCGTTGCTGATCGTGCTGGCCTGGTCGGCCGCCGAGGGCGACACCGCGGCGCTGCCGTTGGCGGCCTTCGTGGGCTCGTTCCTCGTGCAGGCCCACGTGGGCTACACGGTGATGGTGGCGGTGCTGGGCGTGGTGGCGGTGGGGGGTCACGTGCTGGCCCATCGTCGGCAGGCGTTCGCGTGGCGGCGGGGAGCGGTGGCCGCGGCCGTGGTGCTCGGCCTGTGCTGGTTGCCGGTGCTCGTCGACCAGGCGGTCGGCACCGGCAACCTGTCCGATCTCGTGTCGTACTTCACGTCCTCCGACGAGGAGCCGGCCGGGATGTGGGAGTCGGTGGGGGTCATGGCCCGCGAGCTCGGTGGCGAGGCCCCATGGATGGGCGGCGTCGAGGACTCGAAGCCTGAGGGAGGCACCCTCGAGCTCGAGACCGCGACCGCGTTGGTGGTGCCGCTCGTCGTCTTCGGAGCGGCGGCGGCACTGGCGTGGTGGCGCGACCGGTCGGCGTTGCGGTTCCAGGTCACCGTCGCAGCTGCGGCCGTTGCCGGCCTGTTCTCGGTGTCACGCATCACGGGCGGCGTGTTCGACTACCTCGTGCGGTGGTGGTGGGTGATCGCCCTGTTGTGGTGGGTGTCGGTGTTCTGGTCGCTGTGGTCGGCGGTGATGACGCTGTCGGACTCGAAGCCGCGATGGGTCGAGCCGGTCGTCGCCGGCGCTCGCGTTGTTCGGTGTGGTCTGGTACACGCTGCCCACCATCGAGGTGGTCGATCAATCGGTCGTGCCCGACGGCGACTGGCGCGACGAAGCGCAACCGCTCATCGACCCGATCATCGCGGCCATCCCCGACGGTGAGGCGGTGCTGGTGCGAGGTGCGGGCATGCGTCACGGCTGGTTGCCCGACGCCGTGCGGCTGCAACTCGAACGCGAAGGCGTCGATGTGCTGGTCGACGACGAGAACGCCCACAAGTACGGCGAGTCGCGCCGGGGCAGCACGCATGATCCGGCCGCAGTGGTGTGGATCGTCGGCCCGGTGCGCACTCCCGAGCTCGACGGTCGCGACGATCTCGAGGAGATCACCACGTGGACGCCCTTGGACGCCGAGGAGGCGGCCGAGCTGCGCACGAAGTCGGCCGAGTTGGCGGCCCAGTTCGCTGCTGCCGGCGAGACCGATCTCATCCGGGCGCTCGAGGAGTACGACAGCTTGTTCCGGGCCCGCGGCGTGCCCGGCGTCGACCTGGCCCTGCTCGAGCGGGTCGACGAGCTGCAGCGCCGCGGCGAGCCCGTCACCGTCTACCTCGAACGCCTCGACGACTCGCCTTGATGACTCGCCCTACAACTCGCCTTGACGTTTCGCCCTGACGTTTCGCCCTGACGACCGCCCCGCTCCGACCGCGCCCCGCTCTCCCGAAATTGGTGCGTGAAACCACCGCATGGGTTGTTTCACGCACCAATTTCGTGGGGGGTAGGGGGGATCGGCGGCAGGTGTGGGCCATGATGCGGGGCGATGAGTGCACCGGTGCGCGAGCTCGACACGGAGGTGGTGGTGGTGGGGGCCGGACTGGCCGGGCTCACCGCAGCCCGCCGACTGGTCGCCGCCGGCCACGACGTCACCGTGGTCGAGGCGCGCGAGCGGGTGGGTGGGCGCACGCTCAGCCACCACCTCGACGACGGCACGGTGCTCGACGTGGGCGGACAGTGGGTGGGACCGTCCCAGGACCGCGTGCTCGCCCTCATCGCCGAGCTCGGTCTGGCCACCTTCCCCACCTGGACCGCGGGCGACAGCTTGGCCGGCATCGGTACCGAGCTGGCCCGCTACTCCGGCGCAGTGCCCAAGCTGCCCTACCGGGTGCTGGCCGACGTGCTGCAGGCCCAGCTGCGCCTCGACCGCCTCGCCCGTCAGGTGCCGCTCGACCGACCGTGGCGCGCCCCGCGGGCCGACGAGTGGGACGCCGCCACCTTCGAGACGTGGATCCGGCGGGCCACGGCCACGGCGGGCGGCGCCGACTACTTCCGCATCGTCGCCGACGCGGTGTTCGCCGCCGATCCGGCGTCGTTCTCATTGCTGCACGCGCTCTTCTACATCCGCTCCGGCCAAGGGCGTCGACCGGCTGATCAACACGCGCGACGGCGCCCAACAGGATCGGGTGATCGGCGGCACGCAGCAGCTCTCGACGCGCATGGCCGACGACCTCGGCGACCGGGTGCTGCTCGAACAGCCGGTGCGGCGCATCGATCACGGCGACGGCGTCGGGGCGGCGGGCGGCGTGGTGGTGCACACCGATCACCTGCGGCTGCGGGCCCGGCGGGCCATCGTGGCGGTGCCGCCCACGTTGGCCGGGCGTTTCGACTATCGACCGGCGCTGCCCGCCGACCGCGACCAGCTCACTCAGCGCATGCCGGCCGGCGCGGTCATCAAGTGCCAGGTGATCTACGACCGACCGTTCTGGCGCGACGACGGTCTCAACGGACAGGTGGCCACCGATCGGCCGCCGGTGAAGGTGGTGTTCGACAACTCGCCGCCGTCGGGTACGCCGGGCATCCTGCTGGCCTTCATCGAGGGCCGCGCCGCGGTCACCATGGGTGACGCGTCCGACGACGAGCTGCGCGCCGAGGTGGTCACCGCACTGGTGCGTTGCTTCGGCGAGCGGGCTCGCCGGGCCGAGGGCTTCGTGGCCCAGAACTGGCAGCGCGAGGAGTTCACCCGAGGGTGCTACGGCGCCCACCTCCCGCCCGGCGCGTGGACGCAGTTCGGCCCCGCGCTGCGCCGGCCGGTGGGCCCGCTGCACTGGGCCGGTGCCGAGACGGCTGTGGTGTGGAGCGGCTACATGGACGGTGCCATCGAGTCGGGTGAGCGCACCGCGCTCGAAGTGCAGGCCGCCCTGTCGTCGGGTGGCCAGTCGTCGGGTGAACTGTCATGAGCGGTCGAGTCGATCGGCTGGTGGGCGTGTACCACGCCGAGGGCTCGCTGCGCGGCGAGCTGTCGTACTGGATCGGCGCGCGCCTCGGCCGGGCGCACTGCGCGCTCTGCGACATCACCCACGGCACGTTTCGGATGAAGGGGCAGTGGCGCGAGTGCCGGGCCCGACTGCCGGTCGAGTTCGAGACCGTGCACCTCGACGAGCGCCCCGCCGACCTGGTGCCGCTCACCGACGGCCACACGCCGTGCGTGGTGGCGTCGGTCGACGGTGCCTGGGTGATGGTGCTCGAGCCCGACGACCTCGAGGCGTGCGACGGCGACGGCGACGCCCTGATCGACGCCATCGACGCCGCGCTCACCCGCCTCGGCCTCGAGCTTTCGTAGGAGCGTCGAGCCGACCAGAGGTCGGGGCGTCCGGCGGACGGGCCTCCCTACAAGTCGGGGAGGCCCATGTCGAAGTTGGGCGACTCGATGCCGCCGTCGACCTCGAGCACCTTGCCGGTGAGATAGCTGCCCGCGGGCGACGCCAGGTAGAGCACCGCCAGCGCGATGTCGTCCGGGTCGCCCAGGCGCTTCAGCGGGGTGGCCTGCACCATGGCGTCGCGCAGGTCGTCGTCGGTGAGGATCGTCTCGAGCGCGGACGTGGCGGTCGACCCCACCGCCACCGCGTTGACCCGAATGCGGGGGGCCAGGTCGGAGGCCAGCAGGCGGGTGAGGTGGCTCAGCGCGCCCTTGGCCGTGCCATAGGCCGCGAAGCCGCGGGTGGTGAGCCGGCCCATGGCCGAGGAGATGTTGACGATCGACCCGCCGCCGGTTTCGAGCAGATGGGGCACCGCCAGCTTGGTGAGCGTGAACGCGGTGGTGACGTTGAAGTGGAAGGCAGCCTCGAAGAACCGCTCGGACGTGTACTGCAACGGGCGGGGCTCGGTGCCGCCGGCGTTGTTCACCACGATGTCGAGCCGACCGAGCTCGTCGATGGCCGCGGCCACCACCCCGTCGAGGGTCGACGTGTCGCTCACGTCGGCGGGCACCACCACCGCCCGCCGGCCGAACGCGGCGACCTCGTCGGCCACCTCGTCGAGCTGCTCGCGGGTGCGCGCCGTGATGACCACGTCGGCACCCTGTTCGGCCAGCGCCAGGGCGGCGGCCCGCCCGATGCCGCGCCCGGCACCGGTGACGAGGGCGACCTGACCGTCGACTCGGAAGCGATCGATGAGCACGGCGCGCAGGTTAGTGCGACCAGATCCTCACTCAGAGTGACGAGGGTGCGGAAACTCGGGCGGGTCACTCAAGCCTTTCGCCGCAAATGACGATCAAGTACCTTGAGGAGACCTGCGGGCGGGAAGTGGGCTTCCTCTTTGGCGCACCCGGGATGACCCCTCGGGCGCGAAACGTGCCGAGGAGGACCGAATGCAGCCAGCCCGCCGACGTGCCCACGGCACCGTCGCGCGACTGCTCGTGGCATCGGTCGTGTGCGCCTCGGTCACCACCGCCCTGCCGTTTGCGCCGGCGCCGGCCTCGGCGGCCGGCGCCTCGGCGAACGATCCGTATGCCGAGCGCGAAGCGGTGCGCAGCCAGCGGGCCGCGCTGGCCTCGCAGATCGACACCCTCGAGGCCGACGACGCCGCCATCGACCGGGCCCTCGGTGATCTCGAAGCCAACGTGCGCGCCGAGCAGCTCCAACTCGACGACGCCCGCCGCCGGGTCAGCGAGGCCATCCAGCGGGCATTCGAGTCGCAAGCGGCCGCCGACGAGAAGCAGCGCGAGGTCGACGATCTCCAGGAGCGCATGTCGGTGCTCGCCGTGGAGGCCTACGTGAACCCGCCGGGGCACGATCTGCTCGAGCAGCTCAAGGCCCCCACCGCCAACGAGGCTGCCGAGAAGGAGGCGTTGCTCTCGACCCGCGCCAGCCGGGCGAGCGACGTGCTCGACCAGCTGCGAGCGGCACGCGCCGCACTCGAAGACGAACGGGCCGCCGCTGAGCGGGCCACCGTCGAAGCCGACGAGCAGGCCCGCGACGCCGAGGCTCGCCTGGCGGAGTACGAGACGGCTCGCGCCCAACAGCAGGAGTTCGCGGCCGGCCTCGACGACCGGCTCAACGCCAAGCTGGCCGAGGCCGACGCCCTCGCCTCGGTCGACGCCGAGTTGGCCGCCCAGATCGTCGCCGACCAGGCCGCGCTGGCCAGCCGGCTGCGGGCCATGGCGCCGCCTGTGGCCGAGCAGGCGGTCGCGCCCACGCCGGCCGGGCCGACGCCCGGTCCCTCGCCGACACCCAACCCGACGCCCACCCCCACGCCGACGCCGCCACCCACCACGCCCCCGCCGCCGCCGCAGCCCGCACCGCCGCTCACCACCGTGCGAGGCATCACGGTGGCGACCTCGATCGCCGGCCAGCTCGACGCCATGCTCGGCGCGGCAGCGAGCGCGGGCATCACGCTCGGGGGCAGCGGCTACCGCGACATCAACCGCCAGATCGAGTTGCGCCGGGCCCACTGCGGCACCAGCCACTACGCCATCTACGAGATGCCCGCCATGCTGTGCACGCCGCCCACGGCCATTCCCGGTCTGTCGATGCACGAGAAGGGCCTGGCGGTCGACTTCACCTGGAACGGACGGGCCATCACCAGCCGCGACAGCCCGGCGTTCCAGTGGCTGGCCGCCAACGCGGGTCGGTACGGGTTCATCAACCTGCCGAGCGAGCCCTGGCATTGGTCGGTGAGCGGGCGCTGACCCTACGCTCGCCGCCCGTGACCCCAGACGAAGCCGCAGTCGCCACCGCCGGACCCATCGGCAGCATCGCCAGCCACTTCATGGTCGATGCCGCCACCTACGCCAAAGGGGCCGACCTCGGCTTCGAGGGCATGGACTTCTACGTCGTCGGCCGAGGCGGCGCGCTCGGTGACGTCGACGCCGACGTGGTGGCCGCCGCGTTCGTCTTCTTCAACCCCGACGCGGTGCGCGAGAGTTGGGAGCGCGGCCGCCAGGTGATGACACCGGCCAAGGCCGCCACCGAGTTCACCCAGGTGTCGGCCGATTGGGCCCGCAACCACGTGCCCGCCGACTTCGACGCCGCTCGCCTGGCCGAGTTGGCCGGCAAGGTCGTCGCCGCGGCCAGCACCGCCGGGGCTCCGCTGTTCGCCGGGTTCCGCGCCCTGCCCGAGCCCACCGAGCCGATGGCGTTGGCGATCCATCGCATGAACGCGCTGCGCGAGTTGCGCGCCGCCCGTCACGAAGCCGCCGTGTTGGTGTCGGGCATCGAGCCCCTCGACGCGGTGATGGTGAACACGCCCTACATGGCCGGCCTCTTCGGTTGGCCCGAGCCCCATCCCGACCCCACGCCGGTCAAGGACGCCTGGGAGGCCGCCGAGGCGCGCACCGACGCCATGATGGCCGCCTCGCTGGCGGTGCTCGACGAGGCTGAGCTCGATGAGTTCGTCGAGCTCACCACCACCCTCGCCGCCGCCCTCGGCTGAGCCGAAACCCTGCGTTCTGGCGTCCGTCGGTTGCGCTCTGCGCACATTCTGGACGCCAGAACCATCGGGGAACGCAGATCGGTCGGGGTGCGCGAGGCGTCAGCCGTAGTGGCGCAGCTCGGGCCACAGGTCGGCCCACGGCCGCACTGGTCCCCGCGCCACCACGATGGGCTGGCCCGCCTCTTCGTTGGCCAGGCCCGCCGGGTTGGTGACGGTGGCGATGGGCTCGACCGCGGTGAACCATCGGCGCAGCTGGCTCGGCGAAAGCCCGATGGCGATCACCGTGGTGGCGTCGGCCGGTGGCGGGCCCCACCACCACGCGTTGTTGTGACCGCTGTAGGCCTGGGGGAGCCCGCGACCCGAGCCGTAGTGCTCGAGCGCGCCGTATTCGCCGTAGTTGGCGGCCAGCACGACGGTGCGCGCCCGCTCTTGGGGAGCGAGGCGGCGATAGGCGCTGGCCACCTGGTCGGTGAGCTCGGGCCAGCCGTGCATCTCGCCGAACTCGCCGTTCATGCTCAGCACCGGGCCGAGCCACGCGGCGGGCAGCACCGGCACCGACGCGGGAAGCGTGACCACCCCGGCGGTGACCGCGCCCGCCACGGCCAGTCGGCGCACGGCCAGCTGGCGGCGTCGCGATGGTGACCGCGCCGGCGGCGAACAGCACGATGAACAGCGAGGCCAGGTAGTAGGGCTTGCTCCCCAGGAACGCGACCACCGCGGTGACCACGACCACCATGGCGCCCAAGCGGCCGGAACAGGCGGCCCTCGGCGGAGCGCAGCAACCACCACAACCCGGGGCCCCACACGACCACCGAGACGAAGCCCACCAGCACGAGCAACCCCGGCGCGAACAGCAGCAGGTTGTGCAGCCCACCGTTCTCGGCTTGCAGCGATCGGCTCATCTCGATGACCGGCCAGTCGTGCTGCGAGTGCCACCACAGATTGGGCAGCCAGATCAGCGCAGCGAGGGCCGCGCCGGCGAACGCGGTGGGCCGCAGCAGCAGGTTGCGTCGGGAGGTCACGAGGAACCCGACGGCCAGCCCGATGCCGAGGTAGACGACGGCGTGCTTGTTGAGCAGCCCCACGCCGGCCACCGCCCCGACCGCCAGCCACAGACGATCGTCGCCCGTGCGCAGCAGGCGCGCCACCAACCACAGGCAGATCGCCCAGAACAGCAGATCGAAGGTGGTGGTGCTCAGCACCATGGCCGGCGTGTGGAACAACGGCACGAGGGCGGCGCCGCCCGCGGCGAGCACCTGGGCGAACCGCCCGCCACCGAACTCGCGTGCGACCAGGCCCACCATCACCAACGTGGCCGCGCCGGCGAGCGCCGGGAGCACGCGCAGCCCGGGCAGCGAGTTGCCGAACACCTCCCACGCCAGGCGAGCCATGGCCGGAGTGAACGGCGGCTGGTCGACATAGCCCCAGGCGAGGCGCCGCCCGGCGGACAGGAAGTAGAGCTCGTCGCGGTGGTAGCCGTAGCGGGTGCCGACGAGCAGGGCCACCGCGATCGAGCCGAGGGCCAACAACAGCAATGGCCCCCACGCCACCGCCGGCAGCACCGACGGCGCGCCGGTGCCGGTGCCGGTGCCGGCGCCCGTGCGGGCGGCCGTTGTGTCACCCGGCGCGCGGAAGCGCGCCCGGAAGGGCGTGCTCATGGAGTCGCTCGAGTGGGCGTCGGTCCTCGCCCCCGAAGATCGCGCCGGGGCATACCCCGGACGCTAACGGTTAGCTAACCGCTTCGGCCACGGAGAACGTCGACGCCGACGAGGGGCCACGGGTGGCGTGGGTGAAGTAGATGGCGGCCACCCGGTCGACGTTGGCGCAGTTCAGCACCGGTACGTCGCCGTCGTAGAGCGACACCGCCTTCAGGATCTTGCAGACCTCGTTGGGCAGGTAGGGCCGCAGATCACCGTCGCCCTGCTCGCGACTCACCTTGCGCAGGTAGGCCTCGGCGCCAGGCTCGATCTCGATCTGATGGCGCTCGGCGGCGGCCCGCAGCACCACGTCGAACTCGTCGTCTTCGATGGTGGGCACCAGGATCTTGTTCTGGATGCGCCGGAAGAACGCCTCGTCACCCAGACTCGACGGCTCGAGGTTGGTGGAGAACACCACCTTGAGATCGAACGGGATCTCGAAGCGCACGCCGTAGCTGAGCGAGAGGTAGTCGACCCGTCGATCGAGCGGCACGATCCAGCGGTTGAGCAGCTGCTCGGGCGTCATCGACTGGCGACCGAAGTCGTCGATCACCAGCACGCCGTTGTTGGCCTGCATCTGGATCGGTGCGAGGTACACACCGTTGCTGGCCTCGTAGGTGAGGTCCATCATCGACGCGGTCAGCTCGCCACCGGCGATCACCGACGGGCGCCGGCAGAGCACCCAACGCGGATCGAGCTCGGGGGGCTGCTCGCTGAGCGCCTCGTGCACGACCGGGTCGAACACGGTGATGATCTGGCTGTCGACCTCGACGGCTCGCGGCACGAGCACCGCGTCGGCGTGCACCCGGATGAGGCGCTCGGCCAGGCTGGTCTTGCCGGTGCCGGGCGGGCCGTAGAGGAAGATGGCGCCGGGGGTCAGCAGGGCCGGGCCCAACTCGTCGAGCAGCCAGTCGCTGATGACCAGGTCGGAGAACGCCCGCCGCATCGACTGGTGGTTGATGGCCGGGTTGGCGGTCTGGTGACGCACGACGGCGACGTAGTCGGCCAGGCTCACGGGCGCGGCGCCGGCGTAGCGGCACAGCCCCATGCGCTCGGAGGCCGAGTCGTGGCCGAGGTGGGTGAGCTCGAGCTGGTAGTCGTAGCCGTCGAGGCCCAGCACCTCGAGCATGCGCAGGTCGCGCAGGTCCTCGATGACCTTGGTCATGATGGCGAGGCTCAGCGACAACGCGTTGGCGAGTTGCAGGGTCGACGTGCGGCCTTCGAAGAGCGCCCGGCGCAACACCAGGTCCTGCACGAGGGCCATGGGGATGCCCAGCTCTTCGATGCTTCGCGGCGCGTGGAGATCGATTCGTCTCGTCTCGCTCACCCAGGGTCCTCCTCGTCCGTGACCGCCGTACAGGTACTCATCGACCCCGAGGCCCCCCTTCTTGAGCTTTGACGTGGGGTGAAGAAGGGCGGTTTAGGGTGGGCGCTGGTCGCACTCGCTGGTCGAAGGGGGGACACCGTGGGCTACGACGTGGTGATCGAAGGGGGCACGGTGGTCGACGGCACCGGCGCCGCCCCGCAGGTGGCCGACGTGGCCATCGAGGGCGACCGCATCGTGGCCGTCGGCTCGCTCGACCCCGACGCCGCCCACGGGGCCCGCCGCATCGACGCCACCGGACGCGTCGTCACCCCCGGCTTCGTCGACATCCACACCCACCTCGACGCCCAGCTCGCGTGGGACCCTGCGGGCACGTCGTCGTGCTGGCACGGCGTCACCTCGGTGGTGCTCGGCAACTGCGGCGTCACCTTCGCCCCCTGCAAGCCCGACGACCGCCAGTTCCTCGCCGAGATGATGGAGTCGGTGGAGGACATCCCGGCGCGCGCCATCTTGAGCGGCCTGCCCTGGGACTGGGAGACCTACGGCGGTTACCTCGACGCCCTCGAACGCTGGCCCAAGGGCATCAACGTGGGCGGCATGGTGGGTCACTGCGCGGTGCGCGTGCACGCCATGGGCGATCGCAGCCTCGACGAGCAGCCCGCGTCGGCCGACGACGTGGCCGCCATGGCCGAGCTGGTCGACGAGGCCATCGGCGCGGGCGCGCTCGGCTTCTCGACCTCGCGCACGTTGTTGCACCGTGTGCCCGACGGACGACCGGTGCCCGGCACGTGGGCCGCGCCCGACGAGCTGTTCGCGTTCGGCGACGTCATGGGTCGCTGGGGTCGCGGCGTGTTCGAAGCCGCACCGCGCCTCGGCGAACGCGACGACGCCGAGCTCACCTCCACTCGCGCCGAGCTCGGTTGGATGGCCGAGCTGAGCCGGCGCTCCGGTCGGCCGGTCACCTTCGGGCTGGCCCACAGCGACCGCCGGCCCGATCTCTACCGCCGGGTGCTCGACCTGGTGCACGAGCTCAACACCGACGGCGCGCTCGTGCGGCCGCAGACCACGGCGCGCGGCATCGGGCTGCTGTTCGGCCTGGGTCATCACACCCCGTTCGACCGCGGCCCGGCGTGGCGGGCGCTGCGCGAGCTGCCCCTCGACGAGAAGCTGGCCACCCTGGCCGACCGCGCCGAGCGGGCTCGTCTCATCGACGAGGCGGCCGACGGTCCCACGCCCGAGCAGCTCGCCGGCTTCTACGTGCTCGGCCCCGACGAGCCCCGCTACTCGCACGACCCCGACGGCTCGCTGCCCGCCGTGGCCAAGGCCCGCGGGGTCAGCCCGGCCGAGGCGTTCATCGACCTCAGCCTCGAGAGCGACGGGCGGGTGCTCGTGAACTACCCGTTCCTCAACCAGAGCCTCGACGCGGTCGACGAGATGCTGTCCGATCCGCTGGTGGTGATGGGCCTGGCCGATGCGGGCGCGCACGTCGGCCAGATCATGGATGCCAGCCAGCCCACGTTCTTCCTCACCCGGTTCGTGCGCGACCGCGCCCTGATGAGCATCGAGGACGGCGTGCGCCGCCTCACCTCCGACACGGCCACCCTCTTCGGCATCGCCGACCGCGGCGTGCTGGCGCCCGGCGCGTTCGCCGACGTCAACGTCATCGACCTCGACGCGCTCACGTTGCACCTGCCGCACTACGTGCACGACTTCCCGGAGCAGGCGGGCCGCTACGTGCAGCGTGCCACCGGCTATGTGGCCACGTTCGTCAACGGGGTGCAGACCATCGCCGACGACCAGCGCACCGGCGCGGTGCCGGGCACGGTGCTGCGCTCGGCCTGACCGCGAGGCCGTGAGCGTCAGGGAACTTCCCAGCACTGCTCGAGGCTCTCGTTGCACAGCAGGCCCGAGAACGTGAGGTTCTCGCCGGTGATCTCGGCTTCGGCGCGGCCGGCCGCGTAGGCGTCTTCGAGCGGTGTCCTCGAACTCGCCGAGCGTCTCGTCCATGTCGAAGAGGCAGTCGTCGATCGGCAACAGCACCTCGGGATCGTCGGGGTCGACCACGTAGCCCGTGTCGCTCACCGACCAGATCTCGTTGCACACCTCGGTGAAGCCACGCGCGTAGGCCGCGGCCAGATCGGCGGGTGGCACGGTGATCGGCTCACCGGGGTCGACCCCACCGGGATCGCCGTTGGTGCCGTTGCCGTTGGTGCCGTTGCCGTTGATCGGGTTGCCCGCTGCGTCGGTGGCGTTCGGGTCGGTGCTGTCGGGATCGTCACCGTCGATGGTGGCGTCGGGGTCGGCGGTGCCGTCGGGGGCGAGCGCGTCGGCCGACAGCGTGGTGGCGGTGTCGGCACCGTCGGCTGCGTCGTCGTCGTCACCGCCGGAGAGCAGCAGGGCGGCCGCGAGGAGAGCCAGCACGACCACGATGCCCGCCGCGATGGCCAGGTTGCGGTTGCGCGTGCCGTTGTCGACTGCAGCGGAGTCGGTGGCGGTGTCGGCGGCGGGCTCGACCCGATGCGGACGCCGGCCCTTCGGAAGGCGGTTGAGGCGGGGCTGTCGGGGGGCATGGCGTGCTCCTGCGGAGACGCGGCAGAGGCGGTCGAGCGTAGGGGGTCGACCCCGCCGGCTGCCGGTCGCCCCGTCAAACCAGGTCAGGGACGCGATGTCAAACGATCTTCCAGAATTCATCGCCCGTGAGATTTCTGACACGGGGTGCGGTTGACAGAAGTCACATCTTCGGCAAAAGTGCCACCCGGTGACCCAAGCACTCCTGGGCACGGGGGGCTTCTTGAGCCAACGGGGGGTCACGTGCACATCAGCGAGGCAACAAAGGAGCAATACCCTATGAAGCTTTCTATCCGTAGCAGGCGTGTAAAGGCGCTTGCGGTTACCGGTGCGCTCGTGGCGGCGGCTCTGCCGTTCGCTGCCGCGTCACCTGCCGGTGCAGCGCCGGCTCTCGGAGCCCACCTGCGCCGGTTCGTTCGTGGGCCTCGGCACCGACCGAATCCCCCGACGACAACCTGCCGGGCGGCATCATCCCGCTCGACCGACGTCGGCTACACCTCGGCGGCCGTGGTCACCAGCGGTCAGAACAAGATCATCAACGACGTCAACAACTCGGCTGACAAGAACGACGTCAGCAAGGGCGTCCGTTTCTCGGCCAACCTGAAGACCGAACGCCACGCCGGGCTTCAACCAGATCCATCAACGGCGCCCCGACGCTTCAGGTACCCGGACTCCAACGGCTACATCAAGATCTCGTGGAAGAACGGCAAGACCATCGTTCCCACGCATCAGGCGTCCTGCGCAGCCCGGCGGGTGTGCGAGTACAAGCTGCCGACGCATGGAGATCGGCGAGCAGACCAAGCTGATCCCCGCTCCGAACAACAAGCTCATCATCGCCAAGGGCACCCTGAACTACGTGCCCGGCTCGGGCGTCTCGAATCGGCATCGTGCCGCCGGCGGCGATCATCCAGACGCTCGGCCACCGTCCCGACCGGTCTCGGTGCAGTCTCCGACCGCTGACGTGATCGCGGCTTCGATGGTCGCTCTCCTACAAGAGCACCTACTTCCCGACCCGTCAGGCGCTCACCGCCATCTGGCCCGTACGCTGCGTTGCCGACCTGACCAGCCGGCAGCTAACGCCGGTCGTTCGTCGCCACGGCCAACGGTGCGCTCTCGGTCTGGCGCCCGAACCCGCTGTACGTGCCGGTCGATCCGACCACGGATCCGGACGACGTCCTGCACCACGATGGGGCTCATCTACGTGGCCTGCCTCTACGCCCCGCCGCTGCTGCCGCCGACGGTTGCTGGTCTCTGCGCGCTCATCCCCTGAGTCGATCACGCATAGAGAGTGCACAGCGCTCCGTCGCCTCGGTGACGAGAGGGGCAAGAACTGGAGGGGGCGGCCCGCAAGGGTCGCCCCCTCCGCTGTTCCGACCGTTCCCGGGCGGTGCGCGATCCGACCGCTGACCACCGCTAACGTGCCCATCACCATGGACGGCGAGATGAACGACCAACCCGACCCGAGCGCCCGCACCTCGAGCCCGCACCGCCGCGCAGCCGCCCGTGCCGTCGCCCGGCCCCGGACGACAGCGAGCCACGAGCCCCGACGAGCGACCGTCCCGCCGGCGGGCTTCGTGGCCGGCCTGGTGCTGGCCCTGGCCGGCGTGGTGATGGTGCTGGCCGGCCTTCCAACCGTTCGCCGAGACCACCGGCGAGGGCGTCGAGGAGACCGGCTTCGTCGACCGGTTCGAGGATCCCTCGACCAGATCGGCGACATCGACCTGGGAGAGTTCTGGCTCGGCGGTCGTCCCGGTCGGCTGGGTGCTGCTCGGGCCTGGCCGCCGTGATCTTCTTGGCGCCGGGCTCGGCGTGGCTCTTCGTCGACAGCCGGCGAGCTGGCCGTGCGTCGGCGCCGTGGTCGGCGCGTGGTGGCCGCCGTCGCGGGAGCGTCGTTCCTGGTCGCCGAGCTGGCCCACGTCGGCGACCAGCAGGTCAAGATCGCCGACGCCTTCAACGCAGCGCCTGGCCGAGACCGACTTCGGCGTGCTGCTCGACGTCGACCTCGACCACCACCCCCGGCCGGGGGCTGCTGGCCGCCCTGGTGGGCCTGGCCGTGGCCCTCGGCGCCTCGATCTGGGTGCTGGTGCTGGCGCCGCAAGCGGCCGCCGCCGTCCGCGCTCCGCCCGCCGACGCCGCCGACAGCGTCGGCCACCGGCCAGGCCGCCTGCACCCTCCGTGCTCGCGTAGCGCCACGTCGCGCCGCCTCTGCGCCAACCGGCGTGCCGGCCCGCCGGATGCGTGGCACTCGACGTGCGCCGAGTCGCCGTCGCTGCCGGGCCTGCGCGGTGCAACCTGCGTGACTCAGGCCCGGGTCCGGTCCCGCAGCAGCGCCGGCTATGCGGCGTGGCGCGCCGGCTCGGTCCGACCTCGCGCTTGCTCAGGCCCGCGACCTGGTGCTCGAGCAGCGCGGTCTGAGGTGCGCGGTCGCTGCCGGCGGTGGCCGCGGCCGGTGAGCTGGCGGCCGGCGGTCAGCCGACGGTGATCGAGGCCGAGGTGGGCAGGTAGGTCATCGCCGTCGAGCGGTGAGCCCGAGAGCCCGGTGGTGACCAGCGACGAGAAGGTGCCGGTGCGCCCGCCGGTGGCGGCCAGCACCTGGTAGGTCTTCGGCAGGCCGGTGGGGTTGGCGGTGAAGCGCACCCGCTGGGTGCCGGTGAGGGCGGCCGTGCCGTTCACCTGCACCCGTCCGATCACCGGGCCGGTGGGGTTGACCGCCACGTCGAGCACCGCCCCGGCCGAGGTGGTGAGGTTGCCGGTGATGGTGAAGGTGCCCACCGTGGCGCCCACGCCCGTCTGCAGGGTCGACGACAGGTCCAGGCTGCCCGTGAGCTGGCCGATGCCGGCCAGGGTGCCCCCGCTCACCGTGGCCGGCCCGCTGAGGGGCTGCAGGCGGCTGCCGGCGGTCTGCAGCGTGGTGGTGCCGCCGGTCTGCGTGTAGCTACCCACCCGCAGCGAGGCGGTGGCCGCGGCGTTGACGGTGACCGTGCCGGCGTTGGTGACCGGGATGCCGATCTCGGTGTTGCCGCCCGTGGGCGTGGCCGCCAGGGTGGCGCCGGCTGCGTTGGCGAACGTGGAGGTGGTGGTGCCGCACCCGCTGATGGTGCCGGTGCCGGTGAGGTTCACCGTCTTGTTGTTCTGCACGGTGATGCCACCGGCGCAGGCGTCGATGGTGCCGCTCAGGTTGATGGTGCCCTGGTTGACGAGCGTGCTGTTGGCACCGAGCGAGGCGGTGCCGTTGATGGTGACGGTGCTGCCGGCGGCGATGGTGGTGGTGGCGTCGGGGCCGGCCAGCTGCCCGCCGGTCCACTCGAACGTGCCCGAGATGGTGGGGCCGCCGACGAAGCTGCCGCCGGTGAGGCGGTTCGAGCCCGTGATCGACGAGTACTCGGGGTAGAACTTGCGCGGTGCCGCCGGCGAAGGTGAGCGTGCCCTGTCCGGTGTATGCCCCCGTGTCGCCGTAGTAGGCCAGCCCCGAGGGGGAGCTGCCCTGACCGCAGCTCGAGCGCCGAGCCCGCTCACCACCTGAACGGTGTCGTAGTTGTCGAACGGCACGTCGATGACGATGGTGCCGCCGATGGTGGGCCGGGCCACCACGTCGCCGCTGTTGTAGATGGCGGGCTTGTCGGTGGGCGAGCAGCGCTCGATGCGGGCCGATGCGTTGGCCAGGCGCAGCGTGGTGGTGTCGATGTAGACCGTGGCGTTGCCGCACATGCGCATCGTCGTGGCGAGCGTGAACAGCGTTGGCTTCGCGAACTCCTCGTAGCCCACCGTCTCGATGTAGCCGTTGGGTCCGAGCGTGACCGTGCGCGGCGTCGGCGACCAGGCTGCCGCCCCAGTCGTTGTCGAGCAGCACGTAGCCGTCGATCACGCCGCTCATCCAGCGGATCGGCCCGGTGGCGGTGACGTCGCCGGTGATGGTGGCGCCGTTGAAGGCGATGGTGCCGCCGATCAGGCCCACCTCGGCGCTCGAGTCGAACTCGCGCACGCCGCCGGTGAAGGCGATGGCCTCGACGCCGTTCGGGTAGTAGTAGCCGTAGTCGGCTTCGCCGTCGCTGGTGCCCGCCGCGATGTCGAGCCGGCCCGGTGCTGTTGGTGTACACGTCGCCGTAGTTGTTGAACGGCGTGGAGATGAGGGCGCGGGCGCCCGCCGTGGAGTTGACGGCGATCTGGTAGTAGTTGAACAAGCGTCGGCTGGTCGCCCGCGTTGCAGGGCACCACCTTGGCGTTGGCCCCCGACATGGTCATCGGGCCGCTGTTCTCGAACAGGGCGTCGCCGCACAGCGACAGCGTGGTGGTGAGCGTGAGCGCGCCCTGGTTGTCGACGTAGGCGCCGGCCCCGACCGACACCGGTGAGCCGTTGACCGTGATGGGCACGCCGTTGCCGACCGTGGTCGATCGCGCCGGGGCCGGCGAGCTGGCCGCTCGTCCAACGCAGGGGGAAGTTCACCCGGGCGTCGCCGGTGAAGCTGGCGCCGGCCAGGCGGATGGTGCCGTTGGGGCCGCCGATCTGGGCGGTGTACTCGAACTGGCGGGTGCCGCCGCTGAACACGATGTTCTCGCCGGTGGGCAGGTACTTGCCCTGGTCGCTCTCGCCCGGGCTGGTGCCCTGCGGCCAGCGTGACCAGGGCGCCGGGCGCGTTGAAGCGTGCCGTCGTTGTCGAAGGCCACGTTGACGGTGAACGAGCCGGTGCCGGTGCGGTGAGCGAGGCGCGAGGCCGTTGGCCACGCGGGCCTGGTCGCCGGCCTGGCAGGGGTTGACGCCGGCCGACGCGTTGCTGATCGTCATCATCGATTCGTTGGTGAGCGCCGCGCCGTCGCACAGCGTGACGTTGCCGGCGGTCCACGAGGTGAGGCCGTAGTTGTCGAGCGAGCCACCGGCGATGCGGAGATCGCCGGTGATGGTGGCCGAGGCGCCGAGCAGCACCCAGCGGCTGCCCGCGCCCTCGAAGGTGCCCTTCAGCTCCGACGCGCCGGTGAGCACCAGGTTGCCGTTGCCGGCGAGGGTGCCTTCGAGGATGAGGTTCGAGATGCCGGCGGTGGCGTTCTGGGCCAGCTCGAGCCGGCCGGTGGGCTCGACGCGCACCGTGCCGTCGAGCAGCACGTTGCCCGCCACGCTGGTGCCGGACACCCGGATGGAGCTACCGGGGGAGGCGCACGCCACGTCGTGGCGGTGGGTGCGCCTTGCGGGCTCCAGGCCGGTGGCCGCCGTCCACGCCGTGTTGGCCGCGCCCACCCAGACCTTCGTGCAGGCCGGAGTTGGGCGGCGGCGGGCGGCGGATCGAGCTCGTGCACCGGCTCGCAGGCCGCCAGCACGATCAGCGCCGAACGAGCGCGGCCGAGCACGAAGAGCAGGCGGCTGCGCAGGCGCGTGCGGTTCGGAGGCGGGTTCCAACTCGAGATCGTTCCATAGGAGCCGCCATCATGCATCCCCCCGTAGTCGCCCGGGACGCGGCCTCGGTTTCGAGAGTATGGCCGAGATCGGCCGCTCAGGCGAGTCGGTCCGGCACCGCCAGTGGTCGTGAGGGAGCAGCCGGCGGCGGGCCCTCACCCGACGGGCAGGCGGGTCAGAGCACCCGCACGTTGCGGCAGCCGAACAGCGGGTTGGTGCCCGGCGTGCCGGGGGCGTTGATGCCGTAGACGCACACCTGATGGGTGCCCCGGGAGGCGTTGAGGTCGGCCTGGTAGCCCCGGTTGGAGCCCCACGACGGATAGACGTTGCCCACGTCGGCCCGGGTGCGACCGGTGGTGGCCACCCCACCCCAACGCCCGTCGACGTAGACGTGCACGTCGATGGCGGCGGCCGAGTCGAGATCGAAGCCCCAACCCGACACGCGCAGCTTGCCGGCGGCGGGGCTGCTCACCGAGTCGACCGATCCGATCGGTGAGCTGGGCACGGTGACGGTGGTGCAGGCGATGGTCTGGGTGGTGCCCGGCGTGCCGCTGGCGTTGGCCGCCCGCACGCACACCTGGCGGTTGCCGCCGAGCACGCCCGTGGCGTTGATGCGGTAGCCGTGGTTGTTGCCCTTGGGGTAGTAGGCCGCACCGACGTCGGGCCGTGACGTGCTGGCGATGCCGCTGCCCCGCACCACACCGTCGACGAGCACGTCGACGTTGAGGCTGGCCGAGCTGTCGGGGTCGATCGTCCAACCCTGCACCAGCAGCGTGCCCGGACCGCTCTGCACCACGCTGTCGAGCGAGCCGAACGGCGAGCCGAGGCGCTCGATCTTCATGTTGCGGCAGGCGAACGGCGGGTTCGCGCCGGGTGTGCCGGGGGCGTTGATGCCGTAGACGCACACGTAGTGCGTGCCGACGCCCAGCCCCTGGAGCGTGAGCGACCAGCCGCGGCCGGGGCCCCACACGGGGAAGGCGGCGCCCACGTCGCCCCGGTAGCCGGCGGCGCGCGACGCGCCGGCCCAGCGGCCGTTGACGTAGACGTGCACGTCGATGTTGGCGGTGGTGTCGGGGTCGAAGCCCCAGCCGGCGACCTGCGCCTTGCCCTCGCCGGTCTGCGCGGCCTGGTCGAACGAGCCGATCGGGGCCGAACCGAGACCGTCGGACGGGGCTCGGGCGAAGCGCACCGTCACCCAGATCTTGTCGCCCACGCGCACCACGCCGATGCCGACGCGGTTGTAGTCGCCGAGCATGTTGCCGAGGTGCCCAGGGCTGTTGGCGAAGGCGTTGTGCAGGCCCTGCACGTCGAAGCCGACGCCCACGTTCTCGCCGGCGCGGGTCCAGCCGGGCACGATCGCGCTCACCACGCCGGCCAGGTTGGGGTCGTGGCGCAGGCCGTTGACATAGGCCATGTAGCCCGACCAGTCGCGAGCCGAGTTGGCCAGGCCGTCGTCCCAGTTGAGCTGCCCGAGACCGCGCGAGCCGCGGAGCTGGTTGAGCAGCGAGTGGAACTGGAGCTCTTCGTTGGAGCGTCGGCGCGGCCGCCGCCGGGGTGGCGAGCAGGCCGAGCATCGCCGCCAGCACGGCGGCCAGCGAGGCGATGGCGATGGCGACCCTGGCCCGGCGGGGCCGGGGCACCCGGGGCGCGGCCCGGTGTGGGGTGTTCGACCGTAGGTCGACCGGGTGGAACGTGGAATCGGGCATCAGCGAGACATCCCAGGCACGAGGGGACGGACTTGGACTCTTTGCGTATCGGCTTTTCCGGGCGGTCACTTGAACTCTCCCTCGGGGACGGCTTGCGGAGGTGAGCTCCGGGAGCGGAGGGCGAACGCCACGGTGGGCAGGATCAGCACCGACAACATCGCCGCGCCCACCAGGGCGGCGGCGTTCGCCGTGGTCATGCGGTCGGACTCGACCCCGAGGTTGGTGATGACCACCACCAGCGGGAGGGCGGTGGCGGAGAACAGGGCGAGGGGGGCGAGATCGGAGCGAGCGACATCGCGACGATAGAGCAGCAGGGCGGGCACCCCGCGCACGACCAGGAACAGGCCGAGGAACACCGGCAGGCGCAGCAGGGTGGCCGGGTCGCTGGTGAGGGCCTCGAGGTCGAACTCCATGCCGCTCACGATGAAGAAGATGGGGATGAGGAACCCGAAGCCGATGGCTTCGAGCTTCACCCGGACGACCTCGCTGTCGGAGCCGGAGCTGAACAGGCGCACGACCACGCCGGCGGCGAAGGCCCCGAGCAGCACGTCGAGGCTGAGCTCCGACGCCACCCAGACCAGCACGATGATGAACAGCACCGAGACCCGGATGGGCAGCTGGGCGCTCGAATGGAGGTTCTTGGTCAGCAGGGCGACGACCCGGGGCGGCTGGGGCCGCATGGCCAACAGCGCCGCGCCGACGGCCAGGCCCACGAACACGATGAGGAGGACGGTGGTGTGCGCGGGGCTGTCGCTCGAGAGCAGGAGGGCGATGGCGACGATGGGCCCGAACTCGCCCAGGGTGCCGATGCCCAGGATGAACGTGCCGAACGGTGTCTCGAGCACGCCGGCGTCGCGCAGCATGGGCAGCAACGTGCCGAGGGCCGTGGTGGTGAGCACCAGGCCGATGATCAACGCCGACAAGGCGAAGCCCTCGGCGACCAACACGATCGCGATGACGAACGCCAGGCCGAGGGAGAGCAGCCAACCCACGGTGGCCAACACGATGGGCCGGCCCTTGATGCGGTCGAGATCGATCTCGTAGCCGGCGAGGAACATGAGGAACGCCAAGCCGAGGTTGGCGAACGCGTCGACGACCGTGTCGGGCTCGGCCAAGCTGAGCAGCTGCGGGCCGATGACGATGCCGAGCCCGATCTCGATGACGACACCCGGGATGCGGGCACGTTTCAGCAGGTCGGCGAGCACGGGGGCCACGACCGCGACGCAGGCGATGACCGCCAACGACGTGAGGGTCGAGGCTTCCACCTCGCCGATGCTAGGGAGCCGGTTCGGTCCGGTCGGGGACCGGGGTGACCTGATCGGCCGTCGGGCGGAGGTGGTCGCGCAGCTTGCGGAGCGTGGCGGTGAACGCGGCCAGCTCGGCGGGCTCGAGGCGCCCGGTGAGGTGGGCCTCGATGTCGGCCAGGTGGCCGGGCAGCGCGGCGTCGACCCGGGCGAGCCCGGCGGGGGTGAGCACGGCGAGCATCCCGCGCCGGTCGGTGGGGCACAGCGCCCGCTCCACCAGCCCGGCGGCCTCGAGGCGGTCGACGGCCCGGGTGAGCCCACTCGGCGACATGGCCACCTGGGCGGCCAGGTCGCTCATGCGCAGGCGCTGGTGAGGTGATCGGGCCAACCGGATGAGGATCTCGAAGAGTTGGGTGCTCACGCCCGACTGGGCCTCGATGTGCGGGGTGAACGCGTCGGCCAGCCCCTGCTGGGCCTCGAAGAGCAGGCCCACGGTGGTGAGGCGCTCGTCCGCATAGCGGTCGACGAGGCCGTCCCCGGCCGGGGGGTCGGGCGGGATCGTCGGGATCGTCGATCGGGGCCACCTGGTCAGGCTAGCCAGGCTCCTTGCGGGCACAAGGAATAGCTGCGCAGGTACTTGCGTTAACAACACTTGTCCCGGCAACGATCCGGGTTCCCATCCACAGAGGAGCCTTCGATGAGCAGCACCACCACCCGCACGGTCTCCGGCGTGCAGATCCCCGACGCCGGCCGCTACGACCTCGATGCCAGCCACAGCGAGGTGGGCTTCGTCGCCCGCCATCTCGTGGTGGCCAAGGTTCGCGGCCGGTTCGCCGACGTCACCGGCACCGTCGTCGTGGCCGACGATCCGACCGACTCGTCGGTCGAGGTCAGCATCGCCACGGCCAGCATCGACACCCGCGACGAGCAGCGCGACGGGCATCTGCGCTCGGCCGACTTCTTCGACGTCGAGACCTATCCGACCATGACCTATCGCAGCACCGCGGTACGCCACGTCAAGGACGACCGCTGGGCGGTCGACGGCGAGCTGAGCCTGCACGGCGTCACTCGGCCGGTCCCACTCGAGGTGACCTTCGAGGGTGGAGCGCAGGATCCCTGGGGCAACACCCGCGCGGTGTTCAGCGCCCGCGGCGAGCTCGATCGTGAGCAGTTCGGTCTCACCTGGAACCAGCAGCTCGAGACCGGTGGCGTGCTGGTCAGCAAGAAGATCGTCATCGAGATCGAGGCCGAAGCCGTTCGTCAGGCCTGATCAGGGCGGCCGGTCGCCAGCCGACGTCGACCCCGCGCCCTGCACGGACCACGGGCCGGTTCTGGCGGCCGCCGCGCCCGGGTACGTGCGGGGCCAGTGCCGGACGGATCGTCCGCCGGCAGCCAGATCGGGACCTCGGTCCCCGAAGGAGCACGGCACCATGGGTGAAAAGGCCGACCAGGCAAAGGGACGAGTCAAAGAGGCCGCCGGCGATCTCACCGGCGACAAGGACCTCGAGCGTGAGGGCAAGGCCGACCGCGTCAGCGGCGAGGTGAAGGAGAAGGTCGGCGACGCCGTCGACTCCGTGAAGGACACCGCCAAGCGCATCGTCGGTCGCGACTGAACGAGAAACATCGGTCACCCGGGCGCGAAACCACCACGTGCCCGGGTGACCGTCGTTGTGTTGCCGCGTCGACCACGAGGTGCCCTTGAACGCTGAACATCCATCCAGATCGGCCGAGACCGACCATCAGGCCACCGGTAGGGTGACCGACATGGCCGAACTGCCGCTCACCATCGAAGAGCACGCCGCTGCACCGGACCAGCGCGACGGCGCCAGTGGGCCCACCGTGGTGTTGGCCCTCACGGGCGATCTCGATCCGCACACCGCGCCGATGCTGTCGGACGCGGTGAGCCAACAACTCGAGCGAGGCGTGCGGCACCTCACGCTCGACCTGCGAGCGCTCGACTTCGTCGACTCGTCGGGTCTGCGGGTGATCATCGCCACCCATCGCGACCTGGCCGGCGTGTCGGGTCGGCTCACGTTGCGGGCGCCCACCGACTCGACCCGACGACTGCTCGAGGTCACCGGCCTGCTCGACCAGCTCGACATCGAGGACGCATGACCGGGTCAATCGAGGACGCATGACCGAGTCAGGCGGGGTCGACGGCTCCGACGCGACCGGCGGCATCGACGGCGTCGTCCGTCTGCAACTGCCCGCCCACACCCGCTTCCTGCGACTCGCCCGGCTCACCGCCACGGGCGTTGCCACCGATGCAGGGTTCGACCTCGAGCAGATCGAGGATCTCCGGCTCGCGATCGACGAGGCGTGCGCGGTGCTGCTCGACGCCGCCGCCGACGGAGATCTCCTCATCACCTATCGGTTCCGGCCTGACGGTGGGGTCGAGATCGAGGGCAGCACCCAGGCCGGCGAAGAGTCGCTCGATGTGCACCCGGTGGCGGCCGACCTGTTGGCCATGACCACCGACGAGCACTCGTTCGAGGTCATCCCTGCCGACGACGGGGCGGAGCCTCCGGCACCAGCTCGGCGAGCGTTCCGGCTGGTCAAGCTTCGCGCTGGTGACCGCGTTGAGCCAGGCTGAGAAGCGCGCCGACGACCTCGAGCGGTTTCGCCATTACCGCATCACCCGAGATCGCCGAGAGCGCAACCAACTGGTCGAGGACCATCGCCACCTCGCCGACTACCACGTCCGTCGCTACGGCGGGAAAGGACCGTCCGACGACGACCTGCGCCAGGTCGCGCTCCTCGCCATACTGCGCGCCGTCGAGCGTTTCGATCCCGAGATGGGGGTGACGTTCGGGACCTTCGCGAACCGCACCATCGACGGCGAGATGAAGCGCTACCTGCGCGATCGCACGTGGAGCGTGCGGCCGCCCCGGCGGGCCCAGGAGCTCCACCTCGAGCTGCGCCGCACCGACGAAGATCTCACCCAGTCGCTCGGGCGGTCGCCGACGGTGCCCGAGCTCGCCACCGCGCTCGGCGTCGAGGTCGACGACGTGCTCGAGGCGCTCGAGGTCTCGGGCGCGCGGCGTGCGGCCAGCCTCGACCAACCGGTGGGCGGCGACGACGACCACACCCGGGGCGACCGCCTCGGCTCGGTCGACATCAACTACACCGCCATCGACCATCGCCTCCTCGTCGAGGAGCTGCTCGACGGGCTCGACGAACGCGATCGACTCATCGTGCAGCGCCGGTTCTTCGAGAACCGGTCGCAGGACGAGATCGCCACCGAGCTGGGCGTGAGTCAGTCCTACCTCTCGCGCATGCTGCGCCGCATCCTGGTCGACCTCCGCGACCGCATCGAGCCGGTCGACTGAGCAACCGGCGGCGATACCGTTGTCTCCGCAGCTCGCGGGGGCACGGGCTGGTCGTCGCCGCCGAGGGGAGACTCGCATCGATTCCGCCGCCCATCAGCCGACCCCGGCCGCCGTCCCCACGCCCGAACAGGTGTGGGAGCGGCTGGTGCGCGACCCCACGGTGTTCCGCGGCCTGGTCGACTACTCGACCGACTTCATCGGCATGGCCACGCTCGACGGCCGGCCGGTCTACATCAACCCGGCCGGACGCGAGCTGGTGGGGTTGGCGTCGCTCGAGGCCGCGCTCGAGCTCGAGTTGGCCGAACTGGTCACCGAGGAGATGCGCGCGGTGTGGAACGGCGAGATCGTGCCCACCGCACTGCGCGAGGGTCATTGGCAGGGCGAGACGCAACTGCAGCATCTCGAGTCCGGCACCCGCATCGACGTCGAGCTTTCGCTCTTCGTTGTGCCCGATGCCGACGGCACGCCGCTGTGCTTCGCCACCGCCACGCGCGACATCACCCAACGCAAGAGTCTCGAACGACTGGCGCGAACCGAAGAGGAACGCCAACGCACGCTGCTCGAGGTGGGCACCGCGGTGGTGTGGCGCACCGATCCCCTCGGGCGCTTCCACGATCGACAACCGACGTGGGAGACCTACACCGGCCAGACATGGCACGAGTACGAAGGGTTCGGTTGGGTCGAGGCGATCCATCCCGACGACCGCGACGCCTTGCTCGCGGTGTGGCGCAACTCGGTGGCCCGGGCCGAGTTCTACGAGCATCACGCGCGCTTCTGGTGCGCCGCCGACCGCGACTACCACTTCTGCGAGGTGCGCGGCGTGCCGATCGTCGACGACGACCAGCGGCTGGTCGAGTGGACCGGATTCATCGTCGACGTGCACCATCGCCGCCAGCTCGAAGCCGAGCTGCGCAGTCAGGCCGCCCGGCTGCGCAGCCTCGAAGACGCCGACACGGTCGGCGTGATGTGCGGCATCGACGACCAGATCATCGAAGCCAACGACTACCTGCTCGACCTGCTCGGCTACACGCAGGCCGAGCTCGATGCGGGCGACCTGCGGTGGAGCGCGCTCACACCCGATGGCTACGCCACCGCCGATGCCGCGGTGTTCGCCGAAGTGCTGGCGTCCGGATCGGCCCCGCCCTATGAGAAGGAGCTGCTGCGCAAAGACGGCGCGCGTGTGCCCGTCCTGGTCGCCGCCACCCGGCTGCTCGATCCGCCGCCGCTCGAGTGGTTCGCGCTGGTCACCGATCTCACCCAACGAAAGCGCGCCGAAGACCGGTTGCGGTCGATCGCCGGCACGTTGCAGGCCAGCCTGCTCCCCAAACGGCTGCCCGCCATCGAGGGGGTGGAGATGGCGGCTCGCTATTGGCCGGCGGTCAGTGGTGAGGAGGTCGGCGGCGACTTCTATGACGTCGTGCGTCTCGAGGACGACGCCTGGTGCCTGTTCGTCGGCGATGTGTGCGGCAAGGGCATCGAGGCCGCCGCGCTCACGAGCTTGGCTCGGCACACCCTTCGCGCCGCCGCGTTCCACCTGCGCAGTCCCGCGCAGGTGTTGTCGTGGTTGCACGACGCCGTCTACACCTACGAAGAGGCCGACACGTTCTGCACCGCGTTGTTCGCCCGCTTCGAACCCGACGGCGAGTGCTGGCGGGGCGTCGTGTCACTCGGTGGCCATGCGCCGGCCGTGCTGGTGCCTCACGATGGTGCGGTGCGCTTGGTCGGCACCACGGGCACGCTGCTCGGGATGCTGCCCGACGTGCGCCTGGCCGACACCACCGTGTCGCTGCGCCCGGGCGACATGCTCGTGGCCTTCACCGACGGCATCACCGATCTGCCGCCACCACTGGGCCTCGACGCCGAGGGATTGCTCGCGATGATCGAAGCGGCACGTGCGTCCAACGTCGAACTGCTCGCTGACGCCATCGCCGCGGCCATCGACGAACGCCGCTCGCGATCGCGAACGGACGACGACGCCGCGCTGGTCGTCGTCGGGGTCACCGATACCGCCGGTCTTGCCCCACCACGACTCGGGTAGGAGGCGGGCGTGCGCGCAGAGTGCTCCTTCGCACCCAGGCTCGCGAGCGCCGCGGAGGCTCGACAGTTCGTCAACGCTCAACTCCGTTCGTGGGAGTGCAGCCACGTCGCGGCCGACGCCGAGCTGGCCGTGTCCGAGTTGGCGGCCAACGCGATACTGCATGCCGAATCACCGTTCATCGTGTCGCTGCAATTGACCGACACGCGACTGCGAATCGAGGTGAGCGACCACAGCAGCAGCGTCCCCGTACCGGCTCCGTTCGCGGCGTCGAGTCGCTCAGGATGGGGCCTGGTGATCCTCGACAAGGTGGTCGACGCCTGGGGCGTCGAGGCCTTCGACGGCGGCAAGGTCGTGTGGGCCGAGATCGACGGCGAGCTGCGGCCGTCTCACTTTCGTTCGGTCTGAGCGGGGCGGCCCCCGGGTAGAGGCCGGGCGCTTGCCACCCACCAGGAGCTGACATGAGCGACCGAAGCCCAGATGCCACCGCCCCTGCCACCGTCGAGGCCGACGAGCGCGATGCCACCGTGCATGCGCAGGCCGACCGTCCACCGACACCCGATGAGGAAGCCGCCGCCGAGCGTTCGGCCGACAGCCTGACCGACGACGTGCGTGAGAACTACGAGGAGATGGCCGAGCGCGGGGCCAACCTCGAGGGCGAGGGTCAGATCGAACCATGAGACCGGTCTGACCCGACGTACGGAACGACCCCGGTGGTGCCCCCACCGGGGTCGCTCCGCGTTTTGCCTCAGACCTCTCGACGCCCGATCCGCGCTCTGGCTGGTGAAACCCGCACCCTGGTGCGGGTTTCACCAGCCGGTTGCGGTCACTGGGTAGCTTGACGGTGTGCGGCTGCGATTCGAGGGCGTCCGGCTGGCCCATCCAGCGCAGCTGATCGTGGTGGCGTTCGCCGGTGCGATCGCGGTGGGCACCGCAGTGCTGGCCCTGCCCGTGTCGACCCGGTCAGGCGAGTCGGCCGGATTCGTCGACCCGCTGTTCACCGCGACCTCGGCCTTGTGCGTCACCGGGTTGGCGGTGGTCGACACAGGGTCGTACTGGAGTCCCTTCGGTCAGGGCGTGATCCTGGTGCTGATCCAGCTCGGGGGACTCGGCATCACCACGTTCGGCGCCCTGTTCGCAGTGCTGGTGTCGCGCAAGCTCGGCCTGCGCACCCGCATGCTCGCCCAGACGGGCGCCAACGTCACCGGCATGGGCGACGCCGCCGGGCTGGTCAAGCGCATCGCCCTCTTCGCCCTCGCCTTCGAGTTGGCGGGGTTCGTGCTCTTGTCGCTGCTGTTCTGGATTCGCCACGACCAGCCGTTCGGCGAGGCCACCTACGCCGGTCTGTTCCACAGCATCTCCGCCTACAACAACGCCGGCTTCAGCACGTTCAGCGACAGCCTGATCGGCGTGCGCGACGACACCGCGCTCGTGAGCGTGATCATGGTGCTCATCGTGGCCGGCGGGATCGGCTATCCGGTCGTGCACGAGCTGGTCAGCAGGGTGCGGCCCTCGCGGTGGAGCATCCACACGAGGATGACCATCTACACGACGCTGCTCCTGCTCACCGTCGGCACCCTCGCGTTCCTCTTCTTCGAGTGGTCGAACCCCGGCACGATCGGCGGTGCCGGTTTCGTCGAGAAGGTGCAGAACGGCCTGTTCGGCGCGGTGACGCCGCGCACCGCCGGGTTCAACACGGTCGACTACGGGCAGATCGAGGAGCCCACTCTGCTGCTCACCCAGGTGCTGATGTTGATCGGTGGCGGATCGGCGTCGGCTGCGGGCGGCATCAAGGTCACCACCTTCGCCTTGCTCGGCTGGGTCATCTGGGCCGAGCTGCGTGGTGAGCCCGAGGTGAACGCGTTCGGGCGCAGGATCCCGCCGGACACGCAGCGCCAAGCCGTGGCGGTCGCCCTGTTGGGTGTGGGCGCGGTGGTGGTCGCCACGATCCTCCTCGGCGCCACGACCAGCCTCGACTTCGCCGACACGCTCTTCGAGTCGGTGTCGGCCCTCGCCACCTGCGGGTTGTCGACCGGCATCACCCCGGGCGTGGGGACTCCCGGCCGCATCGTGCTCGTGGTACTCATGTTCCTCGGGCGGCTCGGTCCCGTCACGTTCGGCACGGCGCTCGTGCTGCGCGGACGCGAGCGCCGCTACCGGCTACCAGAAGGACGGCCCCTCATTGGCTGACAGGAATGCGTTGCGAGGCAAGGTGGGCCGGCGCACCGACGAGAGCGTGATGGTCATCGGGCTCGGTCGGTTCGGGGGCACGCTCGCCAGCACCCTGATCGAGTTGGGCAACGAGGTGCTCGGCGTCGACACCGATGCGCGCACGGTGCAGGACTACTCCAGCGTGCTCACCAAGACGGTCGAGGCCGACACCACCCAGGCCGAGACGCTCCGCCAGCTCGGTGCGGTCGAGTTCCGTCACATCGTCGTCGCCATCGGCGATCTCGAGGCCAGCATCCTCACCACCGCCGAGCTGATCGCGATGGGCGTCACCGATCTCTGGGCGAAGGCCATCACCAAGGCGCACGCCCAGATCCTCGAGCGGGTGGGGGTGCAGGCCGAGCACGTGGTGAGGCCCGAACACGACATGGGCGAGCGGGTCGCCCACCGCGTGACGGGCAAGATGCTCGATTACATCCAGCTCGACGCCGGCTTCGCCCTGGTCGAGACCACCGCCCCGACCGATCTGCACGGCTTGGCCCTGGCCGAGGCCGGCGTGCGCCAGAAGTACGGCGTCACGGTGGTGTGCATCAAGCCCGCCGGCCAGGGGTTCACCTATGCCCAGGCCGACACCGTGATCGCCCCCGGCGACATCTTGCTGGTGGCCGGCGAGAACCGCGCCGTCGACGGCTTCGCCCTCCTCGAATAGACCGCCGGCCGTTCTGGCAGCGAGAACGCATGCCAGGGCGTGCTTCTGCCTGCCAGACGCTGCGTTCGCGTTGGCCGCGGAAACGCACGTCGGGATGAGCGTTCTGCCTGCCAGAACGGGGTTTCTGGGAGACGTTCTGGCGGACCGCGTAAGCGGCGGCCACCTCGGTGGTCAGGACTGCCGAAGCCACCCACCGCAGAGGAGTCACCATGACCATCACCCGCACACCCGCCCCCACCCGTTTCGCCGCCCACACCGCCGCCGCGCTGCTGGCGGCTGTCGCCCTGTCGATCAGCACGGCCTCGGTCGCCCTCGCCGGTGGCGGGCCTCCCCGTCCGCCCGACTACGACTTCGAGGCCGCCTACATCAACTGCGTCGATGACGAAGTCGACGAGCCCGGCATCGACGGCGACGCCCTCGTGCGTGTGCGACTCGTCAGCGACAGCCCCGAGGACGTCACGGTCGAGGGTGGAGAGTGGGCCGTCACCGTCGACGGTGCGATCCTCGGCGAAGGCGAGTTCATCGCCCCTGCCGCGCTGCCGATGGGGGCGACCTACGAGCAGGTGGTGCGTATCCCCGGAGGAACCGGCCCGGCCCTGTTCCGCGCCAACGTCGAGATCAGCAATGCGGGCGGTTCGACCACGCTGGTGCTCGATCCGGTGCTCGAGGTGCCCGGCGACTGCGAGCAGCCCGAGGAGCCTGGCGACGAGACGCCTCCGCCCACCGATGACACCCCCGCCACCACCGCCACCCCCGGCGCCGGGCAGGCCACCCCTCGATTCACCGGCTGATCCCCACCCCACCCCATCCCACCCGCCCCGCCCCGCCCAGCCACCCCCGAAATCGGTGCGTGAAACAACCACATGGGTTGTTTCACGCACCAATTTCGCCAACTGGTCAGGGGTTGGGGTCGGCGAGCCCGGCGTCGAAGAAGGCGACCACGCGCTGCTCCCACTCGGTGGGCTGCGTGTCGAGGCCTCCGGTGTGATCGGCGTCGGGCACCACCCAGACCTCGACGTTGTCGGGTGAGCCCGACTCGATGTAGCGGGCGGCCTTCTCCTCGTCGGGCACGTCACCCGCAGCGATCAACAGCGTGGGCCGCTGCGACTCGTCGACCGCGTCGTGCAGCGTGATGGGCGGGGCCGCTTCGGTGAGCAGGTTGGTCGTGGCGTACATGACGCGGTCGAGTTGCTCCTGCACCCAGCCGGCGAGCCCGTAGCTGTCGGAGAGCCACTGCGTAGTCGCCCGCCACCCGACCGGTGGCGCCCTCGGCCACGACCGCCATGATGCGGGGATCGCCGGCGGCCGCACCGATGGCCTGCTCGCCGCCCATCGACAACCCCAGCACGCCGATGCGCTCGTCGTTGACGTCGGGCTGACGTTCGAGGAACGCCAACGCGGCCCCGATGTCCTCGTTGCCCATCCATCCGAAGTCCATGGCCTGGCCCTCGCTGTCGCCGTGCCCCCGAGCGTCGTAGAGCAGCACCCCGAAACCGTGATCGGCGAGCACGATCGCCTGGTCGAGCACACTCGATCGGGTGGAGCCGGCGCCGTGCAGCGCCACGACCGCGGCGCCGTTGCGCGAGGGCAGGTACCAGCCGGAGAGCACGGTGCCGTGCTGAGTGCGCAGCTCGACATCGACATACTCGAGCCCGCGATCGCCGGGCGTCTCGGTGCCCAACTCGATGGTGGGCACGTTCGTGGCGGCCACCGCTGGGCCGAGGGTGCGCAAAGCGATCAGCGCGAGGAACACCAGTCCGGTCACCACCGGCACGCGACGCCAGCCGCGCACGGCACCGGCCAGGTCGATCGTGCCCAGCACCAGCGCCACGACACCCGCAGCGAGTGCGCCCACCGCGGCGACGGCTCGAAGGGTGAGATCGCTCTTCGCCAGATGGGGCAGGGCGATGCCCACACCGACCGCAATCGCGATCATTCCCACCCCGAACAGCACCGCGCCGCGCTGCACGCCGTCTCTCGTGCGGGTCGCATGCACCGCGCCGACGGTGACGCCCACCACCAGAAGCCCGCGCACCACCTGCCACCCGGGCGAGCCCTCCGCAGCCACGATGACCGCGAGGCACCCGCCGGTGACACCCACGGCGACGGCTCGCACCATCATTGCGGCACGCAGTTGTAGACGACCGAGCCCGGTGTGAACGCACCGTCGACGTAGGGGAGCGGCCCCTCGTCGAGATGCCAGACGGCGCCGCAGTGCAGCGGCAGCCGCCGGCCGGCGACCATCGTCCAACCGTCGACCGGCGTGCTCCACCGGGCGCGCACGAGCCCGTCGGGCAGATCGCAGAAGCGGTCGGTCGTCTCGAAGTCGACGAGGGCCCCACGGTCGTCGATCGAGACCCGTCCGACGACGGTGCGACCGGCGTCGGTGAGGCCCACGTCGAACGAGCACTCGTCGACCGCTGTCCACGTCGTGGTGTCGGTGAGCAGCATCGACGGCGCGAGCAACAGCGCGTCGTTGAGGAACGTGACCAACTCGCCGACGTCGAACTCCGGCCCTGAACCGTCGGCCACGGTCGCCACGCCGGCCAGCTTGCCCTTCATCGACCCGTGGCCGGCGGCATAGACATCGCGCCCGACCATGGGGACGACGCCCGCCAGGTCGAGGCGCATGTGGTAGATGCGGAGCACCGGTCGGGCCGAGTTGAACTGCCATGCCTCGCACGGCATCCAGCCGCCCCGTCCCCGCCGGAAGCGGCCGACGAACTGGGCCAGGAACGACACGTCACGCGGCCGCCCCACCACGCCCATGAACCGCAGGTACCGCTGAACGCTGGCCGGCATGTCCTGCAGGTCGGCGTCGCCGACGGGCTGCGGGTCGCACGGCGCGGGCCGACCCAGGCGCTCTGCGGCCTCGGCGAGCGCTGTGGCCCGCAGGTCACGGCCTGCGAGGCGAGCGACAAACCTGCTCATGCTTGCGAGCATGGCGTTCGGGCTCGCGGTGGGCAAGGGCCGTTGGTCTCGACCAATCGACTGTTCAGGCCGAACTGTTCAGGCCGGACGTTCAGGGCAGCTGGTCGAGCGAGGTGCGCACCTCGGGCTGATCAGGCACCACCAACAAAGAGCGTTCGTAGGCCCACCGGGCGTCGTCGGGGCGATCGGTGTCGCGGTAGAGATCACCGAGGCCGTTGAGGGTCTGGATCGACCACGGGTTCTCGACGAGCGCCCGCTGGAAGTGCCGTTCGGCATCGTCGAGCTGGCCGAGCCACACCTCGTCCGTGGCGAGTTGGCTCCACAACGCGAAGCGGTCGGGCTCCTTGTTGGCGGCCTGCTCCCGCCAATAGAGCGTGGCGCCGGCCGCGTCGGGGTTGGTCGGCGCCAGGCCCGAGGCGACGGCCGCGGTGACGTCGAGCGGTTCGTACCAGAACGGGAGGAACCGTCGGCCGGTCTCGGCCAGCTCGGCCGCGGTGGCGAACGACGTGGGCTGCCGTGACAACGCGAACGATCCGTAGGCGAACACGGCGGCCATCACCAGGGCGACGGAAGCGGCGATCGCGATGGCGCGACGCGGCGGACGAGTCGGGAGTCGCTCCGGACGCCGGGCGGCGGCGCCGAGCGCCAACAGCGCCACGGGTGTCATGAACGCGTGCACCGGTTGGATGAGCGTCATGGCCAACACGATCAGTGCGAAGCCGGCAAGGGGCGATCGCCAACCTGCGATGGCGATGGCGCTGGCCAGGAAGGCGACCAACAGGGCCGCGCCGATCAGCCCTGTGGTGACGGCGTACTCCATCACGATGTTGTGCGCGTCGATGAAGTTGGTGTCGGCGTCGCCCGCTCGGGCCGCTTCGAGCGACCGATGCGGATTGGTGGCGGCGAGCACCCGGGCCGGTCCGGCACCGACGATCGGGCGGTCGGCCACCGCCTTGCCGGCCGCCTCCCACAGCTCGATCCGCGACACCGGTTCGCTGCCCTGGGCCAACAAGATGCGCGAGGTGCCGATGGTGCGTTCGGTGCCCGGCCCCAGGAACACGGCCACCAGCGCGCCCGCCACGAGCACGGCGGAGAGGGCGGCGACGCGGCGACGGGGTGCGATGGCGAGCGCGGCCACCAGCTGGACCACCACCAGCACCAGGCCGAAGCGCGCCCCGGTGGCCTGCACCCCTGCGGCCAGCACCACCGCCACCGCCCCCCACGTGCGCCAGTCGTCGCCCAACCGGTGCAGCACCGGCCAGAACGCGGCGGCCATCGAGCGTGGCCGCGAACAGCGGGTTGCTGAACAGGCCGGTCGCCCGCTCGTAGTCGCCGAACCCGATGATCACCTGGCCGAGCGCGACCACGGCGTTGGCGGTGGCCGCTGCGATCAGGGTGAGCTCGAGCAGCTGGCGGCTGGTGGTGCGCAGCCAGACACCGATCGCCCACGTCCCGAGGAAGGCGAGCACGAGCAGCGCGCCCCCGGCTGTGCTGAACCGCCCGAAGAACGAGAGGGCCGGTTGGGGGCCGGCCACGGTGGCGATCAGCGTCCACACGCCGAACCCGGCGGCCAGTTGGGCGGCGACCCGGAGTTGGCGCTGAGGTCGATCGCGTTCGGCGTGGGTGCTCGGCGAGCGGGTGGCGATGACCGGTCCCCACGCCAGCACGACGAGCAACGGGATGCCGACCGCCGCGACCACCAACTCGAACAGGAAGTGGCTGGCCAGCCGGTCTTGGGTCCATGGCAGCGCAAGCACGGTGGTGCCGAGTGCGACCGCGCCGATCGCGAAGCGGTCGAGCCACGGTCGAGGCATCGCCACGGTCTCGGTCCAGGTGTGGCCGGCCCGGCCCGTCTTGCTGACCATCAGCGTGTCGGACCCGCCGACGAGGGGGTGGCCGCGAGATCGGGTCGCACCATGACCGTGAACGCGGCGGCCAGGGCCCGGGCTCGTGCCCTCACGCTGGCATCGTCGATCACGATTCCCCCGTTCGCTTCGCGGTCCGCGCACCTCCCCAGGGCACGTCTGACCTCACAGGTGCTACCACGGCCACCCGCCCCGAGTCGCCGCGAGTCGTCGCCTGCAGATGATCGCGATACCCTGGCCGGCAGGCATCCCGTCTCGCGGAGACGGTGGAGCAGACCTCGTCCGGGGCCCGCTCCCGAGATGCCCGCAGCGGACACCCTGCACGTCAGGTGAACGGGCGGGGTCGGCGCAGGGAGCGCCAGGCCATCCATGCATCATTCGACACAAGCTCTGGAGGCTGCGGCGTGGGCGGCAGCCGAGGGTACGGCGACGGCCGAGCAGGTCACCCTGCTCGAGGCCGATCCGGTCGCGTGGCGATCGATGCTCGAGCGGCTGGCCGACGACACCGACGAGCACATCGAGGCGGTGCGCCAGTCCGACCGCCCCGAACGCGAGCAGGTGCTGGCCGATCTCGAAGAGGACCTGCATCGCCTCGAAGCGGCCATCGATCTGCTGACGGGCGCCACCGACCCGGCTGAGGCCATCGTCGTCGCCGACCCCGTCAACGAGGTGCGACTGCAGGCGTCGTGGTCCGAAGGTCAGGTCGTGGTGTGGGCGGCCGGCCCCGGCACCCTGCCCGCCACCAACGACGAGTTGGCCGACCGGCTCGAGGCCATCGGCGGCCCGGCCCTCGGATGGAGCCTCCACCCGGGGGTGACGCTGCCCACCGGCGGCCGTGCCGAGGCGGTGTCGATCCCCGTCGACCAGGCGCTCGGTTGGCTGGTGGCCGTGGGTGGTGGCCTCGGCCGCAGCGGCGTGGGCCTCAGCGTGGCGTGGATGGGCCGGGTCGCGGTGGCCGCCGTGCGCATGGTGGCCCGGGGCTCGGTCGTGCCCACCCTGCAAGGGGTCAAGCGGGCACAGGGTCGCACGCTCGAGCTGTCGACCCGTTGGGTGCCGGCGCTCGTCGATGCCGCCGAGCTCGAGCAGCTGTCGAGCGCCATGCCCGGACCGGTCATCGCGCTGGCCCCGGCCGACGCCCGCGCCGCCACGCTCGATCTGCTGGGCGCGGTGGTCGACGCCATCGTCCGCGAGGCCGCCGGCCGCCTCGAGCTGCCCGCACCGCCCCCCACCACCCGCACGTCGGCCGCGGTGGCCGAGGCGTTCATCACCCGACTCGACGGCTCGGCGTTCGAAGCGCCGGTGGCCGCGGGGGCCGAGGTGTCGAAGCGCCTCGACCGCTGGGCCCAGCCGGTCACCGGCCCCGCCCGCACCAAGCTGGTGGTGCAGCTCGATCCGCCCGACCGGGGCGATGCGTGGTTCCTCACCGTGCTCGGCCCGGGTGCCGAGGGCGGCCTGCTGCCCATCGAGGTGGCCATCGGCGACAGCCCGTCGACCAAGCCGTTGGCCGACGAGATGGCCCGACTCGAGCGCATCCTGCC
This sequence comes from uncultured Iamiaceae bacterium, assembly GCA_963706425.1. Lineage (GTDB taxonomy): Bacteria > Actinomycetota > Acidimicrobiia > Acidimicrobiales > Acidimicrobilacustridaceae > CAVPMN01. Next base: position 2,058,017 of record CAVPMN010000020.1, read on the forward strand.
GGTGCTGTTGCGTCCGGGTGAGTTGCGACGCGGGCAGGTGTACCTGAGCCAGGACGAGGCGTGGGAGCTCATGACGGTCACCGGCGCCACGCTGCAGGCGGCCGGCTTCGACGTGCGCGTGCCGGCGCTGTCACGCCGCAAGTCGGCGCCCGGTCTGCAGCTGTTCACCGAACCGGCCGGCGACTCGGTGGTGGGCGCCCACCAGCTGAGCAACGTGCGTTGGTCGGCGGTGTTCGACGACGTCGAGCTCACCGCCGCCGAGGTCGCCCGTCTCGCCGCCGAGGCCCGACCACTGGTGAAGTCGCGTGGCCAGTGGGTCGAGCTCGATCGGGTCGACCTGAAGGAGGCCGCCGCCGCCCTGGCCGAGCGGGCTTCCACCACGAAGCTGACGGGCGCCGAGATCCTGCGCCATGCGGTGGGCCTCGAAGGCACCGCGCTGCGAGGTGGCGTGGTCGTCGAGGGCACGGGCTGGGCCACCGACCTGCTGCACCGCGCCCAGGAGACGCCCACCGAGCCGGTCACCCGACCGGAGGGCTTCGACGGCGAGCTGCGCAGCTATCAGGCCGAGGCGCTGGCCTGGCTGGGCTTCCTCGACTCGGTCGACCTCGGCGGCTGCCTGGCGCTCGACATGGGTCTCGGCAAGACACCCACGGTGCTCGCCCATCTGGGCCGCACCGCGGCCACCGGGCCGGCGCTGGTCATCGCGCCGCCCGCGGTGGTGGGCAACTGGGCCGCCGAGGCGGCCCGGTTCACCCCCGACCTGCGGGTGGTCGTGCACCACGGGGCGTCACGCGCGTCGGCCGACCAGCTCGAGGCCGAGGTCGAAGGGGCCGACGTGGTCATCACCACCTACGGCACCGCGGTGCGCGATGTCGACGCGCTGGCCGAGCGCACCTGGGACACGGTCGTGCTCGACGAGGCCCAGGCCATCAAGAACCCCGCGAGCGAGACCGCGCAGCAGCTGCGGCGCATCCCCGGCGAGACCCGCTTGGCGCTCACCGGCACACCCATCGAGAACGGCCTCGGCGATCTGTGGTCGATCCTCGACTTCACCAACCCCGGCCTGGTCGGCACCCGGCCGGCGTTCATCTCCCAGCTGCAGGGCGAAGGCGAGGCCGCGCTGCGGGCGCTCAACGGCATCCTCGTGTTCCGGCGCACCAAGAGCGAGCCCGAGGTCGCGGCCGAGCTGCCCGACCGCATCGACGAGCTCGATCACTGCACCATGACCCCCGAGCAGATCGGCCTCTACCAGGCGGTGCTCGACGGGCTGGTGGCCAACACCGCCGAGGGCGGTGGCGAGCCGAAGCAGGGCGCCATCCTCGCGGCCATCACCGCGCTCAAGCAGATCTGCAACCACCCGGCCGCCTATCAGGACGACGGACGTCCGCTCGCCGGACGATCGGGCAAGCTGGCCCGCCTCGAGGAGATCGTCGAGTCGGTGTTCGCCGCCGGCGAGCGCATCTTGATCTTCACCCACTTCGCCGAGTGGGGGAAGAAGCTGGCCGACCACCTCACCGAGGTCACCGGCGTGCCCATCGCCTGCTACCACGGCGGGCTGGCCCGAGGCGCCCGCGACCGACTGGTGGCCGACTTCCAGTCGAGCGCCCACGCCGAGTCAGGGGGTGCCGCTGCGCTCGTGCTCTCGCTGAAGGCCGGCGGCACCGGGCTCAACCTCACCGCCGCCAACCACGTGGTGCTCTACGACCGCTGGTGGAACCCGGCGGTCGAGGACCAGGCGCGCGACCGCGCCTGGCGCATCGGCCAGACCCGCACGGTCGTCTCGCACCGGCTGGTGTGCCCCGGCACGGTCGACGAACGCGTCGAGGAGGTCGTGGCCGGCAAGCGCCACATCGCCAACCTCGTGCTGCCCAAGTCGAGCTCGCTGTCCGATCTCGACGCCGACCAGCTGCGCATGGCGCTCGGTCTGCAACCCGATGCGCTGCTGACGGAGGAGTCGACATGAGCAACCCTCGCCGTCGCCAGTCGGGTGGGCGCCGCCGCAAGAACAAGGCGAAGCAGGTCGACCTGTGGCGCCCCGTGCCCCAGTTGCCCGACCCCGAGCCGATCGTGCCCGTCGACGACCCCACGGCGGTGTTGCGGTCGCTCGGCGATCCACCCCTCGAACGGCAGGGCGCGGTGGCCGAGCACTACCTCGCTGCTGTGCTCGAACGGGCTGCTGGTCTGGCCACCGCACTCGCGCTCAGCGCCGACCTGCTGGCCGCGCCTGCCGACGACGACTCGTAGAGCGTCGCCGGCGCGCCCGGCGCCGACGCGGCACCCGCCCGATTCGACGAAGGTGAGCGTTGCCCCGATCGGGGAACCGCTCGATCACCGAGATAGGTTCCCGAGCGATGGGATCTGTCCTTCTCGCGCTGCGGGAGATGCGCCGGGCCAAAGGCCGTTTCGCTCTGCTCGCCGGAGCGGTGGGCGTGCTGGTCTTTCTCATCGTCTTCGAGCAGGCGCTGCTCAACGGGCTGGTCACGCAGTTCGTCGGGGCCATCCGCAACCAGTCCGCCGACGTGCTCGTCTACGGAGCCGATGCCCGCAGGAACCTGCAGGGCAGCGTGGTCACGCCCGGCGGCGGTCGACCAGGTGGCCGCAGTGCCCGGCGTCGCGCAGGCCGGCCCGCTGGGTGTCGCCACGGTGACCGTCGAGGCCGCGGGGGAACTGACCGACGCCACCCTTTTCGGGCACGCACCCGACGGCCCGGGTCAGCCGGCCACCCTCACGGATGGCCGCCGGCCAGAGCGGCCGGGCGAGGCGGTGGCCAGCAGCGGCGACGAGGCCGATGGGTTCGCGGTGGGCGACACCGTGACGGTTCGGCCCGGCGGCGAGCAGATCGAGATCGTCGGTCTCGCCCGCGACATCAACTTCAGCGTCACGCCCACGCTGTTCTCCTGGTACGCGACCTTCGAGGCCGTCGTGCTGTCGACCAATCCGGATGCTCCCTCGGTCGTGCCGTCGGCCGTGGCCGTGCAGGTCGAGCCGGGCAGCGACCCGGCCGAGGTGGCGGGGCGCATCACGACGGAAGTGCCAGGCACGGAGGCGCTCGATCGGACCCGTGCCGCCGACGAGGCCCCGGGCGTCGAATCGGTGTCGCAATCGCTCAACCTGGTGCTGCTCCTCACCTACGTGGTCGCCACGATCATCATCGGGTTCTTCTTCCTCATCCTCACCGTGCAGAAGGCCGGGCCGCTCACCTTGCTCCGCGCCCTCGGCGTATCGGCCGGCCGCCTGGTCGCCAGCCTGGCCGTCCAGGTGGCGACGGTGGTCGGATCGGGCCTGGTCATCGGTGCGGGGCTGGCCGTGCTCGCCCTCTCGGCAGCCGACACGGGCATCGGCGCCTCGGTCGAGGCGGCTCCCCTGCTGTTCACCGCGGTGGTGGTCACCGTGCTCGCCGCCATCGCCTGCCTCGGATCGATCCGCCGGGTGGTCGGCCTCGACCCGGCTGACGCCACGGTGCAGGGAGGGGTGCGATGAGGCTCGCCCTGCGGGAGCTGGTCCGACGACCCGGCCGCTTTGCGGTGGCCGGGGGTGCGCTGACCCTCCTGGCGGTGCTGCTCCTGCTCCTCGGCGGCCTGCTCGACGGGCTCTTTCTCGGTTCGACCGGCGCCATTCGCGCCCAGCGGGCCGACGTGTTCGTCTACTCCGCCGATTCTCGGGAGTCGATCATCCGGTCGAGGATCACACCGGAGCTGCGCGCCGAAGTCGACGCGGTCGACGGGGTGCAGAGCACCGGCGGCCTAGGGGTGGCGCTGCTCGGCGCCGACGTCGCCGAGACCGGCGAGCCGGTCGACGTGGCGGTCATCGGCTACGAATCGCCCCCGGCAGGTGTGCCCGACCCGCCCCCGGCGGGCGAGGCCTGGGCCGACGACCGCCTCGAAGCCGACGGCGTCGAGGTGGGCGACACCCTCGAGGTCGGCCCCGCCGCTGTGCCGGTGAGGGTGGCGGGGTTCGTGTCCGACACGAGCTACGTCCTCCAAGGCTCGTTGTGGGTCGAAGCCGAGACCTGGCGCACGATCCAGACCTCGTCGCGGCCGGGCGCCGCGGTGAGCGACGGTGTCTTCCAGATCCTGCTCGTCGACGCCGACGAGGGGGTCGCCGCCGACGTGTTGGCGGAGCGCATCGACGAAACGACTGCGGGCGCCACGACCAGCCTCACCAAGGACGAGGCCGTGCTGTCGTTGCCCGGCACCAGTGAGCAACAGGGTGTGTTCAACGCACTCATCGGTGCCACGATCTTCGTCGCCGGGCTGGTCTCCGCCTTGTTCTTCGCGCTGATCACCATCGAGCGCACCTCGCTGCTGGCCACGCTGAAGGCCATCGGCGCCGGATCAGGTCGGCTGCTCGCCGGACTGGTCACCCAGGCGGTGGTCATCACCGCCGGCGCCTTCCTGGTCGGCAGCCTGGTCACGCTCGGTCTGGCCCAGATCATCCCCGACACCGTGCCGGTCAGGTTCGAACCCTCACGTGGCCTGGTCGCGGGCGCGTTGTTGATCATCACCGCAGCGGTGGGCAGCGCCCTCTCGCTGCGCCGCATCGTCCGCATCGACCCCGCCTCCGCCATCGGCTGAGGACACCGTTCGAAAGGTGACAGACCCCGTGCCTGCGCTCGTGCTCGAGAACGTCCGCAAGACCTATCGGTCGGGCGACGACGAAGTGGTCGCCCTCGACCACGCCAACCTCACCGTCGGCGACGACGAGATGGTGACCCTGCTCGGCCCGTCGGGCTCGGGGAAGACCACCTTGCTGTCGATCGCGGGCGGGCTGCTGTCACCGACGGAGGGCAAGGTGGTCGTCGGTGGGCGCGAGATCGGCGGTCTGCCAGGCAAGCAGCTCACCCGGTTCCGGCAGGACGAGGTGGGCTTCGTGTTCCAATCGGTCAACCTGGTGCCCTTCCTCACGGCCCGCGAGAACCTCACGGTCGTGGGTGAGCTGAGCGGCCGATCCGGACGCGAGACCCGTGAGCGGGCGGAGCGACTGCTCGGTGAGCTGGGTCTGGCCAAACGGACGCGGAACCTGGCGACGCAGCTCTCGGGAGGCGAGCGCCAGCGGGTGGCGATCGGTCGGGCCCTGATGAACGAGCCGAAGCTGGTGCTGGTCGACGAGCCGACCTCGGCCCTCGACACCAAGCTCGGTGAACAGGTCATGCAACTGCTGCGCGACGAGATCACCGGCCGGGGTGTGGCCGCGGTGGTGGTCACCCACGACACCCGCATGACCCACTACACCGACCGCACGGTCGAGATCACCGACGGCCGCCTGCAGGCATAGCTACCGTTGGCCGGTGGTCGACGACCAGCCCATCGAACCCCTGGCCGAACAGTCGGCCGAGCTCTCCGACGACGAGCTGCGCCAGGTCGAGCACGCCATCGGCCGGGCACTCGACACCGACGATCACCGTGACTTGCGTGTGCTCGGCTATGGCGAGGTGTCGGTGGCGGTGGGCTGGCCTGCTGACCAGCCCCGGTGGGCATGCAAGCGTCTGCCGCCGTTCGCCGACGAGCCGGCCTATCGCCACTACGAGGGTCTCGTGAACGAGTACGTCGCCCGGCTGCGCGCCGCCGGCGTGGCCATGCTCGACACCGACGCCCGCTCGATCCATCGTGGCGACGGGTCGGTGCGTGGGCTATCTCGTGCAGCCCGTGTTGCCCTCGGACGATCTCGGGCCGGCGGTCCTGCGCGCGGCCGATGCCGGCGAGGGCCATCCTCTCGTGGGGGCCATCGTCGACTCGGTGCTCGCCTGCACCGACGGCCGCATCGGCATCGACGCCCAGCTCACCAACTGGGCCTGGCTCGACGGCCGGGCGGTCAACATGGACGTCACCACCCCGTTCATGTGGGACGAGCAGGGCCGGTCGTTGCTCGACATCGACCTGTTCCTCGGCGCGTTGCCGTGGATCGTGCGGGCCTCCCAACGCCGGGCCGCTCCGAAGATCCTGAGGCGGTGGAGCGAGCCCCGATGGGCGATCCTCGACTTCGCCATGAACCTCTACAAAGACGATCTCGCCGAGTGGATCCCCGCCGTGCTCGACACGGCCAACCCCCGGCTCGACACGGCGATCGACGCCGAGGAGCTGAGGTCGCGCTATCGGAAGGAGGCGGCGTTGTGGGTGAAGATGCACCGTCTCAAGCGGCTCGACCGAGCTTGGCAGCGCAAGGTCCGCCGCCGCCGCTACGAGTTCCTGGTTCCCGAGCAGACCGACTACGCCTGACCCAGATCCCGTCTCTGTCCCTGTCCCCGTCCGGCCCCCGGCATCGGAGCCTCCCATGACCACCGCACCCGCCAACTATCCCGATCGGGCCTCGGTCGAGCACGCGTATCGCGACCATGTCGATGCCGGTCGGGTCGACACCTGGGCCATGGCCGATCTCCAGCTCGTGATGGGAGAGCGCGAGGGCGTGCGATTCCAGGACGCCTACTCCGGGCGCTGGTTCGTCAACTGCCACTGCAACGGCGGTGTGTTCAACCTCGGTCATCGCAACCCGCGGGTGATCGGTGCGCTGCGCGACGCGATGGACCATGTCGACGTGGGCAACCACCATCTCGTCTCGGCCTATCGGGCCCGGGCCGCCGAGAAGCTGGTCGACACCACCGGCGGCCGCTTGCCCGGCGTTGTGTTCGGCACCACCGGCGGCGAGGCGGTCGATCTGGCGATCAAGGCAGCCCGCTACGCCACTGGTCGCGACGGGGTGGTGTCGTGCGAGGGCGCGTACCACGGGCACACCGGCTTGGCCCTGGCCACCGGCGAGGCCAAGTTCCGCGAGCCGTTCCGCCACGTCGTGCCCGGCTTCTCGCAGGTTCCCTACAACGACCTGGCGGCGATGGAGTCGGCCATCGGCGATGCCACTGCGGCCGTGATCCTCGAGGCCATCCCCGCCACGCTCGGGTTCCCGATGCCCGAGCCCGGCTATCTCACCGCCGTCTCCGAGCTGTGCCGCCAGCGCGGCGCACTCCTCATCATCGACGAGGTGCAGACGGGGCTCGGTCGCACCGGCACCTTCTGGTACCACGAGCAGGAGGGCATCGAGCCCGACCTGGTGGTCACCGGCAAGGGCCTCGGCGGGGGGCTCTATCCGATCGCGGCCACCCTGATGACCGACGACGTGCACCGGTTCACGAGCGAGCACCCGTTCTCGCATGTGTCCACGTTCGGTGGCTCAGAGCTCGGATGTGTGGCCGCGGCCGAGGTGTGCGACATCGTCACCGCGCCAGGGTTCCTCGAACGAGTCCGAGCCGTCGGCGAGCGGTTGGGCGACGGCCTGGCGGGCCTGCCGTTCACGATCCGCCGCCGCGGGATGCTGCTCGGGCTGGTGTTCGACGATCCGCACGGCGGCATGTCGGCGATGAAGGCGTTCTTCGACGCCGGCGTCTACAGCTTCTTCGCCGGCAACGACCCGTCGGTGTTGCAGTTCAAGCCCGCGCTGATCATCGACGACGACGACGTCGACTGGCTCATCGAGGTGGCGCGCCGCACGTTCGGGTGAACCGGCGCGTGTGACCGTCGGCGTCAGGCGATCAGGGCGTCCAGGCGGCGGTGGCGGTCTCGAGCGGGGCGAGCACGCCGGCGCTGTAGTTGGCCGCGTCGGTGGCCGTGCCGCCGGGCCCGTCGAAGTACATGATGCGGGTGGCGGCCAGCGTGCCGGCCGGGCCGAGCGCCGGGTCGAGGTTGGGGATGGAGCTGGTGATGTATTGACCGCTCGCTCCGATGGCCTGCGAGTCGCCGGTGCACTGCGTGACCGGCGGCGTCGAGTCGTCGAGGTAGTACGACGACACCGTGGGTGTGAAGCCGGTGGTGGAGATCGTGCCGACGTGGGTGACGGTGCCCTGAGCGCCGGTGACCTGCTCCCAGTTGCTGAACCCGGTGGCGATCGTGTCGGGCGACCCATCGATGGTCACGCCGGTGGGGTTCAGCTCGTTGCGGTAGGTCATGCCGATCGGCGGCGGAGCTGTAGTCCATGTAGTCCATCACCGACGGGATGGCGTGCACCCGCAGGTCGGTGCGGATGTCTTGGCGGCGGTCGTAGAAGAAGTGGGTGCGTTGCGTGCTCGGCCCACTGTTGGCGCCGATGTAGGAACGAATGCCGCGCACGGGCCCGTTCTTGTTGATGACGTACGCGCCTTCGGCGTCGTTGAACGTGTCTTCGCTGCGAACGCACACGCCCGGCGCGAACAGTGCCTTGTGGCGTTCGAGGATGTCGACACCCGTGGCGCCCGGGCGCGGTGACCTGGAGGCTGTCGCTCAACCACCGGTCGGAGAAGTGATAGCGGTAGGTGGCGCCCTTGACGAGGCTGTTCTCGGGGTTGGGCCCGTCGACCCGGTTGTAGGTGTTCTTGTAGTTGCCCGACAGCAGCTTGAAGCCGTAGGTGACGTAGCGGGTCTTCGCGGCCTGGGGCAGGCTGAACCCCTTGGCTCGGTGGAAGAGGTAGACGAAGCCCTCGGAGCCGACCGAGGTCGGGTCGGTGACGTGCACCTCGACACCCGACCCGGCCACCGTGCCGGTGGGCTGGGAGCCGCCGGGCGCCTGGGCGCCGGCGTCGCGGGCCATGAACACCAGCTCGTCGTCGTTGTCGAACTTGCCGTTGGGATCGCGACCGGTCCAGGTGTTGGTGGCCGTGTAGACCAGCTCGTTCACCAGGCCGGGCTGGCTGCTGTAGAAGACGGCCGCCGGATCGTTGTAGATCTTCCCGAAGTTGACCACCGCCCGCTCGTCGATCTGGATGGGCAGCTGGGCCCAGGCGGTGCCGGTCCATCGGAAGCCCACGATGGTGCCCCGGGCGTCGCCCGACAACGTGGGCAGGTCGGCACCGGTGAGCACCACCGGATCGGCCGGTCGGCTGAGCGGCGCCGCTGCGGCGGGTGAGGCGGGCAGGGCGGTGACGGCTGCGGCCACCACTCCGATGGCCGAGACGAGAGCGATCAGGCGGGCACGCATCGCCAGAGTGAACCAGGGGGTGTGACATCCGTCAAACACCTGGTCGGCGACGGGAACTGTCGGAAGGCCCCTGTCGTTCGTGGGGCATGCCGAATCGTCGTCCCCGTGCTGCTGCTCTGGCGCCCACCGCGCTCGTCGTCGCCCTCGTCCTCGTCGCGGCGGCCTGCGGGGGTGGCGCCTCCAGCGGGGGCGACGCCTCGCGGTCGGCGGCATCGTTCACCGCGGCCCGGCTGGGTGGCGGCGAGATCGACTCGTCCACGCTCGTCGGCACCGACACCGTGCTCTGGTTCTGGGCCCCGTGGTGCACGGTGTGCCGGGCCGAGGCCCCCAATGTGGTCGCGGCGGCGGGCGCCCTCGAGGGCTCCGTGCGGGTCGTGGGTGTGGCCGGTCGAGGTGAGGTCGCCGAGATGGAGGCGTTCGTGTCCGAGACGGGCACCGGAGGTCTCGACCACGTCGTCGACGGCGAGGGTGCGATCTGGGCCGACTACGGGGTGGTGACCCAGCCCACGTTCGCCTTCATCGACGACGGGGGCGACGTCGAGGTGGTGGTGGGGGCCCTGGGCCGCGCCGGACTCGAGGAGCGGATGAGGCGACTCGCCGATTCCTGAGCGATCAGCGGTCGCCGGACGGGCGTTCTCACCCCTTTCTTACGGTGGCGGGCCACGATGGTGCGATGGCAACTCGTGTGCTGGTGGCCGACGACGACCGGGCGATCCGTGAATCGCTGGCCCGGGCCCTCGAGCTCGAGGGCTACGAGGTGCTCACCGCGTCCGATGGCCCTGCTGCGCTGGCGTCGGTCACCGACGAAGCGCCCGACGCGCTCGTGCTCGACGTGATGATGCCCGGGATCGACGGGCTGACGGTGTGCCGGGTGCTGCGCACGGAGCAGTGCGCAGTTCCGATCCTGATGCTCACCGCCCGTTCGGAGACGCCCGATCGGGTGGCCGGCCTCGACGCCGGGGCCGACGACTACCTGGCCAAGCCGTTCGACCTCGACGAGCTGCTGGCCCGGGTGCGGGCCCTGCTGCGGCGGTCGTCGGTCGCCGACCGCAACGGGGCAGAGCCGGCGTTGCTGCGGGTGGCCGACCTGCGCCTCGACCCCGACGGACGTCGGGTCTGGCGGGGCGATCGCGAGATCGGGTTGTCGAAGACCGAGTTCGACCTACTCGAGTTGCTCGTCCTCAACGCCGGTGTGGTGCTCGACCACTCGACGATCTACGACCGGATCTGGGGCTACGACTTCGGTCCCGACTCGAAGAACCTGGCCGTCTACATCAGCTATCTGCGCCGCAAGGTCGAGCTCGACGGCGAGGCGAAGCTGATCCACACCATTCGGGGCGTCGGCTACACGGTGCGGGCGTCGTGAGCCTGCGCGCCAAGTTGGTGCTGTCGCTGGTCGCGCTCGCGACCCTGTCGACGGTGGCCATCGGCGTCTGGAGCTATGCGGCCACCTCGCGCCGCCTCGACGCCGAGATCGAGCGATCGCTCGACGAAGCCGCCGACGAGGTCGTCCGCTCGTTCGGCGGGGGCGCCATCGGGCTCGGCGGGCGGCGACCAGGGCCGCTCGGGCGCGAGCTCCTGGCGGGGCGAACGCCCGGGCTCGACCAGGTGGTCGTGCAGCTCATCGACGCCGACGGCGCGGTGATCGTGTCGCCGGCGGCCGCGGCGCTGCCGGTCGACGAGGCCGACCGAGCGGTGGCGGCGTCGGACCGACCGATCGAGGTGAGTCGCGAGGTGGTGTGGCTCGACGACGACTACGCCATGCTCACCCGTTCGCTCGAGCCCGGCGGGGGCGGCGGGTTCGACGGGGCGGTGCAGGTGGCCCGCAGCCTGGCCGAGACCGAGCGGGTGCTCTCGTCGCTGCGCAACGTGATCGGACTGGCGATGGTGGTGGTGGTGGTCGCCGCGGCCGCTGCGGGTTGGTTGATCGCCCGGCAGGTGACCCGGCGCCTCGTCGCCCTCACGGGCGTGGCCGAGCGGGTGGCCACCACCGGTGAGCTCGACGTGGGTGATCCGGTAGGGGGTCGAGACGAGGTCGGCCGACTCGACGCCGCGTTCCACCGCATGTTGGCCGCCCTCGCTCGGTCGCGCGAGGCGCAACACCGGCTCGTGCAGGACGCCGGCCACGAGCTGCGCACCCCGCTCACCAGCCTGCGCACGAACATCTCGGTCTTGCGCAGGCATCGGGCGCTGCCGGCCGAGACGAACGCGAAGGTGCTCGACGACCTCGATCTCGAGGCCCGCGAGCTCACCACCATGGTCGACGAGCTGGTCGAGTTGGCCACCGACGGCTACGCCGACGAACCGGTGGTCGATCTGGCGCTGACGCCACTGGTCGAGCGGGTCGTCGAGCGGGCCAGGCGCCGCACCGGTCGGGTCATCACCCTCGACGGCGACGCCACGATGGTGGCCGGTCGCACCGCGGCGCTCGAACGAGCTGTCTCCAACCTGGTCGACAACGCGGCCAAGTTCGACGAGTCGGGCGCGCCGATCGAGGTGACGGTGCGCCAGGGACGGGTCGAGGTGCTCGACCGCGGTCCAGGCATCCCCCCGGCCGACAAAGAGCACGTCTTCGATCGCTTCTACCGGGCGGTCGACGCCCGCAGCCGACCGGGCTCGGGTCTCGGGCTGGCCATCGTGCGTGACGTGGTCGAGAGCGAGGGCGGTGCGGTGTTCGCCGACGACCGGCCCGGCGGCGGCGCGGTCGTCGGCTTCACGCTGCCGGTTCGCTGAGCCCCATCACCTGTTCCTGTCGCGGATCCCGGGCCGGGCGGCCCGGGCGACGCGACACAAACGGGTGGGCGCCGATCGATTCAAACCCTGCTCTTACCTTCGGAGCGCTCTGCTCTAACCCGGCGCCGTCACAGTGTCTCCCGTTGCCCACCCCCACTACCTCTGGAGACAACACCATGAGCAAGAACCGACTCGCCGTGCTGGGCCTGACCGCCGGACTGCTGGCTGGAGGCGCCGCAGGTGTCGCCCTCGGCGTGCCCGCCGTCTCGGGCGCGCAGGACACGACCACCGAGCAGACGGTGCCCGAGAGCGGCACCGAGGAGGCGCCGCCCGAGCACGGCCAATGGCTCAGCGACACGCTGGCCCCCCTTGTCGAGAACGGCACCATCACCCAGGAGCAGGCCGACGCGGTGATCGCCGCGCTGCGCGAGGCCCGGCCCGAAGGCCGCGGTCCGGGCGGGCCGCTCAGGGAGCGACTGGGCGCCAAGCTCGACGCCGCAGCCAGCGCACTCGGCATGACCGCCGACGAGCTGCGCGCTGAACTGCAGGGTGGTTCGAACCTCGCCGAGGTGGCCGAGGCTCGCGGCGTCGACGTGCAGGCCGTGATCGACGCCCTGGTGGCCGACCTCGAGACGAAGGTGGCAGAGAAGCTCGCCGCCGGCGACATCACCCAGGAGCAGGCCGACGAGATCCTCGCGAACGCCAACGAGCGCGTCACCGCGATGGTGAACGGTGAAGGCCCGCGCGGCGGTCCCGGCCGCCATCGTCACCCGGCCGACGACGCCGAGGACGACTCCGACACCGAGACCCCCGAAGCGGAGGGCTCGAGCTTCACGATCTGAGCTACCGCTCGATCATCCGACCCTCAGCCGACGGCGCCTCTTCTCTCATCGAGGGGGAGGCGCCGTCGGTCGTCGTGGTGGCGCCAGGCACCTCGCCCAGCACTTCGGCGTCTTCCACCTCGTCCACCCGTTCGAGCGCCATGTCGGCCAGCGGGCGGTCGACGTGGTGCAGCGGGCAGTCGACGCGGTGGCGACGACCCGGTGAGGCGATGACGTACTCGGCGATCAACAACAGGCCGGCTCCGACGACCATGCTCGCCAACACATCGGTGGGCCAGTGGGCGCCGAGATAGACGCGGATCGCCGCCACCCCGATGATCACGAAGATCGCGCCCGCCACCGACACCCAGAACGCCCATCGCAGCCCGGTGAGGATGTACACCGCAGGCGGCAGGAGGCCGAACACGATCACCGCGTGCAGCGCATGGCCGCTCGGGAACGACGCGAACGCCACGTCACCGAGGGGCTCGGGCGGGCGGGCGCGGTCGGTGGCGAGCTTGAGGCCGAGGTTGACCACGATGCCGGTGAGCACCGCCGCAGGGAAGGCGAGCGCGAACACGTGGCACCACCGCCACATCACCAGGCCGACCACGACCGCGAGCACCAGGCCCTGCGACTCGGAGCCGAGCGTGTTCAGCCATCGGAAGTGCTCGAGCCACGACTGGTCGCGGACGAACTCCGACACGGGGCGATCGATCCTGAGGAGGGTGTCGTGGGCGAACGTGGCCGCCAGCCCCAGCGCGACCGCGGCGACGATGGCAACGGCCAGCAACGGCTTGCTGTGCAGCAGCACCGACGACGGGCGCGGGATGTGCGGCCGGTAGTGCAGGTGCAGCCGCTCGCGATGCCAGTACCTCATGGGCGCGGTGCCGGTGAGTCGGCGAGATCGGTGTTGCGCCGGCCGAGCGGGGTGTCGAGCACCCAGGGCAGCAGCAGGGTGGTGCATCTGCGATGGCGGGTGGCCAGGCGCAACACGACGGCACCGCCGGCCACTGCCGCCAGCCCACAGAGCGAGATGGTCAGCCACAGCCAGGCCACGCCCTCCGACCATTGCACCCGCCGATAGGGATCCCAGTAGTTCCATGTGGCGCCCACGAGCACATAGACCGCGAATGCCGCGACCGCCACGCCGATCATCGAGTAGGTGCCGCGCATCCGTAGGCGGGTGGCGGGTGGGGGCTTCGCCCCGCCGATCGGCTCGGCGAGGTCGCGCGCCACCAGCAACGATCGTCGGCGAGCGCGCAGCCGACCGTGGTTCCTGCCTCGAAGCGCGGCCACCGCGTCGGACAGGAGGAGCACGACCGAGACGACGATGCCGGCACCGAGCACCATCGGCACGAACACGTGGCGATCGTCGTCACGTTGCGGCCCGGGGTCGAGCGCGCTCCACCGAGGGCGGACCGGGATCATCGCGACAGCCCCGCGTGGTCGTGGTGGTGGTCGTGGTCGTCGGCGTCGACCAGCTCGGCTCGCTCGTCCGGTGACACGGCTGCCTCGTCGACGATCGTCACCGTGCCGGCAGAGCCGTCGACCGTCACCGCGCCGATGTCGCGCAGACGGGCGGTCGCTCCCTTGGCGTTGAGTACGGCCGGTAGCCCGAGCTCGCGCGCCAAGATGGCCGCGTGCGAGAGCGGACCACCGCGCTCGACGACGATGGCGCCGGCGCGTAGGAACAGCGGAGTCCACGATGGATCGGTGCCGGCCGCGACGAGCACATCCCCCTCGGCCAACCGGCCCTTTTTCGGCGAGTCGAGCACCCGCACGGTTCCCGTGTGCCTGCCCGGGCTGGCGGCCCAGCCATGGAGCACGTCGCCGTCCCGATCCTCGGCTTGGGCCTTCGGGGCGGCGCCCGTGAACACCTCCGGCAGCGGGCCTCCCCGGTGGGCGGCGGCCAGAGCCGAGCGCCGGCGGATCAGCTCGTCGAGGCTCGGACCGCGTCCACCCACCGCGTCGGTGAGCTCGTCGCGGCTCAGCAGCTCGATCTGGCCGGGTTGTTCGAGCACCCCGCGCTCGACCAACCGGCCGGCCAACTCGTCGATCACCCGGCGGGCGTGTCCGCCGAGGCGCAGCAGGGCACCCTTCGACTGCTCGCGGGCCTGCAGCAGCGACACCGAGTCGGCGACCGTGCGCCGCAGGAGACGCTTGCGCACGTCGATGATCTGCCCGGTGATCACCCGCATGGTCTTCCATCGCCGCGACCCGGTGAGCTGCGCCTCGAGCTCGGCGAGGGCGTCGTCGTGTCGCCGCAGCGGTGGTCGTTCCAGCGCGCCCCGCAGCGCGTCCCACGCCTCGTCGGGGTGATCGGCCCACGTCTCGCCGGCGAACATCGTGGTCGAGCCGGACTCGGCGAGCACCTGGTGCCACACCCGCGCGAACGAGAGCCCGGCCGAGGCCGACTCGATGGCGCGCATACCTTCCGCGGCGTCGGCGTGTTCGAGGATGATGTCGGCCACGCCGTCGCCAGCGGCTGCATGCCGCAAGGCGTCGATGTCGAGCGAGGCCGTGCCGGCGAGCTCGGTCAGCCCACCCGAGGTCAGTCGCTGCGCCACCTGAGCGGCGTCGTCGCCCAGGTAGCGGGCGAGGAACAACTCGAGGGTGCGGTAGGCGGCCGCGGCCGCCGCCGCGATGCGCAGCTGGCACGAGGTGAGCCGGTCGGCCACGTCTTCGAGACGGCTGAGCGACACCAGCAGGTCGTCGTCGGAAGCAGCTCGGAGATCGACGGCCCCCAGCAGGTCGATCGCCCCGCTCAGCGCGGCGGCTTCCTCCTGGGCCCGTCGGCGCAACCGCATGGCCCGGGCGGCGGGCACGACCCCGCGCACTCGGTCGAACGCGGTCGGCTGCTCCTCGCCCTCTTCGGATCGGGTGATCACCCGCCCGAAGTACTGCCGCTCCATCTCGGCGGCCGAGCCCCCGGGCATCGACGCGGCCGCTTCCTCGAGCAGGTCGAGGTTGAGCGCCACCCGGCCCCGTGATCGTCCGACGAACGCGTGAGCACCGAGCACTCGTTCGGGCAACACGTGCAGCGCAGCCATCAACGACCGGAAGGCCTCCTCGAGCGCGTGCCCGTTGAGCGACCACAGCAGCGGGGGCACCACGCCGGGCAGCATCTCGTCGACTCCGGCACCGGTGTAGGACGCGCCGGCGAGCGGCGGTGTGTCGAACCCGTCGTCGTCGGCGGCTCGACCGGTCGTGACCGTGATGGGGCGCGACTGCACGATCATCGGCCGGCCGCCGGTGATCAACCACTCGATGTCCTGTGGCGCGCCGAGCAGTTGCTCGATGGCCAGCCCGAGGTCGGCCACCTCGTCCATCAGCTCGGCGTGCTCACCGGGGATGTCGCGTGGGCGGGCGCGGGGGACCACGAGCACCTCTGGTGTCTCGGCGCCCGACACCAGCCGTTCGCCCAAGCCGCGCACGAACTCGATGCGGAGATGGCCGCCCAGCCCGCCAGGATCGGTGGTGAACGCCACCCCGGCGAGTGACGGGGCGATGAACGGCATGATCACCGCCGCCATCGCCAGGTCGTCTTCGTCGACGCGTCGGTGGGCGCGGTAGGTGCGGGCCTCGACCGACCACAGCGACGCCCACACGCGCTTCAGGGCATCGATGACCTCGTACGCCGGCACGTCGATCTTGGAGGTGTAGAGCCCGGCGAACGACTCGTGCTCCGTATCCTCGGCGGTGGCCGAGGAGCGCACGACGAAGGTGGGTGGCGCGCCGTCGCCGGGGATGTCGGCGGCGAGCGCGTCGAGCAGTTCGTCGATGCACTCGACGATGACGTCGGGCGTGATGACCGACAGGAAGAGGCGCTCGATGCGCTGGTCGACGTCGTCAGCGACATGCCCCGAGTGGTCGCGATCGTCGAGGTCGAGGGTGGAAGGATTCGTGAGCTCGGCCAACGCGGCCGCGATGCCCGTCTCGCGTACGAAAAGTCGATAGGCATCGGCACACACGACGCCGGCGGGCGGCACCGCGAAGCCGGCCGCGATGAGTCGGTCGAGGGCGGCGCCCTTGCCTCCGGCATCGTGAGGTTCGATGCCGCGGCCGCGGAGAGCAACGACCAGCGCAGCGCCCCGGGCGTCGTCGGCGGTCATTCGGTGACCTCGGGCCAGCTCGGCCCGCCCGGTGCGGGCCGGTTCGAGGCGGGCGCGGTAGGCGGCTACCGCCCGATCGGCGACCTGCTCGGGCCGGTCGCCTGTGCGGACGGCGCGGTCGTGCACCCACGACCACAGATCGGCTCGCACGGCGAGCGGGCGCCGCGCGCGGCCGCCAACCGGATCAGTAACACCAGCTGCAGCAAGGCGATGAAGGCAAGCACGGCCACGAGATCGGGTTCGTCGCTGATGGCGGCATCGAGTGTCCCGATCACCGAGGCGACCAGGGCCGAGAGGAGGAGCCCGACCGTCACCGTGTTCGTCTGCATTGGTGCCTCCCGGTGGCGCGATCGACGCGCTGCGGAACGAGGCGTCGTGGAGGGGTTCCGTACCCCGACACGGCAGATTTGTTGCCTTCGAGCAGGACCGGGCGCCCCGGTAGCCGTCGCACCAGGGCGGCTACGCTCCAGCGGTCGCCGTCGCCGTGGATCGGAGGGGCTCTCGTGCACGAGCAGGGCAGGTCGATGGAGTCGATCCTCGAGGAGCTCGACGATCGGCAATCGCGCGAGCCCGACGTCCACGCGGCGCGGCTGTTCGGCCTCGTCTATCCCACCGGTCGCCACGAGCTCGAGCAGCTCGTCACCGACGTCTACCAGCGCTATCTGTTCGGCAACGCGCTCAACCCGTTGCGGTTCGTCGAGTTGGCCGAGCTCGAGCACGAGGTCATCGGATCGGTGGCCGACCTCGTGAACCGACCGCCGTCCAACCGGCAGGCCGGCGCCATGACCTCGGGCGGCACCGAGTCGATCCTCATGTCGATGCTCGTCCACCGTGAGCGAGCGAGGGCACGGGGGGTCGAGAACCCGCAGATCCTCGCACCCCACTCCGCCCACCCGGCCTATGCGAAGGCGGCGCACTTCTTCGACATGGAGTTGGTGCAGGTGCCGCTCGATGCGAACTGGCGCGCCGACGTCGATGCGGCCCGCGCGCTTGCATCGGAGCGCACCGCGGTGATCGTGGCCTCCGCGTTCAACTATCCCCATGGTGTGATGGATCCGGTTGAAGCGTTGGCTGCGCTAGCGCTCGACGTGGGCGCCGGGTGCCACGTCGACGCGTGCATCGGCGGGTTCGTGCTGCCGTTCCTCGAACGACTGGGACGCGACATCCCGCCGTGGGACTTCCGCGTGCCGGGCGTGACGGCCATGTCGGTCGACGTGCACAAGTACGGCTACGTGCCGAAGGGCGCGTCGGTCGTGCTGCATCGTGACGACGACTGGTTCTTCCACCAGGTGTTCTTCTACGAGAACTGGCCGTCCGGCCTCTACGCCTCGCCCGCAGTGGCCGGTGCGCGACCGGCGGCGCCGATCGCGGCGGCGTGGGCGATGATCAACCATCTCGGTGTCGACGGCTACACCGAGATCATGGGTGAGCTGATGGGCACCGTGGCCACGGTTCGCGATGCCGTCGAGCGTCTTGATGGCATCGAGCTGGTGGGCGATCCGGTGGGCCCGGTGCTCGCCCTGCAGTCGGCCACCATCGATCTGGCTGCGGTGGGCGACGTCATGGACGACCGGGGCTGGCACGTCAACCGCAACACCGAGCCGCCGGGCCTGCATCTCATGTTGTCGCCCGCCCATGCGGTCCACGTCGACCAGCTCGTAGCCGACCTGGCAGCCGCGGTGGCCGATCACGGCCCGTCCCGCGGCGTCGAGGCCCGCTACGCCTGACCCACTCCACCCCCCTGCCCCTTCTCTGCGAAATCGGTGCGTGAAACCACCGCATGGGGTGTTTCACGCACCGATTTGGGAAGTGTGGGGTGGGCTACTGCTGAGCTCGGCGCGCTCGGCGCGCTCGGCGCGCTCGGCGCGCTCGGCGTCACTCGTTGGCTCACCCGCTCCCGAAATCGGTGCGTGAAACCACCGTATCGGGTGTTTCACGCACCGATTTTGGGAAGTGGGGCGGGGATGACCGAGGGGGCGACCTTGGGCCAGCCCACCTCACGCTCGAACGCCAAGGCCACGTCGAACAGGGCGGCGTCGCGATGGTGGGGGGCGAGCACCTGCATGCCCACCGGCAGCCCGTCGACCGTGCCCGCCGGGATGGAGACCGCCGGGTTGCCGTAGAGGTTGGAGATGATCGTCAGGCCGCCCATCGTCACCAGGTCGGGCACCCGGTCGACCACCGCCTCGATGAGCGCGTTGGACAGGCGGGGCGCGAACGCGCTGGCCACCCGCACGCCACCCATGACGCCCCGGAACGCCAGTCGGGCCATGTCGTTGGCCTTGGCCTGATCGACGAACGTGGCCGACGGGCTCGACATGGTGGCTTCGGCGGGGAACGCCGGCCCCGGATTGGTGGCGGCGATGATGAAGTCGACCTGATCGAACGCGGCCGCCATCGCCGCGTTCGCTTCGAGGCGTTGCTGCTCGGCCACGGCGGCCAGGTTGAGGTTGTAGAGCGACTGTGCCAGCTGAAGACCGATGGCGATCTCGTCGGTGAGCAACGGCGCGCACGACGGCCACCGTGGGCCGAGCTCGGCGAGCAGGGTCGACAGGTTGCCGAACGCCCATTGGGCGGCCAGGTTCGGCAACTCGATCTGCACGTCGACCTCGACCATGCCGGTGGCGGCGATGAGCTCGCGAGCCGACGCCCGGATGCGATCGTCGACACCGGGCTCGAGCGTGACACCGGCAAAGGCGGGGATGACCGCCACCCGCTTGCCGGCCAGGTCGGTCGACCCGAGGCCCGCCTCCCAGTTGCCGGGGTTGGGCAGGCTCCACGGGTCGCGCGGGTCGACACCCGGCGCACACGTCGAAGTGCCGGGCGGCGTCTCGCACCGAGCGGGCCAGGCAACCGAGCACCACCGTGCCGGGCCGGAAGAACGCCTCGGGCCCACGGGGCAGCCGGCCGTAGGTGCCCTTCATGCCGAGCAGGCCGCAGTAGCCCGCCGGGATGCGGATCGAGCCGCCCCCGTCGCCGCCCGACGCGATCGACACGAGCCCGCCGGCGACAGCCGCCGCGCTGCCGCTCGACGACCCACCGACCGTGCGGCCGTGCTCGCCAAGGGTTGTGCGTGACTCCGTTGAGCTTGGTGACGCTGACGTTGAGCCCCCCGAACTCTGATGCGGTGGTGAGGCCCACGGGGATGGCGCCGCCGGCGATGAACCGCCCGACCGCTTCACCGGTGCGAGTGGCGACGCGGTCTTCGAACACCAACGAGGCACCGGTGTCGGGCCAGCCGGCGACGAGGTCGAGCTCCTTGATGCCTACGGGCACGCCTCCGAAGGGCTGGGTGAGGTCGGCGGTCGCCGCCGAGGCCAGGGCGGCCTCGGGATCGAGGTAGGAGAACGCGTTGAGATCACTGGCCTCGATGGCGTCGAGTGTCGCCTGCATCTCCTCCTGCGGGGAGCGGGTGCCAGCCCGATACGCATCGACCAGGGAGCAGGCGTCGTCCAACCACGGGGTGTCGCTCATCGGGAGATCCTGCCCGACTCCGGAGGATCTGTCACGATCGCTCGCCAGTCAGACGTCCTCGAGAAGGCCTGACAGTCGTTGCACGGTGTCGATGAACTCCTCGACCATGTCGAGCACCACTCGGCGGCTGGGCCGCACGGTGTTCATGCTGCCGACGACCTGGCCCACGAAGTAGGTCGCCAGCTCCTGGGCACCGGGCTCGTTGGCCACCCGGCCGATGCGGGCCATCGCCGGTCCGATCAGCAACGGCTGCATCGGCATCGGCAGCGGCCCCGGCCCGTCGGCGCGCTCCCATTCGTCGGTCCACGCACTGCGCAGCATGCGCGCCGGCTTGCCGGTCATCGAGCGCGACCGCACGGTGTCACCCGACCGGGCACCGAGGAACTTGTCCTTCACGAGCGGCGGCGTCTCCGCCTCTTCGGTGGTGAGCCACACCGATCCACACCACGCGCCGTCGGCACCGAGCGCCATGCCCGCCGCCAGTTGGCGACCCGACGCGATGCCCCCCGCTGCCAGCACAGGCAACGGACCGACCGCGTCGACCACCTCCGGCACGAGCACCATGGTGGCGATGAGGCCGGTGTGCCCGCCCGCTTCGGTGCCTTGGGCGACGATGAGGTGCGCGCCTGCGTCGGCGTGCTTGACGGCGTGTTCGACCGAGCCCGCCAGGGCCGCGACCGGGATGCCGGCCTCGGCGGCGCGTTCGATGAAGTGCGCGGGCGGGGGACCGAGGGCCGACGCCACCAAACCGGGCCGGTGCTCGAAGCACACGTCGAGCAGCGGAGCCATGCTCTTCGGGTCGACCCGCATGCCGCCCACGCCGCGCATCGGGCCGTCGTCGGTGAGGGGCGGGATGTCATGGCGAGCGAGGATGTCGTCGACGAACGCCTTGTGCTCGTCGGGCAGCAAGTCGTTGAGCGCGTCGCGGTCGAAGCCGCCCTCCTCGGCCCCGACGAACTTCTCGGGCACGAGCAGATCGACGCCGTAGGGCTTGCCCTTCACCTCGTCCTCGATCCAGCGCAGGTCGATGTCGAGCTGCTCCGGGCTGTGCGCCACCGCGCCGAGCACGCCGCAGCCGCCGGCGTTGGTGACTGCGGCCACCACGTCGCGGCAGTGGCTGAAGGCGAAGATGGGGAACTCGATGCCGACGAGCTCGCTGGCCTTGGTCTTCATGGTCCGTCCCTGGTCGATCGTCTCGCGTGGGCCATCAGGGTCTCGCAGCGACGGCGCCCGCGCCAGCGTGACGGCGCCGGCGCGTCGGGGGCGGCCGGCGCAGTGGCCTGGTCAGGTATGTCCGGCGCAAGGCGTCGGTAGGTTGGGACCCAGCCGGCCGTTCGGACGAGCGGTCGCGAGCACGATGCCGAGAGAGGGGTCAGCTGTGGACCAGCCGT
Source organism: uncultured Iamiaceae bacterium (assembly GCA_963706425.1). Lineage (GTDB taxonomy): Bacteria > Actinomycetota > Acidimicrobiia > Acidimicrobiales > Acidimicrobilacustridaceae > CAVPMN01. The sequence continues at coordinate 2,079,488 of CAVPMN010000020.1, forward strand.
CGAAGATCGAGGCGACCGACGTCGTCGACAACTCCGAGCGCCGCCGCTTCGAGGTCCGCACCGACGAGGGCGTCGCCGTGCTCACCTATCGGATCGAAGGCGACCGGTTGGTGCTCGTGCACACCGGTGTCCCGCCCGAGCTCGAGGGCCAAGGTGTGGGCGGAGCGCTCGTGCGGGCCGCCATCACTTCCGCGGCGCATGCGGGCCGCACGGTCGTGCCCAACTGCCCGTTCGCCCGCAAGTGGCTCGAGGACCATCCCGACGAAGCCGATGCCGTGATCATCGACTGGTAGTTGGCGTCAATGCACGCGTGACCTCGAGACCGACGTCATCACTCCGGGTCAGTCGGCTCGATCGAACCCCGCAGGAACGCGCCGACGCCCTCTGCCGGCACCCACGGCCCACGCCCGGGGATCATCTCGACCTGTGCGCCCGTGCCGAGCGCGGCCCACACCAGCACGTCGACCATCCTGCCCTCGAGCGGCTCGAAGCCGAGGTCTCGCAGCGTGGCCGCCTCGCCGGCGACAAGGGTGGGAGACGAGAGGTCGAACCAGGCGCGACGGTCGTCGTCGGGCTCGTCGTGCACGAGCAGCGTGTCGACCATGGCGGCCCGCAACGCCTCGAAGGTGGCACCGGGGCCGTCGGCCACGATCGCCCCTCGGTCGCGGAGCTCGACGAAGTGCCGGAGCGTGTCGGCCATGTGCGTGGCCACCACCGTGGCCACCAGCCGCTCGACCTCAACGCGCAACTCGTCGACCGAGCCGTCGATGGCGCGCCCGCCTGACTCGGCGCGCACGCATCTCGCGGCGATCTCGGCAGGGAGGTGGTCGTCGAGCAGACGGGCCATGCGCTCCTCGCCGGCGACGATCACCACCGCCGCGCCCACCTGACGAGCCGCGTCCGCCAGCTCCTCGGCTACCTCTGCGGCGTTGCGCTCCCAGGTGTTCTCCGCTCGCTGTTGATAGCGGCGCTGTGACCATCCTCCGGGCGCGCTCTTGGTGAGTGGGTCTCCGTCGTCGCCGTCGACGACGTGCTCTTCGGCCAGGGAACGGTCGACCACCGAGACGATGTCGGCGCCGCGCCGATCGAGCAAGGCGACCACGTAGGCCGGGTTGTCTCGAGCGAACACGAGCAGCGGACCGAGTCGCGGGATCGGGCCGTGGTCGAACCACGGCGCGGCGAGCGGGTGCGCGATCGCCCGCACATGCTCGTTCCCGTCGCCGTCGAACACCATGGCCAGGGTCGCGCCGTCGTGTAGCTCGGCTACGAGCGCGTCGGCCCGTTCGAGGATGCGATCGGGAGCGTCGGCGGCGGCCAGCTCGGCTCGCCCTTCTCGCCAGGCCGTTGCGATCCGCTGGGGGCCGTCTTCGGCGTGTCGGTCGATGGGCAGGTAGATGCTGGTGAACGGCGGCCGGCCATGGGCGAGGTCTCGAAGTTGGTCGGCTTCGGTGCGGCCGCCGGCGGCCGGGGCGAGCGGCGGCGAAGAGAGATGGGCATGGTCGGTGGGCATTGGGGTGACTCCCTGGTCGACGTCTGGTCACCCCTACCCAGCCCGCCGGTGTTCTGCCGCGGCCGAGCGGGGGTAGTCGCGACCGAACCCCACTCCGACGACCGAGAGGACGCCGACGATGGCGAATCCGCAACAGCCCGAGCTGAGACGCAGCGGCCGTGCCGAAGCGCTCTCACCCGATGCCACCGCCGGCCAGCCGGGCATGAAGAGCGGCCGCGGCGGTCCCGACCAGTTCGGCCCCGTGCCCGACGCGAACGTGCCGGGTCATCACGACGAGCACGACCAGGACCGGCCCGATCTCGATGCGTTCGCCGAGCGCTTCGGGATCGCCCCGACGGAGGCGTCCGATTCGACCGACGCGCCCGACTCGACCGACGCGCCCGTGCTCGCGCCCGCGGGCGCCGCCCGAGTGTCCGAATCCGATCTGGCGCTCCCGATGACCCATCTCCGCCAGCTGCCACCAGGGGTCGCAGTGTCGGCGACCGTGGCGCGCATCGGTTCGCGACTGGTGCTCGGTCCCTGGATCATCGCCGGTCGCCTGGCCGAGACCGCGCTCGGCATCATCGATCGCCGCTACGTCGGTCGACCGTGACGATCTGTCACGGTGACGATCTCATGGTCGACGATCGCGCCCTCGTCGACGGTCAACAGGCCGACGGTGTGCTGCGGAGCGCGCCTGCGCTGGGTGGGCGAGCCCGGGTTGAACAGCAGCTGGCCCTGCGGCGTCCACTCCGACAGCGGTTGATGGCTGTGTCCGAACACCACCACCTCGGCGTCGGGGAACCGCCGGAACAGACGTCGCTCCCTGCCCTGGCGGGCGCCGCTGTCGTGGATCAACGCGACCTGAACCCCGGCGAGGTCGAGCCTGAGCTCGTCGGGCAACCCGGCCAGCGCGCCGTCGTTGTTGCCCCGCACCGCGTGTACGGTCGCCCGCTGCGCCAACGCGTCGAGCAACGTGGCGTCGACCACGTCGCCGGCGTGCAGGATCACGTCCGCCTCGTCGGCGAGCTGCCAGACGGTCTCGGATAGCCGCCCGAGCTGGCCCTCCTTCAGGTGGGTGTCGGCCAGCACCAGCACGACGGTCATGTCCGCTGTCTGCCCGGTGACCCGCTCAAAGCCGTTGGCTCTGGGCCGGGTCGACCATCGGCAGCTCGTCGAGCGCCTGGGTGAGATGGCGCACCCAGACCTCCTCCAACTCCCCGAGGAACGTCGAGTCGGGCTCGATGCGCGAGTGCTCGATGGTGTGCACGCCGGTGCGCAGGATGCCGAGGTCGTAGGGCGGACCGACCGAGAGGTTCGCCCGGGCGGTGCTGATCATCGAGCTGAGGGCCACCTTGGCGGCGTCGTCGAGGGCGCGGGCGAGGCGGTGCCCAGCTCGAGGAGGAACTTGCCGTACTTGGTCTCGCCGATCTGGAGGAACGGCCGTTCGTCGGACGCCCGGATGTAGTTGCCCTCCGGATACACGAGGTAGAGGTCGGGAGGGGCGTCACCGATCTGGCCTCCGAGGATGAACGTGGAGGTGCCGTCGGCGCCCACCGCGGCGAGCGGCCCCTGATGGGCCTGGGCTACGGCGACGCTGGTGCGTCCCACGTAGAGGGCAGCCTCGAAGAGGTGGTCGACGGTGGCCAACGACGGCGATGCCGAAGGATCGGCCAGGTCGCGGTTGATCCGGTCGAGCACCTCCTGGGTGGTGGCCAGGTTGCCCGCCGACTGGATCACGATCGTGCGATCGGGCGCGGGGTGGAAGACGAACAGCTTGCGATAGGTGCTGATGTTGTCGACGCCGGCGTTCGTGCGGGTGTCGGACAGGAACACCAGACCGTCGGGTAGCCGCATGGCGAGGCAGTAGGTCACGGGCGACAGTCTCGCCCGACCGCGATGAGTTCGCGGCCTCCGCGACGTCGAATCACCCAGATGACCGCCGCTGTGGAGCCGCCGGACCTGGCCACCGTCGAGGCGCTGTGCGCGCTGCAGTTGGCCGCGCGGCGACTCGGATGCTCCATCCGGGTGCACGATCCCAGCCCGGAGCTGCGCGAGCTCATCGCGTTGGCCGGGGTCGAGGACCTGCTGCTGGGTCCCTCCAGAGAGCCGGCCGGGGTCCAGGCCGACCTGCTGGCCGGCCCCCTGCCGGATCCGCCGCCGGACCCCCCGCCCGATTCTGGAAACGAGCCCTAGCATGCCAACGGTGACCGATCGTGCGACTGCCCTCGCGCCCGATTCGCTCGAGCAGTACCGCCGCGAGCTCACCGGCTACTGCTACCGGATGCTCGGCTCCGGCTTCGAAGCCGAAGACGCTGTGCAGGAGACGATGGTGCGCGCCTGGCGCGCCGCCGACGGCTTCGAGGGCCGTTCGAGTGTGCGCTCGTGGCTCTACCGCATCGCCACCAACGTGTGCCTCGACATGCAACGAGGCCCGCAGCGTCGAGCGCGGCCGATGGATCTCGGGCCCGCCACCCCGCCCGACCCGAAGTACCTCGCGGCCACGTTGCCCGAGAACGCATGGATCTCGCCCATCGCCGACACGAGGATCCTGCCCGACGGCGCCGACCCAGCCGAGGTGGCCGTGGCGCGCGACAGCATCCGCCTGGCGTTCGTCACTGCGCTCCAACACCTGCCCGCTCGTCAGCGCGCGGTGCTCATCCTGTGTGAGGTGCTGCGCTGGCAGGCGAGCGAGGTCGCCGAGTTGCTCGACACGAGCGTCCCTGCGGTGAACAGCGCGCTCCAGCGGGCACGCGCCACGCTCGCCACGGTGAGCCGCGACGCGCCCTCACCGATCAGCGACCGCGTCGAACAAGAGCTGCTCGAGCGCTACGTCGACGCCTTCGAGCGCTACGACGTGGCCACGCTCGTCACCCTCTTGCACGACGATGCCATCCAGTCGATGCCGCCCTATTCGATGTGGCTGGTGGGGGCCGAGAACATCGGCGCCTGGTTCCTCGGCCCGGGCATCGGCTGTGAGGGCTCGCGCCTGTTGCCCACCACGGCCAACGGCTCGCCTGCGTTCGGCCAGTACCGCGTCGATCCGGCGGGTGGCCATGCGCCGTGGGCGTTGCAGGTGCTCGAGATCAAGGGTGACCGCATCGCCGAGTTCCACGCCTTCCTCGACCCCGACCTGTTCCCGGCGTTCGGTCTGCCCACCCACCTCGACGACTGATACCACGCCCGTTCACGACCACGCCCGTTCTTGTCGCGCATCACGGGTCCGCGGACCCGGCACGCCGACCGGTACGGCGTCAACCCTCGGCGGTCGCTGCGGAGCGGCCGGCGAGACGGCCGAAGTAGGTGCCGTCGCCGAGTGAGATGCCGCTCACGTAGCCGCCCGCGGCGATGCCCGCCGTCGTGCGCCCGGCGGCGAAGAGCCCGGCGATCGGCGCACCCGAGTGGTCGAGCACCTCGCTGGCCGCGTTGGTCGCCAGCCCGCCCAGGGTGAACGGCGCGTAGTAGCTGCGGTCGACGCTCATGTCGACCACGCCGTAGGGCGGCTCGAGCGGGGTGAGCCACGCAGCGTTCTTGTGGAACTCCGGATCGGTGCCTGCGGCCGCGTGCTCGTTGTAGCGCGCGAGTGTGGCCTGCAAGGCACCGTCGGGTAGCCCCATCTCGCGTTCGAGCTCGGCCGCCGACTCGGCGACCCATCGCGGCTTGTAGCCGGCGATGTTGACCGCAAAGGTCGAGTCGTCGTGCACGAAGTAGACCTGACCGTCCTGGCGGAGGAGGAACTCCTGGCCCAGTCGGCCGGCGTAGGTGTCCTCGTTCATGAACCGCTGCCCGGCACTGTTGATGAGGATGCCGCGCACCAGGCTGCGTGGTGGTGTCAACGGGATGCCCACCTCGATGCGCTCCATGCCGAGCGTGGCCGCGCCGACCCCTTCGCCCATGCGGATGGCGCGGCCGTCGTCGAAGGGGGTGCCGATCGGCATGTTGCAGCGCAACGCGTCGGCGCAGTGCTGGCGCACCATCTCCTCGTTGAAGATGAAGCCTCCTGCGGTGAGCACCACGCCTCGGCGGGCGCGCACGAGACGGGTCGCGCCGTCGGTCGTGGCCTCGACCCCGACGACCCGGCCGTCGTGCACCACGAGCCGATCGACGACCGTGTCGGTGATCACCCGCGCCGCCGTCTGGCCGACCGCGTCGAGCAACCGCTGCATGAGGAAGCCGCCGGCGGCATCGGGGAACTGCGGATGGTGACCGCGTGGCACCGGGTCGGCGACGGTGTCGAACGGCCACGAGTCCTCGCCGCCGCTGAACACCAATCCCGAGTCGTCGGGCGGCTCTCGGCTGGGCTCAGGATGGAACTGCGACCGGAACGGCACGCCGTGGTCGACCAGCCAGTGGAAGTGGCGCACGCTGTCGTGGCAGTACGCGTGCACCTTGGCCTCGTCGACCTCGGGGCCGCACGCCGCGAGCAGGAAGCGCTCCATGTTCTCGGCCGTGTCGGTGTAGCCGCACGCCTCCTGCACGGGCGTGCCGCCGCCCAGGTAGATGAGCCCGCCCGACATGGCGGAAGTGCCGCCACCCATGGCGGCCGCTTCGAGCACGACGACGTCGGCGCCCATCTCGGCGGCCTCGATGGTGGCGCACGCACCCGCACATCCGAGGCCCACGACCACCACGTCGGCGTCGTCGTCCCACGCCGACACGTCGCTGGCGTCGATCGGTTCGATCATGGCGAGGGACCCTATCGGCGCACGTGGGGGCGCCTTCGGCAACGATGCAGGGGAACCGCCCGGCACTTCCCACGCGACAGGGCTGATGATGGGGACAGCGCGCACCGACGCAGAGCTCGTTTCGGCCATCGCCAGCGGTGACCGGGAGGCCTTGCCGCGCCCTGCACGATCTCCACGCCCCCTGGTTGACCGGACGTCTCCGCCGCCGCTGCGCCGACGACGATGTGGTGCGCGAAGCCGTGCAGGACACGTTCGTGGCCGTGTGGCGTGGTGCTGGCCGGTGGGACGGCAGGGGCGAGCCGGCGGCCTGGATGTGGGGCATCGCGATCCGCCGCCTCATCGGGGTGCTGCGCACGCGGGGCCGTTGGCTTCCTGTCGCCGGACACGACGACAGCGAGTTGGTCGTGGCGGCCGAGGATCGGGTGCTCGACGGCATCGAGCACGGCGATCTGGCCGGGGCCATGGCGTCGCTCTCGCCCGAGCTGCGACGGCGCTTCAGGCCACCGTGCTCGACGGCCTCACCACCCGGGAGGCGGGCCGACTGCTCGGCATCCCGACCGGAACGGTGAAGACCCGAGTGATGCGCGCCAAGCAACAGCTACGAGGAGCACTTGCATGACATCGACCACCTGGCATGTCGCCGACGACGTGCTCGAACGCTACGCCTGCGCACCACGTGAACTCGGCGCCGCAGCGGCATCGTCGACCGAGGCGCACCTGCTGACCTGTGCCCGTTGCCGGCAGCGGGTCGCCGCGGCCGTGCCGGCCAGCTTCCTCGACTCGAGCTGGGCCTCCATGGCCGATCGCATCGACGGGCCGCGTCGGGGCGTGGTCGAGCGCCTCTTGATCGTGCTCGGTGTTCGGCCCGAGACCGCCCGGCTCACGGCGGCCACCCCCCGCTGCAGCTGGCGTGGCTCGGCTCGGTGATCATCGTCATCGCCGCCGTGGTGGTCGCCTGCTCGCGAGCGCGACTCCTCCACGTTCTTTCTGGTGCTCGCGCCCGTCCTCCCCCTCGGGTCGGTCGCGGTCTCGTTCCTTCCCGGCGTCGAGCCTGGCGGCGAGGCGGCGTTCGCCTCGCCGGTCTCGGGCACCGGCCTCGTGCTGCGCCGGGCCACTGCCGTGGTCGTCACGAGCCTGGTGTGTCTGCTGCGTCGGCTCGCTCGCCCTGCCCGACCTTCGCGCTCGGGATGCCGCCTGGCTGCTGCCGTCGCTCGCGCTCACCTTCGCCGCGCTCGCCGTCGCGACCTGGCGACCGGTCGAGTTGGTGGCCGGGGCCTTGGCTGTCGGCTGGTTCGCGGTCGTCGCCGTGGCTGGCGGTCACCGGCTCGGTGCCCCCGGACCTCTCCCCGCTCGGCGCGCTCGGTCAGCGCCGGCGCTCGCGGTTGTCGCCCTGGCCGCGATCGTGTTCCCCCGCGCCGACCGCACTCGTCGTGCCGGGAGGCTTCTGATGGAACCACCGTGCAGACGACGGCGCTCGGCAAGCGCTTCGGGCCGACGGTCGCGCTCGACGACGTCGACCTCGAGCTCGCGCCCGGGGTCACGGCCTGCTCGGACCGAACGGCGCCGGCAAGACGACGCTGCTGCGCATGATGGCGACCGTGCTGGCGCCCGACCGGGGCGAGCTCGAGATCCTCGGTCACCGCCCCGACGACCGCCGAGCGAGCGAGATCCGCCGTCGCCTCGGCTACCTCCCCCAGGAGCCCGGCTTCCACCGCAGCTTCACCGCCTTCGAGTTCGTCGACTACGTCGCCATCCTGAAGGAGTGGCACCGATCGCAGGAGCCGCCACGACGAGGTGCGCCGGGTGCTCACGCTGGTGGGGCTCGAGGACCGGATGATGCACAAGCGCATCCGCGAGCTGTCGGGTGGGATGCGGCGGCGGGTCGGCATCGCCCAGAGCCTGCTCGGCGACCCCGACCTGCTCCTCCTCGACGAGCCCACCGCCGGCCTCGACCCCGAGCAGCGGCTGCGCTTCCGCGAGCTGCTGGCACCGCGGCGCCAGGAGCGACCGTCGTCCTGTCCACCCACCAGACCGACGACGTCGCCGCGCTCTGCCAGCGGGTGCTCGTGCTGCTCGACGGCCGGGTGCACTTCGTGGGCAGGCCCGCTGAGCTCGCCGCCCGGGGCCGACGGGCGGGTGTGGGTGGCGACCGAGCGGCAGCCCGGCGCTGCCCTGGCCTGGGTGACCTCGGAGGGCTCGGTACGCCACATCGGGACGCCGCCGGCCGGCGCCACGCCGGTCGCGCCGACCGTCGAGGACGGCTACCTGCTGCTCTGCCGCGCCGCGGGCGTCGCTGCGTCGAGCGACGACGATCAGGCGGCGGCCTGATGCGCCGGCTCGGCACGTTTCTCATCGCCATGGGCGGGGTCTTCGTCGTCGGCGGGTGGCTGGTCGGAGCGGCGCGGGGGCGCGTCGATCGCGTTGGGCTTCTTCGGGGCCTCGGTCATCGTGCTCGCGCTCGGGCTCGTGGTGCGACGGCTCGCCCGGGGCCGCTCCCGCGTGGCGAGACAGCCGGTGGCGGGCACCTCCGAGGGAAGTCACGATTCGCCAACATCGTCCGAAACGCGCACCGCCCGGCCGGCCCGTGCGGGCGCTCGGTTTCGTCGAGGCCCGCGAGCTCTTGGGCAGCCCCTGGTTCGCGGTCGGGGTGGCGTTCACCATGCTCGAGCTCGTCCTCTTCGGCTTCGTCTGGGGCCAGGACTTCGCGCCCACTGGTGGGAGGGTGGCGTCGGCGCTGACGTTGTTCGTCCACCCGTTCGTCGGGATGTGGTGATCGCCGGACACCGCGCGGGCACCGAGCCGGCCGCGACGGGTGCGCAGGAGCTGTTCGAGACCTGTCCGCTCGACGCGGGCGGTCGGCTGAGCGGTCACCTCGCTCCCTGCGCTCGTCGCGGCGCCGTTCGCGGCCGTGGTCGCCACCACGATGTTCTGGGTGACGACCACCGACCGGGGGTCTACGGCGCTGTCGACGGGCGCGTCGGGCTCGTCGTCGCCACGTGTGGCGTGTTCGGCGCCGGGGCGGCTGGCGCTCGGCGTCGCCCTCGGGCGGTGGGCGCCGTTCTTCCTGAGCCGGTGATCGCCTTGGTCGCCATCGTCGTCGTCGACAGCCGCCTGCTCGAGCTCGGCGTGGGTGGCTGGGCCACCGATCGCTACCTTGCCACCTTCGACCCCGGCGACGGACCCGACCAGTTGCTGCTCGATCTCCCGGTTGCGGAACGCCTCGTGTGGTTCACCGGGCTCACCGTGGTGGTGGTCGCGCTCGCGCTTCGGTCGGTCGCCGGCGCCGGTGGGCCCTGCCGGCGCTCGTGGTCGGAGCGGCGTTGTCGTGGTGGCCGCCATCGGGGTGACCGCCCCGATGTCGGGCACGGCCGAGCGCGCCGCGCACCTCGTCAGCCCTGAGAGCGACGAGCAGTGCCTCGACGTCGTCGGCGCGACCGTGCCGGTGGAGCGTGCGGACCGGCCGCGTATCGAGGAGCTACCAGCCGATCACCGCGACCGGTCTCGCTCCGGTTGCTGCCGCGCTCCCGACCGCCAGTGACCCGGTGCGCTTTCGGATGCGGTTGTTCGACGGCCCCGAATCGAGTTGCCGACCGAGTTGGCGAAGGCGCTGCCGGCCGGGTTCAGTACCGAAGTGAGCGCCCGGGCACGTAACGGCAGGCGCCGCTCACGTTCGATCCCGCGACTCACACGTCGGCCATCCGGGCCGCTCGCTACCGGTTGGTGGCCGCGTCGCTCGGCCTGCCGACCGAGGCGGACTCGGAGAGTGAGCTACCGACCGTCGTCGCCGGACAGGCCGACGGCGTGGTGGTGCTCTGGATGGGAACACTCGGCCTCGGCGTGAACAGTCGGCTCGGCCACGCTAGCACGTAGAGCCACGACGAGCTATGTCGTCGACGTCTTCGATGCGACGGTCCGGGGTCGGGCGTGGCCCGATCCGTGTGGGGATGGCGCCGGCCCCGCTGACTTGGGCGCCCGAGGACCTCGAGGCCGCCAAGCGCCACCTCGCCGGGGTGCCCGACGACCGGGTTCTCCGGGTCGTGCACAGCGTTGGCGAGCGCTCGACACGATGTCGACCGACGACCTGTTGGTGCCGTCGGTCTCGATCGCGGTCGGCGGCCGACCTCCGCCGAGGTCGAGGCACGCCCTCATGTCTGCCCCTACTGAGCCGGGCGCGCGTCGTCCCGTGGAGCCGGGTGGTCGGATGGGCGGCCCTGGCCGTGCTACCGACGGCAGTAGCGATCATCCGCGACGTTCCCGACCTCACCGTGCCCGCGTTGGCAGCCGCTGTCGTCCTCGGCTCGGCGCTCAGCACCGGGCTCGACGACGCGGCCGCCTTGACCGTGGCCGGTGCCGACGGCGCGAGGGTGGCGACGCCTGGTGCGGGTCGGGTGGACGGCTGGCCTCTTGACCTGTGTCGCCGTGGTGCTCGGGCTGGCGATCGCGCGACGACGGCATCGTGACCGTCGCGCCGTCGCACCTGGTGGCGATCGCGCTGGCCAGTGCCACGTTGTCCCTGGCGATGGCGGCTGCCGTGCTGGGAGCCGGTTCGGATGCGAAGCCGCCGACGGAGGGCGCCCTCGGCAGCTGCGGAGCCCTGCTCGCCGTGCTCGTCCTTTCCGCATTGGCACAGCGGTTCGACTGGGTGCCGATGATCGGTCTCGAGGCGCACACCACACGGTGGTGGGCGGTGGGAGGGTTGGCGGCGCTGGCGTCGTTGCCCCTGTGGCGCGATCCGGCGAGCAGGTCAGCCGGCTCGCCCGGCGAAATCGGTGCGTGAAACAACCCAGACGGTGGTTTCACGCACCGATTTGGGTGGACTGCAGGGTGGTTAGGCGGGCGGCCAGCCGGCGTCGGTCATCGTGTCGAAGCCACCACCGTCGAGCACGTCGAGGCCGATGCCGGCCATCTCCGCAGCCGCCACCGCCGAGCGGTTGCCCGTGCGGCAGTAGACGACGTACTGCTGGTCGGCGTCGAGGTCGGCGATCTGTGCAGAGAAGTCGGGGCCCTGCAGGTTGATGTTCACGGCGCCTTCGACATGGCCCTCGGCGAACTCCTCCGGCGTGCGCACGTCGATCACGAACCGCTCCTGCTCGAGAGCCAGCTCGGCCGACGCCGCGCCCGCGGCGGGGCCGTCCGCTCCGGTGGCGAGGGTTGTGTTGCCGCTCCCCGCCGAGCTGTCGTCGTCAGACGAGCAGGAGGCCACGCCCAGCAGGACGAGGACCGAGACGGTGGCGACGGCCAGGATGGTACGAGCTCGCATGTGCCCGACCGTATGCGGAGGCCGTCCCCTGGGTCACATCAGGGCTCTCCGCCCCGGCAGGACTTCCCGTACCGCCGCGGTGGGAGGCGGCCTACTGTCGGTCCCATGACGCCGACCGCTTCGATACCCCGCCGGTTCTGTGGGCCACCCGATTCCGGCAACGGCGGGTTCACGTGCGGCACCGTGGCGGGCTTCGTCGACGGTGACGCGGTGGTCACCTTGCGCCTGCCACCGCCGCTCGAGGTCGAGCTCGACGTGGAGGCGATCGAGGGCGTGGTGCGACTGATGGACGGCGATGCCGTGGTGGCGGAGGCCAAGCCCACCGTCGTCGATGCGCACGCTCCGGCCTTCGTCCCGGTCGACGAGGCGGCCCAAGCGGCCTCGCACTATGCGGGTCTCGAGGCTCACCCCTTCCCCACCTGCTTCACGTGCGGTCCGGGTCGAGCGGCCGACGACGGGCTGCGGGTGTTCCCGGGTCCGGTGCCCGGCTCGTCGTCGCGGCGGGCGTCGACCTGGACGCCGCATGAGTCGCTGACCGTGCACGGGGCGATCCCCGAGCCGGTGGTGTGGGCGGCGCTCGACTGCCCGTCTGGGTGGGCCCATCTCGGCGACGGCACCGTGGCGGTGCTCGGTCGGATGGCGGCCCGGGTCGATCGGCTGCCGGTCGTCGGCGAGACCTACGTGGTCGTCGGAGAGGCGACCGGTGTCGATGGCCGCAAGCGTTTCGCCACCTCTGCGCTGTTCGACATCGCCGGTGAGCTGCTGGCGGTCGCCGACACGATCTGGATCACCATCGACTCGCCGACCCCCTAGCTCGGGTCCTCACCCAACAAGCGAAATTGGTGCGTGAAACCACCGTATCGGTGGTTTCACGCACCAATTTCGGGGTGAGGGTGCTGCCCGAGCTGGGGGCGGATGAGGCGGGGCCGGTCGAACTCGGTGTTGTCGACGATCACCTCCACGAACGCGCGCGGATCGACTTCGGCGACGTACAGCAACTCGGACGCGAGGTAGCGGTCGCGGTGGAGTGCGGCTGCCGCGTCGGCGCCGCCTTCCCTGCCAGCGTCGCGCGCGATGCCCCGCTGCACTGAGAGCTCGGCGTCGACATCGACCCAGACGCGCATGTCCCAGTGGGCATCGAGCTCGGGGCGACAGGCGAACACGCCGTCGACTACCAGCACGCCATCGGCTGGGATCAGCGAGGTGACCGAGGAATGATCGATCTGGGTGAGAGGGTCGATGCTGCACAGGGCGACGGCACCGTGGCCATCGGGAGCAGCCGGTTCGAGAAGCAGTCGCCGGATGGCGTCGAGATCGAAGGCGTTGCGGTAGTACCCCTCGCCCGAGGTGCGGTCATAGAGGTGTGCCTCGCTCCACGGCCGCTTGAAGTCGTCGAGCGACGCGCGGAACGTGGGCCGTCCGCCCTCGGCGAGTCGCACGCGCCAGTTCGTGTCCCAAGGTGGTCTTGCCGGCTGCCGTGAATCCGTCGACGGCGACCCGGAGCCGTTGCGAGCCGCAGGCCGTGGCGACGGCGACGATCTGTGCGATCACCGCGGCGCGAACGCCGCTGGGCGCCGGGGGCATCGGCTGCTGCCAGGTCGACACCGAGAAGTGCACGCCCGGCGAGGTCGACATCGTGGTGCTCAGGCGTCGCCCGGCGTCTGAGCGACGCTCGTGGTCAGGGTGTGGAGGAAGCCCACGACGATCTTGCGCTCCCTTGCGCTGAGCGTGTCGGTCGCGGCGTCGACGGCCCGAAAGTAGGGCACGAGCTGGTCCTCGCCGAGTCGGCGGGCCTCGTCGGTGAGCGAGACGATCACCTTGCGACGGTCGTCAGGGTGCGGGTCGCGACGGGCCCATCCGAGGCCTTCGAGGCGGCCCAGCAGTGCGGTGACCGACCCAGACGTGAGCGACAGCCGGTCGCCGAGCTCGCCGGGGGTCATCGGCCCGAGCGCGTCGAGTGCTTCGAGGGCGTCGTAGTCGCTGCGGGTGGCGCCGACTCGCCGGCAGAGCCCGGCGATCCAACGGTCTCGTTCCATGGCGAACCGGCGGAGCAACAAGAGCACCTCGAGTCGTTGGTGGTCCTCAGCAGGAGCGGCCATGGCAGCCACCCTAGCGGAGTTCTCTTGACTATCAAGCCTCTTGACAACCATAGATATCTTGACAATCAAGAGAACTGGCCCAAGCGCCCGTCCCGAGGAGACCGCCATGAAGAACCGCTCAGCCCAGATCGCCGGTGCCCTGATGATCACCGGAGCCCTGCTCGCCAACGTGGGCTTCCTCGTCCTCGGGTCGCGGTTCGACTACCCCGACGTGCTCGGCCGGCCGGCCCCAGAGGTGCTGGCGATGTTCCACGATGACGCCGCCGTCATCGCGGCCCTGTTCGCGCTGTTGGCCCTCGCGTCGGCGGTGATGATCCCGATCGCCTGGCTGTCGCGCTCGACTCATCCCGGCGGCCGCACCCGGCAGGTGATGGTGGTCGCAGGGATCGCAGCCGGCGTCGTGCAGGTCATCGGCCTGCTCCGTTGGCCGCTGTTCGTCCCTGGCCTGGCCGACACCGTGGCCGACCCCGCCACGACGGCTGCGGCTCGGGCCGACGCCGTCGACACGTTCCAGACCCTTCACGATCTGCTCGGCGGTGTGATCGGTGAGTCGTTCGGCTACGCGCTGACCGCGGTGTGGACCCTCGCCATGGTGCGCGGGCTCCAGCACCGACCCGGCCGGTGGTTCGCCCCGCTCGGCACGGTGTCGGCGGTGCTCATCGCCACCGGGCTCCTCGAAAAGGCCGGCGTCGAGATCGCCGGGCTCACCAACTTCGTCGGCTATCTCGCCTGGAGCGGCTGGATGATCGCCCTCGGCATCTTCCTCATCCGCCGATACCGGACGCCGGTCGAGGCGACGGTGGGGTCGGTCGATGCCGGCTCGTACGGTGGCGGCATGAGCGCCACCCACGTCGTGTTCGGTACGGGCCCTGCAGGCACGGCCGTCGCCGAGGCGCTCGTCGCCCAGGGCACGCCGGTGCGCATGGTGAACCGCAGCGGTCGACCGAGCCTGGCCGATGTCGAGACCGTGGGTGGCGACGCCACCGACGTCTCGTTCGCCCGGTCGGTGACCGGCGACGCCGAGGCGGTCTACTTCTGCCTCAACGCGTCGCGGTACGACCGGTGGGCCGAGGAGTTTCCCCCGCTGCAGCAGGCGGTGGTGTCGGCCGCGGCCGCGGCCGGCGCCAAGCTGGTGGTGCTCGAGAACCTCTACCTCTACGGGCCGACCGACGGGCCGATCCGCGAGGACACCCCCAGCCATCCGACCAGCACGAAGAGCCGCACCCGAGCGGCCATGTCGGCCGAGTTGCTCGATGCCCACCGCAGAGGCGACGTGCGGGTGGCGATCGGTCGAGCCGCGGACTTCGTGGGACCGGGCGTGCGTAGCTCCGCGCTCGGCGAGTTCGTCTTCGAACCGGCGGTGCGCGGCAAACGGGCCCAGACGATGGGTCGCGTCGACGCCCCCCACACCTACACCTACGTGCCCGACCTGGGGCGCAACCTCGTCCTCCTCGCCAGCAGCGACGAGGCCTACGGGCGGGCCTGGCACCTCCCCAACCCGCCCACGCGCCCGACTCGCGAGATCATCGCCGACATCTACGCCGCTGCGGGCTCGACGCAGACCGGCATCACTGCGCTCAACCTCCCGATGATCCGGGTGCTCGGCCTCTTCAACCGCAGCATCCGCGAGCTGCGGCACACCTACTACCAGTTCGCGGCCCCGTTCGTGGTCGACGACGGCGCGTTCCGTTCCGCGTTCGGAGGGCACACCACCGAGTGGCCCGAGATCATCGGCGCCACGGTCGAGTGGTATCGCGAGCACCTCACCCCTCCGCTCGCGTCCTCCTGATCGTCGGGCCGACCCGTTACGGTGCCGTCGCATCGGCCGACCCCGAACCTGAGCCCAGTGGAGCAGTGATGAACACACGACGCATCGAGTACGCCGGATCGGTGCACGACCACCGGGAGATCGAGGCCGTGGTCGAGGTGCTCAGAGGTGGGCCCACTGCGCTGCGCATCGGCAAGAACGTGCGCGGCATGGAAGAGCGGGTGGCCGCCCTGTTCGGCAAGCGCCGGGGCGTCATGTGCAACTCGGGCTCGTCGGCGCTCTACCTGGCCATCGAGGTGCTGGGCCTCGAACCGGGCGACGAGATCATCACGTCTGCGGTCACGTTCTCGACCGACATCGCGCCGATCCTGCGCGCCGGCCTGGTGCCGGCGTTCGTCGACGTGACGCCGACCACGTTCCAGATCGACGTGGCCGCCATCGAGGAGATGATCGGGCCGCGCACGCGAGCGATCCTCGCGCCCAACCTCATCGGCAACGCACCGGACTGGGACGCCATCCGGGTGATCGCCGACCGGCACGGCCTGGCGGTCGTCGAGGATTCGTGCGACGCGCTGGGCCTCACCTTGCGGGGTACGCCCACGGGCACCCGAGCCGACATCAGCCTCACCAGCTTTGCGCTGTCGCACATCATCACCGCCGCGGGCACCGGCGGCATGGTGTGCTTCGACGACGATGCGCTCGCCGACCAGGCCTTGTTGTTGCGGCGGTGGGGGCGACGCTCCGAGGTGCAGCTGTTCGGGTCGAGCAGGGGCACCGGTCAGCGCTTCTTCTCGACCATCGACGGCGACATCGAGTACGACAACCTGTTCATCTTCGACGAGCTCGGATGGAACTTCGAGCCGTCGGAGGTGTCGGCCGCCTTCGGCCTGGTGCAGCTCGACAAGCTGGCGGCCAACCTGGCTCGGCGGCAACGCAACTTCGAGTTGACGGCGGCCGAGTTCGCCCGTTGGCCCGAGTGGTTCGCGGTCGGCGAGCTCACGGCCGATGTCGAGACCGGATGGCACATGTTCCCGGTGTTGATCGACGAGGCGTCCGGCATCAGGCGGGCCGAGTTCCAGTCGTGGATGGAGGGGCACGGCATCGACACGCGAATGGTGTGGACGGGCAACGCCGCTCGGCAACCGGCCTTCCGTGATCGGCCGCATCGCTTGCCCGCCGGCGGCCTGCCGAACGCCGACCGGGTCATGGAACGGGGCGTGGTGCTGCCCAACAGTCACAACATGACCGACGACGACTGCGCCTACATCGGCGAGACGGTGGCCGGTTTCCTCGCCGATCGAGGACTGGCCTGATGCCGGTTCGGTCGGAGCGTTTCGCCGGGAGACGGGCGCTGGTCACCGGCGCCAGCCGAGGCATCGGCGCAGCGACCGCGGAGCGGCTGGCAGCCGAAGGTGCCGCCGTGGCCATCACCGCCCGCACGGCCGAGCAGCACGCCCATCTCTCGGGCAGTCTGGCCGAGACGGCCGCCCGACTCGAGCGCTACGGCCACGACATGGTTGCCGTCGTGGCCGATCTCACCGATGAGCACGCCCGGTCGCAGGTGGTGGCCGAAGCGGTCGACGGGCTGGGTGGCCCGCTCGACATCCTGGTGAACAACGCCGCGGCCGCCATGTACGCGCCGGTGCTCGACTTCCCGCTCAAGCGGCGTCGGGTCCTGTTCGAGGCCAACGTCTTCGCGCCCGTCGACCTGGCGGCGGCGGCGGTGCCGGCCATGGTGGCGGCGGGGGCCGGGTGGATCGTGAACGTGTCGAGCGGAGCGGCCCGTCCGTTCGTCGGTCCCCCGTTCGACCTCGGTCCCCAGGGTTCGACCATCGCCACCTATGGCGCGTCGAAGGCCGCACTCAACCGGCTGACCAACGCCATGGCGGCCGAGTTGGAGGGCACCGGCGTGCGGGTGAACGGCATCGAGCCGCGGGCCGCAGTGATGACCGAGGGTGCGACCGCACTGGTCGGCGACCGCGTGCGGTCCGATCAGATCGAGTCGCTCGAGCAGATGGTCGAGGCGATCGTCGCCCTGTGCGACTGCCCGGTCGACGTCACCGGCGGTGCGTTCGTCAGCCTCGATCTGCTCGCCGCCTGGGGCCTCGACGTGCACGGCCTCGACGGCCGCGTGCTCTAGCGACACCTCTTGGCGATCGGCGCGTCTCGCAACGCGACCGCACGGCCGGGTTGGTCAGATCGCGACGACGACCTTCCCGCGGGCTTCGCCACCGCGCACGCGGGCGATCGCCGCTGCGGTGTCGGCCAGTGCGTAGGTGCGGTCGATCACCGGGACGACGCGACCCGCTTCGATGTGACCACGCAGCTCCTCGAGGTCGGCAGCGTTCTCCGTCGAGGCCAGCATCGTCAGCTTCTGGCTCACGAACATCGACCGCACCACCGCGCCGAGCGAACGTTGGAAGCCGCCGAGCCAACGGCCGCCGGTCTCGCCGCCGACCACCACGAGGGTGCCGTGGCGGGTCATGACCCTCCGAAGATGTGACAGCCGGCGGTTGCCTCCGGTGTCGATGATCACGTCGTAGCGGCGCTCGCCGACCGTGAAGTCCTCGGCGGTGTAGTCGATGACGTGATCCGCCCCGACGGAGCGGACGAGGTCGACCTTGTCGGTGCGGCACACACCCGTGACCTCGGCGCCGAGGGCCTTGGCGATCTGCACGGCGAACAGGCCCACGCCTCCGGACGCTCCGACGACCAGCACCCGCTGGCCTGGCTGCACCTGTGCCTTGCGCACCGCCTGCAGCGCCGTCGACGCCGAGATCGGAACCGCAGCGGCCTGCTCGAAGGAGAGGTTCGCCGGCTTGGTGGCGAGCATGTCCGGTCGAGCAGAGGCGTACTCGGCGAACGAACCCTCGCAGGTGCCGTAGACATCGTCGCCAGGCGCGCAGTCGGTCACGTCCCGGCCGACGGCGACCACCGTCCCGGCGAGACAACGCCCCGGGTTCGGCGCCTTTGGTGCGCGCACGCCGAATCCCGCCATGCGCACCGCGTAGGGCAGCCCGGTCATCACGTGCCACGTGCCCATGTCGACGCTGGCCGCTTCGACGCGCACCAGCACCTCGTCATCCCCGATCGAGGGACGCTCGACCTGGGCCAGGCGCAACACGGTGGCGGGGTCGGTTCCGTAGGACTCCTGGACGATGGCCTGCATGGTCGACGCAGTGGCAGGCCTGGCGGCGTTCTCGGGGCTGGTTCTCGGGGTGTTCATGGTGTCCTCGCTCTCAGGGCCATCTCGGCGGCTCGCGGGTGGCACTTACGGTGTAAGTAGTGTAGACATACGACGTAAGTTTCCGCAAGAGGTCCCCGAGAGAAAGCGGATCGATGGCGAGCAAGAAGCCGATCGCGGTGCCCAGGGTGCCGCTCAACCGTGAGCGGGTGCTGCTGGCTGCCGTCGCCCTGGCGGATGAGCACGGGCTCGAGTCCGTCAGCATGCGCCGGCTCGGGGAGACGCTCGGGGTCGAGGCCATGTCGCTCTACAACCATGTGGCCAACAAGAGCGACCTGCTCGACGGCATGGTCGACCGGGTCTTCGGTGAGATCGACCTTCCGGCGCCCGATGCCGACTGGCGGGTCGCCATGCGCCAGCGGGCGATCTCGGCCCGTGATGTTCTCTCGCGCCACCCCTGGGCCATCGGCCTGATGGACTCGCGGAGCACCCCGGGGCCGGCGACGCTGCGCCACCACGACGCGGTGATCGGCAGCCTCCGGAGCGGGGGATTCTCCGTGGAGCTGGCGGCGCACGCGTTCTCGCTGCTCGACAGCTACCTCTACGGCTTCGCGTTGCAGGAGGCGAGCCTGCCGTTCAGCACGGGCGAGGAGACCGCAGAGCTGGCGCAAGCACTCATGGCGAGTGTTCCGACCGACCACTATCCGCATCTCGCCGAGCTCACCGTCGAGCATGTGCTCCAGCCCGGCTACGACTATCGCGCCGAGTTCGAGTTCGGGCTCGACCTCATCCTCGACGGCCTCGATCGGGCCAGAGAGCCCTGAGGTGTCCCGCTCGTGCGTCGCTGGTCAGGCACCGGTCCCTGGTACGACTCGGCGCCGAACCACAGCGTGACGGTCGGACACGGGAGGTCGATCACCCAGTCGTGGTCCACCGTCACGTCCTCACACAACCAGCCGTCCGGCAGTCGCAACGTGCGCGGACGGCCGGGCTCCGTCTGGCGGACGTAGCGCAACCCGTCGCTGTCCACCAGTGTCGGCACCGTGCGCCCGGCCGCGAACACGACCACATGGTGCTTGTCGACCAGCAGGCGTCGAGGGCCGTCGACCCCGACTCGCGTATCCCTCGGCCAGGCGCGGGCGAGCAACGCGCAAGAGCTCGATGCCTGCCACCATCATCTGGTCGCAGGGACCATCGGCGCCGGCCCCCGGCGATCGCCGAAACCAGGCCTCGTCCATGCATCCCGCTCCGAAGCCGCTCTTGACCAGAGGTGCCGGAGGTTCGAGCGCGTCGTAGTCGGCACGGCTCACGGGCCGTGAGGTCAACCAGATGTCGTGGGTGCTGGAGTCGTACAGCTCGAAGTGGGGTTGCCGCGGTTCGATGGTTCTGTTGGCTTCCACCGCGTCCACGTCGGTCCCTACAGCGGCGGCGGTCGCGTCAGCCGGTGAACCTCGGCGTGACTGCCGCCGCCGAAGCAGGCGATGCAACCGCTCCAGGCGCAGCCGTATCCCCGTCGACCTCTTGGCCGCACTGAGCCAGTTTCTCGCCCGTCCACGTGAGCTCGAGGGTCACCTCGCCGATCGGGCCGTCGTGGCCGTCGAGGGTCACGAGGAACTGAGGCCGGCTCGCATCGAGCGGCTGACTGGTGAGGTCGGCGCTTCCGTTCGCGTCGAGTGTCACGTCCGTCGCCCCTTCGATGAGCCCGCCGTCGCTGTTGCGGAACGCGACCGTGCCTTGCGTGTACTGGCCGGGAGCGGGATCGAGAACCTGGATCTGCGTCCAGTCGACCGGCGTGCATTCCGGATCAGCGGGCACGACGGCGGACGCGAGCACCCGGATCGGCCCGGCTCCACACGCTTCGCCGCTGAACGCGTCGAAGTTCTGGATCTGCGCGTCGCCGTAGTCGGCGTTGATCCAGAGGCACACGGGCCGCTGAGGATCGGGGTTCACCGTGTAGACCAACCCCGCGTTCTCGATCGACAACGGGAAGTTGGGGCACCCTGCCGCCGCCCCGAAGTCGTAGCAGCGGACGGTGTCGCCCTCCCAGCTCGCGATGTAGACGCGGTCCTCGAGGATGAGGGGGACGGCGTTGTAGTAGTTGGTGTTCCCCATCGCCGCGCCCAGCCCAGGAGGGGCCGCAGTGGCCGCGCCGGCGAGCGTGTAGCACCACTCGTTGGTGGTCGGGAGACAGACACCGATGATGGCCCCGGTGCCGCTGAGCATCGGGATGGGCGCACCGCCGTCGTATGACGCAGGCTGCTGCACCGGCCAGGCGCCACCGCACTTGGAGCCCGTCGCCGAGTCGAAGCACGCGAGCCAGCTGCCGGTGTTCATCCTCAGCGGGACGTAGACGCGGGTGCCAACGGCGGAGATCGATGCTCTCGGGCTGCTGTTGGTCGACGCAGCCGGAAGGCCCACGTCATAGTTCGGCGTGCCACAGCCCGACTGCGTTGCCATGTCGAAGCACATGAGCGTGTTGCCGGTGCCTTGCACGCCCTCGACCGCGGCGTAGTTGAACGCGTAGATCTTCGTGCCGATCTCGACGCCGGCGGTCGGTGACTGGCTGGAGCCGAGGCCCGTCGCGTTGCCGAGCACGGTGAAGCCACAGAACAGGTCTGCTGCGTCGGCGGGAAGTGTCGTATCGACGCAGACCACGCCGCGCGCCGAGTCGGATGCTCTCGTCGCGTAGGCGTAGAGATGGCCGTTGCCCGGATCGAGCACGGTCGAGGAGTGATCCGGGGTGCCGAAGTTGGTGCCACCCTCCTGCACGACCTTGTACGGCAAGCTCCAGCAGTTGCTGGCATCGACCTGTTTGTGGCAGGCCACGCGTAGCTCGGAGTTGTGGTGGTAGACGTTGTAGGCCGCCTCGGGTGTGAGAGAGATGTCCCAACCGTCGCCGCCTCCAGGGCTGGCGAAGTCGGACGCGGGTGCGACCGGGATCGTCACCTGCTCCTTGAAGGTCACCGTCTCGGCCCAGGACGATCCCGTGCCGGTGATGGATGCCACCAGCGCGAACGCCAGCGCAACCGCCAGCATCGATCCGCTCCTGAGAACGCCCCGGTCTGCTCGCCGCTGACCTTGCATGGCTTCCCCCCATTTCTGCGCCGGACACGTATCCGTTCTGCATGGGCTCACGAGCCCGCAGCTGCGCAACGCAGAGACGGTAACCCGCCTGCGTGATCTCTGCCCGGAAAACTTCACGGAGCGCGGTGGCGCCGGTCGATGGAAGCCCGCGTCATGGTGCTCGACGCCATGTGCCGCTTGGGGTTCCGCCGGAATCAGCTCAGCGCGCTCGGAGGGACTCGAACCCCCAACCTTCTGATCCGTAGTCAGATGCTCTATCCAATTGAGCTACGAGCGCAGGGCAACGCAGTCTAGGCGGACCGCCCCGACCATCCCAAAGGAACACCCGGCCGGTGTTCCGCCACGCGAACTCCTCCCGATACGGGGAGCGGTCGGCATCGAGCCGGGGGCAAAACCCGATGTGCCGCCGGCACAGGGCCGGCGGCACATCGATCGACGCTCGGGGGGCTGAGCGTCGGGGGGGGACAGGGAACGGTCAGACGCGCTGGCCGCACACGGGCCACGGCGAGCGACCGTTGGTCGACCACAGGGCCCGGGTCATGGCGTCCTGCTCAGCCGGGCTGGCTGCCACAGGGTCGATGCCGGCCAGCCACGGGAAGTGGCGAGCAGCGGTGGAGTTCCAGGTGCTGCGCGAGAACTGGTAGGCGCCGCGATAGGTGCCGCCGCCGCCGACGGCGCCGTAGTTGCCGTTCGACTCGCAGTGGCGGAGGCGAGCCAGCTGCTCGTCGCTCAGCACGTGGTTGTACTTGCCCAGCGCGAACACGCTGTCCCAGTACTTCGTGACCTCGACCGCCTGGGCCTCGATCTCGGCGTCGGTCCACTGGGTGTGGTCGATGCCGTTGTCGGTGTACCACTGCCGCAGTTCCTGCGGGGAGCAAGCAGCGGCACCGAGCAGTACGGCCACCGCCAGCAGGACCTTGGGCATCCAAGACTTCTTCATGATGTTCGGCGTCTCCTTCTCGGCCGAGCCTCCGAGCGCGCGCTCACCCACACCACGGAAACGGAGGTACCCGGAGGCAGCCGCGGGGGAGGCGAACAGGCACTCAGTGCGGGCGAGGGATTCGTGATCGGAGTGGTCGGTGCGGTTGCACCTGAGCGTCCTCACTCCGACCTCGTGCCCAGGCACCGGCCGTTATGGTTCGTCGTCCGTGACAGTTTCGGCGCGAACGCAACACATCTGCAACATTTGGAGCGTGACGTCCGTCACTCTTCGCCGAAATAGGCCATCTGACCTAGAGCGCCGTTCCGATCCGAATCGAGCCCCGGACGCGGCTCGAGCCCCGTCGTGACGGGGCCCGAGGAGCGGAGAGGGTGGGATTTGAACCCACGGAGAGCGTGAACCCTCACCTCCTTAGCAGGGAGGCCCGATCGACCAGACTCTGGCACCTCTCCTCGTGAAGGCGAATGCTACACATCGCATCTCGACCCTCGAAGCAAGGGAACCGCCCGAGCGGAGGGAGGGGGATTCGAACCCCCGGATGGTTGCCCATCAACGGTTTTCAAGACCGTCGCAATCGTCCGCTCTGCCATCCCTCCGTCGTCGAGACTAGCGACGCCTAGCGACGCCGGCCCTTCCCCAACATCGCCATCATGAAGTCGGACAACCACGCCTCGTACCGCTCGGGCGTCCAGCCGCGCTCGATCACGAACAGCCGGTAGAGCTGCGGGGAGTTCGCCACCCACAACACATCGCGCGCCTCCTCGGCACTGACGCCCGTCACGTAGACAACCCGTCTCCTCGAGGTTGGCGGCGAACTCAGTCATCCCCTGCAGCCGCCCGTCAGCGGCCGGGTCGACCAGGGCGGCCAGGGCCTCGTCCTGCGCCGCGCCTTGCTCGAGGGCCTGCCACAACGGCGCCAAGCGGCCGAGGATCGAGCGCACCAGGGTGGCGAAGAGCCGGAACTTCGCCCGAGCGGTGGGCGCCTGCTGGATCTCGTGGATGACCTCGCGCTCGTTGAGGGGAATGGGCAGGTCGTCACCGGCGATCGCCACGTCGATGGCCTGCTTCAACACCTCGGGCTTGGGTCCCACCGACGCGTAGACGGTCTCGGTCGACACGCCCGCGGCCTCGGCGATGTCACCCATCGTCGTAGAGCCGTAGCCGCGCTCGGCGAAGAGTCGTGTCGCCGCCTCGAGGACCTCGCGGCGCGTGCGCATCGCCTGGCTCTGGCGCCGCGAGCTGTCGTAGCGCCGCCGGCCAGCGGGCCGATCTGCCGAAGAAGCCTTGACGTCCATAGGGCTTCATCATATGGTGCTCGTATTCATTACAGAGCACCTCAGATGAATTGAGGAGCTACCAGCACAAGGGGAGCAACCCATGGCCTTCGCCTTCATCCAGGACATGCCCATCACCACCGACGACTACGACCGCCTGATGGACGAGATGGGCCGCGACACCCCCGCCGGCCTGATCGCGCATGTGGTGGCCAAGACCGACGACGGCCTGCGCTACGTCGACGTCTGGGAGACCGAGGGGGACTGGAAGGCCTTCCACGAGCAGCGCATCGAGCCCGCCCTCGGGCGCATCTACGCCGGCACCGAGCGTCCCGACCTGAGCGCGATGCGCGTCGAGATGCTCGACGTCCACGACGTCATCGCCCCCCACCAAATTGGTGCGTGAAACACCCCATACGGTGGTTTCACGCACCAATTTCGCTGAGTTAGCGGGAGCGGACCTGGCTGCGTAGGTCGGCGAGCCACTCGTCGGCCCGCTTCCACGCCAGGTCGGCTTCGCGTCGCACCGCCGGGCCGTGCGCGCCGGCCGCGGGATACGAGCCGAGGAACTTCACGTCGGTCTGCTTCATCTTCAGGTTGCGCAGCGCGTCGGCCACCAGCTCGTCGTCGAGATGGCCCTCGAGGTCGATCAGGAAGCAATAGTCGCCGAGGCCGCGCTTGGTCGGGCGTGACTCGAGCTTCGACAGGTTGATGGCCCGGGCGGCGAACTCCTGCAGGATCGACAGCAGGCTGCCCGGCGCATCGGCCCGCTGGAACACCACGATCGACGTCTTGTCGTGGCCGGTGGCGGCAGGCACGCCGTCGCGTGACACCACCACGAAGCGGGTGGCGTTCTCGGGATGGTCCTCGATGCCGCTCGCCAGCACGTCGAGCCCGTAGACCTCGGCTGCGTGGGCGGTGCCGATCGCCGCGGTGTGGCCGTCGCCGCTCTCGGCCAGGGTGCGGGCCGCGTCGGCGGTCGAGTTGGTGGCCTGCGCCTGCACGCCCGGGCAGATGCTCGTTGAGAAAGCCGCGGCACTGCGCGGTCGCGTGGGGGAACGACACCACCGTCTTGATGTCGTCGAGCACTGCACCCGGCCGGGCGAGCAGGCACAGGTGGACGGCGATCACCACCTCGCGCTGGATCAGCAGGTCGGTTTCGAAGGCGAGGGTGTCGAGGGTGACGTTGACCGAGCCTTCGATGGCGTTCTCGATGGCGACGAAGCCGGCGTCGACCTCACCGGAGGCTGCGGCCGCGAGCACGTCGGGGATCGAACCGATGGGCACCAACTGCGCCTGCGCGAGATCGGCCTGGGTGAGCAGCGCTTGCTCGGTGAAGGTGCCGGCCGGGCCGAGGAAGCCCAGACGCACCGCGCCCATGTCGGCCGCGAGCGGTGCGGTCGTCGACGGGGCAGGTGCAGATGCGGCAGGTTCGTCCACGACGGAGCAGGATAGTGACGTGGACGAGGTCACCCTTCGGCAGTTGCTCGACGAGGTGCGCAGCGGCGTGATCGACCCCGACGAGGCCGTCGCCCAATTGCGCCGCCTGCCGTTCGCCGACCTCGGCTTCGCGCGGGTCGATCATCACCGGGCCTTGCGGGTGGGCATGGCCGAAACCGTCTACGGGCCGGGCAAGACCCCGCAGCAGTGCGCCGCCATCGTGGCGGAGCTGCTCGCCCAGCGGGCCGCATCGCCCGGTCATCCTGTCGCGCGCCGCCACCGATCAGATCGAGGCGTCGCTGGCCATCAACCCCGGTGGTGTCCAAGAGGGCCACACCGTGGTGTGGCGACCGTCGGCCCGGCGCGCCGAGACCGTCGCCGTGGTCACCGCCGGCACCGCCGACCAGCCGGTGGCCGACGAGTGCGCGGCCACCCTCGGCGCCCACGGGTTCGACCCGTTGCGCATCACCGATGTCGGGGTGGCGGGGCTGCACCGCATCCTCGACGCCGCCGACGAGCTGGCTGCGGCCGACGCGGTGGTGGTGATCGCCGGGATGGAAGGGGCTCTGGCCAGCGTGGTCGGTGGCATCACGGCGGCGCCTGTCGTGGCCGTGCCCACCAGCGTGGGCTACGGCGCCGGGCTCGAGGGCGTCACCGCCCTGCTCGGCATGTTGGCGTCGTGCGCGTCGGGTGTCACCGTCGTCGGCATCGACAACGGGTTCGGCGCGGCGTGCGCGGTGGTGCGCTTGTTGCCCGCTTCGGTGACCACCCGTGCCTGAGCGAGCGCGCCGGTCGAGCCGTGTCGCGTGGTTCCACTGCTTCTCGGGCATCGCAGGCGACATGGCCCTCGGCGCGCTGGTCGATGCGGGGGCCGACCTCGGTGAGGTGCGCCAGCTCTGCGAACGGTTGCCCGTCGGTGGATGGGAGCTCGAGGGCGAAGCGGTCATGCGGTGTGGCATCGCCGGCACCAAGATCCACGTGCACGCCCAGGAGACCACCGTCGTGCGCACCGCCGCGCACGTCACCGCGCTCGTCGAGGAGGCCCGCCTGCCCGACCGTGTGCGCCAGCGGGCGTTGGCCACGTTCCAGGCGCTCGCCGTCGCCGAGGGTCGCCTCCATCGCCGGCCGCCCGAACAGGTGCACTTCCACGAGGTGGGGGGCATCGACGCCATCGTCGATGTGGTGGGCACGTGCGCGGCACTCGAACTGCTCGACATCGACGAGGTGACCTCGAGCCCGGTGGCCAACGGCATCGGCATGGTGCGCACCGCCCACGGCCTGATGCCCAACCCCGCCCCCGCCGTGGTGGCGCTGCTCGAGGGTGCGCCCACCTACGGCATCAACCTCGGCCGCGAGCTCACCACGCCCACCGGCGCCGCGCTGCTCGGCGTCCATGGTCACGACCTGGGGGCCGATGCCCGACCTCACCATCGAGGCCACGGGCTTCGGGGCCGGCACCGCCGAGTTCGACGACCGGCCCAACCTCACCCAGGTGGTGGTGGGCGAGCGGCACGAGCAGCTCGACGCCGGCCAGCCGGTGGTGCTGCTCGAGGTCAACGTCGACGACGCCACCGGCGAGCAGCTCGCCCACGCCATCGCCGCCTTGCTCGACGCCGGCGCCCACGATGCCTGGGTCACGCCGATCCTCATGAAGAAGGGACGGCCGGCGCACACGGTGAGCGCCCTGGCCGACGTCTCGCTCGCCGCACAGGTGGCCGGCACGCTCACCTCGTCGACCGGCTCGCTCGGCGTGCGAGGCCACACGCTCGAGCGCTGGCCCCAGGCACGTGACGAGAGCCAGGTCGACGTCGACGGCTTCCCGGTGCGGGTCAAGGTGGGCCGCGGTCGGGTGAAGGTGGAGGACGACGATGCGGCTCGCGTCGCTCGCCGCACCGGCCGCCCCGTGCGTGAGGTGGTGTCGATCGCCGAGGAGCGGTGGCGCCATCAGCACCACGAGCACGGTCATCTGCACGGTGTGCCGAGCGCCGACCGCCGCCCCGACGGTGACGGTCGCCCGGACGGCGACGACGACGCCAGCTGATCCGAAACGCGATCGTCGGGGTCAGGCCGAGCCGCGTCGGCGCTGCACCATGCCGGTGACGGTCAGCGCCACTCCCGCGCCGAGCAACGGCACGAACACGATTGCTGTGCCCCAGTCGATGCGGGTCGGTGGATCGTCTGCTGAGAACACCAGCAGGGTTGCTCCCGCAGCGCCGGGTGAAACGAACGTCCAGTCGCCTTCGTCGAGCTCGAGCACCTCGAAGCCCGCGATGGGCGACGAGACGAACTCGGCGACCTCTGCGGTCTTGCCATCGGTCGCGGTCGGACGTGGAGCCCACGTCAGGCCTCCCGCTGGACCGTAGAAGTCGAGGGCGGCGACGTACCGGCCGGACCGGTTGATGCCGACCTTCGTGTAGCCGGACTCGTCCAGCTCCTGTCGCAGGCTGTCGCCATCTGGGTCGAAGCTCGGGTTGCGCACGGTCAGCAGCAGGACGATCGCGCCGGCGACGAGCAAGCAAATGCCGAGCGGGAGGAGCCGATTGTGCATGCCGGGCGTGGTGTCGGAGCGAATCGGGGCCACGAGCCCGGCGCCGCAACGCTCGGCAACGAGCTTCCCGCGGTCGGCGAATCAGCCCGACGACAGGGCGCGCCAGAGCGAGGTGTAGTTGGGATAGGTGATGTCGTCGGTGATCCAGCCCTCGTCGACGAGCAGCTGGTGCAGCACCGGCAGCTTCTGGAACGGCACGCCCATGTCGGCGTGGTGGGCCAGGTGCCAGCCGGTGTTGAACGGCACGAACCAGAAGCGAGCCAACCGCAGGTCTGGCGGATCACGTGGGTGGTCATGCGCCGGTCGGGCGAACGGGTCATGCCGCCGTGCTCGGCGATGGCCCGCAGCCGGTTGAGCACCCGCCACACCGTCATCCACGGCGCGAGCCAGAAGAGCGGCCACAGCCACCAACGGCCGAGCACCAGCCACAGGCCGGCGAAGAGGACGAACTGGGTGGCCACGATGCGCAGCGCGACGGGTCGGGCCTGCGGACTGCGGAAGGCGAAGATGAGGCCCTTCAGGTTCTTCCAGCCCGACGTGCCGCGCAGGTCACGCCACAGCTTGCGCTTCATCGAGGCGCGCGTGATCGGGTAGCCGAGATAGAGGTTGAGATCGGGCTCGGTGGGGCCCATCTCGTCCTTGTGGTGGGCGAAGTGGCTGCGGCGGTAGGCATGGAACGGCACCAGGCCGGGGTAGGACAGCAGCCACTGACCGACGAAGTCGTTGACGCGCTTCTTGCTGAAGAGCAGCCGGTGAGCTGCTTCGTGACTCAAGATGGCGAACAGACCGATCGCCCGACCCATGAGCACGAAGGTGATCCCCCACACGACCAGAGCCAACGCCAGGGGTAGGCGCACCGTGATCCAGCACGACAGGGCGAGCAGTCCGACCGACTGCACCCATACCGACGCCACGTTGAACGCGTTGCGCACGTTCGGGACGCGCCGCAGGTCCTCGCGGATCGAGGGCACCGGCATGCCGGTCACCGTGAGCCGCTCGGTGGGCAACACGTCGGGGAGCACCTCGGGCACCGGCACCATGTCGCCGTCGCGATGGCGCACCGGTGGTCGGGCCTTCGGTGGGGTCGGCGAGGGTGCCGCGGGAGAGGCCATTCCTGTGCTCACTCGCTCAGTATTACAAGAATCGAATGACTGTGCAAACTCTGTAATACGCCAGGGCCGCTGGTGTGACGGGTGCGGTGGCCAGGCGCGTGTGAATGCCGGTCCCGACCCGCGAGACTGGCGCCCGTGACCAGCGCGTTCCTCCCCGATCGGGCCCTGTGGGCCCAGCTCGCCGGCGAGCACGCGCCCGACCAGATGCTGGTGATCGAGCCGTCGGGTCGCATCGTCTGGGCCAACGACCGCGGCGCCGACGTGTTCGGCTGGAGCGTCGACGAGCTCGTCGGCCGGTCGGTGTTCGACCTGGTGCACCCCGACGACCGCAAGCTGGCCACCGCCAACCTGTCGCTGCTCACCGCCGCCGATTCACCGCCCCGGCCTGGTCGTCACCGCTCCCTCGCCCGGGACGGCTCCTGGATCGAGGTCGAGGTCAACGCGTCGCCACCGGTCGACTCCGGTGCTCCTGGGCTCGACCGGGTGCTGGTGCTGTCGGTGCGGCGCAACAGCCAGCACGTGGGTGCGCTGCTCGACGCCCTGGCTGGCCAGCGCCCGTTGCAGGAGATGATGGAGGTCGTCCTGTCGACCTTCCGCGATCCCGCCTACCGCTCGGCGTCGGTCATCCGGTTCCACGACAGCTCGGGCGCGGTGGCCGTGTCCGACGTCGAGCTGCCCATCAAGCTCACCGGCGGCTCCAACGGCCCCATCGGTCGACCGGCTCCGTGGAACCTGGCCGATCCCGCGGTCGGCCCGGTCGCCATCACCGACCTCGATCGCCTGGCCCCCGACGTGGCCCAGGCCGCGCGCGACCACGGCTTCGTGGGCTGCGTGGTGCAGGCCATCCCCGACCCCGCCGGCTACCCGCCCACCTGCATCGTGCGCTGGGCATCGATGCCCGGCGTGGTCGACGTGTCGCGCACCTGGATGCCGGGCGAGCCCGCGCACCTGGTGAGCCTCGTGCTGCAACAGCGTCATCGCCGTGAGCTGCTCGAACACGCGGCCCGTCACGACGTGCTCACCGGCTTGGCCAACCGGCGCCAGTTCGTCGAGCGCCTCCAGAGCGAGCTCACCCGGCGCGACCGGGGTGGTTCGAGCGTGGCCCTCATCTACATCGACCTCGACGGCTTCAAGCAGGTCAACGACCAGCACGGCCATGGCGTGGGCGACGCCCTGCTGCGGCACCTCTCCGAGCGCATGCGGCGCGCCGTGCGCCCCACCGACCTCGTGGCCCGCCTCGGCGGCGACGAGTTCGCCATCGTGTGCTCCGATCCCGAGATCGCCAACACGGCGATGCACGTCGTCGAACGTGTGCACGCCAAGCTCTCGCAGCCCTTCGAGGTGAAGGGCATCCGGGTGCAGCTCGGCGCCAGCATCGGCATCGCCCTCGACCAGGAAGCCGGCGACGACCAGCTCATCGAGCTGGCCGACCGGGCCATGTATCAGGCCAAGCAGCGCGGCAAGGGCGGCTGGGTGCTCTCCGACGGCACGCTCACCATCGAGAGCTGAGCGGCACCGACGACGGTCGGCGACAGAGGGTCAGACGGTGTCGAGAATGCGGACTGAGCACGGTGCTCGGCGGCCCACGTTCCGTCCTGGCTCATATCGATCGCCGCTCTGACGCGCCGGTTTCGGACATGAAGCCGAGGCGATCGAGCTCGCGCAGGATGAGCACCATCCCGAAGTCGTCGGCGCGTCGACGGCAGCGATCGCTCATCATCTGGGCGTCGTCGGCCCGGCCCTGGAGCAGCGCCACCTCGGCGAGGTGGAGCACGGTGACGGTCTCCCAGGCGATGGCGCGCCCGGCCTCGCACGCGCGGAGGGCGGACTCCAGCGAGACTCGGGCGCCATCGAGGTCGCCGATCGTCACCAGGTTGACCCCGATGTGCAGGTCGGCCGGGCCGTTGCTCGACGCGGGGCCGAACGTCGGCCAATGGCCGGCGTGGGGGCGCAGGTCGACGAGCAACGACTCGGCGACCGAGGCGGAGCCGAGCCGCCAGGTCGGGTAGGTGGCCACAGCGGCGACGTGCGTCCGGAAGCCGTAGGGGACGAACGGCAGCAGCTCGTGCCACTCGTCGAACGCCTCTTTGGCCGCCGGGATGTCGTCCTCGATCAGGGCCACGATGGCTTGCAGCGGGTAGCAGGCGACTAGCGCGGTCGCGGCCTCTGGCACGCTGCCGAGGCTGGCCCGGTAGGCCGTTGCGTCGGCGGTCCACTGGTTGGGCCAACCCTCGGCGGCGATGACACCGAGGCGGGTGGCGTCCAGCCGGACGCTGTCTTCGAGCCAGGCGTCGAGGAAGCGGCGGCAATCATCGAAGCGGCCCTGGTCGGCGGCGCGGACCGCCCTGGAACCGAAGACGATGCTGGGCAAGGCCAGGCCGAGGGGCTCGACGACGGCTCGGTACTGGTCGACGGTGCGGTCGACGGCCTCGAAATCTCCCTGCTTTTGGTGCACCATGGCCTGCCAGCTCAGCGTGTCCCGTTTGACGGTTGCCGGCAGGTCTCTCGCCAGCGCCGCCGCCTCGTCGACGAGCGCCTCCCACTCCTCGTAGCGCCCGAGCGGTTCGCGGCTGACGATGCTCCAGCCGATGCCCAACCACCGGTCGAACGGATCGTCGAGGCGACGGCTGATGGCCAGGGCGGCGTCGCTGAGCGCCAACCGCTCGGTGGGGTCGGTGTCGAAGAGGTGTGAGTTCGACAGCTTGCCGAGCACCCACATCCGCTCCTTCAGGTACTCGTCGGCAGGGCAGGCATCGAGCGCGTCGAGGGCGTTCTCGCAGAGGCGCCGCACGTGCGGGTCGGCCATCTGGGCGAAGGCGCCGGTGGGCCCGAGGTACCAGTAGGCGGCCATGGCCAGCAGGTCGGGCCGATTCGCCGTCCGCAGCCAGCTCGGCCGCCTCGAGCAGCTCGTCGCGCACTTCGAGCGTTTCGTCGGTCCAGTGTGAGGCCTCGCCCAGCGCGATGAGCAGCTCCGCCCGGCGAGCCGGATCAGGGGTCAGTCCCTCCTCGGCCTCGAGGGCGCGTCGGAGCCAGCGCACCGCCTGTTCGACCGCCAGTCCATCGAGGGCGGCCTGCCCCGCACGGGTCGCGTAGTCGACCGCCCGCTCGGCCACGCCCGCAGCGGCCGCTTCGAGATAGTGGTGAGCGATCTCTTCGATGCGATCGGGCGCCTGCTCCTCGAGCTGTCGACCGAGGGCGCGGTGCAGCCGCAGCCGTCGCGTGGTCGAGAGCTCCTCGAGCAGCGTCTGGCGGACGAGCGCGTGGGCGAAGCGGTACCAGCCGAATCGGTCGTGGTCCTCGGCGACCAGCATGCGGCCGGCAGCCTCGTCGAGCAGGTCGACCACCCGGCCCTCCGAAAGCTCGGCGACCGCACCGATGACCGACGAGTCGAACTCGGCGCCGGCCACCGCCGCGATGGTGAGCACCGCCTGTACGTCATCGTCGAGCGCCGACAGGCGCCGCCCCACCACCTCGCGCACCCCCTCGGGCACGCCGACATCGCTCGGGTCGAGCGTGCCGCGCACCCAGCGGCCGTCGTGCTGCACGATCGCCCCTGATTCGGCGAGATGCCGCAGCGTCTCGCCGACGAAGAACGGGTTGCCCGAGGTGACCTCGGCGATCTGGCGTCCGAGTTCGATGCCCTCGCTTTCGAGCTCGCCGCCACCGGCCAGCGTCAGATACTCGAGAACGTCGGCCGAGCTCAGACCAGACAGCACCACCCGCTCGACGCCCGGCTCGCGTCGCAGGTCAGCCATCATGTCGGCCAGCGGGTGGGACCGGTCGAGATCGGTGGTGCGAAACGTGCCCACCACGAGGACTGGCGCATCGCCCAGCCGGCGCACGAGGTCGCGCAGCAACAGCAGGCTCGACCGGTCGGCCCAGTGGAGGTCGTCGAGCACGAGCACGACTGGGCTCTGCGCCGCCTGGCGGCGCAGCAGGTCGAGCACGGCCTGGAAGAGCCGTAGTCGGTCGGCGTCGGAGTCGGGCGTGGTGAGCTCCGGCTCGACGTCGACTCGCTTCGCCAGCGCCGGGACGATGCGGGCCAGCACCGTCCCGACCTCGGCCACATGGTCGACGAGCACGGTGTCGCTCGTGTACCGCACCAAGTGATCGAGCGCCTCGGCAAACGGCCGAAAGGGGGCCTCGATGTCGTCGTCGCAGCGTCCGGCCAGCACGACCGCACCCTCTCCGTGCGCGCCCGTGGCCAGCTCGGCGACCAGGCGCGTCTTGCCGATGCCCGGCTCGCCGCCGACCAGGATCACCCGTCGACCGTTCGATCGAGCCTCGTGCCACACGTCGGCGAGCATCGCCTGCTCCTTGGAGCGACCGGCGAACGGCATGCCGGTGGGCCCGGTGAACAGGCCCGGGAGCGGGACCCCGGCGTCGATCTCGACCGGTTCCCACCGCACCTCACAGGTGGCGAGCGGCGCGGGTAGGCCCTTGAGCGTCAGCTCGCCGATCGACTCGATGCGCTCGCGGGTGCGCGAACCCGCCATCAGGCGCATGGTCTCGGTGATCAGCAGCTGCCCGGCCGCGCAGGCGGCGCACAACCGAGCGGCTTCGACCACCGGTGTGCCGAACCAATCGCCCTCTTCGACGACGACGTCACCGATCGACACACCGATCTTCACCCCGATGGCCAGCTCGGGATGCTTGCGGCCGACACGGTCGCATTCCACCTGCATCTCGACCGCGGCCGCGATGGCGTTCGACGCCGATCGGAACACCACCATGAGCCCGTCACCGAGGTTCTTCGCCTCGGTGCCCAGGTGAGCGGCGAGCGCAGCGCGCAGGGCGGCGAAGTGTGCCCGCCGGATGACGTCGAAGCGCTCGTCGCCCACCTCGGTCTGGCGCTGGGTGCTCCCGGCGATGTCGGTGAAGAGGACGGCGACGGTCTGGGCCTCGGCATCCGCGGTGCGCCGACTCGCCGTGCTCGCTCATGGTCGCCTCCAGCCAGGTCTGTGCTGGCTTGCTGAGCCTAGAGCGCGGCCGATCGGTCGGGCTGGCCTGCTACGTCGAAGCGCATCCCGGGCTGCACGCTGGCCGCGAGCGGGGCGCCGACGGGGCGCCGATCGCGTAGCCTCGGCGCAACGTGGAACCGACCGGCAGCACCCGACCCCTCACCGCCCGCTCGGTGATCGCCAGCACCCTGCTCGGCACGCATCCTCCGCAGCTCCCGAGCCGCCTGCTCGTGCGCGCCGGGGAGTTGCTCGGTGTGGCCGAAGGGGCCACTCGCACGGCCCTCTCGCGCATGCTCGCCACCGGTGAGCTCGAGCTCGACGGCGGGTCGTACCGCCTCGCCGGCGACCTGCTCGCCCGCCAGGCCCGCCAGGACGCCAGCCGCCGCGCCGAGCAACGCTCGTGGCGAGGCGATTGGGAGATGGCGGTGGCTCGGGCAGAGCCCCGGCCGGCCGCGGCCCGGGCCGAGCTGCGCGAGGCGATGCGCCGGTTGCGGTTGGCCTCGTTGCGCGAGGGGGTGTGGCTGCGACCCGACAACCTCGATCGTGGCCGGGCACCCGGGTCGAGCGAGGTGGTCGCCGAGCAGTGTCTGATCTTCGCCATCCGCGCGCCGGCCGAGCCGGCCACGCTCGCGGCCGAGCTGTGGGATCTCGACGAGTGGAACAGCACCGCCCGTCGTCTCATCACCGAGCTCGAACGTGACCTGCCCGCGCTCGAGCGCGGCGATCCGTCTGGCCTGGCCGACGGGTTCGTCCTCGCGGCCGGCGTGTTGCGTCACCTGCTGGCCGACCCGCTGCTGCCCGCACCGCTGCTGCCCGACGAGTGGGCAGGCGACGAGTTGCGCGCCGTCTACGACCGCTACGACGTGGCGTTCAAGGCCACGTGGGGACGCGAGTTCAGGAGCTGAGCACGGCCTGGGTCTGCACGGTGCGGGTGGCCAGCTTGCCCCGCTCGTCGAACACCTCGGTCTGCACGGTGATGAACTTGCGACCGACGTGGGTGGGCGTGGTGATGCCGGTGGCCACACCCGTGGTGACCGGGCGGAAGAACGCCGTGTTCGACGACACCGTGGTGGTCATGGCGCCCTCGGGCAGGTTGAGGAACGCGAGGATCGCACCGAGGCTGTCGGCGAACGCCATGAGCGCGCCGCCGTGCGTGGCGCCGCCTGTGGTGCAGCGGCTCTCGTCCCACGGCAACGTCCCGGCCACCAGGTCGGGAGTGGCCACCGAGACGTCCATGCCCAGTCCGGCCGAGTACGTCATCGACTCCACGAAGCCCCGATTGGCGGCTGCATCGGCCTCGGGCAGCCCGTCTGATCGGGTGGGTCGCCGCACGAGCTGGCCGCCGCAGTTCGGGCAGCGCATCGCCATGCCCACCGCGCACGCGGCGCAGAAGGTGCACTCGAAGCTGCACACATAGGCCACGCCGGCGGCGTCGAGCCCGGTCGAGCAGCGCTCGCACGTGTCACGCATCTCCAGCATCGATCAGCCTTTCGTCGGGGTGGGGTCGTTGGCCGCACCGGTCTGGCCAGAAGGACGGCGCGCGTCGAGCAAACGCAACTGGTCGTGCAGCATCGCGGCGCGCACCATCTCCACACCGCCTCGGCGGGCGGCCGCGATGGGTGCCGCGTAGATGGCGTCGAGCTCCATGGCCCGGCCGGCGTCGAAGTCGAGCTTCATGCTGGGTGCGTAGGGCGTCATGGCCTCGGTGTCGGCCAGCATCTGCTCGACGAACGCCTCCGGGATCGACCGGCCACACGCACGCGCTCCGTCGACCACCTCGACCATGAGCTCGCGCACCAGCCGTCGGGTGTGGGGGTCGGCCATCAACTCGTCGGTGCCCGCGTCGAGCACCACCGACAACCCGTTGTAGGGAATGTTCCACACCAGCTTGCGCCAGCGACCCTCGGTGAGATCGTCGATGGCCAGTGAAGCGACGCCGGCGTCGACGAGGTCGTCGACCAGGGCCTGCACCGCGTCGGTGACCCCGGCGGGCTCGTCGCCGTCGCGATGCTCGCCCACCGTGACCCGCCCATAGTCGAGATGGCGGATGTGGCCGGGGCCGACCTTGTTGGAGCAGAGGAAGCACATGGCGCCGAGCACCGTGTGGTTGCCGACCGCGTCGGCCAGCGTGTCCTCCACCCCGAGCCCGTTCTGCATGGCCACCACCACCGGGTGGCCGTGGGTGGCGAGCGCCTGCACGGCGGGCAGCGCCCCGGCGGTGTCGGTGGTCTTCACGGCCAGCAGCACCACGTCGACCTCGGGCACCTCGTCAGCTCTGGTGTGCACCGAGACGTCGTGCAGATGCAGGTCGCCCTGGGGTGACTCGACGACGAGGCCGTGACGGCGCACGTGGTCGACATCGCTACGGGCCACGAAGTGCACGGGGTGGCCCGCCGCCGCCAGCCGGGCACCGTAGAAGCCGCCCACCGCCCCCATGCCGACCACCGCGTACGAACGCTTCCCCACGCACGCCACCCTACGATGCAACCCATGACCCCCGACAACGTCGATGGCCGACAGAGCTCCCTCTATTTCCGCCAACTGCTGACCGGGCGCGACATCGCCCGCACCGATCCCCTCGGCCGCCAGATGGTGAACTACGTCTACCTCATCGGCGATCGCGACAAGGGCGAGGCGGTGGTGGTCGACCCCGCCTACGACATCCGCGGGGTGCTCGACGTGCTCGAAGCCGATGGCATGCGGCTCACCGGTGCGCTGGTCACGCACTATCACCCCGACCACGTGGGCGGCGACATGATGGGCTACCAGATCGCCGGCCTGCGCGAGCTGCTCATGTTGAAGCCGGTGCCCATCCACGTGCAGGCCGACGAGTCCTCGTTGGTGCAACGGGTCACCGAAACCAGCGCCTCCGACTTCGTCGAGCATGCGAGTGGCGACACGGTGCTGGCCGGCGACATCCCGATCGAGCTCATCCACACGCCAGGCCATACACCGGGCAGCCAGTGCTTCCTCGTCGACAACCGGCTGGTCGCCGGCGACACCCTCTTCCTCGAGGGCTGCGGTCGCACCGACTTGCCGGGAGGTGACCCGGCCGCGCTCTATGAGAGCCTCACCCAGCGCCTGGCCAAGGTGCCCGACGACGCCATCTTGTTCCCGGGGCACCACTACTCGGCCGAAGAGTCCGCCTCGATGGGCGACACCCGCCGACTCAACTTCGTGTTCCGCCCGCGCAACGAGCGCGAGTGGCTGCAGATGTTCGGCACCTGACGGCGGGAGGCACGCCGTCAGCGTCAGCGTCACGGATAGAACTGACACCGGGCCGATACGGGTCGTACGACCCTTCCGCAGGGTTCGCGCGGCCTATGTACCGGCGTTCTTCCCACGCCGATGCCTGAAAGCGACGGAAGCGGTGCGCTCAACGAGGGTCGAGCGCACTGTCCGGCGACGCACCCTCATCGTGGTCGGAGGCGGCCATGGATTCGGACGACCCGAACCCGACACAGCCCGAGGCGGGGCCCCAAACCGAACCAGAGCCACCGATCGCCGACGTGCGGGCCGGCCTGCGCGACTTCGCCACGGAGTTCGTGCTGCTGCTGACCCCTGACGGCCAGCTGATCGCCTCTTCCGACGAGTCGACCCTTGGCTACCGAGACGCCCAGGGCGGTCGCCACATCGGCGAGTTCCTCCATCCCGACGATCTCCCCGGCGTGTTCGAGGCGATCCAGCAGGCTCGCACCGAGGACAGCTACGGCCGTTCGTGGCGCGCCCGCGCCAAGCGCGCCGACGGCACCTGGGGGGTGTTCGAGGGCACGCTCGTCGATGCCCGTCAGCATCCCGAGCTGCACGGTTCGGTGCTGCGCGTGCGCGAAGTGGGCGAAGACGAACTGCACGAGGGCCCGGACGACTCGGCCGCCCGCTTTCAGTCGCTGGCCGAAGCCCTGCCGCTCGGCATCCTCTCCGCTGATGCGCGGGGCTGGGTGGTGTTCTGCAACGAGAGCGTGCAGCAGATCTTCAACCTGCCCGGCGACGAGCTGCTGGGTCGGGGCTGGGAACGCGCCATCCATCGTGAGGATCGCCTCGAGGTGGTGGCGTCGGCTGGCCAGGTCGTGAGCCTCGGCACCCCCCAGCAGGTCATCTTCCGAGTCGAGAGCGGTGGGTCGCACCGGTGGGCGCACGCCAAGTTCGTGCCGCTCGGCGGCGTCGGCGGTCAGACCGGGTGGATCGCGACGGTCGACGACATCACCGACCGGCGCCAGGCGGAGTCGCAGCTGGCCCACCAGGCCACCCATGATCCGCTGACGTCGTTGCCCAACCGGATGTTGCTGCACGATCGTCTGCGCCAGGCGTGCGCGCGCCTGCGCCGCACGTCGCAATCGGTGACGGTGCTCTTCATCGACCTCGACGGCTTCAAGGCGGTCAACGACCGCTTCGGGCATCGCACGGGCGACCAGGTGCTGATCGAGGTGGGTGGGCGCATCCGTCAGGTCGTGCGCGCCGCCGACACCGTGGCGCGGGTGGCGGGCGATGAGTTCGTGGTGGTGTGCGAGTCGATCGCCGCCCCCGATCTGGACGAACTCGTGCAGCGGGTGCGCGAGGCCGTGTCAGTGCCCCTCATCGTCGACGGCACCAGCATTGGGGTGGGCGCCAGCATCGGCGTGGCCACCACCCACGACCCCGAGATCGACGTGGAGGAGCTGCTGGCCGTGGCCGACCAGCAGATGTACCGCCAGAAGCGGGCCCGCTAGGACGGACGGTGCGTCAGCGGCCGACCTGGAACAGCTGGCCGCAGTTGAGGCAGCTGTAGTGGTCGACGCCGCCCACGATGTCTTCCATGTCGAGGCGTGGATCGGGGGTGCCACACGTGGGGCAGACGTCGGACCGCCACGCCACCTTCAGCGCCTTGCTGAAACGGCGCTCCTCGGCCGGCCGCAAGTCGATGACGGGCGCCAGCTTGGTGAGGTCGATGGAGGCGTCGGGGTCGTCGGGACCGACGAGGGTGTCGTCGGGAGGCAGGCCCGCGGCTCGACGGCGGGCCTCTGCCGCCGCGGCCAGCCGTTCCTGCAACGTCATGCCGGCAGTGTACCGACACGTAGGCCGTTCGGCCTATCCCCCAATCGGGTCATTCGACCGGCTATGCGGCTTGGGGGGTCGGGGGCGGCCTCGTAGGCTCGGCCGATGGCCGACCTGCTGGACCTCTCCGCCCGGGTGATCGACGAAGGCGCCGACGTCGACGTCGGCGTGGTCAACCGAATCACGCTCGAGTTGGCCGAGCTGGGCGACGGCGTGGCCATGGTCGAGTCGTTCTCGCACGTGGTGGCCTTCGACAGCGGCGACGGCCTCGTCCTGTTCGACGCGTCGCTGGCCCAGCTCGCCGGCACGGTGCTCGGCGCGCTGCGCGGGTGGTCGACTGCGCCGGTGCACACGCTCGTCTACACCCACGGCCACGTCGACCACGTGGGTGGGGCGGCCGCCATCCTGGCCGAGGCCCGCGAACGCGACGATCGTCGTCCCGACGTGGTGGCTCACGAGGCGGTGCCCACGCGCTTTCGACGGTACGACCTCACCAACGGCTACAACGCGGTGATCAACCAGCGGCAGTTCCGCAACGCGGGAATGATGGGCGATCTCGAGGGCCGCCCGCAGTTCATGTCGCGTTGGGTCGAGCCGTCGTTGACCTACCGCGATCGCATCGACCTGCGGGTCGGCGACCTCGACATCGAGCTGCATCACGGTCGGGGGGAGACCGACGACCACACCTGGGCCTGGTTGCCGAAGCATCGGGCCGCCTGCGTGGGCGACTTCATCATCTGGGCCTTCCCCAACGCGGGCAACCCCCAGAAGGTGCAGCGCTATCCGCTCGAGTGGGCACGGGTGCTGCGTCAGATCGAGGCCAAGCGCCCGGCGCTGCTGCTGCCGGCGCATGGCCTGCCCATCGCCGGCGAAGAACGTGTGGCCCGGGTGCTCGACGACACGGCGAGCGCGCTCGAGTCGCTGGTCGAGCAGACGCTCACCCTCATGAACGAGGGCGCCACGCTCGACACGATCGTGCACGCTGTGCGCGTGCCCGACGAGCTGCTCGGTCGTCCCTACCTCCGCCCCACCTACGACG
Source organism: uncultured Iamiaceae bacterium (assembly GCA_963706425.1). Taxonomy (GTDB): domain Bacteria; phylum Actinomycetota; class Acidimicrobiia; order Acidimicrobiales; family Acidimicrobilacustridaceae; genus CAVPMN01. The sequence goes on from CAVPMN010000020.1 coordinate 2,119,402, forward strand.
ACCCCGAGTTCGTGGTGCGCAACGTGTGGCGACTCTATGGCGGTTGGTACGACGGCAACCCGGCCCGGCTCAAGCCGACCCCCGACGACGTGCTCGCCCGAGAGCTCGCCGCGCTCGCCGGAGGCACCACCGCCCTGGTGGCGCGCGCCCGTGCCCTGGCCACCGATGGCGACCTGGCCACGGCCTGTCATCTCGTCGAGCTGGCCGTGCAGGCCGACGACGACGATCGCGAAGCCCACCAGGCCCGGGCCGACATCTACAAGCGCCGCCGCAAGGTCGAGACGTCGCTCATGGCCAAGGGCATCTTCGGCGCGGCCTCGCGGGAGTCGAGCGAGAAGCTCGGCGAGTGATCGGTCGCCGCTGGCCGGCGCGCGCCGGCGTGCTCGTGGCGCTGGCGCTGGTGGCGCTCACACTGCTGGCCGTCGCCTGCGGGCGGCTCGACAACGACACCACCAGCACGACCCTGGCCCCGTCGGTCGAACCGGTGCCGGTCGACTACAGCGGCCCGGGCCCCTACCCGATCGGGCTGACGATGATCACCACCGCGGACGCGCCGGCGATGGTGTGGTATCCCGCAGCGTCGGCCGACGACGAGGCTCCGGCAGCGAGCGTCGACGGCTACGACCTCGCGGACGTGCTGCCGGCAGAGGTGGCGGCGGCCGTGCCGGCGGGGCTGGTGCCGCCGGTCGAGACCAGTGGCCTCCTCGACGCGCCGCTGTCAGCCGATGGCCCGTTCCCAGTCGTGCTCTACAGCCACGACGTGGCGGGCTTCTCGCGCAACGCGTCCCACCAAGCCGAGCATCTGGCGTCGTGGGGGTTCGTGGTGGCCGCTCCTCAACACGCCGACCGCGATCTGTTGGCGGCGCTCTTCGGCACGGTCGGGGAGATGGAGCCCGCGGCCGATGTGCGCGAGCTGCGTGCCACCCTCGGCCGGCTGGCGCAGGAGAACGCCCGCTCCGACGGCGTGCTGCGCAACGGGCTCGACCTCGATCGGGTGGGCGCCATCGGTCACGGTGCGGGTGGGCGAGCGGTGGCGTTGCTGGCCAACGATCCGGACGTCGATGTGTGGATCGGGCAGGCGACCACCGCTCCCCTCGATCCGCTGGCCCCGCTCGAGCAACTGGTGGCCCCACCGCTCGGCGAGCGCCTGGCAGGCGCGACACCCCCGAACAAGCCATCGATGCTGCTTGCCGCGGCCGACGACCGCGTGGTGACCCTCGACGACGTGCAGGTGCTGTTCGAGTGGCTGCCCTCGCCGAAACGCCTCGCGGTGCTGGCCGGCACCGGCCATCAGGTCTTCACCGATCTCTGCGAGCCGTTGTCGGGGCGAGCCGGACTGGCTGCGGTGGTCGAAGCCGCGCCCGAGCTCTCCGACCTGGCCACGCGGCTCGACGACGGGTGCCTCGTCCCCTCGCCGGCGATCGGCACCGCCGCGGAGGTGATCGATCATCTCGACACGGCCATGCTGCGTTGGGCGCTCGGTCTCGACGCCACCGAGGTGTCGCTCGATCCGGCCTATGTCGAGGGCCTCTTCCCGGGAGCGCTCGGCAGCTACGTGGTGGAGTGAGGCCCGACACCCTCGGCCGCGACGGCGGCCCGATCGAGCGGCATGCCCGCCAAGCCCACCAGGTAGCAGGCGATGGGCGCGGAGGTGCGCTCCGACGCGTGGGCCGCGGTGCCGGCCAGGTCGAGCAGGGCCTCGACCGTCTGCTCGTCGGGCGCCGCCACCCCGAGCTCGGCCGCGAACGCTTCGATCCATTCGGAACGGTTCATGGTGGCGTTCTACCGTTCTGGTCGCGGAACTGCACGCCATGGCGTGCAGTTCGCCTGCCGGAAGCGGGGGGGTGCCGGGAGGGAGAGGTGGTGGGGAAGCGGGCTCAGCCCGTGGTGGTGCCGCCGTCGATCGACAGCACCGCGCCGTTCACGTAGTAGGCCTCGTCGCTGCCGACGTAGGCCACCATCGCGGCCACCGACTCGGGCTCTTGCATGTCGCGCGTGAGGAACGATCGTGAGACCAGCGACATGCTCGCGCCGTCGGGTGGCGTGAACCCGCCGAGGATGTTGGTGTTGACGCCACCGGGGCACACGGCGTTCACCCGCAGGCCGGTGCGCCCGTATTCGATGGCCATGGCGCGCGTGATGCCGACGAGCGCGTGCTTCGACGCGCAGTACGCGGTGCAGTAGGCCTGCCCGATGAGTCCGGCGGTTGACGCCAGGTTGACGATGTTGCCCGTGGTCTCGAGCAGGTGGGGCAGGGCCGCCTGGCTGAGGTAGAGCGGCCCGGCGGCGTTCACCGCGAAGAAGGCATTGATGCGCTCGGGTGTTTCGTCGGCGGTGTGGGCCGATCCGCCGATGCCGGCGATGTTGCACAACACGTCGAGGCGGCCGAACGAGTCGACCACCTGGGTGACGAGCGCTTGGCACGCGGCCACGTCGGTGACGTCGATGGCGCTCGCCTGAGAGGCGCCGCCGTGGTCGGCGATGACCTTGGCGGTGTCGGCCGCGCCCTCGCCGTTGATGTCGGCGCACCACACCGACGCCCCTTCAGCACCGAGCCGCAGGGCGGTGGCCCGGCCGATGCCCGAGGCCGCGCCGGTGACCAACGCGACCTTGTCGCGAAAGCGATGGGGCAGGTCGGGATCGGTGAACGGATCGGCAACGGGGTGCGGCACGGGGTGCTCCCTGGGTGGTGGAACTGGAACAGGTTCTCATTCTGTCGGAGGGCTGGGTCGCGCACCACTAGGGCGTCGTAGTCTCCGGCCATGACCGCCATCGACACCCGAGCCGACGACCCGAACGCGGCGATCCGCGCCGAGCTGCTCGACGTGGTGCGCCGCTTCACCGCCAACGAGATCATCCCGGCGGCGGCCGCGTGCGAGCACGACGACATCTATCCAGAGGCGCTGGTCGAGCAGATGAAGGAGCTGGGGCTCTTCGGCATCACCGTGCCCGAGGAGTACGGCGGTCTCGGCCTCGACATCGTCACCTACGTGCACATCGTCGAGGAGCTCTCCTACGGGTGGATGAGCGTGAGCGGCTTCCTCAACACCCACTTCATGGCGTGCTTCCTCATCAAGACGTTCGGCACCGACGAGCAGAAGCAACGCTTCCTGCCTCGGCTGGCCACCGGAGAGATCCGGGCCGCCTACTCGCTCTCCGAGCCCGACGCCGGCAGCGACGTGGCCTCCATCCGCACGCACGCCACGCGCGACGGCGACGAGTACAACGTCAACGGCACCAAGATGTGGCTCACCAACGGTCGCCAGGCGGGGCTGGTGGTCACCCTGGTGAAGACCGCCGACACCGATCCGCCGCACCGGGGCATGAGCGTGCTGCTCGTCGAGAAGGAGCCGGGTGACCGGTTCGAGGGCATCACCGTGGGCCCCAACATCCACAAGCTCGGCTATCGCGGCGTCGAGACCATCGAGCTCACGTTCAGCGATCACAAGGTGCCGGCCGAGAACCTGCTCGGTGCCGAGGAGGGAGCCGGATTCAGCCAGATGATGGCGGCCGTCGAGCTCGGCCGGATCAACATCTCGGCGCGGGCCGTGGGCGTGGCCCGCCGGGCGTTCGAGGAGTCGATCCGCTACGCGCAGGAGCGCCAGACCTTCGGTCGCCCCATCGCGCAACACCAGGCCATCCAGTTCAAGCTCGCTGAGATGGGCACCAAGCTGCAGGCCGCCCGTCTCATGAGCCTCGACGCCGCGCAACGCAAGCAGGCCGGCGAGCGGGCCGACCTCCAGGCCGGCATGGCCAAGTACTTCTGCTCGGAGATGTGCTGGGAGATCTGCCAGGAGGCGCTACGCATCCACGGCGGCAACGGCTACGCCGCCGAGTACCCGATCGAGCGGCTCTACCGGGACGCGCCGCTGATGATCGTGGGCGAGGGCACCAACGAGATCCAGAAGATGGTGATCGGGCGGCGCCTCCTCGAGGACTACGCCGTCGAGCACTGAGGGCCGCGCGTAAGCGCGGGGCGTCTCAGCGGTCAGGAGGGGTGAACGGGCCGGACGGGCCTGCCCGGAACCTCGAGGCGGAGATGCGTCACAATGGACCCAGCCCTATGGACGACGTGCCACCAGGCGCTCCTGCTGACGACCTCGCCGCCAGCCGGGCCCGCGATGCGCAGTGGGTCGAGGCGGCTCTTGCTGGCGACCAGCAGGCCTTCGGCCGCCTCTACGACGCCTGGTTCGACCGGGTGTTCAACCTGGCGCGAGGCGTGGTGCGCGACGACGAGGTGGCCGCCGAGGTGGCCCAGGACGCGTTCCTCTCGGCGTGGAAGAACCTGGCGACCCTCGAGAACACCGATGCGTTCGGCGGTTGGTTGCTGCGCATCGCCCGCAACGCGTCGTTCAACCGCCAGAAGAAGGAGGCCCGTAGCCGGCCGGTCGACGACGAGGGGATGTCGATGATCGAGCAGGTGGGCTCGTCACCGGTCTCGGCCCCCAGCGGGTTCGGTGTCGAGGACCGCCTGAGCCGACTCGACGACCCCGAACAGTTCGTGGCCGACGCCGAGATGGTGGCGCTGGTGCGCGAGTCGGCGGCCACGCTCGGCGAGCGCGACGCCGAAGTGCTCGACCTGCAGCTGCGCTACGGCATGAGCCCCGCCGAGATCGGCGAGGTCATCGGCGTCAACCGCAACGCCGCCAACCAGCTCTGCCATCGCATCCGCAAGCGCTTCGCCACCGCCGTGCAGGCGAGGGTGCTGTGGAACGGATCGAGGCCCGCGTGCGACCAACTCGACGCGCTGCTCACCTCGGCGGGTGTCACTCGGTTCGATGCCGAAGCGGTGCGCCTGGCCGACAAGCACGCGCCCGACTGCGAGCAGTGCTCCGAGCGGCGAGAGCTGCGTCTGCAGCCTGCCGCGATGTTCGCGTCGGTGCCGCTGCTCGCCGCGCCGGTGCTGCTGAAGGCCAAGACCGCCGCCGCACTCGAGGGGGCCGGCGTGCCGATGGGTGGCTCGGCCCACGCAGCGACAGCGGGCGGGGCCCACGTGGCCATCTCGCTCGGCGACGGCCGCACGATCGAAGAGGCTCCCGCGGACGACGACGCACCCGGTGACCTGAGCGCCGGACCGCACCCGGTGCGTCGAGCGCTGGTGATGGGCGGTGTCGCCCTCGTGCTGGTGCTGCTGGCGGTGGGTGTGCTGCTGGCCGAGCGCCCCGACGAGGGCCTGGTCGACGGCGAGGTCGCCACCGCGGCGGGCCAGTCGACCTCGACCAGCAGGGCCACGTCGACCACCCAGACCCCCACGTCGCAGGCCGCCGAGTCGGACGACACCGTGCCCGACTCCCTGCTGCCCCCCGGCGAGTCGACGACCGTCCCCCCGACGATCGTCGACCCGGGCGCCCTCACGCCCGACCCGCAGCCCCCGGCCCCCAATCCCGTCAACCCCATCCCGCCCCCAGCCACCACGCCGTTGAGCGTCAGCTTCGTGGTGTCCGATCCCGCTCCAGGGAACGGCTGGATCATGATCGACCCGGGCGCGCCGACGCTCGAATGGTCCGTGTCTGGCGGAGGCGCAGCTTCGGTGCGGCTCCGTCCCCCGTCGGTCGACGCCCAACCGGGCTGGGGGTCAGCGACGGCGCTTGCAGGGTCGATCGTCGTGTGCCCGGGTCTGAACAGCGGGTCGTCCTGCAGCGCGGCTGCCGGCGTCCATCGCTACTTCCTTGACGTCCTCGACGGCCAAGGCAGAGTCATCGCCATCCGGAGCCTGACGCTGACGATCTGACCCCCGCCTAGCGAAATTGGTGCGTGAAACAACCCATACGGTTGTTTCACGCACCGATTTGGGAGAGGTTCGGAGAGGTTCGAGAGGTTGGGGAGGTTGTGGACGTGAGCAGGCGATGATGCGGGTGGCGGCGGTGCAGATCGAGAGCACGTCTGATCGCGAGCGCAACCATCGCGTGGCGGCCGAGCTGATCGGCCAGGCGGCGGCCGCGGGCGCCCGGCTGGTGGCGCTGCCCGAGCTGTTCGGTTTCCTCGGGTCGGGGCGCGACCTGCGTGCCGGGGCCGAGCCGCTCGAGGGCCCCACGGTGGCGTGGGCGGCCGACCTGGCTCGCCTCCACGGCATCTGGGTGCTGGCCGGCAGCTTCGTCGAGCGGGCCGGCGACGATCTCTTCAACACGTCGTGTCTGGTCGCACCGACGGGCGAGCTGACCGCGCACTACCGCAAGGTGCACCTGTTCGACGTCGACATCGAAGGCGCGGGCACCCACGAGAGCGACCTCTACACCCCTGGCGACGAGCTGGTCACCACGACGGTCGACGACCTCGTCGTCGGCCTGTCGGTCTGCTACGACCTGCGCTCACCCGAGCTCTACCGCATCCTCACCCTGCTCGGCGCATCGCTGCTCACCGTGCCGTCCGCGTTCACCGCCCAGACCGGTCGCGACCACTGGGAGCTGTTGTTGCGGGCCCGCGCCGTCGAGAACCAGGTGTTCGTGCTGGCGCCTGACCAGTGCGGCACGAGTGCCGATGGCATCGCCCGCCACGGGCATTCACTGATCGTCGACCCTTGGGGTCGGGTGCTGGCCGACGCCGGCGACGTCGAGGGTGTCGCGGTGGCCGACCTCGACCTCGACGAGCTCGGGCGTGTGCGACGCGTGCTGCCCAGCGTCGCCAACCGCCGCCCCTCGGCCTATCGATGGCCCCCTGGTCGATGGCCCCCTGGACGAGCGTCCGGCGGCTGATCGCGAAGAGCGCCACCATCGCACCAACCCGTCGACTGCCGCGGCGGCGAGCAGGCACATGACCGCGTCGGCCGGCGCCCGAAACCGGGTGGCCGTGTAGAGCACGACGACGCTGATCACCACCACACCGATGGGTGCGACGATCGGATAGATGGGCGTGCGCCGTCGGCGCAACACCAACGCGCCGGCCACCGACAGCGCCATCATCGGATAGAGCGTCCATCGACCGGCCTGGGCGACCGCGTTGGTGTTGCCCTCGAGGAACACGTCGATGGCGGCCTGCTGGTGTGGACGGTAGAGCCCGACGAGTCGGCCGAGCCGGGCCGCCACCACCGCGGGCACGCGGTCGAGGTTGTCGCGGACGAACGTGGTGCCCTCGTCGCGCAGCAGATCGGCAGCCGCCGGATCCTGTGCTTCGAGCCCGGCCTGCTCCAGCAGACGATCGGCGCACGAGAGGTCCCAGTAGCCGACGAGCTCGCCGTAGTAGGTGCTCTCGCAGTTGGCGGTGGCGAAGGTGACTTCGGCCTGACTCGACAACAGCACCGGGTGATCGAAGCGCACCAGGTTGGCGACGGTCCACGGCGCCAACACCACGACGCACCCGCCCGCGGCGGCCGCCAGCCAACCGACCCGCCGGCGCAATGGCTCGTCCCGCGTGAGCAGTGCCAGCGGCACCACCAACAGCAACGACAGCAGCAACAGCTCCGAGCGAGCGAGCGCACCCAGCCCGACCGCCGCGCCCACGGCCACCAATCGCCACGCGCTCGGTCGGGCCAGGTAGCGATAGGCCAACCACACCGTCAGCAGCGTGGCGAACATGGCCGGTGTCTCGGCCATCACCAGCGCGTCATGACGCCACACGTTCGGGTAGACGGCGAGGAAGGCCGCAGCCAGCACACCGAGCCGGGCGCCGCCGATCGCCCGGCCGGCCAGCGCGCCGATGACGATGGTGGCCGTGCCCAGCACCACGCTGGCGAAGATGTGGGCGGTGGCCGAGCGCAGGCCCATGAACGACCAGGCGGCCAGGTACACCGTCTGCAGCGGCGGATGGTCGGCCGCCTGGCGCAGGATGCCGTCGTCGACGAACACGTAGGGATTCACGAACCCGCGTCCGCCCGCCAGCAGGTTGGCGGCTCCGTGGTAGAAGAGCGCGTCGCCGCCGAGCGGGCGATCGATGCGCCACTCCACCGCGTAGAACACGCGGATCGCCAGGCCCACCGCCGTCACCGCCGCCACCGCCCACCAGAACCACCGGCCGTCCTGGCCGGCCTCGGTGTCGTCGGGTCGGCCGTCCTGGCCGGCCTCGGTGTCGTCGGGTCGGCCGTCCTGGCCGGCCTCAGTCGCCTTCGCCACCGATGTCGAGATCGTAAGAGTCGAACACCAGGTCGGCTCCCCGATGCCGGTGCCGGCTGATGTCGCCGAGCAGACGCACCGACTCCTCGCGCAGCTGCGCGATCTGGTCGGGCCGTTGGGGCTCGGCCAGCAACGGGGTGAGCTTGGCCAGATCGGCCCGCAGCGAGACGTGCTCGCGCTCGAGCACCTCGACCTGATGGGCGAGCCGCGGGGTGCGGGCGATGATCTCCTGGTAGAGGCCACCGGGCCCCTCGACCTCGTCGATGTGCGCGTCGAGGGCATCGCTCACGGCAGTGACGGCGGCGCGCACCCCCTCTTGCCACGCCGGTGCGTCACCGGCCGGGCGCGTGATGGCGTCGTCGAGCGCGTCGGCGGCCTCGGCGAGGGCCTCCCGTCGTTGTCGCGCCCGACCCAGCGGGCTGTGCTCACCGGCTTGGCTCACGAGCGCTCCTCCTCCCCCAAGGCCCTGTCAGCTTGCCACGCGTGGTGCGACGCATCCGGCGCGAGCCACTCGATGCGACCGGCGCGCACCGCGCTGGCCGACACGTCGTGGTGCCGAGGATCGGTGTCGAGCACCACGCTGTCGACCCCGCTGGTCTCCCCGGAGCGAGGCAGCGGATGGGGTGGGCGGGGGGCCACGGCCACCGTGGGCAACCGAGCCAGCGCGGCGTCGCGCTCGGCTCGACCTCCGTACCAGGACGGATCGAGCACCTGGGCCCACTTGTCGGCGCCGAGGACGAGCACGTCGTAGCCGGCCGCGATGTCGATCAACAGCTGCGCCTCGGTGGTCACCACGCTCAGCCACGGCCGGGTCGACGCGATGCGCTCGAGCACCTCGACCCGGGCCTCGACCGACACGAGATCGGGGTGGTCCTCCTTGCCGAGCGCCACCACCGAGACGACCAGGTCGACCCGCTCGAGGCGGCACTGCTCGACCGCGGCCTCGGCGATCGTCAGGTGGGCCACGGTTGGTGGATTGAACGAGCCTGGGTAGGCGCCGACACGCACGGGCTCACGCTACGCGTCGGCCGGCGAGGTCGGGCAGACTGCAGCCATGGCCCGCCGCGCGTTCCTGCATCCGTTCGCCAAACCTGCGTTCGAAGGCTTCATCAACATCGTGCGCGGCGAGGGGGCCATGGTCTACGACGACCAGGGCAATGCCTATGTCGATGCCCTGGCCAGCCTCTGGTATTCGCACATCGGTCACGGCCGAGCCGACATGGCCGAGGCGATCGGTCGCCAGTTGGCCGAGCTCGACGCCTTCCACACCTTCGACATCTTCACGAACCCTCGGGCCGACGAGGTGTGCGAGCTCATCGCCGAGCTCAGCCCCATCGCCGGGAGCCGGGTGTTCCTCACCAACTCGGGCTCCGAGGCGGTCGACACGGTGTTGAAGCTGGCCCGTCTGGCGTTCACGTTGCAGGGTCAGCCGGAGCGATCGATCGTGATGGCCCGTCACGACGCCTACCACGGGGTCACCTATGGCGGGATGTCGGCGCAGGGTCTGCCGCTCAACAAGCAGGGCTTCGGCCCGTTGCTGGCCGACGTGTGCCACACCGCGCCCCACGATCTCGACGAGGCCACTGCGTTCATGGCCGAGTACGGCGATCGCGTGGCGGCCGTCATCGCCGAGCCGGTGCTCGGCGCTGCCGGTGTGTTCCCGCCGGCCCCGGGCTACCTCGAGGGACTGCGCGCGTTGTGCGATCAGTACGGCGCCCTGCTGATCTTCGACGAGGTCATCACCGGCTTCGGCCGCCTCGGCAGCTGGTTCGGCGCCGTCCACTACGACGTGACGCCCGATCTCATCACGTTCGCCAAGGGCGTCACGTCGGGCTACCAGCCACTCGGCGGTGTCATCGTCGGGCCGAAGGTGCTGGCGCCTCTCGAAGCCGATCCGGAGTTCGTGTTGCGTCACGGCTTCACCTACAGCGGGCACCCGGCGTCGTGTGTGGCCGGCACGACCAACCTCAACATCCTGCGCGACGAGCACCTGCTCGCGGGTGCGGCGCGCATCGCCGATCGCCTCGGCGGAGGGCTCACCGCCCTGGCCGACGAGGGCCTGGTGGGGGCCGTACGCGGCGAGGGCGGCATCTGGGCGGTGAGCATGAACCCCGACGTGAGCGCGCTCGACGTGCGCACGGGCCTGCTCGAACGCGGGGTCATCGCCCGGCCGATCGGCGTGGCGCACCTGGCGTTCTGCCCGCCCCTCGTCATCACCGACGACCAGCTCGACCAGTGCGTCGAGGCGCTCGACGCATCCCTGCGCGCCGCCTTCCCTCCCGAAATTGGTGCGTGAAACCACCGCATGGGTGGTTTCACGCACCAATTTCGTGGGGTTTGGTGGCCACGGGAACGGGGGTTCGGGTGCCCCGGCTACCCAGGCGGTTCGGCGGCTAGCTGGCGGTGCCCCGGCTAGCTAGGCGGTGCCCCAGCTATAGGTCTGCTTCTCGAGGTGGAGGTAGGTGAACGTCTCGGCCGTGCGCACGCCGGGCAGCGAGCGGATGACGTCGTTCACGAGGGCCAGCAGCTCCTCGGTGCCCTGGCACACCACCTCGACCAGCAGGTCGAAGCGGCCCGACGTGATCACCACGTAGTCGACCTCGGGCACATCGGCCAGCTTGGCGGCGATCGGCCGCAGGTCACCCTCGGCCTGCAGGCCGATCATGGCCTGCAGCTTGAAGCCGAGCAGGAGCGGGTTCGTGACCGCCACCACCTGCATCACACCGCTCTCCATCAGGCGCTGCACCCGCTGACGCACCGCCGCCTGCGACAGCCCCACCTTCGGGCCGAGCTGGGCGTAGGCGATGCGGCCGTCGACCTGCAGCTCGCGGATGATGGCCTTGTCGATGCTGTCGAGGGTGACGGGTCCACCGTTGGCGAGCACGCTCGGCACCAGGCCGCCTTTGACTCGGGGTCGATCGGTCGGTGCCGCGGCGGCATGGCGGGGCACCGCGCCGCGGGGGTTGCGGTTGCGATCGGGCATGGGGGTGCGAGGCGTCATGGGCGGTTCGCTCGTCGGATCAGCTGGGGGTGGTCTGGAGCAGGTCGTGCACGTCGCCGGCTGGCTTGCCGAGTGCTTCGGCCACGACCGGGTTGACGATATGCCCGGCCGCGGTGTTGACGCCCAGTGCGAGCGTGGGATCGCTGCGCACGGCCTCGACGACGCCGAGGCGGCTGAGCTCGGCCAGGTAGGGCAGGGTCACGTTGGTCAGGGCGTAGGTCGACGTGTTGGGCACCGCGCCGGGCATGTTGCCGACGCAGTAGTGCAGCACGCCGTGCTGCTCGTAGACGGGATCGTGGTGCGTGGTCTCGCGCGACGTGGCGATGCAACCGCCCTGGTCGATGGCGATGTCGACCACCACTGCGCCCGGCTTCATGGCCCGGATGAGGTCCTCGTCGATCAGCACCGGCGCCCGGCCGCCGGGCACCAGCACGGCACCGATGAGCAGGTCGGCCTCCACCACGGTGCGCTCGATCAAGCCCCGGTTCGAGGTGAGGGTGGTGACCCGACCCATCTGGATCTGGTCGACATAGCGCAGCCGGTCGACGTTCTTGTCGAGCAGGTCGACCTCGGCTTCGAGGCCGGCCGCCATCCACGCGGCGTTCCACCCGACGTTGCCCGCCCCCAGCACCACCACCCGTGCCGGGCGCACACCGGGCGCACCACCGAGCAGCACACCCCGACCACCGTTGTGGCGTTCGAGGAAGTGGGCGCCGATCTGCACGCTCATGCGGCCGGCCACCTCGCTCATCGGGGCGAGCAACGGCAGTGCGCCCGACGGCTGCTGCACGGTCTCGTAGGCGATGCCCGTGACCTTGCGCTCGAGCAGAGCGTCGGCGACCTGCGGGTAGGCGGCCAGGTGCAGATAGGTGAACAGGCACGATCCAGGCCGCATGAGGTCGAACTCCGACGGCTGGGGCTCTTTCACCTTGCACACGATGTCGGCGCGCTCCCACACGTCGGCCGCGCCGGGCACGATCTCGGCGCCGGCGCGTCGATAGACCTCGTCGGGGAACCCGGAGTCGGCACCGGCGCCGCTTTCGACGAGCACCGCAACGCCGTGCTGCTCGACCTCGCGCACGCCGTCGGGCGTCATGGCCACTCGGTGCTCGTCGGCTTTCACCTCGCGAGGCACACCCACGACCGCGGGACTCATCTGGTCACCTCCACGATTCGTCGGCCACTCGGTCGTCCGTCACTCGATCGTCGTCGGATCTGGGTCATGTCATGGCTCGCATTGCGTCGGTGAGCGCGGTGCGCAGGATCGTTGCGATCTCGTCGAACTGCTCGGGCCCGGCGATGAGCGGAGGGGACAGCTGGATCACGGGATCGCCCCGGTCGTCGGCCCGGCAGATGAGCCCGAGCTCGAACAGGCGGGGCGACAGCACGCCGCGCAGCAGCCGTTCGCTCTCGTCGTGATCGAACTCGGCGCGCGTCTCGCGATCGCGCACCAACTCGATGGCGTAGAAGTAACCGGTGCCGCGGATCTCGCCCACGATCGGCAGGTCGCCGATCGCCGCTTCGAGCGTGTCGCGGAACGTGTCCTGCAGGTCGGCCACCCGGTCGACGATGCCCTCGTTCTCGAGGATGTCGAGGTTGGCCAGGCCGACCGCGCAGCTCACCGGGTGGCCGCCGAACGTGTAGCCGTGCAGGAACGATTCGCCGCCACCGACGAACGGCTCGGCGAGGAAGTCACGGGCGATCACCGCGCCGAGCGGTGCGTAGCCGGAGGTGAGGCCCTTGGCGCAGGTGACGATGTCGGGGAGATAGTCGAACCGCTGTCCACCGAACCAGGTGCCGAGACGGCCGAACGCGCAGATGACCTCGTCGGACACGAGCAGCACGCCGTAGTGGTCGCAGATCTCCCGGGCGCGCTGCCAGTAGCCGGGCGGGGGCACGAATGCGCCGCCCGCGTTCTGCACGGGCTCGAGGAACACCGCCGCCACGGTGTCGGGGCCTTCGCGCTCGATCATGGTGGCGATCTCGTCGGCGCACGCCAGCGTGCACGCCGAGGCGTTCGCGCACGTGACGCAGTGGTAGCGGTTGGTGTTCGCCACATGGAAGGCGCCGGGCATGATGGGCTCGAACGGGGCCTTGAGCGACGGCAGCCCGGTGATGGCGAGGGCGCCCATGGTGGTGCCGTGATAGGCGACGTCGCGCGCGATCACCTTGTAGCGACCAGGCTGGCCGATGGTCTTGAAGTACTGGCGGGCCAGCTTCCAGGCGGCTTCGACCGCTTCGCCGCCACTGGTCGTGAAGAACACGCGGTTGAGGTCGCCCGGAGCCAGGCCGGCGAGCCGGGCGGCCAACTCGATGGCGGTGGGGTGGGCGTAGGTCCAGATCGGGAAATAGGCGAGCTCGGCGGCCTGCTTGGCGGCCGCGTCGGCCAACTCGGTGCGCCCGTGGCCCACCTGCACGGTGAACAGCCCGGCCAGGCCGTCGAGATAGCGGGTGCCGTGCTGGTCCCACACGTAGCAGCCTTCGCCCCGACTGATGATCGACAGCTCGCCGGTGCCGAGCCGCGAGAAGTGACCCCAGAGGTGGCGCTCGGCCAGTTGCTCGAGCTCGGTGCTCTCGACCGCGGTCATGGGAGCCGACTCAGGTGCGGGCGCCGGTGCGCTTGCGTTGCCAGAGGGTGCCCACGGCCAGCAGCACGAGGCTCACGACGAGGATGGTGGTGGCGAGCACGTTGATCTGTGGCGGCAGTCCTGTCTTGGTGGCGGCGTTCACGTAGAGGGGATAGGTGACGGTCGAGCCGCTGGTGAAGAACGTGATGATGAAGTCGTCGAGCGACAGGGCGAACGCCAGCATCGCGGCGGCCACGATGCCGGGCACGATGAGCGGCAAGGTCACCCGGAAGAACGTGCGGCCCGGGTTGGCACCGAGGTCCATGGCTGCGTCTTCGAGCGTCCAGTCGAAGCCGCGCACCCGGGCGCGCACCGTCATCGCCACGAAGCTCACCTGGAAGCCGATGTGGGCGAGCACGATGGTGCGGAACCCGGTGGCCTGGCCCCAGTCGAGGAACAGCGTGAGCAACGAGGCGCCCATGACCACCTCGGGCGCCGTGAGGGGCAGCACGAGGAAGTTCTCGACGGCTTTGTTGCCGGTGAAACGCTGGCGCACCAGGGCGAGCGCCACCAGCGTGCCCAGCACGACCGAGATCGACGTCGACACGGCGGCCACCTGCAGGCTGACCTTGAGGGCGTCGGTGAGCTGCGGGTACTTGAACGGGTCGGCCCAGTTCTCGAGGGTGAAGCCTTTCCAGACGAGGTTGAACTTGCCTTCTGGGCTGTTGAACGAGAACAGGATGATGATGGCGATCGGGATGAACAGGTAGACGAGCACGAGCCCGGCGACGACGCGCAGCGCGATGTCGCCGGTTCGTCCGGGACGTCCGGCCCGTCGGCGCCGCGGCTTCTGGAACTCGTCGTCGCCGAACATCTCGGCATCGACAAGTGCCTCCTGCATCGTCATGGCCGCACCGCCGGGCTCGACGTCATACGAGGTCCTCGGTGCCGAGCGCCTTGGTGTAGGCCAGCACGCCGACGAGGATGATGGCCATCAGCACGAAGCTCAGCGCAGCCGCGCTCGGATAGTCCTTCACCACCAGGTACTGGTTCTGGATGACGTTGCCGATCATCGTGGTCTGGGTGCTGCCGAGGTATTCGGCGTTGATGAAGTCGCCGCTCGACGGGATGAACACGAGCAGGCTGCCCGCGAACACGCCCGGCATCGACAGCGGGAGCACCACCTTGCGGAAGCCCCGCCACGCGTTGGAGTAGAGGTCGCGCGACGCCTCGACGAGTCGGGGATCGATCTTCTCGAGGCTCACGTAGAGCGGCAGGATCATGAACGGCAGGAAGTTGTAGATGAGCCCGCCGATCACGCCCCAGCTCGTCGCCAGCAGACGCCCCTCCTGCGGGAGCAGCCCGATCGTGTCGAGCACCGAGACCAGCACGCCGTCGTCGGAGAGGATGGTCTTCCAGGCCAGGGTGCGCACGAGGAAGGTGACGAAGAACGGCAGGATCACCAGGCCCAGCAGCAGGTTCTTGTAGCGGCCCGACTTGAACGCGATGACGTAGGCCAACGGGTAGGCCATCAGCAGGCAGGCGACCGTGGTGATGCTGGCGTAGACGAACGACCGTGTGATCTGGTCGGAGAACCGGCTGAAGGCGTCGGTGTAGTTGCTCCACTCCCACGAGAACTCGAGCGTCGGCACGAACACCGAGCCAGTGTTGGTCGACAGCGACGTGCGCAGCAGGGCCCAGAAGGGCACCACGAAGAACACCGCCAGGTAGGCCAGCGCGGGCAGGATCATCAGATAAGGCGCCGCCTTGTTGCGCTGGCGCCCGCTGGCGGCTGTGCCGGCCATGTCAGCTCGGCTCCGGGTCGACCGGTGACCGAGCGGTCTGCGACGACGTGCGGCCGCTCACCCCCCGGTGACCTGCAGGTAGATGCCGGCGTACTCCTGCTCCTGCTCGTCGGTGAGCGGTGCCCAGCCGTAGAGCTTCTCGATGATCTCCGGCGTCGGGTTGACCAGCGGGTTCTCGGCGACCTCGGGATCGAGCTTCTCGAGCTCCTCGGTCATGTCGGAGAGCACCGGCACGTACTGCACGAAGTTGACCAGCTCGGCGTAGTTCGTGCGGTCGTAGACGAAGTTGATCCAGGCTTCGGCTCCGGCCTGGTTCTTCGACGTGTAGGGGATCACCATGGTGTCGACGAACGTGGTGGCGCCCGACTCGGGCACGACGAAGTCGAGTGCGGGGTTGTCGGCTTGGAGCTGCACGACATCGCCGGAGTAGGCCTGCGCGATCACCAGGTTGCCGGCGGCCAGGTCGTCGATGTAGTCGTTGCCGGTGAAGCGCCGGATCTGGCCCTTGCTCGACTCCTCCTCCACCTTGTCGGAGGCCTGCTGCACGGCCTCGGTGGTGGGCTCCACCGGGGTGTTGCCCTGCGACAGCATGATCATGCCGAGGCCGTCCTGGAAGTCGGAGAACAGCGACACCTGCCCGGCGAACGCCGGGATCCCAGAGGTCGTCGATGCTGGTGATCTCCCGTCCGGCCAGGTCGCGGTTGTAGGCGAGGCCGACCATGCCGGACATGTAGGGCATGGTGTACTGCCGGCCCGGATCGGTGGGCGACTCGAGCAGATCGGGACGCAGATTGCTCTTGTTGGGCACGTTGTCTGCGTTGATCTCGTTGAGCCAGCCGAGGTTGATGAGGCGGGTGGCCATGAAGGTGGTGGGCACGACGAGGTCGGTGCCGATGTCCTGCTGGCGCGACAGCGGCTCTTGCACCTTCGCGAACCACTCCTCGTTGTCGTTGAAGTCCTCCCGGTAGTCGACCGAGAAGCCGAGCTCTTCGGCTCGACCGGTCGATGAACCCGTCGACCATGTAGAGCGGCCAGTTCGAGATGCGCAGCGTCCCGCTGTCCTGGGCGACTGTGCCGTCGGTGGAGGTCGAGCTGTCGTCGTCGCTGCACGCCGCGAGGAACGCGGGTCCGAGCGCGATGGCCGCGGCGGTGGCCGCCCCGCGACCGAGGAAGCGTCGGCGCGACGCTCGCATGCCGGCGAGCTGGTTGAGGACCCTCGGGTCGATCTCGTTCGGACGGGCCATGGCGCATGCTCCCTTTGGGTTGGGTGTGGTTTGTCCGTTGCAGGTCGGTGGTCGGTCGAGGGCGGTTGGTGGATCGGGTTGGTCGGGTTGGTGACGTGGGGCGGCCGGGCGGTCAGCCTTCGTCGAGCATCTCTTCGAGGTCGGCGGGGGTGGGGATGTCGTCGGCGGGCAGCACGAGCGAGGCGTCGGACGGCCAGCCCACGTGGACGGAGTCGCCGGGCCGCAGCAGCGGCAGGTCGTGATCGTGCCCGACGTGGGCCACCACGGCTGAGCCGTCGGGGGCGGCCATGACCAGGCGCACCATGGCGCCCTGGAACGTGAGGTCGGTCACCGTCGCAGCCACCGAGGCCCCCGTGTCGATCGGGTCGGTGGCCACCCGCACCCGCTCGGGACGCACCATCAGCGTGGCCTCACCACCGGGTTCGATGCGGGTGTCGCCACACGCCGACGGGAGCGAGGTGCCGAGCGCGGTGACGTCGGCGAGCTCGCCGTCGGTGCTGTTCATGCGGCACGGCCAGAGGTTGGCCTGCCCGATGAAACCGGCGACGAACACGGTGGCCGGTCGGTTGTAGATGTCGACAGGTGTACCGATCTGGTCGACCTTGCCGGCGTTCATCACCGCGATGCGGTCGCTCATGGTGAGCGCCTCTTCCTGATCGTGGGTGACGTAGACGAACGTGATGCCGACCTCGCGCTGGATGCGTTTGAGTTCGAACTGCATGGCGTGTCGAAGTTTGAGGTCGAGGGCGCCGAGGGGCTCGTCGAGCAGCAGCGCACTCGGGTAGTTCACCAGAGCGCGGGCCAGCGCCACCCGTTGCTGTTGGCCGCCCGAGAGCTGGGCTGGCTTGCGCTTGGCGAAGTCGCCCAGCCGCACGACCTCGAGCAACTCGTCGACTCGGCGGTTGATCTCGGACTTGTCGACCTTCTGGCTGCGCGGCCCGAAGGCCACGTTGTCCCACACCGTCATGTGCGGGAACAACGCGTAGTGCTGGAAGACGGTGTTGACGTTGCGCTTGTAGGGAGGCGTGCGAGAGACGTCGGTGCCCTCGAGGCGCAGCGCGCCCTCGGTCGGGGTCTCGAAGCCGGCGATCATGCGCAGCGTCGTGGTCTTGCCGCAGCCCGACGGGCCGAGCATCGAGAAGAACTCGCCCTGAGCGATCGAGAAGTTGGCGTCGTCGACGGCGACGAAGTCGCCGAAGCGCTTCGTGACGTGATCGATCTCGATCACCGGGCGGCCGTGCTCGACGGCGGTGCTCTGCTCGGCGGAGAGGCCGGCCGATACCGGTTCGGTGCTCGAGGTGCCGTGGTCGCTCAGGATCGCCCCTCTCGTTGCGAACGGCCCCCTCAGACCGTTCGCAGGCAGATTCGCGGACTTCCCTCGAGTGCGCAAGCGATCCCGTCGTCAGTTAACACTTCCGCAATGGAATCCCTTGCACCGCTCGCGTACCGGGACGCATGCTCTGTGCAGACCGAGCGCTGATCAGAGGAGTGACGACGTGGCCTACGAGAACTTCATCGGCGGGGGCTGGAAGCCAGCGGCGGACGGAGCGACCGACGACGTGGTCAACCCGGCGACCGGCGAGGTCATCGCCCAGGTGCCGTCGAGTGACGCCACCGACGTCGACGCCGCGGTGGCCAGCGCAACCGAGGCGTTCGACTCCTGGGGAAAGACCACCCCTCGGGAGCGCAGCGAGAAGCTGCTCGCGCTCGCCCAGGCGGTCGAGGACAACATCGACGAGCTGAAGACGCTCGAGATGCAGAACGTCGGCAAGCCGGTGTCGATCATCGACTTCGAGTTCGACCTCACCGTCGACAACCTGCGCTTCTTCGCCGGCGCCACGAGGTGCATGGGCACGCAGGCGGCGGGGGAGTACCTCGAAGACCACACGTCGATGCTGCGTCGCGATCCACTCGGCGTGTGCGTCGGCATCGCACCGTGGAACTACCCCCTCAACATGGCCATCTGGAAGCTGGGCCCTGCGCTCGCCGCGGGCAACACCTTCATCCTCAAGCCATCCGAGCTCACCCCGCTCACGGCGCTGAAGCTGGCCGAGATCTCGGCCGACATCTTCCCGCCAGGGGTGTTCAACGTGCTGTGCGGCCAGGGTGAGACCGCGGGCGACGCGCTGGTGAAGCACCCCGGCGTGGCGATGCTGTCCCTCACCGGCGACGTGGCGACGGGCAAGCTCATCGCCCGCAACGCGGCCGAGAGCCTCAAGCGGGTGCACCTCGAGCTCGGTGGCAAGGCGCCCGTCGTGGTGTTCGACGATGCCGACCTCGAGGCGGTGGTGGCCACCCTCGCCGAAGCCGCCTATTACAACTCTGGGCAGGACTGCACGGCGCCGTGTCGGGTGGTGGCCGGCCCCTCCGTCTACGACAACCTGGTCGGGGCGTTGTCCGACGCGGTGGCTGCGCTCGCGGTCGGCGACCCGAGCGACGAGAACACCGCGGTGGGCCCGGTGGTGTCGCGCGACCAGCAGGAACGGGTGGCGTCGATGGTGTCCCGTGCCGCCGACGGAGGCGCCGAGGTGGTGACCGGCGGCGCGGTCATCGACCGGCCGGGGTTCTTCTACGAGGCGACGGTCGTGGCCAACCCCGCGCAGGACAGCGAGATCGTGCAACGAGAGGTCTTCGGCCCGGTGGTGAGCGTGCAGCGCTTCTCCGACGAGGATCAGGCGCTGGCCTGGGCCAATGGCGTCGACTACGGCCTGGCGGCGAGCGTGTGGACGTCCGACGTCGGCCGGGCGATGCGAATGGCGCGGTCGCTCATGTTCGGCACCGTGTGGATCAACGACCACATCCCCATCGTCTCCGAGTTGCCCCACGGGGGCTTCAAGCAGAGCGGCTACGGCAAGGACATGTCGATCTCGGCCATCGAGCACTACACCGAGCTCAAGCACGTGATGGTGAAGTTCTGATGGCGCCGCTCTCGGAAGGCACCGACATCGCCGGCACCGACCTGTCGAGGCGCGCCGCCGAGATCGCCGACGCCGAGATGGCGATCTGGCTCGAGCGCACCACGGCCAGCAAGGCCTTGTTCGAGCGTGCGGTCGAGCATCTGCCGCTCGGAGTGCCGTCGTCGTTCCAGGCGGGCGATCCCTATCCCGTCTACGTCGAGCGGGGCCACGGCAGCCACGTGTGGGATGTCGACGGCACCGAATACCTCGACTTCCACGGCGGGTTCGGCGTCAACATCGTCGGCCACGCGCACCCGAAGATCGTCGAGGCCATCACCCGCGCGGCCAACACCGGCACGCACTTCGCAGCGCCCACACCGGTCACTGTCGAGTTGGCCGAGGCGATCTGCGAGCGCTTCGGACTCGACGAGGTGCGCTTCGCCAACTCGGGCACCGAGGCCACCATGGACGCCATCCGGGTGGCGCGCGCCGCCACCGGTCGCGACCTCGTCGTGAAGATCGAAGGCTCCTACCACGGCCACCACGACACGGTGATGTTCTCGGTGGTGCCCAACTCCGACGCCATCGGCGGGCGCGACATGCCGTCGTCGACGCCGTTGTCGCTCGGCATCCCGGCCGACGTGGCCCGGTTCACCCTGGTGGTGCCCTTCAACGACGCCGACCAGTTCGAGAGCCTGCTCGCCGAGCGCGGCTCGGAGATCGCGTGCCTCATCCTCGAGCCGGTGATGATGAACATCGGCATCGTCGAGCCCGAGCCGGGCTATCTCCAGCGGCTGCGCGACCTTTGCGACCAGCACGGTGTGGTGCTGATCTTCGACGAGGTGAAGTCCGGGGCCACCGTGGCCTATGGCGGCGCCGCCGAGCGCTACGGCGTGAAGCCCCACCTGTCGTGTTATGCCAAGGCGCTCTTCGGCGGCACGCCTGGTGCCGCGTTCGGCGGTGAGAAGGCGGTCATGGACATCATCGCCAACGGCGCCGCGCAGATGGGCACGTTCAACGGCAACCCGCTGGTGGCGGCCGCCGGGTTGGCGTGTCTCACCGAGGTGATGACCCGTGAGGCCTACGCCTATCTGGCCGGCCTCGGTGCCCGGCTCGCCGCTGGCTGCCAGCAGGCCATCGACACC
Source organism: uncultured Iamiaceae bacterium (assembly GCA_963706425.1). GTDB lineage: Bacteria > Actinomycetota > Acidimicrobiia > Acidimicrobiales > Acidimicrobilacustridaceae > CAVPMN01. The sequence goes on from CAVPMN010000020.1 coordinate 2,140,106, forward strand.
AGCGGCATCCCCGCCCACACCACCGACCTGGGCGCCAAGGGCGCGGTGTCGTTCCGGCGTGACCGGCTGCGCAACTACCGCGATTTCCTCGCCACCAAGCCGGAGCTGTTCGGCGCGGCGTTCCCGTGGGCGCTCAACCGCGGCATCTTCATGACTCCGGGCGACGAGGAGCAGTGGACGTTGTCGGTGCAGCACACCGACGCCGACGTCGACCGCTACGTCGAGCAGTTCGCCGGGTTCTGCAGCGCGCTGGCGGAGTGAGCGACTTCCGTCTCTACTCGACCGCAGGTTCGGTCCCGCCGTCGTTGGCCCACGCTCGTCCCGCGGAGCGCGGCATGTTCCGCGTGGGCGCCGTGCAGAGCGCCTGGCACCCCGACCCCGACGAGCACCGTGCGGTGCTCGCCGAGGGCGTCGGCCTGGCGGCCCGCGAAGGCGCCCAACTGGTGTGCCTGCAGGAGCTGACGCTGTCGCGCTACTTCGCGGTCGACCCGCGTGGGGCGGCCGAGGTGGACGTCGAGCCCGAGCCGCTGCCCGGTGGGGCCACCCACCGCTTCGCCGCCGACCTGGCCGCCGAGCACGGCGTGCACGTACACGCCTCCCTCTACGAACACGCTTCTCCGAAATTGGTGCGTGAAACCACCCCTACGGGTGTTTCACGCACCAATTTGGGATTCAATACGGCGATCTGCGTGGCGCCCGACGGCACGCTCGTGGCCCGCACCCGCAAGTTGCACCTGCCGGTGACCGAGGGCTACTTCGAAGACCGCTACTTCCTGCCGGGCGACACCGGCTTCCCCGTCAGCACGATCGCCGGCGCGCACGTGGGGTTCCCGACGTGCTGGGACCAGTGGTTCCCCGAGCTGTCCCGCGCCTACTCGCTGGCTGGCGCCGATCTCATCGTCTATCCGACGGCCATCGGGTCGGAGCCCGACCATCCGACGTTCGACACCCAGCCGCTGTGGCAGCAGGTCATCGTCGGCCAGGGCATCGCCAACGGCACGTTCATGGTGGCGGTCAACCGCGTCGGCGCCGAGGCTCCGCTCGTGTTCTACGGATCGTCGTTCATCTCCGACCCCTACGGTCGGGTGCTGGTGCAGGCCGGCCGTGACGAGCACGCGGTGTTGGTCGCCGATCTCGATCTCGACGCCCGGCGCGACTGGCTCGAGCTCTTCCCGTTCCTGAGCACCCGCCGGCCCGACGCCTACGGACCCCTGGTCGATCCCTGACCCCGACCACCGTTCTGGCGTCCGTGGGTGTCGCCCAGCGCACCAAACCGACGCCAGAACAAGGGATGGCGACGGGGTCGAGCTCAGAAGCCGCGGTCGTGCCAGTGGAACCAGGCGCCAACCAGGGGCAGATACGCGGCGCGCAGTCGCCACGCCGGGATGGGCCGGTGGCGGAGCCGGGCGAACGACGGGAGCTCACCGTCGCCGCAGAGCACGCTGGCCAGGCGACCACCCATCCAGGTGTTGAGGGCCACGCCCGAGCCGTTGCATCCGGTGGCGTACCAGGCGCCCCCGCTGCGCCCGACGTGGGGCAGGCGGTCGAGCGTGATGGCCACGTTGCCACCCCACGCGAAGTCGATCGCCACGCCGGCCAGCTGCGGATGCACCTTCACCATCTGGGTGTAGAGAAAGTCGCGCGCCTGCTCGATGGTGGAGGGAGCGAGCGACCGCCGTCCACCGAACACCATGCGGCCGTCGGCGGTGAGCCGCCAGTAGAAGAGGAAGCTCTTCGTATCGACGAACATGCGGTGCCGGGGGCTGACGGCCCGGGCCAGGTCGGCATCGAGCACCTCGGTGGCGATGATGAAGCTGCCGACCGGCAGGACTCTTCGGCGCAGGTCGGGCAGCACGCCGTCGGTGTACGCGTTCGTCAGGGCCAGCACCTGCCGACACTCGACCGCACCCCGCGGGGTGGTGACCGTGAAGCCACCGCGCGACGCGCGGCTCGATGAGCGTCGCGGGGGTCTCCGCGTGGAGCTGCGCGCCGGCGCGCTCGGTCAGGCGGACCAAACCGGCGTGGAAGGCCGCCGGCTGCAGGCCTCCGGTGCGACCGATCACCACGCCGCCGTGGTAGATGGTCGAGCCGATCTCGTCGAGGAGCTGGTCGCGTTCGACGAAGCTCACGTCTTCACCCAGCTCGTCGCGGTGCTCGGCGGCGAAGGCGCGCAGCTCGGGCACCACCCTGGGTGCGTGGGCGAGGTAGAGCTGGCCGGTGCGGGCGTAGTGGCAGTCGATGTGCTCGCGCTCGATCAGCGCCTCGACCTCGTCGAACGCCTCGTTGACCTCCGCGTAGAGCACCCGACCGAGCGGCCCGTACTGGCGCTCGAGTGTCGCGGGGCCGGCTTTGAGCTCGGGGATGACCATGCCCCCGTTGCGCGTCGACGCGCCACGTCCGAGTGGGTCCTTCTCGAGCAGCACGGTGTGCAGGCCCCGTCGGGCGCACTCACGGGCCGCGGCCAGGCCGGCGTAGCCGCCCCCGATGACGACCACGTCCGCGGACGCGGGCAGCGGCTCCGGCTCGACCCGCGGGGTGGTGATCTGGGCCTGCCAGAGGACCGCCTCGGCGTAGTCGGGCGACACGACAGCGGGCATGCTCGCGGACGCTAGCTGAGCTTTCGCTTGATCTTTTGGCCCGACTGCCGTGGAATCACGGGGAGTATTCCCTGTTCACGACGGATTCCGTTGCGTCCGTCCCCCACCGGAGACCGATAGCTCGTGCCCGAGCACGCCGACCTGCTCGCCCGCCATCGCCAGGTGCTGCCCTCGTGGATGGCCCTCTACTACGACGAGCCGGTGGCGCTGGTCGAGGGCCACGGCCGCCACGTCACCGACGCCGAGGGCAACCGCTACCTCGACTTCTTCGGCGGCATCCTCACCACCATGACCGGCTACGACGTGCCCGAGGTGGTCGACGCCATCCGCACGCAGGCGGGCCGGATGATCCACACCTCGACCCTCTATCTCATCGAGCCGCAGATCGCCCTGGCCGAGAAGCTGGCGACACTGTCCGGCCTGGCCGACGCCAAGGTCTTCTTCACCACGTCGGGCAGCGAAGCCAACGAAGCCGCTCTGCTGCTGGCGTCGACCGTGCGGCGGTCCAACCAGGTGCTCGCGCTGCGCAACAGCTACCACGGACGCTCGTTCGCCACCATGGGCATGACGGCCAACCGCGGCTGGTCGTCGTCGAGCCTCACGCCTTTCAACGTGCACTACGTGCACAACGGCTATCGCTTCCGCAGCCCGTTCCGTGATCTCGACGACGACGCCTTCATCGACGCGGTCGTGGCCGATCTGCGCGACGTGCTCCAGCAGACCGCGGGCGATGTGGCCTGCTTGGTGGCCGAGCCCATCCAGGGTGTCGGCGGGTTCACCATCCCACCCGACGGCATGTTCGGCGCGATGAAGCGGGTGCTCGACGAGACCGGCATCCTCTTCGTGTCCGACGAGGTGCAGACCGGCTGGGGCCGAACGGGTGAGCACTTCTGGGGCTACCAGGCCCACGACGTCACGCCCGACCTGCTCACCTTCGCCAAGGGCCTCGGCAACGGGCTCTCGATGGCCGGTGTCATCGCGCCCGCCGCCATCATGGACAGCATCCAGGCCAACTCGATCTCCACCTTTGGAGGCAACCCGTTGGTGGCCGCGGGGTCGCTGGCCAACCTCGACTACCTCCTGTCGCACGACCTGCAGGCCAACGCCCTCGCCATGGGCAACCGGCTGCTCGACCAGCTCCGCCCGTTGGCCGACAAGTTCGACGTGGTGGGTGAGGTGCGCGGTCGAGGCCTGATGATCGGCATCGAGCTGGTGGCCCCCGACGGCATCACCCCCAACGTGGCCGCAGCCAACCGGGCCCTCGAAGCGGCCAAGCGGGCGGGCCTTCTCATCGGCAAGGGCGGCCTGCACGGCAACTGCCTGCGCATCGCGCCGCCGCTGTCGCTCACGGCAGAAGAGGCCGACACCGGAGCAGCCATCGTGACCGACGTGATCACCACCGTCGACCGCGAAGAGGGCGGCAGGTGAGCAGGGCAGACGTGCTCGGTCACTGGGTCGACGGCAAGCCCTGGGAGGGCGCGTCGGCTCGTCGCAGCCCGGTGTTCGACCCGGCCACCGGCACGGTCACCGCAGAGGTTTGCCTTGCCTCGGCCGCCGACGTCGACACTGCGGTGGCGTCGGCCCGGGCCGCGTTCGGCGAGTGGCGGGCGGCGTCGCTCACCAAGCGTTCGGCGGTGCTGTTCGCGTTCCGCGAGCTGGTGGCCTCTCATCGCGAGGACCTGGCCAGGATCATCAGCGCCCAGCACGGCAAGGTGTTCGCCGATGCCCTCGGCGAGGTCGGTCGAGGGCTCGAGGTGGTCGACTTCGCCTGTGGCATCCCCCATCTGCTGAAGGGCAGCTACAGCGAGCAGGTGTCGACCGAGGTCGACGTGTTCTCGCTGCGCCAACCCGTGGGGGTGTGCGCGGGCATCACGCCGTTCAACTTCCCCGCCATGGTGCCCATGTGGATGTTCCCGGTCGCCATCGCGTGCGGCAACGCCTTCGTGCTCAAGCCCTCCGAACGCGATCCCGGTGCCTCGCTGCTGCTCGCCGAGCTCTGGGCCGAGGCCGGGTTGCCGGCCGGGGTGTTCACCGTGGTCCAGGGCGACAAGGAAGCAGTCGACGCCCTGCTCGACCACACGGACGTCGATGCCGTCAGCTTCGTGGGCTCGACGCCCATCGCCCGCCACGTCTACGAGACCGCGGCGCGAGCCGGCAAGCGGGTGCAGGCCCTCGGCGGGGCCAAGAACCACATGATCGTGCTGCCCGACGCCGACCTCGACCAGGCCGCCGACGCTGCGGTGAGCGCGGGCTACGGGTCGGCCGGCGAGCGCTGCATGGCGATCTCAGTGGTCGTGGCGGTCGGCTCGATCGGCGACGAGCTGGTCGAGCGCATCCGCACTCGGGCGGTCGACCTGCGGGTGGCCCGTGGCGATCAGCCCGACGCCGACATGGGACCGCTCATCACGGCCGCACACCGCGACCGGGTACGCGGCTTGGTCGACCAGGGCGAGACCGACGGTGCCGAGCTGGTGGTCGATGGTCGACGGCTCGAACCCCCCGAAGGCGGCGTCGACGGGTTCTGGTTGGGACCGTGCCTGTTCGACCGGGTCACACCCGACATGGCGATCTACCGGGAGGAGATCTTCGGGCCGGTGCTCACGGTCGTGCGGGTCGACACCTACGACGATGCGGTCGACGCTGGTGAACACCAACGCGTTCGGCAACGGCGTGGCCCTCTTCACCCGAGACGGCGGTGCGGCCCGGCGGTTCCAGTTCGAGATCGAGGCGGGCATGGTGGGCATCAACGTGCCGATCCCGGTGCCGATGGCCTACTTCTCGTTCGGCGGGTGGAACGACTCGCTCTTCGGCGACACCCACATGCACGGAACCGAGGGCGTGCACTTCTACACGCGTGGCAAGGTGGTCACGAGCCGGTGGGCCGACCCCCATACCCGCGGCCCCGACCTCGGCTTCCCCACGAACACCTGACCCGACGCCGCCGGGCTCGCCGGAGCGTCCCATCGACCACTGGAGTCCCATGGACGTCACCCCGATGCGCATCGGATCGAAGCGCGTGACCACCGACGAGGCCACCCTCGTGCAGTCGCCCTACGACGGCCGAGAGGTGGGCATGGTGCCGACCGGCACGGTCGAGCACCTCGATGCCGCCGTGGAAGAGGCGCGGGGTCGCCTGCTCGGCGATGCGCTGCCGGCGCACGAGCGCGCCGCCATCCTCGATCGGGCGGCCGCGCTGCTGGCCGAACGCCAAGAGCAGTTCGCCCAGCTCATCTGCGCCGAGGCGGCCAAGCCCATCAAGACCGCACGGGTCGAGGCGGCCCGCGCCGTCGACACGTTCCGGTTCTCGGCCGCGGTGGCGCGCACGCTCACCGGCGAGACCATCCCCATGGATGCCAGCGCGGCGGGGGTGGGCAAGGTGGCGTTCGTGCTGCGCGTGCCCATCGGGGTGGTGGCCGCCATCATCGCCGTTCAACTTCCCGCTCAACCTGGTGGCCCACAAGCTCGCGCCCGCGATCGCCGCCGGCTGCCCGGTGGTGTTGAAGCCGGCCTCGGCCACGCCGCTCACCGCCCTCGCGCTCGGGTCACTGCTGCTCGACGAATGCGGCCTGCCGCCGGGCTGGCTGCACGTGGTGACCTGTCCCGGCAAGGTGGCCGACCACCTCGTCACCCATCCCGACGTGGCCATGATCACCTTCACCGGTTCGCCGCCGGTCGGCTGGAGCATCCGAGAGCGCGGCGCCGCGCAAGAAGGTGAGCCTCGAGTTGGGCAACAACTCGCCGGTCGATCATCGATGCGGACGCCGACTGGAAGGCCGCGGCGGCCAAGATCGCCGTGGCCGGCAACGCGTTCGCCGGCCAGTCGTGCATCTCCGTGCAACGGGTGCTCGTGCAGGCGTCGATCGTCGAGCAGTTCACCGACGCGCTGGTGGCCGAGGTCGAAGGGCTGGTGGTCGGCGACCCGGCCGACGAGCGCACCGACGTGAGCGCCCTCATCAACCGGGGCGAGACCGACCGGGTCAAGTCGTGGATCGACGAGGCCGTGGGCCAGGGCGCCGAGCTGCGCACCGGTGGTGACCTCACCGACACCCACGTCTTGCGGCCGACCGTGCTGGCGGGCGTGCGGCCCGAGATGGAGGTGTGCCGCACCGAGGTGTTCGGCCCCTTCCTCGGCGTGCAGTCCTTCGAGAACTTCGACGATGCCCTGCGCATCGCGAACGACTCGCGCTACGGCCTCCAGGCCGGCGTGTTCACCGCCGACCTGGGCCGGGCGCTGGAGGCGGCGCGCACGCTCGACTTCGGCGGCATCACCGTCAACGAGGTGCCCACCTGGCGGGCCGACCAGCATGCCCTACGGCGGGCTGCGCGACTCGGGCAACACCCGCGAGGGCCCGGCCTACACGGCGCCGCGAGATGACCGAGGAACGGCTGATCGTGTTGCAGGGGTGATCGAGACCCGGCGCTCCGCCTGTCCGCTCGACTGCCCGGACGGGTGCTCGCTCGAGGTCGAGGTCGAGGCCGGGCGGTTGCTCTCGGTCGACGCCGCGCCGCTTGATCGCGCCAACAATCCCCTCACCCAGGGCTACATCTGCCACAAGGTGAAGCACCATGCCCGCCGCGTCTACGCGCCCGAGCGCATGACCGAGCCCATGGTGCGCGTGGGCGACAAGGGGGCCGGCGAGTTCCGGCCGGTCGACTGGGACGAAGCCCTCGACCTGGTCGCGAGCCGGGTTCGCAACGCCATCGACAGGTGGAGCCCGGCGGCCGTGGTGCCCTATCTCTACAGCTCGTCGGCCGGCAAGCTGGCCAGACGGGCCCTGTCGCCGCTGCTCTGGCAGGCACTCGGTGTCACCGAGGTCGAGCGCACCATCTGCGCGGCCACCGCATCGGCGGCGTGGGAGATGACCGTCGGCGACCTGCCAGGCGCCGATCTCTTCGACGTGCGCTCGTCACAACTTGTCGTCGTGTGGGGGGCCAACCCCACGGTGACCAACACCCACTTCCTGCCGTTGGTCACCGAGGCCCGCCGCCGAGGCGCCGCCCTGGTGGTCGTCGACCCCCGACGCACCGGCATGGCGGCGCGCGCCGATCTCCACCTGGCCGTCAGGCCTGGCACCGACGTGGTGCTCGGTCTGGCATTGGCCGCCGAGCTCGAACGTCGCGACGGCGTCGACCGGCAGTTCGTCGCTGCTCACGCCAGTGGCGTCGACGCCTATCTCGCCGGCTGCCGGGAGTGGACGATCGACCGCGCCGTCGAGCTCTGTGGCGTCACTCACGAGCAGTTCGACGCGCTCGTCGAGCTGCTGTGCACCCGCCGGCCGACCTTCTTCCGGCTGGGGTTCGGGATGGAGCGCAACCGCAACGGCGGTGCAGCGCATCGTGCTGCCCTGGCGCTCGCCGTGCTGGTCGGCGCGTTCGGCGAGCAGGGGGCTGGTGTGCACCTCGACTCGGGCAACAGCCTCTGGGATGGCGAGAACCTCGCTCGTGCAGTGCTCGGCGGCCCGCCGCCACCGCCCGCCCGGGTGATCAACATGAACCAGATCGGCGCGGCCCTGTGCGACACCTCGCACGACAGAACCCGCGTGTCGGTGCTCTTCGTGCAGGGATCGAACCCGGCGGTGACGGCCCCCGATCAGCGAGCCGTGCTGGCCGGCTTGGCGCGCACCGACCTGTTCACCGTGGTGCACGACCAAGTGCTCACCGACACCGCCCGCTACGCCGACGTCGTGCTGCCGGCCACCACCCACTTCGAGGCTGCCGATGTGCAGCTGCCTTACGGGACCTTCACGGTCGACCGCTTCGACGCGGTGATCGATCGGGTCGGTGCCAGCCGCACCAACGACGAGGTGGCGTTCGGTCTGGCCACCCGCCTCGGCCTTTCCGCTGAGGCGTTCGATCCCTCACCTGACCGGCTGGCCTCGCTCGCCCTCGACGCCGAGCCGGCGCCCACCGTGGGCCACGTGCAGTTCAGAGACGTCTTCCCCTCCACTCCCGACCGACGCGCCCACTTGGTGGCCGAAGCGGTCGGCGAGGTCGACGCCCTCCCCGGCTTTCGTCCGCTCGTCAGCGAGTTCCCGCTCACCCTGCTCACGCCGGCCTCGGCCCGCACCATCAACTCGATGTTCGCCGAGTTCGACCCGCCGTCGACCGATCTCCTCCTGTGCCCGGTCGACGCGCACGCTAGAGGGTTGGCCACCGGCGATCGGGCTCGCGTGTGGAACGAGCGGGCGGAGCTCGAGGTCACGGTGCGCCTCGACGACGCGTTGCCTGCCGGCGTGGCCTCGCTTCCGAAGGGGCTCTGGTTGCGCTCGTGGCCCGAGGGCATCACTGCCAACGCGCTCGTCTCCGACACGCTGTCCGACCTGGCCGGGGGTGCGACCTTCAACGACACCCGCATCGAGGTAATGGCTGTCTAGCCTGGGGTCATGGGTGTCGAGGTGTTCGTCTTCCAGGATCACGTGACGATCGACTTCAACGGCCTCGAGCGCATCCTCACGATGAAGGGCCATCTCGACCTCTCGATGTACGAGATCAGGTCGGCCCGGGTGGCTCCGGTCGAGGAGCTCAAGAAGGATCTGAGCTGGAGGGTGGGCGGTGCCTACTGGCCAGGTGTAGTGGCCACCGGTCACTACATGATGAAGAGCCGCACCGGTGTGCGACAGCTGTGGTGCGTCTATCGCGACACCGAGGCGCTGGTGATCGAGACCAACCGCGACAACCCGGCGCGGGTCGTCCTCCAGCACCCCTACCGCCACGACCTGGCCTGGTTGATCGGCGAGCGGCTACCGCACTACGCGTGATTCGACGTCCGGTGAGGTCGCGTCTCGAGCGACGCCGGACCCAGAGTCGGCAGCGATCAGACCGCAGTAGCCTGCCGGTGTGATGCGCCGGTTCTCCCTCGCCGATCCACGCGACCTGCCGTCGCTGGTGGCCGGACTGGCCGACCGGGGTGGTCTCGAACGCGAACCCGCCCGCACCTTCTCGCGCACGCTCTACGACACGTTCGATTGGCGGCTCTTCGGCCGACAGCTGGTGGTCGAGCACCAGCGTGACGGCAGTCTGGGCACGTTGGTCTGGCGGTCCACCGACACGGGCGAGCAATTGGCCCGCCTCGACGTCGACGAGATGCCCCGCTTCGTATGGGACCTGCCACCGGGGCCGATCGCCGAGCGGCTCGGTGACGTGGTCGAGATGCGGGCCCTGCTGCCGCTGGTGACCGTCGAAACCACGCGCACGATGCTGCGACTGGTAGACGGCGAGCACAAGACGATCGCCAGGGTGGTCGTCGACGCCGATCGCATCGCTGGCCGTCGCCTGCTCGCACCGGTCATCGAGGTGTTCGACGTACGCGGCTACGAGGGCAGCGCCGATGCCGTCGCGGAGCTCATCGGCGCCCAGGTCAACGTGCGAGAGGCCCACGACGACGGCCTCGTCGCCGCCCTCGAGGCGGCCGGCTACGCCCCCGGCTCGTATACGTCGAAGTTGCGGCTGTCGCTCGATCCCGACGCGCCGGCGATCGATTCGTGGGTCGTTGTGCTGCGGGCGCTGCTGGCCACCCTGGTGGCGAACGAGGCAGGCCTCCGTGACGACATCGACTCCGAGTTCCTGCACGACTTCCGGGTCGCCGTCCGCCGCACCCGTTCGGTGCTCGGCCAGGGTCGCGACATCTTGCCGCCCGCAGTTCGCGACCGGTTCCGCGAGGAGTTCGCCTGGCTCGGTCAGGCCACGTCGCCCACCCGCGACTTCGACGTGTTCCTGCTCACCCTTCCCGAGTTCGCCAAGTCGCTGCCCGTCGAGCGACGCGACGATCTCAAGCCGTTCCGCGCCTTTCTCGAGCACCGGCAACGGGCCGCTCACGCATCGCTCGTCGCCGACCTCGACACCGAGCGCTACGCCAGCCTGCTGCACGACTGGCAGTCGTTCCTCGACGCGCCCACCGCCACGATCGACGAGCCCGACTCGACGCGAGGCACCGCCGCGGTGGTGTCCGAACGCATCGCAAGAGCGCACCGGCGATTGATCCGCGACGGTCGGTCGATCGACGAGCACTCACATCCAGAGGATCTCCACGAGTTGCGCAAGGACGCCAAGAAGCTGCGTTACCTGCTCGAGTGCTTCGGCAGCGCGCTGCCGGCGGAAGGGGTCGGCCCGGTGGTGAAGGAGCTGAAGGTGCTCCAGGACGTGCTCGGTGAGTACCAGGACTGCCAGGTGCAGGTGGGCTCGCTCGAGCGCTTCGGCCAAGAGATGCTCGACGAGGAACAGGTGCCCGCCGCCGCCCTCATGGCGCTCGGATTCGTGGTCGAGCAGCTCGTCGAGCGTGAGCAGCGGGCCCGTGACGACTTCGACAGCCGGTTCGACCGGTTCGACTCGAAGGCGGTGCGCCGGGCCGTACGCTCCCTCCCACCGAGCAGTGGTGCGGGCGGAGACGGCGCATGAAGGTGATCGCCAGCTACAACATCAAGGGCGGCGTCGGGAAGACGGCGACGGCCGTGAACCTGGCGCACCTCGCCGCCGCCGACGGGGCCCGTGTCCTCGTGTGGGATCTCGATCCGCAGGGGGCGGCCACCTTCTACTTCCGGGTGAAGCCCAAGGTGAAGGGTGGCGCCAAGGGACTGGTGCGCGGCAAGCGCGAGCTCGACGACGTGGTGAAGGGCACCGACTATGACCACCTCGACCTCGTGCCCGCCGACTTCTCCTACCGCAACATGGATCTGGTGCTCGACACGGCGAAGAAGCCGACCCGTCGGCTGGCCCAGCTCATCCGTCCCCTCAAGCGCGACTACGACTACGTGATTCTCGACTGCCCACCGAGCATCTCGCTCGTGTCCGAGAGCGTGTTCGAGGCCTCCGACGTGTTGTTGGTGCCCCTCATCCCCACCACGCTGTCGGTGCGCACGTTCGAGCAGCTGCGCAGCTTCCTCGACGAGGAGGACTGGAGGCGGCGCCCGAGCCTCCTCGGGTTCTTCTCGATGGTCGACCGGCGCAAGCGTCTGCATCGCGAGGTCATCACCGACACCCACGCCGAGCGCCCCGAGCTGCTCGATGCGCAGATCCCCGCTTCGAGCGACGTCGAACGCATGGGAGTGCACCGCTCGCCGCTGTCGACCTTCGCACCACGAGGACGGGCGGCGGCTGCCTACCGCGACCTCTGGCTCGAGGTCACCAAGCGGATCTGACGCGACCTACGCTCTCCGGTATGCCCGTCGAATGCGCGCACCTCGACACCATCACCGATGCTGCTCCCGACTCGGAGGGGTGCATCGACTGCCTGGCCATCGGCGGCCGATGGGTTCACCTGCGCAGGTGTGCCACCTGCGGTCATGTCGGATGCTGCAACAGCTCGCCCAACCGGCATGCCGCCGCCCACTTCAGGGCCAGTGACCATCCGCTGGTGCAGTCCTACGAGCCGGGTGAGGACTGGTTCTGGTGCTACCAGGACGAGGTGGCGTTCGAGCTGCCCGACCACACGGCCAGCCCCTCGCATCCCTGACCCCCGCCAGGCGCGACGAGGCGAGTATCGCCGGCGCGTGGGGTTACCGTACCCTCGCGTCGGTGGATGACGTGCGGAGCATCGTCGACCGCCTGCGCGGCGGCGATCGCAGTTCAGGCGGCCGGTCAGACGAAGTGGTGGCCATGGTGCTGGCCGAGCCGACGCGCTTCGCCGAGGTCTTCGCCGCCATCCGCGATCGCGATCCCGTCGTTCGGAAGCGAGCATCCGATGTGGCCGAGAAGGTCACCGCTCGCCGACCGGAACTGCTCGACGGACGTCAGGGCGAACTGCTCGGCGACCTGGCGCGCTCTCCCCAGGAAGAAGTCCGTTGGCATGTGGTGCAGATGATCCCCCGGGTGCCCCTCGACGACACGCAACGAGCCGCCGCCGCCGAGCTGCTCCTCGGATTCCTGTCCGACGACAGCAAGCTGGTGCGGGTCAACGCCATGGAATCGCTGGCCCAACTGGCCGACGACGACGAGGAGCTGCGTTCCCGGGCCATCGTGGCGTTCGACGAGCTGAGCGAGTCGGGATCGCCGGCGGTCCGGGCCCGTGCCCGCCGGCTCCTCAAGCGACTCATGCGCTGAGCCGCACGGCAGAGCGCCGCCGAACGCTTCCGTTCCAGGCTCTGACGACCTCCGGCTCGAATCGCTTGCACCTCGGTCGCGATCGTTGGAGCATGGTGGGAACGGCTTGGACCACGGGGAGGGATCGTGGCACTTGCTCCGCTGATCGAAGACGTCGTGGGTGGTGATCTGCCCATCGGCCTCGAAGCGCACGACGGCAGTCGGGTGGGTCCCGGCGAGCCACCCGTCACCGTCGTGGTGCGTCGCGCCGACGCCCTCACGCGCGTGGCGACCCGCCCAGGCGAGCTCGGCTTCGCCCGGGCCTACGTCGCAGGCGACATCGACATCGAGGGCGACATCTACGCGCTGCTCGAGTTCGCCGCCGACCATCCCGAGCTGAAGTTGCGGCTGGGAGTGTTGCCGGCGTTGTTGCGCGAGGTGGGTGGCAGCGCGTTCGGCCCCTTCCGCCACCGCCGGAGGAAGCGCGACTGAGGGGGTGGCTGCACAGCCGTTCGCGCGACCGGCAGGCGATCTCGCATCACTACGACGTCTCGAATGAGTTCTACCGGATGGTGCTCGGCCCCTCGCTCACCTACTCGTGTGCGGTGTTCGAGTCGGACACCGACTCGCTCGAGCAGGCGCAGGCCAACAAGTACGACCTCATCTGTCGCAAGCTCGGTCTGGCGCCGGGCCGTCGACTGCTCGACGTCGGCTGTGGATGGGGAGGCATGCTCCTGCACGCCGCCGCCAACTACGGCGTACGAGGGGTCGGGGTGACGATCTCGGCCGAGCAGGACGAGTTGGCGCGCAAGCGGGTCGCCGAGGCAGGCCTCGACGACCTCATCGAGATCCGGCTGCAGGACTACCGCGACGTCGTCGACGGGCCGTTCGATGCGATCAGCTCGATCGGCATGTTCGAGCACGTGGGACGGGCGCGGATGGAGGCCTACATGCGCCGCCTCTACACGCTGCTCCGGCCGGGGGGACGGCTGCTCAACCATGCCATCAGCCGCCCGGGCTATCCCCAACCCGACACGCTCGCCGGGCACACGGTCGCGGTCGGGCGCCGGCTGCTCACCGCGGCCGGGTCTCGCCTCGGGTCGAAGATCGACAGCCCGTTCATGCAGCGCTACGTGTTCCCCGACGGCGAGTTGCACGAGGTCGGGGTGGTCGTTTCGATGCTGCAAGAGGTGGGCTTCGAGGTTCGCCATCTCGAGACCCTCCGTGAGCACTACGCCCGCACGCTGCGTTGTTGGGTGGCCAACCTCGAGGCCAACTGGGATCAGGCCGTGGCCCAGGTAGGCGAGGGCCGGGCGCGCGTGTGGCGCCTCTACATGGCGGCGTCGGCCGTCGGGTTCGAGCGCAACACCATTCAGGTACACCAGGTGCTGGGTGTCCGCACCGAGGCAGGCCGCGCCGAGGTCCCCCTGCGTCCCTGGTTCTGACCGGTTCGCAGGTTCTGCCGGCCAGAACGCTCGGGGGGCCAGACGCTGCGCGATGATCGCCGGCCATGGTCGACCAGGGCGCCCACCACGGCCACGACGGCACGACGGACACGACGGCCGGTTCGCGCCGAGCCCGACCGGACCCTTGCACGTCGGCAACCTCCGCACGGCCCTGCTCGCCTGGTTGTTCGCTCGTTCGGCCGGTGCCCGATTCCTCCTGCGGGTCGAGGATCTCGAGGCGCGGCCGACGAACAGCGTGTTCGAGGCCGGCCAGCTGCACGATCTACGTGCGCTCGGGCTCGACTGGGACGGACCGGTGGTTCGGCAATCGGAGCGCTTCGCACGCTTCCACGACGTCATCGCCGATCTCGTCGATCGGGGGATGACCTATCCCTGCTACTGCACCCGGCGCGAGGTGCGCGAAGCGGCCTCGGCGCCTCACGAGCACCTGCCCGAGGGTGCCTATCCGGGTACGTGTCGCGATCTCGGGCGGGTGGCGAGAGCCGAGCGCGAAGCTGCTGGCCGACCTCCGGCCCTGCGCATCCGAGCCGAGTCGGCCGAGGTGACCTTCGTCGACCGGCTCCACGGTCGGTTCACCGGGCTGGTCGACGACTTCGTGGTGCGGCGCAACGACGGCACGCCCGCCTACAACCTGGCCGTGGTCGTCGACGACGCCGACCAGGGGATCGGTGAGGTCGTGCGGGGCGACGATCTGCTCGCCGGCACGCCCCGCCACATCTACCTGGCGCGCGTGCTGTCGCTGCCGGTGCCGAGCTACGCCCACGTCCCGCTCGTGCTGGCGGCTGACGGAGACCGGCTCTCCAAGTCCGGCCGGGCCGTCACCCTCGACGACCTGGCGGCCGAGGGACACGACGCCGAGTCGGTGCGGACCGCCCTGGCGGCGAGCCTCGGGCTGGTCGAGCCCGGCTACCGGGTCGGCATGGGCGAGCTGCTCGAGCGGTTCGACCCGGAACGACTGCCGCGCCAGCCCTGGCTATTTGACGGGTGTTGAGATCGTGTCGGTCGTCGAGCAGGCGCGCCTGGTTCGCCGCGTGCAAGGCTGCGCCGATGACACCTGAAGAAGTGGTCGACGAGTTCGTTCGCCGGGTGGTGGCCAAAGATCTCGACGCGGCCTGCGAGCTGGTCACTGCCGACGTCGAGTACGACAACGTGCCGATGGGCAAGAACTTCGGACCCGAGGGCATCAAGGCGGTCCTCGGGGCGATGGTCTCGGTCGACGAGGTCGAGTTCGTCATCCTGCGTCAGGTCGCGGTGGGCGACACGATCATGAACGAGCGGGTCGACCGGTTCCGCATCGGCGAGACCTGGATGGACCTACCCGTGGCGGGCGTGTTCGTGGTGAACGACGACGGCCTCATCTCGTTGTGGCGCGACTACTTCGACATGGCCACTCTCACTGATCAGATGAACGCCGTCGCGGCGGCGAGTTAGGCGGAACCCATGACCGACATCGACCCCTTCTCCCCAGCAGTCGACCTGGCCGCGGCGGTGCGGCGGCGAGACGTCAGCCCGGTCGAGCTGGCCGAGCTCTACCTGCACCGGATCGATGCCCTCGATCCGCAGCTCAATGCGTTCTGCCATCGAGCCGACGACGATGTGCTGGCCGCGGCCAAGCAGGCCGAGCGGCGGGTGGTCGACGAGCCGGTCGAGTCGTTGCCGCCGTTCCTCGGCGTCCCGTTGCCGATCAAAGACCTCAACCGGGTGGCCGGCTGGCCCACCACCTACGGCTCTCGGTCTGCGCCCGCCGGGCCCAGCTCACACTCCGATCCTGTGGTCGAGCGCTTCGTCGCCTCCGGCTTCGTGCTTCTCGGCATGACCAACTCTCCCGAGTTCGGGACGATCCCGTGCACCGAGAGCCTGGCCCATGGCTTCACCCGCAATCCCTGGAATCCCGATCACACGCCGGGAGGTTCGAGCGGGGGAGCGGCGTGCGGCCGTCGCGTCGGGCATGGCGCCGATCGCCCATGCCAGCGACGGCGGTGGCTCGATTCGGATCCCGTCATCGTGCTGCGGGTTGGTGGGCCTCAAGCCGAGCCGCAACCGCGTGCCGAACGGTCCCAACGAGACCGAGGGCTTCACCACCGACGGCGTGGTCACCCGCACGGTGGCCGACACTGCGGCCGTGCTCGACATCATCGGTCGGCCCGATCCCCTCAGCTGGTACAACGCGCCACCGCCGGCCGAGCCGTGGTCGACGCTCGCCGCCGCGGCGCCGGCTCGGGTGCGGGTGCTGGTGATGACCGAGTCGCCCGTGCCGATGCCCGTCGACGACGAGTGCATCACCGCCGTCGAACGGGCCGCGCGAGGCCCTGGCCGGGTTGGGCCACGAGATCGTCGAGGTCCCACTCGAGATGCCTCCCGCCGACGAGTTCGTCGAGTGCTTCAGCGCCATCTGGGACGCCGCCAGCGCGGGGGTCCCGATCACCGACGAAGCGTTGGTCGAACCGCTCAACGCCGCGCTGCGCAAGCTGGCCCGCGAACGCGACTCGATCACCTACTCCGAGATCGTGATGCGCACCCAGGAGATGTCGCGCCTGTTCGCCGGCAACTGGGGTCGGGATTTCGACGTGTTGCTCACGCCCACCATGGCTGTGGAGCCGCCGCGGTGCGGTTCGATCTGGGAGGGCGCCGACGACGATCCGATGATGGCGTTCTTCAACAGCTTCCCCATGGGCGTGTTCACCTCGCTGTTCAACGTCACCGGGCAGCCCGCGCTGTCGCTTCCCGTCCACCTGAGCCCCAGCGGGCTCCCGGTCGGCGTGCAGCTGGCGGGGGCACCGTGGGCCGATGCACTGCTGCTGCAGCTCGGCAATCAGCTCGAGCCGATCTTCGGCTGGGCCGACCGCCACCCGACCTCGGCTGGCTGAGCCGACCCGTCACTCGATCGCGGCGAGCACCTGCTTGCCGATCTCGTTCACGAGGTTGCCCTGCGCGCCGATGTCGGCGCCGGGTTGGCCTGCCCGCGTGACCACGATGCCTTCGTCGGGCAGCACGAGCACGATCTGGTTGCCGAGCCCGATCGCGGCGTAGGCGTTCTCGGGCAGATCGGGCCAGATGGGCCCGCTGGCGCCGACGTCGCGACCGGGCAGCTCGACCGGGCCGGGCCGGTTGAGCCACCACAGGTAGCCGTAGGCGTTGTTGATCTCGGTGCTCGGCGTGGTGGCCTCGGCCACCCACTCCTCGGACACGACCTGCTCGTCGTTCCACCGGCCACCGGCCAGGAACAACAGGCCGAAACGGGCCAGGTCCTGGCAGGTCGTGTCGGCCCCCATGAACGTGAGGGGATTGCCGCTCGGGTCACGTCGCAGATCGACCTCCATGCCGATCGGCTCGAACAGCTTCTCCTGCGCGTACTCGCCCTCGTCACGACCAGTCGCCCGCTCGACCACCGCTTCGAGCGTCTGGATGGCGCTGTTGTTGTACTCCCACTCGGTGCCCGGCTCGAACTGCTGGTCGAGGCCGATGGCGAAGGCGGTGGAGTCTGCCGACGACGGCATCTCGCGGTAGTCGGTCTGGAAGCTCCAGAAGCGGCCCGAGTCGTTGGAGAGGAGGTTGCGGATGGTGACCGATTCGCTCGGCGTGCCCTTCCACTCGGTGATGAAGTCGGAAGCCGGCTGGTCGATGTCGAGGTGTCCTTCCTCCTCGGCGATGCCGACGACCGTGCTCGACATCGACTTGGTGGCCGAGAACATCTCCTGGGTCGAGCTCGGGTCGGTGTCGTTCCAGTAGGACTCGGCGACCAGGCGACCGTCGCGCACCACGGTCATGCAGTTGCTGCCCCGCTCACCGAGGAACGTCTCGAGCCCGTCGAGCGCGGCCTCGTCGAGCCCGGCCTCGGCGGCGGTGACGGTGTCCCACTCGGCACCTGGGAAGACCAGATCGTCGGCCACCGTCGTGGTGGTGGACGCTTCGGTCGATGCCGGCTGCGAGTCGGCTTCGGTCGACGATTCCGAGCAGGCGGCGAGCAACAGCACGGCGGCGGCGACCGCACCGACCGAGCGGCGCGCGCTGCGGCCGGTCATGCGGGCCGGGTGACGTTGCGATCGGGATTCGCCGGGGGCAGGTTGAACCCGGGGCCGGGCCTCCAGCCGCTGGCGGCGAGATCCTCGAGCACGTGCGTCATGTTGAGCAGGTCCTCTTCGTAGGAGAACTTGCCATCACCGGCGTAGATCAACGTGGAGTAGCCCGACTGCGAGTAGACGGTGCCGTCCGGACGGGCGCCGGGGAGGATCTGGGTCCACTTGATCACCACGTTGTCGCCGTCGATCGCGGTGTACTCGATGGGGAACGTCCAGTCCTCGAGGCCCACCATGCTCTCGTGGAGGAACGTGCGGATCTCGTCGATGCCCTCGATGCGACCCCACGCCGGATCGATGTAGATGGCGTCGTCGGTGAACAGCTCAGCCAGGGCGGTCCACGTCGCTTCGCCTCGGCCGATGCGCTCGCGCAACTCGACGTAGCGCGCCACCACTGCTTCCACCTCGTCGCGCGGATGCGCCATGGTTCGAACTCGCTTTCCTCAGACCGCCGGCGTCAGCCGGTCAGGGTCGTTCCTTGGGGGTGAACTCGGCGGTGATGGCCGGGTCGTCGATCACGACCGGCCCCACGATGTCATCGATTCGCCGCAGCACGTCGTCGTCGAGCACCACGCCGGAGGCCTTTACGTTGTCGTGCACCTGCTCGGGCCGGGAGGCACCGACGATGGCCGAGGCCACGTTGTCGTTGGCCAACACCCAGGCCACCGCCAGCTGGGCCATGGTCACCCCACAGTCGTCGGCGATCGGGCGCAGCTGCTGCACCCGCTCGAGCACGTCGTCGCGCAGGAACCGCTTCACGAAGCCTCCGCCCTGCTCGTCGGTGGCCCGCGAGTCGGCGGGCGGCGGCTCACCCGGCAGGTACTTTCCCGTGAGCACACCCTGGGCGATGGGCGACCAGACGATCTGGCTGACGCCGAGCTCGCGGCACGTGGGCACCACTTCGCCGTCGATCACCCGCCAGAGCATCGAGTACTGCGGCTGGTTGGAGACCAGTTGCACGCCCAGCTGCACCGCCAGCTCGTGGCCGGCGCGGATCTGGTCGGCCGTCCACTCGGACACCCCGATGTAGAGGGCCTTGCCGGCCCGCACGATGTCGGCGAACGCCTGCATCGTCTCTTCGAGCGGCGTCTGGTGGTCGTAGCGGTGAGCCTGGTAGAGGTCGACGTAGTCGGTGCCCAGCCGGCGCAGCGAGCCGTCGATCGACTCCATCATGTGCTTGCGCGACAGGCCCCGGTCGTTGGGGCCCGAGCCCGTCGGCCAGAACACCTTGGTGAAGATCTCGAGACTCTCCCGTCGCTCCCCCGCCAGGGCGTCGCCGAGGACCTTCTCGGCCCGGGTGCCCGCGTAGACATCGGCCGTGTCGAACGTGGTGATGCCCGATTCGAGGGCGGCCCGCACACAGGCGTGGGCGGCGTCGTCTTCGATCTGGCTGCCGTGGGTGATCCAGTTGCCATAGGAGATCTCGCTGATCTTCAGGCCACTGTTGCCGAGGAAGCGGTGCTGCATCCCGTCACCCTACGGCTCCTGAGCCGATGGACGGCGGGTCGGCCCGTTAGGGTCTGCGCCCATGCGCTCACCGTCGCGGCTCGTCTTGTCCATCGTCGCGTTGCCGATCCTGGTTGCCGGCCTGCTCGGCGCCTGTTCCTCCGACGACTCGTCCACCGACACCGCTGCGGCCACCACCACGGTGGCGCCCATCCCTTCGGGCCCGCCCCCCTACGAGGCGGGTCCCTACCAGGTCGGTCGGCGCACGATCACGGTGACCGACCCGGCGCGTGACGGCCGTGAGCTCACGGTCGACGTGTGGTATCCCGCCGACGAGACGGCCGCGGCGGCGGCGCCGAAGTCGGTCTACACGTTCATCCCCGGTGTGGAGTTCGCATCGGACGTGGCGGCGGCCGATGTGCCGATCGACGGGTCGGGTCCGTTCCCGTTCGTCGTCTACTCACACGGCAGCGGGGGCATCCGCTATCAGTTCTCGTCGTTCACCGAGCTGCTGGCCAGCCACGGCTTCGTGGTGGCGTCGCCCGATCACGCGGGCAACACCGCGTTCGACTCGTTCCTCGGCACGTCGGCATCGAGCGACGAGAACCAGGTGAATCGACCCACCGACGTGGCGTTCCTCATCTCGGAGTTCCTGGCTGGAGAGAGCGCCGAGACCGCTCCGTTCGCCGGCGCCCTCGACGCGGACCGCATCGGGGTCGTGGGCCACTCCGCCGGCGGGTTCACCGCCCTGGCCTCTGCGAGCGGCCACGCAGGCGTGCCGCCCGACGCCCGGGTGCGGGCGATCATCGGCATGGCGCCCTACTCCCGTCCGCTGTCCGACGAGGAACTGCAGTCGATCGACGTGCCGTCGATGCTGTTGAGCGGCACCAAGGACACCACCACACCCATCGCGCAGGACACCGAGCGACCGTGGGAGCTCATCAGCGGACGGCCGCTCTACCGGGTCGACCTGGTCGACGGTGGCCACCAGTCGTTCGCCGACGTGTGCGCCTACCAGGAGCTCGCCGCGGAGTTGCCTGATGCGCCGGCACCGTTGGTCGAGGCCATCGACGCCTTCGCCGAAGAAGGCTGCACACCCGAGCTGCTCGACATCGAGGTCGCCCACCGCGACATCGCCACGTTCAGCATCCCGTTCCTGCTCGAGTTCGTCGCCGGCGACGATTCGATGGCGGGCTACCTCAGCCCGGCGTTTGCCGACACCCTTCCCGAAGTCGAGTTCCAGGTGAAAGAGAGCTGATGGCGCCTCGTCGCGTCAGCTGTTGATCTCGGCCAAGACCTCGAGCGTGCGGGTGCGGTCGAGGAACAGCGACGCGACGAACTCGGTGGCCCCGGCCTGATAGATGCGCTCGATGCCGGAGCGCACGGTCGCCGCGTCGCCCACGATGGCCACGTCGGCCGGCCCGCTCGCGCCTTCCCGGTCGAGCATGGCCTTGTAGGACGGGAGGTGCCCGTAGACCTGGAAGAGGTTGGCGGCCTTCTCCCGGGCATCGTCGGGATCGTCGGTCACCGCGACGGGCAGGGCGACGACGATGCGCGGCGCGGGGCGGCCGGCCTCGGAGGCCGCCTTTGTGATGGTGGGGGCCACGTGCGAAGCGAGCGTGGCCGGGCCGGTCATCCAGGTCACCGTGCCATCGGCTAGCCGGCCGGTGACCGCCAGCATCTGCGACCCGAGGGCGGCCACCACGACAGGCACGGGGTCGGACGCGATGGCGAGGCCCACCTTGCCCGTGAGCGTCTCGCCCTCGAAGTCGACTGGGTCGCCGTGCACCAACGGCATGAGGATCGAGAGGTACTCCCGCAGATGACGCACGGGCTTGTCCCACGAGAACCCGAGCATGCCCTCCATCAGCAGCTGGTGCGACAGGCCGATCCCCAGCGTGAGACGACCGCCGCTGACCTGCTGCACCGTGCGGGCCTGGGCGGCCAGCATCATCGGGTGTCGCGGGTAGGTGGGGATCACCGAGGTGCCGAGGGCGATGTCGGGCACCTCGGCGGCGGCCACCGCCAGAGCGGTGAGAGCATCGGGGCCGAAGACCTGAGGGGCCCAGACCGAGCCGAACCCTCCGGCTCGCACCCGCCGGATCTGCTCGGTCAGGGTCTCGACATCCTGACCGTCGACGAAGATCCCGATCTGCATGCGCAGGCTCCCCCGTTCGCGTGACGCGCGCAGGCTACCGGCCACCGCCCTCGACGCGGCCGGGGAGATGACCCAACCTCCCCGGCAGGCGACCTAGCCTCGCCCTCGCTTGGACGTCTCCGTGGCGCCCGCCACCGAACCCGCACGGCCGCACCTCGGCCAGAGGACCCGTCGTTGGGGAACCAGCGTGTTTCGCCTCGCGCCGGACGAGCCGCGCCGACGGCCGCGCCAGCGATGTCGTCCGGGTGCTCCTCGCCGCGTTGGGTGTCGCAGTGGCGGCGCTGTTGGCCCGCAACACCGAGACGATCGAGCAGAACGTCTACCGCCTGCTCGCCGAGCTGCCGGCCGCGCTCGCTCCTGTGTTCGACGCGTTGTACCTGTTGGGCTCGTTCGGCGTCATCGCGATCGTCGCCGTTCTCGCGCTGGCGTTCCGCCGAGTGCGGCTGGCCGCCGAGCTGACGACTGCTGCGGTCGCGTCGTGGATGCTCGGGCTGGCCCTCAGCTGGGCTGCCGACGCCGATGCCGCCCGGGAGGCGATCTTCGGCAGCGACTCGTCACCGGGGTTCCCGGTCGTGCGCGTGGCCGCCGCAGTAGCCATGGTGTCGACTGCATCGCCCTACCTCGCCCGCCCGATGCGACGGTTCGCCCATCTGTTCCTCGTGATGGGCGCGGTCGGAGCGGTGGCCAGCGAGGAGGGTCTGCCGCTCGACGTGCTGGCGGCGTTCGTCCTCGGCTGGGGCACGGCTGCAGCAGTACATCTCGTGTTCGGCTCGGCGGCCGGCACGCCGACGCTCGGCGATGTGGCCGAGAGCCTGGCGTCGCTCGGGGTGCAAGCGTCCGACATCGAGATGGCTGAGCACCAGTCGTGGGGCTCGACGACGTTCACGGCTCGTTCGTCGGTAGGCGATCCGCTGGCGGTGACGGTCTACGGGCGCGACGCGGCCGACGCCCAGTTCGCGGCCAGGTTGTGGCGGTTCGTCTGGTATCGGGATTCCGGCGTGAGCCTGACCGTCACCCGCCAGCAACAGGTGGAGCACGAGGCCTACGTCACCCTGCTGGCCCGGCGCGACGGCTCGGCCGTGCCCGACGTGGTCGTCGCCGGTCTGGCCGGCTCCGACGACGCCGTCATCGTCACCGTGGTGCCGGCCGGCACGCCGCTCGCCGATGTCGATCCCGCCACGGTCGACGACGAGCTGCTGGCCGCCGTGTGGCGCGAGCTGGCGATCCTCCATGGTGCCGGCATCGCGCATGGTGCGTTCAACAGCGCGAACGTCGTGGTCGACGGCGGTCGGGTCTCGCTGCGCGGGCTCGAGAGCGCGTCGAGCTCCGCTGCGGCCGAGCAGCAACAGCTCGATGTGGTCGAGTTGCTCGTCAGTACCGCGCTCGTCGTCGGCGTCGACCGGGCGCTGCTGGCCGCCGTGACCGCCGTTGGACCACAGGCGGTGGCCGACGTGTTGCCGGTGCTCCAGCCGTCCGCGCTGAGCCGTCCGACCCGCAAGGCCGTCCATGGCCACAAGGCGGTCCTCGGCGAGCTGCGCACGCGGGGGGCCGAGGTCACCGGCACCGAGGAGCCGCAACTCGAGGAGCTCCGGCGGGTCAGCCCAGCCACCATCGCCATGATCGCCGGTGCGGGGCTCGGGGTGTTCATCCTGCTGGGCCAGCTCAGCGGGGTCGACGACATCTGGGCCACGCTCCAGACGGCTGATCTCGGCTGGGTCCTGGCAGCCCTGCTCGTGTCGCAGCTCACCAACGTCACCGGCGCCATCGCGGTCTCCGGATCGGTGAGGAGGCCGCTGCCCTTCGGCCCCCTGATCGGCTTGCAGCTGGCGCAGAACTTCACCGGCCTCATCGGGGGCACCGTCGCCAACACCGCCCTCATCATCCGGTTCTTCCAGAAGCGAGGTCTGGCGGCGTCGGTGGCGGTGAGCTCGGGAGTCCTCGTCAGCCTGGCCGGGGTGGTTGCCCAGGTGGTGCTCGTGGTGGTCTGCCTCATCGTCGCCGGCCCCGAGATCGATCTGCCTTCCACGACGGGCTCTGGAGGCGACGGCGTGCCGCACTGGGTGCTGGTGGCGATCCTGGCCGTCGGGCTGGTGGTGGGTCTCGTGGTGTTGATGCCCCGGGTGCGCCGTCGCATCGTCGGCAAGCTCAAGCCGCAGGTCGAGGCCATGCGCGAGAACCTGCGCGGCGTGGCGTCCGAGCCGGGCAAGGTGGTGCGCCTCATCGGCGGCCAGGCCGGCACCCAACTCGTGTTCGCCATCACCCTCGGTTGTTCGGTCGAGGCCTACGGCGCGAGCCTGTCGCTGGCGGTGCTCGTGTTGGTCAACAGCTTCGCCTCGCTCATCGGAGGCCTCGCTCCCGTGCCGGGAGGCATGGGTGTCATGGAGGCCGGCCTGGTGGCTGGTCTCACCGCGGCGGGCCTGCCCACCGACATCGCGGTGGCTGCCGCCATCACCCACCGGCTGATCACCGCCTACCTACCGCCGATCTGGGGTTGGTTCAGCCTGAACTGGATGCGCAAGCACGACTACCTCTGAGCGATGCGCTCGGCCAGCTCGTCGGTGAGCGCCTGCAGCTCGTCGACCATCGCCGCCGCGGGATGTCCGGCGAGCCGGGGCCCGATGCGCTCGACCACCTGTCGGTAGTACCACAGCTGATCGTCGGCCCGACCGGTGGTGAACCGGCTCCAGATCTGGTCACCGAGGGCGCGGTGGTCGGCCAGCAGCGTGCGGGCGTTGTGCAGCTTGTCGGCCGCCACCACCACGAGCACCCGCTCCGGTTCGTCGGCGAGGCGGTCGAGGTAGCCCTGCTTGCGTTCGAGCCAGGGCTCCTTGTGAGCCGGGTCGGCCACGAGCGTGTCAGAGCACGCCTCGACCACCGACGCCACACCCGAGCCCCACCGCCGGCTGATCTCGTCGAGCTGCGCCCGGCCCCCGTGGTCCTCGGCGGCGTCGTGGAGCAGGGCGGCGATGGCCAGATCCTCGTCGCCGCCGTGCTCGATCACCAGGGAGCTGACCGCGAGGAGGTGCGCCAGGTAGGGGACGCCCGTGCCTTTGCGCACGTCGCCGGCATGCAGCTGCCGGGCATGGTCGAAGGCGTCGGTGTACCGCGGGGTGAGGGTGAAGGCGGGTTCGGTCATGAGGAAGGGCCCCGGCGGGTTCAGGAACGGCCGGCTCGGGTCCGATAGAACATACGACGTCGCTCGGTCATCCGAGCCCGACCACCCCTCAACTCGTGCCCCCTCGCCTGCGGCCCCGCGCCCGCCTCATCGCCGCCGGCCTCGCGTTCATGCTGGTGCTGACCGGCGTCGACCGAGGACTGGCCCAGGAGCCCGACCCGGGCGTCACCCCCACCGTCCCCACGGTGCCGCCGACCGTGCCCCCGACGCCGGTGCCGCCGACCCTGCCGCCCGATCTCTCGCACCCGGCTGATCCGTCCCAGCCCGACGCCCTCGGCGAGCTCGAGGGAGACGAGGGTGAGCCGGAGCTTCCGCCCGCTCCGGCGGTCGACCCGTCACCCGCCGTGCGTGCGCTCTTGGCCGAGCTGGCCGACCTCACCGGGCGCGACCGCTTGGCGGCGGAACAGGCCCGGCTCGATGCCGCCCGATGGGCCAAAGGAGAGGCCGACGCCGACGTGGAGCGGGCCGGCCAGCGCGTCACCGAGGCCGAGCAGGCGCTCGCCGAGGCCGAGCGCCTGCTGGCCCAGTTCGCGGTGACCTCCTTCATGTATGCGAGCGGCGGCGTCGACGTCGCCACCGAGAAGCTGAGCCTCTATTCGCAGAAGAAGGAGCGCCAGCTCACCACGACCGTGTTCGATCACCGGCTGCAGATGGTGAGCGAGGCGCAGGGCGCGCTCGACGACTCCCGTCGGGCCTACGACGAGCGCCGGGCGGCGGCCGATGAGGCGGGGCGGCAGGTGGCCGAACGCGAGGGGGTGCTCTGGTTGAGCGAGCAGGCGCTGGTCGCCGCGGCCCGCGAGAAGAGCCAGGCGCGAGCCCAGAACGCGCTCGTCCTCTATGACCCGGCCGACGAGGGTCGCTGGCAGCTCGAGATCGTGGGCGACAGCGTGCTCACCGCCGAGGAGATCGCCGCGTGGTTCGACTACGTGGGTGTGTCGTCGAGAGCGGCCGCGCCCGTGGCCGATCTGGCGACGTGGTACGTCGAGGAGGGTGCGACCGAGGGACTGCGCGGTGACGTGGCCTTCGCGCAGGCGGTGCTCGAAACCGGCTCGTTCACCAACCGCGACACCGTCCTCTACAACAACTACGCAGGGATCGGGCACTGCGACTCGTGCCCGAGCGGCTTCCCGTTCGCCACACCCCGCGACGGCGTGCGCGCCCAGATCCAGCTGCTGAAGAGCTACGTGTTCGAAGCGCCGGAGTACGCCCACCCGCTGGTCGACCGTCGCCTGCGGGGTCCGGCCGGCTGCTGTCAGACCTGGAACGAGCTGGGTGGTGTGTGGGCGTCCGTGCCGCACTACGGGCCGATCGTGCTCGGCGTCTACCAGTCGATGCTCGAGTTCGCGTTGGCCCGGCGGGTCGCCTACCCGATGTTGCGACCACCCGTCTGACCAGCGGCCTCGGCGACGGGCTCAGCCGCGGCTCGCGTCAGTTGCGGAGCTTGGCCACCGCGTCGTCGAGGGCCTGTCCGAGGTCGTCCACGGCACTCTTGACGCCCCGTCGGATGGTGGCCAGGGCGTCGCCAGCGCTCGAGCCCGTCTTGTCGAACTGCTCCTTGGCGTCGAGCCACTTGTTGCGCAGTTGCTCGACGATCGGGCTGACCTGGTCCCGTGCCTCCATCTCACCGAGTCGGGCCTGCACCTCGAGTTGGTCGATGCGAGCCTTCCAGTCTTCGAGCTGGCTCTGGAGCAAGTCGTTCGTCAGTTGCGAGACCTGCTTCTCGAGATCGTTCACCCGTGCTTCGAGCTCGGCGGTGTCCGTCATGGCGCTGACCTCCTGTGTCGCTATCGAGGCTACCGAGGGGAGATCGCCCGGCTAAGGGCCGAAGGTCACCTACCCGCGAACCGCATCGGTTCGGTCGTGGCGGGGTACGGACGGGGCATGCCTTCACAACCACACGCCGCCGATCTCATCCTCGTCGGGGTGTTCCCCGAGGGTCGGGCTCCCCAAGTGGTGGACGCCCTTCGCCAGACGGGGGTGCCGGAGGCCGAGATCCGCGTCGGTGACCCCGACGACGAGGTGTTGGCCAAGCGGGCCGAGATGGAGGTCGAGGCCTCGGAGAGCTGGTTCTCGCCGACCGTCGGCGTGCTCTACCCCGACGAAGCAGCCAAGGGGTTCGTGGTCGCAGTGGTGGTCGGCTCGATCATCGGAGCGGTGCTGGTGGCGCCGTTCGGCTTCATCGAGATGGGTGACTTCGCCCTCTGGATCCGGCTGCTCTTCATGGCCGCCGCCGGCGCGCTCGCCGGTGGCGCCATCGGCGCGGTGGTGGGCCCGGCGCTCGCGGCCAGTCGCCCGGGCGAGTCCGACGCCAGCGACCGAGGCGTCGTCGTGCGCGTCGATCGCCAGGACGAGCGCATCGAGCGGGTGCTCGCCGGATTCGAGCCCATTCGGCTCGATCGCCTCCGACTGGCCGATGGATCGGTCGACTCGACGATCACCGACGAGAGCCGGCGCTCCGACGACGGCGTGGTCGAGGACATGGCCGACCGTGCTCGTGGCGTCGACACCGACTTTCGTGACCGCTGACGAGCGCCGACGAAGGGCACCCGCCTCTATAGCCTGACGACAGACCGACCGGGGAGCGTTCGCCATGAGCACGACCGTCGAAGTACGTCACAACGACGCGTTGTCGCGCTACGAGTTGCTGGTCGGTGGTGAGCTCGTCGGCCGGGCGACCTACGAGGCGGGTGGAGCCGACGGCGAGGTCCTGGTGTTCCCACACACGGTCATCGACCCCGCACATCGCGGCCAGGGCCTGGGTGCTCGCCTGGTGAAGGGTGCGCTCGACGATGTGCGCATGTCCGGCCGGCGGGTGGTCCCCCGCTGCTGGTATGTGGCCGCGTTCATCGACGAGCACCCGGACTATGCCGATCTGCTCGCTCCCTGAGGGGACGGTGGCGGGGTATTCCCCCTTCAGAATCGGGTACGGACAGCCGCATGGCTGCAACCGATGATCGTCCGTCCACGGATCTCCCCGTGGATGCGCTCGGCTTGTCGGCAGGACTGTGCGGCACGTTGCGCCGCTGGGGCTACGGCCGCATCGGTGCGCTGACCCGAGCAACTCGGGCGGAGCTGCTCGAGGTGCCGGGCGTCGGGCCCCGGAGGGTGAGCGACATCGTCGCCTCGCTCGGCCGTTTCGACCTGAGCCTCGCAGAGCAGAACGTCGACGTTCGTGCCGGCCATCCGCTTGCTGCTCCGGTGATGGAGGCGCTCGCCGCCGGCGCGGAGGAAGCCGATGTGGCCGATGAGATCGGCGTGCCCATCGCGGCGGTGCGGGCCTGGCGCGTCGGATGCCGGCCGACAGAGCGTCAGACCGGGTGTATCCGGGCGTGGGCCGCGAAGCGCAGTCGGTGTCGTTCCCACGAGGGCTCGATCCGGTGAGCGGCCTCGATCAGCCCGTGTCCGAACGCGACGAGCAGTCGCTGACCGTGGGCGGTCACGATGATGCCGGCGACGACGCCTCGGCGCGCCGGCTACGTGACGAGCGCGACAAGGATGAGTTGCGTCAGCGTCACTACGGGCTCCTGCAAGAGCTGCGAGTGCTGCTCCCCGGCGTCCAGGTCCTGGTGGCCTTCCTGCTCACGGTGCCGTTCGATTCCCGCTTCACCGAGCTCGACAACTTCCAGCAGGGGGTCTACGGCTTCGCTCTCGTCACCGGCATGTTGGCCATCGTCTGTTTCGTCGGCCCCACCGCACTGCATCGCGTCGGCAACCGCACCGCCCGGGCCGCGTGCCTGGAGCTCGGCATCCTGCTGACGAGAATCGGGCTGGTGCTGTTGGCGTTCACGTTGGTCGCGGCGCTGTTCGTCGTGGCCGATCTGATCTTCGGTCGATCGATGGCGGTGGTGCTCACCGGCATCGTGGCCCTGGCCATGCTGTGGCTGTGGCTGCTCCTGCCACGCGCCGGCACGCGTGGCTCGGCGACCTCTGGATGACCTCTCCCGCCCGGCCCTCAGCGTCGCGGGGGGTAGGGCTTCGAGTGATCCCAGTCGGCCAGTAGCGTGCGGATCGCGGTGAGCAGGATCAGCGGCTGGTCGAGCATGGCGTGGTGACCGGCTTCGGGCAGCTCGATCACCGGGGCGATACGACCGAGGGCTTCGTACATCGACTGGCCGATGTCGGCCGTCACCAGGCCGTACTCCGAGCGCAGCAATGCCACCCGGCAGCTGACCCGAGGCAGGAACGGCAGGGCGATGCCCCGCATCGAGCCTGCGAACTGCTCGAAGATGCGCCGGTCGAACTTCCACTGCCAGCCCCCGTCGACCGGCCGCAGCGACTGTCGCCCCACGTGGTCGATGACGTAGGGGAGGTAGTTCTCCTGCGGCGGCACCGTGCGAAAGCGCACGAGGGCTTCCTCGACCGAGTCGTAGGTACGAGGCCGGCCGAACGCCTCCTTGAGGCGGTACGACTCGACCTCCGGATCCGGTTGGGTGACCGGCGAATCACAGATCACGATGCCCGAGAAGCGGTCGTCGTACTCGGCCGTGGTCGCGATCGTGACGAACCCGCCCATGCTGTGTCCGACCATGACCGGCGCGCCATCGATGCCGCCCGCGTCGGCGACGGCAACGACCTCGCGAGTCCACTGCTCGAGGCTGTAGGCGTCACGATGGCCGCTGTCGCCGTGGCCTGACAGGTCGATGGCGACCACCCGGTAGTCGCCGGCGAAGCGAGCCGCGACGTGGGTCCACCAGTGAGCGTGCGCCCCGCCGCCGTGTACGAACACGAGTCCTCGGCGACCCGGCTCGCCCCACGCGAGGTAGTGGATCGTCGACCCGTCGACCGTCACGGCCCCGTCGGTGTGCGGTACCGAGAGGGCGGTTCGGAACCAGTGAGGGAGCATCTGGGTGCACGTGGTCAACGCTAGGTCGGGTGGCGAGATCTGGGTCGTTCATCCAAAGCGGGTGATGCCGGATGGCCGCCGTCGTGGTCTGGTGACGGCGGCTGCGGACCTGAAGGGAGGTGCGGCGATGAGCGAGGGCCCTTCAGCGACGGCCGCCAAAGCATCGAAACTGCGCTTGTTCCAGGGCTTGCTGCCCATCGATCGGTCGCGGGTGCCAGCCGAGGTTCTCGCCGGGGTCACTCTCGCCGCCCTCGCCATTCCGGAGGTGATGGGCTATGCGACCATCGCCGGGATGCCGGTCATCACCGGCCTCTACACGATCGTGCTGCCGGTCCTCGCGTTCGCGGTGTTCGGCTCGTCGCGCCATCTCGTGGTCGGCGCCGACTCGGCCACCGCCGCGGTGTTGGCCGCCGGTCTGGTCGGGCTCGCAGCCACCGGCTCGGACGAGTACGTGGCCCTTGCGGGTCTGGTCGCGCTCATGGCTGCCGGCTTCCTCATCGTCGCCCGCCTCATCGGCCTCGGCTTCCTCGCCGACTTCCTCTCGCGCACGGTGCTGGTCGGCTTCCTCACCGGCGTGGG
Source organism: uncultured Iamiaceae bacterium (assembly GCA_963706425.1). Taxonomy (GTDB): domain Bacteria; phylum Actinomycetota; class Acidimicrobiia; order Acidimicrobiales; family Acidimicrobilacustridaceae; genus CAVPMN01. Next base: position 2,170,460 of record CAVPMN010000020.1, read on the forward strand.
CATCCAGGTCGCCGCCGGGCAGGTCGGCGGCATGCTCGGCATCCCCGAGGGCAAGGGCATCACGATCGGCGACACGACCTTCGACAACACCCTCGGGAAGCTGTGGAGCACGTTGGAGAACATCGGCGACATCAGCTGGACCACCGTCGCGGTGTCGGTCGCCGTCGTGGTGGTCATCAAAGGCAGCAAGTTCGTGACGTCCAAGGTTCCCGGCGCGCTCATCGCGGTCATCGGTGCGATCTTCATCAGTTGGAAGTGGGACCTCGTCGACCACGGCGTGTCGACGCTGGGCGTCGTGCCCGGAGGTCTGCCGAGCCTCGGGCTCCCGGATGTGAGCTTCTCTGACATCACGGCGCTCATGGGCACGGCCGTGTCGATCTTCGTGCTCATCCTCGCTCAGAGTGCTGCGACGTCTCGGGCCTACGCGGCGAAGTACGACGATGCCTTCGACGAGGATGTCGATCTCGTCGGTCTCGGCACGGCCAACGTGATGGCCGGTCTGTCGGGCACGTTTGTGGTCAACGGCAGTCCCACGAAGACGCAGATGGTCGACGGTGCCGGTGGACGCAGCCAACTCGCCCAGCTCACGACGGGGGTGATCGTCGTCGTGGTGCTGCTCTTCCTCACCGTCCCACTCCAGTACATGCCCAATGCCGTGCTGGCCTCAGTGGTGTTCCTGATCGGTGTCGAGCTGGTGGACATCCCTGGAATGCGGAAGATCTTGCGCCGCAGGCCCGACGAGTTCGTGGTGGCCGCGCTCACCGCGGCCGTGGTCGTGTTCGTAGGAGTCGAGCAGGGCATCGTGGTGGCGATCGTGGCGTCGATCATCGGCCACCTCCGCCGCTCGTACCGACCGCCGACCGCGGTGCTGGTGCCCGACGACGACGGTCGGGGTTGGCACTCGACGATTCCCGCGGCGGACGAGCGCAGCATCGAGGGCATGGTCGTCTATCGATTCGCGGCTCCGCTCTACTACGCGAACAGCAGCCATTTCTCCGAGGAGATCCTCGCCTTCGCCGAGGCGCCCGAGCCGGTCGAGTGGATCTGCATCGACGCGGCGGCGATGTCCGATGTCGACTACACGGGCGCCGCCACCCTCCGATCGATCCACGATCAACTGGCGGAGCGCAACGTGCGGCTGGTGTTCGCGGAGATGATGAGCGCGGTGCAGGCGGAGCTCGATCGCTACGAGCTCACGGATGTCCTGGGAGCAGACACCATCTACCCGTCGGTCCCCGCCGCGGTGTCGGCGTTCGAGGGCCGGGCCGATGGGTCGTCGCGGCCGACCAGTGCGCGAGGAGGGACTTGAACCCTCACGTCCTTTCGGACACAGGAACCTGAATCCTGCGCGTCTGCCAATTCCGCCACTCGCGCGAGTGAACGGCTCGTCAGGGTAGTCGAAGCCACCCACGGGCAGCACCCCGGGAACCGGTGGTGCCGGCCCACTCTCTCGTGGTGCCCCCGTGCCTCCCGGGGGCAGTTTCCGCCGACTGCCGTTCGCAACCACCCGGGTAGGGTGTCGGGCCGTGGGACTCCAGGGCTTCGAACGCAAGCTCGAGAACATGGTCGAAGGAGCCTTCGCTCGCGTGTTCCGCAGCGGCCTGCGCCCGGTCGAGCTCGGCCGGCGGCTCACCCGCGAGATGGACGACGGCCGTTCGGTCGACGTTCGTGGGCGCACGGTGGTACCGAACGACTTCGTGATCCGCGTCAGCACCGACGACCGAGATCGGTTCGCCCAGATCGAAGACACCCTCTGTCGGGAGCTGTGCGACGCCGCCCGCGAGCACGCCCGCGACGAGCACTACGCCTTCCTGGGCCCGGTGGCGGTCGAGCTGGTCACCGACGCCGCGCTGCGCACCGGTGTGTTCCACATCGACGCCCGTCTGAAGGAAGGGCCGAGCGGGGTGGGGGCCGGCTCGCTGCTGTTGCCCAACGGCGAGCGCTTCGTCCTCGACGACCAACCGGTGGTGGTGGGACGGCTGCCCGAGTGCGACATCACCATCCTCGACAGCAACGTCAGCCGCCGACACGCCGAGATCCAGCCGCGTGGTGACCGCTTCTTCGTCGTCGACCTGGGCTCCACCAACGGCACCCGGGTGAATGGCGTCCAGGTCACCGACCGAGAGCTGCACGACGGCGACGAGCTCACCTTCGGCCACACCCGCATGCTGTTCCAGGCCTCCTGACCCTCGCCGTTCGTGGCCCAACGGGACCAGGGTCCGCGATGGCACAGACGGGGGGCGGGGTCGCGCCGGGCGAGGCGTGGCGGGTTCTGGCCGGACCCGCCGGTAATCTCGATGACGCGTGTCGGACCAACTCCTGTTCGTACTGAAGCTGTGCCTGCTCGCCCTCCTCTACCTGTTCTTCTTTCGGGTGCTGCGGGCGGTCTGGGCCGAGCTGAAGACCCCGGCCGTCGCCGTACCGGCGGCGCCGACGCGCGCGCCTGCGACCGCCGCCGCGCCGCCCAAGCCCGATCGGAGGGCGCGCCGCCAGCAACCTCCCCAACTCGTGGTGGTGGAGCCGGCCGAGCAGCGCGGGCAGAGCTTCGCCCTGGGCAACGAGCTCACCATCGGTCGAGCGGCGGGGTGTCAGGTCACGGTCGACGACACCTACGTGTCGCAGATGCACGCCCGGGTGTTCACCCGTGACGGGGCGTTCCTCGTCGAGGACCTGGGCTCGACCAACGGCACCTATCTCAACCGCCAGAAGGTGAGCGGTCCCCTGGTGATGCAGAAGGGCGATCGCCTCCAGGTCGGCAACACGGTGCTGGAGCTCCGATGACCACCTTCGTCTGGGGCACGGCCACCGACATCGGGCGCGTCCGCTCGGGCAACGAGGACTTCCTGTCGGCCGATGACGGCCTGTTCCTCGTGGCGGACGGCATGGGTGGTCACCGCGCCGGCGAGGTGGCCTCGCACCTGGCCGTCGAGCACGTTCGATCACAGGTCGCCGAACGCAACGGTGCCCTCACCACCGACGACCTCGTCGAAGCCGTGCAGGACGCCAACTCGGCCCTGGTCGCACGCGCCAGCGACGATCCGGAGCTGAAGGGCATGGGCACCACTCTGTGCGCTCTCGCCCTGGTGCGCGACGACGGTCGCGACCTGCTCGGCGTGGTCAACGTGGGCGACTCGCGCCTCTATCTGCTCAAAGGCGGCGAGCTCGAGCAGATCACCGACGACCACAGCCTGGTGGCCACCCTCGAGCGTCAGGGGCGGCTCACCCGCGCCGAGGCCGCCGTGCACCCTCAGCGCAACATCGTCACCCGCGCCCTTGGTATCGACACGCGGGTCATGGTCGACTCGTGGGAGATCCTGCCCTTCGTGGGCGATCGCTACCTGCTCTGCAGCGACGGGCTGTTCAACGAGATCGAAGACGCTCGCATCGCCGCGACCCTCCGCAAGCTGGCCGATCCGTCTGAAGCCGCGCACGAGTTGGTGCGCCTGGCCAACGAGGGCGGCGGGCGCGACAACATCACCTGCGTGGTCGTCGACATCGTCGACGACACCGGGCGCGATCCCGACCTGGCCCCCGATCAGCAACGGGTGGCCAGCAAGGTCGAAGGCAAGGATCGGGTGCTCGCCGCGGCCCATGCCAACGAGCCGCACCTGGCCGACGACGAGCCCGCGCCCCGGCCGGCCAAGGCCCGCAAGCAGAAGGGCCGCACGATCAGCTGGCGTGTCATCCTGTTCATCTTCGTGCTCGTCGCCATCGTCACGGCTGCGGCGGCGAGCATCCTGTTCGCCGGCACGTCCACCTACTACGTGGGCTTCGACGGCAACACGGTGGCCATCTTCCGAGGCAAGCCCGGAGGGGTGCTGGGCATCGAACCCGACCTGGTCGAACGCACCGACCTCACGCGCGACGAAGTCCCGACGGTGATCATCGAGGACCTCGAAGACGGCGTCGAACGAGGCGATCTCGACGATGCGCGCAGCTACATCTCGAACCTCGAGGCGCAGGCCGGCACGGGATCGAGCACGAGTGCGTTCGACCCGCCCGCGGTGTCGACGACCAGCACGGCTACCGACGCGTCACCGTGACGGCCCCCGCCAAGCCTCGATGAGCAACCGCCGCAACACCGAGCTCGGGCTGATCGTGCTGGCCATGGTCGTCACGGCCAGCGCCTATGTGCTGGCCAGCCTGGGAGCGGTGGCCGAGATCCCGGTCGACATCGGGCCGTTCCTCATCGTGCTGTTCGCGCTGCTCCTCGCCGCCCACCTCGCCGTGCGCCGCTACGCCCCCGACGCCGATCCCATCCTGTTGCCTCTGGTCGCCCTCTTGAACGGCTTGGGCTACGTCGTGATCACCGGCCTCGACGAGGGCCTGGCCGGCCTGCAGGCCACGTGGACCGCCGTGGGCGTGCTGGCGTTCGTCGCCACGCTGGTCGTCGTGCGTCGCGCCCGGATGCTCGAGCGCTATCGCTACACGTTCCTGCTCGTCGGCCTGGTGCTGCTGGTCTTGCCCTTCGTCCCCGGCATCGGCCGCACCATCAACGGAGCACGCATCTGGGTGAAGATCGGCCCGGTCAACTTCCAGCCGGGTGAGATCACCAAGATCGTGCTGGCGATCTTCATCGCCGCCTACCTCGTCGACAAACGCGAGCTGCTGCGCACGAGCACCCGCCGTATCGGCCCGCTCCAACTCCCCGATCCGAAATACCTCGGTCCGGTGCTGCTGGCGTGGGGCATCTCGCTCGTGGTGATGATCGCCCAACGCGATCTCGGGTCGTCGCTGCTCTTCTTCGCCCTGTTCGTCGTGCTGCTCTGGGTGGCCACCGAGCGAGCCGGCTGGCTGGTCGTCGGCGGTGCGCTGTTCGCGCTCGGCGCCTGGTTCGGCTTCGAGCAGTTCTCCCACGTGCAGGACCGGGTCGACATCTGGCTCGACCCCTGGGCCGACCCGTCGGGCAAGAGCTATCAGATCGTGCAGGCCGCCTTCGCCATGGCCTACGGCGGCGTGGTCGGCACCGGGCTGGGGTTGGGTGGCGATGTGCGCATCCCCTTCGCCGAGACCGACTTCATCTTCGCGGTCATCGCCGAGCAGCTCGGGCTGCTCGGCGCCACGCTCGTCATCGCCACGTTCGCTGCTCATCGTCGGATCGGGTCTGCGCATCGCCATCCGGGCCGACTACGCCTTCGACAAGCTGCTGGCCACCGGACTCACCACGCTCATCGGCCTGCAGGCCTTCATCATCATCGGCGGGGTCACCAGGGTGCTGCCGCTCACCGGCGTCACGCTTGCCGTTCGTCTCCTACGGCGGCTCGTCGCTGGTCGCCAACTACGTGCTGCTGGCGCTGCTGCTGCGCATCTCCGATGAGACCACCCGCCGGCGCCAACCAGCGACGATCCAGGCCGATCCCGAGCGGGTCAGCTCGTGAACACCCAGATCCGCCGCCTCGGCGTGGGCCTGCTGGCCTGCTACGTGGCGCTGTTCGCCATGCTCAACTGGGTGCAGGTCCTCCAAGCCGACACCTACAACGACAACCCCCTCAACACCGCCCGCATCCGGCGCGACTTCAACCGCCCCCGTGGCTCGATCATCTCAGCCGACGGAGCGGTGCTCGCCACGTCGATCGACAACCCCGACACCGAGTCGCAGTTCGAGCGCATCCGCACCTATCCCGAAGCCGACCTGTTCGCCCAGGTCACCGGCTACTTCTCCTTCTGGTACGGGTCGACGGGCGTCGAACGGGAGTACAACGCCGAGCTGTCGGGCCAGACCTTCGAACAGCAGCTCCGCGGCTTCGGCGACCTCTTCGTCGAGCAGGAGAACGTGGGTGACGTCACGGTGTCGGTGCGCAAGGACCTGCAGGAGGTGGCACGCGACGCGCTCGGCGACCGCCAGGGATCGGTCGTCGCCCTCGACGTGAAGACCGGCGAGCTCCTGTCGTTCTGGAGCTATCCGTCGTTCGACCCCAACCTGTTGACGGCGCTCGACTTCGATCAGGTCGAGCAGGCGTGGGCCCTGCTCAACCTGGCCCCCGATCAGCCGTTGCGTGCCCACCAGTTCCAGGAGCGCTACTTCCCCGGCTCGACCTTCAAGGTGGTCACCGGCTCCACCGGCGTGCAGACGGGCAAGGTCACGCCTGAGCAGCCCGACTACCCGGTCGAGCGGTCGTGGACACCGCCGCAGACCAACGTGCCCATCAGCAACTTCGGGGGGTCGCTCTGCGGAGGCACGCTGTTCGAGATCCTGGCCCGGTCGTGCAACACCTCGTTCGCACGGATGGGCGTCGAGACCATCGGCCCCGACGACATGGTGGCGGGCGCGGAGGCGTTCGGGTTCAACGAGACACCACCGATCGACCTGCCGGGCGCGGTCTCGTCGGTGTTCCCCACCGACTTCACCCAGGACCTCCCGAAGCTGGCCCAGTCGTCCATCGGTCAGAACGACGTGCAGGCCTCGCCGCTGCGAGATGGCGCTGGTCGCCGCCGGTGTCGCCAACGGTGGCCGGATCATGCGGCCCCACGTGATGGCCGAGATCCGCGACCCGCAGCAGGAGGTGGTCGAGCGGTTCGAGCCGAGCGTCTGGAAGGAGCCGCTCAGCGCGGAGCACGCCCTCACGATGCGCCAGGCCATGATCGGGGTGGTCAACGACGGCACCGCGTCGGCGCTGGCCATTCCCGGCTACGAAGTCGGTGGCAAGACCGGCACCGCACAGCTCGGCACCGACCCCGCCGCGCTCGCACACGTGGATCATCGGCTTCGGTGGCCCGCCCGGAGATCCGCAGGTGGCGGTGGCCGCGGTGGTGCTCGACCAGCCGGGCGCCAGCGAGTTCACCGGCGGCGCGGTCGCCGCGCCGGTGGCCCGGGCGGTGCTCGAAGCGGCGCTGCGGGTGAAGAACGGTGGCTGACGTTCGGCGTCCGAGGACGCTCGCCTAGGCTGAATCGGCCATGTCCGACGCACCCAAGGGCCCCACGGTCTTCAACGAACGCTACGAGCTGCATCGCAAGCTCGCCCGCGGCGGTATGTCCGACGTCTACCTGGCCCGCGACCTGCTGCTCGACCGCCCGGTGGCGGTGAAGGTGCTGTTCCCCGAGTACGCCGCGCGACGAGGCGTTCGTCGAGCGGTTCCGTCGCGAAGCGCGGGCCGCCGCGAACCTCAACCACCCCAACGTGGTGGCGGTCTACGACTGGGGCCAGCAGTACGGCACCTACTTCATCGTCATGGAGTACGTCGAAGGGCGCAGCCTCTCCGACATCATCCGCAGCGAAGGGCCGCTGCATCCCACGCGGTCGGCCGAGGTCACCGCCGACGTGGCTGCGGCCCTGGCCTTCGCCCATCGCAACGGGGTGGTGCATCGCGACATCAAGCCGGGCAACATCCTCATCACCTCCACGGGCCAGGTGAAGGTGGCCGACTTCGGCATCGCTCAGGCGCTGTCGGCCGAGGCCACCCAGGCCAACCTCACCCAGGCCGGTGCGGTGATGGGCACGGCCACCTACTTCTCGCCCGAGCAGGCCCAGGGCAAGCCCATCGACCCGCGCAGCGACCTCTACTCGCTCGGTTGTGTCCTCTACGAGATGCTCACGACCCGTCCGCCGTTCAGCGGCGACACGCCGGTGGCCATCGCCTACCGCCATGTGCAGGACCAGCCCGAGCCGCCGCGCACGATCAACCCCAACGTGCCCGCCGGGCTCGAGGCCATCGACCTCAAGCTGCTCGCCAAGGACCCGGCCGACCGCTACCCCTCGGCGGAAGACCTGCGCACCGACCTGCGTCGCTTCCTCGACGGCAAGCCCGTCGCCGCGCTGGCGGCCGGCGGCGCGCTCGCGGCCGCCGCTGCGGGCGGCGTGGCCGGAGCCGCGCTGGCCGACGCCACCCAGGCCGTGCCGGCCACCCAGGTTGCAGGTGCGGCCGGCGGTGACGGCTACGACGGCCCGCCCACGGGGCCGCAACCCGACTACACCGCGCCCGGCGGGGCCCCCAAGAAGCGCAGCGGGGCCTTCGTGGCGGGCATGATCATCTTGCTGCTCGTGCTGGCCGCGGTGTTGGTGTTCCTCGGTCTGCAGCTCGGTCGCAGCGGCAGCGACGTCACCGTTCCCGACGTCACCCAACTGCCGGTGGCCGAGGCCACCGTGCGGCTCGAGGGCGAGGGCTTCGAGGTCGATGTGCGCGAGGAGCCCAACGCCGAGGTGGCCCCGGGCGTGGTGTTCGACCAGACCCCCGAGGGTGGCAGCAAGGCCGACGAAGGATCCACCGTGGTGCTGCGGGTGAGTGCCGGCCTGGGCAAGGCGCAGGTGCCCGACGTGGTGGGCAAGAGCGAGGCCGCGGCCCGGTCGTTGCTCGAGAACGCGGGCTTCGTGCCCGACATCAAGCCCCAGGAGGACGACAACGTGCCGGTGGGTGAGGTCATCTCGCAGAATCCTGCCGCCCGCGTCGAAGCCGAGAAGGGCTCAGTGGTCACGGTGCTGGTGTCGGCCGGTCCGGCGCCCGTGGTCGTGCCCCCCGTGGCGGGGCTCACGGTGGCCGAGGCGTCCAACGAGCTCGGGCGACTCGGCTTCACCGTGCGCCAGTCGGCCCAGTCGTCCACTTCGGTGCCGGCGGGCACGGTGATCTCGAGCGATCCAGCCGAAGGCACCGAAGCGCCCAAGGGGTCGGCGGTCACCCTCGTCGTGTCGTCGGGCCCGCCCGAGACCACCACGACCACCACATCCACCAGCACCACCACCTCGACCACGTCGACCACCACCACCACGGCACCTGCCGCTGAAGCGGGCTGACGCCCGGCCGCGCCGGGGGCCGGGTCAGACGGTGACGACGCGAGCGAGGAAGTTGCGCAGCAGGTCGTGTCCTGAAGCCGTGAGGATCGACTCGGGGTGGAACTGCACCCCCTCGATGTCGAACTCGCGGTGGCGCAGGCCCATGACGATGCCGTCGTCGGTTTCGGCCGTGATCTCGAGCACGTCGGGCACCGACTCGCGATCGACCACCAGCGAGTGGTAGCGGGTGGCCTCGAGGGGGTTGGGCAATCCCGCGAACACGCCGGTGTCGTGATGGCGGATCAGCGAGGTCTTGCCGTGCATCACCTGGGGCGCCCGCACCACGTCGCCGCCGAAGACCTGACCGATGCACTGGTGGCCGAGGCACACCCCGAACACCGGCCGCACGCCGGCGAATCGGCGGATGACCTCGTTGGAGAGCCCCGCGTCGTCGGGCCGGCCGGGCCCGGGCGAGATCAAGATGGCGTCGGGCTCGAGGGCGATCAGCTCGTCGATCGTGAGGGCGTCGCTGCGGTGCACCACCGGGTCGGCACCGAGCTCGCCGAGGTACTGCACGAGGTTGTAGACGAAGCTGTCGTAGTTGTCGAGGACGAGCACCCTGGCAGCCATGGCGCCCGCAGGCTACCGGAGGCGACCGTCCGCTCCGCCACCGACTTCGGTGGGCGATAGGATCCCCGATCGTGACGAACCCGAAACGACCGACGAAGCGCAGGGTCGAGGGCGGAGGTCGCGTCACGCCCAAGGGAGGCACCGCCCCCAAGCGCGCCGACGGCCCCGCCGGCGGCCCGGCCCCCGACCCGTCCAGCCGCTACACACCACCCGTGCCCCAGGCCTACGGCGAGAGCCCCCGCTGGGTGCCGATCCTGATGTTCACCCTCTTCGGCATCGGGATGCTCGTGATCTTCCTGCACTACGTCGACGTGCTGCTCCCCGGCGCCAGCAGCAACTGGTGGCTGATGGCCGGGCTCGGCGCCATCCTCGGCGGCATCATCACCGCCACGCAGTACCGCTGACCCACGTCTGGGCGCGCCCACCGGGCCGGTCCTCGGCGGCGGGTTCTCCACAGCCTGTGGACGATTTGGCGATCCCGAGCGCCTGAGGTGGCCGCGCCGTGCGGGAGATGGCAGCTGGGTCGCGGACAGGCGACGGCGAAGTTACGGCAATGTGACGCTCCCCAGGGCCGTCCACACGCTGTGGAAAATGTGGCGCGTGTTGTCAGAGTCGACTGAAGCGGCTCGCGAGCCGTCGTCGGTCACTCGATCGGCGCCACCAGGTCCATGTCCTCGGAGCAGTGTCGGGGCGGCTCGGGCTCCTCGGTGGGCGACACCGTCATCCGGGCCTCGGCGCCGCAGATCGAGCACCGGTAGGTGATCTTGACCTTGCGCAGCTCGCCCGCCGGCGGCGGCTCCGGGATGGGCCGGGCCATGCCGCCGAGCATGGCGATGCCGGCGCGCAGGATCAGGTAGACCGCGAGGGCGGTGACGGCGGTGTTGAGGATGGGGAAGCCCGCCAGCAGCGCCCCGACCGCCACCGCGACGGCCACACCCACCACCACGGGGTGCTTCAGCTGGAAGCGCTCGTCCTGGCGCGTCGGACTCTGGCGGGAGGTCACCGCCACCAGTGTGGCGGCCAACCGCCCGGCTCCCCACCGACCCGACGTCTACCTCGCCCCAAAACGCCGAACTGGTCACCCAGAACACCGAAATACGGCGTTTCAGGTGACCAGTTCGGGAGTTGTCGTGTTCAGTGAGGGCTAGCCGAGGCGTTCGATGATCGTCGCGTTGGCCATGCCGCCGCCCTCGCACATCGTCTGCAGGCCGTAGCGGCCGCCGGTGCGCTCGAGCTCGTTGAGCAGGGTGGCGAGCAGCTTGGTGCCCGAGCACCCGAGCGGGTGGCCGAGGGCGATGGCGCCGCCGTTGACGTTCACCTTGCTCATGTCGGGGTGCAGTTCCTTCTCCCACGCCAGCACGACCGAGGCGAAGGCCTCGTTGATCTCGGTGAGGTCGATGTCGTCCATCGACAGGCCCGACTTCTCGAGGGCCTTCTGCGTGGCGGGGATCGGACCGGTGAGCATCATGATCGGGTCGACGCCGGCGAGGGCGAAGGTGTGGAAGCGGGCCCGCGGGGTGAGCCCGAGTGCCTTGGCCTTCTCTTCGCTCATGATCAGCGCAGCGGAGGCGCCATCGGTGATCTGCGACGAGTTGCCCGCCGTGACCCGACCGTCTTCTTTGAACGCGGGCTTGAGCTGAGCCAGCTTCTCGATGCTGGTGTCGCGGATGCCCTCGTCGCTGGTGACGATCTCGTCGCTGGCGATCAGCTCGCCGGTCTCCTTGTCGCGAGGCTTGGCCGCAACCGGGATGATCTCGTTGTCGAAGCGGCCCTCGTCGCGGGCCCGGGCGGCGCGCTGCTGGCTCTGGAGGGCGAACGCGTCGAGGTCTTCGCGAGACAGGTTCCACTTGTCGGCGATCATCTCGGCGGAGATGCCCTGGGGGACCAGGCCGCCGCGCTCGGCGTAGCGCAAGCCCATCGAGTCGCCGAAGGGGAAGCCGACGTTCTGCACCATGGCCGAGGCGCCCATGGGCACGAGGCTCATGACCTCGACCCCGGCGGCGACCACGACGTCGTAGGCGCCGGCGATCACGCCCTGAGCGGCGAAGTGAGCCGACTGCTGCGACGAACCGCACTGGCGGTCGACCGTGGTGGCGGGCACCTCTTCGGGCCAGCCGGCGCCGAGCACCGCGTTGCGCCCGATGTTGAGCGACTGAGCACCGACCTGCATGACGCAGCCCATGATCACGTCCTCGACGAGGGCCGGGTCGATGTCGTTGCGCTCGACCAGCGCTTTGAGGCACTCGGCAGCCAGGTCGGCGGGATGCCAACCGGAGAGCTTGCCGTTGCGCTTTCCACCTGCGGTGCGTACTGCGTCGACGATGACTGCCGTCGCCATGATTCGGATCCTCTCGTGCGGAAACTAGACCGTTCGGTCAAGTCTGCCGGTTTGGGTCCGGGGGGCGCAACCTGCGCAGCCGGCGCATGCCGGAGGCGACCCGCGCGCGCGTCTCGTCGGCCCGCGTGGGCAACCGATTCGTCGCGCGGGCAGACTGGTGACGTCCGACACCGGCCGACCAGGGGGTTCCGATGGGCTACACGAGCGACGACCTGATGCAGATGGTCGACGGCGACACGGTGCCGAGCCGCTTTCTTCGCACCTGCGCCGCGCATCCCGACCGGGTGGCGCTGCGGTGGCGCAACGACGACGACTCCTGGGGCGAGTGGACCTTTCGCGACTACGCCGAGCGGGTGGCCGCGGTGGTCACGGGCTATCGGGCGCTCGGCCTCGAGCCCGGCCAGCGCATCGTGTTGATGATGCGCAACACCCCCGAGTTCCACGTGCTCGACATGGCGGCCTACTTCTGCGGGGCCACGTCGGTGTCGATCTACAACAGCTCGTCCCCCGAGCAGATCGAGTATCTGGCCGGCCACTGCGAGGCCCTGTTCGGCGTGGTCGAGGACCTCGGCTTCCTCGAGCGCTTCTTGAAGGTGCGCTCGGAGCTGCCCGATCTGAAGCACCTGGGCATCGTGCGCGATCCGCAGGGTTTGGCCCCGGACGACGTGTTCACCTACGACTCGCTGATGGAGTACGACCCCGCCGATCTCGAGTCGGCGGCGGCGCACTGCGAGCCCGATCAGCTGGCCACGATGATCTACACGTCCGGCACCACCGGTCCGCCAAAGGGCGTCATGCTGACCCATCGCAACGTGTGCTGGACCACCGAGAGTCTGCGGCTGTCGATGGAATGGGAGTACTCCGACCTCGTCGGCAAGCGGGTCGTGTCCTATCTGCCCATGGCCCACATCGCCGAGCGCATGACCAGCCACTACATGGGCGTGGCCGGCGCGTACGAGGTCACCTGTTGCCCCGACCCCTCGCAGATCGCCGACTACGCCCGCGAGGTGCGGCCCAATCTCATGTTCGGCGTGCCCCGCGTATGGGAGAAGGTCTACGCCGCGGTGCAGGCGGCGCTCGGTGCCGACCCTGAGAAGGCCCAGCAGTTCGCCGACGCCATCGCCACGGCCAAGCCCATCGTGCAGCGCATGGCCTGGGGCGAGGCCACCGACGAGGACATCGCCACCTACGAGTTCCTCGACGAGGTGGCCTTCAAGGGTGTGCGCCAGCTCGTGGGGCTCGACGCCTGCGAGCTCGCCATCACCGGCGCCGCACCCATCCCGGTCGAGGTGCTCGAGTGGTATCGGGCCATCGGCGTGCCGATGACCGAGATCTACGGCATGTCCGAGTCGAGTGGTCCGATGACCTACGCCGCGAAACGCATCAAGCCGGGCACGGTCGGCCCGGCCATTCCGGGTTGCGAGGTCAAGCTGGCCGACGACGGCGAGGTGGTGTGCCGCGGGGGCAACGTGTTCGTCGGCTACTTCAAGGAGCCGGAGAAGACCGCCGACACGCTCGACGACGAGGGTTGGCTGCATTCGGGTGACATCGGCGAGGTCGACGACGACGGCTACTTCAAGATCGTCGATCGCAAGAAGGAGCTCATCATCACGGCGGGCGGCAAGAACATCAGCCCCGCCAACCTCGAAGCAGCCCTGAAGACCATCCCGCTCGTGGGGCAGGCGGCGGCCATCGGCGATCGCCGGCCCTTCGTGGCCGCGCTCGTCACCCTCGATCCCGACGTGGCGCCGGTGTGGGCGAAGCAGCACGACATCGACTACGACTCGCTGCACGACCTGGCCCGCGATCCGGCGGTCATCGAAGCGATCGAGCGGGGATTGAAGGATGTAATGGCCCAGTTCAACCAGGCCGAGCGGGTCAAGAAGGTCACGATCCTCGGCGAGGAGTGGCTCCCCGACAGCGACGTGCTCACCCCGACGTCGAAGCTCAAGCGGCGCGGCATCCTCGCTCGCTACAACGACGTCATCGAGGACATCTACGCCTGACCGGTCTGCTCACCACCCTGAACTGGTCACGCCAAACGCCGGATTCCGGTGCCCTGGGTGACCAGTTCGGCGTCGGTGGGGAGGGTCAGGCGCGGTCGCGGCTCTGGGCGGCGAAGCCGATCACCGAGTGCGCCAGCAGGGCGGCACCCGGCAACCACACCCACCATCCGATGGCGACACCCGCCGCTACCGAGCGCGGCCCCGATGGCGATGCCGACGGGCCAGATGCTGGTGTGCGGGAGGTAGAGGCCTTCGTGGCTGGGCGGTCCGTCGACGGGCCCCCACTCGGAGTCCTCGGCCTGGTATTGCACACCGCGCACGTTCCACGCCATGAAGCCGGCGATGGTGAAGGCAAAGGCGGCGCCGAGCAACAACAGCACGACCCCGGCCCACTCGTAGGCCGTGACCGCGTAGATGATGCCGATGAGCAGGTAGAACGCGCCGATCGAAGCAAAGAGCTTCGACTCGGTGGGCACGCCTCTCGGTGGCTCGACCGCCTCGCGCCCGCCGGCGACGTGGGTGCCGCCTTCGTCCTCGGTGGCCGGCTTGCGGCGTGACGCCGTCACGGTCGCTCACGGTGTCCATCCACTCGGCTGGGGAGGACGCCCGTGCTGCCGGGGCGACCGGTGATCGGGGTGGTTGAGGTCCCACAACGGACGCTCGCTGCGGATCGGCGGCAGCGCCTCGACGAAGTTGCCCGCCGGCGGGGGTGAGGGCGTGGCCCACTCGAGGGTGTGCCCGTCCCACGGGTTGGGCCCGCAGGGCTTGCCTTTGCGCAGCGTGATCCAGACGTTCCAGAGGAACGGCAACGTCGACAATCCGAGCAACACCGCGCCGGCCGACGAGATGGCGTTGAGCGTCGTGAAGTTGTCGGCCTCGAGATAGGACGCCGTGCGGCGAGGCATGCCTTCGAGGCCGAGGATGTGCTGCACGAAGAACGTGACGTTGAAGCCGATGATCATCATCCAGAAGTGCAGGTGGCCCCAGCCCTCGTGGAGCATCTTGCCGGTGAACTTCGGGAACCAGTAGTAGACGCCGGCGAACAACGCGAACACCGATCCACCGAAGAGCACGTAGTGGAAGTGGGCCACCACGAAGTAGGAGTCGGTGAGGTGGAAGTCGAGCGTCGGCGCCGCCAGGATCACGCCGGTCACGCCGCCGAGCACGAACATGAGCAGGAAGCCGATGGCGAACAGCATCGGGGTGTGGAACACGAGCTGGCCGCCCCACATGGTGCCGATCCAGTTGAAGAACTTCACGCCGGTGGGCACGGCGATGAGCATCGTGATGCCGGCGAAGAAGGGCAGGAGCACCGCGCCGGTGGCGTACATGTGGTGGGCCCACACGCCGACCGACAGCGCGCCGATGGCCACGGTGGCGAACACCAGCCCGCGGTAACCGAACACGGGACGGCGCGAGAACACCGGGAAGATCTCGGTGACCACGCCGAAGTAGGGGAGGATCAGGATGTAGACCTCGGGGTGCCCGAAGAACCAGAAGAGGTGCTGCCACAGGATCGGCACCCCACCGTTCTCGGGGTCGAAGATGTGGCCGCCGAAGTGACGATCGGCGAAGAGCATGGCGCCCGCCGCGGTGAGCACCGGGAACGCGATGAGCACGAGCACGCTCGTGACGATCATGTTCCAGGTGAAGATCGGTAGGCGGAACATGGTCATGCCGGGGGCGCGCATGGTGGCCACCGTCGCGAGGATGTTGACCGCGGTGAGGATGCCCGACAGGCCGGTGAGCACGAGCGCGACCACCCACAGATCGCCGCCGAGCCCGGGCGAGCGCACTCCGTCGGAGAGCGGTGTGTAGGCGAACCAGCCGAAGTTGGCGGCACCGTCGGAGGTCAGGAAGCCCGAGAGCATGGTGAGCCCGCCGGCCAGGTAGATCCAGTAGGAGAACAGGTTGAGGCGGGGGAACGCCATGTCACGCGCGCCGGCCTGGAGAGGCACGAGGTAGTTGGCCAGCCCGAACGCGAACGGGCCGGCGAAGAGGAACAGCATGATGCTGCCGTGCATCGTGAAGAACTGGTTGTAGGTGTTGGTCTGCAGCAGTTCCTGCTCGGGTTGGGCGAGCTGGGCGCGGATGCCCAGGGCCAGCACCCCACCGACGAGGTAGAACGCGAACGCAGTGACCATGTAGGCGATGCCGATGTCCTTGTGGTCGGTGCTGGTGAACCACCGCACCAGACCTTTCGGCGGGTTGTGGGGGTGCGGCGGCTCCGTATCGGCGGGCTCGGTCGCCTCGGGGCGGTCGTCGACGACGGTCATGGCGCGTCCGATCCGGTCGGCGTGGGTAGGTCGAGGGGCGCCAGCACCGGCTGGGGGAGCGCCCGGGTCGCATCGACCCAGGCATCGAACTGGTCGGCGGGTAGGGCGGTCACGGTGAACGTCATCTTCCAGTGATCGAGCCCGCAGTACTCCGCACAGCGGCCGGTCCACGTGCCGGGCTCGGTGATCTCGACCTCGATCTCGTTGTCGACGCCCGGGATCAGGTCGCGCTTCTCGAGGAACTCGGGCACCCAGAACGAGTGGTTGACGTCGTCGGCGACGAGATCGAAGCGCACCGTGCGCCCGACAGGCACCACCAACTCGGCGATCGCCCCGTCGGTGCCGCTCACCACGATGTCGTCGTCGAGATAGCGGAACTGCCATTGCCACTGGAAGCCGACCACTTCGACGGTGAGGTCGGGGTCGTCGGAGGTGGAGGTGAAGCCCTGCTGGGCGACCACGGTGATGGCGAACAGCGCGGCGACGATGCCGAGCGGCACGAGGGTGTAGCCGATCTCGAAGGGGATGTTGTATTGCCGCTGGGGTGGGATCTCGTCGGATCGCCGCCGGAAGCGGATGATCGCCACGATGACGAGTCCCCAGATGAGCGCGGCCACGGCCACCGCGCCGGCGAGGAAGATCCGCCACGGGCCCGAGAAGTTCTCGCTCTGCTCGGTGACGCCCTCGGGCGCGCCGAGCCCGCCACTGCAGGCGGTGAGCGCCAACGACGACGCCACCACCACGGCGGCCCGGGTCGCTTTCACGCGCTCACCCCGAGCCGGCGGTCGTCGATGGCATCGGCCCGGCGGGTGCTGCGGTTCTCGTAGGCCATCCACTGCGCCAGCACGACGCCGCCCGCGATGAGACCGGTGAGGTCACCCATCACCCACATGACCCCCGCAGCCGTGCGCTGGTCGGCCATCGGGGACGCGTCGGTGGGCCGCTCGATGGACGCGTAGTGGTCGGCCGCGATCGGCTGGTCGCCGCTCATCATCGCCAACCCGAGGAACGCGTGGAACGGGACGGTGAGCATCACGAGCAGGAGCCGCCATCCATAGGGGATGCGATGGGACACCGGATCGAGCCCGATGACCGCCCAGAAGAACACCGATCCGGCGACGAAGAAGTGCAGGTGCACCAACTGATGGACCAACTCGTTGGTGAGCGAGAGCTCGTAGATCGGCGTGTAGTAGAGGGCGAAGAGGCTGAGGGTGAACAAGGCCAACGCGACGAGCGGGTGGGTGAGCAGTCGCACAGGCGCCGAGCGCAGCGCCTTGCCGATCCGCACCTGCGTCGGTCGGGCCGACGCCTGCATCGCCAAGGTGATCGGTGCCCCGAGCGCCAACAGGAACGGCGCGACCATGCCGATGAGGACATGTTGGGTGACGTGCGCGCTGAACAGCGATGACTCGTAGGCGCTCAAGCCCGACATGGTGGCGATGGCGAGCACGGCGAGCCCGGCGGCGAAGGCCACGGCGCGCGACCGGCGCCAACGGCGGCCACCCAGCTCCAGGCGGTGCATCCCGATCAGGTAGAGCGCACCGGAGCCAACCACGAGCGTCGCCGCGAGGGGATCGATGCTCGCCTCGGTGAACAAACTCGAAACCGACAGCGGGCGCTGGCCCGTCGCGTGGTCGAGGTGCAGCAAAGCCATTGCCCCCGACCGTACCCCGACAGGATCGCTCGACGTCTGTATCAGCTGCGGCTGGTCCCGCGGCGGCGCGCGCGGTCTGCAAACATGGGCGTCGTGACCGGTGTGGCAGCGATCGACGAGCGCCAGGAGACCGAGTCGCCGCTCGGTGTGGGCCTCGTCATCTGGTTGGCGTCCGAGCTCATGTTCTTCGCCGGACTGTTCGCGGCCTACTTCGCGCTGCTCGCCGAGAACGAGCCCGACTGGCCGCCGGCGGATGTCGAGCTCGACGTGGTCCGGATGGCGGTCTTCACGACGGTGCTCGTCGTGTCGAGCTTCACCATCCACTTCTCGATCAAGGCAGCCGAAGAGGGCCGCCGCACCGCATCGCTGTGGTTGCTGCTGCTCACGATCGCCCTCGGCGCGCTCTTCATCGTCAACACGCTCCTCGAGTGGGCCAGCCTCGACTTCCAGCTCGACAGCCATGCCTACGGCACGATCTTCTACCTGCTCACCGGTTTCCACGGGCTGCACGTGCTCGGCGGTCTCGTCGCGCTCGGGCTCATCGCGTGGATCGTGTTCAGTCGCTACAGCCGCGTCCCGTCGGTGCACACGCTGCGGGTAGCGAGCTACTACTGGCACTTCGTCGATGTGGTCTGGGTGGCCCTCTTCTTCGTGGTGTACGTGATCCAATGAGGACCCGGCTCGCCGCGCTGGTCGCCGCTGTCGCCGCCGCCACGGCGCTGCTGTTCGTGGCCTTCGGCACCGCGGGTGCTGGTGAGTCAGCCCTCGGCGCCGCAGGCGCCGGCGAATCAGGAGGCGCAGGCGATCCGGCGGCGACGGCCGGCGACGATGTGGACCTCGTCGCGGCCGGCGAGCAGCTCTATCTCACCGGTTGCGTGAGCTGTCACGGGGTCGGCGGCGTGGGCACGGCCGACTACCCGTCGCTCATCGGTGTGGGCGCGGCGTCGGCCGACTTCTACCTGCGCACCGGGCGCATGCCGCTGGCCTACCCGGTGCCCCAGCCGCCCCAGAAGCCGATCGCCTACAACGACGAGCAGATCCGCCAACTGGTGGCCTACGTCGCCTCCCTCGGGCCGGGCCCGGCCATCCCCGAGGTCGACCCCGACTCGGCCGACCTGGCCGCCGGTGGCGAGCTGTTCCGCGAGAACTGTCAGGCGTGTCACAACTCCCAAGGGGTGGGCGGGGCCCTGAGCTACGGCCGCGAGGCGCCTTCGCTGCTCGCCGTGCAGCCGACCCAGATCGCCGAGGCGGTGCGCATCGGCCCGGGCCAGATGCCGGTGTTCGAGCCCGAGACCTTGAGCGACGACGAGCTCAACTCGATCATCCGCTACATCCAGTACCTGCAAGACCCGGACAACGCCGGCGGCCTCAAGATCGGCTCGACCGGGCCGGTCACCGAGGGCTTCGTGGCCTGGCTCGTCGGTCTCGGCGTGCTCGTGCTGGCGGCCCGGTGGATCACGAAGGAGCGCGGTCGTGCCTGACCCCACCGAGCGCGCTGACCTGCCCGAGCAGCCGGCCGAGCCGCCCGACGAGTCGCCGATGGCCGCCCGCCCTCGCCGTCGACACGGCGAGCGGTTGCCCGCCGCGTTCTTCGTGGTCTCCATCCTCGCCGGCATCAGCCTGGCCGTCGTCTACTGGACGGGTGGTCAGACGCAGCTCGAAGGCCTGTTCCTCTCACTCGCGCTGGTGGGCTTCGGTGGCGGCATGGTGCTGTGGGCCAAGCGGTTCATGCCCCTCGGTCCCGAGGTGGAGCCGCGGGGCCAGCTGGCGTCGAGCGACGACGACATCGAGTCGTTCAAGGCCGACTTCGACGTGGGTGAGTACGAGCTCGAGCGTCGGGGTCTGCTCACCCGCCTGATGATCGGCGCGGGGGCCGCCCTCGGCATCGCCGCGCTCTTCCCCATCCGTTCCCTCGGCCCTCGTCCCGGTCCGTGGCTCACCGAGTCGCCCTTCCAGCCGGGCACGCGCCTGGTCGACGAAGAGGGCGAGTTCGTGCGGCCCGACGACCTGGCCACCGATGGTGTGCTCACCGTCTTCCCCGAGAACGAGCTCGACCAGGAGTACGCCCAGACGTTGCTCATCCGGCTGCAGGAGGGGCGCGAGTTCGACCCGCGGCCCGGTCGCGAGGGTTGGACACCCGACAACCTGGTGGCCTACTCGAAGGTCTGCACCCATGTGGGGTGTCCGGTGGGGCTCTACGAGGCGTCGTCCGGCCAGCTCCTCTGCCCGTGCCACCAGAGCACGTTCGACGTCTACGACGGGGCGCGGCCGGTGTTCGGACCGGCGACCACCTCGTTGCCCCAGCTGCCGTTGGCGATCGACGACGAGGGCTACGTGGTCGCGTCTGGGCCGTTCTCCGACCCGATCGGCCCGGGCTTCTGGAACCAGGACCGGCTCTACGAGGACGGCGAGTACTGACATGGCCCGCCGTCGGCATCGCCATCACGAGCACGACGAGGCCGCCGCGCCGAAGAAGCCGCTCGACGCCCGCGTGGCGCGGTGGTTCGACGATCGCATCGGGTTGGCCAGGATCGGTCGCTCGACGCTCCAGAAGATCTTCCCGAACCAGTGGTCGTTCCTGCTCGGCGAGGTCGCCCTCTACTCGTTCATCGTCCTCATCGTCACCGGTGTCTTCCTCACGTTCTTCTTCGACGCCAGCACCGAGGTCGTCGTCTACGACGGCAGCTATGCGCCGCTGCAGGGGGTTGAGGTCTCGCAGGCCTACAACTCGTCGCTCGATCTCAGCTTCGATGTGCGCGCCGGTCTGGTCATGCGCCAGATGCACCACTGGGCCGCACTGATCTTCGTGGCCGCCATCGTCGTGCACCTCTGCCGGGTGTTCTTCACCGGTGCGTTCCGGCGACCGCGCGAGATCAACTGGGTGATCGGCATCACCCTCATGCTGCTGGCCATCGTCAACGGCTTCGCGGGCTATTCGATCCTCGACGACCAGCTGTCGGGCACCGGCGTGCGCATCGCCTACTCGGTGCTCCTCTCCATTCCTCTCATCGGCACCTGGGCCGCGTCGCTGCTCTTCGGCGGGCAGTTCCCGGGCGACGAGATCATCCCCCGGCTGTTCATCATCCACGTGCTGATCGTCCCGGCGTTCATCGTGGCGTTGCTCGGTGCGCACCTCGGCCTGCTCGTGCGCCACAAGCACACGCACTTCCCCGGCAACGGGGCGCGCGACGACAACGTGGTGGGCGAGCGCCTGTGGCCCACCTACGTGTTCAAAGCCGGTGGCCTGTTCTTCATCGTGGCGGGGGTGATCGCCGCACTCGGCGGCCTCGTGCAGATCAATCCGATCTGGATGTACGGGCCCTACCGTCCCCAGAACGTGAGCTCGGCGTCGCAGCCCGACTGGTACATGGGCTGGCTCGACGGCGCCCTCCGGGTGATGCCGCCCTGGGAGTGGCGCGCGTTCGGCTACCAGATACCCAACCCGTTCTGGGGTGCCGTGCTGTTGCCCGGCATCACGTTCGCGCTGCTCTACGCCTGGCCGTGGATCGAGGCCCGGGTCACCAAGGACCATCGCGAGCACCATGTGCTCGATCGGCCTCGCGACCGCCCGGTGCGCACCGCGCTCGGCGTCGCCACGCTCAGCTTCTACACGATCCTCGGGGTGGCGGCCTCCAACGACGTGCTCGCCACGGCCTTCAACCTCTCGCTCAATGCGGTGCTCATCGCGTTTCGCGTCATGCTCATCGTGGTGCCGCCGATCGCGGCCCTTGTCGCCTACCGCATCTGCAAGGAGTTGCAGGCCACCGAACGAGCCGGGCCACCCACCGAACCCCTCCCCTCCGAAATCGGTGCGTGAAACAACCGCATGGGTTGTTTCACGCACCGATTTCGGGTGGTGCGTCCACGTGAGCATCACCGCCCGATGAGCCAGCTACGGGTGGGGGCCACCGTCACGGGGTCCGACGGTGACCTCGGCAAGGTCGATGCGCTGATCGTCGATCCGACCTCGCCATCGGTCACCCACCTCGTGGTCGCGCCGCACCGGTTGGGTCCGCGGGTGCTGGTGGCGGTGCCCGACATCACCGCCGCGACACCTGATTCGATCGTCGTCGCCCTCGACGCAGCGGCGCTCGCCCGTTGCGATCGCTTCGACGAGCCCAACTTCGACCTCCCCGACCAGGCCAGCACCTACGACGAGCTGGCGCTCGATCCCGGCTCCTACTTCCTCGAGCCCTACGTCTCACCTATCGACGGGTGGGCCCTGGCCGAGCACGAGCGGATGCCGAAGGGCGAGGTGTCGATCCGTCGCGGTGACGAGGTGCGGTCGTCCGATTCGCATCGGGTGGGGCACATCGACGAGTTCCTCGTCGACCCGACCGATGGTCACATCACCCACGTGGTGCTGCGCCAAGGCCACGTGTTCCGGCACGACGACGACGTGGTGATCCCGGTCGGCGCCGCCACGCGGTTCGAGGAGGGCCAGGTCGTGCTCGACCTCGACGTGGCCGCCATCGAGGCGCTGCCGAAGATCCCCGTCAAGCGCCATCGCCACGTCGAGCAACCTGACGGCTGACGGTGGCCGCCGAGGTCCCGCGCTTCGCTCAGGGTGAGACCGACATCCACGTGCCAGACGGTGCGTCGCTCGACGACGCGTTGGCTCGCACCACCGATCTGGGCGTCGGGGCCCACGCCGACGACCTCGAGTTCTTCGCCGTCGGGCCCATCGGGGAGTGCCGTGATCGGTCCGACCGATGGTTCGGCGGGGTCACCTGCACGGACGGTGCAGGGTCCGCCCCGGCGGAGCCCAGCCGGTCTGCCGAACCCTCTGCGGAAGATCGGTCGTTGGTCGAGCAGCGACGCGCCGAGCAACGGGCGGCCGCTGATGTGGGTGGCTACTCCTTCGTGGCCCAACTGGGGCATCCGAGCGCGTCGGTGCGCACCGGCGACGGCTTCGAGCTGCTGGTGGGTCAGCTGGCAGAGGCGCTCGACCTGGCCCGGCCGCTCAACGTCTACACCCACAACCTGGCCGACAAGCACGCCACCCACGTCGCCGTCGGTGCTGCTGTGGTGCTCGCGGCGAGGCGATTGCCGATCGAAGCCCGGCCCGCTCGACTCGTGGGATGTGAGGCGTGGCGCGACCTCGACTGGCTGCCCGATCCCGAGAAGATCCGGATGGATGTCAGCCCCCATACGGAGCTCGCGGAGCGATTGGCCGCGGTCTACGTGAGCCAGCTGGGCGCGAAGCGATACGACGTGGCCGCGCAGGGCCGTCGCCGGGCCAACGCCACCATGTTCGAGCCCCGCGCAGCCGACGATGCCACCGAGGTGGTGGTGGCCATGGATCTCACGTCGTTGCTGCGCAACGACGATCTCGATCCCGTGCGCTTCGTGCTCTCGGCGGTCGACCGTTTCCGTGAAGACGTCGAGCGGGGCCTGCGTCGCTACTTCTGAGCGACCCCTCTGCGTTTCTTGTCGCGTGATCCGGGGCGGGAGCCCCGCATCACGCGACCAGAACAGACCTTGCTTAGCCTGCGAGGCGAGGGTGGGCTTGGTCAGGCCACCGATGCGGCCGGCGGGCGCGCGTTCCACAGCTGCACCCCCCGATCGTCGTGCTCCCAGCCGAGGATGCACAGCGATGCGGTGGCCAGTGGGAACCGACGGCCCTCACGTGCGTGCAACTCGCACCAGCGCGCGGTCACGACGCGCAGGATGTGGCCGTGGGCGAACAACGCCACGTCTCCGTCGATGCCGATGATCCGTTCGATCACGCGATCGGCGCGAGCGCTCACCTCATCGATGGTCTCGCCGTCGGGGATGTCGCCCGACCACACGGTCCAGCCGGGTGCGTGCTCGCGGATCTCGGTGGTGGTGATGCCCTCGTACGCGCCGTAGTCCCACTCGAGCAGGTCGGCGCAGGGTTCTGCGCTGTCGCCGTAGCCCGCCAGCCTCGCGGTCTCGCGAGCTCGCTGGAGCGGGCTGGTCAGCACCAGTGCGAACTGCCGGTGGGCGAGCAGGGGCGCAACGGCGCGGCCCTCGGCCTCGCCCCGCTCGTTGAGTGGGAGGTCGGTGCGACCGGTGTGGCGTCCGGTCTCGCTCCAGTCGGTGGCGCCGTGGCGCACGACGTAGACGACAGGACGCCCGCTCATCGGCCCAGTGCCGGCAAGCGCAGGCACGTCAGGCCGAGGCCTTGGGCGGCTCGTTGGGCCAATGGCCGAAGCCGTGCAGCAACGTGCTGGCTTCTCGAGGGCCCCACGAGCCCTTGGGGTAGCGCACCACCGCTGCTTGATGGGTGAGCAGGGGCTCGACGATGCGCCACGACTCCTCCACCGAGTCCTCCCGTGCGAAGAGGGTGGGGTCGCCCTTCATCGCCTCTTCGATCAGCAGCTCGTAGGGCTCGGGTCCGCCGTCGGACCACAGCTGCTCGGGCGGCGCCACGGTGTAGGGCTCAGCGATCATCTCGTCGCCGGGGCGCTTGTGGAGGAACGTGATGGCCGAGTAGCTGTGTGGCTTCACCACGATGCGCATCCGGTTCGGTGCCAGCTGGTCGTCGAGGTGATGCGGCATCCACAGCGGCTGAGGTGGTGGCTTGAACTCGATGGTCATCTCGGTGACCGTGTCGCTCAACGCCTTGCCGGCGCGCAGGAAGAACGGCACACCGCTCCAACGCGGCGAGTCGATGTCGAGGCGCAGAGCGGCGAAGGTCTCGGTGTCGGAGCCGGCCCGAACGCCCGGCACGTCGAGGTAGCCCTCGTACTGCCCGCGCACGTAGTGCGCCGGCTCGACGGCCCGGGTGGCGGTGAGCGCCTTCGACTTCTCGTCGCGCAGCGCCTTGGCCTGTTCGTTGACCGGCTGCTCCATCGCCAGCAACGCGACCATCTGGAGGAGGTGGTTCTGCACCACGTCACGCAGCGCGCCCACCGAGTCGTAGAACGCACCGCGGTCCTCGACACCGAACGCCTCGGCCATGGTGATCTTCACGGCCCGCACGTAGGTGCGTTGCCAGAGCGGCTCGAGCAGGGTGTTGGCGAACCGGGTGATCAACAGGCTCCGCATCGACTCCTTGCCGATGAAGTGGTCGATGCGAAAGATGGACGACTCGTCGAAGTACTGGTGCAGCGTCGCGTTGAGCTCGATGGCGCTGGCGAGGTCGCGTCCGAAGGGCTTCTCGACGATGAGCCGGGCGCCCTCGTTGAGCCCTGCGGCCGCCAGTCCACCGGCGACCGTGGCGAACATCGAAGGCGGGATCGCCAGGTGGAACACGGGGTGTGTCGCGGCGCCGACGGCTGCCGCGAGCCGGGTGAACGTATCCGCGTCGGCGTAGTTGCCGGCGACGTAGTGGAGCGAGCCGGCCAGCCGGTCGAACGCGGTCTGGTCCCACTGCTCGCCGCCGTCTCGGACTGCAGCCTCCGCGTGCTGCCGCAGGTCGGCGTCGGTCCAATCGTCGAGCGCCACGCCGACGACGGGGACGCCGAGCAGGTTGCGCACCGTGAGCCGGTAGAGCGCGGGGAAGAGCTTCTTCTTGGCGAGGTCGCCGCTGGCGCCGAACATGACCAGCACGTCGGAGCGCGGGTGATCGGCGTCGCGCGTGGTGATCGGCATGTGCCTGAAGGTAGTGCTCGACGCCCACGGGTGCCGTCCGTGGCGGACCGGAGGTGGCAAGCTGGCCTCGATGGCGCTGCTCATCGAGGACTACGCCCTCATCGGCGACACCGAGACCGTGGCGCTCGTCGGCCGAGACGGCTCGATCGACTGGTTGTGCCTGCCGAGGTTCGACAGCGGGGCCTGCTTCGCCGCTCTGCTGGGCACCAAGGACAACGGGCGCTGGCGCATCGCACCGCCGCGTGACATCCAGCGCGTCGATCGGCGCTATCGCGGCGACACCTTGGTGCTCGAGACGGTGTTCACCACGTCGACGGGCACGGCCGCGGTGATCGATTTCATGCCGGTGCGCGACGACAACATCTCGGTGATCCGCATCGTCGAGGGGCGTTCGGGCACCGTCTCGTTCGACATGGAGCTCATCGTGCGGTTCGACTACGGCGCCATCGTGCCGTGGATCCACGGCGGCGAGTACGGAGGGGTCGGCATCGGTGGCGCCGACGGTGTGTCTCTGCGGACCACCGCGCCCATCAGCGGGCGCGACCTGACCACGGTGTCGTCGTTCGACGTCTCCGAGGGCGAGCGGGTGCCGTTCGCGCTCTGTTGGTTCCGGTCATACGAGAAGCCGCCGCCGCCGGTCGATCCGAGCGACGCGTTGACTGCCACCGAGCAGTGGTGGCAGGCGTGGTCGGCGCGCTGCACCTACGACGGCGATCATGCGCCTGCGGTGCTGCGGTCGCTCATCACGCTCAAAGCGCTGACCTACGGGCCGACTGGGGGCGTCGTCGCCGCTCCGACCACCTCGTTGCCGGAGTTCCTGGGTGGGGTCCGCAACTGGGACTACCGCTACTGCTGGTTGCGTGACGCCACCTTCACCCTCACCGCGCTCAGCGAGGCCGGGTACGCGGACGAGGCGGTGGCATGGAGTGAGTGGCTCCGCCGGGCGGTCGCGGGAAGCCCCAAGAAGATGCAGATCATGTACGGCGTGGCTGGCGAGCGCCGCTTGCCCGAGCAGGTGCTCGACTGGTTGCCCGGCTACGAGGGCTCGTCGCCGGTGCGCATCGGCAACGCGGCCAGCGGCCAGTTCCAGCTCGACGTCTACGGCGAGGTCATGGACATGTTCCTGCACTCGCACGCGTGCCTCGGCAACCGCTTGCCGAGCGATGCGTGGGACCTGGCCCGGATGCTGGTGGAGCACGTGCGGGAGGTGTGGAACGAGCCCGACGACGGG
The DNA here is from genome assembly GCA_963706425.1 of uncultured Iamiaceae bacterium. GTDB lineage: Bacteria > Actinomycetota > Acidimicrobiia > Acidimicrobiales > Acidimicrobilacustridaceae > CAVPMN01. The sequence goes on from CAVPMN010000020.1 coordinate 2,196,860, forward strand.
ATCTGGGAGGTTCGTGGTCCTCGGCGCCACTTCGTCCACTCGAAGGTCATGGCGTGGGTGGCGATCGACCGGTGGGTGCGGCTCTGCGAGGGCGACGGCAACCGGAGCGACGATCTCACGGAGTGGCGGACGTTGCGCGACGACATGCACCGCCAGATCTGCGAGCAGGGCTACAACCCGACGGTGGGGGCGTTCACCCAGTACTACGGGGCCACCGAGCTCGACGCGAGCTGCCTCATGCTCGCCCTCGTCGGGTTCCTCCCTTCGAGCGACCCCCGCATCATCGGCACCGTCGAGGCCATCGAACGAGAGCTGCTCGTCGATGGCTTCGTGCGCCGCTATCGCACGGAGGTGGCGCATCCGTCCCCCGCAGCGGGGCCGGGCCCGCAGACGACGACCGTCGACGGTCTGCCGCCGGGTGAAGGGGCGTTCCTCCTCACCACGTTCTGGCTGATCGACAACCTCGTGCTGCTCGGCCGGCTCGACGAGGCCCGTGCGGCCTTCGACCGCTTGCTCGGGTTGGCGAACGATGTCGGCTTGTTGTCCGAGGAGTACGACGTGGCCAACAGCCGTCAGCTCGGCAACTTCCCCCAGGCCTTCTCGCATGTCGGGCTGATCGTGTCGGCCCACAACCTGTCGCAAGGCCCGGCCGGGCCGGCGGCCCATCGCTGCCTCCACTCGGCCCGTAGCTGAGGTACACCCCGTGGACTCCGCGATCATCGAGCCGGCGGCGACCCGAGGACGGAGTGGGCTGGCCGTCGTGCTCGGATCGGTCGGAGGCTTCGTCGACGGCGTCGGATTCGTCGCCTTGTTCGGGCTTTTCATCGCCCACATGAGCGGCAACAGCACCCACGTCGGCGTCGCGGTGGGCACCAGCGCCTGGTCTGACGCGGTGGCCTACGGCTTTCCGATCGTGGCGTTCGTGGTGGCGGTGACCATCGGGGCGCTGCTGGTCGACATGCCTCTCGGCCCGCCAGGTGCACTCGTCGCTCGCCGTGCTGCTGGCGGTCGAGGTGGCGTTGCTGGTCGCGTTGCAGGTCCTCGGTGCGGCTCTCGATCAGGGCGACGATCTGGTCCGCAACACGCCGAGCTTCTTCCTGTTGGTGGGGGTGGCGGTGGGCGCGATGGGACTGCAGACGGCCACGTTGCGGCGGGTGGGCGCCGTGCCGATCCACACCACGTTCGTCACCGGGATGCTCACGACCGTCGGCATCGAGCTGGCGGCGATGGCGAGGGCCAGGGAGCCCTCGGCGCGACGCGAAGGATGGTCGAGAGTCCGTCTGGCCGGTGGGGTGTGGCTGGCCTATCTCGCCGGTGCGGTGACCGGGGTGTTCCTGCACGATCACGTGCGTCTGTGGGCCCTCGCGGTGCCGACGGTGGTCCTTGCGGGTCGCTTCGGTGCTCGCTTACCGGTGGGCCGAGCCGGCTGACGACTGACTTGCAGCCGGCGATGCGGGCGGAGGTCAGTAGCGCTCGACCGCTTGGTCGTAGATGTGGATCGGTACGGCGGTGACCACCGTGTTCGGGCGCATCCGCAGCCTGGAGCGCAGCACGAGCGCACTCTGGTTGTGCAGCAACTGCTCCCACCAGTGGCTGAGGACGAACTCGGGAACGACGACGGTGATGATGTCGTCGGGCCACTCCTCGTCGAGGTGGTTGATGAACTCCATGACCGGTTGGGAGAGCTCGCGGTAGGGCGAGTAGATGGCACGGAGCTCGACCGGCACCCCGAACTCCTCCCACTGCTGGGTGATGCGCTCCTGCTGCTCGTCGTCGTGCACCACGGTGACCGCCATCAGCCGGTCGGGTGCGAGCGAGCGGGCATAGGTGATGGCGTCGAGCACGCCCCGGTGCACCTGCCCGACGAGCACGATGACCGTGTGCCGGTGCCGTCGCGATCGGTAGTCGTCGGGCACCTTGATGGCTGCGGCGACGTGCACGTAGTGGCGGTGGATGGCCCGGAAGAGAATCACGATCAACGGGATGAGGGCCACCGGGATCCACGCGCCGTAGGCGAACTTCGAGACGACCACCACGATCAGCACGACGAGCGTGGCGAGCGCGCCGAACGCGTTGATGACCTGGTTGCGCTTCCAGCCCTTCTCCTGGAGTCGGCGGTGATGGATGACCATGCCGGCCTGCGAGAGCGTGAAACCGGTGAACACTCCCACCGCGTAGAGCGGGATGAGCGCGCTCGTGATGCCACCGAATCCGACGATGAGCAGGCCCGCCACGATGGCCAGCAGCACGATGCCGTTGGAGAACACCAGGCGGTCGCCCCGGTTGGACAGCTGGCGGGGCAGGTAGCCGTCGGCCGCGATGATCGACGACACGCGCGGGAAGTCGGCGAAGGCGGTGTTGGCCGCCAGGATGAGGATGGCGAAGGTGGCGAACTGCAGGACGTAGTAGAGGACCTCGCCGAAGCTGCCGATGCCGCTCGGGCCGTCGAGGTAGAGATAGCGACCCATGATCGACAGCAGCGTCTCGTCCTCGCTGACCGTCGGCTTGAGGTTGTGGGCCAGCACCGAGAGGCCCATGAACGCGGTGCCGAGGATGAGCCCCATCGTGATGAGGGTGGTGGCCGCGTTGTGTGACTCGGGCTTCTTGAACGCGGGAACACCGTTCGAGATGGCTTCGATGCCGGTGAGGGCCACTGCGCCCGACGAGAAGGCGCGCAGCAGCAACAGGATGCCCAAGCTCTGGAAGAGCGGGAAGCCGTCGCCACCGATCGCGGTGCCCTGCTCCTCGGCCAGCTGCACGAGCGACTCGACGTTGACCGGCATGGCGGGGATGTCGCGGAAGAACACCTCGTAGAGCCCGTACGCGATGAGCAGGCCCAAGCTGACCACGTAGGTGTAGACGGGCGGCGCGAAGAGCCGACCCGACTCCTTGGTGCCGCGCAGGTTCGCGAGCATCATCAGCGCGATGGCGCCGAGGCAGAGCGGCACACGGTAGGGACGCAGACCGCTGAACGCGGAGGTGATGGCAGCGATGCCGGCCGACACCGAGACGGCCACCGTGAGGATGTAGTCGACGAGCAGGGATGCGCCGGCGACGAGCGATGCCATGACGCCGAGGTTCTCGCGACTCACGACGTAGGAGCCGCCGCCACTGGGGTAGGCGTAGATCGTCTGGCGGTAGCTGGTGATGACGATGACGAGCAGGCCGGCGACGACGATCGAGATCGGCACCAGCGAGTTGAGGGCGACCATGCCGATCACCGGCACCAGGACGAGGAGGATCTCCTCGGTGGCATAGGCGGTGGACGAGATGGCGTCGGAGGCGAAGACGCTCAGCGCCGTTGGACGCCCGAGTCGCGTCTGGTGCTCTTCGCTGCTCGCGATCGGGGTGCCGACCACCAAGCGCTTCAGGGCTGAGTACATGGCCGCTCCGTCATCCGCCCGCCGGGCACGACGGGCCTCGGAAATCTACGCGCAACTCGGCTACGACCTGCACTTCGAACCCAGGGCTTGCGGCCCGGCCGACAGGCGGGCTTAGGATGCCGACGCGCCCCGGCAACGTCGCCCGGCGGAGCAGGGCGCCGAGAGCTTCTCCATCCAGGAGGTCGGGCGTGCACGTCGTGGTCGTCGGGTGTGGGCGGGTCGGCTCCGGCGTGGCGGTGAGCCTCGAGTCACAGGGTCACTCCGTCGCCGTCGTCGACCGTCGCAGCGAGGCGTTCAGCCGGCTGCCCGACGGGTTCAAGGGACAGACGGTGCTCGGTGTGGGCTTCGATCGTGAGCGGCTGCACGAAGCGGGCATCGAGCGCGCCGACGCGGTGGCCGCGGTCACGAGTGGCGACAACTCCAACATCGTGGTGGCGCGGGTGGCCCGGGAGGCCTTCGGGATCGACCGGGTCGTGGCCAGGATCTACGACCAGCGACGCGCCGCGGTCTACGAGCGGCTCGGCATCCCCACCGTCGCGACCGTCGAATGGACCATCGAGCGGGTCCTCAGCCGGTTGCTACCCGACGTGCCCGGCATGGCGTGGATCGACCCGTCGGCCCAGATCTGCCTGGTCGAGCGACCGGTGCCGGCGCCGTGGGCCGGCCACCGGCTCGAGGAGCTCGAGCTTCCCGGCGTCGCCCGACCGGCCGGCCTCACCCGCCTCGGCAAGGCCACCATCGCCCAACCGGCGGTGGTGCTGCAGGACGGCGACGTGGTGTGGGTGGCCGTGGCCGGCGACGGTCTCGATCGGTTCGACGCCGCCCTCGCGGCTGGTCCGAGCAAGGGAGGCCACTGATGCGGGTGGTGATCGCGGGCGGTGGCAGCGTCGGCACCTACATCGCCACCGAGCTCCGGCAGGCCGACCACGACGTGCTCGTCGTCGAGGTCGACGCGGCGCGGGTGGCCCGGGCCAAGCGAACCGGTGAGCCGGCTGGTGTCGAGTGGCTGCAGGCGGACGCCTGTGAGATCTCGGAGCTGATGGCCGCCGATCCCGCCCAGGCCGACGTCGTCGTGGCGGTCACGGGAGATGACGAGGACAACCTGGTCATCTCGTTGTTGGCCAAGCAGGAGTTCGGGGTGCCGCGGGTGGTCGCTCGTGTGAACAACCCGTCGAACGAGTGGCTGTTCAACGAGAGCTGGGGGGTCGACATCTCGGTGTCGACGCCACACCTGCTCACCGCTCTGGTCGAAGAAGCGCTCTCGGTCGGCAGCCTCGTTCGCCTGCTGTCGTTCGAGGGCGGTCGTGTCCGCTTGTCGGAGGTCACGCTCGCGCCCGACTCGCCGGCCGACGGCAAGGAGATCGTCGAGCTCGCCTTCCCGCGCGACTCCACGGTCGTCGCGATCCTTCGGCAGGAGAAGGTGGTGGTGCCTCGCGGCGACAGCGTCCTCTACGCCGGCGACGAAGTGGTGGTGCTGGTCACCGACGAGAGCGAGGACGCCGTGCGGCAGGTCCTCGTGGGCGGCTCGGGAGGCTCGGCTCAGAGCAGCGTGTAGGCCGGGTTGAGCAGCACCAGGCGCCCGCGGTCGGTGCGTCCGACCCCTTCGATCACGACGCCCCGTCCGAGCGTGAGCCCGCCGATGCGCTTGCGGCCGGTGAACACGGCCACGGCCCGGCCGGTGCCGTCGGCGATGGTGACCTCGAGGCTGGGCGAGCCTGCCCTCGGCACGACTCGCGTCTCCTGCACCTCACCGCCGAGGCGCACCGGCTCGCGCACGGGTGCGTTGGCGATGCTGGTGAGATCGAGGCCCTGGTAGCGCTCCTGCAGGCGGGTGCGGTCGAGCTGCTCGACGGTGGCGGTGAGCCGGGTGCGCAGATCGCGGAACGCCACCGGCCCACAGTGCCATCGGGAGTCGTCCGGGCGCCACCTGCGGTCTCGCCCGTGCGCCCGGTACCCTCGACGCGATGGCACGCCCACCCGACGATGGTCGTCGTGAGCACCCTCGGCTCGACGAGCTCCGCGCCGATCTCGACGCGTTCGAGCAAGCCGCCATCGAGGCGGAGTTCGAGACCGGTCGACGCGAGGAGACCGTCGAGCAGGCGAAGCGGCATCTGCTGCTTCGGGTCTTTCGGGTGTCGGCGGGGTCGATCGTCCTGTTGCTCGGTCTCGCCATGCTGGCGCTCCCGGGCCCTGGGTTGGTCACCATCGCGGCCGGGCTGGCGCTGCTCGCCCAGGACGTCCCCTTCGCCGCGACGACTGCTCGTCCGGGTGCGCGAGCGTCTGCCCGAAGGTGAGGACGGCAACGTCTCACCGCTGTTCATCGGCGGCAGCATCGCGGTGGCCGTCGTGGCGATGGGCCTCAGCATCTGGTGGACCTTCCTCCGGTGACGGCGGTCGACCGCTCGGCGCCGGCGGAGCGGATCGACTTGGGCGGCGGTGCGTGGATCGACGTGACCCGCACGTGGATCGGCGGTGCCGACGAGCTCTTCGACGCGCTGTCCGCCGACGTGTCGTGGGCCACCAGCCGCCTCTTCCGCTACGACCACATGGTCGAGGAGCGCCGCCTGGGTGCGTGGTGGCGCCCCGGCACTCCGCTGCCGCATCCTGCGCTGGCCGAGGCGACGCGCGTGCTGCAGCACACCTACCGAGCACAGTTCGATGGGTTCGGGATGATGCTCTACCGCGACGGACACGACGGTCAGGCGTTCCACCGCGATACCGACATGCGCTGGCTCGACGACACCATCATCGCCATCTTGTCGTTGGGTGCACAGCGTCCGTGGCTGCTCCGCCCCCGCACCAGCCGTCACGACCACTCACCGGGCAAGGGCGCCACCCACGACCTGGCCCCGTCGTCAGGCGATCTCCTCGTGATGGGTGGTCGCAGCCAGGCCGACTGGGAGCACTCGGTGCCCTACCTGGGCAATCGGCCGGTGGGGCCGCGCATCTCGGTGCAGTGGCGCTTCGCCCGCAAGGTCGGACGGCCCTTCGTGGGCGCCTCCTACCGTGCGCCGCTCACGTATCGCCGCACCTGATGTCGTCGTCGTCGGCGTCGCATCGCTACCGGTCCGCGGACGAGGACAGCGCGCGATGGGCCGGCTTCGACTTTCGTGCCGGCGACATCGTGATCAGCACCCGTTCGAAGCACGGCACCACGTGGCTGCAGATGATCTGCGCGCTGCTCGTGTTCGAGACGGCCGACCTGCCCGCGCCGCTCGCCGAGCTGTCGCCTTGGCTCGACTGGACCATCGAGCCCGTCGACTCGGTACACGCCCGGCTGGCTGCGCAACAGCACCGGCGGTTCATCAAGACCCACACCCCACTCGACGGCGTGCCGCTCGACCGGCGTGTCACCTACGTCGTGGTGGCGAGGCATCCGCTCGACGCCGCGGTGTCGCTCTATCACCAGGGCGCCAACCTCGACCGGGCACGCCTCGCCGAGCTCAGCGGGGCGCCGATGCCGACCGGCAACGGTCGGCCACCGCTGCACGAGTGGTTGGTCTCGTGGATCGAGTGGTCGGGCGACCCGCAGCGCGAGCTCGACTCGTTGCCTGGTGTGATGTGGCATCTCGGCGATGCCTGGGCTCGCCGCCGCGAACCGAACGTGGTGCTGGTGCACTACGACGACCTCTGCGCCGATCTCGACGGGGAGATGCGTCGGCTGGCGACCGAGCTCGGCTTCGTCGTCGACGAGCAGCGCTGGCCGGCGTTGGTCGAAGCGGCCCGCTTCGACACGATGCGAGCCGCGGCCCCCCGGTTGGCTCCCGACCCGGCCGGTGTGCTCGAGGACCCGACCGCGTTCTTCCGCCGAGGAGGGCCCGGGGCCGGGCGTGAGGTGCTCTCGGAGCACGAACTGACCCGGTACGAGGAGCGAGCTGCGGAGTTGGCCGCTCCTGACCTGTTGGCGTGGGTGCACCACGGCCGCTCGGCCCTCGGGGATGACAGGATGGGTGGATGAGCGACGAGCGCATCGAGGTGCAACGCACCATCCCCGCCAGCCCGGCCGACATCTTCCGGGTGTTGTGCGACCCCCAGGGCCACGTCGCCATCGACAGCTCCGGGATGCTGATGGACGCGTCGGGCGACCCCGTCGACAGCCGTCGGCGACTCGTTCGTGGTGCACATGGATCGCGAGGCGCTCAACGACTATCCGCTCGGGCTCTACGACGTGACCGTCACAATCGTGACCTTCGAGCAGGACCGCGAGATCGCATGGGAGGCCGCCGGGCAGATGGATCCGCCGATCGGGCACGTCTACGGCTACACGCTCGAGCCGGTCGACGGCGGCACGGTGGCGACGTCCTACTACGACTGGAGCGACATCCACCCGGTGTGGCGCGAGGCCGACATCTTCCCGATCCTGTCGGACGGGGCGCTGCGCGCCACGCTCGGCATCCTCGACCGCACCGTGCGCCGGGGGACGATCTGATGCCGACGCCTTCGTTCGAACAGCTCGTGCAGTTCCGCGTCGACTACGTCGAGTCGTGGAACACCGGTGACAAGGACCGCTTCGCGGCCAACTGGCGCCAGTTCCTGCGTGACGACGATGCCTTCGAGATGCACGACCCGGTCGGCACGCCGGTGAAGCGGGGACTGGTCGAGTGCGCGCTCGACCCGTTCGACCTCTGGCAACCGGTGGTGCGGTTCAACGTGCCGAAGGAGACGTTCTTCGTGTGCGGCAACGAGATCGCCTGGGTGATGGAGAACATCTTCGACGATGCGGGCACCGAGGTGCGTTCGGCCAGCATCGAGAACTACCGGTTCAACGACGATCAGTCGGTCACCATCCGCACCTGGTACGTCGTGCCGACGGGTGGCCCGCTCGGCGAGCAGATGGCTGACTACCTCCCCGAGGGCGGCCCCAACCAGTAGGGGCGGTGACTGCTCGCCGCCTCAGCGCCGGCCACGGATGCCGAGCCGGCGGGCTGCTCGGTCCGCCGCGTCAGGGCCGGCGAGCTGGCGCAGGAGCAGCAGGCCGTCGAGCACGGCGATGGCCGTCTCCGCCTCGGCGCGGCGCCGGGGGGCAGTGCCCTGGAGGAACTCCGAGGTCCAGGTGATCCAGGTCTCGACGAGCTGGCCGACGAGGGTCTGGTAGGGCTCACGGCCGGCGACGGCGAGCCCGTTGGCCTCGAAGAAGAGGGCGAACACCGGATCGGCGTCGGGATTGGCCAGTAGGGGCCAGGCGGCCCGCAGGAGCTCGCGGTGGTCGGCGGCCGGGGCGGCGAACGCCGGGGCCAGCGTCTCCTGGAGCTGGCCGGCCATGGCGAACAGCACGGCGCCGACGAGGTCGTCCTTGGTGGGGAAGTAGTAGACGACGGTGCGATCGGCGATGCCCAGCCGTTTGGCCACCCGGGCATAGGTGAGCCGGCTCAGCCCTTCCTCGAATGCAGCCGCCAGCGCGGCTGCGAGGACCTCGTCTTTGTCGTGCCGGTGACCCATCGGGGGTTGATTGTAGTGAGCACTACGGTTATGGTTATGTAGTAATCACTACAATCTGACGAGTACTTCCTGACGAGTGGAGGCCCGATGTCCACGCTCACGCCCACTGCCGCCAGCGACCTGTTCCGCCAGGCGCCCGACCGCTTCCTCGACGTCGGCGAGGGCGAGGCCGCTTACCGCCGGGTCGGCCGCGGGCCCGACGTCCTCTTCGTGCACGGTTGGCCGGTGAGCGGGGCCACGTTCCGCACGTTGCTCCCGATGCTGAGCGAGCACGTCACCTGCCACGTGATCGACCTCCCCGGCGCCGGCGACAGCCGGTACGGCCCGCAGACGACCCTGTCGATCGACCAGCACATCATCTCGGTGCGGCGGGTGGTCGACCAGCTCGAGCTCGACCACGTGGCGGTGGTCGGCCACGACAGCGGTGGGCTGATCGCCCGTCACGCGCTGGCTGGCGATCCCCGCGTGCGGGCCATGGGCTTGTTGAACACCGAGCAGTCGAAGGGGTTGAGCTGGCGCTTCCGCTCGTTCGTCGCCGTGAGACACGTGCCGGGCATCGGTGGCCTGCTCGGGTGGGTCGCCGGTCGACCGCGCCTGCGTCGCCAGAAGCTCGTGCTCGGCGACGCGTTCGCCGACCGGTCGCTGCTCGACGGTGAGTTCGACGAGTTCTTCCTCGCGCCCTGGCACGCCTCGTCCGAGCGCCAGGCGGCGGCCGCGAAGGTGCTGCGCAGCTTCCATCCGCGCTACGTGCACGAGCTCGGCGCGCTGCACCGCCGCATCGACGTGCCCGTTCAGCTCGTCTGGGGCGATCGCGATCCGTTCTTCCCGCTGTCGTGGGCCGAGGAGATGGTGGACACCTTCCCCGATGCCCGACTCGCGGTGATCAACGGGGCCGGTCTGTTCTGTCACGAGGAGCGTCCGGCCGAGGTGGCTCAGGCTTTGCTGCCTGTGTTGGTGGGCGACCGTTGAAAGTAGAAGGCTCGGACTCGGTCAGCGTCGTCGTAGGGGGCCTCGAAGTGCGCCACGCGACCGGGCGCGGCCTGCTCCCGTTGCCGAGCAGGTGCTACGACTTGGCGCGCCGACGGTCACCGGAGCTGGTTGTCGACCTGGATGTCGCCGAGGTCGAGGCGAAGCTCGTCCGTCCCAGGTCCACGCCACCGTCCGGTCGGGGAGCCCGATCAGGCCGGCGGACGTCCGTCCCGGTCGGCGGGCGCCAGCCCGCGGAGGGTGAGGTGGTCGGTGGGCTGCTGGTCGACGTGGTCCATGGCCGGTCCGAGGGCGATGACGCCTCCGTCGCGGATCCACAGGGGGATCTGGTCGATCGGGCTGCTCGACTGTCGACCCACCGAGGCCCGTCGACGATCTCGTCGGTCCACCAGTCGAGCCATCGGCCCTCGGGCAGGTAGGCGCGGCGTCGGCCGGAGGGATCGAGCTGCGGGGCGACGAGCAGGTGCTCGCCCAGGAGCCACTGGTCGTCGACGTGCCAGGTGGTGGGGTCGTCGGGGAACTCGATGACGAGCGGACGGGCCATCGGGAGCCCGGCGGCGGCGCTGCGGTGGGCCTCACCGGTCAGGTACGGGAGCAGCTGGTAGCGCAGCTCGAGTGCGGGGCGGATGGCGTCGAGCGTGTCGGGCGGGAGCGTGTCGAGCTCGCGGGTGCCGGTGCCGTGGATGCGGGCGTGGGACAGCAGGAGACCGGCCTGGACCCAGCGCACGAGCAGGTCGCCGCCGACGGGGTCGACCGAGACGAAGCCGCCGATGTCCTGGCTCCAGAAGCTGAATCCGGACGCGCCCATGGAGAGCCCGGCGGCGAACTGGGGGCCGAGGTTGTCCCAGTTGGCGGAGGAGTCGCCGCCCCAGTGGAGGGGGTAGCGCTGGCTGCCGGCCCAGGCGGACCGAGCCCAGATGATCCACTCGCCGGTGGCGTCGTGGGTGGCCTCGGCCACGGCCCGGTTGTAGAGCAGCGGGTACTGGTTGTGGGCGAGGTGGCCGGGGGTGCCGTCGTGGTAGACGCCGTCGATCGGGGGCCTGCTCGCCGAAGTCGGCCTTGATGGCCGCGGCGCCGAGGTCGTGGAGGCGACGGAGGTGGCGCTGGTAGACGGCGACGCCGTCGGGGTTCGTGAAGTCGATGCAGCCGACGCGGCCCTGCGAAGCCGGGCGTGTAGCAGAGGCCGATGTCGTAGAGGCCGCCGTCGGGGTGTCCGACGAAGCCTCCGACGGCGTCGATCTCGTCGAAGAGCGCGGACCCCTCCGGGATGTACGGGAGCTGCCAGAGCGAGACCTTGACGCCGAGGTCGCCCATCTCGGCGAGGAACCCGGCGGGGTCGGGGAACCGCTCGGCGTCGAACTCGAGGTCGCAGCGCCAGTCCTCGGCGTACCAGTGGGTGTCGAGGTGGAGCGACGTCCATCGGTAGGCCGGCGGTCGCGGTAGCGGTGGACGATGTCGAGCGCTTCCTCGGCCGAGGTGTAGCTGATCTTCGACTGCCACCAGCCGAACGACCACCGTGGGGGCACGTGGGCCTTGCCGGTGAGGGTCGTGTAGCGGTCGAGGATCGTCTTCGGGGTCGCCGACGAACACGTACTGGTCGAGGTGGTCGTCCTCGATGGCGACCTGGAGGTCGGCCGCGTTGCGGCTTCCGACCCAGGCGGTGGTGCGGGCAGTGGTGTGCCAGAAGACGCCGTAGCCGTGGGTGGTCCAGAAGAACGGGATGTTCTTGTAGGCCCGAGGGGTGGTGGTGCCGAGTGGCCTCGACCATGTCGAGATCGATGGTCTGGCCGGACTTCTCCAGCCGTCCGAACTGCTCGCCGAAGCCGAACACGGCCTCGCCCGGGCGCAGCGCATACGTCTCGGTGGCCAGGCGGTGGCCGTCCGACGGTGGTCGAGACGCCGGTCGGGTGGGTGTCCCAGTTGCCCCACAGGTTCTTCTCGGGGCCGCCGAGCCGGCAGACGCTCGTTCCCGTCGTGGTCGCGGATCGTGATGCATCAGCGGCGACCGGTCGACCTCGCAGGACCGCCGCCGCGGTGGTGATGGTGACGGCGTCGTCCGACTCGGCGACGTCGACGACCGACGGGGCGGGCAGGCTGCCGACGACCATCGCCGAGGACCGGTCCGGGAGGGGGCCGGGTGCGTAGCGGACCCGGAACACGTCGTCGGCGACGACGTCGACGCGAAGGGTCCCTTCGGACGGCGTCGACGGTGAACGGTTCGTGACCCTCCCAGTCGGTGAGCGAGGCGCTGACCGCGTCGCTGGTGGCGAAGGTGACGTGGCGGTCGCCGGTCTCGCGGAGCGCCACCCGTTCCACGTGGCCGCGGACCAGGGCACGGCGCTCGAGCGCTCGGGTGACCATGCCGCCGTGGGTGGTGGCACCGTCTTGCACGGGAAGGAACCTCGGCTTCGACTCGGTCGGACCCGGCGAGATTAGCCAGCCGGTGACGGCAACCCAGTGGCGGTGTACGGCGAGGTGCGTACGTATGCTCCCCATGGCACCAAAGGCAGAACCCGGCGGCAGCCGAGTTCTACGAGCGATTCGGCCTCTCCCGTTGTCCGACGAATCCGCTGGATCCGATGATCACCGTCGCCGACGTAGAAGCATCGATGTGAACGTGTGTGGTGAACCGTCGATCTCCATCACCTCTAGCCCTCGAGGCGCTATGTCGGCGTCGCCATCAGTTGAGCGGCTTCGGTCAGTGATCGGTCGAGGATCTCGACCGCGGTCCGGACTTCGTCCTCACTGATGATGAGCGGCGGCTCCAGCCGGACGACACGCGGGTTGTTCAGTGTGAAGGCCGCGGACATCCCGTGCTTGAGCATCTGCATGACTGTCAGCTCGGCCACCTCGTCCGTAGCGAACTCCACACCGATCATGAGCCCTCGCCCGCGAGTCTCGACGACGAGGTCTCGATGCTTGGCCTGCATCTCACCCAGCAGCTTCAGCATGAGCGCTCCACGGTCGCGGGAGCGAGCCACGAGATCCTCGTCCTGCACGACCCGGACGGCTGCGAGGCCCGCGGCACATGCCAAGGGATTGCCGCCGAACGTGGAGGTGTGCATCAGCGGGTTCTCGGAGAACACCTTCTCCCAGACCAACGCTGTTCCCATGGTCGCGCCGATCGGCATGATGCCCCCGCCGAGTTGCTTCGCCAGCGTCATGATGTCGGGGGCGACGCCTTCGTGGTCGCAGGCGAACATGGTCCCAGTGCGCCCGATGCAGGTCTGCACCTCGTCGGCGATCATAAGGGCGCCGGTGCGGTCGCAGGCCTCGCGGATCGCCCGGAGGTAGCCGTCGGGGGGCACGTGGACGCCACCCTCGCCCTGGATCGGCTCGACGATGATCGCAGCGGTCTGGTCGTCGATCGCAGCGACGGCGGCGGCCGTGTCCCCGTAGGGGATGAACTCGACGCCCGGCATCAGCGGCTCGACGCGGGTGCGGTACTTCTCGCGACCGGTGGTGGCGAGGGCGCCGAGGGTCTTGCCGTGATAGCCGCCGACCGTGGAGACGATCCGGCTGCGACCGGTTGCGACCTTCGCGAACTTGAGCGCCGCTTCGACGGCTTCGGAGCCGGAGTTGCTGAAGAAGCTGTACTGCAGCCCCGCCGGCGCGATCGACGCCAGCTCTGCGGCCAGATCGGCAGCCGGCTTGCTGAAGAAGGCTTTGCCGCTCATGGCGAGCGAGTCGAGCTGATCCTTGACGGCCGCCACGACGACGGGGTGGCGATGCCCGAGCGCGAAGGTGCCGTAGCCCCCGAGGCAGTCGAGGTACCGGTGACCTTCGTGGTCCTCGATGTAGCAACCCTCGCCGTACACCTCGACACCGAAGCCGACGAACGACAGGAACTCTGCGAGGTAGGGGTTGACGTGATTCCTGTACTTGTCGACGACGTCGTGTAGATAGGCGTCCGCGTCGGCGATCTGGGGGCGGCCCGGCGCAGCTGTGGCAGAGCCTTCCTGCGCCGCTGGTTCGCTCATGCGCTAGCTCCTTCGGGACTCTGACGACGAGAGCCGGACCTCTGGCAGTTCGGTCTCCATATGTCTACACTACGCGCTCGTGGAGTCAGCAGTCGCGGCGGCGAGCCCGATGAACTCTGATTGCCGGTCGCTGGGCGCCTGAGTCGTGCTCCTCGCTCGATGACGGAGGGGAAGAACGACGCCGATCGACGACCAGGTCGCCTGGTGCGCCTCGCTGACCGCCTCCGTCGGCGGACGGCGCCGCTCGAGCGGCGTGCTCTGCAGTGGTTCGAGCCGCGGAGGTCGACGCGGGCGGTCGACCTCGCCGCTTCGTTCTACCAGCGTGACCGGGAGCAGTTCGCCGCGGTACTCGGCGCCGCCATTGCGCTTCGCCTGTTCCTGTTCATGGTTTA
>CAVPMN010000021.1:0-42272 GCA_963706425.1 uncultured Iamiaceae bacterium
ATCATCAATCAGTACGCGTGCATTTCATCGATCGCCGAGTTCTTCGGAGTGATGCTGACAGCGGCGCCATCGGCAGACGTCGGCCTGGTTCGGCGCTCAACGATCCCATCTTCACGAACTCACCCACCCGTCCGAAGACGGCGGCTCCCGATGCAACAGTGATGCCAGCAGCCGCTACCAAGGTACCGTCGCGAACGCTCGGCGCCTGACCGCGCCGCTCTCGGTGCTCATCAACCGCACCCACATCTCCCCGCTGCTCGATCGCCGCCGAGCGCTCATTAACTCGGCCCTTCCGTGTTTCGAGCGCCTGGCTGCGTCGGCGGTCAACGTCGGGCACGAAGATAGAGCGCCAGCACCAGCATAGCGCTGCACGTCGACGCCGTCGGCGTCATCAGGCGCGCCAATACGTCGTCTCGCACCGTTCATCACTGCGGTCGGCGACCCAGGTCGCCGGCTGGAGCGTGCAGCATCGACCCTCGCCTTTCCCACACTGTCGACGTTCCAGGGTCGGTACCAGCTCGATCCAGGCCGCCCGCGTCTCGTCGTCGACCACGTTTCGTTGCAGGAGGCGCGCCCGACAGCAGGGCATGCTCGTAGACCTGCGCGGCTTCCGGACCCCTGCGCGGTCGAGTTCGGTTGTCGCTCGTCTACCAGCGCGACCCGGTGTTGGTCGATCTGCGGGCTCGGTCACCAGCACGCCCTGGCGTTTCCGTCTCGAGGCGATGGCCCGCAGGATCGTCACCCTCAGCGGGATCCGACCACGACCGCCGTCCATCGTCCCAAGCGCCCGCCATCGGCCGGTTACCTGACGTGCTCAGCAGTTGCACCGCACGCCGATGGTCGCCCACGCGGTCGACACCGATCGCTTCATCGTCCCGGTGGTCGCCGCCGGCCCGTCGACCGACAGCTCGCCTCTTGTCGGTCAGGCCATGGGGCGCCTCGCCAGGGCCAAGCACTCCCGGCCCTGCTCGGCGATCTTGCTCGACACGAGACATCGACGCCGAGTGGCTCACCGTCGATGGGCCGACACCGCCTACGTCGACCAGTTGCGATTGCCGAGGCGGCAGAGTAGGTCGGACCGTTCCAGCTCCTCGGCGAGTCGACGATGTAGAGCGGCTTCACCGCCGAACGTGATGGTGTTCCCGTCGCTCACCGTCGTTCAGGTCCCCGTGCTCGAAGCGATGCGCGCCGGGCTTCCCGGTGGTGGCGTCCCACATCGCTTCATCGGTCGATTTGTCGGCGACGACAGGTGGTGACCGCGCCCGGTTCCGTAACAGCGGCTGGCGCGTGACCATGCCTGCGCGGCGACCAGCAGCAGATGAACAGCGTCTGGGCCGATCGGGCGACGGGCTCCGCTGGCTCGGCTTCGATGGCCGCGCGCTGATAGCGAGAGATCAACGGCACTTTGTGACCGCCAGCGCCACCATCCACCGCATGGCGGAACGCACCACGCCGAACGGATCAGCGAGGAACATGCTGAGCACGCCCGACTGGAGCACGCTCATGACCTGATAGGCAAGCAGCACCCCATGACGTGGCCAGGTAGTCGTCGATCTCGACGGCGTAGGCCGGCGGTACAAGGAAGAGCCTGTGCCAGGCCGATGCGACGATCAGGAACCCGTCCACCCGCACAAAGGCCTCCGCAGCAGCGACAGGTAGCAGATGGTCTCGAAGTCGAACGGGCTGATCGATCTCGTAGCGGCGGCCGACCTCGTTGGCCACGTCGTAGTCGCGGCTTCGACGGGTCGAGGAAACGGGGCACCGGCGCCGCGAGGCAGGTTGAGGTCGGTGTCGTCGCCGTCGTGGGGGTACGGTCGGGCACCCAGGTGCCGAGGTGGCCGAGCTGATCGCTCAGGTTCGCGAACCGATAGCCAGCGGAGTTCGGCCAGCACGCTGTCGTTCTCGTTGGCGACACGTCGTCGATCACCCGATCGAGGTAGTTCGACCAGGCTTCGGCACTCTTGCCCCTCGAGGGTCGGCGGCCCGCCGGTCGCTGCGAAACTCGCTCTTCGAGAGGTTAGCGAGCACCAACACGGCCGTGGCGAGGACGAGCAACGCCCAGGGGATCCGGCGGCAGGTGCTGCGCGGCAGCCGAGCAGGAGATAGCCGGGGCGCGCCCTGATGGCAGCCGCCCGAGCCGAGCCCGGTGACCATGATCGCCAGCGCCACCCCCACCAGCCCGATGCGGTGGATCAGCGGCAGCGTGCCGCGGAACCAGGAAGAGTGCCAGCAGGGTGCCGCCGCCCACGCCGGCGAGGCGGACCAGCGTCGAGAGGCTGCCCGAGCGAGGCGTCGAGGCCGAGCACGCTGATCGACCACCGAGGCGACCACGGCCACGACGATGAGCACCCATGCCGCGGGTGATGGCGCTGTCGGTGCGGATGGGTCGCTCTTCGGTGACCGTGCTCTCGGCGCGCTGCCACAACGCCCGTGACAGGACCACCGCGGTGGCGACCAGCACGCCGGTGGCGAGGGTGAGGAGGCGGAAGCCGGCGGTGCGCACCTCGACGGTGAAGATGTCCTTGTAGATGTCGGGCGGCACCGCCACCAACACCGCCGTGGTGACGTAGACGAGCTGCAGGCCGAGATAGAGCTGGAAGACGGGAAGAACGGTGTGGTCGACACCGGCACCAGCCGCAGGCCGATGAGCGAGATGACGATGCACGCGAGGGCCCACAGGCCCGCGTCGAGTGGCAGCTCGGGGAAGTTGCGCACCAGCAACACGGCCATGACGCAGCCCGACAGGGCGGCGCCGGACACCCGCCAGTTCGGACGCAGCACCAGGGTGAGGGCCAACCAGATGGCGGCGGTGACGGCCAGCGCAGACTCGACGCGTGCCGCTCCGAACCACAGGGCGATCAGGCCGGCGGCAGCCACGAGCACGAGGTAGGCGGCGTTGGTGAGGCCCTGCGACCCGTCGCGGCCTGGGTCGACGTCGGTGGGCGGGTGGTTGGTGGCGATCACCGCTCGTGGTCCTCGGCCTGTTTGCTCTTCACGTCGATGCACATCTCCTGCCAGGCCTCGAACAGCGACCGGTCGAAGCCGGGCCGGCCGTCGAGGAACCCGCCGAGCAGCACATAGGAGGTCACGAAGCGCACGGCCGGGCGGGCCGGCAAGCGATCGTAGACCTGGTGGCGGAGGATCTGTCGTAGGCGGGTGGGATCGCGCCGCAGGTCGAGCAGGCCGGTCGGGGCGGGCCCACGTTCCACGCTCGCGGCGGCCTCGGCTTCAGGGTGGGAGTAGCGATCGTGCTCGGTGATCTGACGCGACCAGTCGTCGACGTCGTCGTGCTCGGCCGCCGTGTGGCGAGCGCGTCCGACCCGGACCGATGGTCGCAGGTCGAGGTGCTCGTTCACGGGCCGCTCGCCGTCACACACCACGTCAGAGCGGAAGAGGCGGGCCGGCCAGGTGCGACCGAATGCCCGCCGAAGCGTAGGACCCGCCCCTCGAACCACGTCGGCGGGGCAGGCGCGAGGTAGACATCGTCGGGGTGATCGGAGGTGGCTCGGGGATGCGGGCGTGCAGCTCGTCGGCCAGTTCGTCGTGCAGCCATTCGTCGGCGTCGATCGACACACCCAGCGCCGGGCCGAACGCTTCATCGAGGTGGTCGAGGGCCCAGTTGCGCTGACATCGGTTCGGACTCGAACGGATGAACGACCACGTCTCCGCGGTGCTGACGGGCGGTGGCGATGGTGTCGTCGGTGCCTTCCAGTTCGACCACGACGACGGCGTCGGTTGACCGCCCGCAGGCGGGTCGACAGCAGGCGACCGATCTTGCCCTGCTCGTCGAGGGTCAGGATCCGACCGACCAGGGGCAGCCGATCGCGGGTCGAGGGCCATGATCACGACCCCGAGAGCGCTTGCGCGGCTTCCAGCGTGGCGCGTCTCGACACCAGGGAGCGGTCGTTGGCGGAGGTGTCGTGCTACACACACCGCGTCGTCGAACACTCGCACCACGCTCGATGGCCCTTCTCCTAGCACGCGGATGACGTCGGTCTCCGTCGAGCACGACCGGACCGGTAGTCCTCGACGGCGCGGCCGGTTGCGTCCCGAGCACCTCGAGGCGCTCCTGTCGACCCGCAGGTCGACCACCGGCCACGTAGGTGATCGAGCGCCACCGAGCCGTCGGCCAGCCAGCAGCACCGCCATGTCGCCGGCGGTGAGCAGGCTGGTCGCCCGGCTCGCCTCCGCCGACACCTCGACCACCGTCGGTGTGGCGCGACGATGGCTGCGCACGTGTCGATGAAGTGGCACACCTCGCCGAGCAGCCGGCCGCCGTGTCGGCGGTCGAGGCGTACCCAGTGCCCCACCGGCACCGCCCGGCGTGACCCGGTAGGTGATGGCGGGGGGGCGCGGCCACCTCGGCGAGGTGCTCGTTGACCAGCCGATAGGCTCGGAGTACGCCGGTTTGAAGCCCCACGAAGAGCACGTGGGGCTTCTTCGACAAGGGCGGGCTCGGTCTCGGCGGAGCCGGCATCGTCGAGGGCGGTTGGCTTCTCGCCGGACACGTGTTCCCGGCGCGCAGCGCTCGAGCCGTCGCCGACCGCCTCACCATGCGGCGTGGCGATCGCGACCACCCCGACCGAGGGGTCGTCGATGACCGCGTCGGCTCCCGACACCGCCTGCTCGACCCCGATCGCTCCGCCCGCCGTCGGACGCTCAGGCCCGGCGCGACGAGCCGCCCCAGCCGCTCGACCCGGCCTCGCGCAGGGCGGCTCGCAGGAGTCGTGCGGGCGGACGCGCCCCGCCCCCGAGGCCTAGTTCCAGGTGATCTCGTGCCAGTCGTCGGTACCGGCCCCCGTCGGCGGGTTGATAGACGATGGCCGCACGTCGGGCGCGGCGTCGCCGGCGTAGTCGAGGGCTACCGCCAGCGCCGGGCTGGTCGCCGCGTCTCGAGCAGCGTGTAGGCCGCGGAGCGTCGGCGATCGGATAGCGGTGGGTCACCAGGTCGGCCACACGCAGCAGCGCCCGACCCGAGCAGGTCGAGCGCGGCTTCGAGGTTGCGTCCCTCGGTCCAGCGCACGTAGCCGGCGGGGTAGTCGACCGCCCATTCCTCGTAGCTGGGGCTCGTAGCGGCCGGGCCCGTAGGAGCGGGCCACCTCGAGTCGAAGCTCGCGTTGTGTAGAAGGCGTTGCGTTCGAGGTCGACGCCGACGTCGCCGACGGCACGACCACGTCGGCCCGGTCTCGGCATCGATCCGGCACGGCCCGGATGATGCGACTGTCGCCCGATGCGCCGGCCACGATGAGCACGGCATCAGCGCCGCGTCCCCGGGACCAGTCGAGGATGAGCGCGGTGGTGTCGTCGCCCTGTTCGCCGGTGCCCGGTGGCACCGGCAGCGACGGCACGTTCGACCGCGCCGGGTTGACGTCGATGCCGAAGACATCGCAACCGGCGGCCAGCAGCGATACGGCTCGCCAGTTGCCCGACCAGCCGAGTCCGACGACGACCACCTTGGCGCCCACGTCGACGCTGGCCAGACGGAACCCGTGCAGCGCGATGGCGACAACGTGGCGAACGCTGCGTGGTCGGCTGCTACTCCCTCGGGCACGGCGGCAACCAGCGCCGCGGGACCACCTGATATTCAGCGTGGCAGGCGTAGCCGCTACCGGCGGTGGCGACGAGTTGCCCGGGACGAATGCCCCGACCGCAGTCGCCGACCTCGACCACTTCGCCCACGCCCGAGTAGCCGAGCAGCAGATCGTCGTCGAGGCGGACGCGGACCGGCTCGATGGTGGACCGCAGCCCCTCGACTTCCGGGCCTTGCCACCACCTGTCGCACCAGGTCTGGCCGGGCTCGAGCCTTGTCGAGCAGACTCGACCTGGCCAGTTGGGTGGCGAAGCGCTCGGTGCCGGGAGAGATGATCGTCGCCGGGTGCGGACCAGCACCTCGGTGGGGGAGATGGTGGGCCGCGGCACGTCGACGACCCGCACCGGCCCACCCGACACCGCCTGCACCACCTGCTTCATGTGCTCCCCTTGTCGGACCGGCCGTGGGCGTCGTGCCACACGCCGAGACAGGCCAGTGCCCGCACGCGGCGAGCGCCGAGTCGACCCGACCGGTCGATGCGTCAGCGTAGATCCGCCGGGCCGCCGGCTCGGGTGACGAGCCCGGCGTCGGCGGCGGCCTCGATGCGCTCCTGGATGTCGGCGGAGTCGGGCCCCCGCATCCACTGCCGCACGGGTCCGCCGAAGCCGGTCTTGGCCCGATCGATCACCGCGTCGGGCACCAGGCCGCGAGCCGCACGGCGGAGGGGCACCTTGCCCACCCCGCGGTCGACGAGGTGGGTCGGATCGGTGGCGAACACCGAGTGGACCAGGCGCTCGTCGAGCACGGCACGCGCACCTCGATGCCCGACGCCATCGACGCCCGATCGACGTAGGCCAGGTTGAGGTTGGGCAGGAACTGGCTGCGGTCGAAGCGCAGGGCGTCGCCGAGTGAGGTATCGGCCAGACGGCGTGGTCAGGGCGTCGAGTGACTCGTGGGCGGCAGTCGCCGCGCCAGGCATGAGGATCTCGAGCTCGGCGGTGGTTAGCTGGCTCATCATGCGCCAGTAGTGAGGAGTGCGGCAGTCGCCGATCGCCCGCAGCGAGCTTCTGGACGTTGCGCCGCAGGCCGTAGCCCGGGCCCGATCGACCCCCGCGCAGCTGGTTGGCCCCAGCCGCGAGCGCGCCGTGTGGCGAACGGGGCGGCCGACGGCTCGTACGCGGTGGCGAGGGCCAGGTGGCGCGGATAGCCGGCGAAGAGCTCCTCGCCACCGACGCCGCTCAACAGCACCTTGTTGGGGCTGGCCGGACGCGGGTGCCACAGCGTGAGCGCCGCCGGGTCGGCCACCGGGTCGTCGAAGTGCGGGGCCGCACGGTCGGCGCACGTCGAGCGCTCGCCGGGGCTCGCCGCTGATCTCGACCTCGGTGAGGTCGGTACGGTCGTCGGATCGCGCCACCTGCCGGGCGAACTCGAGGTCGTCGGGCACCATCTCGAGCCGTTGGCTGGCGGCGTCGTAGCCCGCCGTGAGCGCAGCTACCGGCGGCTCGCCCGACTCCGGCCGCGCACCATGCACGACAGGAGCAGCGTCGAGTCGAGTCCGCCGGAGAGCAGCATGCCGACGGGAACATCCGAGAGCAGCTGTGCCGCGTGTCGCCGCGCACACGCCGTCGGCCAGGCGGTCGGGTCGAGCTCCGCCGCACCGCGACTGGCCATCACCGGTGGAGCCGACCAGTACGGTCGACACGGAGACCTTGCCCGACCTCGAACAAGGGCGCCGGCCGGGCTCGAGCTTGTCGATGCGCGCCCACGGCGTGCGGGGATGAGGGATCCACAGCAGCGTGAGGTACTGGCCCAGCGCAAGGTGGTCGAGCTGATCACCGAGCGCAGGTCGCAGACGCGAGCAGCGCTCGAGGCGTCGAACCGGCGACCAAGGTGTCACCGTCGAGTCCCCAGTAGAGGGGCTTCACCGCCGAGTCCGTCACGCGCCAGCAGGACCCGCCCGCGGCGCTCGTCGACCAGGGCGAACGAGAAGATGCCTTCGATGCGCTCGAGCACCTGATCGCCCCAGGCCTGCCAACCCGGAGGAGGACCTCGGTGTCGCTGTGGGATCGGAAGGACATCCCGAGCGGAGCGCAGTTCGTCGCGTAGGGCCGGCGAGTTGTAGATCTCGCCGTTGTACGCGCAGCGCGATGCCCGCCTCGTCGTCGACCATCGGTTGGGCACCGTGGTGCGGACAGGTCGATGATCGACAGCCGGCGGTGCGCGAGGCCGCCTGGCATCGCTCCCGTGAGCTGATGGACACCTGAGTCGTCGGGGCCACGCGTGGCGACAGCATCGCCCGCGGCGCGCAGTCGGTCGTCGCCCACGGCCTCGCCGAAGATGCCCGCCCACCCGCACATCAGGCGCCTCGCATCATGCAGTGCTTCGGCGCGGATGCCCTCGGCGAACTCCGCGGGGGTCGAAGTCGAGATCGGCGGGCCTCGTCGATGTCGACCGCCTTGTCCTCGGCGAGCCTGGCGATCTGCTCGGAGCTGATCCGCGGTCGCTTCGACGCCCGTTCGTAGAGGCGGACGGCGGCGACCGTCGGTCGCAGCGGGACGCGGCACGACGACCGGTTCGCGGCCCACAGCGGCCGCCGGCGTCGGCAACGATCTGGCGCAGGAGGGTGTGCCGTGGGGCCGGCGAGGTCGTACGCCCGGCCGATGGTCGCGGGGCCGGTCAGAGCGCGGCCGCAATGGCGCGGCAAGGTCGTCGACGTGCACCGGCTGCTGCAGGCCCCGCCCTCCGCCGGGCAGCGGCACCGACCGGTGTTCGTCGGAGGAGCCGCAGCAGCCGAGCCATGTTCCGATCGTCGGGGCGGCCGTAGATCATCGTGGGACGCACGATCGTCCAGTCGAGCTGCTGGCGCACGACCAGATCCTCGGCCGGCCAGCGTGGGCCGGGACGGCGACGGGAGTTCGTGAAGATCGACGTGGTCGAGACGAAGATCGCTCGGCTGCACTCCGTGCTCCTCGGCGGCGGCGACGATGGCCGGCGCGTGGCCGAAGCCCATCGACAGCGATGTTGACCAACGCATGCGGCTCCCGCCGATGCGAACGCCCGGTCGACCGTGGTCGGGTCGTCGAGATCGCCGGGTATCGGCTCGGCGCCGAGGGCCGTCACCACGTCGGCGGCTGCCGCGCTGCGAGCGAGTGCAGTCACGCGCCCGCCACCGCGCCACCAGCAACGGCAGGCCGCGACGCGCCGAGGAATCCGCTGCCGCCCGTGACGAGCACGTTCGTCGGATCGTCGGTCAACGCGAGGCCTGGGGTCGGAGGAGGTCGAGCAGGATGCGGCGGTAGCGGCGGGCCAGCGGCGCGCGCCGAACTCGGCCTCGGCGTGCGCCCGGCCTGCCCGCTCCATCTCCTCGCGCCGGCCGGCGTCGCCTGCGACCGAGCGGATGGCCTCGGCCAGCGCCGCAGGATCGTCGGGTGGCACGACCAGACCACCGGCGTCGCGCAGCAGGTCGGCGGACTCGCCTCGGAGCGCGCCGACGACCGCCCGGCCCGCGCCGAGGTACTCGAACATCTTCGACGGGATGAAGGTGGAGAACAGCGGCACGTCGCGCAGCGTGCACGAGGCAGAGGTCGGCGGCCGCCAGCAGGTCGGGCACGTCGTCGTGGGGGACGCCGACGGAACGTCACGTTGGTCGAGGCCGAGCTCGTCGGCGCGCGCAGACGACGCTGGCCTTGCCGCGCTCCCTCGCCGACGAGCACGACACGGATCGGCTCTCCGGCGAGCTTGTCGGCGGCCTCGACCACGTTGTCGAGGCCCTGGGACACGCCGTGGGCGCCGATGTAGAGGACCAGAGGTCTCGTCGGCGCCCACGCCGAGCTCGTCGCGGATCGCGAGCCGGTGGCGTCGTCGGACCGCGGAAGCGTTCGAGGTCGACGCCGTTGCGAATGGTGTGCACCTTCGCGCCCGGCACGCCCCGGCGCACCAGGTCGTCGCGGAAGCCCTCGGTCACCACCACGACGCGTCGGCCGCCGCGTAGGCCGTCAGCTCGAGTCGTTCGAGGATGCGGATGACGTCGCGGTTGGTGAGCACGCCCAACTCGACGAAGATGGCCGGCCAGAGATCGCGTACGTCGATCACCAGCCGGGCCCGGCGCCGGCGGGCCAGCCACCAGGCCGAGAAGATCGAGAAGAAGGTCGGCGACGAGACCACCACCACGTCGGCCGGTCCGACCCGCCGGCCTCCGAGCAATAGCCCCGAGACCATGAAGCTCAGGTGGCCGAGCGTCTTGCGGACGATGCCCTCGTTGGGCGTGGCGTACAGCCAGGTGCGCACCACCCGATGGCGGTCGACCCGCTCCTCGACGCGCAGTCGACCTCGATACTCGGAGGTACGACACCGGTCGGGTGGTTGGGCATGCCGGTGAGCACGGTGACCACGTCGCCGTCAGCCGCCCAGGCCCGCGCCAGTGAGCCAGCCGGGCTTGTGGTGCTCCGATCTCCGGCGGGAAGTAGTGGGTGACGATCAGGATGCGCACGGCTCACGATGTGGTGCCGTCGGGCACCGACATCGGGCCGGAGGAGGCGCGCTCGGCGCCGTGGCTGCCCACGCGGCCTGGCCAGCCCAGCCGGCCCAGGCGACCCGAGTGGCGGCGGGCCAGCAGCGTGGGCAGCCAGAGGTAGCCGGCCAGCACCGCCACGATGGCGACGTCGGCGACCACCCGGCCGGCGAGCGAGGGCGTGAGGCTCGCGAGGGAGAGGGCGACGCAGGCCGTCGAGAACCCGACGACCAGGAACGCGACGGCACCGTGCGACCAACCGCGGTCGATGAGCCGCTGATACACGTGCTCGTGGTGCGACTCCCACCAGTTGGCGCCCCGCGCGATGCGCCGGCCGAGGGTGACGCTGGTGTCGGCCAGGTAGACGAACGCCGGTGCGAGGGCGGCTTCGGGAGGCACGTCGCTCACCAGCATCCCGAGGATCGCGAAGGCGATCCAGCCGCCGAGGAAGTAGCTGCCCGCGTCGCCGAGGAACACATGAGCCTTCGGGAAGTTGAACGGCAAGAACGCGAGGGCCGCGGCGGCCACGACCGCGCCGGAGAGGCTGACGAGCGGCACGTCCTCGATCGTGCCCACCACGACGAACGCCGCACCGGTGACGATCGTGTAGAGCGCCGAGATGCCGTTGATGCCGTCCATGAAGTTGAACACGTTGACGTAGCCCATCACCCACACGACGGCCGCGAGGGCGAGGACCACACACGCCCCCCAGGGCACCGACAGGTAGCGCAGGAGCCACGGTAGGCAGAGCAGGGCGCCGAGCAACTGCGCGCCGAGTCGGGGGAACACCTCGAGCGTGCGGAGGTCGTCGACCAGGCCGACCACGGCCAGGATCGCCACGGCGACGAGCAGGGTGGTGAGCGACGTGGCGTCGTCCCAGCCGCCGAGCATCACGCCTGCGATGGCCCCGATGGCCACGGCGATGCCGCCGCCCCGAAGCGTGCGCTCGTGATGCGAGGAGCGCTCGCTCGGTACGTCGTAGGCGTCGACGCGGCGCAGGATGGCGATCACGACGGGCAGCAACGCCAACGTGAGCGCGAACGACAGCGCAGCGGCCAAGAACACGACGCGATCGTACTGCACGCGATCTCATCGCCGACGCTCGTCGGGCTGAGGGGCGCTTCACTCGTTGGGCAGCTCAGACACCCATCGAACGACCGATGATCTCCTTCATGATCTCGGTGGTGCCGCCGTAGATCGTCTGGATGCGTGCGTCGACGAACGCTCGGGCGATCGGGTACTCGAGCATGTAGCCGTAGCCCCCGTGCAGTTGCACGCAGGTGTCGACCACCCGCTTCTGCAGCTCGGTGCACCACCACTTGGCCTCGGCGGCCTCCTCGGCCGTGAGCTCGCCGACGTTCAGCGCCTCGACACAGCGGTCGACGAACACCTCGGCCACGTCGACCTCGGTTTGCATCTCGGCCAGGCGGAAGCGGCTGTTCTGGAACGAGCCGATCGGTTGACCGAACGCCTCTCGCTCCTTCGCATAGTCGAGCGTCCAGTTGAGCGCTTGGCGAGCCGCGGCCGACACCGGCCATGGCGATCGACAGCCGCTCCTGGGGGAGGTTCTCGACGAGATGGAGGAAGCCGCCTCCTTCGCGGCCGAGCAGGTTGTCGACGGGGACCGCCACGTCGTTGAAGAACAGCTCGGCGGTGTCCTGGGCGTGCAGGCCGACCTTGTCGAGGTTGCGGCCGCGCTCGAAGCCGGGCATGCCCCGCTCGAGCACCATCAGGCTCATGCCCTTGTGTCGCTCGCTGGGATCGGTCTTGACCGCGGTGATCACCAGGTCGGCGTTGATGCCGTTGGTGATGAACGTCTTCGACCCCGAGACCACGTAGGTGTCGCCGTCGCGTCGCGCGGTGGTGCGCATCGACGCCAGGTCGGAGCCGATGGTGGGCTCGGTCATGGCGACCGCGGTGATCAGCTCGCCGGAGCACATGCCCGGTATCCACCGTGCTTGCTGCTCGTCGTTGGTCAGCGAGAGGAAGTAGGGCAGGCAGATGTCGTTGTGCAGCGTGATGCCGAGCCCGCTGCCCGCGACGCCGGCCCGCTGGATCTCCTCGCTGATGATCAGGTTGTACCGGAAGTCGGCGACACCGCCGCCGCCGAGCTCGGCGGTGCGGCCATGCAGAGGAACCCGTGTGCGCCCGCCGCGAGGAACAGTTCGCGCGGCACCACGCCCGCCCGCTCCCAGTCGAGGTGGTGCGGTGCCATCTCCTTGTCGACGAACGATCGGAACGACTGGCGGAACAGGTCGTGCTCGTCATCGAACAAGTTGCGACGCATGTCCCGGAGGGTAGCGACGTCAGGGCGCCGGCTCGAACGTGACCTCGAAGAGCGTCGGCCAGAGCTTGCCGGTGAGGAGGAACACCTGGCGCTCGGGCACCCAGGCGATGCCGTTCAGCACGTCGGCTCCTGCGGCGTCGTCGGCCGAGAGCAGGCCCGACGCGTCGATGTCGGCGACCACCTGGCCCGAGGCCGGGTCGATCTGCACGATGCGATCGGTGCGGTAGACGTTGGCGTAGACGGAGCCGTCGACGCACTCGAGCTCGTTCAACAGCTCGACCGGAGCGCCTTCGAGCCGCACCGCAACCTCACCCTCGATCTCGAACGTGTCGGGATCACGGAAGAAGAGCGTGTCGGTGCCGTCGCTCATGATCAGGCGATCGCCGTCGAAGCAGAGGCCCCATCCCTCGGTGTCGTAGGTGAAGGTACCGATGGGCTCGAACGTCGTGGCGTCGTAGATGTGGGCGACGCCCTCGCGCCAGGTCAGCTGGATCAGGCGGTCGTCGACCCGCGTGACTCCTTCGGCGAACTCCTCGGGGTCGAGGTCGTGCTGCTGGACGACGACGCCCGTCGCGAGCTCGACCCGTCGCAGCTGCGAGCGTCCGTAGCGGCCCGTGCTCTCGATGTACCGATCGACACCGTCGGCCTCGAGGCCCTGGGTGTAGGCACCCTGATCGTGGGGATGGGTTGAGACCACGCGCACGTCCAGCTGCTGCACGCCGGTGCCGTCTGCGGCTGACGGATCCGAGCCGTCGTCGCCGCACCCCGCCCCCAACGTGACGAGCAACGCCACCATGCTCACGACCACGAACCGGGGACGACTCACGGTGCGGAATCTTGGCATGGTGGGGGCCTGGGGCCATGGCACGGCACCTCGGCGGTAGCCTTGTTGAGTCCGCTCCTGCGAAAGGGACCGTCTGTGACGACCGATATCGCACCCGACGCCCGCATCTTCGTGGCCGGCCATCGCGGACTGGTGGGCTCGGCCATCGTGCGCCGGCTCGAGGCCGAGGGCTTCACGCAACCTCGCTGTTCGCCAGCCGCGAGCAGCTCGACCTGCGCGACCAGGCGGCCGTCAACTACTGGTTCCGCGCCAACCGGCCCGAGTACGTCTTCCTCGTGGCCGGCACGGTGGGCGGCATCATGGCCAACTCCACCCGCCCGGCCGAGTTCCTCTACGACAACATGATGATCCACGCCACGGTGGTGCACGCCGCGCACCTGTTCGACGTGCGCAAGCTGCTCTACCTCGGCAGCTCGCTGCATCTACCCGCGCGCTGCGCCGACCAGCCGATCACCGAGGACGCAGCTGCTCACCGGCCCGCTCGAGCCGACCAACGAGGCCTACGCGCTGGCCAAGATCGCCGGCATCAAGCTCTGCGACGCGTACCGCGCCCAGTACGGCTGCGACTTCATCTCGGCCATGCCCACCAACCTCTACGGGCCCGGACGACAACTTCGACCTCGAGTCGCAGCCACGTGCTGCCCGCGCTGATGCGCAAGTTCCACGACGCGCAAGCGCCGGCGGCGACGACGGTGTCGAGATCTGGGGAACGGGCACGCCGCGTCCGCGAGTTCCTGCACGTCGACGACCTGGCCGACGCCTGCCTGTTCCTCATGCGCCACTACGACGACGCCGGCCCGATCAACGTCGGCACCGGCGACGACATCACCATCCGCGAGCTGGCCGAGATGGTGCGCGACATCGTCTACCCCGAGGCCGAGCTGCGTCTTCGACACCACCAAGCC
Source organism: uncultured Iamiaceae bacterium (assembly GCA_963706425.1). Classification (GTDB taxonomy): domain Bacteria; phylum Actinomycetota; class Acidimicrobiia; order Acidimicrobiales; family Acidimicrobilacustridaceae; genus CAVPMN01. The sequence goes on from CAVPMN010000021.1 coordinate 14,077, forward strand.
CGACGGCACGCCCCGCAAGGTGCTCGACGTCTCGCGGCTGCACGCGCTCGGCTGGCAGGCCAGCATCGAGCTTGCGCGACGGCATCGCCCGCACCTACCAGTGGTTCCTCGACCACCAGGGTGAGCCGATCCGGGGGGTCGAGCCCGCCGTCGTCGGTTGACGGCACAGCCGTGCCCGTGAGCGGCACCCCTGGCGCTACGCTGATCGGCAGAACACGGGAGTCCGGGAAGCCGGACTGAGAGGGAGGGCTGATTCCCCTCCGACCGTTCGAACCTGATCCGGGTCATGCCGGCGCAGGGAGGCTCGGATCGAATCACTCGTGTTCTGGTTGGCGGGAAACCTTCCCGCCGGAAGGGCAGCGAGATGGACGATCGAAGTGAGCACCAGGCCGAGCGGCCGACGGTCGTCGTGTTCACGGGCGGCGAGCCGCCGGGCGCGGAGGCCGTGCGCGGGGTTGCCGGCGGACAGCCTGGTGATCGCCGCGGACTCCGGCCTCGACCACGCCCAAGCGGTCGGCTGGCCGGTCGACTACGTCGTGGGTGACCTCGACTCGGTCGGGCCGGCAGCGTTGGCGGCGGCCGAGCAGCAGGGCGCGACCGTCGAGCGACATCCGATCGCCAAGGACCAGACCGACCTCGGCCTGGCGCCTGCAGCGGGCCCTCGAGCTCGGTGCGGGGCGTGTGGTCGTCGTGGGTGGCGGTGGTGGTCGGCTCGACCACCTGCTCGCCAACACGTTGGTGCTCGCCTCGTCCGAGTTCTCCGGTGCCACCATCGAGGCCCGCCATCGTCGGGCGCAGGTGCACGTGGTGCGCGACCAGCTCGATCTCGTCGGGCGTCCGGGCGATCTGGTGAGCCTGCTGCCCGCTGGCCCCGGCCACCGGCATCACCACCGAGGGCCTGCTCTACCCGCTCGCCGGCGACACGCTGCTGCCCGGCTCGACCAGGGGCGTCAGCAACGAGCTCGCCACACCGTGCCTCGGTGTCGGTGGCCGGCGGCGTGTTGCTGGCCGTGGTGCCCGGTGGGCGAGGCACTCACTTCGATCTGATCGACCAGGAGGAAACGCCATCAGCCGTCGTCCGACACACCGCACCGCCGGGCCGAGATGGCGGGCGGTGGCGGCGCTGCTCGTCGTCATGGCCCTGGCCACTGCGGCCTGCGGCGAGCCGTGCTCAACGACGGCGATGACGCCACCGACGGGGGGTTCGCGGCCGAGGAAACCGTCACCGTCCGGGTGCTCACCCACGACTCGTTCGCGGTGAGCGACGAGGTGCTCGCCTCGTTCGAGGCCGAGACGGGCATCACCGATCGAGCTCGTGCAGGGTGGCGACGCGGTGGAGGTGGTCAACAAGGCGATCCTCACCAACGGCAACCCCGAGGGCGACGTGCTCTTCGGCATCGACAACAACCTGCTCGACCGCGCCCTCGACGAAGGGCTGTTCGAGCCGTACTGCTCGACCGGGGCTCGACCGAGTGTCGACCCAGTTCCAGCTCGATCCTGAGGGCACCGGGTCACCCCCATCGACTTCGGCGACGTCTGCCTCAACTACGACCGAGTACTTCGCGAACGGCCTGCCGTGCCCGCCGACGCTCGCACGACCTGGCCGAGCCCGCCTACCGCGACCTGCTGGTCGTCGAGAACCCGGCCACCTCGACCCCCGGCCTGGCGTTCATGCTGGCCACCATGGCCCGCTTCGGCGACGGCGTGGCGCCGACTACTGGGCGGCGCTGCGACGACAACGGCGTGCCAGGTCGTCGACGGCTGGGAGCAGGCCTATCAGGACGTGTTCTCGGGCGGCGCGGGCCAGGGCGATCGGCCGCTCGTGGTCAGCTACGCGTCGAGTCCACCGGTGGAGGTCACCGACCCGACCGTCGCCGCCGAGGATGCACCCACCGGGGTCATCGCCGAGTCGTGCTACCGCCAGATCGAGTTCGCCGGCATCCTCGCCGGTACCGACAACCGCGACGGCGGCCGAGCAGCTCATCGACTTCATGCTGTCGGCGCCGTTCCAGGAGGACATGCCGCTGCAGATGTACGTCTACCCGGTGAACCGCAGCGCCGAGGTGCCGGACGTCTTCACGAAGTACTCCGTCGTCGTCGACGACCCGCTCCTCCTTCCTGCCGACGTCGTGGCCGAGAACCGTGACGCAGTGGGTCGAGGAGTGGACACGCCGGTCGGACTCGTGAGTCGGCGGCAGATCGGCCGGGTGGCGCTGGCCGTCGTGCCGGTTGCGTTCCTCGCGCGTCTTCTTCCTCTATCCCTTCGGCGCGATCGTGCTGCGGGGCCTGCGGCCCGACGGTCGATGGGAGCTGGGTGCGTTCGCCGACGTGCTGTCCGACCGTTCGCTGTGGGGCGTGGCCTGGTTCACGCTGTGGCAGGCGACGGTGTCGACCCTGCTGACGGTCGCCCTCGCCTTGCCCGCCGCCTATTGCTTCGCCCGCTATCGCTTCGCCGGGAAGCGTCTGCTGTGGGCCGCCCTGATCGTCCCGTTCGTGCTGCCGACGGTGGTCGTCGGCACGGCGTTCCTCGGCGCTGCTCGGACCGACGCAGCCCTTTCGGCGTCGACCTCAGCGCGGCACCGTGTGGGCGATCCTGGTCGCCCACGTCTTCTTCAACTACGCCGTCGTGGTGCGCACCGTCGGTGGCCTGTGGTCGCACCTCGACCCGCACTCTCGAGGAGGCCGCCCGGACGCTCGGGCGCCACTCGGTGGCAGGCGTTCCGGCGGTCACCTGGCCGCTGCTCCGGCCGGCGGTCGCCGCAGCGGCCTCGATCGTCTTCCTGTTCACCTTCACCTCGTTCGGGGTGGTGCTGCTGCTCGGCGGCGCCGGCCTCGCACCCTCGAGGTCGAGATCTACACGCAGACCGCCCGGTTCTGGAGCTCGACACCGCTGCCGTCCTCGCCCTGGTGCAACGCTCGTGGTGGTCGGGGCGCTCGTGGTCTACGGCCGGCTAGCAGGAGCGCGGCCGGTGCGCCCAGAGCCTGCGACCGGCCGAGCGAGACGGCCGGTCGCGGTCAGGGGTTGGATCGAACGGCTGTTCGCTGGGGCCAACCTGGCCGTGATCGCCGTGCTCCTCGGCTCCCCGTTGGCGGTGCTCGTCGTGCGTTCGTTCTCGACGCCCGACGGCTGGGGCTTCGGCTTCTACCAGGCGCTCGCGACGTCGGCGACGCGGCAGCACGCTGTTCGTGCCGCCGGCTCGAGGCGATCCGCAACTCGCTGGTCTTCGCCACGGCAGCCACGGTCATCGCCCTGGTGGTCGGCGGCATCGCCGCTGCGCTGGTCGCCGGCGCGACAGTCGCTCGGTCGAGCGCCCGCTGGTTCGACGCGGCCCTGCATGCTCCCGCTCGGCACATCGGCGGTCACCGTCGGCTTCGGGTTCCTCATCGCGCTCGACGAGCCACCGGTCGACCTGCGCGGCTCGCTGGTGCTCGTGCCGATCGCCCACGCGCTGGTCGCGATCCCGTTCGTGGTGCGCACCGTGGTGCCCGACCTTGCGCTCGATCGACCCCGCACTGCGCGAGGCGGCGGCGGTGCTCGGCGCCGGCCCCGCTCGAGTCGTGGCGCGAGGTCGACCTGCCGATCGTCGGCCGAGCCGTGCTCGTCGCGGCCGGCTTCGCGTTCGCCGTGTCGCTCGGCGAGTTCGGGGCGACGGTCTTCCTCGCCCGGGCCGACTGGCCGACGGTGCCGGTCGCGATCTACCGCTTCCTCGGCCAGCCGGGCCCGCTCAACTTCGGCCAGGCGATGGCGTTGTCGACCATCCTCATGGTCCTCACGGTGGTCGTGATGGTGCTCGTCGAGCGCTTCCGGGTCGGCACGGGTGGGCGAGTTCTGATGCTCGAGATCCACGATCTGGTCGTCGACCTCGACGGGCAACGGGTGGCTCGACGGTGTCTCGTTCTCGGTGGCGGACGCGGCGAGGTGACCGCCGTGCTCGGCCCGTCCGGCTCGGGCAAGACCACCCTGCTGCGCGCGGTCGCCGGCCTCCAGGCGGCCAGCAGTGGTCGGGTGGCGCTCGACGGCCGCGACCTCGCCGACGTGCCGCCCCATCAGCGCGGGCTCGGCATGATGTTCCAGGACTACGCCCTGTTCCCGCATCTCGACGTGGCCGGCAACGTCGGGTTCGGGCTGCGGATGCGCGGCGATGGCTCGCGCCGCGCGTCGACGCTCGGGTCGCCGAGGTGCTCGAGCTCGTCGGCCTGACCGGCTTCGAGACGCGTGCCGTGTCGTCGCTGTCGGGCGGCGAGCGCCAGCGAGTGGCCCTGGCCCGCGCCACTCGCGCCGGCACCGACGCGTGCTGATGCTCGACGAGCCGCTCGGCGCGCTCGATCGGGCGCTGCGCGAGCGCCTGGTGCTCGATCTGGAGCGAGCTCTTCGACCGCCCTCGACATCGGCGTGGTCTACGTCACCCACGATCAGGGGGAGGCGCTGAGCGCTGGCCGATCAACTGGTGGTGCTGCGCGATGGCGCGGTCGTGCGGGCCGGCACCCCTCGCGAGGTGTGGGCCGCGCCTCGCGATCCGTGGGTCGCCCGCTTCCTCGGGTTCGACAACGTTTTCCGCGGCTCACGCGGTCGATGGCCATCTCGACACCGGCTGGATGAAAATCGCCACGACCGGGGCGACCGCAGTGCCCGACGGTCCGGTCACCATCCTCGTGCGGCCGTGGGGTGTGCACCTCGACGAGCGCGGCCCGGTCGAGGGTCGGGTCGACGGGCACCGTTTCGCCGGCGACACCGTGGTGATCCACGTGCGGGTGGGCGAGGAGGCGCACGTGGTGGTCGCGGTCGGTGCGGACCTCGCCGTGCCGGCGACGGGCGAACCGGTACGGCTGCGGATCGATCCGCGGTCGGTGGAGGTGCTCGGCGGTGTGATCGACGGGGCACAATGAGTCTCGTGGATCTCACGGCAACGCTCGACGCACCCTGCACACCAGAGGTGCTGTTCGCGGACGTGGACGACCTCGGCGCCTATCCGTCCTGCTGGCTGTCGATCGTGCCCCGGGCCGAGCGGGCCGAGGCCGACCCCGGCGACGTGGGCCCGGCGTGGGCGGTCGAGCTCCGCGGCCGCATCGGTCCGCTGGCCCGCTCGAAGCGGCTGCGCATGGTGCGCACGGCCCTCTACGTGCCGCACCATGTGCGATTCGAGCGACGCGAGCTCGATGGTCGCCAGCACTCGCCGTGGGTGCTCGACGCCGACCGGTGAGCTCGACCGCCTCGGGCAGTCGACTCGAGATGCGGCTGCACTACGGCGGCGGTTTCGGTGGCAGCGTCGTCGAGCACCTGCTCACCGACGAGATCGACGAGAGTCGACCGAGGTTGCTCGCCCTGGTGGCGAGCGTCGACTCCACCGGCTGAGCAGCCCGCGACCTCGCTGACCTGGGCAGACGTGCGACGTCACGCTTGCCCGTGTGGCATATGTCAAACTACCCTCCTTCCGGTTTCCAACCGGGCCCAGCAGGGGCCCGCACAACCTCTTCGGGGGAGGAGAAGCATGCGAGTTCGTAAGCCACTGGCGGCGGCCGCCGCTCTGGGTATCACCGCAGGTCTGGTCGGGTTCATGGCGCCCGCAAACGCCGGTGGGTTGCCGCCGGCCGGCGACCCGGTGACCGTGCCCCTCGAATGCTTCGGTGACGACAGTGTCCTTCAGGGTAATGGCCTCGGTCAGACCACGTCGCAGGGCGTGCTCGATTTCCTGGGAACGTCCGCAACTCCGCCCGCCGAGCCTCCGAACTCCTTGGCCATTGAGGCTGTCATCACCCCCAACGTCCCGACTGACCTCGCTCCGGGAGACTCCTCGCGCGTTCGGATTCTATGGCCAGACCAGGTTGCCTGCCTCGCTTGTGGAACAGGCGCAACTCATCGGCATTACGACGATCAACGTCTCGAATATCATCTGCACCATGGTGGTCACCGGTTCAGCCGACGACGAGAACCTCGTCGGAGAACCCGGGGACACGATCATTGAGATTCCGCCTCGCGGCGCCCCGACCCCGCCGGTTTCGGGCCCTTCCATCGGGCGACGTGACCGCCGGTGAGGAGACCGACATCCTCTATACGCTCGGCGCGGTCCAGTTCGGCGTTGCGCTCGATCTGAACGGCTCGCCCCCTCCAGTTCGGACTGAACTGCAACCTGACGGCGGGAACCAACTCCGGACTCGCTCGTGTCGCGGTGAACAACGGTGACCGGGGTTGCGCCGTCGACGACACGACCACCGCGTTCGTGCCGGTCACCACGACCACCACCGCTGCTCCCACCACCACGGCGGTGTCGGGCACGGGTACGCCGCGGTTCACCGGCTGACCTTCCCCCACATCTGAGGTTGCATCGGGCCCCGCTTCGGCGGGGCCCGATCGCGTCCGGGCCCGCACGGCGACACGCTGGCCGTGTCGCCCGACGAAGCCAGGACGGCCGGTGCGGGCGTGGCACACTCGTGCCCCTTGACCATCGGGGTGTTCGTCCTCGCCGCACTCGTCATGGGTGTCGGCGCCGCCGTCCAGGGCGCGGTCGGCTTCGGTGCGGCCCTCATGGCCGCGCCGGTGCTGGCCCTGCTCGACCCCACGTTCGTGCCCGCCCCCCTGATCCTCGCCGCCCTGGTGCTCAACCTTCTGGTGATGCGGCGCGATCCGGGCGCCCATCACTGGGCGCCGGTGAAGTGGCCGATCATCGGCCAGGTGCCCGGCGCCCTCATCGGCGTCACCGTGCTCAGCGTGGCGGCGAGCGACGACACCCTCGGGGTGCTCTTCGGCGTGCTCATCCTGTTCGCCATCGGGCTGTCGGTGTCGGGGCTGCATCCGCGCCCCAGCCGGCCCGTGTTGTTCGGCGCCGGCTCCTTGTCGGGTTTCATGCAGTCGACTGTGGGCGCAGGTGGCCCGCCGATCGCGCTCGTCTTCCAGAACGAGTCGGGTCCGTTCCTGCGAGCCAGCTTGTCGCGCTACTTCCTGTCGTCGTGCACGGTGTCGCTGACCTTTCTCGTCCTCGCCGGACAGGTGGGGGTGCGCGAGCTGGTCGACGCGGCCGTGCTCATGCCCGGCACGGTGCTGGGCTTCATGGCCTCGGGTTGGGTGGCGAAGCACGTCGACGGCGAGGTGGCGCGCCGATCGGTGCTGACCTTGTCCGCGGTAGCGGCCGTCGCCGGTGCTGGTGAAGGCGGTGGTGTGACCGATCCGCTGGTGCTCGACGCCGTGGCCTTGGTGCGTGACGGCCGGCGCATCCTCGACGACATCGACTGGAGGGTGCGCCCCGGCGAGACGGTGGGTGGTGCTGGGCGCCAACGGCTCGGGCAAGACGTCGCTGATCCGCATCTGCTCGCTGTGGCTGCATCCGAGCGAGGGGCGAGTCGAGGTGCTGGGGGAGCAGCTGGGTCGCACCGATGTGCGCCGGTTGCGCGAGCACATCGGATTGGCGAGCGCCGGGCTGGCCGACCAGCTGAGGCCACGGCTCACTGGTCGGGAGGTGGTGATGACCGCCCGCCATGGTGCGCTCGAGCCGTGGTGGCACGACTACGGCGATGCCGACCGGTTGCGGGCCGGCGAGCTACTCGACCGACTCGGAGTGGGCTTTGCCGCGCAGCGGGCCTTCGGCACGCTGTCGTCGGGCGAACGTCAGCGGGTGCTGCTCGCCCGCACGCTCATGAACGACCCCGGGCTGGTGCTGCTCGACGAGCCCACCGCCGGCCTCGACCTGCCCGGGCGGCGAGCAGCTGGTCGCCAGCCTCGACGAGTTGGCCGCCGACGGCACCACGCCGCCCACCGTGCTGGTGACCCATCACGTCGAGGAGATCCCCCCGCACTTCACCCATGTGCTGCTGCTACGTGGCGGTCGGGTGCACACCTGCGGTCCGCTAGACGAGCGGCTCACCGCCGAGACTCTCTCGTCGTGCCTCGGTGTCGACCTGGTGCTCGAGCGCGACGAGCGCTCCGGCCGCTTCACCGCCCGCGCCCGCTGACCTCCGCCAACCCGGGTATCTCAATTGCGGAATCCGAGCACGGCACGGCACGGCACGGCGGTAGGCGCTCGGATTAGGAGCCGATCAGGTGGTGGGAGGTCGACCCTGACGCGATGCTCAGGGTGGTCAGCTGCGGACGTCGCCATCGGCGGAGCCAGCGGGCATCGATCGTGCCGTGTCCGCCAGCGTCCGCGCCGCCTGCTCGACGTCGAGGACGAGATCGTGCACGTCCTCGACCACGTCGGCATCGACCGTGATGCCGACACCGAGACCGTCCTCGTAGGAGAGCACCCCGATGATGACAGCAATGTTCCCCGTCACGGACACGTAGGGGAAGAGGTCGAGTAGCGCGCGACCGAGGAGATACATGGGATCTCGGGTGCCGGGGAGGTTCGTGACGGCGAGGTTCACGAAGGGCTGGTGGTCGAGCAGGGTGGGACCGACCAGTTGAATCAGTGCGGGGGGCATCATCGCGCCGAAGGTGAAGAGGAGGGGGCCGAAGTCGGGCTGGGCGGAGGCCTTGTGGCGTTCCATGTCGTCGTGGACGCGCTCCAGGCGTTCGAGGGGATCGGCGACCGCGACCGGGAGCTCGGCGATCATCAGCGTGAAGCGGTTCTCGATCTCCTCGCCCGCTTTCACGTGCGTCGAGACGGGCACGAGGGCCCGTGGGACGACGTCGATCGGCACGTCGTGACGCTGCAGGTAGTGGCGAAGCGCGCCGGCCACCACGGTCAGGACCACGTCGTTCAGGGTCACCTCGTGGGAGCGCTTGAGCGCCAGCAGGTCGTCGATGGGCAGCCGCGTCCAGCCGAAGTCGCGCGCGTTCCGACCGGCTGGGTGATCGGCAGCGCTGGTGCGAACGCTGCAGTCGCCGCCCCGGCGCGGCCCATGTCGAGCATCCGGCCCACGAGTCGATCGGGGCGACCGAGGCTTGCGGCGAGGCCACCCGCCAGCTCGATCGGCGTCCGGATTCGTTCCAGCAGTTCGCCACAGGCCAGCGATGCTGTCGACGGGGTCGCCTGCGGCGACCACTCCGGCGGCGACTCGCCGACGAGACCATGCGCCTCGGTGTCCAGCAGCGAGAGCGCGAACTCGAGGACCGCCATCCCGTCGGCCATCACATGGCTCACCTTGGGCAGCACCGCGACCCGCCCGCCTGCCAACCCCGTCACGACCCAGATCTCCCAGAGAGGTCGTCGCGGGTCGAGGGGTGCCTCGATCAGCCTCGAGGCGAACTCGCGTAGCTCTGCGTCTCCCCCCGGCTCGGGCAGGACGGCGGTGCGGACATGGTGGCCGATGTCGAACGCGTCGTCGTCGACCCAGACGAGTCCCTGGCCCAGGGCCACCGTCGCGAGTCGCGTGCGGAAGCGAGGTAGTCCGGCCAAGCCGCGTTCGACGTGCCGACGCAGGTCGTCGATGCGTAACGCGCCGGAGTCGTCGAGCAGCGGTCCCGCCTCGAAAAGGCACAGCGCGCCGATCTGCAAGGGCGCGTCGCGCGCCTGTGCGCACCACAACGTGGCGTCCTGGGCCCGCAGGCGCTCAACCGGCATGCCTCACCTCGGGCGACGGCTCGGCCATCTCGTCGAGGAAGGTGCCGATCACGTCGGTGAGTCGGTCGGGGTGCAGGCGCAGTTCGACCGGTGACCGGGCTGGCACGAGGGTGGCGTTCGCCAGCTGCTGCGCGAGGTTGTGGGCGTCGTCGAACGGGTGGATCAGATCGTTGCGGTGCGCGAGCACGAGTGCCGGGACTGTGATTGCGGTGCGTTCCTCGAGGGTGGGGGCGACGGGCCCGACCAGGATTCCGTGCAGGACCGCGGCCATCGACTCAGGTGGCAGCGATGCGGCGTGGAGCAGGCTGTTGAGGGGGGCGGACGGGGTGGGCGGAATGCGTCGGACCAACGCGGAGGTGATCCGCAGCAGCGGCCGGCCATAGTGGGCGAGCAGCACCATCGGGGTGAACAACAACGCGGCTGTCGGCACCGCCCATTCCAGCACTGGCATCTCGAGCACGAGGCCGCGCACCCGTGCTGGTTGCTGGCTCGCCGCGAAGAGGCTGACGTTCGCGCCGAGCGACATTCCCCCTAGCACGGCGTCGGGTTCCTCGAGGTGGTCGAGCAACCCGAAGACCTGATCGGCGTAAGTGTCGATGCGGTACGCCGACGCGTGCGTCGGCTTGTCGCTGCGACCATGACCAAGCAGGTCGAGCAGGATGACCCGATGGCCCCCGTCGGCGACCGCCTCGGCGATCCCTCGGTTCACCTCAGAGTCGATCAGCAGCCCATGCAGGTAGACGAGCAGCGGTCCCTCGTCTCCATAGACGTCATAGACAAGTCGATTGCCACGATGAACGAAAGATGCGGTTGGAATCCCACTGGCTAGCCCTCCTCGAGTAGGACCCCTAGGAATGGTCCCCCTCGGGAACCTCGTAGCAGACACTGCCGAAGGTCCTCAAACCTCTGCGTCCTTCGCCGGTCGCCGAACGGCGATGACGTAGGAACCAACCCGTGTTCGGAGTGGGCGATGGCCGACGCATCGGCTGGGTACGGGCACCATCGTCGATATGTCCGCACGGTGTTCGCCGTGTACGCTTCGGCGAGCTCCCGATCGGTGACCGGCTGGTGCTCGTCGCTGGTGGCAGCCCGCTGTCGACACCTGCACCACACGGCGGCACACCGCGACGGGCAGCTCCGAGCAGCGCTCGGCGCTGAAGGCCGGGCGTACCGAACGCCGCTCCTGATGCACACCCAGGTCGGGGAGGGCCTGGGCAAGGTGACGAGCTGAGAATCACCGCGAGCCGAAACTGGGCGTCCTTCTCCTCGCCATCATCGTCATCGTTGTGATGATCGTCGTGGGGGTGCTCGTGGCCATACGGCTGAGTCCGGGCCCGATCTTGACCGCCGCCCGACGCAGGGAGTCAGCGCCGTAGTCTCCCTTGCCGGGCAGCACCGAGAGGCGTCGTAGATGCTGTCGATCCGCTTGATCGAGCTGAGCACCGAGTCGAGGTGCGACGGGTCGCCGAGCTCGAAGTCGAAGCGCATCTTGCGAGATCCGGTCGGCGCCGGTCTGGTGTTGCACGAGACGATGTTGACGTGGTGCGTCGGCCAGCGCCGCGGACACGTCGCGCAGCAGCCTCGGCGGTCGAGCGCCTTGACCTCGATGACGGCCACGAAGGTGCCGCGGTCGTCGTCGTCCCACTCGACGTCGATCAGGCGATCGGCCTGGCCGCTGCAGCGACACGGCGTTGGCGCAGTCGGTGCGGTGCACCGACACGCCGCGGCCACGGGTGACGAAGCCGATGATCTCGTCGCCCGGCACCGGCGTGCAGCACCGCGACAGGCGCACCATGCACGTCGTCGAGGCCCTCGACGTGCACGCCCGAGTGCCGCGCCTCCGCTGCCGGCGCCGGCGGTGCTCGCGCACGGGGACGGGCAGCTGCTCCTCGCGCTCGGGGTCGCCGCTCGCTGGAGTGGCGACGCACGCGCTCGGCCACCGCTTGGCCGACACGTGGTTCTCGCCGATGGCCGCCTAGAGCGCGTCGAGGTCGGCGTAGTTGAGCGATGCGGCGACCTCGTCGAGCATCGCCGACTGCAGGATCTTCTGGACGGGCAGGCCCTCGCGGCGCAGCGCCCGGTGCAGGTCGTCCTGGCCGCTCTCGATGGCGTCCTCGCGCGCGCTCCCGCGAGAACCACTGGCGGATCTTGTTGGCCGCCCGGTGGGTGACGACGAACTTGAGCCAGTCCTGCGACGGGCCGGCACCCTCGATCTTCGAGGTGAAGATCTCGACGGTGTCGCCCGACTGCAGCTCGGAGTCGAGCGGGACCAGCCGGCCGTTGACCCGGGCGCCGATGCAGGCGTGGCCGACCTCGGTGTGGATGGCTGTAGGCGAAGTCGACCGGGGTGGCGCCCTTCGGCAGGGTGATCACCTCGCCCTTGGGGGTGAACACGAACACCTCGTCCTGGTCGAGGTCGACCTTGAGGTTGGCCATGAACTCGCCGGGGTCTCGGTCTCCTGCTGCCAGTCGACGATGCGGTTGAGCCACACCAGGTCGTCGGTGGCGCCGTTGTTGTCCTTGTAGTTCCAGTGGGCGGCGCACGCCGAACTCGGCCCGGCCGTGCATCTCACGGGTGCGGATCTGCACCTCGAGCGGCTTGCCCTGCGGGCCGACCACCGTGGTGTGCAGCGACTGGTAGAGGTTGAACTTGGGCATGGCGATGTAGTCCTTGAACCGGCCCTGCACCGGCTTCCAGGTGGCGTGGATCGAGCCCGAGCGCGGCGTAGCAGTCCTTCACCGAGTCGACGATGACCCGGATGCCGACGAGGTCGTAGATGTCGTCGAACTCCCGGCCCTTGACGACCATCTTCTCGTAGATGCGACCAGCAGGTGCTTCGGCCGCCCGGTGACCTCGGCGTCGATGCGCAGCTCCGCGAGCCGCTCGCGCACCTCCTCGAGGACCTGGGTGAGGTAGATGTCGCGTTCGGGTGCAGCGGGTGGCCACCATGTGGTCGATCTCGGCGTAGCGCTTGGGGTGCAGCGCGGCGAAGGCCAGGTCCTCGAGCTGCTGCTTCATCTCCTGCATGCCCAGGCGGTGGGCCAGCGGGGCGTAGATGTCGAGCGTCTCCTGGGCGGTGCGCTCCTGCTTCCACGCCGGCATGGCGGCGATGGTGCGCATGTTGTGGAGGCGGTCGGCCAGCTTGATGATGAGCACCCGCAGGTCCTTCGCCATCGCCACCAGCATCTTGCGCATGGTGGCGGCCTGCTGGGCCTCCTTCGAGTCGAACTTGAGGCGGTCGAGCTTGGTGACGCCGTCGACGATGGCGGCCACCTCGGCCCCGAAGTCGGTCTCGACGTCGGCGATGGTCATGCCGGTGTCCTCCACCGCGTCGTGCAGCAGCGCACCGGCGATGGTGACGTCGTCGAGGCCGAGCTCGGCGACGATCTTGGCCACCGCGACGGGGTGGGTGATGTAGGGCTCGCCCGACTTGCGTGACTGGCCCCGGTGGGCTGCGGCGGCCAGCTCGTAGGCCCGCGAGATCAGGGCGGTGGAGGCTCGGGGGTGGTGCTCGCGATACGCGGCGACGAGGGGGGCGACCTCCTCGGACGGCGGCGCGCTCGTGCCGACGCCAGGGTAGAACCCGGTCGACGGTGGCCACTCGCCCGCTACCTCCTGCTCGGCATGCTGCTCGGAACGCTGCTGACCGTCCCATCGTAGGGGTCGGTCAGGGTCGAGCGGCGACTCACCGGCCCGTGGTTCAGCGGCGCTTGCCCTGCTTGCGCGGCCGGGGCGGGATGGCGCCCTGATAGCTGGCACCCGACGACGACGTGGCCGCCGGTCGTCGAGCGGTGGCGACCGCAGACGCGGGCTCGTCGACGGCACCCGACACGATCGGGCTGGCGGACGAGCCCCGGCTGGCCTCGACCCGCTCGCGGATCACCCGGTAGCGCTTCTGGCGCTCCTTGATGGCGACCAGTGTGGGCATGGCGATGAAGATCGACGAGTAGGCACCCGACAGCAGGCCGATGAAGAGGGCCAGGCCGAACTCCTGCAGCGTGATGGCGCCGAGGATCTGGGCGCCGATGATGAGGATCGAGAGCACCGGGATCAACGAGGTGATGGTGGTGTTGAGCGAGCGCAGCAGCACCTGGTTGGTCGACTGGCTCACCATGTCGGTGTAGGTGAGCCGCCCACTCGTGCCGACCCGGCCTTCGTTCTCCTTGACCTTGTCGAACACGACGATGGTGTCGTAGATCGAGTAGCCGAGGATGGTGAGGAAGGCCACCACCGTGCCCGGCGTGACCTCGAACTGGAGGATCGAGTAGATGCCGACGGTCACGATGATGTCGTGGAGCATGGCCGTGATGGCACCGACCGCCATGGCCCATTCGAGGCGGATGGTCAGGTAGAGGGTGATGACCGCCAGGAAGATGACAAGCGCGCTGGACGGCGGCGTCGGTGATCTCGTCACCCCACGAAGGACCGACCTCGCTCACCCCCACCTCGCTCGGGTCGACCCCGGCCAGGTCCGCGAGCGTCTGGCGGATCTCGGCCGTCTTCTCGATCGACTCGGTGGGGCCCTGCACCCGCACGGTGTCCTCGCCGACGATCTGGATCTTGGCGCTGCCCTCACCGATGGTTTCGAGCACGGCTGCGGGCTTCGCTCACCGACACCCCGGGAGCGATGACCTCGAACGAGGTGCCGCCCTCGAAGTCGATGCCCAGGTTCAAGCCCTGCGTCACCAGTGAGACGACACTCGCCACGATCAGGGCGGCCGAGAACACCAGGCCGCGCTTCCACCACTTGGGGAAGTCGATGTGGTTCTCGCCGCGATAGATCTCGCGAAGGCTCACAGCGGCACCGTCGCCTTCTCGTCACCCGATACGGGCGAGACCGGGTCTGGCTTGTCGCGTACAGGCTCGGGCAGGCCGAACAGCCGGGGTCGGCGAGTCGACAGATCGGACTTGGTGGCCGCCTTCACCGCGGGTCGCATGAAGAAGTAGGAGGCGATGAGGTCGAGCAGCGTCGACAAGCCCAGGTAGAAGGCGAAGCCGCGCACGGGTCCGACCGTGAGCCACCAGAGCAGCCCGGCGCCGATGAGCGACGACACGTCGGCCTTCACGATCGTGCTCCAGGCGCTGATGAACGACTTGTCGGTGGCCGAGCGGATGGTGCGCCCGTTGCGGATGTCTTCCTTGATGTGCTCGTAGTAGACGACGTTGGAGTCGACCGACACGCCGATCGACACGATGAGGCCGGTGATGCCCGCCAACGTGAGCGCCAGGCCGTTGTTGACGCCCAGGTAGGAGATGACCGACCAGAGCAGCGCCGCTTCGAGCATCAGCTTGATGATGGCGAGCACGCCCAGTAGTCGGTAGAAGGCGATCATGTAGGCGGCCACCAGGATGAAACCGATGAGGCCCGCCCAGAGCCCGGCATCGAGGGCGTCCTGGCCGAGGGTGGCCGACACGATCTGCACCTGCTGGCGCTCGAGCTCGACCGGCAGAGCGCCGTACTTGAGCACGGTGGCCAGGTCACGCGACGAGCCCTCGTCGAAGTCGCCGCTGATCTGGATGCCGTCGCGCGCTCGAAGCTGGCCTGCTGGATGTTGGGGGCCGACACGACCCGACTGTCGAGCACGATCGCCAGCCGCCCGGTGGGGCAGGTGGCGGCCTGGTTGAAGCACTGCCCGGCGGCAGTGTTGAACTTGTCGATGCCGCCCTCGCCGCCTTTGAAGGTGGGGCTGACCACCCACTCCCCCTGCTGGGTGAGGTTGGCCCGGGCGGTCTCGAGCGAGTCACCCGACAGCAGCGTGGGGCCGAGGCTGTAGATGGCGAGCAGTTCGTTGGTCTCGGGGTCGCACAGCGGGAGCGTGACCTGCTGGTCGGGCTGATCGTCCTCCGGGGGGACACCGGCGGTGCACACGTCGTCGGGCAGGGACGGGATCGACGTGGTCTGCTGGGGCTGCACCGTGGTGGCGTCGACTGCGCTGGTATCGGTGGTGGCGGGCGCCGGATCGGTGGCGGGTGCGGTGTCGGGCGTGCCCCCGTCGGTGACCGTGTCGGTGGGCTGGCGGCCGAGGGCGACTTCACCTTCGGCCGCGCCGAGACCCTGCTCGCTGCTGTCGGTGGTGACCGACGAGTCGGTCGAGCCCTCGACGCTCGTGTCGGTGGTGCCGTCGCCGGTTGGAACCGAGTCGGTCGGGGTGGTGTCGGTGGGTGTCTCCACCTGAACGGCGCCCGGCGGGTATTCGCCGAGCACCGGACGGAAGCGCAGTTCGGCGGTCTGGCCGACGAGCTCGATGGCCCGGTCGCGGTCTTCGACGCCTGGGATCTGAACGAGCACGGTGTCGCCCTGGCGGGTGATCTCCGGCTCGGCCACACCCAGTGCGTCGACCCGCTGGCGGATGATGTCGATCGTCTGATCGAGGGCGTCGCTCTCGACCTGCTCCTTCGGCTGGAGGACGACCGACACGCCCCCTTGCAGATCGAGGCCGAGCAGCGGGCTGTTGCCGGCGACGAGCGTGAGCGTGAGCGCGATCAGGGCCGCCAACACGAAAACGATGAGCGAGATCGAACCTCGACGTCGACGACGAGCCATCAGATCAGGCGCCGGCCACGTCGGGGTGGTCGACCGATTCAGTCGTGCTGCGACGGGCCCTGCCGTCGTCGGTGAGGTCGTCGTCGGGCGCGGGGTCGAGCGCGGCCGCCTCGCTGCGGCTGTCGGTGGTGTCGATGACGTCGGTGGTGTCAGCAGCGGGCTCGGTGGGCGCGACCACCTTGGCGCCGACGGCTCGTTTGGCGACCTTCAGCTCGACACCGGGCGCCACGTCGAGGCGCACGAAATCGTCCTCGATCGACGTGATGACCCCGTAGATGCCCGAGCCGAGCATGACCTCGTCGCCCACCCGGAGCTCGGCCACCAGCGCCTGGTGCCGGCGGATCTCGCGCTGCCTGGGCACGATCAGCACGATCCACATCAACACGAAGAGACCGAGGAAGATGATGGTGGCCATGCGGATCCGGTGAATCGGTGACGGGCGGGGGACGTACGGAGAGCGTGGAGCAGGTTAGTCCAGGCCCGACAGGCCGCAAGACCGCCCTCAGTCCCAGCTGTCGGCCACCTCGCGGCGCAGGGCGGAGAGCGAGCCGGCGACGATGGCCTCCCGGGCCCGCTCCACCAGGCGCAGGGTCCAGTGCACGTTGTGCACCGTCAACAACCTGGGTGCCGTCGGTTCCTGCACCCGCAGGAGATGGCGCAGATAGGCCTTGGAGTAGCGAGCGCACACCCCGCAGGTGCAGGCGGGGTCGAGGGGCCCGGCGTCGTCGGCGTGCACGGCGTTGCGCAGGTTGAGCCGACCGCCGGTGGTGAGGATCGTGCCGTGCCGGGCGAGGCGGGTGGGCAGCACGCAGTCGAACAGGTCGACGCCCAGGGCGATGGCCTCGATCATCCCGAGCGGGTCGCCGACGCCCATGAGGTAGCGCGGACGGGTCGCTCGGCAGCTCGTCGGTGGTCGGCGTCGAGGGCTTCGAGCATGTCGGGCCGGCTCTCGCCCACCGACAGGCCACCGATGCCGTAGCCGTCGAAGCCGATCTCGATCGTGCGGCGGGCGCTCTCGACTCGCCGGTCGACGTCGACGCCGCCCTGCACGATGCCGAACAGCGCCTGGGTCGATCCGTCCGCACGGAGGATCTCATGGGCGTCCTTGGCCCGCCGGGCCCACGCGGCGGTGCGATCGACGGCCAGCCCGATCACCTCGTCGGGCGACGGCAGCGGCGGGCAGACGTCGAGCACCATCTGGATGTCGGCGCCGAGCTGAGCCTGGATGCGCACCGCATCCTCGGGCGTGAGGCGATGGGTGCTGCCGTCGTAGGTGGAGCGGAAGGTGACGCCGTCGTCGTCGACCTTCGGCTCGAGCGAGAACACCTGGTAGCCGCCCGAGTCGGTGAGCACGTGACCGTGCCAGTCGGCGAAGCCGTGGAGGCCGCCGAGCTTGGCGACCACGTCGGCGCCCGGCTTCAACATGAGGTGGTAGGTGTTGCCCAGCACGACCTGCACGCCGAGGTCTTCGAGGTCGCCTGCAGCCAGCGTGCGCACCGCGCCCCGGGTGCCGACCGGCATGAAGCACGGCGTCAGCAGCGTGCCTCGGGGCGTGCGCACGATGCCGGCGCGGGCCCGCCCGTCGGTGGCCTCGATCTCGAGGTCGATCACGCGCTCCTCCCGCCGGTGGCAGCGAGGCGGCCTGCCCGGGTCAACAGCATGGCGTCGCCGAAGGAGAGGAAGCGGTAGTCGTCGGCGAGGGCGTGGTCGTAGAGCTCTCGCCAGCGGCGCTGCCCGCCGACGAAGGCGTCGATCAGCACCAGCAGCGACGACCGCGGCAGGTGGAAGTTGGTGAGCAGGCAGTCGACCACTCGGAACGGGTAGTCGCCGTGGATGAACAGCTCGGTGCGTCCTTCGAGCTCGCCCGTGGCGGCCGCGCTCTCGAGCGCCCGCACCGTCGTCGTGCCGACGGCGACCACCCGCGGCGCAGCACGGATGCGCTCCCACGTGGGCTCGTCGATGCGATAGCGCTCGCCGTGCATGACATGGTCGTCGACCTCGTCGGTGGCGATCGGGCGGAAGGTGCCGAGCCCGACGGCGAGGTCGACCGACTCGAACCCGACGCCTCGGTCGGCCAGCGCGTCGAGGACCGGCTGGGTGAGGTGCAGCCCGGCCGTGGGCGCGGCGACCGACTCGGGCCGGTCGGCGTAGACGGTCTGGTAGCGCTCGGGATCGGCGAGCGGCTCGGTGATGTAGGGCGGCAGCGGCACCTCGCCGGCGATCGAGCAGCGCGTCGTGGAGATCGCGTTCCCCGACGGGGCGCACGTCGACCACGCGCCGACCCTCACCCAGGTCGTCGGCCACCACCACCTCGATCGCGCCGGACGCACTGACCAGGCGGGTGCCGGGCGGCAGGCGCCGACCCGGACGCACCAACGCCTCCCACGTCGTCGCCACCCCGCTGTTCGAGCAGCAGCACCTCGGCCGCTCCGCCCGTCGCCTTGCGCAGGGCGAGGCGCGCCGGCAGCACCCTCGTGCCGTTGACCACCACCACGTCACCGGGCTCGAGCAGGTCGGGCAGGTCACGCACGCGCCGGTCGCTCGGCGGCTGTCCCGGGCCTTCGTCGACGAGCAGGCGGGCGGCGTCGCGCTCGGCCAACGGGCGTTGGGCGATGCGATCGGCGCTCAGCTCGTAGTCGAAGTCGACGGTGTCCACCAGCGAGCCAGGCTAGGTCGCCGCACTGCCGACGCCCGCGCTGACGCGAACGCCGTCAGTCGAACAGGTTGGGCGCGTCGTCGGCGGCCGCGAGCGGGGCACCGGCAGGCGCCACCAATCCGAGGTGCGACCAGGCCGCCGGCATCGCCACCCGTCCCCGGGGGGTGCGCATGAGCAGGCCCTGTTGGATGAGGAAGGGCTCGTAGACGTCTTCGACGGTCTCGGTGGCCTCACCGACCGAGATGGCCACGGTGGACAGCCCCACCGGGCCGCCGCCGAATCGCTCGCACACGCGCCGACAGGATGGCGCGGTCGACCTTGTCGAGGCCCAGCTCGTCGACGCCGAACAGCGCCAAGCCCTCGCGCGCGGTGGACCGGTCGATGGCGCCGTCGCTGCGCACCTCGGCGAAGTCGCGCACCCGACGCAGCAGACGGTTGGCGATGCGGGGCGTGCCCCGCGCCCGACGGGCGATCTCGGACGCGCCGTCGCCGTCGAGGTCGACGCCGAGGATGGTGGCGGCCCGCTCGACGATGGCCTCGAGATCGAGGGCCGTGTAGTAGTCGAGCCGGGCGACGAGTCCGAAGCGGTCGCGCAGCGGGCCGGTGATCAGGCCGGTGCGGGTGGTGGCACCCACCAGGGTGAAGCGGGGCAGGTCGAGACGGATGGAGCGGGCGGCCGGTCCCTTGCCGAGCACGATGTCGAGTTGGAAGTCCTCCATGGCCGGATAGAGCACCTCTTCGACGGCGCGCGAGAGGCGATGGATCTCGTCGATGAACAGCACATCGCCTTCGCCGAGCCGGGTGAGGATGGCGGCCAGGTCGCCGGCCCGTTCGAGCGCCGGGCCCGGACGTGACCTGCAGCCCGACACCCATCTCGTTGGCGACGATGCCGGCCAGCGTGGTCTTGCCGAGCCCGGGCGGGCCGGCGAACAGGAGATGGTCGACCGCCTGCTCGCGACGGCGAGCCGCCTCGAGGATGATCGTGAGGTGCTCCTTCAGCTCCGACTGGCCGACGAAGTCGTCGAGGCTGCGCGGCCGCAGGCCGCCCTCGTCGGCCAGGTCGAGCACGATCTCGTCGTGATCGGTGGGCTCGGGGTTGAGCAGTTCGTCGCGCATGGATCGGGTCTCCGCCAGATCGGCTCGACGGCGAGACGCTGCAGCGCCTCACGCAGCAGCTCGGCGGGATCGCCCTCGTCGGGCAGGGCGCGCAGCACGTCGGCCGACCTCGTCGGGCCCGTAGCCCAGGTCGGTGAGCGCCTCGCGCACGTCGGCGCGCGGTGAGCCGCGCGAGCCGTCGCCCTCGTCGCCGGGGGATGAGGCGAGTGCGGCCGAGTCGAGCTCGCCGGCGTCGAGGCGCGACTTCAGCTCGACGAGCAGCCGGGCGGCGGTCTTCTTGCCGACCCCGGGCACGAGGCACAGCGCAGCCGAGGTCGTCGTCGGCCAGCACGCGCTGCAGCGCCGGCGGGCGCGTGCACCGACGAGGATGGCGAGCGCCAGGGCGGGCCCCACGCCGTGGGCGCCGATGAGCGCTTCGAAGCAGCGGCGCTCGTCGGCATGGCGGAAGCCGAAGAGGGTGTCGCCGTCGTCGCGACGGTGGTGGTGGACGTAGAGGAACACCTGGTCGCCGGGCTGGCCGACCTCGACGACCGTGGTCGGGCGTGACCGTGACGCGATAGCCGACGCCTGCCACCTCGACGAGCAGCTCGGCGTCGCCCCAGCGCTCGAGCAGGGTGCCCCGCAGCGAGCCGATCATCGTTGCCCCGCCGTGCGGGCGGCCGCGTGCACGGGCGCCATGGCGAGGTGACACAGGGCCACCGCGGCCGCATCGGCGGCATCGGCCGGGCGGGGCAGCTCGGCCAGGCCGAGGAGGGTCTGCACCATCTGCTGCACCTGTTCCTTGCTGGCGGCGCCGTAGCCGGCGACCGAGAGCTTGACCTCGTTGGGCGAGTAGAGCGCCACGGCGCAGCCCGCGGCGGCCGCCTCGGCCATGGCCAGGCCGCTGGCCTGCCCGACCGACATGGCGGTGCGGACGTTGACCGGAAGAGCACCCGCTCGATGGCCACGGCCTGGGGCCGGAACTCGTGCGAGCAGCGCGCGCAGCTCGGACTGCAGCTCGGCCAGCCGGTCGGGCAGCGGCTCGGTCGGCGAGGTGGTGCAGCACGCCGATGGCACGGGCGCGGGGCGCGGCCGTCCTGCTCGACGACCGCGTAGCCACACCGTGAGACCCCAGGGTCGATGCCCGAAGACGAACACGTGTACGACCCTAGTGGCGCGCATCGGCATGGGCGGTGGACCTCGTCGGCCTCGCCGGCCCTACAGCCGGGCGCCCCGATGCCGATGAGACGAGGGTGACCCTCTCCCCGCCCACCAGCGATCCTATGGTCGCGCCCATGACCGGGGCGTCGGTGACCGACACCGGGCTCGTGGTCGAGTTGCGCGACGTCACCCGGCGCTTCGGTCAGGTTCCGGCGCTCTCCAACCTGAGCCTGATCGTGCCCCGCGGCCGCATCACCGTGCTGCTCGGCCCCAACGGAGCCGGCAAGACCACGGCCATCCGCGTCATCACGGGCGCGTTGAACGCCAACTCCGGCTACGTGCGCACCTTCGGCTCGGATCCCAACCTCGATGGGTGAGGACGTGCGCCGCCGTTGCGGCGTGGTGTCGGCCAAGCCCGCGCTCTACGACCGGCTGTCGGGTTGGGACAACCTGCAGTACTCGGCCGAGCTCTACGGCCTCGGTCGCCACGCCATCGGGCCCATTCGCGAGGCGGCCGGCCGCTTCGGCATCCTCGAGGCGCTCGACCAGCAGGTGGGCGGCTACTCGACCGGCATGAAGACCCGCCTCGCCCTGGCCCGCTCGGTGCTGCACGACCCCGAGCTGCTGCTGTTCGACGAGCCGACGTCGGGCCTCGATCCCGAGTCGTCCCACGCCGTGCTCGACCTGATCCGGGAGATGACCTCCGACGGTCGCACCGTGATCATGTGCACCCACCTGCTGGTCGAGGCCGAGGGCCTGGCCGACCAGATCGTGGTGCTCGAGAACGGCACCGACCTGCTGGCCGGCACCCAGGACGAGCTCACCCGCCGCTACTGGCCCGACGACCTCGTCTACCTCGACGCAGAGGATCCGGCGCAGCTCGGGCAGCTCGACGGATACGACGGCGTGCTCGGCATCCGACACGTGACCACGCCGAGGGGGCAACGCACCGAGGTGAACGTCGACTCGCTCGATCGGGTGCCCGACCTCGTCATCGCGTTGACCGCCGCCGGCGTGCGACTCACCCGGGTCGAACCGCATCAGCCGACGCTCGAGGACCTCTACTTCGCCGTGCGCGCCGAGCGCCGAGCCGAGGGCATGGGCCAGACGGCCGATTCGCAGACGGAGATGGCGACATGATCGCGACCCACGGCCGCACCGGGCACCTCAACACCGCCCGCATGTTCACGGTGATGCGCACCGACCTCAAGCAGCTGATCCAGTCGAAGGACTTCTGGATCCCGATGGTGTTGCTCGGCGGGTTCTTCTTCATCGGCGTGCCTGCGCTGATGCTGTCGATCATCAACAACCTGGGCAACGTCGAGGCGGTGCAGCAGGTGAGCCAGGCGCTCGAGGTGCTGCCGCAGTCGGCGCAGGACGCCGTCCCCGACGCTCCGGAGCAGACGCAGGTCGCCTTCGTGCTCGCGGTCTACCTGTTCGCGCCCATCGCCGTCGTCGTGCCCCTCACGATCTCGACCGCGGTGGGCGCGTCGACCATCGTCGGCGAGCGCGAGCGGGGCACGGGCGAGTTCCTGGCCCACTCCCCCGCCGACGTCCGCGAGATCTACCTCGGCAAGCTGATCGCCAGCCTGATCCCGGGCTACGTCACCACCGTGGTCGGCTTCGGGCTCTACTCGCTGTTGGTCAACGCCATCGTCGGCCCCGACGTGGGCGGCTGGTTCTTCCCGACACCGTCGTGGTGGCTGTTGATCATCTGGGTGCTACCGCCGTTCATGGCCCTGGCTCTGTCGCTCGTGTTGCGCTTGTCGGCCCGGGTGAAGAGCACCGCCGCCGCCCAGCAGGCCTCGGGGCTGATCACGCTGCCGCTCATCCTCATCGCGTACGGGCAGGCCACCGGGGCGCTGCTCGGCTCGGGCACGCCGATGCTGTCGCTCATCATCGGCGCGGTGGCGTGGGTGATCGCCCTCGTGAGCCTGTCGACCGGCTTTCGCTCGCTCACCCGAGCCCGCCTCCTCGGCGTCGCCAACGAGCAGTAGCCCCACTCCCCGCCCAACCTGTCGCGGATCACGGGTCCCCCGTCCCCACCGACGCGACACGTTCGTATCGGTCAGGAACCTGTCGCGGATCACGGGCCTCCAGCTCCCATCGACGCGACAGGTTCGCTCCTGGGTGTCGGCCGACGATTCCTGTCACAGGTCAGTGCTGTGATGGGGCCATGTACGACGACGATGGCTTGCGCGCACTCGCCAGCACCCAGCACGGCCTCGTGGCCAAGCGCCAGGCGGCCGAGTTGGGCTTCAGCCCCGATGCGATCAGGCATCGTCTCGCTCGGGGCGAGTGGAGCGCGGTCACGCCACGCGTGCTCCGCGTGACCGGCTCGCCTGCACTGGACGCGCAACGCTTGATGACGGCACTGCTCCACACCGGGCCCGATGCACACCTTGCTCACCCCACCTCGCTCGCCTGTTGGGGAGTTCCCGGTTTCCCGCTGTTTCCGGTGCACGTCATCCGTTGTCGCGCCGGGCGCACGCAGCGGATCGCGCGATGGTTCGTGCACACCACCACCGATCTCGGCGACCAGCACATCACCGTTCTCGACGGCATGCCCATGCACCACACCGATCCGGTCGGTGTTCGACGATCGCGGCCACGGCTCATCCGAGCCGGGTCGAGCGCGCGCTCGACACCTGTGGAACCGAGGGTTGATCACCTACGCACTGCTTCATCGCACCATCGATGAGCTCGCCGGCCGTGGACGACCGGGTCGTCGCTGCTGTCGGGAACTGCAGCGGCGAGGCCAGCGTCGTTCCGGCCACCGGAGAGCCGCACCGAGGCCAGGCTCAACGAGCTGCTCGTCAGGACGGCCAGCGCCACTCGATCGACAGGTCGACATCGGCGACGACGAACACTGGTTGGCCGCCTCGACCTGACCGACCGGAGGTGCTGCTGTTGGTCGAAGTCGCAGAGCGCAGCTCTTCCACGGGAGTGTGCTCGACCGTCGGCTCGATGCCGAACGACTCGAGCGACTTCGCACTGCCGGCTGGCAAACCCTCGAGATCTGGGAATCAGCCGTGTGGGAGCGACCACGAGAAGCGGTCGATGCGTACGGCGCGCGCGAGATCGCGGCCGCGGCTCGTCGTGCGTCGGCTCCATCCTCCCGACGTGTCGCGGTGATCGGGTCGTCCTGCACCCCACGTGCCGCGACAGGTCGCGGAGGACGGTGGGCGGCGTCGGTCAGGGGGTGGGGAGGGCGGCGAGGGCGTCGACCAGCTCGTCGACGGAGCGGAACGTGAGCCCCGAGGTCGAGCGGTGCGCCCAGCGGATGATGCCGTCGGCGTCGATCACGAACACCGAGCGCCGGTAGAAGCCGACCGGGCCGAGGATGCCGTAGGCCTCGCCCACCGCCTTGTCCTCGTCGGACAGCAGCGGGAAGGCGAACCCGCCCTCGGCCCTGGCGAACTCGTCGTGCTCGGCGACCGACTGCGGGCTGATCGCCAGCACCTGCGCGCCCACCTCGTCGAACCGGCCGATGTCGGCGGTGTAGGTGCTGAGCTGCACGGTGCACACCGGCGAGTTGTCGGCCGGGTAGAACACCAGCACCACCGGGAGCCCGGCGAACTCGCCGAGCGAGTAGGCGCGCCGGCCGACGTCGGTGCCGTCGGTGCCCGGCAAGGTGAAGTCGGGCGCTCGGTCCCCCGGCGACCAGGGTCACCTCAGGCGTCCACCGTCTGCAGGATGTCGTCGGGGATGTCGAAGTTGGCGTAGACGTCCTGGACGTCGTCGTGGTCGTCGAGCGCGTCGATGACGCGCAGCACCGCCTTGGCCGCCTCGGCGGTCTCGAGCGCGACCGTGGTCGTGGGCAGCATGGTGATGTCGGCCGAGTCGACGGCGATGCCGGCCTCCTCGAGCGCGGCGCGCACGGCCGGCAGGTCGGTCGGCTCGCAGGTGACGCCGCCACGTGTCGCCCTCGTCGACGAGGTCCTCGGCGCCGGCGTCGAGGGCCGCCATCATGATGTCGTCCTCGTCGACCGACCGCGGGCAGGATCACCACGCCCTTGCGCTCGAACTGCCAGGCCACCGCGCCGGGCTCGGCGATCGAGCCGCCGTTCTTCGTCAGGATCGAGCGGATCTCGGAGCCGGTGCGGTTGCGGTTGTCGGTGAGCACCTCGATGAGCACGGCCACGCCGTGCGGCGCGTAGCCCTCGTAGGTGATCGACTCGTAGATGACGCCCTCGAGCTCGCCGGTGCCCCGCTTGATGGCCCGCTCGATGGTGTCGAGCGGCACCGACGCGTCGCGGGCCTTCTGGTACATCGTGCGCAGCGTCGGGTTCGCGTCGGGGTCGCCGCCGCCCTCGCGGGCCGCCACCTCGACCTGGCGGATCAGCTTGGCGAAGAGCTTGCCCCGGGCCTTGTCCGGCGCGCCCTTCTTGTGCTTGATCGTCGCCCACTTGGAGTGACCCGGACATCGCTCGCTACCTCGTGGCCTCGTCGACGGTGGACAGGAACAGCTGGTGGAGGCGGGGGTCGTCGACCAGCTCGGGATGGAACGACGTGGCGACACACCGCACCCTGGCGGCACAGCACCGGCCGGCCGTCGACCGCGGCCAGCACCTCGACGTCGGCCCCGACCCGCTCGACGACCGGCGCCCGGATGAACACCGCGTGCACCGGCGGTCCCTCGAGGCCGTCGACGTCGAGGTCGGCCTCGAACGAGTCGACCTGGCGACCGAACGCGTTGCGCCGCACGGCGATGTCGATGGCGCCGAAGCGACCGCTGGTCGGGCCGACCGTCGAGCACTCCGGTGCCAGCAGGATCATGCCGGCGCAGGTGCCGAGAGCCGGCATGCCGTCCGCGAGCCGCGCGGCGAGCGGCTCGAACAGCTCGTTGAGCTCGAGCAGCATCGACATGGTGGTCGACTCGCCCGCCGGGGATGACCGAGCGCGTCGACATCGGCCAGGTCGTCGGGCGTGCGCACCTCGACCGCGCCGACACCGAGCGCGCGCAGCACGTCGACGTGGCGGGCGAACGCGCCCTGCAGGGCGAGGACACCGACCTTCAGCGGGCCGACCTCATCGCCGGTTCACCAGCCGCGGTCGGCGAGCTTGGTGTCGAGGCCGTCGATCTCGAGGCCGGGCATCGCCGCACCGAGGCCCCGGCTGACCTTGGCCAGGATGTCGGGGTCGCGGAAGTTGGTGGTGGCCTCGACGATGGCCTTGGCCCGGCGGGCGGGATCGCTCGACTTGAAGATGCCCGAGCCGACGAAGACGGCCTCGGCGCCGAGCTGCATGACCAGGGCGGCGTCGGCCGGGGTGGCGATGCCGCCGGCGCAGAACATCGGCACCGGCAGGCGGCCGGTCTCGGCGATCTCCTGCACGAGCGGCAGCGGCGCCTGGAGCTGCTTGGCCCAGTCGAACAGCTCGGCCGAGTCGGCCTGGGTGATCTTGCGGATGTCGCCGAGGATCGAGCGCAGGTGGCGCACGGCCTCGACGATGTTGCCGGTGCCGGCCTCGCCCTTCGAGCGGATCATGCACGCGCCCTCGCTGATGCGACGCAGCGCCTCGCCCAGGTTGGTGGCGCCGCACACGAACGGCACGGTGAAGGCCCACTTGTCGATGTGGTGCGCCTCGTCGGCCGGGGTGAGCACCTCGGACTCGTCGACGTAGTCGACGCCGAGCGCCTGGAGGATCTGGGCCTCGACGAAGTGGCCGATGCGGGCCTTGGCCATCACCGGGATGGTGACCGCGGCCTTGATGCCCTCGATCATCTCCGGGTCGCTCATGCGGGCCACGCCGCCGTCGCGGCGGATGTCGGACGGCACCCGCTCGAGCGCCATGACCGCGACGGCGCCGGCGTCCTCGGCGATCTTGGCCTGCTCGGGGTCGACGACGTCCATGATGACGCCGCCCTTGAGCATCTCGGCCAGGCCCCGCTTGACGAGCGTGGTGCCCGTCTCACGGCCGGTCGCAGTTCGTGGAGCTCACGTCAGCCATGGTGCGAGTCTACGGCGCCCCGTTGCCGAGACCCGCAGCGAGAATCAGCGGCGCAGCGAGGAGCAGCTGATCGGCGGCGACCGGTCGAGCGGGAGCACCACCGAGCCCGGCTCGGGGCAGGGCGACCCAGGTGCGCCCCGGGGTGAGCTCGATGGGCTGGCCGGCGTCGTCGAGCAGCTCCCAGGGTCGAGCGGGGTCGGCCGGATCCAGTTGCCGTGCACGGCCTGCCCGTCGGTGAGCATGACGCCTCGCCGCTGCCCGACGCTGACCGCCTGGGCGACCGGGCGTCGGACGGGCTCTGCCGTACTCGATGAACATGATGACCACGTTGGGCGGAGCCACCTGCACACCGGCGTCGTCGACGGTGGCGCTGTCGTCGCGGGGGTGGGCTCGTCGACCTGGAAGCGGTCCCAGCCGTTGCGCTCGGCGTCCCACACGTAGTCGACCCGCACCCGGAGACCGAAGTCGATCGTGAGGCCGGGGGCGTCGATGCCCGTCGGCGGGCTCGCCCTTCGCGCTACGGGAACAGCGGCGGCGGCGGCGTCGTCGGGGGCGAAGTCGGCCAG
Source organism: uncultured Iamiaceae bacterium (assembly GCA_963706425.1). Classification (GTDB taxonomy): domain Bacteria; phylum Actinomycetota; class Acidimicrobiia; order Acidimicrobiales; family Acidimicrobilacustridaceae; genus CAVPMN01. The sequence goes on from CAVPMN010000021.1 coordinate 41,546, forward strand.
GAGGCCGATCTGGTGAAGAGGTTGTGGGGTGCCCGGCCGGTGTCGTCCCGGTAGAAGTGACCCGCGGGCGTTCGCCCGGCGTCGACCAGCAGGCCGTTGTCCTGGCCGCGGAGCACCTCGTTGGTGACGCCGGGGTTGCCACCGGACCAGGCGAGCAGCGGGCGGTTCAGGTTGCTCAACAGGTTGATGTCGCTGCTCCGGGCCGACCGCACCGGCCCGACGCGCTCGGGGGTGTGCGAGTGGAACACCTCCATGTAGCGGGTGATGCCCTCGACCCGCAGCTCGTAGACGATGTCGGCCTGGTTGACGCCGGCCTGGGGTCGGGCCTCGGGGCTGTTGTCCACCTTCACGACGACGGCCGGATGCGAGCGCCGCGGGATCGGCGACTCGGTGCCGGTGAGCGGCTACGTCGGCGGCGGCGGCGCCGACGTGGTTGGGTTGGATCGGCCTTGGTCGTGGGCGCGGCCGACGGTGGCGCGGTCGCACCGGCTTGGCGGCTTGCCCGCACGCGGCGGCCACGACGACCAGCACGGCGGCGAGCGTTGCGGCCCGCAACGGGCCGACGATCGATGGATGACGACGCACGATGAACCTCCGAGACCCTCCGGCTCGCCGGCAGACGCCGGCTCTCCCTGGTCTCCGCCCGGCAGGCACTGTAGAAAAGGGCGTGCTGCGGGTGGTGGATACCGGACGCCCCGTGGGACCGGTCGCGACGAGGGCGTCGAGG
>CAVPMN010000022.1:0-19429 GCA_963706425.1 uncultured Iamiaceae bacterium
GCCTCGGCGACCTCACCAGAGAGCAACACGTGGTCGAGTGCCGACAGCGAGCCTCGAATCCCCGACACCTTCCGCTTGAAGAACGGCTCGGTGGTGACCAACACCCTGGCCGAGCCGAGCTCGAGTCGCTGTTGGATCGGGTCGGGCCCGAACGCGGAACAGCACGGAGATCACGTTGCCGTGCTTGAAGGCGCCGAGGGTGGCCACATAGAGATCGGGCACCCGGTCGAGCAGCAGCGCCACCAGTTGACCTCGCTCGACCCCGCAAATGGGCCCGCGTGGCGAAGCGGTTCGACAAACGGGCGAGGTCGGCGTAGGCCGGGTCGCGCCGCTCCCCCGCGCCGCCCACACCAGCGCATCGCCACATGGTCGGCACGTGGGCCGCGTGCGGGCGGACGACCGCCTCGTGAGCGATGTTGAGGCCATCGTCGGTCAGGCCGTCGAGCAGCCCACGGGCGGTGGTCCACGAGAAGGTCTCGCACTCGTGGTGGTAGTCGGCGAGGTTGGCGTTCGCGCGGCAGCCGGACCCTTGCGGATGATCGGCCACGTGGTCTCCACCCGCTCCACTGAAGCCGCCTGCCTGTCCTCGGACAAGGGTCGAAGGTCCCCGGCCGTCTCGGGACGGCGGTGAACCCGGTTAGTAGACAGGTGGGCATGGCCCATCCCCGTCGTCTCCGTTTCACCGCCGAGTTGCACGCTCCACTCCCCGGTCACACCTGGCTCGACAGCGTCAGGGAGATCGAGGCGGCGGGCTACAGCACGCTGTTCGTGCCCGATCATTTCGACGAGGGTCCCGGGCCGATCACCGCCATGGCGTCGGCCACGGCGGTCACGTCGACGCTCATCGTCGGTGCGCTCGTGTTCGACTGCGACTTCCGCCATCCGGCGGTGTTGGCCCACGAGTTGGCCACCATCGACCAGATCTCGGGAGGCCGGCTCGAGGTCGGCCTCGGTGCGGGATGGAAGCGGCTCGACTACGAACGGTCGGGCATCCCGATGGATCCGCCCGGTGTGCGGGTGTCGCGGATGATCGAGCACACACCGCGTGCTGAAGGGGCTGTTCTCCGACCAGGCGGTCACGTTCGACGGCGAGCACTACCGGATCACCGACCTCGACGGCATGCCGAAGCCGGTAGCCCGAGCAGCCGCCGATCCTCATCGGCGGCGGCGCCCGCCACGTGCTCGGCTTCGCCGGAGCCGAGGCCGATATCGTCGGGGTCAACGCCTCGATCCACTCGGGCGAGATCGACACGGCCGCCGCCCAGGACGCCATGGCGACACGCATCGACGAGAAGGTCGAGTGGGTTCCACGCGGGCGCCGGCGAGCGTTTCGACGACCTCGAGCTCAATGCGTGGCTGGCGGTCGCCGAGGTCACCGACGGCGGCTGGTGCTCGCCGGGCGTCGGCCCGGGGTTCGGGGCCGAGCGCGCCGACGGCGGCTCCTCGCGTCACGCTCACCGTCGCTCATCGGGTCGGTGGCGGAGATCGCCGATCGGCTGCACGAGCGCCGTGAGCGTTGGGGCTACTCGTACCACGTCATCCCGGGCGAGAAGTCCCACGACTTCGCGCCGATCGTGGGCAAGCTCACCGGCACGTGACAGTTGTCGGCTTCCTGGAGCGGTCGCGATCTCGATCGGGCCACCACAGCGGCTGTCGGCGCCGCGTTGGCGTCGCTCAGCTTCCCTGATCGTGAGGGGCCACCCGATCGTGATGAGCGCCCACGATGAACACCGCCAGCACCGCCGGTTCGGTGCCGGTGTTCGACCAGCGGTGGCGGGTGCCGTTCTGGATGATGGTGTCACCTCGGTTGAGCACGACCTTGGCTCCGTCGTCGAGCTCGAGGGTGACCTGACCCGACAGCACCACTTCGAAGTCGATGGTGGCCGTGGTGTGCATGCCCGGGTCGTCGATCTCGAGATGCTGGGCCAGCCCGGGGAGCTTCTGGTCGAACTCGGCGAGGGCGGCCTCGATGTCGAGATCGGCCGGCACGCCGGCGCCGCCGTCGGGTGGCACGGTGAACAGCCCGAAGCGAAAGCCGCCGACCGGCGGGAAGTAGCTCGAGTGGTCGGGGAGGGCCCCGTCGTCGGGGAACTGCGGCGTCGTGTCCCCGCCCCAGATGCGGTGGAACTCGCTGCCGGGCATCAGCGAGAGGGTCACCGGTGGTACGTCGTCGTCTCGGACGAAGACGGCTTTGCCGTCGCCGTCATGGCCGGTCACGACACGTCGGACGTTCATGAGCACGCTCCTGGGCTGAGGATGAGCCGACCCAAGGCTACGCGTCGCCTCGGAGCGCCGCCCGAGCGGGCACCGACGGAGGCGTCCCCCAGTGGCCGCGCCCCCGAAGCTACGATTCGTGGCGCTCGGAGCACCCTTTGTGTTCGATCGCCCGCTCGTGAGGACCCTCATCGCCATGCCGGCCCGTCGCCCGTGCCCCCGTCTCTCTTGGCTGCGTCTGCCCGCCGTCGTCGTCGTGGCCGCCGCGCTGTGGACGATGCCGAGCGTGGAGGCCGACGTGGTCGAACCCACCTCGCCCCCGACCACGCCGGCCTCGTCGATGCCGTTCGGATCGCTCGATGCTGCCGCCGCCAGCCCGGGTCGGGTCGAGGTCGGCGGATGGGCCGTCGACCCGATGAGCGCTACCCCGGTCACCGTCACCGTCACCGTCGACGGCACCGCCTTGGCGACGGTGACCGCCGATCAGCCCCGGCCCGACGTGGGCCAGGTCTATCCGGCCGCCGGGGCCAACCGAGGCTTCGTGGTGACGGTCGTGCCTGTCGGGGGAGGCGTGAAGCGGGTGTGCGCGCTCGCGGCGTCGGTCACCCTCGGCTGTCGGCAGGTGTCGTTCCCAGGTAGCCCCCTGGGTTCGCTCGATGCGGCGGTCCCGCTGATCGACGGCACCATCCGCATGTCGGGCTGGGCGCTCGACCCCGACGTCTGGGACGGCCCCGCCGAGGTGCACGTGTGGTCCGACGCGGGGTTCGGCCGCGCGGTGTTGGCCGACCGGTCTCGTCCCGATGTCGCCTCGGTGTTTCCCGGCTATGGCGACCGTCGCGGCTTCGAGGTCGAGCTGCCGGTCGCCTCAGGGGTGCGGTCCGTGTGCGCCTATGCCATGAACGTCGGCAGTGGCGCCACCAGCGAGCTCGGCTGCCGCACGGTGACGGTGTCGAGCGCCCGCCCATTGGGCAACGTCGACGGCGTGCACGCCCTCCCCGGCGCGCGGGTGCGTATTGCCGGCTGGGCGCTCGACCCGACACGGTTGGCCGGCCCGGTCGACGTCCAGGTCTGGTCGGACACCGGCCCGGTGGGCGTGGTGTCCGCCTCGGCGTCGCGGCCCGATGTGGTCGCTGCGTTCCCCGCCTACGCGTCGGGGTTCGGCTTCGATCAGGAGCTGGCGGTGCCGCCGGGGACCCGGCGGGTCTGTGCCTACGCGATCAGCGGTCGTGATCGCTTCGGCGCCGAGATCGGGTGTCGCGATGTGGCCGTTCCCCCCCGAAACCCGATCGGCAACCTCGACTCGGTCGTGCGGCGGGGCTCGACGTTCCGGCTCGGTGGATGGGCGCTCGACGGCGACACCGCCGATGCGGTGGAGGTGCACGTCTATGTGAACGGCACCATCGCGGCGGTCGGTCGGGCCGACGAGGTGCGCTACGACATCCAGGCGCTCTATCCGGCCTTCGGCGCCGGACATGGGTTCGAGATCACCGCGCCGATCGGTCTGTGGCCGGCCGAGGTGTGCGCCTATGCCATCAACGTCGGCACGGGATCGGTGAACTCCTCGCTCGGCTGTCGCACGCTGCCTGCGGTGACCGCGGCCGCCTGCCCGGTGGCCGGGGCTCGGTTCCGTAACGACTGGGGTGAGCCCCGCTCGGGTGGTCGCACCCACCGGGGCAACGATCTCATGGCGCCGGCAAACACGCCGATCGTCACGCCGAACGCCGGCCGGGTTCGATTCCTCGACCACGTCGACGAGTACCCGACCACGGGTGGCGACCTCGGCGGTGTGTCATTGGGGGTCACCACGGCCGACGGCGACTGGTGGTACTTCGCCCACTTGTCGAGCATCAACCCCGGCTTGGTGGTTGGTCAGCAGATCCCCGCCGGCACGGTGATCGGCTGGGTCGGCCAAACCGGTAACGCCGTGCATTCCGTGCCGCATCTCCACATCGGGCTGTACTCGCTCGACGTGGCCACCAACCCGTTCTTCATCCTCGACGCGGTCTGCTGACCTCGGCTGCCAAGATGGCGGACGCCGATCTGTTGAGCCGCTGGTACGCCGAGCACCTCGGCATCGAGGTCGAGGTCGACCCCGAGCTCTACCCCAACGGTCGTTTCGCGCAGCTCACCGATCCCGAGGGCAATGCCGTGCAGCTGTGGGAGCCGCTCCAGCCCTGATCGGTCGTCGCCCCCCGAGCGCGCTGGCACCGGCGCGCGCGAAGGTAGATTCCGGCCATGTCCGACTACGTCATCCCACCCCCCGAACCCAAAGAGATCGACGAGAAGAACTGGCTCGAGCTCCAGCACTTCATCGATCGAGCGGTGCTGCGGGGCCATCCCTCCGGCGAGGAGAAGTGCGGCAACTGCCTGTACTACCTCGACACCGACAGCGACCTCACCTACTGCTGGCACCAGCAGATCCGCATCCTGGTGGGCTTCGACTGGTGGTGCCAGTGGTGGGAGGAGATCCCCGCGGAGTGACCGGATCGTCGGCGCCCGCCGACGACTTGGAGTCGCTCGAGGAGACCCTCAAGATCCTGAGCAGCCCCGCATTGATGGCGGCGGTCCGAGCCGGTGAAGAGGACCTGGCGGAGGGCCGAACCCAGCGGCTGTCACGCGACGAGACGCTGGCCCGTGTCGCCGAGAAATGAGCTCGTCTCCCAACGAGTCCAGATGGGCATCGGGCAGCTCCAACAACGCTCGAACCTGAGCTCGAGCGCTCTTGGAGCTGGGGGGAATCGAACCCCCGTCCGTCAAGTGGTCACCGCCCGTGATACGACCATTCCCGGTTTCGGCTCTACGGCTGCCGACCCGCCGGGTCGGGTGGGGCGCGAGCCCCACCGCCGGGTCTTTCCCCGAGGTCAGCGGTCTTTCACGCCGTCAGCGGTCTCTCCCTGCCGTCCACCGCTACTTCTGTTGCCGGGCTGTAGCGGTCAGGCCCCGTGCGCCATTGCTGGTCACGATGTCTCTCTACTTCCTGACTAGATCAGGCAGCGAGAGCGAACTCGCCATCGGCGGTTCTTTGGGTGCCCCGTTTAAGGAGTCTGAGCAACTCCGGTCGCACGATTCGGCTTCCGGTCTCAACGTCGAAACCGATCAGCCCCTTGTGTAGATCTGTGCCTGGTTGCTCCCTGGTGGTTGCGAGCTGTGACAGTCCGCCCATTGTGGCGGGCTGATCCATGGTAGCGGCGGCCATCCGGAACGACCCCGATCCACAGCACGGATCCCACCCGCTCACCATCCTCGACGACGACTGATCGAGCGTTGAGCGAGCGACCGGGGCGACCGGCGGCGAGGGGCGTCCTCGGCCATCATGGCGCCCATGCCAGAAGGAACCATGTGGCCCCGATCGACGAGCCGGCGGGCGGTCACGGTCGGGGTGTTGATCGGGCCTATCGCCACGATCGTCGGGGTCGTCGGTCCGCTGTCGTCGTCGGCCGACGCCGCACCCGTGTGCACCAAGATCTTCACGGGTGAGGACGACGACCACTACATCAACCCGCTTAATTGGCGGTCGGTACCGGGCAATCTCACCGGCGTCCCGGGTCCCACCGACTACGCCTGCTCAGACCTCGACATGTACTTCGAGACCAACAGCGAGGGCGACTTTCGAACCGTCCGGGGCATCAACTTCGACGGGATACTGGAGATCTACTACGGCGAGTTGCGTATCGGAGCACGATGAACGGCAGCGATGACTCCTTCGTCAACGAGCTCTATGTCTACGACGGACGACGCGGGGCACGTCGACGCTCACGGTCAACGATTCGCTCGACGTCTACGACGGTCGGTCCGGGATTGCCGAACGGAGCCACTGCGGCTCGCAGCGGGCGCACCGTGGTCGGGCCTGCAGGCTCCCTCTTCATCGATGGCGGGCTGCCGCTCGACGGCCAGCACACGCTGCGCAACGAGGGGGAGTCGCTCTGGTTCTTCGGGGACGTGAGTCTCTGCGACGGTTCGGTCATCGAGAACGCCGGCACGTTCGAGCTGCCGACCGACGGCGATTCGATGGTCACGTGCGGAAGTGCGGCGAACGGTCCGGGCCGGTTCGTCAACGAGGTCACCGGCACGGTCACCAAGCTCTTCTCCGGCTCGAACGACACCGTCGCCACCAGCTTCCAAAACGACGGGACGTTGGTGGTGGAGTCGGACACCCTGAACCTCACCGGCGATCTGACCAACCTCACTGCCGGAGCACTCACCGGCGGCACCTATGAGCTCCGGGGGCACGCTGAAGATCGGCGAGCTGGGCGGTGGCGGTTTGTCCACCAACGCCGCCAACGTCATCCTCGACGAGACGGGCGCAGGCATCACCAACGCGAGCGATGTCTCTGCATTCGCCACCCTCACGACGAACGCCCGGACCGGCACGCTCGATGTGAGATCCGGCAACGAGATCGCTGTCGCCAGCCTGTTCGCCAACGCCGGCCAGCTGCTGATCGGGCCCGGTGGAGTTCTCAGGGCGCCCGGCGCCAACTCGGCGATCAACCTCAACGGGGGTCGTCTCGAAGGCGTCGGCACGGTGCAGGCCACGACGGTCCGCAACAACGGCGGTGTGGTGGCCCCCGGCACGAGCCCGGGCGTGCTCACGGTCAACGGGAACTTCCAGCAAGGTGCGTCTGGAACACTCGAGATGGAGATCGACGGCACCACGCCCGGCACGACCGTACGACCGGCTGGTCGATCACCGGATCGGCGACCATCAACGGCACGCTCGACCTGACGACGGGCTTCGATCCGGCCGACAGCGACGTGTTCACGTTGATCACCGCGGCGGCGCGCACGGGCGGGTTCTCGGTGGTCAAGACCCGCAAGCCCGGCCGGGCCGCGCCTATCAGGTCCTCTACCAGCCGAACGCCGTGGCGGTCACACCTGCGCCGCCACCGCCTGGGGTGCTGTTCACCCCGGTCGACCCGGTCCGCGTCCTCGATTCGCGGCCGTCGTCGCAGGTGGGCCCTTCAACACCCCCTGGACGACGCAGACCATCCGTCCGGTGACGGTGACCGGGGTCGGCGGCGTGCCGGCGGATGCGGAGGCGGTGGCGCTCAACGTCACGGTCACGAACACGACCGCGTCGTCGACCTGGTGGTCTTCCCGCGGGCGAGCGATCAGCCGGTGGTCGTCGAACCTCAATTGGCAGGCGGGGTGGACCATCCCGAACGCGGTGACGGTCAAGGTCGGCGTCGTCGGTGCCGACGCCGGCAAGATCAGCGTCTACAACAACAACGGCATCGCCGACGTGATCATCGACGTCGTCGGCTACTACAAGGCCGGCACCGGGGCCGGGTTCACGTCGCTCGACCCGGTGCGGATCATCGACTCGCGTCCGTCGTCGCAGGTGGGCCCGTATTCACCTCGCCGTGGACCACGCAGACGACCCGGGACGTGACCGGTCACCGGCGCCCGCGGGCGTGCCGGCTGACGCCGAGGCGGTGGTGCTCAACGTGACGGTCACCGGCACCACGGCGTCGTCGAACCTGCGACTCTGGCCGACGGGTCTTCCGACACCGCTCGTCTCGAACCTGAACTGGCCGCCGGGTGGACGATCCCCAACTCGGTCACGGTCAAGGTCGGAGCGAACAACCAGATCAGCGTCTACAACAACAACGGCAATGCCGATGTGATCGTCGACGTGGTCGGGTTACTTCGTTGCCGGGACCGGCGACGAGCCTTCCATCCGCTCACGCCCAACCGCATCCAGGACTCTCGGCCGGCTTCGCGGGTGGGGGCCTACAGCACGCCCTGGGGTGCGGGGGATCACGCGGCCCGGTCACGGTCACGGCCACCGGCGGGGTGCCCGTCGAGGCGTCGGCCGTCCTGTTGAACACCACCGTCACCGGCACCACCGCCTCGTCGAACCTGCGCATCTGGCCGGTTGGCCCGCTGCCCACGGTGTCGAGCCTCAACTGGCAGCCCGGGTGGACCATCGCCAACACGGTCACCGCCAAGGTGGGCGCCGGGCACGATCAGCGTCTACAACAACAACGGCAACGCCGACGTGATCGCGGATGTGGCTGGTTGGTACGGTTAGTGAGTTGGGGGTACGTGGGCCGGCTCGCCACGCGGATCTGAGCCGTTCGGGAGGGAGTGCGGGTGCAGGAGTCTCTGGCGTTCATGCCGCGTCGGGCGCGAGCCCTTTTCCTGGTGGTGGCGTTGGTGTTGGCCACCATCGCGCTCGTGCCGCAGTCCAGTGCAGGCACGCTGCCCACCTGCGACAAGACCTGGACCGGTGCGATCGACGACGACTACACGACCGCCGGCAACTGGTCACCTTCGGGCGTCCCCACGGCGACGCAGTACGCCTGTGCGGGCATCAACGACTACATCCTGTTCGAGAGCGACACGGTGCGCGCCGTGCGGGGGATCAACTTCCCGGGCGGCCTCGAGATCGTCGACGGCGAGCTTCGCATCGGTTCGACCACCAACGGGTTCGACGACTCGGTCGTGGGCGAGCTGGTGGTCAGCGGTGGTCGACGCGGTGGCCGGTCGCCCCTCACCGTCACCGACCTGCTCACGATGTACGACGGTCGACTCGGTTCGCCCAACACCGTCACCGCGGCACGCGGCGGCACCACGACGGTGGGGCCGCTCGGTCAACTCTCCATCGAAGGCGGCCTGCCGCTCGACGGCCAGCACACGGTGCGCATCGAAGGCTCGGCCACCTGGTCGCTGGGTGACATCACCCTTTGCGACGGATCGCTCCTGCAGAACCTCGGCACCATGGAGCTCCCGTCGAACGGCGCCAGCACCGCCGACTGTGGATCCGGCGCCAACCGATTCGTCAACGAGCCTGCGGCCACGCTTGTGAAGCTGGCGACGGGCGTCGACGATTCCATCACTGTGCCGTTCGAGAACCAGGGCACCGTCGAGGTCAACGGGGCGAGCCTGGCCGTCGGCGCCGCGCCGGTGTCGTCCCTCGGCGACACGGGCACGTGGGAGACGTTCGCTAGCGCCATCGTGCGCTTCGACGCCGACCGCACCTTCCTCTCGACCAGCCCGGTCAGCGGCGACGGCGGCATGCAGACCAATGGCGGCACGCAGACGCTCGCCCCGGGCACCACGATCGGCTCGCTCTTGCACGGTGGCACCATCGAGGGAAGCGCCACCCTCGGCCAGTTCTTCTTCTGGACCGGTGGCACCTTCAACGGTGCGGGCACGCTGACACTCGCCCCCGGCTCGACCTCCTCCGGAGCGGGCACGCTGACGAACGGCTACACCCTCGTCAACCAGGGCAACTGGAGCATCGCCGACGACGAGCTGCTCGTCTGCGACGGCTCCACCTTGCGCAACGAAGGTGCGCTCACCATCAGCTCCAACGCCACCTCGATCGGCGACTGCGGCGCCGGCCCCAACCTCTTCCACAACACCAGCACGGGCACCGTCACGAAGGCATCCGGCATCGAGTCCTACATCGATGTGCCATTCACCAACGACGGCACCTTGTCGGTGTCGGCCGGGCGGCTCCTTCTCGTCCGCGACGACCTCACCAACCTCACCGGCACCACCCTCACGGGTGGCATCTACGACCTCCCCGGCTTCCTGCTCGTGAGCGACGCGGTCGGAGGTGTCACCACCAACGCGGCCGACCTGCGGCCGTCGGGCTCGGGTCAGCACTTCTTGAACGGCTCGGGTGGCAACGCCTTGGCATCGCTCACCACCAACGCCGCCGCTGGCCGCATCGAGTTGCGCAACGGCACCCAGATGGTGGTGGCCCCCTCGTTCACGAACCACGGTGAGATCAGCGGCGTCGGCACCCTCGACGCCACCACGGTCACCAACAGCGGCACGGTTGCTCCCGGCCTGAGCCCCGGCATCCTCACCATCGACGGCGACTTCGGTCAGACCTCGGGCGGTGTGCTGCGCGCCGAGCTCGACGGCACCACCGTCGGCACCGGCTACGACCGGCTCGCGGTCACGGGCACGGCCAGCCTCGGAGGCACGCTGCAGCTGCTCACCGGATTCACCCCGGCCTCCACCGACACCTTCTCGGTGCTCACCGCGGCGAGCCGCACGGGCACCTTCTCGGCGGTCACCGGCGAGCCGAGCCCCGGTCAGTCCTACGTGCCCACCTACAACCCCACCAACGTCACTGTCGCCCCGTCGAGCGCGCCCTCCCTGCCCACCGTGTCGATCGCCGATGCCACCATGGCCGAGGGCAGCACCGGCGGATTCTCCGACCTCACGTTCACGGTGAGCCTCAGTGCGCCGAGCGCCAGCACGGTCACGGTGAACTGGTCGACGGCCGACGGCACCGCCGAGGCGCCGTCCGACTACACCGCAGTCGTCGGGCACGGTGACGTTTGTGCCGTCCGACACCAGCGAGACGATCACGGTGCCGGTGCGCGGCGACACCGACGTCGAGCCGGATGAGACGTTCGTCGTGAACCTGTCGACGCCTGGCAATGCGACCATCGCCGACGGCAGCGCGACGGGCACGATTCAGAACGACGATGTCGCCCCGCCCGCCGGCCCGACGGTCAGTGTGGGTGACGCGGCGATCTGGGAGGGTGACACCAAGATCCGCACGGTGTTGTTCCCGGTCACGTTGGATGTGGCGGCCACCTCGACGGTGTCGGTGAGCTATCGGATCGTGGCCGGCAGTGCCACTGGCGGCAAGGTCGACATCGACAACTTCGGCGGAGCGGTCAAGACGCTCACGTTCAAGCCGGCTCTCTCCACCGGCAAGACGGTCGTGAACAAGACGATCGCGGTGAAGGTCTACGGCGACACCGCGGTCGAGGGTGACGAGACCTTCACGCTCGAGTTGGTGAGCGCCAACGGGCTCACCATCGATCGCGGTGTCGGCACGGGCACGATCTATGACGACGAGGGCGGCTCGGGTGTGCGGGTGGGCATCGGCTCGGTTTCGGCGGTCGAGGGCGACGGCGGCACGGTGAAGATGACCATCCGGCTCACGTTGTCGTCGCCCGCGGTGACCAACTCGTCGATCAAGCTGACCGCGAGCAACCTGTCCGCGCTGTCGGGCGTCGACTACAAGCTCATCAAGCCGAAGACCATCACGTTCAAGCCGGGCAACTTCCAGAAGAGCGTGGTGGTCACGCTGATCCCGAACAACATCGCGCAACCCGACCGCAGCATGCAGCTGGCCTTGTCCGATCCCGTGAACCTCACCGTTCAGGGCACCGGCATCGGCCTCGGCACCATCCTCGACGACGACTGATCGCTACTCGAGGCCTCGTCGGTCGCGGCTCATCGCCTTTTCGGCCTCGCGCTTGGCGTCGCGCTCGGCGATCGCCTGGCGCTTGTCGCCCTTGGTGCGGGGCTTGCCCAGCGCCAACTCGAGCTTGGCCCGACCCTCCTTGAAGTAGAGGGCCAGTGGCACCAGCGTGAGGCGGTCCTGGTCGAGCCGGGCCCGGAGTCGATCGATCTCGGCCCGGTGCAGCAGCAACTTGCGGCGCCGCTCCGGCTCGTGGCCACTGAACTCGGCGGCGGTGCGCCACGGCGCGATGTGCAGCCCGACGAGCCAGGCCTCACCGTCGTCGATGCGGGCGTAGCTGTCGGAGATCTGCACCTTCGACTCGCGCAGCGATTTGACCTCACCGCCCGTCAGCACGATGCCGGCCTCGACGGAGTCGAGCAGGTCGTAGTCGTGTCGGGCGTGACGGTTGGTGGCGACGATCTTCACGCCGGGCGGAGGCATCAGGACCGGCTCAGGACAGCGGGATGCGACACGCGCCGTCGATGTCGAAGACGCGGTTGAAGCGGCCGTAGGCGAGCCAGGATCCGACGCACACGCCGAGGTCGACGAGCTCATCGTCGGTGAACGCCGCGTGGAGGCGCTGCCACATGTCGTCGTCGATGTTGGTGTGATCGAGGGCGTAGCGCTCGGCGAACTCCGCGGCCAGGCGCTCACGCTCGGAGAACCCGCTCCAGGTGTGGTCGCCGACGTGGGCGTAGAACTCCTCGTCGATGGTGTCGGCTTCGTCGGTGCGGGCCTCGACGTCGCGCCCTGAGCGCCAGTCGAGACAGAGCGTGCAGTCGTTGATCTGCGCCATGCGGGTGCGGGCGGCCTCGAACTCGCGCAGCGACAGCGACGACGACCGATAGACGGCGTCGGAGAGCGTGGCGGCGGCACCGGTGAGTGGGGGAGCGAGCGAGGTCCACACGTGCATGAGCGGGTCTTGGCCGGCTGGGACACTGACACGAGGCATGCGCAGCACCGTACCGTGCATCCTCGGGCGGTAGCCTCACGAGCCGTGCTGCGCCTCCCCGTCCTCGCCTACGAACAGATGGTCGGCCTCGCCTACGACTCGCTGCCCGACGAGGCCTGCGGGCTGCTCGGCGGCGAGCCGGCGTCGGGCCGGGTCGACGTGTTCTACCCGGCCCGCAACGCCGCGGAGTCGTCGAAGCTCTACACCGTCGACCCGGGCGACCACCTCCGGGCCGACCGCGACGCGGAGGACCGGGGCCTCGAGCTCATCGGGGTGATGCACAGCCACACCCACACCGAGGCCTTCCCTTCGCCGACCGATGTGGCCCAGGCCCCCGACCCGGCCTGGCACTACGTCATCGTCTCGCTTCGTGACGAGGCGCCCACCCTGCGTTCCTTTCGGATCGTGGACGGGAACATCTCCGAAGAGCCTGTGGTTGTCGAAGATCGGTAGAATCTTTACAAATCCGGTCAGGATTTCCGACAATTGATGGAGAGGCCCCGATCCAAGGGTCCCACCAGCTCCGGGAGCTTCGGCGCATGACGGTTCACTCATCGATCCTCGACATGATCGGCGATACGCCGCTCGTCGACGTGAGCCTGCTCAGCCCCAACCCCGACGTGCGCATCCTGGCCAAGATGGAGAGCCAGAACCCGGCCGGCTCGGTGAAGGATCGCATCGCCCTCAAGATGATCACCGAGGCCGAGGCCGACGGCACGCTTCACCCGGGCAAGACCATCATCGAGCCGAGCTCGGGCAACACCGGCATCGCCATGGCGATGATCGCCCGCATCAAGGGCTACCCGATCAAGATCGTGATGCCCGAGAACGTGTCGATCGAGCGCCGCCAGATGCTCGAGGTGTTCGGGGCCGAGATCATCTTCACGCCGGGCGCCGAAGGATCGAACGGCGCGGTGCGCCGCGCCCTCGAGCTGTCCGACGAGCACCCCGAGTGGGTCTTCCTCTACCAGTACGCCAACGAGGCGAACCCCCAGGCGCACTACGACACCACCGGCCCCGAGATCTGGCGCGACTGCCCCGACATCACCCACTTCGTCGCCGGCCTCGGCACGAGCGGCACGCTCATGGGCGTGGGCACCTTCCTGAAGGAGCAGAACCCCGACATCAAGGTGATGGCGGTCGAGCCGCCGCTCGGTGAGCTGGTCGAAGGCCTGCGCAACCTCGAAGAGGGCTACATCCCGCCGGTCTACGAGAAGTGGGGCGGAGCCGAGCTGCTCGACGGCAAGCGCATCGTGCGCCCCTACGAGTCGATCGAGTGGACCCGACGCCTGGTCGCCGAGTGCGGCATCTTCGCCGGCATCTCGTCGGGCGCCGCGCTGGCGGGTGCGGCCAAGGTCGCCAGCGCATCGACGCCGGCACCATCGTGTTCATCGTCTGCGACGGCGGCTGGAAGTACCTCTCCACGGGCGCCTACACCGACGATCTCGACGAGGTGGCCGAGAAGGCCAGCAAGATCATCTACTTCTGAGTGTCGGTTGGGCCGCTAGCCTGCGGCCCCGTGCTTCTCACCCTGATCTTCGGTGTGCTCGGTGTCGTCGTGATCCTCGGCGGCTTCGGTCTCGACAAGGAACGCAACAACCCGATGATGCGGGTGGGGGCGTGGTTCTTCGGTGCCGCTCTGGTGCTCATCGCGTTGGTCATCCTGCTCGCCGAGCTCTGAGGCCGGGCGATCGACGGGTGCGGCGCCCCATCGGCGTCTTCGACAGCGGCTTCGGTGGGCTCACCGTGGCCCGCGCCCTGATCGACCTGCTGCCCGACGAAGACCTGGTCTACATCGGAGACACCGCGCGCTACCCGTACGGCCCCCGACCGCTCGACCAGGTACGCAGCTTCGCTCGCCAGATCACCCACGAGCTCGTCGAGGAGCATGACGCCAAGTTGGTGATCGTGGCGTGCAACACTGCGTCGGCCGCGGCGCTCGACGAGTTGCAGACGACGTTCCCGGTCCCGGTGATCGGGGTGATCGAACCGGGCGTGCGCTCGCTGGTGGCGGCCACCCGCAGCGGCCGGGTCGGGGTCATCGGCACCGTCGGCACCATCGGCTCGGGGGCCTACCAGCAGGCCGTCGCGGGAGGCGAGCGGTGTCGTCAGCCTCACCTGTGCGGCCTGTCCCGGATTCGTCGAGTTCGTGGAGCGCGGCGAGACCTCGGTGACCAGGTCTACGTGCTGGCCGAGCGCCTGCTGGCCCCGTTGCAGGCGGCATCGGTCGACACTCTGCTGCTCGGCTGTACGCACTATCCATTTCTCGCTCGTACCATCAGCGACGTGATGGGGCGCGAGGTGGTGCTGGTGTCGTCCGCCGACGAGACCGCCTTTGCCGTTCGGTCGGCCCTCGACGAGCTGGGCCTCGCCGACCGGTCGCGCGACGGGCAGGGGGGTCGGCACCGCTGGATCTCGTCGGGCGACGTCGCCAGCTTTCAGCGCCTCGGCCGCCAGCTGCTGGGTCCGGAGCTCGACGTGGTCGAACCCCTCAGCTGGGATGAGCGAGCGGATCACGACGAGACGGACTCGTGAGCCTGACCCTCACGGTGCTCGGCTCCGACGGCAGCTACCCCGGGCCGGGTGGCGCGTGCAGCGGCTATCTCGTCCAGGCCGAAGGCGTGAACCTGGTGCTCGATCTCGGGCCGGGCGCGTTGGCCAACCTCCAACGACACATCGGGCTCGACGCCATCGACGCGGTGGTGCTCAGCCACAGCCATCCCGATCACTGGTCTGACCTCACCGGACTGCGCACCGCCCTGAAGTACGGTCTCGATCGAGCCGGACTGCCCGTCTACGGAACCCGGGCGACATGTCGGTTGGCGGCGCTGTTGTCGACTGGGCTCGACCCCACCTTCGACTGGCACAACCTGTCCGATGGCGATCGCTTCTCGATCGGCGGGCTCGACCTGTCGACATCGCGCACCGACCACTATGTCGAGACCTACGCCGTTCGCGTCGACGAGCCCGCGAGTGGTCGATCGCTCGCGTACTCGGCCGACACGGGACCCGGCT
Organism: uncultured Iamiaceae bacterium; assembly: GCA_963706425.1. Classification (GTDB taxonomy): domain Bacteria; phylum Actinomycetota; class Acidimicrobiia; order Acidimicrobiales; family Acidimicrobilacustridaceae; genus CAVPMN01. The sequence continues at coordinate 15,402 of CAVPMN010000022.1, forward strand.
GGTCGTTCGCCACGCTGGGCGACGGCATCGACCTGGCCTTGTGCGAATCGACCTATCCCACCGATGCCGAGGCCGAGGGCATCCTCCACCTGAGCGCTCGGCAGGCGGGCATGATGGCGGCGGAGGCGCGTGTGGGCCGACTGGTGCTCACCCACCTGTGGCCCGAGAGCGACCCGACCGCGCATCGTTCGGCTGGTGCTGCCGCCTTCGGGGAGCCGGTGGAGGTGGCCTGCGCCGGCGACATCTACGTGGTGTGAGCCGGCCGGACCCGCGTGCGCTGGGCTACGGTGCCGGGCCATGCGACCAGACGGCAGAGCCCCCGACGAGCTTCGACCCATCACCTTCACCCGCGACTTCACCGAGCAGGCGTCGGGCTCGGTGCTGGTGACGGCCGGCCGCACCATCGTGTTGTGCACCGCGTACGTCGACAACGACGTGCCGCGCTGGATGAAGGGCAGCGGCAAAGGCTGGGTCACCGCGGAGTACTCGATGCTCCCCGGCGCGTCGTCCGACCGCATCCGTCGTGAGGTGGCGTCGGGCAAGCCGTCGGGTCGCACCCAGGAGATCCAGCGGCTCATCGGTCGGTCGTTGCGCTCGGTGTGCGACATGGTGGTGCTCGGCGAGCGCCAGGTCATCGTCGACTGCGACGTGCTCCAGGCCGACGGCGGCACCCGCATCGCGTCGATCAACGGGGGCTACCTGGCGCTGCACGACGCGCTGACCCGGCTCGTGGGGGCCGGCGTCATCGGCGAGAACCCGCTCACGACGAGTGCGCCGCGATCTCGGTGGGCATCGTGGGTGGCGCGCCGCTGCTCGACCTGCCCTACGTGGAGGACTCCACCGCCGAGGTCGACATGAACGTGGTGATGACCGGGTCCGGCCGATTCGTCGAGGTGCAGGGCACCGCCGAAGGGCTGGCCTTCACGCGTGGCGAGCTCGACGAGCTGCTCGCCCTCGCCGAGGCGGGCATCTCCGACATCGTCGAGCAGCAGCGCGCCTTCCTCGCCACCCCGCCCGGACCGCGCTCCTCGACGTCGTGAGCCTCGTCGGGGAGGCCGTCGGCCCGTCCCTCCGACCGGTTCTGACCATGGCCGAGCTCGTGGTGGCCAGCGCCAACCCCGACAAGGTGCGCGAGATCGCGGCCATCGTCGAGCCGTTCGGCATCACGCTGCTGGCTCGTCCCGACGACGTGCCCGAGGTGGTGGAGGACGCGCCGACCCTCGAAGGCAACGCCCGTCTGAAAGCGGTGGCGCTGTGCCAGGCCACGGGCCGGCCTGCGATCGCCGACGACACCGGGCTCGAGGTCGATGCGCTCGGTGGTGCCCCCGGGGTGTGGTCGGCTCGGTTCGCCGGCGAGCACGCCACCTACGCCGCCAACGTCGACAAGCTGCTCCGCGAACTGGCCGCCGTGGGCGAACCACGAGCGCACCGCCCGCTTCCGCACGGTGGCCCTGGTGCGCTTCCCCGACGGCCACGAGGTGGTGGCCGAGGGCTGGGTCGACGGCTCGATCGCGGCGGTAGCGGCCGGCGAGCACGGCTTCGGCTACGACCCCGTGTTCGTGCCGGCCGAGGGCGACGGCCGCACCTTCGCCGAGATGACCCCCGCCGAGAAGCACGCGCTCAGCCACCGGGGCCGCGCCTTTCGCGCGCTGGCCGAGCAGCTGGTCGCCGAAGCCTGATCGCCGGGTTTAGATACCCCGCAGGGTATGCTGGAGGACTATCGGCCAGGAGGAGCGAGTCGGATGGAACTGCCGGATGAGGTCGTCGACGATGTGCGCAAGCGCCTGCGTCGTATTGCCGGACAGGTCCAGGGCATCGAGAAGATGCTCGCCGAGGGCCGCGAGTCCGGGACGTCGTCACGCAGCTCCTCGGCGGCCAACAAGGCGCTGGAGCAGGCGGGGTTCAAGCTGGTGGCCGGCGGGCTGGCCTTCTGCGTCGAGCACCCGGACGAGGCCGAGGCGTCCGGCTACCCGCTCGGCGAGGTCGAGCGGATGTTCATGCGGCTCACCTGATCCTCGGCCGCAGTTCGATCGGATCACCAGCCGCGGAGGTCGATCGGCCAGTCGTCGACGACCTGATCGCCGCGCACCACGTGCATCCGCTCGTGGTAGGCGACGGTGGGATCGACGTGCGCCGGCACGACGCGGACCCGGTCGCCGACGGACGGGAGCGAGGCGTCGCCGCGGGGGCGAACGTGTGTGCTCGTCCGAGCAGAAGAAGATCTCGGCCCCCTCGACGGAGGGGTTGCCGTGGTCCATGGCCAGGGCCTTGAGGCCACCGTCGCGACGACCCAGCCGCCGGCGCGGTTGACCGAGATCACCGTCGTCAGCAAGCTCAGCGCTTGAGCGAACGGCAGCCCGACCTTCGCGTAGTGGGTGTCCATGAACAGGTACGAGCCGGCCTGGATCTCGTTGGCCCACGTGTTGATGTCGAACGTGCCGGTGCCGCCGGCCGAGACGATGTCGCCGCCGACGGCATCGTGGGCGGCGAGGAGCAGGCTCATCGCCTGCTCGACGGCCACGGCCTGGCGAGCCCGATCGGTCCAGTCCATGAGGTGGCCCTCGTAGCCCATCACGCCGCGGACGTCGAGCCCCGTCTGCGGGCGGAGTCGGCGAGGCGGCCTGCGGCTTCGGGGGCGCACCCGCAACGCGGCAGCCCGACGTTGACGTCGATCAGCACCTCGCGCACGCCACCGTCGGACGGCGGCGTCGATCGTCTGCTCGGAATCGACCGCCACCGTGACCCTGGCGCCCGCCGCGGCCACGGCACCGAGCCGGGTCGCATCGAGCACTTCGTTGGCGAGCAGCAGGTCGTCGTCGAGCCCGGCGGCGGCCAAGCCCTCGACCTCACGAACCGTCGCGCAGCAGAACCGCCGATGCCCGGCATCAGCCAGCCGCGCGGCGACCGCCGTCGACTTGAACGCCTTGACGTGGGGTCGCAACGCGTCGCCCGGCCGTTGCGCCGTCATGGTCGCCCGATTGCGCTCGAACGCGGCCCGTCGACGATCAGTGCCGGGGTCGCGAGCTCGGCCAGGTCGTGCACGACAGCGACGCTACGAGGTCGAGGCCCTACGAGGTCGAGGCCCTACGAGGTCGAGGCCTACGGCTCTCGGGGCACCGTGAGCTCGAACTGCTCGGTCGCCACCACCTTGCCGTTGACCAGCAGGTCGATCGCATGTGTTGCCGGGGTAGTACCGACGCACGGTGACCGGCTTGATCGGGTGGCGCTTGACGATCGTTCGGGCTTCGTCGGGTGCCAACGTGGTGGTGGTCAGCTTGAACACCTTCGGTCGCGCGGGCACCGGCGGCCCGCACCAGAGTGGACGGCGAAGTCGATCACCACCGGCAACGGCGCGTCGCCGGCGTGCGACGGCGCCGGCTTCGGACCGCGAGCACCTACTCCCAGCGCCACCCCGCGGAGTCGACACCGTGAAGGCCTCGACCGTCACCTGGGCGCCGTGGTCGTAGCCGAGCAGCGCGAGCGCGGCCGGGTCGCCAGCCTTCACCAGCCCCCGGAGCCCGTGGCGCACCAACGTGGCGGTGTGCTCGTCGCCCTCGACCATCCACCGGGCGGCGGTCGCCACCGCCACGTCGGGGTGGTCTTTCGAGATGTCGTTCAGATGGTTGGCCACTGATCGGCGCACGTAGTCCGACGCATCGGTGTAGAGCCGATCGAGCAACGGGATGGTGTGGTGGGGTTCGCGCTGGAACTCGACCAGGCGCTCCCCCCAGGGCAGACGGGGGCGGGTGCCTTCGGAGACCAGGCGGCGAACGTGCTCGTCGGGGGATGCGCACCAGTCGGCGAGGGTGGCGAGGACCCGAGTGGGATCGGCGACGAGGAACGGTCGGATGGCGAACTCCGACGACCACCGGGAGGTGAGAAAGGCGAGCAGCGAGAGCGAGCGGTCGGTGTGGTCGAGGCCAGCGAGCGTGACCCAGTCGGTGCAGGGCCACACCGGCCAGCCGTCGAGGTCGATCTCGCGCACTCCCCGCCGCATGGCCGCGGCGGCCTTGGTGAACGACGAGGGC
>CAVPMN010000023.1:0-10712 GCA_963706425.1 uncultured Iamiaceae bacterium
CAGACGCCTGGTCGAAGCGTCGGGCGATGTAGCCGTCGACGAAGTCGGTGGCGCCGAGCACGGCGAGCAGGCCGGCTGCGGCCAGCCGGTCGTCGATCCCGAGGAGCAGCCACAGATAGACGGGCAGGCAGAGCAGCCGCACGAGCGTGATGGCATTGGGGACGGTGGCGATGCGATCGGCGCGGGCGCCCGCGCGGTCGCTCGGCGGATCGGGTTCGGACGAGGGCCCCGATCCCTCGTCGCCGAACGCTGGGTCGGGCGTCGCCACGTCGGCCAGCCTACGATCCTCGGCGACGCGCTCGTTCCATCTCCCCCCGAGGTCCGACCCACGATGGCCACCATCTTCACCCGCATCATCAACGGGGAGCTGCCCGGTCGCTTCGTCTGGCGAGACGACCAGGCGGTGGCCTTCCTGTCGATCAACCCGCTGCAGCCGGGCCACACCCTGGTGGTGCCGATCGTCGAGGTCGACCACTGGATCGACCTCGACGACGAGCTGGTCGGTCACCTGATGCAGGTGTCGCGACGCGTCGCCGCCGCCCAGCAGGCGGTGTTCGAGCCCGTGCGAGTGGGGCTCATGATCGCCGGGCTCGAGGTGCCCCACACCCATCTGCACGTGGTGCCGATCCGGGGCGTGCACGATCTCGACTTCTCCAACGCGGCTGCCGATCCCGACCCGGCCCAGCTCGATCGGGCCGCCGAGCTCCTGCGCGAGGCGCTCGGCACCACCGACCTCGCCTGATCAGCCGTCGGTGGCCTGCCCCCGTCGTCCGGGGGCCGGGCGAACACGACGATGCCTTCCCGATCGAGCACCACGGAGTAGCCCAGGGTCTCCATGCCCAGTCGGAAGACCCGTCGGTCGATGTCGTCCCACGCGGCGGTCTCCTGCTCGTCGAGCACCACGACGTCGACGCCGCTCGCCGCCCCCGCCACATCGGGTCGGTCGCCGAGCTCGAGCGGATAGAGGTCCTGCCGCTCGGCGAGCACCTGGAGCATCGACTCGGAGGCTCGCACCGACGCTCCGTCGGCGATGAGATCGCGGGCCTCGAGCCTGGCGGCATCGACGTCGTCCTGACTCCCCCAGTCCCAGGGCTCGCGATAGGGCGAGCTGGCGGCATCCCGCACGAAGAACACCGTGCCGGCCAGCAGCAGCGCACCGAGCAGCCGGCGATCGACCGTGATCTTCTCCACGCCCAGCCGCCCGATGCGACTGAGCGCCATGGCCGTGGCGAGGAACACGAACGCGGTGATGGCGACCGTCTGCTGACCGAACACCGCCTCCTCGGGGACGTCGGCCACCAGATAGAGCAGCTGCAGCGGCAACACCGGCAGGAGGTAGCGCGGGGCGAGCACTGGCAGGAACACCACGGGCGCGAAGAGGGTGACGAACAGGCTGAAGTTCTGCTCGCTGAACAACCGGCTGAGGACGTCGACGGGATGGCTCACCATGCCCCAGGCCACGCCCGCAGGTGAGCTGCCGAACGCGTCGAACGCCTCGAGGTGCGGGAAGCTGCCATCGCCGAAGTGCGGCTGGACGAACAGCGCAGCGACGAGGGTCCACCCGAGGCCGGCGACGATGGTGGCCAGGCCCGCCCGGCGGCGACCCTCGACGATCAGGAGACCGCCGATGCCGGCGATGGCCAGACCGAAGTCGGCTCGCGACGCCATGACCACCACCGCGCAGAGGGCGAACCAACGCCAGCGCCCGTTGAGCGCGAAGTAGGACGCCGCCAAGAGGCCTGGCACCCCGATGACCTCCGGGTGGAACCCGTCGAGGTTGAGGTTGTGCATCACCGGATAGAGCGCGTAGACGAAGACGAGCGTGCCCGCCGCGCCGACGCGCAGGTTGGCCAGCCGGCGGGCGATCCGCCACAACGGCACCACGGCCACCGCCAGGATGGCCGACTGCAGCACCAGCAGCCCCGGGATGATCGGCAGCACGAAGGTGACACCCACCATCGGGTAGAAGGCGAACGCGGCCTGCTGGGCGAGCAGGTGCACGCCGTCGGTGACCGTGAGCACGGGCGAGTTGCCCTCTCGGATGTTCCAGGCCGCCTGCGTGTAGGCGGTGAGGTCCACCGTGCCTTCCAAGGAGCGGGCCGTGGCGAGCGACAGCGCCGCCAGCCACACGAACAGGCCTGCGGCGATGAGCCAGGGCAGCACGCGGTCGACCCACTCGCTGTCGAGGCGGGCCTGCCAGCGGAGCACGACGTTGTCGACGCGCCGCCGGAGAGTCGCGGTCAAAGGAGCGTGCCTTGGGGACCGGCGGGGTCGACCTCGTCGACCAGGTGACTGCCCCGGTTGCGCACGCTGTTGACGTCGGTGCTGACCGGGTGCAGGGCGATCAGCGACGCCGGCGCGGGCACCAGCAGCTTGCCCAGCAGGTCGACGTCGTGGTTCTCGGGGTCGAGCCACTGCTCCCATGCGGTGGGAGGGAGGATCACCGGCATGCGATCGTGGATCTCACGCACCTTCTCGTTGGGCTCGCCGGTGATGATGCAGCAGGAGTGCACCTCTTCGTGCTCCGGAGAGTCGGGGTTGCGCCATACCTCCCACAGCCCGGCGAACGCCAGCGGCTCGTCGTCCTCACGATGGATGAAGTAGGGCTGCTTGGCCTTCTGCCCGGGAAGCTTCTTCCATTCGTAGAACCCATCAGCTGGGATGATGCAGCGCCGTTTGGCGAAGGCGTGCTTGAAGGCGTTCTTGCTGGCAAGGGTCTCGGCGCGGGCGTTGATCATGCGACTGCCGACCGAGGGGTCCTTCGCCCATCGGGGCACCAGGCCCCAGTGCAGCGCCTCGACCTTGCGGGTCGATCCGTCCTCGAGCACCGCGTAGATGTCAGACGTGGGAGCGACGTTGTAGTTCGGCTCGAGCAGGGCCTCGGGCGCGCTGGCCCCGAAGTAGCGGGCGATCTCATCGGGCGGCGACGCCGCCACGAACCGGCCACACATGGATGCAGACGCTAGTGCGCCGGTGACGGTCCGGCGGCCGAGCCGTGGCGGCCCGCACCCTGCGCGAACCGAGTGGCGCCTGCTCGCGTCTCGCCGGATGCGATGACGGCGAGGCCGAGCTCGGTCTCGCGCTCCAGGGCCTCGTCAAACCCCAGGTCCCACTGCTCGTAGGCCGAGCGGCGGTCCGATCGCAGGCAGCGCTGCGGCAGCGCCGCCAGCTCATGGGCGAGCTGCACTGCGGCGTCTCGCGCCCCGCCCGCCGGAGCGAGTCGGTTGACCAGGCCCATCGCCAAGGCCTCGTCCCCTGAGACGCCCCGCCCGGTGAGGATCAGGTCGAGCGCCCGACTCTGGCCGATGAGGCGGGGCAGGCGGATGGTGCCACCGTCGACCAGCGGCACCCCCCAACGTCGGCAGTAGACCCCGAACACGGCGTCGTCGGCTGCCACCCGCAGGTCGCACCACACGGCCAGCTCCAGGCCTCCCGCCACGGCCCACCCCTCGACCGCGGCGATCACCGGCTTCGAGAGCATCATCCGGGTCGGCCCCATCGGACCGTCGCCCGTGACGTCGACACGATTGCCGCGACCGGCCGAGATCGCCTTCAGGTCGGCTCCGGCACAGAACGTGCCACCGGCACCGGTGAGCACCGCCACCGCCAGGTCGTCGTCGGCCTCGAAGCGCCGGAACGCCTCGGCCAACATCGCGGCGGTGGGCCCGTCGACGGCGTTGCGAACCGCCGGTCGGTCGATGACGATCACCACCACCGGGCCGTCGGGCTCGTAGCGCACCGCGGGGCGGTCGGCCGCCGGGTCGGCGGCCTGGGCGGTCCTCTCGTCGGCCACGGCGGTCACGCTACCCTCCGCACACCCATGCTGGTCACGGTCGCGCTCGCCCTGTTCGCTGCGTTCCTGTTCGCGGTGGCGTCGGTGCTCCAGCAACGGGCCGCCGCCACCGTGCCCGACGAGGACGCCCTCAACGCCGGCCTCATCACCCGGCTCGTCAAGCAGCCGATGTGGTTGGCGGGCCTCGGCGCGGACGCGGCCGGCTACCTCACGCAGGCGGCCGCGTTGGCCATCGGCTCGCTCATCATCGTGCAGCCGCTCCTCGTCACGATGCTGCTGTTCGCCCTGCCGCTGAGCGCCCGCTACACCGGCCGCAAGCTGGCGCCGGCCGACTTCGCCTGGGCGGTGCTGCTCACCGTGGGCCTGGCTGTCTTCTTGATCGTCGGCGATCCGACCGACGGCAACGACGAGGGCGACGGCCGGGCCTGGCTGGCCGCACTGGTCGTCATCTACCCACTGGTCATCGTGCTGGTGTCGAGCGCGGCCCGCCGCCGGGGTGCACGACGGGCACTGCTGCTCGGCTCCGCGGCCGGCATCCTCTACGGCACCACCGACGCGCTCACCAAGACGGTCGTGCGCGGCCTCGACGACGGGCTGGTCTCGGTGGTCGCCAACTGGGAGACGTGGGCGCTGATCATCAGCATCTGCGCAGGGGCGTTCCTCCAGCAGTCGGCCTATCAGGCCGGCGGGCTACGGGCGTCCCTACCGTCGATCACCGGCCTCGAACCGCTCACCGGCACGTTGCTGGGCGTGCTCATCTACCACGAGCGGTTCCGGGTCGACACGGCCGCCAGCCGGCTGCTGCTGGTGGCCAGCGCAGGCGCCGCCATCGTGGCCGCCTTGGCGCTGGCCCGCTCGGCCGGGCGGGCCGAAGCAGCGTCGGCGGGCGCGGGAGGGCGCGCCGGTCACGCCCGGCTAGCGGTCGGTGTCGAACTCGGCGCGGTCGAGCCCCACCTCGGGGCGCAACGTCGGGAAGAGGATGACCTCGCGGATGCTCTCGACCCCCGCCAGCAGCATGATCAGTCGATCGATCCCCATGCCCATGCCACCGGTGGGCGGCAGCCCGTACTCGAGGGCGCGGATGTAGTCGAGATCGACGTCGCCGGCCTCGAGGTCGCCGGCCGCCTTGGCCTCGGCCTCGGCCTGGAAGCGGGCCAGCTGCTCGACCGGATCGTTGAGCTCGCTGTAGGCGTTGGCCAGCTCGCGCCCGTCGACGATGACCTCGAAGCGCTCGACCAGCGACGGATCGTCGCGATGCGGCTTCGCCAGGGGCGAGACCTCACGTGGGTGATCGATCACGATCGTGGGCTCGAACACCTTGCCTTCGGCCAACTCGTCGTAGACCTCGAACATGAGCCGGCCCGGGCCCCAGTGGCTCTGGTAGGCCACGCCGAGATCGTCGAGCACACGACGGGCCTCGTCGACCGGCATCGAGGCACTCATCTGCACGCCGACCGTCTGGGTGATGAGGTCGGCCATGGTGATGCGCGGCCAGGGCGGGGCCAGGTCGATGTCGCGACCTCGCAACGTCACCTTGGTGGTGCCGTTGGCGGCCATCGCGGCCGCTGCGACCAGGTCCTCGGTGAGCGTCATCATCTCGGTGTAGTCGGCGAACGCCTCGTAGGCCTCGAGCATGGTGAACTCGGGGTTGTGGCGGGTGTCGAGCCCTTCGTTGCGGAACACCCGACCGATCTCGAACACCCGCTCGAGGCCGCCCACGACGAGACGCTTCAGAGGCAGCTCGAGGGCGATGCGCAGATAGGAGTCGAGGTCGAGGGCGTTGTAGTGCGTGACGAACGGTCGGGCCGTGGCCCCACCCTGCGTGAGGCTGAGGATCGGTGTCTCGACCTCGACGTAGTCACGGTCGCGCAGGCACGAGCGGATGGCGTCGACTGCGGCGTGGCGCACGGCGAACACCCTGCGGGCGTCGTCGTTGACCACCAGGTCGACGTAGCGCTGGCGATAGCGCGTGTCGATGTCGCTGAGGCCCTTCCACTTGTCGGGCAATGGTCGTAGCGACTTCGACAGCAGCTCGAACTGATCGATCTTGACCGACAGCTCGCCCTTCTTCGTCACCATCACGGTGCCCTCGACACCGATCCAGTCGCCCCGGTCGAGGTCGTTGAACGCGACGAAGCGCTCCTTGCCCAGCGCCCCCTGGGCCACGAAGAGCTGCACGTCGCCGGCCCGGTCACGGATGTTGGCGAACGTCAGCCGGCCCTGCTCGCGCTTGAGCATGATGCGACCGGCGATGCGCACACGATCGTCGGTCTCGGCCCCGGCCTCGAGAGCGCCCCACTTCTCGCGCACCTCGCCGATGGTGTGATCGCGGTCGAACCGATAGGGATACGGCTCCACACCCGCCTCACGAAGGCGGTCCAGCTTGTCGAGCCGCAGCGCGCGAATGGTCGACGGCGCCTCTTCGGCGTCCGGTCCCTGATCGCTGTCGTTTCGGTCGTTCTCGTCGGCCATCGGTCCTCTTCGGGCGATCGCGACGAGCGAGCCCGACGCGCCAGCGGACAGACTACGGCCCACGACGAAGGCGAATTGAACCTTTCCGGTCCGACCGAGGGTAAGGATCCCGGATGCGCTTCGGTGATGTGGAGGTCCGTCCTCTCGGAGGTGGCCTCGGATGCCTGCTCATGATCGTCGTGTCGATCATGCTCTCGGTTCTGCTGACCCTCGTGCTCAACGTCGCGTTGCGTTAGCGGGATGAGGCCGGTGATTGCCGAGGTGACAGCCTCAGCGCAGGCGGCGCTGGCGATGCCGGTCCCACATCGCAGGGCCGAGGACGAGGACCAAGGCGACCGCAACTCCGAACCAGATCAGCATCGCCATCGAACATAGGGGGCCGGCTGGAACCGGAGGCGAGCGCCCGGCGACCGGTGGGCGAAGCTTCACGGGCACTCAGGTGAATGCCGTCTGTCCGTCTCCTGTAGTGCTCAGTCTCGTTGTGCGACCGTGTCGATCACGGCCCGAGCAAATCAATGGCACACCGCACACCGCGACGATCAGAACCGTCACCGTGCAAATCGGTGCGTGAAACAACCGCATGGGTTGTTTCACGCACCGATTTCGGGGGAATGGTCGGGCTGGCGGGATTCGAACCCACGACCTTCGGTCCCCCAGACCGACGCGTGAACCAAGCTGCGCCACAGCCCGTGTGAAGGGTCGATCCTAACCGCGGTGCACAGGGCGGCCGAATCCGACGTGACACCCGCCACGCCCCAGCGCGACGGCCGTAGGCAAATCGACCCGTTCACACCCCACGCGCTTCACCTCGGGCGAAGCCGTGCCGATGGTCCGGTCGTCCTGCCATCTCCAGGGAGCACCGATGACCACCATCCCCCGCCGCCCCGCCGGCCTGCGTTCGTCCCGCTCGGCCGCCGTCGTGGCCGCCATGCTCACCGTCGGCCTGCTCGCCAGCGCCTGTGGCAGCTCGAGCTCCGACAGCGGCGACGCCGCCCCCTCCTCAGCGCAACCCGAGGAGGCCTCCCTCACGCCGACACCCGGCGGCACGGTCGTCTGGGGCCTCGAAGCCGAGACCGACGGCCTCAACCCCATCAGCGGCCGCTGGGCGATGTCGGGCCACATGATGGCCTCGGCGATCTTCGACCCGCTGGTGTCGCTCGACGACGAGGGCACCTGGACCCCCTACCTGGCCGAGTCGCTCGAGCCCAACGCCGACTTCACCGTCTGGACCGTCACCCTGCGCGAGGGCGTGACCTTCCACGACGGCACCCCGCTCACCGCGGCCGATGTGGCCAACACGCTGACGCTGCACCAGGACTCGGCGGTCACCGCCCGCGCCGTCTCCAACATGGCCACGGCGGAAGCCACCGGCCCGCTCACGGTGACGGTCACCATGAAGGAGCCGTGGTCGACCTTCCCCTACACGCTCACGACCCAGGCCGGCTACATCCCGGCGCCGGCCATGCTCGACGACCCGGCCGAGGCCCGGACGCCCATCGGCACCGGCCCGTTCGTCTACCAGGAGTGGGACTACGGCAAGGCGTTCCGCGCCACCAAGAACACCTCCTACTGGCAGGAGGGCCTCCCCTACCTCGACGCCGTCGAGTTCCGTCCCCTCGTCGACCCGGCCGACCGCGCCGACGCGCTGCTCACCGGCGACGTCGACGCCATCAGCACCATCACCGCCGCCGACATCACCCGCATCAGCGAGACCGATGGCTTCTCCGTGCTCACCTTCAACGAGGGCGAAGAGCAGTTCGTGATGTTCAACTCGGGCAAGCCGCCGTTCGACAACCAGACGGCGCGGCTGGCGCTGGCCCGGGCCACCGATGCCGCCACCATCCGACAGGCCATCGAGGGCGACGCCGGCGTGGAGGCCACCAGCCTCTGGGCTCCCAGCCAGCTCGGTGCCTCCGACGACGACGGCTACCTGGGCTACAACCTCGACGCGGCCAAGCAGCTCGTGGCCCAGTACCAGACCGAGACGGGCCAACCCCTGGCGGTCACCCTCACCGCCGGCGAGGACATCGAGCTGCGCCGACTGCAACAGCTCCTGAAAGAGCAGTGGGAAGCGGCCGGCGCCCAGGTCGAGCTGGTGACCGTGGCCCAGGCAGACCTCGTCGTCAACGGCGCCCTCGGCCAGTACGAGGCCACCCTCTGGCGCAACTTCGGCCACCCCGATCCCGACACCGAGTTCGTGTGGCTGCACTCCACGAGCATCGATCCGTCGCTCATCTCGCTCAACTTCGCGCAGTACGCCGACCCCGGAGTCGACGAAGCGCTCGCTGCGGGTCGCTCGACCACCGACGAGGCGGCCCGCTCGGAGGCCTACGCCACCGTCGCCCGCCTGCTGAACGCCAACGCGCCCTATGTCTGGCTCTATCGCGAGACGTGGGCCATCGCCGCCCGCGACAGCGTGCACGGCTACGACCAGGCCGCCAACGGCTCGATCCAGACGCTGGGCGCAAAGACCTGGATCGCCGATCTCTGGAAGGAGAGCTGATGCTCCGCTCCCGCTCCCTCGTCGTCTCCGGTCGCTACCCTCGCGGCGCTCGGACTGTTCGCCGGGGCGTCGCCGCCCTCGCAGCCCTCGGACTGCTCGCCACCGCATGCGGTGACTCGTCCTCGTCGTCGGAGGCGGCGCCGAGCCCCACCGCTGCCTCCGAGGCGGCGGTCGACGAGGGCACCCCGGTCAGCGGCGGCACCGTGGTTTGGGGCCTCGAGGCCGAGACCGACGGCCTCAACCCCATCAGTGGTCGATGGGTCGTGAGCGGCCATGTGATGGCTTCGGCCATCTTCGATCCGCTCGTCAGCCTCGACCAGGACGGCCAGCCCGAGCCTTACCTCGCGGAGTCACTCGAGCCCAGCGACGACTATCTCGTGTGGACCATCACTGTTCGCGACGGCGTGCTCTTCCATGACGGCACGGAGCTGACCGCCGAGGCGGTCGCCAACGCCCTCACCCTGCATCTCGACAGCGCCATGACGGGCGATGCGGTCACCAACGTGGCGTCGGTGGAGGCCACCGGTCCCCTCACCGTCACCGTGACCATGAACGAGCCGTGGGCCGCGTTCCCCTACACGCTCACCACGCAGGTCGGCTACATCCCGGCCCCGTCGATGCTCGATGACCCGAACGACGCCCGTACGCCCGTCGGTACCGGCCCGTTCCGCTACCAGGACTGGGACTACGGCACGTCGTTCACTGCGAGCCGCAACCCCGACTACTGGGGCACCGACGACGCAGGCGTGCAGCTCCCCTACCTCGACTCGATCGAGTTCCGACCGATCCCCGATCCGCAATCGCGCACGAACGCATTGCTCAACGACGACATCGACATGCTCACCACCGTCGTTCCCCAGGAAATCGAGCGGCTGGAAGCGTCCCCCGGCATCGAGACCCTCACCTACGACAAGGGCGAGAAGCAGTTCGTCATGCTCAACACGGGCAAGGCGCCCTTCACCAGCGAGACAGCCCGTCTGGCCGTCGCCTACGCCACCGACCCCGAGACCATCCTCGCCGAGACCGGCTTCGGTTTCGCCGCACCCGTCACCGGCATCTGGTCGGAGGGCACGGTGGGCTACGAAGAGGACGACGGCTACCTCGGGTTCGACCTCGAGAAGGCCAAATCGCTCGTCGCCCAGTACGAGTCCGAGAGCGGCCAGCCCCTCACCTTCACCTACACCGTCGACGACACCTCCAACGTGCGGGCCACCCAGCTGCTCGTCGAGATGTGGGCGGCCGCCGGCATCGAGGTGGAGGTGAAGACGGTGACGCAGGCCGATTCGCCGGTCGCCGGCGCCCTCGGTCAGTTCGAGGCCATCGACTGGCGCTTCTTCGGAGCCATCGACCCCGACATGGAGTACGTCTGGCTCAGCTCGAAGAGCATCGATCCCACCGGCATCTCGTTGAACTTCTCGCAGTTCGCCGATCCGGCGATCGACTCGGCGCTCGACGTCGGTCGCAGCATGGTTGACCCCGCCGAGCGGCAGGCCGCGTACAGCAGCATCGCCCGCATCCTCAACGAGAACGTGCCCTACATCTGGCTCTACGGGGTCACCTCGGCCCTGGCCGCCACCGAATCGGTGCACGGCTACCGCGAACGCGGCCAACGGCAGCATCCAGACCCTCGGGCCGAAGACCTGGGTCGCCACCCTCTGGAAGGACTGACCGCCTACCTGGCGAGCAGCCATTGCAAGCAGCTCACCTGGCGAGCAGCCATTGCACGCAGTTCACCTGGCGAGCAGCCATTGCACGCCTTGAATCGTGGTGCAGCGAGGTAGATGGCGGCGGCCGCCACCAGGATCCAGAAGTGCCACGGCACGTGGGTGTCGGGCGGCTCGCCGATCACGCGCCCGCACGACGGGCAGGTGCCGTCGGGCGGCAGGCTGTTCGGGTTCCAGAACTTGTCGCAGTCCTCACACCACGGCACGACATCGCACCTTA
>CAVPMN010000024.1:0-14586 GCA_963706425.1 uncultured Iamiaceae bacterium
AAAAGCGCCCACCCCGATTCTGACGGTCGGCGCGGCGCGTGCCGGCCGGGGCCAGCTCAAGATGAGGTCAGATCGTGTCGGTGTGCTCGCCCAGTCCCGGGACCGGACCGACCGGCGGCATCCCTCCGCGGAAGGTCACCGGCGTGGCGACCGCCCGGTGCGCCGGCGACGCCGACGCCGGCCGGCACGTCGACGAACGCGCCGGCCGCGATGGCCTGCGGATCGTCGATCACCTCGGCTGGTGTGAGCACCGGCGCCCACCAGACGCCGTGCTCGTCGAAGGCGGCCGCCAGCTCGGCACGGCTCCGCGAACGCGAACTCGTCGTCGAGCAGCGCGATCAGCGCGGCCGCGTTGTGGCGGCGGCCGCGGCCGTCGGCGAAGCGCTCGTCGTCGATCAGATCGTCGCGCCCGAGCGATCGGCACAGGTTCGGGAAGTGGCGTTCGGACTCGACCCCGAGCAGCCAGAACCAGCGACCGTCGCCCGCGCGGTAGGTGTTGACCATCGGGTTGATCTCCTCGGTACGGGCCGTGCGGCCCGTTGAGCTTGCCGAACCGCACCTGGATCCCGAGGTCCCAGCCGAGGCAGTAGAGCCCGGTGCGCAGCAGCGACGTCTCGACGAGCTGACCCCTGCCGGTGCGCTCGCGCTCGAGTAGCGCGGCGAGGATGCCCGACACGGTCGTGATTCCGGTGACGTGGTCGCCGAAGCCACCCCGGATGGTCGGCGGAGGCTGTCGCCCGGCGTGAGCGTGGCGGCGACCCCGGTGCGGGCCCAGAACCCGCCCACGTCGTAGCCGGCACGATGGGCTTCGGGCCCGGCGAGGCCGTAGCCGGTCACGCTCGCGTAGACCAGACGCGGGTTGTCGGATAGCAGCGCTCGGGCCCAGGCCGAGGCGGTCGAGCGCCTCCGGCCGCAGGTTGGTGACGAACACGTCGGCCGACGCGATGAGCTGGTGGAGCCGAGCGCGTCGTCCGTGCTTCAGGTCGAGCACGAGCTGCGCTTGCCGCGGTTGTCGAGATCGAAGGGCGGCGACTCGGTCTGACCGTGGCCGACGATCAGCCTGGAAGACCCGTCGCATCGGATCGCCGTCGGGCGGTTCGACCTTGATGACGTCGGCACCCCAGTCGGCGAGGATGCCGCCCGCGGACGGGCCCGCGACCCACACGCCGAGTTCGATCACGCGGTAGTCGTCGAGCACGCCAGCGAGGCTAACGGCGGCGGCCGGAACCTGGGGCGCCGGGTGGTCGACGCGGTGACCCGCTCGTACACTCGGCCCCACGATGAGCGCCGATCCGGCTCCCCCCACGACGCCGGCGGGCTCGCCGGACGACCCGCCGGCACCTGCCGACCTCGCGCTCGGCTCGTTCAGCGACGACCCGCCCTGGCTGGTCGTCCCCGAGCAGATGCCTTGGCGCAAGGTCACGGGGGTCGTGCGCTGGTCGATCCGACGTGAGCTCCCCGACCTCGTGCGACCCCGTCGCTTCCCGCCCCTCGGCCGGCTCGTCAAGGTGCTGCGCCACATCGGCGGGGCCCTGCTCGGGTGGTACCTCGTCGGCCGGCGCGCCGGCGGGTCGGCCTCGAAGGCCGACCTGTCGAAGCGACTGCGCATCGCCGCCGAGCGTCTCGGCCCCACCTACATCAAGCTCGGGCAGATCATCTCGTCGGGCGAAGGCCTGTTTCCCGAGGAGCTCGTCGCCGAGTTCAAGAAGCTGCGCGACCAGGTGCCGGCCGAGTCGTTCGCCGACGTGCGGGCCGTGGTCGAGTCCGACCTCGGCGCCCCACTCGACGACGTGTTCGAGTCGTTCGACCGCGAGCCGCTCGCCGCCGCGTCGATCGCGCAGGTGCACCGGGCCCGACTGCGCACCGGCGAGGACATCGTGGTCAAGGTGCAGCGGCCCACGATCAACGAGCTCGTGCACGAGGACCTGCGGGTCATGGCGTGGCTGGCCCCGTTCCTCGTCGGGCGCATCCCGGTGGCCGCCCTCGCCAATCCGCCGGCCCTCGTCGAGCTGTTCGCCGAGACCATCACCGAGGAGCTCGACTTCCGCCTCGAGGCCGAGAACATGCTCGACGTCGCCCGCTCGTTCGCCGAGCTCGGCCAGCGCGGCTACGTGATCCCCCGCCCCCACCCCACGCTCGTCACGCCGCGGGTGCTCGTGATGGAGCGCCTCGACGGCTTCGCCTTCTACGAGGTCGAGCGCATGAACGAGGCCGGCGTCGACACCAAGGCGGTCGTCCGCACCGGCATGGTCGGTTTCATGGAGGGCGCCATGATCCACGGCATCTTCCACGGCGACCTGCACGGCGGCAACCTCTTCGTGCTGCCCGACGGCCGGGTGGCGCTGCTCGACTTCGGCATCACCGGCCGCATGGACGAACCGAAGCGCCTCGCGTTCCTGCGCCTGCAGGTCGCCGCCAGCCTCAACGACATCCGGGGCCAGATGGCCGCCCTGCGCGACCTCGGCGCGCTGCCCGCCGACACCGACCTCGAAGCGGTCATCAGCGACCTCGGGCTCGAACGTCCACCGATCGATCCGACCACGCTGAGCGCCGACGAGATGGTGCACGAGATCCAGCGGGTCGTGAAGAGCCTGCTCAGCTACGGCGCCCGGCTCCCGAAGGAGCTCATGCTCTTCGTCAAGAACATGGTGTTCCTCGACGGCGCCATCGCGTCGCTGGCGCCCGATCTCGACCTGTTCGCCGAGATCGCCCACATCTCCGCCTACTTCGCCGAGCGACACGGTGAGCGCATCGCCGCCGACATCGGCATCGACCCCCGCACCTACGAGCTCGACCTGAGCGGGGTGAAGGGCAGCTTCGGCGTCGACCCGTCGACCGAGTCGCTCACCTACCGCGATCTGCAGGAGCGTCGGGAGATCATCCGCAGCCGCTTCCGCGAACGCGCCATCGACTGACGATGCCCACCGGGTCCGCCCGCTCTAGTGTCGGAGCCGATGCGGCTCGTCATCGCCCGATGCTCCGTCGACTACGTCGGCCGGCTGTCGGCGCACCTCCCCCTCGCCACCCGGCTGATCATGGTGAAGGCCGACGGTTGCGTCGCCATCCACGCCGACGGCGGCGCCTACAAGCCTCTCAACTGGATGAACGCGCCCAACCGCCTCGTCGAAGAGGAAGGGCGTTGGGTGATCACCAACCCCAAGGGCGAGACGCTCACCATCACGATCGACGAGCTGATCAGCGACTCGGCCCACGACCTCGGGGTCGACCCGGGGCTGCAGAAGGACGGCGTCGAGGCCCATCTCCAGGAGCTGCTGGCCGCCGACCCGACGACGATGCTCGCCGGCCTGCGCCTGGTGCGTCGCGAGTACCCCACCGACATCGGGCCCGTCGACCTGCTGTGCCGCGACGCCGACGGGGTGGCGGTGGCGATCGAGGTGAAGCGTCGCGGTGAGATCGACGGCGTCGAGCAGCTGACCCGCTATCTCGAGCGACTCGAGCGCGACCCGATGCTACGACCCGTGCGCGGCATGTTCGTGGCCCAGGAGATCAAGCCGCAGGCCAAGGTGCTCGCGGCCGACCGCGGCATCGTGTGCATCGAGGTCGACTACGACGAGCTCCGCGGCGTCGAGCGCATGGAGCTGCGCCTCTTCTGAGCGCGCTTGCCCTGCAGCTGCCCGCTGCGACCCGCACCCATCGCGAAATCGGTGCGTGAAACAACCGTATGGGTTGTTTCACGCACCGATTTGGCCAGGGTGCTGACGTGGCCGGTGGTCAGGGGGTGAAGGTGACGGCGCCGCTGTCGATGACGACGCGGCCGTCCTCGCCGCAGGTCTGGAACACGGCCGATCCGCCGTCGACCCACATCTTCACGGTGAGCGCCTCGCCCGGCAGCACCGGCGACGAGAAGCGGCCCGCGATCGACGTGAACCGAGCAGGGTCGGAGTCGCACAGGGTGTGCAGCAGCGCCCGACCGGTGAAGCCGTAGGTGCAGAGCCCGTGCAGGATCGGGCGGTCGAAGCCGCCCATGGCGGCGAACGCCGGATCGGAGTGCAGCGGGTTGCGGTCGCCCGACAGGCGGTAGGTGAGCGCCTGGTCGACCCGGGTCTGGTAGGTGACCTCGTGGTCGGGCGACCGGTCCGGCGCAACGTTCTGCGGGCCCGACGGGCCGCGGTCGCCACCCCAGCCCCCCTCGCCCCGGATGAACGCCGACATCGTGTTCTTGAACAGGGGCTGACCGGTCGCCACGTCGGTCGACGTCGACTCGCTCACGACGACGGCGCCCTTGCCCTTGTCCCAGATGCCCGTGATCTCGCCCACGGTGCTGACCGTGCCCGAGCTCGGGATCTCGCCGTAGAGCTCGATCGCCTGCTCGCCGTGCACCAGCATCGCCGGGTTGAACGTGCCGATCTTGCCCATGGCCCCGAAACCACCCACGCCCAGCACCACCGCCATGGTGGGCAGCACCCGCAACGGGGTGTCGGTCGTGTTCTCGGTGGTGAACTGCAACTCGTCGGTGCCGGCGCCCACGCCGATGGCGTAGAGCATCACGTCCTTCTCGGTCCACGAGTGCTCGAACGGCTCGCTCGTCGATCCGACAGCATCAGGGTTGATGGGCATGTCGTGGACTCCTTCAGGCTCGGTCGGCGCCGAACATGTCGGCGTTGGGGCGGGCGGTGGACAGCAGCTGCTCGACGAGCGGCCCGATGCGGGTGGGGTCGTCGATCGGGGTGTCGGACGGCCCGATGTGCCATCCCTCGGCCACGCCGAGCCGCCGACCGGACACGTCGAAGACCCGGCCGGTGACGCCCCGCGCCTCGGGCGACGCCAGCCAGGTGACGATCGGCGCGATCCACCGCGGCGCCATCTGCTCTTTGATCTCGTCGGATGCCTGGCCCATGCCGAGGTTCTCGGTCATGCGCGTGATGGCCGCGGGGGCGATGGCGTTGACCGTCACGCCGTAGCGCTCGAGCTCGAGCGCGGCGATGACGGTGAAGGCGGCGATGCCGGCCTTGGCCGCGCCGTAGTTGGTCTGACCGGCGTTGCCGTAGATGCCCGACGGCGAGCTGGTGTTGATGATGCGCGCATCGACCTCGTCGCCGGCCTTCGAGCGGTCGCGCCAGTAGGCCGCCGCGTGATGCGACGGGCCCGCCGTGCCCTTGAGGTGCACCTTGATGACCGCGTCCCACTCGCCTTCGCTCATGTTCACGAGCATGCGGTCGCGCAGGATGCCGGCGTTGTTGATCAGCACGTCGAGGCGGCCGAACTCGTCGATCGCCTGCTGCACCAGTCGACCCGCACCCTCCCAGTCGGAGATGTCGTCGGTGTTGGCCACGGCTTCGCCGCCCCCAGCGATGATCTCGTCCGCCACCTCCTGAGCGGGACCGGCTGACGCCCCTTCGCCGTCCATGGTGCCGCCCAGGTCGTTGATCACCACTTTGGCGCCGTGCTCGGCGAGCATCAGCGCGTGCTCACGGCCGATGCCCCGCCCCGCACCGGTGACGATGCACACTCTTCCCTCGCACAACTTGGCCATCCGACTGCTCCCCCGGTTCTCGACGACTCGACCGTCGGGGATCATGGCACGGGCAGGCCCCCGGTTCGAAACCTCGGCCAGGCCGGCGCGGATGGGTGCACAACGGCGCCGACCAGGCCGGATCACCGGAGCGGGTGATTACCCTGCCCCATCCGGCCATGCCAAGGTTTCCTCCGTGTCTGTCCCGGCCCGCCGACTCGGCCTCCTCGTCGCCCTGGCGGCTCTGGCGGTCGTGGTGGTGCTGGTCGGGGCCTGGGCGATCGATGCCGCCATGCACAGCGGCCAGGTCATGCGGAACGTCGACGTCGACGGGGTGGCCGTCGGTGGCCTCACCGAGACCGAGCTGCGAGCTGAGGTCGAGGAGCTGGCGGAGATCACAGCAGCCCGACCGGTGCGGGTCGAGACCCCGGCAGCCGCGCTCGACTCGAGTGCTGGCGCGATGGGCGTCGAGGTCGACCAGGAGGCCACCGTGCAGGCGGCGCTCGATGCCGGGCGCGGCGCCCTGCTCGCTCGCCCGTTCGAGTGGCTGGGCACCATCTTTCGTGCCCACCGCATCGACGTCGTCTACCGCGTCGACACCGATGCGATGACCACCGAGCTGGCAGAGATGGAGGCAGCCAACCGGGTCGATCCGGTCGAGCCCACCATCCTCCTCGCCGAGGGCACCATCGCGGCCATCCCGGGCGTGCCCGGCACCGGACTCGATCTGCAGCCGGTCCCCGATCAGCTCATCGCCGCAGCCCAGCTCGAGAGTGACCCGTTGGTGCTCGTGATCGAGACCGGTCCGGTGGCCCCGACCTACTCCGACGAGGACGTCCAGGCGGTGGCCGCCGAGGCCAACGAGCTGTCGAGCACACCTCTCACGGTCACGGTCGACGGGCAGTCGACGGTCGTCGAGCCCGCGACGCTGCAGACGTGGATGCGCGCCGTGCCCAACGGCGACGAGACGCACCTGGTGCTCGGCATGGACCAGGCACAGATCAGCACCGACGTCGGAGCCGCCGTCGGCGCAGTCGGCACGCCGACGGTGCAACTGAGCTGGAACGTCGACGTGTTCGGAGGGGTCAGCTACACCGAGGGATCACCCGGCACCGGCTGTTGCGCGCCCGACTCGTCGCAGCGCGTCGTCGACGCGCTCGACTGCGGGCCAGACGACCGTCGAGCTCGACCTCACCACCGAGCAGCCCGAGCACGACGCCGCCTGGGCCGAGAGCATGCAGATCACCACCCCCATCTCGTCGTTCACCACCAACCACGCCTGTTGCGAGTCGCGCGTCACCAACATCCACCGCATGGCCGATCTCCTCCGTGGCGTGGTGATCGAGCCCGGGGAGACGTTCTCGATCAACGACACCGTCGGTCAGCGCACCAGGGCCAAGGGCTTCGTGGAGGCAGGGGTCATCTACAACGGCCGCTTCGAGCAGGACGTCGGCGGTGGGGTCTCGCAGTTCGCCACCACCACGTTCAACGCCGGCTTCTTCGGTGGGCTCGACCTGGTCGAGTACATGGCCCACACCATCTACATCTCCCGCTATCCCTACGGGCGCGAGGCCACCCTGAGCTACCCGAGCCCCGACCTGAAGATCCGCAACAACACCCCGTACGGCGTGCTGATCTGGCCGACCTACACGGGCACGTCGATCACCGTCACCCTCTACTCGACACCGTGGGTCTCGGGTGAGCAGACCGGGCAGAGCGAGAGCCCCGCCGGGCGCTGCACCCGGGTGACGACCCAACGCACCCGCACCTGGGTGAGCGACGGGCACCAGGAAGTCGATACCGTGACAGCCCTGTACCAACCGGCAGAGGGCGTGCTCTGCTGACCGACGGGCACCACCACCGATGCGGGTGCCCATGAAGGGCGAGGACGAGGATCCATGACGGGCGAAGTCGACGAAATCGAGTTCGAGCCCCGCATGAGCGACGCCGACGCCCTCATGTGGAGCATCGAGAAGGACCCGCTGCTGCGCAGCACGATCACCTCGGTGTTCGTGCTCGACCAGCCGCCCGATCGCCAGCGCTTCCGCTATCGGCTCGACCGCGCCAGCCGCTTGGTCCCGCGCCTGCGCCAGCGGGTGGTGGGCCACCCCATGTCGATCGCGCCGCCGCGTTGGGAGATCGACGCGAACTTCGACCTCAACTACCACGTCCGGTTCATGCGCACGGTCGACGAAGGCACCCTGCGCGAGGTGTTCGCCATCGCCGAGCCCATCGCCATGCAGGGGTTCGACCGAGCCCGCCCGCTGTGGGAGTTCGTCGTGGTCGAAGGCTTGTCCGACGGTCAGGCCGCGGTCATCGCCAAGATCCACCACTCGATCACCGACGGTGTCGGCGGCGTGAAGCTCATGATGGAGTTGCTCGACCTCGAGCGCTCACCTGCCGAGGATCCACCACTCCCCGAGGCGCCGCAGGCGGTGCGCCTCACCGAGCGGCGCCGCGTGGCCGACGCCATGGCCTACGAGGCCCGCCGTCAGGCCGAGAGCCTGCAAGGCCTGGCCCAATCGTTCACGAGGTCGATCGGCCAGGCCACCCGCGATCCGATCGGGGTGGGGATGAACGCACTCGAGACGTCGACCTCGCTCGCCCGCATGCTCAGCCCGGTCACCGAGCCGATGAGCCCCGTCATGCGTCGGCGTTCGCTGAGCGTCCGCTTCGACACCGTGCAGCTCGAGATGGCGCCGCTGCGAGCAGCAGCCAAGCTCGTGTCGGGCAAGCTCAACGACGCCTTCGTGGCCGGCGTCGCCGGAGGGTTCGCCCGCTACCACCGGAGCCACGACGCCGATGTGGCGTCGTTGCGGATGACGATGCCGATCAACGTGCGCACGGCCGCCACCCGCAACAAGGCCGGCAACCAGTTCGCGCCGGCCCGCTTCGCCATCCCGATCGACATCGACGATCCGATCAAGCGCATGAACGCCATCCGCGAGCTCGTCGAGCGTCAGCGCAACGAGCCCGCCTTGTCGCTCACCGATCCCATCGCAGGCGTGCTCAACCGACTGCCCACCACGGCCACCACGAGCATCTTCGGGGCCATGCTCAAAGGCATCGACTTCGTCACCAGCAACGTGCCCGGAGCCCCACTCACGGTGTTCATGGCCGGAGGACGGGTCGAGTCCCACTTCGCCTTCGGGCCGATGACCGGTGCCGCCGCCAACATCACCCTGCTGAGCTATGTGGGCGACGTGAACCTCGGGGTCAACACCGACCCTGCCGCCATCCCCGACCCCGACCACTTCGTCGACTGCCTGCGCGACAGCTTCGACGAGCTCACCAAGCTGGTCTGAGTCATCGGGCGCGCGCCCGACGCTCAGCTCGCCTCTCGTTCCACCAGCGCGGCCATGGCGGCTTTCTCGCTCGCCGGCAGGTTGGGATCGTCGGTGCGAGCGGCGAGTGCCTCACGCAGGTGACGACGGGCCTCATCGCGGCCCACCGCGGTGAGGAAGCGCTTCACGAACACGGCCCGGAACCGCTCCACCACCAACCGCTCGACGCCGCGAGCGGGCGGTTCGGCCGCCGCCATGAGCAGCCAGGCCACCGCCACATCGGCACCCGGCGATCCGGCGCAGGCGTTGGCCCAGTCGATCACCACCGGCCCACGGTCGGTCAACATCACGTTGCCGGGGTGCAGGTCGCCGTGCAGCAGTGAGTGGCCTTGCCCCAGCGACCGACGCCCGAAGCGGCCGGACGTCGGTGCGATGAGCAGCTCGGCCGGTGCGTCGATCAGATGCAGTCGGTGGTGCAGGTCGGCAAGCAGCCGGGCGGCCCAACCGAGGCGCCACGGACGCTTCAGCAGCACGTCGAGCAGATCGACACCGTCGACGTGCTCCATCACCATGCCCTCGTCGGTGACCTCGACCACCCGAGGCACGGGGAAGCCGTGGTCGAGCGCGTGCCGCATGACGGCGGCCTCGCCGTCGAGTCGCCGGGGAGTTTTGGGTCGTCTCAGCACCAACCCGTCGGACCAATCGACGATGTCGCTGTCGCGACCCGACGCGATGACCCGACGCGGAGAACTGGTCACCGGGAACGCCGTTTTCCGGCGTCTGGGGTGAGCAGTTCGGCGGGTTGGACCGAAAGGCCGCTCGGCATCGGCCGCAGCGTAGGCGGCAGGGCGGGTAGGCGGCGGGCGCGAATGCGGCTGCGATCGCGCAGGGACGCCCGTAGCCTGCACAGCACCATGACCTCGAGCACCACGCCGCCCGCCACCGGCTCGCACGGCCTGCGGGCCCTCGCCGAGCGGCGACCCGTCGGGTTGGTGGTCATCGGCGTCGTGCTTTTCAGCACCGGACCAGTGATGGTCGGTGCGGCCTCGGTGTCCGGCCCGATCTTCTCGTTCTGGCGTCTGTGGATCGGCGTCGTGGTGCTCGCCGGCGCGACCTTGGTGCACGGGCGGGTGATCCGATCATGGCCCAGCGCCACCGGATGGCGGTGGGCGATCCAGGCCGGCGCCATGTTCGGCCTCCATCAGCTCTCGTTCATGACTGCGCTGCGCCTCACGTCGGTGGTCGACGTCACGTTGATGAACACGCTGGCGCCGGTGGTCGTCGCCGTGCTGGCCGTGCCCCTGTTCGGGGAGCGGCCCGGCCCGGCCTTCCGCATCTGGTCGGGCGTCGCCATCGCAGGTGCCGCACTGGTCGCGCTGGCGAGCGCGGCAGGGCCCGAGGGCGACCCGGTCGGCATGATCCTCGCCGCGCTCAACGTGGTCGCCTACGCGATCTACTTCGTGTGGTCGAAGCAGGCGCGAGAGCACATCGACACGGTTCCCTTCCTCTTCGGCTCCACGGTCGCGGCGGCGCTCACCGTGTCCGTGTTCGTCGTGCTGGCGGGCGAGCCGGTCGGCAGTATCGACGCTCACGACCTCCTTCTCTGCCTCGCCGTCGCGCTGCTCCCCGGTGCACTCGGCCACTTCTCGGTGACCTGGTCGTTGCGCTGGGTCCCGGCCAACCTCCCGCCCGTGCTGATGCTGGCCATCCCGGTCCTGTCGGGCGCGATGGCCTGGGTGCTGCTCGACGAGGCGGTCACCGCGGTGCAGGTGCTGGGGGGCATCCTCACCATCGCCGGTGTGGCCGGCGCCCTGCGCAGCACCACCAACACCACCGTCGTCGAGTCGCTCACCACCGCCGAAGAAGCCTGACGCGCCACCAGCGGGTCGTTTCGACGGACGGGCTCGCGTGGCGGCACATCGCCACGAGCGAGCGTCCTAGGATGACGCCGCGTCGGGCCTCGGGGGAGGCCGCGACCGGTGGCTGTGAAGGGGGATCGTGACGCAACGACGAGCCGGCGCGACCGCTCTGCTCGCTGTCACCTTGCTGGCTGCCGGCTGCGGAGGGTCGGCCACGTCTGCACCCCCCGACACCTCGCCGCCCGCCGGAGCGGGCGAGTGCGACTGGCCGATGTGGGGCCACAACCCCGCCCGCACCTTCGCCTACCCCTGCGACACGATGCTGTCGGACGACACCGTCGCCGACCTCGAGCAGGTGTGGTTCTTCAACACCGACGACGTGGTGACCGCGTCGCCCGCGATCGTCGAGTCCATGGCGTACGTCGGCGACTGGTCGGGCCGCTTCTATGCCCTCGACACCGAGACCGGCCAGCCCCGATGGACGTTCCAGGCGGCGACCGAGCCCAACGTGTACGCAGGACAGATCGTGTCGAGCGCCGCGGTCTCGGAGGTCGACGGCCGCCGCCTCGTCGTGTTCGGCAGCGGCCGGACGCTGCACGCGCTCGACGCCGACGACGGCTCGCCCGTGTGGGAGTTCGCGACCGGCACCGCGGACGAGCAGGACTTCACCGAGATCGAGTCGTCACCGGTGATCGTCGACGGCCTCGTGCTCTTCGGCACCGACGTCCACAACCAGCCCGACCAGCCGGCCGGGCTGTTCGCGCTCGACGTCGCGACCGGCGAGCAGCGCTGGTTCTTCGACCCCGACCAAGGCGGCCCACACTTGGGCTGCGCCGACGTCTGGTCGTCACCGTCGGTCGATCTCGACCGACGGCTGGTGTTCTTCGGCACCGCCAACTGCCCGGCCGCTCCCGACGGCTGGGGGCCCTACACCGAGGCGATCGTGGCGGTCGACCTCGACTCGGGCGAGCCACGATGGTCGTTCCAGCCTCACGATCCGAACAACGACGACCTCGACTTCGCGGGAGCGCCGAACCTCTTCCGGGCCGACAATCGCGACCTGGTGGGGCTCGGCAACAAGGACGGCACCTACTACGCCGTCGACCGCGACTCCGGCGAGCTCGCCTGGAAGACCGCAGCCACCGAGCCCGGCCTCGAGGAGCCCGGGAGCAACTTCTCGACGGGTGGGTTCATCGGCCCGTCCGCCTACGCCAGCGGCATCGTCGTCGGCACCACCGCCGTCGGGCCCCCGCCCTATCTCCACGCGATGTCCACGGCCGACGGCGATCTGCTGTGGCAGGACGAGGGCGTGCAGGCCAGCTACGCACCGAGCGCCATCGCCAACGGCGTGGTGTTCACCGGAGGCAACGACTTCACCCTCCGCGCCTATCGCCTCGAGTCGGGCGACGTCCTCTGGAAGCACGAGATGAAGGGCGTGGTCGCCGGAGGTCCTGTGGTCGTCCGCTCCGATCTGTTCGCAGTGGCCGGCATTCGTGAACCGGGTCTCGACGCACGCAGCGAGACGAGTGGCGTCTACCGCTTCTCGCTGCGCACCGGCAGCTCCGCAAGCTGCCGCGCCCACGTCGACGAGCACCCCCTCGCTGCGCGCCACCGGCGTGGTGCTCGAGCCCAATGACAGCACCTGCGTCGGAGTGCCGTGCGATCTGTTCGAGGCGGGCATCACGCTGCGCCCAGCGCCGGCAGGGCTCGATCCCACCGCGAGTCTCGAGATCACGACCGACCCGTTCCGAGTGACGGTCCGCGCCACCGGGCTGGGTCAGCCCGTCGACTGGTTGCAGCCTGGGAGCGAGGCAGCGGCGGCGGGCGCCGAGGTCTTCGGGTTGTTCATCTCGGAGCGCGACGACAACCCGATCGGCGGTGTGTTGTGCATCCTCGAGCTCCATCGATGACGGGCCGGTGGAACGGGCCCGTCGACATCCAGGGATGCACCACCGACTCGCTGCCCGCCCGTGTGCCCTACAACCGCATCACCCTGCTCGCCCTCGAGAACGCCACCGCCACGCCCACCCTGAGCGACGGCCCGGCCAGACTGCTCGTCACCACCTCGTTCGACCCACCGCTGACCCCGGTCGGCTCCTAGCCCGGAGACCCCTCGATGACCCGATCCCGTCACCGCCGCCGTCCGCGCTCTCGCCTCGGGCCCAGGCGACGCGTCGGGCTGGGCGCAGCTGCCCGTGGCTATGTCGTGGTGGCGTTGGCGTTGGCGTGGTCGCTGGTGGCGGTCGCCTGTTCCTCCGACAGCGATCCCACCTCCGACGACAGCAGCACCACCAGCAGCACGATCGCCTCGCCAGGCAGCGACACCACCGCCGCACCGCGGGACGACTCCGTCGTGGTGTTCAACGCCCAAGGCAACAATCTCGATGCCTACGAAGCCGAACCCCCGTTCACGGACCAGCGGGTGATCACCACCCGGGCCGATGATCCCGCAGGGCCTCGACATCAACGGCCAGATCTGCTTCTGCGCCCGACGGGTCGAAGCGGTTCATCGCCGGCGAGGACACCGGCCAGACCGACGGCATCACGATGGGGTGGGGCATCTTCCAGCTCACCGGCGACGCGGTGGGCGACTTCGAGGCGAGCCAGGTCGGCAAGCTCACACCCACCTTCCAGGGCAGCGCCGACAACGCCGAGCCCTACGGCTGCGGCTTTCTCTCCGACGGCCGCCTGGTCACCACCGACGTCGGCAACCAGGCCGCCGGCCCCGGCGACGGCCAGCTCATCGTGTGGTTCCCACCGTTCGCGCAGCAAGCGAGCGACAGCCAGGCCTTCTGCAAGGTCGACGTCGAGATCGCCACCGCGCAGAGCATCTGGGTCGACGACCAGGACCGGGTCTACGTGGCGTCGGCCCGCCCGCCTGCGTTCGAAGGCCAGACCTCCGGCGTGTGGCGCTACAGCAACCTTCCCACGTCTGCCGACGCCGCCGGCGGCTGCGGTCGGGTCGACGCCACCGGGGCACCCCTCGCCGACCAGGCCCGCAAGCAGATGTTCATCGCGTCGGGCGAGAACGACCTGGTCGCTCCCACCGGGGTGGCGGGCGGACCCGACGGCGCCATCTTCGTGTCCAGCGTGATCAACGGGGTGATCAACGAGTACGACGCCAACGGCGAGTTCGTCCGCAAGGTGTTGCGGCCGCCGGCCGGCGAGCAGCTCGGCGAGACGCCGTACTCGACCGGCACCCCGCTCGGCATCACCGTCGGACCCGACGGCACGCTCTACTACGCCGACATCGGGATCGTGCTCTCACCCGACGGAGCGATCGGCCGGCGACAACACCGGCACGGTACGTCGCATCGTCTTTGCGGCCGGGCAACCCGGGACGCCCGAGATCATGGCGAGCGGGCTGGCGTTCCCCGACGCGATCGGACTGCTCGTCCCTGCGGGAGGCGGCGGGCGCGCGTGTCGTCGCTCTGACGCATCGTTTGACGGGAGGATCGTTCCCTTCGACGGAGTCATGGCATACGTTCTCGGAGACCATCCAGGCGGTCCCGCCCACGAGCAGGGGGACGCGGCGATTCAGAACGACAGCGGCCTCGCGCCGATCCCCGACGAACATCAGGCACCGACGCGGCGCACCCCGACCCCGTTCGGCCGCACGCGTTGCCCGTCATCGACATCGACACGCTCGTGCTCACCATCCAGGCCTACGACGTCGCCACGTGGCGATTGCCCATGAGCGCGGTGGCCACTGCGGTCGATCTGCGACCACGACGCGCCCGGCGGACTCCCAACCCGTTGTCGTTCGGTCGAGCAGTGCATCTGGCCCGTCTCGACACGGGCACGCAACGGTCGTTCTTCGACCAGGCCACCATCGCCCTCATCTTCCGGGTACCTCGCCGGGTGCCCGCCGGCCCGTGGGACGACGATCCCACCTGCCCCGACGACGTAGCGTGTCGACGGCTTGGGACGCGGTCGTCATCGTGGCCGGTCGTCAGACCGACCACATCCT
>CAVPMN010000025.1:0-6172 GCA_963706425.1 uncultured Iamiaceae bacterium
GCGGGCGGCGTACGCCGCGACCCATCGGGGGTGCCGTCGGCCGGGAGCCCCCGGATAGCATGGACGATTCCCTGCGCCCCGCAGGGATGTCCTGTGCACGGCAGGTCGGTCCGAGGAGGCCCATGTCCGCACACCCCGAGCTCGATGCGGAGCAGGCCTACATCGATCACGCGTACGCCTGCCTGGAGGCCACCCGCGTGGCCGCCAGCCGCATGACGAGCATGGTCGAGGTGGGCAGGGGCGGCACCGAGCAGGCGCGCTTCGAGCGCGATGTGATCTGGGACACGATGCTGCACCGGCTGGCCCAGCTCGACCTGGGCGCGGCGGCGCTGTGCTTCGGGCGCATCGACACGTCTGGGGCGGGCCACGACGGCGACAGCGAGGCCGCCACCTATTACATCGGGCGGGTGGCGGTGGCCGACGAGAGCCAGGAGCCGGTCATCGTCGACTGGCGGGCGCCCATCGCCGAGCCGTTCTACCGCGCCACCGGCCGCCAGCCCATGGGCCTGGCCCGTCGCCGTCACTTCGCCACCCGGGGTCGCCCGCTGCTCGGCATCGAGGACGAGCTGTTCGGCGACGCGCTCGCCTCACTCGGCATCGAGAGCGACGACGGCCCGGCCATCAGCGGCCACGGCGCTCTGCTGGCCGCTCTCGAGACGGCCCGCACGGGCCGGCTCACCGACATCGTCGCCACCATCCAGGGCGAACAGGACGAGGTCATCCGGGCCGACATGCCGGGTGTGCTCGTCGTGCAGGGCGGCCCGGGCACCGGCAAGACGGTCGTCGCCCTGCACCGCGCCGCCTACCTGCTCTACACGCACCGCTTCCCGCTCGAAGGTCAGGGCGTGCTGGTCGTCGGCCCCAACCGGCTGTTCCTCGGCTACATCGAACAGGTCCTGCCGTCGCTCGGCGAGGCCGGTGTCGAGCTGGCCGTGCTCGCCGATCTCGTGCCCGACGTGCACATCAACGCCTACGACCGCGGCCTCACGGCTCGGGTCAAGGGCGACCTGCGCATCGTGCCCGTGCTGCGCCGCGCCATCCGCGACCGGGAGCGCCCGCTGCGCTCCGATCTCGTGGTTCGCTACGGTCTGCAACGCTTGCGGCTCGGCGTGGGGGCCAGCCGGCGCATCGTCGACGAGGCCAGGCGCCGCTATCGCCGACACAACGCCGGGCGACGCTTCGTCGAGTCCGAGGTCTACGCGGCGTTGGCCGCGAGCGGCCGGGGCGACATCGAGGCCGGCGAGGTGCGGGAGCGCCTGCGCTCCGACCCTGCGGTGCGCGAGGCGCTCGAGCGCATGTGGCCGGTGCTCACGCCGGCCCAGCTGCTGCACGATCTCTTCGGCTCGATGGCCCTGTTGCGCAACGCCGGCCGATCGATCCTGACCGACGACGAGGTGGCCGCGCTGCATCGCCCGCGCGCCGACCAGATCGATCACGTGGTGTTCACCCACGACGACGCCCCACTGCTCGACGAGGCACGCGGCGTTGCTCGGCGTGCGCCCGCGACGTCGTCGCCCGGGCGAGCCCCGTGACGACGACGAGATCCGCACCTACGGCCACATCGTGGTCGACGAGGCGCAAGACCTGTCGCCGATGCAGCTGCGCATGCTCGAGCGCCGATCGCTCAACGGCTCGATGACCATCGTCGGCGACATCGCCCAGGCCACCGGCCAGTGGGCCCATGCCAACTGGGACGAGATCCTCGAGCACCTCCCCAACAAGCGACCGGCCCGCCGGGCCGAGCTCACGCTCGGCTACCGGTTGCCGGCGCCCAACATGGCGCTCGCGGCGCGGGTGCTGCGCGAGGCCGCCCCCGATCTGGCCCCGCCCCGGTCGATCCGCGACGACGGCACCACGCCGCGCATCCTGCGCGCACCGTCGCCCGAAGCCCTGCTCGATCAGGTCGTCGAGGCCACCCGGGTCGAGCTGGTCGCGGTCGACCCCGGCCAGGTGGCGGTCATCTGCCCCCAGTCGCTGGTCGAGCGGGTGAGCGCAGCGCTCGAAGATGCCGGCATCGACCACGGCCAGGCCACCCGCCACGGTCTCGACCAGCAGGTCACCGTGGTGCCCGTGGGGTTGGTGAAGGGCCTCGAGCTCGATGCCAGCGTGGTGGTCGAGCCGGCCGCCATCGTCGACGAAGAGGCCCAGGGGCTGCGCGCCCTCTACGTCGCCCTCACCCGGGCCACCAAGCGCCTGGCTCTCGTCCATCATCGCGAGCTGCCCCACGCCCTGCGCGAGTAGCGCCGTTGACATGTGACTAAATAGTCACCTATTGGGACGTGGACGAGGTGTTCAAGGCGTTGGCCGACCCGACCCGGCGCAGCCTGCTCGACGAGCTGTTCCGTGAGGACGGCCAGACGCTGACGGCGCTGGCCGAGCGCTTCTCGATGACCCGGTTCGGGGTGATGAAGCACCTGGCCCAGCTCGAAGAGGCCGGGCTGGTGGTCACCCGGCGACGGGGCCGGAGAAGTTGCACTTCTTGAACCCTGTGCCGATCCGCCTCGTCCACGACCGGTGGGTGAGCAAGTACGCCGAGCCCTGGACGGCCGCCCTGAGCGACCTCAAACACGAACTGGAGCGTTCCATGGAGAAGGTATTCGAGATCTACATCCGCACGAGCCCCGAACGCCTCTGGGAGGCCATCACCGACAGCGAGATCCGGCGCAAGTACAACTTCGGCGCGGGCGTCACGTCGGACTGGACGCCGGGCTCTCGCCTCGAGATGGCCGTCGCCGACCGCGGACTGGTGCTCGGCGAGGGCGAGGTGCTCGAGGTCGACCCGCCGCGGCGCCTGGTGCACACACTGGTCGCGCTGTGGAGCGACGAGGTGAAGAGCGAGGGTCCGTCGCGGGTGACCTGGGAGATCGAGCAGGTCGCCGACTCGTGCCGGCTCACCGTCACCCACGATCAGCTGCGCGAGGGGGCCAACGACGAGCTCTTCGGCGGATGGCCGATGATCCTGTCGGGTCTCAAGACCTGGCTCGAGACCGGTGAGCTGCTCACCACGCCGGGCTCGCTGATGTACACCTGAGCCCCGGGCGCTCGGCCCGCTGGCTCCGTTCGGCGCCCCACCGGTAGCCTGTTAGGGATGGTGAACGTCACCGCCCCCCGACCGGCCGATGCCCCGCCTGGGCATGCGTCGGCCGGCGACGCCCATGCGGTGTCGGTGCGGGGTGTCACCAAGGCCTTCGGCTCGGCGGTGGTGCTCCGGGACGTGTCGGTCGAGGTGGCCGACGGGCGCATGCTGGCGCTGCTCGGCCCCAGCGGATGCGGTAAGACGACCCTGCTGCGCATCATCGCCGGGCTCGAGACGCCCGACGCCGGTGAGGTGCGGGTGGGTGGTCGGTTGCTCACCGGCGACGGGGTCGCCGTGCCGCCCGAACGGCGGCGCATCGGCATGGTCTTCCAGGACTGGGCGCTGTTCCCCCATCTCGACGTCGGCGCCAACGTGGCCTACGGCCTGCCGCGCGTCGGCCGTCAAGAGCGGGCCCGTCGGGTGGGCGAAGCGCTCGACATGGTGGGGCTCGCCGGACTCGAACGCCGGGCGCCGGGCACCCTTTCGGGTGGCCAGCAGCAGCGCGTGGCCCTCGCCCGCGCCATCGCTCCCCAGCCCGAGGTGCTCTTGCTCGACGAGCCGTTCTCGAACCTCGACTCGGCGCTGCGGGTGCAGGTGCGCACCGAGGTTCATCAGTTGCTCGTCGGCCTGGGCATCACCACGGTGTTCGTCACCCACGATCAGGAAGAGGCGTTCGTGCTCGGCGACGAGGTGGCCGTGATGCACGACGGCGAGGTCGTGCAGCAGGCGGCACCGGCCGACCTCTATCGCACCCCCGCCGATCGCTTCGTCGCCACGTTCGTAGGCGATGCCAACCTTCTCGCCGGGCTCGGCCGATGGCGCCATGGCCCACACCTCCATCGGCACATTGCCGTTGGCGACAGCGGCCGAGGGTTTGGTCGACGTGCTGGTGCGACCCGAGGAGTGCAAGCTGCGCCCTGGCACCGAGGGCCAGATCGAGCTGATCGAGTTCTACGGTCACGACACCGTCTATGTGGTGCGGGTCGGCGGCGACCGCGACGGCCAGGGAGCGGTCGAGCTGCGGGTGCGCCAAGGTGCGGCGCCCGATTTCCGACGCGGTGACCGCGTCGACGTCGACTACGCGGGCGGCCCGACGTCGGCCTATCCGGCCGACCTCACCGCCTGACCGAGGTTAGGCCAGGCTGCCGTCCCTGCCGCGGTACCGACGACCGCCGGGACCGGCGTTTGGTGGAAGGCGTCTCGGTAGCCTCGGCCGATGGCTCTCAGGATGGACAACGTCGGCATCGTCGTCGAGGACCTCACCGCCGCGGTCGAGTTCTTCGGGGAGCTCGGCCTCGAGCTCGAAGGTCGAGGCATGATCGAGGGCGAGTGGGCAGGTCGCGTCACCGGCCTGAGCGACCAACGCGTCGAGATCGCCATGATGCGCACGCCGGACGGCCATGGCCGGCTCGAGTCTCGCGCTTCTCGCGCCGGAGGTGGTGGCCGATCACCGGAACGCCCCGGTGAACGCTCTGGGCTATCTCCGCGTGATGTTCGCCGTCGACGACATCGATGACACGGTCGGCCGGCTGGTCGAGCACGGTGCGCAGCTCGTCGGGGACGTCGTCCAGTACGAGACCTCCTACCGGCTCTGCTACGTCCGCGGGCCCGAGGGGATTCTCATCGGGCTCGCCCAGGAGCTCAGCTGACCCGATGTCGGCCGGCGGACGGTGCCGAGGTCGATCGGTCGTGGTCGACTGCCGATGAACCGACGCTCTGGGGCGGGTCAGGTGCCCGCTGGTGCAGGGCTGTCAGCCGCAGTGGCTTCGTGTGGGGCGACCTCAGACGCTGAAGAGCGGTGTGCGAGGTCGAAGAACGTCGGCGATCGGCTTCAGGTCACCCTCGTCGGAGGTGACGACGCCGAACGAGAGCCGATGGGCGGTGACCACGACATGGATGTCGACCACATCCGTCACCCCGGCGCGGCCGGCCAGGGCACCGACGTCGTGCGCCTCATCGCCGTCGAAGCGAACGACCTCGCAGCCACGCAGGAAACGGCGGAGCTGCGCTTGTCGTCCGGACCGGCTGACCTGGGCGACGACTGGAGCGGTCGTGACTGGCACGAGGCCCATCTCGAGCCGCACGCGGTGGTCCGCCCACGCGGCTCTGTCCGATCGCTCGGCGGCGATCAATGCTCCGGCGTCGTAGACGACGCTCACGCAGAGCGCTTCTTGGGTCGGGCCGAGGTCGCTCCGACCTGAGCAGCGACACGGCGGTGCGCGGCGCTCAGCTCGGCTTCGGTGAGTGCCCCGTGCTCGGCCTCCCAGTCGGCCACGGCCGCGAGCCCGTCGCGGACGAGCAGCGCACGCCGCGCCGCACTGGTCATCCAGGCCGACACACTGAGACCCTCGGCCGCGGCTGCGTCGAGCACCCGATCATGGACATCGGCATCCACGGTGATGGCGAGCTTCGGTGACGGCTTCCCTCTCGGCATGGTCGAAGGCTACTACTGCAGTAGTAGCGATTCAACGGTTGGTGACCACCGCTGGACTGAGCCTCTGGCCGCCCCCGGCCCGGCGTTGGGATAGGGCACTTCCGTCCGTTCCTGTCGCGGATTTCGGGCGCGGGTCCCCGGAATACGCGACAGGTTCGGTAGACGGAGCGTTCCTGTCGCGTATTCGCGGGGTGGAGACCCGGGATACGCGACAGGTTCGGCGGAGGGCGGGTGCCCCCGAGGTCCCGGTCGGGGCACCCGATCGGGTTGGGTCGCAATCGTCAGCTGGTCAGGTCACGTTCTCGCACGACCAGGAACGCCATCGGCAGGCTGGCGAGCACGATCAGGGCGAGCGCTGGCGCGGCGGCCCGGCCGAAGAACGACTCGGCCGTGGCGTTCCACACCTGGGTGGCCAGCGTGCGATAGCCGGTGGGAGCCAGCAACAACGTGGCGGGCAGCTCTTTCATGCACGTGAGGAACACGAGCGCGAAGCCGGCCAGCACGCCGGGCCGGGCCAGCGGCAGCACGATCCGCCGCAGGGTGGTGAGCGGGCCCCGGCCCAACGGGCGCGACGCCTCCTCGAGCGACGGGTTGATCTGGAGCAGCGACGAGCGGATCGAGCCGATTGCCTGGGGGAGGAACAGCACGACGTAGGCGAACAC
>CAVPMN010000026.1:0-8789 GCA_963706425.1 uncultured Iamiaceae bacterium
CGCGCGGACGTCGCTTCATCGACACGAGCGGGCAGGCTAGCGGGCCGCGGCGCGCGGCTCTTGAGCTGGGCTCGGGATCAGCTGACGAGGTCGTCAGGAGCGGAGGTCGGTCGGACGGCCCCGTTACTGGTGCGGTCAGGTGTGCTCGAGGGGCAGGTCGACGCGAAAGACGGTGCGCCCGGGTTCTGAGCTGGAAGGTCAGCGCGCCGCCGTGGTGGCCCTCGATGATGCTGCGACTGATGTCGAGCCCGAGACCCGTGCCCTTTCCTGGTGCTTTGGTCGTGAAGAACTGATCGAAGACGTGCGGCGCGGCGTCGGGCGCGATGCCCGGTCCGTTGTCCTCGACCTCCACGCGGATGAGCCCGTCGTCGTCCCGTGTGCGCACCACGATGTGAGGATCCACCGTCGCGCTGTCGAGCAGCGCGTCGGCGGCGTTGTCGATGAGGTTGGTCCAGACCTGGTTGAGCTCGCCTCCGTGCACGCTGATGGTCGGTAGGTCGGGCGCCAGATCGCGCTCGACGCGGATCGGCTTCAGCTTCCCGGCGAATATCGCAAGGGTGTCCGCGATGCCCTGGTTGACATCGACCTCGACGAGCTCGCCCCGATCGAAGAACGAGTACGACTTCAGCGCCTGCACGAGGTCGACCACGCGGTGGTGGCCCGTTGGGCCTGACCGATCAGCGCCCGCACGTTTCCCGTTGCGGCCACCGCCTCGGCGATGGCCGCCCGCTGATCGTCGGTTGATCCGAGCGACGCCAGCTCGGCCCACGTCACGCCGAGATCCGTGAGTTCGGCCGCTCGCAGCCACGGCTCGTCGACACCGAGCCTGGCCAACTCCTCCTCGAGCTTCGACTGGTGATCGTCGCGCGTCGTCGGATCGATCGTCGCAGGCGGTGGTGGCTCTGCACCATCCATCAGCCTGGAAACCTCGGCCGCTTCCGTGGGTGCGAGGTCGAGTCGGTCCAGCCGACGACGAGCTTCGATCTCACGCGTGATCGCCACGTCGAGCCCGGCGAGCACGCGTTCGGTCGCGGACGCCGGATTGTTGAGCTCGTGCGCGATGCCGGCGACCATCGTGCCGAGCTGGGCCATCCGCTCTGATTGGCGCAGCTGGCTCTGTGACGCCCGCAACCGGGCCAGTGCGGTCTCGAAGAGCACCCGGCCCGCCTGAGGCGACGAGGCCAGGAGGTGGTCGAGCGCCGACTTCGGGATGGCGAGCACCTCGGAGGCCTCGTCGGCTCGCGCGGTCGCCATGCGGGCGCTCGGTTCGAGCAGCGCCATCTCGCCGATGACCTCGCCGGGCTCACGCGTCGCCAGACGCGCTTGGCGGCCGCCCGTGGTCTTGAAGATCCCGATCGTGCCCCGCACGATCAGGTAGGCCCGGTCGCCGGGCTCGCCCTCGTGGAACAGCACCTGGCCTCGGTCGAGCTCGATCGGCTCGCACGCCTCGGCGAGCTGGGTGAGATCGTGGTCGTCGAGGTCTCGGAGCAGGCCCACCCGCCGGAGCACCTCCTCGTGCACGGCTAGACCTCGGCCAGATATCGGTGCACGAGCGTCACCGCGATGGCTCCCGTACCCACCGCGGATGCCACCCGCCTCACCGCGCCGTGCTGGATGTCGCCGGCGACGAAGATGCCGGGGACGCTGGTCTCGAGCAGGTAGGGGTCGCGTGCGGGCAGCCATCCGCTCGGCCGTGCTCCGTGCTCGAGCAGGTCGGTGCCGGTGAGCACGAAGCCTTCCTCGTCGAGTCGCACCACGCCCCGCAGGATGTCGGTGTGCGGGAGGGTGCCGATCATGACGAAGACCGCCGAGGCGGGAATCGTCCGGGTCGCACCGTCGCCCTTTTCGCTCACCACCACCTCCTCGATTCGGT
Source organism: uncultured Iamiaceae bacterium (assembly GCA_963706425.1). GTDB lineage: Bacteria > Actinomycetota > Acidimicrobiia > Acidimicrobiales > Acidimicrobilacustridaceae > CAVPMN01. The sequence goes on from CAVPMN010000026.1 coordinate 1,874, forward strand.
CGGTGCCGGCGATCTCGTCGAGCACGGTTGACGTGAGGACCTCGATGTTGGGTGTGTCGGTGATCGCCTGCACGAGGTAGTGGCTCATGCCGGCGGCGAGCGACGGCGCCCGCACGAGCATGGTGACCTTCGAGGCGTAGCGGGCGAAGAGCAGGGCCGCCTGCCCGGCCGAGTTCGCGCCACCGACGATCACCACGGGTTCGTCCTGATAGGTGACGGCCTCGGTGAGGGCCGCGCCGTAGTAGACGCCGCGCCCGGTGAATCGCTCGACTCCCGGTTGGTCGAGCTGCCGGGTGGTCATGCCGGTCGCCACCAGCAGGGCCCGGCACGCCAGCTCGGAGCCGTCGTCGAGGGTCACGTAGTGATAGCTCTCGTCGGAGCGCACGCAGGTGACCTCGGCTGGGCAGAGCAGCTCGACGCCGAACCGCTCGGCCTGCACGGTCGCCCGCCGGGCGAGGTCGGCGCCCGTGAGCCCGCTCGGGAAGCCCAGGTAGTTGTCGATGTGTGAGCTCGTGCCTGCCTGGCCACCGGTCGCCCGGCATTCGATGAGCGCGCACGACAGACCCTCCGACCCGCCGTAGACCGCGGCACCCAGGCCGGCCGGACCGGCGCCCACGATGATGAGGTCGTACATCGGCAGACGGGCGGTGGTTCGGCGTCCGAGCTTGGCCGCGAGATCGGGGATGTCGGGTTGGGTCAGCACCGTGCCGTCGGGGAAGAACACGAACGGCTCGTCATCGGGTGAGTGGTCTGACGCTTCGAGGAGGCTGCGGGCCTCGCTGTCGCGGTCGAGGTCGAGCCAGCGGTAAGGCGTCTGGCTGCGCGCCAGCCAGTCCTTGATGGCGTAGGCGTTGGGAGAGAGCCTGCGGCCCACGACCCGGATGCCCTCGAACGTGGCCGGTGCGTTGGCCCGCCAGTCGTCGAGCAGGCCATCGAGCACCGGATAGAGCTCGCGCTCGGGCGGGTGCCACGGCTTCATCAGGTAGTGGTCGAGGGAGATCTCGTTGATGGCGGTGATGGCGGCCTGGGTGTCGGCGTAGGCAGTGAGCAGCACCTTCTTGGCATCGGGATAGATCGGCGACACGAGGGCCAGCAGAGCCGTGCCCTCCAGGTCGGGCATGCGCTGGTCGACCACGAGCAACGCGACCCGCTCGGCACGCCGCTTCATCTCCTCGACCAGTGCGAGCGCTTCCCTACCTCCACCTGCCGTGACGACCCGGAAGTCGCCGCCGTAGCGCTTCAGGAGATCGGTGCGCACTGCGGCGAGCACGTCGGGGTCGTCGTCGACGGCCACGATCACCGGCTTCTTGGTTGGCTCAGCCATCGTTCCAGCCCTGCCGGTCGAGGGCCTGGTAGCGATGGCGCACACCACCGTCTGCGGCCACGTCCACCACGAGGAAGCCCGACGGGTCGTCGCCCAGGGGGAAGCCGACTGCGCTCGCAGTCACCAGCTCGACCTGCTCGTAGGAGCCGTGGGCGCCGCGGTGCAGGTGGCCGGAGAGCACCAGGTCGACCCCGTACTCGACGAACAGGTCGAGGGCGCGTCGACGCTGTTCCTTGTCCACCGACCAGTACGACTGTTCCTCGTCCGGACGCTCGAGGAACAGCGGATGGTGTCCGAACACGACCGTCGGGCCGGTCCGCGCCGCCGCCTCCCGCAAGGCGGCCTCGAGAAACGCCAGCTGCGCCTCGGCCCGCTCCGGCAGATCGTTGGGACAGGCGAGAAGGACCGTGTTCATGACGACGAACGACGCGCCTTTGTGCTCGAACGCATAGTGATCGGGCCCGAACTCCTCGCAGTAGGCCTTCAGGTGCGCCTCGCTGGGGTGCATCGCATCGTCGGCGACGTCGTGGTTGCCCGGCACCATGTGGGCGGCGATGTTCGAGTCGAGCTGCGACAGGACGGATTTGAAGGTGTCGACTTGGCCGGTGACGCCTACGTCGTTGATGAGGTCGCCGCCGAACACCACGAAGTCGGGTGCCAGCGCATTGGCCGCCTGCACGGCATCCACGAGCCGGGCCGCATCCCACTCCCAGTTCTCGACGGCCGGCACGGCGCGAACCTTCATGCCACGCCGCGCAAAGTCGGCAATCTGCTGGTTGTTCATCCCGCTGAACGCCGCGTAACAACCGAGCTGCGGGTCCACGATGAAGAGAAAGCGAAACGGCTTCATGTCGGGTTCAGCCAGCGTAGTCGGGTGTCCGATCGTGTCCAGGAGGAGGTCGCGGCTCGGGGATGAGGCTCCCGATGCTGGACTAACCTCGGGGTCCGACCAGGGAGAAAGCGGATGCAGACTCTGTTCGAGCGGTACGGCGGATTTCCCAAGGTGAGCCGGATCGTCAGCACGTTCTACGACCGGGTGCTCGACTCGCCGACGTTGTCGCCCTACTTCGAGGGCGTCGACATGCGGCGCATCATCGATCATCAGACCAAGTTCATCGCGTCGGTGATGGGTGGCCCGGCATCGTTCACCAACGAGCACCTCGCCCACGTGCACCAGCATCTCGGCATCGACACCAGGTCTTTCGAGGAGGCGGTACTGGTGCTACGCGACTCGTTCGAGGACCACGGAGTGGACGAGAACGACATCGGTGCGGTCCTCGCACACGTGCGGTCCAAGAAGACCTTCATCGTCTTCGAATGAGTATGGAGGCAGAGCAGCTCCGTCAGGTGGTGCAGTCCCTCGCCGAGGGGGTCGCAGTGGTCGACCCCGAGACCTGGGCGATCGAGTTCGAGAACGCGAAGTTCTTCCAGTGGTTCCCGTTGGAAGAAGCCGAGGACGGCACGACCACCGTGGCCGACCCGACATTCGGCGAACGGATCCCCGGGATCGACCTCGAGCGGCTGCGGTCCCGCGTCAGTGAGCATCGAGCGTTCGACCACGAGCTCGAAGTCACGATCGGTGCGCGCACCGTGCCGTTGCGCATCAACTGCACCAGCTTGGGGGATGGAGACGCCCCGCTGGTTCTGGTGCAGGCGATCGACATGTCGAAGCAGCGAGAAGCGGAGTACATGCTCGAGTCCTACTCCCGGCTCGCCGAGCGCAACGCCCGTGAGCTCGAGAAGGAGAAAGACAAGGTCGAGCGCCTGCTCCTCAACATCATGCCGAAGGCAGTGTTCGAGGAGATGCGCGACTACGGCACCGCCACGCCGCAGCACTTTCAGTCGGCGTCGATCGTGATGCTCGATTTCGTCGGCTTCACCAAGATGGCGATCTCCTCTGATCCGAGCGCGGTGGTGGCCGAGTTGAACGACATCTTCTCGGCGTTCGACCGCATCGTCGACATGTTCGGCTGCGAGCGACTGCGCACCATCGGCGACGCATACATGGCGGTGTCCGGCGTGCCCGAGGAGTCTCCGGAGCATCCTCAGAACAGCGGCGCGGGCCGCGCTGCGCATGAGGCGCTATCTCGAGAAGCGGAACCAGGCGCACCCCCAGCAGTGGCGGGCCCGTATCGGAGTGAACAGCGGACCAGTGATCGGGTCACTCGTGGGTGTGCAGAAGTACGTCTACGACCTGTTCGGCCCGGGCGTGAACCTGGCCGCTCGCATGGAGTCGATCTCCGAGCCGATGATGATCACGGTGAACGAGGACACCTACCTGCTCCTCAAGGACGACTTCTCGTTCACCGAACGGGGCGAGTTCGAGGTGAAGGGCTTCGGCACGCAGCGCCTCTTCTTCCTCGACGGCGAGTTCAACAAGCCCTGACGGGCGTCTCGTCGGCGGGCTGCCGCGGGCGACTCCTCCAAGGAAAGGCTCAGTTTCGCGGTCCCGGCCGCTGCCGAGATCCGTCTTGCTGACTTTTTTGCTCCAACTCGCGTCCATTCATGCCGATACCACGGCATGGCGCTCGAGCCCACCACCGATGTCGTCGCGACGGGTGCGAGCCCGTGGGGGCTGTGGGAGGAGCCGGAGGCGTCACCGCTCATCTGTGGCGAATGCGCGAGCGAGATGCCACCCGAGGCCGCGTTCTGCGGTGAGTGTGGCGTCCGACTGGAGCGCCCCGTCGACGAGGTGGTGTCGACCGAGCCGGACGGCGACGTCGTGGGAACCGATGTCGATCCCGACATGCCGCCCGAGGTTGCATCCGTTGAGCCAGTCGACGTCGATCCCACTCCGCCACCCGAACCCGCCAACTTGCTGCCCGTTCTCCCACCGCCGACGGCCGGCACGCGGCGACGGCGGAAGCGCGCGCCGGTGTTGGTGGGGCTTGCCGCGGCGGCGGCCGTGCTGGTCGGCGTCATCCTCAGCTCCGGCGGATCGGACAGCGACGATGCGGTGATCGCAGCCGACATCAGCACCACGATCACGACAAAAGCCCCCAGTGAGTCAGACACCGGCGAGGCGGGTAGCACCGACACAACCGACGGTGAAGCGCCAGCGCCCGGCGACGATCCCGTGGTGGCGACCGATGACGCCGCGACCACTGCGACGACAGCCGCCGTCGGCGACACCACCACGGCCGGCGCCCGGTCGGCGGCGTCGAACGAGCCGAGCTTCGGGGACGCGGCGCCGGCTCAACCCGGCGCCCCACCGCCACCGCCGGCGCCACCACCTCCGACATCGCCGACGACCAAGCCACCGCCTCCGGCGGCCCTGTCGGCCTCGTCGTCGTGCAGCCCGAGTTGCGTGATTCCCCGACGGGGAAGGTTCGAGATCGTGGTCACCAACAGTGGAGGGCGCTCGGGGACGTTCACCGCCACGGCAAGCGACGACGGCCTCCAAGTCAGCCCGGGCGAGGGCTCGGTGGCCCCCGGCCAGACCCGCACGATCATCATCGTCGACACCCTCGGCAAGCGCCGCCCGGGTGCCACCGTCGAGGTCAGAGGCCCGAACGGAGCGGTGATCTTCACAGCGACCGTCGACGTGCGCGGGTAGCCGACCCCGGCGCTCTCGCCTCGACGAGGGCGTCGGGCTGCTCGACCTGATCGGGCCCGAGCACGAGCTCGCCGAGCTGCTGGGCGTCGACGTCGACGTCGTGCCCGCCGACGGGCGGAAGCCTCGGATGCTTGAGCGCGTCATGCGAGAAGCGGTGCCGCACCTCGCGTGGCGCTCCCGAACGCCCGGACGTGGTGGGCTCGTCGATCCTCGGCTGCACGGATGATCGCCTTGCGTCGCTGGCGCAGGTGTCGGCCGAGCGGCGTGTCGGGGAGGCCGAGTTCCCGTTCGGGAGATGTGACGACGTCGATCGCGAGCTGGTTGCCGGTCGCTTCGTCGGAAGGCAGCGGCGGGCCGAACCGCCGCAGACGCCCTCGGGGCATCGTGAGCGCATCGAGCGGGCCGGTACGACGGCCGCATTGTCCACGGAACATCCGCCGGTAGGTGGACTGCGCTCCGGGTCAGTCACTCCGGCGGCGTCGTGCTGCTTCCTGCTCGGTGAACGCTTCGGCTTCCATGGCCGCCAACCGCGTGTAGTAGTCGGGGATCTCGTTGAGGTGGGCCAGGGCGATCTTGGCCATGATGACCAAGTCGTCGTCGGTGACGTTCGTGTCGGGATCGACCGTCCCGTGCCCGAGCTCCGAGTTGAGGCCACGCCGGAGCTCGTCGAGGCTCCAGGGCACCACCGACAAGTCGATGCCGAGCGCTTCGGCCGCCATCGCGGCGTCGTCCTCGCTCACCCGTGTCCGACGCATCACCCCATCCTCGCCCACGGGAGGCAGGCTCGGCACCATCGGGGCCGAGCCCCAGCGAACCAGCGCGAGGTGCACCGCCAACCCGACGAGCACGAGCACCATCCCCAACCCGATCGCGGCCGGATCGAGGCCCGGGATCATCACGAGCACGACCACGAAGGCGAGGACCGCCGGCACCGGAACCCGACCCACCGCGAACGGGATCCGGAAGGGGCGCAGCCGGTGGGGCTGGCGCCAGCGCAACACGATGACGACCGCGTTGACGGCCAGGAACACGAGGTAGACCGCGAAGTCGGTCACGCTGGCGACGAGGGTCAGGTCGCCGATCGCCACCCCACCCAGGGCGACCGCGGCGGCCACCAGCACGGCGATCCACGGCACCCCCCGGGCGCTCACCCGCGCCGATCAGGGGCGGCAGCGCGCCCTTCTCGGCCATCCCGTACTGCAGGCGTGAGGACGCGGTGATCACCAGCAGGGTCGTGTTGGTGGTTGCCGCCAGGGCGATCAGCGCCACCACGTCCGAGCTCAAGCCGCCCACCGCCGTCGCCATGACGTCGGCCAACGGCTGTTCGGCGTCGGCGAGCCCGGCAGCGCCGAGCACGCTCACCCCGGCGACCGCCACCGCCATGTAGAGCACCGTCGAGATCCCGAGCGCGAGCAGCAGGCCGCGCGGCACGGTGCGCACGGGGTCTCGCGTCTCCTCCGAGAGGGTGATGACCTCGTCGAACCCGATGAACGCGAAGAAGACCAGCGCTGCGCCTTGTAGGACGCCAGTGGCCGACGCACCTACGAGGAGGTCCTGGTCGCCCAGGTGCGGCAGCCCGATCAGGGCCACCGCGACCAGGCCGCCGACCTGGATGACCGAGAACGCCAACGTGAGCGACGCCGATCGGCGGATGCCCGACGAGGGCGACGCCGCTCACCGCGAGCACGAGGGCCGCCGCACCGAGTTGGGTGGGGACGTCGACGAAGTAGCGGAGGTAGCGGGCGAAGCCGAGCGCCACGGCGGCCCCGGCCACGATGAGGCCGACGAACATGACCCAGCCAACGAGGAACGCGACCCAGCCTGGGGCGACCCGACGCGTGTACTCGAACTCCGCACCGGCGGCGGGGAACATCGCCGCCAGCTCGCAGTAGGACAGGGCGGTGAGCACGCTGAGGACGCCGGCCACGCCGAAGGAGAGCCACACCGCGCCGCCGGCCTCGGCGGTCGCCGCGCCCAACAGCACGTAGACCCCCGCACCGATGATGATGCCGATGCCGCTCGCGGTGACCTGGGCG